>NZ_JAKYXB010000001.1:0-2168610 GCF_022761075.1 Pantoea sp. MQR6
CTAAATACCGCCGGCTCAGCGGCCGGCAAGCCAGCCGGCGATAAAGTCAGCCACCCGGTCAGGCCGGCTGATGTTCAGAACGGGGACGTGAAGCGCCGGGCAGCCATCGCCGGCCACGGCAATAACGTGCCCGCCGGTTAAGGCCTCAGCGCTTTCCTCAGTACCCGCCCGCCATAAAGTGATTTCTGGTACCTATTTGTTTTTAAATCACTCAATATAGCCAGCTCTCAACAACAATTTATACAGGTATTCCCTGTAAAAATTGCATGTGTTACAAGCAAATAATCGGTCCAGTCACAAATCGCAATATCAGAGTTGATCCACTTCCCGTTTGCCCTTAACAAATGCTTTACTCAATCCTTTAACGCTGCTTATCAGCAAGGAAAAGAGGCAAGGCATGACAGATATCATCAAAAACCAAAGCGACGAAAGCTCGCATCCTGATTCAACAAAAAAACGCATTTGGGCCATCATAGGTGCGTCATCGGGCAACTTAGTTGAGTGGTTTGATTTCTATGTGTATTCATTTTTCTCACTCTACTTCGCACATATTTTCTTTCCGGCAGGCGATACCACAACGCAGTTGCTGCAAACAGCCGGCGTATTTGCCGCGGGTTTTTTAATGCGACCCATTGGGGGATGGTTATTTGGTTATATTGGAGATCGCCATGGCCGAAAGAAATCAATGCTGATCTCCGTATGCATGATGTGTTTTGGATCACTGGTCATTGCATGTTTGCCTGGCTATGAAAGCATCGGGGTTGCTGCACCCATTATTTTGTTACTGGCACGTATGTTTCAGGGCTTATCAGTAGGAGGCGAATACGGTACTAGCGCAACCTATATGAGTGAAGTCGCGCTTGAAGGACGTAAAGGATTCTACGCTTCTTTTCAATATGTCACCCTGATTGGTGGCCAATTAACGGCAGTGTTGACGGTGGTCATATTGCAGTTCACCCTCAGCGACGAGGAACTGCGTAACTGGGGATGGCGTATCCCGTTTTTCCTTGGTGCAGCACTGGCTATTGTGGCGTTATGGCTGCGTCGATCTCTGGAAGAAACTTCGGACAAGAAAAGCCGTGAACATGAAGATGCAGGCAGCGTTCGTGGATTGCTGCGTAATCATACGCGTGCTTTTTTAATGGTTTTAGGTTTTACAGCCGGCGGTTCACTCAGCTTTTATACCTTCACAACCTATATGCAGAAGTATTTAGTTAATACAGCAGGTATGGATGCTAAAACAGCGAGCGGATTGATGACTGGCGCATTGCTGTTCTTCATGTTGTTGCAACCCGCCATTGGGGCATTGTCAGATAAGATTGGTCGACGTGGATCGATGATGATCTTCGGGGTGGGTGCAGCTATCTGTACTGTTCCAATCCTGACTCTGCTGCAAAATGTACAAAGTCCATGGATCGCTTTTCTACTGATTATGCTTGCCTTACTCATCACCAGCTTTTATACCGCGATCAGTGGCATCTTGAAGGCTGAGATGTTTCCGCCGCAGGTGCGAGCATTAGGTGTGGGTTTATCTTACGCGGTTGCGAATGCAATTTTTGGAGGATCGGCAGAATACATTGCCTTGTTGATGAAGCAACAGGGAATTGAAACGACCTTCTTCTGGTACGTTTCGGCAATGGGCGCGCTGGCATTTTTAGTCTCACTAATGCTGCACAAACGTGGCAAGGGCATCAAGCTTTAATGGCTCAAATTCCACAAAGCGATGCCGCTAGACGCTCCGGCAACATCCCAGGCTAAATCTTTCCAACTCCAGCCGCTGCCATCGTGGCGGCTGTCAAACCACTCTTTCCCGACGCCAAAACTCAGAGAAAACATCATTCCTATCGTGCTGCTTTGACGCGTGGATAGGTGCTGATGATCGCCATATTCGCTGCCAGCCGCTGCCAAAGCCGCTGAAGCAAAGAAATGCTCTGCTTTATCCTTGCCTGTCCAGCGATCTTCCGCGACGTGAGCACAACCGCTACAGAGCACAGCAGCAAACAGTAAAATACGGGTGGGTTTTCCTGAAAAGCCCACGCCGATTATAGAATGCGACTGATCAAACGGTCGATACGGATACGACGCAGGCGGCGGATAAGTTTGCGAACCTTTGCAGGGTAATCGGCAATACTTTCCAGCTCGCGATAATGTTTCACCACAGTCGTATGCTGACGAATCAACGTTAACTCTTTTTCACGTTGCTCCGTAAGCTGTTGCAGCGGATCGTGAATCAATACTGCATTTTCAAGATCGAGTCGCCATGCACGCGGATTAAGGTTATTACCGGTAATCAGCTGCCATTCATCGTCGACCCATATCCCTTTCAGGTGATAGCTGTTTTCGCCATCTTTCCACAATCGCGCAACTAGCTGATCGTTATCCACATAATACTGTAAGCGACTCAGGAAGCGGCGAAGATTAATTTCATAGAGATAAGGTAGAGCGCCGATAATTTTAAACGGCTGATCTTCAGGAATATAGAAATCATTAGCAGTTTTATCGCCAACAATAATCTCAACCTTCTTACCCTGGCGCAGTAAGTGGATGATGTTTCTGACCAAAATTGCGGGCATATTAAAGTAAGGGGTGCAAATTACCAGTTTTTGCTCCGCGCAAGGCATCAAATGAAAGATGGTCTTGTTCAGTAAGCTGCGTTTGCCCAATCCCACTAGCGGCGTTACCGTCAGCTCTTCATTATGTCCGTTACCTTCAAACTGATAATTAAAACCGCGCAGATCCTGACGGAACTGGCGAGTTTCATTTTTAATTTCCGGGCTTGAAGGGCGTTCAGCAAAATCCAGCCGATTTACTGCTTCTGCCTGCTTTAGGTTGATATTCATCCATTCAAACATGGTATCAGCCAGCACTGGATTTCGGATTATCTGATAGCGGTCATAACGGTATTTATCATGCTGATGCAGATAGACGTCGTTCAGGCTGGCACCGCTATAAAGCAGCGTATCATCAATGATGAAGCCCTTAAGATGCAGTACACCGAGCGCTTCACGCGTATTTACCGGAATGCCGTAAACGGGAATAGCGATATCCGCATGCTGCGTCGCCATCTCGCAATACCAGTCAGCGTTGGTCAGGCCGCGAGCGGCGCCAATACGTCCACGCTGCGCACGATGCCAGTCAACCAGAATGCTGATATCCAAATGCGGGCGCGCTTGTTTCGCCGCATAGAGTGCATTCATGATAGCGCGACCGCCATCATCATTTTCCAGGTAAAGCGCAACGATGCAAATGCGGGATTGCGCTGCCGCGATCTTCTCCAGCAGCGTCTGACGAAATTCGGCAGGCGAGTAAAGTGTCGACACATCCGCAACGGATTGTGACAGTTTCGGCAGCTGTGCGAGGTGTTGTTGGTGTTTATTACGTTTAAATTTAGACAACATCACAGTGCACTTCTTCTCTGTTCATTGCATGGCCTTTTGCCATCAAATCAGGGTCATAACGATAAATAATAACATCAACGACGCCGATCGGGGCGATTTTTACCTTTCTCTACAAGGTTAGTTGATATCATCCTGCAGCGACAATTTAAGACTGACAATACCGTCATCCAATTGAATATCAACATGAAAGTTGAGTTTTCGCGCCAAAGTAATCATGCCGCGATTATGGGGCATGGTGATACCGTTCAATTGTTGCAGACCGTGATCGCGGGTATAGCGAATCATCTTTTCCAGTAAACGTCGTCCCATGCCAAGGCCTTTCAAATCAGAGCGCACGAGCACCGAAAACTCCGCATCGACATTATCTGCATCAGAAATGGCCCGCGTCACGCCAATAATTTCTGGCTGCCCCTGATGCTGTCGGAGGGCAATAATCGCCATTTCACGGTCATAATCAATCTGCGTCATATTGGCGAGATCGTCATGAGTAAATTCATTGATCTCACTAAAATAGCGATAATAGAGATCTTCTTTAGTGACCTGTCCAATAAAATCGCGTAGCAGCGGCTCATCCTCAGGCAAAATAGGCCGGAACAGGCAATATTGACCATCTTTTAATTCAACCTGTTCTTCAAGATGCTGAGGATAAGGACGAATGGCCAAGCGCGCTTCATTGTCACCGCTGAAAGGGGCAAGGTTCAGCGTTACGTCGAGCAGGGTAAAGTCATTGCCAGACACCAGCAGCGGATGGATGTCGAGCCGCTGAATCTCCAGGCAATCCACGACAAGGTTAGATACCTGAACCAGCAATTGACTCAAGCCAGCAATATCAAGCGGGTTCAACGCGCTACGGCTGCGAATTTTGCCACTTTTAATCGCCTGAATCACCAAGTAACGCGCCAGCGTCATGTTCAGCGGTGGCAGCGCAACGGCAGCTTGTTTATCGGCTTGCCACTCAACGCCACCTTCTCCCAACATGATAATGGGGCCAAACAGGGCGTCATGCTCAACAACCACACGCAGTTCTTGTGCTCCCGCGCGATTCGCCATGCTTTGCACTAATAAACCTTCGATACGTGCCTGGGGCAAAGTGTGTTTAACGCGATCAAAAATCGCGTCTGCCGCACCTTGCACCTCTACAGCGTTACGCAAATAAAGCATCACGCCTTGTACATCTGATTTATGCGCGATATCTGGCGAACGTAGCTTAAGCGCTACCGGATAACCAATCTGCTCTGCAATGGCCACCGCCGCCGCGCTGTCGCTGGCGATCCATGTAGGTAATGTCGCTAAACCGTATGCGTCTAAGACGGGTTGAACTTCATGCGTATCAAGCGAGGTAATGCCTTTTTCCAACGCTTGAGACAGTAACTGATGTGCCTGCGCGCTATCTTGCGTCAGGCTGGTGGGCAGGGCTGGCGTTTCACGTAACTGCTTTTGATTACGGCGATATTCCACCTGATGCATAAATGCCGTCACCGTACCTTCAGGCGTACGCCAGGTTGGGATCCCTGCTTGGGTAAAAGCACGCCGTGCAGCCTGCGATGAAAACTCACCGCTCCAGTTGGTCAGCAGCGTAACCAGCTTGCCACGCGGATGCTGAGAAATTGCGTTGATCAACTGCTCTGCTGATTCCGTAGCAGGCGCAACGGCGCTAGGTGCATGGATTATCATCAATGCATCAAGATCATGGCTATTCAGTAGAATATTGATGCAGGCAACGTAGCGCTCTGGCGTAGCATCGTCTTTTAAATCCAGTGGATTACCGTAGCCGGTCCCTTCTGGTAATACGTCGGCGAGCTGCTGTAGTGTCTCTGCATTCAGCGTCGATAACTTGCCGTTACGCGCATAAAGTTCATCAAGCGCCAGCGCGGCCGGCGCAGCGCCGTTGCTAACAATCATTAAACGCTCGCCGCGCAGTGGACGCATATGACTCAATGATTCCACGGCTGTGAAGAGTTCATGTGTGTCCTGCACCCGCAGCAATCCGGCGCGTTGAATTGCAGCATCCCAGGCGGCATCCAGCCCGCTGTGGGTGCCGAGTAGCGCTTGTGCCTGCCGGCTGCGGCCACTTTTTATCACTAAAATGGGTTTGTTACGCGATGCACTGCGCGAAGCAGAGACAAAGCGTCGCGCATCACTTAGGTGTTCAAGATAGAGCAGGATGGCGCTGGTTTTGCCGTCGCGAGCGAGGAAGTCGAGCAGATCGTCAACATCGGTATCTAAACTATCGCCTAAAGCGATAAACCAGGAAAATCCCAAGTTACGCTGCTGCGCCCAGTCCAGAATAGTGTTGGAAACGGCAGCGGATTGCGAAATAAACGCGATACGGCCTTTTTCAATCGGTACTGGCGAAAAGCTGGCATTTAAACCTTGCCACGGCGCGAGCAAGCCTAAACTGTTGGGGCCGAGCAAACGGATCTGCCATCGGCTAGCACAGGCTTTAAGCTCTTCTAACTGGCTGGCAGGAGCGGAGAGAATAATGCAGGCTTTGCAGCCTTTTTCGCCGAGCTGTTGCAGTAGTTCAAAATTGCGTCGGGCGTGAGTGCAGATCACTGCAAGATCGGGTGCGAAAGGTAAACTGTCGATAGTGGGCCAGGCGAGTACGCCGCTGACCGCTTTGTATTTTGGCGTGACCGGCAGAACCGGGCCGCTAAAGCCGCCCGCCAACAGATTGCGCATCATAAAATACCCGGCACGCCCGGGCTTTACTGAAGCACCAATCACCGCAATCGATTTAGGTCGTAACAGCGCTTCCAGTCCGCGTTGGCTCATCTCGCTCTCCAGAGCTCAGGATTTGCATGATTGTAAACGCTTTTTAGCGACCCTGCCGCCCGGCAGATCGCAAGCTACAGATCTTCTTCAGATTTCTGTTGCCTGGCCAGGATGATGCGGTTTACCGGCTAAGTAGGCGGCGCGGAATTGCTCGAAATGGTTAAGTAGTGCATCGGCTGCGAATCGATCTCCTGCTTGTTCAAGCAGCGCTGCCGCCACTTCGGCGGTACAGTGTTGCCCCTCACCGTGCGCTTCACGCAGGGTATAACGCGACGGTGTGCTGACATTGAGCGACATCACCGGCAACGCATCCAGCCACGGACTTTTGCGGAACATTTTACGCGCTTCGCTCCAGGTACCATCCAGCATAATAAACAGTGGCGGTTTACCGCTCAGCGGCGGGGCAGTTAACACTTCGCGGTCAGGATCAGCATAGGCAGCAGGAAAAACCACCAGCGGTTGATACATGGGATTAGCCACGGCTTGCAGTAATAACGGATCCGGTTCGATGCGCGACCAACCAAAAGCCTGCGTTTCCGGCAGAATATCGGCAATCAAACGCCCGGTATTACTTGGTTTCATCGGTTCCGTATCAAACATCACCAGACAAAAGCGGCTGCGTGCCGTTTGTGGCTGGATTGAGGAGCAGAGGCAGAGTTTTTCTGGCAACAGGCAACCCTGACAGCGCAACACACGGTTACCGCGAGCGAGAAAAGGGCGCGTGGCGCGCGCCAGGCGTTGAGTACGCAGGCGTAATACGGCGTTATCAGACATGATTATTCGGGACAGGAAAAACGTCAGTGTAATCGAAGCGCAACAGAAAAGGAAAAGGCCAGCGTGGCTGGCCTTTGAGGATTAAAGCGATTCGTCGAGCCATTCATTAAACGGCGCTTTTGGCATTGCACCGTTAAGCATGTCAACCATTTCGCCTTTCTTAAACAGCATAATAGTAGGAATGCTGCGAATGCGGAAACGCGCGCTAAGCGCAGGTTCGGCTTCGGTGTTAACTTTAATAAAGCGCACTTGTCCGCTTCGTTCACCGGCAACATCTTTGAATACCGGCGCAAAGTTCACGCAAGGCCCGCACCAGGGGGCCCAAAAATCGACGACAACCGGCAAATCATCTTGCAGATACTTGTCTAGCGTGGCAGCAGTAGCGCTAATCACTTCGCCATTAAATAACGCGGTGCCGCAGCGACCACATGTTGCTCCATCGGCAAGTCGTTCTTGCGGAACGCGATTGGTTGCCTGGCAGGAAGCACATACCGTATTCATAGGAACCTCTGAGGTTGGAACGTGTCAGTCTGGTATTTATTGTCCATTATGAAAGGGGTAACAGAACCGCTCAATTTGGATTTCCCAATAGGTTCAATAGTTGATAGCTAAGCGCCAGCACATCAGGTAATCTTCGCGCTCTCAATGCAGGAGGAACAAATGAACGACGAATTTAAAGGCAAAAGTGGTAAGGTCAAAGTGATGTATGTGCGTGGCGAGGACGATAAAAGTGCACGTGCACCCAATCCTCGTACAGGCAAAGGTGGCCGTCCCGCTGCCCGCCAGGAAGATACTCGTCGTTCTTCTGGTCCCCGCACTGAACGTAATGAAGGCCGCTCTTCAGGTCCACGCAACGACCGTAATGAAGGTCGTTCTTCCGGTCCATATGGTGACCGCAGCGAAGCGCGTCCTTCTGGCCCTCGCAGTGACCGTAATGAAGGTCGCTCTTCAGGCCCGCGCAACGACCGCAACGAAGGTCGCTCTTCAGGTCCACGCAATGACCGTTTCGACGACAGCCGTAAACCACGCGGTGGCGGCGAAGATTCACCTTGGCGTACCATTTCCCGTCCGCCGTCTGCTTCAACTGAAGCAGCAGATGACAAACCCGATCACGGCGGCATCAGCGGTAAAAGTTTTGTCGATCCAGAACAGATTCGCCGTCAGCGTTTAGAAGAGACGCGTGTTTATGGTGAAAACGCCTGTCAGGCGCTGTTCCAGAGCCGCCCGGAAGCGATTGTACGCGCCTGGTTTGTTCAGGAAGTGACGCCGCGTTTCCGTGAAGCGCTGCGCTGGTTAGCAGCAAACCGCAAAGCCTACCATGTAGTAGAAGATGCTGAGATCACCAAAGCTTCAGGCACTGAACATCATGGCGGCGTTTGCTTCCTGATTAAAAAACGCATGGGCATGGCAGTATCAGAGTGGTTGAGCAAAGCCGATGAAAAAGATTGCATCTTAGCGTTGGAAGATGTCAGCAACCCACACAACCTCGGCGGCATTATGCGAAGCTGCGCACACTTCGGTGTGAAAGGTGTGCTGGTGAATGATGCCTCGCTGCTGGAATCGGGTGCGGCTGTTCGCACCGCAGAAGGCGGAGCAGAGCACGTGCAATCCATCAGTGCTTACTCCTTCAACGAAGGACTTGAAGCGTTCCGTAAAGCCGGTTACACCATTGTCACGACGTCAAGCCATGAAGGTACGCCATTGGCGAAGGCTAAATTGCCGGCCAAAATGGTGTTGGTATTGGGCCAGGAGCGCGAAGGCTTGTCGGACAGTGCTTTCCAGCAGGGCGACATGAGTGTGTCAATCGGCGGAACCGGTAACGTTGAAAGCCTCAACGTCTCGGTTGCGACCGGCGTATTGCTTGCTGAATGGTGGCGTCAAAACGCATAAAAAAACGGGCCGAAAGGCCCGTTTTGCTTTTTAGCGTTAGTGCGCACCGCCTCCGCCGCCACCCGCACCAAAAGGTGGACGCGCAAACCAAATCAGCACCAGCAGAATCAAAAATACGCCCGCCGATGCCCAGAAAATCTCGTTTGCCGAGATGATCAATCCCTGATTAGTAATTTGCTGCGCGATATAAGCTGACGCTTGCTGATGTGTCATGCCCATACTTTCCAACTTATCGTACATCTGCTGCGAATTAACATTATACGGCGTTACAGATTCCGACAAATAGCTGTGATGCATGGATTCGCGATCGGTCCACAGGGTAGTGGTAATCGACGTGCCAATCGAGCCCGCTAGCGTTCGGACAAAGTTCGACAGACTTGAGGCTGCCGCCAGACGATCCGGCGTCAAACCCGACAAAGTAATCGTCGTCAGCGGCATAAAGAAGCACGCTACCGCAAAGCCCTGAATAAACTGCGGCCATGCCGATGCGCCAAAATCCATGCCTGGTTCGAACGTGTAAGCACGCCAGTAAAAACAGACGGCATACATAATAAAGCTGAAGGTCACCAGACGACGCATATCCAGCTTATGGGCAAAGCGGCCAATAATTGGCGACAGGATAACCGGAATAATCCCGACCGGCGCTGACGCCAGTCCTGCCCAGGTTGCCGTGTAGCCATATACCTCCTGCAATAGCTGCGGCAGCAAAACAATCGAGCCGAAGTAGAGCATGTAAGCCAGGCTAATCGACAAACAGCCGATAGTGAAATTACGTGATTTAAACAACGACAAATCGACTATGGGATGGTCGTCAGTTAGCTCCCAAACCAGCAGCACAGCCAAGGCAATCACCGCCACAACGGCTAGCACAATGATCTCCGTTGAGCTAAACCAGTCGAGCTCTTTGCCGCGATCCAGCATCACCTGCAAACAACCAATGCCGACCACCAACAACACTAACCCGACCATATCAATAGGACGTATTTCGGTTTTGGTTTCGCGGCCACGCAAGGTTTGCAGCGTTAACATCACCACCACCGCCCCAATCGGCACGTTAATGAAGAAGATCCAACCCCAATGATAATTGTCACTGATCCAGCCACCGAGAATCGGGCCACAAATAGGGGCCACGATCACCGTCATTGCCCACAGCGACAGCGCGATACTGCGCTTCGCCGGAGGGTAATTACTCAGTAGTAAACTTTGCGACAGCGGAATCAGCGGGCCAGCAACAATGCCTTGAATCACGCGGAAGAA
Organism: Pantoea sp. MQR6; assembly: GCF_022761075.1. Taxonomy (NCBI): domain Bacteria; kingdom Pseudomonadati; phylum Pseudomonadota; class Gammaproteobacteria; order Enterobacterales; family Erwiniaceae; genus Pantoea; species Pantoea sp. MQR6. The sequence goes on from NZ_JAKYXB010000001.1 coordinate 10,095, forward strand.
AATCAGCATTTCCAAGCTTTCTGACATGCCGCACGCCCAAGAGGCGATAGCAAACAGGATGGTCGCCCAGGTGAACAGCTTCACTTCACCAATGCGTTTTGCCAGCCAGCCGGTAATCGGGATCGAGATGGCATTTGCCACCCCGAACGAGGTAATGACCCATGTGCCTTGTGAGTTCGAGGCGCCGAGATTACCGGCAATAGTAGGAATAGCCACGTTAGCAATGGTCGAGTCCAGTACCTGCATGAACGTCGCCAGCGACAACGCGATGGTCATTAAGACCAGCGGCATCCCTTCAAGCGGTTTTTGTGCCATTACAGCCTCCGCATCATCATCCGGCGTTGGCGCGGACGATATCGGTGATCAGCTGATTAACCGGCATGAGGTCAATCGCCAGCGCATTACTGCTGTAAGCCGCTTGTTGGCGTACGCTGGTGGCCAGCGCACTGCCGCCCGTCACGCTGGTATCCACTTTCACCAAGGTTGAAAGGCCAATACGCAGCGGATGTTGAGCAATATCTTGCTGATTCAGCTCGATACGTACCGGCAGACGCTGAACCACTTTGATCCAGTTCCCGGTTGCGTTCTGCGCGGGCAACAGCGAAAAGGCGCTGCCGGTGCCCATATCAAGCCCCACAACTTTGCCGTGATAAACCACTTCATCGCCATAAATATCAGCGACCACGGTGGCGGGCTGGCCGATACGCACGCCTGCCAGCTGAGTCTCTTTAAAGTTGGCATCCACCCACAAATTGGTGGCAGGCACCACTGCCATTAACGGCGTGCTGGTGCTGATCTGTGAACCAACTTGCACGCTACGACGCGAAACATATCCATCCATTGGGCTACGAATATCGGTACGCTGCAACGCCAACCAGGCATCACGTAGCTCTGCGGCGCTCTGTTTTACCGCTGGCTGGTTTTCCAGCGAGGTCTGGAGAATCATCGCCTGATTCGCGTTGTATTGCTGTTCAGCGACATCGAGCTGTGCTTTGGCTGTGGCTACTGCATCACGCGAGTGTTGCAGCTCTTCACGACCAATCAGGTTAGAAGCGCCTAGCGGTTCGCGGCGCTTTAGATCGGCTTCGGCTTGCTGCAAAGCAGTTTGCTGTAGCTTGATGCTGGCTTGGTATTGTTTGCCGTTAATCATCAGCTGATGCGTTTGACGTACGCTGGTGGCTAACGCCGTTTGCGCTTTTTCAAACGCCTGTTCGGCATCAGTTTTATCCAGCGAAACCAGCACATCTCCTTTTTTAACGAAATCAGTGTCGTCGAACCACACTTTATTCACGCTACCTGAAACCTGTGCCATCACCTGCACCTGGTTACCGGCAACATAAGCGTCATCTGTTTCCTGATAGTGACGCAGCACCAAAAACCAATAAACCAGCCACGCAATACCGATCAGCACAAAGATGATCGCCAGCCCTGTTAGCACAACTTTGCGCTTTTTCTTTTTATTTCCAGGCTGTTGCGGGCTTTGTGCTTCTGCCGTTGCACTCATGTCGTTCTCCACGTTTTCCATTTAACCGGGGTGCGGGGATCCCTTCTCGCAGACGCCCGAGTCGAAAAAAGCCAGCGACTGAGCGCTGGCCTGATAAAAAGGGGATTAAAATAACGGTTTCGAAGGGTGATTGTGTCGCACTTCTTGCTATTAGCGCGACAGCGAGGCGATAAGCTGATCTTCGTCCATTTTATCTAAGCGGTTAAGCAACTTACGGGTAATCCCTTCCAGTTGTGACTTCTCATCTACCGACAAAGAAGACCACAAATATTGCAGGCTTTGATGCTGTGGCGGCAGAACCTGTCGCAGGAAGTCATTGCCTTTTTCGGTCAGATGCAGGTGCAGGCAACGGCGATCGTGTTCGCTTTCACGACGTTCAATCCAGCCGCGCTTTTCCAGCTCATCGGCAATGCGCGTAGCATTGGTGCGCGACGAGCCCAGCGCTGAGCTGAGTTCTGAGGGTTGGATGCTCTGGTTTTCTTGCGCATCCAGCGTAATCAGCGCCATAAACAAGGTTTCGTTAATTCCCTGCGCCTTGAGCATTTTGTTGCGGTTGTCTAACAGCTTTCCCTGCATGTGCATACACAGGCGCGTCAGAATGATCTCCTGCAACGGGAAATCTTTATGGCGGTTAGCACGGATGTTTAGCATCTGTTCAATGGGAGTAAACGAACTTTCCATTTAAAAAAACCTCACTAATTGCAACTAGTATAATAACTCTGGTGACAGAATAATCGTGGTCATATTTTCCGCTGGTGATTGGGAACGATCACATTGTCAACATCGGGTGATTCCAGGTCTATCCCTGACCTTGGGCGCGAAACCCGCGCCCGCTGCGCCAAACAGCGGCAGCATGCGCTATCAAAACGGTGCGAAAGCAAATAATTTCGCGAGAAAAAATAACTCTAGTGAATAGCTTTATGCCTAACAATAACAAAGCCAATCAAATGTGACCAGACACAACCAAAAGTTTGGTGGCGCTTTTACGTTTCCTAAACATTCTCAAAACGGTGTCCACGCCACCAAATCAAAAGGTTCACTAATGTCATTAAGGCACCTGCAGCACAGACGCCATACCAACCCGCAAGATGGTAAGCATTGGCCGACAAGAATGAACCGAAGGCACCCCCGATAAAATAGCTGGTCATGTAACCGGCGTTGAGGCGATTACGAGCCTCCGGCTTTTGCGCATAAATGACGCTTTGATTGGTGATGTGGACGGCTTGCACAGCCAGATCGAGCAGCAAAATGCCGATAATCAGCGCAGTAAGATAATGTGCTCCCAACGCAATAGCGGCCCACGATGCCAGCATGATCAGTAGGCCAGCGCTGGTCGTTAGTTTTGCTTTGCCTTTATCGGCTAACGCACCGGCCTGACGTGCCGCCAGTGCACCTGCCGCGCCAACCAAACCCAGCAGGCCTATCTGGCTTTCCGTAAAATTGTAAGGTGGCGAAGAGAGCAGAAATGCCATCGAAGTCCACATTACACTGAAGTTCGCGAAAGAGAGGCAACCGGTATAAGCGCGGGTGCGAATCACCCGATTTTCAGCATATAAACGGAAAATGGACCGTAACAGTTGAGGATAATTCAGCGAAACCGATTGCCTGGTTGATGGCAAAAAGCGCCACAAGGCCACGGCCATCAGCGCCATTAAGAGGCTGGCGGTCCAGTAAACGGTACGCCATCCGCCAAACTGCGTTAATAAACCTGCAACAGTTCGCGCCAGCAAAATGCCTAACAACAGGCCGCTCATTACCGTGCCAACAATTTTCCCGCGCCGATCTGGATCGGCCAACGTGGCGGCCAGTGGCACCAGAATTTGTGCGACCACCGAAAACAGGCCAGTAATCAGCGTACCGAGCAGTAACAAGGCAAACGAAGTGGAGAGGGCCGTGATCACCATGCCGCCTGCGGCCAGCAAACTCATGACAACGATCAGTCCGCGCCGCTCCAGCATGTCGCCCAGCGGAACCAGCAGCAGTAATCCGCAGGCATAGCCGAGTTGTGCGACTGTCACGATAAATCCCGCTAGATTGACTGAGAGATCAAACTGTTGAGCGATGGTATGAAGCAGAGGCTGCACATAATAATTGCTAGCAACCGACAAACCTGTAGCGACCGACATCAGCAGGACTAATGCAGGCGTTAAGCGCTGGTGGGAAGCATTCATTGAGGGGAACGGTGGGTAATAATCATAATGAGTTAATAGTAACTCAAAAAACTATTTCAATGTTGTGTTAATTAACAGGACATACCAGTGGAAAAAAGATCAAAAAAGGGCGGAAAGTTCCGCCCTTGATCGTTGTGTGGCTTTTTATTTAGCAGCAGCCTGGGCATCGGTTACCCATTTATCAAATTCAGCCTGATGGCCTTTGATCCAACCATCAACGTGACCATTGATAGCATCTTCAGAAGATTGTCCATCGTGCATAGCAGCATTTTCTGCGTTGATATCGGCCAGCGGCAGTTTCATTTCGGAGAACAGTTTCGCGGCGGCTGGGTTTTTCTCAGCCCAGGCTTTGTTTGCCACGATATGCATGGTGTTCACCGGGAAGCCGTAGTTTGAGCCATTCGGTAACTTGGTATCGACATTTTTCTGTTCACCCGGCATGGATGAAAAAGGCACCTGTAACCACACCACATCACGGCCTGGTTTTAATACATCGCTGACCCAATACGGTGTCCAGGTATAATAGAGAACCGGTTTACCCTGCTTGAAGCGCGTGATGGTGTCGGCAATCATCGCAGAGTAATTACCTTGGTTGTGCTCCACCGTATTGCTCAGGCCGAAGGCATTGATCTGATGATTAATGACCGCTTCGCAGCCCCAGCCCGGTGTGCAGCCTGTCATATCGGCTTTGCCGTCACCATTGGTATCGAAAAGCTTGGCAATTTTCGGATCTTTCAACTGCTCAATATTTGTAATGTGGTGCTGTTCAGCCGTTTTCTTGTCAATCAGGTAGCCTTGCGCGGCACCTGTAACATAAGTTCCTGCCCGATAAAATTTTGCATCGCCGCCAGCCGCTTTATACATATCATCATGCAGCGGTTTCCAGTTGGTCGCGATGAATGTGGCATCGCCCGCAGCAATGGTGGTGTAGCCAACGTTGTAATCGACTTCACTCGGTTTTTCGACGGTGTAACCCAGTTTCTCTAACGCACGGCTAACCAGCAGTGTCTGAAAAGTCTCTTCAGAAATGGTGCTTTGAACCGGTTTAACTGTAATGCCTTTGCCTGGCAGGTCGGCAGCGGAGACGTGTGAAACGGCGAAAGTCGTTAACACGGCGGCGAGCAGAGGAGCTGTCTTGCGCATAGTCATTCCTTATTTTTAGGTGTCGCTTCAAGGCTGGCGGCACAGCGTGCCGCCCGAAAAATCATTTTTTGCGGAAAGGGGATAAAAGCAGGCCAATCGGGCCAGAGTAATACCAGTGGCGATTGCCACGGCTGCGGCTATCGCGGCCCATTGATTGCGTGAGTCGGTCAAGAATAATGGCGAGGATCACGATGCCCACGCCGCCAACAGTGGCGAGGCCCATATCAAGACGACCAATACCGCGTAATACCATCTGTCCCAAGCCGCCCACGGCGATCATCGACGCGATAACCACCATTGACAGCGCCAGCATCAGTGTCTGGTTGACACCCGCCATGATGGTTGGCATCGCCAGCGGTAACTGTACTTTGAACAACATTTGACGCGGGCTGGCACCAAAAGATTCGCTCGCTTCGATCAGATCGGCAGGCACCTGTTTAATGCCAAGGATGGTCAGGCGCACAATGGGCGGCAAAGCAAAGATAATGGTCACCACGACGCCAGGCACGTTACCGATACCGAACAACATCACAATCGGCACCAGATAAACGAAGGCGGGTGTGGTTTGCATCGCATCCAGCAGCGGACGCACAATACGTCCCGCACGCTCACTGCGCGCTAACCAAATCCCCAACGGCAATCCAATAAGGATACAGAACAGCAGCGCGGTTAAGACCAGCGCCAACGTCACCATCGCTTGTGACCATGCACCAATCGCACCAATCAAAATCAGTGAAATCAGCGTAGCGATTCCCATTGCCGGCGTGGCAATTTGCCAGGCGATAAGTGCAAACAGCACAATCGCTACTGGCGCAGGCATACCCATCAGCATCTGCTGGAACGCGCTGAGAATGTAATCAATCGGTACGCGAATGCCCTGGAACAGCGGACGGAAATGGGTCACTACCCAATCAATCCCTTCAGTTACCCAATGATCGAGCGGAATCCATGTTTTATGAAACGGGTCCATCAGGTTGAAATGCTCGGGCTGCGGCGCAGGCGCGCTGTTTAACCAGTCGCTGCTGCTGGCTGCGGCATCATGCCCACCGCTGCTGCCTGAAGCACCCCATGCATCAGCGCCGCCTCCATCGCTTGGTGTTGCAGCATTGCTGCTGTCGGCAGGCGATGTTGCATTGCTTGGACTTGACCAGGGATCGCTGCTTTGATCGGCTGCTGGTGGGGGTGTTTGTGCGGGTGTGCTGGCAGCGTCCCACGGATTGCTTGCATCTTTACTCATTGCTGGGCTCCTTCACGATCTAAAGCGCGTAATAACATGCTCTTTGAAATGATACCGACGTACTGATTCTCTTCTCCGATAACCGGCACGGCGCAAGGCGCCTGAGCCACATGCGAGAGCAAATCATTCAGCGAGGTATCCGCAGGAACCGCAGCAGGAAGCGAGAGCAGGGCGCTGTCGAGGCCTTCTCCCGCCGCTAAAGCCGCTTTAAGTGAATCGGTTGAAACAACGCCGACAAATTTCTGTTTTTCCAGCACGTAGCCATATTCACGATCTTCATCCTGCAGCAATTTAATGGCGGAACGAGGACCAAAACCAGCCGCTTTGCGAATTAACGCGCCAGCGCTGCGACGAGCAATATCTTTGGCGCTGAAAACATGGCTAATATCCACGCCGCGGAAGAAGGTGCGCACATAATCATTGGCCGGATTATTGAGGATTTCATCCGGCGTTCCCACCTGAACCACTTCACCGCCTTGCATAATGGCAATGCGATCGCCAATACGCATCGCTTCATCAAGATCGTGGGAAATAAATACAATGGTACGCTGATGTTTAGCCTGTAATTTTACCAGCTCATCCTGCATCTCGGTGCGAATAAGCGGATCAAGTGCAGAGAAGGCTTCATCCATTAATAATATGTCAGGATTAATGGCTAATGCGCGGGCTAATCCAACGCGTTGACGCATACCACCAGAAAGTTCATCGGGGTAAGCATGAGCATAATTTTCCAGGCCGACCTGACGTAACGCATCTAACGCTTTTTCCTGGCGTTCAACAACATCAACACCCGCTAATTCCATGCCAAAAGCCGTATTATTTAGCACGTTCATATGTGGCATGAGCGCGAATGACTGGAATACCATGCTGATCTTATTTCTGCGCACTTCACGCAGTTCGCTGTCCGATATTTTGGCAATATCGACACCATCAATGATGACCTGGCCGCGAGTGGGCTCTATCAGACGATTGAGAAGGCGAACCATGGTCGATTTTCCTGAGCCGGATAACCCCATGATGACGAATATCTCGCCTTCTTCAATGGCCAGACTGGCATTTTTAACCCCGAGAGATAAACCGGTTTTCTCGAGAATAACGTCCTTTCCTTCTCCCTTTTCTATGTATTTAAAGGCGCGTTCTGGATTATCGCCAAATATCTTATAGAGATTTTTTACTTCGAGTTTAATTGCCATGCAGTAATACAATCCTGGTTAAATTTTTTAATATCAAACTGCTTTCCCGATGAAATTTAAGCAGGCCATACCGTAGCATACTCAGATTATCTGACAACCCTGAGTCAGATATTGGCGCGCCCTGAAAGCGTGTCAATGGCGAATATTCCTAGTGCCTGTAAGGGATGCGGCTGAATTATTTTTTTTGAAATCGCAAAGCGAATTTAATCCTGTTTCGGCCTGTTTGGTTGTGAAAGCGGCTAAAAGAGAGGCCGTATTGCAGCAGAGTGGGCGGTGAAATGATGATTTAATTGAACGGATATATTAAAAAAAATAGAGTGGGATTTTGCGAATGAATGCGGGGTGTAATGCAGAATTATTCGGGCCTAAAATGGCCCGATTGGGGAAATTAGAAGTTCCAGTCTTCGTCTTCGGTTTCTACCGCTTTTCCCATTACGTACGAAGAACCTGAACCCGAGAAAAAGTCGTGGTTTTCGTCTGCGTTAGGTGAAAGTGCAGAAAGAATTGCTGGGTTAACCGTGGTCAACTCCGCCGGGAATAACGCTTCATAGCCAAGGTTCATCAACGCCTTGTTGGCGTTGTAATGCAGGAAGGTTTTGACTTCATCAGCCCAGCCCACATCGGCATACAGCGCGTCGGTGTAGGCTACCTCATTTTCATACAACGCCAGTAGCAGATCGTAAGCAAACTGTTGCAGCTCTTCGCGGCGGCCTTCATCGACCTTTTCTAAAGCTTTTTGGAACTTATAACCGATGTAATAACCGTGTACGGCTTCATCACGAATGATCAGGCGAATCAAATCGGCGGTATTGGTGAGTTTGCCGCGGCTCGACCAATACATTGGCAGCCAGAAACCGGAGTAGAAAAGAAATGATTCCAGAAACACGCTGGCGATTTTCTTCTTTAGCGGATCATCGGCACGATAATGTTCAAGGATGATACGCGCCTTGTTTTGCAGCGGTTCATTCTGTTCGCTCCACGCGTAAGCGGCATCCACATCATTGGTATTGCATAACGTCGAAAAAATGGAGCTGTAGGAGCGTGCATGTACCGCTTCCATAAAGCTGATGTTCGACAGTACCGCCTCTTCATGCGGCGTTATCGCATCATCCATTAGCCCTGGCGCACCTATCACGTTTTGAATGGTGTCGAGTAGCGTCAGGCCAGTAAACACCCGGATCGTCAGCTGCTGCTGCTGCTTATCCAGCGACTGCCAGGCGGGCAGGTCGTTGGACAGTGGCACTTTTTCTGGCAGCCAAAAGTTACTGGTCAGGCGGTTCCACACCTCAAGATCTTTATCGTCCTGAATGCGGTTCCAGTTAATCGCTTGAATTTGTTTTAGTTTCATAATTTTCAGTTCAATAGTTTTCATCACAACGCGCAAGAAACGCAGCCTTGAACCTCTGTGCCTTGAAGCGCCATTTGACGAAGTCGTATGTAATACAGCGTCTTGATGCCTTTCTTCCACGCATAGATCTGGGCTTTATTGATGTCGCGCGTGGTGACGTCATCGCGGAAAAACAGCGTCAATGACAAGCCTTGGTCAACATGTTGCGTCGCTTCAGCGTAAGTATCGATAATCGCTTCCGGGCCAATCTGATAAGCGTCCTGATACAGTTCGAGATTGTCATTAGTCATAAATGGAGCGGGGTAATAAACACGGCCCGTTTTGCCCTCTTTACGAATCTCGATGCGCGACACGATAGGGTGAATGCTGGAGGTCGCATGGTTGATGTATGAAATCGAACCGGTTGGCGGAATCGCCTGCAGGTTTTGATTGTACAAACCGTGTTTCATAACTGCGTCACGTAGCGCCAGCCAATCGGTATGCGTCGGTAACGTCAAGCCAGCCTCTGCAAACAGCTGTGTCACGCGTTCGGTACGCGGCAACCATTCGCGCTGCAAATATTTATCAAAGTAGCTACCATCGGCGTATTTCGACGCGGTAAAACCCTCAAACGTTTGCTGATGCTCTTCCGCCAAATGGTTTGAGGTACGCAGCGCATAATAGGTTACGCAATAGAAGTAGAGATTGGTGAAATCCAACGCTTCAGGTGAACCGTAGGCGATGCCTTCACGCGCCAGATAACCGTGCAGATTCATCTGCCCTAAACCAATGGCATGTGATCGACGATTCCCTTCGGCGACCGAAGGCACCGAATCGATCTGGCTCATCATCGACACCGACGTCAGCGCGCGCACGGCGACATCCACTGTGCGTGCCAAATCGTTGGAATCCATCGCATGCGCAATGTTCAATGAACCGAGATTGCAGGAGATATCTTTACCGATGCGGCGATAACCGAGATCGTCATTGAATTCGCTGGCGCTGTTGACCTGCAAAATCTCAGAACAGAGATTGCTCATGTTGATGCGACCGGCAATTGGGTTGCTGCGGTTTACGCTGTCTTCAAACATGATGTAGGGATAACCCGATTCAAACTGGATTTCAGCCAGCGTCTGGAAGAAGTCGCGGGGTTGAATATAGGTTTTACGGATGCGATCGTCCGCCAACATTTCGTCATACTTCTCACTGATGCTGATATCACCAAATGCCTGGCCATAAATGCGCTCAACGTCATACGGTGAAAACAGTGCCATCGGGCGGTTTTCTTTCGCCAGTTGGAAAGTGATATCGGGGATAACGACACCAAGCGACAAGGTTTTAATGCGGATCTTTTCATCGGCATTTTCACGTTTTGTATCAAGGAAACGGAAAATGTCGGGATGGTGCGCGTTGAGCCAAACTGCGCCTGCGCCCTGACGCGCACCCAGCTGGTTAGCATAAGAAAACGCATCTTCAAGCATTTTCATCACCGGAATCACGCCGGAAGATTGGTTTTCAATACGCTTGATTGGGGCACCCGCTTCACGCAGGTTGGACAACAGAAAAGCCACGCCGCCGCCGCGCTTCGAAAGTTGCAGCGCAGAGTTCACCGCCCGGCCAATCGACTCCATATTGTCTTCAATACGCAGCAGGAAACAGGAAACCAGTTCGCCGCGCTGTTGTTTGCCACAGTTTAGAAACGTCGGTGTTGCAGGTTGAAAACGGCCGCTGAGGATCTCTTCCAGCAGCGCACGCGCCAGCACTTCATCACCCTGCGCCAGCGTCAGCGCCACCATGCAAGCACGCTGTTCAAAGGTTTCCAGATAGCGTTTGCCATCGAAGCTTTTCAACGTGTAGCTGGTGTAATACTTCCAGGCGCCGAGAAAAGTTTTGAACTCAAAACCCCAGGCATCGGCTTCGTCGTGGATAGCACACAAGAAAGTGAAATCGTATTGATTAAGCACATCTGCTTCGTAGTAACCTTCCGCCACCAGGTAGCGCAAACGCTCAGCGGCCGAATCAAAGGCGAGCGTGTTAGGTTGAACGTGCTGCAGGAAAAACTGGCGCGTCGCTTCATGATCTTTGTCGAACTGGATACGGCCATCGGCATCGTACAAGTTCAGCATGGCATTGAGCGAATGATAATCCAGCGTCAGATTATTGAGGGTGTCTGTTGTTGCCAAAATTGGGTTACTCCCGCTTTTACATTAGCGATATCTTCGGGGGTTCCCATCAATTCAAATCGGTAGAGACGGGGAACCTGGCATTTCTTCGCAATGATGTCGCCCGCAAGGCAATATCCTTCGCCGAAGTTGCGGTTACCGGCAGCAATGACGCCGCGAATACCGCGTCGGTTAGCTTCATCATTGAGAAACTGAATGACCTGCCTGGGTACAGCGCCACGGCTGCTCCCGCCGCCATAGCTGGGCACCACCAGAATATAAGGCTGGTCGATGTGCAACTGTTGTTTCGCGTCAAGCGGAATGCGGCGGGCGGGCAAGCCCAGTCGGGTCACGAATCGATGGGTGTTTTCCGACTGGCTGGAAAAATAGACCAGTGGGAACATGACGTTATCCGCCGATAGCGGCAAGCTGACGGAGGCTGGCGATTTTATCGGGACGGAAACCGCTCCAGTGATCGTTATCCGCCATAACCACTGGAACCTGGCGATAACCCAGCGATTTTAGGTTGTCGATAGCCTCGGGTTGGCTATCGAGATTGATCAACTGATAATCGATGCCGTTACGATCCATGGCATTTTTAGTGGCATTACACTGGACACAATTGTTTTTGGTGTAAATAATAATGCGCATGATTCGTATTCCTCTCTGTAAAGGGTTCAGGTCGCGAGATACGAAGCAAATACCGTTTGCTGTGGGCTTCGTCCTTGCTGACATCTTGTGTCGTGCTGATGAGCTAAATACTAGATGTAGTGTTTGTGGAGATCAAGCGCACTATATATAGGGATTTGAGATTTGCACTGCCAGAAAGCGGCTAACGCCAGTTGCCATGCGCCTTCCGCATTTGAAAAATTATTTTGTAAAGAGATCAGGTCAAAAAACAGGCATAAAAAAGCCCCGCAAAATGCGAGGCTTAGTCAATACTTTAGGTGTTAGCGGCGAGAAACCAGCAGCGCACCCAGCACGATACCTACTGCTGCACCGATACCCACGCCATGCCACGGTTTGTCATGCACGTAAGCGTCAACCTGATAGCCTGCGTCGCGTGCGACCTGGGATACGCGATTTCCGCTGCCATTGAGTTTAGCGCGCGTTTGCTTAAGCAGTGTCTCTGCCTGGCTGCGGGCGTTGGTCACTTCATCTTTTGCATCGCTGCCGTAAGATTTCAGCAATGCTTCGAGTGAATCTGCGAGCTCGTTCACATCCTGATTAATATCAATGTCATCGTTTTTGCTGGTTCGATTAAACATTTTTTGGCTCCCTTTGATTTAAAACGTAATACTGAGTGTAGACGACCTTTTGCTAAACGAGACGCGAGAGTGGCCTTTAGGGAAAATTCCGAACGCCAGGTCTGTCATGCTGTTGTAAGGTTGCGAGGCTTTTGAAGAGGAGAGAATTAAGCATGTATTTACGACCAGATGAGGTAGCGCGCGTACTGGAAAAAGCGGGTTTCGAAGTGGATGAAATCACGCCACGCGCGTACGGATATCGTCGTGGTGACAACTACGTTTATGTTAATCGCGAAGCGCGAATGGGGCGCACGGCGCTGGTCATTCATCCGACGCTAAAAGAGAAAAGCCAACCTTTTGCTGAACCGGCATCAGAAATGAAAACCTGTGATCATTACACCCAATTTCCGCTCTATCTGGCGGGTGATTCGCAGGAACATTATGGTATTCCTCATGGTTTCAGTTCACGCATGGCGCTTGAACGCTACCTGCAAAGTGTTTTTGGCTAACGCATCAGGCCCCGCCGCGACGGGGCTCTGACCCGCCTGCTGTCAAATCCTTACCTTTCATCACGTTGCAATTCCTGGCTGTGACGCGTATAACGCTGTTCGATATAGATGTTTAGACGTCCATACGGATAAAGTTATGAGCGAGCAAAATAATCCTTCACAGGATCCCTTTAAAAGAACCATGAAAGCGCGCCACCTGGTGATGCTATCGCTGGGCGGTGTAATCGGTACTGGGTTGTTTTTTAACACCGGCTACATTATTTCAACCACGGGCGCAGCAGGCACATTATTGGCCTATTTGATTGGCGCTTTCGTAGTTTGGCTGGTGATGGTGTGCCTTGGCGAACTGTCGGTGGCAATGCCCGAAACAGGCGCATTTCACGTTTACGCTGCGCGTTATCTTAGCCCGGCAACCGGTTATACCGTGGCCTGGCTTTACTGGCTGACCTGGACGGTGGCGCTGGGTTCAAGCCTGACGGCCGCGGGTTTTTGCATGCAGTATTGGTTCCCGCAGGTGCCAGTCTGGATCTGGTGTTTAGTCTTCTGTATCGCCATTTATCTGTTGAATGTCATCTCAACTCGCTTCTTTGCGGAAGGAGAGTTCTGGTTCTCACTGATCAAAGTGATCACGATTATTGCTTTCATCATTCTTGGGGCGGGCGCGATGTTCGGCTTTATCCCGCTGAAAGATGGCACGGCCGCGCCGGGTTTGAGTAACCTCACCGCGCATGGCTGGTTGCCAAATGGCGTGTTACCCATTTTGATGACCATGGTTGCGGTAAACTTTGCTTTCTCCGGCACCGAGCTAATCGGTATTGCAGCGGGCGAAACGCAGAATCCCCAGAAAGTCCTGCCGTTGGCGATTCGCACCACCGTGGCGCGCCTGATCATCTTCTTCATCGGTACGGTGCTGGTGTTGGCGGCGCTGATTCCCATGGATCAGGCGGGCATTGTGAAAAGCCCCTTTGTGCTGGTTTTTGAGAAAATCGGTATTCCCTGGGCGGCGGATATCATCAACTTTGTGATCCTGACGGCGATTCTGTCAGCCGCCAATTCGGGACTTTACGCGTCAGGTCGTATGTTGTGGTCGCTGGCCAATGAGAACACGCTGCCGCGCGCCTTTGCCCGTGTAAATAAACGCGGTGTGCCGCTGTTCGCTATCACGATGAGTATGATTGGCGGGCTGTTAGCGCTGTTTTCCAGCGTGATTGCGCCAGACACGGTGTTCGTGGCGTTGTCAGCGATTTCCGGTTTTGCGGTGGTTGCAGTATGGCTGAGTATTTGCGCATCGCATTTCATGTTCCGCCGTCATCATCTCCAACAAGGCAAGTCGCTTAACGCGTTGGCTTACCGTGCACCGTTGTATCCGCTGACGCCGATTCTTGGCTTCCTGCTTTGCCTGATGGCCTGTATAGGTCTGGCATTCGATCCCACTCAACGCATCGCCTTATGGTGCGGCATTCCGTTTGTGCTGCTTTGCTATGGCGCATACCATATAACGCACAAAAATAAAAAATTCCCTGAGGCTGAGGAGGCCAACGATGTCGCTTAATCCTGTCGCGCAGGCGCTAACGGAATCTGAATCGCTGATTCTGGATGGCGCGCTGGCCACTGAACTGGAAGCGCGTGGCTGCAATCTGGCTGATGCGCTGTGGTCTGCCAAGGTATTAATGGAAAACCCTGAGCTGATTTATCAGGTGCATTATGACTATTTCGCCGCCGGGGCGCGCTGTGCGATTACCGCCAGCTATCAAGCGACGCCGCAGGGTTTCGCGGCGCGAGGTCTGGATGAAACACAATCGCTGGCGCTGATTACGCAAAGCGTTGAGCTGGCGAAACGTGCTCGTCAGGATTACCTTGCGCAGCAAAGCGCGCACCAGACGCTGCTGGTGGCGGGTTCAGTTGGGCCTTACGGCGCTTATTTGGCTGATGGCTCAGAGTATCGCGGTGATTACGCACTGCCGGAAGCGGAAATGCTGGCGTTTCACCGACCACGCGTGAAAGCGCTGCTGGAAGCGGGCGTGGATCTGCTGGCATGTGAAACCTTGCCTTCGTTTGCTGAAGCTCAGGCGCTGGTGAAGTTGCTGACGGAATTTCCTGACAGCGCGGCCTGGTTTTCATTCACGCTGCGGGATGCGGAACACATCAGTGATGGAACCCCGTTGAGCGAGGTCGTGGCCTATCTTGATGCACAGCCGCAAGTGGTGGCGCTGGGGATTAACTGCGTGGCACTGGAAAGCGTTACGCCTGCGCTGAAACAGCTTCAGGCGTTAACCGACAAACCGCTGGTGGTTTATCCTAACTCTGGCGAGCAATATGATGCCAGCAGCAAAACCTGGCACTCCGCGCCTTCGGGCTGCACCTTGCATGACAAATTACCGGAATGGCAACACGCTGGCGCACGTCTCATTGGCGGTTGCTGTCGCACCTCGCCGAAAGACATCGCGGCTATCGCGCACCGTTGTCAACCGCAATAAGGCAGCAGAATCGGGCGATGATAGCGCGATTGAGACGCGTGAAAAGGCGGGAAGGGCAGTTTAGACTGTGCTTCCTGACCTTTTAGTGGATCCCTTCATGAAACAGCGAATTCTGGCTTTGGCCGCTGCACTACTGCTTAGCGGTTGTGCCACCATTGTCGGCAACGAAACCCAATCGGTACGCATCGATTCCCTGCCGCAGGGCGCACGCTTCACGGTGCAGGATGAGAACGGCCGCGCGGTTGCTCAGGGATTCACGCCGCAAACCGTTGAGCTGGAAAAATCAACCGGCCGTTACTTCGGTAAAAAACATTATCTGCTGATGCTGGAAAGTCCTGGCTATGTGCCGGTGACGATGCCTATCGAGGCGCGCGCCAACCTCTGGTATCTGTTAGGTAACATTCCGCTGGGCGGATTCCCTGGCTGGCTGCTGGTCGATCCTTTCTATGGCGGCATGTACAACCTTAAACCAGAGCATCCACGTCCGTTTATGAACCCGGTTGGCGCGCGCGGTTAATCACTGCGCGGTAGGTTGCAGCATGCCGCCTGGCGTTTTATGCTTTTCCAGATACTGGTGCTGGAAAATACACATGCGGATGGTGTTGCGGTATTCGCCGTTGATAAAGAATTCGTGCTTTAGTACGCCTTCAATCTCAAAACCCAGCTTGGTGTAGATGTGGATCGCTTTCTCGTTCTCCTGATCAACAATCAGATAGAGCTTGTAAAGATTAAGCACGGAGAAACCATAATCCATCGCCAGCTTAGCCGCCTGGCTGGCGAGACCTTTGCCCTGATGCGTAGGATCGATGATGATCTGAAACTCTGCGCGGCGGTGGACATGATTGATCTCAACCAACTCCACCAGCCCGGCTTTTTGCCCATCATGCTCAACCACAAAGCGACGTTCAGTTTGATCGTGAATGTGCTTGTTGTAGAGATCGTAAAGCTCAACAAACGCCTCATAAGGCTCTTCAAACCAGTAACGCATCACGCTGGCGTTGTTATCCAGTTGATGAACAAAGTGCAGATCTTCCCTTTCCAGCGGGCGTAATTTAACCGTCATTTTTCACTCCTTTTATGTCATCAATGCCGCGAGTATAGCCGTTACGGCTTCGCGTTTGCATGAAGGCGTTAAACCGCGACTTTCTCATCATTCAATCTGGCTAACGCACAGAGAAGCGGGGCGGAATGGCGTATTAAAGCGTTTTACTGAGATAGACGCCGAGTGGATCGTCACCGTAAGGCGCAAAGGCTGCACAGCGTTGATAGCCCAGACGCTGGTAAAATCGCAGCGCGGCGTGATGATGTAGGCCGGTTTCCAGTCTGAGTTGCTGTAAACCGGCGTCACGCGCCTGCGTTTCAATGTCGGACATCAACTGTTCTGCCACACCTTGTCCACGCATCTCGGGTGCAACAAACAGACGTTTTAATTCACCAAAACCGTTTGGCTGAATCATTAACGACAAACATCCCACTGCGCGGCCTTGTGTATCTCGCGCCATCAGCAGAATCAGCTCATCGTCTGCGAGCGCCGTGAGGTCGGTGCAATGTTGACTTTCGGGCGGGTAAAGGGCGTTTTGCCAGTGATCTAACGCGGCAATTAACGTGGCAGCGCAGGGTGAGAAAGGTTCTTGTTGAATCGAAAACACGTGGTCCTCAGCATTCCGTTTACGGGATTTTACCCTACGACGAAATTGGACCACGCTTCAAGTACTACGCGCCGATCTGCTCAATGATGCGGCCCTGCGCCATGCGTACCGCGCTGTCACACATGTGATCGATCACATCAGGATCGTGACTCACCAACACCATGGTTAAGCCATCCTGGCGTTTCAGATCGCTTAGCAAGTTAAGGATCTCAGCCTGTACCGACATATCGAGTGCCGACGTCGGCTCATCTAACAGCAGGATCTTCGGCTCAAGCAGCAGCGCACGTACAATCGCTACACGCTGACGTTGACCGCCTGAAAGCTGATGCGGATAGCGATCCGCCAGTGCCGGATCCAGGCCAACATGGCGAAAGCCTTGATTGATACGATCGTCAATGTTGTCGCGCCTCAGCAATTTTAACGGCTCGGCAAGGGTACGACGCAGGCGGTGACGCGGATGCAGCGAGGCGTAGGGATCTTGAAAAACCATCTGTACGTCGCGACGCAATTCGCCGGTAAACGGTTTACCCGGCGCAACATCTTTACCCGCCAGCTGCATCTTGCCTTGCCAGTGCGGATTGAGTCCGGCCATAACCCACAGCAGCGAAGATTTACCGCAGCCGGATGGGCCAACCAAACCAAAGCAGGCACCCGCTTCAACCTGGAGATTGACATCATGCACCACGGTACGCAGCTCGTAACCCTGCTTGTGCGCTACGCTCAGGTTCTGCAAATTAATCACGATTCACCTCCAGCGCAGCACGATCCAACACCGGCAGCGTTTGGCCATGCGTAGCTTTGCTCGGGCGGCACGACCACAAGGTGCGCGTATAAGGATGGGTGGCGTTAGGCAGCTCATTAGCCGGCAGCGTATCCAGCAGTTGGCCTTTGTACATTACCATCACGCGTTCGCAGTGCTCTGAAACCTGCTGAAGATCGTGGCTGATCAGCAACAAACCCATATTGCGCGCTTCGACTAAACCACGGATCAGCGCCAGCACTTGATCGCGCATAGCATGATCCAGTGCGGATGTCGGTTCATCAGCAATCAGGAAATCGGGATCGGTGATCAAGGCGATCGCCAGCATCACGCGCTGGCCCATGCCGCCAGAAAGCTGGTGAGGATAGTTTTGCATCAGTCGACGTGGATCAGGTAATCCCACTGCATTGAGCATTTCGCACACTTTCTCTTTACGCTCAGCGCGGCTGAGGCGGCGATGCAGCAGCAGCGGCTCCTCAACTTGCCAGCCGATTGTGCGGGTAGGATTGAGGGCATATTTCGGATCTTGCATCACCATCGCAACGCGGTTGCCACGCAGCGTATTCCAGTCTCGCTCACGTAACTTCAGCGCGTTTTCTCCGGCTATTTGCAGCTGTTTTGCCTGTAAATGCAGAGCAGGGGAGAGTAGGCCCATCAAGGAGCGAGCAGTCAGAGATTTACCCGAGCCAGATTCGCCCACCAGCGCCACGCGCTCACGGCCAAGGGTAAAACTGATGTTATCTACCAGCAGCGCATCATCGCTACGAATAGTGAGCGACTCGGCATGAAGTAAGACATTATTTTGCATGTCGGGTATCCAGTCGGTCACGCAGGCCGTCGCCTGTCAGATTAAAAGCGAGGCTGGCGAACAGAATCGCGGCGCCCGGAGCGGCAGCAACCCACCATTGGTCGAAAATGACTTTACTGCCTTCCGCGACCATTGAACCCCATTCAGCCGTTGGCGGCTGTACGCCCATGCCGAGAAAGCCGAGGCCAGCAGCAGAAAGAATAATGCCGCCCAGACTCAGGGCCGCTCGCACCACCGCTGTCGGCATGCAAAGTGGCAGAATATGGCCAAACATCAGGCGGAAGCCGGTAATGCCCTGCATACGTGCGGCGGCAAGGTAATCACTGCGGCGCAGCGCCAGCGTTTCAGCACGAGCCTGGCGAGCAAACGGTGGCCAACTGGTCAGCGCCAGCGCCAGCGCGCCGTTCATTAATCCCGGCCCCATAATTGACACCAGCGCCAGTGCAATCACCAGATTGGGCAGCGACAGGAAGATATCGGTGATGCGCATCAGCACACGCTCCGTCCAGCCACCGACGTAACCTGCGGTGATGCCAATCAGCAGACCAACCGGGATGGTTAGAATCAAAATCAACGACACCAGCAGTAGTGTTGGACGCGCACCGTAAATCACGCGGGACAGCAAATCGCGACCAAAGCCGTCAGTGCCGAACCAGTGCAGCGCGGAAGGCGGCAGCAGGCGATTCGATATGGTTTGCAGGTTGGGATCGTAAGGCGAAAGCAGCGGAGCCAGCAGCGCCATCAGGATCAGGATCGCCACTAACGTCAGACCAATCGTTAATGAGGTGACGCGGCGTTGGCGGCGTCGAGGCCGCACAGTTTCAAGTTCAGAGAGTTGTTGCGTCATCGGGTTCTCGGATCGGTTAACCAGGTAAGGGCATCCGCCAGCGCATTAATTAAAATAAAGCAGCCGCCAATCAGTAATGTGGCACCCAAGATTGCGGGCACATCGCCGGAGAACAGCGCATTGGTCATGTAACGACCGACGCCAGGCCAGGCAAACACGGTTTCGGTTAGCACTGAACCTTCCAGCAGCGTGGCGTAGGAAAGGGCAATCACCGTGACCAGCGTGCCAAGTACGTTGGGAAAGATATGACGCAGCAGGATACGAACGCGTCCGGCACCTTTGGCGCGAGCCAGCGTCACATACTCTTTACTGCTCTCTTCCAGCAGTGCAGCACGCAACAGGCGCGTAATACCTGCCATCGCCAGCAGGCCCAAAATCACTACCGGCAACCATAAGTGCGCAATCGCATTACGGAACATCTCCGGCTCGCCCGACAGCCAGCTGTCGATCAACACAAAACCGGTTTTTGGCTCCAGCGTATAAACCCAGATATCATCCAGTCGTCCCGGTCCGGCTGACCAATGCAGCACGGCGTAAAAGAGCAGCATGCCCAGCAGGCCGAGCCAGAACACTGGCACTGAATAGCCCAACAGTGAAATAAAGCGAGCGATGTTATCGATGATGCTGCCTGGCTTCCATGCCGCAAGTAACGCCAGGCTAACACCAAACACTACCGCGAAGATCATTGCGCAGCTGGCCAGTTCAATCGTCGCCGGGAAAGTCTGCATCAAATCATTGCTGACCGGCTGGTTAGTCAACCGTGACACACCCAGATCGCCCCGCGCCAAATGCTCAATGTAGTGCCAGAACTGCATTAATACTGGCTGATCCAGACCCAGCTCGTGGCGTACCTGCTCATAGGTCGCTTCGCTGGCGTGATCGCCCGCAATCTGCTGCACCGGATCGATCGGTGAAAGGTGCGACAACATAAAGGTGAAGGCGAGCAGGCCGAGCAACGTCACCAGCAGCGACAGCAAGCTGGTGGAAACGCGCCCGGCACGCTGCCAAAAATGCCGGGCGAACCCGGCAGAGTGGGCAGAATTTGCCATTACTTCGTAACCTGCGAGTAGTAAACCATGTCAGGGTTGATGCCCTGTACATAGCCTTTGAGGTTATCACGCAGAGCAATCAGGTTTTTCGCCTGCATACCAATCACATACGGCGAGTTCTTCAGCACTTCGCGCTGCATAGCTTCATATAATGCAACGCGCTTCGCTGGATCGCTTTCAGCGGTTGCGGCTAATACCTGCTTATTCAGTTCCGGGATATGCCAGTCTGATCGATAAGCCAGGGTTTTGCTGCCATCTTCCGGGTTATAAGCGTAAGAAGCGGCGTTGGTGTTCGGATCGAAATAGTCGGAACCCCATGCATTGAGCGTAGCCTGGTATTGATGCGCTTTTACTTTAGTAGAGACTTCAGAGCTTAATCCCGGCACCACGTCCACTTTCACGCCGCCTTTGGCGAAGCTGCCTTGTAACGCTTGCGCGATATCAAGGTATGGCGGTTGATTGCTGGTAGAAAGCGTAAAGGAGACGTTGTTTAAACCCGCTTTTTTCAGAATCGCTTTGGCTTTTTCAGGATCATAGCTGTAGGGCGTATCGTTCAGCGCGCCGAGGAAACCTTTCGGCAGGAAAGTCTGATGCACATCAAACTGGCCTTTCAGCAAGTCATTGGCGATGCCGTTATAATCCCACAGGTAACGCGCTGCTTCCCAAAACGCCGGATTTTTCAGCGTATCATTGGCGCCTATATTGAACTGAATATAGTAAAGCGACGCCATTGGAATGGCTTCGGTCTTCACGCCAGCTTTACCTTTAAGTGAAGCAATCTGGTCAGCACCCAGGTTGCGGGCAATATCCGCATCACCTTGCTCCAGCAACAGACGGCGAGCAGCGGGTTCCGGTACGTTTTTAATTAAAATGTTTTTCAGCTTTGGCGCACCTGCAGGTGAGGTTGGATTGGCGCTCAGCAACACCACTTCATGCAGAACGACTTTGCGGATCTGGTAAGGACCGCTGCCTGCTGAATGCGTTGCTAACCACTGATTACCGAAGTCACCATTCTTTGCATTCGCCATCACCGTTTTTTCATCAACAATGGATGAAACCGGCGCAGAAAGCAGGCTCAGAACGTATGTTGGGCTGACGTTAGCACTCCAGCTAATCTGAACATGATTGTCATCGACTTTCTTCAGGAAAGTATCAACGTTGTCTTTGTTCCAGCCGAGCTGGGTAAGAATAAAAGAAGGATCAAGGTTCAGCTTGACCACGCGACCCAACGAGAAGATCACATCTTCTGGACGCAGCGGATTGCCGCTGGCAAATTTCGCATCTTTACGCAGCTCAAACGTCATACTGCGATTGTCGCTGCCAGCTTGCCAGGAAGTGGCTAATGTCGGCTGCAGATCGATAGGATTTTGCGGATCAGACTGCACCAGACGTTGATAGATATTGGTAAAAGCCTGCACGGTGGTAAGTTCAAAACCTTTGGCCGGATCAAAACTGTCGGCATCATCAGTTGATTGAGCAATCACCAGCGTATCTTTTGGCGTGGCGGCATGGGCTGTGAAGGCTGCAGCCAGCGTCATTGCCAGCAGTGATGGAATTATTGTTTTCATGAAATTTCCTTGCCTAAAAAAAGTAACGCGAGTGTACGAAAGGGCCGAGACGAAGAATAGTCGAAAATAGGCTAATGATATGCAAAAAAGGTATAAGGATGACGATGCAGTTATAAGCGAGTGGGCAGACATTACGTTCAAACGCTACAAGCGTAATAGAGCCGAGAAAAAATGCATACTTCTGTTAGACATTCTTAGCGCATTAATAACATAAGCCGGTGGCACGATTTTATTTTAATGAGAGTTATCAATCTTTTTTTCAATCAGTTTGAGTAAACAGAAAAGTTTCGGATCTTTGCGTGAACGTATATTTAATAAGGGTGGTTAAAATAAAAAAATCGTGTTCCACTCTTTTAAACGGTTGAATGGGTTTGTCTTTTTTAATAGGGGAATTTAAGTTTTAACCCGCTTTGTCGCTTTAGGTGAATAGGCACGTCATTTCAGTGAGTAAGCCAGTATCAGGCTTGCCCGCAGGTGATATTTATTAACTGTAAAAGATATGATGGCATTATGACGATGATAAACTGGCAGGTTATTGATAAATTCATATTAATAATACTTGATGGAGATCAAGGCCGCTGGGCGTTCCTCGCTGACCAATTGCGTGCTTTGGGGGTACCTGATGATAAAATTGTTCGTATTGAAACGCCATCAGGTGAATCTTCAGCTTGTCATCGGACTCAAGCACATATTAATGCAGTAGAGATGGCGCAAACGCAGGGTTGGCATAATGCTTTTATCATTGAGGATGATTTTTGTTTTAATGAGTGTGAAATTAATTATGAAAATATAAATCGCTTTCTCAATGCATTATCGAAGATAAAATGGAGTGTTGCGCTCTTCGCTGCAAATTACTATAAAGTCACGCCGGTTAAAACGGTTGATTATCTGGTCCGCGTTAATGTTGCGGGATCTGCCTGTGCCTACGTGGTTAATAAAGATTATTACACCTCGTTATTAACCAATTACCGCTGTGGATTACAAGCCTTGCTTCAGGGAAAAAGTGAGCAAGAATATGCTTTGGACGTAAACTGGCACACAGGTATGCATCGGGATTTATGGTTAGGCATTTTCCCCACTAGCGGCAGCCCTTTTACTGATAAAAGCATGAGCGAAAATAGTGATTGTCGCTCGCAGTTTAACAAGCCATTACACGAAAT
This sequence comes from Pantoea sp. MQR6, assembly GCF_022761075.1. NCBI lineage: Bacteria > Pseudomonadati > Pseudomonadota > Gammaproteobacteria > Enterobacterales > Erwiniaceae > Pantoea > Pantoea sp. MQR6. The sequence continues at coordinate 32,906 of NZ_JAKYXB010000001.1, forward strand.
CATCTCTCCTGCAAAATTATCACCTTCACCCTCTGGCCCAATCAAAGTGGACTTTTACTTCCAGTGGCCGCCAGGATGGACAAATTTTGAATCGGTGATTGATGCTATGCGCAGTAATCCCGCTTTTGATTGTCGTATTGTTGTTGTGCCCTATCTGAACTTCAACGCCACCGATCTAAGGGGTGATATCCAGCGCGGCATACTCAAAGAGAGGTCGCTCGATTACATTGGTTTCGAGGATTATTCGCTGGATTCACGCCAGCCTGATGTCGTTTTCCTGCAGAATCCTTATGATGAAGCGAGGCCAGAAGCTTTTCGCAGCGAATATCTGTATCAGCGTGGCGTTAAAATTGCCTATATTCCTTATGCGCTCGATACAGGCATCGGTGAAGAAACCATGGTGTATCAATACAATTTGCTATGTCAAAATTTAGCGACATGGATTTTCTCTCGCTCCGAAAGACACAGAAAAGAGTTTGCGTCTCAATGCCATGCAGGTAATAAGCATGTCTATGTCACGGGGCATCCTAAATTTGATTATTATGATCGCCGTTATGGTCTTGATGAAGAGAATAAAACGAAGGGGAAGGTTAAAACGTTTCTTTGGACACCCCATTTTATCCTGCCGGGAAACCGGAAGATGTACAGCACATTTAATATTTATCATGCAGCCATGATAAAACTGATTGAACGTGATGATGTTCATGTGATCATTCGTCCTCATCCTTTGCTAAAACAGTGGTTGAATGTGGCAAGTCAAAAGACTCAGGATAACTACAAAAAGCTCGTTGATATCTCAAAGGCCCGGAATAATGTTAGCTGGGACTTCAGTCATGATTATAAATCTTCATTCTCCCAATCTGATGCGCTTATTGCTGATATGGGATCTTTTTTACTTGAATACCTCCCCTCGAAAAAACCCATTCTTTATCTAACCCATAAAACGTGTTACGGACTGAATAAAACCGCAGATTTCATTTATGATGCCTATGATGTGGCAAGGAATGAAAAGGATATTGCACGGTTTGTGGAAAATATTGTCAACGATCGCGATCCAATGCGGTTAAAACGTGAAAAGGTTTTACAGGAAGAGTTACAAATAGATGATGTAACCGTAGGCGAGAAAATCACAAATATTATCTACCAGTCGTTAAGAGGTTAGGGGGGTTAGTTTAGGCGTTAATAACGACAATAAAATTGATATTCTAAATTAATCATTGGTATGGCTTTAATATTACGCTTGATTAAAAAGCGCAAAGTTAACCTGATAATATTGTTGCAACTTTTGATGAAGTTGAATATCGTCCATTGATGTTTTACTAGCGTAACGCACTCAATGAATGGGAAATCTAATGGCTGTAGCCTGCTTACATACCGCCGCGAGTAATATCGCTATTTTTGACGACGCTGCCTGTAAACTCAACATTCCCGCTATTCATTTAAGTCATCTTGTCGTGCCACACTGGTTGGCTGAAGCTGAGCGGGCAGGCAGATTGACGGTGGAACTAAAGCAGCAATTGGTCTCTTTTATTCAATCGATAATGCCTCATTTTGACGCCGTTTTGATCACCTGTTCAACGCTGGGTGCAGTAGCTGAAAATTTCCCTTGTTTGGAAAAGAGATGCGCAGTGTACCGAACCGATCAAATGTTGGCAGATGTATTAGGTGATCGTCCCGGAAAGTCGGTGGTGCTTTATGCCGCACCGTCTACATTAGCGACCACGACAGCCCTTTTTTGTCGAGATACGACACGGTTACAGCCTGAAGTACGACTGGTATCGGAAGCATGGCAGATCTTTAAATCAGGCGATCGAGATAACTATCTTGCGTTAATAGCTGAAGCGATCAAAAAAGCATTAGATGAGGGGGCAGATAATGTTGCATTGGCACAAGTCTCTATGGCACCAGCGATTAAAGCTTTTACGGGTGATGCTCGTGTATTAGCAAGCCCACATCTCAGTTTACAACGCTGCTTTGGCTAAAAGTTACTGTGGGTATCAAAGACAAAAAAGCCCGCTTTCACGGGCTTTTTTAAATGAGATAGCTTAATTCGACTGGAGCAGATTGCGTGTATTCAGCGTCTGGCTGCTTCTCTTTCCACGATTCTTTTCTGCTGCTAAAGCACCTCAGCGACGCATATCGTTCTGGCATTTATTCATCGTCTCGCTCTTTATTTGCGCGCTGCCGCTCGTAAAACTCATCTTCCGCTGCAATGATTTCATCCATCAACGAATCCATATCCACTGTGTGATTCTCTTCGACGAAGAGACCGGTTAGCGGTGTTTCTGGCGTTAATTTTCCATCTTCATATAACAGCCAAATTTCTTTCGCATAACGCGTTTGCAATAATTGTGGTGCGAACTGACCATAATAAGCGGTGATGTTATTCACATCGCGTTCAAACATTGATTGAGCATGGTTGTTAGCCGCGGCATCTACCGCCTGCGGCAAGTCGATAATTACCGGGCCATTCGCATCGAGCAACACGTTAAATTCTGATAAGTCGCCATGTACGATGCCTACACACAACATGCGCACAATATTGCGAATCATGGTATCGAAATCAGCAATGGCACTTTCTTCTGTTAAGGTCACATCGCTAAGACGAGGAGCGACCATACCTTCAACATCCGTGACCAGCTCCATCAGTAAGACGCCGTCGATACACATATAAGGCTGTGGTACGCGCACACCCGCGTTAGCCAGACGGAACAACGCATCGACCTCTGCCATTTGCCAGGACTCTTCTTGCTGCTTGCGTCCGAATTTGGAACCTTTTTGCATTGCACGGCTATTACGCGAATTACGGACTTTACGACCTTCCTGGTACTGCACGGCTTGCTTAAAGCTACGTTGCGTTGCTTCTTTGTACACTTTGGCGCACTGGATTTTGTCACCACATAAGACAGTGTACACGTCTGCTTCTTTGCCGCTTTTTAGACGCTGGAGCACTTCGTCTATCAGGCCGTCATCGACCAGCGGTTGGATTCTGTTTGGGATTTTCATGCGGCTTTATACCTTATTTCAGCCGCTTTTCGTATCAATAACACAAACGATGATACTGGAAAAAATTGGCAGAGTTTGGACAATGGCTATCATTGGGTTTTCGTCGTTTAGGCATCACGAAAACAATCACATTTTACGAGGTACTTCTCAAGGTGTCTAAAAAGTTTGGATTTATTCAGGAAAATTCAGATTTCGCAGCGCTAATTTAAGACACAAAAAAGCCCGCAGGGCTTGCGCCGTGCGGGCTCTTAGGACTTCATCAGATGACTCTGGTAATCACCGATGGAGAGTTCTGGGCTGGCGGAATCTGAATAAAACTCGCAAGCTCATGTATTTAGGCGTTTTTGTCTAATTCAACTTTTAGTTGTGTACCTAAGCGTGTACCAATTATTAGATCTCATACCCCGGAACGGCAGAGCAATGATAACGAATGCACGGCGCTAAATCCAAAATAAAATGATTTGAGAGAAAAGTATTCACACTGTTCAATTTTGGTTTTTACTTAATAAATTCATCGATTTAAATAGTGAAGGGTTTGAGATGGGATGTACACTAGTGTGCACTGAGGGTGATCACCTTAGCCACAATAATAAAAGCGACCGAAGCAGCTATGTATGATGTAAATTTATCAGATGCTGCATGTTAACTCTGTTCAGCTTTGTGCTAGGAGCTGATGTTGCGAACATCAGTCTGTGTTAAGCAACTGAGAGCAATAAAGAGGATGCAAATTTTTTTCAATAATAACAATCCCTCTGATATATCTATATGATATCTAATGATAAATAAGAAACCTTCAATCGCAATTTAGTCAAAATTTAGGATTTGCCTGATTGACAAATATACAAGATAATCATGACTTATCTTGTTTGATCGGGTGCTTTGACATGGAATTTCTAAGTGAATATTTGATTAATCAGATCGTGGGTGGAAAAGCTATATTGTTTTTAGGTGCAGGAGCGTCTTTAGGTACTCTGTCGCAAGATGGAAAGTTTAAGGGTTTAAGTGGTAACGGATTGAGAGATTTAATTTGTGACGAATTCTTGTCAGGTAAATCTAAAAGCAAAAATCTAAGCTATGTTGGCGCTGTGACTAAAGACTTAGCCGGAATGATCCCTGTTCATGAGCTAATTAAGAAACATACCAATGATCTCATCCCTACAATAGGCCACGAACTGATTACAAAGATTCGCTGGAAAGCGATTGCTACAACAAATTATGATGAGTTAGTAGAGAAATCTTATAAAGCAAACCAGAATGCACCACAAATCCTTAAAAGGGTGGTTGGTGATAATGATGATATTCAATCTATTCTCTCTAATGAAAATTCTGTTCCATTATTGAAGTTGCATGGCTGCATTTCCAGAATAAATGATCACAATCTTCCTTTAATCCTTTCAAGTCATGATTATCATAAGTTTAAATTAAATAGGGTCTCATTATTTTCAACACTCAAAGAACTTGCTTACAGCCATACAATCATATTTTGCGGTTATAGTATCTCTGATGAGAATGTAAGGGATCTTATATTTGATGTTAGTGAAGTCACGAATGAAAGGCCTAAATATGTTTTAGTAGACCCAAGCCTGGAAAAACAAGATATAATGTATTGGGCATCTAATCGATTCGAATGTTTACCTCTTACTTTTGTAGAGTTTATGCAAAAATTGAGTGAGCATTTTACCTCTTCAAGTTTGGTACTCAGCGAACTTTTATCAGAAACAACCACGACTATCAATAAATTTATAGCGTCTCATGATCGACCGAGCGAAAAATTAAATCAGTATATAGAAAGAGAATTGCTGCATATCCACGCAGGTTTAACTTCAGAGTCGGTTGAACCTAATAAGTTTTACAGAGGAAATAGTCGTGGATTCAGTTGGTTGATGAATGCTTATGATGTTTCAAGAGAAATTATTGATTCGATTATTGAAAACACTGTTTTTGATATCCAAAATGCAGAAGCGAAAAAGGCTTTGTTTTTTGTTGTTAAAGGATATGCGGGTAGTGGAAAATCAGTCTGTTTAAAAAGAACAGCGTGGGAAACTGGAATTACATACAATAAACCAACTTTTTTCCTCAGTGAAGGCGCGGAAATTAGGAAGGAGCTTATTTTTGAAGCAAGCTTGTTAATTAAAGAGCGGATTTATGTATTTATAGATGACATTTTAGATTTTGGTGATAAATCTTTAGAGCTAATTAAAGAAGCAAAAAAACTCAATTACCCTATAACTTTCATTACATCAGGTCGAACTAACGAGTGGAACACTCAAGGAGAGTTTTTTGAGCAAGAGTTAAATAGTTCATTTGACTTGCTTGATTTGAACAATAATGAAGTTGAGAGCTTACTTAATAAGCTAACTAGATATAATTGCTTGGGGTATTTGGGGACGCTCGCTGAATCAGAAAGGTTTTCGTATTTAAAGAGCAAGTTGAATAATCAACTGTTAGTTGCACTGCATGAGGCAACAGAAGGTAAAACATTTGAAGAAATAATAATTGATGAATATGAAAACATATACCCATTTGAAGCAAAGGTAGCATATTTGAATGTTTGTTCTCTGCATAGGTTTGATATAGGTGTAAGGGCTGGGCTTCTCTCTAGAATTGAAGGTGTTAACTTTAATGAGTTTTATAAAAAGCTAATGGCTCCATTAGAAAACATAGTTAATGTTACCTACGATTACAAAATTGGTGATTACGTTTATAAAAGCAGGCATCAACACATAGCAAATATTGTCTTCGCAAAGAAGTTACCAACTGCTGAGGAGAAATCCCAACAGATTATAAAAATAATAAGGTATTTGAATGTAAGCTACGATACTGATAATCATGCAATATCACAGATGATTAAGGGGAGAGTACTAGCAGAAGAATTTACTAATAAATCATTAGTTAACTCTATCTTTAATGTTGCAGAGGATGCTGGTATTCATCCTTCTGTGATTAATCATCAACGTGCTGTTTTTGAATTACATCACCCAGGGGGAGATTTGAGAGCGGCCCTTGGTTACATTATTAAAGCAGAAGAAGAACCAGGTACTCTTTTAAAAAGAACTCTTCAACACACTAAATCAAACATTTATAGGCGACTTGCATTGTCATCAAATGTAGATGGTGAGAAGCGAAAACTAAGGCAGGACGCATTATCTATTTTGAATCGTTCATTATCTGGAACTAGAGACTCCTTGCCATACTTCACAAAGGGTCAAATTCTATTTGAAGAAATTAAAGAACGTATGGAATTTATCAAGGATAACGATACAGAAAATGATGATGAAGTTTTAAGTGAATTAACAAAGCTAATGGAGTCAAATCTTGAGAAGGGCCTTCAACTTTTTCCATCGGATGATAAGTTGCTGATGCTCGAGTCTGATTACTCGAAATTTATTAAAGATTCCCCACGAGCTTTGAAGGCTCTTGAACATTCATTTAAAAAGAATAAAGACAGTATTTATACAGCTGTTCGCTTGGCTCGATCATACTACTTTACCGATAAAAAAACTGACGCCATTAATTTATTGCGAAATACCATTTCCAACCACCCAATAAATAAAACACTTCATTTTGAAATTGCCAAGCTTCTCATTGGTATAAATGAATTTGATAATCGTGAAGAAATTTTAACGCACCTTAAGAGGAGTTTCTCCACTGGTGATACACATTATGAAGCTAGATATAGTTATGCAAGGCATGAATATCTTTATGGCGACATTGTAAAATCTAAAAAGGAGTTTTTGGAACTCGCAAAAATACCTTACCCTCCATCAGTACTGAATAAAGTACGTGGAGAAATGAAAGATTCAGAAGGAAATAAAATAACTTATCATGGAACTGTTTCGACTGTTCATGGGTCCTTTTGCTTTATACAATGCATCGATTTTCCCGAGAATATTTATGTGCATTACAGTGCGTTAACTGATAGCTCAAAATGGCCGGATGTCATTCCAGGAGCGAAAATATCATGCTTTATCGGATTTAGTTTCAGAGGAGTAGCTGGCAATACTATGTCTATAGTGTAAGTGCTCTGCTCCCATATTATTAATAGGTAGCGAGGTTAGTGATACCTCCATCATGTCATAAGAAAGCTTCAAGCTTCCGCTCATCGCTGACCTTGGCTGACATTGATAATTGTATCATCTAAAAAAACCGGGCTAAGCCAGTTTTTTTTAGATGATTTGTCAGGCGCTACATGCGGGCAGCCAATCTGCCTCGCTGTCCTCATGCAATGTGAGGTTGGTCTGGATGCCGTTATTCGTCCGGCGCTTGAGCAGCACTCGCTCATACTCTTTCAACGTTAGCGGCACCGCCTGGCCGAAAGCCGTCAGGCTGAGCGGGTGCTGATGCCCACGCGATTCCATAAACGACAAATACGCATGATAGAGATAGCGCTTAGGGTTAATCGGGCGAATGTTAGCGTTACCGATAAACAGCCCGTTGGGCGTGCTCAACGGCATCAGATAGCCACAGAAATCGACCAGCGGGTCGGCCTGTCGCTTTATCTCCAGCGCTTCGCCGGATGACTGCTGCGCCTGCAGCATCTCGCGCGCTTCATCGGGTGACGCGAAGCGCTGCATCAAATGACGAACAATGACGGCCAGCTCAGTGCTGATTTTATCCAGTAGCTGCGGGTCGCGTTCTTTAGCCGGTATCACTTCCGGGAAGGTAAGGATTATCCGGCGACGTGATACGCCGCCGCTGCGATCGCTGAAACGCATCGGATTGTTGTTTACCGCCAGAATCACCGCCGGTATATACGTTGAGTAAGGATCGCGATATTTGGGATCGATGGCTACCGCATCGCCGCCGGTAATCGCCTTAATGCCCGCGCCGTCGCCATCATGCAACGTGAAGTCTTTCTCTTGAGGCTTAGCTTTAAGGATTTCGTTATTGGTGAGGGGGCGTGTATTCCGCGCCATGACTGATTTCCGTCCATAACTGGTACACGTTTTTGGCCCACATTATAGCGTGTACCTAAACGTGTACTAATAATCACTGAATTCAGACGGATCGTCTCGGATGGTTACAGACACAAAAAAGCCCGCAGGGCTTGCGCCATGCGGGCTCTTAGGACTTCATCGGATGACTCTGGTAATCACCGATGGAGAATTTTGGTGGAGCTGGCGGGAGTTGAACCCGCGTCCGAAATTACTACACCGTCGGCACTACATGCTTAGTCCAGTCTTTACATTCGCCGGTCAGCTGCGAACGGACACGCCACTGACAAACTAGCCTGATAGGATTTAACGCTTCAACCCCAGGCAGGGCGTCCACGCGATCTCTTTTGGGTTTGACCTCTCTTGATCCCCGTCCTAAGAGCGGAGGCTAGGGAGAGAGGGCTCTAAGCAGGTTATTAAGCTGCTAGTGCGTAGTTTTCGTCGTTTGCGACTATTTTTTTGCGGCTTTTAACGAGGCAAACCGCCCCTCGGCATGCTCCTAAGGCTTCACAATCCCGTCGAATCCAGAATCAGCCCCAAGACTTCAAATACTAGCAAAAAATCGCATCGGAATCCAGCGTTTAACGGCGGGCGTTCTTCATGATGCGCGCTTTATCCATTTGCCATTCACGATCTTTAATATCCGAGCGTTTATCGTGCTCTTTTTTACCGCGAGCTACGCCAATTTTCAATTTACACCACGCGTTTTTCCAGTATAGCGACAAGGCTACGATGGTATAACCTTCGCGATTTACTCGGCCAAACAGCGAATCAAGTTCGCGCTGTTTCAACAGTAGCTTGCGGGTGCGTGTTGGATCACAAACAACGTGACTTGACGCGACAGCTAAGGGTTGAAAGGTCGAGCCGAACAAGAAAGCTTCGCCATCGCGCAGCAAGATATAGCTCTCGCTGATGTTAGCTTTTCCAGCGCGGAGTGATTTAACTTCCCATCCTTGCAGCGACAAACCTGCTTCGAACTCTTCTTCGATGAAGTATTCGTGGCGGGCACGCTTGTTCATGGCAATTGTGGCAGAACCGGATTTGTGTGATTTTTTCTTTGTCATAGTGCTGAGTACTTTACATCACTTGGTCGGTTATCGCATCCCCTGTCCAGCGGGGCGTCAGGAAACAGGATATTCTAGCACACCCAAACACCGAGGAATTTTTGTTTAACCGCTGAAAATGCTATTATTTAGCGGTTTTGTGACGAACAGGAACCATTATGGCTCAGATTAGTCGTTCGGCGCTGGTGCCTTTCAGTGCCGGGCAGATGTACCAATTAGTAAATGATGTGGATGCGTATCCCCAATTCCTGCCGGGTTGTACCGGTAGCCGCGTATTGGATGCGTCAGAGAATCAAATGACAGCGTCCGTCGATGTTTCGAAAGCGGGCATCAGTAAAACGTTCACCACGCTTAATACGCTGACAGACAACCAGAGCATCCACATGCAGCTGGTTGATGGGCCATTTCGTAAATTAACTGGCGGCTGGCGTTTTGTCTCATTAGGTGATGATGCCTGTAAAGTGGAATTAAGCCTGGAGTTTGAATTTACCAACATGCTGGTAGAGATGGCCTTTGGACGCATCTTCAAAGAGTTGGCTAATAGCATGGTTCAGGCTTTCACTCAGCGGGCCAAAGAGGTTTACAGTGCCTGATATCTCCGTTGAGGTGGTTTATGCGCTGCCTGAAAAACAGTATCTGCGTTACGTTAAAGTAGAGCAGGGCAGCACGGTAGAACAGGCCATCAAAGCGTCAGGGTTACTGGAGTTGCGTAAGGAGATCGACCTTAGTAGTAATAAGGTGGGTATTTTTAGCCGTCCTGTAAAGCTAAGTGACAGCGTGGACGAAGGTGATCGTATTGAAATATACCGCCCGCTGATTGCCGATCCCAAAGAGTTGCGTCGGCAACGTGCTGAGCGGGCAAGCAGCAAAAAGTAAATCTATAAAATCTTCTTGCTCACCGCATGACTCTCTACAGGCCCGAGCCAGCGAAATAAAAAAAGGCGCTAAATGCGCCTTTTTTATCATTCTTGATCCCACACTAACCGCGTTTTGGAGTCAGGTTCGGCTTGTTATCAATGTTAGTGAGTACGCCATTACCGTCGAAGTTAAGCGTCAGCGTCTGCTGTTTTACGCTTTCATGACCCGGTTCCTGACGGAAAACGTAATACCAGACATTGCTGCCAAACGGATCTTTCATCATTGGAGTACCCAGCGTGTAAGCAACTTGTTGCTGAGTCATGCCGGTATGAATCTTGGCCACATCATTAGCAACCAGGTAATTACCCTGATTGATATCCGGACGATAAACCACGCGCTCTAAAGTGGAACATCCGGCGGTCATCATTAACATTACCACTGCCGCGGCAGTCAGCGTTTTACAGCGCATTTATACATTCCTTTTCTGGGGCCAAACGCCTTTCAACAGGCTTTTTGTTGCCATCAAAATCTGAACTCTGCTTGCGGCAGGCTTTATTACTTTGGCGACATAAGGTGCCGATGATAATAAACCTTTTCGCTATTGGGAACCTCTACAGAGCATGCATATGACCGCGCTGTGTTAAAAAAGTGCCTTCTTAGGCCGCTAAAAGTTCTTTAGCGTTAGCAAGCGTGTTGCGAGTGACTTCACTGCCGCCCAGTAAACGCGCCAGTTCTTGTAGGCGGGCTCGCTTATCCAGCGGCTGCATATGCGTTTCTGTCATCTCACCGTCCGTCTCTTTGCTAACGAAGAAATGTTGATGACCACAGCCCGCAACCTGCGGTAAATGCGTCACGCACATGACCTGAGTAGACTCGCCTAACTGACGCAGCAGCTTGCCCACTACCGCGGCCGTAGGTCCGCTGATACCGACATCAACTTCATCGAAAATCATTGCCGGCGTTTCCATTTTCTTCGCGGTAATAACCTGAATGGCCAAGGCGATACGGGAAAGCTCACCGCCTGAGGCAACTTTACCCAATGGTTGCAAAGGTTGACCCGGGTTAGTCGTAACCTGGAAATCAACGCGACTGGCGCCATCAGCAGTGAGCTGATCAGGATTAAACATTAGTTCAATAGTGAAGCGGCCATGTGGCATCGACAACATATGCATGCTTTGGGTGATCAACTGCTGCAATTCATTTGCGAACTTCAAACGCTGTTCATGCAATTGCTCAGCGCTGTGCAATGCAGCTTGATAGTGCTCAGTTACCAGAGTTTGCAAGCTCTCTTGATCACTCTCTTGCTGCGAAAGCAGCTCTGCTTCTGCCAACAACTGCTGATGAAATTCAGGTAAACCTTCAGGCGTGACATGATGTTTACGCGCTAGCGCGATCTGCCGAGAAATGCGCATCTCTAATTCGTACAAGCGGTTTGGATCAAGATCCAGGCTGTCGCAGTAGTGACGCAATTCATCGCTGGCTTCGCTGAGCTGAATCGCTGCTTCTTCAAGCAAATTGAATACGCCACTGACTTTATCGTCGAGCGTAACCAGTTCTGACAACATCTGACGAGCGCTATAAAGCAGGCTGTTCAGATTGCTGTCATCACTGTCAGCCAACAGTTGTAAGGCCTGCTGGCTGGTTGAAAGAAGTTGACCGCTGTTAGCCAGGCGTTTGTACTCTTCATCAATCTGCTCATATTCACCCGCTTGCGGTGCAAACTCATTCAGCTCTTTCAACTGATACTGCAGTAGTTCGCGACGCGCTTCGCGTTCAAACGCCAGCTGCTGATGCTGTGCCAGTGTGCGACAGCTCTGATGCCAGGTTTGATAGTGGCTGCGCATGCGCTGTAGCAAATCGTCATGACCTGCATAAGCATCTAAAAGGTGTTTTTGATGATCGGCTTTGAGCAACAGCTGGTGAGCATGTTGACCATGAATTTGGATTAGCAACTGGCCGAGATCACGCAGTTGAGAAAGCGGGACAGCAGTACCATTAATGAAACCACGTGAACGGCCATCTGCGCTGATGATACGGCGAAGCAGACATTCGTTGCCATCATCAAGATCATTCTCTTCCAGCCAGCGCTGGGCTGAAGGTGATAACTTTAACTGGAAGCGGGCACATAAATCGGCCCGGCTGGCACCCTGACGTACCATGTCAGCCTCAGCACGGCCGCCAAGGCATAAACCCAGCGCATCAATGGCAATGGATTTACCTGCACCGGTTTCACCAGTGATTGCTGTCATACCGCGTTGAAAATCAATGTCGAGCTCACGAACGATAGCGAAATTACTGATGGTCAGTTGTGCCAGCATAGAATCACCTGTATGTAAAAACAGATATGGTTTTTCATACAGTATAAACTGGTTTTTTATCCAGTAAAGAGGGCACGCAATTTTTTAAAATAATTTTTTTGACCAGCCGAGTTTGGAGCTTAGCGTATTGAAATAGCTGTAATTTTTTGGATGGATTAGGTTAAGGTGATTCTCACTACGCCTGATCAGAACATCTTCACCTTCCTGTATAGGCAAGGCAATTTGGCTGTCACAGCTGATTTCCAGGTCACTACGCCGTGATGAAAAACGTAATCGAATCGTACTGCTGCTGTTAATCACCAATGGACGCGCGGACAAGGTATGCGGAAACATAGGCACTAAAACAATGGCATCCAAAGAAGGTGTCAATATTGGGCCGCCGGCAGAAAGTGAATAGGCCGTTGAGCCGGTTGGCGTAGAAATAATTAAGCCATCTGAACGCTGCGAAAAGGCAAATACTTCGTCAATGTAGACTTCAAATTCAATCATATGTGCGACTTTGCCAGGATGAAGTACGACTTCATTTATCGCGCTACCAATACGTGGTGAACAGTCATGCCTGCAAACCTGCGCTTCCAGCAAAAAGCGGCTTTCGACAAAATAATTGCCCTGCAACACTTCATCTAATTGCTGTTGAGCATTATCAGGATCGAGATCGGTTAAAAAGCCTAAATTGCCGCGGTTAATACCAATCACTTTAATGTCATAACGCGCCAGTACACGCGCTGCGCCCAGCATGTTTCCATCACCGCCAACAACAACCGCAAGATCGGCTTGCTGACCGATTTCTGCAAGCGTACCGGTTTGCACATCATGCAGGGAAAGTTCCTGCGCGATCTGCTTCTCAACGATCACTTGATAACCTTTGGCTGTTAGCCAGCGCCAAAGCATTTCGTGGGTGGTGAGCGCAGTAGGATGACGTGGATGACCCACGATACCAATGCAGTTAAAGTGTTTGTTCATGTAATGGGTATTCCTTATAAGCTAAAACGGCAAGGCAATGTGATAGGTTCCCTTGAAACCGCCAAACCGATCCCCATAATAAGCCAACCAGCGAAATGAATGTGCAAAACGCGGAGAAATTCATGAGTAGTAAAGAACATAACACCCCTAACGAGCAAGTCTCAGACGAAATTGAGCAGGATCAGCAGCAACCACAGGACGCGGAGACAGCGGTTGAGGTGGATTCTCGTGATGAGCGTATCGCCCAACTTGAAGCCGAATTAGCGCAATCTCAGACCGGCGTTCGTGATGCGCAGCTGCGCGCGCAAGCAGAGATTGAGAATATTCGTCGTCGTGCTGAGATGGATGTAGAGAAGGCGCACAAGTTCGCGTTAGAAAAATTTGCTAACGAACTGCTGCCTGTTATCGACAGCCTTGAGCGTGCGATGGAAGTGGCTAATAAAGAAGATGAGAAGCTGGCGTCTATGATTGAAGGCATTGAACTGACGCTGAAATCCTTATTGGGTGCAGTACGTAAGTTTGGTGTAGAAGTCATTGGCGAAACGGGTGTGCCGTTTAATCCAGAAGTGCATCAAGCTATGTCAATGATGGAATCTGAAGATTTCGAACCGAATCACGTCATGTTAGTGATGCAGCGCGGCTATACCTTAAATGGTCGTCTGTTACGTCCGGCAATGGTTGCGGTAGCAAAAGCCAAAGGCTGAGTTTACGTCTGAAAATTGCTAGACGGCCGCGCATTGTCGCGGCCGTTTGCATTTGGCTTATTCAGGCAGAACAGGTGTCCAGTTAATGGGCGTTTTGCCTTCTTCAGTCAGAATCGCGTTGGTTTTAGAAAAGTGCTGACACCCAAAAAAACCACGATGTGCTGAAAGCGGGGAAGGGTGCGGAGCCTGTAAAACGTGATGGCGCTCGCGATCGATAATGCTGCCTTTTTTCTGCGCGTGAGAGCCCCAGAGTAAAAAGATCACACCTTCCCGATGTTGGTTGATGGCTGCAATGACATTATCCGTGAATGTTTCCCAGCCGAAACGCGCATGCGAATGCGCTTTTCCCGCTTCTACGGTTAAAACCGTATTCAGCAACATCACGCCTTGTTTAGCCCAGCTTTCGAGAAAGCCGTGATTGGGTTTTTGGAAGCCCTCAATATCTTGCTGCAACTCTTTATACATATTCTGTAGGGAAGGCGGGGTAGGAACGCCCGGCAACACTGAAAAAGCCAGACCATGCGCCTGGTTTGGGCCGTGATAAGGATCCTGTCCTAGAATAACAACCTTAATATCATCCAGCTCAGTTAAGCGAAACGCATTAAAAACATCTTTTTGGGGAGGATAAACAGTTATCCCTGCAGCACGCTCATTGGCAACAAGTTTTAAGGTTTCAACGAAGTAAGGTTTCTCTTTCTCTTCTGCCAGCACATCATGCCAGCTCAGCTTTTCAGCCATGTTTAGCTCCTTCAAAAATCGATGTCTTAAGCTTAGCTGTTCTCGCTAAAGAGCAGAAGGGTAAAAATATTTTAAAAAGACAACAAATGTTGATCAATGTTGTTCAGATAAATCAATAAGATAATAAAAGCGATTTTTTTTGCCCCGATGAGATTGATGCAGGTCAAATCTTCATCACTTCAACAATGCTATACCAACGCCTCTATTTGATTTCTTCACCAGATTGGCAATAGTCAATGCAATGCCTTGGAGGCTCAATCATGATTACTGGTATCCAGATTACTCAGGCTAACAATCCACAACTTCTCAACTCTTTCTGGCTGCTGGACGATGAGAAAGCAGAAGCGCGTTGCCTGTGCGCGAAAGGGGATTATGTAGAAGATCAGGTTGTAGCGGTGAAAGAGCTGGGTGAAATTGCGTATCGTGAAGTGCCATTGGAAATGAAGCCGCAGGTTCGCGTGGAAGGGGGGCAGCACTTAAATGTGAATGTGCTAAGCCGTGAAACGCTGGAGGATGCAGTTAAACACCCAGAGAACTATCCGCAGTTAACCATTCGTGTTTCAGGTTATGCGGTACGCTTTAATGCACTGACACCTGAACAGCAGCGTGACGTGATTACCCGCACTTTTACTGAAAGTTTGTAATAACGGCGTTCCGGCGCTTTTGAATCACCGGTAGAAAAAAGAGACAAGACTCACACAGCATGTTTTCTTTTTAAAATTATAAAGATAGAAAGAAATAACACCTTTCAGCGTGAGTGAACATTAGCTTTATACTGATCAGAGCTTAGTTTCATCTCCAACGCGTTATTAATCGTTATATAAACAAAAAAATCGCCTTTTTAGGAGGCGATTTTTTGTCTGGGTGTCGATTTATTCAGCTTTACCGGTAGTTGCTGCTTCACCGCTCGGCTTGCGGCGTTTGCCGACGTTTTTCATGTCACGATGACGTTTCTTCACACGTGGCTTTTCAACTTCTTTATCTTTGTTCTCAGAGCGCTTCGCAAGCACCTTTTTCGACGGTTTACCTGTCGCTTTTGCACTTGGTGCTCGCGTAGTCGGGCGCAACTCATCGATGGTACGAATCTTTATCGGCTCATTGACATAGCGGGTGATTTTACCCAGCAAGATATGGTCATGCGCTTCAACTAACGATATCGCGATACCTTTACGGCCCGCACGAGCGGTACGGCCAATGCGGTGTAAATAGGTATCTGCGGTGCGTGGCATATCAAAGTTGATGACGTGACTGACGTCATCAATATCGATACCACGCGCGGCCACATCGGTCGCGACTAAGACATTGATTCGGCCATCTACCAAGCGTTTCAGCGCTTCAGTACGCTTAGCCTGCACCATCTCACCTTCAAGATAGCTACTACGAATCCCTGCATCATGTAACCAGCTTACCAGCTCGTGTAAACGTTCACGCTTACGAACAAACACAATGGTACGCGTAGCTTCTGGCTGCTTTAACAGATGAACAAGCAGCTTGGTTTTATGCTCGAGATCATCAGCGCGGTAATACCACTGCTGGATTTTTTTACGCTCGCGACGGCTTGGATCGGCTTCAAGCTCAACCGGATCGTTAAGCAGACGCTCAGCAAAATCTTTGATGTTCTCGCCTTCCAGCGTTGCGGAAAACAGCATCGTCTGTTTGCGCCAACGCGTTTCAGCGGCGATGGTTTCGATATCCTGCGCAAAACCCATGTCCAGCATGCGGTCGGCTTCATCAAGAATCAGCGTCTCTACGGCGCGGCAATCAAAGTTCTCTTCTTTGATGTACTGCAACAGGCGTCCGGTCGTGGCAACGACGACGTCCTGATTCTCGCTGAAGACTTCAGCATGGTTCATGTAGGCGACGCCGCCGGTAATGGTCGCGATGTCGAGATGAGTATGTTTAGCCAGTTCACGCGCTTGATCGGCAACCTGCATGGCCAGTTCACGCGTTGGCGTGAGGATCAAAATGCGCGGTGGGCCTGATTTCTTACGTGGAAAGTCGAGCAGATGCTGCAACGCCGGTAGCAAAAATGCGGCGGTTTTCCCGGTCCCGGTAGGTGCCGAACCCAGAACGTCGCGGCCCTCCAGAGCGGGCGGAATAGCAGCAGCCTGGATCACTGTTGGGCGCGTGTAGCCTTTTTCCTGCAGCGCTTCTAGCAGGCTTTCGTCAAGTTCGAGTTCGGAGAATGTGGTTACTGTCATGGTCTACCTCAGTTTGGGGCGCTGATTATAGACAGATCAAACATAATCTTCATCTGTTAATCCGCATCCTCTGCGTCCGGCATCGTCTGTTACGTGAATTCCACTACACGTCACGTTACACTGATGCGCTGTCGTACGGCAGAAAAATCAATGGTAGCAGAGAATGATGCAGGACAAACCGGCTGGGCGGCCCCAGTTAAAAAAGAATGGTTTTACCTTTAAACAGTTTTTTGTTGCACACGATCGCTGTGCAATGAAAGTGGGCACTGATGGCATTTTATTAGGTGCATGGTCGCCCATTGCCAATGTAAAACGCATTTTAGATATCGGTAGCGGAAGCGGACTTATTGCGCTGATGCTGGCTCAACGCACGCCGGAAGCCGTACATATTGATGCGGTTGAACTGGATAGCCAGGCGGCACAGCAAGCACGCGAAAATATTCAACAGTCACCCTGGTCAACACGCATTCATGTTCACCCGCAAGATATTGCCTCGTGGGCTGAAAACAGCGAACAACGTTATTCATTAATCGTCAGTAATCCACCTTATTTTGCGCCTGGCATTGCGTGCTCAAGTCCCGAACGTGACAGTGCGCGCTCGACCGCGACGCTCGATCATCAAACATTATTGCGTAGCGCAGCGTTACTCATCGAAGAAGATGGCTTTTTTTGTGTAGTGCTGCCAGAAACGGTGGGGCAAGACTTTAGCGCGTTAGCGCTGGCTGATGGCTGGCATTTACGTTTCCGCCTTGACGTGGCGGAATACGCAGAACGTCCGCCACATCGTGTACTGCTCGCTTTTTCGCCCAGCCCAGGCGAAACGTTACTTGAACGCCTCGCTATCCGCGCTAAGGACACCCATTACTCAGAAGATTGGTGCGGCTTAACGCGTGACTTCTATTTGTTTATGTAAGCATCGGGAGCCAGTATCGTTGGCAAGGCTTCCGGCAGTAGATCAGGGTAATCGAGAGTGAAGTGCAGGCCGCGGCTCTCTTTTCGCTCCAGCGCACAGCGCACCATGAGATCCGCGACCTGCACCAGATTACGTAACTCTAATAAATTATTGGAGAGCCGGAAGTGAGCGTAATATTCATTAATTTCTTGCTGCAGCAAATTAATGCGGCGAAGCGCTCGCTCCAGCCGTTTAGTGGATCGGACAATCCCCATGTAATCCCACATAAATAACCGTAATTCATGCCAGTTGTGTTGAATCACAACGCGCTCGTCGGCGTCGTCCACTCGACTTTCATCCCACGCTGGCAACGTATCCACGAGGCTAATTTCAGGCAGCGTACGGATTAAATCTTCCGCTGCAGACCAGCCATAAACCAGACATTCCAGCAACGAGTTTGAGGCCATGCGGTTAGCGCCGTGTAAGCCGGTATAACTGACTTCACCGATAGCATATAAGCCGTTTACATCGGTACGACCTTGTTGGTCAACCATGACGCCGCCGCATGTGTAATGCGCCGCCGGTACTACCGGTATGGGGTCTTTAGTTAAGTCAAAACCGAAAGTCAGCAACTTCTCATAAATCATGGGAAAATGAGCGCGGATAAACTCTTCAGGCTGATGGCTTATATCAAGATACATACAATCTACGCCTAATCGCTTCATTTCATGATCGATTGCACGTGCCACCACATCACGCGGCGCTAATTCTCCGCGCTGATCAAAGTCAGGCATAAAACGAGTGCCATCTGCACGAACCAGTCGAGCACCTTCACCGCGCAGCGCTTCTGTGAGCAAAAAATTTTGCGCTTGTGGATGAAACAAGCAGGTCGGGTGAAACTGATTGAATTCAAGATTAGCCACGCGGCTACCGGCGCGCCAGGCCATGGCAATGCCATCGCCAGAAGCAATATCTGGGTTAGTCGTGTATTGATAGACTTTCGCTGCGCCACCTGTCGCCAGAACCACCGCTCGCGCGCAGCAGGTTTCAACTTGTTCGCGATTACGGTTCCAAATCCAGGCACCTACGACCCGACGTGGCCCTGGCAAGCCAAGTTTATCGGAAAGTATGAGGTCAACGGCATTGGTACGTTCGAGTATGCGAATATTAGGATGGTTTAGCGCCTGGCTAACTAAAGTCGTTTCGACTTCACGTCCGGTAGCATCAGCGCTATGTAAAATGCGGCGGTGGCTGTGCCCGCCTTCTTGGGTCAGGTGATAACGCATATCACCGGCAGCCTGCGGATCGAGATCAAAGGCAACGCCATTATCAATCAGCCATTGCACACAATGACGGGCATTGTTGGCGATAAACGAGACAGCGTTGCGGTCACATAATCCTGCGCCAGCAATTAATGTATCTTCAATATGAGAATCGATACTGTCATTTTCATCAAAGACTGCGGCAATGCCGCCCTGAGCATACAGCGTAGACCCTTCATTCACCTGCGCTTTGCTCAATACGGTGACGTTGTACTGCTGAGCTAAACGCAGCGCCAGGGATAAGCCTGCAGCGCCACTGCCTACAATCATGACATCGCACTGATAATCTGGAAGTGAGTGAGTTT
This sequence comes from Pantoea sp. MQR6, assembly GCF_022761075.1. Taxonomy (NCBI): domain Bacteria; kingdom Pseudomonadati; phylum Pseudomonadota; class Gammaproteobacteria; order Enterobacterales; family Erwiniaceae; genus Pantoea; species Pantoea sp. MQR6. The sequence continues at coordinate 52,211 of NZ_JAKYXB010000001.1, forward strand.
TCATAGTGTTTAATTTACTAAACAAGGATGGGCCGAGCATAAGCTTTATGTCGATTTCTGTGAAGTATTTTGAACAAATTATCGACTCTAAAATCTCGTTTTTAAAATATATAGTTTCTTATCAGCGAGTTAGTACACGCATGGTTTAAAAAGTGTTTTTTATACCAAACATAGATGTGGGTAAGGATTTAAAGATGAAAAAGCCGTTGTCATGGGTTACTCTGCCAGCGATTTGCGCTCCTTACATTGAACGATAAACAACAAGCTGCATGATCTGCAGCGGAGCGGTAATAATCAGGGCGATAAGTGAACTTTACGCCATATCATGACTCTAAGCGCATGCTTGCTCAGAACAATGAGATGTGCTGGCAGTTCCTTTACGCATTAGAAATGAATTTGGGGAGACATTACCTCGGATGAGCGAGCAGTTAACGGATCAGGTTCTCGTTGAGCGGGTTCAGAAGGGAGATCAAAAGGCTTTCAACTTACTGGTTATTCGTTACCAGCATAAAGTGGCGAGCCTGGTTTCACGCTATGTTCCCTCAGGGGACGTGCCTGACGTAGTTCAGGAGTCTTTCATTAAAGCTTACCGCGCACTGGACTCGTTCCGTGGCGATAGTGCTTTTTATACTTGGCTGTATCGAATTGCGGTCAATACCGCTAAAAATTACTTAGTTGCTCAGGGGCGTCGTCCACCTTCTAGTGATGTGGATGCAATTGATGCGGAAAACTTTGAAAGTGCAGGTGCACTGAAAGAAATTTCGAACCCTGAGAACTTAATGTTGTCAGAAGAACTGAAACAAATTGTCTTTCGTACCATTGAGGCGCTTCCTGAGGATTTGCGTATGGCAATCACCCTCAGGGAACTGGATGGGCTAAGTTATGAAGAAATTGCCGCCATCATGGATTGTCCGGTAGGTACCGTACGTTCGCGTATCTTCCGTGCACGAGAGGCTATTGATAATAAGGTTCAACCGCTTATCCAACGTCAGTGATAACGGCTACTGGAAGGGTACTTAGGCATGCAGAAAGAAAAACTTTCCGCTTTAATGGATGGTGAAACCCTTGATAACGAACTTTTTTCGGCGTTATCAAAGGATGCTGAGCTACAGAAAAGCTGGGAAAGCTACCATCTGATTCGCGACACAATGCGTGGCGATGTTGGCGATGTCCTGCATTTTGATATCTCTGCACGCGTAGCTGCTGCCATCGAAAAAGAGCCGCTGCGTAAAATCACTACGTTGATTCCTGAAGCGCAGCCAGAACCGTCTCGCTGGGAAAAAATGCCGTTCTGGCACAAGATGCGTCCTTGGGCTGCACAGTTAACGCAGGTCGGCGTTGCAGCTTGTGTTTCTCTGGCTGTGATTGTGGGTGTTCAGCATTACAATCAGCCTGGAAACAGCAACGTTGAATCTTCAGATTCGCCGGTATTCAATACGCTGCCTATGATGGGCAAGGCATCACCCGTCAGTTTAGGTGTGCCGTCTGATGCATTTGATACCAACAGCGCTAATCAACAGGTTCAGGATCAGCGTCGTCGCGTTAATGCCATGCTGCAGGATTATGAATTGCAGCGTCGTTTGCACGCTGATCAACTGCAGTTTGAAACTGACGCGCCTAAACAAGCGCAAACCAATGTTCCCGGAACTCAATCCTTAGGAATTCAGCAGCAGTAATGAAGCAGCTTTGGTGTGCCGTTAGCCTGCTGGCAGGCAGTCTGCTTTGGTCATCTACCGCCCCAGCGCAAACCTCTGCGTCTGGGGCGTTGTTACAACAGATGGAGCAGGCAAGCCAGAACCTCAACTACGAATTCGCCTATATCAACGTTTCTCGCATCGGTATTGAATCGCTGCGTTATCGTCATGCCGTGATTGATAACCGCGTTTTCGCTCAGCTATTGCAGATGGATGGGCCGCGCCGTGAAATTATTCAGCGCGGTAACGATATTAGCTATTTTGAGCCCGGCCTTGATCCTTTCTCTCTGCCAGGTAATCACATCATTGATGCGTTACCGTCACTGATTTTCGCCGACTTCTCAAAACTCAGCAGCGCTTACGATTTCATTACTGTTGGCCGTTCTCGTATCGCCGATCAAATGTGCGATGTACTGCGCATTGTTTCGCGCGACGGCACGCGCTACAGCTATGTAGTCTGGCTGGATGTGGATACTAAGTTGCCGTTGCGAATTGATTTACTGGACCGTGATGGCGAAACGCTTGAGCAATTCAGGGTAATCAGTTTTGCTGTTGATGAAGGCGTACGTAATCTGATGCAAGGGCTGGAGAAAGCGAATTTACCGCCATCACTCTCCGTGCCGAAAGGCGATAAAGCGACGCTGACGTGGCAGCCCTCCTGGATTCCAGCGGGCATGGCGCTTGTGTCCCAAAATCGTCGTGACATCCCGGCAATGAACAAAAGCGTCGAATCACGGCTTTACAGTGACGGCCTGTTCAGTTTTGCCATTAACGTTACCTCAGCCGATAAAAGCAGCACGACCCAGACATTGCGCACTGGACGTCGTACCGTACAAACCGTTTTGCGTAATAATAGTGAGATAACGGTCGTCGGCGAGTTACCGCCTACGACGGCAAAACGCATTGCGGACAGCATCGATTTAGGGTCACAGAAATGATGAGAGAATGGGCCACCGTGGTGGCATGGCAGGATGGTATCGCAACGTTGCATACTGAGGCGAAAACCTCCTGTAGTAGCTGCTCAGCGCGTAAAGGTTGCGGCAGCCATATGCTTAACAAGCTTGGCCCAAAGAATGCTCATGTCATGCAGATCGCCAGCAGCAAACCGCTGGAACCGGGCCAACGTATTGAATTGGGTATAAAAGAAAGCAGTCTGCTCGGTTCAGCGTTACTGGTATATATGACACCGCTGTTTGGCCTTTTCCTTCTTGCTGGTCTATTTCAGGCGCTATTTAATAGTGATCTTGCGGCAGCGAGTGGGGCCTTATTAGGCGGCATTGGCGGTTTTATCGTGGCAAAAGGTGTGTCGATGAAATTTGGTGACCGCGAAGCCTTCCAGCCTGTAATACTCAATATCGCTTTACCGCCTGATGCGCTGCGCGTTGAAAGCGAAGCGTGATCCTCATCCAGGCCGCATAGCTCGCGGCCTTCGTCATGTCCCCTCTCGCCACAATCTGTTGTGATTCCATCACGTTCCATTCTTTTATGCGCGGCCTTAACAGTGTAATATGCGTCGTCATTAATGAGGCTGACAGGATTGTGGGTAAAGAGCGATCTTCCTGAATGTGTCTGTGCTCAGGTTTTCAACTGATTTTCTACGTGAAGATATTCATATAAATGAAGCACATCCGAAATTTCTCCATCATCGCGCACATTGACCACGGCAAATCGACGCTCTCTGACCGCCTGATTCAAATTTGTGGTGGCTTAACCGATCGCGAAATGGCTGCGCAGGTTCTGGATTCCATGGACCTGGAACGCGAGCGCGGTATTACTATCAAAGCGCAAAGCGTAACCCTCGATTATAAAGCGTTAGACGGCGAAACTTACCAGCTCAATTTCATCGATACTCCGGGACATGTTGACTTCTCTTATGAAGTTTCTCGCTCATTGGCTGCCTGTGAAGGGGCATTGCTGGTGGTGGACGCCGGGCAGGGTGTAGAAGCGCAAACCCTGGCTAACTGTTACACAGCGATTGAGATGGATCTGGAAGTGGTGCCGGTCCTAAACAAAATTGACTTGCCAGCGGCCGACCCCGATCGTGCGGCGCAAGAAATCGAAGATATTATCGGTATCGATGCCACTGATGCGGTTCGCTGCTCGGCTAAAACCGGCGTTGGCGTACCCGAAGTGCTTGAGCGACTGGTACGTGATATTCCAGCACCGGAAGGTGATCCTGATGCGCCGCTTCAGGCGTTGATCATCGATTCCTGGTTCGACAACTATCTTGGCGTGGTGTCACTGGTGCGTGTTAAGAACGGCACCATGCGCAAAGGCGACAAGATCAAAGTTCTGAGTACGGGGCAGGTTTACAATGCCGATCGCCTTGGCATCTTTACGCCGAAGCAGGTTGATCGCACGCAGTTAAACTGCGGTGAAGTAGGCTGGTTAGTCTGTGCGATTAAAGACATTCTTGGCGCACCCGTAGGCGATACTTTAACTGGCGCACGTAACCCAGCGGATAAAGCATTGCCAGGCTTCAAAAAAGTGAAGCCGCAGGTCTACGCGGGTTTATTCCCAATCAGCTCTGATGATTACGAAGCTTTCCGTGACGCGTTGGGTAAACTCAGCCTGAACGATGCTTCTCTGTTTTATGAGCCAGAAAGCTCTACCGCGCTAGGCTTCGGTTTCCGCTGTGGCTTCCTCGGTTTGCTGCACATGGAAATCATCCAGGAACGTCTGGAGCGTGAATACGATCTCGATCTGATCACTACCGCACCAACAGTGGTCTATGAAGTCGAAACCACCGGTGGTGAAGTGATCTATGTCGACAGCCCATCCAAGCTGCCGCCACTGAACAATATTCAAGAACTGCGTGAACCGATTGCAGAGTGTCATATGCTGCTGCCTCAGGAATATCTGGGCAATGTCATTACGCTATGTATCGAGAAGCGTGGCGTGCAAACCAACATGGTTTACCATGGCAATCAGGTTGCGCTGACGTATGACATTCCAATGGCTGAAGTGGTTCTCGACTTCTTTGACCGATTGAAATCGACGTCACGCGGCTATGCCTCGTTGGATTATAACTTTAAACGTTTTCAAGCCTCTAACATGGTGCGCGTCGACGTTCTGATCAACTCTGAACGTGTAGATGCGCTTGCGCTCATCACCCATAATGAAAATGCACCGTATCGTGGACGTGAACTGGTTGAGAAAATGAAAGAACTCATCCCACGTCAGCAGTTCGATATTGCAATTCAGGCGGCGATTGGCAACCACATCATTGCTCGCTCAACAGTTAAACAGCTGCGTAAAAACGTTCTCGCCAAGTGTTATGGCGGTGACGTTAGCCGTAAGAAGAAACTGTTGCAGAAGCAGAAAGACGGTAAGAAGCGAATGAAGCAGGTCGGTAACGTTGAGCTGCCGCAGGAAGCGTTCCTTGCCATTCTGCATGTCGGTAAGGACAGCAAATAAGGACTTACAATGGCTAATATGTTCGCCCTGATTCTGGCGATAGCAACACTGATTACAGGCATTATCTGGTGTATCGATCGGTTCAAATGGGCGCCTGCACGTCGTGCCCAACAAGCCGCAGCACAAGCACAGACAGGTAACACGCTGGACAGCAAAACGCTGGCAAAAGTGTCGCCGCAGCCCGGTCGGATTGAAACGGCAGCGTCCGTTTTCCCCGTTCTTGCTGTGGTGTTCATTGTGCGTTCGTTTATCTACGAACCGTTCCAGATTCCGTCTGGATCAATGATGCCAACGCTGTTGATTGGTGATTTTATTGTGGTTGAGAAGTTCGCATATGGCATTAAAGATCCCATTACGCAAACCACACTCATTCCCACTGGTCAGCCAAAGCGTGGTGACATCGCGGTATTCAAATACCCGAAAGATCCAAGCCTGGACTATATCAAACGTGTTATTGGCTTGCCTGGCGACAAAGTCACTTACGATCCTTACAGTAAAACGCTGACGGTGAATCCGAACTGCAACCAGGATAAAGCTTGTACGACTGCGTTGCCGGTGACTTATACCGATGTGGCACCAAGCAGCTTTATTCAGACCTTCAGCGGGTTTGATGGTAACGAAGCCGGTAATGGTTTCTACCAAGTCCCTCAGGGTGAGAACATGCGCGGCGGTTTGCGCCTGGGTACACGTAAAGAGACGCTGGGTAATGTTACTCATGACATTCTGCTGGTGAACGAAGCACAAAGTCAGGCGGGGATGTATTACCAGCAGCCAGGCCATCCACAGTCAAGTTGGGTGGTGCCGCAAGGGCAATATTTCATGATGGGCGATAACCGTGATAACAGCGCCGACAGCCGCTACTGGGGCTTTGTCCCAGAACGCAATCTGGTCGGTAAAGCGGTCGCTATCTGGATGAGTTTTGATAAACAAGAAGGTCAGTGGCCAACCGGTGTTCGACTCAGTCGAATTGGCGGCATTCACTGACAGTAATCGCCTGATCCTCAGGCAATCAAGTGGCCTCCAGCGGGAGGCCACTGCACACCAAACAGAATGTGTTGGAATCTCAGCCCTGTTTGGTATGCAGAGTCACAGACGCAAAAAAGAACTGGAATCGCATGAACCCCATCTTGATTAACAAGCTTCAGCGCAAACTGGGCTACACTTTTATTCATCCGGAATTGTTACAGCAAGCGCTCACACACCGTAGCGCAAGCAGTAAACATAACGAGCGTCTTGAGTTTCTTGGCGATTCTATTCTCAGCTATGTGATTGCAAATGCACTTTATCACCGCTTCCCGCGGGTAGATGAAGGTGACATGAGTCGCATGCGTGCCACGTTGGTACGCGGTAATACGCTGGCTGAGATGGCACGAGAGTTCGATCTTGGCGAATGCCTGCGTTTGGGCCCGGGTGAACTGAAAAGCGGCGGTTTCCGTCGCGAATCCATCCTCGCGGATACGGTGGAAGCGCTGATTGGCGGTATCTTCCTCGACAGTAGTATCCAGACGGTGGAACAACTGATCCTTGACTGGTATCAGACGCGCCTGGACGAAATCAGCCCTGGCGACAAACAAAAAGACCCTAAAACGCGCCTGCAAGAGTATTTGCAAGGTCGTCATCTGCCGCTACCAAGTTATTTAGTGGTGCAGGTGCGTGGCGAAGCCCACGATCAGGAATTCACCATTCACTGTCAGGTGAGTGGCATGGCCGAACCGGTAGTGGGCGTAGGCTCCAGCCGCCGTAAAGCAGAACAAGCAGCCGCTGAACAAGCGCTGATTAAGTTAGGACTCGAATGAGCGAACACGTTACCTATTGCGGCTTCGTCGCAATTGTAGGCCGACCCAACGTCGGTAAATCCACTTTACTGAACCAGTTGCTGGGGCAGAAGGTGTCGATCACCTCGCGTAAGCCGCAGACCACGCGCCACCGCATTATGGGTATTCATACCGAAGGCGCTTATCAGGCGATTTACGTCGATACGCCGGGCTTGCACATGGAAGAGAAGCGCGCGATTAACCGCCTGATGAACCGTGCAGCCAGCAGCTCAATCGGCGATGTTGAGCTGGTGATTTTTGTTGTAGAAGGCACGCGCTGGACACCAGATGATGAAATGGTGTTGAACAAGCTGCGCGACGGCAAAGTGCCGGTACTGCTTGCTATAAACAAGGTCGACAACGTTCAGGATAAAAGCATTCTGCTGCCGCATCTGAAGTTCCTTAGCGAACAGATGAACTTCATGGATATCGTACCGATTTCTGCAGAAAGCGGTAAAAACGTCGATACCATTGCCGCAATTTGCCGCAAGCACCTCAAGCCCGCTGAGCATCATTTCCCGGAAGATTACATCACCGATCGCTCACAGCGCTTTATGGCATCTGAAATCATTCGTGAAAAGCTGATGCGTTTCTTGGGTGCTGAGCTGCCTTATTCGGTCACCGTTGAGATTGAACGCTTCGTCTCTAATGAACGTGGCGGTTATGACATCAATGGTCTGATTCTGGTCGAACGTGAAGGGCAGAAGAAGATGGTGATCGGTAACAAAGGCGCCAAAATCAAAACCATTGGTATCGAAGCACGTAAAGACATGGAAGACATGTTTGAATCAAAAGTGCATCTCGAACTGTGGGTGAAGGTGAAATCGGGTTGGGCAGACGACGAACGTGCGCTGCGTAGCCTGGGTTATGTAGACGATCTCTAATCCGATGGAAGGCTGGCAACGCGCCTTTGTGCTGCATAGTCGCCCTTTCAGCGAGACCAGCCTGCTGCTCGATCTGTTTAGCGAGAGTCAGGGCCGGGTGCGTGTCCTTGCCAAAGGCGCACGCTCCCGGCGTTCACAGCTTAAAGGTGCGTTGCAGCCGTTTACACCGCTGTTAGTTCGCTGGAGCGGGCGTGGTGAGGTCAAAACGCTGCGCAATGCAGAAGCCGTGTCGCTGGCTTTACCGTTAAACGGCACGACGCTCTACTGCGGCCTGTACGTCAACGAGCTGTTGTCTCGCGTGCTGGAGCAGGAAATTCCCTTCTCGGAACTCTTTTTCGATTATCTCAATTGTCTTCAGGAACTGGCTGCTAGCAGCGGCTCGCCGGAGCCGGCGTTACGTCGCTTTGAATTGGCGATGTTGGGCCATCTTGGTTATGGCGTGGACTTCCTGCATTGTGCCGGTAGCGGCGAACCTGTTGCTGATGCAATGACCTACAGTTATCGCGAAGAGAAGGGATTTATCGCCAGTTTGGTCGTGAATCAGCGCAGCTTTACCGGGCGAGAGTTGCGTGCGTTGTGTGAGCGTGAATTCCCCGACGCGGCGTGCTTACGTGCCGCTAAACGTTTTACTCGCATGGCGCTGAAACCCTATTTAGGGGGCAAGCCATTAAAAAGTCAGGAACTGTTTCGCCAGTTTGTGCCGAAAAAGAAACCCGACGCGGCGAGTGAATAGCGCTGGTCATACCGCTTAAGGCTTGCAACACGTTACACTCATAATTTCGACGTTAAAGAACTGAGGATTGTCATGGCTGAGTTGCTATTAGGGGTCAACATTGATCATATCGCCACGGTACGTAACGCGCGTGGCACTCATTACCCCGATCCGGTGCAGGCAGCGTTTATTGCCGAGCAAGCGGGTGCGGATGGAATTACTGTTCATCTGCGCGAAGATCGCCGTCATATCACCGATCGCGACGTCCGTATTTTGCGTGATACCATTCAGACGCGCATGAATCTGGAAATGGCCGTCACGGATGAAATGATCGGTATTGCCTGCGAAATCAAACCGCAATTCTGCTGCCTCGTTCCAGAAAAACGTCAGGAAGTAACGACGGAAGGGGGGCTGGATGTGGCTGGCCAGCAAGACAAACTCAATGCGGCAGTTAAGCTGCTGAGCGAAGCCGGTATTCTGGTTTCACTGTTTATCGATGCCGATCATCGTCAAATCGAAGCAGCCGTGACCAGCGGCGCACCTTATATTGAGATTCACACCGGTGCCTACGCCGAAGCGCCAGAAGGTTTAGCGCGTGAGGCTGAACTCGCACGTATTCGCAAGGCTGCGACTTTTGCCGCCAGCCTCGGTTTGAAAGTAAACGCCGGTCATGGTCTGACTTATCACAACGTACTGCCGATTGCTGCGCTGCCGGAAATGCACGAGCTGAACATTGGTCATGCGATCATTGGACGCGCTGTCATGAGCGGTCTGCCAGACGCAGTAAAAGAGATGAAGCAGTTGCTGAGAGAAGCGCGTCGCTAATGGCTATTCTCGGGCTGGGCACCGATATCGTAGAAATTGAGCGTATCGCGGGAGTGATTGAACGCTCTGGCGATCGTTTAGCGCGTCGCGTGTTGAGTGAAGCAGAATGGCAGCAGTATCAGGCGCATCAGCAGCCTGTACGCTTTTTGGCAAAGCGGTTTGCGGTGAAAGAAGCGGCAGCGAAGGCTTTTGGCACCGGTATTCGCGGTGGTTTAGCCTTCAACCAGTTTGAAGTGTACAACGATGACCTGGGTAAGCCAGGTTTACGCTTTTTTCAGCATGCTGCCGAAGTGGCTCAGCGGCTGGGCGTAAACGCTGTGCATGTCACGCTGGCAGATGAGCGTCATTATGCTTGCGCCACGGTAATCATCGAAAGTTAGCCATGCAGCTCGACAAACTTTTCCCACAGCGCATCGCGTGATTCGGTGTGCTGTGGATCGATAATAATTGTGTTATCGATAGGGCAGACGCTCTGGCAAGTGGGTACATCATAATGTCCAACGCATTCTGTACAGCGGCTGACGTCAATTTCATAAAGCATATCACCCAACGAAATGGCCTGATTCGGGCATTCCGGTTCGCACATATCGCAGTTAATGCATTTGGCCGTGATCAACAGCGCCATAATCTCACCTGATAACAACAGAAAAAGCGCGGGTATTATACGTGTTGAGTCTGATCAGACCAGCTTTTTCACTAAGGCTTCACTGTGACGAATATGGCTGGAGGCACGTTCTGGATCGTTTTGTACCAGCGCCATGAACAGCAGGTCGGTGAGTGCTAACTGTGCAGTCGTTGAAGAGATAGCCGCGCTACGCGTGCTTTGTTCTTCTGCCACGGTATAAAGGCAATGCGTTGCGCACTGTTGTAAGGTGTTAGGTGTGAAGCCAGTAAAAGCGAGCACGCTTGCCCCTATGCTTGCGGCTTCCTGTGCGGCCAAATTAATCTCACGGCGTTCGCCGGTATAGGAGATTGCCAATAAAACGTCGCCGGGCCCCATCGCCTGAACGCTTGCCAGCAATGCGTGCATATCCTGCTCAGCGACTGCGTTAATCCCAATCTTCATCAGTTTCCACGAAAAGTCTTTTGCCACTAAACCTGACGCGCCAATACCCACTAATAAAGTGCGCCGGGCATTTTTAAGTAACAGCAAGACGTCACGAAGCTTCTCTTCGCTATTAATATCCAGCGTGGCGCGGATCGCAGAAAGCTTTTCAGCCAATAATTTCTCGCCGACGGTTTTCAGCGGATCGTCACTTAAAATATGGTTATGCACGGTAATCGCATCCTTGTCTGCCAGCGATTCGCTTAACGCTAACTTCAACGCCGGAAAGCCTTTGTAGCCCAGTTTCTGGGCAAACTTCACCACGCTTGACTGGCTGACACCCGACTCTTCAGCCAGTTTTTGTGAACTGAGATGTCGAGCCCGATCCGGTTGCGATAACAAAAAATCTGCCAGTCGGCGCTCGTTCAGCGCCAGGCGTGGATAGAGCTGGCGTATACGCAGCAATGAACTCATGCCCGATCCTCAAGGTATTAGGAATTATTCTGAGAAGAATAAACTATTCATCGGGGATTGTAGTCATTGGAATTAAAAATGACAGTCATCGCCGCGTCGCCTGATGATAGCTACAATAAAGGCTGTTAACGCAAAATCAGCGAAAAGGAGAGTTGTTTGACCAAAGGTACACAACGTCGCGTGGTGTTTTTTGACCTGGATGGCACTCTGCATCAACAGGACATGTTCGGCACCTTTATGCGTTATTTGCTGCGGCGTAAGCCGCTAAATGTATTGTTGGTGGTGCCATTGCTGCCGGTGGTAGGACTGGGCTTGCTTTTTAAAGGGCGGGCAGCGCGCTGGCCGATGAGCCTGCTGCTATGGTCAATTACATTTGGTCGCTCTGAAAACACCTTATTACGTCTGGAAGCAGAGTTTGCGCAATGGTTTCGTCTGCGGGTAAAAGCTTTTCCGGTGGTACAGCAGCGGCTGACTGACTATCTCAGCAGCGATGATGCAGACGTGTGGTTAATTACCGGCTCGCCACAATCGCTGGTCGAGCAGGTCTACTTCGACTCTGCTTTCTTGCCACGGGTTAAACTCATCGCCAGCCAAATGCAGCGTGGATTGGGTGGTCGCGTGCTCGCGATGCGCTGTCTCGGCCATGAAAAAGTGGCACAACTGGAAGAAAAGATTGGCACACCGCTACAACTTTACAGCGGTTACAGCGACAGCAAGCAAGATAACCCACTGCTGTTTTTCTGCCAACATCGCTGGCGCGTGACGCCAGGCGGTGAGTTGCAGCAACTCGAATAAGCTGCTTCGAATCTGGTGAAGAGATCGCTATAATGCGCCGCTTTTCTGCAGCCGGGAGTGGCCAGCGTGAACCAACAACAAGATGAATACTGGATGCGGCATGCGCTGGGGCTGGCGCGTTTAGCCTGGGAGCAAGGCGAGGTTCCGGTTGGTGCAGTACTGGTGCAAGGCGATCGGGTTATCGGCGAAGGCTGGAACCGACCCATCGGACAACAGGATCCTACTGCGCATGCTGAAATCATGGCTCTGCGTCAGGGCGGGAAAGTGTTGGAAAACTATCGACTGCTTGATACCACGCTCTACGTCACGCTTGAACCCTGCGTAATGTGTGCGGGTGCAATGATACATAGCCGCATTACTCGCTTGGTGTTTGGCGCTCGCGATGAGAAAACCGGTGCAGCAGGATCATTAATCAATGTGCTGGGCCATCCGGGAATGAATCATCAAATCGAAATGGTCAACGGCGTGCTGGCTGATGAATGTGCTGGCATGCTCAGTGATTTCTTCCGCATGCGGCGTGAGCAAAAAAAAGCGCTGCGACTGGCGCAGCGCGAGGTTTAGTTCATCGCTATTTTCGGCTCGACGGCCGGATAACCTTTGCCCAGCTCTGCTTCCAATGCCGCTTGCTGGGCAATGCGTCGGTCTTGTTCCTGCAAATACCCCACTAAACTGATTTGATATTTACGGATATTTTCAACGTAGTTATACGCTTCGTGACCGCGTGCATAGCCATAAGTGGTCTGTGCGTAATAGCGTTTTTGGCTCAACATGGGTAATCGCAGCTTCACATCCGCCCAGCTGTCTGGATTACCGCCTTGTTTGGCGGTGAGTTTCCGCACATCAAGCATATGCGCATAGCCCATATTATAAGCGGCCAACGCAAACCAAATGCGCTCATCTGAAGGAATTGTCGGCGGCACTTTTTCCATCATATTCTGTAAATATTGGCTGCCACCGCGAATACTTTGTTCAGCATCAGTACGGTCATCCACATTCAGGCTGTCGGCAGTGTTACGTGTGAGCATCATCATACCGCGCACGCCGGTGGGCGAGGTGGCCTGCGGATTCCAGTGCGACTCTTGATAAGAGATGGCTGCCAGTAAACGCCAGTCGATAGTGGTTGCATACTTTTCAAACAGCGGTTTGATGTCTGGTAAGGTGCTGTCGATGGCGCGTAGAAAGGTGCGCGTATCAACGTAATCAAACGTGCCAACGTGGCCGAGATATTTCTCTTCCAGCCGCGCCATCGCACCTTCTTCTCCCATGCCGTTAAAGAAGTCGAGTAGGGCGGCATTCAGGCTATCGTCATCGCTGTGTGGCACATACCAGGTTACCGGCTCTTCATCGGTTACATCAAAGGCCACTGCCAGCTGAGGATGGATCCGCTGCAGCAAAGCGATAGTGACAGAATCCCCTACGGTGTAATCGAGTTTACCGTCAGCCACTGCTTCAAGCAGGGCTTTCGGGCTCTGATCGGTGGCGATTGCCCAGTCGAGATCGGGAAATTGATTGGATTTAGCGTTCTTCAATGTCGATAAATAGGCTGAACCCGAAGCAACCGTTAGTCGCCCCTTCAAATCACCGAGGTTTTTAGGGCGCGGTTTGTCCACGCGATACACCAGCTGCTGCGAAACGTTGTAGTAGCTTGGCCCGGTTTGATAACGAGCCAGACGTTCGCTGTTGTAGTTCAGACCCGCCGCGAGCAAATCCGCTTTGCCATCGTCAAGGTCGTCAAACAGGTCACTGAGATTAGGACGTACAGTGACTTTCAGTTTCACGCCCAAATAGTCGGCGAAGCGTTTTGCCAGCTCGTAATCCATTCCGGCCGGAGATTTATTGATGGTGTAGTAAGTCAGCGGGGAGTTAATGGTACTGATACGCAGTACTCCCCGTGATTTAATCTGTGAAATCGTGTCTTGTCCGCCGCCATACCAGGGTATGGATGGCCACAAAGCCATTGCTAACAACACAGCAACCAGACCGATAAACAGATAATTAAATTTTAGGCGTTTCAAATAGTTATCTCTCGATGGCTCTAAGGCCTCTGTCTTTTATAGGCAGTATTGATCTTTTTTGATCTCCCCGAGCGAGGGGCATTTTGCGCAACAAAGCGAAGCAGAGCAACTCATAAAGCAGCTTTTGTGCAAAATTCAGGCAAATCCGGTGGGCTATTAATTTTGCGCAAACGGTTTCGTCGAGAGAGCTGTTTCTCTATAATGTGCCCCGTTTTCCCTGTTGCGCCCAATGAAGCGTCGCCCGGCGCTTCGAAGACGAGAGATCTTTAATGATGGAAATTCTGCGTGGTTCGCCCGCCCTGTCGGCTTTTCGTGTAAACAAATTGCTGACCCGCTTTCAGGACGCTCATCTGCCGGTGAGTGATATTTACGCTGAGTACGTCCATTTTGCCGATGTCAGCGCGCCGCTAAGTGCCGATGAAAAAGCCCGCTTGCAGCGCCTGCTTAAATACGGTCCTTCTCTCGCTGAACATGCGCCGCAAGGGCGTCTGCTGCTGGTCACGCCGCGCCCAGGTACTATTTCGCCGTGGTCATCTAAAGCGACCGATATTGCCCATAACTGTGATTTACCGCAGGTGCGTCGTCTTGAGCGCGGTATGGCCTTTTATGTGCAAGCACCGCAATTAACCGAAGCGCAGTGGCAAACACTGGCCTCGCTACTACACGATCGCATGATGGAAACCGTCTATAGCGACTTGGCGCAAGCCGAGCAGCTGTTCGTGCATCATGAGCCACAGCCCGTAAAAAGCGTGGATATGCTGGGTGAGGGTCGTCAGGCGCTGGTTGAGGCGAACATTAATCTGGGCCTGGCATTAGCAGAAGATGAGATTGATTACCTGCTCGACGCCTTCACAAAATTGGGTCGCAACCCAAACGACATCGAACTGTACATGTTCGCGCAGGCCAACTCTGAGCACTGCCGTCATAAAATCTTCAACGCTGACTGGATTATCGACGGCGAGAAACAGCCAAAATCGCTGTTTAAGATGATTAAAAATACCTTTGAGCAGACGCCTGATTATGTCCTTTCTGCTTATAAAGATAACGCCGCTGTGATGGAAGGCTCCGAAGTGGGCCGTTTCTTCGCAGACGCCGATAAAGGCGAATATGCCTATCATCAGGAAGCAGCACACATCCTGATGAAAGTTGAAACCCACAACCACCCAACCGCCATTTCTCCGTGGCCGGGTGCAGCAACCGGCTCCGGTGGTGAAATCCGTGACGAAGGCGCAACGGGACGAGGTTCCAAACCTAAAGCCGGTTTGGTTGGTTTTTCGGTATCGAACTTACGTATTCCCGGCTTTGAACAGCCATGGGAAGAGGATTTTGGTAAGCCAGAGCGCATCGTAAGCGCGCTGGACATCATGACCGATGGCCCGCTGGGTGGCGCAGCCTTTAACAACGAATTTGGTCGTCCGGCGTTAAATGGCTACTTCCGTACCTACGAAGAGCAAGTTAATAGCCATAACGGTACTGAGCTGCGCGGTTATCACAAGCCGATCATGCTGGCAGGCGGCATCGGTAACATCCGTGCCGATCATGTACAGAAAGGTGAGATCACCGTGGGTGCCAAACTGATTGTGCTGGGCGGACCGGCGATGAATATTGGTTTGGGCGGTGGCGCAGCGTCTTCGATGGCATCGGGTCAGTCTGACGCCGATCTCGATTTTGCCTCTGTACAGCGTGACAACCCAGAAATGGAACGTCGCTGTCAGGAAGTGATCGACCGCTGCTGGCAGCTGGGCGATGACAACCCGATTCTGTTTATCCACGACGTCGGCGCGGGCGGATTATCGAACGCCATGCCTGAACTGGTTAGCGATGGTGGTCGCGGTGGGCGTTTTGATTTGCGCGACATTCTCAGCGATGAGCCAGGTATGAGCCCGCTGGAAGTGTGGTGTAACGAATCACAAGAGCGTTACGTCATGGCGGTTTCACCAGAAAAACTGGCTGAGTTTGCTGCTATTTGCCAGCGCGAACGCGCTCCTTATGCGGTGATCGGTGAAGCCACCGAAGAACTGCATTTGAGTCTGGCTGACAGCCATTTCGATAATACGCCAATCGATATGCCACTGGATGTGCTGCTGGGCAAAACGCCCAAAATGACCCGCGATGTGGTTAAGCAGCAGGCGCAAGGCACTGCATTACAGCGCGATGGCATCACATTGACTGATGCGGTCAATCGCGTACTGCATTTGCCTACCGTGGCTGAAAAAACCTTTCTTATCACGATCGGCGACCGCAGCGTTACCGGCATGGTCGCGCGCGATCAGATGGTCGGCCCTTGGCAGATCCCTGTTGCGAACTGCGCGGTCACCACTGCAAGCCTCGACAGCTATCACGGTGAAGCTTTCGCCCTTGGCGAACGTGCGCCGGTTGCCTTGCTAGACTTCGCCGCGTCTGGCCGTCTGGCGGTAGGTGAAGCACTGACTAACATTGCAGCCACGCAGATTGGTTCACTGAAGCGCGTTAAGCTTTCAGCAAACTGGATGTCTGCAGCGGGCCATCCGGGTGAAGATGCCGGTTTGTACGAAGCGGTTAAAGCGGTGGGCGAAGAGCTCTGTCCGGCGCTGGGCATCACTATTCCAGTGGGTAAAGACTCAATGTCGATGAAAACCCGCTGGCAAGAAGGTACCGAGCAGCGTGAAATGACGTCACCGCTGTCGCTGGTGATTACCGCATTTGCGCGCATTGATGATGTACGCCGCACTGTAACGCCAGAACTGCAGGTAGAGCAGGATAACCTGCTGCTGCTTATCGATCTGGGCAATGGCGCGAACACCTTGGGCGCAACGGCGCTGTCGCAGGTTTATCGTCAGTTAGGTGACAAACCCGCAGATGTGCGTGATGCGCAGCAGCTGGCGGGCTTCTTTAATGCTATTCAGGCGCTGGTGGCTGAGCAGAAACTGCTGGCTTATCACGATCGTTCCGATGGTGGCTTGCTGGTAACGCTGGCAGAGATGGCGTTTGCAGGGCATTGCGGCGTGGATGTTGATATTGCTGCACTGGGCAGCGATGCGCTGGCGGCCTTGTTTACTGAAGAGTTGGGCGCGGTGATTCAAATTAATGCTGCCGATCGTGCTGCGGTAGAGAAGATTCTTGCCGATCACGGATTAGCCGCTTGCAGCCATGTATTGGGTAGCGCACAGCAGGGCGATCGCTTTGTTATCCGCGCGGGTGACAGCGCTGTATACAGCGAAAGCCGCACGACGTTACGTACCTGGTGGGCAGAAACCACCTGGCAGATGCAGCGCCTGCGTGACAACCCGGTTTGTGCCGATCAAGAGCATGAAGCCAAAAAAGATGACAACGATCCGGGCCTGAACGTCCATCTGACCTTCAAACCGGAAGAGGATATTGCTGCGCCAATGATCGCTACCGGAGCGCGTCCGCGTGTTGCCGTATTGCGTGAGCAAGGCGTTAACTCACATGTTGAGATGGCAGCCGCTTTTGATCGCGCAGGTTTCACGGCAGTTGACGTGCACATGAGCGATTTGCTGGCAGGTCGACGCGGTCTGGAAGAATTCCAGGCTTTAGTTGCCTGTGGCGGCTTCTCTTACGGTGACGTACTGGGCGCAGGCGAAGGCTGGGCGAAGTCAATCCTCTTCAACACCCGCGTGCGTGATGAGTTCGAAAACTTCTTCCATCGCCCGCAAACCTTAGCACTGGGCGTGTGTAACGGTTGCCAGATGATGTCTAATCTGCGTGAACTGATTCCAGGCAGTGAGCTGTGGCCACGCTTTGTACGTAACCAGTCAGAGCGTTTTGAAGCACGCTTTAGTCTGGTTGAAGTTGCAGCAAGTCCATCGCTGTTGCTAGATGGCATGGTCGGTTCTCATATGCCCATCGCCGTTTCGCACGGTGAAGGTTTTGTTGAAGTGCGTGATGGCACGCACCTCGCGGCGCTGGAAGCGAAAGGTCTGGTTGCGTTGCGTTTTGTCGATAACTTCGGCAAAGTCACAGAAACCTATCCGGCTAACCCGAATGGCTCGCCAAACGGCATCACCGCCGTGACCAACGAAAGTGGTCGCGTTACGATCATGATGCCACACCCGGAACGTGTATTCCGTACGGTAAGCAATTCATGGCATCCGGCAGAGTGGGGCGAAGACAGCCCATGGATGCGCATTTTCCGCAACGCGCGTAAGCAGTTGGGCTGATTATAAAAGCGTTATAAAACAAGGAGGCAGCGATGCCTCCTTTTTTTTAATATCGCAATTGTAGGAAAAAGGCGACAAACGGCAACTTGTTGCGTCTCCAAACAGCGACACATATCCTTTTGATTTTAAATGTTAAATTCATTATTGGTTTTCAGTGTTGGCTATTGGCGACACTTTTTCAGACCAAATGGAACACTTCGCGATGCGACGCGAACCAGCTTGTAGTAATTATCTGATAATAAAGTCATTAATTATATTGGCACGCAAATTGCTTATGTTTACGTGCGGCTCATTCACCTGTTTATGATTGCCAGGCTTCACGGCCCAGAGCTCATAAAAATCGAATGACGCACCAAACGGAGCCTGTCGTCCACCCCACCGATAATCGCTTGCTTAGCAACGTTATCAAGCATCGGACGCAACGTTGAGTTAGGCTCCACCTATTCTTACCGCGATGTCCCGGCGTCGCGTTAACGGCAGGCCTTAGCGCCTGCCGTTTTCATTTGTTTCCCTTCCTTCCCTTAGCAGAGTCCGCTAGCATCCGATAAGCGTTTTTTAGAGGAAGCGATTGCGTGAAAAAATGGCGTTTATTTCCCCGTTCACTGCGTCAACTGGTGTTGATGGCATTTTTGCTGGTGCTTTTACCGCTGTTGGTGCTGGCATGGCAAGCATGGGAAAGCCTTTCAGCCCTGAGCGAGCAGGCGGCTAATACCAATCGCAACACGTTTACCGATGTGCGTCGTAGTGAGGCGATGGCGCGCACCGCGGTGGAGTTAGAGCGCAGCTATCGACAATATTGCGTTTTAGACGACGCCACCTTGTCACGTCTTTATCAAACCCAGCTCACCCGCTATAACCAAATGCTAAGCTCGCACGCGAATAGCCTGCCGGAACTGCCCGCTTTCCAAACGGTGCAGGCTATCATGCCGCAGCTGACCCAGCTGCAATGCGACAATGGAAATCCCGTTGCGATTGCATCGCAAGCGTTGGATCGCTTTTCAGCCACTAATGCGCAGTTAGTGCAGGACACGCGACAGGTTGTATTCTCGCGGGGTTTACAACTGCAGCGTGAAATTGCCGATCGTGGACAGTTTTTCGGCTGGCAGGCGCTGATTTTATTCATCATCAGCCTGGCGTTGATGCTGTTGTTTACCGGTATGATTATCGGTCCAGTGAAAAGCGTTGAACGCATGATCAATCGACTCGGCGAAGGGCGAGAACTGGGCAGCAGCGTGGTTTTTCGTGGGCCGCGCGAGCTGCGCTCACTCGGTCAACGTATTGTCTGGCTAAGCGAACGGCTGGCATGGCTAGAAACCCAACGGCACGAATTTTTACGCCATCTTTCCCACGAACTGAAAACGCCGTTAGCCAGCCTGCGCGAAGGTGCCGAACTGCTGGCTGACGAAGTCGTCGGCTCGCTCAATACCGATCAAAAAGAGGTTGTTGCGATATTGGATGGCAGCAGCCGTCATTTGCAGCAACTGATTGAACAATTGCTCGACTACAATCGTAAGTTGGCCGACAGCCCAACGCCGCTTGAAACGGTAGCGTTGGATGAGATCATCGATATGGTCGTCAGCGCACATGCTTTGCCCGCCCGAACTAAACTGATGCACACCGAAATCGCGCTTAAGGTGACGCGTTGTCTGGCGGAGCCGATGCTGCTAATGCGCGTTATTGATAATCTCTATTCCAACGCCGTGAACTACGGCAGCGAATCCGGTAACATCTGGCTGCGCAGCCAGCAGCAGGGCGACAGAATTTGGATTGAGGTCGCAAATACCGGTACGCCGATCCCCGCAGAAGAGCAAAAAATGATTTTCGAACCTTTTTTTCAAGGTAGCCAACAGCGTCAGGGGCCGATCAAAGGCAGCGGACTGGGACTGAGCATCGCCAAAGATTGTGTTCGTCGCATGTTTGGCGATCTTACATTGGTCGATAGCCCAGACGCCGACGTTTGTTTTCGCATTGAACTGAACACCACAGCCGGGAACGTCTGATCGATGAAACTCTTTACACCTTTGTTGCTAAGCATGTTAAGCGGCCTGTTGCTCAGCGGATGCCAGACTGCTCCCGCTTCACCTTCGCACGCTTCGACACAGCCGGTTGCAGAGCCTGATGTGAAATTAGCCGATTACCTTGCTACAGATTGCGACAATGTCTGGCAGATTGAAACGGACGCAGCCATGAGCAATCCACTTTACTGGCTGCGTGCTATTGATTGCGCTGAACGTTTGTCGCCTGCGCAAGCACGAGCAGAAGCTCATCGCTGGCCAGCTGAAAACTGGTCGCGCGCCTTTAAACAGGGCGTATTACTGGCTAACGGTAACGTCACGCCGTTAGAACGACGCGATTATGTCGTGACGCTTGATGCCTTCAGTAATACCTTTCCAGCGGCGGTTCGTCCCCTTATTCAGCTCTGGCGCAGCAATCAGGCGGGGCAACTTGATCTAAGCGAGACGCGTACACGCTATTCTCACCTGCAACAATCGAGTGACGTGCAGATGGATCATCTGCGACAGCAACAACTGCAAATGCGTCAACAATTAGCCGACACCCAGCACAAGCTGGAGCGACTGACCGACATCGAACGCCAGCTCTCGTCGCGTAAAGCACCGGACGTTTCCGACAGCACCCACGGCACAGCCTTGCCGCAAGAAGAGGATCAGTAATGGTAAAACAACCGGCGCGCCTGTTGCTGGTGGATGACGATCCCAGCTTATTGAAACTGTTAGGGATGCGTCTGAGCAGCGAAGGTTATCAAGTCACCACCGCTGCCAGCGGGCCAGAAGCGTTACGTCTGCTGCAAAAAGAGAAGATCGAGCTGGTGATCAGCGATCTGCGTATGGATGAGATGGACGGTCTGGCACTATTTGGCGAGATCCAGAAACGTCATACCGGTTTGCCGGTGATCATTCTTACCGCGCATGGATCGATCCCAGATGCAGTATCTGCTACTCAGCAAGGTGTATTCAGTTTTCTGACTAAGCCGGTGGATCGCGATGCTTTATACAAGGCTATCGACGACGCGCTGGCGCAGCGGGCACCGATCAACGACAACCGCTGGAGCGAAGCGATTGTTACGCGCAATCCACAAATGCTGCATTTGCTTGAACAGGCGCACATGGTGGCGCAATCCGATGTCAGCATATTGATTAATGGTCAAAGCGGAACCGGAAAAGAGATTCTGGCGCAGGCGATTCACGCGGCGAGTCCACGCGCGACGCAACCGTTTATCGCCATTAACTGCGGCGCGCTCCCGGAACAGTTGCTGGAATCAGAGCTGTTTGGTCACGCCAAAGGGGCCTTTACTGGCGCGGTCAGTGCACGTGAAGGGTTGTTCCAGGCTGCGGAAGGTGGCACGCTGTTTCTTGATGAAATTGGCGATATGCCGCAGGCGCTGCAGGTCAAACTGCTGCGCGTATTGCAGGAGCGCAAAGTGCGTCCGCTGGGCAGCAACCATGATATTGCCATCAATGTACGCATCATCTCCGCGACGCATCGCGATCTGCCGAAAGAGATGGAGAAGAAAGAATTTCGCGAAGATCTTTTCTATCGTCTGAATGTCGTGAATTTAAAGATTCCTACGCTGCACCAGCGCACGGAAGATATTCCTTTGTTAGCTAATCACCTGTTACGTCAGGCCGCGGAACGGCATAAACCGCAGATTCGCAGCTTTTCAGTGGACGCCATGAAACGATTAATCTCGGCAAGCTGGCCGGGAAACGTGCGTCAACTGGTGAATGTAATAGAGCAATGCGTGGCGCTTAGCTCTTCGCCCGTGATTAGTGATGCGTTAGTTGAGCAAGCGCTGACCGGCGAAAACAGCGCGCTACCCACGTTTGTCGAGGCGCGAAATCAGTTTGAGCTGAACTACCTGCGTAAACTGTTGCAGATGACCAAAGGCAACGTGACGAATGCGGCTCGTCTGGCTGGACGTAACCGCACCGAATTTTATAAGCTGCTGTCGCGCCATGAACTGGACGCCAGTGATTTTAAAGAGTAGTTTTCTGCCGCGAAAAAGCACGATAAGCCCGCGGCACCGCCAGGAACATTTATACTTGAGAAACCCTTCCGACCACGGAGGGAGAGAGAAAAGGGTCCGATATGAAAAAGATTGATGCAATTATCAAACCATTCAAACTCGATGATGTACGTGAAGCCTTAGCTGAAGTCGGCATCACCGGGATGACCGTAAGTGAAGTCAAAGGTTTTGGTCGTCAGAAAGGTCATACCGAACTTTATCGTGGTGCGGAATACATGGTCGATTTTCTGCCAAAAGTGAAAATTGAAATGGTGGTGGGGGATGATATCGTCGATACCTGCGTCGAAACCATTATGAAAACCGCGCAAACCGGCAAGATTGGTGACGGTAAAATCTTTGTATTCGACGTTGCGCGCGTAGTGCGTATCCGTACCGGCGAAGAAGACGAAGAAGCGATTTAAGCCAGGTTCAACAAAAAGCCCGCAACGGTCAACGCTGCGGGCTTTTTTATTGTAAGGCATTCACTACAAAACTTTGTGCGGGCCAAAGACTTCATAATGAATGCGATCGGCCTCTACACCCGCGTCACGCAGTTGAGTGCCGACAAACTGCATAAAGCCTAGCGGACCGCAAAGATAGTAATGCGTATTCTTATCTTGTAAGCGTGCTGACATCAACGTCACATCCATCAAGCCTTGTGCATTAAAACGATCCACATCCTGTTCAGTAGGCTCGCGATACCAAATCTGCTGAACGAAATCATTCAGGCGTTTGCCCGTTGTGGTAACTTCCTCACTGAACGCGTGCTGTTCACCGTTTTCAGTGGCATGCAGCCAGCTTACCGGCGCGGCGTGATGTTGGTCGGCTAGGGTATGCAGCATCGCCAGCATTGGGGTTTGGCCGACGCCGGCGGAAATCAGCGCAACCGGCGTGGCAGGATCAATCTGCATAAAGAAATCGCCGTGTGGGGCGGCCAGTTGAACCTCATCACCTACTTTAGCGTGCTGATGCAAATAGCCAGAAACCGTGCCTTGCGCTTCACGTTTCACCGCAATGCGATAATCTTGGCCGTTGCTGCTGTGGGTCAGGGAGTATTGACGAATTTGCTGATGCTCAAACGCTGCGGGATGCAGATGTACCGTCACATATTGTCCCGGCTGGAAGGTCGCTACCGCACCCCCATCAACCGGGGTCAAGGTGATGCTTTTGATCACGGCGCTTTGTTGCTCAATAGCGCTGATACGGAAAGCACGCGTGCCTCGCCAACCGCCCACCTGCTGCTCAGATTCTTGATAGATTGCCTCTTCACGCTGGATAAACACCTGCGCAAGCACACCATACGCACGTCCCCAAGCCGCCAATACCTCTTCGCCTGGATTCAACAGCTCTTTAATGGTTGCTAACAGATGCTCGCCGACAATGGCATATTGCTCAGGCTGAATATTGAGGCTGGTATGTTTCTGCGCAATTTTTTCCACGGCGGGCAACAGCACCGCAAGGTTTTCTAAATTCGCACCGTAGGCGCAAATAGCATTAAACAGCGCTTCGCGCTGCGCGCCGTTGCGCTGGTTATTCATGTTGAACACGTTTTTCAGTTCAGGGTGATGCGACAACATGCGGTCATAAAAGTGGGCGGTAAGTTTTGGGCCACAGGCCGCAACGGCAGGAAGGGTTGATTTCACGGTAGCGATGGTTTGTGCATCAAGCATAAGGAATCCCTTGGTTTGTTAAGTTGTATTTTAAATGCATCTTATAGCCGCTTGGTTTAACTGTAAATTACCCCCTACTTTTTTACAGGGATAAATTTGGCAACTTTTCGTTGCATCGTCAGAGAACTTCCCTCACAACGTGAGGAAAAATAGTGAGGCTTAAGGCGTGTAAAACGGCGTAAAAAACCTTTGCCAGTGCGGGGCCAAACGTTTGCGTAAAAAGAGGGGATTCGCGCTACCGTCACTAGTTAAAACGGTTTACACTGTGGGCCTTCGCCCCTAGCGGGGCTTAAATTGCCGTTAAAAAGATAGCTGAGTCAGGAGATGCGGATGCTAAAGCGTGATATGAACATTGCCGATTATGATGCCGAGTTGTGGCAGGCGATGGAGCAAGAAAAAGTGCGTCAAGAAGAGCACATTGAACTGATTGCTTCTGAAAACTACACCAGCCCGCGTGTTATGCAGGCGCAAGGTTCTCAGCTCACCAACAAATACGCGGAAGGCTATCCGGGCAAACGTTACTATGGCGGCTGCGAATACGTTGATATCGTTGAGCAACTGGCGATTGACCGTGCAAAAGCGCTGTTTGGTGCAGACTACGCTAACGTGCAACCCCATTCTGGTTCCCAGGCTAACTTCGCTGTTTATACCGCGCTGCTGAAGCCGGGCGACACCATTCTGGGTATGAACCTGGCACACGGTGGTCACCTGACGCACGGCTCACCGGTAAACCTGTCCGGTAAGCTTTACAACGTGGTGCCTTACGGCATCGATGAAACCGGTAAAATTGATTACAACGAATTGGCTGAGCTGGCGAAAACCCATCAGCCTAAAATGATCGTTGGTGGTTTCTCTGCGTATTCAGGTATCTGCGACTGGGCAAAAATGCGTGAAATCGCAGACAGCGTAGGCGCTTATCTGTTCGTGGATATGGCACACGTTGCGGGTCTGATCGCAGCTGACGTTTATCCAACGCCAATTCCGCACGCTCACATCGTCACCTCAACCACTCACAAAACCCTTGCGGGTCCTCGTGGTGGTTTGATCCTTGCAAAAGGCGGCGACGAAGAGCTGTACAAAAAGCTGAACTCTGCGGTGTTCCCGGGTGGCCAGGGCGGCCCGTTGATGCACGTCATTGCAGGTAAAGCCGTCGCTTTCAAAGAAGCGATGGAGCCTGAGTTCAAAACGTACCAGCAGCAAGTTGCGAAAAACGCGAAAGCGATGGTAGAAGTGCTGATTGAACGCGGTTACAACATCGTTTCTGGCGGCACCTATAACCATCTGTTCCTGATCGATCTGGTGAGCAAAAACCTGACCGGTAAAGAAGCCGATGCTGCATTGGGTCGCGCGAACATCACCGTGAACAAAAACAGCGTACCAAACGATCCTAAAAGTCCATTTGTGACTTCGGGCGTGCGTATCGGTACCCCAGCTGTAACGCGTCGTGGCTTCAAAGAAGCGGACGTGCGTGAGCTGGCTGGCTGGATTGCTGACGTGTTGGATAACATCAACGACGAAGCAACTATCGAACGCATCAAGCAGAAAGTCTTGGAAATTTGCAGCCGTTTGCCGGTTTACGCGTAAGCGTTTAGTCGGCAGGGTTAGCAGAAAAAAGGATGGCGAAAGCCATCCTTTTTTATTGCCGCAACTACAGTGCTCTGCCAAAGTAGCGGCCATTCTTGCTGCGTCGCAGCATCTTTGCTGGAGGGAATATGGCAATCGGCTCCGCCAAATGGCTCGGATTGAGCTACTTCACTTACTTCTTTTGTTATGGCATTTACCTGCCTTTCTGGGGCGTGTGGTTAAAAGGCACAGGCCTTGATGCTGAGAAAATTGGTCTGCTGCTCGGCTGTGGCATGGTGGCGCGTTTTGTCGGCAGCTTGCTGATTGCTTCACAAGTACGAAATCCCGCTCAACTCATTACCGCGCTGCGCCTGTTGGCATTAATGACCTGTCTGTTTGCGGTAGGTTTTTGGGTGGGAGAGCAATGGCTGTGGCTGCTGATGGTGATGGTAGGCTTCAATCTGTTTTTCTCGCCGCTGGTGCCGCTTAGCGATGCGCTTGCCGCAACCTGGACGCAGCAAATTGGTCTGGCGTACGGCCCTGTAAGACTTTGGGGGTCGCTGGCCTTTGTGATTAGCTCGGCATTAACGGGCCTGCTGGTCAGCGCGTACTCATCACAGGCAATCTTAGCGTTGTTATCACTTGGCGGGATTTGTATGTTGGCGGGCATGATGCTGTCACCCGCTACACGACCGCAGGGCAGCGAAAGACAAGGTGCCGCAGACGGCGGCTGGCAAGCCTGGCGATCTTTATTACGTGAAAATGCAGTCTGGCGCTTTATGTTATGCGTCACGCTGTTGCAGGGCGCGCACGCCGCTTACTACGGCTTCAGTGCTATCTGGTGGCAAGAAAGCGGTTATTCTGCCTCGGTGGTGGGCTATTTATGGTCACTGGGCGTTGTGGCAGAAATCATCGTGTTTGCTTCGAGTAATCGATTATTCCACCGCTGGAGCGCACGCGATTTATTGTTGTTGTCGGGTATTTGCGCCTTGATTCGCTGGAGCTTATTAGGTGCCAGCACCGCGCTACCGTTGCTCATTGTGGCGCAAATTCTTCATTGTGGCAGTTTCACGGTGTGTCATCTGGCCGCGATGCGTTTTATTGCCGCACGCAAAGGTGCGGAAGTGATCCGCCTGCAGTCGCTTTACTCGGCGTTGGCGATGGGCGGCGGTATTGCGGTAATGACCATGATTTGCGGCGTCCTGTTCACGCATTTGCAGGGGCATCTGTTCTGGGTCATGGCGCTGGTAGCGCTGCCTGCTCTTTTTTTACGTCCGCGTTACGACTCCAGTAAATAACGAATCCGCTGCTGATGATGTGCGGTCAGCGGCAGTTCAGCATGGATCAGCGGCGGTGAAAACAGCGGTAGCGAGGTTGCATAGGGCGAGATCACCATATCGATCTCGCGCGGTGCGCCATCGCGCTGGAAATCACGTATTGCCTGATATTTGATATTAATTGGCAACAAAGTGATCTCACGAATTTGCTGCTCGACCTCTTGCTCAAGCTGAGGATTTTCGCCGGTTAGCAGCAGCACCTGCTTCTCCTGCAACGCGTTTTCCTGCATCAGCCACGCGCCGAAAATCACCGTAATCAGGCTGACCTCTTCCGGGTTAAACGCCACTTCATAATCTGTCTCAAACGCAGTTAACGCTTGTTGCGTGGTCCGCAGCAGACGTGGATAGAGGTGAGCAACGTCAAGCGCCACGCTGTTATCAATGCCAATCGTGAAATGGAGGCGATCCAGCGCCTGAGCTAAATGGGTGTAAAGCTGCTGCCGCAATTCGCTGCGATCAGCGAAGGTGACTTCGGCGCAGCGCTCAAAATCATCGATCAGTCTGTCGGTGGAGATCATCAAACGGTATTCACTGGGATGCTTCAACGATTCTGCATTGGGCGCATGGATCAGGCTAAACAGCAGCGTCCAAAATTCAGCTTCGGAGGGATGCGGTGCAAGGTGGCAACGCTTTTGCCAATGATGAATCACATCCATTGCAACGTCCCGTTCAGCTTTATTGAGTAGCCATGCACATTGCTGTTCATTGAAAAGTGCGGGCTGGCGCTGGCATAGCCCATATTTCATTAAAATCTGTAAAAAAAGACGATCGCGTGGCGTAAAATCACGCGCCAGCCGCTGGCTACAATGTTGGATAAGCGCCTGCAAATTGATCTCATCGTAGAGCACTTTCTCAATTTTCATGACTTTCAAGCGTTGACGCAGCGGCGCAGCGAAATGATCACGAACAAAATCTTCCGACAAGCGCAAGCTACGCCGCAGGTTATGCAGCAAACAGATACGTCGGTCCAACTCCGTGCCATGGATGCGCAAGCTGCCGTCCACCATTTGATGCAGTTCAAGTTGGTGGTAGCGCTGTATCTCGTCACCGACATCCGCGATATCCTGTCGGGCAACCGCAGGATCTACGCCATTAAGCTGGCAAATTTTTTCTAGCGTTAATGCGGGAGTCGGCAGAAACAACAGCAGCAAGAGATGGCAACGGCGCTGGGAACGGGTGAAGAGTGGTGCTGAAGATGTAGCAGAACTCATCAATCAAAATTCCAGCGGGTAATTTTGAGCTAAGAATAGTCAACCGCCTGCGACACCGCGTAAATTGTCCGGTTTTTTGCTCAGAGGTTTAAAGCGGGTCACAAAATTTTGTTACTTATGGATTCTTTTCATCAGGAACGTTACTTTATAACATTATGAAACGCACTCTTTTTGCTTTGCTGATACTGATGAGTTCGACGGCGTTAGCGCATCCGCACAGCTTTATCGATATGAAAACCGAATTAGTCGTTGATGGTGATCATTTTACCGGCCTGAAAATGACCTGGACGATGGATGAGATCACCTCCGCTGATCTGTTATATGACGCGGGTGACGCGAAACCGGGTTCGGTGGTCTGGAAAAAACTGGCGGCAGGCGTCATGGCTAATGTATTGGGCCAGCACTATTTTTCTGAAATCTGGCACAATAAACAGCGGGTGAAATTTTTGAATTTACCAAAAGAGTATCAGCTCTCACGTAACGGTCACAAAGCGGTGCTGGAATTCATCCTGCCGCTGGCAGAACCCCCCATACTCAGCGGCCAGCGCTTCGAAATCCTGACATTCGATCCCACCTATTTTGTCGATATGTTTTATGACAATGCAGGCGCGTTGAGCTTGCCAGCCAGTTTGCAGTCGCGCTGTGCATTTGACCTTAACACGCCCAAACCAAACGATTCGCTGAAGCAATATGCCTTGTCCCTGGACAAAGCAGACGCGCCGCCGGAAGAAGTCGATTTAGGACGGCAATTTGCCCAAACGGTGATATTGACATGTCATTGATGTCTTTGTCGCCACGCGTGATGCGCAGCTGGCCGCTTTGGTTACTGGCTGCATTATTGATGGTGCTGGGCGTGACCCTTTGGCTGCACTGGTCGCAGATTCTGTTGCAGAGCGTGTTGTGGCAGAAAACGCTGCACCGCGAAATGACCCAGTTGTTGCAGCAGGTAGCTGATCAACCTCATCAGGCTGGCCTTTCACTGCTGTTATTCAGCCTGCTCTATGGCGTGCTGCATGCGCTGGGCCCGGGACATGGCAAAGTCGTCATCACCACTTTTTTGGCAACCCATCCGGCAAAGCTAAAAACCAGCTTGAAACTCACGCTGCTGGCATCGCTGCTGCAAGGTACAGTTGCCATCGTGTTAGTGACGCTCATGCTGGTTATTTTGCAAACGTCGTCACGTCAGCTTCATCTCGGCAGTTTTTGGCTTGAAAAGGGCAGCTATTTGCTGGTGATTGGATTAGGCATTTGGATAGGTTATCGCGCGCTACAGTCGCTTTGGCAGCAACGGCAGCAGCGTTCGGCACTAAAAATCTATACTTTACGGCCTGATCATCAACACGATGCACATTGCGGCTGCGGTCACGCGCATCTGCCCAGCGCGCAGCAAATTTCTGAGGCGGTGAATGGCAAGACGCAATTACTGGTGGTGATGTCGATGGGTTTACGCCCTTGCTCGGGTGCCATCATGATGCTGCTGTTCGCTAAGGTCATCGGCGTCTATCTCTGGGGCGTGGCATCGGCAGCAGTAATGGCCGTGGGCACCGCGCTGACTATCTCCGCCATTGGCTTGTTCGTGCAGCGATCGCGTGCTTTAGCCCAGCGGTTGGCACGCGTCAGCGGTGTAGCGAAAAGTGCACGCCTTTTGATGCCCCTGCTGGCGCTGTTGTGTAGCCTGCTATTAATATTTGCCGGAGCACTATTATGGCAATCAGTACAACCCGCATTAACCGGCGGAATTCGCCCTTTCTAATTATTAAAAAAGCGCAGCGGAATTTATATTTCCACGCGCTATTCTCCTCGCTAGTTATTTTTTCACGCCTCGGTAATATTTTTATCTCTTCACGCTTTGCTGGTGAAATGAGTTTTCTCTGTCTACGCTGAATAACAACCAAAGGGTATTAACTCACTCGGTTAGATAATTAAAAGTTTTTACTTACGTCTGTCGCAAGGAGAATACATTATGGCTGAAACTCGGATTAGTAATGGTACTACGCAAACGGTGGCGACAACGCCTGCCGGCTTACCACTGAAACGTATTTCCTGGAGCGCTGTTTTTGCAGGGGTTATATGTGCTTTGATCGTGCACATTTTATTAGCCCTGCTTGGAACCGCAATTGGCGCCACCACCATCGATCCTATGGAAGAAAAGAATCCACTGCAGCATCTCGGCACAGGTGCGTTGGTGTGGACTGCCATTAATATGCTGCTGGCTATGGCTGCAGGTAGTTACGTTGCCGGACGTTTAGCGCAGCGTGAAGGTGCAATGCATGGTTTGTTAATGTTCGGCCTGAGCACATTATTTACCATTTGGCTCGCAGTTTCACTCGCCAGCAGCGTATTAGGCGGTGCAATGAATATTGTGGGTTCAGGATTTCAGGCATTGGGTAGTGGTATTTCCGCCGCCGCGCCGTCGGTTACGCAAATGGCAAAAGATAAGCTACAAGAAAATAATATTAATTTAGGCGATCTGCAAAATGAGCTGGAAACCACGCTGCGCCAAACGGGCAAGCCGGAATTACAGCCAGAGAACTTACAGCAGGATGCAAATAAAGAAGCGCAAAATGCAGAGAACCAAGCGGCGGATACAGCTAAGCAGCCACAAAATGCTGATACTGACTTAACAAACTGGCTGCGCGGCATCATGGATCGTCACTCAGATACATTACAAGCAGCCGATCGTGACGCTTTGAAAAATATCATTAAAGCGCGTACTGGGAAAAGCGATCAGGAAGTCGATCAGATTGTGGCCCAGACTGAACAGAGCTACCAACAGGCGATGCAGAAATATCAGGAACTCAAACAGCAGGCTGAGCAAAAAGCGCGTGAAGCGGCTGAGCAAGCTGCCGCTGCTACGGCAAAAGCCAGCTGGTACGCTTTCTTCATGCTAATTATTGAAGCTATCCTGGCCGGTGTGATGGGAATGATTGGCCGTCGTACTCAGCCGCATCAGGTTCTGAGCCACGAACGTCGTTAATCTTCTTTAGTCACTGAAAGGCAATAAAAAAGGCGGCATAGGAATGCCGCCTTTTTCGTTCACGCTGTCGCGCGATACATCTCTGCTTTTAGCGCTTCAGCGCTTCACTCAGTTCTTCACGCATAGAGGAAAGCATCGCTTTTACGACACGAGGATTACCCGCTACGAGGTTACCTGAGTGCAGATAGCCGTGATTACCCGTGAAATCCGTGACCAAACCGCCTGCTTCACGCACCAGCAAATCGCCTGCTGCGAAATCCCACGGCTTAAGGCCGATCTCGAAATAACCATCAACGCGTCCTGCTGCAACATACGCTAAATCCAACGCAGCTGAACCGGTGCGACGGAAATCGGCACACTGAGTAAAGAGTTTGGTAACGATGTTCATGTAAGTTGGCGCGTGCTGCTTCAGTTTGAACGGGAAGCCGGTTGCCAGAATAGTGCCATCCAGATCGCGAGCGATGCTTCCGCGCAGACGATATCCATTAAGCTGTGTGCCTTGACCACGTACTGCGCTGAACAGCTCATTGCGCATTGGATCGTAAACCACGGCAACTTCGGTGCGGCCTTTGATGCGCACAGCGATAGAAACAGAGAAGTGGGGCAGACGTTTGATGAAATTGGTGGTGCCATCCAGCGGATCGATTACCCATTGAATGTCCTGATCTTCGCCCGCCAGTTCACCGCTTTCTTCGGTGATAATGGTGTGCTGCGGATATGATTTACGAATAACTTCGATAATCAGGCGTTCTGCGTCGCGGTCAACATTGGTAACGAAGTCGTTGCTGCCTTTCTGGCTAGCCTCGACGGCGTCCGGGGTTTCATAATTCTTGGCAATTAAATTTCCGGCCTTGCGCGCTGCGCGCACGGCGATGTTGAGCATCGGATGCATCGGTATCTCTCACTGGATGTTAAAGAACGGGGAAAACGGCGCGGAGTATATCAGCGTGTTCGGTAAATGTCCTGTTTTTATGTTAGGCTGAGCGCCATCATTTTCTGACCAATCCCAATTATGCTGCAAAATATTCGAATTGTGCTGGTGGAAACCTCCCACACCGGCAACATGGGCTCCGTTGCGCGCGCCATGAAAACCATGGGTTTAACGAATCTTTATCTGGTTAATCCGCTGGTGAAGCCGGATTCCCAAGCTATATCCCTGGCCGCAGGCGCCAGCGATGTTATTGGCGAAGCCAAAATCGTTGACTCGCTCGACGAGGCGATCGCCGGATGTAGCCTTGTTGTTGGCACCAGCGCACGCTCACGTTCGCTGCCATGGCCAATGCTCGATGCGCGCGAATGCGGCATCAAAAGTGTGGAAGAGGGCCAGCAAGCGCCGGTCGCGCTAGTGTTTGGTCGTGAGCGCGTGGGGCTCACTAACGACGAATTGCAGAAATGCCATTATCACGTCGCGATTCAGGCTAATCCAGAGTACAGCTCACTGAACCTGGCGATGGCGGTACAGATCATCGCCTATGAAGTGCGCATGGCATGGCTGCAGGCGCAAGAAAAAGCCGATCCAAAACCAGAGTATCAAGCGTCACCTTATCCGCTGGTCGACGATCTTGAGCGCTTTTATCAGCACATGGAACAGATGATGCTGCGCAGCGGCTTTATTCGTGAAGCCAATCCGGGCCAGGTAATGAGCAAATTGCGTCGCCTTTATACCCGTGCGCGTCCAGAACGTGATGAGCTCAATATTTTGCGCGGCATGCTTTCTTCATTTGAGAAGCGTAAAAACAGCAAGGATGGCGACGATAATAGTTGAGTAAATTACTTGGTTAAATACTTGACTAAAATACTCGGTTAAATAGTTGACCAATTTACTCGGGAATGTCAGACTTCGGACATCTTTCGCTAATCCTCCGATAACCGGACGCTATTGAGGTCGTACGCTATGAGACTGACATCCAAAGGACGTTATGCCGTTACTGCTATGCTGGACGTTGCCCTTCATTCCCATGAAGGCCCGGTTCCGCTAGCTGATATTTCTGAGCGTCAGGGCATTTCGCTGTCGTATTTGGAGCAGTTATTCTCGCGTTTACGTAAAAATGGCTTAGTGGCCAGTGTTCGCGGCCCGGGTGGCGGTTATCTGCTTGGTAAAGAGTCGAATGCTATCGCGGTAGGCGAAGTGATCACGGCGGTTGACGAATCTGTCGATGCCACTAAATGTCAGGGCAAAGAAGGTTGCCAGGGCGGCGAGCGTTGCCTGACTCACGTTCTGTGGCGCGATCTGAGCGTGCGCATTAGTGAGTTCCTGAACAACATTACGCTGGCTGAATTGGTCAACAATCAGGAAATCCTTGATGTTGCCGATCGTCAAAATGCGAATGACAACCGTCGCTTCCAGAAGCCGCGTGCTCAGGAAATTAACGTTAACCTGCGCGCCTCTTAATCCCTGCCTCTTCGGCCCTTACTGCTAACGCGGTCAGGGCCGTTTCTGCTATAAATACGTATGAATTTTTATACGGAGCTGTAGCGCAATGAAATTACCGATTTACCTGGATTACGCCGCAACCACGCCGGCCGATCCGCGTGTGGCCAGCAAAATGATGCAATTTTTGACGCTGGACGGCACCTTTGGTAATCCGGCCTCGCGTTCTCACCGTTTTGGTTGGCAATCTGAAGAAGCGGTCGACGTTGCGCGCAATCAAGTGGCGGAACTGGTTAATGCCGATCCACGTGAAATTGTTTTCACCTCCGGCGCGACTGAATCAGATAACCTCGCCATAAAAGGCGCTGCCCATTTTCATCAGGCGCGCGGCAAACACATCATCACGAGCAAAACGGAACACAAAGCGGTGCTCGACAGTTGTGAACAACTTGAGCGCGAAGGCTTTGACGTGACCTATTTAACGCCTGCCGCTAATGGCATCATCACGTTGGATGCGCTGCGCACGGCGCTGCGTGATGACACCGTGTTGGTGTCAATCATGCACGTCAATAATGAGATTGGTGTCATTCAGGATATCGCTGCCATGGGCGAGTTGTGTCGTGAGCGCGATATTCTCTTTCATGTTGATGCCACACAAAGCGTCGGCAAATTGCCCATTGATCTCAGCAAACTAAACGTCGATTTAATGTCCTTTTCAGCGCATAAAATCTACGGCCCGAAAGGCATTGGCGCGCTCTACGTGCGGCGTAAACCGCGTATTCAAATTGCGGCCCAGATCCATGGCGGCGGTCATGAGCGCGGTATGCGTTCGGGAACGTTGCCGGTGCACCAGATTGTCGGCATGGGTGAGGCGTACCGTATCGCCCATGATGAGCGTGAACAAGAGATGGCGCGTTTGCAGCAACTGCGCGATCGTTTATGGCAAGGGCTTAGCGTGCTCGATAATGTCTACGTCAACGGCGATCTGCAGCAAAGTTCTGCCAATATCCTTAATGTCAGCTTTGCCAATGTTGATGGCGAATCGTTGATCATGGCCCTAAAAGATTTGGCGCTCTCCTCGGGTTCAGCCTGTACTTCTGCCAGTCTTGAACCTTCTTACGTGCTGCGAGCCTTGGGCCTGAGCGACGAACTTGCACACAGTTCGCTGCGCTTTTCGCTTGGCCGTTTTACCACTGAAGAAGAGATCGATTACGCCATCACATTGGTGCAAAAATCGGTCACACGTCTGCGCGCCTTGAATTCTGCTGCACGCTAATCGTTAAGCCGCATGATTCTGGAAAGGGCGCTATTGTCCGGGATGCGCTGGCATCGCCTGAAATAATCTGTTATCAGGATTGTCTGCACATTCCATGTAACACCTTCACAGGCCGTACCTACACTTTGCCTGGATGACACTTATAACGTATACGGAGCTTCGCGATGACCACGCAACCGATGAACATCACTCTTAGCAACCAGCCCGCCGATGCGCGCTGGGGCGAAAAAGCTATTCTGACCAGCAACGACAGCGGTATGACGCTGCATATTACCGGCGCGGATGCGCTGATGACGATTCAACGCGGCGCACGCAAAATTGATGGTCAGGGCGTTCGCCATGTCGCGCTGGTCGGTGAGGGCTGGCACCTCGAACAGTGCTGGGCTTTCTGGCAAGGCTATCGTGGACCAAAAGGCAAACGTCAGGTTGACTGGCCGACACTGGGTGAGCATGAGCAAGCTGAGTTTGCTCGCCGCCTGAAAATCGTTGATTGGGTACGTGACACCATTAACCTGCCAGCAGAAGAGTTGGGGCCAGAAGATTTAGCGCACAGCGCAGTGGATTTGATCAGTGAAGTGGGCGGCGATGCTGTTAGCTATCGCATTACCAAAGGCGAGGATCTGCGCGAGCAAGGTTACATGGGCTTGCATACGGTTGGACGCGGTTCAAATCGCCCACCCGCTTTTCTTGCCCTGGATTTCAACCCAACCGGCGACGACAAAGCACCGGTTTACGCTTGTCTGGTCGGCAAAGGTATCACCTTTGATACCGGCGGTTACAGCATGAAGCAGAGCAGCTTCATGGACTCAATGAAATCCGATATGGGCGGTGCGGCAACGGTGACTGGCGCGCTGGCGATGGCCATTTCACGCGGTCTTAATAAG
Organism: Pantoea sp. MQR6; assembly: GCF_022761075.1. NCBI lineage: Bacteria > Pseudomonadati > Pseudomonadota > Gammaproteobacteria > Enterobacterales > Erwiniaceae > Pantoea > Pantoea sp. MQR6. The sequence continues at coordinate 87,359 of NZ_JAKYXB010000001.1, forward strand.
CGCGTAAAACTCTATCTTTGCTGCGCGGATAACATGGTCAGCAGCAATGCCTTCAAACTGGGCGATATCATTCGCTATCGTAACGGCAAATCCGTTGAGGTCATGAATACCGATGCGGAAGGGCGTTTGGTCCTGGCCGATGGCCTGATTGATGCCAGCGAGCAAAAGCCGACTTTACTGATTGATGCGGCAACGCTGACCGGTGCGGCAAAGACGGCGCTCGGCAACGATTATCACGCCCTGTTTACTTTTGATGATGTCATGGCGCAGTCACTGATGGGCAGCGCAGTCAGTGAGAACGAGCCGTTCTGGCGCTTGCCGTTGGCAGAATTCCATCGTAGCCATTTGCCATCAAACTTTGCCGATCTGAACAATATTGCCAGCCCAGCACATGCTGCGGGTGCCAGCAGTGCGGCTGCTTTTCTGTCGCATTTTGTCAGCGATTATCAGCAAGGTTGGCTGCACATTGACTGCTCCGCCACCTATCGCAAAGGCGCAGTGGATCAGTGGTCTGCGGGTGCAACCGGTCTTGGCGTACGTACGTTGGCAAACCTGTTACTGAAGTAAACGATCCCGGCGGCGGCAAACAGGCCGCCGCTTTTTTGAGAGTAGATTATGAATCGTCTTGAAGAAGTGCTGAAGCTGGCGGCAACCGAGCCTGCGCATCGTCCCGAGTTTTTCCAGTTATTGCTAGAATCGGATGCCTGGGTGCCAGGTGAAAGCACTGCACAGCAGCTGGATGCCAATACTCCGGTCGATTTGCAGCACTGGGAAAAAGAAGATGGCAGCAGCGTCATTCCGTTTTTCACCTCTGAACACGCGATGAGTGAAGCCATCAGTGCTGAACAAGCTTATCTGCGTTTGCCGGTTCGCACGCTGTTCGAAATGACACGTGGCGAAGCGCTGTTTCTGAACCCAAAATTGCCGAGCGGTAAAGAGTTTTCTGCGGCTGAGATCAGCCATCTGTTGGGCGAGCAGGGCGATGCGCTGAGCCAGCAAACAGTGTTGGAAGGCGGGCATGCGCTGCTGTTATCAGAAGTGGCGGAACCGCCTGCGCAGATGATCGATTCTCTGACCCAGCTGTTCAGCAAATACAAACAGGTGCGACGCGCCTTTGTCGCCAGCATTCGTGAAAGTGCGGAAGAAGAGCCAAATCTGCTGATTGGCATCGAGGCGGAAAGCGATATTGACGCCATCATTCAGGCTGCAGGCAGCGTAGCGACTGATACCTTACCGGATGATGCGCCCATCGATATTTGCGAAGTGACGCTGGACGATCGCGGCATCAGCCACTTTTTTACCGCCCACATTACGCCATTTTATGAACGTCGCTGGGGCAGTTTCCTACGCGACTTCAAGGGCAGCCAGCGTATTATCTAAAAAAAGTGCGGCACTGTTTATCGTTAAACAGGCTGCACTTTTTCAATTAATACGTTTATTTCTCAATGGGTAAGTCGTCGCGGCTGCCCCATTCGCCCCACGAACCGTCATACAGCGCGACATTACGCGCACCCAGCGCAGTCAGCGCCAGAATCACCACCACCGCAGTCACACCCGATCCACAGCTGGCAACCACCGGTTTTTCAATATCCACACCCGCTTTAACAAACAGGTCGCGCAGCTCTGCTACCGGCTTTAACTCGCCGTTCGCCACCAGATTGTTCCACGGCACATTCAGGCTACGCGGGATATGACCACGATGCAGTCCGGGCCGCGGTTCATCCACTTCTGCATTGAAGCGATTCGCGGCTCGCGCATCGACAATCTGCGCACCGCCTTCATGGCTGATCAGCAACACATCATTCAAACGCTTAACCTGGCTTTCATCGTAGGTGGCTTCAAACTCGCCTTCTGGCAGCGTAACCGGGCCGGCTTCTACCGAGAGGCCTGCCGCTTTCCAGCCCTGCAAACCGCCCGCTAAAATAGAAACCTGCTGTACGCCAAAAGCGCGCAGCATCCACCATGCACGGGGTGCCGAGAACAGGTTGCCTTCATCGTACACCACTAAATGTTTATCGCTGCTGACGCCCAGTTCGCGCATCGCCACTGAAAAACCTTCGGCGCGCGGCATCATGTGCGGATAGGGGCTGGTGTGATCGGAGAGCGCTTCAATATTGAAAAAAGGCGCATCAGGTAAATGGCCTGTCAGGTATTCGGCTTGAATATCCCGCACCGCCTCCATGCCCGGCGGCAGCATTCGCGCATCCAGCACTTGCAGGTCTTTGTCGGTGTAATGTTCATTCAACCAGTCAGCGGATACAAACAGGGGAGCTGTCATAGCAACCTCTTCTCAAGATTCAGGAAGAGCCAGTTTCCGGTAATGGGCGCGCTATCTCAAGGGAAAGCGTTGATTAAATGGCGGCGTTGATGTGAAATTGCGCAGCGTTATTTACAACCTCTTCTGGGTCTGGGTGAAGGATTTACCATGAACAAACGCATTAACCGGCTGCTGCTCAGCATGCTGTTGAGCAGTGTGCTGCTGAGTACCGCAGCGCTTACTTCTTTTTCAGCTGTTGCCGCTGAGTCAGTGACGGCAACATCGCTAGCCAAGCCGCTTCAGGTGAGTGATCTCTCTGAATTACAGCTGGACGGCGCAGCGACGTTAGTGCTGACCTTCAATGCTCCGCTCGATGAAAAGCAGGATTTCTCTCGCCTGGTCACACTGACCGATGATGAACGCGGAAAAGTTGACGGCGGTTGGGAGCTTTCAAACAACCGTAAAGCGCTGCGTTTTCGTCACCCTGAACCCTCCCGTAAGCTGTCACTGAAGGTCGATGCCGCGCTGCGTGCCGCCAGCGGTGAAAGCCTTAGCGCGCCTTTCTCGCAAAAGCTTACCACCCGCGATATTCAACCGATGGTGGGATTTGCCAGCCGGGGTTCATTGTTGCCGCTGCGTTTGACGCAAGGTTTACCGGTTCTTGCGCTAAATATTGCGCGCGTTGATGTGGATTTTTTCCGGGTTAAAAACGCCACGCTGGCAGATTTTTTGGCTCAGTGGAATTACGGCAGCAACTTGTCGAGTTGGCAATCTGACGATTTACTGAAAAACGCAGATTTGGTCTATACCGGCCGCTTTGATCTCAATCCAGCACGCAATACACGTGAAAAATTGCAGCTACCGCTGAGCAACGTGGATGCTCTCAAGCAGCCGGGTGTTTATCTGGCGGTGATGAAACAGGCTGGCAGTTATCACTACAGCACGCCCGCCACGTTGTTTACGCTCAGCGATATTGGTCTGTCGCTGCATCGCTTCCCTACGCAATATGATCTCTTTACCCAAAGCCTGGAAACTGGCGCACCGCTTTCAGGCGTCAGCGTGCAGTTGCTGGATGAGAAAGGGCAGCAACTGGAAAAAAGCGAGAGCGATAATAACGGGCATTTACGCTTCAAAGCTCAACCCAAAGGCAAGCTGCTGCTCGCCACCCTGGGTGAACAGACTTCATTAATTGATCTCACTCGCCCGGCGCTCGATCTGGCTGAATTTCCTGTCGCCGGGCCGCAAGGTTACGAAAAACAGCTGTTCGTATTTGGGCCACGCGATCTGTATCGTCCAGGCGAAACGGTGATAGTTAACGCTCTGCTGCGTGATGTTGATGGCAATCCGTTGCCCGCGCAGCCCATCAAAGCTGAGCTGCTGCAACCGGATGGTGAAGTGTCGCGCAGCTTTGTCTGGCAGATGGAAAAGGGTTTTTACCAACAGCGTCTGACGTTATCAGCCTCTGCGATGACCGGCGAATGGTCATTGCGCCTGAATACCGGTGACAATTTGCCGCGACAGTGGAAATTTCAGGTAGAGGATTTTTTGCCAGAGCGCATGGCGCTTACCCTGAAAAACAGCGATCAGCCGCAACACGCTGATGCTGACATTACTTTTGATATTGCTGGGCGTTATCTTTATGGCGCACCCGCCGCGGGAAATCAGCTGCAAGGCCAGCTTTATCTTCGTCCGGCACGTGAAGCAGTTGCTGCGCTGCCAGGTTATCAGTTTGGTGATATCACCGAAGAGGAATTAACGCGCAGCCTGGGTGACGTCGACCTCAAGCTGGATGCAAAAGGTCAGGCGCAACTGGCGGTTGAAAGTCAGTGGGCAGAAAGTCATTCGCCGCTCAATCTGATTCTACAAGCCAGCCTGCTTGAAACCGGTGGTCGTCCGGTCACGCGTCGTGTAACCCAGGCGATTTGGCCAGCCGATGCGCTGCCGGGTATTCGCCCGCTGTTCAGCAGCAAAGCCGTCTATGACTACCGCAACGACAGCTACCATGACGAACCCACGGTGCCAGAAAATAGCCAGGCCGAGTTTGATATCCTGTATGCCAACAGCAAGGGTGAAAAGCTCGCCGTAAACAATCTGGATGTCAGACTCATTCGTGAACGCCACGACTATTACTGGAGCTTTTCCGACAGCGAAGGTTGGCAATCACGCTTCGATCAAAAAGATCTGCAGGAAGATGAACAGCGCATCACGATTCCTGCTGGCGGTAGCAGCAAAGTCAGTTTCCCGGTGGAGTGGGGCGCCTATCGTCTGGAAGTGCAGGCCGGTGAGAAAATTGTTAGTAGCGTGCGATTCCAGGCCGGTTACAGCTGGCAGGATAACACCAACGGCACTGGCGCATTACGCCCGGATCAGGTCAAGTTGAAGCTCGATAAAGCGGCTTATCAACCGGGTGATACTGCACAGATACAGGTGGAATCGCCCACAGCGGGCAAAGGTTATCTGTTGGTTGAATCGAGCAGTGGCACGCTTTGGTGGCAGGCACTGGATGTTCCCGCTGGCGGTACCACCCTCGCTGTGCCCATCGATAAAAGCTGGCAGCGCCACGATCTCTATCTCAGCGCCATCGTGGTGCGTGAAGGGGATAAAGTCAGCGGTGCTACGCCAAAACGCGCGGTGGGTTTACTGCATTTACCCATGGCAACAGAAGCGCGGCGTTTAACGCTGGCACTCGACGCACCTGACAAGGATCGTCCCGATCAAACGGTGAAAATCAACATAAAAGCCAGCCGGGAAGGTGGCGCACTACCGCAGCAGATTCATCTGCTGCTGTCGGCCGTGGATAGCGGCGTACTCAGCATCACGGATTATTCAACCCCGAACCCGTGGGACGCCTTCTTTGGCCGTAAACGTTACAACGCCGATCAATATGATGTATTTGGCCAGCTGATTGAAGGCGGAGGGCGGCTGGCGGCATTACGCTTCGGCGGCGATGCCAGCGAAGATGCCATGCGGCGCGGCGGCAAAAAGCCGGTCACACAGGTCAATATTGTGGCGCAGCAATTACAGGCGGTCACGCTGGATGAAAACGGGGAAGGCACGCTGGAACTGCCGATTCCAACCTTTAACGGTGAGCTGCGCCTGATGGCCCAAGGCTGGAGTGAGGAGAGTTTTGGCGCAGCAGAGCGCAAGCTGGTGGTCGCTGCACCGCTTATTACCGAACTCGCCACACCGCGCTTCCTGGCGGGCGGCGACCAAGCGAACCTGGCGCTGGATATCACTAATCTCACCGATCTCCCGCAAACGTTAAAAGTGAATTTCTCTGCCAACGGATTGGTTGCACTGAATGGCGCAGTGACACAAAACGTGACGCTGGCGAAAGGCGCGCGAACCACGCTGAAAGTGCCGGTTAAAGCGCTGAACGGCTTTGGTGATGGCAGCGTAGACGTTGAAGTGTCTGGCCTGAATCTGCCGGGTGAAAATCTCAAGTCCAGCAAGCAGCAGTGGAAAATAGGCGTGCGGCCCGCTTATCCAGCGGAAACACTGAATTTCGATGCAGTGATTACGGCCAATCAGCCGTGGCAAGTGATGGCAACTGCGTTCAGCGGAATGGAGAAAGAGACCTTAAGCGGCAGATTGTCGCTCAGCAATCGTCCACGGCTGAACATCGCCAGCTACATCAGCGAGCTGTACGCTTATCCTTATGGCTGCCTGGAACAAACCGCCAGCGGAATCTGGCCGTCGGTATTTACCCGCCATGCGCAACTTATGGCAATGGGCATCAAAAGCAGCAGCGACGATGCGCGTCGTGCCGCCATTGATACCGGTATTGCTCGCATGGCGGGAATGCAGCGGCCCAACGGCAGCTTCGGCTTGTGGAGCAAACAAAGCGAAGAGGAGTTTTGGCTGACAGCGTATGTCGCTGACTTTTTATTGCGTGCCAACGAAGCGGGGTATGCGCTGCCAGAAGGTGTCATCGCCCGCGCCGATGAGCGTCTGCTGCGCTATCTGCAAGATCCGTCACAAATTGACAAAGGCTGGAGCAATGACGTTGAGGCGCTGCGTTTTAGCGTTCAGGCATACGCGGGACTGGTGCTGGCACGGCAGCAGAAAGCGCCGTTAGGGGCGTTGCGTGCGCTATATGAAAAACGCGACAAGGCGAAATCAGGGCTGGCGCTCATGCAATTGGGTATTGCGTTAAAACTGATGGGCGATGAACAGCGTGCGCAGCTGGCCATTGGGCAGGGTGCTGCGATGAATCGTCCAGACAATGATGGATTTGGTGATTACGGCAGTGACGTTCGCGACCGCGCATTAATGATCGCTTTGCTGGCGGAAAATAATCTCCAACCGGATTTACAAAACACGCTGCTGCTGGCGCTGACCAAAGCGGTTCATGGCAAGCGCTGGTTCTCTACACAAGAAAATAATGCGTTGTTCCTGGCGGCACGAACGCTGCAAAACAGTAAAGGTGACCAATGGCAGGCGACACTGACCGGTCATCGGGAACCGCTGAGCAGTAACGGATTGCTGAACACCGCACTGAATGAAACGCAGCTGATGCGTGGCGTGGAGGTTAGCAATGAAAGTCGTTCGCCGCTGTATGCCAGTCTCAACGTGGTGGGGTATCCCGCTTCATCGCCTGCACCGATGAGTAACGTGCTGGGTATCAAGCGCGAGTATTTCACACTCAACGGCAAAGCCGCCAATCTCGACAATTTGAGCAGCGGTGAATTAATCATGGTGCGTTTAACCGTGTCGGCGAAGAAAAGCGTTAACGATGCGCTGGTGGTCGATATGTTGCCTGCGGGTCTGGAACTGGAGAATCAGAACCTCGCTGACAGCAGTGCCAGCCTCGGCGACAGCGCCGATGCTCTCAAGGAGAGCATGATGGATATGCAGCAGGTAGACATCAAACACATTGAGTTTCGTGACGATCGCTTCGTGGCGGCGTTGGCTGTGGATACCTATCGGCCTGCCACGCTGATCTATCTGGCACGTGCCGTTACGCCAGGCCGCTATAAAATGCCGCCGCCGCAGGTGGAATCAATGTATGTGCCGGAATGGCGCGCGGTGGGCAATACGGCAGAGATGCTTCATGTGCGTTAAGCAGGATGCGTGCGGGTGAAGCGCGTGCACTTCAACAAGCGGTGGCTCGGGCTGCCGCTTTTTTTTCTGACATTATTCGCGCTTCCTTTGGCGTTGGATCGGTTATTCCCTCTTCCCTTGCATCAGGTGCAACCTGCACGTGTCGTCGTGGCGGAAGATGGCACGCCGCTGTGGCGCTTTGCCGATCGGCAGGGCATCTGGCGCTATCCCGTCACGCCGGAAGATGTCGCGCCCGCTTACGTAGAAGCGCTACTGACTTATGAAGATCGCTGGTTCTGGCACCATCCGGGTATCAATCCATTCGCGTTAATTCGTGCCGCCTGGCAAGATCTCTCCAGCGGTGAAATCATCTCGGGTGGCAGCACCTTAACGATGCAAGTGGCGCGATTGGTCGATCCTCAACCGCGTACCCTGCGTGGCAAAATCATTCAAGCGTGGCGTGCCGTGCAGCTTGAATGGCATCTCTCTAAACAGGAAATTTTAACCCTTTATCTCAACCGAGCACCCTTCGGCGGCACCTTAGAAGGTGTGGGTGCGGCAAGCTGGAGCTGGTTGGGTAAGCCGCCTTCACAGTTGACCAAAGGCGAAGCGGCATTGTTGACGGTATTACCGCAGGCGCCCAGCCGTTTACGTCCCGATCGCTGGCCGCAACGTGCAGAAAAAGCGCGTAACAAAGTGCTGGATCGTTTGGCTGAATACCACGTTTGGACCCCAAAAGAGGTGGCAGAAATCAGGCAGGAAGCGGTTTGGCTGCCGCCACGCCAAATGCCACAAATGGCGCCGCTGCTGGCGCGACGTTTGCTATCGCAAACCCACGAAAACAAAATCGTCTCAACCCTCGATCCCGCATTGCAGCGTGAACTGGAGAGGGTGGCAGAAAACCTGAAAGCGCAACTGCCGCCCCGGAGTTCGTTAGCGATGCTCGTGGTGGATCATACATCGATGAAGGTGCGTGGCTACGTTGGCTCAGTCGATTTCAACGATGACAGCCGCTTTGGCCATGTGGATATGATTTCCAGCGTGCGTTCGCCAGGATCGGTGCTCAAACCCTTTATATATGGCATGGCATTGGATGACGGATTGATCCATGCGGAATCACTGTTGCAGGATGTTCCTCGCCGTTTTGGTAACTATCGCCCCGGCAATTTTGATAGCGGGTTTCATGGGCCGGTCAGCGCCAGTGACGCGCTGGAACGCTCGCTCAATCTGCCAGCAGTGCAACTATTGGAAGCGCTAGGGCCAAAAAATGTCACTGCGCGTTTGCGCAACGTAGGATTGAATTTGCGCTTTCCGCCCGCCGCAGAACCCAATCTTTCGCTGATCCTTGGCGGCACTGGCACGCGCATGGATGAACTGCTGGCGGCTTACAGCGCTTTCGCTCGTCATGGCAATGCGGCAAATTTGCGCTGGCTGGCGGATCAGCCTTTGCATGAGCGTCCCTTGCTCTCGCCGGGCGCGGCATGGATTGTAAGGCGCATTTTGGCCGGTGAAGCACAACCTGCGGGAAATGGCACTGTGACGGATGTGGTGCCGCTGGCGTGGAAAACCGGTACCAGTTATGGCTATCGTGATGCATGGGCGATAGGCATTAATCCACGTTATTTAATCGGAATCTGGGTTGGACGGCCCGATGCAACCCCGGTTGCAGGGCAATATGGCGTTGCCACCGCCATTCCGATACTGAATCAGGTGAATAGCGTGCTGATGAGCCGCTTATCGGGCAACCGCGCACCGGGCGATCCGCGTCCTGCCTCCGTCAGCAGCGTGAGCATTTGCTGGCCTGGCGGACAACCTTTACCGGCGGGTGACACAAACTGCCGACAACGGCGACAAAGCTGGGTGCTGGATAATACGCTGCCACCCACGCTGCTTGCGCCCGGCCAGGAGGGATTTAGCGGTTTGCGGCTGCGCTACTGGCAAAATGCCAAAGGGTTACGTGTTGCTGCGGATTGTCCGCAAGCCACACCTCACGAGCAAATTATGTGGCCGCTGCCGCTGGAGCCATGGTTGGCAAAAGCTGAGCGTCGCAGCCAAAGGTTGCCGCCTATTGATCTGCAATGCCCACCGCTACAGCAGGGAAATGTGCTGCCACTGATTTTAACCGGGGTGATTGAGGGGCAGATCGTGCAGCCACTGCCCGGGAAAACATCATTGGTTTTACCGGTTACGGTGCAAGGCGGTCAGGGAAATCAACGCTGGTGGTTTCTTAATGGTGAGCCGTTGGCAGAGGAGAGCCCAACCAATACGCAGTCGCTGGCCCTGAACAGCACGGGTGAATATCAATTGGTGGTGATGGATGAAACCGGTCAACTCGCCTCGGTGAACTTTACCGTTCAATGAGGGCAAACCGGCTGATTGCACACTTACTGAGCCATTACTTCGACAGAGATCAATATTTTTCAACAAATTATGGGATCTCTGATAGGCAATGCCTGACTCAACCCCTATAATCGGCGCCGTTTCTTAGCCGGGGCGTGCGCTTCCCGGTTTCTTCAGGACATCAAGACAGAGGTCATCATGGCAATCGAACGTACTTTTTCTATCATCAAGCCAAACGCCGTCGCTAAAAACGTGATCGGTGCAATCTACAACCGTTTTGAAAGCGCAGGCTTCAAAATCGTTGGCGCGAAAATGCTGCAGCTGAGCAAAGAGCAGGCTGAAGGTTTTTATGCTGAGCACCAGGGCAAACCTTTCTTTGACGGTCTGGTTGAGTTCATGACTTCTGGCCCAGTAGTAGTTTCAGTACTGGAAGGCGAAAATGCCGTTCAGCGTCACCGCGATCTGATGGGCGCAACCAACCCAGCGAACGCGCTGGCGGGCACGCTGCGTGCAGACTACGCTGACAGCTTCACTGAGAACGCGACTCACGGTTCAGATTCAGCAGAATCCGCAGCACGTGAAATCGCTTACTTCTTCGGCGAAAACGAAATTTGCCCACGCACTCGTTAATCGCTTCGCGATAAACGGATAGCTGGCTTTACAAAAATCTGCGCAAGGATTTCGATCCCGCCTGGCATCAGGCAGCAGATGTTGTACAATATTGCGCCCTCATTAAGCTTTCTTAGTGAGGGCGCAATTTTTTACCTATTCTTAACCAGAGCCATAACGTGTAACAACGAGGCCAGAGAACATTATGTCCGAACAGATTGTGACGCCATCGTCCGCATCCCCCATTGTTGTTTCCCCAAAAAGCCAAAAAATTAATTTGCTGGATCTGAGTCGTCCGCAGATGCGCGAATTTTTCCTTTCGCTTGGCGAAAAGCCTTTCCGTGCCGATCAGGTTATGAAGTGGATGTATCACTACTGCTGCGATGATTTCGAGCAGATGACTGACATCAACAAAAAGCTGCGCACTAAGTTGATGGAGCTGACCGAGATCCGCGCGCCGGAAGTGGCAGAAGAGTGGCGCTCCGCCGATGGCACCATTAAGTGGGCGATCCGCGTGGGCGATCAGCTGGTGGAAACCGTGTACATTCCGGAAGGCGATCGCGCCACACTGTGCGTATCATCACAAGTAGGTTGCGCACTGGAGTGTAAATTCTGTTCGACTGCCCAACAGGGTTTCAACCGCAACCTGCGCGTGTCCGAAATTATCGGTCAGGTATGGCGCGCGGCAAAAATTGTCGGTGCCGCAAAATTGACCGGCCAGCGTCCGATCACCAATGTTGTGATGATGGGCATGGGCGAACCGCTGCTTAACCTGAACAACGTGGTTCCGGCGATGGAAATCATGCTGGATGACTTCGGTTTTGGATTGTCTAAACGCCGTGTGACGCTTTCCACCTCTGGCGTGGTGCCTGCGCTCGACAAACTCGGCGATATGATTGACGTTGCGTTGGCGATCTCGCTGCATGCCGCAAACGACAAACTGCGCGACGATATCGTGCCAATCAATAAAAAATATAACATTGAAATGTTCCTGGCAGCGGTAAAACGCTACATCGCAAAATCCAATGCTAACCAGGGGCGTGTCACCATCGAGTACGTCTTACTCGATCACGTTAATGACAGCACTGATGATGCGCACGAACTTGCCGCACTGCTGAAAGAGACGCCATGTAAAATCAACCTGATTCCATGGAACCCCTTCCCAGGTGCACCTTATGGACGCAGCTCAAACAGCCGCATTGACCGCTTCTCAAAAGTCCTGATGGATTACGGGTTTACCACTATTGTGCGTAAAACCCGTGGCGATGATATCGATGCTGCTTGTGGTCAGCTGGCGGGTGAAGTCATTGACCGTACCAAACGTACCCTGAAGAAAAAAATGGCAGGCGAACTGATCTCTGTGAAGGCGCTCTGAAACCCTGACGCATAATATTCCCCGTTGGTGTCGCTCGTGGCAGGCTGCTGCCAGCTAATCAAGCGACATGAGGGAAGTAAAATGCGTAAAGGATTACCGGCAGGCGTGTTAGCAAAATTAGTGGCGCTGTTTGTTGTAAGCGGTTGTGTCAGCAATACACCACAACCTGGCGCGGCAGAAGTCCGTCTACAGTTAGGTATGCATTATTTAGCAGTAGAAGATTATGCCGCAGCACAGCGCAACTTTCTGCGCGCTCAGGCTGCTGCGCCCCGTGATTATCGGGTGCCTTTGGCGCTGGCTCGACTGGCGCGGCTACAGGGAAATTCTGCTGCCGCGACCAGGCAGTTTCTTGTGGCTCAGCGGCTGGCACCAAAGAATGGATACGTTGCTAACAATTACGGTGCGTTTCTTTGCGCTTTAGGGCAGTATGACGAAGCGCATCAACAGTTTAAACGGGCAATGGATGCGCAGGAAGGAGACGCCCGCATCGATGCTTTCGAACTGTCGGGATATTGTTATCTGCAGGCAGGCGACGATGAGTCAGCACGTTCAGCCATACTGCACGCGCTGGATGCGGATCGGGGCAAAGGAGAGTCCATGTTGGCCGAAGCTGAAAGGCTGGTGGAGACTCACCAATCGGTTAACACACCGTTATTGTTAGAGATTTACCAGCAACGTTTGCCAGAAACGGCACGCAGTCTGGCGTTACACATACGTTTCGCCGCGCAACAGGAAAATGCCGCAGACATTACTCGTTATGGCGACCAGTTAGCGCGACGTTTTCCACAATCGATACAGTACCAGCGTTATTTAGCTAATGAATACTGAAGCCACTCAAGAGAACTCTGCAGTACATTCTACAGGCGAACGCCTGCGTCTGGCCCGTGAGCAGATGGGACTGACGCAGCAGAACGTTGCTGAACGCCTGTGTCTGAAACTTTCTACCGTACGAGACATTGAGGAAGATAAATCGCCTGCTGATTTAGCCTCAACGTTTTTGCGCGGATACATTCGCTCTTACGCACGTCTGGTGCATATTCCTGAAGAGGAATTGCTGCCAATGATGGCGAAACAAACGCCGGTGCGTGCAGCAAAAATCGAACCGATGCAAAGTTTCTCCTTGGGCAAGCGCCGCAAAAAGCGCGACGGTTGGTTGATGATCTTCACCTGGCTGGTGTTGTTTGTGGTCGTGGGTCTGACGGGCGCCTGGTGGTGGCAAAACCACAAAGCGTCGCAAGATGAACTGGTCACGATGGCCGATCAGAACGGCAGCAGCAACGGTGACAACAGTCAATCCATCCCGTTGGGTGAAAACGCGGGCGACGGCGGAGCGGATGACACCGCTGCGCCTGCCGCACCAGACGAAAGCAATACCGCGCCTGCCGCAACAGAAAACAGCGTTGCTAATACGCCTGCACCTGCGACTAACGCGAATAACACGGTACCGTCGCCACAAGACAATGCTGTGGTTTCACCTAGCCAGCCGCCGGTAAACACATCAGCAGCACCAACCGCACCACAAATGCCGGTGGGTGCCGCTGCAGTAAGTGAACCAGCAACCGATCCTAATGCCGTTGTTATGACGTTTAACGCGGATTGCTGGTTAGAAGTCACAGACGCGACCGGTAAAAAATTGTTCAGCGGATTGCAACGCAGCGGCGGTAAACTTAGCCTTGCCGGAACTGCGCCGTATCGCCTGAAAATTGGCGCGCCATCAGCAGTTCAGGTGCAATACCAGAACCAGCCTGTTGATTTGAGTCGTTTTATCCGTACTAACCAGGTTGCTCGCCTGACATTAGGTGCGCAATAACAGCGTATTGCGTACCGGGCAATTGTGGAGAAGAAATATGCATAACGAAGCACCCATTATCCGTCGTAAATCTAAACGTATTTACGTCGGCAAGGTGCCAGTCGGCGACGGTGCGCCTATTGCCGTTCAGTCGATGACCAATACCCGCACCACCGACGTGGCTGCAACAGTTAATCAAATTAAAGCCCTTCAGCGCGTAGGCGTGGACATTGTTCGCATCTCCGTGCCGACAATGGATGCCGCCGAAGCGTTCAAGCTGATTAAACAGCAAGTTGACGTTCCGCTGGTCGCCGATATCCATTTTGATTATCGCATTGCACTAAAAGTCGCTGAATATGGCGTCGATTGTCTGCGTATCAATCCAGGTAACATTGGCAACAACGAACGTATTCGTATGGTTGTTGATTGCGCGCGTGACCACAACATTCCCATTCGTATCGGTGTAAATGCCGGTTCGCTGGAAAAAGATCTGCAGGAAAAATATGGCGAGCCGACGCCGCAGGCGCTGCTCGAATCCGCCATGCGTCACGTTGATCACCTTGATCGCCTGAATTTCGATCAGTTCAAAGTCAGCGTGAAAGCGTCTGACGTTTTCCTGGCTGTTGAATCTTATCGCCTGCTGGCAAAACAAATTGAACAACCGTTGCATCTCGGTATTACCGAAGCAGGCGGCGCACGCGCAGGTGCAGTGAAATCAGCGATTGGCTTAGGCCTGCTGCTTTCAGAAGGTATCGGTGACACGCTGCGTATTTCGCTGGCAGCCGATCCTGTAGAAGAAGTAAAAGTCGGATTCGATATTCTGAAGTCGCTGCGTATTCGTTCGCGTGGGATTAACTTCATCGCTTGCCCAACCTGCTCGCGTCAGGAATTTGACGTTATTGGCACGGTGAACGCGCTGGAGCAACGCCTTGAAGACCTGATCACGCCGATGGACGTTTCGATTATCGGCTGTGTCGTCAACGGCCCGGGCGAAGCGACTATTTCTACGCTTGGCGTAACCGGTGGCAGCAAGAAGAGTGGTTTTTACGAAGATGGCGTGCGTCAGCGCGTTCGTCTCGACAATGACGATATGATCGATCAGCTGGAAGCGCGCATTCGCGCTAAAGCCTCAATGCTCGACGAAAGCCGTCGCATTGACGTACAGCACCTGGAAAAATAATGGCGTGCGCAGGCTGCGCGCGTGACTTTTTTGACTGAACCTGTGCGGTTTCATCCTCATAAGGTATGATGCCGCACAGGTTTTTTTGCATTAAGAGATTCTAACGTGGCGAAGAATATTCAAGCTATTCGCGGGATGAACGATTATCTGCCTGCGGATACAGCCATCTGGCAACGGATTGAAGGCGTTCTGAAACAGGTTCTGGCGAGCTATGGCTACAGCGAAATTCGCATGCCGATCGTTGAACAAACGCCGTTATTTAAACGCGCTATCGGTGAAGTCACCGATGTGGTTGAAAAAGAGATGTATTCCTTTGACGACCGCAACGGTGAAAGTCTGACGCTGCGCCCGGAAGGCACCGCAGGTTGCGTGCGTGCCGGCATTGAACACGGTTTGCTTTACAATCAAGAGCAGCGCTTGTGGTACATGGGACCGATGTTCCGCTATGAGCGCCCGCAAAAAGGCCGTTATCGCCAGTTTCACCAGATGGGCGTCGAAGTGTTTGGTCTGCAAGGACCGGATATCGATGCTGAATTGATCATGCTTAATGCCCGTTGGTGGAAAGCGTTGGGCATTGCCGATCACGTTCGCCTGGAACTCAACTCCATCGGTTCACTTGAAGCGCGTGCTAATTATCGTGATGCGTTAGTCGCTTTCCTTGAACAGCATAAAGAGACGCTGGACGAAGATTGCAAACGCCGCATGTACACCAATCCCATGCGCGTATTAGACAGCAAAAACCCTGATATCCAGCAATTACTGAATGATGCGCCAAAACTGGGCGACTATCTCGACGACGAGTCGCGAGCGCATTTTGATGGTCTTTGTGCGCTGTTGGATGATGCAGGCATTGCTTATACCGTTAACCAGCGTCTGGTACGCGGTCTCGATTACTACAACCGCACCGTGATTGAATGGGTTACTGATAGCCTGGGTTCGCAAGGCACGGTATGTGGCGGTGGTCGCTATGATGGCCTGGTTGAACAGCTCGGTGGTCGTGCTACACCAGCCGTAGGTTTTGCCATGGGCATGGAGCGTCTGGTGTTACTGGTTCAGGCGGTTAATCCTGAATTTGAACCGACTCGCGTTGTCGATGTCTATGTTATCGCTTCGGGTCAGGGCGTGCAGTCAGCAGCGATGCAGCTGGCAGAAAAACTGCGTGATGAAGTGCCAGAACTGAAGTTGATGACCAACTTCGGTGGCGGCAACTTCAAAAAGCAATTTGCACGCGCTGATAAGTGGGGCGCACGCGTCGCGCTGGTCGTGGGCGAAGACGAAGTGAAAGCTGGCCAGGTGGTGATTAAAGATCTGCGCAGTGGCGATCAGCAAACGCTGGCGCAGGCAGAGGCTGCTGCTGCATTGCGCACGCTGTTACAGTAAGCGTGTCACAGCAACGACCATTGAAAGGAGAAGGATTGCGTGGAAGTTTATAGCAATGATAACGAACAGGTTGATGCGCTTCGCCGCTTTTTTGCCAACAATGGCAAGGCGTTAGCCGTTGGCGTAGTGATCGGCATTGCCGCGTTGGGTGGCTGGCGCTATTGGGCGAGTCAGCAAGAAAGCTCGGCCAAAGCCGTTTCGGCACAGTATCAGCAGCTTACCAGCGCTATGCAGGCAGATAAGCCTCAGACGCTGGAAGCTGTCAGCAACTTTGCCAATGAAAACAGCAACACTTACGGTGCGCTGGCTTCTATGGATGTGGCAAAACAGTATGTTGACAGCAACCAGCTCGATAAAGCGGCAACGCAGTTACAGAACGGCCTGAAAGATACTAAAGATGCCAACCTGCAGGCAGTCATTAACCTGCGCCTGGCTCGCATTCAACTGCAACAGAATCAAGCTGATGCGGCGCTTAAAACCCTTGACGGTGTAAAGGGTGATGGCTGGACAGCCATTGTCGCCGACATTCGCGGCGAAGCGCTGCTGAGCAAAGGCGACAAGCAGGGCGCGCGCGATGCATGGAGTAAAGGGGTAGAATCTGACGCCTCTCCGGCATTGAAGCAAATGATGCAGATGAAGATGAATAACTTAAGCTAAGCCAGTCGAGAGAGAGCGCATGGAATTACGTAAATACCTGCTGCCGGGGCTGATTTCAGTCACTTTGCTCAGCGGTTGTTCGCTGTTTAGCGGCGAAGAAGATGTAGTAAAAATGGCCCCGTTGCCTAAGGTCGAAAACCAATTCACACCACAAGAAGCGTGGAGCACATCGGTTGGCGATGGCATTGGTGATTTCTATTCCAATCTGCATCCTGCCTGGCTGGATGGCACCGTTTATGCTGCCGACCGCTTCGGTATCGTGAAAGCGTTAGATGCAGCAAACGGGAAAGAAAAATGGAAAATCGATCTTTCTGAGAAAACCGGCTTCTTTTCCAGTAATCGCTCAGCCTTGCTCTCCGGCGGCCTGACAGCGAATGGCGATCGCGTTTATGTTGGCAGCGAGCGCGGACAGGTTTATGCATTAAACAGCAGCGACGGCGCGGTTGCCTGGCAAACTAAAGTGGCTGGCGAAGCGCTATCACGTCCGGTTGTCAGCGATGGTTTAGTGCTGGTTCATACCAGCAACGGCATGTTGCAGGGTCTGGATCAGAGCAGCGGCGCAATCAAGTGGAGCGTCAACCTTGATATGCCTGCACTCTCTCTGCGTGGTGAATCTGCGCCAGCCGTGGCGTTCGGCGGTGCGATTGTTGGCGGCGATAACGGCCGCGTCAGCGCGGTGATCTTGAATCAGGGGCAGTTGATTTGGCAGCAACGTATTTCGCAGCCAAGTGGCGCAACTGAAATTGATCGTCTCAACGATGTTGATACTACGCCTGTTGTCGCTAACGGTGTGGTTTACGCCCTGGCTTACAACGGTGATTTAACGGCGTTAGATCTGCGTTCAGGTCAGATTTTGTGGAAACGTGAAATCGGCGGTGTGAAAGATCTGATTGTTGATGCGGGCCGCATTTACCTGGTTGATCAGGATGACCGCGTTATAGCGTTGAACACAGATGGTGGCGTAGCGATTTGGCGTCAAAGCGATCTGCTGCACCGTAACCTAACGTCGCCAGTATTGTACAACGGCTACATCGTTGTGGGTGACAGCGAAGGTTATCTGCACTGGATGAACACCACGGATGGCCGCTTTGTTGCCCAGCAGAAGCTGGACAGCTCTGGCTTCCAGACAGAACCTGTGGTGGCCAGCGACAAGTTACTGATCCAGTCAAAAGATGGTGAGGTTTATGCGATTACCCGCTAAAGGGTAAGCGTCAGGTAGGTGAAATCCTTCCATGAAAACGGCTCCTGACTGATCAGGGGCCGTTTCGTTTTTAGTCAGGCATGGTATTCTTTGCGCCTTAAGCCTGAACTTAGCGGCAAGAACCGTTATAATCACGCCATTCAGGCGATTAATTATTTATTGAGGCATTGTTATGGTACCTGTGGTCGCGCTAGTTGGGCGTCCCAATGTGGGAAAATCTACGCTATTTAACCGCTTAACCCGCACACGTGATGCGCTGGTAGCGGATTTTCCTGGACTGACTCGCGATCGCAAATATGGTCGCGCCGAAGTGGAAGGGCGCGAATTTATTGTCATCGATACCGGCGGTATTGACGGTACTGAAGATGGTGTCGAAGTGCGTATGGCGGGGCAATCGTTGCTCGCGATTGAAGAAGCTGACGTCGTATTTTTTATGGTGGATGCACGTGCAGGCATGATGCCAGCTGATCAACAGATCGCAAATCATCTGCGTTCACGTCGCAAAGCCACTTTCGTGGTCGCGAACAAAACTGACGGACTCGATCCTGATTCAGCCGTTGTCGATTTCTACTCGATGGGTTTGGGTGAAATTCACGCTATCGCTGCTTCCCATGGCCGCGGTGTCACCAGCCTGTTAGAAACCGCGCTGTTGCCGTGGATGGAGCAGGTTGAGCCAGTTGAAGTCACGGAAGAGGAAGAAAACGAAGCTTACTGGGCAGCATTGGCGGCGAAAGAGAGCGATGAGCTGGCGGAAGAGGAAGAGGAAGAATTCGACCCAACCGGTTTGCCAATCAAGCTGGCTATTGTAGGGCGTCCTAACGTCGGTAAATCTACCCTGACTAACCGTATCCTCGGCGAAGATCGCGTGGTGGTATACGATATGCCGGGCACGACGCGAGACAGCATTTATATCCCAATGGAGCGTGATGGGCGCGAATACGTACTCATCGATACTGCAGGTGTGCGTAAGCGCGCCAGAATCTCCGATACCGTAGAGAAATTTTCAGTTATTAAAACGTTGCAAGCGATTGAAGACGCTAACGTGGTGATGCTGGTGATCGATGCGCGTACCGGTATTTCTGATCAGGATCTCTCCCTGCTGGGCTTCATTCTGAACAGTGGGCGTTCATTGGTGATCGTAGTCAATAAATGGGATGGCCTGTCACAGGAAGTGCGTGACGAAGTGAAAGAGACGCTCGATTTCCGTTTGGGCTTCATCGATTTTGCTCGCATCCACTTTATTTCTGCGCTGCATGGCAGCGGCGTGGGTAATCTGTTTGAATCGATTACCGAAGCTTACGACTGTTCGACTAAACGTGTTAACACCTCGTTGCTGACGCGTATCATGAACATGGCTGCTGAAGATCATCAGCCGCCGTTAGTACGTGGTCGTCGCGTGAAGCTCAAGTATGCGCATGCTGGTGGTTATAATCCGCCAATCGTCGTGATCCACGGTAATCAGGTGAAAGACCTGGCAGACTCTTACAAGCGCTACCTGATGAACTACTTCCGTCGTTCTCTGAATGTGATGGGAACGCCGATTCGTATTCAGTTCAAAGAGGGTGATAACCCGTACGAAGGTAAACGTAACCTGCTTAATCCAACGCAGATGCGTAAACGTAAACGTTTGATGGCGCACCTCAAGAAAAATAAAAAATAAGCGTTAATAAAAGAGGGCCAATTGGCCCTCTTTTTTTGGTTTGAGCAGCCAACTCATAAGGCGAGGTGCGGTTATGAATGTAACGTGTGAAAAATGTCAGCAGACGCTAACGCTGAGAGAAGGTGTGTTTATCTGTGAAGCATGCGGCTTCCATTTGCCGGCACAAGCGGTCTGTCCAGATTGTCTCCAGCCACTGAACGTACTAAAAGCGTGCGGTGCAGTGGATTACTTTTGCCCTCAGGGTCATGGGTTAATTTCCAAAAAAAGAGTGAAATTTATACCGCTTAGCGCGTGACACATTTTTTTACTTCTATAAACAAAACGCTGCCGTTGGCGGGAAGCGTGTAATTTTAAACACTTAACCTCATCTTTGTAGCAAAAATGCTATTGCATCGTAACTACCGCGTTATAGATGTTCACCTCTTAATGTACCAAGTGGTACAATCCTGCCGCTTTGTGAGGCAGAGCCAGACGATTCTTTATGTCTACTGGCTCACATAGCCTGCATCACGGACGCGAGTCCGTTCAAATTCGATTTAAAATAAAGTGATATCCAATGCATTAGCCTCAGTTACGTCTTCATTCGTTTACTGAGGCGCGGGTGCTTTATTTTTTCAGGAGAGTTAGTGTTATGGCTGAAACATCGTCCCGCTCCGGCAAAGGATTGGGAATATGGTCTGTACTGCTCGGACTGGTGCTGCTTGCCATCGGTCTGTTCTTCGCTATCGGCGGCGGTAAACTCGTCGGTCTTGGCGGAAGCTGGTACTTCTTAATTGCGGGTATCGTCACGATTTTGTCGGCGATTCAGTTCTTCCGCCGTAAATCTTCCGCAGTGACGCTGTTTCTGCTGATGTTTATCGGCACCTTGATTTGGTCGCTTTTTGACGCTGGTTTGGTGTTCTGGCCGCTGGTTTCGCGTCTAATGGTACCAACAGGGCTGATGATCCTGGCCTTCTTAACGTGGCCTGCGCTGCGTAAGCGTGAAGGCAAAGCCTCGCTGGCTAAGATTTCTTATGTGCTGTCTGCCGTGTTAGCTGTTGGTATGGTGGTGACATTTGTTCAAATGTTCCAGCCTCATCCGACTGTCGCCGCCACTGGCGAGCAGCTGCCGCTTATCCCTGTTGATAAAGCGAAACAACAGAAAGACTGGGATAACTACGGCAATACGCCGGAAGGTAGCCGCTTTGTTGCATTGGATCAGATCACCCGCGACAACGTAAAAGACCTTCAGGTTGCCTGGACTTTCCGCACGGGTGATATTCCAGACAGTCCAACCGGTAACGGTGCAGAAGATCAGGAAACGCCGTTGCAGGTAGGAAACACGGTCTATATCTGTACTCCGCATAACAACGTCATTGCAGTAGAAGCAGACAGCGGTAAGCAGATTTGGAAACGTGAGATCAATGCACAGGCTGAAGTATGGCCTCGCTGCCGCGGTCTGGCGTACTTTGATGCGACCAAACCTTTGACCCAGCCGTCAAAACCGGACTCAACGCCGGTGACTGCAGTGAATTTGCCTGCCGGCGATACCTGTCAGCGCCGTATCCTGATGAATACGATCGATGCGCGCCTGATTGCTATCAATGCTGACAACGGCGAATTGTGCCAGGCCTTTGGCAACAACGGTCAGGTCGATCTGAAAGCGGGTCTGGGCCAGGCGCCTGATCCACAATATCAGCTGACTTCTGCCCCGACGCTTGCGGGCACCACCGTTGTCGTTGGTGGTCGCGTGGCGGATAACGTTCAAACCGATATGCCTGGTGGCGTACTGCGTGGATTTGACGTTATCACCGGTAAAATGCGTTGGGCGTTCGATCCAGGTAATGTGGATCCGAATGCGATCCTGATGCCAGGTAAAGATTTTGCACGCAGCACGCCGAACTCTTGGGCACCTATGTCCTATGATCCGGCTATGAACACCGTGTTTATCCCAATGGGCAGTTCGTCAGTGGATTTGTGGGGGGCTAACCGTAACGAGCTTGATCACAAATATGGCGCCTCTGTGCTGGCACTGGATGCAACTACTGGTAAAGAGAAGTGGGTTTATCAGACCGTTCATAACGATCTGTGGGACTTTGACTTACCGATGCAGCCTAGCCTGATCGACTTCCCGATGAAGGACGGTAGCACGAAACCTGCTGTGGTTATCGGTGGTAAGACTGGCATGATTTTCGTGCTGGATCGCATGACAGGTAAGCCGTTGACCAAGGTCGAAGAGCTGCCAATGCCGCAGGGCCACATCCCGAACGAGCAATACACCAAAACTCAGCCTCATTCGACCGGTATGCCACAGATTGGCAACCAGACGCTGAAAGAGTCTGACATGTGGGGTGCAACGCCGTTTGATCAGCTGGTGTGCCGTATCGGCTTTAAATCAATGCGTTATAACGGGCTGTTTACTGTACCAGATACGGATAAATCCCTGAGCTTCCCAGGTTCACTGGGTGGGATGAACTGGGGCAGCATGTCGACCGATCCGAATAACAATCTGTTGTTCGTTAACGATATGCGTCTGGGCCTGTGGGTGCAGATGATCCCAGCTGATACCAGTAAGATTTCACGCGGTAGCAACGGCGGTGAAGCCATCAATACGGGTATGGGCGCGGTTCCGCTGAAAGGCACGCCATATGCGGTTAACAAAAACCGCTTCATGTCACCGCTGGGCATTCCGTGCCAGGCTCCGCCATTCGGTACGCTCTCTGCGATTGACATGAAAACGCAGAAAATTGTTTGGCAGGTGCCAGTGGGTACCGTGCAGGATACCGGTCCATTTGGCATCAAAATGCGCGTGAAAATGCCAGTCGGTATGCCAACGCTGGGTGGTACGCTGGCGACGCAGGGCGGGCTGGTGTTTATCGCCGGTACGCAGGATTACTATCTGCGCGCTTTCGACAGCTCAACCGGTAAAGAAGTATGGAAAGCTCGTCTGCCAGTGGGCAGCCAAGGCGGCCCAATGAGCTACGTTTCACCGAAAACCGGTAAGCAGTACATCCTCATCTCGGCCGGTGGCGCACGCCAGTCGCCAGATCGTGGTGATTACGTAATTGCTTACACATTACCTGATAACAAGTAATGTGAAGTAATGAAAAGGCCGACAGCAATGTCGGCCTTTTTTTATGGCTATTCGCCGTCACGCCAGAGCGATTCGAGTTCGGGTGGCGCAACCTGTTCCGGTATCAACAGGACCAGGGTACCGACCTCTTGATGCGTGGCATAGTGAATTTGAATACGAAAATAGCGCTGATCCCCGCGCCCAACCTGAGCGGCTTTCTCCTCCGGCTCGCCCAATGGCATTGCCTGTTCAAGCACATGACACACGCGCTGCTTTTGCGGATCAGGAAGCTGGCCTAGCGTGAAACGTCGCTCACCGCGTAGACCCGGGAAAAAAGCGATACCGCCTTCACGTGCCACGACAATGACCGCATCGTCGGTGAGTGGGGGAAGGTCACTCATAATATGCCAACCTCTTTCCATGCATTCTCAATTGCGCTGCCAACTGAACGATTGAAACGCTTTTCAGCGTGCTTCACAGTAAATTGAGCAAAGGTTTTAAAATCGGCATCCTGTGGCAGCTCTTTATCGCACAAGGTGTCGTACCAGGCCTGACCAGCCAGTTCCCATGCATAACCACCCAGCGCTTTTGCCGCGAGATAAAAAGCGCGATTAGGGATACCAGAATTGAGATGCACGCCGCCGTTATCATCGCGGGTCTGAATGTAATCATTCATATGTGCGGGTTGCGGGTCTTTGCCAAGCATCGGATCGTCATAAGCCGTGCCGGGTTCTGACATGGAACGTAATCCACGACCCTTGATGCCCTCTGCCAACAAGCCTTCACCGATAATCCAGTCAGCCTGATCGGCGCTCTGCTTCTTGCTGAACTGTTTGACCAGTGAGCCAAACACGTCTGAAAGTGACTCATTCAGTGCGCCAGCCTGCTCAAAATAGATTAACCCGGCTTCATTTTCAGTCACGCCGTGCGCCAGTTCATGGGCGACCACATCAATAGCGATGGTGAAACGATTAAAAATCTCACCGTCACCATCACCAAACACCATTTGCTGACCATTCCAGAAGGCGTTCTGATAATTTTTGCCGTAATGAATGGTGCCTGGCAGCTTAAGCCCTTGGTTATCGAGGGAGTTACGCTTATAAACCTGCCAGAAAAAATCATAGGTGGTGCCAAGATAATTCCAGGCTTCTTCAGCCGCAATGTCACCATTTGACGACTGACCTTCCTGACGAATCAGTTTGCCTGGCAGCGTTTGCTCATTTTGCGCGTCGTAAATTTCACGTTCGACCTGACCGCCTACAGCGGTTTTTACCCCAGTGGGTTTATGCCAGGGTTCAGCCATCAAATGTTGGACATGGGTTAATGTACGGCGCGCTTCTTCCTGCTGATGGCCAGAACCGTGCGCAATGATTTTGCTTAAGATGTAAGGGGGAATAACACTGAAAGCCATTTCCAACTCCTTGGCACGATGAATGTGCCAAAAAGTATAGTAACGACCTCAGGAAGTTGTTTTGCGGCGACGCGGTTTTTCGGGCAGAAGCTTTGTGACCTGGCTTTCTACCCAACCATCATCGAGTCGGGTGCGAAGCAAATCGCCTTCATGAAGCTGACCACGGTTTTTTACTACCTGGCCGGCGGTATCGGTGGTGACGCTAAAACCACGTGCCAGCGTGGCCAAAGGGCTAACGCCTTCAAGCTGAGCGGCTAAGGTGCCGAAGCGCTGTTTATCGCGGTTCAGCAATTTTTCCATGCTTTGTTGCAGACGATAATGGCAGTTTTGCAGTGATTGCTGCGCCTGAAACAGACGCTGCTGAGGTTGCTGCGCATTTAACCGCTGCGTTAAGCGATCTTGCTGGCGCGTCGCCATACGCAGACGTGTGTCAATGGCATCATCCAAACGCTGCTGGAGGCGATACAGGGCCGTTTGCTGACGCGCCAGACGCAACTGTGGATGTTGCTGCTGCAAGCGATGATCCAGCCGACTAAACAGGCGCTGCTGACGCGCCAGATAATAATCCATGGCCATTTCCATCCGCTGCTGCTGAGCCTGCAACTGACGCAGCAGTTCAATCTGATTGCGGCTGACAATTTCTGCGGCAGCAGAAGGCGTTGGCGCTCGCAGATCGGCAACAAAATCGGCAATGGTCACGTCAGTTTCATGGCCTACCGCGCTGACGATAGGAATGCGACTGGCAAAAATAGCGCGTGCGACACGCTCATCGTTGAAGCTCCATAAATCTTCCAGTGAGCCACCGCCGCGGCCCACGATCAAGACATCACATTCGTTGCGCAGGTTTGCTACTTCAATCGCACGAACAATCGCGGCGGGGGCGTCTACACCCTGAACGACGGTCGGATAAATCACAATGGGCAAGGAAGGGTCGCGGCGATGCAACACACGCAGCACATCATGCAGCGCTGCGCCGGTGGAAGAGGTAATCACGCCAACCTGTTTCGCCGGGTCCGGCAAGGCTTGTTTATGCTGTGGCTCAAACAGGCCTTCACTCGCTAGCTTGGTTTTCAGCAGCTCAAATTGCTGCTGCAACAAACCTTCACCTGCGGGATGCATGCTTTCGATAATGAGCTGATAGTCGCCGCGTGGTTCATACAGCGTGATATTGGCGCGAACTAAAACCTGCTGTCCGTGTTGCGGACGAAAGGTAACGCGACGATTACTGTTACGGAACATGGCGCAGCGTACTTGGGCGCCGTCATCTTTAAGCGTGAAGTACCAGTGACCCGAAGCGGGTTGAGTAAAGTTTGAGATCTCCGCGCTCAGCCAAACCAGGCCCATCTCTTTTTCCAGTAGCTGACGCACCGTGGTATTGAGGCGGCTGACAGTAAAAATATTGGCAGTTGGAGGTAGCGACATGTGACGAAGATCAAATTCCAAATCAGCAGGTTAATTAGTCGATACTACAGGGCTGATACAGCGGATCAAGACTTTTTCTTAAATAAAGCTGGAGGCAATCGATTACGGCCTGTATAATGCCGCGGCAATATTTTATCTATTCTCATTCACCCGAGGTGGAGTATTGCCATGTTAAGAATCGCTAAAGAAGCACTCACTTTCGACGACGTTTTGCTCGTTCCTGCACACTCCACCGTCTTGCCAAATACGGCTGACCTCAGCACTCAGCTGACCAAAAATATCCGTTTAAACATTCCTATGCTTTCCGCTGCCATGGATACCGTGACTGAAGCGGGCTTGGCCATCGCGCTGGCGCAGGAAGGTGGCCTGGGCTTCATTCACAAAAATATGTCGATTGAACGCCAGGCGGATGAAGTTCGCAAAGTTAAAAAACATGAAAGCGGCGTAGTAACCGAACCACAAACCGTGCTGCCAACTACCCCGCTGGCAGACGTGAAGGCGTTGACTGAGCGCAATGGCTTTGCAGGCTACCCGGTTGTAAACACCCGCAACGAACTGGTTGGTATTATTACCGGTCGTGACGTTCGTTTTGTGACTGATTTAACGCAGCCTGTTTCTGCGGTCATGACGCCGAAAGAGCGTTTAGTGACGGTGAAAGAGGGCGAAGCGCGTGACGTGGTTCTGCAAAAAATGCATGAAAAACGTGTTGAGAAAGCGCTGGTGGTGGATGATAGCTTCCACCTGCTGGGCATGATCACTGTAAAAGACTTCCAGAAAGCAGAACGTAAACCAAACGCCTGTAAAGACGCTCAAGGCCGTCTGCGTGTGGGTGCTGCTGTTGGCGCCGGTGCTGGCAACGAAGAGCGTGTTGATGCGCTGGTGGCGGCAGGTGTTGACGTGCTGCTTATCGACTCCTCCCATGGACACTCTGAAGGGGTACTTCAGCGTATTCGCGAAACCCGCGCAAAATACCCAGATCTCGAAATCCTTGGCGGTAACGTGGCAACCGGAGCGGGCGCATTAGCGCTGGTAGAAGCAGGTGTAAGCGCAGTAAAAGTCGGTATCGGCCCTGGCTCAATCTGTACTACGCGTATCGTTACCGGTGTGGGTGTTCCTCAGATCACTGCAGTTTCCGACGCAGTAGAAGCCCTGGAAGGGACCGGCATTCCTGTTATTGCTGATGGCGGCATTCGCTTCTCAGGCGACATTGCGAAAGCTATCGCAGCGGGCGCATCTTGTGTGATGGTCGGCTCCATGCTGGCGGGTACTGAAGAATCACCTGGTGAAATCGAGCTGTATCAAGGCCGTTCATTCAAATCTTATCGTGGTATGGGTTCACTGGGTGCGATGTCTAAAGGCTCATCTGACCGTTACTTCCAGACTGACAACGCCGCAGACAAACTGGTGCCGGAAGGTATCGAAGGTCGCGTAGCCTATAAAGGTCGTCTGAAAGAGATCGTTCACCAGCAGATGGGCGGCTTGCGCTCTTGCATGGGTTTGACAGGTTGCCCAACCATTGACGATCTGCGTACCAAAGCTGAATTTGTTCGCATCAGCGGCGCGGGCATCAATGAAAGCCACGTACATGATGTGACCATCACCAAAGAGTCACCGAACTACCGCATGGGTTCATAATCCCGTAAGATTTCCCGCCCGGCTCAACCCGGGCGCTTTTATTATCAAGTCACCGTTCTGGAAACACCTCAATGACGACGGAAAATATCCATAAGCATCGCATTCTGATTCTCGATTTTGGTTCTCAATATACTCAACTGGTTGCACGCCGCGTACGTGAACTGGGTGTGTACTGCGAACTCTGGGCATGGGATGTCACCGAAGAGCAGATCCGCCAGTTCAATCCCAGCGGCATCATCCTTTCCGGTGGCCCGGAAAGCACCACCGAACTCAACAGCCCACGCGCACCTGAATATGTCTTCACCGCTGGCGTACCGGTGCTGGGCGTTTGCTACGGCATGCAGACCATGGCGATTCAGCTGGGTGGCAAAGTTGAAGGGTCTAACGAGCGTGAATTTGGTTATGCTCAGGTTGAAGTGACCACCAAAAGTGCCTTGGTTCGCGACATCGAAGATGCGATCAGCGCCACAGGCAAGCCGCTGTTGGATGTGTGGATGAGCCACGGTGACAAAGTCACGGCAATCCCCGCTGACTTCGTGACCGTTGCCAGCACTGAAACCTGTCCGTTTGCCATCATGGCCAATGAAGAGAAACGTTTTTACGGCGTGCAGTTCCATCCAGAAGTGACGCACACGCGTCAGGGTCTGCGCATGCTTGAGCGTTTCATCATCGATATCTGTGAATGTGAAGCGCTGTGGACACCGGCAAAAATCATCGAAGACGCTGTTGAACGTCTACGTGTGCAGATTGGTGACGATAAAGTCATTCTTGGCTTATCAGGTGGCGTGGATTCTTCCGTTACCGCTATGCTGCTGCACCGCGCTATTGGCGAGCGCCTGACCTGCGTATTTGTCGACAACGGTTTGCTGCGCCTCAATGAAGCAGAGCAGGTAATGGATATGTTTGGTGACCACTTCGGTCTGAACATCATTCACGTACCGGCTGAGATGCGCTTCCTTGACGCGCTGGCAGGTATTGACGAGCCAGAAGCTAAACGCAAAACCATTGGCCGCGTGTTCGTTGAAGTGTTTGACGAAGAAGCGACCAAGCTGACTGAAGTGAAATGGTTGGCGCAGGGTACCATTTATCCTGATGTTATCGAGTCTGCTGCTTCTGCTACCGGTAAAGCCCATGTGATTAAATCACACCATAATGTGGGTGGCCTGCCGAAAGAGATGAAGCTGGGTTTGGTTGAGCCGCTGAAAGAGCTGTTCAAAGACGAAGTGCGCAAAATTGGTCTGGAGTTGGGCCTGCCTTACGACATGCTTTACCGCCATCCGTTCCCGGGTCCAGGTTTGGGCGTGCGCGTACTGGGCGAAGTGAAGAAAGAGTATTGCGATCTGCTGCGTCGTGCCGATGCGATCTTCATCGAAGAGCTGCACAAAGCCGATCTCTACAACAAAGTCAGCCAGGCCTTTACCGTGTTCCTGCCGGTACGTTCAGTGGGTGTGATGGGCGATGGCCGTAAATATGATTGGGTTGTTTCACTGCGTGCTGTTGAAACCATCGACTTCATGACCGCACATTGGGCGCACCTGCCTTATGAGTTCCTTGGCCGTGTTTCCAACCGCATTATCAATGAAGTTAACGGTATTTCCCGCGTCGTTTACGATATTAGCGGCAAACCACCGGCGACCATTGAATGGGAATAAGTTTCTGACTTATCCTGAGATGCGTTGATGATTAAATCGCCAGTTCAATCGCCAGATTGACTGGCGATTTTCTTTCTCTGCCTTTACTTACCGGGATAACCACATGCTTCCACTAAAAGTGTTCAGTCTCTGTTTTCTTGCTGTATTGCTGCTATCACTGGGTGCAAGTATTGCGCAGGCGACACGGCATAGTGACGCGCCAAGTCAGGGCGGCTGGTGGTCTGCACGACGTGATTCTGCCGGGATTGCGCCCGATCCACGTGCTTACGCCAACTTAGCGATTGTGCAGGTTTATGCTGCGCCGACCTATGGCTGGAAGGGCGCGGTGGCGGTGCATCCATGGATTATCTTTAAACGTGCCGGGGAAACGCAATACAACCGCTACGAGGTGATCAGTTGGGGCAGCGGGGATAAAGTACGACGCAACACCAACATCGCCGATGGATATTGGTACGGTGCGAAACCGCGCTTGCTGGTAAATCATCGCGGACCTGAGGCTGAAGCGATGATTCCTCAGATTGAAGCAGCCATTAAATCGTATCCCTGGCCGCAGACATATCATGCGTGGCCTGGGCCCAACAGCAACACTTTTCTGGCGCACATTGGCCGCGACGTTCCTGCGCTAAAACTGGATCTGCCCGCTAATGCGTTGGGAAAAGATTACCGTCCGCTGTGGCGCCCGATTGGCTTGCCGCCGTCTGGCAGAGGTGTGCAAGTCTCTGTTTTGGGCGTGGCGGGCATTACGCTTGGTGCGGAAGAGGGCTTTGAACTTAACATTTTAGGCTTGAATATGGGGCTGGATTTTACGCCATTTCGTCTGCGTTTACCGTTCATTGGCGGGATAGGTAATGACAACCTTCAGCAAGATAATCCGTAATGCAAAAAAGCCCCGTAAAAGCGGGGCTTTTTTGATTAACAGACGCCGAAATCACCGTCTTCGTGATACACATTCACGCTGTCGGCCTTTACTTCAATTTCCTTTTTTGTCGCGTCGTCTACGCGTGCGCACCATAACGTATCGCCTTCCACTCGCAGAACTAACATCTTTGGTCCGCCGGTTTTTGCTTGTACAAAATCATCAATATTAAACATCATTTCTCCATCCTGTTGTTATGTGAATCAATGGTTTATTAAGAAAACGGTTGCCAGTCCAAGGAAGATAAAGAAGCCGCCTGTATCGGTGATAGCGGTAATCAACACGCTGGAACCAATCGCCGGATCGCGCTTCATTTTGGTCATCACCAGGGGCACCAGCACGCCCATTAATGCTGCAAGCAGCAGGTTAAGCACCATCGCCAGCATCATCACGCCACCCAGCGCAACATTGTCATACATCAGCCACGTTACCAGGCCCATGATGCCACCCCAGAAAAGACCGTTAATCAAGGCAACGCCCAATTCACGGACAATCAGAAAAGAGAAGTTACCAGGCTCAACCTGGTGCAGAGCAAGGGCGCGAACAATCATGGTAATGGTCTGATTACCAGTATTGCCGCCAATGCCGGCAACAATTGGCATCAACGTTGCCAACGCAACCAGTTGTGAAATAGTTGACTCAAACAAGCCGATAACGCGTGAGGCGACAAAGGCGGTACACAGATTAAGTGCCAGCCACGCCCAGCGATTGCGAACAGATTTACGCACCGGCGCGAAAACGTCTTCTTCCTGGCTGATACCGCCCATTTTACGGATATTGCTTTCGTTCTCTTCGTTCACCAAATCGATAACGTCTTCGATGGTGACGCGGCCAATAAGCTTGCCTTTGGCGTCGATGACCGCTGCGGATATTAAATTATAGCGTTCAAAGGCGCTGGCAGCGTCTTCGGCTTTGTCATTGAGTTGAAAGGTCGTGGGGCGCGTGTTCATCACTTCAAAAACACGTTTTTGCGGTTGATTAAGCAGAATATCAGTTAGTGGCAACTCGCCTAGTAACTGATTTTCTTTGGTCGTGATAAACAGTTTATCGGTACCGGTCGGCATGCTCTTACGATGACGTAAGAAACGCTGCACGGTGGCTAAAGTGACATCGGCACGGACCGTCAGGATATTGAAATCCATGACTCGCCCGACGCGATCGCGGTCAAACTGCACCACGTTGAGCATGCGAGCGCGCAATCCGGGTTCCAGCTTGGTGAGCAGGCGTCCAGTGAGATCGCGCGGCAGATAGCGTGCCAGCCAGACTTGATCATCAATATCCAGCGGCTCAATGGCGCGCAAAATATCGCGATCGCTCATCTCTTCGGTCAGGCTGGCCCACACCGTTTCAGAGGCTTCAACTAACACATGACCGCGTCGTTCATTCGGCACTAAACGCCACAACGCCTGGCGTTCTTCTTCGGGTAACGCTTCAAGAATATCGGCCAAATCTGCGGCATGCAGTTGGATAATATCCTGTTCGAGCTTTTCGCGTTGAATCGAATTTTCACGTTGCTGTTCAGGGCTGAAGTCGGTGGATTTCTCCAGCAGCGCATCAACCAGATCGTGCTCATTGAGCAGCAGCGTCAGAATACGATGACGTATTTCACTTAAAAGTTGAGAGTGAGAGGCAGACATATTGAGTCCCTTTTGTCTGAAAGCACCAGCACGAAGTGTAGCGTTTCGTTTGCAAAAGGGATGCAAAAAATCACACTGTCATTTGGACAGCGTTTTACTTATTCATGTGAAAAACACGTTTAGCTAACGGGAATTGTTGACGCTAAGGCTTACCGGTTCATGCATGGATTTTTTTTGCTGATGATGTTCGAAAGCAGCAGGCAGGAGAAAAATCAGGCGACTAACAAGGATGATAAAACTGATCAACAGAACAATCCGGGTCATGGTGCCGGTTTTCTGACGTCTTCGAGGGGATAAAGCGCTGTTCACGCGGGTGGTTCCTGTAATGACCCAAATGGGCGATTGCAATATTTAGTCACAGTCGCCGGATGAAATCAATCGCTGTCTAAAAAAACAGCGAAAATAATCAGTAGCTGGCTTTTTGTGCCAGCAGCGTAGCGAAACGGCAGTTAATGCGATTGCCATTTTCATCAGTACGATGCAGCTGTCCGAGGTTTTCGTTGTACTTCAGAATGTGCCAGTTGCGGTAATAATTGCTGAGTTCACCCGATTTAAAGGCAAAGGAAAAATCAGCCGGGCAGGGCGTATCATCAGTATTCATGGCTGCCACAATCAGATTGAAGCCATATTTTACCGTGCTGGCCTGCATGTCTGCGATCAACTGCGGAATGGTTTCTGGTTGAAGAAACATCATCACCACCGTAGACAGCACAAAGTCGTAGCCGCCATTAAAACGCGTGTTGTTGAGATCGCGCTGTTCGGTATGAATCCCCTGTAAACCCTCTTCCGCGATAATGCTATTCAGGCGCGCCAGACTCTGCGGATTATGATCCCAGGCGGTGACATCAAAGCCTTGCTGATTGAGAAACAGCGTGTTGCGGCCATTGCCACAGCCAAGATCCAACGCTTTACCCACCTTGAGCTGAGGAAAGGCTTCCAGCACTTCGGAGTGGGTTGGCGTCAGGCCATATTTTTCAGTAAAAATGTTCTGTTTTAATGTCGTCATAGTCATTATTTCAGTGTTGTAGGCGCTAAACGCCCACATCATCAGGCTTCTTCGAGAATCAGCTTCCAGCCGGTTACATCATTCCAGTAAATCTGTTCGCGCTCTAAATCGAGCTGTACCAGATTATTTTGGCTAAGGAAGCCCGTCGGGAACGTTAAGGTCCAGTGTCCATCATCACAGCGTAGTTTGAGTGAATCTGGGCGGGTTGTCGCCTGGCGCTGATTGTTCAGCAGCGTGCCCAGGCGCAGCAGAAAGATAAGCGGAACAAACTGCTTTTTCTTAAACAGCGTCACTCGCGGCAGTTCATCTACCTTGACGGCTTTGCGATGAAACCTTACCAGCGCTGCCAGCAGCATTTGTTGATCCTGATTAAAACCCGGCATGTTGGTGTTTTGCAGAATGTAGGCCGAATGGCGCTGTAAGCCGCTGTGGTTGATGGTTAACCCGACTTCATGCAGCATCGCCGCCCATTTCAGCAGCGCAGCTAATTGTGGATTAGCCAGCTTGGGATGCTGATCGCGCCATTGCAGATAAAGCTGCTCGGTGGTTTCCAGTACGCGACGGGCTTGATCGCTATCTATTGCATAGTGATTAGCCAGACTTTGCGCTGTGCGGCTGCGAATATCCTGGTGACGGAAGCGTCCTTCCATTTCATACAGTACGCCTTCACGCAGCGCACCATCAGAAAGGCGTAATTCGCGGATCGCCAGCGCATCAAACACACCACAAATAATCGCCAATCCCGGCACGAAAACGCTTTTACGCTCTTCGGATAAACCGGGCAGGCTCAAGGCTGCAAAAGATTTATGCTTCATGACTTCGTCATAAAGCATTTCAAGGCGTTCAGGCGTAATCAATTTCTCTTTCTCGCCCATCTCTTGCAGCACTTCACAGGCAGCTTTTATGGTGCCAGATGCGCCCAGCGCATACTGCCAACCGTGCAAGCGATATTGCCACGCCAGCGTTTCAAGCTTTTGCGCTGCGGCTAAACGCGCACGGCGGAAATTGTCGCGATTGATCTCCCCTTTAGGGAAATAGAGTTGAGAAAAACTGACGCAACCCATGCGGCGGCTTTCCACCAACTGCGGTTCGAAATCTTCACCGATCACCAGTTCTGTTGAACCACCACCGATGTCTATCACCAGCTTGCGGCCTTTTTCCGGCTGGGTATGTTCCACACCCATGAAAATCAGACGCGCCTCTTCATGGCCGGAAATCACTTCAATCGGATAAGGGATCACGTCCGCAGCGCGCTGCAAGAAGGTTTCCGCATTGACGGCCTGACGCAGCGTGTGGGTGCCGACAATGGTGACATTGCTGGCTCTGAAGCCTTGTAAACGCTCAGCAAACAGCGCCAGACAGCTCAGGCCGCGCTCCATTGCCTCTTCGCTCAGACGATTATTCGCGTCAAGCCCGTCAGCCAGATGCACGCGCTGCTTCAGGCGGCCCAGCACCTGCATAGCGCCATCAACCACACGGGCAATAACCATGTGGAAACTGTTCGAACCGAGGTCAATCGCCGCAAACTCTTGAGGTTTAGGCGTACTCTTCTGGGAAATTGGCATAGGATTTATTCAGGTTGTTCCAGTTTCTTGATGTAATCATAGATCGCCAGCTGCGAGCGCACTTTACGACGGTTGCCGCGCGAAACGTATTGGTTACTTAATTCTTTATCAATAATGCGCGCTTTCACCGTATCACTTAACTGAAGAGCAATGATATCGAGGATGCGCTGCTTAATTTGCGGGTCGAGAATCGCCACCGCCACTTCAATTCGGTAATCGATGTTACGCGTCATCCAGTCCGCAGAAGAGAGGAACACTTTCTTATCGCCGTTGTTCTCAAAAATATAAACGCGATCGTGTTCCAGGTAACGATCAACAATACTGGTGACGCGAATATTTTCGCTGATGCCGGGCAGATCAGGGATCAGCGAGCACATTCCGCGCACCAGCAAGTTGACTTTAACCCCAACGCTGGACGCTGTATAAAGCCGGTCAACCAGTCCTTTGTCCACCAGATTATTAATTTTCAGAGTAATGCCGGACGGCAATTTTTGCTGCGCGTTAGCGATCTCTTCATCGATCAACTGATACAACATCCGACGTGAGTTTTGCGGGGAAACCATCAAATGCTCAAACGTCACCGGACGATAGGGATTCTCAATAAAGTTAAACACGCGACGCACTTCATTCGTGATGCGCGCATCTGCCGTCAGTAAAGAATAATCAGTATAAAGACGGGCTGTTTTCTCATTAAAGTTGCCGGTGCCGATGTGCGCATAACGCACAATATCTTCACCCTCGCGGCGCGAGATCAAGAAGAGCTTGGCGTGGATTTTCAGGCCCGGCGCTGAGAAGATCACATGTACACCCGCTTCAGTCAGGCGCTTTGCCCAGTAGATGTTGGCTTCTTCATCAAAACGCGCCTGCAGCTCAACCACCACCGTGACTTTTTTACCGTTATAAGCAGCGTGAATCATCGCATCCATAATGCGTGAGTGTTTTGCGACGCGATAGATATTGATTTTTATCGCCAGCACGCTGGGATCAAACGAAGCCTGACGCAGCAATTCCAGGACATGCTCAAAGGTGTGATACGGATAATAGAGCAGGACATCGCGGTTACGAATTGCATCAAAGCCGTTGCGGAATCCATCAAAGCCAATATGGCGAATTTGCGGCAACGGTCGGTTGACTAAATTGTTTTTACCGACATTGGGAAAACTGATGAAGTCTTTGAAATTGTGATAGCGACCGCCCGGTAGCACGGAGTCAAAGTTGGTAATCGACAGTTTATGACACAGCAGTTCTACCATGGTATCGGGCATGTCGCGCTGGTAAACGAAACGCACCGGTTCTGCTGTTAAACGCTGTTTCAGGCTTGAAGACATCAGTTCCAGCAAGCTGGATTCCATCTCTGTCACCAGATCATATTCCGCATCACGCGTCATCTTCATCGAATAGGCGTTGAGCGCATCGTAGTCATAAAAGCCTTTGAAAATATCATCCAGGCAATAACGCAGGATGTTATCTAAAAGAATCATGGGCTTGCGTCGGCGCGGTGATTCAGCAGGCAAGTTAACGAAGCGCGGTACTTTATCTGATGGAATTTCTAACAGCGCATAGCGAATGTTTTCGCCACGAATAATTTCAACCGCCAAATAGGTGTAATCGTCTTTAAGGAATTCGGTCAGATCAGTTTCATGGGTAATTAAAATCGGGGAAATGTGCTGGCGAAGTTCGTGTTTGAAGTAGTGGCGCAGCCAGACTTGTTGATTCGGTGAAAGCTGACGTTCATTGATCAGGAATATTTGATTACGTGCCATTTCCAGCAGCAGATCGTTATAAAGCGTATCAAACTCTTGGTCAGATTTAAGCACTCGCTGTTGGATTTTTTTGAATAAATGACGCGGCGTGCTGGCGGAACCTTGCTCTTCACCAATAAGAATGCGGCGCTTGAGATCGGCGAAACGCACTTTATAGAATTCATCAAGATTGTTGGAGTAAATGCCCAAAAACCGCATGCGTTCGATCAGTGGATTGCTTTTGTCCGCTGCTTCCTGCAAGACACGTTCATTGAAGGATAACCAGCTTAATTCTTTTTCAATATATAGCTTTACCTGACCCATTCTTACTCCGTATCGCGGTTGCAGGACTGAAGATCCAGTATCCAACATCATTATGGCGAGAGTATGGCAAGCTTGTCCAACGTCAATAGTTGTCTTATCAACCAGCTACGGGCAACATAGCGGCTTATTTTCCGCTGCATTTAGGACCGCATGAGCGTAAACCACATTCCCGTCCAGTTTAGCGACCGCCGACGTCGTGCGATCGACCGTTTAACGCGGCGACTGGTCACGTCTTGTGGCATCGCAATCCTGTTGCTGATGTTGCTGCTGTTCTTTTGGCTGATTTGGGTGGTGACGCCGCTGTTCAGCGCGCCCAGCATGCAGCCGGCTAATACGCAACAGTTGTGGGATCGTGCGCCTGCGTTGGCGATAGGTAATGATGGCAGCAATGGTTGGCGTATCAGTACTTCAGGCACCGCCCGTTTTATTCCGCTCAATGGGCAACCCGCCGATCATGCTTTGACATTGACGCCTGCGCCGCGTGACGTGGTATCCAGCGCCGATCGGCAAACACTGTTGCTCAACCTGCAGGGTGATTTATTGCTGCTGCAACCGACAATGCAAAGCGGCGAGGCGCAATGGCGTTTCCCGCTGGGTGATAAACCCTTTCATCTGCCGCAGGGCGCGGTAAAGAAAATGTCGCTGGCGTCGCTGAATCAAGGCCAATGGCGTATTGCGGCCCTGACCGAAAATGGGCTGAGCATCCTGACGCTAGGCACCGATCGTCAGGCAAATGCCATCAATTTGCCGCTGTCCCATGTCGATCAATTTATTCTCTCGCCGCAAGGCGATCTGCTGTACACCAGCGAAGGCAATGTCCTGCGCGTCTGGCAACTGGATAATCAGCAAGCGCTGCTGCGTGAAACCCAAACGCTGTCGCAGGTGCCGCAGAGCCTGCACATATTAACCGGCGGAAAAACATTGCTGATTCAGGATGAAACGGGAATTACTCAATGGTTTTCAATTGCGGGAGAACAAGGCCCGCGTCTGCATCAAATTCGCACCTTTGAGCACAGCGCAGGCAACACGCAGATCATTACCGAATCTCAGCGCCGTGTATTCGCCACCTACTCAGAAACGGGCAGGGTGAAGCTGTTTGCCAGCAAGCAGAATGGCCCCATTTTGCAGCGTCAGCTTGAACCCGGAATTCTGCACGCGCAATTCTCGCCGAGTGGCAACAGTTTACTGATAGAACGCAAAGGCAGTTGGCAGACCGTTAAGCTGGATAATCCCTGGCCCGATGTCACCTGGCGGAGTTTCTGGCAGAAAATTTGGTACGAAAACTATCCGAAAGCTGATTGGGTATGGCAATCCACCGCCGCAGGCGACAGTTATCAAGCCAAGTTCAGCATAATGCCGATGGTGGTTGGTACTTTAAAAGCGGCCAGCCTGGCGTTGGTGTTTGCCACACCGCTGGCCTTAGCCGCTGCGATGTACACCGCCTGGTTTATGGCGCCGGGTCTACGCCGCTGGGTTAAACCCGCCATTGAGATGATGGGCGCGCTGCCAAGCGTGGTGATTGGGTTGATTGCCGGTTTATGGCTGGCACCGCATATCAGCCAGGCGCTGATTGGCGTACTGTTGCTGCCGCTTACCTTAGCCGCCAGCCTGCTGCTGTGTGGCGTGCTCAGCGCGCGTCTACCCGCGCGCTGGCGTCAACCGGGACGTGAAGTCTTGCTGCTGCTGCCGTTGTTGCTGCTTGTCACCTTGCTGACGCTGTGGCTGCCGACCCTGGTGATGCGTGATGCAGGCGAGTGGATGCCGCATTACGAGCAGCGCAATTTGCTGGTCGCCGCATTAGCCATGGGTTTTGCGCTGGTGCCGCTGATCTTCACACTCGCCGAAGATGCGTTGTTCAGCGTGCCCGCTCAGCTCGGGCAGGGCTCGCTAGCGTTAGGCGCAACGCCATGGCAAACCTTAACCCGCGTGGTCTTACCGGGTGCCTCAGCCGGTATTTTTGCCGCGCTGATGATCGGCTTTGGGCGTGCGGTTGGCGAAACCATGATTCTGCTGATGGCAACGGGTAATACGCCGCAAAGCGAGGGTGGCTTATTTAGCGGCCTGCGCGCCTTATCCGCCAATATTGCTATTGAAATGCCTGAAGCGGCGGTAGGCAGCGCGCATTATCGTATTCTGTTTTTAAGTGCGTTGATGCTATTGATTTTTACCTTAGTGATTAACACCATCGCCGAGCTGATCCGCCAGCGTTTGCGTCAGCGCTACAGCCAGCATGAGGAACAAGCATGAGGGCGATAAGACAAAATAACCGCTGGCGCTGGCTAACCGCAGGCGCTGTCACGGTTTGCCTGTTGGCGTTCGCGCTCCTGATTGCCTTGCTGGCATGGCAGGGCGCACGCGTTTTTTGGCCGCAGCCTGTGGATCTTTACACCTTCACTCAGCCTGATGGCAGCGAAAGCCGCTTACTGGGCGAAACCGTGGAACATCAAAAGCAGTTTCCGGCCCCCGCGGATGAGCAGGGCAATAGCGCAGGCCATGTGAATCGTTATCTGATAAAAACCGGTAACCGCGATTGGGATGCGCCCGATTTTCGCGTTGCCTACAGCCGCGAACCGGCTGAGGTGAGCAGACCTAAAGATATTTTGGTATTGCAACGCCGCATCCACGGCAATGCTTACGGCTGGTTAGTTGGCCTGCGTGAAGATAATGAAGTGCTTACTGCGCAGAACATCCATGCGCTGCTGCGTCAGCGTTTGGCTCAGGTTCATACCATGATTCGTGAGATAAACCAGATTCGGCGCATCGATATGGCGCGGCTCAACAAGCAATTAGACATGTTGGATGAACAAGCTGAGCGCCAGCGACAGGCTAATCAGTTTGATATGCAGGTGCAGTCAGAATATCAGGCTAATCAGGCGGCATTACAGCGGCGCTTTGACCACCTCAGCGCGACGCTGGGGAGATTGCAGCATGAAAGTCAGCGCGACGTGCTGATCCTGCGTGATGTGGAAGGCAATAATCATGTGATTCCGTTGACGCAGATTGTTGACGTATGGACACCCAATGCCCTCAACCTTAATGAAAAGCTGCTGCATTTTGTGCAACAGCTCTGGCATTTTGTCAGCGATTCAGCCGCAGACGGCGAAAGTGAAACCGGCGCATTTCCCGCTATTTTTGGCACGGTATTAATGGTGCTGTTGATGTCAGTGGTGGTGATGCCGTTCGGGGTGGTTGCTGCCGTCTGGCTGCATGAATATGCCGGACGTAATGCGCTGACGCGTCTGGTGCGTATTGCGGTGGTGAATCTCGCGGGTGTGCCGTCAATTGTCTATGGCGTATTCGGCCTCGGCTTCTTTGTCTGGGGCGTTGGCGGCACGCTCGATCAGCTGTTTTACAGTAACGCATTACCCAATCCAACCTTTGGTACGCCAGGTTTGTTGTGGGCAGCATTAACGCTGGCGCTGCTGACATTGCCGGTGGTGATCGTCGCGACCGAAGAGGGCTTGTCGCGCATTCCAAACAGCCTGCGCCAAGGTTCGCTGGCATTGGGTGCCTCGCAGGCCGAAACCTTGTGGCATGTGGTCTTGCCGATGGCGATTCCGGCAATGCTCACCGGTTTGATTTTAGCGGTGGCGCGCGCTGCCGGTGAAACGGCACCGCTGATGCTGGTGGGCGTCGTAAAAATGGTGCCTGAACTGCCGGTAGATGCTGTTTTCCCCTATCTGCATCTTGACCGCAAGTTCATGCACCTCGGTTTTCAGATTTACGATTTAGCGTTTCAAAGTCCAAACATCGAAGCCGATCGGCCAGTAGTGTTTGCTACCGCACTGCTGCTGGTGCTGATCATTCTGTCGCTAAATCTGCTGGCAATGGGCCTGCGTCACCGTCTGCGTGAGCGCTATCGCCTTATGACTCAATAACAGGCTATAACTATGACGCCCGAAACTGACATTGCGCTGCATGTAAACCATCTTTCGCTGTGGTACGGCGAGCGCCAGGCGCTGCAAGATATCTCGCTGCAAGTACCTAAAAATCGCATCACCGCGCTGATTGGTCCCTCTGGCTGCGGTAAATCAACGCTGCTGCGCTGCTTCAACCGCATGAATGATGTGATCGATAACTGCCGTATTGAGGGCGAAATCTTGCTCGACCAATGGGCGATTATGAATCCTAACCAGGATCTTTCTGCCTTACGTCGGCGGGTCGGCATGGTGTTTCAGCGGCCTAATCCTTTCCCTAAATCGATCTATGAAAACGTGGTGTATGGCTTGCGCTTGCAGGGCGTGCGCGATAAGCGCGTGCTGAATGAAGCCTGCGAACGCGCGCTGCGAGCGGCGGCACTGTGGAGTGAAGTGAAAGATCAGCTGGGTCAAAATGCGTTAAAGCTTTCAACCGGTCAGCAGCAGCGATTAGTGATTGCCCGGGCGATTGCTATCGAGCCAGAAGTGTTGTTGCTGGATGAACCGACCTCCGCGCTGGACCCGATCTCCACGTTGGTGATTGAAGAGCTGATGACCACGCTAAAGCAGCACTTCACGCTGGTGTTGGTAACACACAACATGCAGCAGGCTTCGCGCGTATCTGATTACACAGCCTTTATGCACAACGGCGCATTAGTAGAGTTTGATGAAACCGATCGGATTTTCACTACGCCGAAAGAGCGTCGCACGGAAGATTACATTACCGGGCGCTACGGTTGAGGAAACCAAAAGGAGAAGCCTGGGCTTCTCCTTGGAAAATCATTCGTGGGCGTGCCCTTGTGGCGGAAGCTGTTCGCCATCCAGCCAGGCTTTTCCGTCGCGCATCGTCAATCGTCCTTCGATAAACCAGTTAATCACCAGCGGGTAAATGGCGTGTTCCTGATGCTGAACGCGTTGCGTAATCTCTTGCTCACTGTCTTCAGCAAACACCGGCACTTTGGCTTGCAAAATAACCGGGCCGCCATCCAGTTCATCAGTAACGAAATGTACTGACGTACCGTGCTCGGCATCACCATTTTCCAGCGCCTGACGATGCGTATGCAGGCCGGGATATTTCGGCAGAAGGGAAGGGTGAATGTTCAGCAGGCGATCGTGATAACGCGCCACAAAAGCGCTGCTTAAAATACGCATGTAGCCGGCTAACACCACCAGATCGGGTGCGTAAGCATCGATCTCTGTCATCAGCTGGCGATCAAAAGCTTCACGATCGGCGAAGTCGCTGGCGGCTAACGCATGTGTCGGCACGCCGGCTTCTTTAGCCCGTACTAAACCAAAGGCAGAGGCTTTGTTACTGAACACGGCAGCGACACTGCCGTGAACACGCCCGCTTGCGCAGGCGTCAAGGAGGGACTGAAGATTACTTCCGTTACCGGAAATCAGCACAACCAGTTTTTTCATCCGTTAATAACCACACGCTCTTCAGAGTCAGAGGCGTTAATCACACCGATTTTCCACGCTTTCTCACCGGCTGCGCTCATCAGTTCAACCGCTTTGTCAGCATCAGCTGGGCTCAGCGCAATCAGCATGCCCACACCGCAGTTAAAGGTGCGGTACATTTCGTGACGGCTAACGTTACCCGCTTGCTGCATCCAGGTGAACACAGAAGGCCACTGCCAGCTCTTCTCGTCAATCACCGCTTGCGTATTGTCAGGCAACACGCGAGGAATGTTTTCCCAGAAGCCGCCACCGGTCAGGTGACAGATAGCATGCACGTCAATCTGCTCGATCAGGCTGAGGATATTTTTCACGTAGATGCGGGTCGGTTCGAGCAGGTGGTCAGCCAGCGGTTTGCCATCCAGCTGTTCAACCAGCGGATCGGTGTTGCTGACTTCAAGAATCTTGCGCACCAGCGAATAACCATTGGAATGCGGACCGCTAGAGCCCAGCGCAACCAGCACATCGCCATCTTGCACTTTGCTGCCGTCAATAATTTCTGACTTCTCAACCACGCCGACGCAGAAACCCGCAACGTCGTAGTCTTCTCCGTGATACATGCCTGGCATTTCAGCGGTTTCACCGCCAACCAGCGCACAACCCGATTGCAGACAGCCTTCGGCGATACCGGTGATCACGGCAGATGCGGTTTCCACATCCAGCTTGCCGGTCGCGTAGTAATCCAGGAAGAACAGCGGCTCAGCGCCTTGCACAATCAGATCATTAACGCACATTGCAACCAGATCAATGCCGATAGCATCGTGGCGCTTGAGATCCATCGCCAGACGCAGCTTGGTACCTACGCCATCGGTGCCGGAGACCAGCACGGGTTCACGGTATTTTTGCGGCAGCGCACAAAGCGCACCGAAACCGCCCAATCCACCCATTACTTCCGGGCGACGAGTCTTTTTCACTACGCCTTTAATACGGTCAACCAGAGCGTTACCAGCATCAATATCAACACCGGCGTCTTTATAGCTGAGAGAGGTCTTGTCGGTCACTGCGAGGTCCCCACGCGAGTTGCGGTTGGTGGTTAAAATAAAGCGCGGCAATTCTAACAGCGCAGGCAAACGTTTGCGAGTCTCAGATTGCGCGCCATGCGATTTTAATCAATCCTTATTTTATTGCGGTAAAACTTTCCTCTTTGCGCAAGGGCATATGGCGCAAACAAGAAAAGGCGGTATAATCCCGCGATTTTTTTTTAGCTCAACTCATTCCGGGAGAACACCAATGAAGATCGTGGAAGTCAAACACCCGCTGGTCAAACATAAACTGGGCTTGATGCGTGAGCACGATATCAGCACGAAGCGTTTCCGCGA
The DNA here is from genome assembly GCF_022761075.1 of Pantoea sp. MQR6. Taxonomy (NCBI): domain Bacteria; kingdom Pseudomonadati; phylum Pseudomonadota; class Gammaproteobacteria; order Enterobacterales; family Erwiniaceae; genus Pantoea; species Pantoea sp. MQR6. Next base: position 129,903 of record NZ_JAKYXB010000001.1, read on the forward strand.
GTTGGCCTCGGAAGTAGGCAGCTTGCTGACCTACGAAGCCACCGCAGATTTGGAAACCGAAAGCGTGACCATTGAGGGCTGGAATGGCCCGGTGCAAGTCGATCAAATCAAAGGTAAAAAAATTACCGTAGTGCCAATTCTGCGTGCCGGCCTCGGCATGATGGAAGGCGTGCTGGAGCATGTTCCGAGCGCGCGTATCAGCGTAGTGGGTGTCTACCGTGATGAAGAGACGCTGGAGCCAGTGCCGTATTTCCAGAAGCTGGTTTCTAATATTGAAGAGCGTCTGGCACTGGTGGTTGATCCCATGCTCGCCACCGGCGGTTCGATGATTGCCACCATCGACCTGTTAAAGAAAGCGGGCTGTAGCAGCATCAAGGTGTTGGTCTTAGTCGCCGCACCAGAAGGGATTGCCGCACTGGAAAAAGCGCATCCTGATGTTGAGCTGTACACCGCGTCTATCGATCAGGGATTAAACGAAAAGGGATACATCATTCCTGGACTCGGCGATGCCGGAGACAAGATTTTCGGAACCAAATAAAGAAAGCAGCCGGCGAGAGAGTCGGCTTTTTTTTGGCAAAAATAAAACAACATTATCTCCAAATATCTCGCGCTGCAGCAAGGCGGCAAACGATCTCAAACCGTTGAGCTTACTTAAGTAAGTGGGTCGGGTGAGCGAGAGCAGCCAACGCAACGGCAATGCGCGGTATACAGGAGACAGGGGATTACTGATGACACGTCGCGCCATTGGCGTTAGCGAACGACCGCCGCTACTGCAAACTATTCCACTCAGCCTGCAACATCTGTTCGCCATGTTTGGCGCAACGGTTTTGGTGCCTATTTTGTTTCACATCAACCCGGCTACGGTGTTGCTGTTCAATGGTATTGGCACGCTGATTTATCTGTTCATCTGTAAAGGTAAAATCCCCGCCTATTTAGGATCGAGCTTTGCTTTTATTTCACCGGTGCTGCTGCTGTTACCGTTGGGTTATGAAGTGGCGCTTGGCGGTTTTATCCTGTGTGGCTTGTTATTCTGCCTGGTGGCGTTGATCGTCAAAAAAGCAGGAACCGGCTGGCTCGATGTGATGTTTCCGCCCGCAGCCATGGGCGCTATTGTTGCGGTCATCGGCCTTGAGCTGGCGGGCGTAGCGGCGAATATGGCGGGATTGTTACCTGCTGAAGGCAGTTCGCCAGACAGCAAGACGGTAATCATCTCCTTGGTTACGCTGGCCGTCACGGTTTTTGGTTCGGTGCTGTTTCGCGGTTTTCTCGCCATTATCCCGATTCTGGTGGGTGTGCTGGTGGGCTACGCGCTCTCCTTTTTTATGGGCATTGTCGACTGGACCAGCGTTTACAACGCGCCATGGTTTGCGTTGCCGACCTTTTATACCCCACGATTCGAATGGGTGGCGATGCTGACAATTCTACCGGCTGCGCTGGTGGTCATTGCTGAGCACGTTGGGCATTTGGTAGTGACAGCGAATATCGTGAAAAAGGATTTGATCCGCGATCCCGGTTTACACCGTTCAATGTTCGCCAACGGTTTATCGACCATGATTTCCGGCTTCTTTGGTTCTACGCCTAACACTACTTATGGCGAAAACATCGGCGTGATGGCGATTACGCGTGTTTACAGCACATGGGTCATTGGCGGCGCAGCTATCTTTGCCATCTTGCTCTCATGCGTTGGCAAACTTGCGGCAGCGATTCAGGCAGTGCCAGTACCGGTAATGGGCGGTGTATCGTTACTGCTTTATGGCGTTATCGGTGCTTCAGGTATCCGCGTGTTGATCGAATCCAAAGTGGATTACAACAAAGCGCAAAACTTGATCCTCACCTCGGTGATTCTGATCATTGGCGTGAGCGGCGCGAAAGTGCACATCGGCGCGGCTGAGTTGAAAGGCATGGCATTAGCGACGCTGGTTGGTGTTGGGCTGGCGTTGATTTTCCGCGTCATCTCACTACTGCGACCGGAAGAAGTGGTGCTGGACGCCGAAGAAAAAAGCGGCCATTAAGACCAAAGCGAGGCAGGGAAGCCTCATTCATCTCTTTTTAAAAACTGTGGTAGACTTCCCCGGTTTTTAGCTTGTTCGCTTGCTGAGGTGCTTCTGAACACGCCGGCACAATTATCATTGCCACTTTATTTACCTGACGACGAAACCTTTGCCAGCTTCTGGCCAGGGGAAAACCCGTCGCTGATTGCTGCGTTAAAGGGTGCTCTCACTCAACATCATGGCAGCTATCTCTATTTCTGGTCACGCGAAGGCGGAGGACGCAGTCATTTGCTGCACGCCGCGTGCGCTGAAATGTCTGCGCGTGGTGAAGCGGTTGGCTACGTTCCGCTGGATAAACGCACCTGGTTTGTACCGGAAGTCTTAGACGGCATGGAACAGTTGGCGCTGGTCTGTATCGATAATATTGAATGCATTGCAGGTGAAGCTGAATGGGAAATGGCGATCTTTGATCTCTATAACCGCATTCTGGAAACCGGTAATACGCGTTTATTGATCACCGGCGATCGCCCACCGCGACAACTCAATCTACATTTACCCGATCTGGCTTCGCGCCTCGATTGGGGACAAATCTACCGTTTACAGCCGCTTTCTGATGAAGACAAACTGCAAGCGCTGCAATTGCGCGCCGGTTTGCGTGGATTCGAACTGCCGGAAGATGTGGGGCGCTTCCTGCTCAAGCGTCTCGATCGTGAAATGCGAACGCTGTTTGAAACGCTGGATCGGCTTGATCGCGCCTCCATCAGCGCACAGCGCAAGCTGACCATTCCTTTCGTTAAAGAGACGCTCGGCCTTTAACACTCCGTTTTTAAAGAATGTCGAGCACCGCTTCCGGTGGTCGACCCAGCCGCGCCTGCTCGCCGTTGATCACAATTGGCCGCTCAAGAAGCCTGGGATTCGCCACCAGCGCGTTAATTAACTCACTTTCACTTTTGTCAGCCTCACCGAGCGCCAGCGCTTTATAGAGATCTTCTTTATTGCGCATGAGCTGCCGTGCGCTGGTCATACCGAGCTTTTTCAACAAAATTTGCAGTATTTCACGATCCGGTGGGGTCTCCAGATAAAGCACTACTTCCGGTTCAATGCCGCGTGCTATGAGCAGTGCCAGCGTTTCGCGGCTCTTGCTACAGCGCGGGTTGTGATAAATGGCCACCATTATCGTTATCCTTTTTGATACTGCTTAAAGCGTTGTTGCAGCTGACGTAACTGGTCAATGCGCGCATCATAACGCGCTTGCTGCAGACTACCGAGTGGAACCTGGGTGCTGGCACGGCTCAACGCAGAAATGGCTTGATCGAGCTGGCCGTTAAGCGCCAGACTTTCCGCACGCGCCGAAAGTTCTTCATCATTCAAACCCTGTTGTGCAGAGGCCTGCGCCAGCAAATCCCAGCCATTAGGATCATCTTTATTCGCCCAGGTATAGCGATTCAGGATGCGGCTGGCATTGGCGGGCTGTTTGGCTTCGACGTAGGCATTGGCAAGGTTGAGCTGTACCACCGGACTGTTTTTCGCGCCGCTTGCCCCGTTGAGTAAGGCTATCGCCTGCTGCGGCTGATTCAGCCCAATCTCGATATCTGACATGATATCGAGAAACCAGACGTTATTCGGCTGCTTCGCCAGCAAGGGCGCGATGATCTTTTTCGCATCGCCATAACTTTTAGCCTGTAAAAATTGTACCGCTTTCCCATATTGCGAGGCCATTTGTTCGCGTGCGTTGCCATTAGCATATTGGCTGAGCAGTTCGTCGGTCAGCTGATTGCGCCCCGTGGCATACATTCCCAGCGCACGTACCTTGGCCATATAAAAGTCTTCGGTAGATTGCACAACGACCGGACGCATCTGATTAGCTCGGTTGCGTGCATCGGCGAGACGGCTATCGGGCAGCGGGTGTGTCAATAAAATTTCGGGCGGTTTGGAGGAGAAACGCGTCTGATCGGCGAGCTTTTGCAGAAAATTAGGCATCGCCTGGGGATCGAATCCGGCGCGTTGTAATACCTGAATACCAATGCGATCGGCTTCCTGCTCATTGCCCTGAGTAAAACTGATAATCCCTTGTTGCGTGCCTGCTAGCGTACCGGTCAGCGCCGCCATTCCGGCTTGCGGGTTCGCCATTGCTAACAGAATCGATCCCAGCGCACCAACCCAGGTTAGCGGCGCATTGCGTTTTTGATCTTCCATGGCTCGCGCCAGATGGCGCTGGGTGACGTGGGATATTTCATGCGCGACCACCGAAGCCAGCTGGCTCTCGTTGTCGGTATAGCGAAACAGCGCTGAATGCAGCACCACGTTACCGCCGAAAAAGGCGAAGGCGTTGAGTTCATCATTTTGAATCAGGAAAAAGTGAAACGGCGTTTTTACCGAATCTGCATGTGCGACCAGCCGCTGACCGAGCTGATTAATATATTGGTTAAGCAAAGGATCATTGATCAGCGGTGCACTGGCTCGAAGCTGGCGCACGTAGAAGTCGCCCATCTGTAATTCTTGATTAATGGAAAGGGTCGATCCGGCAGTCGTGCCTATATCGGGCAACGAATCACTGACATCGGCGCTGGCAGGTGCCAGGCTGGTCAGCATCAAAGTGGGAATGAGCGCGGCGAGCAGCGTTTTCTTTAACCGGTTCAACATGATGTAATCCTGTAGAGAAGCCCTGAGATTGGACAGGTGCGCAGCGGTAATGTTCTTTTTTTTTAAGGGGGTAATCACGCTTCGCGCCTATCTTAACCACAGCCCGGTAAGAAAGAAATGTGGTTTTCTGCCAAAGCACGCGCTCCTTGCTAACCTAATGGGCTAAGTTGCAGCAAAAAATTGAATGTCTTGCTAACGTCAACGAAAGTTAAACACTTGTCATATTTTGCAACGCTATTCAGGAATACAGAGAATTATTGCGGTGTATTCTTATCGCTAATTAACAAAAAAGTTTAAATATGCGTTCTTGCCCAAGTAACAGCGTCAGCTTCGAAATTGCTTCGAATTAAAGTTATGTAAATTTACTCAAAAAAATTGAATGTGGCATGTTTTTTTCCAGGTTTACTCTGAAAAAATAGCGCAAAAAGATAAAGAATTAACTGAGGTTGTATTGCTGTTTTTTATCGTGAACGTCAACTTTTAAAATTATCAGGAATAATAATTGGTAGTATAAAAGCTAATTGATGCTCAGTTTATCTTTGCTTGCGTGGCAAATTAAGGGCCATGAATAAGACAAGCAAGGGTTGATGTACCATCCAGGATTTTGTTTAATTGTCGCTGATAATAATATTTAGTGGAAACTATAATTTGATTTTGCGCATTTCGTGAGGGCGCTCACTTTCATTGTGCTGTGATATAGATAAGCCCTATTCAAAAAATGAATCTGCAACGCGTTATTTGCATGAGAGGATATCTATGCGTTCAGCTGTATCTTACGCGCTGATTGCCATTATTGGTGGTGCTATTGGCGCGGGCGTTACGCAAAGTGGCGTAATTTATGAAAAGGTCATGCGGCATTTCACGGCACAACCCAGCGACCCTGAAGGTTTCTGGAGTACGCCAGCGGTAGAAGGTTACGGTAAAATACATTACGAAGCGGATGCAGCCTTTAAACCGGTCGCAGGATTGAGTAATAAAATCGTATTCCAAATTACGCGTAGCGATGGCGCAATGACCGACCCTAATTTAGGTCTGGAGCGCGTCGCACGCGTCGTTAATCTTTATATCGCCTCGGGTGTGCCCGCGGACCAGTTGAAGTTTGTGGTATCAGTAACGGGCGACGCAACGCCTGCCATGTTGGATAACGCGCATTTCAAACAGTTTTACGGCATTGATAATCCGAATATCAAACTGATCAATGAACTTAATAAAGTTGGCGTGAAGGTTTCCGTCTGTGATCAATCGGTGGCATTCCACCATTACCCTAATGACTGGATTGATAAATCAGTCGTCCATGCACTTTCCAGCCCAACCACGGTGTCGACTCTGCAAAATCAGGGTTATGCATGGCTACAAATGTAAAGTAAACAGGAGAGTAAGCGATGCGTCCAGCAGCGTATATTGTGGTGGCAGCGGTAGCCGGATTTATTGGTGGCAATGTTTTACAATTACCGGAATTAGTGGATAAGGTCAGCGGGAAATTTGCAGATAATAAATCTGAGCCTGCCGATTTTTGGAGCACACCGGCAATTGAGGGGTTTGGAAAAATACATTATGTTGACACGCCAGCTTTTAAACCTGGGTCAGTAGATGGCCTGAGTAATAAAATTGTTTTCCAGATCAACCGCAGCGAAGGCGATATTCGTCAGCCTAACCTCGGTCTGGAGCGCGTAGCGCGCGTCACCAATCTTTATTACGCAGCGGGCGTGCCGCTCGATCAACTGAAATTTGTCGTCTCAATCAACAGCGATGCGGTTCCTGCGGCGTTGAGCAATGATCAATTCCGCAAAACCTACGGCGTAGATAACCCAAACCTCAAACTGATCAGCGAACTGAAAAAAGCCGGTGTTCAGGTATCAATTTGCGATCAATCTGTGGCTTTCCACAATTATCAGCGCGACTGGATTGACCCCATGGTGACGCATACAATTTCCAGCGGTACTACCGTTGCGACCCTGCAAAACAGTGGTTACGCTTTCTTGATGTTGTAATTTTCCTCTACAGCGGCGTCACTGCCGCTGTCATCCTTTCACGCTTTCCTCGCCTTATTTTCCCGCTTCTGACGTTTTGCCCTAAAAGAGCTTCAGGCAATTAGCACCAGTAAAATCCTTGCTTTCGGGCTGCGTCGTCCGGCTTAGACGTGCTCTTATTGGGTTTCAAGGTGTACACTGACACCGTAAATGACCAGGGCACGCTGTAAACACTAACAAAAATAACAGAGTCGGGCAGACCAATAATGAATGATTTCACTGTGGCGGCAACGCCATGCTAATGCGACTACGTCCAAAAACGGACCTGCGCACGCTGATCGCGGTATTGGTTATCGCCAGCATTGTGGTGACTTTGACCAATGCCATGTACGCCACGTGGCGCGTGCAGCGTATGGTGTTGATCGACAGCACGCTGGAGGCGAATCGCGCTTATGCGGCAAAGCTGGCGTCGACGACTGAAATCTTTTTCCAACTGGCGCAGTCACAGCTGCATTACAGTGCGAAACTGCTCGGCAATGATTTCGAGGATGTTAAATTGCTCACAACTGAGGTCGACCGGCTGCGTGAGCAAACCAGCAGCTTCAACTCGGTGGCGGTGGTAGACGCAAATGGCATTGTTAAAGCGATCTCTCCCGAATCGCTAACGTTGAAAGGTATGCATCTCACCAGCGATGCCTCAAAAGAAGCGCTGGCTGTGCGCCAGCCTGTTATCAGTAAACCGACCCTTTCAGCCGCCAACAATCTGATCGTTTTTGTCTCCTGGCCGATATGGGATGGGGAAGGGCGCTATCTTGGCTATATTGGCGGCACCATTTATCTCAAAAAGAAAAGCATTCTGAACGCGCTGTTGGGCCAGCAATTTTATCGCGATGGCTCCAGCGTTTATGTCATCGACAGCAATAATCAGGTGCTTTATCACCAGAACAGCCAGCTGATTGGCAAAGTGCTACCAGCCATTATTAGCGAGCACGAACGAGAAGAGAAACCCAACGGCTCGCTGCAGATTTCCAGCCGTGACGAAAAAACGCGGTTAGCGGGATATGCCATTGTGCCCACCACCGGTTGGATGGTTGTGACGTTCAAACCAATGGATGTCACATTGGAACCGCTTTCCGGCTTATTAATGAAGGTGCTCAAGCATTCCGTACCCTTTGCGCTGTTAACGCTGCTGGTGGCGGTAATATTGGCGCGGCTGATTGCGCTGCCGCTGTGGCAGCTTGCTCGCAAAGCCAGCAAGATGGATGCGCAAAGCGTATCCACAGAAATCAGCGTTATTCGCGCCTGGTATTTTGAAGCGGCGCAGGTAAAACGCGCACTGTTAACCGGCATTGGCCTGGTGCAGGAGAAGATCGGGCGGCTTAACTCGGAAGCGCAAACCGATCCCCTTACCCAACTGTTTAATCGCCGCGGACTCAATGCGGTATTAGATTATTACCAAACGATGCGCCAACCTTTTGCGGTGCTGGCATTGGATATCGATCATTTCAAACGGGTTAACGATACGTGGGGTCACGATGTTGGCGACAACGTGATACAACAGGTCGCCCGCACATTAACTGCCAGCGCCCGGCAAACGGATGTAGTGTGCCGCAACGGCGGCGAAGAATTTTTGATGCTACTGCCCGGCAGCGCCGCCGATGAAGCCAGCGTCATGGCAGAACGCGTGCGTAAAAGCATAGCCAATGCCTGGATAGAAGAAGTGGGTAACATTACCCTTTCCATTGGCGTAGCGGCGTGGTGCGGGGAGGACGTTGCGCTTGAGGTCACGCTTAAGCAAGCCGATGCTGCGCTCTATCAGGCAAAACAAGCGGGCCGTAACTGTGTATGCGTATCAGGAAAAAGCGTATCGCTGTTAAGCCAGACGCCGCACTAAGCACCTTTTCAGGCCAGTAATATCCGGTACAATCGTCGTCCTTTATGACGTCATGGATAGAAAGGTATGCTGGCTTTATTGATTCAATGGTACAAACGCCGTTTCAGCGATCCGCAGGCTATTGCCCTGTTGGTGATCCTGCTGGCCGGTTTCTGCATCCTTTTCTTTCTCAGCGGATTACTCGCGCCACTGCTGGTCGCGCTGGTGTTGGCTTACTTGCTGGAGTGGCCAACCGCGCGTTTACAACGTGTTGGCTGCACTCGCAGCTGGGCCACGACGATTGTGCTGGTACTGTTTGCCGGTATCTTGCTGGTGCTGGTCTTGATTGTTGCCCCGGTCGCTTGGCAACAGGGCATCAACCTGACGCGTGATCTGCCCAATATGCTCAACAAACTTTATGTGTTTGCGGCGGGCTTGCCGAAGCGTTTTCCTGCACTGGTGGACGCAGGCATTATCGATCTGATCGTAGAGAATTTGCGTAGCCGCTTAAGCGGCGTTGGCGATTCGCTGGTCAAGTATTCCCTAGCCTCATTGGTTGGCTTGATGACGCTGATGATTTATTTGGTGCTGGTGCCGCTGATGGTGTTTTTCCTGTTGAAAGACAAAGATCAGATGCTGAATGCGGTGCGACGCGTGCTGCCACGTAATCGCGGTTTAGCCGGTGTGGTGTGGCAAGAGATGAACCAGCAGATTACCAATTATATTCGCGGCAAAGTGCTGGAAATGGTGGTGGTGGGTATTGTCAGCTGGCTGGCATTTTTGTTTCTCGGCCTCAATTACGCCTTGTTGCTGGCGGTATTGGTGGGAATATCAGTATTAATTCCCTATATCGGCGCAATGTTAGTGACCATTCCGGTGATTGGCGTGGGGCTGTTTCAGTGGGGACTCGGCAGCGATTTCTGGACCATGTTCATTGTTTACTTAGTGATTCAGGCGCTGGATGGCAATATTTTGGTGCCAGTTCTGTTCTCGGAGGCGGTTAATCTGCATCCGCTGGTGATTATTCTTTCGGTAGTGATTTTCGGTGGAATGTGGGGTTTCTGGGGCGTGTTTTTTGCTATCCCACTCGCGACGTTAGTGAAGGCGGTGGTGCATGCCTGGCCCGATGATTTACTGGAGGAGCATAAACGGTAAGAAACGGGGCGCGGCAGCGATGATCGCCGCGCCCGCAGTACATCAGGCAGACTGAATGTAATCCAGTACGATGTCGTGGTGATTTGACGTTTTGAAGTCGTCGAACACTTTTTCGATTTTGCCATTCGCATCAACCAGAAAGCTGATGCGATGAATACCATCATAGGTTTTGCCCATGAAGGTTTTCTCACCCCAAATGCCAAATTGCTCACTTACCTGGTGATCTTCATCAGAGAGCAGAGTGAAGTTCAGCAACTCTTTCTCGATAAAGCGTGACAGCTTTTCCGGTTTGTCGGTGCTGATACCCAACACTTCCACACCCGCCATTTTCAACTTATCCATGTTGTCGCGCAGACCGCAGGCCTGAACGGTACAACCTGGCGTCATTGCCTTCGGGTAGAAGTAGACCAGAACGCGCTGTCCCTGGAAGTCGGTCAAATTTACTTGTTCGCCGTCCTGATCGGACAAGCTAAATTTCGGTGCAGTATCACCGGCTTTCAGTGGATTCATCACATCTCTCCATTTTTTAATCATGCTGTGGGTAATACACCATCTGACGAGAAACTGCCAAATGGAAATTACCATCAGGGGGTATTTCACCACATAGCTTTAGGCCGCTAAGCGACAGCAATGCGGAGAAATAGCTCCGGTTTAGCACGTGCACAGCTTAGCGCGTGGACGTCACCTGCTCGACACTTTCTACATCCGACATACTGTAAAGTCGCAGCGTGCCTTGGGCATTCAGCTCCTGACAAAGCGCGTTAAACGCCTGTTCAAATGGCGCACCTTCGGTTCGCGTTGGGCTGTGGGCAGTCATTTGAATATAGAGCGTTGGCGGCTGATTGTGTTGAGCGGGTGTAATGCGCGAAACCAATTCAGCAATATTCATCTGGTGTTTATCGATCAAATCGGTAAAGCGCTCGATGATATGTGGCGAGTCGGGCACTTCAACCTGTACCAGCGCAGTATCCGGCATCGGCGGACGCACCTTTGCATTCGTGCGTTTCATCACAATCAGCAATTCCAGCTCCGCGCCTTTAAGCGGCAGAGTCGATTCAATCAGCGTGATGGCGTTCCAACTGCCCGAAAGCAGCATGATAAAAGTGAATTCATCCCCAAGCATGGCAAGACGGCTGTCTTCGATGTTGCAACCGCAGCTGCTGACATGGCGGGTAATCGTATTGACGATTCCCGGGCGGTCAACACCCAACGCAGTGATGACCAAATGGTGGGGCTGAGATTGCGGCAAAATGGGTTTTCCTATGCATTCGCTAATAACTATAAGGTAAACATAAAAAAAACTGCTGACAAGCGCCGGAATGGCGTGGCTTGCTTGCTTTTCACTAAGCGTAAAACGTACCATGAAGCACTTGTTTGTCGAGGGGATCGCCAATGTTTACGGGAAGTATTGTTGCACTCATCACGCCGATGGATGACAAAGGTAATGTCTGCCGTGCGAGTCTGAAAAAACTGATTGATTATCATGTCGCCAGCGGAACTGCGGCGATTGTTTCTGTAGGCACCACCGGTGAATCCGCCACGTTAAGTCATGACGAACATGGAGATGTGGTTCTGCAGACGCTTGACCTGGCTGATGGACGTATCCCGGTGATTGCCGGAACCGGGGCAAATGCCACCGCAGAAGGTATCTCTCTCACCAAACGCTTCGAAAATTCCGGTGTTGTCGGTTGCCTGACCGTCACGCCTTATTACAACCGTCCTACGCAGGAAGGGTTGTATCAACACTTTAAAGCTATCGCCGAAAGCACCAGCCTGCCGCAGATGTTGTATAACGTCCCTGCGCGAACGGGCTGCGACATGCTGCCGGAAACCGTGGCGCGCCTCGCTGAAATTAAAAATATTATCGGAATCAAAGAGGCGACCGGGAACTTATCGCGTGTTAGTCAGATCCAAGAGCTGGTTGATGATGAATTCATCCTGGTCAGCGGTGACGATGCGTCTGCACTGGACTTCATGCAACTGGGCGGCAAAGGCGTTATTTCCGTGACGGCGAACATCGCTGCGCGTGAAATGGTTGAACTTTGCACCCTGGCGCAGCAAGGCAACTTTGCTGAAGCACGCCATTTGAATCAACGTCTGATGCACCTGCATCAGACGCTTTTCTGTGAACCCAATCCGATTGCGGTGAAATGGGCTGCAAAACAGCTGGGATTAATCGCTAACGACACGCTGCGTCTGCCGATGACGCCACTGACAGCAGCAGGCCAGCCGAAGGTGGAGCAGGCGCTGGTTAAAGCGGGTTTGCGATAATTTAGGGAGAATGAATGAATTACTCAGTTAAGCGGTCAACAGTTGCCACAGTGGTGGGGCTTTCCACCCTGATGCTGTTGTCGGCATGTTCGAGCGATCAGCGTTATAAGCGTCAGGTCAGTGGGGATGAATCCTATCTGCAGGCCAGCGAATTGCACGAACTTAAAGCGCCAGCCGGGATGATTTTGCCGGTTCAGCGTGGTGACTACGACGTTCCACGCACGACCAGCAATGCGGCTGTTGGCAAACAGCTTGATATTCGTCCACCGGCACAGCCTTTGGCGTTGATGAACGGCACGCGTGCCCAGTTCAGCAGCAATACCGGCGCATTAATGATTGAAAACAGCCGTGGCTCGGTCTGGCCGCAAGTGGTTAACGTGGTGCAGTCTTACAAATTCCCGATTGCCTCACGTAACGATGCGGGTCAGGAGCTGAGCACTGATTGGGTACAGTGGAATCGTGCCGACGAAGACGAACAATATCGTGGCCGTTACCAGATCAGCGTTCAGTCACAAAGCTATCAGCAAGTGTTGACCGTGCGTCTGCTCGAACTGCAGCAGAACGGCAAAACCATCACTTCGCCAGTACAAGTCCAGCGTTATACCGCGCAGATGTTAAATGACATCAGCACCGGGTTGGACAAAATTGACACCGCCAGTGCCAATGCTGCCGCAGGTCGTGTCAATGGTGCCATCGATGTGCAAAGCGGCGCCGATGACACCGGTTTACCCATGCTGGTTCTGCGCACGCCATTCAACGTAGCCTGGCAGCGTCTGCCAGATGCGATGAAACGCGTCGGCATGGAGGTCACCGACAGCAATCGCTCACAAGGCAGCTTGAACGTGACTTACAAAGCGCCGGGCAGCAGTACGTGGGATGAAGTAGGTGCCAAAGATCCTGAACTGCCAAACGGTGATTACAAAGTGCAGGTCGGCGATCTCGACAACCGCAGCAGCCTGCAGTTTATCGATCCAAAAGGGCACGTGCTAACCCAGTCGCAAAACGATGCGTTGGTCGCGGTGTTCCAAGGCGCGCTAAACAAATAAATTGCTTTAGGCCGGAGATTCTCCGGCCTTTTTATTTTGTTTTTGGCATAATAGCGCGCGGCGAAGTAAACGATTGCGTAGGCGCAATCGCCGCAGCGGCTCAAGCCGTTGAACACCGGTTATTTCATGTTTGGAGTTAACAAAATGCAAAAGCGAGCTGAGTTGTATCGCGGTAAAGCGAAAACCGTATACAGCACCGACAATCCGGATCTGCTGATACTCGAATTCCGCAACGATACGTCAGCAGGTGACGGGGCTCGAATCGAGCAGTTCGATCGTAAAGGAATGGTAAACAACAAATTTAACCATTTTATTATGACCAAGCTGCAGGAAGCGGGCATTCCTACCCAGATGGAAGCGCTGCTTTCTGACAACGAAGCGCTGGTGAAAAAGCTGGAAATGGTGCCGGTTGAGTGCGTAGTGCGTAACCGTGCGGCAGGTTCACTGGTTAAGCGTCTGGGCGTGGAAGAGGGCATGGTACTCAATCCGCCACTGTTCGATCTTTTCCTTAAGGATGACGCCAAGCACGACCCAATGGTCAATGAATCTTACTGCGAAACCTTTGGCTGGGTGAGCAAAGAGAATCTGGCTCGCATGCAGGAACTGACCTTCAAAGCCAACGACGTCCTGAGCAAACTGTTTGATGATGCTGGCCTGATTCTGGTCGACTTCAAACTGGAGTTCGGTCTGTTCAACGGCGAAGTGACGCTGGGCGATGAGTTCTCGCCAGACGGCGCGCGTCTGTGGGACAAAGAGACCCTGGATAAAATGGACAAAGACCGTTTCCGTCAGAGCCTTGGCGGTGTGATTGAAGCCTATGAAGCGGTTGCACAGCGTCTGGGCGTGAAACTCGACTGAGTGACGTTGATCTGATGCGGTAAAAAGAGGCGCTTCGGCTCCTCTTTTTCATTTTGCAGCAAAGCTGGTGATTGCTCCGGCGTGCAACTAAAATCATGCCATCTAAGCAAAACGCGAAATGGAGTGAAGCATGCGCTGGCAAGGGCGTCGCGAAAGTGACAATGTAGAAGATCGACGTAATCAGTCGTCGGGTTATGGAACAGGACGCCAAATTCGAATCCCGCGCGGCAAAGGCGGTATCGTGCTGCTGATTGTGGTCGCAGTGGCAGGATATTATGGTTATGACCTGACAGCGTTGTTAACGGGTGAGCAAGTTACGCCATCCAGTCAGCAACAGCAGCGCAGCATCAACAGCAATCAGGATGAGGCGGCAAAATTTACTTCAGTGATCCTGGCGACCACAGAAGACACGTGGGGCAAGCTGTTCAAGCAGATGAACAAGCAATATGCACCGCCTAAACTGGTGATGTATCGCGGTGCTACCCGTACCGGCTGCGGCACGGGCCAATCCGTGATGGGCCCCTTTTATTGCCCCGCTGATCAAACGGTTTATATCGATCTCTCTTTCTACGATGAGATGAAAAGCAAACTCGGCGCGGGCGGTGACTTTGCGCAAGGGTATGTCATTGCGCACGAAGTCGGCCACCATGTGCAGAAACTGCTTGGCATTGAACCCAAAGTGCGCGAAATGCAGCAAAATGCCAGTCAGGCGCAGGTTAATCAGCTGTCAGTGAAAATGGAACTGCAGGCTGACTGTTTTGCCGGTGTTTGGGGTCATTACATGGAGCAGGAAAGAATCCTCGAAGTGGGCGATCTGCAAGAAGCGTTGAATGCAGCCGAAGCGATTGGCGACGATCGTTTACAGCAGCAAAGCCAAGGCCGCGTGGTGCCAGACAGCTTTACGCACGGTACGTCGCAGCAACGTTACACCTGGTTTAAAAATGGCTATGACAGCGGCAATCCCGGCCAGTGTAATACGTTCGCGAACAATAAATGACGCTTGAGGAAATCAGCCGCCAGATGCAGCAAGCAGGCATTCGGCGGCTTTGCGTTATCAGCGGCGAAGCGGATTGGTGTTTATCTACGGCACAAAACTGGCTCAACAGATTAACCGGTGACTGGCTGTGTATCAGCGCGTCGCCGCTGTTTTCCACGCTACACTGCGCGCCCGGCGCACTACGTACCTTGCTGGGCCGCGAATTTCTTCACGCTGTGTTTGATGCCCGTCAGGGATTTCATGCTGAAGCCTTTGCTGCCCTCGTCGGTACGCTGAAAGCAGGAAGCTGGCTGTTACTGCTGGCGCCCGCCTGGCGCGATTGGCCCGGGCACACTGACAATGACAGCGTGCGCTGGGGCGATGTAGCAGAACCGATTGCGACGCCAAATTTCATTCATCGCCTGCAGCAGCTTATTGACGTAAACGAGCATATTGTACTGCATCGTCAAGAACAGAACCTGCAGATTACCCCCTTGCCGATGCTAGCCAACTGGCAATGTCAGGCACCGCAGCAACAGCAAGCTATTCTCGCGCAGCTTATTAATCAATCCAGTGGCGTCGCGGTTATCACTGCAGCGCGCGGACGCGGTAAATCTGCCTTAGCAGGCATGCTGGCACAGCAAAATACCCGCTGTTTAATCACCGCGCCGGCAAAAGCGTCCACCGAGGTGCTGGCGCGTTTTGCCGGCGAGCATTACCACTTCATGGCACCTGACGCCATTCTCGAACAGGCGACAACGCCAGACGCTGACTGGCTGATTGTCGATGAGGCCGCTGCTATTCCTGCGCCGCTGCTGCATGCGCTGCTGGCGCGTTTTCCGCGGGTATTGCTGACGACCACGGTGCAAGGCTACGAAGGCACAGGTCGGGGTTTTATACTGAAATTTTGTGCCGAACTGGCGCACGTTACCTATTTCACGCTGGATGAGCCGTTGCGCTGGTCGCGTGCCGATCCGCTCGAAAAATGGCTTAATCAGGCGCTGATGTTTGAAGATGCGTTACCGGCGCCAGTAAACCGTGATGCATCCATTCAACGGCTCAACATGGCGAGCTGGCCCGAAAACCAAACGCTGCTTGAGACGGCTTACCGCTTGCTGACCAGCGCGCATTATCGCACTTCGCCAGTAGATTTACGGCGACTGCTTGATGCTCCCGGCATGCATTTGTGGCTAGCCGGTGACGCGCCAGGTTTAACCGGCGCATTATGGCTGGTGGAGGAGGGCGGTTTATCTGTCGATCTTGCGCGCGCTGTTTGGGCGGGGCGACGGCGACCACGCGGCAACCTGATCGCACAATCATTGGCTGCACACAGCGGATTTGTCGAGGCTGCCACGCTGCATTCATTACGCATTAGCCGTATCGCCGTCGCGGCAGAATGTCGCCGTCAAAAGATCGGGCTGGCCTTGGTCGAGGCAGCGCGCGCTGCCGAACTGGGCTGTGATTACCTTTCGGTCAGCTTCGGCTACACTGAATCTCTCTGGGCTTTTTGGCGCGCCTGCGGTTTTACCTTGGTGCGTATCGGTAGCCAGCGCGAGGCCAGTAGCGGCTGCTATGCGGCGATGGCGATTCGTGCCATCACACCCGCGGGGCAAAATTTGCAAGATGCTGCAGCGTTGCAGCTTGCGCGCGACTGGCCCGTTTTACAGCGCCATATCAATATCAAACTCGCGTTGGTGCCCGTAAAGCAATGGTTTACTGCTCAAGATTTACCGCTGGTCGCCGGTTTTGCATGGGCGCTGCGTCCCTTCGAAGCCAGTTTGCCGGTATTGCAGCGTTTAATCAGCGCGACGGATCAGCCGGTTTCACTGCTTCGGGCTGCCGTTGAGACGCCTGATGCGCTAAGCGCACTGGCAAAGCAAGCTGGATTAAGCGGACGCAAAGCGATCGTCTCGGCGTTACGCCAACAGGCAGCCGATGCGCTTGTCGCGCTGGATGCAAAAAGCGCGGAGGCTCTGCGTCAGCAATGGCAATAATTCCACAGACTCGTTCAAATATTCCCAATATCATTTACTGCGCCGCGGCGTAAAGTAAATGAAGGAGGTCAATATGGCATTGCAATACGTTATCGTTCAGCAGCCGGTTAAGGCTGCACAACTCTTTTTGCTTTATCACGGCGTTGGCGACAATCCTGATGCGATGGGTGAAATCGGCAACTGGTTTGCCCGAACGTTCCCGGAAGCCTTGGTCGTATCGGTAGGTTCGCCAGGCTTGAGTCGTCAATGGTTCGCTGAAGCGCCAACCCACGATCAAAGCGAGCAGCAGCGAGTGAATGCCGCACTGCCGCAATTTGTGGATACGGTTCGTCATTGGCAGCAGGAAAGCGGCGTACGCGCGGAAGCAACGGCGCTGATCGGTTTTTCGCAGGGCGGCAGCATGGTGCTGGAAGGCGTGAAAGCCCATACCGATTTAGCGGGGCGCGCGGTTATCTTCAGTGGGCGTTTTACGAGCCTGCCGGAAAAGGCCAGCACCCGCACCACGATTCATTTGATTCATGGAGAAGATGACGACGTCATTCCAGTGCAACATGCCGAAAAAGCGGCGCAGTCCCTGACCGCGTTGGGTGGCGATGTCACTCTGGATATTGTGGAGGATTTGGCGCATGCCATTGACGATCGCAGTATGCAGCTGGCATTAAATCATCTGCGTTATACCGTACCGAAGCGCTATTTTGATGAAGCGTTAAGTGGGGCGAAACCGGGTGATGATGATGTCATCATGATGATGTGAAACAGCCCTCGCGTTGGCGAGGGCTGTTGAATCACTTTTTCTTGGGCCAGTCGTCGTCGTCCCATTTATCGTTGAAATCACGATGCGGCGGCAGGTCCGGTTTGTTATCCATAAATTTCTTATGATCAATGCGCTTCAGATCTTTATAGACGTTCATCAGCACGCCGACCATCAGCAGGATCACTAAGATCCACCAGTAATCTTTAATAAACTCCATTTCCCCACTCCTTACGATCGCGATCAGGCGATCAATTGTTCCATGATGCGCTGGTACATTCGGCTCAACATTTGTAGGTCGGACGCCTTCACGCACTCGTTAATTTTATGAATTGTGGCATTTACCGGGCCCAGCTCAACCACCTGCGCGCCCATGCGGGCGATGAAACGACCATCCGAGGTTCCACCGGTGGTTAACAGTTGCGGCTTAATCTCATTATAGTGCGCTATTGCGTTGACCACGGCATCGACCAGTTTGCCGCGTGAGGTCAGAAACGGTTGGCCTGATAATTTCCACTCAATGGTGTAACGCAGCTGATGGCGATCCAGCAGTTCGGCGACGCGCTGGCGAATCGTCACATCGGTCGATTCTGTGCTGAAGCGGAAGTTAAACTGCACAAACAGCTCGCCAGGGATCACATTGTTACTGCCGGTTCCGGCCTGCACATTGGCAATCTGCATGCTGGTTGGCGGGAAAAATTCGTTACCGCTATCCCATTCCACGGCCGTCAGTTCAGCGAGTGCAGGCAGGGCACGGTGTACCGGGTTATCCGCCAGGTGCGGATACGCCACATGGCCTTGAACACCGTGAACGGTGAGGTTGGCGGTAATCGAACCGCGACGACCATTTTTAACCACATCACCCACGACTTCAGTGCTGGACGGCTCGCCAACCAGACAATAATCCAGGCGTTCGTTACGTGCCATCAAGCGTTCAACTACTTTCACCGTGCCGTTGGCCGCGCTGGCTTCTTCATCGGAAGTAATCAGAAACGCCAGACGCCCTTTATGCTGCGGATGCGCGGCGACGAAACGTTCAGCCGCCACCACCATTGCGGCCAGCGAGCCTTTCATGTCTGCTGCGCCGCGTCCAAACAGCATGCCGTCACGAATAGTCGGTTCAAAAGGAGGATTAATCCAACGGTTCGCATCACCCGGCGGAACGATATCGGTGTGGCCGGCAAACGCCAGCGTTTCGCCTTGTCCACGCGTCGCCCAAAAGTTCAGGGTGTCATCAATGTTCATGGTTTCGATATGAAAACCAATCGCTTCCAGGCGCGCAATCAGCAGCGCCTGACATCCGGCATCATCTGGGCTGAGAGAAGGACGACGGATAAGCTGCTGTGTCAGCTCAATGACCGGACAAAACATATTATGACTTCTCCTGGATAAAGTTCTGGTAAGTAGTTTCGTTAAAGCCGAGCAGTAGCGAACCCTCTGGCGCGCGTAACAATGGACGCTTGATAATGGCGGGTTGCGCCAGCATCAACGCTTTGGCGCTATCAGCATCCGTGATCGCTTCACGTTCGGCTTCCGGTAACTTACGCCAGGTCGTGCCGCGCGTGTTCAGGAGATCTTGATACCCCAGCGTGTCAATAAACTGCTGTAACTGCTCATCGTTCAGGCCATCTGCGCGGTAATCATGAAAACGATAGTCGATGCTGGCAGCCTCTAAAAAGCGGCGGGCTTTTTTAATCGTGTCGCAATTTTTTATTCCAAACATCGTCCAATGCGCTGTCATCGCTGATTCCTGTCATAAAAGTAAAGCGCGAGTTTAACATAGTGTGATCCTATGCGGCATCTGACCTCTGTTAGAGAAGGGAAAACAAAGCTTAACTAACCCTGCGAAAGCGGTTTCAATATCGTCCTAAATTGTTACTTACCTCATCATTATCATTCTAAGAATTTCCTCATGTACAAAATTTATGCTACCGCTGGGTTAAAAATAAATAAATCCTGTCGCCTTAATAAGTTGCTGAAATGTGCGTCAGCAATCATATCCAGCAAAGTAAAGCTTTTATTCGCCTCTGCCGATAGTGATAACAGGTGTAAACGTATTCACTTGAAGAAAAAACAGGCGTAAAATTATCAGCACAATAAGAGAGGTTTTTATGATTGATACAGAAATGGGGAACTGGAAAGAATTTATCGAAGCGATGTTACGCCACAAGTAACACGTGATGAAAAAAGCAGGGTATTTCCCCCCTTGCTGAAATTCTGACTACACACATAAAAAGGCAGCCATGATAATGGCTGCCTTTGTTTTTTCATGACACAACTCAGGTCACATTGATCTTGCTCGCTGAGCTCTGTCTCGAATTTACTTCACGATGCCGCTTTACGCTGGCCAGACGTTAATCATGCGGTTTATCACGCGCCGGAAAACGGCGACGCACCACAACAAAAAACAGCGGGACAAAAAATATCGCTAGCACTGTGGCTGAGATCATCCCGCCCATCACGCCTGTGCCGACCGCGTGCTGACTACCGGAACCCGCACCTGAACTGATTGCCATTGGCAGCACGCCAAAAATAAACGCCAGCGAGGTCATCAAAATAGGACGCAGGCGCTGCCGCGAGGCTTCCAGCGTCGCTTCAATCAGCTCTCGGCCTTTGCTGTTCATCTCATTAGCGAACTCAATAATCAGAATGGCATTCTTGGCCGATAAGCCAATCACAGTTAATAATCCGACCTGGAAGTAAACGTCATTCTCCAACCCGCGCATCCAGGTCGCGATTAACGCACCCACCACACCAAGCGGCACCACCAGCATGACCGAGAAAGGTATCGACCAGCTTTCATACAGCGCCGCCAGACACAAGAACACCACCAACAGAGAAATGGCATACAGCGCTGGCGCTTGCGAACCGGACAAGCGTTCCTGATAGGATGCGCCAGTCCACTGAAAGCCAACGCCCAGCGGCAGCGCATTCACCAGCTTTTCCATCTGGTCCATTGCCGCACCGCTGCTGACGCCAGAAGCCGCTTCGCCGACTATCTCCAGCGAGGAATAGCCGTTGTAGCGTTCAAGTCGCGGTGAGCCGGTTTCCCAGCGGCTGGTGGCAAAAGCAGAGAAGGGCACCATGCGCCCACTGCTATTGCGTACATACCATTTGTTAATATCACCGGGCAGCATGCGGAATTCAGGTGCGGCCTGCACATAGACTTTCTTAACGCGACCGCGATCAAGGAAGTCATTAACATAGGTTGAACCCCACGCGGTGGTCAGCGTGTCATTAATCGTATCGATTGAAACACCCAGCGCCTGAGCTTTACGCTCGTCTACATCAATTTGCAGCTGCGGGCTGTCATCCAAACCATTATGACGTACGCGCGAAAGCAATTTGTCGCTACCCGCCATCTCCAGCAATTTATCGCGCATGGCCATTAACTGGCTATGTCCGGCACCTGCATGATCTTGCAACTGCATGTCAAAGCCTGATGAGCTGCCCATACCGGTAATCGCTGGAGGGCTACTGGCTATCACGCGACCTTCCTTGATTTTCTGGAATGCGGCAGTGGCGCGTTCAATGATAGCGAATGAGGTGCGATCGGCGCCCGGACGCGCTTCCCAATCTTTTAGACGGACAAACAGACGCGCAACGTTTTGACCATTTCCGCCGGGACCTGCACCGATGGTTGAAAACACCGACAACACATTCTCTTTTTCTTGCGTCATGTAGTAGTTCTCAACCTGGGCCACCACGTTAGCGGTTTGCTGCAAAGTTGAACCCGCGGGTAATTGCACCTGCGTCAGGAAGACGCCGCGATCTTCCAGCGGTAAAAACGAGGTCGGTAATTTAATAAACAGAAACGCCATCACGCCAATAATGCCCAGGTATAACACTAACCAGCGGCCGCCTTTCATCAGGATGCGGGCCACGCCACGTTCGTAACGCTCAGCATTGGTGTTGAAGTGACGATTGAACCAGCCGAAGAAGCCACGGCGTTCATGGGTTTCGCCTTGCGCTATTGGCTTCAGTAACGTGGCACAGAGTGCCGGTGTGAGGATAATTGCCACCAAAACCGACAGCACCATCGCTGACACGATAGTGATCGAGAACTGACGATAGATCGCGCCTACGGTGCCGCCAAAGAAAGCCATCGGCACAAACACCGCCGACAGCACCAGAGCAATACCGACCAGCGCGCCCTGTATTTGCCCCATCGATTTTCGCGTGGCGGCCCGCGGCGATAAGCCTTCCTCGCTCATGATGCGCTCAACGTTTTCCACGACGACGATGGCATCATCCACCAACAGACCAATCGCCAGCACCATGGCAAACATGGTTAATGTGTTGATACTGAACCCACAGATGTATAACACGCTGAATGTGCCAAACAGCACCACCGGCACGGCGATGGTGGGAATCAAGGTGGCACGAAAATTCTGCATAAACAGGTACATCACCGCGAACACCAGCACGATCGCTTCAAGCAGCGTTTTTACTACGTCTGTGATCGAGGCTTTGACAAACGGGGTGGTTTCATAAGCGATCTTGGCTTCAAGCCCATGAGGAAAATAGTGCGACAGTTCTTCAATACGCGCGCGCACCAGCTTGTCGGTATTCATCTCATTGGCACCGGAAGCGAGCTTAACGCCCAGGCCAGAAGCTTGTTGGCCGTTGTAACGGCTGAGGTAATCGTACTTCTCCGCGCCCAACGCGACGCTTGCAACATCGCCCAGCGTGACGACTGAACCATCAGGATTATTCTTCAACGTGATCGCTTTGAATTGCGCGGGCGTTTGCAGCATTGATTGCGCATTCACCGTGGCGTTCAGGGCTTGTTTATCCACCGCCGGTAAACCGCCGACCTGGCCCACGGCAACCTGGGCATTCTGCGATTCGATGGCGCTAACAACATCATCTGTCGTCAGGGAATAGGCAATTAATTTATTGGGATCAAGCCAAATGCGCATCGCATATTGTGAGCCGTAAGCATCTACCTGACCCACACCGTCAATACGACTCAGCGGGTCCTGAATGTTACTGGCGACATAATCTGCAATATCCTGCTTGTCCATGCTGCCATCGGTTGAGACGAAAGCGACCATCAATATATTGCTGTCACCGGTTTTATTGACGGTAACGCCCTGCGATTGAACGGCTTGCGGCAGCTTACGTAATGCAGATTGCAGCTGGTTTTGCACCTGCTGGCGGGCTTCATCAGGATCGGTCCCGGTGGTAAACGTCAGCGTGATTTGTGCCTGGCCGGTGTTGCTGCTGTTGGATGACATGTACATCAGGTTATCGATGCCTGTCATGTTTTGCTCAATCACCTGCGTCACGGTGTTTTCCAGCGTTTCTGCGGATGCGCCGGGATAGTTAGCCGTGATACGAACGTTAGGAGGAGCCAGATCGGGGTATTGCTCAATAGGAAGTGAAATGATGGACAACGTGCCACAAAGACACAACAAAATCGCCAGAACCCAGGCAAAAATGGGACGGTCGATGAAAAAATTCGACATCGAATCGACACTCCTTAGCAGCGTATCGTCATTATTATAAAAAACGGTTCCTTAATGAAAAGGACGCGAAGCAGGGGGGAGGGAAACGCTATCATCCACGATTTCCTGCCGTAACCTACTCTACGTGCGACATTATGGTAAATCGTGGAGAAATTGTGGAGAAAGTGTAAAACAGCCCGGTAGGTTAATTATTTCTGCTCTCCAGCCACATCACAGTAGCCGCAACGCGTGAGCGCACATCAAGTTTGCGCAGCATATTGCGGATATGTACTTTCACTGTTTCTTCAGAAATATGCAGGGTGGTAGCGATTTCTTTGTTTGATAATCCGCGCGCCACTTCCTGCAACACATCAAGTTCACGTTCTGTCAGCTGGCGAAACGGATTGGCACTGTATTGACGCGTAGCGAGATAATTTTCAACCGCTTCACTGAAAACTTTTTGCCCCTGCGCCGCCTGCATAATCTGACTAAGCAACATGTCGGGATCGCTATCCTTCAGCAGATAACCATCAGCACCCGCATCCACCATGGCGTAAATATCGCTACGGGCATCCGAAACGGTGAGCACCAAAATACGTGATGAAATCCCTTCATGGCGCAGCGCTTTTAAGGTATCCAGCCCCGACATGCCTTTCATGTTCAGGTCGAGCAGGATGACATCGGGTGTCAGGCGACGCGCTTCGGCCAGCGCTTCGGTGCCGTTATTTGCTTCGGCTACCACTTCCAGCCGAGGCTCAAGCGTCAGCAGTTGGCGGATGCCACGGCGCATGAGCGGATGATCATCCACAATCATTAAGGTCAGCATGTTTACTCCCGGTAAAAAGGCGCTGTCGTGCCTTGAACAGTCTGTTTGCGGTTACGCTTTTTATCTCGCTATTCAAGCGGATGAGGCGGACGCGGCGAAAAGCGCAACGCCACCTGTGTTCCCTGCGCTTGCGCATTGATGCTTAAGCTGCCCGATAGTCGTGCAGCCCGTTCTGCCATTGTGGTTAAGCCGTAATGTCCCGGCGGTTCATCGAGGCTGGCAATGCCGACGCCATCATCGGTGATGGTCAGCAGATGCTCACCCTCGTCGGTTCGCTGATACTCCACCGCAATTTTGCTCGCGTTAGCATGACGAATGGCGTTCACGACTGCTTCGCGTGCAATCTGCAACACGTGCACCTGCTGCTGTGCATCAAGGCTTTGTAATCCCGGCTGATAATCAAAACTGATTTGCGTATCAACCTGCTCTTGCAGCGGTAAAATCATCGCCTGCATTGCTGCGACTAAATCGGCTTGTTCGATAGTCAGACGAAAGGTCGCCAATAATTCTCGCAGCTGACGATAAACATCGGCTAGCGCACGATCAAAGTCTGCGATGATTGTATGTGCGGCATGATCAGATTTATCCACGGTGCGGCGTAACAGCGTAAGTTGGATACGTAAAAATGAAAGCCCCTGCGCCAGCGAATCATGCAGTTCGCGTGCAATAGTGGCGCGCTCCTCAATCAGCAGCATTTGTTGATATTGCTTTTGAGTTTGCCAAATCCAGATGGCGCGCCCCAACATGGCCGCCAGGCTGCGCATTAACGCTTCAGGTGGTTCGCTATCAGACGCTTGCCAGCGCAGTTCGCCAATTTGCTGCTCGTCCTGCTGCAATGGCACGCGCTGCCACGCTTTTTCGCTGCGACTCACACCCGCGCAAAACAAAAACTTGTCACTTTCCAGCCGAATTGCCTCTACCTTTTCATTCGCCAGCACGTTCGCTAGCACACTTTCAAATAGCGCGGGATGCAGCGGGCTGGCGGTCAACATTTGCGAGCTGTTGTACAGCAGCGAAAGGGTGCGATTAGCTTCGGTTAGATCGCTTGTTTTCGTCCGTACCGTGCTTTGCAGCAGCTGATAATGCGTTTGCAACCGTGATGCCATGCCGCTAAAGGTTTGCGACAGCACCTTGAGTTCATTTTCCTGCACGACATTCAGTGGAGGAAAAGCGAAATTACCGCTCTCAATGTAGCGACTGGCAGTAACCAGTGCGTTCAACGGGCCAACCACTTGCTGGCGGGTAAAACGAATCGTCATCAACGCCAGCGCCACAATGGCGATCAAGCCCACCAGACTACTGACAGCGACCAAATGCATCTTCACTTCAGCGTAATGCTGCAGTCCCAGCACGAAACGATCAATTTCGTTGACGTAAATTGCGACCTGCTGTTGGTAGAGGTTGGCATCACCCTGTTGCAGATTTTGTTGCAGCTGCGGCCAGGCGCTGCGCAGTCGGTGATAGCGATTAATGACTTCTTGCGGTACCCAAGGGCGATCAAGATTGTGTAATGCCGGTGCGTCCAGCGTCTGCTGGTAAAGAGTTAAATGATGCGCGAGCTGTTGCGGTTCACGCGTGGCGTCCCACGCCAAACGATAGCTCTGCATACGTAAAGAACCGGCCAGATTGATGGCTTCCGCGTCGCGCAGGCTGCTGGAAAGCGTGATCAGGGCCAAGCCAGTGCTCAACAGTGATAGCAGAACGATAGCGGTAAGCGCTTGGGCAATACTGCGAGTAACAGAACGTTTCACAATCACCTTAATATCCCTGGTTTGAGCGCGGGATTATAAAAGAGTCGGCGTACCGCGCCAAGCAACGCCCCGCAATATTCAGACAGACTGTTACAGGTTGTACAAAAAACAACCTAAACTGACAGTATCCAGGATTAAAAACCTGGTGGTGGTTAAAGATTAAACAAGTTTACAGTGTGACCATGTTGGCTTTCATTATGGCGCTAATAATTCATACCGTAATAACCGAAATCATCTTGCTTAGGAGCATCCCATGAAAAAACTGACTGCAGTTCTGGCCGGTGCCCTGCTGGCTTCTGCTTCATTTACAGCCCTGGCGGCCGCGCCTATTGATCGAGAGCAGGCGCAAGGCATGCAAAGTTTAGGTAGCGTTTCTGTCTCCAGTGTAAGAGGTTCTATGGATGACGCCACAGAACAACTTTCACAAAAAGCCGAAGAGATGGGCGCAAGCCATTACCGTGTTATAGGTGTTGATAATCCAGGCGATTCCAGCTTGTGGACCGGCACCGCAGAAATTTATCGTTAATCTCGATCCGCTTTCCATCCCTGTAGCTTTTACCGGCCCGCCAATGGCCGGTTTTTTTGTGCGTTAAAAACCCTTCTTACAATTCAACCTGTGCATCCCAGCGGTATATTTTGCTTCGTTCACGCAGAACGGGTAGGATTCATCGCCGTAAATTCCCGCGCCGCTTTCTTCTCACTCACAGGCTGGCGCACAGAGGAAAATACCCCATTTCGCACGGTTTAACGCAAACGATTGGTTTGCCGTGGATTGATGGTCAGGACAAACAGGAAAGCTATGAAATCTACAAAAAAATCAGCAGCCGAGATGCGCGCTGCGAAAAGACGCTGGCTGAACTCTCATGACACCGGCTACCAAAAAGCGATGGGCAACCGTCACGTTCAAATGATTGCGATTGGTGGTGCCATCGGTACCGGCTTGTTTCTCGGTGCTGGTGCGCGTTTACAAGCGGCTGGCCCTGCGTTAGCCATCATCTACTTAGTCTGCGGTATCTTCTCTTTCTTTATCTTACGTGCTTTGGGCGAACTGGTTTTACACCGTCCAAGCAGCGGCAGTTTTGTCTCTTACGCACGCGAATTCCTCGGTGAGAAAGCGTCATATGTGGCTGGCTGGATGTACTTCGTTAACTGGGCAATGACCGGTATCGTGGACATCACCGCCGTGGCGCTTTATATGCATTATTGGGGCGCGTTTGGTGATGTGCCGCAATGGGTATTTGCCCTTGGCGCGCTGGCCATTGTTGGCACCATGAATATGATTGGTGTGAAATGGTTCGCTGAAATGGAGTTCTGGTTTGCGCTGATCAAAGTGCTGGCGATCGTGGTTTTTCTGGTGGTTGGCGTGGTGTTTTTGGGCACCGGCAAACCGTTGGATGGCAATACCACTGGCTTCCATTTGATCACCGATAATGGCGGTATGTTCCCGCACGGCTTGCTGCCTGCATTGGTCTTGATTCAGGGTGTCGTTTTTGCCTTCGCTTCTATCGAGTTGGTCGGAACGGCCGCTGGCGAATGTAAAGATCCACAGACCATGCTGCCTAAAGCGATCAACAGCGTGATTTGGCGTATTGGCCTGTTCTACGTTGGCTCGGTTGTTTTACTGGTGTTATTACTGCCGTGGAATGCGTATCAGGCGGGTCAAAGCCCGTTCGTTACTTTCTTCTCGAAACTCGGTATGCCTTACATTGGTAGCATCATGAATATCGTCGTGCTGAGTGCCGCGCTGTCGAGTCTGAACTCGGGCCTCTATTCAACTGGCCGTATTCTGCGCTCTATGTCGATGGGCGGCTCGGCGCCGAAATTCATGTCAAAGATGAGTGGACAGCAAGTCCCTTACGCCGGCATTTTGGTCACCATTGGCGTTTACATCATTGGCGTGGTGCTGAACTATTATGTGCCGTCGCAGGTGTTTGAGATTGTCCTGAACATCGCTTCGCTGGGCATCATCTCTTCCTGGGCGTTTATCGTGGTGTGTCAGTTGCGCCTGCGTAAAGCGATCAAAGAGGGCAAAGCGGATGATGTTAGCTTTAAGCTGCCAGGCGCGCCGTTTACCTCGTGGCTGACGCTGCTGTTCCTGTTCAGCGTCCTGGTGTTAATGGCATTCGATTATCCAAACGGTACCTACACCATCGCCTCAATTCCGTTGATTGCTGTGGTGCTGGTGCTCGGTTGGTTTGGCGTGCGCAAGCGCGTTAATGCCATCGCTCAGACCGAACATGATCATCTGCACAGCCATGATGATGATGTTAAACCCAGCAAACTGGCCGATGAATCCTCGCACTAATTTGCGTTGATCCTCCGTTAAAGCCAGCCTTCGGGCTGGCTTTTTTGATCTCGCCTCATACTGCTTCCCCTTCCTTTGATCCACCTTCAGGAATTACTCCCTTCGAGTGATATACCCCTGTAAACCCTCGGGCTATTTTACGCGCCAACACACTGTTCATTCGACGAGGGCGCAATGGCGCTGTCACGCAGAGGATTTTTAACCGGGCAACGACGCACGAGTAGGCCGAACGGTTTCACTTTGCCTTGGTGGCGTCATCAACCCGGCTGTGATGGCTGCGCACGCTGTGTTGACGCGTGCGACACGCAAATTATTGTTCTGCTTTCTGGCAGCGAGCCGCAGATAGATTTTTCACAAGGTGAATGCACCTTTTGCGGTGCCTGCGCGGATGCTTGCCCACAGCCGTTATTCACCTTACGTGATGCTCAGCCTTGGCCACTCAAAATAAAAATTGATGAGCGCTGTATCGCTTTTCAGGGCGTGAACTGTCGCAGCTGTCAGGAGAGTTGTGAGCAGCAAGCCATCACATTCCACTTCAACAGGTTGGGCGTAGCGCAACCGGAAGTTCACCCCGAAAACTGTACCGGATGCGGCGCCTGCATCGCGCTTTGCCCGGTCTCTGCAACAGGATTAGCGCATGCGTAATGAAAATAGCTGGCATGTTTGCGGCCTGGTAATTCAGGCGCGCGCGGCGGATATCGCCGCAGTGCAGTCAGCGTTACTGGCAATGGATGACGCGGCAATCGCGGCGGCATCAGAAGAGAAAGGCTCGCTGGCCGTGACGTTGGGCGCACCCGATGCCGCCAGCCTGCTGAGAAATATTGAGTCAACGCGAGAGATTCCCGGCGTGTTAGCCGTTTCGCTGGTCTATCACCAGCAGGACGAAGAGCTGGAACAGAGTAAGGAAGCATCATGAGCTTAAGTCGTCGTGATTTTATGAAAGCTAACGCGGCGGCCGCGGCCGCGATGGCCGCCGGTTTAACCATCCCGACGGTGACGCAAGCCACGCCTGGCATGGGTGAACCGATTCGTTGGGAAAAAGCGCCGTGCCGCTTTTGTGGCACCGGCTGCGGCGTGCTGGTAGGAACGCAGAATGGTCGTGTGGTGGCCTCGCAAGGCGATCCACAAGCAGAAGTGAACCGCGGTCTGAACTGTATCAAAGGCTATTTCCTGCCCAAGATCATGTATGGAAAAGATCGTCTGACACAGCCTTTACTGCGCATGATCGACGGACGTTATGACAAGAACGGCGAGTTTTCCCCGGTTTCCTGGGATCAAGCATTCGACATCATGGAGGAAAAATTCAAAGCAGCGCTGAAAGCCAAGGGGCCAGAATCGGTAGGCATGTTCGGCTCAGGTCAGTGGACGGTATGGGAAGGTTATGCCGCCTCTAAATTGATGAAAGCCGGTTTTCGTACCAATAACCTTGATCCTAACGCGCGTCACTGCATGGCATCGGCGGTGGTGGGTTTTATGCGCACCTTCGGCATGGATGAGCCAATGGGCTGCTACGATGATATCGAACAGGCCGACGCCTTTGTGCTGTGGGGCTCAAACATGGCCGAGATGCATCCGATTCTCTGGTCACGCCTGACAGCGCGCCGCCTCAGCAATGAAAACGTCAAAGTGGCGGTGCTTTCAACTTACCGTCACCGCAGCTTTGAATTAGCCGACAATGCGATGGTCTTTACGCCGCAGACCGATCTGGTGATCATGAATTTCATCGCCAACTACATCATTCAAACCAATCGGGTCGACAAAGATTTCCTGGCACGTCACGTCACCTTACGTAAAGGCGCAACGGATATCGGCTACGGTTTGCGTCCTGGCGATCCACGTCAAAGCACGGCAAAAAACCCGGACAGCGGTGATTCAACGCCGATCAACTTTGATCAATTTGCCCGACACGTCTCCGAATATACCGTTGAGAAAGCCAGCCAGATGAGCGGCGTGGAGCAGGATCAACTGCTGGCATTGGCTGAACTTTATGCCGATCCAAACGTGAAAGTGGTTTCATACTGGACCATGGGTTTCAACCAGCACACGCGCGGTGTCTGGGCAAATAACCTCTGCTACAACCTGCATTTGCTGACCGGTAAAATCTCGCGTCCCGGCACCGGCCCGTTCTCGCTGACCGGCCAGCCCTCCGCCTGCGGTACAGCGCGTGAAGTGGGTACGTTTTCCCATCGGCTGCCCGCTGATATGGTGGTGAACAATGATAAGCACCGGGCGCTGGCTGAAAAGCTGTGGAAGCTGCCGAGCGGCACCATTCCCGCCAAAATCGGTTTACATGCAGTGGCGCAAGATCGCGCACTGAAAGATGGCAAGCTCAACGCCTATTGGTCAATGTGTAACAACAACATGCAGGCCGGGCCAAACCTCACCGAAGATCGCATGCCAGGTTGGCGCGATCCGCAAAACTTCGTAGTTGTCTCCGATCCTTATCCCACCGTCAGCGCCTTATCTGCGGACCTCATTTTGCCTACCGCAATGTGGGTAGAAAAAGAGGGCGCGTATGGCAACGCCGAGCGCCGCACGCAGTTTTGGCATCAGCAGGTCAAAGCGCCGGGCGAAGCAAAATCTGATCTCTGGCAGATCGTGAATTTCTCTAAACGCTTCAGGTTAGAAGAGGTGTGGCCGGAAGAACTGCTGGCGCAGGATCCCAGTCTGCGTGGCAAAACACTTTATGACGTGCTTTACGCAAATGGTCAGGTTGACCGGTTTCCGCTGAGTGAAGTGGCAGACGATCGCCTGAATGATGAAGCGCGTGCGTTTGGCTTCTATCTGCAAAAAGGCTTGTTTGAAGAGTACGCCAGCTTTGGTCGCGGTCATGGTCACGACCTTGCGCCGTTCGATGCTTATCACGAAGCACGTGGCTTGCGCTGGCCCGTGGTGGAGGGAAAAGAGACCCGCTGGCGCTACCGCGAAGGTTACGACAGCTACGTGAAAACCGGTGAAAGCGTGCGTTTTTATGGCCAGCCAGACGGCAAAGCGGTGATTTTTGCGCTGCCGTACGAGCCACCAGCGGAAATGCCGGATGAGGAATACAACTTATGGTTCTGTACCGGTCGCGTGCTGGAGCACTGGCATACCGGCACCATGACGCGCCGCGTGCCGGAGTTGCATCGCGCTGTGCCGGAAGCGCTGCTTTACATTCATCCGCTGGATGCGAAATCGCGCGGTTTACGCCGTGGCGAGCAGGTGCGTGTGGTTTCACGTCGCGGGGAAACTTTCGCTCATGTGGAAACGCGGGGTCGTAACCAACCGCCGCAGGGGCTGGTTTTCA
This sequence comes from Pantoea sp. MQR6, assembly GCF_022761075.1. Classification (NCBI taxonomy): domain Bacteria; kingdom Pseudomonadati; phylum Pseudomonadota; class Gammaproteobacteria; order Enterobacterales; family Erwiniaceae; genus Pantoea; species Pantoea sp. MQR6. The sequence goes on from NZ_JAKYXB010000001.1 coordinate 161,049, forward strand.
TGCCGTTTTTTGATGCGGGTGTGATGGCGAACAACATTACGCTGGACGCGACCGATCCGCTCTCAAAACAGAACGATTATAAAAAATGCGCCGTTAAGCTGGTTAAAATTTAAGGCAGGACGCAATGAAAACGATCATTACCTTTATCACTCTTGCCGCCCTGATACTGGGCGGCGCAGTCTGGGCTAACGAAAGCGCCGATCTCTCCTCCTCGCCGGAAGTTAACGCTGGGCACCGTGGCGCGATTTTTCAGCCGAAGCAGCAGGGCAGAATGCCACTAAACTATGTTAACCAACCGCCGGTGATCCCGCACAGCGTGGAAGGTTATCAGGTAACGAAGAATGTGAACCGTTGCCTGCAATGTCACGGTACACAAAGTTATCTCACCACCGGTGCGCCGCGTGTCAGCCCAACGCACTTCACCGATCGCGACGGCAGCGTAAGCAGCAGTGTATCGCCGCGTCGCTACTTCTGTTTGCAGTGCCATGTACCGCAAACCGATGCCAAGCCGATTGTCGAAAACAGCTTCCGGCCTGCCGCCGGTTTTGGCCGGTGAGGCGAGGATGAAACAGCGACTTTTACGCCTGTGGCGCTGGTGGCGACGTCCAAGTCGTCTTGCGCTTGGCACTTTACTGCTGATTGGCTTTGGCGCAGGCATCCTCTTCTGGGGCGGCTTCAATACCGGCATGGAATTGACCAACCGCGAGCAGTTCTGTATCGGCTGTCATGAGATGCGCAACAACGTTTATCAGGAATATATGCAAACGGTACATTACAACAACCGCAGCGGTGTACGCGCAACCTGCCCGGATTGCCACGTGCCGCATGAATGGGGCCCGAAAATGATCCGTAAAATTCAGGCGAGCAAAGAGGTTTATGCCAAGATTTTTGGCCTGATTGATACCCCACAGAAGTTTGAGGATCACCGTATCAAGTTGGCGCAGAACGAATGGCGCAGAATGAAGAACAACAACTCGCAGGAGTGTCGAAACTGCCACAACTTCGATTACATGGATTTCACCCAGCAGAAAACCGTTGCGTCGAAAATGCATGCTAAAGCGGTAGAAACCGGGCAAACCTGTATCGACTGTCACAAAGGCATCGCGCACCACTTGCCAGATATGAAAGATCAGCCAAACGGCTTTTAACCTCATTAGCGCACCGCCGCTCGCGGTGCGCTAAATTCTCTTTCAGCACCAGTTTCAGATAGTTTTCTGAACTGTACCGTCCTATGATGTCAGGCTCCCCTTAAAGACGTAGCGGAGACCTCATGTCGTTAAAGATCAATATCATCAAAGATAAGTTGCTGTCTGAGAACTGGTTTGTTCTGCGCAACTTCACCTATGAACTCACCGATAAAAAAGGTGAAGTGCTGCGCCACAAACGCGAAGTTTACGACCGAGGCAATGGCGCCACAATTCTGCTCTACAACCGTGATAAAAACAGTGTGGTGCTGACGCGCCAGTTTCGCATCGCGACCTACATCAACGGTAATGAAAGCGGCATGCTGATTGAAGCCTGCGCAGGATTACTCGATGACGATTCGCCGGAAGATTGCATTCGTAAAGAGGCGATAGAAGAAACCGGTTACGCGGTGGGCCAGGTAGAAAAACTCTATGCCTGCTATATGTCGCCGGGCGGCGTAACGGAACTGATTCATTTCTTTGCCGCTGAATATAATGATTCGCTGCGCGACAACGCGGGCGGCGGCGTAGAAGATGAAGATATTGATGTGTTGGAAATGACATTCCCTGATGCACTCGCGATGGTGAAAGATGGGCGCATCCGCGACGGCAAAACCATCATGCTATTGCAGCACGCCCAGATTGCGGGCTGGCTTAAGCCTTAACATCTTCGGCCAGCAGATTAGGTTGGCATTCCGGATGCGCGTGCAGACGCGACAAGGCTTCCGCGTAGGACGGCATAGAATGTGCCGCGCCTGCGCGCTCTACGCACACCGAAGCAAACGCCGCCGCAAATAAAGCCGCCTGTTCCAGCGATTCGCCCGCCGCCAAACGTGCAGCAAGCGCACCGTTAAATGCATCACCTGCACCGGTAGTGTCCTGCGGCGTGGCGGGAAACAGGGGTATACGTAACTGCTGTGTTTCCGTAGAAAGCAGCGCGCCTGCGGTACCCAAAGTAATGATCACCTGACGCGCACCTTTGCGATGCAATATTTCTGCGGCGCGTTGTGCACAGGAGATATCGGTTATCGTCACGCCTGTTAACAGCGTCGCTTCCGTGCTGTTGGGCGTCAGTAAATCAACCTTGGCGAGCAGCCTGTCGCTGATCTTCTGAAACGGTGCTGGATTCAGAATGACAAACGTGTTCGCTGCACGGGCATTATCAATCATGCGGGTTATTGCACTAAGATTATTCTCCAGCTGCACCAAGAGAATATCTGCCGCGGCTACCGTTGGCTGGCAGCGCGTCACTTCGGCGGCGGACACGGTTAAATTCGCGCCCGGATAAACCGAAATCATATTTTCCGCATCGTTACCGGCGACATAAATCAACGCATTGCCGGTGGGTTTTTCTTTACACGTAAACAGTGTAATCGCATCAAAGCCGGTCTTTTCCAGATGGCGTCGGGCAAACGTGCCAAAATCATCATTGCCGACTTTACCGATGTAATGCACCCGAGCGCCTGCCCGCAACGCGGCGGTAGCCTGATTTGCGCCTTTACCGCCGGGCCCCATCATGCTGTGTTGCGCAATCAGTGATTCACCCGGCAGCGGAAAGCGCGTCATACCGGCGACAACATCAAGGTTGAACGATCCAAAAACACAGACTTTGCCTTTCATTCTTCACTCCTGAAGCGCCGTTCGGCTGCGAGGCAGGCGCCACGACAACCGGTATGATCGGTAGCATGGCTGAAAATAATCTTCAGACCCTCGCGTGTTACCGGTGGACGCAGATGTTGCTGAATACGGCTGCGCAAGCTAGCCAGCGGGAAATCTGTCATCGACAGCACGCCACCGCCAAGAATCAGATATTCTGGATCGAGAATATTCATCTCAGTAGCAATGAGTTCCGCTAAGCGTTGCACAAACGCCTGCAAATCCGGGTGAGCGCCCTGTAGGGTGAACAGTTGCGACATGTCGGTTTCAGCCGCATATTTAGCGGCCCAGCGGCTCAGCCAATGCCCGGAGGTTAAGGTTTCCGCGCATCCCATGTTGCCGCAAGGGCAGGGCAGGGAATTACCGGACAACGGCACATGCCCCAATTCTCCTGCGCCACCATGATGACCGTGATAAAACCGACCTTCCAGCCACAAGCTGTTACCCATACCCGTACCGGGATACAAACCTACCGCGCAGTTTGGCACGGGATCGAGCTGCATTAAATCCCATAGCATCAGGTGGTTAACGTCTTTATCCATTGCCACTGGAACCTTTAGCCTGTGACTGAGCATGGCGGCAACCGGCTGGTTATCCAGCGCCTGAATAAAGGGCAGTGAAATAACCTGCTGCCGGTCGCGACTGAGAATGCCGGGTAAACCGAGCATCACACCGCTAACCGGCTGCTGTTCTAAGGTTTCACTGATGACATTGCCCAGCGCGGCGAGCGCATCCGGTTGTTGCGCCCAGCTGGCGGTGGACACTTTACGAAAGCCGGACCATGCCCGACCTTCTTCCATCAGCTGCAAGCGTGTACTGGTGCCGCCAATGTCAATGCCAAGCCAGCGTGATTTCATGCCGACTCCTGCTGCAAGCCCTGCGCCGTATCGATACTGTCACGCATCATGGTCCAGGCGGTAGCGAGATCGTCATGAATAGTAAACAGGCCGGATGTGCCGACAATGAGCACTTCTGCACCTGCGTCCAGCAAAGTGCTATAGGTGCGTTGATTACAGGAGCCATCAATTTCAATTAAATAGCGATGGCCATGCGCCAGCTTCAGCGCTTTTAGCTCCTGAATTTTTTGCACCATTTCTGGAATGAAAGGCTGCCCGGCGTAGCCCGGATCGACGGTCATCACGGTGATCTTGTCGAGCAGATGAATGTAGTGATGAATAAACGAAACCGGTGTGGCCGGGTTCAGTACGATACCCACTTTTTTTCCCAGGCTACGGATGTGATTAATCACTCGAAACGCGTCGCGGTTGATGGTCTCAGCGTGTGGGCAAATATAATCTGCCCCGGCTTTGGCCACGGCTTCGATAAAATCGTTGGGATGCTCCACCATTAAATGCACATCAATGGCTACTGGCGTATGGGGGCGAATCTGCTCAATGAAAAACGGCGACAGCGTAATATTTTTTACGTAGTGACCATCCATAATGTCAACGTGCAGGAAGTCTGCTCGCGAGTTCAACACAGACAATTGCTGCTTGATCTCCATTAAATTCATGCACATCAATGACGGAGAGATTTGAATACGCATCATACTTCCTTTTTGTGAGTCAGAGGATTTAACGCCGTGCTCAGCAGTTTGCTGCGCTTAACGGCACGGCTTTCATTGAGTCGGGCTTTACCCTGTTTAAAGGCCAGCACCACGATTAACACCGCTCCCCACATGGCGAGGCTGACGTGCTGGCTGATGTTCATTAAGTTGAAGCCGGTAGAGAGGATTTGCAGTGCAACCAGTGCCAGCACCACGCCGGTGACGCGTCCGAATCCGCCGTTGGGATCGGTGCCGCCGAGGATGATGGCCAGCACGGTCAGCAATAAGTAGGCGTCGCCGTAACCCATTCGCGCCGAATTGAAGCGTGCCATCATGATCAGCCCCGCCAGCACGCACAGCAGGCTAGAAATGACGTACACCAGCACCACCATGCGATGCGTATTCACGCCACTAAACCAGGTGGCGTTGATATTGCTGCCACCCATGTAAATGCATTTACCTGCACGGGTTTTACCAAGGAACAGAGCCAGCAGCGCGGCGGCAATCAGGAATACCCACAGCGGCAACGGCACGCCCAGCAAGGTGTTGGAACCCAAGGCGCGCACCACGGCGGGCATACCGCTTACCGCTGCACCTTTGGTCAGCCAAATACCAATGCCGTTGATGGTCATCATGGTGGCGAGCGTAACCAGAATCGGATGAGCGCCAATACGCGTTACCATCACGCCAGTTATCACGCCAATCACAAGGGCGATGATCATCGCGCCAATCACCGCCAGCGCCAGCCATAACAGTTGCTGACCTGTGCTGGCACCCTCTGGCAGCATGCTCAACAGCACCCACGCAATAAATAAGCTGGTCAGGTTGGCGGTGGTAATAATCGCCAGATTCAGGCCACCACTTAAAATGGCGATGAACATGGCCAGCGTCAGCAAGCCCAGCTCCGGCAGCTGAAACGCCATGCTGAGGAAGGTCGAGTCAGTCAGAAAACGGCCCGGCAGCAAGATACTGAACAGCGCCAGTGCAAACGCGATCAGTAACATCAGTCCAATATTGGTGCCGTCCGGTTTCAATGCCGATAACGATGCAGAAAATCTTTTCATAGCGCCTCCTTCCGTCAGACAAAACTAACGTCAGTTTCTTTGCGTTTTTTGTAGTGAGTGACAGCAATCGCCACCATGATTACGCTGCCGACCACAATGTTCATGAAGTAGTTAGAGACGCCAATAAGGTTGAGGCCATTTTTTAGGATGGCGATCAGGAACACGCCCATCAGTGTGCCGCTAACCGTGCCTTTGCCGCCCATCAGGCTCGCGCCGCCCAGCACCGTTGCTGCCAGTACATCCAGCTCCCCGCCAACCAACGCATTCGGTACCACTTCACCCATGCGATAGACCTGTACCAATCCGCCAATCGCCGCCATTGCACCCAGCCAGCCGTAAGCGAACAGGTGAATCAGGCCAACCCGAATACCCACGCGCCGCGCCGATTCGGCATCACCACCCACCGCATAGAGCTGACGGCCTAAATGGGTTTTGTTCAGCATCACGGCGGTGAGTGCGGCAATAACCAGCATGGTGATCAGCGGCAAACCGACCTGGAAAGTTTGACCCTGCCATTCAAACGGCAGCACGTTACGCAACGTGATCCACCAATCCGGCAGCGCATACAGACTGCGTCCGCCCGTCATCCACATCAGCAGGCCAAACAGCAGCGATTGCATACTGATGGTGATGATGATCGACACCACTCGCAGCGTGGTAATCAGCCAGGCGTTGAGCACACCGAACAGCGTGCCGCAGACGACCGCCAGCACAATGCTCAAAAGGGCGTTATCAAACTGGTAGTGCACAAACAGGGAGGCGATCAGGTACTGCACCACCGAAGCCACCGCAGCAAAGGAGATATCGATGCCGCCAGTGACCAAGACAACAAACAATCCGAGGGCGAAAATGCCGGTTACGGCATAGCTTTCCGCCAGGTCTAACAAATTTTGCACGCTGAGAAACTGGTCGCTGGCCACTGAGAAAAAAACAATAAATGCCAGCAGCACCCAAGTGAGCCAACCCTGACTGGAATGTGGGCGTAAACGAGAGAAGTCAGGCATTGATCACCTCCGCCAGCTGTTGTTGTTCAACGGTATCGGGTTGATATTCGGCATGAATGGTGCCGTCGCGAAAGTGCAGAATACGGTCGCAGTTGTACCAAACTTCCGGTACTTCGTCGGAAATCAGGATGATCGACAATCCTTCACGCGCCAGTTCGTGGATTAATTGATAGATGCTGGCTTTTGCACCGACATCTACGCCAACGGTTGGCGAGTCGAGGATCAGAATACGGGGTTGCGTCAGCACCCATTTTGCCAACACGATTTTCTGCTGATTACCGCCAGAAAGGGTGGAAATGGCCAGGTTGGGATCGGTCACGCGTACGCCGAGCTGCTGAATCCACTGTAAGATCAGCTTGTTCTTGCGGTATTCGTCAATAATGTGAAAACGGTTTTGCAGCTTGTCGAGGATCGGCAGCACCATGTTGTCGGCCACCGATTGCTGCTGCACTAAACCCAGTGTCAGCCGATCTTCGGATACGTAACCGATTCCGGCTTTGATGGCATCTTCATGCCCACGAAAACGTACCGGTTTGCTGTCGAGCCAGATTTTACCGCTGTCCGGTTTGGTCATACCAAACAGTGACAGCGCCAGTTCAGTGCGCCCGGAGCCAAGCAGGCCGCATAACCCCAACACTTCGCCTTCGTACAGACGAAAACTCACATCGTGATATTGCCCGGCGCGGCTTAGTCGCTCGACTTCGAGCATCACGCGGTCAGGATTGTGAGAAGGGGATTTCAACGAGTAATCCAGCTTTAGGCCGGTCATGAGTTCGGTCAGATGGTGCGGAGTCATATCACGCGCTGACCAACAGCCCATTTTGCGACCATCTCGGATAACCGTCACGCGGTCGGATATTTCCAGCACTTCATCGAGTCGATGGCTGACAAACACCACGCAAATGTTCTTCTCTTTCAAATAGCGCACGGTGCGCAGCAGCTGGTTGACTTCGGTGCGCGTCAGCGACGCGGTGGGTTCATCCATAATCACCAATCGGGCATCTGCGACCAGCGCGCGGCAAATCGCCACCTGCTGACGCTGAGCGATGGAAAGCTCCGCCACTTTTAGATCTAAATTCAGGTCGAAATTTAGCTCTTCAACAATACGCTGTGCGCTGGCACGCAGTTTTCCTGCGCGATGCCAGCCAAACAGACCACGCAGATTGTGTTCGAAACCGATGTTTTCGGCGACGCTTAGGTTCGGAAACAGTGACAGATCCTGATAAATCACCTGGATACCAAAGTCACGCGCCTGACGCGATGTCAGCCTGGAAAAACCCTGGCTGCTGTTGCCAAGGCGGATCTGGCTGCCACTGTCCGGGGCATGCACCCCGGAAATGACTTTGATTAACGTACTCTTGCCACAGCCGTTGGTTCCGGCAAGGCAGTGCACTTCGCCTTCCAGTAGTGTTAGCGAAATATCGCTCAGTGCGCGGTTACCGCCAAACGTCTTTGACAGATTGTCGAGGACGATGAGCGTCTGTGGTTCGACACGTTCCATGGTTACAGCCCCAGTTTGATCAGTTTCGGCAGGTTGGCTTTGTCCAGGCTTTCGGTGTTGTTACCGATGATGGTGTGATTAGCTTCATCCACGTTGACGTTGCCTAAGCCTTCGATAGTCATACCCTGTTTAATCGGCTGGTTTTTCTGCATCATTTCGGCGATCCGTACAAACACTTCGCCAGCCGTTTCCGGGTTCCAGATATAGCCACCTTTGATCGCACCGCGATTCACCAACTGCGCGCCTTGACCCGGACTAAACGCACCAATAACGCAAACCTGGTTGATTTTATTGCGGTTCATCACGGCCCGACCGGCACCAATTGGGCCTTGGGAGCCGAAGGCCATGATGCCTTTCAGATCGGGATATTTAGACATCAGCTCGTTGGTAGTGCGAATTGAGTCATCCAGCGATTCGCCCACACCAAACTTGTCGGTCACCATCTGCATTTTTGGATAGTGTTCTTTTTGGTAATTCAGCGCAGCGTCAGTCCATTCCTGATGCAATGGCACGGTCAGGCTGCCGACGTACATGGCGTATTTGCCCTCTTCGTGCATACACTGCGCCAGCGCTTTCATGTGGTTAATGCCATGCGTGGGTGCGTCAACCAGCTCGAAATCCCAGTTGGCATACTTCTGACCCGGTGATTCGTGCGTGATCACTTTTATTCCGGCGTCACGGGCACGTTGCAGCACCGGCTCCAGCACTTTCGGATCGTTGGGTACCACACCAATAATGTCGACTTTCTGCGCAATCAAATCTTCAATTGCACGTACCTGCAACGCTGGGTCAGCCGCCGTTGGGCCAACCATCCAGGCATCAATGCCACTTTTTTCCGCCTGGCTTTTAATGCCCGCTTCCATGGCGTTAAACCAGGGAATACCACCAATTTTCACGACGATGCCCATGCGTAATTTGTCCGCAGCTTGAGCCTGAACAGCAAACAAGGCGATGAGAGAACAGGCGATAAGATGTTTTTTCATAAAGACTCCGTTTAATTTTTTATTAGCTGCATTGACTGCGAGCGTTGTGAACAATCAATAATATTCACGCCGTTCCACGCCAGTTCTTGTTCCAGCTCTTTATCTTTTAATTGGTCAGTAATGAGAAAATCCACATCGCGATAATGACAAATACGCGCGAATGAGGGTCGTAAAAATTTACTGCTGTCCATCAACAGATGTTTTCTTTCTGCTGCCAGAATCATTTGCTGTTTTAAATGCGCGTTATGTTCATTGCCTTCACGTAAATAACCGTCGTTACCTAAACTGCTACAGGAAAAAAAGATCTTGTTTATTTGAAACTCTTTTAACGGCTGCTCGGCAACAATGCCGTGGAAATCTTCATAGCGGTCAGAATATTCCCCGCCTAAGCAAATGGTGCGAATACTGCCGCGTGCTGCCAGCGTCTGCACAATACGTAATGAATTGGTTAATACCGTTAATTCAATATCGGGTAATTGCCGTGCCAAATAAAAACAGGTGGTACTGCTATCGAGTAATAAACAATCTCCCACGCTGATAAAATCGAGCGCACGTTTGGCAATCGCCATTTTGGCATCGACGTGTTCATTTATTCTTTGGCGAAAAGATAATTCATATTCATTTATGGCTCGGATATTTCCCTGAATATTGGCTGCTTGCCTTTTAGGCAGTACTGCACCGCCATGGCTACGTTGTAACAGGCCGCGTTTTTCTAATTGGTTTAAATCTCGACGAATGGTTTCCTGCGAAACATGACACAGTGAAACTAATTCGGTGACGATAACCCGACCATTAATTGTTAATTCATCAATAATTCGCTGCTGGCGTTCAATCGGCAACATGCTGGCCTCCGATGACAATAAAGTACTGGATGGCGCACGGCAAAAATGTGTCCTGGACACGACTCCACAGGGCAATATTTGCTGTGCGAGAGCAAAGTGATGTTTATTAAGTTTTTATGAAAATTTGGAGGGGGCGTACAAATAAAATGTGATTGATATCACGAAAAAGGCGGTATTAACGGCGATGTCCATGATCGACTCACGTTATAAGCGAGAAAGGGGCAATGACTATAGCATGACCGTATTTGACCGTTTCTGTGTATTTGACCGATTCGAGAACAGAGCAAATTGTCCGATGAATCTGATTGAGCGAAAGCGCTGCAAAAACGATGATGTTTTCCTAAGCTTCACTCTTTACGGCTTATCACGATGATGAACGCTTTTTAGCCAGTTAATAACGCTTTCTGGGCGCGGTCACAGATTCCGGTCTTCTTTGGGTTCGCCGTTGCGTTATCATCTCCACTTTAAAGATTTGGGGACCGGTTTTCTTAATGTTGCATTGGATTAAATCGCTGTTAGTGTTGTCTTTTCTTTTTGTTGCCAGCGTGCGGGCCGATCCACTGCAAAAGTCATTTTCTGACTGGCAGATGACCTGCAACAATGCGGCATTTTGCGTGGCACGCAATATTCCGGGCGACAATGGATTAGTCATGACGATTTCGCGCCATGCCGGGGTGAACGATCGCCCGTTGCTGCGTATCGACTACGGCAGCGCCTACAGTGGTGAGCTGCCTGGCGGTGATCTGAAAGACAACCTGCTGATTGATCAACGCCGCCTGAAACCCGACCTGAAACATTGGACGGTCGAACCCCATCATCTCGCTACCAGCAACGCCATCGCGATCGACGAATTTCTTGATCTGGTCATGGAAGCCAAAAGCCTGCAACTCACGTTTGATCCCAAAGCCCTTATCTCCCTGCGCGGCATGAAGGCGGCGCTGCTGCTGATGGATGATGTGCAAGGGCGTGTTAACGGCATGAGCGCCTGGATAAAGCGCGGCGATCGCGCAATCTGGGATGTGCCGCCGCAGCCTAAAGTGCCTGCGCTGCCAGAGGCGCTACCGCAACCTGCGGCGCTGACGCGAGAAGAAACCAGCGGTTTAATCGATTACGGCACCTGGCGCGTTAACACCGATTCCTGTTCGCTTGATCCGATGCGGCGTGAAGTCAGCGTGTCGCCGCTCACTGATACCAAGGCATTGCTGTTGGTGAGCTGTGAAATGGGGGCATATAACGTGATTGATTTAGCTTTCGAAGTGACGCGCGAGCAGCCTTATGTGGCGCGGGGAATTAGCCTGACGCTGCCGTTTACACCGCCAACTATTAATGAACGTCAACTTGAATTGATCAATGCTGAATACGATGCGGCAACTGGACAGCTTTATACCTTCGGAAAAGGTCGCGGTTTGGGCGATTGCGGTTCAGCATCGCGCTGGCAGTTCGATGGCAACAGTTTCGTGCTGGCGGAATATGCTGAGGAATCAACGTGCGACGCGTGGCACAGCAGCGATGACTGGCCCACGTTGTGGGTGAGCCAGTCGCGTTCCACTCCTCAGCAGCGTTAAGGAATGGCTTGAACCATCATGGGTGAACCGATTTGGTTGCCGACCAGTTCAGCCAGCATGTTATTTACGCCATCACTCATGGGTGTAAAGCGGGTCAGCGGAGAACGCGTAACCACGACAAACACGCCGATGTTATGCTGCGGCACCATCGCCATGTAGGTAATGAAGCCACCACCGCCGCCGGTTTTTTGAATAATACCCGGACGACCCTCTTTTGGCCCCATATAAACCCAACCCATGCCCAACGCGTCGGCTTTGCCCGGCACATCCATACCTTGCACTTTCTGCAGCTGACTGCGCTGATAAATCAGCGTCTGCATACGATCAACCTGCGGCGTACGTCGGCTGACGGCTGAATTCAGGAACTGCTGCATCCAGCGCCCCATATCATCGGGCGTGGAGTAAACGCCGCCGCTGCCAATTGCCGCCAGCGTATTATTACAGGGGCTGGCACCTTTCTCGGCTACCATCAAACGTCCGCACTGCTCTGGTGAAGGCGTAAACGTTGTGTCCTTCATGCCCAGCGGGCGAGTAATCAATTGCTGAAACAGCGCGGGATAGGGCATGCCTGCGGCGCGTGACAACGCATCGCCTAGCAAATCGTAACCGAGATTGGAGTAGGCTGCATCGGTACCCGGTGCCGCTTTCAGGTTTGCCTGTGGCAACCAGTTCCAGCGTTCGCTGCGCGTAGGCCAGACGAATACGGGACGATGAGGTTTCCCGCCTGGCTGCTCACGCGGCAGTCCGCTGGTGTGAGTCGATAAGTTGATCAAACGAATAGGTTGACCGTTGTAGCTGGGTACGCGCGTGCCGGGCGGTGCATATTTACTCAGTGGATCATCAAGGCGAATTTGACCGCGCTCCGCCATTTTTACCATCACTTCGCTGGTCATCAGTTTGCTTAGCGAGGCGATACGGATCAGGGAATCTTTTTGTGGGCGAACGTTGTTACCCGGACGGGTATCACCAAAGCTAGTGAATACGCGCTGATTACCGTCAATGGCAACCAGCGCCATGCCGGTTGCGCCGCTGCCGTAAAAGATGTGTTCGGCATAGCGATCAACGATCTGCGAAGCCAGTAATGGATCGGGCGCGACCTGCGCCATGCTTTTTAATGGAAGCAGAGAAACCATTAAGGCCAGTAAATAAGATGTGCGCATTTTCAACAGACGAGAGTTCGCTATAAGAATCGGATGGAAATCTATAGTAATCAGTTTGGGCGAGACAGGAAGAGGGGAGAAAAGATTTTTTTATGTTTCAGGCTATGAACTGAAATGGCCCTTCCCGGCTAAGCGGGAAGGGCGAAAGCATTAAACCGGCTTGAGTAATGCTTCGGCATGGCTAACGATATTTTCAATCGTGAAGCCAAACTCCGTGAACAGCTTGCTGGCAGGCGCAGACTCACCAAACGTGGTCATGCCGACGATGGCACCATCAATACCCACGTATTTGAACCAGTAATCGGCAATTCCGGCTTCCACGGCAACACGCGCTCTCACCGTTGATGGCAGCACAGATTCACGATAGGCGCTGTCCTGGGCATCAAACAGATCGGTTGACGGCAGCGACACCACGCGAACTTTGTGGCCGCCCGTTGTCAGCTTCTCCGCAGCGCCCAGCGTGATTTCCATCTCGGAACCTGTTGCGATCAGGATCACTTCCGGCGTACCGTCACAATCTTTCAGTACGTAACCGCCGCGCGCAATGTTGTCGATCTGCGCTTGCGTACGCTCCGGTTGCGCCAGGTTTTGACGCGACAGAATTAACGCGGTTGGACCATGATGACGCTCAACGGCGGCTTTCCACGCCACAGCCGTTTCAACCTGGTCGCAAGGACGCCAGACGCTCATATTAGGCGTCAAACGCAGGCTGGCGAGCTGCTCAACCGGCTGGTGCGTTGGGCCATCTTCACCCAAGCCAATGGAGTCATGGGTATAAACCATGATATGACGCGCTTTCATCAACGCTGCCATACGGGCCGCGTTACGTGCGTACTCCACAAACATCAGGAAGGTGGCGGTGTACGGCACAAAACCGCCGTGATGGGCGATACCATTGGCAATCGCGGTCATACCAAATTCACGCACGCCGTAGTGAATGTAGTTACCGGCGTGATCCTCTTTAATCGATTTGGAACCTGACCAAATGGTGAGGTTACTTGGCGCGAGGTCTGCAGAACCGCCAAGGAATTCTGGCAGCAGCTTGCCGTAAACTTCCAGCGAGTTTTGTGACGCTTTACGGCTGGCGATTTTTTGCGGATTTGCCTGCAGGTCAGCAATAAATTTCGCGGTATCCGCTTCCCAGGTCGATGGCATTTCGCCATTCATGCGGCGGAGAAATTCCTGCGCCAACTCCGGGTGGGCTTGCTTGTAGGCGTCCAGCTTGGCATCCCACGCTTTTTCGTGCTCTGCACCGGCTGTTTTCGCATCCCATTGCTGATAAATATCTTGTGGGATTTCGAACGGCGGATAGTTCCAGCCGAGCTTTTTACGTGTCAGCGCGACTTCTTCTTCGCCCAGCGCCGCGCCATGCGCCTCTTCTTTACCTGCCTTGTTCGGTGAACCGAAACCGATAACGGTGCGGCAAATAATCAGCGACGGCTTATCGGTAACGCTCTGCGCTTCTTTAATCGCCTTGCTGATGGCTTCGGAATCGTGCCCATCAATATCGCCGATCACATGCCAGTTATAGGCTTCGAAGCGCTTATGGGTATCGTCGGTAAACCAGCCTTCTGTTTCACCGTCAATGGAGATGCCGTTGTGATCGTAGAAGCCAATCAATTTGCCCAGACCCAAGGTGCCGGCCAGTGAACACACTTCGTGTGAGATACCTTCCATCAAACAGCCGTCGCCCATGAACACATAAGTGAAGTGGTCAACGATCTCATGATTGGGACGGTTAAACTGGGCGGCTAAGGTGCGCTCGGCAATCGCCAGGCCCACGGCATTGGCCAGACCTTGACCCAGCGGGCCCGTGGTGGTTTCTACGCCCGGTGTATAACCAATTTCTGGGTGGCCCGGCGTTTTTGAATGCAGCTGGCGGAAGTTTTTCAGCTCTTCAATCGGTAAATCGTAGCCGCTCAGGTGCAGCAGGCTATAAAGCAGCATTGAGCCGTGACCGTTGGAAAGAATAAAACGGTCACGATCAAGAAAAGCGGGATTGGTTGGATTATGTTTCAGGAAATCGCGCCATAACACTTCCGCGATGTCCGCCATGCCCATGGGTGCGCCGGGATGGCCTGAGTTTGCTTTCTGTACCGCATCCATACTTAATGCACGTATCGCGTTCGCCAACTCTCTGCGTGATGACATAGGGTTCTCCCTTGTTATACCTGCGGGCGAGAAAGGTCTCGCCCACGAATAATGTGATGAAAACTACAGACGAGCAGCCAACACATCTTCAAGTTTCTGCTGATCGACAGCAAACTGGCGGATGCCTTCAGACAGTTTTTCTACTGCCATAGGATCCTGATTATGTTCCCAACGGAATTCCGCTTCAGAGAGCGACGCCGGCTGGTGGAAGCCTTCAGTAGAAGGTTCAAGTTTACGTTCTAACGGCGCATCGCTGTTTTGCAGCTCTTCCAACAGGTTGGGTGAAAGGGTCAGGCGGTCACAACCTGCCAGTGCGATGATCTGTTCTACTTTACGGAAGCTCGCGCCCATGATGATGGTGCTATAGCGATGCTTTTTGTAGTAGTCGTAGATACGACGCACAGATTTCACGCCGGGATCTTCATCGGCTACATACGGGTCCAGCGGTTTACGGCTGTTGTACCAGTCATAAATACGTCCCACGAACGGTGAAATCAGGAACACGCCAGCTTCGGCACAGGCACGCGCTTGAGCAAAAGAGAACAGCAGCGTCAGGTTACATTTGATGCCGTTTTTCTCCAGCTCTTCTGCGGCACGAATACCTTCCCAGGTTGACGCCAGCTTGATCAAGATACGAGAGCGATCAATGCCATACTCTTCGTACAGGCGAACCAGTTTTTCTGCTTTGGTGACACACATGCCACGATCGAAGGAGAGGCGCGCATCCACTTCGGTCGAAACACGGCCTGGTATGCTTTTCAGGATTTCCATACCGAGGTTAATGGCCACTTTGTCGCTGGCATTGATGATCTGCGTCTCTTTGCTGCCGCCTTGCTTTTTGGCGTAGTCGATAGCGTCATCAATCAAATGTTTATAGGCGTCGAGACCGGAAGCTTTAAGGATGAGGGAAGGATTGGTCGTAGCGTCTTCAGGATGGTAGTTGCGAATCGACTCGATATCGCCACTGTCCGCCACGACGGTGGTGAACTGTTTTAGGGCTTCTAGCTGGTTCATCTCTAAACTCCTTGAAAAGAAATCATTAAAGCGAAAAGGGGACACCTTTGGCCTCGCAGCCGTTCTGTTTCCGGTAACACAGGCTCATAACCTTGCAACAGACACTTTCGTATGAAAATGCGGTTTCTCTGATTGTTGCCAGGGGAATGGAGCGAAATTGCCGTCATGCGGTGTTAAACCGTGGGGTGCGCCTTATTCCACCTATAAGCATAGCAGCCGAAGCAAATGACGCTGGGGGAGCTGTGACAATCTGTGCCGTTTAACAATGAGCTTCTTTGAGCGCCTTCACCGTCTTGCTGCGTAATGATTCCTATACTGGTGCGACTTTCCCTGGCGACTAAGGATGCCAAATGGATGATCAACTGAAGCAAAGCGCGCTCGATTTTCATCAATTTCCTACCCCCGGCAAGATTCAGGTTTCACCCACTAAACCGTTAGCGACGCAGCGCGATCTGGCGCTGGCCTACTCGCCAGGCGTGGCAGCACCCTGTTTGGAAATCGCTAAAGATCCGCTGGCGGCGCACAAATACACCGCACGTGGCAATCTGGTGGCGGTGATCTCAAATGGCACCGCAGTGCTGGGTTTGGGTAACATCGGCGCGCTGGCGGGTAAACCAGTGATGGAAGGTAAAGGCGTCTTGTTCAAGAAATTCGCGGGCATCGACGTGTTCGACCTCGAAATTGATGAGCTGGATCCTGACAAGCTGATTGAAGTGATTGCCGCACTGGAGCCGACATTTGGCGGCATTAACCTTGAAGATATCAAAGCGCCCGAATGTTTTTATATTGAACAGCAGCTGCGTAAACGGATGAAGATTCCGGTGTTCCACGACGATCAACACGGCACTGCAATTATCTGTACCGCCGCGGTGATCAATGGCTTAACCATCGTCAATAAAGCCATTTCTGATGTACGACTGGTGGTCTCCGGTGCGGGCGCTTCTGCTATCGCCTGCCTGAATTTGCTGGTGGCGCTGGGATTGCAGAAGCACAACATTGTGGTCTGCGATTCAAAAGGGGTGATTTATCAAGGTCGTGAAGAGAACATGGCGCAGACCAAAGCGGAGTACGCCATCAAGGACAACGGCAAGCGTAAGCTGGAAGAGGTGATTACTCATGCAGACATCTTCCTTGGCTGTTCAGGACCAAAAGCACTGACGCCAGAGATGGTGGAAAAAATGGCCAAAGATCCGCTGATATTGGCGCTGGCAAACCCGGAACCCGAAATCATGCCACCGCTGGCAAAAGCGGTGCGGCCTGACGCGATTATCTGTACCGGTCGCTCTGACTTCCCTAATCAGGTCAACAATGTGCTGTGCTTTCCCTTTATCTTTCGTGGGGCGCTTGATGTCGGAGCCACGGCCATCAACGAAGAGATGAAGCTGGCGGCGGTGCATGCCATTGCGGCGCTGGCGCAGGCTGAGCAGAGCGATGTCGTCGCGTCGGCGTATGACGATCAGGATTTGAGCTTTGGCCCGGAATATTTGATCCCCAAACCGTTTGATCCGCGCTTAATCGTGAAAATCGCGCCCGCCGTGGCTAAAGCGGCGATGGAGTCTGGGGTTGCGACACGGCCCATTCAAGACTTTGATGCCTATCGCGAACAGCTCACTGAGTTTGTTTATAAAACCAACCTGTTCATGAAGCCGATTTTTTCCCAGGCACGCAAAGCGCCAAAACGCGTGGTGTTAGCCGAAGGAGAGGAGATTCGTGTGCTGCATGCAACGCAAGAGCTGGTGTCGCTTGGCATGGCAAAGCCGATTCTCATTGGGCGTCCTAACGTCATTGCGATGCGCCTACAAAAGCAGGGCCTGAAAATTGAGGCGGGTAAAGATTTTGAGGTGGTGAACAATGAATCCGATCCGCGCTTCAAAGAATACTGGAATGAGTATTACCAGATCATGAAGCGGCGTGGGGTTTCACCGGAAGAGGCGCAGCGCGCGGTAATCGGCAATCCCACACTGATTGGGGCCATCATGGTGCATCGTGGTGAAGCCGACGCGTTAATCTGCGGCACTATCGGCGATTATCGTAAGCATTATGAGGTGATTGAAAATGTATTTGGTTTTCGTGATGACGTGAAGGTGGCGAGTGCCATGAACGCATTGCTGCTGCCCAGCGGCAATACGTTTATCGCTGATACCTACGTCAATGAAGATCCAACGCCAGACCAGCTCGCAGATATCACCTTGATGGCCGCTGAAACCGTGCGGCGATTTGGTATTGAACCGCGGATTGCACTGCTGTCGCATTCCAGCTATGGGACCTCCAATGCGCCAGGCGCACGTAAAATGCGTGACGCGCTGGCGCTGATTAAACAGCGCGCGCCAGAGCTAGAAATTGACGGTGAAATGCACGGCGATGCGGCGTTAATTGAAAGCATCCGCCGCGACGTAATGCCGGATAGCCCGCTGAAAGGGACGGCGAACCTGTTGATCATGCCGAACGTCGAAGCGGCGCGTATTAGTTACAACCTACTGCGCGTATCCTGTTCGGAAGGCGTCACGGTCGGGCCGGTGTTGATGGGCATTACCAAGCCGGTGCATATATTGACGCGCATCGCCTCGGTGCGGCGGATTGTCAATATGGTGGCGTTGGCGGTGGTAGAAGCACAGACCCAACCTTTATAACCTGCCTTCATACTTGGCGCTGTCTCTGCATTGGCTGCAAGCAATCATCCGAATCACTGACATCAGTAAGCGCATCGGAATGATTGCTTTTGCCGCCTTGATACAGCGCCCATTATTTTGGCAGGCTGAGCGCAAGTGAATCGCGCAATGGCAAGCTGGATGCCGTTACTTTCGCGGATTAAGCGAAAGCCAGTCGCGAACGGGTAAGAAATCACGGTACAGCGCCGCTTCTGGCGAGTTCGCTTCAGGTTGGTAATCATATTCCCACCGTACCAGCGGTGGCATCGACATCAGGATCGATTCGGTGCGACCGCCAGTCTGCAAACCAAACAGCGTGCCGCGATCCCACACCAGATTGAACTCGACATAACGTCCGCGGCGGTACAGTTGGAACTGGCGCTCGTGATCGCCCCACGGATGATCTTTACGACGTGCCACAATCGGTTGATAGGCGTCAAGAAAACCGTTGCCAACCGCCTGCATGAAGTTGAAACAGTGTTCAAAATCAGGCGCATTCAGGTCATCAAAAAACAGCCCGCCAATGCCGCGCTGCTCGTCACGGTGCTTGATGTAAAAATAGTCATCGCACCATTTTTTGTAGCGTGGATAGACCTCTTCACCAAACGGCTGGCACAGATTAAAGGCAGTTTGGTGCCAGTGCAGCGCATCCTCTTCGAAACCGTAAAAGGGCGTGAGATCAAAGCCGCCGCCAAACCACCACACCGGTTCGGCACCCGGTTTTTCGGCAATAAAAAAGCGCACATTGGCGTGGCTGGTAGGAACATAGGGATTGTTAGGGTGGACCACTAACGAAACGCCCATCGCTTCAAAACTGCGTCCCGCCAGTTCAGGGCGGTGTGCGGTTGCCGAAGAGGGCATTTGGTCGCCATGTACATGGGAAAAGTTGACGCCCGCCTGCTCAAATACCGCGCCATTACGCAGCACACGGCTACGTCCGCCGCCGCCGCCTGGGCGTTGCCAGCTATCTTCGACAAATTTGGCACTGCCATCTTCGGCGGCGAGACGGTGACAAATATCTTCCTGCAGCTGCAGCAGAAAGGCTTTTACGCGGGAAATATCAGACATGCATATCGCTTACTGTTAAAAAATTTGGCGTGATTATACCTAAGCCGGGCGACGATCGTACTCATCAAAGTAGTTGACGATGCCATTGGCGATGGCACTGGCAATTTTTTGCCGAAACGCGCTGGTGCCGAGTAACTGCTCTTCGCGTGGATTAGTAATAAAAGACGTTTCGACCAGCACCGAGGGAATAGAAGGCGACTTCAGCACCGCAAAAGCCGCCTGCTCGGTATGCTGACTGTGCAGATGATGCACAGGGCGAATCTGATCGAGCACGTGTTTACCCAGCGTTAAGCTATTTTTTATGGTGTCGGTTTGCACCAAATCGAACAGAATTTGCTGCAAATAGTGATCCTGCTGCTGCACTTGCGCGCCGCCAATTTTATCAGCGTCGTTTTCTCTTTTTGACAGATAGCGCGCCATGGTGCTGCTGGCCCCGCGATTCGAGAGCGCGAAAACCGACGCGCCGTTGGCGTCTGGGCTGGTAAAACCATCGGCATGAATCGACATAAACAGATTGGCACCGTGTTGATGGGCAATTTCCACGCGCTGATAAAGCGGAATAAAGTGATCGCTGTCGCGCGTCAGACGTACTTCGATGCGCGGATGATCCTGCAACTGGCGGCGCACATTGTTAGCAATTTCGAGCACGATATGTTTTTCTTCAGATCCTTCACCGCCGACCGCACCGGAATCGATGCCGCCGTGGCCCGGATCGATCATCACGATACGCTTGCCGTTTTTAGCGGATGGAGCCGGCTGCGAGTGACGCGATGAGGCGCGCAGCGTCGTCTCTTGTTCTTTCGCCATTACGCCGCGCGGCGACAAAATGGCCAACGCGATGCCGGAAAGCAACAGTTGGCGGCGGTTGGTCAAATGCTTGAGCAATTTCATGTGCAAATCCATTAGCGTAGCGAGAACAGCGAAAATAGTGCCCAGTGTTATATCGTAACGTTATGCCACTCGCGAGCACGGAACTATTTCAGGGCTTTACTTTGTATTTCAGCTCGCGAACAGAAAAAACCGTTGTTTTTCTCCGCGCTCGGCTTTTCCAGGGTTGCGCAGCGCAAAGAATGCGTGATAATCAGCAAATTGTGCTTAATTGCAGGTAAAGACGATGGAAATCCGCGCCTTCCGCCAGGAAGATTTTGAAGAAGTGATTACGCTCTGGGAACGTTGCGATTTGTTACGTCCATGGAACGATCCTGAAATGGATATCGAACGTAAGATGAATCACGACCCCGAACTTTTCCTTGTGGCCGAAGTGGGTGGGGAAGTGGTTGGCACATTGATGGGCGGTTACGATGGCCATCGTGGTGCTGCTTATTACCTGGCCGTGCATCCCGATTATCAGGGACGTGGCTTTGCCAATGCGCTGATGAATCGCCTGGAAAAAAAACTGATTGCGCGCGGCTGTCCGAAAATCCATCTGATGGTGCGCGAAGAGAATGATCAGGTGGTGGCGTTTTACGAGAAGCTGGATTACGAACCGGTTGACGCGATGCTGCTGGGCAAACGATTGATAGAAGATCGTGAGTATTAATGTGCTGAAATATCTGCCGGATGAATATGACGGCAAAGGGCAGCTTCGGCTGCCGTTTCTTTTTTGGCCGATAATGCTGTTGCTGGCGCGAACCTGGCTGCTGCTGGTGATGGCGGGCGCTTCACGACAACAAGGTAACGATCTCCTGGCGCTATTTTATCCCGATCGACAGGCTTTTTGGATCGGGTTGGCGTTAGGCACACCGGCGCTGCTCGGTATGCTACTGACCGGTTATCGCACCCGCTGGCCGCGCCTGTGGCAATACTGGCGCAACGTGCTGCTGTTATCACTGTGGATTAATTTGCTGTGGCAAGGTGTTCAGTTCACACAGGGCGATCTACTGAGTTCTCCGCTGCCGCTGCTGTTAACGCTGTTTGATCTGCTGGCGCTGCTCTGGCTCCAGTTCAATACCCGGCTGCGCGACTGCTTTTCACCTGAACATCATCTTGAATAAACTTTTTGCCGCTTTACGACTCCAATCAGTTCCGCCACTGAGCATTTCATTTACTGAGTATTTCATTAACAGGAGTTTGCATGAAAGCTGTTCGTTCCACGCTACTGATTGTCGCCGTTATGCTGAGCGGCTGCGCCAGTTCCGGCTCCGGCGCTAACAGCAGCCAGCAGGTAAGTTGGTGGAATCCGCTGAGTTATCATTGGTCATCGGCGTTGCCGTGGAACTGGTTTGGCGCATCGCTAACCGCTACCGAACAAGGCGTCGGCGGCCTTAATGCCGCGACACCCATGACCGAAAGCGCCATTAAAGAGGGGCTGAACGGCAATTACGACTTGCGTCAGGGCATGCGCGGTCAGAATGGTGAGGTTGTTTCCTTTTGGCAGGCGCTAGATGAAGGCCAGGTTAAGCTGGTGATTTACGGCCAGAGTCGTGTTGAGCGCGTTGAAGTCATGGACGCCAATATCGTTAGCAGCGATGGCAGCAAAATCGGTGATGCTTTCAGCGATAAATACAGCAAAGCCTTCAACAACTGTGCGTTGGCTTCCGGTCTGGATAGCCGGGATGTTGAGTGTCGCGCACCGGCCGGCCAGCATTTACGCTATGTTTATAGCGGTGAAGGGCACGGTCCAGAAGGCTTGATGCCGTCAGACGACACGCTGAAAAAGTGGAAGCTGAGCAAAATAATTTGGCAGCGCTGATGCTTTAATCAACTAAAACTGTTCAACAGTGATTCAGTGCAGAAAGGACTGAATCACTGAACTAACATCGCCGCTGTCTGCAATATCGCCGCATTAAAAGCGCAAAGCCTCATTCCCCGCCAGGCATTACTGAATCCCACATAAACTTTGCCAGTGTCTTATGCTTTTTTCGACTTTGAAATCATCAAACGATATATAAAACCGTTACAGGTTTTCACTGAGTTATAAATAAACTGGTGCCTCAGCGGGCGAGATCCGCATCAAACTTTTTCAGGGTGCCAAATGACTCTTAAAGCGATGAAAAAAATCGTTAGCGGTATCGCGTTGTCACTGAGCCTGGCAGGCGCAGCTAACGCAACTGAATTGCTTAACAGCTCTTACGATGTTTCACGTGAGCTGTTTGTTGCCCTGAATGCGCCGTTTGCCACACAGTGGGATGCTACTCACCCCAACGATAAGTTGTCGATCAAGATGTCACATGCGGGCTCATCCAAACAGGCGCTGGCTATTCTGCAAGGTCTGCGCGCTGATGTCGTGACTTACAATCAGGTCACTGACGTGCAGGTGTTACATGACAAAGGCAATCTGATCCCAGCCGACTGGAAAACCCGTCTGCCAAATAACAGTTCTCCGTTTTATTCCACCATGGCGTTTCTGGTCCGTAAGGGAAATCCAAAGCAAATCCATGACTGGTCCGATTTAACCCGTAAAGACGTAAAGCTGATCTTTCCTAATCCTAAAACCTCAGGCAACGGGCGTTACACCTATTTGGCCGCGTGGGGCGTAGCGAATAAAGTGGACGGCGGTGATAAAGCCAAAACTGAAGCATTTATGACCCAGTTTTTGAAGAATGTAGAAGTGTTCGATACCGGCGGACGCGGGGCGACAACCACCTTTGCTGAGCGAGGCTTGGGTGATGTATTGATCAGCTTCGAATCTGAAGTGAACAACATTCGCAATCAATATGGCAAAGATGACTACGAAGTCGTGGTGCCAAAAACCAATATCCTGGCGGAGTTTCCGGTGGCGTGGGTCGATAAAAATGTCGAGCACAACAACACCGCAGAGGCCGCTAAAGCTTATCTGAACTTCCTGTACACGCCGGAAGCGCAAAAAATCATCACGCAATATTACTATCGCGTGAGCAATCCACAGCTGATGGCTGAACAGAAAGACCGCTTTCCGCAAACCGATCTGTTCCGGGTTGAGGATGCGTTCGGCAGTTGGGATAACGTAATGAAAACCCACTTCGTCAGCGGTGGCGAACTGGACAAACTGTTAGCGGCGGGGCGTGGATAATGTTTGCAGCTAGCCAAAAACGGGTTCTGCCCGGCTTCGGACTCAGCCTCGGCACCAGCCTGCTGTTCACCTGTTTAATTCTACTGCTGCCGATCAGTGCAGTGATCATGCAACTATCTCACATGACGCTGCAGCAATATTGGGATGTGATTACTAATCCGCAGCTGATCGCGGCGTATAAAGTCACGTTAATTGCAGCCGGTGTGGCATCACTGTTTAACGCCGTGTTTGGCATGTTGATGGCGTGGATTTTAACGCGCTACCGTTTTCCAGGACGCACCATTCTTGATGGCTTGATGGATTTACCCTTTGCGCTGCCAACAGCGGTGGCGGGTTTAACCCTGGCTGGTCTCTTCTCGGTCAACGGCTGGTACGGTCAATGGTTTGCTCAGTTTGATATCAAAATTTCTTACACCTGGATTGGTATTGCCATCGCCATGGCGTTTACCAGCATCCCGTTCGTTGTTCGTACAGTACAACCGGTGCTGGAAGAGTTAGGCCCGGAATATGAAGAAGCGGCAGAAACTTTAGGCGCAACACCGTGGCAGAGCTTTCGCCGCGTCGTGCTACCCGAAGTGGCGCCCGCATTGCTGGCCGGCACCGCGCTGTCGTTTACCCGTAGCCTCGGCGAGTTTGGCGCCGTGATTTTCATCGCCGGTAACATCGCGTGGAAAACCGAAGTGACCTCGCTGATGATTTTTGTGCGTTTACAGGAGTTTGATTATCCTGCGGCCAGCGCTATCGCCTCGGTGATTCTTGCTGCGTCGCTGCTGCTGCTGTTTGGTATTAATACCTTGCAGAGCCGCTTTGGTCGCCGTCTGGGAGGTCAGTAATGGCAGAGATTACGCAAATCAATCGAGCCGACCGTCAGCCGGTGAATTGGGGCAAATGGTTTTTGATTGGCACAGGTGCGCTGATCTCCATTTTGCTGTTAGTGGTGCCGATGGCTTCAATCTTCTACGAAGCGCTCCATAAAGGATTGGGCCTGACTTTCAGCAACTTGATGGATGGCGACATGCTGCATGCCATCTGGTTAACGGTGCTGGTAGCGCTGATTACCGTGCCGGTTAATTTAGTCTTCGGCACGCTGCTGGCCTGGCTGGTAACGCGTTTTACCTTTCCGGGTCGCCAGCTGTTACTGACGATGTTCGATATTCCGTTTGCAGTTTCGCCGGTGGTGGCGGGGCTGATGTATTTGCTGTTCTGGGGCGTTAACGGCCCGGCGGGCGGCTGGCTGGATGCGCATAATATCCAGGTCATGTTCTCCTGGCCTGGCATGGTGCTGGCGACAATCTTTGTCACCTGTCCGTTTGTGGTGCGTGAACTGGTGCCGGTGATGCTGAGCCAGGGCAGCCACGAAGATGAGGCGGCGGTGTTACTGGGCGCGTCCGGTTGGCAGATGTTTCGCCGCGTAACGCTGCCCAATATTCGCTGGGCAATGCTGTACGGCGTGGTGCTGACCAACGCACGCGCAATTGGAGAATTTGGTGCGGTCTCGGTGGTTTCGGGATCGATTCGTGGCGAAACCTATACTTTGCCGCTTCAGGTTGAATTACTGCATCAGGATTACAACACGGTAGGCGCATTTACGGCTGCTGCGCTGTTGACCCTGATGGCGATAGTGACGCTGTTTCTGAAAAGCATTGTGCAATGGCGCTTAGAGCATCAGCACAACCGCTCGCAACAGGAGGAAAATCATGAGCATTGAGATTAAACAGATCAATAAATCATTCGGTCGCACATCGGTGCTGAACGATATCTCTTTGGATATTCTTTCTGGCGAGATGATGGCGCTGCTGGGGCCGTCCGGTTCAGGCAAAACGACGCTGCTGCGTATTATTGCCGGGTTAGAACATCAAAACAGCGGACAAATTCGGTTCCATAACAAAGATGTGAGCACGCTGCATGCGCGCGATCGTCAAGTGGGATTCGTGTTCCAACACTATGCGCTGTTCCGCCACATGACGGTATTCGACAATATCGCCTTTGGCCTGACGGTGCTGCCGCGCCGCGAGCGTCCTTCTGCGGCAGAGATTAAACAGCGTGTGACGCGTTTGCTGGAGATGGTGCAACTGGCTCATCTGGCAAACCGTTTTCCGGCTCAGCTGTCGGGTGGTCAGAAGCAGCGAGTGGCGCTGGCGCGTGCGCTGGCAGTTGAACCACAAATCCTGCTGCTCGACGAACCTTTCGGCGCGCTGGATGCGCAGGTGCGCAAAGAGTTGCGTCGCTGGCTGCGTCAGTTGCATGAAGAATTGAAATTTACCAGCGTGTTCGTGACTCACGATCAGGAAGAGGCGATGGAAGTGGCCGATCGTGTCGTGGTGATGAGCCAAGGCAACATCGAACAGGTGGGTACGCCAGACGACGTATGGCGCGATCCATCGACCCGTTTTGTGCTGGAATTCCTGGGCGAAGTGAACCGCTTTGATGGCGAAATCCACGGCTCGCAGTTCCATGTGGGTGCGCATCATTGGCCGCTGGGCTACACGCCAGCGCATCAAGGCAAGGTCGATCTGTTCCTGCGTCCATGGGAAATTGACGTTTCTCGTCAGAGCAGCCTTGAAACGCCGCTGCCGGTACAAATTTTAGAAGTCAGCCCACGCGGCCATTTCTGGCAGCTGGTGGTGCAGCCGAGCGGCTGGCAGAGTGAGCCTTTCGCGCTGGTGTTTGAAGGTGACCAAACGGCGCCAATCCGTGGCGAACGCCTGTTTGTCGGATTACAACAGGCGCGTCTCTATCAAGACAAAACGCCGCTGCGCGCTGTTGCCTTTGCTCAGAGCGCCTGATATTTTCTTTTCAACACAGGGCGGGAGCGAATCCCGCCCTTTTTTACTTTTCTTCTTTAAAACCTAAACCATTCAAGTCGCAGGAAGGCGGCAAGCGAGTTAGCTGACGGAAGCCACTGGCTGGAATCAGCATGCGCAAAAAACGCGTTTGTGACTTGGATATAAAAGGTTTTTTTCCGGGAAATGCACCGTGACAACTCTCGAAAATACCATCGGCAACACGCCGTTGATTAAATTGCAGCGCCTCACACCCGCCAACGGCAGCGAAGTTTGGCTTAAACTGGAAGGCAATAATCCCGCTGGTTCGGTGAAAGACCGCGCCGCCTGGTCGATGATTAATCAGGCCGAATTGCGTGGGGATATTAAACCAGGCGATCGCTTGATAGAAGCCACCAGCGGCAATACCGGTATCGCTTTAGCGATGATTGCCGCCATGAAAGGTTATGCGCTGCGTCTGCTGATGCCCGAAAACATGAGTCAGGAACGGCAAGATGCGATGCGTGCTTACGGTGCTGAGTTAATATTAGTTAGCCGCGAGCAGGGCATGGAGGGGGCGCGTGATTTAGCGCAAGAAATGGCTGCACGCGGCGAGGGTAGGGTGCTCGATCAGTTCAACAATCCTGATAATCCACTGGGTCATTACCAAACTACCGGCCCGGAGTTGTGGCAACAATCACACCAACGCATGACCCATTTTGTTTCCAGCATGGGCACCACGGGGACTATTACCGGTGTGGGACGTTACCTCAAAGAACATAAAACCGGTGTGCAAGTGATTGGTCTTCAGCCAAGCGAGGGCAGCAGTATTCCCGGTATTCGCCGTTGGCCTTTGGCGTATCTGCCTGGTATTTATCGTCCCGATTTAGTGGATGATGTCATGGACATGTCGCAGCAGGAAGCCGAAGAAACCATGCGTGCGCTTGCAAGAAGAGAAGGCATTTTCTGTGGTGTAAGCTCAGGTGGCGCAGTAGCCGGCGCTTTACGCATTGCCGCTGCGCATCCTGGCAGCGTCGTGGTCGCGATTATTTGCGATCGTGGCGATCGTTACCTTTCAACCGGCATTTATCGCTAATTTCCCGCTTTCTAAAAAGGCTTGTTGGCTCAATTAGGGCCAACAAGCCTTTTTTGTCTATAGTCAGCTTGAGAATCTTCTGGCGCTAAATCCGTAAGGATCGCGTAAAACCAGCTGCGTCCGAGGCTGGTTCAGGACAGAATAGCCGCAATTTTGTACGAGAGATAAAAATGAAAATTCTGCTTGTTGATGACGATTTAGAACTGGGCACCATGTTGAGCCAATATCTGATTACGGAAGGCTTTGATGCACATCTGGTTTTAACCGGAAGTGCGGGTGTTGAAGGCGCGCTTTCTGGGCAATATACCGCCATTATTCTCGATATCATGCTGCCAGACATGAGCGGCATTGATGTGTTACGCCAAATTCGCCAGAACAGCCGCATGCCAGTGATCATGCTAACCGCCAAGGGCGATAATATTGATCGCGTTATTGGCCTGGAAATGGGCGCTGACGATTATGTACCCAAGCCATGCTATCCGCGCGAGCTGGTTGCGCGACTGCGCGCCGTGCTGCGTCGCTTTGAAGAGCAGGCACCCTTGCCGGATAAAAAGGAGCTGCTGCGCTGGGGCGAGTTGACGCTGAATCCGGCTACGCGCATGACCGAATGGCAGGGCAATGCCTTCGATCTCACGGCCTCAGAATTTAATCTGCTCGATCTGCTGTTGCGTGCGCCCGATCGTGTGGTGTCAAAAGATGAGTTATCAGAGAAGGGATTAGGGCGTCCGCGTGAAGCTTATGATCGCAGCGTTGATGTGCATATCAGCAATATCCGTCAGAAGCTCAGCGCATTAACCGCAGATAGCGTCAATATTGAAACCGTTCGCAGCATTGGTTATCGCATTCGATGAAATACAGCTATCGCGGACGCATGTTCTGGAAGATCCTCATCGGCTTCTGGGTGGTGTTCGTTATTATTAGTCAGTTGATATGGCTTGGGTTTTCCATTTCGGGTAATCATCATGAGCCGCCAGAAGTCATCGCTATTCGTCGTATTGTGAATTTGCAGATGGCCTCGGTAGTTTCAGTGCTTGAGCGCGGTGGTCCAAGCTCGTTGAATGACATGATGGCGGATTGGGAACCCAACGATCGCCAGTTCTTTAAAATCCTTCAGCATGACAAACCGGTACAAGGCGAAATGCTGCCGGAAGGATTCAACCCGCCCTTTGAAGGGCATATTCCTGATGTGATTGTGCGCTGGGTAAAAGGCGCAGACGGTAAACAGTACGAGCTGCGCTACGACGTCAAAGGCATGCGCGAAGATAGCCGAATGGATATGCCGCACAGTATTCTGAATATCCCCACACCGATGTTTATTTTTGCCGGCGCGGTAGGGCTGCTGTTCAGTTTGCTGTTGGCGTGGAACCTGACACGACCAATGCGTCAACTGCGGGAAGGATTCTCCCGCGTCGCAGACGGCGATTTAAGCGTGCGACTCTATCCGATAATGCGTAAGCGCCATGACGAACTTTCAAGCGTAGCGCAGGCGTTTGACGCGATGGTAGAGCGGCTTGATACCCTGGTGCGTACCCGCGAAGAGTTGCTGCATGATATTTCTCATGAGTTGCGTTCACCGCTGGCGCGCTTGCAGTTGGCAACCGGCCTGGCGCGACAAACGCCTGAAAGCGTTAACGCATCGCTGGATCGCATTGATGAAGAGGCGCGGCGGCTGGATAAAATGATCGGCGAGCTGCTTACGCTCTCGCGCGCTGAGCATGAAAGCATGCCGGATGAGCAGTACTTTGATCTGACCGGACTGCTGCATGCCGTGGTGACGGATGTGCGTTATGAAGCGCAGATTCCTGGCGTGAAAGTTGATTTTTTTGTCGATGAAAATGCAGATTATACCGTGCGCGGCAATGCTGAGTTGGTTCGGCGTGGGGTGGAGAACGTGTTACGAAACGCGCTGCGCTTTTCAATGAAGGGACAGCATATTGAGGTGCGTTTACAGGCCGAAAACCAATGGTTGGCGATTCGCGTCTGCGATCAAGGGCCGGGCGTTGATGAAGAGAAACTCTCTAGCATCTTCGATCCCTTTGTTCGGGTAAATTCACCGCTGATGGGCAAAGGATATGGTTTAGGACTGGCGATCGTCCGCAAAGTCGTTCTGGCGCATCATGGTGAAATCAAAGCGCTGAATCGCCCAGAGGGCGGGTTGGAATTAACGATTCGCCTACCGCGTTGGCAGCTTTAAAACTCTCTTTGCTGCGTTAACCCAGCATAAAGCGTAGTCACGTTTTATTATGAACAAAAACGGCACCCGAAGGTGCCGTTTTTCAATTCTGATGTCGCTTACTTCTTAATGCGAATCACCGGCGTTTCGCCTACGGTGACCTGGCCAGTCAGCTTGATCATTTCCTTGATCTCATCCATGTTGGAGATGACAACAGGTGTAAGGGTTGATTTTGCTTTCTCTTCCAGCAACGGTAAATCGAACTCAATAATCACATCGCCTTTTTTGACCAGCTGGCCTTCTTCAGCGATACGTTTGAAGCCTTCACCTTTCAGTTCAACCGTGTCGATGCCGAAGTGAACAAACAGCTCGATACCATTTTCAGACTCGATTGAAAAAGCGTGGTTAGTTTCAAAAATCTTGCCGATTTTGCCATCAACCGGTGCAACCATTTTGTTGCCGCTCGGTTTGATTGCGATTCCATCGCCTACAATTTTTTCAGCAAACACCACATCTGGTACGTCTTCAATGTTCACGATTTCGCCTGACAGAGGCGCTACGATGTCAATTGTCCCAGCGCTATCTGTTTTATCGCCAAAAAGTTTAGAAAACAAACCCATGATCTTCTCCTAAGCAGTAATTTGGGGCCAGCATCTAGCGGATCAGCAGAGCGTTTTTTCTTTGATGAACTTGTTAACCAGGTTCATTAAATCTTCCGCTGTAGGTTGAGCCAGAGCCTGCTCCGCCAACTCCTTCGCATCTTCAAAATTCGTATTACGAATAATTTTCTTGATGCTTGGGATAGAAATGGCACTCATGCTGAATTCGTCCAGCCCCATTCCCAGTAACAGTAGTGTAGCACGTTCGTCACCTGCCAGCTCACCACACATGCCAGTCCACTTGCCTTCAGCATGAGAAGCATCAATGACTTGCTTGATTAAGTTCAGCACGGACGGCGTCATTGGGTTATACAGGTGCGATATCAAATCATTACCACGATCAACCGCCAGAGTATACTGCGTCAGATCGTTTGTCCCAATACTGAAGAAATCGACTTCCTTCGCCAGATGACGCGCAATGACCGCAGAAGCGGGTGTTTCGACCATAATGCCGACTTCAATGGTCTCATCAAATGCTTTGCCTTCTTCACGCAATTGCGCTTTCAGCAGCTCCAGTTCCGCTTTCAGGCTGCGAACTTCTTCAACCGAAATGATCATCGGGAACATTATACGCAGCTTACCAAAAGAGGATGCACGTAAAATAGCGCGCAGCTGCGCATGCAGAATCTCTTTGCGATCCATAGCAATACGAATGGCGCGCCAGCCGAGGAAGGGGTTTTCTTCTTTCGGCAGGTTCATGTAAGGCAGATCTTTGTCACCGCCGATATCCATGGTACGCACAATTACCGCTTGCGAACCCATGCCTTCAGCGACAGCTTTATACGCCTGGAATTGCTCTTCTTCGGTTGGCAGTGAATCGCGGTCCATAAACAAGAATTCAGTACGATACAGGCCTACGCCTTCAGCACCGTTACGCTCGGCACCGGCGATATCGCGTACCGTACCGATGTTGGCGCAAACTTCAACCTGATGTCCATCCAGCGTGATAGCAGGCAGATCTTTCAGTTTGGCTAATTCATGTTTTTCAGAGAGATATTGTGTTTGAACGGCTTTCAGCTCATCCAGTTTTGCTTCATCTGGATTGACATAAATGGTGTTATTTACGCCATCAATGATCAGGAAATCGCCGTTTTTGACTGAAGTGGTAACATTACCGGTACCCACAATCGCTGGGATCTCGAGAGAACGCGCCATGATTGAGGTATGTGAAGTACGACCACCCAGATCGGTGATAAAGCCCAGCACCTTTTTCAGGTTTAGCTGCGCGGTTTCTGATGGGGTCAAATCTTTAGCCACCAGAATGGATTCGTCTTGAATAGCACTCAGATCAACAATGTGCAGACCTAAGATGTTTTGCAGTAAACGCTTACCAATATCGCGTACGTCAGCGGCACGCTCTTTCAGGTATTCGTCATCCAGCTCTTCTAACGCTTTCGCCTGGCCATCAATCACCGAATAAGCCGCAGCATCTGCGCTGGCGTGCTCTTTCTTGATGAGGTCAATGATTTCCTGCTCCAGCTCTTCGTCTTCCAGCAACATGATGTGGCCTTCGAAGATGGCAGCTTTCTCTTCACCGAGGGACTCACCCGCTTTGACTCGAATAGCTTCCAGTTGAATGGCCGCTTTGCCGCGTCCTTCGAGGAAGCGCTGAACTTCCTGCTCAACCTGGTCATCAGAAATCTTTTTGCGGTTGATGACGATCTCGTCTTCTTTCAGCAGCAGAGCTTTGCCGAAAGCGATACCTGGTGATGCTAAAATGCCTGAAATCATAACCCTACCTTTTAATCACGATGGCTGATTGACTCTTTGCGGTGCCATTGTCACGGGACACGTACTCTACGGAAGCAATATCGCGGACAAGTTGTCCGCGATCAAGATGTTTGCACTCAATGGCGCAGAGGAGTCAGTTTTCTGAAAGCGAAAAGGAGATTACTCCAGTTCTGCCATCAATTTAACCAGATGCTCAACTGCTTTCTGCTCGTCTTCACCTTCCGCGGAAAGAGTAACAACGGTGCCTTGAGTCAAACCCAGAGTCTGAAGTTTGAACAGGCTTTTTGCGCTCGCTGATTTACCGTTAGAGGTCACGGTGATTTCTGACTGAAAAGCTTTGGCTTCTTTAACAAATTGCGCAGCTGGGCGAGTATGCAGACCGTTTGGCGCGGTAATGGTAACTTCTTGCTGAAACATTCTATTTCCCCAACGTTATCAGGATTGGTGTTATGAATCTAAAGTCTAGCCTGGAGCCAACACTTTAGCCTGTGTAGGTGCGCTGGTATAGCGTCAAGCTGACCAATTAATGCGCATGAATGAGTTATTCATTCCAGAAAAGCATCACAAAACAAGTCGAGGGCTTTTCTGTTTTTAATTATGCCGTGATTCGCCGTTTCGCCAAATCCGTAAATCGATTCAGCTTGATCCATTTCAAAAATGGATTAATTTCAGGCATCGAAATAATTGGCTGTCTAAATACCAGAGCCGCATCATTGAAATCAATCTGCAGGGTAGTGAAAGTGAGATCTACACCACAAAAAAGCACCCATTTGGGTGCTTTTTTCGGCAATTTCAGACTATCAGCCTTACTGCTGAAGCTCTTTTTCAGTGAAGAGATCGGCAAACAATGCGGTGCTAAGATAGCGCTCGCCGGAAGAGGGGAGAATGACAACAATATTTTTGTTGGCGAAGGCTTCGTCTTCTTGCAGTTTTAGTGCTGCAGCAACCGCGGCACCCGAAGAGATACCTGCCAGAATGCCTTCTTCTTCCATCAGTTTACGCGCCGTGCTGATCGCCTCTTCGTTAGAAATGGCAACCACGCGATCAACCAAATCCAAATCAAGGTTGCCTGGGATAAAGCCCGCGCCAATACCCTGAATTTTATGCGGACCTGGTTTGATCTCTTCGCCTGCCAGCGCTTGAGCGATAACCGGTGAATCGGTTGGCTCTACAGCAACAGTAATGAGCTCTTTCTTGCCTTTGGTGTTTTTGATGTAACGACTTACGCCGGTCAATGTACCGCCTGTACCCACGCCGGCGATGAACACATCAACGTCGCCATCGGTATCTTCCCAGATTTCTGGACCGGTCGTTTTTTCATGGATTTCTGGGTTGGCTGGGTTGCTGAACTGCTGCAGCAGCACATATTTATCGGGATCGGTGGCTACGATTTCTTCCGCTTTACCAATTGCACCTTTCATACCCTTGGCACCTTCGGTCAGCACCAGCGTTGCGCCCAGCGCTTTAAGCAGCTTGCGGCGCTCAACGGACATGGTTTCAGGCATGGTCAGTGTCAGCTTATAGCCACGAGCGGCAGCCACGTAAGCCAGCGCAATGCCCGTGTTGCCGCTGGTGGGTTCAACCAATTCAACACCCGGTTTTAAAATACCGCGTTTCTCTGCGTCCCAAATCATATTGGCACCGATACGGCATTTTACGCTGAAGCTCGGGTTACGGGATTCTACCTTCGCCAGGATGCGGCCGTTACCGATGCGGTTCAGTCGAACCAATGGCGTATGACCAATTGTCAAAGAGTTGTCTTCATAGATCTTACTCATAGCCTGCCCTTAACTGTATGAATTATTGGGAACCCTCAGAGCATACCTTTTCTGCTCCCCTGCGGAAGGAAAGAAATCGCATATCTATATGTCAGGTGGCAATAAGCCCTGAAGAAAAATGCATAAGGCAGGCTGATAAGTTTAACGCAGGTCAGCGCGAACCAGGTCAGCGCGGTAGCGATCAACCCACATCGCCGTGGCGCCACAGACGGCAACCGGCATAATGACAAGGTTAATAATGGGGATCATAGTAAACAGGCTGACCAAGGCGCCAAACTGCATATTGGCCGTTTTGTGCTGGCGTAGCGCATTACGCATTCGCGGGAAGCTGACTTTATGGTTATCGAACGGGTAATCACAATATTGTATCGACAGCATCCACGCGCTGAACAAAAACCACAGCAGCGGCGCAACGGTTTGACCGAAGCCTGGAATAAAGTACAGCAGCAGTAATCCCAAAGCTCGCGGCAGGTAATAACCTAGCTTTTGCAGTTCGCGTTTCATAATGCGTGGAATATCTTTCATCATGCCGAGCCAACCGCTGTCCGGCAGCGGTTTACCGGTTAAACGACCTTCTAACTGTTCGGCCAGCAAGCCGCAAAAGGGGGCAGCAATCAAGTTTGCAATGGTCGAGAAAAAGTAGCTAAACACCAGCACAATGGAAATAACAGACAACGGCCAAAGCAGGTAACTTAGCCACTGCAGCCAGTCAGGAATCTGTGCCATCAGCGCAGGGATCCAGTTACCAAGGCGATAGAACAGCCATGTAAAGGCGCCCCCTAATATCACGATATTGACGAGTAAAGGAATAACCACAAAACGGCGGATGCCTGGCATACGCACCAGCTTCCAACCGCGACTAAAGTAATGCACGCCGTTAAACGATGAGACAGAATTCTCACGATCCATAAAGGCAATTCTCCTGAAGATGTTAAGGCACGAGCATAATAACCTGGCTTTTTCTCATGGTAAGATGCCGTTTGGGTAAAAAAACAGCGAAAAAGCGTGGGCGTCCTACTTATTTGTCAGAAAATACTGCACAGACTTGCACTTGTGTAGCAGGGCAAATACAGTTAGAGGATAAAGTTTGCCGCGGTGGCAAGGTATTGGAACAACAGAGAATACAATGATGCAGGATTTGCGTCTGATATTAATCGTTGTTGGCGCGATCGCCATTATAGCGCTCCTTCTTCACGGGCTGTGGACCAGCCGTAAAGAGCGCTCGTCAGTGTTCCGCGATCGCCCGCACAAACGTCTAAAACAACGTGACGAACATGATGATGAGAACCTGAGCGACGACGATGAAGAAGGCGTCGGCGAAGTGCGTGTGCGCAACGAGCGCCCAAGCCATCAGGAACCGCGTTTTGACACTATTCGTGAGCCACAGCCGGAGGCGCCGCAAAAGCCAGCGCCAACGCAGCCTGTTCGCCAACCTGCGGCACGCCCTGTTGCGCCTCAGCCTGAAAGCGATCCGCTTCTGGCACCCGCGCCGCAGCCAAAACCGCAGCCGCGTCCTGAACCGGTTCCTCAGCAGCCTGCTGAGTCGCCGTTCATTCCGCAATCTATTCAGGCCGATCCGCTGTTGGATTTAGATCCACTTGAAGCTGCACAACCTGAACCTGCCTATCAGGCGGAGCCGGAGCCGGAGCCAGAAGTGATTGCTGCGCCTGAACCGGCGAAAGCGCCAGCGAACAAACCGAAAGAAGCGGTTTTAGTGCTGCACGTAGCGGCACATTCTGGTGGTGAGTTAAACGGCGAAGCGCTGTTGCAGGGTATTTTGCAGGCGGGCTTCCAGTTTGGTGAAATGAACATTTTCCATCGTCATTTGAGTCCAGCGGGAAGCGGCCCTGTGCTGTTTAGCCTGGCGAATATGGTGAAACCGGGTTCATTCAATCCCGATGGCATGACTGACTTCTCCACGCCAGGCATCTCCATCTTTATGATGGTGCCGTCCTATGGCGACGCACATCAGAACTTTAAGCTGATGCTGCAGTCAGCACAGCGCATCGCAGACGATGTTGGTGGTGTGGTTCTGGATGATGAACGTCGCATGATGACACCGCAAAAGCTGGAAACTTACAAAGCTCGCATTCGCGAAGTGGTAGACGTTTAGGTTCGACGCGCACAATTAACACACGTTTTTAGCAAACCCCCGCTTGTCGGGGGTTTTTTATCTGATGGGGCTTTATGAAATCTGTTCAGGATCACATCACCGAGCTGCGCACTACGCTGCGCCATCACGAATATCTTTATCACGTTATGGATGCGCCGGAAGTGCCGGACGCTGAATACGACCGCATAATGCGTGAGTTGCGAGCGCTTGAAGAGCAGCATCCCGACCTGATTACACCTGATTCGCCCACGCAACGCGTTGGTGCTGCACCCTTGACCGTATTTGAGCAAGTGCGTCATGAAGTTCCCATGCTGTCGCTGGATAACGCTTTCGATGAAACCAGTTTCCTCGCGTTCAACAAACGCGTGCAGGATCGCTTAAAAAGTAGCGATGACATTACTTACTGCTGCGAACTAAAGCTGGATGGTTTGGCAGTGAGTTTGTTGTACGAAAACGGTTTGTTGATCCAGGCGGCAACGCGCGGTGACGGCACCACTGGTGAGAATATCACGGCCAACGTGCGCACCATCCACGCCATTCCGTTACGTCTCAAAGGCGATAACATCCCGGCACGTCTTGAAGTGCGCGGCGAAGTTTTCATGACGCAGCGCGGTTTTGAGAAGTTGAATAACGAAGCGCGCCGCACCGATGGCAAAGTGTTTGCCAACCCGCGCAATGCAGCTGCGGGCTCGTTACGTCAGCTTGATCCGCGCATTACGGCTAAACGCCCGCTCACCTTCTTCTGCTACGGTTTTGGCTTGTTAGAGGGTGGGGAAATGCCGCACAGCCACATGGAGCGGCTACAACAATTTAAAGCCTGGGGCTTGCCGGTCAGCGATCGCATTCGCCTTGCACGTAATGCTGAAGAAGCACTGGCATTTTACCGCGAAGTCGAGCAGCAGCGTCCGTCGCTGGGTTTTGATATTGATGGCGTCGTCATCAAGGTAGATTCACAGGCGTTGCAAGAGCGTTTAGGTTTTGTGGCGCGTGCGCCGCGTTGGGCGATCGCCTTTAAATTCCCGGCGCAAGAGCAGATGACCTTTGTGCGTGACGTGGAATTCCAGGTGGGGCGCACTGGCGCAATTACGCCGGTTGCGCGCCTTGAGCCGGTCCAGGTAGCGGGCGTGATGGTCAGCAACGCTACCTTGCATAATGCCGATGAGATTGAGCGCCTCGGTTTACGCATTGGCGACAAAGTGGTGATTCGCCGCGCGGGTGACGTTATTCCGCAAGTCGTGAATGTCGTGACAACGGAGCGCCCTGATGATGCGCGTGAGGTGACGTTCCCAACCCACTGTCCGGTGTGCGGCTCCGACGTAGAACGTGTTGAAGGGGAAGCAGTGGCCCGCTGTACCGGCGGCCTGATTTGTGGGGCGCAGCGCAAAGAGGCGCTTAAGCATTTCGTGTCCCGACGTGCCATGGACGTTGATGGAATGGGTGACAAGATCATCGATCAACTGGTGGAAAAAGAGTACGTCAAAACGCCCGCCGATCTGTTCCGCCTTACCGCCGGTAAATTAACTGGCCTTGATCGTATGGGGCCAAAATCGGCACAGAACGTGGTTGATGCGTTGGAAAAAGCCAAATCCACTACGCTGGCGCGTTTCCTGTATGCCTTAGGGATTCGTGAAGTCGGTGAAGCCACAGCGGCGAACCTGGCAGGCCATTTTGGCGATCTGCAGAAAGTCATGGATGCCGATCTGGATGCACTGATTGCCGTGCAGGATGTCGGTAAAGTGGTGGCAGCACATGTGCGCAATTTCATGGAAGAGGAGAGTAACCGGGAGGTTATTCGCCAGCTAACTGATGATATTGGCATTCACTGGCCGCAGGTTGAAGTGGTCAACGCTGAAGAGATCGACAGCCCGTTTGCCGGAAAAACGGTGGTTTTAACCGGCTCGCTCTCACAGATGAACCGTGATGATGCAAAAGAGCGTTTAATTGCGTTAGGTGCCAAAGTAAGCGGCAGCGTATCGAAGAAAACCGACTTGCTGATTGCTGGCGAAGCCGCGGGTTCTAAGCTGGCTAAAGCGCAAGAGCTGGGCATTGAGATCATTGACGAAGCTGAAATGATTCGCCTGCTAGGAGTATAAATTGGACAAACAGCAACTGGTTGAGATTGCCAATACCGCCATGCCGTTCGGCAAGTATAAAGGCCGGATGCTGATCGATCTGCCCGAACCTTATCTGCTGTGGTTTGCCCGCTGCGGTGACTTTCCTTCAGGTCGCTTGGGTGAAATGATGCAGTTCACGCTAGCGATTAAGATTGAAGGTTTAGAAGGGCTGGTGATGCCGTTAAAACGCAGTGAATAAAAAAAGCCCGCTTCTGCGGGCTTTTTATTGGCGTCATTATTTCTGAGATTCAACAACCGTCGCTTTAACCTGCTGCGCCAGCTGCTTTTCATTGGTTTTCTTATAACGTCCGGCGATAAACGAGCAGACCATTAACTGCACCTGATGGAAGATCATCAGCGGCAGCACAATCATTCCTATTGCGCTGGCCGGGAACAGAATATTGGCCATTGGCACACCGTTCGCCAGGCTCTTTTTCGAACCACAGAACAACACTACAATTTCGTCGGCACGGCTGAAGCCAAACAGGCGTGACGCTAAGTAGTTGATCAGCAGTGCAAAGAACAGCAGCAGCACACAACCTGCAAGGATCCACAGCAGCGTATCAATACCCACGCGATGCCAAATGCCGTTTACAACCGCTTCACTGAAGGCGGAGTAGACGACCAACAAGATGGATGTCTGGTCAGTTTTTCCAATCAAACCACGATGTTTTTCGACCCAACCCGCAATCCAGCGACGCGACAGATGACCTAACACGAACGGTACCAGCAGCTGCAACATGATTTTGCCAATCTGTTCCAGACCGTCGGTCGGCGCGCTGCTGTGAACATCCATCACCAAATTCACCAACAGCGGGGAGATAAAGACACCCAGTAAACTGGACGCTGATGCGCTGCAAACCGCTGCAGCCACGTTGCCGCCCGCCATGGAAGTAAAGGCGATGGCCGACTGCACTGTTGCCGGCAGAATGCATAAATATAAGAAGCCGGTATAAATTTCTGGACCGACATTGACCGGATGCCACCACACCAGCAGTAAACCGAGAACAGGAAATAACACAAAAGTGCTACACATGATCCACAGGTGAAGCTGCCAGTGGCTGCTACCCGCAATAATTTTTTCACGTGAAAGCTTGGCGCCGTGCATAAAGAACAGCAGGGCGATTGCGGCGGTGGTCAGGTATTCAAAGAAATCAACAAAGCCTCCTTTTGCCGGTAAGAAAGAGGCGAGCAGCACGGTAATGATGAGTTTGATCATCATCGGGTCGATGCGTAAAAATCCCATTGTTAAAACTCGGTTAAAATTACAATGAACCGATTGTGCGATAACTGGGTTTAGAAATAAAATTGATTTATTGCATCAATCTATGAGTAATTTCTATGAATTACACATTACGTCAACTTCGCACCTTCGTCGCTGTTGCCCATCACGGCGGATTTAGCCAGGCGGGACAGGCGATCGGACTGAGCCAGTCTGCAGTGAGCCACAGCATTAAAGAATTAGAAGCAGAAATTGGTGTGCGTTTGCTGGACCGCACCACGCGTGAGGTTAAGTTGACTGAGGCGGGACACCAACTGGCTTCACGCATGGAGCGCTTGCTGGAAGAGATGAACACGACGCTGTTAGATATTCGCAGTTATGGCGAGCAACGTAGTGGAACTGTACGCATAGCCGCTAGCCAAACTATCTCCGCGCATTTGATGCCGCAATGCCTGGCATCGAGTCAGGAAAACTTTCCTGACATCAAAGTGATCCTTCATGACCGCGTGCAACAATGGGTTTTACAAAGTGTTCGTAATGCAGAAGTTGATTTCGGTATTGTTATTGGTCCGCTTAACGATGCGGATTTTAGCTGTCTGGCGATTCTTGATGAACCTTTCTTATTACTGTGCCGCAATGATGATCCGCTTGCGAGTGTTGAACAAGCGCAGTGGGCGATGCTCAATCAGCGCGTAATGGTATTGCAGGATTATGCGTCGGGAAGTCGTGTGTTAATTGATGCAGCGCTGCGTACACAAGGTGTTGATGTCGAGGTAGTACAGGAGATTGGTCATCCCGCCACACTTTTCCCCATGGTAGAAGCAGGCATTGGCATTAGCATTTTGCCTGCACTTGCTTTGCCTTTACCCGCAGGACGTGCATTAACGGTACGACGCTTATATCCCGAAATTAATCGCAGCCTGACCCTCATTAAACGTAAAAACCGTTCGTTAACACCTGCGGCGGAAGCGATCTGGCAAGAAGTGCGTCAGCAAGCCACGCTGCTGACGCAACAACGCGCGCTTAAACCGGCGTTTTAAATGTAGACATCTATCTGATTACTGCTCGTCGGGCGATTTACACCGTCCGCCTTTATTTCACTGCTTTGCTTTGCACTGTCGGTTTGCTGCTGCGCTTGTTCAGCCTGTTTTTGCTCAAGCTGTGCAATTTGCGCTTCCAACATGGCAATTTGCGACTCATACATCTGCTCCATTTCAGATTTTTGGTCGTCAGTAAGATCCTGATTGTCAGATAACTCTTTTATCTGTTTGGTGACGCTTTGGATTTGTTTGTTCAACGCTGAGATTTGAGAGGTGACACTTCCACCACCACTGCTGCCGGTACTAACGGCACTGCTTAAAATGCCAGATATTGAGGACATGGTTTTCTCCTTGCAAATAGACATTATCGTTATCGGCGAGGGCGATCATGGCTTGAGTGCCTGGAGTGTTAAGATTTGGAAAAGGTGGGGAAGGGCGATTCAGTCGAACCTGCACAACCTGTGCAGCAGAAACGAAAAAAGCGCCTAAAAGGCGCTTTTCTCTGAATTGGTGGGTCGTGCAGGATATGCCTCGGCCCATCCGGGGCCTCGCCCTGCGGGTGATGCTGACGCATCAGCCTGAATCGCTCCCGACGATTCAGTCGAACCTGCTACAGGTTCTCATCCTGCACGTTTGAAACCTGTGCAGCAGAAACGAAAAAAGCGCCTGAAAGGCGCTTTTCTCTGAATTGGTGGGTCGTGCAGGATATGCCTCGGCCCATCCGGGGCCTCGCCCTGCGGGTGATGCTGACGCATCAGCCTGAATCGCTCCCGGCGATTCAGTCGAACCTGCAGCAGGTTCTCATCCTGCACGTTTGAAACCTGTGCAGCAGAAACGAAAAAAGCGCCTGAAAGGCGCTTTTCTCTGAATTGGTGGGTCGTGCAGGATTCGAACCTGCGACCAATTGATTAAAAGTCAACTGCTCTACCAACTGAGCTAACGACCCGAAGTGGTGGGTGATGACGGGTTCGAACCGCCGACCCCCTCCTTGTAAGGGAGATGCTCTACCAACTGAGCTAATCACCCACTTCGGTACTGCTTAACAAGAGCGTCATCTGACTAAGATATGGTGGGTGATGACGGGTTCGAACCGCCGACCCCCTCCTTGTAAGGGAGATGCTCTACCAACTGAGCTAATCACCCATATCTTATCTCTTGTTCACTGCGGGCCAACTCTAAACATTAATTAAAGAGTGGTGGGTGATGACGGGTTCGAACCGCCGACCCCCTCCTTGTAAGGGAGATGCTCTACC
Source organism: Pantoea sp. MQR6 (assembly GCF_022761075.1). Taxonomy (NCBI): domain Bacteria; kingdom Pseudomonadati; phylum Pseudomonadota; class Gammaproteobacteria; order Enterobacterales; family Erwiniaceae; genus Pantoea; species Pantoea sp. MQR6. The sequence goes on from NZ_JAKYXB010000001.1 coordinate 202,367, forward strand.
AACTGAGCTAATCACCCCCGCTGTGTGGAGTCGCATTATAGGGATAGTTGATTTTGAGTCAACGGTTTTTAAAACTTAAATGTTCGTTCGGTTTAAATTTAAACATCCTGGAGCGCTTTTAGCCAATGTGCTGGTTTTATTAGCAGAAAGGAACCCTTTCATCAGGCCCAGTTAGCTCGCATGCATTGAGGATTCACCACCAGATGCTAGAATGTGCGCACTGTTTTTCGCGTCTAACCCGTTTTTTGTCATTCAGACAGAGAACCCGCGCATTTAAGGCAATACTCAATGAAAATCAAAACTCGCTTCGCGCCAAGTCCGACCGGCTATTTACATGTGGGCGGCGCTCGTACCGCACTCTATTCCTGGCTTTTTGCTCGTCATAACCAAGGCGAGTTTGTTCTGCGTATCGAAGATACCGATCTTGAACGTTCAACGCCGGAAGCCATCGAAGCTATTATGGATGGTATGAACTGGCTGAGCCTCGACTGGAATGAAGGCCCCTATTATCAGACCAAACGTTTTGACCGCTACAACGCGGTAATTGATGAAATGCTGGAAGCGGGCACGGCCTATAAATGTTACTGCTCGAAAGAGCGTCTGGAAGCGCTGCGTGAAACGCAAATGGCGAACGGTGAAAAACCGCGTTACGACGGCCGCTGCCGCGACAGTCATGATCATCACGCTGCGGATGAACCTTGCGTAGTGCGTTTCCGCAATCCACAAGACGGCTCAGTGATCTTTGACGATCAGATTCGTGGACCGATTGAGTTCAGTAATCAGGAGCTGGACGACCTGATCATTCGTCGTACTGACGGATCACCGACGTATAACTTCTGTGTGGTGGTAGATGATTGGGATATGGGGATCACGCACGTTATTCGCGGTGAAGATCATATCAACAATACGCCACGCCAAATCAATATCCTGAAAGCGATTGGCGCAGAAGTACCTGTTTATGCGCACGTATCAATGATCCTGGGCGACGACGGTAAAAAACTGTCAAAACGTCACGGTGCTGTGGGTGTTATGCAATACCGCGATGATGGCTATCTGCCTGAAGCGCTGCTCAACTATCTGGTGCGCCTGGGATGGTCACATGGCGATCAGGAAATTTTCAGCATTCCAGAGATGAAAGAGCTGTTTACTCTGGATGCTGTTAGCAAATCAGCGAGCGCTTTCAATACGGAAAAGCTCCAGTGGCTGAATCACCATTATATTAATACGCTGGCGCCAGAATATGTGGCGACACATCTGCAATGGCATATTGAAGAGCAGAAAATTGATACGCGTACCGGCCCTGAACTGGCGAAACTGGTGACGCTGCTGGGTGAGCGTTGCAAGACGCTAAAAGAGATGGCGGCCACTTGCCGTTATTTCTATGAAGATTTCGCTGAGTTTGATGCTGATGCTGCCAAAAAACACCTGCGTCCGGTAGCGCGTCAGCCGCTGGAAGTGGTTCGCGATAAACTGGCTGCTATTAGCGACTGGAATGCTGAGAATGTCCATCAGGCGATTCAGGATGCCGCTGATGAACTGGAAGTGGGTATGGGCAAAGTAGGTATGCCGCTGCGTGTCGCTGTTACTGGCGTGGGCCAATCACCGGGTCTTGATGTGACCGTAGAAGCGATTGGTCGTAGTCGTAGCGTAGAGCGTATCGAAAAAGCGCTGGCCTTTATTCGTGAGCGCGAGGCACAAGCCTAAAAATAAAGCCGGAAGCATCATGCTTCCGGCTTCTTTCACTCTTCGCTAATTCCAAGACGCTGCAAAACGCCTTTTATTCCTTCCCGCAAAATCAATGCAGCTAACATATCTTGTTCAATTGACGTCATTTGCTGGACAGAACTTATTAATAACGCAGGTAATGAATTAGGTTGAGCACCATAAATGGCGGCGGGCTCATTCAGGTTACGTGTTGACTGGATAAAGCTTTTAACGCGTTCATCAATATGAATCAATCGCGCCTTACCGCCTTGTACACCCGGCTTTGGTGTAGTGGTCCAGTTCTCACGCTTGATCCATTTATTCACCGTCTGCCGACTGTAACCCGTTTCAACTGCAAGCTCTTCGGGGGTTAGCCATTCCTTTTTCACGATGCTGTCCCTGTTCAATACATTAGCTCTACATATTACAGCAAATCGTAACGTGTGAAAGTAACTCAAGAGGAAATTGCCTTTTGCCTGTCGACAAAAGGCAGGAATATTTATTGAGCAGCGCTGGCTTGCTCGCTTGCAGGGCGGAAAGCAAGGAAATAAGTGAGGCCAACGAAAATTGCACCCCCTACGCCATTACCCAAAAACACGGCAATAAAGTTAGGGAAATATTCAGCCCAGCTCATCTGTCCTGCAAAGATAGCCGCAGGAATGATAAACATGTTGGCGACAACGTGTTGGAAACCGATGGCGACAAATGCCATGACCGGAAACCACATGCCAAAGATTTTGCCAACAACATCTTTGCTGGCAAAAGCCAGCCAGACAGCAAGACACACCAGCCAGTTACAACCGATACCAGAAATAAAGGCGTGCAGAAAATCAGCATTGGCCTTCGCTGTGGCGATGGCGACGGTTTTCTTTAAATAGTCGCCCTCAGTCATGCCAAGCATGTGACCAAAGAACCAGGCAACCGCAACGCTGCCAAGGAAATTGGCCAACGTCACCCACAACCAGTTACGCAGTACGCTGGCTAAGCTAATACGGCGAGCGAACCACGCCATTGGCAGCAGCATCATGTTGCCGGTTAACAGTTCTCCGCCCGCCAACACCGTCAGAATCAATCCTACCGGGAAGACGGCTGCGCCTAAAAAGCCGCCGAACGAACCCCAATCTGCGGGTAAAGAGTTAATAACATGCAGATCAAGTAGAAAACCGGTGGCGATGAAGGCCCCAGCCATGAAACCTAAAAGCATTAAGGTACTGAAGGATGCACGGCTTTTAACCACGCCGGCTTGAATCGCCAGTTGAGCGATCTCTTTTGGTGTATGCAGCGACATATTATCTCAATCGTTTTTTGAATAGTGGAGCGTCAAACGCCTGGTAGAAGCGCGGTGCACAGGAAGATTTCCCAGCAGCCGCTTAATTAGCACGCTAAGTTTCACATGTCATTTCGGTGAAAACAAGAAAATTCCCATAACATATTTAACGGCTATTTAACTTGAGGTAGCTGGAATATTCTGTCTTTATTTGCAGTTATGTAAGCAGAAAATTGAGTGGAGTGAGGCGCTTACTGCAGCGGTAGCGCGCCATTGCGGGATGATTGCCGCCTTTTTCAGCGATCGAACACAGAAAGTGATTTTGCCGTTGACACTCCGAAGGGGGTTTCATATTATGCCGTCCGTCGCTTCACGCGACAGTTTTTACGGCTCGGGGGTATAGCTCAGCTGGGAGAGCGCTTGCATGGCATGCAAGAGGTCAGCGGTTCGATCCCGCTTATCTCCACCAAACTTCTTCCCAAGAGTTTGGCGCGGTAAAAACGATGTTCAGATGTGGGGGTATAGCTCAGCTGGGAGAGCGCTTGCATGGCATGCAAGAGGTCAGCGGTTCGATCCCGCTTATCTCCACCAAACATTTAAGCCCTGATTTCTCAGGCATTTCAAAAAATATCTGTAAAAAAGGCGACATTGCTGCCGCCCCTGTTGTGATATCTCTTTTTTGCGCCATATCGTTACGCTGGCACACCTTCCTGCTGAACTTTCAATACGCGGAATCCGTGTGTTCCATCACGATCTAACTGCGCAACCAAACCATATTCCCAATCTAAATAAGCCTGCATGACGGCGGGTTCGATATCGGTGCCTTCATAAGGACGACGATAACGGTCAATTGCCGGTGATAACAGGTTTTGCTCACCCGTTTCGGTAGGTAAATTGGCGTTGCGCCATGCCGCGTTTCCGCCTTCCAGTACATAAACAGGTTTACCGGTGAGCGCTGCGACGTGATCTACTGCGTATCCTGCTAGCAGGCTACTGCCGCAGGTTAAAACATAACGATCAGCTGCGGGCAGTGCGCTGTTTCCCTGTTGCTGAAGCGTCGAGCGAAGCAACCAGGCGGCGCCAGGAATATGGCTTTTCACGTGATTAGCGCGGGTAGTGAAATCCAGTACCTGCGTATTGTTCTGCGCTAACCATTCGGAAAGCTGCGTAGGCGAGATAAATTCTGCCGCTGGTGCGGATGGAACCTGGGGTTGCCAGCCGCCTTGTTGGCTAAAGTCTTGTGCGGTTAATCCATCCAGCACGGCCACCTGCCAGCCCAGTTGCGCTAGCCACGATGCCGTCATATTGGCGCGAACACCTTCATCATCAAGCAGAACAATCCGCGCGCCCCGTACGCTAGCGTAATGATCGGTCTCCTGAATTAGCTGCCCACCAGGCACTGAACGACTGCCGGGCAGGTGACCAGCAGAAAACTCCTCGCCATCGCGTACGTCAAACAGATAAGTGGTTGCCTCCTGCTGCCAGCGCGCCAGCGCGGATTTATCAAGACGCAAAACGCCTGCCTGATCGGCTACTCGTCGCGCCTGAGCTGCTGCTTGACGTTGCGCAGTATCGCTGGTGGCGCCATAACGTCGTGTTTGAGCGTGATCCAACGATAATCCTGCAAGCTTCCAGCCAATGGTGCCATTACGTAACGCAAATACCGGATTACGAATCCCGGCATTCACCAGTGATTGCGTTCCAATAATGCTGCGCGTTCGGCCAGCGCAATTCACAATCACCGTGGTAGCGGGTGAAGGGGCTAAATCTCGCACGCGCAGCACTAATTCCCCGCCCGGCACGCTTACACCGTCTGGAATACTCATGGTGTGATATTCGTCATAGCGGCGAGCATCCAGCACCACCACATCAGCCTTCTCGCGCAGCAGCGCATTGACATCTTCAGCCGTCAGCGAAGGCGTCTGATTGTGATGCTCAACTAACTCACCAAACGCTTTACTCGGCGAATTGACATCAATAAACAGCTCGCCACCAGCAGCTTTCCAGCCGTCAAGATCGTCTTTTAGCAACGTAATATTGCTGTAGCCCCAACGTGTTACACGTTCTGCCGCCGCCTGGGCTAAGCCCTCGCCATTGTCATAAAGTGTGATGGCTGTATCACGACGAGGGATCCGATCGAGCCATTCCAGTTCCAGTTTGGATAGCGGCAGATTGACGGCAAACAGTGGATGACCTGTGGCATAAAGCGCTTCATCACGCACATCGACTAACGCAATTTCCTGCTGTTGGCGCAGTGCCTGGATAATGTCTGCGGCATCGCGCAGGGGAAAAGTCTGTTCAGCCATGTGAAAGGTCCCAAATATTAGGTAAGTAACGGTTGCTGTAGCCGGAGATAAACGTTTTTTCGCTGCCATCTTCGCGGTAGACCGCTCGCTTCACGGCACCAATGTTTGCGCCATAAACGTGAATGCTGATAGAAACGCGATCATCGAATGCATTGCTCACGCGATGAATGTCACCCACGCGAGGTGATACGGCTTCAACCTGGCCTGGTTCAAGTCTCACCGGTACGCCTTCTTCCGCCAAACCATGCGGCGTAAGGCAAAAGGATTGTGAAACTTCTGCGCCACGCAGCATGCCAATCAAGCCCCAAACGCGATGATCGTGAATCGGCGTTTGCTGGCCTGGCCCCCAGACAAAACTCACTACTGAAAATCGCTGCTGCGCGTCTGCATGCAGCAAATATTGCTGATAATGTTCAGAATGTGGCTGAGTAAAGGTTTCATCCAGCCAGTCATCCTGTTGCAGCAGCGGACGCAACAGCTCGCTGCCTTTTTCCAGAATTTCTGCCTCCTGCGGCTGGCTATCCAGCAGGGCAGCAAGCTGTGCGACAAAGTCGCGTAAGCGGTGATGTTGTAATTCACTCACGATTTGTCTCCTGCAGCGTGTTTGGCAATTTGATTGGCTCCCGCTGACAGGCTGAAGTCAAACGCATCGCTGACATTAACCACGTGTGGCAACACGTCGTAGCGATGGAAGAAATCAGCAGATTTTTGCAGCGTAGGAATGAGTGATTGATCAAAAACCAGCGGTCGAATGCGCGCATCGGCAATCCAACTCTGCGTGATGCGGGTCGGCATATTCAAGGTTTTGCCCAGCACAATGGCAAACTGTTGCGGATGCTTTTCTGCCCAGACCTGCGCTTTCGCCAGGCGCGTGAGTAAGTCCGCAATCGCCTGGCGTTTTTCAGGATTGCTCAGCGCCTCTTTGCGCGCCAGCGCATAGGAATAGCCAGACATCACGCCTTTACCGCCGCCATTGGGTACGCGAACGGTGCCATCAACTTGGGTTGAAGTGGCAATATAGGGCTCCCAAGGCGCCCATGCCGAAACTGCACCGGAGGTCAGCGCGGCACGACCGTCAACCGGGCTCAAAAAGCGCAGCGTAACGTCCGAAGGTTTAAGTCCGGCGCGCTCCAGCAAGCCAAGGATCAAGTAGTGTCCCCATCCGCCACGGTTTACCGCAATCTGCTTGCCCTTGAGATCCTGCAAGCTTTTGATACCCGCATCAGGACGGGTTAGCAGCGCAATGCTGTCGGGATTATTCTGCCAGGCGCCGACCGCTTTTACCGGTGCGCCCGCAGCATAAACAAACAAAAACGGTAAATCGCCGGTAAAGCCAACATCCAGGGCGCCAGCATTCAGCGCTTCCTGCACCGGCGCCCCAGAATCAAAGGCGGTGAGTTTCAATTCATAAGGAAGATTATCCAGCTCGCCAGAGGCTTTAAGCGCGGCGAAGCGATCGCCTTTTACATCGCCTAAGCGTAGTGCCACTTTTTCCGCTGCAAACAGGGGATTCAGACTCAGTGCCAGCGTTAAACCAGCAAAAAGGGCCGCCCGTCGCATCAGGCGCTCCTTCTTTCGCTGCCCAACGCGGCAACTTTTTCGCGGGTTAGCGGAATCAGTTCACGACCATATTCCAATGCGTCATTCAGCGGATCGAAGCCGCGAATTAAGACGCTGTCGATGCCAAGGCGATAGTAATCCAGCAAAGCATCGGAAACCTGATCTGGCGTGCCGACCAGCGCCGTGGAGTTGTAGCCACCGCTTACCAGTTTTGCGATGCCGGTCCACAACACTTTATCGTGACGATCGCCCTGATTAGCGGCATCCAGCAAACGCTGTGCGCCAACGCTTTGTGGTTTTGGCAAGCCAAAGGTATAGCCGCTTTCTGCCAGCTGCAGACGCGCGGTTTCATGGATATGTTCGGCGCGCTCCCAGGCTTCTTTTTCCGTGCTGCCCAGTATCGGTCGAAACGAGATGTTAAATTTAATCTCGCGATGATGTTTTGCAGCAGCAGCGCGCACGCTGCGAACCGTTTCGGCTGCACCCGCCAGCGGTTCGCCCCATAAAGCAAAGACGTCTGCATGGCGTGAAGCGACATCAATCGCTTCCTCAGAGGATCCACCAAAGTAAACCGGAAGATGATTCTGCACCGGTTTGATGGCTGAAAACGCCTTTTCAGCCTGATAGAAATGGCCGTCGTGATCGTAAGCTTCACCAGATGTCAGGCTCTGTTTCAGGACACTGAGAAATTCGTCAGTGCGTGCATAGCGTTCGGCTTTATTGAGGTAATCACCGTCACGACGCTGTTCACTGTCGCTGCCACCGCTAATGATATGCACCGCCAGTCGTCCATCAGTCAGATGATCAAGCGTTGCCAACTTGCGTGCTGCCAGCGTGGGCGAGACAAAGCCGGGGCGATGCGCGAGCAAAAATTTAATGCGTGACGTATTAGCTGCCGCATGAGCGGTGACGAGGAAACCATCGGGTTGATCAGACCAATATCCAACCAGGATACGATCGAATCCAGCCTGCTCATGAGCGCGGGCAAAATCGGCGATATAGTTTTTATCGAACAGCGGTCCGCTGGCAGGAATGATTTCGGAAGCCAGGCGATGGCCAATCATACCGAGAAACTGAATGCTCATTTTTTTCTCCTGATGTTAAGTCATGAAGAAAAATTACGGGCTGAGCGGCACAGGATGGAAATTCGTTATTGTGCAAAGGATTTGCGTTATCTGGCGAAAGGCGGCGAGCGGCGGCGGGAGAACGTTTATAGCGGATATAACCGATGGGAATAACTCAGAAGAAAAGGGCGAGTCAGGCTCGCCCTTTGTCTTTATGAATCGAAATTTATGACCAAGCCAATACCAGGCCGGCAATGGCGGCAGACAACACGCTGACCAGGGTTGAGCCGTACAGCAGCTTCAGGCCGAAGCGCGAAACCACATTACCTTGCTCTTCGTTCAGACCCTTAATGGCACCGGCTACAATCCCGATAGAGGAGAAGTTAGCGAAGGAAACCAGGAACACTGAAAGAATACCTTCTGAGTGCGGCGACAGCTGACCCGCCACTTTCTGCAGATCCATCATTGCCACAAACTCATTGGAAACCAGTTTGGTTGCCATGATGCTGCCCACTTGCAGCGCTTCCCCCGAAGGCACACCCATCATCCATGCAAACGGAAAGAAGACGTAACCCAACACACCCTGGAAGCTAATGCCGAAGATAAGATCAAACAATGCATTCAGGCCGGAAATCAGGGCGATAAAACCGATCAGCATCGCCGCTACGATAATCGCGACGCGGAAACCGGCGAGGATATATTCGCCCAACATTTCGAAGAAGCTCTGGCCTTTATGTAAATCCTGTAATTGCAGATCCTCTTCGCTGTCTATGCGGTACGGGTTTATCAGCGACAGCACGATAAAGGTGCTGAACATGTTAAGCACCAGCGCGGCCACCACATATTTTGGCTGCAGCATCGTCATGTACGCGCCGACGATTGACATCGACACAGTAGACATGGCTGTTGCTGCCATGGTGTACATGCGGCGTTGTGACATCTTGCCGAGAATATCCTTATAGGCGATGAAGTTTTCTGACTGTCCCAAAATCAGAGAGCTAACGGCGTTAAAGGATTCCAGCTTACCCATACCATTAACCTTTGACAGCACGGTACCGATGCCACGAATAACCCACGGCAGAATGCGGAAGTGCTGAAGAATACCGATCAGCGCAGAGATAAAGACAATCGGGCACAACACATTAAGGAAGAAGAAGGCGAGGCCTTTCTCACTCATGTTGCCAAAAACGAAGTTCGTCCCTTCTGCGGCGTATTTCAACAGATGGTCAAATATCCCGGCAAAACCTTGCACAAATCCAAGACCTGCTTCGGAGTTAAGGAAGAACCACGCCAGCAAGACTTCAATAACCAGAAGCTGAACGATGTAACGAATGCGAATACTTTTACGATCGTGGCTGACCAACAAGGCCAACACGCCGACTACCACCAGTGCTAAAAGAAAATGCAAAACAGGGGACATGTTTGCTCCAAATTTGAGGAGAGTTGTATTTTGCTGCGTATTCTATGTAACGCGTTACTTAAAAACGAGATCTGTTCCACAATATAAGTATTCGCTATCACGCTATTTCTCAGAAAACTCTCACCGATCACGTCTTGTTTACAAAAAGTACACAGCGAATATCCACAAACTTATTGTCTATAATTTGAACCGCGAGTAGAGTGAAACGGTTGTTCACATTTTATCAGGCACTTTCTTTGCCTCAAGGTATAGCAAAGGCTATACTTTATAGCACTATCTATTAGAACAATAATCATAACCAAATTTTAATGGTAAAGGCGGACCCGTAAACTGCACGGGTGAACTTACGTTCAGACAGGATAGAAATTATGTTTGAAAGCCGTGCCGCCGAGCGAGCCGCTCGCGGAGCAAGAAAAGTAAAACTTGCATTGTTAGGGCCCGCTTTTATCGCCGCTATTGGCTATATCGATCCGGGTAACTTTGCGACCAATATTCAGGCTGGTGCTGCCTATGGCTACAAATTGCTGTGGGTGGTGGTCTGGGCCAACATCATGGCGATGTTGATCCAGTTAATGTCAGCCAAGCTGGGCATCGCCACAGGTAAAAACCTGGCGGAGCACATCCGAGATCGCTTTCCCCGGCCTGCAGTCTGGTTTTATTGGGTGCAGGCGGAGATCATCGCCATGGCTACCGATCTGGCTGAATTTATCGGGGCAGCACTCGGCTTCAAATTATTATTAGGTATCTCGCTGATGCAAGGCGCGGTGCTCACCGGTATCGCCACTTTCCTGATATTGATGCTACAAAGCCGTGGGCAAAAACCGCTTGAGCTGGTGATTGGTGGCTTGCTGCTGTTTGTTGCAGCGGCCTATATCGTTGAGCTGTTCTTCTCGCAGCCCAAAGTCAGCGAACTGGTAATGGGGATGGCGCTGCCATCATTACCGACTTCTGATGCGGTATTCCTTGCGGCTGGCGTATTAGGCGCAACCATCATGCCGCACGTTATCTATCTGCATTCAGCCTTAACCCAAGGTGACACGCGCGGCACTAAAGGCGAGCGATACTCCTCAACTAAGTTAGATGTGGCGATTGCCATGACGATTGCCGGCTTTGTGAATCTGGCCATGATGGCGACGGCCGCGGCGGCATTTCACTTCAGCGGCCACAGCGGAATCGCCGATCTTGATCAGGCTTATCTCACGCTGCAACCGTTATTGGGCCATGCCGCAGCCACCGTGTTTGGTTTGAGTCTGGTGGCTGCCGGTCTTTCATCAACCGTGGTGGGAACGCTGGCGGGGCAGGTGGTGATGCAAGGCTTTATCCGCTTCCACATTCCGCTGTGGGTGCGTCGTACCGTGACGATGTTACCCTCATTTATTGTGATTTGGGCCGGCTGGGATCCCACGCGCATTCTGGTATTCAGTCAGGTGCTGCTGAGTTTTGGTATCGCGCTGGCGCTGATTCCGCTGCTGTCATTTACCGGTAATCGCGAAATTATGGGCGATGAGATGGTGAATTCACGTTTGATGCAAAACGCCGGACGTTTAATCGTACTGCTGGTGGTGGCGTTGAATATCTATCTTTTGGTCGGTGAAGTGTTAGGTCTGTAGCCCTTCCGCCAAAACAAAAAAAGCCCGGTTATTGCTAACCGGGCTTTTTTTATTAATGACGATGGTCCCAATGATCGTGATGGTCATGACGATCGTGGCGGTCGTGATGATCACGACGATGCTCATGTTTCCAGCGGCGCTCACGCTCTTTTGCTTGCCAGTGGCGTTCGCGCTCCCTTTCTTGATGGCGACGCCACTCTTCATGTCGCCACCAGCGGCGATCATTATAGGAGTAACGATCGTTCCACCAGCGCGGTTCGCGCCAGCGACCACCGTCCCAAAAGTAACCGCGACGATCGCGATCGCCAAGATGCAGCGTGACGCCAGGCGCCAGGTCGATTGAAGCACTTGTTGCTTGAGCTGTGTGAATCGCCAGCGGCGACAGGCTTGCCAGCAAAGCGGCAAACAGAATTGCACGTTTCATAATTATCTCCTAATCAGTAGCTTGTGACCGCTACCGTGGCGCTATTCTGCCATTTTACTGCCAGCGTATCGTTTAGATTTTGTCTGAATGTTGTAGGGATAATCTTAATTGAGAATTTTCTGGCGGGGAATATGCCCGGTGAAAACCGGGCGAGAAAGCGGTTACACAAGATTTATTACGCTAAAGCAGCTTCAATCGCCGCCAGTTCTGCTTCGCTGAACTGGCGTTGCGCTAACATTTCAACGGCATCGTCAATTTGCGCAGTTTTACTGGCACCAATCAACACTGACGTCACGCTTTCATCACGCAGTACCCAAGCCAACGCCATCTGTGCCAGCTTTTGATCACGTTGCTGCGCCACCACATTCAGCTTACGCACTTTTTCCATTTTCTCATCGGTCAGCTGGTTTTCCTGCAGGAATTTACTGCCGCTGGCAACGCGTGAATCTTCCGGGATGCCTTGCAAATAGCGATCGGTTAACACGCCGCCCGCCAGCGGTGAAAAGGCGATACAGCCAACACCGTTATCTTTCAGCGTGTGCAGTAAACCGTGTTCCGGCGTGCGTTCGAACATCGAATAGCGCGGCTGGTGAATCAGGCATGGCGTGCCGAGATCGCGCAAAATAGCAATGGCTTCAGCCGCGCGATCGGCGGGGTAATTCGAAATAGCGGCATACAGCGCTTTGCCTTGACGCACCACATGATCCAGTGCGCGCATCGTTTCTTCCAGTGGCGTTTCCGGGTCAGGACGGTGGTGATAAAAGATATCGACATATTCCAGCCCCATGCGCTTCAGGCTTTGATCAAGACTAGAAACCAGATATTTGCGTGATCCCCAATCGCCGTAAGGGCCATCCCACATGGTGTAGCCCGCCTTGGTCGAGATAATTAATTCATCACGATAAGGTCGAAAATCTTCGCGTAGGATACGGCCAAAGTTCTCTTCCGCCGAACCCGGTGGCGGGCCGTAATTATTAGCCAGGTCAAAATGGGTGATGCCACGATCAAAAGCATGGCGCAGCAGCGCACGGCTATTATCGACGCGCGTACTGTCGCCAAAGTTATGCCATAACCCCAGCGAAATGGCTGGCAATTTGAGGCCACTACGGCCGCTGCGGCGGTATTCCATCTGTTGATAACGATCGGGATGCGGGAAAGAGGTCATACAGCGTTCCTGTCTCAAACGAGATAATGAGCCGAAAGCATAGCAGTGTATACGTTTACACTTAGTCGCAACGCGTCATGGATCTCACATTTACGGAATTATCTGCCATCGTAACGTTAGCTTGCCAACTAATCCCCGGCGATGCGCGTCGAATTTCTCGCTGAATCAGCGTCATGTTGGATACTCAAAAGGACAATCTCCTAAAGGATGATCTGATTATGGCCTCTTTTACCGTTGGTGATTATTTACTGAAACGCCTGCAGGAGATGGGTGTGAACCATCTTTTTGGCGTGCCAGGCGACTACAACTTGCAATTCCTTGATCGCGTCATCAGCCACCCTGAAATAGCCTGGGTTGGCTGCGCCAATGAACTTAATGCGGCCTATGCCGCCGATGGTTACGCACGTTGCAACGGCGCTGCGGCGTTACTGACGACTTTTGGTGTCGGTGAGCTCAGCGCCATTAATGGCATTGCGGGGAGCTACGCAGAATACCTGCCGGTGATCCACATTGTTGGCGCGCCTTCCAGCAAGGCACAGCAGCAGGGTGATTGCGTTCACCATTCGTTGGGTGATGGCGACTTTGGCCATTTCATTCGTATGGCGCAGGAAGTCTGCGTTGCCACCGCACAGCTCAGTGCAGAAAACGCCACGGCAGAAATTGATCGGGTCATTATTAGCGCGATGCAGGCAAAGCGGCCGGGATATTTGATGTTGTCGGTGGATGTGGCACAAATCGACGTTAAACCGCCAACCCAGCCGCTGAATTTTACTCTTCAATCCTCACCGCAAGCACGCGTTGATTTCCAGTTGGCTGCGGAAACGTTGTTATCTTCAGCTCAGCGCGTCTCATTGTTAGCCGATTTTTTGGCGTTGCGCTGCCAGCAACAAGCTGCGCTGGCTGATCTGCGCGCTGAACGTGCCATTCCTTGCGCCAGTTTGTTGATGGGTAAAGGGGTGCTGGATGAACAACAGCCCGGTTATGTCGGCACCTACGCAGGTAAAGCCAGCGAAGGCAATGTCAGCGCGTTAATTGAGCTGGTTGATGTCACGATCTGCGTTGGCGTGCGTTTTACCGATACCCTGACAGCAGGCTTTACCCAGCAGTTTACCACCGAAAAGCTGATTGATTTGCAACTTGAAAGCGCCAGTGTGGCGGGACAACACTTCGCGATCGGCATGAATGAAGCGCTTGAAGTACTGCTCACGCTGTTTCAGCGTTATGCATCACGCTGGTCACTTGCGCCAGCGGCTTTACCCTGCATACCCGTTGAAGATGCGGCTTACATCAGCCAAAACGCGTTCTGGCGTGCGATGCAAACATTTATCCAGCCGGGCGACATTATCCTTGCTGATCAAGGCACCGCTGCTTTTGGTGCGGCTGCGTTGCGTTTACCTTCACAGGCGCAATTGCTGGTGCAGCCATTGTGGGGTTCAATCGGCTATACTTTACCGGCAGCTTTTGGCGCACAAACCGCCAAACCTGATCAGCGCGTTATCTTGATTATTGGTGATGGTTCGGCGCAGTTAACCATTCAGGAACTCGGTTCGATGCTGCGTGATAATCAGCAGCCGATCATTTTTCTACTGAACAATGAAGGTTATACCGTTGAGCGTGCAATTCATGGCGCAACACAACGTTACAATGATATCGCCCAGTGGAACTGGACGGCGCTGCCGCAAGCCCTTAGCCTGCACGGCCAGGCGCAGGGTTGGCGCATCAGTGAAACCGTACAGTTACAAGCAGTGATGGCGCGACTTGCCGAGCCGCAGCGGTTGACATTGGTGGAAGTCGTTATGCAGAAAGATGACCTGCCGCCCCTGCTGCGTAAAGTCACGGCGTGCCTGAATCAACGTAACAGCGGATAAGATTCAGAAAGTTGCCGCTGTGCACTGCGTGCTATCGCGGTTAGGCTGTGCATCACCTTGAGTTAGACGCTCACCTTTCCCACCGGTGAGCGTTGTTGTTTTATGGGCAGGATTTTATAGTGTCCTCCAACTCTTAAAGACCCCAAGCGGAGCAACAGAAGAATGACAACCTATGCCTTGGTCGGCGATGTCGGCGGCACAAATGCCCGTCTCGCCTTGTGTGAGGTGGAAAGCGGCAGCATCTCCCAGGCCAAAACATTCTCAACATCAGAATACGACAGCCTCGAAGCCGTCATCCGCCATTATCTTGATGAACAAAAGCAGGACATTAAAGATGGCTGTATTGCCATTGCCTGCCCCATTACCGATGACTGGGTTGAAATGACCAACCACGACTGGGCGTTCTCAACGCGCACGTTAAAAGAGAACATCGGTTTCGAACACCTTGAGATCATTAACGACTTTACCGCGGTATCGATGGCGATCCCGATGTTAAGCGCTGAAAACATGATTCAGTTTGGCGGCAAAGAACCGATCAAAGATAAGCCGATTGCGATTTATGGCGCAGGTACCGGTTTAGGTGTCAGCCATTTAGTCCACGTGGATAAACGTTGGGTTAGCCTGCCGGGCGAGGGCGGCCACGTCGATTTCGCGGCAAACAGTGAAGAAGAAGATCAAATTCTGGAAGTGCTGCGTGAAGAGTTGGGCCACGTTTCAGCCGAGCGCGTGCTCTCGGGCGCTGGCCTGGTGAACCTTTATCGCGCTATCGTGAAAGCGGATCATCGCGTACCGGAAAACCTGAAACCGAAAGATGTCAGCGAACGCGCCCTGGCCGACAGCTGCATTGATTGCCGTCGTGCATTGTCGCTGTTCTGCGTCATCATGGGCCGTTTTGGCGGTAACCTGGCATTGAACCTTGGCACTTTCGGTGGCGTGTATATCGCTGGTGGCATCGTGCCGCGCTTCCTGGAATTTTTCAAAGCGTCTGGCTTCCGCGCCGCGTTTGAAGACAAGGGTCGCTTCCGCGATTACGTGGCGGATATCCCCGTCTACATGATCACCCACGATCAGCCGGGCTTGTTAGGCGCAGGCGCGCATTTGCGTCAGACGCTGGGACGCGAGCTTTAACGTTTTGAAACGGCCTGTGGGCCGTTTTTTTTCGCTATAAACGCATCAGTTGGCGGAAGGTTTTCACCTTGCTGCGGCTCACCGGCACCTGAAATTCAAGATCGCGCAGTTTCAGCAGATAGGTATTGTTGAACCACGGCTCAATCTCACGAATCTTATTGAGATTCACACAGTAAGAGCGGTGGCAGCGGAAAAACTGTTGCTCGGGCAGGCGGGAACAAAATTCACTGATGTTCATCGACATCACATAGGCTTCGCGTCGGGTATAAACAAACGTCAATTTTTCATGCGCTTCGACGTAATAAATATCATTGACGTCAGTAACGATGATGCGCTCATCCTTTTGCAAATTTACGGTCTGCGAGACATGGGCGGCAGGCGTTTGCGTATGCTGCTGTTGCCAGGTCGCCTCCAGCTTGCTGAGCATAGTGACAATGCGTGATTCGTGATAGGGCTTAAGAATGTAGTCAAAAGCCTCAAGTTCGAACGCCTCCACAGCATGTTCTTTCCAGGCAGTAATAAAAACAATCAACGGTTTATGGGCGAACTGATTAATATTCTTCGCCAGCAACATGCCGTCCAGCGACGGGATATTGATGTCGAGAAAGATCACATCAACGCGATGTTGTTGCAGGTATTTCAGGACATCCAGTCCATCATCAAAACAGGCTTCAATGTGAATTTGGCTGTGTTGCTGAATCATCCAGCTTAACTCTTGCTGGGCTAAAAATTCATCTTCAACGATGATCGCTTTCACGCAAGGCTCCCCACCAGTAACTGGCCGTTTTTACTCAAGGTGAAAGAAATTTCTGTGCCGGGTTGGTGGCGCACAAGGGTTAATCCCTGACCGGATAGCAGCTTTACGCGGTGATGCACATTAAGCAGGCCAATCTTATTTCCAGGCATCTCATCACGTGCCACTCGCGCTATCACATCGTCACTGATTCCTTGTCCGGTATCGCGCACTGAAATACGCACCCGATCGCCTAAATCCCTGACGCTTAGCGTGACCACACCTTTGCCTTTACAGGGCTGAATACCGTGTACGATGGCATTTTCCACCAGCGGCTGAATCAGCAGGCTCGGCAGTGAAAAGTGCAAATCCTCATCAACGTCATAAATCATGGTGAGCTTGTCACCAAAGCGTGCCTGCTCTATCGCAATGTAATCTTTGACCTGCCACAACTCTTTTTTAATATCGATGATTTCATCGTCATTAAGCTCAAGGTTGTAGCGCAAATAGCGAGAAAGGTTGATCACCAACTGGCGCGCCGTATCGGGATTTAAGCGAATGGAAGAGGAGATTGCGTTCAGTGCGTTAAACAGAAAATGGGGATTTATTTTACTCTGCAAAGCACGCAGTTCCGCTTTATTGGCCATTTCACGTAGCTGTTCGGCGCGTGACACTTCTAATTGCGTAGAGATGATTTGCGACAGGCCAATCGCCATCTCTTTTAACGATCCCGTAATGCGGTGAGCGCGGCGATAGTAGATTTTCAGCGTGCCGGTGACTTTGCCCTTCTCCCACAGTGGGATCACAATCATCGAATGAATATCTTTGGTTCGATGCGCTTCATCGTTGTTTCTGATGATTATTTTTCCACTGGCAATGGCCTGTGCAGTGGTGGGGCTGATGTCATCGTCGCCGTGCTGATAGTTTTTTTCGCCATAACCGACATAGGCCAGAATCTGCTGTTTGTTGGTCATTGCCACCGCATCTGCTTTGATATCACGTCGAATAATATCGCAAACTTTACGCAATGATTCGCTGTTTACCTGACGAAACAGCGGCAAGGTTTTATTGGCGATATCCAGCGCCAGCTTGGCCTGCCGTGCGGCGATTGCCTCTTTTTCACCTTCGACGCTTTGCACCAGCAACACGATCAAGCCAATGCTGGAGGCACCTAAAATCATCGGTAGCGCGATTTCAGACACAATCGCTATACCAACAGAGGTGGGGCGCGCCCACAGCACGATCAAAAGCATCGTCAGGCTTTCGCACAGCATGCCGCCAAGAATACCGACGCGCCAGCGATGCTCTTTTAACACCCGACGATTAATGCCGCCAGCCACAACTCCGGCAATGATGCTGGTAATGAGGCAAGGCACCGAGGTCACGCCGTGGATATCGATCAGGAAACGATGCAAACCCGCGATAATACCGGTGGCGATGCCGACCCAAGGACCAAACAGAATGCCGCCGGCCATCACCGCTATCACGCGGACATTAAGCAGTGAACCGTCTACCTCAACGGCTGACCAGGTGCTGAACAGCGCAAACAGTGAAAAGATGCCGGTGACTGCCACTTTCTCCAGCGGCGTGTGTTCATCTTTTTGCAGCAATTGGCGAAAAAGGCGAGTGCGCGTCAGAAAAAACAGGCAGATCAACATCAACGCGGCACGATCAAACACCGCCAGCAACATCGTGAAGTGGGAAGACACAGGCGACCCTTGGTAGGAAAAGGTGATAGCCATGATAAAAAATGTGATCGCGATCCGCTAGCAGCGATCAACGTTAAGCGCGATGTTTCTTCGCCAGATCAATTTATCTGCTTAAAAATCACAAAAGAGGAAAGGTTGAGTGATAAAAAGGGGATCTGTTTTTCATGTGCGAGACGCTGGTTGTCAATCAACCGGTTTGCTATGTTGCCAGGACAAAGCGTGCCAGTAACCACTAACTCGCCGCGAACGGGAGCAGAGTAATGCACTTAACCACATCCAGATTAATTTTAAGTACGTTGAAGTCTGAAGATTGGCAGCTGTTTCGCGCCGTACATGAAGACCACACCACCATGACGTGGGTGAGTGAAATTCCTGATGAGGCCGACCTGCGCCAGCGTTTTCACGAGCGCCTCGCACCATGGCAAACCACCAGTTTTCACATGTTGTGTCTGGTCGCGCGGCGGCGCGATAACGGTGAAGCTATTGGCCTGTTTGGTTGTAGCCCGGAATGGGCGCCTTATCGTCAGGCGGAAGTGGGCTACATGCTGTTAAGCCGTCATTGCGGCCAGGGTTTTGGCAGTGAAGCGCTGGCGGCGCTGTGTGAGTTTTTGCTCAGAGCTGATTTTCACAAACTCAAGGCGATGGTGATTGAGGGCAACTGGCCGTCGCGGCGGATTCTGGAAAAAAACGGTTTTCAGCTTGAAGGTACACTGCGGGATAATTATCTGCTAAACGGTCGTTGGGTAAACGATTGGGTGCTGGGTCGGCTGAATCAGGAAAAATAAAATAATTTTCTGCGGCTCTCGACAAACTTGTTATCGCCACGTTATGTTCTTGTTCAGGTCACCGCAGTGACCAGCGTCGCTCGGACGGTCCGGGCGCTAACGTAATCCAGAGGACTCCATGGCTGATAACAGCACACCCCGTCGTTTCTCGCGTATCGAACGTTTACCTCCGTATGTTTTCAATATCACTGCCGAACTGAAGATGGCTGCGCGTCGACGCGGCGAAGATATTATCGACTTTTCGATGGGAAATCCTGACGGCCCAACGCCGCCCCATATCGTGGAAAAGCTGTGTCAGGTTGCCCAGCGAGACGACACGCATGGCTATTCAACGTCCAAAGGCATACCACGCCTGCGTCGCGCCATTTCGCGCTGGTACGCCGAGCGTTATGAGGTTGAAATCGATCCAGAATCGGAGGCCATTGTCACCATCGGTTCGAAGGAAGGTCTGGCGCATCTGATGCTGGCTACCCTCGATCACGGCGATACCGTGCTGGTGCCAAATCCCAGCTATCCGATTCATATCTATGGTGCGGTGATTGCGGGTGCGCAGGTGCGTTCTGTTCCACTGGTGGCGGGCGTTGATTTCTTCAACGAACTGGAACGCGCCATCCGTGAAAGCTATCCCAAACCCAAGATGATGGTGCTGGGCTTCCCGTCCAATCCCACCGCACAGTGCGTGGAACTCGATTTCTTCGAGCGCGTCATTGCGCTGGCTAAACAGTACAACGTGCTGGTGATTCACGATCTTGCCTACGCTGACATCGTCTATGACGGTTGGAAAGCGCCGTCGATTATGCAGGTGCCCGGCGCCCGCGACGTGGCGGTAGAGTTCTTTACCTTGTCAAAAAGTTACAATATGGCGGGCTGGCGAATCGGTTTCATGGTTGGCAACAAAGAGCTGGTTTCAGCGCTGGCGCGGATAAAAAGTTACCACGATTACGGTACCTTCACGCCGCTACAGGTTGCTGCCATTGCGGCGCTGGAAGGCGATCAGCAATGCGTGCGCGATATTGCCGAGCAGTATAAACGTCGACGTGATGTGCTGGTAAAAGGGCTGCACGAGGCGGGCTGGATGGTCGATAATCCAAAAGCTTCAATGTACGTTTGGGCCAAGATTCCCGATCACTATGCGCATCTGGGTTCGCTGGAGTTTGCTAAACATCTGCTGCAAGAAGCGAAAGTTTGCGTCTCGCCGGGCATCGGTTTTGGTGATTACGGCGATACCCATGTGCGATTTGCTCTGATTGAGAACAGCGATCGTATTCGGCAGGCGGTGCGGGGAATTAAAGCGATGTTTCGCGCCGATGGCATTCTGCCGGGCAGCGTAAAAAGTCTGGAAGAAGAGGCGTAAAAGCCAACTGGGGCGACAGCGATGTCGCCCCCTGCGGCGTTACAGCATCAGCACAAAAGTGCCAACCCACAGCAACACGAAAAACGAAATTCCCATCAAGGCATATTTCACAAAACAACTCCTCTGAGCGGTTACGATGATGGCGATCCCCGGCCAGCGCAACGCGAACAGATTGAGAACAAGGTCTCCGCTTACTACCACGAAACGCTTTTTCTCGGGTCGATCTGAGCAACTCAGAACAGGATCGGGCGCTAATTTACGCGGATTCAGTCGTAAATGAAATAGGGTGATACTGAGATATTACTCACAAAATTTAACGCACCTGAATTTCAGGGATCGCGGACATGCCTACCCGTAATTGCGCCAGATTTTGCTGCTCGCTATCCAGCACAATTTTCACTGGCAGGCGTTGAACGACTTTAGTGTAGTTACCTGTTGCGTTGTCGGGAGAGATGGCAGAAAAGGTGGCGCCGGTGGCTGGAGCAATGCTGTCAACGCGGCCTACAAAGGTTTTACCGGGTAGCGCATCCACTGTCACGTTAACGCGCTGACCTGGCCGGACATCCGCTAATTGCGTCTCAAGATAGTTGGCGGTGATGTAAGTTTGCTGCAGCGGGACGACCGCCAGCAGGCGAGTGCCGGCAGAAACGTAGGCACCCAAACGCACGGATCGTTGACCCACCATACCCGACACGGGCGCAGTGATGCGCGTGTAAGAGAGATTAAGTCGCGCCTGATCAACGCTGGCTTTAGCCGCTGCGACATCGGCTTCTGCCGAACCCACTGCTGCCTGTAACACGCCCACTTCTTTCATTGCTGAGGCTAATGCCGCCTGACTTTGGCGCACCGCCGCCTGTGCTGAGCGCTGGGTCGAACTGGCTTTTTGCTGATCATCAGCCGCCACAGTGCCGCTTTTATACAGGCGATTGTAGCGATCGGCACTTTGTCCGGCGTATTGCGCAGATGCCTGGCTGGCCGCAACGCTGGCTTTTTGCTGATCAATCACGGATTGCTGCTGTTCTAGCTGCGCCTGACTGCTGAGCAGTTTGGCCTGGCTCACTTGCAAATCTGCTGCGGCACTTTCCAGTGCCACGCGATAATCTCGATCGTCCAGCGTTGCCAACACGTCGCCCGCTTTTACCTGCTGGTTATCCTGCACATTTACACTGGCGATATAGCCGGACACTTTTGGCGCAACTAACGTGTAGTCGGCATTGACGTAAGCATCATTGGTGCGGTGATCGTTGTCGGTCATCGCAGACCAGACAAAAAAGGCCATGACCAGTAAAACCAGCAATAGCAGGCTCAGCAGCACAGTTTTTCTCATTACTAAAGCACGCATATTCAATTATCTCGACGTCGGTGATACGGGTTGAATCAAAGTTTGTGGTGGCCAGACGCGCTTCGGCACAATGGCTGTCAATAAAAGCAGGAAGGCGGCAAAGCCAATCAGCAGCAGCCAGGTATCGCTAAGACTCAATACCAGCGCCTGATGCTTTATTAATGTTGCAAAACCACTGAGGTTTTCGGTCGCGCTAACGCTGCCGTCAGGCAACAGCGGATGGCTACTGTTGGCCTGGCTACTCTCTGATGCGGTCATTAACCACGAACGGTTGGCCGCGTTGTTGATCAAAATATTGGAGTGAAACTGCTCACGGTGGCTGACAAACCAGCTCACTAACGTTGATGCCGCAATGCTGGAAAAACCACGCACGGTATTAAACATTGCTGAGGCAAAAGGCCCCTCCGGCGGTGCGACCACGCTGGTCGCGGTCATCAATATCGGCAAGATCACCATCGGCTGTCCGAAAGCTTGCAGGATTTGAATCAGCCAAAAGTTTTCTCGCGCCCAGTCGCTGGTGATCTGCATCCCTAAAAGAGAGGAAGTCACTAAACATCCCAGTCCCGCCGCCAGCATCCAGCGACAGTCAATCCAGCGAATATTGAGCAACGCCGCAATCAGTGGGGCGATGAGCAACTGCGGCAGGCCGATGGTTAACGCCAGCGGTGCAAACTGCACAGTACGGAAACCTTCAACCTGAGCAAAGTAAGCGGAAGGCAGGGCAGATCCTGAAAGCGAAACGATCAATACGCCTGCCAGCGCCAGTAATCCATGTGTCAGATTACGGCGTTGCAGCATCTGTAACTTAAACAGGGGCAGCGGATGAAACCATTCGTTAATCAGGAACACCACAAACAGCGGCAGCGCGGTCAGCAGCATGCCGGCAATTAACGGCGAATCGAGCCAGTCGAGGCGTTCGCCTTGAGTGAGCACCAGGATCAGCAGTGACATGGCGCTGCAACCGGTGAGCATGCCAAACAGATCAATCTGCTTAAAACGTTCAATACGCAGGGGATCCTGTGGCAATCCGTAGCCAATCAATACCATTGCGATAAGCATCGCGGGCACGACTTGCCAGAACACAAACATCCAGCTGACATCATCGGTCCAGAACGCTGCCAACGATGCGGCCATATTAGGGCCAAACGTCGCGGTTAAGGCATAAGCACCAAGACCATACAGTTTTAGCGGTGGCGGCAGAAAGCGCAACGCAACGGTCATCAGCATCGGCGGCAGCGCACCGCCAAATAAACCCTGTAATACGCGTAAACCGATAAACATTGCCGGGGTTGGCATCAATGGCAGCAGAATGCCGGTCAGCATAAAACCCGCCGCCACCGTTAATGTGAAGCGGCGTAGCGAGAAGGTAACGGCAAACCAAGGCGCGATCATCATCGCCGCCACTTCGGCGGCCTGATAAGCAGAAATTATCCAGCTACTTTGATCGTAGCTGATGCCGATAGCCGCACGAATATCAGCTAAAGCGATATCGGTAACGCGATCGTTTAATCCCGTGGTCAGTGCAGCAATTAATACGCCGATCAAACCCAGCGCAAGGCGCAGAGTAAAAGGATGGAGCGCCGGCGCGGGGGCTGGCTTGACGGTCATAGCAGGTGATCTCTTGTTTTTATGATGCAGTGTATTGCGATGTGATACAGGTCGTAATCTTACATCCCGATATGCTGTATTGCAATGTGGTACAGGCTGTAAAAAGTGTTTTTTTCGCGTTACAGTAGGGCAGCTCAAACAGGACGACGCTATGGCTCAACTTCCATCCAGCCGCGAGGATGAAAAAACCGGTGGTATTCAGGTTATCGCTCGCGCAGCAAAAATCTTAAACGCCCTGGGAGAACACCCAGGCGGCATGAGCTTGGGAGAAATCGCGCAGGCGGTTGATTTACCCCGCTCAACGGTACAACGCATTGTTGCGGCGCTCGACAGTGCGCAATTGGTACGCAGTACCGGCGCAGGGGGTTTGCGACTTGGCCCGGCGCTGCTCAAACTTATTTCAAGCGTGCACACCGATGTGGTGGATTTAGCGAAGCCGCTGCTGGAAAAATTGTGCGCCGACATCAACGAAACCGTTTCACTGGCGCGCGCCAGCGGCACACAATTGGCTATCGTGCATTATGTGGTGGCAACGCGTGAACTGCGCGTAGTGCCGCGTATAGGGTTGAATCTTCCGCTTTACAGTACGTCTGGTGGTCGGGCATTGCTGGCGTTAGAAAGCGATGAAGATGTGCGGGTTATGGTGGGTGAAGCTTACCGTGAACTCACTGAAATGACGGTGAAAACCCTGCCTCAATTGCTTGAACGAATCGCGGAAGTACGTGAAACCGGCATCTCTTACGATCGGGGGGAAACGCTGGAAGGCATCTCCACCATGGCGGTGGCGCTAGATACGCTGTTTGGCCGTTTCTCTGTCTCTTTACTGGTACCGACTGCACGATTTCTTAAGCACGAAGCTCGCTATCGTGAAGAAATACTCAAGTGCAAAGACGCGCTGGTGCGCGAAATTGGCAAAATCGCCGCTGTAGAAGGATAACCCTTTGATGAAAACCTTGTTAATGGCCATTGATAATTCGCCGGTCTCTGAAAAAGTTATTTCGTTGGCCACTGATGAAGCGCTGGCGCATAACGCGCAGGTTGTGGTGCTGTGCTGCATTGACCCATCTTATTCCTCTTGCAACCAACCGATTGAGATTGATGCAGGTGAAGATCCCGCTGATTTCCTTGCCGCGCAAGATGAGCAAAACAGTGCCGAGATGGTGGTGCGCCGTGCATTGGCATTACTGTTACGTGCTGGCGTAAATGCGCGCGGAATGATCCTGGCGGGCGAAGCGGCTGATACCATCATTGCCCAGTCGGAACAGCTTCAAACCAGCATGATTATTATGGGTCGTCGCCATCTTTCATCCTTTAATCGCTTACTGAAAGGATCGGTGAGTGCTTCTGTGATTGAACGAGCCCATTGCCCGGTTTTAATTGACGTTCGTAAGGACTAACTTTTCCGCATGACCTCTCTGTTCATCATTACGCTGGTGGCTTTTGCGCTGCTGGCGTTGATTATCATCGTGCTGATAAAAACGACGCGACTGCGAGCCTGGCAAGGCGTGCTTATTTTTGTTTTTCCGCTGCTCCTGGCGAATTTACTCTGGTTCAGTTGGGTACAACCCAAGCAGCAGCAAGCGCAGCAGCGCGAAAAAGCGGTGCTGCTGCTGTCACAAACGCCCGGTTATCGCGTTTTACAACAGCAGGAACCTGCGCTGTGGCAATTGCTGGTACAGGAGTTCCTGCACAAAACCCGTGCGGGTGAATCACCGCAGCAGGCGATTGGCGAACTGCGTGGTTGGCTGGCGGACGTCATTAATCAGCGTTTGATGCGCGCATCAGATAAAGCCGTCGTCAATTATATCGGTGTTTCAGTGCAAGAGATGCAGGCGCTGAACCAGCGCGATCCTCAGCTCTGCTTTCGCTATCTTTATCCGCAAGTTAGCGGCGGTGTGAATGTTGAGAAAACCCTTTCTGCCGAGTTGAATAAACTGGACGCGCAGGCGATGGAACAGCTGTTGCTGGCCAGCACTGGCGCGGAACAGCCAATGGATAAAGTCACAGCCCAGCGGGATCTGCAAAATATCGTGGCACATCTCTATAAAAAATGGGGAGATAAGCTGCAGCAATTGAACATGCCAGCCGATACCGCTGTAGATCGTTCATCAATGTGCGTGATGTCGATCGATCTTTATAGCGCGATTCTCGCATTACCTGACAAGCAAGCGGCCAATTTGCTTCGTAGAATGATTGCACTTTCCGGCTAGCAGGCAAAAAAAAGCCCGCTCAGCGCGGGCTAGAAAGGTCAAGATGAGTTTTTCTTCTGGATTTTACCTGGTGTGGTACAGACTTCGTTTTGTCTGAATGCATCTTGTCACGCCGTTGATGATAGATATAGCCGTTTAATCTTATTGATTTAATCGGTGAAATCTCGTGATATTGAAAGAATTCGCGCATTAATCCTATGGATGCGTCTGCTGTAGCGGCTTACACTGCGCGGCAATGTGAGGACATGAAAAAATGAATAAATTATTAACGGGCGCACTGGCGCTTATTCTGTTGAGCGGTTGTACTGCCAACAAACCGGGAGCATTTGAACGCATTGATGAAGATACCCGTTCAAATACAGTGCAATATCGTTTTGATCCAGAGAAAGTTAATAAAGACGCGCTGGACATTGATCTGGCGGAATATTGCAATAAGAAAGGATTTGATAAAGTTGAATCTTTACCGGCGCAGGATAGCCATATTCCAGGTCTGAAGAAGGCTTGGTATCAATGTAATTATGCGGTGAAGAGTTAATAAAAAAGGGCGGGATACATTGTCCCGCCCTGATCTTATTTTTATTTTATGCTGTGTGAAATCTTTGCCCGTTAGCGGCGATGATACCCGCCATGGTTATTGCCATGATAACCGCCGTGATGCCCTCCATGATAACCTCCGCCTCCATGATATCCGCCGCCGTGTCGCGGTCCAATGATACAGCCGCTAAGTAAAGTAATTAGCGCAAACACCGAAGCGACTTTAATAATATTTTTCATGGAAAGTTCTCCTCTTTTCCGATGACTACGACATTACGCCGGAAAAATGGAGTGAAGATGCACAAAATGTAGAGTTATTTAGAGAGATATTTCGGAGTATTACAAAGTGCGGTTTTTTGCAGCAAGAAAATATAATCCAATCAGAATTCACTGAATAGAAAATACTATCGGCGAGAATAGTCCTAAAATCAAGAGAAAATAATTCTCATTCCGGGCGAAATTGCCGCTACATTATTATCAGGTTATCTGATTGGGAGAGAGCAATGCCACATACAGTTAAAACAGCGTTAGCTTTACAAGCTGAATTAGGCGAATGCCCGTTGTGGTCAGTCAAGGAGCAGGTTTTATGGTGCGTTGACATTCTGGCACCCGCTATCCACTGCTTTGATCCACGCAGTGGTGAAGTGAAGACCTTTCCGCAGGTTGAAGAAGTGGGATGCATTGGCTTACGGGAAGAGGGCGGCTTGATTGCAGCGCTTCGTAGCGGTGTGTGGTTACTGGATGCGCAAGGCAAGCCACAGCGCAAAGTGGCAGACAATCCGGGCATTGCGGCGAAAAGCCGTTTCAACGACGGACGCGTCGATCCCTGGGGCAACTTTTGGTGTGGCAGTCTTTGGGAACCACAAGACAAAAACGGTGGCCTGCTGTGCCGAGTCAATTCAGCGTTGGAACTGGAAGTAAAAGCGCGT
This sequence comes from Pantoea sp. MQR6, assembly GCF_022761075.1. Classification (NCBI taxonomy): domain Bacteria; kingdom Pseudomonadati; phylum Pseudomonadota; class Gammaproteobacteria; order Enterobacterales; family Erwiniaceae; genus Pantoea; species Pantoea sp. MQR6. Next base: position 229,087 of record NZ_JAKYXB010000001.1, read on the forward strand.
GACATAAAAATCTCAAACGGCCTGGCTTTTTCCGCCGATCGCCGCTGGATGTATCACAGCGATACGCCGAACGAGGTGTTATATCGCTATCCGTTGAATGAGAGCGGCGAACCGGGCGAACGCGAACTCTTCCGCCGTTTTGATGCAAAAGGCGGTTTGCCCGATGGCGCCGCGGTCGACAGTGAAGGCTTTTACTGGTCTGCGCAATTTGATGGCGGGCGCGTAGTGCGTATCGATCCCAACAGCGCAGAGATTGTTGATGAAATCGCCCTGCCAGTGAAATGGCCCACCATGGTGGCGTTCGGAGGCGCGGATTTGAAGACGCTCTATATCACCAGTTCACGTGAAGATCGTACCGAGGAAGAGCTGGCACGCTACCCGCAATCAGGCGACATTTTTTCGGTGGAGCTTGATATTGCAGGTCTTGCTGAGCCGCTGTTTCGCGGCTAAAACGAAAAAGGGCTGCAACGCATGCAGCCCTTTTTTCAGCACTATTGTGCCGCAGGGTATGTGCGGATCAGTTGCGCTGTAACAGCTGCTTGCCGGGGGCATCACGCTGCGGTAGACGAACGGTCAATGACAAAAACAGTGAGATCACTAATAACGTCATAATCAAGCTGAAGGTGACAGTGAATCCACCGAACAGCGAAGCCACCAGCGATCCCATCACGCTACCAATACCAAAGCCGAGATAAATTAATCCATAGTTTTTGGTCAAATTATTCAGGCCGAAGAAATCACTGACCAATGACGGAAACACGGTAATCGTGCCGCCGAAACTAAAGGCGACACAGGCGACTGATAAGAAGAAGGTGGTTTCATTCATCTGGGTGAAGAGCAATACGCTCATACCGGTCAGTGACACAATCTGCGCCAGTGAAATGACGCGAATACGCGCCATCTTATCTGACAACACGCCGAGGATTAAACGGCCGCTGAGGTTAGCAATCGCAATCACCGTTACCGCGTTTGCAGCAGTTTGCGTTGTCAAATGCACCAAGCCTTCACCAATATCTTTCGCCACCCCGATAACGTACAAACCGCTCATGCAGGCAGTCAGGAACATCAACGCCAACATCCAGTACTGCGGTAAGCGTACCGATTGCGCCAGCGTGTAATCACGTGTTCGTTCGCGAATGGCATTCGCTGCGCTTTGTTGTGGTGCTTCACGCATCATCAAGGCACCGATGATAATCATCGACATCGCCAGCAGACCCCAAATAATGAAGGTTTGCTCCAGACCAAAGCGTGTGAGCAGCGCGCCACAGATGAATTTGAAACCCAGGCTTCCCAAACCATATGCACCAATCGCACAGGCTGAAATCATGCCTTTCCGCTCAGGAAACCACTTAACGCAGTTCGATAATGTCATCAGATAACCCGCGCCATCCGCCAGACCCACTAAAATGCCGGCGCTGAGATAGAGCATCATTAGGTTGTCCGCATGGGCTGTCAGCCAAAAGCCCAGCGCCATTAAAATGCCCGCGCCAATCGTCACGTTACGTACGCCAAACAGTTCCTGCAATTTACCCGCCAATGACGACGCGACAGCCAGACCCAGGCTGAGCAGTCCAAACGAGAACGCCACCTGACTGACTGAGGCATCCAGTTTTTGTGATAACTGCCCGTTGAATAAACTCCAGGTGTAAACCGAACCCAGTGCAAACTGCGTAATCACGGTGCCGATCAGGGTAAGCCAGCGCGTACGCTGGTAAGACGCTTGTTGAGTCTGATTCATGACTTATCTCTCCCGCCTGGGAATCTGGAAACTGCATTCAGGTTACTTCAGGCTTTCGCGCGCAGGAGAAACAACGGAATGAACGCAACGGTAAACGGAATGAAATGCCACTAAGCGGGTATGAACGGTTTGACCGCTAAATGTAACCGAAGCGGCAAAGTAATAAGTAACGGTAATTAGCCGTAAGATAATGTTTCAATCAGCGCGTTGTGAAAGCAGGTTTGTAGTTTTTTTGCCAGGCTAAGGGTTCACTTATCAGGAGGAAATATGAAAGACCGTACATATGAATCCGTTACCAGCGAGAATGAAGTGTGCTGCATTATCGGTCAGGCTGTGATTGAACTGAGCGTAGAACAACAGCCGGTAACAAAGTCGACTCTGGCGTTGAAGCTGCTGTCGATGGCCGATCGTGATAGTGACGATGAGCGTGTGTTGCTTTACTGGATTGCGCGTAAAGCCATCAATCAACCACAGAAACTTAATATAAACCAACAACAATGGGCCTGACACTCAACAGAATGCGGGCCGAAACCCGCAATCCAGTCAAGCAATAGCGCGGCGACGGATCGTCGGCCAGCGGGCAAACATCACTAAATTGCCCAGCAAGATCATGACAAGGCCAAGGATGGCGCTTGCGTGCCAAACATACCCTTCATAGCGGGTTGATAATGCCAATGCGACCAGCGGGAACAGCAGCGTGCAATAGGCGGCCTGACTCGATCCAATACGGCCTACCAACGTAAAATACGCAGCAAAGCCAATCACCGAGCCAAATATTGCCAGATAACTTAATGCCCCCAACCATTGCACGTTCCAGGTGGGTTGCAGCGATTCACCTTGCACCAGCGATAACGCCGCCATCACTAACGCGCCATAGAGCATGCCGTAACTGTTGGTGGTCAACACATCGCGTTTCACGCGCTGATGGCGATTACTGATCATATTGCCAAACGAAAAGCCCAGCGTACCGAGTGCGCTTAATCCAATGCCCCACAGCAACTCGGCTGAAGCTTGGGTGTCACGCAGGTCATGCCAAAACAGGGCGACGATACCGCCAATACCCAGCAAGGCGGCGGGGAAGAGGCGTGCTGAAGGTCGTTGACGAAAGAAGATCCAACTGTTGAGAGCGTTATACAGCACCGCCATCGAAAAGATCACCGACTCCAGTCCACTGCTGATCCACGCGGCTGCATGATAAAAACAGACAAAGTTGAAGCCGAAAACACAGCAGCCTTGTAACAGGCAAAACAGGTGATCGCGCAGCGTTAAGCTCTGCAGGCGTTTGAACAGACGCAGCGCCACCAACATCACCCCAGCAGCCAGTAGAAATCGCCAGAACACCGCCACGGTGACAGCACTGCCGCCCGCAGCCTGTTGTGCGTAAATGGCAATCCAGGTGGTGCCCCAAATAATGACGACGGAAAGGTATAAAAACAGGTTCATTGCGATTCTCCACACCAGAATGGGCGCAGTGTATGCCGCCTCTGGCAGGCTGGCTTGCACCGGGCTGCGCTGAACTTGCAAATTCTTGCGCATTTTTCGCAGTCGTCCCGATGAGACCTGTTTTCTGTCCGCCTTCCGCCGTAAACTCACCGCATGTGTTTAAGGGACCGATGCGACGATGAGCACCTACCAGACGTTTGATATTCTGCAACGCGCCAATGCGCAGTTACGCGATACGGTGCATTTAAATAGCGGTGTTCAGCTGGCGGCGTGGTTTAACCGTGGCGTGCGGGTGACCAACCTCAGCGATCATCACACGCTCAGTCTCTACGTTGCCGACGGTTATGACACATGGCATAAAACGCCGCACGGCTGGCGTAACGGAGGCGGTCCCGATCGCTTTTGTTTAATGCCCGCAGGAACCGAATCCACCTGGGATGTGCGAGCAAACTTGTCGTTTGTACACCTTTACTGTACCGAAACGCAGATGCGCCAGCTGGCGGAACAGACGTGGGATCGCAGTCCTGCGCGGCTCACGCTCGATCAAAAAGTGTTCGCCGATGACGATCGTATCACCCAACTCTATCGCCATTTTTTGCTGAGCTGCGACTGGCAACAGCCCGCTAACCAGCTCATGCTGAGCAGTGCCTCAACGCTGCTTCTGACACATCTGTTGCAGCAGTACAGTGACGTTCAATGGCAATTACCGCAGGTGCGTGGCGGGCTGGCGCCAGCGGTACAGCGTCGGGTGATGGAGTTTATTGACGCGAATCTCGAGCAACCTTTAACGCTCACGGAGCTGGCGCAGGAAGCAGCCTTAAGTGAGTTTCACTTTGCCCGCATGTTCCGTCACGCCGTTGGCGAGGCACCTCATCAATTTATTATGCGTCGCCGCATGCAGCGCGCACAGCAATTGTTGGCACAGCCGCAGCTTTCACTTACTGATATTGCATTACGCTGTGGGTTCTACTCTTCCAGTCACTTCAGTAATCGCTTCCGCCAGGTTCACGGTGTTTCACCCTCTGTTTATCGCCAAGGGATGGGCTGAAGCTGATAAGAAATATCGGTGCACTTCAGGCGTTCTGCGCCGTGTCTATCGGGCTCATATCTCTCACTGCGGGAAGAGATATGAGCGAGCCACACCGTCAACCTTTCTGATTTCCCCGGCGACTATCAATAAGCCTAACTTAAGAAAAAATAAAAACTATTGCTTCTTAGGTCACACGCTATCTTCCGTTTACCCGGTAACGGACGAGATCTCATTTTTAATAAAAAACTAAAAAATCAGCTCCCTCATGAGATTTGAGTTTTTTGTGCAATTTTTAGCCCTAAGTCAAATTGATCATTTGCTGCACACCCTTATTCCATGGGCCTTGCAGAGGTGTCGTAAGAAATTTCTTATAAATCAGAAAGATGATCTTTTTTTGCCACATGCATTATTTGAAATATTATGTTACATAATTTTACTTCCAATCACATAACCAACGTTTCTAAACTCCGTCCATAGGGGTTTATCCGAATTTTTCCTTTTCAGATAAATACCAAAAAAACACAGTGTCAGCATGCTGGTGAATGGAATGTGCTTGCTTTTGACGCCTGATTTTTGATTCACGTCGGATGACGTGAACAGGGGGGTTGTGCTGGGATGGTAAGCCGTTCTTATTAATTTCTCACTGGTATTGACCGTTTCTATTACTCCATAGAACAGGATCAGCCATGTCTAATTCCTATCAATCCGAGATCCCAAAGGCTCGCGTTAATATCCAACTGAGTGTGCATACCGGCGGTGCACAGAAGAAAGTCGAATTACCTCTCAAACTGATGGTGATGGGCGATTACAGCAACGGTGCCGAGCAACGTCCGGCGTCTGAGCGTGAAAAAGTCGACGTCAATAAAAACAACTTCGACAGCGTGCTCGCCGAATTCTCCCCCTCCGTCAATCTTTCTGTAGAAAACACCCTGGCCGGTGACGGCAGTGAGGAAAACGTCAGCCTCTCCTTCGCTCAGATGAAAGACTTCGAGCCGGAGCAGGTAGCCCGTCAAATCCCGCAGCTCAAGGCGATGCTTGCCATGCGTAATCTGCTGCGCGACCTGAAGGCTAACTTGCTGGACAACGCGACCTTCCGCAAAGAGCTGGAAAAAATCCTGCTTGACCCAACGCTTAGCGCAGAACTGCGCAATGAGCTGTCTGCCCTGGCACCAAAACAAGCCTGACGGTCGTGATGTTTAACGGATTAACGAAGAGAAGATGCTGATGTTTGTGAAAAATGAAAATGCTGCCGGCGGGGAAAGTATCGTGCCGGATCGCCTGGAAGCAGGTGGTGTGTATGCCACCCTGTTTGAAAAAATCAACCTGAACCCGGTGTCAGAGCTGAGTGCGCTTGATATCTGGCAGGACAACCAGGCAATGTCGGATGCGACGGCCGATGAGCGTCTGACCGCCGGCATGCAGGTGTTTCTGGAGTGCCTGAGCAAAGCGGGTTCAAAAGTTGAAAAGCTGGACAAAACCCTGATTGACCACCATATCGCCGAGCTGGATTTTCAGATTAGCCGCCAGTTGGATGCAGTCATGCATCATCAGGAATTTCAAAAGGTTGAGTCTTTGTGGCGCGGGGTGAAGTCCCTGGTCGACAAAACTGACTTCCGTCAGAACGTCAAAATCGAACTGCTGGACGTGTCGAAAGATGACCTCCGTCAGGATTTTGAAGACGCGCCGGAGATTATTCAGAGCGGATTATACCAGCACACATATACCGCAGAATACGATTCTCCGGGCGGAGAGCCGATTGCCGCGCTGATTTCTGCCTACGAGTTTGATGCCTCTGCACAGGACATAGCGCTGCTGCGTAATATCTCCAAAGTGTCCGCTGCCGCCCATATGCCGTTCATCGGTTCTGCGGGTCCGAAATTTTTCCTTAAGGACAAAATGGAAGAGGTCGCGGCTATCAAGGACATTGGTAACTACTTCGACCGCGCCGAATACATCAAGTGGAAATCCTTCCGCGAGACGGACGATTCCCGCTACATCGGTCTGGTGATGCCGCGCGTGCTGGGCCGCCTGCCGTACGGCCCGGACACTGTGCCGGTGCGCAGCTTCAACTACGTCGAAGAGGTGAAAGGCCCAGACCACGACAAATACCTGTGGACCAACGCCTCCTTTGCCTTTGCAGCCAATATGGTGAAAAGCTTCATCAGCAACGGCTGGTGCGTGCAGATTCGCGGCCCGCAGGCCGGCGGTGCGGTGCAGGACCTGCCGATCCACCTGTATGACCTGGGCACCGGCAATCAGGTGAAGATCCCGTCTGAAGTGATGATCCCGGAAACCCGCGAATTTGAATTCGCCAACCTCGGCTTTATCCCGCTGTCGTACTACAAAAACCGCGACTACGCCTGCTTCTTCTCGGCTAACTCCGCGCAAAAGCCGACGCTGTATGACACGGCGGATGCGACGGCTAACAGCCGTATTAATTCCCGTTTGCCGTACATCTTCCTGCTGTCGCGTATTGCGCACTACCTGAAGCTTATTCAGCGTGAAAATATCGGCACGACGAAAGACCGTCGTCTGCTGGAGCTGGAACTAAACACCTGGGTACGCACGCTGGTGACTGAAATGACCGATCCGGGCGATTCACTTCAGGCGTCACACCCGCTGCGCGATGCGAAAGTGACCGTGGAGGATATTGACGATAATCCGGGCTTCTTCCGCGTGAAACTGTATGCGATCCCGCACTTCCAGGTTGAAGGCATGGACGTCAACCTGTCGCTGGTTTCCCAGATGCCGAAGGCTAAGGCATAGACAGAAAACGATGAAAATTTATCGTCCACTGTGGGAAGACGGGGCCTTTTTGGCCCCACAACAGTTTCAGCAGCAGGCGCTGTGGGATGCGCATGTGACCGACACGGTCGCACGTATGGGGCTGGCTCACCCCTGGGGCGTGGTGGCCGCTTCGTTTGATGATGCCGGACTGGCCTTGTCCCGCCTCAATGCCACCCATCTGGTGGTGCGATTTGCGGATGGCACGCTGGTGGATACCGACCTGTCGGACAATCTGCCGCCGGTCTGTGATCTGTCCGCCGCACAGGCGCAGGATACCGTAGAAGTGCTACTGGCGCTGCCGTTGCTGAGTGCCAACGGCGGCAATCTTGATGACGGGAGAGACAGTGAACGCCCCCGCAGGTGGAAAGCCGAGCGGGTGCCGGTGCAGGAACTGGCCGGAAACGAACGCGGCGAACTGGCCATCCTTCGCCATGCGATGACACTAAGGTTGTCTACACAGGAAAATGCCGCCTGGCTGACCTGTCCGGTAACACGCCTCGTGCGCAATGCTCAGGGGCAATGGAGTCGGGATCTGACCTTCATTCCTCCGTTGCTTTCTCTTTCCGCGAGCCCGCTGTTGATAGCGGAACTGGGTGACATTTATAAACGCCTTCAGGCACGACGCCAGCGCCTGATGGCTATGCGGCGTGAAAGCAACGAACGGATGGCCGACTTTGCCGTTGCGGATGTTTCTCTGTTCTGGTTGCTGAATGCCCTGAACAGCGCTGAGCCGGTACTGGCAGAACTGCTACAAAATCCCACCCGTCACCCCGAACTGCTGTATCGCGAACTGGCCCGTCTGGTGGGCAGTCTGCTGACGTTCTCACTGGAGCATGACGCCGCCGATATTCCGGTTTACCGGCATGAAGCGCCGGAGCAGGTATTCCCGCCGTTGCTGACGCTGCTCGATAACCTGCTCGAGGCGAGCCTGCCATCGCGGGTAATCAGCATTCATCTCGAGCGAGACGAGCAGATCTGGAAAGGATTACTGCACGATGCGCGTTTGCGTGAAGGGGCGGACTTCTACCTTTCCGTGCGTGCTTCCATGCCGAACCATGATCTGCAGGTGAAATTCCCGCAGCTATGTAAGGCCGGCAGTTTTGATGATGTTTCCGAGGTGGTGAACGTGGCCCTGAGCGGCATGGTGATTAAACCGCTCAGCCATGTTCCTGCGGCCATCCCGCTGCGCCTGGAGAACCAGTATTTTGCGCTGGATCTGAGTACAACTGCCGCCCGAGCCATGCTGGAGGCCGGCAGTTGTACCTTCTACACCCCGCAATCGCTGGGGGATGTGAAACTGGAACTTTATGCGGTGCTGCGTACATGAAACCCTCCGATTTGAGCCAGATAGAACGCATTTTTTACCCCGGCTGGCTGATGGCGAGCCAGTTGCGCGGTGGGCAGGAAGTCCGGGACGGTGAACGGCTCTACCGGCAGGCCCGCCGCCTGGTGGAAGAGGCCCGTACCGCGCTGGCCGATGCGGGGTACAGCGAAACCCAACGGGATCACATGGTGTATGCCCTGTGTGCCCTGCTGGATGAAAGCGTACTCAACCGGGGCACGTCTGATGATGGTTATCTGACCTGGCACCGCGATCCGCTGCAGGCGTACTTCTTTAGCACGCTTAACGCCGGTGAGGAGTTATGGGAAAGGATCCGCATGCTTCTCAAAGAAACTGCGCCCGATACGGCGGTGCTGACCTGCCTGTACCGTACGGTGCAACTGGGCTTTGTAGGGCAGTACCGTGCACAGGATGACGAACGCCGTGAGGATGTGGTGCGCAGGTTGGGTAAGCGGGTGCCACCGTTTCAGCTTGCCCAGGATGCGCCGGTTATCGTCAGGGCATCGCGCCTGCGCAGCGGTCGCCGGTGGTACTGGCTGTCCTGGTTTGCCGGCACCGTGGTGCTGGTCGCGCTCTGGTTTTTCCTCTCCTCATCTCTTACCGAGATGGTGAACCAGATAATCAGGCCGGGGTAAGCGATGCGTGATATTTACCGGGCTCTGCTGCCAGCACTGGCGGGTCTTTTTGCCCTGTGGCTGATACTGGGGTTCTGGCCACTCTCTGTGAGTAGCCAGGTGGCGCTTTGCCTGCTGGTTGTCCTGGTCTGTGGCGTCGTGCTGTGGCGGGAGTGGCGAGTATCGCAACGCCGTCACGGAACGGTTAATCACGTGACCGAGGACAGTCTGCCGCCGGAGGACTTCCAGGGGGCGGTCATCCTCGCCTGCGGGGACTCTGCGGCGCTGTTCGGGTCCGAAACCCAACACCGTGAAACCCGCCAGGGGTGGTACCTGCGGGTCAATGATGCAGAACAACTCCCTTTGCTGGTGCAACACCTGAGCCTCGTGCGACCGGCGCTGGTGTCACAGATTTCCGTACTGCTGGCGACGTTGCCTGAACACCATCACAGCCCGGATGATTTTACCCAGTGTCTTCGGGGCTGGCAGCGTGCTGTGGTGCAGTGTCGCCCGTGGCTGGGCGGTTTGCCGCCTGTATGGTCCGTGACCTGGGTTTCACCGCCAGGGGCTTGTGTGCAGGAAGTGCCGGTCTGGTTTACCACGGTCAGTCACCGTGCTGGTATGCAGGTCCATCAGCCCGGGCAGGGAAACCGGCAGCTTGCTGACTGGCTCAATGAAATCGAGCCCTCCGGGCGCTTTAGTCGCCTGAGTCAGGCGCTGTGGCTTAACAGCCTGCTGGGCTGGCAGGGGGGTCAGATAGATAGTTTGCTGACAGCCCGGCAGGGAGAACTGCCCGCACTGAAGATTTGTGCACAGGGTTTTTGCATGGTGCCGGTCAGCGGGCAGGCTAATAGCCTCTGGCAACAGCATATTGCCAGCATAACGGCATTGCCGCCGGAGCGGGTTGATTCTGCAGACCCGCTTCCTCTGCCAGAGCTGCTGCTTCCGGGTCTGCCGCGTCGCAGGGGTATCAGTCGACGGATGGCGTTCTGGCGTCATGTGGGCCTGCTCGCAGGCGTTTTCCTCGCGCTGGTGATGCTGGCGTCTTTTATCAATAACCAGCGTCTTATCCGCAGCGTGGGCGACCATCTTGCACTCTACTATCGCCTCAGTGGCGAGCCTCCGGCACCAAAATCGCAGGCTCAACAGCGCCTGCAGGCTGACGGTCGCCTGCTGGATGACTGGCAGCGTCGGGGAGAACCGCTGCGTTATCGCATGGGCCTGTACCAGGGATTGCGCCTTGTGGCACCTGTTGAGGCGGCGGTCAGTGACTGGGCTCCGCCAGTCCCCCCGGCACCCGTTATCCAGAAAATCGTACAGGGACCGAAAACGGTTCGCCTCGACAACCTGTCGCTTTTTGACTCCGGCAAAGCGGATCTGAAGGCGGGGTCCACCAAACTGCTGGTGAACTCCCTGGTGGGTATCAAGGCCAGGCCGGGCTGGTTGATTGTTGTCAGCGGACATACCGACAACACCGGCAATCCCCCCCTCAATCAGACACTCTCGCAGAAACGCGCCGAAGCGGTGCGTAACTGGATGCGCGATACCGGCGACGTGCCCGAAAGCTGTTTTGCGGTGCAGGGCTACGGCGAAAGCCGGCCTGTTGCAACCAATGATACCCCGGAAGGCCGTGCGCTTAACCGCCGTGTCGAAATCAGTCTGGTACCGCAGGCAGATGCCTGTCAGATACCCGATACAACACCAGCGTCAGCGGATGAACGTGACGTTTTAACTCAATAAATGGAGAAGTAAACCATGGCAATTCCTGTTTATCTTTGGCTCAAAGACGATGGCGGTGCGGACATTAAAGGGTCTGTAGACGTTAAGGACCGCGAAGGCAGCATCGAAGTGGTGGCACAGGAACACACTCTGTACATCCCGACCGATAACAACACCGGCAAGCTGACCGGAACCCGCATTCATACCCCGTTCCTGTTCACCAAAGAAATCGACTCGTCCAGCCCGTATTTGTACAAAGCGGTAACGACAGGCCAGACGCTGAAATCTGCTGAGTTCAAGTGGTACAAAATCAACGACGCAGGCCAGGAAGTAGAGTACTTCAACACCAAACTTGAGAACGTGAAACTGGTGAAAGTCGCGCCGAAAATGCACGACATCAAAGACCCGGGCTACGAGAAGCATAACCACCTCGAAGCGATCGAACTGCGTTACGAGAAGATCACCTGGACCTACAAAGACGGCAACATCATTCATTCCGACTCGTGGAACGAACGCGCCACCGCCTAAGTTACTCGTCATATTTCGTGCGGTAACGGCGTTGGCTGCGTTCGCTTACCCCGGTCACTTACCGCTGTAAGCTCCCGGGGATTTGCGCACTTGCCGCCTTGTTAGCGCACGAACTATTTAGAGTAACCCCTTAGACGGGCAGTCCGTTCTGCCCGCCTTTTTCTTTGCTGAGCGCCTGCGTGACGGACGTTGAGCAAAGAAACCCACAAACTGCCAGCCTGACCGCATGCGCTTTGGTCCCCCTGCACGGGAAACAGCGAGGGGCGGTAGCGTGTCCGGCAGTTAATAAAGAGAGAGAGTTATGGAAAATCCAGCCATCCTGTTGCGACGTCTGAACCCTTACTGCGCCCGCGCCATGGAAGGGGCGGCCTCCCTGTGCCAGACCCGCGCCCATGCGGAAATCCTGCCGGAGCACTGGCTGCTGAAACTGCTGGAACAGGGCGAGGGCGACCTCACGGTGCTGGCGCGTCGCTACGAATGGGATATGGACGCGCTGTGGCAGGATTTGCTCGGCTGGCTGGATACACTGCCACGCTCGGTGCGCGGGCGACCGCAGCTGTCTGACAATATTCAGACGCTGATGCAGCAAGCCTGGCTGATTGCGTCACTTAACGGAGAAGCGCAAATCCGCAGTGTCCATCTGCTGATGGCGCTGGTCGGTAAACCAAAACTGGCACGCTGCGACGGCCTATGGCCGCTGCTGACGCTGGGGCAGAGCCAGCTGGAGCCTCTGCGACCGCTGCTCGATGCGCAGTCGGACGAGCGACCGGAGGTTCAGCAGGCAGCAGAGCTGGCGCAGAGGCACGGCGGCGAGGTCGAATTCGTTGGCCGCCCGGTGGGCGCTGACATCAAAGAGGGTGAACTGAACCCGGCGCTGCAAAGCGCACTGGATAAATTCACCCTCGACGTTACCGCCAAAGCGAAAGAGGGCAAGATTGACCCGGTGTTTGGTCGTGATACTGAAATTCGTCAGATGGTGGATATTCTCTCAAGACGTCGTAAGAACAACCCCATTCTGGTCGGCGAACCGGGTGTCGGTAAAACGGCCCTGGTGGAAGGCCTGGCGCTGCGCATTGCCGAGGGTAATGTGCCGGAATCGCTGAAAGCCGTCAGTTTGCACACTCTCGACCTTGGCCTGCTGCAGGCGGGCGCGGGGGTGAAGGGTGAGTTTGAACAGCGTCTGAAAAACGTCATCAATGCGGTACAGCAGTCACCTACTCCCATTCTGCTGTTTATCGACGAAGCGCACACCATTATCGGTGCGGGCAATCAGGCGGGCGGGGCGGATGCCGCCAACCTGCTAAAGCCGGCTCTGGCGCGTGGCGAACTGCGCACCATCGCGGCCACCACTTGGTCTGAGTACAAACAGTATTTTGAACGTGACGCTGCCCTTGAGCGCCGTTTCCAGATGGTGAAAGTCGACGAGCCGGACGACGAGACCGCCTGCCTGATGCTCAGGGGCCTAAAATCTCGCTACGCCGAACACCATGGTGTGTATATCACTGACGATGCGGTACGTGCTGCCGTCACGCTGTCCCGACGCTACCTGACCGGGCGCCAGTTGCCGGACAAAGCGGTCGATTTGCTGGATACCGCGAGCGCCCGGGTGCGCATGAGTCTTGATACCGTGCCGGAAGCCATCACTCATCTAAACGCGCAGATGACCGCGCTCACGCTGGAAGAGCAGGCGCTGCTGGAAGATACCGCTGTCGGCGGTCATTCCCAGGGTGAGCGGCTGGATACCATTAAAAAATTGCGTCTGGTATTGAGTGCGGATATCGCTACACAGGAACAGCGTTTCGTGCAAGAAAAAGCGCTGGCAGAACAGCTGATGGTTTGCCGTCAGGACGTCAGCCGTCAGGCCGACATCCACGACCTGCAGCAACAGCTGGAAACGCTACAGCAGGATAATGCGCTGATTCAGGTGGATGTGGATACGCGTACTGTCGCCAACGTGATTGCCGACTGGACCGGCGTGCCGCTCTCCTCATTAATGAAGGATGAGCAGACTGAACTGCTGAGTCTGGAGCATGAAATTGGCAAACGCGTGGTGGGCCAGGATGTGGCGCTGAACGCCATTGCGCAGCGGCTGCGCGCCGCCAAAACCGGACTCACCTCAGAGAACGGCCCGCAGGGCGTGTTCCTGCTGGTCGGCCCGAGCGGCACCGGTAAAACCGAAACCGCGCTGACACTGGCGAATGTGCTGTACGGCGGCGAAAAGTCCCTTATCACCATCAACCTGTCGGAGTACCAGGAGCCGCACACCGTCAGCCAGCTGAAAGGGTCGCCGCCGGGCTACGTCGGCTATGGTCAGGGCGGCATACTGACTGAAGCGGTACGCAAGCGCCCGTACAGCGTGGTGTTGCTTGATGAAGTGGAAAAAGCACACCGCGACGTGATGAACCTGTTCTACCAGGTGTTCGACCGCGGCTTCATGCGCGACGGTGAAGGCCGTGAAATCGACTTCCGCAATACGGTTATCCTGATGACCTCGAACCTTGGAAGTGACCACCTGATGCAGCTGCTGGATGAACAGCCGGATGCCACCGAAGGCGACCTGCACGAACTGCTGCGACCGATCCTGCGCGACCACTTCCAGCCGGCGCTGCTGGCACGTTTTCAGACGGTGATTTACAGCCCACTGAGCGAGCCGGCAATGCGCACCATTGTAGAAATGAAGCTCGGCCAGGTCAGCAAGCGCTTACATCGCCATTACGGTCTGACCACGCATATCGACGAGAGTCTGTTCGACGCCCTGACTGCTGCCTGTCTGCTGCCGGATACCGGTGCGCGTAATGTCGACAGCCTGCTAAACCAGCAAGTTTTGCCGGTGCTGAGCCAGCAGTTACTTACTCATATGGCCGCGAAGCAAAAACCAAAATCGCTGACGCTGGGATGGAGTGATGAGGAAGGGATTGCGCTGGAATTTAGGGGCTAATCAGGGCAGATAATATGGATACTGTTGAAGAACTTAACGGAACGTATTTTTTTGATGGCATGAATAATCTGACCGCCTGGGAGCTGCTTTTTTGGGTACTGGTTGATGAAACAGAAAAACAACTGGGTGTACAGGATATCGCTGGTATCGCCGCTTTAATACTGGGTAACAACATCATTGATATTCCCGGTAAACCGGAAACGGCAACCAAGGGAACATCTCCAGCCTCGTTATTTTTTCGCAGACATATCAGCTATAAATTTCGCAAAAGAGTATTACCTACACTTACAAAGAAGTCATTTTCATTGAAAGGAATAAAGATTTTTTGGGTTAATAATCTTGGTGCTTTCGTGGGGAGGGCGGTTCCTGTTTTGGGATGGGTGATTCTGGCTCATGATATTTCCGTTATCAGTTATCGAACGGTCGCCCGATACAACATCATTGTTCGTGAAGAGGATAAAATCTAGTGAATAGGGTAACTGATGACAAAGTAAGAGACTTTATTCTCCATGAGCTCCCTTTGGTCACAACGCTTTTTCTGAAAAGGGTGGGCATAGATGATGATGCCGTATTGCAGGAGCTCTTTGAAGTTGAAGATATTACTGAAATGGCCGACGCATTTTTCCGTTACTTTCATATCCCGGCAGATGGTTTTTCCGTTGATAATTACTATCCCTGGCAGGGTAAATCTGCATTTTTATGCAAAAAAATAATGCAGAGTAAATCGCCACTAACGATACGAATGTTTATTGAATCAGCCGGGGCTGGGCGCTGGTTATATAAATAATTTGTTTTTATTACCCCACTTTAACTGGCGGTGACATCAAACGGATTATCACTACGGAGTTATTATAATGAGCCTGACAGACATGTTACAGAAAACCTTTTCGGGTCTGGTTAATACTACGCTTAATCGCTATCAGCTTAATATTCCCTCCTGTCATTCTTCTTTGGATGTCGAAGATTTCTGTGGAACTGAATCGCTGAGCCAGCTCTATCGCTATGACATTAGTTTTACCAGCACAGATAAAAATATTGCTGCCAGCCAGATATTGAGCAAACCGGCGACCCTGACCATGGGAACCGGGATGCTCGCTATGCAGACCGGTCAGAAAGTAGTGCATGGCGTGGTGACGCACTTTGAGCGTATAAGCAGTTCTGCCGACCAGGCCGAATACATGATAACGCTTGAGCCGTTTCTGGCACTACTGAAAAACCAGTTCCGTACTCACCGCTTTTTCGTCAACCAATCGGTGCCGGAAGTGGTGGCAGAGGTGCTCCAGGAGCATGGTCTGAAAGACTGGGAGTATGCGTTCACCTTTAAAGCTGATTATCCAAAGCGGGAGCAGATTAACCAGTACCAAGAAAATGACCTCGCGTTTATTGAGCGTCTGCTGGCCGAAGTGGGGATTTTTTACTTCTTTACCCTGCAGCCGGATACGCAGACTGAAGTGGTGCACTTCGCGGATAAACAGAGCGCCTGGACGTTCGGTAAATCGCTGCCACTCAGCAGCCCGTCGGGAATGAGTGATAATGCAGTGGACTCGGTGTGGGGTGTATATGTCCGGCACAACGTGGTGGAGCGCTCGGTCACGGCCAGTGACTATAACCACCGTGAAGCCCAGAAAATCCTGACGTCAGTACCGGCTGATATGACCCGGGGCGACGGGAAGGGTATCACCTACGGGGAGGTGTACCACCACCGCCCGCGCCACCTTGAACGTGGCGACAAGATTAACCCGACAGCGGAAACCGGTAACTTCTGGGCGCGCCTGGAGCATGAACGCTTCCTGTCGACCCAGACCACGGTGACCGGCAGCAGCACCGACCATACACTGGGTCCGGCCCAGGTGCTGACCCTCACCGAAACGACCATCCCGCCAACGCTGCCCCGTGAAACTGAAAATGGTCTCGTCATCATCAGCGCCGGTTACACCGCCAGCCGCAAGAACGCTCTGCGAGTGGAGTGGGCGGCGATGCCGTACTACGAGAACCGCTGCTGGCGTCCGCCGGCTAAAAAACGCCCGGTCATCAGCGGTACGCTGACAGCCCGCGTCACCAGCGCTAAAGACAATGATATGTATGCCTGGCAGGATGAAGCCGGCCTGTACCGGGTGAAATTTGACGCCGACCGCGATGACAAAGGCCAAGGCATGGAAAGCATGCCGGTGCGTTTCGCCAAACCCTACGGCGGCGATAAATACGGTTTTCACTTCCCGCTGATACAGGGCACTGAAGTGGCGATTGCCTTCCACGAAGGGGACCCGGACCGGCCGTATATTGCTCATGCTCTGCATGATTCCCGCCACCTTGACCACGTTACTGAAGCCAACAGCACGCGAAATGTCATCCGTACCGCGGGTCTGAACAAGCTGCGGATGGAAGACAAGCGCGGCGAAGAACATATCAAACTCAGTACGGAGTACGGCGGCAAGACACAGCTGAATTTAGGCCACAACGTGGATGCCTCCCGTGAACTGCGCGGTGAAGGTGCCGAGCTGCGAACTGATAAGCATGTTGCCATTCGTGGTGGTGCCGGGGTGTTTATCAGTGCTGACTCTCAGTCCCAGGCGCAAGGGAAAATGTTGGCGATAGAGGCTGCTCTCAGCGAGCTTCAGAAGGCACAGTGGCTGACCGAATCCCTGCGTAGTGCGGCGGAGACGGCAAAAGCAGAACTGGCAGATTTACAAACGCAAAAAGCACTGCTCAGTGATGTACTTACCGAACTTAAACAGTCCGCACTGTTGTTCTCTGCACCGGCCGGCATTGCGCAGACCACAGCGAAAAGCCTGCAGCTGTCTGCGGGGGAAAACCTCATGGCAACCAGTGGGAAAAACACCGATTTTAGCGTGTTGAAAGCCTTCACTGTGGCGGCGGGTGAGATTATCAGCCTGTTTGCGCAGAAGATGGGAATAAAAGTCTTTGCTGCTAAGGGAAAGGTGGAAATCCAGGCGCAGGGAGATGAGATGGCGTTGGATGCGCTGAAAGATGTACGTATTAGTAGCAGCGAAGGCAAGGTGATCATTCGTGCAGAGCAGGACATTTTACTGGTGGGCAGCGGTGGTGCTTATTTGCGGATAGGCAACGGCGAGGTGGAGAGTGGCGCCCCGGACAAGATTATCCAGCGGGCGGCAGTATGGCAGAAGTTTGGCGGGCAGAGCGCCAGCGAGATGGCACATAAGTGGGATAAGGCCGATTTTGCTTATACCCCTAAAGCTGTCCATCTCTATGATAGTGCGGCATTGTCTGGTCAAACACTGCACATGCAAGCTGAAGATGCAGCCAGCAAAATCGTATCAACAGCTGAAGATGGTAAGAGTGTTGTACTGAAGCAAGCTGACGTGGTGACTGACAGAATGCGGTTTAAGGACGAAAAATAAAATGACGGGAGCAGCGGAAAACGAAGTAGTGATTTTGCCCGAATATGATGAAAATGGACGGGCATTTTATACCCTGCCTAATGCCAGAGCTGAAGACAATCTGGTGGTCGTCTGTCCTAAAGTTGCGGAGAAAGTGATCCCGATAATTTTCCTGCCAGGCGTAATGGGATCGAACCTGAAAAAGGCCGGCTCAGATAAAAAAGTCTGGCATGCCGATCTGTATGAGGGGATTGATGCGCTGGCATGGACAATTAAAGCAAAAAAAGAAAGGAAAGAATTGTTGGATCCAGCGACTACCGAAGTGGATTTAACCGGTAAGGTACTTTATAGCGACCTCGAAGGAAAAATGTTTCCCAGCAGAGAGGAACGCGGCTGGGGCAGTGCGCTTTACAAGAGTTATGGCGAGTCACTCCATACCCTGCAATGCATGCTGAATGACGGTCATATTCTGCTTGATAACCTGGTTAATGGCACCCACAGACGAACTCCCCGACAGTGGCTTATTGGTGAAGACTTAGGTGCAGAAAAAGGCGAAGAACCGCTGACAGAAGATGAGGTCAGGCAGAGTTACGATTTTTTATTTCCCTTGCACGTCTTTGGTTATAACTGGCTGCAGTCAAACGCGGACTCTGCCCAGCATCTTGACCGCTATATCAGTCAGGTGTTGAGCACCTATCACGGCAGGCTTGCTGTCAGTAAAGTTATCCTCGTCACGCACTCCATGGGCGGTCTGGTTGCCCGGCATTATTCAGAAAACATGAACGGCAGGGAAAATATCCTTGGCATTGTGCATGGTGTCATGCCGGGTCTGGGGTCTCCAGCGGCCTACCGGCGTATGAAAACCGGAGAACGGGGCATAGTCGGGTCAGTTATTGGTGCTGACGCGGCCAATCTGATGCCGGTGCTGGCCCAATCGCCCGGACCGTTACAGCTGCTGCCGGGTAAGGCCTACGGGACGGGATGGCTGAAAATCCACTCCAGCAAAGGGATTATGAATAAACCGGAGTCCGACCCTTATACGGAAATTTATCTTAATGAACGTGACTGGTGGCGACTGTGCGAGAAAGAGTTGTTGCTGGATGATGTGGGTAGGGAGTGGAAAGCCTATCAGAGCAGAATAAAAAAGGATGTCGAAAAATTTATCGAAAAATTAAACGGTCAATATCATCCCCATACTTACGCATTTTACGGTGCCAGTAATAAACACCCCTCAGACGATCATCTGATATGGCGGCAGATCCCGGCACCAAGACCGGTGTTTGGCGTACCGCTGGAATTGCCCTCCTACCGTCATGTGCAGGGGAGCACGCTTGAACTGATCTCCTCCGGCAGTCCGGGAGACGGCACCGTACCGGTCCGTGCAGGGCGTATCTCATTTTCCGGTATTCATTCGCTGCTGGCCACGGAAGTGGATCATGAGGGGGCCTATGCCGTGGGAGATCCCGGCACTGAAAACGGACTCTCTGTCGCAATAAAGTTCACGTTACGGTCGATTATAAAAATGGTCAGGGAGGTGACGCCATGCGGGTAAGGCATTTATGGCTTGGATTGTTTGCCGTTGCGCTTGTGTTATCCACAGCGTACTGGTTATTAACCCGCGCGTGGCCGGTATCGCCACTGACCGTAGAGGAAAAACAGATGACGGATACGCTTTTTGAGCAGATGAAACCTCAGTGCCTTGGTCGCTACCTTTTTGATGTCCCCGTTTCATTTACCAATACTCTGGCGGACCAGGTGAAAATTAATGACGTCAGTATTGCCAGCAGGCGGTTATATCGCCCGGCATTTGAACAGCGTATTCGCTTGCGTGAGCAGGAACTGAGAAACAGCCACACAGTTGACCCTGAAGATCAGCCTTTTCTGAAACAGGTGTACCGAATAAATGAAAATACAGTTATTTTCGATCGCAATGTAAATGGAAGTGTCCCAGGATTTGGGCGGATTATTGAAGGGCATTTGTATCATAATGGAGTGGCATTCAATGTTACTACTGAGATCACCGATTTATCCGATCCAAAATATAAAAAGGATAGAGAGGAT
Organism: Pantoea sp. MQR6; assembly: GCF_022761075.1. Taxonomy (NCBI): domain Bacteria; kingdom Pseudomonadati; phylum Pseudomonadota; class Gammaproteobacteria; order Enterobacterales; family Erwiniaceae; genus Pantoea; species Pantoea sp. MQR6. The sequence goes on from NZ_JAKYXB010000001.1 coordinate 248,646, forward strand.
TATTTAAAAAGCGGTTCCAGGGAAAGTGATCTGAACGATGTACCTCAAAAACTGGCGGAAATGCAAAGTTTGCTTTCGAGACTGAAGGGAAGAGCAGATAATGAAGTGCCCACGCAACCAGGAACCTGTATTCCAGAGGGTTTTATTAGCGACGCCAATATCAAATCGGATGAAAAGATTAACATGTTGTACCGTCAGGGTGGTTTTGAACTGATAGTAAACAGCAATAGCACCCTTGGAAATGGCGAAACGCTACTGGAGCGGGGGAACGAAATAACTCCGGTCATGATCAGGATTGGGGCGCACACGCTCAGAAAAGGGCCGGTTACCCTCCCGGGTATAAATGCAGAAGAGTGGCTGATTAAAGCGAATCAGGACATTTACCGGCCAGAGGATAAAAACGTCCCCTATTATACATTTTCACTTTATGGTAATGAAAAGATTGCTGATTATAATCACCCGGTATTTTCATTAGAATTACATAACTCTGGCCATGAGGTGAAGAATTATACGGGTCCACAGCTGGTTGATATATGGGACAGAATAACCAGGACATTCAGATACAGGCCAAATGCATTCTGAAAAATCATACGATTCTCGTTGAGGGGGAAGTATAACTATTTGTAATTCTTCTTATAGCTGTTAAGGGCGCAGGCCATGAAAACTCTTATGGAATTGATAGTATAGGTATTTAAAGCGGCCTTTCAGTTAAGATGATAAATGGTGGTTTCAATAAATATTTAGGAGCAATGGTAAGCAATGTTTAATGAGCTGGAAGTATTACTTACATGGATATCAATGTTAGGGCTTGGTTTCTCTTTTTCAGCCCTTAGAGATCGAAGCAATCCCGCTCAGGTCAGGACGTTGGGATGTGTTTTTCTCCCTCTCTCAGTATGGCTTTTTTTGGTTTTATTAGGTGGCGGCGCGCTAAGATTTTATTGATTAAAATTCGCATTGAATGTGTCAGTGAAGTGTTTTAACTCATCTAGCTATGTAAAATATAATCAGTATTAATTTTTCATGGCGTTATTTTTAGTGCATTTAACTCAGTGTTTTAATATGACATCTAGTTATTCTGTGAGTTATAACCATTTAATTTTATAATTACCACGTAATATACTTAATGAATAAGGAATATATTATGCCAGCACTGGCTTGTCTGGGGGATGCCACTACGCATGGTGGTAAAATAATTTCAGCTTCATCTTCCTTATATGTTAACGGCATCCAGGTCGCACTGGTTGGCGACTTGGTCTCTTGCCCTGAGCACGGAACCAATCGAATAACCGAAGGAGAACCCACTGCTTTTGAAAATGGTGTGTCAATTGTGGTTGATCATTGTCTCTGTGAATGTGGTTGCCGGATTATCGGCTCACATACCGACTGTGCTATTGAGTCCTGATTATGTCATGGCCTATTCCGAAAATACCCGTAAAGACGGTGGTACCCCAACCGGACTACAGACGCTGGGTCATTATTTTGTTGGTTATGGCAATGGCAGGAACATTACTCGCGGTTTTTCCGGGGAAAGCGACAAGTTACGGTCAGGCTCTACTGTATGGCATGTTACCTGCAACATTACTCTGGTTGTGTTTTTTTGGTCTGGCATTTCATCGCTATGAACAGTCTGTAAATGCTGCCCTGTTGTGGAATGAAGAAACAGCGAGAACCAAACAACACTGGCAGCATTGGAGCAGAAAACAACAGATTGTGGTGGGGAATGTCGCACTGACCCCGGAGGAAAAAGGCATTAATGCATTGCTGGGAAACCTTGCCGATATACCTGCATATCCTGAAAAAGCACGCCCCCTTTCTGCTGATTTATCTGGTCTGAGTGAACGTTTAAAATTTATCGATCAGGAAATTGAAAAGCAATACCCAGGCTACCGCCATCACCTCAGTAAAATAGTGATCCAGTACCAAGAAAAATATCAGAAAGAAACGATAGAACAGACTGTTTATCAACAATGGGAGCTGTGCCCGGAATATGCGGATGCACCAGAATCTTTCTGTGCTGATGATGAGAACGAGCCAAGCGGCTTGGATCTTTTACTTTGCTTGCAGGACTGGAAAGATAGCGAGGCTGAAAAGTACAGCGAATTTGTCACCGCACAATTAATCACCTCCAGCCGTTTCGCCAGCCAGAATGCACTTCCCGTTATCGCCGGAGTGGGGAGGAGTCTGTCTTCTGACTCCTTGACCGGGGCACTGGATATGCTATCTGAATATAACCGACTGGAAAAAGAGTCAATACGTTACGTCTGGTTATCGGGTATGGATGCTGATGAGCGTACACAGCTAGTTCAACATATCACATCAAAACAATGGTCTCTGCCAGAAAGACGCCCTTTGATTTCCCTTGACCACTCATTCGGGCCACGTGGTCCTCTGATGTTTCCGGTGATGATTTCCCTTTTGGCTGATGCAGCAAAGCACACCGGCGAAATGCAGTTATATATTTCCCGAAATGAGAAAAATTTGTATTCACTTTGTCTGATAACCCGGGAGTTATTTTCATGACAACGGAAGTGTCATTGCCAAAAGCTAGTTATGGTATTACTGGGTATATCATTCTCATCATGGGTCTGGCAGGGATAACTGCTTTCCTGCTATTTATTTGGCAGGGTGAATTTGCTTACTGGAATATAACAAAATATACAGCATGGACTATTTGGGGATGTTTTTTCTCTTTCTTACTGATTCTGGCTGTTGCTTTTTATTTCCTGCAATGCAACCACTATAAAAAGCAGCAGACTCTGTACCGTTCGGAAAATGTTCTCATCCATAGCGAAAAACAAAATTTGCAGACGACTCCTGTCGCCAGTCATTTTCCATCCGTCGCTGAGATCCGTGAGGCGATGCGCACTCTGTATGGTCGAGGCTGGTCCCGCAAAGTTCGCATCCTGCTGGTGACAGGTAGTGTTACCGACGCCGAACAACTGACCCCTGGACTTACCACTCAATTCTGGCAGGAGGATCGCGGCACATTGCTGCTGTGGGGCGGTGACCTCAATACGCCAGCAGACAGTACCTGGCTGACCGCGCTGCGCAAACTGCGTCGTCGTCCGGTGGATGGCATGGTGTGGGTCACTTCAGCGTTTGACCAGCTCTCAGCCCCCGGGCTGGAACAGCCGCTGCCGGTTCCATCTGAAAACACCATGGATACGCTGGCACATGCCATCAGCGATCGTATGGATGCGCTGGGCTGGAAACTCCCGTTGTATGTCTGGTCCCTGCACCCGCGTGCTGGTAAGCAGGAAGGACGCATTACTCAGGCGACCGGTTGTCTGTTGCCTGCCGGTTGTCGCACCGAAGGGCTGGTAGAACAACTGTCCGCCCTGACGCCGGACTTGACCTCACAGGGCCTGCAGCAGACCTGCGGCGAGGTGAAACATAACTTCCTGCTGATGCTTGCCGACCTGCTTAGCCGCGAACCGGAGAGCGTGACTGCGCCGCTGTCGGTGTTGCTCAATCCGTACCGTCCGCTGCCGCTAGCGGGCGTGGTGTTCAGTCAGGTTTCTGCCGGTGCTGAACGTGCTGTGCAGCACCACTGGGGCAGGGATAAGCGTTGGGATGTGTTACCCGATTCTGTCCGCGACCTTCCCGCCGATCTTCGTCCGCGTCAGCCCGGTATTCGCTGGTGGCGGGTCATGCTTTGTGTACTTGCGCTGTTGATGGTGTTGTGGGGCGCCTGGATGGTGGTTTCCTTTATCAACAACCGTAGCCTGATTGTCAGCACGCAGACGCAGGCTGCCTTGGCCTCAGAGCAAAAACAGCCGCTGGCTGACCGTCTACTGGCGCTGTCTGCATTACAGAAAACACTAGCCCGCCTGCAGTACCGCTCAGAGCAGGGAGCCCCCTGGTATCAGCGTGCCGGTCTAAACCGTAATGATGAACTGCTTACCGCCCTTTGGCCTCGCTATCGCGACAGCGCACAACCGCTGTTACGTGATGCGGCCGCTGACCATCTGGCAGCTCAACTGAATGCGTTTGTTTCATTGCCGCCGGACAGTCCCTTGCGTGAGAAAATGGCAAAAACCACTTATGACCAGCTCAAACTTTACCTGATGCTGGCCCGCCCGAAACATATGGATGCGGCCTGGTTCAGCACCGCGCTGCTGCATGACTGGCCGAAGCGTGAGGGTGTGAAAGACGGCGTCTGGCAGGGCGTGGCCCCGTCGCTGCTGTCGTTTTATGGCGCACAGCTGGTCACACATCCTGAGTGGAAACTGCGTGCTGATGAAAACATGGTCAGCCAGGCGCGTTCCCTGCTGGTTCGCCTGATGGGCGTGCGTAACAGCGAATCGACCCTGTACCAAAAGATGCTCTCGCAGGTGGCACACCTCTATGTCGATATGCGCCTCGAAGACATGACCGGCGATACCGACGCCGGCCGCCTGTTCAGCACCACAGAAATCGTGCCGGGAATGTTTGCCCGGCAGGCCTGGGAGCAGGCGGTACAGCCCGCGATACAGAAAGTGGTGAAAGCGCGCCGGGACGAACTCGACTGGGTACTCACTGACAGTAAGCGTCAGGTAAGTAAACAGGATGAAACCTCGCCGGAAGCGCTGAAAAAGCGCCTGATGGAGCGTTACTTTGCCGATTTTAGCAGCGCATGGCTTGCGTTTCTCAACAGCCTGCGGCTTAACCGCGCGGCCACGCTGTCTGACTCGATTGATCAGCTGACCCTGATGGCCGATGTACGTCAGTCGCCTCTGGTGGCGCTGATGAACACCCTGAACGTGCAGGGGCGCACCGGTCAGACCGGCGAAGCGATTTCGGATTCTCTGGTGAAGTCGGCAAAGAATCTGCTGGTTGGGGACAATAAGGATGCGATTGACCAGAGCGCCGGCGTTCACGGGCCACTGGACGCGACCTTTGGCCCGGTGCTGGCGCTGATGGACAAAACCCGCTCCGGCACGCAGGTCCAGAGCCTCCAGTCGTATCTGACCCGGATGACGCAGGTGCGCCTGCGCCTGCAACAGGTGACCAACGCGGCCGACCCGCAGGCCATGACCCAGACCCTTGCTCAGACGGTATTCCAGGGCAAGGCGGTCGACCTGACCGAAATCCGTGACTACGGCAGCCTGATTGCCGCCGGCCTCGGGCAGGAGTGGAGCGGTTTTGGGCAGACAGTATTTGTGAACCCGATGGAGCAGGCCTGGCAGCAGGTACTGACGCCGGCAGCAGACAGCCTGAACGCCCAGTGGCAACAGGCGGTGGTCAGCGACTGGAACAGTGCTTTCGGTGGGCGCTATCCCTTCAGTGATGCCAGCAGTGAGGTTTCCCTGCCGTTACTGGCGAAATACCTGAATACCGACTCGGGCCGTATTGCCCAGTTCCTGCAGACGCGGCTTAAAGGCGTGCTGCACCGGGAAGGGAGTCGCTGGGTGCCAGACAGCATGAATTCACAGAGGCTCACGTTTAACCCGGCCTTTCTGAAGGCCATTAACACGCTGAGCCGACTCTCTGACGTTGCCTTCCCGCAGGGCAATGCCGGGATGCATTTCGAACTGCGTCCGGGCACGGCGAGTGGGGTGATGCAGACCGACATGATTATCGACAGCCAGAAACTCACCTACGTGAATCAGATGCCAGCATGGAAACGCTTTAGCTGGCCTGCGGATACCGAAGCGCCGGGCGCGACATTAAGCTGGATAAGTACCCAGGCCGGCACCCGTCTGTATGCCGATGTTCCGGGGGCCTGGGGGTGGATACGCCTACTGGATAAGGCCTCTGTCAGCGGCAATTCGGGCGTGGCCAGTAGCTACAACCTGCGTTGGAAAGCGCAGGACGGGCGCAACCTCAATTACACGTTGCGTACCGAAGCCGGAGAAGGTCCGCTGGCTTTGCTTAAGCTGCGCAACTTCCGCCTGCCGGAGAAGATTTTTAGTGTGGATACCTCGCAGATGCAGGCTTCCTTGTCAGGGTCAGACGCAGAGGAGATGTACTGATGCCATCACTTCATTCCCTGCTCAGTGCCTGCCAGGCAGAACAGGTGTCGTTACTACAGCAGACGCGGGAGCGGGTTGCGCTGTGGGGCAACTGGCTGCTGCCGGTGTCCGGCACTTCACCGGCCGGAGAGGACCCCAGCTATGACGATGATTTCCAGCAGATGCGAGAAGAGGTCAATAAGCTCACCGGTGCGGACACGGAACTCGTCTGCCGGCTTGCCGAGAAACTGCTCACCACCACGGCAAAAGATATCCGGGTCGCCACCTACTACTGCTGGGCGAAACTGCACCGGGAAGGTGAAGGTGGGCTTGCTGACGGACTGGAACTGCTGGCCGGGTTGCTGGAACGTTTTGGTGCACAACTGCATCCCCGGCGTGAACGTAGCCGCAAAGCCGCACTCGAATGGTTAGCGGGTTCACGGATGGTGGACAGCCTGTCCCTTTATCCGGAAGTGGTCAGGAGCGATGCGCGCCGTACTGTGGGCGCACTTTTACTGATGGCGCAGTTAGCTGAAAAGGAGCCGGAGGAAAGCAGGCCACAGTTGGGCGGTTTGTACAGCGCGCTGGCCTCCCGCCTGGTGAGTGCTGGCGGTGTTAATGCCGTCGTCCCGCAGAACGCCAGTGACGCGACAGCTTCTTCTTCAGCTCCCCACGGTCACACATCTGAACTGGGCCGCATCACCTCCGGGCAGGATTTGCTGGCACAGGGGCGTACATTAACCGCTTACCTTCAGGAACAGCCCGGCGGCTGGCTTGCTGCACACCACCTGATGAAAAGCTTGCGACACGACACGCTGGCGGAACTGCCTGTGATGGCGGGTGACGGGCGTACCCGCATTGAGCCGCCCAAAGCGGACCAGCGCGCGCTGCTTAAACGCCTGTACTTGCAGCAGAGCTGGAGCGAAATACTGGAGCAGGCCGACAGCCTGTTCTCTCGCGGTGCCAATCACCTGTGGCTCGACCTGCAGTGGTATATCCATCAGGGGTTGGTGAAGTCGGGTCAGAGTGTGCTGGCTGACATGATTGCCGCCGACCTGAAAGGGCTACTGACTCGTCTGCAGGGACTTGAAACGCTGGCCTTTAATGATGGTACCCCGTTCGCAGATGAGGTGACCCTGAACTGGATACAGCAGGGTGTTATGGAGTCGGCCAGCGCCTGGGATGGTGGAGTGACCGCCGTCCCGGACAGCAGCGCTGACAGCGATATTCTGCAGCTGGAACCGGAAGCACTTGCCCTTGCTGACAGTGACGGCACTGAGGCTGCGCTGAACTGGCTGCAGAACCGGCCTGGTATTACCACCGCCCGCCAGAAATGGCTGGTGCGCCTGCTGATGGCGCGTGTTGCCGAACAATATGGCAAAAATGAGCTGGCGACACACCTGTTCTCTGAACTGGGTTCACAGGCGGAGGGGGTGACACTTGCGCAGTGGGAACCTGGACTGTTGTTTGAAGTGCTTGCGCGTCATCTGAAACTGCTGCGTATGAAAGCCGGGCGCAGTGAAAGCGACAAAACCCGTCTGCAGCCGGAAATGGAACACCTGCTTGCCGGACTGATAGCGCTTGACCCGGCCCGTGCCGCCGTTCTGTGCGGTTAATACTCATCAAGGAAAGATAATAAAATGGACGATTTAACCCTGCGCTATTTTGATGCGGAAATGCGCTATCTGCGTGAAGCCGCGAAAGAATTTGCTCAGACGCACCCGGACCGGGCAGCCATGCTCGACCTGGATAAAGCCGGAACCCCGGACCCTTATGTCGAACGCCTGTTTGAAGGCTTTGCCTTCTCGATGGGGCGGCTGCGCGAGAAAATTGATGATGATCTGCCGGAACTGACCGAAGGGCTGGTCAGCATGCTCTGGCCCCACTATCTGAGGACCATTCCGTCGCTGTCCGTGGTCGCGTTCACCCCCGAGTTACCGTCAATGAAAATGGCCGAACGGGTGCCGGCCGGGCTTGAGGTTTACTCACAACCCATCGGGCCCAAAAACAGCATCTGCCGCTACCGGACCACCCGCGAAATGATGCTCAATCCGCTCAGCGTAGCCGGTGTCACCATGACGACCGAGCCGGATGGGCGTTCACTGTTGCGGATACGCTTTGCCTGCAGCCAGCAGGCCGACTGGTCGCAGGCTGACTTGAGCCGTCTGAGTCTCTATCTGGCGGCTGAAGCGCCGGTCAGCAGCCATCTGCACCTGATGCTCACCCGACGGCAGGCGGCCATGTATATGCGTCTGCCGGGGCAGACTGACCGCATCCATATTGATGGCTATTTTTCGCCGGGCGGTTTTGGTGAAGAAGAGGGGTTGTGGCCTAAAGGTGATACCGCATTCAGCGGTTACCAGCTGCTGCTGGAGTATTTCACCTTCCGTGAAAAATTCATGTTCGTCCATCTTAACGGACTGGAGGGCATTACGCCTCCAGCGGGTGTGGCGTACTTTGATATTGAAGTGGTACTGAGTCAGCCATGGCCATCAGACCTGCCGGTTACGGATGACGCCCTTCGTCTGCACTGTGTTCCCGTAATCAACTTATTCACGCTGGAGGCAGACCCGCTCACCATCACCGGGCTGGAAAGTGACTACCTGCTCAGACCCAAACGCCTGCAGGACGGGCATACCGAGATTTATACCGTTGATGCCGTGATGGGCTCTGGCCGTACCGGTGATGCCGAATATGTGCCGTTCAGCAGTTTTCGTCATAAAGGCGGCATGATGCGCCGACATGCCCCTCCGCGCTATTACCACACCCGCGTGAAGCGTGGGGTCACCGGCCTGCACGATACCTGGCTGATACTGGGCGGGCACCAGTGGGAGAACGACCGTAGCGTGGCAAGGGAAACGGTCTCCTTACGTATCACCGGTACCAACGGTCAGCTGCCGCGTCGTGCCCTACAGAGCACGCTACTTGACCGTTGTGAACAGGTGGTGCAGACAAACGTTTCCGTCAGAAACCTCTGCAAGCCCACGCTGCCGGTGTATCCGCCGGCGGAAGACCGTTTTCACTGGCGCGTGCTCAGTCATTTGGGGGCGGGTTTTCTTAACATGATGAGCAGTGCAGAAGTGCTGCGCGGTACGCTGGCGCTGTACAACTGGCAGGAGGATGAGCTGAATAATCGTCGCCTTGAGGCCATACAGCACGTGGAGCACCACCGTATTCAGCGCTTTGAGGACGGTTTCCTGCTGCGCGGTCTCGATATCGAGGTGACGCTCGACGGCAACGGCTTTACCGGCGAAGGGGACGTGCATCTGTTCGGGGAGCTGCTCAACCGTTTCTTTGCCCTCTATACCGATATGAATCAGTTTAACCAGCTCACGCTGATTGTTCAGCCAGAAGGAAAATGCATCCGGTGGAAAGAGAATCACTGTCCGCGCCTGCCCGGCTGATGGCACAGCTGGGTGACCGGCTGCCACACACCCACTTCTACCGTTTCTGCCAGCTGCTGGAACAAAGCCAGCCGGACCGGCCGGTTATCGGCAGTCACTGGCAGGTCCGTCACGAGCCGGTACGCTTCCGTCCGCATCCGGGAATGGGCTTCCCGGCATCGGAAATCAAAGGGCTGGAGTTACCGGAACAGCCGCATCTGCCACCGACCGTCAGGGTGACCTTTATGGGGCTCTACGGGGTGGAGTCGCCGCTGCCCACGCATTATATCGACGATATCACCCAAAGGCGGGAAGGGCATGAGGCTACGGCGGATTTCCTCGATATCTTCAATCATCGTCTAATTGCCCAGTATTACCGCATCTGGCGCAAGTACTCGTATCCGGCCACGTTTGAGGCCGGGGGAAAAGACAGGACTTCGCAATACTTGTTAGGTCTGGCGGGGCTTGGCATCGATGGTTGTGCAGAAAGCATCGCCACACCGCTCTCCCGCTTCCTTGCACTGCTGCCGGTGATGTTGCTGCCGGGCCGCACCGCAGAAGGCATGATCTCGCTGGTGAGTCTGCTCGCACCGGATACCCGGGCGCAGGTCTGGCACCATGACCGGCGGCGTATTGCGCTGAAAAAGCCGCTGGCGATGAGTGTCCGTCAGCCGGTCAGCCTGAAGGGCCGCCCGGTCATGGGGGCATACGGGACTGACGTTAACAGTCAGGTGTTGATGCGTTTCACCAGCACCAACCCGGCAGAAATCAGAGGCTGGCTACCGGGCGGCGACCTGCACACTGACCTGATGGCCTTACTGCATGTTTATCTGGGGGCTCGCCTGGATGTCCGCCTGCAGTTGTGCGTGGACAGAACCCTGCTGCCCGATGCCCGAATGTGCAGCACACCCGGTCCTGCCGATGCGCAACTGGGACGCACGGCGGTAATGAAGCCGCTGGGAGCCGCAGGGGTACAGACAAACAAAAACCTCATTATCAATCTGGGGCGCTATGAGCGTGTTCAGGAAAACATTTATCGAAGGGAGGCCGATGAAGATGGCGATTATCACTGGTAAAGCCATGCGACTGGTTCTGTCGTCAGGACTTACGCTGCTGCTTGCTGGCTGTGGACTGACTCAGAAAGTGACCGACGGCACGGTGGCCGTGACCCAATCCATTTTTTATAAGCAGGTGAAAACCCTGCATCTTGATATCCGCACCCGTGAAGCGGTGAACAGCAATGCCCGCGGGGAGGCACTTGCCACCGTGGTGCGTATTTACCAACTGAAAGACCGTAAAGCATTTGATAGTACGGATTACTCGTCCCTTTTCGCCGATGACAGTCAGGCTCTTAAGGCGGACCTGTTGGCAGCGAAAGATATTCACCTGCGGCCAGGCAGCGCAGTGATGGTGGATATGCCGATGGACGAGCACGCGCAGTATGTGGCGATAGCGGGGATGTTTATGTCCCCTGACACCATGAATAACACCTGGCGGATGGTGCTCTCCCGCAATGAGCTTGACCCAGATAAGCCGCGCATCATCGAAGCCGGTGATAACCGCCTGACGCTCATACCCGTGAGAGATGACTGACATGCCGCGCCCGTCTTTGTACGAGATATTGTACGGTAACTTCATCGGTGAGCTCGATTTACATCAGGTCAGCGAAGAAAGCCAGGTCATTTTGTCCGTTCTCGATAACATGCAGCGCATCCTCAACTGCCGTGCCGGTACGCTGGACCATCTCCCCGATTATGGCCTGCCGGATATGACGAAAATCCTGCAGGGCATGCCGGGTACGGCACACCAGTTGATGGGTACGCTTTCAGACGTACTGTTGAAGTACGAGCCGCGCTTGAAAAACGTTGAGGTGGTGATACTGGAGCAGACTCAGCCCGGCGAATTACGTTACGCCATCGACGCAGAGCTGAAAGGCTTCGGGTTGGTGCGTTATGGCACGGAGTTTATGCCTGAGGGGAAAATACTGCTGCGGCACCTGAAACAACAGCAGCTTATTGACCAGCAGGCCTTTTAATCATAGTGCGCAATAGCGGCTAAACAGACACAAAAAATGCAAATGAAAATTAAGGGAATAACGCGTGGCACGAAGAAAAAAAGATGATAATGCGCTGGGCGTAATTCTGGTTATTCTTGGCGTTATCGCCTGGGGGATTTACGTCGCGGTAAGAGCACTGATTAACGTTAATGAGCGCTTTATTGATTCGGTATCAACGCCAGCCGGAATTATTGCTACCTTCTTTGGCGCCAGCTCTGGAGAAAACGCTGCACGACCATCTGGAACGTTACCGCATCAACAGGATTAACTTACGTAAAGAGTTTTTCCGCGTAGAGCTCAGCAAAATCATTAACGAGGTGGAACGTCACCACGGGCGGGTTGAATACATTGCTGACCCAATGGCACTGCAGTATCTGCAGAGTCTCGACTATGCAGAAAGCGAAGCCGCATAAACGATAACCTTCAATAGCTCCCGGCACGACAAATGGACAACTGGTCATGAATGACATCCCCCCACGTAAAATAAAAACCGGTGGCGACCCACGCACGCTTCCGGATTATACCGCCCTGCGCGAAGAACTGAGCAAACTGACGCATCCGGCGCGCCCGGATGTGAACTGGCGTTATGCCGAAAAACTTTGTCTTTCGCTGTTTGAACAAAATGGTGTGGAGTTACAGACAGCGGCCTGGTACACGCTGGCCCGTGCGCAACAGGCCGGTCTGCTCGGTCTGAATGAAGGTCTGGCGATACTGGAGGCGCTGATAAGCCATCAGTGGGGGACGCTGTGGCCGCAGCCAGTACATGCCCGCATGGAAATCCTCAGCAGTCTGAGTCAGCGTCTACAGCAACTTATGCGCTCGCTCCCGCTAAATTACAGCGACCTCAGCCAGTTGTATCGGGTGGAGCAACTGCTTACCAGTCTGGGGGAGGTGCTGCAGCGCCTGGAGCTTAAGCACCTGAGCCAGCTCGACACGCTGCGTACTCTGATGCATAACAGTGCTGTCCGGCTGGAAAACAACAGTGTCGGTGCATCCGGTACTGGTGCACCCGGTGTTGTACTCCCCACAACGGGTATAAATAGCCCAGGAACATCCGTTGATACACTGCCAGGCATTCCAGATGCAGAGAAAAACGTGCCGAACAATGCGGTGAAGTGGGTGTATGTGGCGGAGCCGGAACAACAGCTAAATGTGGAAGTACTCTCGGCAATACCTGCACCGGTAAAAAAGTGGAAATCTTTCACTGCCGGGATGTGTTCCATGCTGGTGATAAGCATAGTCGCAGTGTGGAGCTGGCAGTATCTTCACCGGTCAGACCCGCTACAGACTCAGTTTGCTGCTTCACTGGCTCCGTTACCCGCAACACTCACGCCTGCACAGTTGGATGTGATACGTCATCAATCGCCGCTTCCACAAACAGTAATTGCACAAACACAGCAGAAGCTTGCCCTGCTGGACCAGCTTCCTCCTGACTGGAATATTGACTACAGTCGACAACTTGTAGAACAGGCTCAGACTCTGTGGCCGGAACAGGCTAAGCCCCTGATACAGCATTGGCAACAACAGCTTAGTGCTGTCGCATTGCCAACAGAGCAGCTGAATGGCTGGTATCAGGGAATGACAATGCTACAGAAACTGAGTGACAGGCTAAACAGGCTTGATGAGCAGAAGGGTAAATACATGACGGTCAGTGAACTGAAGTCAGTAGTATTTTCAACTATGCAGTCGTTTAATCAGGCCATACCGGCTGAGGAGCAACTGCGGGTATTGTCAGAAAACCCTGCTGGAGTACCTTTACCTGCTGCTGCTAAGGCTCAACTGGAGATGCATCTGAAACAATTGACTGCCCGTTATGCTGAGATAAAACAGAACTTATCGGAATAAAAACGGTGCTAAGAATTATCAGTGATTCAGTTCGTTATTTTTTTGCCTGATGCAGACACATAAAGGTACAGGCCATTACCGTCTGAAACCCTGTAGGGCTTATTTTTCGGCTTAGCCGCGTCTGTTTGTTTAATGGTGAGCATTGGGTAAAATTTCTTACCCAGAATTTGCCCAGGCAAAAGACAGGCTGTCAACGAACTATGGCGAACTGCTATTTATGAGGGAGTGCTTTGTGAGTAGGGTTTGGCAAACGACTTCGGAAGGTGGCGAACCGTGGTATGGCGTCCCCTGCAGGGATCGAACCTGCAACTAGCCCTTAGGAGGGGCTTGTTATATCCATTTAACTAAGGAGACGTCGGCGGGCAGTATAGCGCAGTTATGCGCCAAATTAACCACGCCGAGGTGCGTTTGCTCATTCCATCGACAATTAGCCTTCAGACTGCTGTTTCTGGCGACGCTTCTCCTCTTTTTTCTTTTCTGCTCGCATCTTAGCTTTGGCTGTTTCGCTCATATCATTACGAATCTGAGCATGACTGATCAGGGCGAAAATCAATGTGCCGCCCGTAATATTGCCCAGCAGGGTAGGTAAAGCAAAAGGCCAAAAGAACGCTTGCCACTCAATAGCGCCGCTAAACACTAAATAAAGCACTTCAACCGAACCTACCACAATGTGTGCCAGGTCGCCGAGCGCCACTAGCCACGTCATCATGACAATCACAAACAATTTAGCTCCACCTGCATAGGGAAACATCCATACCATGGTGGCGATGATCCAACCGGAAATAACGGCATTGGCAAACATTTCACCCGGCGTATTTTCCATCACTTTTTGACTAATGACGGTAAATGCCTGACGCGTTGCATCATCAAAAATGGGCATTTCGGTAAAGGCTAACGCACCTAATGCTGTGCCAATCAGATTACCGAGCAACACGATGCCCCACAAACGCAGCAGCAGACCAACATTGCTCATCGTGGGTTTGTGCATCACAGGCAGAACAGCGGTAACGGTGTTTTCAGTAAAAAGCTGCTGCCGCGCCATAATGACAATCACAAAACCGAAGGTATAACCCAGATTCTCGAGCAGAAATGCACCCGGTACGCCGTCAAGATGGACCTGAAAAATCCCTTTGGCCATCAGTGATGCACCCATTGATAAACCGGCGGCAATCGCTGACCACAACAAGGCCATACCGTCGCGTTCTAGCTCTTTCTCGCCATCCTGACGTATCTCTTCGTGAATGGCGGCGGCGCGGGAAGGGAGTGCTTCTTCATCTACTTCAATATCGGTGCCTTCTTCTTTTTCATCGCTATCAACATCGTTATGGCCGTGATCTATACCTGATGAACCCTTCATATTTTCTCCTGGTGACAATGCCAACGCGTAATAAGCGTAGACGTTTTTTGCTAATCAAAAATGTAACTGCATTCGCGAATAAGGGTAACAAGGTTTTAACGTTGCTGGATTTTTGGGCAGTTATTGATCTGATGCGCACGAATACGCCCTTTGAGGTAGGACGCGGTGGCCGCTCAGACTTCGGCCCACAGCATCATTGTGGTATTATTCGCGCCTCATTTATCTGGTGCGATTCCCCCTTCATGTTGGAAGTCATTAATCTTTCTTGCGTCCGCGACGAGCGTGCTCTTTTTCATGGGCTGACGTTTTCCGTGGCGGCAGGCGATATCGTGCAAATTGAAGGGCCGAATGGCGCGGGTAAAACTTCTTTGTTGCGTCTGCTGGCGGGATTAAGCCGCGCTGAGCAGGGCGACGTAATGTGGCAATCTCAGCCTATTCGCCAACAGCGCGAAATATGGCATCAGGCGATGCTTTATCTCGGCCATCATCCTGGCGTAAAAGCGGTATTGTCGCCGCTGGAAAATCTGCGTTTTTACCATCGCGATTGCGATGACGAGCTAATTTTTGATGCACTGGAAAGCGTTGAATTGCTGGGTTACGAAGAGGTGCCGGTGACGCAACTTTCCGCAGGACAACAGCGTCGTGTGGCCCTGGCCAGATTATGGTTAAGTCACGCTTCGCTGTGGATTTTAGATGAACCGTTAACCGCCATCGACAAAGCGGGTGTAGAAAAATTAATGGCGAAATTTGCTCAACATGCCGATAACGGAGGCGCGGTCATTCTGACCACGCATCAGGATCTGCCAGACAGCCTTGCACGCGTGCGTAAGATTCGCCTGAGCGGCGCGGAGTGACGTGATGCTAATCCGTGTTATCCAGCGCGAGCTGCGTATTGCCTTTCGCAGCGGCGCAGAAGTGATTAACCCGCTGTGGTTTTTCCTGATTGTGATTACGCTGTTCCCGCTGGGCATTGGGCCCGATCCGCAACAGTTAGCGCGCATCGCGCCGGGTGTCGCCTGGGTGGCTGCCTTGCTGGCCTCGCTGCTGGCGCTGGAGCGCTTGTTCCGCGATGACTTTATGGATGGTTCGCTGGAACAGTTATTGCTGTTGCCCACGCCGTTGCCGCTGACCGTGGTTGGCAAAGTCATTGCCCACTGGCTGGTCACTGGCTTGCCGCTGATTGTGTTATCACCGCTGGCGGCGCTGCTGTTATCGCTGGATTTTCGCGGCTGGAGCGCAATGGCGCTGACCCTGCTGCTGGGAACGCCAACCCTGAGTTTTTTGGGTGCGATTGGCGTCGGATTAACGGTAGGACTGCGTCGCGGCGGCGTATTGCTTAGCCTGCTGGTGTTACCGCTGGCGATTCCCGTTTTAATTTTTGCCAGCGCAGCGATTGATGCGGCAGGGCAGGGATTACCCATCAGTGGTTATCTGGCGATTCTTGGCGCAATGCTGGTGGCGAGCGCCACCCTGGCCCCTTTTGCTACCGCCGCAGCGCTGCGCATTACGCTGCATTAAATCGCGCACGCCTTAGACGTGTCGATAACGAATTTATCTTTACTGTGAGCAATTCATCATGTGGAAATGGTTACATCAACTGGCGAAGCCTGAGCGGCTTTATCAGTTCTGCGGTCGCTTAGTGCCGTGGTTCGCAGTGGCGGCAATCGCCACGCTGCTATTCGGTTGGGTGTGGGGATTCGGTTATGCGCCTGCGGATTATCAGCAGGGTGACAGTTTCCGCATCATGTACATTCACGTTCCCGCAGCCATGTGGTCGATGGGTGTTTATGCTTCCATGGCGATTGCCGCTTTTATCGGTTTGGTCTGGCAGATGAAAATGGCCGATTTAGTGTCGGCGGCAATGGCACCAGTGGGTGCGGTATTCACCTTTATTGCGCTGGTTACCGGTTCCGCCTGGGGCAAGCCAATGTGGGGAACCTGGTGGATTTGGGATGCACGCCTCACTTCCGAACTGGTTTTACTTTTCCTTTATATGGGTGTGATTGCGCTCTATCACGCCTTTGACGATCGTCGTACTGCCGGACGTGCAGCTGGGATCCTGATTTTGGTTGGCGTGGTCAATCTTCCTGTTATTCATTTCTCTGTCCAGTGGTGGAATACCCTGCACCAAGGCTCATCGGGCATGATGCAGCAGGCAATCGCGCCTGAAATGCGTACACCGCTGCGCTGGTCAATCATTGGGTATCTGCTGGTGTTCGCCTCTTTAACGTTAATGCGTTTGCGTAACCTGATTCTGTTAACGGAACGTCATCGTCCTTGGGTCGCTGATATCGCTAAGGGAGGACGCAAAGCATGATGCCCGCATTCAATTCCTGGCAAGCGTTCTTTGCCATGGGCGGCTACGCCTTTTATGTCTGGCTGGCTGTGGTCTTCACCGTTATTCCTTTAACGGGCCTGGTGTTACACACGCTATTGCTTCGCCGCCGTTTGCTGACGGAAATTCGCCAGCGTGAATCCAGGGAGCGCCGTATCCGTGCGGCGAAAACGAAAAAAGCCGTCACTGAAGCGGCAGGAGAAAAAATGTGAATATCCGTCGTCGTAATCGCCTCTATGTTGTGGTGGCGATTTTGGTCGGACTTGGCCTCGCCACCACGCTGGTAATGTACGCGCTGCGTTCCAATATCGACCTGTTTTATACCCCAAGCGAAATCCTGTATGGCAAAGGCGAAGCTCGCCAAAAGCCAGAAACGGGCCAGCGTTTGCGCGTGGGTGGCATGGTGATGCCGGGCAGCGTGAAGCGTGATCCAAAATCACTTGCCGTTTCGTTTAAGCTTTACGATGCCAATGGCGTGGTCAGCGTCAGCTTTGAGGGTATTCTGCCTGACCTGTTCCGCGAAGGGCAGGGCGTGGTGGCCCAGGGTGTGCTGGAGGAGGGCAACCTCGTGAATGCCAAAGAGGTGTTGGCTAAGCATGATGAGAAATACACGCCGCCAGAAATCGAAGACGCAATGAAAAAGAATCACAACGGCCCGCAGTCAATGTATCAACAGCCGGGTAAACAGTCATGATGCCAGAGATTGGAAGTTTCCTGCTCTGTCTGGCTTTAGGCCTTTCTCTGCTGCTGAGCGTTTATCCTTTATGGGGTGCATTGCGTCAGGATGCCCGGCTGATGGCCATGGCGCGTCCGCTCTCTTACGGACTTTTTGCCGCTATCGCGGCGGCGTTTATGGTGCTGGTTTACGCCTTTATTGTTAACGACTTCACCGTCGGCTACGTGGCAACCAACTCCAATACGCTGCTGCCGGTCTACTACCGCATCGCCGCTACCTGGGGCGCACATGAAGGTTCGCTGCTGTTGTGGGTTTTACTGCTCAGCACCTGGACATTAGCAGTTGCGCTGTTCAGTCGAGGCATGCCACAGGACGCGCTGGCACGTGTACTGGCGGTGATGGGCATGATTAATCTTGGCTTCCTGCTGTTTATCATCCTGACTTCAAATCCGTTTACCCGCACGCTGCCAGACTTTCCGATTGATGGGCGCGATCTTAATCCAATGCTGCAGGATATCGGGCTGATCTTCCATCCGCCGCTGCTCTATATGGGGTATGTCGGTTTCTCGGTGGCCTTTGCTTTCGCCATTGCTTCACTGATGGCAGGCAGACTCGATACCGCATGGGCGCGCTGGTCACGTCCATGGACCACTGCTGCGTGGGTGTTTCTGACTATTGGTATCGTACTCGGTTCTGCGTGGGCCTATTACGAACTTGGCTGGGGCGGTTGGTGGTTCTGGGATCCGGTTGAAAATGCCTCGTTTATGCCATGGCTGGCGGGCACGGCATTGATGCACTCGCTGGCGGTGACGGAGAAGCGTGGCACCTTTAAAGCCTGGACGGTATTGCTGGCAATCACGGCTTTTTCTCTTAGCCTACTGGGCACGTTTTTGGTGCGTTCGGGCGTACTGGTATCGGTTCACTCGTTTGCGTCCGATCCCGCGCGTGGCATGTTTATTCTCGCATTTTTGGTGATCGTGATCGGCAGTTCACTGCTGCTCTACGCAATCAAAGGTGGTCAGGTGCGCAGCCGGGTACAAAACGAAGCCTGGTCCCGCGAATCCTTCTTGTTGGGGAACAACGTATTATTGATTGCAGCGATGCTGGTGGTATTGCTGGGCACGCTGTTACCGCTGGTTCACAAGCAGCTTGGCCTTGGCAGCATCTCAATCGGTGAACCCTTCTTCAACACAATGTTCACTTGGTTGATGGCACCTTTAGCGCTGATGCTGGGCATCGGGCCGCTGGTGCGCTGGCGTCGTGATGAGCCACAGAAACTGGCGAAGCGACTGGCACTGGCGCTGATCGTGACGCTGGCTTTTTCAATCTTCATGCCGTGGTTATTGCAAGATCGTATTGAAGCGATGACTGTTGTGGGTCTGCTGATGTCAGTATGGATTATTGTTCTGACGCTGATGGAACTGCATGAACGTGCTACGCATCGTCACCGCTTCTTTGCTGGGTTGCGCCATCTAACGCGCAGTCATTGGGGCATGGTGCTGGGCCATTTAGGCGTAGGCGTCACGGTCATCGGCATTGCCTTTAGCACCCAATACAGCGTCGAGCGCGACGTGCGTATGAATGCTGGCGACAGCGTGGACATCCACAGTTATCACTTTATCTTCCGTGGCGTACAGAATCTTGAAGGGCCGAACTACAGCGGCGGCGTCGGAACCATCGAGGTTACGCGCAATGGCAAGCCGGAAGCGATGCTGCAGGCAGAAAAACGTTTTTACACCGCTTCACGTAACATGATGACTGAAGCCGGCATTGACGGCGGCATGAGTCGCGATCTTTATGCCGCGTTAGGCGAACAGTTAGATGACGGTTCCTGGGCGCTGCGCATCTATTACAAACCCTTCGTGCGTTGGATTTGGTACGGCGGCGTGTTTATGGCGGTGGGCGGTCTGTTCTGCTTGTTTGATCCGCGCTATCGCTCGCGTAAAAAAGCCAAACGCGAGGAGCTGGCATGAACAAGAAAATCCTGTTTATTCCCTTAGTATTATTTCTGCTGCTGGCGGCTGCGCTGTTGTGGCAGCTGTCGAAAAACGCAGAGGGCGACGATCCCACTCGGCTGGAATCAGCTTTGATTGGCAAGCCGGTGCCGCTGTTCAAACTCGAAGCGCTCGACCAGCCAGGCAAGATGTATGACCAGCGCGTGCTAACGGATGGCAAGCCGATTCTGCTCAACGTCTGGGCAACATGGTGCCCAACCTGTCGCGCTGAGCATCAATATTTGAATACGCTGGCGGAGCAGGGCATCCGCGTTGTTGGCCTGAACTACAAAGATGATCGCAACAAAGCGGTAACCTGGCTTAACACGTTGGGCAATCCCTACGCGCTGAGTTTGTATGATGGCAACGGTATGCTCGGTCTCGATCTTGGGGTGTATGGCGCGCCTGAAACCTTTCTTATTGACGGCAAAGGGATCATTCGCTATCGCCACGCGGGTGATATGAACGATCGCGTCTGGCTGCAAGAAGTGAAGCCGCTGTGGATCAAATACAGCAAGGAGGCGGGAGTATGAAACGTCTCGTATTACTGATCTGCGGAATGTTATTTAGCATCAGCTTGTGGGCGGCTATTGATACCTACAAATTTGATTCTGTGGCGCAGGAAGAGCAATACCGTGATTTAACCGCCTCGCTACGCTGCCCAAAATGTCAGAACAACAGCATTGGCGATTCAAACGCGATGATTGCTGCAGACATGCGTTTGAAGGTGTATGAGCTGATGAAGCAGGGACAAAGCCGTCAGCAGATTATTGATTACATGGTGGCGCGTTACGGTAACTTTGTGACCTATGAGCCGCCGGTCACGCCTTCAACCCTTATTCTGTGGGTGGGGCCCGCACTGTTTGTGGTGCTGGGCGGATTAATGATTATTCTGCGCAGTCGCCAGCGCAATTCGCGCAGCGAAAGCGAACTGGACGAAAGCGAACAGCAGCGTCTTGACGCGATTTTGAAGTCAGACAGGAAGCCGCAATGAGTGCATTTTGGATCACCCTTTTACTGTTATTGCTGGCGGCGTGCGCGCTGTTTATCGGTGCCGGTTGGCGACAACGTCTGGCCAGTGATGGCGAACGCAATCAGCTGAACAAAGATTTTTACCAGCAGCGACTGGATGAGTTGGCGCAGGATGAAGCCCAAGGTGTAGTGGCCGAACGGCCAATAATGGAGCGCGAGCTGCAACAAACGCTGTTATCCGATATTCCAGATAACGATGCCGCACAGGCTCACAGCAGCAGCCGCTGGGTACTTTTACCGGGCGTGATAGTGCTGATTGCCGTGTCGCTGGGCACTTATCTGAAAACGGGTGGGCTGGCGCAGACAAGTGGATGGATGCAAGTAAAGCAAGCGTATCCCGCACTGCGCGCACGCGTCATGGATCCGCAAGCTCAGCCGCTTAGCATGGAGGAGCTGGCGCAACTGCAACTAGGGCTGCGCAGTGCGTTGCAATCTGAACCTAATAATATGAATGATTGGGCCATGCTGGGCCGTCTCGGCATGGTGCTGAATAATGCCACTACCGCCAGCCAGGCTTTTGAGCATGCTTTACAGCTCGCGCCTAATAATATCGATTTGAAACAAGACTATGCTGAGGTATTAACCCGCTCCAGCGATCCACAGGATAACCGTCAGGCGGGTTTAATTCTGCGCGATCTGCTTAAAGACGATCACAGTAATGTGCGTACGTTAAGCCTGCTGGCGTTTAATGCGTTTGAGCAACAGCAATATGTTCAGGCGATTGGTGCCTGGCAAACTATGCTGAAATTGATACCGGCTGACGATCATCGTCGTACCATGATCGAACGCAGCATTGAACAAGCAAAAACGGACGCAGGACAGCAAAATATCCAACTGGCACTGACAGTTACTCTCTCTCCGCAGGCAGAAAAAATGTTACCGCAGGGCGGAGTCATGTATATTTCTGTTTCTGACGGTGTTTCACCGGTGCCTGTGGCCGTTAAGCGTATGCCGCTAAGCCACTTCCCGTTATCGCTGACGCTGGATGACAGCAACGCTATGATGCCAGATCGCCTGCTTTCGGCGCAGCATCAGGTGCAAGTTCGAGTGCGTATTTCCCGCGATGGCAGTGCCAATCCGCAGACAGGTGATTGGTTTGGTCTGAGCGAGAAAACACCTTGGGACGGTCATCAGAACATGGCTGTGGAGATTAATCAGCAGCAGCCCTGAAGCGATACATTTTTCATCCGCACAGGGAGATAAAAATGGTTTACCGCCTGACCAGTTTGGTTTTGGCCAGTGTACTTCTGGTGGGTTGTGCCAGTTCAAAGCCGGATAACAACGATGAGCCTGCGCAGCGCAGCGATCCGTTTGAAGGCTTTAACCGCACGATGTTTAACTTTAATTACAACGTGCTGGATCCTTACGTCTTACGCCCTGTTGCGGTTGCCTGGCGTGATTATGTGCCGGTGCCTGCGCGTACTGGATTAAGTAATTTCCTCGGTAACCTGGAAGAACCGGCTAGCATGGTCAACGCCATTTTGGTCGGCGAACCGCGCGATGCAGGCATTCACTTTACCCGCTTCTTTCTGAACAGCGTGTTAGGTTTGGGTGGATTCATTGACGTAGCGGGCAAGGCGAACCCGGCGTTGGCGCGTGAAGAGCCGCACCGTTTCGGGACGACATTGGGTCGTTACGGCGTAGGTTATGGCCCGTATGTTGAGTTACCCGCTTACGGCAGCTTCACTATCCGTCAGGATGGTGGTGACTATGTTGATACGCTTTATCCGCTGCTGGGTTGGCTAACCTGGCCAATGTCGATCGGTAAGTGGACGCTGGAAGGTATTGAGACGCGCGCGCAGTTACTGGATTCCGATGCGATTCTCAAGCAGCAAAACGATCCTTATGCCTTTATTCGTAACGCTTATTTCCAGCGCCATGATTTCCTGGCAAACGGTGGCAAGCTGAAACCGCAAGAGAACCCAAATGCAGCAGCGATTCAAGACGATTTAGGTGACATTGATTCGCAATAGGTTTATTCGCACGCGATGAATTGACCGAAAACGGTATTAAATAAAAAGGCGACTTCATTGAGTCGCCTTTTTTGATCGCTTCTTTTGGATGAAGAAAGGTATCAGAACTTATAGTTAAAGTTCGCACCATACAGCCAGGCTTTACCTGAAGAATTAAAGGTATACGGCCCTTCTTTAACCGTGACGTGTTGGCCGTGCATGTAGGAAATACCGACGTCAACCGAGGCATCTTCATTAAACGCGTAAGAAGTACCCGCGCTCAGCCACAGGCGATCTTGATCGGGAATGGAGATAGAACGCTTATCAGCCGGAACCGGGCTGTCATCAAAGGCGATACCGGTACGGAACGTCCAGTTCTCATCGTAGGTATAGGTTGTACCTAAAGCCAGGCGGTAGGCATCGCGGAAGCTCTCATCTTTATAAAAGAGGGTTTGACCGTTAGAGCCAGTGGCTTTCAACTCCTGGAATTGACTCCAGCTGGTATACGCCAGGCTGTAATGCACCGCCCACTGTGGCGCCACTTTATGCCAGCCCGAAAGCTCCCACATTTCAGGCAAATTCAAGGTTAACGCACCCGGAATCGTAGAGCCGCCTGTTGCGTAAGGCAGACCTAAATTACGCGCCTGATTCACAGCGTTGACGTAGGTTGGCAAGTCACTTTTGTAATCGCCATCAAAGTCGATTTTAACTTCTGAACGGTAGGTAAAGCCGAAGCGGTTATTTTGATCCACTTCATACAAAATACCGGCATTCCAGCCGTAACCCCATTCATCACCTTTCAGATGAGCAATTTGCGTATTTGCCGGCACGCCCAGCGCCGGGCCAGATTCACCGGCATAGCGTTCAATTTTCGCTTTGGCATAAACCGCATCAAAACCCACACCGAAGCTGAAGTGTTCATTTAAACGATACGCTGTACTGAGATTGAAATTACCGGTCAACAAGTCCGTTTTACCGCCGTAAGCGCCTGCGGTGTAACCGTCATTGAATTCGGTCGCCAATCCATAATTAGAGGTTGCGGATGCGCCAATCCACCATTGATCGTTAATGGGTTGTACGTAATGAATATTCGGCACCCATTGATTAGGGGCAATATTATTCGCATCCAGGCTGCGTCCGCTTTGACTGGTACCGCTGATGTTTACATCAGGTGCTATATAGACTGCGCCAATTGAAAAAGCGGGGCGATCCATAAGTGCCATAGTGGCCGGATTACGGCTGGCTGATGCGGCGGTATCACCCATTGCGCCTTCGCCAGAATATGCGCGTCCTAAACCAATAGAAGAAAACTCATTTAATTGAAATCCAGCTGCGTAAACGTGTGAAGAGACGAGTGCTACTGCAGCCGCCACGGCTGACTTTGCAAACAGGTTTTTATGGTTCATGACCACAACCTCATGTGAATTATTATTTAACGCTGTAAATTCGCGTAACAAGGGTCGGCGGATTCCAGGGTCTGACATAAAACGCACTTATCAGACCAGTGCGGCAAGTATAGGTCTGACCTGTGTGTATGTTGCAATATTGTTTTTGAAATATTTCCAAATTGATCGATGGAATTTCGATCTACTTAACAAAACCAGAAATAACAGACGCAGCATAATCTCTCAAATTTGTTTTGGATCAAATTTTATTGTGATATTCGTCACTTAGCGAGAGTGTCATGGCGCAAAGTATACCGAAGGCGTAAAATTTTGGGCGTAAAATTACGCAACTCGACGAATTAATCGTCAGGAGAAAACGATGACTGATGCCATTAAAAAATGTAGCGCAACCGAAACCGCAGCCTGCTGTTGTGTCGATGTCGGCACCGTCATGGATAACAGTGATTGCACCGCAACCTGGTCAGAATGGTTTTCGCAACGGGCTGATGCTGACAAAAAATTACAATATCTCAGCGATAAAGCACGTCAAATTGAATCAGAACCTTGTGACATTAATGCCCGTTTCACAGAAGAAGCAGGCGGCATAAAACTTGATATTGATTTTACTTTCTCCTGCCAGGCCGAAACCATGATTTTTCAACTCGGTTTGCGCTAATCCTCTCCAACGCCGCAACCTGTGCGGCGTTTTTCATTTTCGTGTTTCCCTTCGCAAATTTATCCTTTCCGTATTGGCGGCAGAACCGCTTGTGGTTAACACTGATGAGCAGGTCAGACCTCTTTTGGCAATGATGCCTCGGTCCCGATTCACAGGTGAAAACAATGAGTAAAGCGCAGTCATTGCTGACGCGTGATGGTGAGCGCATCGCCATAACCCACGGATTACGCACGCCTTTCTTACGCCAGGCCAGCGGCTTTCATGGCATTCCCGCTGTAGAATTAGGCCGCATGCTGATAAGCGAACTGATGGCGCGTAGCGAATTGCCGGTTGAAGTGATTGAGCAACTGGTGTTTGGCCAAGTGGTACAGATGCCGGAAGCGCCTAACATCGCCCGTGAAATCGTTCTCAGCAGCGGCTTAAGTGTTCATACCGATGCTTACAGTGTCAGCCGTGCTTGCGCGACCAGTTTTCAGGCAGTCGCTAACGTTACGGAAAGTTTACTGGCGGGCACGATTTCGGCGGGCATTGCTGGCGGCGCAGATTCCTCGTCAGTGTTGCCAATTGGCGTGAGTAAAACCCTGGCGCGGGCGCTGGTGGATATGAACAAAGCGCGCAGCTTCTCGCAAAAATTGCAGATTCTGCGTCGCTTGCGTCCGCGTGATTTACTGCCAGTACCGCCTGCGGTAGCGGAATTTTCAACTGGGCTACGCATGGGTGACACAGCAGAGCAAATGGCAAAAAGCCATGGCATTACGCGTGAAGCACAAGATGCGCTAGCACTGAGATCGCATCAGCGCGCTGCAAAAGCCTGGCAATCAGGCGTGCTGAATCAAGAAGTGATGGCCGCTTTTGTGCCGCCGTGGAAAGCGCCGATTGATCAAGACAACACGGTGCGGATGGATGCCAAAGCAGAAGATTATGCACGTTTGCGTCCCGTCTTTGATCGTCAGCATGGCACAGTGACTGCGGCCAACAGTACGCCGCTTACCGATGGCGCTGCTGCGGTGGTTTTGATGCGAGAAGGGCGTGCGCGTGAGCTCTCGCTTAAACCGCTGGGCTATCTGCGCAGCTACGCGTTTACTGCCATTGATGTCTGGCAAGATATGTTACTCGGCCCAGCTTACGCTTCACCGCTGGCGCTGGATCGCGCCGGTATTACTCTGAATGATTTGACCCTGATAGATATGCACGAAGCCTTTGCCGCACAAACCTTAAGTAATTTGCAGATGTTCCGCGATGAGCGTTTCGCCCGTGACGTACTTAATCGTCCTCACGCCTTAGGCGAGGTCAATGAAGAACGTTTCAACGTGCTCGGGGGTTCTATCGCGTATGGGCATCCTTTCGCTGCCACCGGCGCACGCATGATCACTCAAACCTTGCAGGAATTGCGGCGACGCGGTGGCGGCTTAGGCTTAGTGACCGCCTGTGCTGCGGGCGGATTAGGTGCGGCTATGGTTTTGGAGGTCGAATAATGGAACAGAACGCTTTTCATTTGCAGATGCGCCTCGACCACGTTGGCATTATCACTATCGATGTGCCTGGCGAAAAGATGAATACCCTAAAGGCAGAATTCGCTGCGCAGATAGCGGCCATTATTGGTGAGGCACGCCGCAATAAACAATTGGCAGGCTTGGTGCTGATCTCGGGTAAGTCAGACAACTTTATTGCGGGTGCAGACATTAGCATGATTGATCGCTGCCAGACGGCGCAGGAAGCCGAAGCGCTGGCGCGACAAGGCCAGGAAGTGATGGCATCCATCGCGGCGCTGCCTTTTCCTGTGGTGGCGGCGATTCATGGCGCGTGCCTGGGCGGCGGTCTTGAACTGGCGCTGGCCTGTGATGCGCGCATCTGTTCACTGGATGATAAAACCCGGCTGGGGCTGCCAGAAGTGCAGCTGGGTTTACTTCCCGGCTCAGGCGGAACACAGCGTCTGCCGCGTTTGATCGGCGTGCAACAGGCGCTGCCGCTGATGCTGACCGGTAAAACGTTGCGCGCTAAGCAAGCGCGTAAGCTTGGCGTGGTTGATGATGTTGTGCCGCAGGCGATCCTGCTCGAAACCGCGATTGCACGTGTGAAGCAAGGCAAGAGCAATCACCGCATTTTGCCGATGCGCGATCGTTTGTTACAAGGGCCGCTTGCCCGCCAGGCGCTGTTTGCGCTAGCAAAACGCCAAACCGAAAGCAAAACGCACGGCAATTATCCTGCAGCAAAACGGATTATCGATGTCGTGCGAATCGGGCTGGAGCAGGGCAGCCGCGCCGGTCATGACGCTGAAGCGCAGGCTTTTGGCGAACTGGCAATGAGTCCCCAATCTGCGGCTCTGCGTAGCCTGTTTTTCGCGTCGACAGCGTTGAAAAAAGAGCGTGGCGGAGAGGCTGAAGCACGGGTCATTCAGCGTGTTGGCGTATTAGGTGGCGGCTTGATGGGCGGCGGCATTGCCAGCGTCAGCGCTATCAACGCGGGTTTGCCGGTGCGTATCAAAGATATCAATCTTGCTGGCGTTAATCATGCCCTGCAAACCAGTTGGGCGCTGTTGAGCAACAAGGTAAAACGCCGCCATCTCAGCGCAGCGCAGCGCGATCAGCAGATGGCGCGTATTACCGGCGGCACCGATTATCAGGGCTTTTCGCAGCGTGATTTGGTGATCGAAGCGGTTTTCGAAGATCTGGCTTTAAAACAGCAAATGGTCAGCGAAGTTGAAGAGCATTGTCTGCCGCACACTATTTTTGCGTCAAACACGTCATCATTACCGATTGCTCATATTGCGGCAAACGCGCAGCGTCCCGAGAACGTTATCGGCCTGCACTATTTTAGCCCGGTGGACAAAATGCCGTTGGTTGAAGTGATTCCACACGCAGCAACGTCTGAACACACGCTGGCCAGCACCGTGGCGCTGGCGCGCAAGCAAGGCAAAACTGCCATTGTGGTGGCCGATAAACCGGGTTTTTACGTTAACCGTATTTTAGCGCCCTATATAAATGAAGCGATGCGTTGCCTGCTTGAAGGTGAGCCGATTGATCATATTGATCGTGCGTTGGTGAAATTCGGTTTCCCCGTTGGGCCGATCCAGCTACTGGATGAAGTAGGCATCGATGTTGGCAGTAAAATCATCCCGATTTTGCAGCAGGCTTATGGCGAGCGTTTTGCGGCACCCGACGCTTTTGACGTTGTGTTAAAAGAGGGACGAAAAGGGCGCAAAAACGGCAAAGGTTTCTATTTATATGGCACGGATCGCAGACAGAAAAAGCCCGACACGTCGATCTATACCTTGTTGAAGGTAAAAGCGGTGGCAAAACTCGATGAAGCACAGATCGCTGAACGCTGCGTAATGATGATGCTGAACGAAGCG
Source organism: Pantoea sp. MQR6 (assembly GCF_022761075.1). Taxonomy (NCBI): domain Bacteria; kingdom Pseudomonadati; phylum Pseudomonadota; class Gammaproteobacteria; order Enterobacterales; family Erwiniaceae; genus Pantoea; species Pantoea sp. MQR6. Next base: position 276,622 of record NZ_JAKYXB010000001.1, read on the forward strand.
GTGCGTTGTCTGGATGAACAGGTGATTCGCCTGCCACGCGATGGCGATATTGGTGCGGTATTTGGGATTGGATTTCCGCCGTTTTTGGGAGGGCCTTTTCGCTATCTCGACCAGCTTGGCGCAGCACACGTCCTGAACACATTAAACCGCCTTAAGCAACAATATGGCGAGCGATTTACCCCGTGTGAAGCGCTGGAAAAGGCAGCGCAACAGCAGCAGAAATTTTACATTTCTCTATAAAATGGAATAACCGCACCGATTCAGCGGGTTAGACCGGTGCCGCAAAAGTCTGCGGCACCGCACGGTTCTGAGATGTGCTTATTTAATAAACAACCGGTTGACTATACTGAAGCCATTAAGGTACAACACAGCGTTCATTCGCAGAATGAAGAGTCAGACGCTCAGCGTCGGGCGATGTCGACAAACTACAGCGGTGCTTTATGCAAGTTTTTATCATGCGTCACGGCGATGCAGCTCTGGAAGCAGCAAGCGATTCAGTCAGGCCTTTAACGCTTTGTGGATGTAATGAATCACGCCAAATGGCGAGCTGGCTCAACAGTCAAGCGCCAGACATTGAACGTGTTTTAGTAAGCCCTTATTTGCGCGCGGGGCAAACGCTCTCAACAGTTCGTGAAGCGTTGTCTCTGCCTGTCGAAGAGGACGTGTTACCTGAGTTGACGCCTGGCGGCGATCCGGGTTTGGTGGCGTGCTACTTACAGACGCTGGCAAATGAAGGCGTGAAATCAGCATTGGTGATTTCGCACTTGCCGTTGGTGGGTTATCTGGTTTCTGAACTCTGCCCGCAGGAAGCGCCGCCGATGTTCGCCACTTCTGCTATTGCCTGTGTGGATTTTGATGCCAGCCAGAGCGAAGGCAAATTAAAGTGGCAGGTCAGTCCGTCAAAACTGGCGAAAGCTATTTAATGCCCATGGGCCGAATGATCGGCCCAATCCCTTCTCAAGGTAGCTCGGGCGGTTGCCACTCTTCAATTTCAATCAATACCAGCAGCGCAGCATCGCCGCCGAACATCTTGGGTGCCTGATGAAAAGCCATGACAAACGGATGCTGAGCCAGCCATAACGGCGTTTGCTGTTTCAAAATATGCTTACCGTGGCCGGTCATCACACTGGCGCAAAACAGATGTTCTCGTCGACAGGCTGCAATCAATGCGCCTAATTCCTGCTTAGCCTGCTGCTGCGTTAAACCATGCAGATCGAGAAATATCTCTGGCGTATAGTCGCCACGCCGCAATTTTTTCAGTTCAAAATGGCTGACATCGGCACGTACATAGCGCGTTGCGCCTTCTGTCGACAGCAGCGGCTGGAATTCATCAGAGAAATAATGACTATTATCTGCCTGCTCGGAAAGCAGGCGTTTCGTGGGCACTTGGCGGGTTTTCACCACCGGTTTGTGCACGATCGTGTCTTGTTTCAGCTTACGCGTGCCGGTCATCAACTGGCGAAACAGCGATTTATCGTCCTGGCTAAGGGGCGTTTTTTTACTCATGGCGGGTAAATTATGTCAGAAAAGGCTGTTTTCAGCGGATGGCGTTACCTTACCGTTAAGTGTCATTAAATGTCAGCTTTTTCACCTCACCGCGCTGAATTCTCTCCGGCTTCATGGCACACTATCGGCCGATTTAGCAAAAGGCCTGCGGAGGGCTACGTGGACAAAATTTTCGTCGATGAGGCAGTGAACGAACTGCACACCATTCAGGACATGCTGCGCTGGGCGGTTAGCCGCTTTTCCGCTGCCGGAATTTGGTACGGACATGGCACAGACAATCCTTGGGACGAAGCCGTTCAGTTAGTCCTGCCGTCCCTCTGGCTACCGCTCGACATCCCTGAAGATATGCGTAACGCGCGTCTGACCGCCAGCGAGCGTCACCGCATCGTTGAGCGTGTAATTCGTCGCGTTAACGAACGTATTCCGGTTGCTTATTTGACCAACAAAGCCTGGTTCTGTGGTCACGAATTTTACGTTGATGAGCGCGTCTTAGTGCCGCGTTCACCGATTGGTGAACTGATTGATAACCGTTTTGCCGGTTTAATCAGTGAAACGCCACATCACATTCTGGATATGTGTACTGGCAGCGGCTGTATCGCCATTGCCTGCGCTTATGCCTTCCCAGAAGCCGAAGTGGATGCGGTAGATATCTCTACCGATGCGCTGGCTGTCGCCGAACAAAACATTGAAGAGCATGGCTTAATTCATCACGTCACGCCGATCCGCGCTGACCTGTTTCGTGGCCTGCCTGAATTAAAATATGACCTGATCGTTACCAATCCGCCGTATGTGGATGCGGAAGATATGGACGATCTGCCAAACGAATATCGCCACGAACCGGAACTTGGTTTGGCTGCGGGCAGCGACGGTTTGAAACTGGTACGCCGCATTCTTGCCTGCGCGCCAAATTACCTGAGCGAGCAGGGCGTGTTGATTTGCGAAGTGGGCAACAGCATGGTGCACATGATCGAACAATATCCTGATGTGCCGTTCACCTGGCTGGAATTTGATAATGGCGGCGACGGCGTGTTCATGCTGACGCGCCAGCAGATTGTCGACGCACAACATCATTTTTCTTTTTTCAAAGACTGAAAGCGGGGCGAGTGCTCGCTCTGAGAACCGTAACAAGGAATCAAAATGGCCGGAAACAGCATCGGACAATTTTTTCGAGTAACCACCTTTGGTGAGTCCCACGGTATTGCGCTGGGCTGTATTGTTGATGGTGTGCCGCCGGGCATTCCGCTCACCGAAGCCGATATTCAGCACGATCTCGATCGTCGTCGTCCGGGTACGTCACGCTACACCACGCAGCGCCGTGAGCCCGATCAGGTGAAAATTTTGTCTGGTGTGTTCGAAGGCATCACCACCGGCGCTTCGATTGGCTTGTTAATTGAAAACACCGATCAGCGCTCGCAGGATTACAGTGCGATCAAAGATCTGTTCCGTCCCGGCCATGCTGATTACACCTACGAACAGAAATATGGCCAGCGCGATTACCGCGGCGGCGGACGATCTTCCGCTCGCGAAACCGCAATGCGCGTAGCGGCAGGCGCCATTGCCAAAAAATATCTGCACATGAAGCACGGCGTAGTGGTGCGCGGCTATCTGGCACAGATTGGTGATGTCGCATGCGAGCTAAAAGATTGGAGCATCGTGGAAGAAAATCCGTTTTTCTGCCCGGATGCTGACAAGCTGGAAGCGCTGGACGAATTGATGCGCGGTCTGAAAAAAGAGGGCGACTCAATCGGCGCCAAAGTCACGGTGATGGCTGAAAACGTTCCACCAGGTCTTGGCGAGCCGGTGTTTGATCGTCTTGATGCTGATTTAGCCCATGCACTTATGAGCATTAATGCCGTAAAAGGTGTTGAAATTGGTGATGGCTTTGCCGTCGTTAATCAGCGTGGCAGTGAACATCGTGATGAGATTCGTGCCAACGGTTTCCAGAGCAATCATGCGGGCGGCATTCTTGGCGGCATCAGTAGTGGTCAGGTGATCAGCGCTAACCTGGCAATGAAACCGACGTCCAGCATTACCGTGCCCGGTAAAACCATTACCCGCGAGGGTGAAGAAGTGGAGATGATCACCAAAGGTCGCCACGATCCCTGCGTAGGGATTCGCGCGGTGCCGATCGCTGAAGCGATGATGGCGATCGTGTTGATGGATCATCTGCTGCGTCAGCGTGCGCAGTGCGCTGATGTCAATTCCACTGTGCCGCGCTGGTAATTCAATGAAACGTCTTCTGCTCACGCTTTCCGCGCTGGTGATTAGCGCATCCAGCCTGGCGGCAACGCCTTGGCAGCGCATTCAGCAGCCGATTGCGGGTGCGCCGCAGTCAGTCGGCGGCTTTGCTAATGGCTGTATTGTGGGTGCGCAGGCTTTGCCGCTTAATGCGCCAAATTATCAGGTGATGCGTCAGGATCAGCGTCGCTATTTTGGACATCCTGATTTGATTCAGTTCATTCAGCGCTTAAGTACTCAGACGCATAATTTGCAATTGGGCAATGTGCTGATCGGTGATATGGGCATGGCAGCGGGCGGACGTTTCAGCAGCGGACACGCCAGTCATCAATCAGGATTGGATGTGGATATTTGGTTGCAGCTCCCCAAAACGCGCTGGACATCGCAGCAGTTGTTGAAGCCGCAACCGCTGGATTTGGTTGCGCCCGGCGATAAAAACGTTGTCGCGCGCCATTGGCGTCCAGAAATTGACAGCTTGATCAAACTGGCGGCGAAAGATGAAGAAGTATCACGTATCTTCGTCAATCCAGCGATTAAAAAGCAGCTTTGTGCCGATGCAGGGAACGATCGTGAATGGCTGCATAAAGTTCGTCCCTGGTTTGCGCATCGCGCTCACATGCATGTGCGTCTGCGTTGTCCGCAAGGCAGCAGTGAATGTCTCGATCAAGCTCCGCCACCGCCGGGCGATGGTTGTGGCGCAGAGCTACAGAGCTGGTTCTTACCCAAACAACCCGGTTCAGCGCCTGTAAAACGCGAACCGCCGCCGCTGCCAGCGGCTTGTCAGGCATTACTGGATAAACATTTACTGTAAGGGATGTCATGGATTGGTTCGTCGTCAGCCCGCTGCTGGTTGGGCTGCTGTTCTTTGTTGCCATGCTGGCGGGCTTTATTGATTCTATTGCGGGTGGCGGTGGCTTGTTAACGGTGCCTTCATTGCTGGCGGCTGGCCTTTCTCCCGCGCAGGCGTTGGCGACCAACAAGCTGCAATCAGTGGGCGGTTCATTCTCTGCCAGTCTCTATTTTATTCGTCGCGGCGCGGTCAAATTAAACGAACAATGGCTCAACATCGCCATGACCTTTGTCGGGTCGGTGATCGGTGCCGTACTGATACAGCGGCTTCAGGCTGATATGTTACGTCAGGTTTTACCGATCTTGCTGATTGCGATTGGGTTGTGGTTCCTGTTAATGCCTCGCATTGGTGAAGAGGATCGCGCGCGTCGCCTTTACGGTTTGCCGTATGCGTTGATAGGTGGCGGAACTATCGGTTTTTACGACGGCTTCTTCGGCCCCGGTGCCGGTTCTTTTTACGCGCTGGCTTTCGTAACGCTGTGCGGCTACAACCTCGCTAAAGCCACCGCCCACGCCAAAATTCTTAACTTCACCTCCAACTTTGGCAGCCTGCTGTTTTTTATGTTTGGCGGCAAAGTGGTGTGGGGAACCGGCGTGATTATGATGCTCGGCGCATTCTGCGGCGCGCGTCTCGGCGCAAGATTGGTGCTGACGCGTGGTCAGAAGCTGATTCGTCCGATGGTGGTGATTGTCTCAGCGGTAATGAGTATCAAACTATTGTGGGACAGCCACGGTAGCAGCATTATGGCGTGGTTCGCCACGCTGCACTTGTAATGGATGATGCCAAATGGCGCCTATTTCCTCTCAAAATGACAGCATGAACACAACACATCACTATGAGCAGCTGGTTACGCTGTTTGATCGCTGCTTCAGCGACGACTTTCAGACCCGTCTAATTAAAGGCGATGACGAACCGATCTATCTTCCGGCAGATGCCGAATCGCCGTGGAACCGCGTGGTTTTTGCTCACGGTTTCTACGCCAGCGCGCTGCATGAAATCTCACATTGGTGTATTGCCGGTGAAGCACGCCGCAAACTGGTTGATTTTGGTTATTGGTATTGCCCGGATGGCCGCGACGCGTTGACGCAAAGTCAGTTTGAAGCGGTAGAAGTGAAGCCGCAGGCGCTGGAATGGATGTTTTGTGTTGCGGCAGGCTTTCCCTTCAACGTGAGTTGTGACAATCTCGAGGGAGATTGTGAGCCGGATCGCATTGCTTTCCAACGTAAGGTTCATGCTCAGGTCATGTCTTATTTGGAGCAGGGTATACCCGCACGACCCGCGCGTTTTATTGCAGCATTAGCTAAATTTTATGGCAGGCCTTCGTTGACGGCCTCACAGTTTCCCTGGCCGGAAGATCTGTGACCTGTGAAGGCACATCAAAAAGAGGAATTGAGATGATCGCAGAATTTGAAGCGCGTATTCTGGCCCTCATTGACGACATGGTTGAACACGCCAGCGACGATGAGCTGTTTGCCAGCGGTTATTTAAGCGGCCACCTCACGCTGGCTGTCGCCGAAATCGAACGACTGGATGAGCACACGCCTGAAGCATTACAGATTCACGTTACACGCAGTCTGCAGAATGCGATTGCCGCAGGCGAGTTATCACCGCGCGATCAAGCGCTGGTGGTAGGCATGTGGGACAATCTGTTTTTGCAGGCGCGCAAATCGGCCTGAATATGCAGGGCGGCATGCCGCCCTCAACCCACTTTTTTACCTTTCAGCAGTTTTCTCACCCAATAACGATTCGGATTAAGCGCTGCTAACGTAGCGGCATCTAACGGCTGCGGTTCACCTGCCAGTTGCGCCGCCAGCACTTCTGCGGCCAAAGGTGCGCTGCACAAACCGCGCGAACCCAGCGCACCAAACAGGTAAAGTTGTGGATAATGTGGCGCATCAGCGATATCGCCATTTTGCGCACGCTGTGCCGGTAAATCCTGATATTGCGCCAGCGTAGCGGCATAGTCTGGCGCGCTACCGACCATCGGTAAGTGATCGCGGGTTGCGCAACGCACGCCGATACGCGCTTCCCCGGCACTGACATCAACCTGCTTAGCCCAAGGGCTTTCAGGCAGGCAATGAAGTAAACGCGTACGGTTTTCCTGCTGATCGGCTTCGCGATAATCAGATTCGGTTTCACCACGACGGTAGCTGGCACCGATGCAGTGCGTGCCAAATTGCGGGCTGATCGGCGTTAAATAGCCGTCGTAACAGAGTACTGTTTGCAGTGCGTCCAGTCCCGGCGTAGAAGGCACATGACTCACCTGGCCCGCCACCGCGTAAACCGGAAGCTGCTCGGTTAACGAAAAGTCCGTTAAGGCGTGTCCACTCGCCAGCACCACAGCGTGATGCTGCACTGCAGCAGAATCAGCAAACTGTAACGTCCAGCTTTCTTCCTGATAAGTCATATCAGTCACACGATGCAGCCAGTGAATCCGCAAGCCTTGTTCTTCACCGCGAGCCAGCATCGCGGCAGTCAACTCTGCAGGGGAAAGCCAGCCGCCTTGCGGATAAAAAATCCCGCCGCAGCCCAACGGTAGATTGGCCAACGCTTCAGCCTGCTGTTGATCCACGCCATGCGCTAACGCATCGGGCAAGGCCATCTTCAGCATCTGGTCAATTTTCGCCGCGCTTTTTTCATCCCATCCCAGTTGCAACACGCCGCTCCAGCTGTGCTCATATTGAACCGGTAATTGATCGTATAAACGACGCGCGAAACTGAAAGCGGCAGGGAAAAAGGTCGCAAGTGCGGGGTCGTGTTGATTGAGCAACGGATAAAGCGCGCCCTGACGGTTGCCTGACGCGCCCAGCGCGGGCGCGTCATCGGCGCAGTAAAGCGTTACGCGCCAGCCTCGTCGCAGCAAAGCCAGCGCCAGCGTCGCGCTGGCTACGCCGCCACCGATTAAGGCGATCTCCCGCTGTCGCGCGGCGGGTCGAGAATACCAGGGTTGGCGCACAGGTAGCGCGGGTGCGGCCGCGAGTTGACCGCATAGCATTTCGCGTTTAGGTCCAAAACCTTTGCGTCGCGTGACGGCGAAACCGGCGTCTTGTAATCCACGACGGACAAAACCAGCGGCGGTAAACGTGGCAAACGTGCCGCCATGCCGTAGCAATGTTGCCATGGCGTTAAACAGTTCTGGCGTCCACATATCTGGGTTTTTCGAGGGGGCAAAGCCATCCAGAAACCACGCATCAACCTGACGATAAAGGCTGTCATCGAGGCTATGAATTAATGCATTAATATCGCCTAACCACAGGTCAAGGGTAATGCGTCCGCCATCAAAAAGCAGGCGCTGACAGCCGGGCAGAGCGATCGGCCATTGCTGTTGCAATTGTTCTGCCCACGGGGCGAGTTCAGGCCAATGCCGCAGTGCCGCGATTAAATCATTCTGCGTTAAAGGAAATTTCTCAAAGCTAATGAAATGCAGACGCTGCAATCTGGCATTGGGTTGCTCAATGCGAAATGCCTCAAAGGCTTGCCAAAGCGTAAGAAAATTGAGCCCGGTACCGAATCCACTCTCAGCAACGATCAATAAATCTCGCTCATGATGGGCGAAACGCTGTGGAAATTGGTTGCCGCCAAGGAAGACATAACGCGTCTCTTCAAGGCCGTTATCGTTAGAGAAATAGACATCTTCAAAGGCTCGGGAAACAGGTGTACCCTGTTCATTCCAGCTTAGTTCGGCGTGTTCGACCGGCGTTGATTTCACGGCAAAGGCTCATTTTTCAGGCAGTGGCGCGATTTTAGCGACCAGCGTGACATGACGCAAATTTACAAAAGGAAATGGCTGATCGGACTTGTTCGGCGTACAAGTGTAAGCTAGAGTGCACGTCAATCCAAAAGATGTGGAAGAGGACTATTGAATGAAACGTGCGGTGATTACTGGCTTGGGGATCGTTTCCAGTATTGGTAATAATCAGCAAGAGGTGCTGGCATCTCTGCGTGAAGGCCGTTCTGGCATCACATTTTCTCAAGAGATGAAAGATTCCGGCATGCGTAGTCACGTCTGGGGTAACGTTAAGTTAGATACCACCGGCCTCATCGATCGCAAAATCGTGCGTTTTATGAGTGATGCGTCCATCTATGCTTATCTTTCCATGGAAGAAGCGATTAAAGATTCTGGCCTGACCAACGAAGCCTATCAGAACAACCCACGTGTGGGTCTGATTGCCGGTTCAGGTGGCGGTTCTCCGCGTTATCAGGTGTTCGGCGCAGACGCAATGCGTAGCCCGCGTGGCCTGAAAGCAGTAGGTCCGTATGTCGTGACTAAAGCGATGGCGTCAGGCGTTTCAGCCTGTCTGGCTACACCTTTCAAAATTCACGGTGTGAACTACTCAATCAGCTCTGCCTGTGCGACCTCTTCACACTGTATCGGTAATGCGGTTGAGCAAATTCAGCTGGGCAAACAAGACATCGTGTTTGCTGGCGGCGGTGAAGAGTTGTGCTGGGAAATGTCCTGCGAATTCGACGCCATGGGCGCGCTTTCTACCAAATATAATGAAACGCCTGAAAAAGCTTCTCGTACCTATGACAACGACCGCGATGGCTTTGTTATCGCAGGCGGTGGCGGTATGGTTGTGGTCGAAGAGCTGGAGCACGCGCTGGCACGTGGCGCACACATCTACGCTGAAATCGTAGGCTACGGCGCAACATCCGACGGCGCTGACATGGTTGCACCATCAGGCGAAGGCGCAGTGCGCTGCATGAAGATGGCGATGCAGGGCGTTGATACCCCAATCGATTATCTGAACAGCCACGGTACTTCAACGCCAGTGGGCGATGTGAAAGAGCTGGGTGCAATCCGTGAAGTGTTCGGTGATAACACGCCTTACATTTCTGCAACCAAAGCCATGACCGGTCACTCATTGGGTGCAGCGGGCGTGCAGGAAGCGATTTATACCCTGCTGATGCTGGAGCACGGCTTTATTGCGCCAAGCATTAACATCGACTCGCTGGATGCAGCGGCAGAAGGTATGAATATCGTGACTAAGCCGACTGAAAAAGCGCTGAAAACCGTTATGTCTAACAGCTTCGGTTTCGGTGGCACCAACGCGACTTTGACGATGCGTAAGTATCAGGCTTAAGGTTTCACCTCATCTTTACCTCAAGGGTCGGCTTGCCGGCCCTTTTCTTTGACATAATTCTAACCCCTTGCCAGAATTCCCTTTCGCTCGACTGTGGTGTAGTCCTGCCTTAACGACCATTCTCGTTACGTAAGCGTTCACGTTAACCAACGCGTAAATCTTCTGTTACGACAGAAGGCGCGCGCGTCGTTGGTTTTTGCCGTCATGGCACGTCTCAGAACAAGGAGTTACGTTAATGTCCTCTTCAGCCGCTGAATCGCAAGTTCAGTCGACCTTTCCTTTGGCTTGCACCTCGCTGGCCGTATTCCTGACTTATCTCACTGCGGGCCTGGCTTTGCCGGTTATCCCGCTCTATGTGCATCAAGAGTTAGGAATGAACAACGTGATGGTGGGCATCGCGGTTGGCATTCAGTTCTTTGCCACTTTACTCACGCGCGGTTTTGCCGGACGTCGAGCCGATCAGCATGGCGCAAAACTCACCACGCAACACGGCATGTTAGCGATAGCCTTAGTGGGGCTGGCTTACCTCGCTGCTGCGCTGCTGCCGGTGCCAATAGAGGCGAAGTTCGGCTTGCTGTCGATAGGTCGTTTGCTGCTCGGCTTTGGCGAAAGTTTGCTGCTGACCGGTAATCTGACATGGGGCATGGGTTTAGTTGGGCCAAAACGTTCTGGTTTGGTGATGTCATGGAACGGCATGGCGATTTATGGATCGCTGGCAGCGGGCGCGCCGCTCGGCTTGCTGCTGCATCAGCAGGGGGGTTTTGCGCTGTTGGGCGCGGTTGCCGTCGTGCTGCCGCTGATTGCGCTGGGGTTGAATAATTGGATCAAAGCCGTGCCGGTTGTCGGCGGCGAGCGGCCTTCGCTGTTCAGCGTGGTACGCAGCATTTTTCAGCCGGGGCTCGCGCTCGCGCTGCAAGGTGCCGGTTTTGCGGTGATCGGTACTTTTACCTCGCTCTATTTTGCTGCACAACACTGGGGCAATGCGGGCTTTACCCTTACCGCATTTGGCCTGGCGTTTGTGCTGGTGCGTCTCCTTTTTGGTGGCTTGCCGGATCGGTTGGGTGGCGTAAAAGTGGCGATGATTTCGCTGCTGGTGGAAGCCTGCGGATTGCTATTGCTGGGACTGGCAACGCAAAGTTGGATGGCATTAATGGGGGCTGCTTTGACCGGCTGCGGTTGCTCACTGATCTTCCCGGCGCTGGGCGTAGAAGTGATTAAACGCGTTTCTCCGCAGGTGCGCGGCACCGCGCTTGGGGGCTTTTCTGCATTCCAGGATGTCGCTTACGGAGCCAGCGGGCCGCTCACCGGATTGCTGGCGACCGCGCTGGGTTACGGTTCTGTCTATTTGGCAGGTGCGTGCTGCGCGGTACTCGGGATTTTAGTTACCTGGCGCTTTGCGCGTCAGCCGCAAACAGCTTAGCCAGCTTGTCACATCCGGCAACGATTTCGCCGGGTGTGAGAGCAGAAAAGCCCAGTAGCCAACCTGGCTGTCGAATATCACTGGTATATAACGGGCTTAGCCTCGGCAGTTGCAATCCTGCTTGCGCGGCGAGGTTGGTCAGCCTCGCTTCATCTCCCTGCTTCAGTGATACCGCCATTTGCAAGCCGCCTGTGCGGGCCATTGGCGTGATCCACGGCGCAAGGCGCTGCTCAATTTGCTCTATTAGCAGGTCGCGGCGACTGCGATAAAGCTGCCGCATTAAACGCAAATGGCTGGTGAAGTGACCTTGCTGCATAAACTCGGCGGTAATCGCTTGCGGCAACAGGGCGCTGTGTCCATCCATGACGCTGCGCGCCTGACCGAGAGGTATCACCAGTTCAGGGGGTACCACCATCCAGGCCAGCCTCAGTGAAGGAAACAGTGATTTTGAAAACGTCCCTAGCGTGATGACGCGACTATGCGAATCCAGTCCTTGCAGCGCTGGCGTCGGGCGTTCGTCATAGTGAAATTCACTGTCGTAATCATCCTCAATTAGCCAGCTGCGATGACGCCGCGCCCAATCAAGCCAGGCTAAACGGCGCGCTAAACTCATGGTGACACCCGTTGGATAATGATGCGCAGGCGTCAGATACATCAACTTTGCTGCCCCAGAGTGGGGTTTCGCGCCTTCCTGATCCAGCGCAATACCGCGACAGTTTGCACCTGCCGCGAGAAAAGCATTACGCGCGCCGGGATAGCCCGGTTCCTCCAGCCAGACTTCATCACCCGGATCGAGAAACATCAGCGCCAGAAGCTGTAGCGCCTGCTGTGAACTGGTGAGCATGATCACCTGTTCGGGTTGGCAATGTATGCCACGCGACAAGGCCAGATAATCTGCCACCGCATGGCGTAAAGGCTGATAACCCAGCGGATCGCCGTAACCCATCACCGCGCTGCCAAGCGAACGCTGCACAGTGGCGCTGATTCGCCGCCAGATTTGCTGAGGAAAGGCGCGAAGTTCTGGCGAACCGGCGGCAAAAGCCTGTGGAAAGAGCGGATCCTGGCAACCCCCGGTTGCTAATACACGGTTACCGCGCAGGGAGAAGTGAGGCAGTTGCGTTAACGCCGTGCTGCGCGCTTTATTGGGCATGGTGATAGCCACAAAACTGCCGCGCCCGATTTCACGTCGTAAATATCCTTCGCTTTCCAACTGCGCGTAAGCCGCTTCCACCGTCACACGCGACAGGTTTAAATCCGATGCCATTTGTCGCGTCGAGGGCAGCTTTTGATCCACGGACAAGTGGTGATTCGCTATCGCCAGACGCAGCGTGGCGCACAAACGTTCACGCAGTCCGCCCGACGCTTGATGATGGAAGAGTTGCAGCAGCGGTGTGCTCATATTGGTCTTATTGTGAGAGATAAATGGGTATCAATGAGCAGTCCACTTTGCCGTAAACTGGCTGCACTTCACAACAGGAGAATCACCATGTCATCTGTATTACGTTTTCCGCCCGTTTCTTCGCAGCAAAGTCTGGCGTACCTGGAAACCAAATTGGCTTATTACACGGATGCGTGGGATCTCGCCGAAGATTTGGCGCAGCAGATGAGTGAAATTGTGGTGATCGATGCACGATCAGCGGAGATCTATCGCGCTGGGCACATTTGCGGCGCCATCAGCTTTCCTCATCGCATTATGGATGAAGCATCAACAGCACAGTTAGATCGCAGTAAACTCTATGTCACTTACTGCGATGGCATTGGCTGCAATGGCTCAACGAAAGCGGCGTATAAGCTCGCCACCTTGGGTTTTCAGGTGAAAGAGTTGATTGGCGGCCTGGATTTTTGGAAGCGCGATGGCCATCCGATGGCGTGGGGTAATGCGCCAGGCGAATGGCCAGGCGCAATTTCAACTACAGGCGATGCCGCATCCTGCGGCTGCTAATGCAGCGTCTTTAAAGGACGATCCACAATAAAAATGCAATCACCAGCAAGGCGATGAAGATGACCAGCAACGGCCGCTGCGCCAGCGGTTGGAGTGACGGCGGCAAGGAGGCCGCAATGGGTGCCCAGATTGGCTGAGGTTTGATTTCACTGGCGGCCAAAGGCTGCTCAGACATTTTTTCAGCCCGACGTGAGAACAAAAAGTTCAGCAGATCCTGCGTTTGGGTAGGCGTAAGCACAGTTTGCGGTGTCGCCTGGAATCGCTGCTGGCTGTAATCCTCCATCATGCGCTGTTCGGTCTGCGCCAGCGGCTGCTTCAGCGAGGCTTCCAGCAGTTGCAGCGTTGGCGCGCTGTGCTGACTCAGGGTTTGACGCACCTGTAAATATTGCGTCAGCAGCGGGAAATGGCGTGATGGGATCGGATCGCCGCTGGTAAGGTTCACCAGTTTCAACGCTGAGGCCCACAATTTGCCGCTGGATTCGCCCGTTGCGGCGGCCAAACGAATGATCTGTTGGTTCAGGGTGTGATGCTCAGCCGGTAACAGGCTGCGATCGCTGGAGCGCGTTTGCTGCGGCTGCGGAATCGCCATTTGGCCATTTTGCAGCATGGTCAGCACCTGACGTAGCTGATCCTGACTCAAGGCACTTAAAACGGTTTGACCAAACTGCTGCCGAATAAAGTCGCTCACCGCCTGACGATTGTTGCCCTGCGGCAGTAAATCGGTTAGCTGGGTCATCAACTGGCGCGTCGCGTGGCCGGTTTGTGCTTGCGTCAGGCGCACCGTGAGGTATTGCTCGGCAGCAGGAAAATGACGTGACTGCAACTCGGCGTCACTCTTCACATTCACTTCACGGCGTATACCAGACCAAAGCTCAGGCGCTTTAAGATTGCTCAGCGACAAAATGCGCACAATCAGGCGTTCCAACGTGGTGCGTTGCGCAGGAGAGAGTGGCTGTTCTCCAGGCGCAGAACCGGGACGAGGTGCGCCCGTTTGCGGATTTACAGATGAACGATCGCCGACCGGCACACCGGGGCCGCTAACAGGTTGCATGGCGGATTCCTTGGGGAAAACAGAACAGCGTGGGGTGCGCCGGAATGAGAATGCGCCATGATAACAAAAGCCCCCGGGAAATCCCACGGGGGCGCTCGCGTTTCGGTGGAATTACTCAGGGATGAGCTTCAGGCGCATACGGCGCCAGCGCTTCCAGGCAAAAGGCACCACCAAGACGGCAACCGCTAAGATCAGCAGCACTTTGCAAATCAGACTTTCCCACAGGATCGGCAAATTACCGTTACTGATTGAGAGCGCGCGCCGCAGATTCTGTTCCAGCATTTCACCTAAGACAAAACCCAGGATCAGCGGAGACATGGGGAAATCCATTTTACGCAGAATATAACCAAAGACACCCAAGCCAACCATTAACAGCAGATCAAACGTGGTGCTGTGAACCGCATAGACGCCCACGGCGGAGATGGCCGCAATGGTGGGGACCAAAAACCACAGCGGAATCGTCAGCATGCGGGCAAACACGTTGATCATGGGAATGTTCATGATCAACAGCATGACGTTGCCAATCAACAGTGCGGCGATCAATCCCCACACGATGTCTGGCTGTTCAATAAACATCGCAGGGCCGGGCGTGATGTTGTAGAGCGTTAACGCACCCACCATGACTGCGGTGGTGCCTGAGCCGGGAATGCCCAGCGTGAGCATTGGAATAAAGGATCCGCAAGCCGATGCGTTGTTTGCCGCTTCTGGCGCTGCCACGCCGCGAATATCACCTTTACCAAACTGGTCGCTGCCGCTGATTTTCTTTTCAGTCATGTAAGCAATGGCGCTGGCGATGGTGGCACCTGCGCCGGGTAACACACCGACGAAGAAACCGATAAACGACGATCGCAGCGTGGCACCGGCCGTCATCGCGGCCTCTTTCATGTTGAACATCATGCGACCGCTGGCGCGCACCGCTTTCTGCCCAGAATGGGTGGATTCCAGCATCAACAAGATTTCACTCACCGAGAACAGACCAATTACCACCACCACAAACTGAATGCCATCAGAAAGATGCACACTGTCGAAGGTAAAGCGGTAAACGCCGGTATTCGCATCAACGCCCACGGTCGCCATGCCGAGACCGATTAATGCGGCCAGAAAAGATTTCAACGGATTTTGACTCATCATGCTGCCGAGGCAGGCAATCGCGAAAACCATCAGCGCAAAATATTCAGCCGGACCAAATGCCAGTGACCAGTTTGCCAGGAGCGGGGCGAATAAAATAATGCCGAGAATGGCAATGGTAGAGCCGACAAAGGAACTCACCGCAGAAATCGACAACGCTACGCCCGCTTTGCCTTGCTGCGCCATCGGATAGCCATCCAGCGCCGTCATAATGGCACCGGCATCGCCTGGCACATTCAGCAAAATGGATGAGATGCGACCCCCATATTCACAACCGATATATACCGTTGCCAGCAAGATCAGCGCCGATTCCGCCGGCAAATGCAGCGCGTAAGCCAGCGGCATTAAAATAGCGACGCCATTGATCGGGCCGAGACCCGGCAACAAACCCACAATGGTGCCAATAAAACAGCCGATCAAGGCGATTATCAGGTTTTCGGGCGTCATGGCGACGGCGAAACCCTGCATCAAAAAAGACCAGGTATCCATGATATTCTCCTTAACTCAGCCAGCTGCCCATGGGCAGCGTCACGTCCAGCAAGCGGTCAAAGGCGTAAAACAGCGTCAACCCCATGATCACGCCGGAAAGCGCTGCCGCCCACCAACGTGCACCAAACAGCATGCCGATGCCAAACGTCAACAACGTGGTGCAGAGCGCGAAACCCAGAGTTTCAAACAGCCAGCCATAAAGCATCAGCATCAGCGCCAGTGCGACTAAACGCTTTAATGTGCCCTGAGTAGGCCATTGAATAGTGTCTGGTTTACGAAACAGCATCAGCAGGGCGCAGATCGCCATCAAACCCAAAATCGTCAGGGGAAAAGGGCGCGGGCCAACCGGTTCGTAGCTGTATTCGCTCTGAATTTGCCAGGCTATCACCATGCCGCCGAGGCAAAGTGCAAGCCAAATAGCCGCAAAAATACGATCGCTCATCATGTGCTCCGGTTATTTAGCCAGGCCGAAAGATTTCGCCTGATCGCGATAAGAGGCGACCTGATTTTTGACATAGCTGTCGAGTTCTGCACCAAACAGGTTGAATTCAAACAGACCGCGCAGATCGCGCTGTTTTTGAAATTCCGGCGTATTCACCATCTTTTTAAAGGCGTCTTGCCACCATTGATACTCGGCATCGCTGACTTTTGGACCCAAATAGAAGCCGCGAATAATCGGCCATTCGATGTTAAAGCCCTGTTCTTTAGCGGTCGGCACATTCGCCAGCGGGCCAGGCAAACGTTTATCCGCCATCACAGCCAGCACGCGCATTTTTCCACCTTGCAGATGCGGCACCATTTCGCTCATGTCGCCAGAAACCACCTGAATATGATTACCCAACAGCGCAGTAACCGGCTCGCCGCCACCTTCAAACGCGACGTAACGCATCTTGCGCGGATCAATGCCTGCTTCACGCGCCAGCAGCGCGGTTTTCATCCAGTCCTGGCTGCCAATAGATGCGCCCGCGCCAACCACCACTTTGGTGGGATCTTTCTTCATCGCCTCCATCAGCTCACCAAGCGTTTTCCATGGGGCATCTTCACGCACTGCAATCATGCCGTAATCGGTGCCGACTGCTGCCAGCCACTTCACGTCGTCTACTGAATAGCGACCAAATTTGCCTTGAGAAAGGTTAAGCAGCGAGCCGCCGGAGAAGGCGACCACCGTGCCCGCTTCGGCGGGGCGCTGCGCAATAATGGCGTTGTAGGCAACCGCACCCACGCCGCCGGGCATATAAGTGACGCGCATCGGTGAATCGATCTGTTTTGTCTCCTGCAATGACACTTGCAGGAGTTTGCAGGTCAGGTCAAAGCCGCCGCCAGGCTTGGCAGGCGCAATACATTCAGTACGTTTGGGCGCATCGGCGGCAAAAGTAGCGGGAACCAGTAAGGCCAGTAGGGTTGAGGCTAAGGTGGTGCGGATTATTTTTTTCATCTTTCGCTCCCTTGTTCTTCCAGAGTGTGATTGCTGCCGAATATTCGGCGTTGCTGAATTGTTAAAACAGTTACCTTTCATTTACCTTTCACTGCCCAGAAATAATGACAGGATGTGATATGCGTCTCTTACTGGTTGAAGATACGGTTGAGCTGGCGCGCTGGTTGCAGAAAGCGCTAACGCAAAAAGGATTTGCCGTGGATTGGGTTGCGGATGGTGTAGCGGCGGATCACATGCTGCACAGCGAGGAATATGTTCTGGTGGTACTGGATGTTTCGCTGCCGCGTATGGATGGTATTGAGGTGCTAACGCGACTGCGTCGGCGCGGAAAAAATGTGCCGGTTTTATTACTGACTGCGCGCAGCGCGCTCGACGATCGGGTGCGCGGGCTGAATCAGGGAGCCGATGATTACCTCACTAAACCCTTTGAGCTGGATGAACTGGAAGCGCGGTTACGGGCACTGTTGCGGCGTAGCCAAACGCTTTCTGCGCAAAACCAGGCGCTAGGCCAGTTGACACGCGATCCTGAAGGCTATTTTTTGCTGGCGGACAAGCCGCTGGCGTTGACCCCGCGCGAAGCCAGCATACTTACAACCTTGATGCAGCGAGGAGGGCGCCCGGTTTCACGCCAGCATCTTTATGAACAAACGTTTACCCTGGCTGATGATGTCAGCCTGGAAAGCATTGAGCTTTACGTACACCGGGTACGTAAAAAACTGGCCGGTAGCGATGTCGCGATTGTGACGCTACGCGGTCTGGGATACAGCCTGGAAACGGTGCCATGCGGCTAATCCGTTCACTGCGTGGCGAATTACTGGCGTGGTTGGGCTTGCCGCTCACGTTGTTGTGGGGTCTGTCGGTTTATACCCATTATCAAAGCGGGCTGGCTGCAGCCAATCAGGCTTATGATCGCTCATTGCTGGCCTCGGCGCGCACCGTTGCTGAACGCTTGGTGGTACGTAATCGTCATCTTGAAGTGGATGTGCCTTGGGTCGTGCTCGACAGCTTTGAGCGCAACATGAACGATCAGCTGTTTTACCAAGTGATTTCGCCGCAAGGTAAAACGCTGTCAGGTTATGACGACCTGCCGCCGATTCCACCCCATCACGCACTTTCAAACGACTGGCCCGCGCTGGTGCATTTTTATGATGGCCGCTATCGACAGCAACCGATTCGCATTGCTGCACTTTGGCAACCCATCAGCGAGGCGGGGGCAGAAGGTATGGCGCTAATTATCGTGGCTGAAACACTGAATTCGCGTCAGGAGTTTGCCCAAGGTTTAATGCGTACGGCGCTGCTGAGTCAAAGCGTGCTGGTGCTGATGACGCTGTTACTGGCGGGATTGATGCTGCGACGCGTACTGCGTCCATTACGACGTCTATCGCGCATTGTTTTACGCCGCGATGTTAGCGAGTTAACGCCGCTTCCATCGTTGCCTTGGTCAGAATTACAGCCGTTGATTATTGCTTTTAATCGCTATCTTGAGCGGTTGCGTGGAATGATGGCGCGTCAGGATCGTTTTAGCGCTGACGCAGCACATCAACTGCGTACGCCGCTAGCAATCCTCAAAACGCAGGTAGGTGTCGCGATGAGCAGCAATTGCCCCGAGCAGTGGCGAGAGAGTTTACAAGGAATGCGACACACGCTGGATGACACTATTTTGCTCACCGATCGATTACTGCAACTGGCGCAAATAAAAGCGCGTCACGGCGAAGAGAAACAGCTGCCGCGCGTCGATTTAGCGGAGATCCTGCGGGATGCCTGTTTCAGCGGTTACACGGCGGCCCGGAACAAGCAGATCGATTTAGGTTACGAAGGTGATGAGAACAGCGAAGTCAAAGGGGATCGCCTGCTGCTGGGCGAGTTATGCGCCAATCTGCTGGACAATGCCATCAAATACACGCCGCTGAACGGGGTAATTACGGCAAGGCTACAGGGGAAAACATTAGAAATAGAAGACAGCGGGCCGGGCATCGACAGTGCGGAACAGGAAAAAGCCTTACAGCCCTTTTCCCGACTTGATCATGGCAGCTTGCAGCCTGGCGCAGGAATAGGATTGGCGTTGGTGCAGGATATTTGTGCATGGCATGGAGCGTTGATTGTCATGGATCGCAGTCCGCTACTGGGCGGACTGCGCGTCACTATCGCGTTTAAATCCGAGTGATACGGCTCGGTTTACGACCTGACAGCGGTGTTTTCAAACGCTGTGCCAAAATCACGCCAAACAGTGTCAAACCTCCGCCAATCCAGTGATAACTGTGCAACTGCTCATGCAGGAACAGCACGGCAATCAGCGCAGTAAATATCGGAATCAGATTCATAAATATAGTGGTGGTGCTGGCACCTAAACGCTGTACGCCATGAATCCACAAGAAAGGCGCAATGATTGAAGCAAACAGGCCCGCGAACGCCACCAACGGGATATTATGCAGATTCAGTGTTACGTCGGGTGCAAATAAAAAACCGGGTAACAGCAGCAGTACGCCAAACACGATCTGCATGTATAAGCTTTGCCAGATCGGCAGCGGTATTGCCCAGCGCTTGGTCAGCACACCATAAAGCGCATAAGAGGCGGAAGCCGCCAGCATCATTAACTCACCTTTGCCTAATCCATGACTCAGCAACAGCGGTAAATTTCCCTCGCTGACCAGCCAAACTAAACCGGCAAATGAGATGATGCTGCCAAAAAGAATCCCCACCGTCGGGGCAATGCGCAGGATCACTACGCTTAACAGCACGGTAAGCAGCGGAATTAATGCGCCGATGATCCCCATAAACAGTGCACTTACGCTGTGCGCGGCGTAATAAGCCAGGCTTTGATACAACACCATACCCAGCAGCCCAAGCAGCAGCAATTGCCCCAAATGCGGTTTAATCTGTCGCCGCTGACGCCATACGCCAGGCAAAATAAACGGCGTTAACACCAGCAGCGCTAACAGCCAGCGATAAAAAGAGATGGCGGCGGGATCAATAGCATCCGCCGACAACTTACTTACGATCGAATTGATCGACCAGATCATCACCGCAATCAGCGGAAACAAGAAACTCATAACGCTCTCCCGATACAGAATGGGCGCAGTGTACGCTTGTCCGGTTTTATTCAGATAGTTAATATCGGACAAAAATCTTTAATGACCGGACATAATGACTTCACAAATCATTTACCAGGCGCCAGTTGATGCCAATGCGCTGCGCTACTTCTTTCGTTTTGAGCAGGCCAATGCGCAAACCGAATATTTGCCGCACGCGCATAGCTGGGGCCAGGTGATCTTTGTGAAAAGTTATGTGCTGGAGATGCGGGTAGAAGGTGAACGGCTGCTCACGCCTGCCGACATCCCTATCTGGATCCCGCCGGGGCTGGTACACAGCAGCTATAATCATCGGCAGGCCCAATTTCGCACCTTTAACCTGGCCGCCGATCTGTGTGAAGGGTTGCCGATCAAAGCGTGCTTGCTGATTGTCGATCCGATCGTGCATGCCATTATGGATGAATTCGCCCGAGAGGAAATTGTGCTGCCTGTCAGCGACGAGCAGTTGCGGCTGTGTAATGTACTGCGCGACCGCTTGCGTCTCGCAGCCGTTCAGGAAAGCTATTTGCCTACGTCGGAAGATAAATTTTTGGCGCCAGTGCTGCACGCGCTGGAGGCCAACCCCGGTGATAACACGACGCTAGCAGCGTGGGCGGCCCGCGTTTTTACCACAGAACGCACGCTGGCGCGCCGCTGTCATCAGCAGCTCAATATGTCATTCAGCGAATGGCGTCAGCGGCTGCGTTTTTTGCGGGCAATTGCGCTGCTGGAGCAGGGCAACAGCGTGCAATCTATTGCTCACGATCTCGGATATAGCTCCGCTTCTGCGCTGATTGTCATGTTTCAACATCAAGCGGGCACCACGCCCGATCGCTACCGCACACGGTTAGGCTAACGCGTGGCTTTGTGCCAGAATAACGCCCTTAAAGACAACAGACAGGAAAGCCGTGGTGAAGATTCTCGTCGATGAAAATATGCCTTATGCCCGTGAACTGTTCAGCCGCACCGGAAACGTGCTGGCGGTGCCGGGTCGTCCTTTACCGGAAGCCGAACTGGCAGATGCCGATGGCTTGATGGTGCGTTCAGTTACCAAGGTGAATGAAGCCTTGCTGGCGGGTAAACCGGTGAAATTTGTTGGTACCGCAACGGCGGGCACCGATCACATCGACGAAGTGTGGCTGCAACAGGCGGGGATCGCTTTCTCTGCCGCGCCGGGTTGTAACGCCATTGCCGTGGTGGAATATGTCTTTTCGTCGCTGCTGTTACTGGCGGAACGCGATGGTTTTCAACTGCGCGATCGCACAGTCGGCATCGTCGGCGTTGGCAATGTCGGCGGACGTTTACAGAAACGTCTTGAAGCCTGGGGCGTGAAAACCGTGCTGTGCGATCCGCCGCGCGCCGATCGTGGCGACGACGGCGATTTTTTGTCGCTGGATGAGGTGGTTAAACAGGCTGATATCCTGACTTTCCACACGCCACTCTTTAAAGACGGACCGTATAAAAGCTGGCATCTGGCTGATTTAGCACTGTTGATGGCTCTTAAACCCAATACCATTCTCATTAATGCCTGCCGCGGCCCGGTGGTCGATAACGTCGCGCTGCTGGAAGTATTGAACATGCGATCGGATCTCAGCGTGATACTGGATGTATGGGAACCGGAACCGGATCTTTCACTGGCGCTGCTCGATAAAGTTGATATCGCCACCGCCCATATCGCGGGCTACACGCTGGAAGGTAAAGCGCGAGGTACCACGCAAGTGTTTGAAGCCTGGAGCGCGTTTATCGGGCAACCGCAGCAGGTGCCACTGAGCGAGTTATTACCGACACCGGAGTTCAGCAGCATTACGCTGCAGGGCGCGCTTGATCAGCCAACGCTGAAACGGCTGGTGCATCTGGTGTATGATGTGCGCCGCGACGACGCGCCCTTACGTAAAGTGGCGGCGCAACCCGGTGAATTTGATCGCCTGCGCAAGCAGTATGAAGAGCGCCGCGAATGGTCTTCGTTGCAGGTGATCTGCAACGATCGCGACGCTGCCGAGATGCTGGCGAAGCTGGGTTTTGATGCGCATTTGCAGGAGAGCTAATCTCATTTCCTTGTAATTTCCGTTGCAGAAAGTCGGCAAATGAGTGAACGCCAGGCACTTACCACAGTAAGTGGACAGGGTAAGCGCGAGTAGCCAACGTATCTGCAATACGAAATATGACCGGGAAAAATCCGAATCCTTGGGCGGTGAATATCACCGCCTTCTGTTTTTATGTCATTGTCTGGAGTAAACCAACATGTCTGACGGCTGGAATATTGCGCTATTAGGCGCAACAGGCGCAGTAGGGAACGCTTTACTGGAGCTGCTGGCTGAACGCCAGTTCCCGGTTGGAGAATTGTATTTGCTGGCGAGTGAAAACGGCGCAGGTGAAACTAAACGTTATGAAGGCCGTTCTGTTCTGGTTCAGGACGCGGCAGGTTTTGACTGGTCACAAGCGCAGTTGGCGTTTTTTGTAGCCGGTCGTGAAGCCTCTTCGCGCTATGCAGATGAAGCCGCTAACGCGGGTTGTTTGGTTATCGACAGCAGCGAACTGTTTGCGCTGTCACCAGACATTCCGCTGGTAGTGCCAGATGTGAATGCGCACGTTTTGGCGGATTATCGCAATCGCAACATTATCTGCGTGGCCGATAGCCTGGTCAGCCAGTTGCTTACCGCACTCAAACCACTGACTGACGCCGCCGGTTTAGGCCGCTTGCAGGTAACAAATTTGATTTCGGTTTCCAACCACGGCAAAGCAGCAGTGGATGCATTAGCGGGTGAAAGCGCGCGTTTGCTGAATGGCGTCCCGGCAGATAACCATTTTTATGGCCGCCAGCTGGCCTTTAACTTGCTGCCACAACAGGCCGATGCCGAAGGCAGCGTGGAGAGCGAACGTCGTCTTATCGATCAGGTACGTAAAGTGCTGCAAGACGAAGGCTTACCGATTGCGGTCACCAGCATTCAGGCGCCGGTGTTTTATGGCAACGCGCAAATCGTTCATGTTGAGAATCTGCGTCCGCTCTCTGCGGAAGAAGCGCGTGCTGAACTGGCGCTCACCGCTGATATCATCCTGAGCGAAGAAGATCAGGTGCCAACGCCTGTCACCGATGCATCAGGCAACAATGAATTAAGCATTGGCGGCGTGCGTAACGATTACGGTATTCCTGAACTGCTGCAGTTTTGGTCAGTCGCCGATAACGTCCGTTTTGGCGGTGCGTTAATGGCAGTGAAAACGGCGGAAAAGCTGGTGCAGGAGTATATGTACTAATGTCCGACAGTCAGACGCAAAAACTGGCGCTCGGCATTGAGTATGACGGCAGCCGCTATTACGGCTGGCAGCGTCAGCAAGAAGTGCGCAGCGTGCAGGAAAAGTTAGAACGTGCGCTGTCAAAAGTGGCCGATCATCCGGTCACTGTTTTCTGCGCCGGACGCACCGATGCTGGCGTGCACGGAACGGGTCAGGTCGTGCATTTTGAAACCACATCGCAACGTGCTGACAGCGCATGGACGTTGGGCGTTAACGCCAATTTACCTGCAGACATCGCGGTGCGTTGGGTAAAATCGGTGCCGGATGAGTTTCATGCGCGGTTTAGTGCAACCGCCCGTCGCTATCGCTATCTGATATACAACCAGCGCTTGCGTCCGGCCGTTCTGAGCCGCGGCGTGACACATTTTTATCATCCGCTGGATGCTGAAAAAATGCAGCGTGCGGGGCAATGTTTACTGGGGGAGAATGACTTCACCTCATTCCGCGCGGTGCAGTGTCAGTCTCGTACGCCATGGCGCAACATGTTGCACCTTAACGTGACGCGTCAAGGGCCGTACGTCATCGTGGATATCAAGGCCAACGCCTTTGTGCATCATATGGTGCGTAACATTGTTGGCAGCCTGATGGAAATTGGCTGCGGCAATCAGCCAGAATCGTGGATGGCTACGCTGCTGGCAGCCAAAGATCGCACGCTGGCGGCGGCGACAGCCAAAGCTGAAGGGCTTTATCTGGTGGCGGTGGATTATCCATCCCACTTTGCGTTACCACAGCCGTCGATGGGACCGTTGTTCCTCGCGGATTAACCAAAAATTTAGGACAGGAAGAGAGCGTTATGGAGTTTATCCATTTTGTGGTCGATTTTATTTTGCACATTGATGTGCATTTGGCTGAATTGGTAGCGCAGTACGGCATTTGGATTTACGCCATTCTGTTTCTGATTTTGTTCTGCGAAACCGGTTTAGTGGTAACGCCTTTTTTACCAGGCGACTCACTGCTGTTTGTGGCCGGTGCGCTGGCGGCATTGCCGGGTAACGATCTCAATGTGCATCTGATGGTAACACTGCTGGTGATTGCGGCAATTCTCGGCGATGCGGTTAACTACACCATAGGTCGACTGTTTGGCGAGCGGTTGTTTAGCAACCCGAATTCCAAAATTTTCCGTCGCAGCTATCTGGATAAAACCCACGCTTTCTATGCACGTCACGGCGGCAAAACCATTATTCTGGCGCGCTTTGTGCCTATCGTGCGTACTTTTGCGCCATTTGTCGCCGGGATGGGGCATATGTCATATCGCCACTTCGCGTTGTTTAACATCAGCGGCGCGTTGTTATGGGTATTACTCTTTTCCTATGCGGGTTACCTGTTTGGCGATCTGCCGGTGGTACAGGAAAACCTCAAACTCTTGATCGTCGGGATTATCGTGGTCTCAATTTTGCCGGGCGTGATTGAAGTCTGGCGTCATCGTCGCCAGGCGAAGCAGCAAAAACAGCCGTAAGCGGCAAGGTTGCTCAGGGGTAAGACCAGATTTTTATCCACAGTCTGAACGGGTTGTGGTTTAATGAGCGAAATTTCCCGTCTGCTGAAGCCGTTTTCAGCAGCATCAAGACGACTGGACCAGGTCAGTTTCAACAGAAAGGTCATCAATGAGCTGGATTGAACGCATTCTTAACAAAAGCAATATTACGCCTGCTAGCCGCGCCAGTATCCCGGAAGGGGTTTGGACCAAATGCGATAGCTGTGGACAGGTACTTTATCGTGCCGAACTGGAGCGTAATCTTGAGGTCTGCCCGAAGTGTGACCACCATATGCGCATGCGCGCACGCGAACGTCTCACCACTTTTCTCGATCAGGGAACGCTGGTGGAGTTGGGCAGCGAGCTGGAACCGAAGGATCTCCTGAAGTTCCGTGACTCGAAAAAGTATAAAGATCGTTTGGTAGCCGCACAAAAAGCCACCGACGAGAAAGACGCACTTATCGTAATGAAAGGCCAGTTACACAGCATGCCAGTGGTTGCGGCAGCATTTGAATTCACCTTCATGGGTGGTTCAATGGGGTCTGTGGTTGGCGCACGCTTTGTGCGTGCAGTTGAGCAGGCGCTGGAAGATAACTGTCCGCTGATCTGCTTCTCTGCCAGTGGCGGTGCGCGTATGCAAGAAGCGCTGATGTCGCTGATGCAAATGGCGAAAACCAGTGCAGCGCTGGCAAAAATGCAGGAGCGTGGTCTTCCGTACATCTCTGTGCTGACCGACCCAACCATGGGTGGGGTTTCTGCCAGCTTCGCGATGTTGGGCGATCTCAACATCGCGGAACCGAAAGCGCTGATCGGCTTTGCCGGCCCTCGCGTTATCGAGCAAACCGTACGTGAAAAACTGCCGCCGGGTTTCCAGCGCAGTGAGTTCCTGATTGAAAAGGGTGCGATTGATATGATCATTCGCCGCCCGGAAATGCGTTACAAACTGGCAAGCCTGCTGGCCAAAATGATGAATCTGCCGGCACCGCTGCTCGATGGCGACCAGTCTGCATCAACGACTGAGCCAGAAAGCAACGACGCCTGACAGGAGATAGAAAGGCACGCCTGTCGCGCCTTTCACCAATGCACCGCATACCTCAGCGCTGATTCAGCCAGGTATAATTGAGCAAAACGGGACATATGGACAATCTTCACCTTCCTCAAGCCACGTCGCCTTTGGCCACGTGGCTTTATTATCTTGAGCACCTTCATTCTCAAGCTATCGACATGGGGCTGGATCGTATTCGCCAAGTGGCGCAACGTCTGGACCTGTTGAAACCTGCCTCTTTTATTTTCACTGTCGCCGGCACCAACGGCAAAGGCACTACGTGTCGCACTCTTGAAACACTGCTGATGGCGGCGGGTTATCGGGTGGGCGTCTATAGCTCGCCGCATCTGGTGCGTTATACCGAGCGCGTACGCGTGCAAGGACAAGAGCTGACTGAGGCGCTGCACACCGCCAGCTTTGCTGAAATTGAAGCCGGGCGTGGCGATATTTCGCTGACGTATTTCGAATACGGCACGTTATCGGCGCTGAAGCTGTTCCAACAAGCGCAGCTCGATGTGGTGATCCTCGAAGTGGGCCTTGGCGGTCGTCTGGATGCTACCAATATTGTTGATGCTGATGTTTCGGTCATCACCAGCATTGCCCTCGATCACCTTGACTGGCTGGGGCCGGATCGTGAAAGCATTGGCCGTGAAAAAGCAGGTGTGTTTCGCGCAGGCAAGCCCGCTATTGTTGGTGAGCCGGATATGCCGCTTAGCATCGCTGCGGTCGCCAATGAGAAGGGCGCACAGCTGATTCAGCGCGATCGTGACTGGTCTTATCGTCAACAGGCAGAAAGCTGGTCGCTGCGAGATGCGTGGGGCGAGCTGAATGATTTACCGCTGCCGCAAGTGCCGTTGCCGAATGCCGCCAGCGCTATCGTGGCGCTGCGTGCTTCCGGTTTAAACGTCAGCGAAGACCAAATTCGCGCTAATTTACCGCTGGCTATTTTGCCTGGTCGCTTTCAAACAGTAAGCGAATCGCCGCGCGTTATCCTGGATGTGGCGCACAATCCTCATGCGGCAGCTTACCTTGCATCTCGCCTTGCGACGTTAGCGAATAAAGGTGCGGTGCATGCGGTGGTTGGCATGCTGCATGATAAAGATATTGCCGGCACGCTGGCCGCTTTAGCGCCTCAGGTTAATCACTGGTATTGCGCGCCACTGGATGGCCCACGTGGTGCAACGGCCCAACAGCTGATGTCACATTTACCGCAGCAGGCGCAGGCCTTTGCTGACGTAGAGCACGCCTGGCAGCACGCACGCGAGCAGGCGAAGCCACAGGACATCGTACTGGTGTGTGGATCGTTCCACACCGTGGCACAGGTCATGGAATCGATGGAAACGGAGAAAGGGCGTGGCGAGTAAGTTTCAAAACCGTCTGGTCGGTACCATTATTCTGGTCGCGGTTGGCGTGATTGTGCTGCCGGGGCTGCTGGATGGACAGAAGAAGCATTATAAAGAAGAGTTTGCCGCGATCCCGTTGGTGCCTAAGGCAGACGATCAGCAGGACAGCGAAATGGTACCGCCGGTAACGCAGTCACTGCCTGCACAACCGCCAGAAGGCGCGGGTGCCGCCGTTGATAACAACGGTGGTAAATCCAATAGCGTGGCTGAGCATGGCAGTATCAAACCTGGCGATGACAGCCAGCCGAGTGTGGTGACACCACCACCGGTGCATCAGACTGCGCCGTCCCAGCCGGTCAGCCAACCTAAACCGAAGCCGATTGAGCCGCCAAAACCTAAACCTGTGGAACAGCCGAAGCCAAAACCTGTGGAGCAGCCAAAACCGAAACCGGTTGAGCAACCCAAGGCGGCAGAGCAGCCTAAAACCACGGAAAGCAGTGCGCCAACGGGTCAGGCTTATGTGGTGCAGCTCGGTGCGTTGAAAAATGCCAGCAAGGTAAACGAAATTGTCGCACAGCTGCGTTTGTCGGGTTATCGCGCCTTTACCGTTCCGTCTTCGCCGGTGCAGGGACAAATTACCCGTATCTATGTCGGCCCGGATGCGTCAAAAGCCAAGATGCAAGAGGCGGTTTCTGAGCTCAAAAGTATCTCCGGTTTAGGCGGTGTGGTTAAGCCATACAGTGCACACTAAAAAGGGTTATTGATGCTGCTTATAACAACAATAGGCAGCATCTTTTTAGTGATAGCATTTACGGTTAAAGAGTGGAAATCAGGTGAAATGATTTGATTTTCAACGGGTTAATAAATTGTAAGTCCATTGGGCGAGTGAAGATTTTTTCATCGCCTTTTTTATGGAAACAGAACTGGAAAACCGCTACGCAAACGTTTTCTTTTTCTGTTAGAATGCGCCCCGAACTGGATGCAGGGGCGCAATTGCGCTGGAAGTATTCATGATCTGGATTGATTACGTCATTATTGCGGTAGTTGGTTTTTCGGCTCTGGTCAGCCTGGTTCGCGGGTTTGTCCGGGAGGCCTTATCTCTCGTTACCTGGGGATGTGCGTTTTTTGTCGCCAGTCATTATTACGCCTTTCTTGCAGTCTGGTTTACAGGTTTTGACGACGAACTGGTTCGTAACGGTATCGCCATCGGTGTGCTGTTCGTTGCTACCCTAATAGTGGGCGCGATCGTGAACTACGTTATCGGCACGCTGGTAGAAAAAACCGGCTTGTCGGGAACCGACCGAGTATTGGGCGTCTGTTTCGGGGCGTTGCGTGGTGTGCTGATCGTAGCCGCTATGCTTTTCTTTCTCGATACATTCACGGGGTTTTCAAAAAGCCCCGACTGGCAACAGTCTCAACTCGTTCCCCAGTTCAGTTATATAATCAGGTGGTTTTTTGATTACCTGAAAAGCACGTCGAGTTTTTTACCCCGGTGACGCCATCGGGAGTGCGGCTTAATGAGGAAATGACAACATGTGCGGTATTGTCGGTATCACCGGTTTCATGCCGGTAAACCAGTCGATCTATGACGCGTTAACGGTGCTCCAGCACCGCGGGCAGGATGCCGCAGGCATTTGTACTATCGATGCGCTGAATTGCTTCCGCCTGCGTAAGGCAAACGGTCTGGTCAGCGACGTTTTCGAAGCACGCCACATGCAGCGTTTGCAGGGCAATATGGGCATCGGTCACGCACGTTACCCAACGGCGGGCAGCTCCAGTGCCTCTGAAGCACAGCCATTCTACGTAAACTCGCCGTACGGCATTACTCTGGCACATAACGGTAACCTGACCAACGCGCATGAACTGCGCGCACGCCTGTTTGAAAAGGGCCGTCGTCACGTTAACACCACCTCAGATTCTGAAATTCTGCTGAACATTTTTGCGGCAGAACTGGATCGCTTCCCGCATGATCCGCTGGAAGCTGACAATATTTTTGCCGCTGTGGCTGCGGTGCACCAGCAGGTGCGCGGCGCCTATGCTGTGGTTTCGATGATTATCGGTCACGGCATGGTTGCCTTCCGCGATCCAAACGGCATTCGCCCGCTGGTATTGGGCAAACGCGTTATCGCAGATGGCCGCACCGAATACATGGTCGCTTCTGAAAGCGTCGCGCTTGATACGCTAGGCTTTGAATTTATCCGTGACGTTGCGCCGGGTGAAGCCGTCTACGTTACTGAGCAAGGGCAGCTTTCAACGCGTCAATGCGCTGAAAACCCAAAGAGCAATCCATGCTTGTTTGAGTATGTTTACTTCGCTCGCCCAGACTCTTTCCTCGACAAAATTTCTGTCTACAGCGCACGTGTTCGCATGGGCACCAAGCTGGGCGAAAAGATTGCACGTGAATGGGAAGATCTGGATATCGATGTGGTGATTCCGATCCCGGAAACGTCAACCGATATCGCGCTGGAAATTGCGCGCATTCTGGATAAACCGTATCGCCAGGGTTTTGTGAAAAACCGCTATGTTGGCCGTACCTTTATTATGCCAGGCCAGCAGTTACGTCGCAGCGCGGTTCGCCGTAAGCTGAACGCTAACCGCGCCGAGTTCCGTGATAAGAATGTTTTGTTGGTCGATGATTCCATTGTGCGTGGCACCACCTCAGAACAGATCATTGAGATGGCGCGTGAAGCGGGTGCAAAACGTGTTTATCTGGCTTCCGCCGCCCCGGAAATCCGTTTCCCGAACGTGTACGGCATTGATATGCCGAGCGCAACTGAGTTGATTGCTCACGGCCGTGAAGTGGATGAAATCTGCCAGTTGATCAAAGCGGATGCGCTGATTTTCCAGGATCTCGATGATTTGATCGAAGCGGTACGTGAAGAGAACCCAGACATCACGCAGTTTGAATGCTCGGTGTTCAACGGCATCTACGTGACGAAAGATGTTGATCAACAGTATCTGGAATATCTCCAGTCGCTGCGTAATGACGATGCAAAAGCAATTGCACGTCAAAACGAAGTGGAGAATCTGGAACTGCATAACGAAGGGTAATCTCTGGCGTTGATGCAAAAAGAGAAGGCGAGAGAAATCTCGCCTTTTTTATTTATTCCTTAAGCCGCGTTATGATGGCGCACTCAAAAAATAGCAAGGCTGAACTATGAAACGACTCATCATTGGCATCTCGGGTGCAAGCGGCGTGATTTATGGCGTGCGCATGTTGCAGGTTTTGCAGCAGGTCGCTGAGGTGGAAACGCATTTAGTGATGAGCAATGCGGCGCGCCAAACGCTGGGTTTGGAAACCGATTACAACGTACGCGAAGTACAAGCGCTGGCTAATGTGGTGCATGACGTGCGCGATATTGCGGCAAACATCTCTTCAGGATCGTTTAAAACGCTTGGCATGGTCATTCTGCCATGCTCAATGAAAACCTTATCTGGCATTGTTCACAGCTACAGCGACTCCTTGCTAACGCGCGCTGCCGATGTCGTACTCAAAGAGCAGCGCAAGCTGGTGTTATGCGTACGCGAAACGCCGCTGCATGTCGGTCATTTACGCATGATGACCACCGCTGCTGAGCTCGGTGCGATCATCATGCCGCCGGTTCCCGCTTTTTATCATCGCCCCGTTACGATTGATCAGCTCGTAGATCAAACAGTTAACCGTGTTATTGACCAGTTTGACATCGAATTACCGCAAGATCTCTTCACGCGCTGGCAAGGTGCATAGCATTAATTAATTGCACCTTTATGGTGCGTAAGCGCGCCGAAGATCACTGTTCGTGCATTTGATGCACCAAAAGTTAACACCGTCTCTTTTTCTGGATGACATCACTGATATATTCCTCCTACACGCCTAGCGATTTCGCCTATGTAGCGTAACGTTTAGTGCGCGGATAACTTGCAGAACTGGCATGAAACATGCAGATTAATTTGCGCAAACACATCACGTAGCACATAACAAAAAGCACTTCACTTGAGGGTAATCTATGAAAAAGCGTGTTCTGGCTCTTTCTCTGATGCTGGGCTTGACCAGCGCCGCCAGCGTGTTCGCCGCGGTGCCGGGTTCAATCCGTATTGGAACTGATCCAACTTACCCGCCGTTTGAGTCGAAAAACGCGCAAGGACAGTTAGTCGGCTTTGATATCGATCTCGCCAACGAAATCTGTAAACGTATCAACACCAAGTGCACCTACGTTGAAAGCGATTTTGATGCGCTGATCCCATCGCTGAAAGCGAAAAAAATTGATGCCATTATCTCTTCACTTTCCATCACAGCTAAACGCCAGGAAGAAATCGCCTTTTCTGAAAAGTTGTATGCCGCTAACGCGCGTTTAGTCGCGCCGAAAGGGTCAACTATTCAGCCGACCATTGATTCGCTGAAAGGCAAAAACATTGGTCTGCTGCAAGGCACCACGCAGGAAACCTACGCCAATGAAAACTGGCGTGCGAAAGGCGTTACCGTAACGCCTTATGCTAATCAGGATCTGGTTTATCAGGATCTGAATGCAGGCCGCATCGATGCCGCTTTCCAGGACGAAGTGCAGGCGAGCGAAGGTTTCCTGAAACAACCGGTTGGTAAGAATTACACCTTTGCGGGTCCAGCAGTGAAAGATGACAAAATCTTTGGTGTAGGCACCGGTATGGGCTTGCGCAAAGATGATGCCGAGCTGAAAACCGCCATCGACAAAGCTGTCGATGAGATGCGCAAAGATGGGACTTACGACAAAATTGCTAAAAAGTACTTTGATTTCAATGTATACGGTGACTGAGTAAAACCTGTCTACTTTATCCCTGGTTCTTTGTGACACCGACGAGCTGGCTGCGCTCCATCCTCTCATGATCCACGAGGCTAAGCGCACCAACCGTCTGTGATACTGATTGCCGGGATAAAGCTGCCCGCTGTGAATGGCGGGCAGCTATCCGTTTTCACCCCATGACAGGATCATTTTCATGCTGTATGGCTATTCTGACGTAATTCTTAGAGGCACCTTAGTCACGCTGGAGCTGGCGCTTAGTTCAGTGGTGCTCGCGGTTGTCCTTGGACTGCTAGGCGCAGGCGCTAAAGTCTCTCGCAATCGTCCATTAGCGATGATCGCTAATGGCTACACGACCTTGATTCGTGGTGTTCCAGACCTCGTTTTAATGCTGCTGATCTTCTACGGTTTGCAGATCGCTCTTAACCAACTCACCGATGCACTCGGACTAAGCCAGTTTGATATCGATCCGATGGTGGCCGGTATTATTACGCTCGGCTTTATCTACGGCGCTTACTTTACCGAAACCTTCCGTGGCGCATTTTTAGCGGTGCCAAAAGGGCAAATAGAAGCGGCAACGGCATTCGGTTTTACCGGTTCGCAGGTTTTCCGCCGTATTTTATTCCCGGCGATGATGCGTTATGCGCTGCCTGGCATTGGCAATAACTGGCAGGTGATTTTGAAAGCGACGGCGCTGGTGTCGCTGCTCGGACTGGAAGACGTGGTTAAGGCTACGCAGCTGGCGGGCAAAAGCACCTGGCAACCGTTCTATTTTGCGATTGTCGCTGGGGTGATTTATTTAGTGTTTACCACACTGTCGAATGGTGTGTTGTGGTGGCTGAATCGCCGCTACACGGTGGGTGTTAAAAGGGCAGAGTTATGATTGATATTATTCAGGAATACTGGAAAGCGCTGCTCTGGACTGATGGTTATCGTTTCACCGGCGTGGCGATCACGCTGTGGCTGTTGATCCTTTCGGTCGTGATTGGCGGCTGCCTGGCCGTGTTGTTAGCCATTGCGCGCGTCTCGCCAAACCGTTGGGTAAGTACGCCGGTATGGCTGTTCACGTATATCTTCCGCGGCACACCGCTTTATGTGCAGCTGCTGGTATTTTATTCCGGCATGTATACGCTGGAGATTGTGAAAGGAACTGAGCTGCTAAACGCTTTTTTTCGTAGCGGTCTGAACTGTACGTTACTGGCTTTCACGCTGAATACCTGCGCTTACACCACCGAAATTTTTGCCGGGGCTATTCGTTCCGTGCCGCATGGTGAAATTGAGGCCGCGCGTGCTTACGGCTTTTCAAATTTCAAATTGTATCGCTGCATCATTCTGCCTTCTGCGCTGCGCACCGCTTTACCGGCCTACAGTAATGAAGTGATTTTGATGCTGCACTCCACGGCGCTGGCGTTTACCGCCACGGTGCCCGATTTGTTGAAAGTGGCGCGTGATATCAACTCCGCCACCTATCAACCCTTTACCGCATTTGGTATTGCCGCCGTGCTTTATCTGATTATCTCTTACGTGTTGATCAGCTTGTTCCGCCTCGCGGAGCGTCGCTGGCTGGCGCACGTGAAACCCTCTTCATCGCATTGAGTAAGACATATGGCTGAAAATAAATTAAGCGTCACCGAATTGCACAAACGTTACGGTGAACATGAAGTGCTGAAAGGGGTCTCATTGCAGGCCGATGCTGGCGACGTGATCAGCATCATTGGGTCATCCGGTTCAGGGAAAAGTACCTTTTTACGCTGCATCAACTTCCTCGAAAAGCCGAGTGAAGGCACCATTGTGGTTAACAATGAGCAGATTGCGCTGGTGCGCGACACCGATGGACAGCTAAAAGTCTCTAACAAAGAGCAGCTGCGTTCCCTGCGTACTCGCCTGACCATGGTGTTCCAGCACTTCAATCTCTGGAGCCACATGACAGTGCTGGAAAACGTGATGGAAGCGCCGATCCAGGTGTTGGGCCTGAGCAAAGCAGAGGCGCGCGAACGCGCCATTAAATATCTCGATAAAGTCGGCATTGATGCGCGAGCCTGCGCTAAATATCCGGTACACCTTTCTGGTGGACAGCAGCAACGTGTTTCGATTGCGCGCGCGTTGGCGATGGAGCCGGAAGTACTGCTGTTTGATGAACCCACCTCGGCACTCGATCCCGAATTAGTCGGTGAAGTGCTACGTATCATGCAAAAGCTGGCTGAAGAGGGCAAAACCATGGTGGTGGTGACGCATGAAATGGAATTTGCCCGTCACGTTTCCAGCCACGTTATCTTTCTGCATCAGGGCAAGATCGAAGAGCAAGGGCCGCCAGCCGAACTGTTTGGCAACCCAAAAAGCACACGCTTGCAGCAATTCCTCAAAGGTTCACTGAAATAAACGTTTTCCCGCGTCTTCGGGCGCGGGATCGTTACCTGCCAATGTATGCCGGACACAACTTTTGGATGGCGCTAATTCCAGCGGTTATGTTGCCGTTTTTCGACATCGTTGGTGCGGTGTAGGCTTACACCAGGCTATGAGTGTTTGCTGGCTTATTGACGTTTATTCACCACGTACCGCAGCCGAATCACGGTAAATTGCGCGAGTCAGTAAATTCACCGCTGGCATTGCAGTAAAAATAACGGGAGCGTCAGGCTCCCGATGAGTTACGTTTTTACGACATCCTGCAGGGCTTCTTGCAGATCATACCAGCGGAAGCCGAAGCCCGACGACTCCAGCCTTTTCGGCAAAACATGTTGTCCACCTAATACCAATACCGATGATTCACCCATCATCAACTTGATGGCGCTGGCTGGCGTACGCATAAAAGCGGGGCGATGCATAACATGGCCAAGCGTGGCAGCAAACTGTTCATTCCGAACCGCGTAAGGAGCAACCATGTTAAACGGGCCGCTCAACGCCTCATTATCTAACAGCCAGAGAATGCCATTCACCATGTCGTCGATATGGATCCACGGCATATATTGTTTTCCGCTGCCGATAGGGCCGCCAATACCCAGTTTGAACGGCAACTTCATTTTACTTAATGCGCCACCTTCCTTGGCTAAAACGACGCCGGTTCGTAGCAGGCAAACACGGGTGCGATCGCTTTGTGCGCTAAGCGCCAACTGTTCCCAGCGGGCGCATAAAGTGTGCTGGAACTCTTCGTGGCCCGGATCCTCTTCCGTTAATACCAACTCACCGGTGTTACCGTAAAAACCGGTGGCTGAACCTGAAATCAATACCTTTGGTGGCGTGGTGCTGGCATTAATCAGTGAGGTAATTCGCTCGGTGATTTGCCAACGGCTTTCACACAATTGCTGTTTATGAATTTCTGTCCAGCGCTTATCGGCAATCGGTTCGCCAGCGAGATTGATCACGGCATCGACGCCATCAAGGTTTTGCTGTTGCGCCAATCCAGACCAAAACGCGACGTTATCCCCCAACTTTTCGCGTGCGCTGACGACGTCACGCGTGACAACGCTGATGTGATGACCCAGCAGCTGTAAACGAGGAATGAGGTGGCGACCAATCAATCCAGTACCACCCGTAATGAGAATATGCATGTTGCGACTCCTTATACTTTTTGTTTTCCGCTGTAATCAGCATAGAAGAGTGCGAGAGGAGTAGCGTGAGCCGCTTCGAGGTTTCATGCGGAACAGGCAAACATCGGACCAGCCGGGCGTTGCCTTTGTAAATAAAAATCGGTAAACATGATGCAACC
Organism: Pantoea sp. MQR6; assembly: GCF_022761075.1. Taxonomy (NCBI): domain Bacteria; kingdom Pseudomonadati; phylum Pseudomonadota; class Gammaproteobacteria; order Enterobacterales; family Erwiniaceae; genus Pantoea; species Pantoea sp. MQR6. Next base: position 312,443 of record NZ_JAKYXB010000001.1, read on the forward strand.
CTGATAGCTATTTGAGGTAGCAGATGAATTACCCGTCCATCACCCTGTGGTCTGATTCATCGTTTTTTAGTCCTTACGCCATGTCGGTTTACGTTGCATTAACGGAAAAAGGCGTTCCCTTCAGCCTTAAGCGTGTCGACTTGTCTCAAGACCAACAATACTCAGCCGATTACCGTGCGCTGTCATTAACCTGTCGCGTGCCTGCATTACAAATCGATGATCTGGTGCTGAGCGAATCCTCCGCTATCAGCGAGTACCTTGAAGAGCGATTTCCTGCGCCCGAATTTGAACGTCTTTACCCAAAAAATCGTGAAAATCGTGCGCGAGCACGCGAAGTTCAGGCGTGGCTGCGCAGTGATTTTATGCCGATCCGTCAGGAGCGTCCCACTGAAGTGTTATTTGCTGGCGAACGCTTTGCGCCGTTGACGCCCGCAGCGCAACAGGCGGCTGAAAAACTGATTGCTGCTGGCGAACGCTTGTTACCGGAAGGGCAACAGAACATGTTTGGCGAATGGTCTATTGCAGATACCGATTTAGCGGTGATGTTGAATAGACTGGCGCTGCATGGCGATAACCTGCCGATAAAGCTACAGCATTACGCTGAATTTCAGTGGCAACGCGCCTCTGTACAGTTGTGGTTGGCTGAAAGCGGCAAAAAACGGTAAAGATCGAGGCTTGCTCAAGCTAACGGAAGTGATTACCTTACGCCACACTATTATAAAGACGTGGCAATAACAGTGCGTGCAACAGGGCATGCCAAACAGGAAAGGGTTACGGATGGTGGATCAAAAGGGTGGCGACATTGAGTGGGTCGATATCGTTAGCGAAGAGAATGAGGTCGTAGCACAGGCAACGCGTGCGCAAATGCGTGCACAGTGCCTGCGCCACCGCGCCACCTACATCGTGGTACACGATGGCATGGGTAAGATTCTGGTACAGCGCCGTACCGAGACAAAAGATTTTATGCCTGGCATGCTGGATGCTACGGCAGGCGGCGTGGTGCAGAGCGGTGAAGACCTGTTGGAATCCGCACGCCGTGAAGCGGAAGAGGAGTTAGGTATTGCTGATGTCCCATTCGCGGAGCATGGCAAATTCTACTTCGAAGATCAGCACTGTCGCGTGTGGGGCGGGTTGTTCAGTTGCGTTTCTCACGGCCCTTTTGCCATGCAAGAAGCCGAAGTTGATGAGATTTACTGGATGACTCCGGATGAAATCACTGCGCGTTGTGACGAATTTACCGATGATTCGTTGAAGGCGCTTTCATTGTGGATGAGCCGCAACGGCGAAAAATAATTCGCTTACTCTTCTCGCAGTGAAAGGCATTTTCGCCAGTACGATATAAACCCAACTGCGTCCGCCGCTGTTCTGCGGTGGACGCTTCTTTCTCCTTAATCTCTCTCATCAAATGCGTGGCTCAGTATTAGTATTCATGCAGAATATTTTTAAGCAGCGTGAGGGCGGCGCGGAACTGAGTATCGGGAATGGTAAGCGGATAAAGAAAGCGGATCACGTTGCCGTGAACGCCGCACGTTAGCAACAATAAACCCTGCGACAATGCCTGTTGCTGGATTGCTCTTGCCGTCTCAGCACAGGGTTTCCCGTTATCATTGTGAAATTCAGCTGCAATCATTGAGCCGCGCCCTCGTACCTCAACCAGCGCCTTACAGCCTGCACTATGCAACGTTTCAATCAGTTCACTGCCGAGTTGATTGGCCCGCTCACACAAATTCTCTTCAGCAATGACATCCAGCACTGCCAGCGCAGCCGCGATTGCGGGTGGGCTACCGGCATAAGTCCCGCCCAAACCGCCCGGTGAGGGTGCGTCCATGACTTCAGCACGACCCGATACCGCAGAGAGCGGCATACCGCCGGCCAGACTCTTCGCCATCGTAATCAAATCGGGTTTTACGTCAGGGTAATATTCACTGGCGAACAGTTTACCGGTACGGGCGAAGCCACATTGGATTTCATCGGCAATTAACAGGATGTTGTGCTCATCGCATAGCTGACGCAACGCCGTAACAAAATCAGCGGGGGCAACATTGAAGCCGCCTTCGCCCTGAATCGGTTCATAAATAATGGCGGCGACGTGTTGCGGGCTGATATCGCAACGGAAAATAGCGTGCAAGCTTTCCAGTGCGTCTTCAACGCTGCAATCGTAAAGCGCGTTCGGATAGCGGGCATGAAATACAGAACCCGCGAAGGGACCAAAACCGGTTTTATAAGGTGTCACTTTGCCTGTCAGCGACATTGTCATGTAAGTGCGACCATGAAATGCGCCGGTGAAAGCGATAATGCCCGGCCGGCCGGTTGCTGCACGAGCAATCTTCACGGCGTTTTCAACCGCTTCAGCGCCGGTAGAAAAGAAGGTGGTTTTCGCCGGACCGGCAATCGGCACGCGCTGATTCAGTTGCTCTGCCAGCTTAATGTAGTTTTCGTAAGGCACGATCTGAAAAGCGGTATGGGTGAAGCAATCGAGCTGCTCTTTTACTGCGGCGATCACTTTTGGATGGCGATGCCCGGTGTTTAGAACTGCGATACCGGCACTGAAATCGGTATATTCTCGGCCTTGATGATCCCACAGCGTGGCATTTTCGGCCTTCACTGCATAGAAATCACACATGACGCCGACGCCGCGCGGTGTGGCTTTGAGACGACGTGCGTGCACTTCACTGTTGCTCATAAGTTGACCTCGTTGTGGTTGCAAAGCTTACTGGGCGATCTGCTGGCGCCAGGGTAAAAGAAGCCCTTGCCAACGGCACGCTGAACAAATTCTATATCGCCTACGGCAGATATACAGCCGCCTGCCTTGCTGATGCAAATCGTCAGCGACTCACGCGGTTCTGAATGAATAGCACATCACAGAAATGGGCTGCATTTGTTTTCTGGTATGCCGAAAAGGGGTGAGTAATGTTGCTTAAAGCGCGGAGCGGGAACGGTGTGAAATTCTGAAGTGCAAAGTGGGATGGGGATGATGTCTGCGTAAATTAATTATGCAGGGTGGAAGCGTTGGCGATCGTGGTTGAATGGCGTATCACTTACTTGCGTCATCTAAATAAAAAGAGCATGCATTGCTGCATGCCCTCATCACATTTTTAGCCTTCAGCTTGCTGAGACTGAATTGCGGTTAACGCGATGGTGTAGACAATATCATCCACCAGTGCGCCACGAGAAAGGTCGTTGACCGGCTTGCGCATACCTTGCAGCATTGGCCCGATGGAAATCAGGTCGGCTGAACGCTGTACCGCTTTGTAAGTGGTATTACCCGTGTTGAGATCCGGGAAGATAAACACGGTGGCGCGACCCGCAACCGCTGAGTTTGGTGCTTTAGATTTCGCCACATCTTCCATAATAGCCGCGTCATATTGCAGCGGGCCATCAATCACCAGATCAGGACGTTTTTCCTGCGCAATGCGCGTGGCTTCGCGTACTTTTTCTACATCGCTACCGGCACCAGAATTGCCGGTTGAGTAAGAGATCATCGCTACACGCGGATCGATACCAAAGGCTTTTGCTGAATCAGCTGATTGAATTGCAATCTCTGCCAGCTGTTCAGACGTTGGGTCTGGGTTGATGGCGCAGTCGCCATAAACCAGAACCTGCTCTGGCAGCAGCATGAAGAACACCGATGAAACCAGGGAGCTGTTTGGCGCAGTTTTGATCAGCTGCAGCGGTGGACGAATGGTGTTGGCAGTGGTGTGAACCGCGCCAGAAACTAAGCCGTCGACTTCGCCGCTTTCCAACATCATGGTGCCCAGCACCACGTTATCTTCTAACTGCTCCTGTGCAACAACTTCGGTCATGCCTTTGCTCTTACGCAGTTCCACCAAGCGCGGTACGTAGTTTTCACGTACCACTTCTGGATCGACAATGACAATGCCACTGCCTAATTCAACGCCTTGTGCAGCAGCAACACGCTGGATCTCGTCTGGATTTCCCAATAATACACAGGTTGCAATACCGCGTTCGGCACAAATCGAAGCAGCTTTAACGGTGCGCGGCTCATCGCCTTCTGGCAATACGATGCGTTTACCGGCTTTACGCGCCAGTTCGGTCAGTTGATAACGGAAGGCTGGCGGTGACAGGCGGCGGCTGCGCTCAGAAGTCGCCGTCAGTGACTCAATCCAGTCGGCATTAATGAAGTTGGCAACGTATTCCTGCACTTTTTCGATGCGTTGAGTATCGTCAGCGGGCACTTCCAGATTGAAGCTTTGCAAGCTGAGTGAGGTTTGCCAGGTGTTAGTTTTCACCATGAACATTGGCAATCCCGTCTGAAAAGCACGTTCGCACAATTTAGCGATACGCGGGTCAATTTCATAGTTACCTGTCAGCAGAATGGCACCAATTTCGACGCCATTCATAGCGGCCAGACAGGCAGCAACCAGCACGTCTGGGCGATCGGCTGAGGTCACCAGCAATGAACCTGGGCGGAAATGTTCCAGCATGTGCGGCAGGCTTCGTGCACAGAACGTCACCGACTTAACGCGGCGAGTCTGGATGTCACCTTCGTTGATAACGCGCGCATTCAGATGGCGGCACATATCGATAGCGCGTGTCGCAATGAGCTCGAAGCTCCATGGTACGCAACCCAGCACCGGCAGCGGGCTGTCGGAAAACAGCTGCTTAGGATCAATATTCGCGATGCTGGCTTTAGAGGAGTCATCAAAAATTTCGGACAGATCAGGACGAGTGCGGCCTTGCTCATCAACCGGTGCGTTGAGTTTATTAATAATAACGCCGGTGATGTTTTTGTTCTTTTTGCCGCCAAAGCTGCTTTGGGTTAACTCAATACGCTCTTTTAACTGTTCGGTTGAGTCGTTACCCAACGCCATAACAAAGACGATTTCTGCATTTAGCGTTTTAGCGATTTCATAGTTGAGCGCGGTAGCAAACTGATGTTTACGCGTCGGCACTAAACCTTCAACCAGCACCACCTCCGCATCCTGCGAATTAGCATGGTAGCGGGCGATGATCTCTTCCATCAACACATCTTGCTGGTTAGAACCGAGCAGCGATTCCACGCGCGACATCTGTAAAGGTTCAGCCGCTGGGATAGAGGAATTTTTGCGAATGATAGTGGTGGTTTGATCGGGTGTATCACCGCCGGTACGCGGCTGAGCAATAGGTTTGAAGACGCTGAGGCGAACGCCTTTGCGCTCCATCGCACGAATAACGCCAAGGCTGACGCTGGTCAGGCCGACACTGGTGCCGGTCGGAATGAGCATAATTGTACGTGACACGATTGAACCTCTCAGGTATTGCAGGGTGTCAAAAACAACTCCGCCAGCATGAGCTGACGGAGAAAAGCGTTAAGCGGTCAGACGCGCAGCGTCTTGGGCAATGACCAACTCTTCGTTGGTCGGAATCACCAGTGCGGGACGCGTACCTTCTTTATTAATGTAACCTGACTTACCAAACCGTGCCGCCAGGTTGCGTTCGTGATCAGCCTCAAAACCGAGCAGACCCAGTTTTTTCAATGCCAGTTCACGCACCATGGCGGCGTTTTCACCAATTCCACCGGTGAATACCACTGCGTCCAAACGGCCTTCCATCAAGGCGGTGTAGCTGCCGATATATTTGGCAAGACGATGACAGAAAACGTCCATCGCGCGCTTAGCATCTTCTTTGGTTTCGTAATTATCTTCAACATAACGGCAATCGCTGGTGACTTCGGTCAGGCCCAGCAGGCCAGATTCTTTGGTCAGCAATTTATTGATGGCATCTACGCTCATGCCCAGCGTGTCATGCAGGAAGAAGATGATAGCGGGATCGATGTCGCCGCTACGTGTTCCCATGACCAGACCTTCAAGCGGGGTCAAACCCATTGAGGTATCAACGCACACGCCATTGCGGATAGCTGACACAGAACCGCCGTTACCCAAATGGCAGGTGATAACGTTGAGTTCTTCCAGCGGTTTATTAAGCATTTTTGCTGCTTCATGGCTGACATAGAAGTGGCTGGTGCCGTGCGCACCATAGCGACGGACGCCATGTTCTTTATAAAGTTTGTAGGGAAGAGCATAAAGATATGACTCTTCCGGCATTGTCTGATGGAAAGCTGTATCAAATACCGCGACATTCTTATCGGACAGGTGCGGGAAGTTTTTCATCGCTTCATCAATACCGATAAGGTGCGCAGGGTTATGCAATGGAGCGAAAGAAGAAGCATCTTTGATGCCCTGAACCACATCTTCAGTAATAATGACGGATTGGGTCAGTTTCTCGCCGCCGTGAACTATGCGATGACCAATTGCAGCGATTTGTGCCGAAAGCTCTGGTTTTTGTGCCAGAATGGTTTTAACAATGTAATTGAGTGCTTCACTATGCGCCGCGCCAGCACCTAATGGTGCTTCCTGTTTTTGACCATCCAGTTTCCATTTAATACGTGCCTCAGGTAAATGGAAGCATTCTGCAAGGCCAGAAAGGAACTCGTCACCGCTGGCAGGATTTAGGATGGCAAACTTCAGAGAAGAACTGCCGCAGTTCAGGACCAGTACTAGCTTACTCGACATGGAAGTACCTATTTGTTAAAAGTGGCTAAAAAAAACGCAGTCAGACTATCAGCGTAGCCCATGAAAGCTGGTAGATTAATGATAAACATCATGCGCTAGTCAAACGATGACTTTACGCAAAAAATTTCGGTAATTTTACGCAAAAATTTGAAGTCTATTTGTCGAAACAGGACTCAGGCCATTTCCCGGTGGTGCTAGCCGCTTCCAAAACCGTATCGAAACGGCGTCAGAATAGCTGGAGTCCTGTTTAAAGACAAAAACATTTGAAGGATGTTACGTAAAGTTGTGTGGTTATAACTATCTTTTAAAGTTTGCAGTAATAGTTGAGGTCCGCTATGGCGAATGAATCTGGCAGTACCAGCTGGTTCCGTATTTTTCAACGCGGCCAGCACTATATGAAGACCTGGCCAAGTGACAAACGCCTTGCGCCAATATTTCCTGAAAATCGCGTGTCGACGGCAACCCGCTTCGCCATTCGTTTTATGCCGCCCCTTGCGGTGTTCACCTTGACCTGGCAAATTGCGTTAGGCGGCCAGCTTGGGCCCGCTGTTGCAACTGCGCTGTTTGCCTGCACGCTACCCATGCAAGGCTTGTGGTGGCTGGGTAAGCGATCTGTTACACCTTTGCCGCCCACGCTACTGAACTGGTTTCATGAAGTTCGCGCCAGGCTGGAGGAGGCGGGGCAGGCAATTGCGCCGGTCGAGGGCAAGCCAACGTATCAGGCATTAGCTGATGTTTTAAAACGCGCCTTTAAACAGCTGGATCGCACCTTTCTCGACGATCTTTGATTGGACATGGGTTCTTCGCAGGTAAGAATTCGCCTGGAACCCGCGTCTAAATCAAAGAAAAGTGATGCTGTCATACCTGTATTGCTAACCCTGTGTAATCATTTCTCTATCGTATAAAACTTAAGCGCCTTTTAGGCCTCGGAGTAAATGATGGAAATGACCCATGCACAGCGATTAATCCTGACTAATCAATATAAAATTATGGCGATGCTGGAACCTGAAAACGCCGAACGCTTCCGTCGCTATCAAACTATCATCGAACGAGGTTACGGCTTACAGATGCGTGAGCTGGATAAAGATTTCGGTGAGCTCACTGAAGAAACCTGCCGCACCCTCATTGATATCATGGAGTTGCACCACGCGCTGCATGTTTCCTGGTCAAACCTCAAGGAAAAAGAGCAGCTTGAAGAGCGCCGCCTGGCCTTTCTCGGCTTTGATGCAGCCACCGAAGCACGTTATCTCGGTTATGTCCGTTTTATGGTCAATACCGAAGGGCGATACACCCAGTTTGATTCAGGCACGCACGGCTTCAATGCACAAACGCCAATGTGGGAAAAGTATCAACGCATGCTAGCTTTGTGGCAGACTTGTCCTCGTCAATACCATTTGAGCGCGAATGAAATTGCGCAAGTAATCAATGCCTGATGAGGAGTGACGTGTGACGTACAGCGGTTTTTTGTTTGATTTAGATGGCACTTTAGTGGACTCGTTGCCTGCAGTAGAGCGCGCGTGGAGCAACTGGGCAGCGCGGCAGGGTATCGCGGCAGACGACGTTCTGGCGTTCATTCATGGCAAACAGGCAATTACGTCGTTACGTCATTTTATGGCTGGTCAGTCTGAGGAGGCTATTCAGGCTGAGTTTTTGGCGTTAGAACAAACCGAAGCGAAAGACACGGATGGCGTACAGGCATTACCTGGCGCTAAGGCGCTACTGTCTACGCTGAATGAATTGCAAATTCCTTGGGCAATTGTGACGTCAGGTTCCGTTCCGGTCGCCCACGCACGCCATAAAGCGGCTGGTTTACCGCAGCCTGCCGTTTTCATCACCGCTGAACAAGTCGTGAAAGGCAAGCCAGAGCCCGATCCTTACCTTTTAGGTGCAAAGAAATTAGGCTTATCGCCTGATGTATGCGTCGTCGTTGAAGATGCACCAGCCGGCGTTTTCAGGACTTAATGCGGGATGCGCCGTGATTGCAGCTAATGCACCAGCGGATACGCCACGTCTTAATGAAGTGACAATTCAGCTGACATCACTCGAATCATTAGTCGTGACGAAATTGGCTGACGGTCAATTTACATTGAGTACACAGAACTAAGGGGCGGCTAAGGCCGCCTTTATTACAGCGGCGTGTCCTGTGAAATTTCATCCAGCGACAGGCTGAAGCTAGGAATGAACACCTCTACAAAATAATCCATTTCTGGCGAACGGCGCTGCGCTAACGTTTTTTCCAGCCGTGCTTTCGCCAGTAAAAACTCATTGTTACCTGCAGATAACTCCTCCAGGCATTTTACATAGGCGCAAAGTGCGTCCGCCTGCTTTACTACCGCTTGTTCTTCAACGCCATGCAGATGTTCATCAATCAGCGGGCGGTAAATGTCCTGGAACTCTGCCGGCAGCATTTCAATCAGTTTTTGCTGCGCAATTTTCTCAATTTTTTTATATTCATGGGCAATCTGCGCATTGTAATACTTTACTGGCGTGGGCAAGTCGCCAGTTAATACTTCACTCGCATCGTGATAAAGCGCCAACATTGCAATGCGATCTGCGTTGAGATTGCCATTAAATTTTTTATTTTTAATGACAGCCAAAGCATGCGCCACCATGGCTACCTGCAAGCTATGCTCGGAGACATTTTCCGTGCGCACATTGCGCATTAACGGCCAGCGATTGATGAGTTTGAGTCGGGAAAGATGAGCGAAAAAATGGCTTTGAGTCATGGATGATCCTGTTTGCAGGCAGGGGAAAGACCAGCTTTCCCCGAAATACAAACAGTATACGCGGGCGTGATTACTGACGGTAGCCTTGCAGGAATCGGCCAAATTTATTGATCGCCATCTCTAGATCGTCAACGCGTGGCAGCGTCACGATACGAAGATGATCCGGCCAAGGCCAGTTAAAGGCGGAGCCTTGCACTAACAACACCTTTTCTTGCAGTAAAAAATCCAAAACCATTTTTTGGTCGTCAAAGATATTGAATTTTTTTGCATCAATACGCGGGAACATGTAAAGCGCACCTTGCGGCTTCACACAGCTGACGCCGGGAATATCATTAATGAGTTCCCAGGCACGCTGGCGCTGCTCATATAAACGTCCGCCCGGTACAATAAATTCACTGATGCTTTGGTAACCGCCTAATGCAGTCTGAATGGCATGTTGTGCCGGAACGTTGGCACACAGGCGCATAGACGCAAGCATCTCCAGCCCTTCGATATAGCCTTTAGCATGCTTTTTCGGACCGTTTAATACCATCCAGCCCTGGCGGAAACCGGCAACGCGATAGGTTTTAGAGAGTCCGTTAAAAGTTACGGTCAGGAGATCGGGTGCCAGCGCAGCGATTGAGTGGTGTTGCGCGTCGTCGTAGAGAATCTTGTCGTAGATCTCATCAGCGAAAATAATCAGGTTATGCTGACGCGCGATTTCAACCACTTCCAGCAGCAACTCTTTGCTGTATACCGCACCGGTAGGGTTATTCGGGTTAATAATCACAATACCGCGAGTACGCGGCGTGATTTTGCTGCGAATATCGTCCAGATCAGGAAACCAGCCAGCTGACTCATCACAAAGATAATGCACTGCTTTTCCGCTGGATAGCGACACAGCCGCTGTCCATAACGGATAATCGGGTGCAGGCACCAGCATTTCATCGCCACTGTTTAGCAGCGCTTGCATGGCCTGAACAATCAGTTCAGAAACACCATTGCCGATGTAAATATCCTCAACCGTAACGTCTCGCATATCACGCGCTTGATAATGCTGCATGATGGCTTTACGCGCTGAATAGAGACCTTTGGAATCACAATAGCCTTGTGAGCTAGGCAAGTTGCGGATGACATCGACCAGAATTTCGTCAGGTGCCTCAAAGCCGAACGGTGCTGGGTTACCAATGTTCAGCTTAAGGACTTTGTTACCTTCTTCTTCGAGACGCTTAGCTTCTTTTAAGACCGGACCGCGAATGTCATAGCAAACATTTTCCAGCTTTCCGGATTTATCAATTTGAAAAGTCATTATTACCGCCTTTATGGGCAGAATCCTTTTACCTGCCACTGAAATCAAACCAGCACAATGTACTCTCCTGCTGAACACAAAAGAAGGGTGCTAACCGGTTTTGGCGCGTTAAGCATCTTTTCATGCGAGCCGTGGCGCAAAAAATATTCTCAGTCGTTTAATTTAGTCAAATGAACTAATAATATTGTTTTATTTGGCATTTTTAACCAATCCATAAAAAGGGGCTGTAAAGTCATTAATCCAGATTTTTAATAGTGAATTTGCCATTTTCAATTTTTAAAAAAGGCTTGAGTAAGATAGATGCCAATTGAAATAGTTAAGCGATATTGCATTGATGGGTGTTTTGTGAGCAGTGGTGAATTGATGCACTTATGTAATGTGATTTACAGCTGGTAATTATTGTCATTCATGCAGTGAATAACCAGAATTGTACGCTGTCGTAAGGTCCAGCGCGGGCGTAGCAAGGAAGACTTCAGGCATGTCTTCTCACTTTGTTTGTTTTTTCAGAAATGAAAAGGTTAAAAAATAGCCAGTAGTGTGGCAGGATAGGTGAGAAAGGGGGTTACAACAAAATTTACAGCGCTTTTCACAAAAACATTTCCATTTTGACGTCAAAAATGATTAAGTATAATTTATTATTTGATGCCACTATTTACCGAGCATCATAAAAGTACGCCGTTCTTTTTTTGTCCCGCAATCGCTGTTTCGGCGGGATTTAGACAACTACGCAGCTTACTGCATTTGCGCACCCAGCGCCTTCGGCTCAGAAGTTGTATCTGTCTAAACGATACTGCTTTGCCCAATTATGCGGGTTTGAGCTTTCGTTAATATTCGTTCGACCACTTTTTGTGGCAGTCTTCACACAGGACTGCCATTAAGCACCATTACCGCTTATCACTTTGATGAGATGTGTAATAACACCAGGGTAGTAGTTCGTAAAAATCTAATAAGTGAAGAAAAAACATGACTAATGCAAATCGTCCGATACTCAATCTCGACCTCGATCTGCTGAGAACTTTTGTGGCTGTTGCGGATTTGAATACGTTTGCAGCTGCAGCTGCAGCGGTCTGCCGAACCCAGTCAGCGGTCAGTCAGCAGATGCAACGTCTGGAGCAATTGGTAGGTAAAGAGCTGTTTGCCAGACATGGACGTAACAAACTGTTAACAGAACACGGAATTCAGCTCTTAGGTTACGCCAGAAAGATTCTCCGCTTCAATGATGAAGCCTGTACTTCTTTGATGTATAGCAATATTCAAGGTGTCCTGACCATTGGCGCATCTGATGATACATCCGACACCATTCTGCCGTTTTTGTTGAACCGCGTGACATCGGTTTATCCAAAACTCGCTATTGATGTCCGCGTTAAACGCAATCCATTCATGATGGAAATGCTGAATCAGGGTGAAGTGGATTTGGTAGTGACCACCTCCAGTCCAGGTAACTTTACCTATCAGGTTCTGCGTACATCGCCAACGTTGTGGTATTGCGCAGCGGATTACATTTTCCAGCGAGGTGAAGCTATCCCATTGGTTCTGCTTGACGAGCCAAGTCCGTACCGTGATATGGCTATTGATCATCTCAACGAGGCGGGCATCCCATGGCGTATATCGTATGTGGCTTCCACATTGGCAGCAGTACGTGCGGCTGTTAAAGCGGGATTGGGTGTAACAGCGCGTCCGGTAGAAATGATGAGTCCAGAACTGCGTGTTATGGGTGCTGCCGAAGGCTTACCAGTGTTGCCAGATACACAATATCTGCTGTGTCGTAATCCTAATAGTGATAATGAACTCGCATTGGCTATCTTCAACGCAATGCAGTCAACCAATGATCCCTACAATCTCAGCGCTAATCCAGACGGTACTTTATTACTGGATGACGAAGAGTAAATTCGCTGCTAATACTGTCTCTGGTTCCGTTTTGAGCAATTGTTAAAAGCGATCAAAATAAGCCTCTTGTTCTTTTATCAGAATGAGAGGCTTTTTTTATATTCCTTTCTCCTCATCGTATCCGTTATTTGTCCCCCTTTAACGTCCCGTAATAATCCTCAAATGAAATTATTTTCATTTTTACTGCTTGTTGAAACCTTCAATCCGAAAAAACGGAAGAAACATTCCAAAACGCAGTGCTGATTGTTGGTTTTTAGTGCGTAAAGGCCAGAAGTGTGTCCTGGATCAAGAAAATACCCCTGCTAAGGGGAAGGAAAACGACGCGAATCCTGTCAAAATATGTTTGTTAAATGCACGATCCATGCATGTGAATACCCGCTACACTAAAATTAACCCTACAGACTGAAGCGATTTAGCTGGCATGAGGGGCATCATTTGTTAATAATATGATGCAGCTGTAAAATAATGTTTGGATACTTTTGTCAAAGTTGACAAAAGGTTATAGAAAGGAGTAAAAAACCCCATAAAATTGCTGCTTATTTGATAATGACGGCAAAGTTTATAAGGTTTTTCATCCTTCCCTTGAATCGATGTGGTGAGTTTGCTGCCAGAACCCGTGCAGGATGCCAGCGCCACTTTTGATGAGTAAGCAAAGAGTATGTCAACAACCACCGAAATCATCGCTCAGCATTGGGCGTTTATCGTATTTATCGTCATTGCATTTGGCCTTTGCGCTTTTATGTTGACCGGAGGATGGCTGTTAGGTGGCAGAGCACGCGCCCGCTACAAAGACACGCCTTTTGAATCTGGTATCGAATCCGTTGGTGATACCCATCTCCGCCTTTCGGCGAAATTCTATCTGGTTGCGATGTTCTTCGTAATTTTCGACGTCGAAGCCCTCTTTTTATACGCATGGGCGACTTCAATCCGTGAAAGCGGCTGGGTCGGCTTTGTGGAAGCCGCAATTTTCATTTTGGTGCTCCTGGCGGGCTTGGTCTATCTGGTGCGCATTGGTGCGTTGGATTGGGCTCCTGCACGTCGCCGCATCGTGGTTAAGACCACCACGATCAGTCACACCAATCCTCACAAGCAGTAAAAGAGAGGCAATAAGATGGACTATACGCTCACCCGCATAGACCCGAACGGTGGTGACAACGACCGTTATCCTCTGCAAAAGCAGGAAATCGTCAGCGATCCGCTGGAGCAGCATGTTCATCGCAGCGTCTACATGGGCAAACTCGAAAATGCCCTGCACGATATGGTGAACTGGGGACGCAAAAACTCCCTTTGGCCGTACAACTTTGGTCTTTCCTGTTGCTACGTTGAAATGACCACCTCCTTTACCGCAGTGCATGACGTTGCGCGTTTTGGAGCAGAAGTTATGCGTGCATCTCCGCGCCAGGCAGACTTCATGGTGATCGCCGGTACGCCATTTACCAAAATGGCCCCGGTAATTCAGCGTTTGTATGACCAAATGCTGGAGCCGAAATGGGTGATCTCGATGGGGGCCTGTGCCAACTCTGGTGGCATGTACGATATCTATTCAGTGGTTCAGGGTGTGGATAAATTCCTGCCGGTAGATGTGTACATTCCAGGTTGTCCACCGCGTCCAGAAGCTTATATGCAGGCGTTGCTGCTGCTGCAAGAGTCGATTGGTAAAGAACGCCGTCCACTTTCATGGGTGGTAGGTGATCAGGGCGTGTATCGCGCCAATATGCAGCCAGAGCGCGAAAGAAAGCGTGGCGAGCGTATCGCGGTTACCAACCTGCGTACTCCAGACGAAGTTTAAGCTAACCGTACACGGATGGATTTAGCGCCCGCAGCATAATATTAAAATTTAATGCACGGCCCCATCCTGACGCCTTCATTTGAGCGCCTGATTACAGGCCGGAATGGTGAGTAACGTATGACAGATTTGACCACGCAAGATCTCGCTCAGCCAGCATGGCAAACCCGGGATCACCTGGATGATCCGGTGATCGGCGAGTTGCGTAACCGTTTTGGGCCGGATGCCTTTACCGTTCAGGCCACCCGCACCGGCATTCCGGTTGTTTGGGTGAGGCGTGAACAGTTACTGGAAATGACTGAATTTCTTCGTAAATTAGCTAAGCCTTACGTCATGCTGTATGACCTGCATGGCATGGATGAGCGTTTACGTACCCACCGCGCAGGCTTACCTGCTGCGGATTTTTCCGTTTTCTATCATCTGCTGTCGATTGAGCGTAACCGCGACATCATGCTCAAAGTCGCTTTATCAGAAAACGACATGCACGTGCCAACCCTCACCAAACTTTTCCCGAACGCCAACTGGTATGAGCGCGAAACGTGGGAAATGTTTGGCATTACCTTTGATGGTCATCCGCACCTGACGCGCATCATGATGCCGCCAACGTGGGAAGGTCATCCGCTGCGCAAGGATTATCCTGCTCGTGCAACCGAATTCGATCCTTTCGAGCTGACTAAGCAGAAAGAAGATTTGGAAATGGAAGCATTGACCTTCAAGCCAGAAGAGTGGGGCATGAAGCGCAGTACCGCCAACGAAGACTTTATGTTCCTTAACCTCGGTCCAAACCATCCTTCAGCGCACGGTGCTTTCCGCATCATATTGCAGCTGGATGGTGAAGAGATCGTCGACTGCGTTCCAGATGTGGGTTATCACCATCGTGGCGCAGAGAAAATGGGTGAACGTCAGTCATGGCATAGCTACATTCCTTACACCGATCGCATTGAATATCTCGGTGGTTGCGTTAACGAAATGCCTTACGTGCTCGCAGTTGAGAAACTGGCTGGCATCGTCGTGCCGGATCGCGTGAATGTGATTCGCGTTATGCTTTCCGAGCTGTTCCGCATTAACAGTCATCTGCTTTACATCTCCACCTTCATTCAGGACGTTGGCGCAATGACGCCCGTGTTCTTCGCCTTTACCGATCGTCAAAAAATTTACGATGTGGTGGAAGCAATCACCGGTTTCCGTATGCATCCGGCGTGGTTCCGCATTGGTGGTGTTGCGCACGATCTGCCGAAAGGCTGGGAACGTTTGCTGCGTGATTTCCTCGACTGGATGCCGAAGCGTCTGAAAGAGTATGACAAAGCAGCATTACGTAACTCCGTGTTGATGGGCCGCTCACAAGGTGTTGCCGCTTACAATATGGAAGAAGCGCTGGCATGGGGCACAACCGGTGCAGGTTTACGTGCCACCGGACTGGATTTTGACGTGCGTAAATGGCGCCCTTATTCAGGTTATGAAAATTTCGACTTCGAAATTCCTGTGGGCGCAGGCATCAGCGATGCTTACACGCGCGTGATGTTGAAAATGGAAGAGATGTGGCAGTCGCTGCGTATTCTGGAGCAATGCCTGAAAAACATGCCGGCAGGCCCGTTCAAAGCGGATCATCCGCTGACTACGCCGCCACCGAAAGAGCGCACGCTGCAGCACATTGAAACCCTGATCACCCACTTCCTGCAGGTTTCCTGGGGCCCGGTTATGCCAGCCAATGAATCCTTCCAGATGATTGAGGCGACCAAAGGAATCAACAGTTACTACCTGACCAGCGATGGCAGCACCATGAGCTACCGCACCCGCGTGCGTACGCCGAGCTTCCCGCATCTGCAGCAGATCCCTTCCGTGATCCGAGGCAGCCTGGTATCCGACTTGATCGTGTACCTCGGTAGTATCGATTTTGTTATGTCAGACGTGGACCGCTAATTATGCACGATCAACACATTGCCGTTAAAACGATCGACCCAAACGAGGTCTTCGTGCTGAGCGCGGAAGAGCATCACGCCATCGAGCACGAGAAACATCATTATGAAGATGCGCGCGCCGCGTCCATCGAAGCGCTGAAAATCGTGCAAAAGCAGCGCGGTTGGGTGCCGGATGGTGCGATTCACGCCATTGCTAAGGTGCTGGGAATTCCGGCCAGTGACGTGGAAGGCGTGGCGACTTTTTACAGCCAAATCTTTCGCCAGCCGGTGGGTCGCCATGTGATTCGTTATTGCGACAGCGTGGTCTGCCATATCACCGGTTATCAAGGTATTCAGGCTGCGCTGGAACAGAACCTGAGTATCAAACCGGGACAAACTACCGCAGATGGCCGCTTTACATTGCTGCCAACCTGTTGTCTCGGCAATTGTGATAAAGGGCCGACCATGATGGTGGATGAAGATACCCACGTTCACTTAACGCCGGAAGCTATCGCCTCATTACTGGAGCAGTATCAATGACAATCAAACAGATCATTCGTACTGCCGAAACGCATCCGCTGACTTGGCGCATGCGCGAGGATAAGCAGCCGGTATGGCTTGAAGAATATCGCAGCAAAAATGGCTACGCTGGCGCAGAGAAAGCGCTAAATAGCATGGCGCCTGACGAAATTGTGGCGCAAGTCAAAGATTCTGGTCTGAAAGGACGCGGCGGTGCAGGCTTCTCTACCGGCTTGAAATGGAGCTTGATGCCGAAAGATGAGTCCATGAACATCCGTTACCTGCTGTGTAACGCCGATGAAATGGAACCCGGCACGTACAAAGATCGCCTGTTGATGGAACAGATGCCACATCAGTTGGTGGAAGGCATGCTGATCAGTGCTTTCGCGCTTAAAGCCTACCGTGGCTACATCTTCCTGCGCGGTGAGTATATTGAAGCCGCAGTGAATCTGCGCCGTGCCATTGCGGAGGCCACCGAAGCTGGTTTCCTTGGTAAAAATATTCTCGGCACCGGTTTTGATTTTGAGTTGATTGTTCACACCGGCGCAGGACGTTACATCTGCGGCGAAGAAACGGCGCTGATCAACTCGCTGGAAGGTCGTCGTGCTAACCCGCGTTCTAAGCCACCTTTCCCTGCCAGCGCGGGTGCATGGGGTAAACCGACGTGTGTTAACAACGTTGAAACGCTGTCGAACGTGCCAGCCATCCTTGCCAACGGCGTAGAGTGGTACAAAGGCATTTCGAAAAGTGACGATGCTGGCACCAAGATGATGGGTTTCTCCGGTCGCGTGAAAAATCCAGGCGTTTGGGAACTGCCGTTTGGCATTACCGCTCGTGAAATTCTCGAAGATTATGCTGGCGGCATGCGCGATGGTTTGCGTTTCAAAGCCTGGCAGCCAGGCGGTGCGGGCACTGACTTCCTGACCGATGAGCATCTCGATCTGCCGATGGAGTTTGCCAGTATCGGTAAAGCGGGCAGTCGTTTAGGAACGGCGCTGGCAATGGCGGTCGATCACGAAATCAACATGGTTTCGCTGGTACGTAACCTGGAAGAGTTCTTTTCGCGTGAATCGTGCGGTTGGTGTACGCCTTGCCGCGACGGTCTGCCGTGGAGCGTGAAAATCCTGCGTGCGCTGGAGGAAAAGCAAGGCCAGCCGGGGGATATCGAAACCTTACTGCAGCTTTGCCGTCAGTTGGGCCCAGGCAAAACCTTCTGCGCACACGCGCCGGGTGCCGTTGAGCCGCTGCAAAGCGCGATTAAATATTTCCGTGAAGAGTTTGAAGCTGGCATTGCGCCGCAGGTGTTTGGCAATACCCGTTCAATCGGTGGTATCCAGCCAAACCTGCTGAAAGCACGCTGGTAATTCGCCGCAGCACACGGAACCAGGCCTTGCGCCGCTGTTCCTGACGCGTTCAGGAACAAGAATATGATTAACGCTCGTTTCTGACGAGCCTTACGGAAGCATGTTCACTATGGCTACAATCCATGTAGACGGTAAAGAGTATGATGTGAACGGAGCGGACAACCTGTTGCAGGCTTGTCTCTCTCTGGGCCTTGATATTCCTTATTTTTGCTGGCACCCGGCGCTGGGAAGCGTGGGCGCCTGCCGCCAATGTGCGGTGAAGCAATTCCAGAATGCCGAAGATACCCGCGGCCGCCTTGTCATGTCCTGCATGACACCGGCTTCTGACGGCACCTTTATTTCTATCGACGATGGCGAAGCCAAAGAATTCCGTGAAAGCGTGGTTGAGTGGTTGATGACCAACCACCCGCACGATTGTCCGGTATGTGAAGAGGGCGGTAACTGCCACCTTCAGGACATGACCGTGATGACCGGCCATAGCTTCCGTCGCTACCGCTTCACCAAACGTACCCATCGCAATCAGGATCTCGGCCCCTTCATTTCTCATGAGATGAACCGCTGTATTGCCTGTTATCGCTGCGTGCGTTACTACAAAGATTATGCGGATGGCACCGACCTCGGTGTGTACGGCGCACATGACAATGTCTATTTCGGTCGCCCGGAAGATGGCACGCTGGAAAGCGAATTCTCCGGTAACCTGGTCGAGATCTGTCCAACCGGCGTGTTCACCGATAAAACGCATTCAGAACGCTATAACCGTAAATGGGACATGCAGTTCGCGCCTAGCATCTGCCAGCAATGCAGCGTCGGCTGTAACACCAGCCCGGGCGAGCGTTACGGTGAATTACGTCGTATTGAAAACCGCTATAACGGTACGGTAAACCACTACTTCCTGTGTGACCGTGGCCGTTTTGGTTATGGCTACGTCAATCTCAAAGATCGCCCACGTCATCCTGTCCTGTTACGTGGCAATGATTGGGTCACGCTCAATGCTGAGCAAGCGGTCAACGCGGGTGCTGACGTATTACGCCAGGCGAAGAAAGTGATCGGTATCGGTTCACCACGCGCCAGCATTGAAAGCAACTTTGCGCTGCGCGAACTGGTGGGTGCTGAAAACTTCTCTACCGGCATGCCAGCAGGTGAGCAAGAGCGTCTTGAACTGATGCTGAAAGTATTGCGTGAAGGCGGAATCTACACGCCAGCGCTGCGCGAAATAGAAAGCTATGATGCCGTGCTGGTGTTGGGCGAAGATCTGACTCAAGTCGGTGCTCGCGTTGCGCTTTCTGTGCGTCAGGCGGTAAAAGGCAAAGCGCGTGATATGGCCGCGGCACAGAAAGTTGCTGATTGGCAAATCGCCGCCATTTTGAATATCGGTCAACACGCTAAGCATCCGCTGTTCGTGACTAACGTCGACGAAACTCGCCTTGATGATATTGCGGCGTGGAGTTATCGCGCGCCGGTTGAAGATCAGGCGCGTTTAGGCTTCGCAATTGCCAATGCGCTGGATGAAACCGCGCCAGTGGTCAGCGATTTTGACAAGAGCCTGAACGGTAAACTGGATGTTGTCGTGCAGGCATTGGCTGGCGCGAAAAAACCGCTGATTATTTCGGGCACCCATTCAGGCAGCACCGCAATGATTGAAGCCGCTGCCAACGTCGCTAAAGCGTTGAAAACGCGCGGCGCCGATGTTGGCATTACCTTGCTGGCTGGACATGCGAACAGCATGGGATTGGGCTTGATGGGCGGTCAGACGCTGGACAGTGCGCTGGAACAGCTGCGTAATGGTGAAGCTGATACGCTGGTCGTGCTGGAAAACGATCTCTATCGCCATGCGCCTAAAGCGCTGGTGGATAATGCTTTGTCCAACGCAACCAACGTCATCGTGGTCGATCATCAACGTACAGCAACGCTGGAAAAAGCGGGTTTAGTTTTCTCTACCGCGAGCTTTGCTGAAAGTGATGGCACCTCAATCAACCATGAAGGTCGCGCTCAACGCTTCTTCCAGGTTTACGATCCGGCCTACTACGATAATAGCATCGTGATGCTGGAAAGCTGGCGCTGGCTGCACTCGCTGCATAGCACACTGGAAAGCCGCCGCGTTGACTGGACCCAATTAGATCACGTCATTGATGCAGTAGTGGCCAAGCTGCCGCAGCTGAAAGGCATTAAAGATGCGGCACCTGATGCGAGCTTCCGTATTCGTGGTCAGAAACTGGCTCGTTCTCCGCACCGCTCAAGTGGACGCACTGCTGCACGCGCCAATATTAACGTGCATGAACCACGTCAGCCGCAAGACAAAGACTCTATGTTTGCCTTCTCTATGGAAGGGAATAACCAGCCATCAGCCGCACGCTCGCAGATTCCCTTTGCCTGGGCGCCGGGTTGGAACTCACCGCAGGCGTGGAACAAGTTCCAGGCTGAAGTGGGGGGCAAATTGCGTAATGGCGATCCGGGTGTACGTCTGTTTGAAGCCAGCGAAGCGCAATTGCCGTGGTTCAGTACGGTGCCTGCTTCCTTCGCAAGTAATGATGGATGGCGTGTTGCGCCTTACTATCAACTGTTCGGTAGCGAAGAGATGTCACAGCGTTCGCCAACCTTCCAGAAGCGGATGTCACAGCCGATGCTGGTGATTAACCCGGACGATGCAGCGAAACTGGGTGTGAACAATGGCGCAGCCGTTGAGTTCACCTGTTTCGGCGAAACACTGCGTCTGCCGGTACGTTTTTCAACCGCGCTGCAAGCAGGGCAGGTGGGTCTGCCGCTGGGTATGCCGGGCGTTCCGCCATTCCTGGCAAACGGCCAAATTGACAAACTGCAGGAGGCGGCGCAATGAGCTGGTTAACACCGGACGTTATCGACATTCTGCTGGCCATCGTGAAAGCCGTAGTGATTTTGCTGGTGGTGGTGGCCTGTGGCGCGTTTATGAGTTTTGCCGAGCGTCGTTTGCTCGGCTTGTTCCAGAACCGTTACGGACCTAACCGTGTCGGCTGGGGCGGCTCGCTCCAGCTGGTGGCGGACATGATCAAAATGTTCTTTAAAGAGGACTGGGTCCCGCCGTTTACCGATCGCTTCATCTTTACTCTGGCACCGGTTATCGCCTTCGTTTCGCTGTTGTTAGCGTTTGCGATTGTGCCGGTTTCGCCGACCTGGATGGTGACAGACCTGAATATTGGTCTGCTGTTTTTCCTGATGATGGCGGGACTTGCGGTTTACGCCGTGCTGTTCGCAGGTTGGTCGAGTAACAACAAATACTCATTGCTTGGTGCCATGCGTGCCTCTGCGCAAACGCTGAGTTACGAAGTATTCCTTGGCCTGTCGCTGATGGGCGTGGTTGCGCAAGCGGGTTCATTCAACATGAATGACATCGTTAATAGCCAAACCCATCTCTGGAACATCATTCCACAGTTCTTCGGCTTCCTGACCTTTTGTATTGCGGGCGTTGCGGTATGTCACCGTCATCCATTTGACCAACCCGAAGCAGAGCAAGAGCTGGCCGATGGTTATCACATTGAATACGCCGGGATGAAGTTTGGTCTGTTCTTCGTCGGCGAATACGTTGCGATTACCACGGTATCGGCGCTGATCGTTACGCTGTTCTTTGGTGGATGGCATGGACCTTTCCTGCCGCCGTTCATCTGGTTCGCCTTGAAAACGGCGTTCTTCATGATGATGTTCATCCTGATACGTGCTGCGCTTCCGCGTCCACGCTACGACCAGGTGCTGTCGTTCGGCTGGAAAGTGTGTCTGCCGTTGACGCTGTTGAACCTGCTGGCGACCGCCGCAGTGATTCTCTACACAGCGCAGTAAGGGGTTAACAAATGACTTTAAAAGATATTGTCGTTGGCTTCGGCACGACAGTTCGCAGTATCTGGATGATAGGCATGCATGCCTTCGCCAAACGCGAAACGCAAATGTACCCGGAAGAGCCGGTTTATCTGCCACCCCGTTATCGCGGTCGTATCGTGTTAACGCGCGATCCAGACGGTGAAGAGCGTTGCGTTGCCTGTAACCTGTGTGCAGTAGCCTGTCCGGTAGGCTGTATTTCATTACAGAAAGCGGAAACCAAAGACGGTCGTTGGTATCCAGAGTTTTTCCGCATCAACTTCTCACGCTGCATTTTTTGTGGCCTGTGTGAAGAAGCTTGTCCGACAACAGCGATTCAGCTGACGCCGGATTTCGAACTCGGCGAGTTTAAACGTCAGGATCTGGTGTACGAGAAAAACGATCTGCTGATCTCTGGTCCGGGTAAATATCCGGAGTACAACTTCTACCGCATGGCGGGTATGGCGATTGACGGTAAAGATAAAGGTGAAGCTGAAAATGAAGCTAAGCCTATCGACGTCAAAGGCTTATTACCTTAAGGAGCGAGGCATGGAATTTGCGTTTTATCTTTGCGGACTGGTGGCGGTGCTAACGACATTGCGCGTTATTACTCACACTAATCCGGTACATGCGTTGCTGTACCTGATCATTTCACTGTTGGCGATTGCGGGTGTGTTCTTCTCGATGGGCGCCTACTTTGCGGGTGCGCTGGAAATCATTGTCTACGCGGGTGCCATCATGGTGCTGTTCGTGTTCGTGGTGATGATGCTGAACTTGGGCAAAGCCACCGAGAGCCAGGAACGTGAATGGCTGAAGCCTTCGTTGTGGATTGGTCCCGGTATCGTGTCGCTACTGCTGTTAGCGGTAATGGTCTATGCCATTCTGACGGCAAACGACCAAGGCATTGACGGCAAAATTATCGATGCGAAAGCGGTCGGCATTAGCCTGTTCGGTCCTTACGTTTTAGCCGTTGAGTTGGCATCAATGCTGCTGTTGGCTGGTCTGGTCGTCGCGTTCCATATTGGTCGCGAAGAGCGTCAGGGCGAAGTGCTGAGTAATCGCTCAGTAGATGCACAGCAAGCGAATAAGGAGCAAGCATGATCCCTCTACAACACGGATTGATTCTCGCCGCCGTGCTGTTTGTCCTCGGACTGACTTCACTGGTACTACGTCGCAACCTGCTGTTCATGCTGATTGGTCTTGAGATCATGATCAATGCTGCAGCGCTGGCGTTAGTGGTGGCGGGCAGTTACTGGGGACAAGCCGACGGTCAGGTAATGTATATCCTGGCAATCAGCCTTGCTGCAGCCGAAGCCAGTATTGGCCTGGCGCTGCTGCTCCAGCTTTATCGTCGTCGTCAGACGCTGAACATTGATACTGTGAGCGAGATGCGCGGATGAATCTTCTCTATTTAACTGTACTGTTTCCGTTAATTGGCTTTTTGCTGTTAGCGTTTTCTCGCGGTCGCTGGTCAGAGAACTTGTCGGCAGCGGTTGGCATGGGATCGGTTGGACTGGCAGCGCTGGTAACGGTGTATGCGGGCTTTGATTTCTTTGCCAACGGCCAGCAGATTTTCACCCAGCCACTGTGGACATGGATGCAGGTCGGCAACTTTGATATCAAAGTGAATTTAACGCTGGATGGCCTGTCGCTGACCATGCTGTCGGTAGTAACCGGCGTGGGTTTCTTCATCCATATGTTTGCATCTTGGTATATGCGCGGAGAAGAGGGTTATTCTCGCTTCTTCGCTTATACCAACCTGTTTATCGCCAGCATGGTTGTTTTGGTACTGGCCGATAACCTGATGCTGATGTATCTCGGTTGGGAAGGCGTAGGTCTCTGCTCTTACTTGCTGATTGGTTTCTATTACAGCAATCCAGAAAACGGCAAAGCGGCGATGAAAGCTTTTATCATCACGCGCGTCGGTGACGTCTTTCTCGCGTTTGCGCTGTTCATTCTCTACAACGAGTTGGGCACGCTGAACTTCCGCGAGATGGTGGAGTTAGCGCCGGCACACTTCGCCGCCGATAACCATATGCTGCAATGGGCAACCTTGATGCTGTTAGGTGGTGCGGTGGGTAAATCTGCTCAGCTGCCATTGCAGACATGGTTAGCCGATGCGATGGCAGGTCCAACACCGGTTTCGGCACTGATCCACGCCGCTACCATGGTCACGGCCGGTGTTTACCTGATTGCCCGCAGCCACGGCTTGTTCCTGTTAACGCCGGAAGTTCTGCATCTGGTTGGCATTATTGGTGCTATCACGCTGGTGCTGGCAGGTTTTGCTGCTCTGGTGCAAACCGACATCAAACGCGTTCTCGCCTACTCCACCATGAGCCAGATTGGTTACATGTTCCTGGCGTTGGGCGTGCAGGCGTGGGATGCAGCTATTTTCCATCTGATGACGCATGCTTTCTTTAAAGCGTTGCTGTTCCTCTCTTCAGGCTCCGTTATTTTGGCCTGTCACCATGAACAGAACATCTTCAAAATGGGCGGCCTGCGTAAAAGTATTCCGCTGGTATATACCTGCTTCCTCGTTGGCGGTGCCGCTTTGGCTGCGCTGCCGCTGATTACCGCAGGCTTCTACAGTAAAGATGAGATCTTGTTTGGTGCATTAGCCAACGGCCATATCAACCTCATGGTTGCCGGTTTGGTCGGCGCGTTCCTGACCTCTATTTATACCTTCCGCATGATCTTCATCGTTTTCCACGGCGAAGAGAAAATCCATGCGCATGCCGGCAAAGGCATTACCCATCATCTGCCATTGATTGTGTTGCTGGTGCTGTCGACCTTTATTGGCGCGTTAATTACGCCGCCATTAGCGGGTGTGTTACCCGCCAATGAGTTTGGTGAAGAAGGCAAGGTAGGTCTGGAAATCGCCTCAGGCGTGGTTGCGGTTGTTGGTATTCTGATCGCCGCTGCGCTGTGGCTGGGCAAACGCCAGCTGGTGACCAGCATCGCCAACAGTGCGCCGGGTCGTTTCTTCGGCACATGGTGGTTTGCTGCCTGGGGCTTTGACTGGCTCTACGACAAAGTATTCGTTAAACCTTATCTGGGCATTGCGTGGCTGCTGAAGCGTGATCCGCTCAATGGTTTGATGAACTTGCCTGCGCTGCTTTCACGTATCGCCAATAAAGGATTGGTGGTGAGTGAAAATGGTTACCTGCGCTGGTATGTCGCATCAATGAGCGTGGGTGCCGTGGTGGTGCTGGCGCTGATGTTGGTGATTTAAAGGTTAATGCGTGGGATGAGGTCTCGATCTCATCCCAGAACGAGATTGTAAAATTACCTGAGATATTAGGGCGTCATCGGCGAAGCCAGTTTACTTAACGCCAGTGCACAGCAACCGGAGCGTACTAACGTACGTGAGGAATGCGGGCACTGCCGGGAACTAAAGTGGCGAGCAAGATAGCCCGCTTAGGATCATAAAAGGGAACAAAACGCCGTGTTACTACCTTGGCTAATCATAATCCCCTTCGTCGGTGGCTTGCTCTGCTGGCTAACCGAGCGCCTCGGCGCGAAGGTGCCACGCTGGATCGCCCTGATCACCATGGGGCTGACATTGGCGCTTTCGCTGCAATTGTGGTTGCAGGGAGGCTATTCACTCACGCAGGCAGCGGGTATTCCGCAGTGGCAATCGAGTTTCTCAGTGCCGTGGATCCCTCGCTTCGGCATTAGCTTCCATCTGGCTATTGATGGCCTGTCACTGCTCATGGTGGTGCTGACAGGTTTGCTCGGCCTGATGGCGGTGCTCTGTTCCTGGAACGAAATCAATAAGTATCAGGGCTTTTTCCACCTTAACCTGATGTGGATTTTGGGTGGGGTCATCGGTGTGTTCCTCTCCATCGATATGTTCCTGTTCTTCTTCTTCTGGGAAATGATGCTGGTGCCGATGTACTTCCTCATCGCACTCTGGGGTCATAAAGCCTCCGACGGCAAAACCCGCATTACCGCAGCAACCAAATTCTTCATCTATACCCAGGCTTCGGGTCTGGTGATGTTGATAGCGATTCTCGGCTTGGTATTTGTACATTACAGCGCGACTGGCGTCTGGACGTTTAATTACGAACTGCTGCTGAACACGCCGATGTCAAAAACCGTTGAATATCTGCTGATGCTGGGCTTCTTTATTGCCTTTGCGGTAAAAATGCCGGTGGTGCCGTTACACGGCTGGTTACCGGATGCACACAGCCAGGCACCTACTGCAGGTTCGGTTGACCTCGCCGGCATTTTGCTGAAAACCGCCGCTTACGGTTTGTTGCGCTTCAGTCTACCGCTGTTTCCTAATGCGTCGGCAGAGTTTGCACCTATCGCTATGTGGCTGGGTATTCTCGGCATTTTCTACGGTGCATGGATGGCCTTTGCACAAACCGATATCAAACGCCTGATTGCTTACACCTCAATTTCGCATATGGGCTTTGTACTGATTGCGATCTATACCGGAAGCCAGTTGGCGTTCCAGGGTGCAGTGATTCAGATGATTGCACACGGCCTGTCCGCCGCTGCGCTGTTCATCTTGTGTGGTCAGCTGTATGAGCGCTTACACACGCGAGACATGCGTGAGATGGGCGGTTTATGGTCGCGCATTAAATGGATTCCTGGTCTGTCACTGTTCTTTGCGGTCGCTAATTTGGGTATGCCGGGCACCGGTAACTTTGTCGGTGAATTCATGATCCTCACCGGCAGTTTCCAGGTTGTGCCGGTCATTATCGTGATTGCGACCTTCGGTCTGGTATTTGCTTCTGTTTATTCATTGATCATGATGCAGCGCGCCTATTACGGCGAAGCGAAGTCAAAAGAGCCGCTGCCGGGCATGTCCCCACGCGAGTTCGGGACGATTGGTGTGTTAGTGGTGCTGTTGGTGTTGTTGGGTATCTATCCACAACCGATTCTGGACACCTCGCACGCTGCAATGAGCAATATTCAGCAGTGGTTTACCGCTTCAATTTCAACTACAAGGCCGTAATTCGCCATGACAATAACTCCTCAACAATTGATCGCGTTGCTGCCGCTGTTGATCGTCGGATTGACGGTGGTGGTTGTGATGCTGTCCATTGCCTGGCGACGCAACCATTTTGTTAACGCCACGCTAACGGTGATTGGCCTCAATCTCGCGCTGTTCTCGCTTTACTTTGTTGGCCAGGTTGGCCCAATGGACGTCACGCCGCTGATGCGCGTGGATGGCTATGCCATGTTCTATACCGCGCTGGTGATGCTGGCGAGTCTGGCAACCTGTACCTTCGCCTATCCTTGGTTGGTCGGGTTCCCAGACAACAAGGATGAGTTCTACCTGCTGGTGCTGATTGCTGCACTGGGCGGTGTCGTGCTGGCGAGTGCCAACCATCTTGCTTCGTTGTTCATCGGTATTGAACTGCTGTCGCTGCCGCTGTTTGGCTTAATTGGTTACGCTTTCCGACAGAAACGCTCGCTGGAAGCGGCACTGAAATACACCATTCTGTCGGCAGCAGCATCATCGTTCCTGCTGTTTGGTATTGCACTGGTCTACGCTGATTCAGGCAGCCTGAGTTTCGTTGAGCTGGGCAAGAGCCTGAATGACACCATGATTCAGGAGCCGCTGCTGTTGGTGGGCCTGGGCATGATGATCATCGGTCTTGGCTTTAAACTGTCGCTGGTGCCGTTCCATCTTTGGACGCCAGACGTTTATCAGGGTGCGCCAGCGCCGGTTTCTACTTTCCTGGCCACCGCCAGTAAAATTGCCATTTTTGGCGTGATCATGCGTCTGTTTATGTACGCACCCGTCACTGATAGTGAAGCAGTTCGCACGGTGCTGGGCATCATCGCCTTTGTGTCGATTCTGTTCGGTAACCTGATGGCGATCTCGCAGAGCAACATCAAGCGCCTGCTGGGCTACTCCTCCATTGCGCACCTCGGTTATCTGCTGGTCGCGTTGATCGCGGTGAAATCACATCAGCTGTCGCTGGAAACCGCCGGTGTTTATCTGGCCGGTTATCTGTTCAGCAGTCTTGGCGCGTTTGGTGTGGTTAGCTTGATGTCCAGCCCTTATCGTGGCCCGGACGCAGATTCGCTTTACTCTTATCGAGGTCTGTTCTGGCATCGTCCGATTTTGTCAGCGGTGATGACAGTGATGATGTTGTCACTGGCAGGTATACCAATGACCTTAGGCTTTATCGGTAAGTTCTACGTTATCGCCTCTGGCGTCAGCGCGAATCTGTGGTGGTTGACCGGCGCGGTCGTCGCCGGTAGTGCCATTGGCCTCTATTACTACCTGCGCGTTACGGTGAGCTTGTATCTTAGCCCGCCGGAACTGCACACCCGTGATACACCGGCTAACTGGGCGTTTACCGCTGGCGGTGTTGTGGTACTGATCTCCGCGATATTGGTACTGCTGTTAGGTATTTATCCGCAGCCGCTGATTAATCTGGTGCAGATGGCTCAGCCGTTGATGTAAGCAAAGCCGTGAAATAGCCGAATCAGGCCCTTTGGGCCTGATTTTTTTTTGCCTGTAATCTGACAATCCTGCCTGTCGTTGCTAATTTTTAATCAGTGTTAAATTCGCCGCGCAGAGGTTTTGTGATCAAGCTGATCTTTCTATTAACCGGTGCACAGGTGCTGCGCAGGCGTTGGTATTGGCTGGCGATTGGCGGCGTCATTCTGTTAGCCTTTGCCTTCTTGATCCTTTACGACATTGGCAGCGATGGCTTGTTATCGGTGCCGTTAGACACGCTGGCGATTTTGTTCATCATCGAAGGCGTGGTGCAGATGGTCTTGGCCATGACCAAGGAGATGCTCATCGACTGGCTAACCCTGCTCAAAGGCGTGGGGTTTTTATTTATCGCCTTTCTGATCTTCGATATCCCGGAAGATAACAATGATGTTTCAGCGTTGCTGTTTGGCATCGCTTTCTTTCTCGACGGCTGTTTTCGCATCGCGGCTGCGCTGGTACTGCGCGGCGTACGTTGGCAAAAGCACTGTTTTACGGGCGCCATAGAATTGCTGCTCAGCGTAGTGATCATCAGCGACTGGCCATTCCATCATCATATTGCGGTACCACTTTGCTTTGCGCTGCTGCTGTTAAGCATTGCGACCAGTTTATTGTTAATGGCGCGTCAGGCGCGTTTGCTTACCGAGGAAAGTTCAGTCACCGTACTGCCGCTGTTTCAGGCTGCAGGATTACGGCGCTGGCACGGTAGCCGCTACGATCATCCCAGCTTTCCCGATTTGCCGCCGTCGCAAACGTTAACGGTCTATGTCTGGACACCGGTGGGTTCCAGTGTGGTACGCGAGCGTTATCGTATTATTGACCGTTATATCGCTGCGGTGGATCACAATGGGGTGATTTCCACTGGCCACGCGGCGCTAGAAGCGGGCGATAATCTCTATGTCAGCCACTATCCGCGTGACGAAATCGATCGCGACAGCGGTAATTTTCGCGCCGTGCTGCGTGCCGGAGAACACAATGATGTTGCTGGACGTTTTCTGCCTTCGCTGGCAGAGGAAGTTGCTGGCTGGTGTCGGCCTGACAAACAGGTTATTTTTCCGCACTACAACTTAATTGCATTGCAGCATTACTGGCAGCGCTATAGCGCCGACAGTACCTATAACCTTACGGCGCGTAATTGCTCATCCACCGTAGTTCAGGCGCTGGACGTGGCTCTGGAAGGCATTTTAGCCAGGCAGCCCTATGCTGGATTTCGTCTGTTAAGCGATCCCAACTTTTGGTTATTGGGCGTGGTACGTGGCCGTGCTGAAGAGATGACGTGGACGCCGGGTTTGGTATTGGATTATGTCAGTTTGCTGAAAAGGGTCATTGAACCTCAGTCAAGCCAGTTGTGGCCGATTCGCTTGTGGCAAAGTTTACGGTTGCGATATGTGCTGTGGCAGCAGAAAAGAGTGCCGTCGCGCAGTATTATCAAATGACGTTCAAAGCGAATACCGTCAATAAGGAAAACAGATGGAAATTACCTGGCTGGATCTTCATCATCGCGATTTAACCGTACAGCAGCTTTATGCGTTGTTGGCGTTACGCTGTGAAGTGTTTGTGGTTGAGCAAATGTGTCCCTATCTCGACGTTGATGGTCAGGATTTAATGGCTGAAAATCGGCATTTGTTAGGAATGCGTGGCGATGAGCTGGTGGCTTATGCACGAATTCTTTCACCGTTAGATGAGATCAGCCCAGTGAAAATTGGTCGGGTGATTGTTTCGGATCAGGCTCGTCGCATCAATCTGGGGAATCGTCTGATGGAGCAGGTGCTGGTGAGCTGTAAAAAACAGTGGCCGGACTCCCCGCTGTTTCTCTCTGCCCAGGCGCATCTGCAAAAATTTTACGGACGACACGGTTTCCTCCCGGTCAGTGAGGAGTACCTCGAAGATGATATTCCGCACATTGATATGCAGAAATAATCGGTAGACAGAAATAAGAGATAAAAAAACGGCGAGGAATGTTCCTCGCCGTTCTGTTTAGCCCGGCGTCATCTGCCGATCATCAACGTGTTTACGTTGATCTGGCGGCGGCGGGAAATATTGATAAAGCCAGGTTTCACTCAACGTCTCATCCTTGGTACGCAGGAACAGACGCATTTCGACCGGCTTGGTTGAGTCGCTGTTGGGATACCAGTCAAACAGAATGCGATAACCATTGATCGGCTCGACATAAAGAATCTCAACCTGCTTAAACGTACCAGAAGAAACGGTAATTACCGGTTCAATCCCTTTCGGCGCAGCAGCTTTCAAATCGCCACCGACGAAGTCGATAGCAAAACGGCGGCACCAGGTATCAGGGAAATGTTCGCCCGGAGCCCAGCCTTCTGGGAAGCCGCCAATACCGGTACGCGTAGCATCAACGCGCGCCAGCCCACTGCGAACCGGTGGTAAGCCACTCCAGTACAACTTGTAAGAGAAGCTGAATTCGCTACCAGCTTTTACCGGTTCGGTGGGTTGCCAGAAGCAGACAATGTTATCCAGCGTTTCTCCGGTAGTAGGGATTTCCATCAAATTGATGGCACCTTTACCCCATTTTCCCACCGGTTCAACCCACAGGCTTGGACGTTTGTCATACCAGCCAATCACATCCTGATAATCCTTAAAGTCATGGTTCAGCTGCAGCAAACCAAAACCGCGTGGGTTTTCATCTTCATAAGCGTTGAACTGCAGGCGCTGCGGATTATTCAAGGGGCGGGCAATCCATTCGCCTTTTCCGGTCCACATCGCCAGGCGATCGGAGTCATGGATCTGCGGATGATAGGTATTGCACATGCGGCGTTCATTGGTGCCGCAGCTAAACATGCTGGTCATTGGCGAAATGCCAAGCTGACGAATCTCTTTACGCGCGAACAGGTGGTTTTCAACCTCCATCACCACGCGCTTCTCTTCGCAATGGATGATGAACTTGTATGCGCCAGTCAGGCTGGCACCATCCAACAGGGCGTAGCAGGTGAAGGTGGTGTCATCTGCATCCGGCGTTTCAAACCAAAACGCGGTGAAGTCAGGGAATTCTTCCTGGCCGTTGCTGAAGGTATTTACCGCTACACCACGCGCCGACAAACCATACTGGAAAGTGTCATCAACGGCGCGGAAGTAACTGGCACCTAAAAATGAAACGATGTCACGGCGTGCCAGTTCAGGCTTTTTAAATGCACGGAATCCGGCGAAGCCGAGGTCATTTTTTCCTTCAAGCTGTTTGGTATCGACTTTGGCATTGTTGTAGTTGAACAACTCCGGGCGAAAGTGAATTTCGCGGGCCTGGCGGCTATCGCCATCCACCGAGAACATACGGATGCGGCGCTTAAAGCCCATGCCAACGTGAAAGAATTGCACATCCAGTTCGCGGTCAGGAATGGTGTTCCACAAGGAGTGATTCGCATCGTACTGAATTTCGTTGTAGGCCTGCGGCGTTAACGTAGCCAGTGTTTCAGGCAACGCACCCGGCGCGCCACCCCAAGGTTGCTTCGCCAAACTGGCCGCTTGCTTCTTCAATACGTCGAAATCGAAGCGTACTGCGGTTCCGTCAGCAATGCCATCTTCTGCCCAGGCGGATTGCGCAAACAGCGTCGACAGGCCAGTCATACCGCTAACAGCGGAGAAGGCCATTGACGCTTTCATAAACATTCTTCGATTCATGCCAGAGATCTTTCCTTAGCTGTTCGAGTTTGTCGTGACTGTCGTGCGAAATGCACTTTCATGGCCTGATAATCGCAGGCAACAGGAGGGTACGACAGCCGGGTAGTTGAAAAATTCAGTCCGAACAAAATTTATCAGATTAATCAAAGAAGCGAAGGGAAATTGTCGGCTGACGCGCCTGGCTTGCACTTCTTTGCATCGATAAAAGCGTAGCGTGAAAAGAAAAATCACGTTAACAAATGAAAACTCGGGTGATTCCTGGTAAGTGAAAGCGGCAGAGCGCAAATTAGTGGCTATAGTTAAGGAACTGCTTTGCAATGTACACGGAGGAAACAATGGTAAAAGAGACTGAACCGTTTGAGACTGGCCTGGATGATGATTTAGCGCTGCTGACAGAAACGCTGGAAGAAGTGTTGAAGTCATCGGGCGATCCGGCCGACCAGAAATACATTGAGCTCAAAACTAAAGCGGAGCAGGCGCTGCATGATGTTAAATCACGCGTCAGCCAGGCGTCAGATAGCTATTATTATCGCGCCAAACAAGCCGCTTACCGCGCTGATGATTATGTACATGAACAGCCTTGGAAAGGCATCGGTATTGGCGCCACCGCCGGGCTGGTGCTTGGGCTGCTGCTGGCGCGTCGTTAAGCTGCGTCAGACGTTATAAAACGGCGGGTTTTCCCGCCGTTGCTTTATGTTGCCTGTCACTTTGACCCACGCACAGCGTCGGTATCATGATGTTTACCCCGAAAGATTCCCCTCACGATTTGACTGCTGTTTTGTCCGCCAATGTGGCACAACTCTGCCGCTATACACTAAAACCGCCTATTCGCATGCGATCGATTGTGTTTCGTCGGCAGGCTTTCTAAAGTGGAACCCTCGGCAAAAGGAGAACGATACGTGATTAGAGTAGAGATGCTGTCAACCGGTGATGAGGTACTGCATGGCCAAATCGTCGATACCAATGCGGCCTGGCTGGCCGATGTGCTGTTCCAGCAAGGTTTACCCATGACCAGTCGAAGCACGGTAGGCGACGCCATGGATTCACTGGTTGAGACTTTGCTGGCACGCAGTCACGAAGCCGACGTATTGATTGTTAATGGCGGGCTTGGCCCCACCAGCGACGATCTCAGCGCGCAAGCTGCAGCAAAAGCCTGCGGTGTAGAACTCAAAATGCAGCAAGAATGGCTGGAAAACATGGAAGCCTGGTTTGCCAGTCGAGGCCGCATCATGGCACCGAGCAATCGCAAGCAGGCGGAAATACCGGCCAATGCTGAGATGCTGGATAATCCCGTCGGCACTGCCTGCGGTTTTGCGCTACAGCTCAATCGCTGCTGGATGTTCTTTACGCCTGGCGTACCCTCTGAATTCAAAACTATGGTTGAGCAGCAAATCATTCCGCGTTTGAAAAGTAAGTTTGAACTGCCTGAACCGCCGCTTTGCCTGCGCCTGACCACCTTTGGTCGCGGCGAAAGCGATCTGGCAGCGGAGCTAGAACCGCTGGCCCTGCCAGAAGGTGTGGTGATGGGTTATCGCTCTTCCATGCCGATCATAGAAATCAAACTTACCGGGCCGGCCAGTCAGCGCATCGCGATGGAGCAGGTTTGGCAACAGGTTCGGCTGCAACTGGCTGAATGCACCATTTTTGAAGGCACCGAAGGATTTCCCGCCTTGTTAGCGCGTGAATTAAAAGATCGGGATCTGCAGTTGGCGATCAGTGAACAATTCACGGCGGGTCTGCTGAACTGGCAGCTAGCCTCAGCTGAGGTGCCGCTCAGTGCCGCAGAAGTTCTGCCGCAGCAGGCTGAAACACTGGAAGATCAGGTAACACGCACAGCAAGCGTGGCAGCACGGCAGCAGACGCCGCTGGCGTTGTCTGTGGGCGCATTAGAAGAAGGGGAAGTCGCTATCGCACTGCATACGCCTGAAGCGACGTGGGGACAGCGAGTGAAGTTTACACACGGACGGCATAATCAGGAGACGCGGCAGAAAGTGGTGGCGATGATGGCAATGAACATGCTGCGCCGCTGGCTACACGGCAGCGAAGTCAGCACCGGTCACGGCTGGATTGATATTCTTGAAACGGTGAAGCGTTAAATAACCCAGTAAACTAAAGCACAACGGGCGCCTACGTAAGGCGCCCGTTGTGTTTATAGCGCGATCTCAATCTCACCTTTGGCTCGGCAACAACAGGGAAGAATCTCGCCCTGTTCCACAAACGCCAGCGGCGTTTCGGCGTAATACACTTCGCCTTTGAGCAAGCGCGTACGGCACGATCCGCAATAACCTTCCCGACACTGAAATTCCACACAAATATTTTGTGCTTCAAGCATTGCCAGCAGATTGGGATGATCGTCTGCGCACTCCAGCCGGGTGCCGGAAGTGCGCAGAATAACGATGGAGCGACTCATGCTTACAGCTGGAAGTCGTCGAAGTCGTTTTCACCCACTTCAGAGTCGATTTGGCCGACCAGATAGGAGCTCACTTCTACTTCCTGCGGTGCAACCTGAACGTTATCAGACACCAGCCATGAGTTAATCCATGGAATAGGGTTAGAGCGCGTCTGGAACGGTAAATCAAGGCCGACCGCCTGCATACGAATATTGGTGATGTACTCAATGTACTGGCACAAAATGTCTTTATTCAGGCCGATCATTGAGCCGCCACTGAACAGATATTCCGCCCACTCTTTTTCTTGCAGCGCCGCTTTCTTGAACAGCTCAAAACACTCTTCACGACATTCAGCCGCAATCTCTTTCATTTCTGGATCGTCTTCACCGGTGCGCAGCAGGTTCAGCATGTGCTGAGTGCCGGTCAGGTGCAGCGCTTCATCACGGGCGATCAAACGAATGATTTTGGCGTTGCCTTCCATCAGTTCGCGCTCGGCAAAAGCAAAGGAGCAGGCGAAACTAACGTAAAAGCGAATGGCTTCCAGCGCATTGACGCTCATCAGGCAGATGTAGAGCTGTTTCTTCAACGCACGTAGGCTAACGACAACCGTTTTGCCGTTGATCTCATGCGTACCTTCACCGAACAAGTGCCAATGGCTGGTCATCTCGATCAGGTCATCGTAGTAGCCGGAAATATCTTCCGCACGGGCCAGGATCTGCTCGTTGGTCACGATGTCATCAAACACCACCGCGGGATCGTTAACGATGTTACGGATGATATGGGTGTAAGAGCGCGAGTGAATCGTCTCGGAGAACGCCCAGGTTTCAATCCAGGTTTCCAGCTCTGGGATCGAAATCAGCGGCAACAACGCGACGTTCGGGCTACGACCCTGAATCGAATCCAGCAGCGTTTGATATTTCAGGTTGCTGATAAAAATGTGTTTTTCATGCTCGGGCAACGCCTGATAATCGATACGATCGCGTGAAACATCGATTTCTTCTGGACGCCAGAAAAAGGAAAGTTGCTTCTCGATCAGTTTTTCAAAAATGTCATATTTTTGCTGGTCAAAGCGCGCCACGTTAACCGACTGACCGAAAAACATCGGCTCTTTCAGCTGGTCATTTTTGTTTTGTGAAAAGGTGGAGTAGGCCATAAAAACTGTCCAAAAGTAGACGGGACGCGCAAGAGTCCCGTGAAATGACTAAGGCGGGATAAGCTCCCGCCTGACCGTTAGATTTTACACGCGCCGCTTTCGCAGCCGTCATCCTGGATTGAAGGTGCCATGTCATCCTGCGCATCTTCAGCCCCGTCACGGGTGTTTTGATAGTAAAGCGTTTTCACGCCGAACTTATACGCCGTCAGCAGATCTTTCAGCAACTGCTTCATTGGCACTTTGCCGTTGGCAAAACGCGAGGGATCGTAATTAGTGTTCGACGAAATTGCCTGGTCGATGAACTTCTGCATCACGCCAACCAGTTGCAGATAACCGTCGTTGTTTGGCATTTCCCACAGCAGTTCATACTGATCTTTCAAACGCTCATACTCTGGTACCACCTGACGCAAAATCCCGTCTTTAGAAGCTTTGATACTGATATGACCGCGTGGCGGTTCAATGCCGTTGGTGGCATTGGAGATCTGCGAAGAGGTCTCAGACGGCATCAGCGCAGAGAGCGTTGAGTTGCGCAGGCCATGGGTTTTGATCTGCTCACGCAGGCCATCCCAGTCCAGATGCAGCGGCTCGTTGCAGATGGTATCGAGATCTTTCTTATAGGTGTCGATCGGCATAATGCCTTGCGCATAGGTGGTTTCATTGAACCACGGGCAAGCACCTTGCTCTTTCGCCAACTCATTCGAGGCTTTCAGCAGGTAGAACTGAATCGCTTCGAAAGTTTTATGCGTCAGGCCATTGGCACTGCCATCAGAGTAGCGCACGCCATTTTTCGCCAGATAATAAGCGTAGTTGATTACACCTATACCCAAGGTACGGCGGCCCATTGCGCCACGCTGTGCGGCTGGGATCGGGTAATCTTGATAGTCGAGCAGGGCATCCAGCGCACGAACTGCCAGCGTTGCCAGCTCTTCCAGATCGTCCAGGCTTTCAATTGCACCCAAGTTAAACGCTGACAGCGTACACAGCGCGATTTCACCGTTCTCGTCGTTAACATCGTTCAGCGGCTTGGTCGGCAGCGCGATTTCCAGACACAGGTTGGACTGGCGAACCGGCGCGATGCTGGCATCGAACGGGCTGTGTGTGTTGCAGTGATCGACGTTCTGAATGTAGATACGGCCGGTTGAAGCACGTTCCTGCATCATTAAGGAGAACAGATCCACCGCTTTAACGCGCTGTTTACGGATGCTGTCGTCTTTTTCATATTTGGTGTAAAGACGTTCGAACTCATCTTGATCGGCGAAGAACGCGTCATAGAGGCCCGGCGTGTCTGACGGGCTGAACAGGGTAATATCTTCACCTTTCAACAGGCGCTGATACATCAGCTTGTTCAGCTGCACGCCGTAGTCCATGTGACGTACGCGGTTGCCTTCAACGCCACGGTTGTTTTTCAACACCAGCAGGCTTTCAACTTCCAGATGCCACATTGGATAGAACAAAGTCGCTGCGCCGCCGCGAACACCGCCCTGAGAGCAGGATTTAACGGCCGTCTGGAAGTGCTTATAGAACGGGATACAACCGGTGTGGAACGCTTCGCCACCACGAATTGGGCTGCCCAGTGCACGAATACGGCCTGCATTGATACCGATACCGGCACGCTGCGAAACGTATTTCACAATGGCGCTGGAGGTGGCGTTGATAGAGTCGAGGCTGTCGCCACACTCGATCAATACGCAAGAGCTGAACTGACGCGTTGGCGTACGCACACCAGACATAATTGGCGTCGGCAGTGAGATCTTGAAAGTTGAAATCGCATCGTAGAAACGCTTGATGTAATCCATGCGGGTATCACGCGGATAACCGGAGAACAGACACGCTGCAACCAGGATATAGAGGAACTGCGCACTTTCGTAGATTTCGCCCGAAACGCGGTTCTGCACCAGATATTTACCTTCCAGCTGCTTAACCGCCGCGTAGGAAAAGTTCATATCACGCCAATGGTCGATAAACGCGTCCATCTGCTCGAACTCTTCAACGCTGTAGTCTTCCAGCAGATGGCTATCGTATTTGCCCTTATCAACCATGCTGACCACCTGGTCATACAGTTTTGGTGGTTCAAACTGGCCGTACGCTTTTTTACGCAGGTGGAAAATAGCTAAACGAGCAGCGAGGTACTGATAGTCCGGGGCATCGCGAGAGATCAGGTCTGCAGCGGCCTTGATAATGGTTTCATGAATGTCAGAGGTTCTGATGCCATCATAAAACTGAATGTGGGAACGCAGTTCAACCTGTGAAACGGAGACGTTGTTCAGCCCTTCAGCTGCCCAGTCCAGCACACGGTGAATCTTGTCGAGGTCAATGCGCTCCTGGCGGCCATCGCGTTTAGTAACGAG
Organism: Pantoea sp. MQR6; assembly: GCF_022761075.1. NCBI lineage: Bacteria > Pseudomonadati > Pseudomonadota > Gammaproteobacteria > Enterobacterales > Erwiniaceae > Pantoea > Pantoea sp. MQR6. Next base: position 350,235 of record NZ_JAKYXB010000001.1, read on the forward strand.
CAGACTTTGGTTCATGTCGCGTTTTTACCTTTGCGTGAGTATCCAAAAATTAAAAGAAATCCCGGTTTATACACAGCATATTCATTGTGAATAATGTTGTGGATAAACACTACATCTAGGGGTTCAGGGGGAAATTCATAACAATATGGGGGCATATTCTAGTAATTTGCTGCAGCTTAACAAGAGGAAAAAATGATGATTCTGGGCTTGTTTTTTTTGCGAAATTTCCTAGGCCGCGTGTTGTAAGGCTCGCCATCGTGTCAACCGGTTTGATAAAAAATTCCCTTTCTTGAGCGACCGCTGATTTTTCATTCATTACTGACGTTTTTCCAATCTATGGACTAGCGGCTCACTCAGTGGATCGAAAAACGTATCGTTAATCAGCGCGGGTTATGCATTTAAACGGTGGGTAAAGGATTCGCTAAGCAAAGGGGAGGAGTATAAATGACAGCGGGCGCGCAAACGGGTTGCGCGCCACACAGATTAGTTTTTGCTGTGACGCGTGTGGATCATGTAGTTCACATCCACGCCGCGGCCCAGACGAAACTTATTGGTTATCGGGTTGTAGTGCAAGCCGATGATGTTCTGCTCGCGCAGCGGGGTTTCATCTACCCAACCCAATAACTCTGAGGGCCGGATAAACTTTTTCACATCGTGCGTGCCGCGCGGCACCATACGCAGCACATATTCCGCACCAAATACCGCCATCAGCCAGGCTTTGGGGTTGCGGTTGATGGTGGAGAAGAAGACTTCGCCGCCCGGTTTCACCAGACGCGCGCAGGCATGAACCACCGAGCGCGGATCGGGAACGTGCTCCAGCATCTCCATGCAGGTCACCACATCATATTTTCCGGCGTGGGTTTCCGCGTGATCCTCCACGGTTTGCTGAATGTAATCGAGCTTCACGCCCGTTTCCAACGCGTGCATACGTGCCACTTCCAGCGGTTCTGCGCCCATATCCAGCCCGGTAACCACGGCACCCTCGCGCGCCATGCTCTCGGCTAAAATGCCGCCACCGCAACCGACATCCAGCACGGTTTTACCAAATAAGCCGTTGCTGTGTTGCGCAATATAACCAAGGCGCAGCGGATTAATGCGGTGCAAAGGTTTAAATTCACCTTCGAGATCCCACCAGCGTGAGGCAACGGCCTCAAACTTGGCAATTTCCTGCGCATCGACGTTCTGCTGATGATTCTGCGGCTGTGCATTCATTGAATCGTAACTCCTGACAAAATGTTGACTGAGTATAAACGCTTAAGCCGTTGCGGCGCACCTCTCAGACATAAGGAAAAGCGGGTGAAATAGGTGGTTAACGTTCACCAGATGAATGCAGTGTGATATACTTTCGCACCTTTAAAATCCGGGATTAAGTAGAGGGATAGCGGCTCCATGAGCGACCTTGCGAGAGAAATTACACCGGTCAATATCGAAGAAGAGTTAAAAAATTCTTACCTCGATTACGCCATGTCGGTCATCGTTGGCCGAGCCTTACCCGATGTGCGTGACGGCCTGAAGCCGGTGCATCGCCGCGTACTCTTCGCGATGAGCGAACTGGGTAACGACTGGAATAAACCCTATAAAAAATCTGCCCGCGTTGTCGGTGACGTCATCGGTAAATATCACCCACACGGTGATTCCGCCGTTTACGACACCATCGTACGTATGGCCCAGCCTTTCTCCCTGCGTTACATGCTGGTGGACGGTCAAGGCAACTTCGGCTCCATCGACGGCGACTCCGCTGCTGCGATGCGTTATACCGAAGTACGCATGTCCAAAATCGCCCACGATCTGTTAGCTGACCTGGAAAAAGAGACCGTCGATTTCGTACCGAACTACGACGGGACTGAACAAATTCCTGAAGTTCTGCCGACAAAAATTCCTAACCTGCTGGTGAACGGTTCGTCCGGTATCGCGGTAGGTATGGCGACCAACATTCCGCCGCATAACTTGCGCGAAGTGATCAACGGTTGCCTGGCGTATATCGAAGATGAAGACATCAGCATTGAAGGGCTGATGGAGCACATTCCGGGGCCTGATTTCCCGACTGCCGCCATCATCAACGGACGTCGTGGCATTGAAGAAGCTTACCGCACCGGTCGCGGCAAAATTTATATCCGTGCTCGCGGTGAAGTTGAAGCAGATGCAAAAACGGGCCGTGAAACCATCATCATTCATGAACTTCCTTATCAGGTGAACAAAGCGCGCCTGATTGAGAAGATTGCGGAGCTGGTGAAAGAGAAGCGCGTTGAAGGCATCAGTGCACTGCGTGACGAGTCTGATAAAGACGGCATGCGCATCGTCATCGAAATCAAACGCGATGCGGTGGGTGAAGTGGTGCTGAATAACCTTTATTCACTGACGCAGCTGCAAACCTCGTTCGGCATTAATATGGTGGCGCTGCATCAGGGCCAGCCTAAGATTATGGCGCTGAAGGAGATTCTGGAAGCCTTTGTTCGCCATCGTCGTGAAGTGGTTACGCGTCGTACCATTTTTGAACTGCGTAAAGCGCGCGACCGTGCGCATATCCTTGAAGGCCTGGCGATTGCGCTGGCTAACATCGATCCTATCATCGAGCTGATTCGCCGTGCGCCAAACCCGGCGGAAGCGAAAAGCGGCCTGATCTCGCAGTCATGGGCGTTGGGCAACGTTTCAGCCATGCTGGAGCGTGCAGGTGATGATGCAGCACGTCCAGAATGGCTTGACGAGCAGTATGGTATTCGTGAAGGTCAATATTACCTGACCGAACAGCAAGCGCAGGCGATCCTTGATTTACGTCTGCAGAAACTGACCGGACTTGAGCATGAAAAATTGCTCGACGAATACAAAGCGCTGCTTGACCAGATTGCTGAGTTACTGCATATCCTGCAAAACGCAGAACGCTTGATGGAAGTGATCCGCGAAGAGCTGGAGCTGATGCGCGATCAGTTCGGTGACGAGCGTCGTACTGAAATCACTGCAAACAGCGCGGATATCAACATCGAAGACCTGATCAATCAGGAAGACGTTGTGGTCACGCTGTCGCATCAGGGTTATGTGAAGTATCAGCCATTAACGGATTACGAAGCGCAGCGTCGTGGCGGTAAAGGTAAATCTGCGGCGCGAATCAAAGAAGAAGACTTCATTGATCGTCTGTTAGTGGCTAACACCCACGACACCATTCTGTGCTTCTCAAGCCGTGGTCGCCTCTACTGGATGAAGGTTTATCAACTGCCTGAAGCCAGCCGTGGCGCACGTGGTCGTCCAATCGTCAACCTGCTGCCGCTGGAAGCCAACGAGCGCATCACCGCAATTCTGCCGGTGCGTGAGTATACTGAAGGCTTCAACATCTTTATGGCTACCGCCAGCGGTACCGTGAAGAAAACCGCGTTGAAAGAGTTCAGCCGTCCACGTAGCGCCGGTATTATTGCCGTCAATCTGCGTGAAGATGATGAACTGATTGGCGTAGCGTTGACCAACGGCAGCGATGAAACCATGCTGTTCTCCGCCGCAGGTAAAGTGGTGCGCTTCGCAGAAACCGCTGTGCGTGCAATGGGTCGTACTGCATCGGGTGTTCGCGGCATCAAGCTGGCGGAAGGCGATCGCGTTGTATCGCTGATTGTGCCACGTGAAGATGGCGCGATTCTGACCGTAACGCAGAATGGTTACGGTAAACGTACCGCTAACTCGGAATACCCAACCAAGTCGCGTGCGACGCAGGGTGTTATTTCGATCAAAGTTACCGAACGTAATGGTCCGGTCATTGGTGCGTTACAGGTCGTCGATAGCGATCAAATCATGATGATCACCGATGCAGGTACGCTGGTACGTACGCGCGTTTCAGAAGTCAGCGTCGTGGGCCGTAACACCCAAGGTGTGATACTGATTCGTACTGCAGAAGATGAAAACGTGGTTGGATTGCAGCGCGTTGCCGAGCCGGTTGAAGAAGAAGAGCTGGATTCAATCGACGGTAGCGTCGCGGAAGGTGATGAAGACATCGCACCGGAAGCGGATATCGATAATGCCGATATCGACGAAGCCGATCTTGAAGACGAAGATGACGCACCGGCTGCTGACGAAGAAGAGTAATCTTTCCGCAGCAAGTTAGGTTCGTCATAACAACGGCAGGTCAGGGGAAACCCGGCCTGCCGTTTTTTTTGGTTTATTTTTCAGCGTAATGAGGGTCACTTTATATCCGAATAAATCCAGCGGAGAAGCGTATCCCATTGCTAAGGAACTCCGCATCCAAACGGATCGGCTGCCCCGCATTTTTTCCCGACGGGCAAATTGTCTAAAAGCACATTCAAAGATTCCCAAATAGCCCGGCAAACCCGCACCCGGCTGGCTTTTTTCGCGTGATAAAGCTAGTGTATGGGCATTCCAAATTCATCATGCGATTAATCTTGCCAACTGCGAGTTTCCTTTGAAATATCCTGTCTCATTTCGCACTACACTTCGCATTTCGCGCTACCTGTTCAGAGCGCTGGCGCTTCTGATCTGGTTGTTAGGCGCGGTACTGACCTCGTTTTACATCATCAGTGTACTGCACGATAAAGAGAGTCAGGTGCGTCAGGAATTCGCCAGTAATTACGGCCTGACAGAGTGGTATATTCGCCACTCAGCAGACATGATGCGTGAGCTGAAATTCATCACCGAAAACCGCTTAACCAATGCCAGCAACGGGCTGGATGTCTTAACCGGTATGATGCCCGGCAAATCAACGCAGCCTCAATTCACACCGCTGTTTTCCGATGGCGATTGCACCTCAATGAGTAATACCTGGCGCAATTCGTTGGATTCTTTGAGTTATTACATTAATTACTGGAAGAGTAATTTCGCCTCTTCTTATGAACTCAATCGGGTGTTCTTTATCGGTGGTGAAAATCAGTGTCTTGCTGATTTCACCATTGGCAGCAGCAATATTGATCGTGAGCGCAGCCTAAAGTCATTGCGTGAACACGTACTGCGCTATCGCAACAGCAATGAAGAAGAGCGACGTAATCCGATGTACTGGATTAATAACAGTACCCAACCGGGCGTGGGCAACTTCTATATGGTGGTGCCGGTTTATGTGGCGAATAAACTGCAGGCATTGTTGGGTGTTGAACAAAATATTCGCCTGGATGAATTCATTCAGCCGGGCAATTTACCTGTTGTAGCCACTATTCTCGATGAGAATAATCGACCGTTAATCTCTTCACGGCGTGGTGGCGTGGGTTTCTCAATGGATGACCTGCCGGATGATAAAACCTGGTTTGGTTATCTCGACGGTTATCGCCAGTTAGTCCTGAAAAAGCCGCTGCCGCCATCAGACTTAAATGTGGTGTGGTCGGTCTCCACCCATGTGCTGGTTGACCAATTAAAGCTGATGATGATCAACGCACTGCTGCTCAATATTTTTAGCGCGGTGCTGTTATTTACCTTAGCCTGGCTGTTTGAGCGCCGCATGTTCCTGCCTGCTGAAGAGAACGCGCATCGGCTGGAAGAACATGAACAGTTCAACCGTAAAATTGTCGCGTCGGCGCCTGTGGGCATCTGTATTTTGCGTACCAGCGATGGCACCAACATCCTCAGCAATGAACTGGCTCATAACTATCTGACCTTACTGACGCAAGAAGATCGCCAGCGACTCAACGAAATCATTGGCGGCCAACAGGTCAATTTTGTCGATGTGCTTACCGGCAGCAATACCAACTTGCAAATCAGCTTTGTTCACTCTCGCTATCGCAATGAGAACGTCGCGATTTGCGTGTTGGTGGATGTCTCCGCGCGTGTTCGCATGGAGCAGTCATTGCAGGAAATGGCGCACGCGGCAGAGCAGGCCAGCCAGTCCAAATCGATGTTTCTCGCCACGGTCAGCCATGAATTGCGTACGCCGCTGTATGGCATTATCGGCAACCTCGATCTGCTACAAACCAAGAAATTGCCAAGCAGTGTCGATGCGCTGGTCACGGCAATGAATAACTCTTCCAGCCTGCTGCTTAAGATCATCAGCGACATTCTCGACTTCTCGAAAATTGAATCGGAACAGTTGAAGATTGAACCGCGCCCATTTGCGCCACGTGAAGTGATCACCCATATTGTCGGCAACTACTTATCGCTGGTGGTGAAAAAACGCCTGACGCTTTATTGCTTCATCGAACACGACGTGCCGCAGGCGCTGGATGGCGATCCGTTGCGCCTGCAACAAGTCATCTCTAACCTTCTTAACAACGCCATCAAATTTACCCATACCGGCTGCATTATTCTGCATGCCTATGTATTGGACGGTTATCTGGCGTTCCGCGTGCGCGACACCGGCGTGGGCATTCCCGCGAAAGAGATGCCACGGCTGTTCGATCCTTTCTTCCAGGTGGGTAATGGCGTGCAGCGTAATTTCCAGGGGACCGGATTAGGCCTGGCAATTTGTGAAAAACTGATCAACATGATGGATGGTGATATCGAGGTCGATTCTGAACCCGGCATGGGCAGCCAATTCATTGTGCGTATTCCGATCTACCAAGGTCAGCAACCCTCGCCGCCACTGCTGGAGGGTATGCAAGACAAAACCATTTGGCTGGCGATGCGCAATGAGTACTTAGCCGAATTTATCACGCGGCAGTTGCAGCAGCAGGGCCTTCGCGTGGCTGAATATCTGGGCAAAGTGGGCAATGACGACGTGCTGCTGGCCGATTATGAGTTGGAAATGGATGCGCCATTGCGTGCGGTTATCACCTTTGACGGCGGGCATGCTGATATGCCGCGCGAACGTCAGTCGGGACGTTGGGTTCACAGCACCGCCACGCTGCATGAGTTGCCGACGCTGCTGGCGCGTATCTACCGTATTCCAGTAGAAAACGAAGCCGCAGATGCGTTGTTGTTAGCCGGTGCCGTGGAGGAGAAGGTAAACAACGACGACATTATGGTCCTGATCGTCGACGATCATCCCATAAACCGCATGTTGCTCTCTGAACAACTTGGCACATTAGGTTATCAGGTCAAAACGGCTCAGGATGGTGTGGATGCGCTTAATGTATTGAGCCGCAATGAGATCGATATCGTTCTAACCGACGTTAACATGCCTAATATGGATGGCTATCGCCTGACGCAGCGCTTACGCCAGTTGGGCCATGTGTTCCCGGTAGTGGGCGTCACGGCCAACGCCTTAGCGGAGGAGAAGCAGCGCTGTATGGATGCGGGCATGGACAATTGTCTGTCGAAACCGGTGACGTTAGATGTACTGAAGGTTACGTTAGCGATTTATGCGGATCGGGTACGGAAAGCGCGGGAAGGGTAGAGCGGTAGGGCAGAATGAAAAGGCGGTGCTGAGTGCACCGCCTTCAGGAACAGCTTAATCTCTTTCGACTTGCGTCGCGCTAACAGAAGATAAGTAGTTCAGCAGGGCAATATCATTTTCCACGCCCAGCTTCATCATCGCCGACTTTTTCTGGCTACTGATGGTTTTAATACTGCGATTCAGTTTCTTAGCAATTTCAGTCACCAGGAAACCTTCCGCAAACAGACGCAGTACTTCACTCTCTTTTGGTGACAAACGCTTGTCGCCATAACCACCGGCACTGATTTTCTCCAGCAGTTTTGCCACGCTTTCTGGCGTATATTTCTTGCCTTTCTGCAGTGCAGCCAGTGCTTTCGGCAGGTCAGTTGGTGCACCTTGCTTCAGCACAATTCCTTCAATATCAAGATCCAATACTGAACTCAGAATTGCCGGGTTATTGTTCATGGTCAGAACGATAATCGACAGGTCTGGATAGTGACGTTTAATGTATTTAATCAGTGTAATGCCATCACCATACTTTTCACCGGGCATTGAAAGATCGGTGATCAGAACGTTAGCATCCAGTTTGGACAAGTTGTTAATCAGCGCTGTTGAGTCTTCGAACTCACCTACAACGTTAACCCATTCAATTTGTTCCAGAGATTTTCGGATACCGAAAAGAACAATTGGATGGTCATCGGCAATAATTACGTTTAAGTTATTCATCTTATTGGTTACCTTGCTGCAGCAGTTGTTTGACATAAGCGTCAATATCACTGGTGGTATTTGTAATGTTTGAATCGTCACACGCTTTAATGTGTTGTTCTAACTCTTCACAAAGCTGTTTACCTGGCGTCAAATTGAGCATGGCAAACACGCCTTTTAGGCGATGCGCTGTCTGAGCAAGCGAGGCGTAGTCCTTTTCCGCCGACTCAGTATACAGTCTCTTTACATCATCCGGTACTGTCTCAGTAAACAGCTGGAAATAGCCCCCGCTCATAAGCGGTGTAGCAGCCTCTTCTTCGGCGTCATCCTCCATAACATCATGGGACAATTGCTTCTCAATCAGCGCCAGCAACGCATCCAGTAACGCGCTGCTGAGATTGAAATTAACCCGATATTGCTGTTCGTTCAGTGCGTGATAACCTAACTCATCCTCAGCCAGCAACAAAGCCCAGCCGCTGAGTTTCGCCGGATCGTCAGTCACTAATACGTCATGATCTTGTCCTGAAATACGCTCATCCGGCGTGAGACAACGTGCGCCCCAGCTCTCTAAATGGCGACATACGATTTTGTGCACATCCTCCACGGCAATTTCTACCAGTGCGGTCACGCCGTCGAGAATTTTCTCTTCTTCCTCAACGCTTTTTTGCTCCAGCGCCAGCGGCAACTGCATATTGTAGCGTGTGCCGATGTCAGCTTTTGCCACAATTTCCAGACTGCCACCCATCTGCTTGCACAGCTGTTTGCACAGGAAAAATGCCATGCCGGAAGCTTGTCCATAACGATCCTGGCTGGTGTCGCCAAGGAACGGGAAATCAACGTTTGCCAGTTCATCAACCGTTAATCCAGCGCCGGTATCAACCAGTTCGATAGTCAGACGATCGGCACGCTGCTCCAGCGCTTTGACATCTAGTGAAATCTTGCCCCAGCGCGTGGTCGTTAAGGCGTAATGCATCAGCGTGGTCAAAACCTTACGCAATGCGCGACGATCGCCGAAACGCATCTCATCGTTGGGCTGATGATTATTCATCACCAGCGAAAGCCCTTTACGGCGCATCAGTGGCAAGCTTTCCAGCGCGATCTCATCCAGCAGATCTTGCAGATTAAATACCGTGGCATCTGGCGACCAGTCATGCGCTTCAAGGCGATTCAGCAGCACAATATCATCGACAAGGCGCGATAATCCCTGGCTCTCATCCAGCACGTCAAGCACGGTTTCGTCTTCATCGCGCTGGCTCAGCTGTACCAGTTGCGTCACCATTTTTTCCAGCGGCAGGTTGAGCGCGTGACCCAGATTCTGCAGCAATTGCTGACGCATCTGATGGTTACGATCCAGAACTTGCTGCGCTTTTTGCAGCTTCTTATTAACCAATAATTCCCGATCCTGATCGCGCATCATAAACAGTTGGGTATGCGGCGACAGCATGCTGCGCGCGTGGCGAATCTCATACACTTCGTTGTTAATGGTTGCCTGCAAAACGCCCTGATGCTGATCGGACATATTAATGATTTTTTGCAGATTAAGATGCGGCAAAAGATGTTCTGCGATCTTATTACTCAAAATGGTGCGGTTGCTGGCGAAGTCATAAACCAGTAAACCGACCGGCAAACTGGCGACGATCTCTTCATTTAACACCCGCAGAGAATCAAGCTCTGCAGTCTGATTCTCACTGGGGCGCAGTGATTGCTGACGCAGCAGCGCCATCCCGGCAAGGGAGAGCAGGAACAGCAGCAGATTAATCAGCAACGGCCACAATAGGTTGTGCAATGTATCAACAAATAACCGGGTAACAGGGACATGATAAATCAGCTGCAGCGAGGTGCTGGGCAACGTGGCAGCAATTTCAAGATTGGGATTCGCTAACGTGATTTGCGTGCTTTCTGCTGTTTCTTCATCGCTGCTATTGGTCAGCGCTGTATCCTGACGCAGCTGGAAATTTTCCAGCGGCATATTTTGCGGAATCAGATCGTTAATCGGCAGATCAAACGCCACCACCGTTGCCAGATGTCCCGGCTGATTAAAGGTGGTGCGCACCGTAAAGTAGTGATCGTTTTGAAACGCCAGATGGCGCAACGGCGAGAAGCTTTCGCGCTCATCCAGCGCATTCGCCTGCTGAAGCATCTCGGCACGGCGGCCATCCACCAGCGAGCTAATCGCGCTCTCTTTATAGCGCGTCGCCATATCTTTCAGCGGCAGCGTAGAGATCATGATCAAGCTGTTATCCTGACCATTCAGGAAATACATCGACCAGGTCGGATTTTCTGCGCCCCATAACGTATCAAGGTAGTTTGACATGCGCATGGTCATATCAAGCGTGCTGCTGTCATGAGAGCCAAAGATCAGCGCTTCCGTTTTACGACGGGTTTTTTCGAGATAATAGACATCCGGGCGCAGACGCGTCTCTTGCAAGCTGCTGCTTGGCGCCGTTCCTGCCGCGCTGGTGGCGAGGTTCTCGTATATCTGCCAGGTGGCAAAACGATACGCATCAATACGCTTTTGCATTGCGCGCGCCACATCAGTCATGGCATAGCGTTTCTCAGTAAGCCAGGCATTAACCGAGTTGTGGATAACAAAGCCCAGCGCTAATAGCAGCACCAGATTAAACACTAAAAAGAAGCGGGTGACATTGCCGGATGTCAGGGGAAACTTGTAGAACATAGCGTCTCAGATACCTGAATTATCGCGCAACCAGTCGCGCACTGGCGGCCACAGCTAACAGTAACAGCGCAATCAGCAAAAACGCGCCGCTGAGGCTGATCCATTGGGAAATGAATCCGATTAAGGCCGGACCTGAGAGAATACCCGCATATCCCAGTGTTGTCATGGCGGATATCGCCAGATTTGCCGGCATATCTTGTTGTTTCCCTACCGCATTGAAGAGCATAGGCACCGTGTTTGCTAAGCCAAAACCCACCAGCAGAAAGGCGAACAGCGCCATTTCAGGCCAGGGTAACAATACCGCTAATGTCATGCCTGCCGCCGCCGCCAAAGCGCCCGTCAGCATCACGGGATAGCGACCAAAGCGGTTAATGATTTTGTCACCGCTGAAACGTCCCAGCGTCATCGCAACCGAAAACAGCGCATAGCCGAGACCTGCGTGAGCGGGTGCCATCTCCGGGCTTTGCAGCAGCAGCAGCGCACCCCAGTCGAGCACCGCGCCTTCTGCCAGAAACAGAATAAAGCAAAGCGCACCGAGAAAGGCGACCCAGCCACGCGGGATCACTAACCAAGGTTGTTCGGGCTGGTGCAACCGTTCATTCATAAAATTTGGCAGGCGCCAAACCAGTAACAGCAGCATGACCACCATGACAATCAGTACGGAGGTCAGCGGCGTAAGCGCGGCGCTTAACAGTAAACTCACCGTTCCCGCGCCCAAAATGCCGCCCAGGCTAAAAAATCCATGAAAACCAGACATCATTGCCCGACCTGACGCTTTCTCTACCTCAACGGCTTGGTAGTTCATTGCCACATCCAGCGTACCTAAACCCGCACCAAACACCATCAGCGACGCTGCCATTAAGGCCAATGAATCTGCCGTGGCTAATAAAGGCATAACTGACAACACAACAAGTGTTGAAAGCAGCATGACGCGACGACAGCCGAAACGACCGACCAGCGTACCGGTAACCGGCATCGCTGCCAGCGAACCAATGCCTAAACAGAGCAATAACGCGCCCAATGAGGCACCGCTTAACTGCAAGCGATCGCGTGCAAAAGGCACCAGCGGCGCCCATGCAGACATGCCTAATCCGTTGATCAGAAAGATGATGCGCGTGCCCCAATAAAGGCGGCTGTTCTGTTTATTTTGCTGTGCGGCGTCCAGTGCGGTCATAGGTAAAATTCATTAGTAGCAAAGCGGCCAAGTGTAACATCGAAGCCGCTTTTATCTGCTCGCCATTCGCTTTTATTAGGCGATTTTCAATAGCGAACTGTCGGCAAAAAAGGGAGTTTACCGACTTTTTTCGCGTCGCGATTCTTTTCCAGAACTTTCCTGGCATCACCGTCATCCACAAGGTGGACTTAACCCAAATTTCTTCGCGCAATTTCAGTACGTTACTTTATTAAAAAAAAGTAAACCGAGATCAAAAATGTGCGCCGCATCACCCGGTGAAACTAATTTTATTAGCCGCTTGCCACCTTTTTAATCACTCTTTTTCAACCTCTTTAAGCAGTTATAGGAAACAGCTGGCAACAAATTGATATGAGAAAACAAAGATAAAGCGCACCCATTCATCTTTCTAACGCGAATTTTGTTAATGATAACCAAATTAAAACATAACAAAATCTGTACATTGAAGTTGATTTTTCTGTTCGTTACGTCAAAGATTGATCAGGTAGAAATCTGAAAATTTATGTATAAAAAAATAAATTAAATTAAAAATTCACCCAGCCAGCAAGGCTCATAGCCGGTCGCTGAAAATAATTGGCCATAAGGCCTTTACATTCACCAGGCAAGACGCTTTCTGCATCGCAGAAAGTGAGGTAATGCGTGGATCTTAAAAGCATAAATCTAATTTATGATTTTGAATTCAGTATATTAGCTAATCTGGTGGAGTAGGGGTTACAACATGGCAGAACTCACTCAAGGCCGAGTCGATATCATTTCTCGTGAAAACGGCACACTGATCTCTCAGTCCAACGGCGGTTTAACTCAAACAATTAACCTCGCAGAACCCAGCATAGTGCGCATCAACGGCACGCGCGCCATGGTGGTTCAATACGAACGTCAGGGTGACGATCTTATTCTGCATATGCGCGACGGCAGCACCGTACGCTATCAGAAATTTTTCTTTGACGATGTCGAAGGCGAACACAGCGAACTGGTTTTTGATGATGGCGTAAATCCCCCGGAACACGCGCTGTTTCCCACCACAGCGGAAGGCACAGACCTGGCCGCTGCGTCAGTTACACCTACCTATGAATCTCTCAACAGCGTAGATCCGCTGCTGCTGGCTGAAAATGCCAATATCTCAGCGGGTGTCTTAACCGCCGGCGGTTTAGGTGTGCTGGGTCTGGCAGGTATCGCCATCGGCGCAGCGGGCGGTGGTGGTGGTGGCGGTGGCGGTGGTGGCAATGACGGCGGCACAGACAACCCTGCGCCAGGCACACCGACTATCAGCATCAATCCCTTTGCCGGTGACAATGTGCTGGATAACGCGGAAAAAACCGCGACGCAAACCCTCAGCGGTAACACCACTAACGTGGAGGCGGGCCAGCTGGTCACCATCACGCTGGGCGGTCAGAACTACAGCACCACTGTCGGTGCGGATGGCAGCTGGAGCATCAACGTACCTGCCGATGCGTTAGCTGCATTAGCCGCGGGTAACACCAGCATCAGCGTTTCCGTTAACAACGCGGCGGGCACCGTAGCAACCAGCGATCTGGCGATCACAGTGGAAGCGCCGCCTGTGACCGAACCCGGCACGCCAGTCATCAGCATCAATCCATTTGCGGGTGACAACGTGCTGGATAACGCTGAAAAGACGGCAACACAAACCATTAGCGGCACCACCTCTAACGTGGAGGCGGGCCAGCTGGTGACTATCACGTTGGGCGGACAAAGTTACAGCGCGACGGTGGGCGCAAATGGCAGTTGGAGCGTAGGCGTTCCCGCCACGGCGCTGGCAGCGCTGGCAAGCGGCGCGAATGTGATTAGCGTTACGGTTAATAATGCAGCCGGTACGCCAGCTGAGAGCAGTCTCAATATCACAGTGGATGGTGTGGACAGTGAGCCTGATTCACCGGTGATTAACATTGCTCTGTTTGCGGGCGACGATATCCTGGACAACAGCGAGAAGGGGACAGCGCAAACACTTTCTGGCACAACCAGCGATGTTGAAGCGGGTCGAGTGGTGACGATCACCCTTGGCGAGCAAAGCTTCTCCGCCACGGTTAACGCCAATGGTAGTTGGAGTGTCACTATCCCGCCTGAGGTTTTGTCAGCACTGGCTGCAGGTTCAGTCACGATCACCGCGACGGTAAGCAACGCCGCAGGGATTGTAGTGACAGAAACGCGCGAAGTTTCTGTGGAAGCGCCAGGAATCCCTAATGAGCCTGGCGTTACACTCACCACACCTTTTGGCGATGGCGTACTCGATCCGGGTGAAAAAGAGATTGCACAAACACTGAGCGGTTCTACCACCAATATCGAAGCGGGTCAGACAGTTACCGTTACGCTCAATGGCACGAATTATACCGCCTTGGTGGCTGAGGACGGCAGCTGGAGCGTGGTGCTTCCTGCTGACGCATTGGCTGCGCTGGCTGCGGGTAATGCCACGCTGACTATCAGCGTGACCACCGCGAACGGAACCGTGGTTAGCGAAGATTACAACTTCCTGGTCGGCACGCCAGCCGTAACGGAACCGACCATCACACTGGATAACTTCGCCGGTGACAACGTTCTCGATGAAACGGAAAAAGGTCTTGGGCAAGTTCTCAGCGGTACGACCACCAATGTTGAGGAAGGTCAGTTTGTCACCTTAACGTTGAACGGCCAGGTTTATAGCGCTGCCGTTGGCGCGGAGGGTAACTGGAGTATTACGTTACCGCCTGCGCTGTTGCAGTCGCTGGCAGCGGGAGAGTTGACGCTGGCCGTGAGTGTCTCGAATGCGTCTGGCGGCACCGCCACCGGAACGGTGGACGTCACAGTAGAAGCGGGACCGCCGACGATTGCGGCGGCAGTGTTTGCTGGCGATGGTGTGCTTGATGCCACTGAAGCGGCTGGCCCGCTGACGTTGAGTGGGACAACCACGGGCGTAGAAGCGGGAAATACCGTGTCAGTGACGTTCAACGGCAATAATTACACGGGCATCGTTGGGCCGGATGGCAGTTGGAGCATTGCGCTGCCTGATGGTGTCTTGGCCGATGTAGCGCCGGGCGCTGCATCGCTGGTGGTCATCGTCACCAATAATTCAGGCACCGAAGCCACGCAACAAATTAACTACACGGTTGCCGCGCCTGAGCCACAGCCAGGCGATCCGGTTATTAGCGTTGATGCTTTCACCGGCGATGATGTGCTGGATAACAGCGAAAAGGGCAGCGATCAAACCGTAAGCGGTACTACCACTGACGTCGAAGCCGGGCAAGTGGTCACGCTGACGCTCAACGGGCAAAGCTACAGCGGCACGGTGGAAAGTGACGGCGCATGGAGCATTAACGTTCCTTCTTCTGCGCTGACTGCATTGGCAACCGGCACTGCGAGTTTCGCTGTCAGCGTGAGCAACGCGGCGGGGGATGTTGCCACAGTTACCCATGACGTCACTGTAAATGCCCCGTTGCCGACCCTTAGCGTGAATGCTTTTACTGACGACGGCGTGCTGGACGGCATCGAGCAGGGCAGCGATCAAACTCTGAGCGGCAACACCACCAACATTGAAGCGGGTCAAATCGTTACGGTCACGCTGGGCGGTGAATCGTTCACCAGCACCGTTGCCGCAGATGGCAGTTGGCGTGTGACTCTGCCAGCCGCTACCCTTGGCACGTTAGCGGAAGGCACTAACACCGCTTCGGTCAGTGTCACCAATGTGGCAGGTGAGACGGCCTCCAGTGATTACAACTTCACCGTTACGCTGCCAGTCACAGCCGAACCAACCATTACAGTGAACGCCTTCGCCGGTGATGACGTGCTGGATGTGGGCGAAAAAAGCAGTAGCCAGACGTTGTCCGGTACCACTGAAAACGTTGAGCAAGGTGCAGTTGTCACCGTTAGCCTGGACGGCCAAAGCTGGAGCGCCACGGTCTCTGGCAATGGCAGTTGGAGCGTAAGCATTCCGGCTGAGGCGCTCGCCTCGCTGGCAGCAGGCAGTGCCACACTTGGCGTTTCTGTAGCCAGTACTCAAGGCACTGCAACCGCGTCACGGACTTTCACTGTCGAAGCGCCGGATGGCGTATTAACGGTGAATCCGATCAGTGATGACGGCTATTTGAATGCGGAAGAAACTGCCAGCCCGCTGCAAATTACCGGGCAGGCAGAGAATGTGGCAGAAGGCGCCGTTATCACGGTTAATTTCAACGGTACGGATTACAGCGGTACGGTTGACGCGCAAGGTAACTGGAGTGTCACCGTCCCTGCTGACGCGCTGACCGGCTTGCAAGATGGCATCCAAACCCTGCAAATCAGCGCAACGGACAGCAACGGTAATCCAGCCAGCAGCAGTGCAACGCTCAATGTTGTCGTAGAGAACATTCCAGATGTCAGCGTAGGCACATCAGTACTGACCGATGGCACGCTGGACGCCACGGATGCTGCCAGCGACCTCAATCTCAGCGGCAGTACTGGCGCAACCGGCGCAGGCCAGACGGTAACGGTGAATGTAGGCGGTACCGATTACTCCGCTACCGTGAGTGAAGATGGAAGCTGGACGCTAACGCTGCCAGCAGCAGATTTGCAGGCGCTGCCACAGGGCGCGAGCACCGTCACCATTACTGCCCGCGACGCAGCCAATAACACCAATGTTGAAACCCTGAACTTTACCGTCGATACCGGTCCGAGCACGCCAGCTGAACCGACTATCAGCGTTAACATCTTTGCTAACGATGATCTGCTGGATAACAGCGAAAAAGCCACCGACCAAACGCTCTCTGGATCGACCACCAATGTCGAAGAAGGACAGGTAGTTACGCTTACGCTCAACGGACAAACTTACAGCGCACAGGTTGATGCTGAAGGTAACTGGAGCACCAGCGTCCCAACGGCTGACTTAATTGCACTGGCCGCGGGCACGGCAACGGTTGATGTGAGCGTCACCAACGTTGCTGGCGCAACCGCCACCAGCAGCCATGACTTTAGTGTTGCCCCAGCTGAAGGTCTGCCGGGCATCATCACCATCAGCGAACCCTTAAGCAGCGATGGCTATCTGAACGCTGACGACGCCACGCAAGATCTGATCATCACCGGAACGGCTGTTGGCGTGGCGGAAGGCCAGCTGGTAACGGTGAGCTTCAATAATGTGAACTACAGCGGCAGCGTAGCGGCTAACGGAAGTTGGTCCATTACCTTGCCGTCTACAGCCTTTGCAAATATTGCTGATGGGCTGCAGCAGGTTACCGCCAGCGTGACGGATGCTAACGGTGCAGTGGTCAGCGACCAGGCGGGATTAACGGTTGCCGTTACTGCTCAACCGCAAGTTAATCTGGATGAAACCGCCTTCAGTGACGGTGTGCTAAGCGATGCCGAAGTCGGTAGCGATCAAATTCTTAGCGGCACGACGGGTTTGCCCGGTGCAGGACAGCGGGTTGAAGTCGAACTCAATGGGAAAGTTTACAGCAGCGTGGTGAATGCGGACGGTTCCTGGAGTCTTTCGCTGCCTGCAGCCGATCTCGCTTTGCTGGCGCAGGGGCCGAATAGCCTGACGGTTACTGTTACGGATGCCGCGAACAACAGCAACAGCGAAACCATCAATTTCACTGTGGACAGCCTGTTACCGGTGCTAAATCTTGGCCCTGTCGCGGGTGATGATGGGGTATTAAACAGTGAGGAAATAGCCAGCGGCCTGCCGCTTACCGGTTCAGGCTCTGCACCGGGTGACGTGGTGACAGTGTCGCTTAACGGCGCAAACTATAGCGCAGTAGTAGGCAACGATGGCAACTGGACGGTAAACGTGCCGGCTGAAGCGTTGCAAACGCTGGCAGACGGCAGCAGTTATACCCTGACCGTTACCGTAAGCGATGCCATTGGTAACGTAATCAGCCAGTCACAAACGCTGACCGTGGATACGCTCGCCCCAGCAGGCAGCATCAATGCGCCTGGCGGGGACGGCATTCTGGGCGCCAACGATCTGTCAGAGCCGCTGATTCTCAGCGGCACCGGTTCACCGGGCGACAGCGTGACCGTTACGCTCAATGGCCAAAGTTATACCGCGATTGTCGCGGATAATGGTCAGTGGAACACCTCTGTACCCACAGCCGATCTTGCCGCGCTCACCGATCCTTCTTATCCGGTTAGCGTGACAATTACGAATGCCGTGGGGAATAGCACCACGCAAGACACCACATTGACCGTGGCGACGACGCCACCACCGCTGACGGTGGGTGATTTGGGCGGTGATGGTGTCATCAATGCGGGAGAGGCTCAGCAGCCGTTAATTGTGACCGGCGTCGGTAGCAGCGGCGACACCATTACCGTGAGTCTGAACGGTCAAACCTATAGCACGGTTGTGGGCGATAACGGCAGCTGGAGCGTCAGTGTGCCTGCGGCGGATGTGGCGCAAGTGCCTAACGGGCCACAATCGGTTGCCGTCACGGCAACCGATGCCAACGGCAACACCACAACGGTTACTGATACGCTGGAGTTTGCGACGACGCCACCGCCAGCCACAGTGACGCAGCCTGCCAGCGATGGCTACATCAATATTGGTGAACACACCCAAGATTTAGAACTGAATGGCGCAGGCGGCACGCCAGGCAATAATGTCTCGGTGGTGTTTAACGGTGACACCTACACCACCACCGTTGGCAATGATGGCAACTGGTCGGTGACCGTACCGGCAGAAGCTGTCAGCCAGTTGGGTGATGGTATCTATCCCGTGACCGTCACCATCGATGATCAATATGGCAACAGCACCACCGTGGTCTCGGATGTCACCGTAGTAGCAGAAACCGCACGTACCTTAACCATTGCGCCGGTAACGGGTGATGATGTTATCGATCGCGCCGAGCAACTCAGCGATGTATTGATTACGGGTACAACAAACGTACCCGCAGGACAGCCGGTACTGCTCTCAATTAACGGGCAAACTTATGATGGCGTCGTTCAGCCTGGCGGAAGCTGGAGCGTCACGCTGCCAGCCGGTTCGCTGGGCGGCGTTGGCACCAAAGCTTATACCGTTACCATTACTGATGCAGCAGGCAATCAGGCCACTGGCAATGGCGAACTTTCAGTCGTTACCACCGCCGATCCGGTGCTGGCGATTGCGCCCATCAGTGAAGACAACGCCTATAATGCCGCAGAGTCGGCCAGCGATCTGATCATCAGCGGCAGTTCGGCGAATCTACCCGCAGAGACTATCGTCACCGTTAATGTCGGCGGCGTGAGCTATTCCAGTGCGCTGGATGAAAGCGGCGGCTGGTCGATCACCGTACCGGCGGCGATTGCCAGTGAGTTGGATCAGGGCAATCAAACTATTACCGTTACCGCGGGCGGCGTAGAGGTGACGCAAACCGTGCTGATTGCGACCACGCCATTAGCCGCACCCGTTGTTGAAACGCCGTTTGATGACGGCGTGTTAAACAGCAACGAAGTGAATGTCCCTCAAACCCTGAGCGGCACCGCAGCGGCAGGGCAAACCGTCACCGTCACGGTGGGAGATAATAGCTATCCCACCACGGTGGACCCGCAGGGGAACTGGAGCGTTAACATCCCACCGAGCACGTTACAGGGGCTGGGACAAGGTGCTAACACGGTTATCGTTACGGTCAGTGATGCGGCTGGCAATGCCACCAGCACCACCGTGCCGATCACGGTTGACACCGGTACGCCAACAGCCACCATCAACCCTGTTGCTGGAGACGGCATCATTAATGCGGCTGAAGCAGAAAATGATGTGCTGGTGCGCGGCAGTGCCGCACCTGGCAGCAGCGTCAGTGTGGAACTGAACGGCGAAACTTACGCCGCCACGGTGGCGCAGGATGGCAGTTGGGTGGCCACCTTGCCAGCCGCCGATCTGCAAGCGCTGGCGGAGGGTCGCTACGATCTGAACGTCACGGTGACGACAGCGAACGGCAATAGCGGCACCACCTCTTCCGCACTGACTATTGATACCACTGCGCCGACTTTCGTCTTTAATTCGCCAGCTGGCGATGGCGTTCTTAACGCCAGCGAACAGGCAAATGGCGTCACCTTCACCGGCAGCGGCAGCGCTGGCGATAACGTCAGTCTGACGCTGGATAATGTGACGTATACCGGCACGGTAGATGAAAACGGTCAGTGGGCGCTGGATATTCCTGCCAGCAACCTGGCGGGCCTCACTAATGGTAACTATCCCATTACGGTGATCGTCAGCGATGCTGCGGGCAATACCGCGAGCGAGACCCGTAATCTGACGGTTGATACCAGCGCTCCGCCATTGGTCGTCAACCCGGTTAGCGGCGATTACAACCTCAACACCAACGATCTGACGCAACCGCTGACTATCAGCGGATCGGGTCAAAACGGCGATCAGGTGAGTGTGAGCCTGAACGGTAAGTTTTACCGTACGCAGGTGGGTGTGAATGGATTGTGGTCGTTGCAAATTGCACCCACCGATCTACAAGCACTGCCGCCGGGTACGAATCCCCTGACGATTACCCTTACGGATGCACAGGGCAACCAAACAACGGTCACCAGCGACCTGAATGTGGCGACCGATCCACTGGTGCTGCCGACCATTACGGTTGATAGCGCAGGCTTCGCCGGTGATGGCATCTTAAACGCCGCAGAACAGCAGCAACCGCAAACGCTGAGTGGTTCAACCACCAATGTTGAACAAGGCCAGCAGGTTTCCGTCACGCTGGAGGGTACAACCTACACCGGCGTAGTGGGCGCAAACGGTGAATGGAGCATTATTCTACCTCCGGCGGCGTTGGCAACGCTGGCTGACGGTAGCCAAACACTGACAGTGAATGTGATCAACGCCGTGGGCAATACCAGCAGCGGTGAAGCGACATTCACTGTTGATAGCAGCGTGGGTGGCGTGGCTTTGGCACCGGTGAGCGGCGATAACTATCTCAACGCCGCTGAAGTTGGTGGTGAGGTTACCTTTGGCGGTAGCACCAGCAACATTGCGGCGGGCAGCATCGTTACGGTGAACGTAAACGGGGCGGATTATTCCACCACGGTCGGCGCAGATGGAAACTGGACACTGACACTGCCTGCGGGCACCTTCAGCAACGTTGCGGAGGGTGCGTTGACGGTGACCACCACCGTCACCGATGCTAACGGCCTGACATTGGCCTCACAAACTGACACGCTGAATGTTCTAACCACCACGCCACCAGCTACCGCAGGTGTGGCGTTTGGCGATGGCATTCTCAATGCAGATGAAGCCGCTGCTAACGGGGCGATCAGCGGCACAACCGGCGTCAGCAATCCGGGCCAGGTAGTGACTATCTCCCTGAATGGCGTGGATTACAGTGGGCTGGCTGACGCAACAGGCGCCTGGCAGGTTTCGATCCCGGCCGAAGTGTTGGCAGCGCTGCCCAATGGCAGCACGCCATACAGCGTCACCGTGACCGATATTGCTGGCAACAGCAGTAGCGCCCAGGGCACTTTTGAGGTCAATACGCTGCCGCCAGCGTTAACCCTGAATGAGCCAGCGGGCGACGGCATCCTCAATGCCAATGAAGTCACGCAGCCGCTGAATCTCACCGGCACCAGTGAAGGCAATGCGCTGATTTCAGCCACCTTCAATGGCACCACTTACAGCGTTAACGCCGATGCAGACGGCAACTGGACACTGCCTGTGCCGGCAGAAGCGTTTGCCGGAGTAGTCAACGGTAGCTATCCGCTGACCGTCACGGCCAGCAATGCGGCAGGTAATGTCACCACTGAAGTCAGCAGCTTAACGGTGAAAGCCGATGCTGCCAGCCTGCCGACGTTGGCCCTGAATCCGTTTGCCGGTGACAACACGGTGGATGGCGCAGAACGACAAACCGATCAAATCCTTTCCGGAACCACCACGAACGTAGAGGCGGGCCAGATCGTGACGTTGACGATTGGCGGTCAACCCTTTACTGGCGTCGTGCAAGCGAGTGGTGACTGGAGCCTGACTGTCCCTTCCGGTGTGCTGACGGCGTTGGCCGATGGCACGGCAACTTATACAGTGGCCGTCAGTGATGTGGCGGGCAACGTGGCATCGGGTAATGTGACGATTACCGCTAACAGCACGGCATCTGGCCTGTCGCTGGATGCGCTAAGCGGTGATAACTATCTGAATCTGAATGAAAGCGCGGATCCGTTGATTGTGACGGGCACCTCGGCCAACGTCGGCGAAGGCGGCATCGTCACGCTGTTGCTGAACAACGTGGGCTACAGTGGCGTGGTCTTTGCGACAGGAACCTGGAATATCATTGTGCCTGCCGAGGCGCTGGCAAACCTGCCGGATGGACCACAGACCCTGACGGTGACAGCAGCAGACTCAACGGGCGCAACCCTCAGCAGCACCGCCACGCTGAATGTGATCATCAATAACTTGCCTGATGCAGCCATAACCACGCAATTGGGTGGCGGTACGCTGAATGCCACGGATGTCGGCTCTGCGCAAACCCTGAGCGGCTCAACTGGCGTCACGGGCGATGGTCAAGCGGTCAGCGTGACATTAAACGGCACTGACTACAGCGGTACGGTCGATGGCAACGGCAACTGGAGCATCACGCTTCCTGCTGAGGCGCTGGATGCACTGGATGAAGGCACCACGGATTATGTTGTCACGGTAAGTGATGCAGCAGGGAACACCAGCGCGGTAAACGGCAGCGTCGATATAGATCTCACACCACCCACCCTTACCCTGGGTGCGGTGGCGGGGGATAACATCGTCAATGTGGCTGAAAGCGCTGAGGTCATTACCCTGACCGGTAACAGCGATGCAACGGGCCAAACGGTAACCATTACCTTGAATAATCAGGTCTGGACCACCACCGTGGGTAACGATGGCAACTGGAGCCTGGATCTGCCCGCCGGTGTGCTGGCGGGTGTGCCTGCTGGTGCATACACGTTGACCGCCACGGTCAGCGATGCGGCAGGCAACAGTTTCACTGAAACACGCGAGATCAATGTTGCCACTGGCGAGCTGGCGATCAGCATCGAACCGCCGTTTACGGAGGGTTATCTGAGTCAGGCTGAGGCGGGGCAAAACCAAACGCTGAGCGGCACTACGGGTGTTACCGGTGAAGGACAAACCGTTACGGTAACGCTCGGAGGAACGGATTATCCTGCTGAAGTGGATGCCAATGGTAACTGGACGCTGACCTTAGAGAGCAGCGTGCTGCAAGGGCTTGATCAAGGTATCACGACGCTTGTGGTTAACGTTGCGGATGCCGCCGGCAATACAGGCAGCCTGGAAAGCAGCGTGACGGTTGATTTCGTTGCGCCAACGCTGACCGTTAATGACATCGCGGATGATAACGTCATTAACTCGATTGAAGTTTTGCAGGAAATTCCAATCAGCGGCACCGCGTCGTTAGCGGATGTCGGACAAACCGTGACCGTGACATTTAATGGTCAGGCTTATCAAACGCTGGTGCTTTCAGATGGCACCTGGAGCGTGAATTTACCGGCCAGTGCAATACAGGGCTTAACGGATGGCGATTACCCGGTGGGGATCTCGCTGACCGATGCGGCGGGTAACACCACCAACATCAGCCAGACCGTGACGCGTGATGCCGATGCCGTTGATCTTCCTACCTTATCGGTGGGTGCGATCAGTGATGATAACTACGTCAATCGCGTTGAGGCGGGTGAGGCGCTGACGATCAGTGGCACCAGCACCAATCTGGCTGAAGGGCAACTTGTCACTGTCACGCTGAATGGTCAGAGCTACAGCGGGACAGTCGAGGCGAATGGTAACTGGACGGCGACAGTGCCCGCTGCAGATGTTGGCGCGCTGGCGGATGGTGAGCAGGTTATCGTGGTGACTGCCGCAGACAGTTCAGGTAATCCAGCCAGCAGCAGCAGCAGTTTTGTGGTGGTTGCCAGCGAGGCTGTTCAGCCCACGCTCAGCGTCAATGTGGTAGCAGGTGATGATGTGATCAACGCCAGCGAGGCGGGAGAAACCTTGGTGCTGAGCGGCAGCAGTACGTTACTGCTGCAAGGCACGGAAGTGACTGTCACGTTGAATGATATCGATTACAGCACCACCATTGATGCAAACGGAAACTGGAGCGTTTCAGTGCCGGCTGACGTTGTCGCTGATCTACCGCAAGGGGCATTAACCCTGACGGTTACGGCGAATGATGAAGCGGGCAACCCGGCAAACATCAGCCACGATGTTACGGTGAACAGCGATCTGCCCGCCTTGAGTGGTATTTCACTCAGCGCAGGTGACACCTTAAATCTTGCCGAGTCGCTGCAGGATTTGGTGGTCAGCGGCACCACTGAAGCCAATCTTCCGGTTTCAGTGACGCTCAATGGCATCACTTACACCACCACAGCCGCAGAGAATGGCAGCTGGAGTTTGTCGATTCCTGCGGCCGATCTGCAACAGTTAGCGGATGGCGGAACCACCCTGAACATTGCGGTAACGGATGCCGATGGCAACACCGCCACCGATACCGCTGATCTTAACGTGGCCTTTAATACGCTCCCTACACTGACGCTGGAGCTGCCGTTTGGCGATGCCTTGCTCAGTCAAGCCGATGTGGGTATTGAACAAACGCTGAGCGGCACTTCCAGCGAACTCGCTGAAAATACGGTAATCACTGTAGATATTGGCGAACTCAGCTTCACCACGCAGGTTGGCGCAGATGGCAGCTGGAGTCTGACGCTGCCAGCCAATACGTTGACCGCTGTCGCTGATGGCATTATTCAGCTTACCGTAACGGCCAACGATGCAGCGGGTAACCCGGCACAAGCGTCTGCCAGTGTGGAAGTTCTTCAGACGCCGCCAGCGCTGCCAACAATTGGCGAGACACAGTTTGGCGATAACGTGATTAACAGCACGGAAGCGGGAACGGTACAGTTGATTACCGGCACCATCGACGCCAGTGATGGGCAAACCGTGACGGTGAATGTGGATGGCAATCCACTCACAGTCACCGTTGATGCTAACGGTAACTGGACAGCCAGCTTGCCGCCAACGCTGATCACCAGCCTGGGTAACGGAACGCACACCCTCACTGTGGTCACTACCGACCGTGCGGGCAACACGTCCGAGGCAACACAAGACTTTACCTCGGCCATCACCGCCATTGCTCAACCCACGCTCGATACACCGTTTGGCGATGGACGCATCAACGCTGACGAAGCCGCGGCAGATGGAAGCCTTACCGGCAATCTCAACATTGATAATGCAGCATCAGTGAGTGTCAGCCTGAACGGAACGGTTTACCCCGCCACGATTAATGGTGACGGTACCTGGTCACTGGAATTGCCCACAGAGTTGCTGCAAACCCTGCCCGATGGCACCTGGCCAGTCACGGTAATGGTCACCGACAATGTCGGGAATACCGCCTCAATCGACGGCTCGGTGCAGGTGGTGGTAAACACCTTGCCAGACGTAACCCTGAACCTGCCCTTTGGTAACGGTGCGCTGGATGCGACAGAAGCGGCAACCGCGCAAACGCTGAGTGGGACAACGGGTATCACGGGCGCAGGTCAGGTGGTCGGCGTGACCATTGAGGGCCTGAATAGCGACCAGCCATTCAACGCCACGGTGCTTGAAGATGGCTCATGGACATTGACGTTAAGCCCCGCCGATTTGGCGACCCTGGCGAATGGCACGCACACCATCAGCGTTACGGCGACAGACATTGCGGGCAACAGCGACACGACATCACAGGAGGTGATTACCGCTGTCACTGCTCCAGCACCGACCTTTGCGCCCAATCAGTTTGGCGATGATAACGTGCTCAACATCAGCGAGGCCGCCAGTGGCCTGGTACTAACCGGTACCACAGGTAGCACCGGGGCCAATCAGGCAGTGAGTATCACGGTCGATGTTAACGGCACGCGTTATACCGGTACCGTAAGCGAGCAAGGTGAGTGGAACGTCAATATACCGGCAGGTGCGCTGAGTTCGCTGGGCAATGGCAGCCATACGCTGAACGTGACGGTAGTTGATGCCGCAGGTAACAGCGTGACGTCGCCGTTTACCTTTACTTCCGATCTCACCCCGCTGCGCCCAACGGTTGACGCACAGTTTGATGATGGCTTCATTAATGCGGCTCAAGCCGCAGAAGACTTCACGCTGAGCGGTACCACCGGTAAAGCGGGAGCAGGTCAGACCGTGACTGTCACCATGGGCGATGAAAGCTATGCGGCAACGGTAGATGAAAACGGCGGCTGGACGGTGCTCATCACGTCTGAAGAACTGGCCGGTTTTGCAGATGGCAGTTATCCCGTTTCGGTGACAGCAACGGACGTTAACGGCAATACGGCGACGATCAGCAATACCTTGGTGGTCGATACCACGCCACCGACGATCACCGTTAATACATTTGCTGGCGACAATGCGCTGAATTATGCCGAAAGTATCCTGCCACAAGTTCTGAGTGGCTCGGCAACGGGCGCGCAAACGGGTTCAGTGCTAACCGTGAGCTTAAACGGCACGGCGTTGGGTACGGCAACGGTAGGAAGTGATGGCACATGGAGCCTGACTTTAACGCCAGCGCAGTTGGCAACCTTCACTTCAGGTTCTAACACCGTCACCTTTACCGTTAGCGATCTGGCGGGTAACCCTGCGACGGAAACTGTCACCTATGCAGTGGATCTCACACCGCCACCGGGACCATTGGTAACGCTGGGTGCAGTTTCTGGCGATAACATTGTCAGCACGGTTGATCAGGCGCAGGGATCGGTAGCCATCACTGGCACCTCCGCAAACCTGGGCGCGGGCGGCGTGGTTGAGGTGGTGATTGGCACAACAACCTACACCACAACCATTGATGGCAGCGGTAACTGGAGCACTTCCGTGCCGGCCACCGCTTTTGGCGATAGCGATGGAAACGTAGCGGTAACGGTCAATGCCAGCGGCGCTAACGGTTCTGTCACTACCGGCGGCAATGTGGTGGTTGATCTTACGCCGCCAACGTTGACGATTAACAACTTCGCCACTGACAACGTGGTCAACGCCAATGAAAGCGAGGTACGTCAATCCATCAGCGGGACGGCTTCCACTTCGGAAGTGGGGCGCACCGTGGTGGTCACGCTCAATGGCAAAACCTACAACGCCATTGTGCAGGGTGACGGTAGCTGGTCTACCAATGTTCCCGCAGCGGATATGCAGGCGCTGGCTGACGGTTCGCAAACTATCACCGCTCAGCTCAGCGATGCGGCAGGTAACGTTACCAATGCCAACGAAGCCATCACTGTAGATACCTCAGCACCGCTGATTGAGCTGGACGCGTTCTTAGGCGACAACCTGATTAACGCCGCCGATATTCTGGCAACGCAGGTGTTAACCGGCAGAGCACCTGGCGCAGAAGGCGAAACCGTTTATCTCTATGCTGGCGACAGCGCGCCCCTTGCCTCGGCGGTGGTGGCTGCTGATGGCACGTTTAGTCTGGATCTCTCGCCACAGGTGCTGGGCAGCCTGACGGAAGGCGCGCTGGTGTTTGGCGTGCGTGTCAGCGATGACGCTGGCAACCAAACGGATGCCACATTGACCGTTAACAAAGTGGTCAACGCAGCGTTGAATCTGGTGGTCGACTCGGTGTTTGGCGACGGAACCTTGAGTGCCGTCGATACCACCGTCGCGCAGATCATCAGCGGTACCGCAGAATCGGCTGGCGTTGGAGCGATCGTCTCCGTGGTCGTGGGCGGCACTTCGCTCACTGCATCGGTGGGTCAGGATGGCAAATGGGCCATTGTGGTCCCGCCAAACGTGCTGGATCTGCTTACGGATGGCCAGTTAGCGTTGGATGTTACCTTGACCGATGCCGCTGGCAACAGTCGCACCGTAGGTGAAACGGTCACCGCCATTGTTGATGCGGTACCCGTGGTGGGGAATCTCGTCGGGCTGTTTGGTGGCGATAACCTGCTGAATATTGCGGAAGCTGCGGCGGGCCAATTAATCGGTGGCGTCATTGAAAACGCTGCGGAAGGTTCGCAGGTCACCGTGACTTTCGGCAGTCGCAGTTATACCACGACGGTGCAGGCTGGCGGCAACTGGAGCGTCACGCTGCCGACGGGCGATCTGACCTCCTTGTTGAATGGTGATTTGTCACTGGGTGTGAGCGTGACAGATGTCGCGGGTAACGTGGCGTCCAGCAGCGCAACCATCGGCATCTTTACCCAGCAGCCGTCCATCAGCCTGACGTCGCTGTTTGGTGATGGCATCCTGAATCTGGTTGATATTGCGACCAATCAGACCATCAGCGGTGTGGTAAACAACGTCGCTGCCGGATCAACGGTGACGCTGAACGTGGGCAACAGCCAGGTTACGGCGCTAGTCGGCACCGGCGGAGCCTTTAGCGCGACGGTCACGCCAGACATTCTTTCTACTCTGGCGCAAGGCAATCTCACTGTGGGTGCCAGCGTGACGGATGCGGCAGGCAACACTGCCTCAACCAGCGCAGGTATTCGCGTTGATACGATTTTGCCCACCATCTCGGTCAATCCGCTGTTTGGCGATGGTTTGTTAAATGTGGCAGATGCACTGGTGAGCCAGGTGATTGGCGGCGTTGTTGGCGGGGCGGAAGCGGGATCGCGCGTGGTGGTTTCCATCGGCGGTCAGCAATATGCAACACTAACCGATGCCAGCGGTAACTTTAGCGTTTCGCTCTCGCCAACGCTGTTACAAGGCATTGCGGATGGCAACCTGACGGTGGGCGTGAGCGTCACCGATACCGCAGGCAACACCACCAGCACCACGGCAGGCGCGCTTGTAGGCATTCATAACCTACCGAAAGTGGTACTGAATCCGCTGTTTGGCGATGGTGTACTCAACCTTGTGGAGTCATTGGTCACACAAACCGTGAGTGGTACGGTCACGGGCGTGGCGGGTGGTAGCACGGTAAGACTGGCGATTGGCAGTATTAGCGCTACCGCAACAGTCAACAATGATGGCACCTTCTCGACGCAGTTAACGCCAGACCTGCTCAGTACGCTGTTAGGCGGCAACTTTACCGTCAGCGCCTCGGTGACTGATGTCGTAGGTAACACCACCACCACCCTTGCCGGTGTTCAGCTGGCAATTGGCAACCAGCCGACATTAACCCTTAATACGGTGTTTGGCGATGGCGTGTTGAGTGCAGGCGATTTGGCCTCTAACCAAACCATCAGCGGCTCCAGTAGCAATCTGGCTGCGGGTTCAACCGTGAGCGCAACGCTGAACGGCGTAACCTACACCACCAAAGTGGTCAGTGGTGGTAGCTGGAGCATCAGCGTGCCAAAAGCCGATCTTGCCGCGATCGCTGATGGCACTAAAACAGTGGCCGTCACCGCCACGGATGCTTACGGCAACGTGGCAAACGGCAGCGGCAATCTCAGCGTGATTAGCCATGTCGCCCCAACCGTTGCCATCACCTCGCTGTTTGGTGATAACGCGCTCAGTGTTGTCGATGTGAAAACAACGCAAACCATCAGTGGTACCGCCACCAATGCGGAAGGTTCGGTGATTCGCGTTACGGTGGGATCACAAACGTATAGCACCACAGTTAACGGCAGTGGTGCCTGGAGCTTGTCGGTATCGCCGGCTAACCTTGCGGCGATTGCAGATGGAACCTACACGGTGTCAGCCAGCGTGACCAACAGCGTGGGCAGCAGCGGCAGTGGAACAGCAACATTGGGCGTAGCCAGCCATAGCACCCCAACGGTTGGGCTTAACAGCTACTTCGGTACGGATGGCTACCTCAATATCGCTGAGTCCAATGTCGCGGAAACCATTAGCGGCACCAGCACGAATGCGGTGGGTGGGCAAGTGAGCGTCACGCTGGGTAGCACAACGTTAACCGGCACGATAGGGGCTAACGGTGTCTGGAGCATCAGCGTCCCGTCAGGAGTCTTGAAAGCGATTCCCGATGGCAGCCAGAACATGGTTGTTACCGTACGGGATATTGGTGGCAACACCGTCACCACCAACAGCGCCTTTAATGCCTTGTCGCATAATGCGCCGCTGGTGGGAGCCGATCCGGTGCTCAACATAGTGACCTCGCTGCTAACCGGATTTACGGTGAACGGAGGATCGTTATATGCAGCGCAGGGCTCAGTCGTGAAGGTCACGCTGCTCAATTCATCCGGCGGGCTTTCTAATGTCAGTGTTACCACCACCACCGATGCTCTGGGTCGCTACAGCGCCAGGTTCACTTCCGGGCAGTTATTGTCGTTAAGTGGGTTGGTTCTTTCTGCGCTGACTGCGGCGCAAATCAGAATCACCGATGCGGCAGGCAACACCTCAGCGTCGAATGTCACGCTGCTGCTGGGATCGTTGCTGGCGGTGCCTGCTGCGACAACAGCTTTCAGCACGCTTTCTGTGGATGACACCGCGACAGCTGCTGCCGTTGCCGATCACAACTCAACTGCGTCAACCAGCACGGAAGCGACGACAAACGCCAAAGTGGCTGCAGTGGCGGCTTCCAGCCTGGTCACGGAAGCGGACACTGCCAGCGATACCTCGACCACCAGCAGCACTGAAACCCAGGATGCCACGGCAACCGCAGGCGTGACAGCAGTTGCCGATGATCAAAGTTACACCATCGGTGGCGTGGTGATCACGCTGGCGGACGGCACCACGGCAGAGGGCGCATCGGTAACGGGTAGCGCAGGTGATGACACGGTTAACGTCAGCACCCTGAACTTCACCCATATTGATGGCGGTGCGGGCACCGATACCCTGGTGCTCAACGGCGATCATATGACATTGGATCTTACCTCGCTGGGCCTGAAAGTAGAGCACATTGAAGTGCTGGATTTGGGTACAACCGGCACCAACGCGGTGAAACTCGATCTCAATGAAGCACTTAACATTACTGATAAGCAGAGTGATGATTTGGTGATCAAAGGGGCTGATGGCAGTCAGGTGACGTTGGCAAATACCAATGGCGGCGTGTGGGAAGTCACTGGACAGCGCACCGTGGAGGGACAAACCTTCGAGGTTTATCACAACTCGGCGCTGAGCAGCGATAACACCTTGGGCGATGTGTTAGTGCAACACAACTTGCAGGTACATGTGGTGTAAGCCCGCATTGTAACGGTAAGGTGTACTGATGAATCAGCGAGTGTGTGAGCACTCGCTGATTTTTTTTATTTGCGGTTCGTGATAATCAATTTTCCAGATTTTCGCCACTATCCATCAATTGAATGAAAGATTAGGGTAGGTGCAACTGCACAGTGCAAGGCTGTGTGATGCATAAAACCGGACGTTGGTATTTTACTTTTCTCTTCTGCTGAGACTTATTCATTAATCCTTGTTACCTACGGGTAACCCGTTCCGACCAGCGGAAACGGGCCGATGCGTCTGGCCTGAACCTAATCCTGTCCGCGAGTAAATATCAATATCTCTGATGGCTTGCGGCTAATGTTCTTTTGAATCGAGGTTACCTATGTCCCAACGTGATGATTATCGTGCTGTTCGGCTAGAGTCGATCTTTCAGGCTGCCGTCAGCGATTTTGCCCTGCCTGATGTCGCAACAACATCCACTTCTGTGGCGCGTGCCAGCAGTGTGGTCGCCAGTTCAGATTCAGAGGGGCAAACATCAGTGGTTAGCCTGAATACGCTGGCGGTCAGCGCGGCAGATACGCAGGCACCGACCGCGCTGCGTCCCTACGAACCGATCGCGATGGATGGCGTCATTGCGGGTTGGGAAGCCAACAATCGGGTGCATTTACGCGGCCAGGCGGTGGGCGAAGCGGGATCAACCGTGACCCTCACGTTTAACGATCAAAGCTGGCAGAGCACGGTGAATAAATGGGGCTACTGGAATGCCTCAATGCCGGCTGAAGCGTTGAAAGGATTGCCAGATGGCAACTACAGCCTAAAGCTGACTATCACCGATAAAGCCGGTAACAGCACCGAAAGCACGGTGGACTTCGGACTTTATGTGGATAAAACCATTAAGCCAACGGTCACGGTTGACACCATAAGCGGTGATGACGCGGTAAGCATAACAGAAGGTGTTTACGGCGTGGATATCACCGGCAGTGCCACGCATATGGCGACGAATTCAATCATCAAGCTGACGCTAGGCGATAAAACCGTGACCGGCGCGGTGGGCAGTAACGGGCAATGGATCGGCCACTTCAGCTCTGACGATCTGCAAGCGTTACAGGATGGCGTTTACAGTCTGAAAGTCACGGCTGTTGATGCCAACGGCAAATCCAGCACGGTGACTCACGACTTAACGCTGCTGACTCACTTGAGCAGCGTGCCGAAAATCCATTTCGATAAAGTCACTGATGACAACGTGATTAACCTGGCTGAGTCAAAACAGGATCTGTTGCTCAGCGGCACGCTTTCAACGGTGGCAGCGGGCCAGGCGTTGGTATTGAAAGGCGGTGATGGCGTTGAACATCACGCGACGATCGGCGCAGATGGCCATTGGCAGGTGCTGATTGCTGCGGCAGATGTCGACAAATTTATCTCAAGCGGCGAAGTGCGCGTTTATGCCATTGATGCGGCGAACAATTACACCGACGACATACTTAACCTTAATATTCATACTGTTTTAACGCCGATCTATTACGAGATGAATATTGGCGGTGATATGACGCTGAACTATGAAGAAGCGCAGCATGGTCTGACTTTCTATATCGAAGGTGTTAAGGAACTCGAAATAAACGGCAAAACCTACTTGCCGGAGCAGGGGATGATCACCCTTCCCAAGGATGATTTGATGGCGTTGTTGGATGGCGACGTCACCGCAACGGCTCATCGTTGGGATGATTATGGCAACAGCGATACACAAACGCTGGATCAGTTCTTCAAGGTTGCGGTACATGACTTACCCACGCTCACGCTCAACACGCCGTTTGATGACAACGTCATTGATGCCGCTGATGTGAATACCTGGCATCTGATTCAAGGCAGTTCCAGCCATCTTGATCAGGGCAGCATCGTCACGGTAACGCTGGGCGATCAAAGTTACAGTGCGGCGGTCAAGGCGGACGGCAACTGGGCTTTGACTATTCTTGCAGGTCAGCTGGCGCCGTTGGATGAAGGTCAATATGAGATGAAGGTGACGGCGAAAGACAGTGCGGGAAATGTGGCCAGTGCCAGTCAGAACGTCACGGTGGATACGCATGACGCGTCGGCAACGACGCTCAGTACGCTGAAGATGGATGACGTGATCGATGCATTTGGCACCTCTGCGGCGGTGACGTCAACCGCCGCAACCTCCACCACAGAACCCGCCACCGCAGCCGCCTCACATACAGCAATCGACAGCAATTTGGTTGCCGATTCGCCTTATACCCTGGCCGATCACTTATGGCAGCACAGCGCAGCGCAGATAATGGCCTGAACCTGCTGTTATATAAAGTAAACGCCACTATGCAGACAGGTTTGGTAAGCCTGTCTGCATGGATTAATGGAAAAGGCATCGCTCAAAAATCGCGCTAAAAACAAAAATATTAACAATTTCAGCCATTTTTAGCAGGACTAAGCGCGTATTCTGATCTATTAATGTTAAAGGTCGCTTAGCGTTTGGCTTTCGAACCATAAAAAATAAAGGTATTCAATCAAGTACTACGCCGTACGCGGCGGGTTCTTTTCGTACGCTTAAATCACCGGGAAAACACAATGACGATAAGAAAACCTGTTGGTGTTAATAATGAACAAAGCGCGAATGACCTTGTTTTTATGCGCCCTAAACGGCGTAGTGTTAACCGCGGCCGTAGCCGCACCGTTACCTAAAGCGGAATTTAACTGGCGTGCTGCGCCGACTGAAGAACAAATTGCCACCTTAACGCTGCGGGATGCCATTCTTCGTGCTTTTGCCCGCAATCCAAAAATATCGGAAGCGGCGGCGCAAATCCATGTCGGTGAAGGCGATTTAGATGCCGCAAAAAGTGCATGGTATCCACAAATCTCACTGCAAGGTGCGGCGGGACGTTCACATCAAACTGACTCAGCCGGTAGCCTGAACAATAACGGTTCCGGCGGTATTACGCTGAGCCAGCTTTTATATGATTTCGGACGCACCGGCGGCGCCATTGACGAGCAGCATGCGCTGTCTGATGCTTATCGTTATAGCCTGTTTGATTCCATGACCACCGTTGCGGAAGATACGCTGCAAGCTTACCTCGAAGTAAAACGTTATCAGACGCTCTCCGTCACCGCGCAAACCAATATCGCCTCGCTGGAGCGGGTACGTGATATTGCCAAACTGCGCGCCGATGCGGGACTCAACTCCCAATCTGATGTACTGCAAGCGCAAACGCGTATTGCGGCGATGCACGCCACGCTGGAGCAATATCGCGCCCAACTGCGTTCTGCTAAAGCACAGCTCACCGTGTTGACCGGCGTAGTACCGGAGAATTTGCCAGAGCTGCCGCAGGCACTGCTGACTCAACAAATCACGCTTGATAAAATTGCCTATGAAAACAGCGCTGCGGTGCGCAGCGCGCAATCTAAGCAGGAAGCGGCGCGCGAGCGGGTACGTCAGGCGCAATCGGGTCATTATCCCACCATCAAAGTGCAGGCCGGACGCACCCGTTACGAGAATGATCGGCAATCCTATTGGGATGATGAAGTCCAACTGCAAGTTGAGGCACCGCTATACCAGGGCGGTGCGGTCAACGCCAAAACGCAGTCAGCTGAAGGCGAACGTGAAGCTGCACAAGCCGCTATCCAACAAGCCAAACTCACCATTAATCAGAATGCTTCAACCGCCTATGCCGACATGATTGGCGCCCAACAACGCCAGCAGGCAGGCGAAGTACAGCTGGAAAGTGCCGATCACACCCGCAACGTCTATGCGGATGAATACCGCCTCAGTAAACGAAGCCTGAACGATCTGCTCAGCGTGGAGCAGGATGTGTTTCAGGCGGACAGCTCGCGCATTACCGCGCTTTACGATGGTTGGGATGCCACCGTCCGCTATGCCGCTGCCGTGGATAATCTGCTCGATATCATGGGTATCGATCGTCAGAAGAGCAGCGGCGATCTTCTTCCTTCGCTGCAATAGCGCGTTCCCGTTTAAAGGCGTTAACTATGAGTGCACAAAATTTGAATACCGATAACTGGATTGCCGCCATGCTGCGTGTTGCGGCGCGTTTCGGTAAGCCCGCCGATGGCAAAACGCTGCGTCAGCAGATGCGTTGGTTTGAACATCTTCCCGTCGCACAGCAGTTAGAGCGGCTTTCTGGCCTGCTTGGTCTGCATCTCACCATGGTGCCGCAGAACAAACTGCGCTGGCGTCAGGAGATCACGCCGGTAGTGCTGGTGTTGGAGAATGGCAGCGTGGCGGTGCTGGAAGGCATTGATGCTGAAGGCAGCGCACGTTACTGGCTGAGCGAAGGCGGCGATGTGGTGCGTGAAGGCGAGCTGGCGCAGCTGCTAGCACGTGCGCAAGGCGACGTCGGTGTGGTCGGCGTTGCTGCACGCGGACGTGATGCACGCATCGATGAGTTCGTTCAGCCGTATGAGGAACACTGGTTCTGGAAGAACTTTCGCGGTATGGGACGGCGCATCACCGAGATCTCACTGGCTTCGGTCATCAGTAACGTGCTGGCGCTGGCGGGCATTCTGTTTTCGATGCAAGTGTATGACCGCGTAATCCCGGCGCAATCGCAAGCGACGTTATGGGTGCTGTTTGCTGGTGTATTGATTGCGGCAGCCATCGAATATCTGATTCGCCTGATGCGTACTCAGGTCTCCGATTTGATGGGAAAACGCATTGACCTGAAAGTGTCAGCCATGCTGTTTGCCAGGGCAATGAGTATTCGCAACGAATCACGGCCTAAATCCACCGGCTCTTTTATCTCGCAATTACGCGAGATCGATCAGGTGCGCGAACTGCTGACTTCTACCACCGTCGGCGCGGCGGCAGATCTGCCGTTTGTGATTTTGTTTCTGTTTATCATGTCATTTATTGGTGGCTGGCTGGTGTTAATCCCACTGGCGGCTATTCCGCTGATCGTCATTCCGGGCCTGTTGGTGCAGATTCCGATGGCGCGGCTGGCGAAAGAGGGGTTGCGTGAAGGGGCATTGCGTAATGCGGTGCTGGTGGAAACCATTGAAGGTATCGAAGATATCAAAGCGCTGCAGGCTGAACCCTATTTCCAGCGTCAGTGGGAACAGACGCACGAAGTCAGCGCGGCAATCAGTAATCAGCAGCGGTTATGGGGCGCACGTCTAACTGGCTGGGCAGCAACCGTGCAGCAGTTGACCTACGCGGGCATGTTGGTGTTTGGCGTCTATTTGATCCTCGATTCGCAAATCACCACCGGTACGCTGGTGGCCTGTAGCCTGCTTTCATCACGCACCATCGCACCGCTGATGCAGTTAACCATGGTGTTCTCGCGCTGGCAGCATGCCAAAACGGCGATGAAAGGATTGGATGAATTACTCAAGAAACCGATCGACCAGCCCGATGCCGCCACGCTGGCCCATTGTCCGACGCTTACCGGACAATACGATCTGCGTAACGTGCAATACAGCTATGACGAAGAGAACGAGAAAAATGTTCTCAGCGTGCAGCAGTTCACTATCAAACCGGGCGAGAAAATTGCCATTCTCGGCAAGGTCGGAGCAGGTAAGTCAACCTTGCTGAAGATTTTGGCCGGCCAGGCGCTGGCTACGCAGGGCAAAGTGATTGTCGATGGTGTCGATATTGAACGCATCGATCCCATCGATTTGCGCCGCCAGCTCGGTTGGCTTTCCAACGATTCGCGGCTGTTCTTCGGCACACTGCGCCAGAACCTGATGCTGGGAAATCCCCATGCCAGTGAACAAGAGATGCTCCAGGCGTTACGGATCAGCGGTGCGCTGTCGCTGGTACAGCAAGACGCTGCCAGCCTTGATCGCATTATTAATGAGGGCGGGCGCGGCTTGTCGGGTGGTCAACGACAAATGGTGATGCTCAGTCGGCTGATCTTGCGTCAGCCGCAAGTGGTGTTGCTGGACGAACCCACCGCCGCGATGGATGAACAGCTGGAAGAGCATGTCATTCGCCAGATGCAGGGTTGGATCAGTGGCCGCACGCTGGTGCTGGTGACGCATCGCCCGGCGCTGTTGAAAATGGTCGATCGCATTGTGGTCATGGACAACGGGCGCATTATCGCTGATGGACCACGCGATGAAATTTTACGTCGTGCCACCGCGCCAGCAGCGGCATCGAATCCCACGCCCGATCCCACCAAAGGAGATGCCGCATGAGTCTGGTAATGATTGATAAAGACCTTGCGCGCCACGAACGCCGGACTTCGGCCATTATCTGGCTCTGCACCGCTGCGCTGGCGCTGTTTCTGATTTGGGCCCACTTTGCGATTCTGGATGAAGTCACGGTGGGAACAGGCAAAGTAACGCCGTCGAGCCGTGGACAGGTCATTGATAGTCTGGATGGCGGCATCGTTGAACAGCTTAACGTGCACGAAGGCGATATCGTTGAAAAAGGGCAGGTTTTAGCAAAACTTGATCCCACTCGCTTTCAGTCTAATTTTGGCGAAGCGCAGGCTAAGGTGCGCACGCTTCGCGCCTCATCTGAACGCCTTGATGCCGAACTTTCGGGTACACCCTTGAAGTTCGGCCCGGAAACCCTGCAAGAGCCGCAACTGGTCGTGCGTGAAACACAGCTGTATGAATCTCGCCGCCGTAACCTGACCGAAACCATTAGCAATCTACAGCAGTCAATGCGGCTGGTGCAGGATGAGTTGCGTCTGACGGAACCGTTGGTCGCCAAAGGCGCTGCGGGGCAGGTTGAAGTGATCCGTCTGCGACGTCAGGTGAGTGATTTGCGCGGCAAAATTGATGAAGCGCGCAACGATTATCTGGTGCGAGCGCACGAAGAGCAGGTCAAAAATAATGCGGAACTGGATGCGCAATTGCAGGTGGCGGCGGGTAAAGAAGATCAGCTGACCCGCGCTACGCTCTATTCGCCGGTACGCGGGATCGTTAAAGATATTCAGGTCACTACGGTAGGCGGCGTGCTGGAGCCAGGCGGCAAGTTAATGGAGATTGTGCCACTGGAAGATCAGTTGCTCATTGAAACACGCATCAACCCGCGTGACATCGCCTACATTCGTCCCGGTTTAGCCGCAGTGGTTAAGATTACCGCCTATGATTCGTCCATATACGGTGATCTACCCGGAGAGGTCGAAATTGTCTCGCCAGATACCCTGCAAGATGAGGTAAAACGTGACCAATATTACTATCGCGTTTACGTTCGCACGCAAAAAGCGGAATTAACCAACCGAGCGGGACGCAAATTTCCTATTGTGCCGGGCATGGTGGCAAATGTGGAAATTAAAACCGGTCAGAAATCGGTGATGGACTATCTGCTTAAGCCACTGAACAAGGTAAAAGAATCAATGCGCGAGCGGTGATATATCGATCCAGCGTTTAATTCAGCATGCTTTATTACGGTGATAAATTAAGTTGGGAATTATTTGCTAACTCAATTAATAATGCGTGCTGAATTTAACTTTTTATGCGAATAACAAGCGGCATTATTTTAACCCAATTAATTAAGTTTACGTTTTATACGGTTTGAGTGAATTTCAGGCAAAAAAATGCCGGACAAACAATGTCCGGCGGATAATAAGGGTAAACATATCATTCGGGGTGAATGAAGGTAATAATGAAATAAATGATGATAGCGGGATCTATTGTATTCCCTGATGGCTCATAAGTTTTATCATTCAGTGCTCAGATGGCTTGTTAATTAAATGGTTGATATTAAACGCTATAAAAATGGGTTGTCATTTTGTGCTATATTTTTTACCGATATGTGCTGGTTATTAGTTCCCCAAAATTTACACTTGGAAATAACTGTTTCGCATTCTGAAACAGTTTCGGAAATTTAGTAGCATTTTCGTGATGGATTATTACCCGTTATAAAAGAACAATGGCTTGCCGGCTGAATTTTTAATCGTTCAGTTAGCAGTGGCAAATTATAAAGGCACATTACAGAGGGTAATAAAATGAAACGTCGCGTTCTCTCCCTGATGATCCCTGCGTTGCTGGTCGCCGCAGGTTCAGCAAACGCAGCTGAAATCTACAATAAAGACGGCAACAAATTAGACCTGTTCGGTAAAGTTGACGGTCTGCATTATTTTTCTGATAACGACGGCTCAGATGGCGATCAGTCTTATCTGCGCTTTGGCTTCAAAGGCGAAACGGAAGTCAGCGATCAAGTCACCGGTTATGGTCAGTGGGAATATCAGGCTGCGCTGAACACCGCAGAGTCTGAAGGCACCGCTAACAGCTTCACGCGTGTTGGTTTCGCGGGTGTGAAATTCGGTGACGCGGGTTCATTCGATTATGGCCGTAACTACGGCGTGGCGTATGACATTGGCGCATGGACTGACGTGCTGCCAGAGTTTGGTGGCGATACCTACGGCGCGGACAACTTCATGTTCCAGCGTGGCAATGGTATGGCGACTTACCGCAATACTAACTTCTTCGGCCTGGTTGAAGGCTGGAACTTTGCTGTGCAGTATCAAGGCAAAAACGGCGACGGTGATGAATCACCTAATGGCCGTGACGTTCTGGGTCAGAACGGCGATGGTTGGGGTCTGAGCACGACCTATGATCTGGGCTCTGGTTTTGGTATCGGTGCGTCTGTATTCCAGTCTGATCGTACTAACGATCAAAATGGTCAGAGCGCAACTTATGCCGATGTTCTGGGTCGCGGTGATAAAGCAGAAGCCTACACCGGCGGTCTGAAATATGACGCCAACAACATCTACCTGGCCGCGATGTATACCAAGTCCTACAACGCAACCCGCTTCGGTTCCAGCGATTCTGCACTTTACGGTTATGCCGATAAAGCTGAGAACTGGGAATTGGTTGCGCAGTATCAGTTCGACTTTGGTCTGCGTCCATCACTGGCTTACGTGACGTCTCGCGGTACCGATATTGAAGGTCAGGGCAAACAGAACCTGAAGAAATACATTGATGTAGGCGCGACTTACTACTTCAACAAAAACATGTCCACCTATGTGGATTATCAAATCAACCTGTTGGATGACAACAACTTCACCGACCAAGCCGGTATCAATACCGACGACGTGGTGGCGCTGGGTCTGGTTTACCAGTTCTAAGCTGTCAGGGAGCGTGGCGGCAAGCCGCGCTCCCCCGTTCATAGACTTACGCTATCACTCGAATTCTATTCCTCGGCCCGCCACTTTTTCGGCTTCGGCGCGGTATTGGCCGGCGGAACGCTTCCTTCAAATGCTGCACCTGCCAGTGTGAACGCTGAAAAACTCAGCCATTGCTGCCAGCCTGTACGCTTCGATAATGATTTTTCCATTCCACACCTCTCAGAGATAAACCCTGATTCAACAGTGCAGAATTCATGCCAGCTTGAAGGCTCACAATGCCACGGCTTCGGTGAGGATTCTGATAGACTTTGCCCGCGTTTAAGGCGCGTAAATGCCCTTTTTTGGTGCGGGTATGCTTAATGCTGGCGCGGTTGAGAAGGAGCCATATGCCTGTTGCGCTTTTGCTGCCAAATTTTGTAGCTACTAAAAGCGAACAAGCCAAGAGCCACTATGAGAATCATATAAATCATATTTTGCCTCTTTGGATTCAGCGCCCAGCTGCGAGCGGAAGCCTCCATGCTGGCAAGAGGTTGCCAAAGGATCAAGATGATTTTCACGGCTTTACAAGATATTTATGCTTTGTATTAGATTGGAATATAGTTTTACTGGTGAGGAATGATGCGTATTCAGATTAATCTGCTATTGGTGCTGTTGGCAACTTTTTTAGCAGTGAGTTGTGAGCAAGCTTCTACATCGTCGGCCATGGTGTTAGAAGGTAAAACCATGGGAACCGTCTGGCGGGTAAGCATGGCAGGCATCGATGCAGGACGTAAAGCCGCGCTGCAGCAGGCAATTCAGCACCAGCTTGATGCCGATGACGCCGAGCTTTCAACCTGGAAACCGGACTCAACGCTGTCTCGTTTTAATCAAAACAGCAGCAGCGCGCCGCAGCCGGTAAGCAGCAACATGGCGGATATCGTTACGGAATCATTGCGTATCGGCAATAAAACCGCCGGCGCGATGGATATCACCGTGGGGCCTTTGGTGAATCTGTGGGGATTTGGGCCTGACAAACAGCCGACACAGATGCCCACTGAAGCACAAATTGTTGCAGCCAGAGCGCAGACCGGTTTACAACATTTGCGGGTAATCCAGGGTGTTGACGGGCAATGGCTGCAAAAAGATCTGCCGGGTTTGTCTGTGGATTTATCGACGGTAGGTGAAGGATTTGCTACCGATCATCTGGCGCGCCTGATGGAACAGCAGGGCATCAATAATTATCTGGTGTCAGTCGGCGGTGCGGTTTTGAGTCGCGGTAACAATGCCAGCGGCCAACCGTGGCGCGTGGCGATCCAGAAACCCACCGATCGTGAAAATGCAGTACAGGCGCGTGTCGCGCTGCAAGGTCACGGCATCAGCACGTCCGGCAGCTACCGCAACTATTATGAACTGGATGGCAAACGTATTTCCCACGTGATCGATCCGCTGACCGGACGCCCGATCGAACATAAACTGGTCTCCGCTACGGTTATTGCGACCACTGCGCTGGAAGCCGATGGCTGGGATACCGGGTTGATGGTATTGGGCAGCGAAAAAGCCAAAGCGCTGGCGATAAAAGAGCAGCTCGCGGTCTATTTGATCAGCAAGCAGGGAGATCAGTTTGTCAGCTGGATGTCACCGCAGTTTGCTGCTTTCCTGATTAAGCCTGAATAATATGTTGGAGAACCAAGATGCTCGATCTCTTTAGTGAAGATGAACCCTGGCAAGAGCCGCTGGCAGAAGGCGCGGTGATTTTGCGCCGTCGCGCCCGCGAAATCGCTGGCGTGTTGTATCAGGACATTTTGGCAATCGAAGCGCAAAATCCTTTTGCTCATCGCATTACGCCTGGCGGCCATCGTATGTCAGTTGCCATGACTAACTGCGGGGATTTCGGTTGGTCTACCGATTCACGCGGTTATCAATACAGCGAGCAGGATAATCAAAATGGCCAGAAATGGCCGCCAATGCCGACATTGTTTCGCAGTTTGGCTCAGGAAGCGGCGCAGGAAGCGGGTTTTTCGCGGTTTAACCCTGACGCGTGTTTGATCAATCGTTATGAACCTGGCGCTAAATTGACGCTGCATCAGGATAAAGATGAGAAGGATCTGCGTCAGCCGATTGTTTCTGTGTCGTTGGGTTTACCGGCTGTGTTTCAATTTGGGGGTTTTGAACGCGGCGACAGCACGCAGCGCGTGTTGTTGGAGCATGGCGACGTCGTGGTGTGGGGCGGCCCATCGCGGCTGCGTTATCACGGAATTTTACCGCTGAAACCGGGCGTGCATCCGCTGGTGGGTGCCTTCCGTTATAACCTGACTTTCCGCCGCGCCCATTGATCTTTGGCGCATGCGGGCGGGCTGCGAATAACTATTGCTATCATTCCGCATCGCTTTAAACTGCAGGCTGTTTTTGTCTGCTGGATCTTTTTATGACGTTGCTAAACGTTGTTTTTCGCCAGTTTCGCTGGCCATTTATCGGGGTTATTTTTCTCACCTTGTTGAGCGCGGTGTTGGGTATTGGCATGATCGCCTTCATCAACCGTGAAATGATCGTCGCCATTAATACCTCTTTCAGCGTGTTGCCACAGTTCCTGTTTCAGCTATTGCTGCTGATGGCCGTGACGCTGGCCTCGCAGTTGGCGCTGACCCTGCTTGGACATCAGTTTGTCTGGCGCATGCGGGGCCAGTTTATTAAACGTATTTTGGACACCCACGTTGAGCGCATTGAGCAGATTGGCAATGCGCAGTTGCTGGCAGGATTAACCAGCGATGTGCGCGCCATTACCATCGCCTTTGTGCGTCTGCCGGAGCTGATTCAAGGCATTATCATTACGCTGGGTTCTGCGTTTTATCTCGCCTGGCTCTCGCCCAAAATGTTGCTGGTCACCAGCGTATGGTTGGCTATTACGCTGATCGGCGGGTGGTTACTGGTGTCGCGGGTTTATCAGCACATGGCCAAATTGCGTGAAGTGGAAGATAACCTTTATCGCGATTACCAAACGGTGATTGAAGGACGTAAAGAACTTCAGCTCAACCGCGAACGCGCCAGGCTGGTTTACGAAACGGTTTATCAGGAAGACGCCAATACCTATCGTCACCACATTGTGCGTGCCGATACCTATCACCTCAGCGCAGTGAACTGGTCGAATATCATGACGTTGGGTGCTATCGGCATGGTATTTTTTATGGCCAACAGCCTGGGTTGGGCCAACACCGCCGTGGCGGCAACGTTCTCGCTAACGCTATTGTTCCTGCGCACGCCGCTGCTTTCTGCCGTGGGCGCATTGCCGACCTTACTCAGCGCACAGGTCGCCTTCCGTAAATTAAACGCCTTCGACTTAGCGCCCTTTGAACCCGACTTTCACACGTTGCCCGCGCTTTCTGACTGGCAAACGTTGGAACTGCGCGATGTGCGTTTTCATTACGGCGAAAACGGCTTTAAGGTGGGACCGATTAACCTGACGCTGCGTCGTGGGGAATTAGTTTTTCTGATTGGTGGCAACGGCAGCGGAAAATCGACGCTGGCGATGTTACTGACGGGCCTCTATCAGCCACAATCTGGGCAACTGCTGCTCGATGGAAGGGCGATAGAGGCTAGCGATCTCGATAACTGGCGCAAGCACTTTTCGGCAGTATTTACCGATGTGCATCTGTTTGATCAGTTAATCAGTCGCGAAGGTGTGCCAGCAAACCCGGCGTTGGTGCAGCAGTGGCTGGAGAAGCTGAAGATGCAGGACAAGCTGAAGATTGAAGGCAATAAAGTCCTGAATCTGCAGTTGTCGAAAGGGCAGAGCAAGCGTTTGGCGCTGCTACTGGCGGCGGCAGAAGAGCGTGATGTGCTGTTGCTGGATGAATGGGCGGCCGATCAGGACCCGCATTTCCGACGTATTTTCTACCGTGAGCTGCTGCCATGGTTACAAGAATCGGGCAAAACCGTGTTTGCTATCAGTCATGACGATCATTACTTCACTCATGCCGATCGCCTGCTGGAAATGCGTGACGGGCAGCTAAGTGAACTCACCGGTAATGAGCGTGATATAGCCACGCTGGACGCGGTAAAACGTACGGATACCGGGCTTTAACGCCAGATGGCAAAGCTTAGCGAAAACAGATATTGGTCAGGCGACAGCCAAGTGCGTTAGGGTTAAGGCCAGCGGAAGTCTGTTTTTCTGCTATCCTGGAATTCCTCTGTCGTCTGTGTTTATACCGGCTTAGCCTACTTGCTAAGCCGGTTTTTTAATTTCATGGGCAAGCAGAGTGATGACCTCACGATCTTGCAAGTGAAACTCCGCGCTTAACTCGGTCCCTTTGTTAAACACGTCATTAAAACGGTGAGTTAATCGCAGCGTAGCGCGCTGTGCCGCTAAATCAACGTCAACCAGCTCAGCGTGATGAAAGTCCATCGGTTGATAGAGTTGCGGCCACAAAGCCTTATAAACACTCTCTTTCAGCGAAAACAGCAGCGTAGCGGCCAGCGGAAAATCCAACGGTAAGCGCTGTAAACAGCTGCGCTCTGCTGAACCCATTAACATTTCCGTCGTTTCCTCTGCGGTCGTTGCTGACATCTGCTGCTCCACATCCACACCTATACACAACGGTTGCTTTGTCGCAGCCAATACCACAATTCCTGTGCTATGCGACAGCGATGCCTGCACACCGGCTGGCCAAAGTGGAGAGCGATCTGCTGCATTACTTAAGATAAAGTCAGGTTGGCCTAATCGCGTGAAGACTTCACGGGTCAGCATCCGGCT
This sequence comes from Pantoea sp. MQR6, assembly GCF_022761075.1. Lineage (NCBI taxonomy): Bacteria > Pseudomonadati > Pseudomonadota > Gammaproteobacteria > Enterobacterales > Erwiniaceae > Pantoea > Pantoea sp. MQR6. The sequence goes on from NZ_JAKYXB010000001.1 coordinate 394,744, forward strand.
GGCAAGATATTCCGCTCGGCGCTTTTTAACCGCACTTTGGATGCGCAGCGGCAAAGGAAGCTGCCATTCTCCGCAGAGTGCATCCTGATAGAGGGCAACGTCAAAGCGACCGATCGCCAGCAGCGGATCGCTGTCGTTCATGTGTTGAGAAAGCACAAAGCCGCTTGCAGGAAGCGGCAGGGGAATTTTAGGGTAACGCATGCGGCATCACGATTAAGGCGAAAGCGGCATTTAATCAGTCTGCTGCCGCAAGGGCAAGTTGCCTGGAAAAGTCAGTCGTTGGGCGGGATGGCAAAACTTTTCAGTGAAACGACAAAGTGGTGATGGCCTTTACTAATGCGCGCACCGCGATCGCACCAGTGTGACGCGAAACGAAAGAAATCGTCGCTACCCATGTCGTAAGCCAACTCAACTTTGCTAATGCCTGAATGCAACATCTCTTCTGCATCTTTTAGGCTTTTCGCTTTGATGACCATAAAATTTTCCGTCAAAAATCAGGGGACTTTAGAGTAGGGTAGTTATGTGACGGTTTTGTTTCACTTTAATGAAATGCTGTCACATTGTGTCTGTTATATGATCTTGAACACGGTTGCTTGCCGAAACTATCTCTTTGAATGTATTAATGAATGGACGCAACCTGTGGCACTTTTCTGAAAGTGAGTTCAGCAACAAAGGAGAGGATATGGAAATACCGCAACTGGACACATCTCGCTTGTTATTACGTCCTCTGGTCAGAGAGGATGCGGTGCAGATTCAACAGGTTTTTCCTCGCTGGGAGCTGGTGCGTTATCTCACCCATCTTGTTCCCTGGCCCTATCCCGAAGATGGCGCGCAGCAGTTTGTTTGCGGCTCGGCCTTGCCTGATATGCAAAAAGGGGTTGCCTGGCACTGGAGCATTCGGCCACGCACTCAACCGGAAAAACTAATTGGTCTGATTTCGCTGCGGCTGGGTGAAGAGGACAATCGCGGGTTTTGGTTGATCCCGGAGTGGCAAGGGCAGGGCTTGATGAGTGAGGCGTGTCAGCGCGTTACCGATTTCTGGTTCCGCGATCTCCAGCAAACGTGCCTGCGGGTGCCGAAAGCCGCCGATAATTTGGCTTCACGTCGAATTTCCGAAAGCAGCGGTATGCGGTTGGTTTGGTCGGGACGTAAAGCGTATGTCGCGGGCGAAATGGACGCAGAAATCTGGGAAATCAATCGCGAAGAGTGGTTTCGCCGCCACGGCGAATAAAATGAAAAAGGCCGCGCAACAGTTGGCGGCCTTTAGTGGGTTACTTCTTGTCTGGCTGTGGACTCTTATCGCCAGACTCTGGTGCTTCGGATGGATCGTCTTTTTCGACTAAATGCATAATCTCTCCTCTCGTTACCCACACAACCTTGAGTATAGACAGGAATGCTCAGTTAAAAGGGATTTCAACGATAAATGTGACAAGCAGATGAAAGTATTAAAGAAATAATGCGTTTTTTTGTATTACCGCTTTCAGGCATAAAAAAAGCAGCCATAAAGGCTGCTTTTCAGGGAATTTGGTCGGCACGAGAGGATTTGAACCTCCGACCCCGGACACCCCATGACCGTGCGCTACCAGGCTGCGCTACGTGCCGAACTGTGGGAAATGAGTCTACTGAAAATTGCTGTGAATGCAAGTTCTCAACAGACTAACTGCCTCATAATTAATCAGTTTGCAATAAAGCGCTTCTCTTCCGTGAGAACTTGCAACAGCAGCGCTAACTGCGGTTTATGATCTTTGAGGGCATTTCCTTGTGCATCATAGGCGCGATAGCTGCCGTTGTTATTCAGCACCAGCGTCACCTGCGGTGTCGTGATAACTAACTTGTTCTCTTCGCTGCTGGCGACCCAGTCATGACGGCGTTGCACAGCAAAAAGATCTTCGCCCTGAGAATAATTGACCGGGTTGGTGCGCACATGCAGCAGGCGTTGCATCAACGTAGCCATCACGTCTTGATGATCGGTCAGGCGGCTAACCGTCTGAGCTGGCGTGTCTGGCCAGTGTATGACTAACGGAACCTGCAGATTTGCGCGATTACCCGAGCTGTCAACATTACCCTCCAACGCCAGTCCGCGCTGGGCGGTTATCACCACGACGGTGTTTTTCAGCAAATCTCGCTGCTCTAACGTGGTCAGCACATTATGAATCTGATCGTCGATCGCGGTGCTCTGACGAAGATAGCTACGCTGGCGCGCCTTGGCATTATCACTGCTGAGATTGACGCCATTCAGTGCGACCCATGAGAACCACGGATTACCTTCGCCTTTCTGCTGATTTAACCAGTTTTGCCATTGCGTCACGGTGGCGCTGTTTGGCTGACTGTTGCTGGCGGGCAACGAATAGTCGGTCAGCAATGCCTGGCGATAAAGCGGCAGATTAAAGCCGTCAGACGAGAACAAACCAAGCTGATAACCCTGGCTGCTCAACGCGCCGAGCAGCACCGATGGCGTACGCGACGCCAGCACGCCATTCATATAGCTTGAGGAGATGCCATAAAACAGGCCAAACAGCCCTTTTTCAGGCGTATCGCCTGCACTAAAGTGCTGCGTAAACCGCACATTATCATTGGCGAACTGGTTCAGTTCAGGCAACGCTTTTGCCATGCTGGCGCTGTTCAGGCCATCGACCGTAATCACCAGCAGATTGTTGCGCGTACCCGCGTCGCGGAAAGTGATATCACTGAGTGGATATTGCACTGACAGCGCTTCAGGATCGCCTTGCTGCACCAGTCGACGCTGATACTCCTGCGCATCCAGCAAGCCATGACGTTCAAGAAAACGGCGTGCCGTCATCGGATAAGAGAGCGGTAAGTTGGCGCGCTGCATGGTAATCGGACGATAGAAGTTAGCATCCGCCCAGATATACATCAGGTGACTGGCGAAAAAGGCGCTGATAAACAGCGCCGCCAGCGGCTTGCCAAAGGATCGACGATTAAGGCTGCGCAGCTTCTGCCAGCTCCAGGTAGCGAACAGCATTTGCACCAGGAAGATCAGCGGCACGCTGATAAACATTAGCTGCCAGTCACGCGCCATTTCGCTTTGGTCGGGGTTAATGACCAGTTCCCAGACCACGGGATTGAGGTGCAAGTGAAAGCGGCTAAACACCGCGCTGTCCACCATCACCAATGTTAATCCGGCAGTGGCCACCACCGCCGATAACACCCTTAACAGGCGCTGCGACATCACCACGAAGGTGAGTGGGAAGATAATCAGCAGATAAGCCGCAAAGACGATAAAGCTGAAGTGGCCAATCCAGCTGCTATAGGCGTAAATACGCCCAGTCAGCGAAGAGGGCCAGTCGGCGACCAACAGGTAGCGACTGCCTAAAATCAGCGCGAATAAAATATTAAACAACGCAAACCAATGCCCCCAGCTGATCATCTGGGAGACTTTTTCGCGGTAGCGCTGCCGGTTGGTTACCATATTATGAGATCAAATTAATGAGCGTTATCGTCACGGACTGAAGACTGCAAAGCTTCAGCGAAAGATCGGGCCAGTGAACGGCGTTGAGCCGGGGCCACATCGTTGTTGATCAAATTGGTGACCATGTTCCCCAACACCATCAGGGAAAGGTCGGTTGGCGCCTGGTCTTTTTCCAGAACCTGCACCATTTTCGCGAGGAGTTGTTCTACGCGTTCGTCACTATAACGGGATGATTGTGGCATATCGTCGTCTAATCTCGTTTCAAAAGGCGATATATTACCGTAACAACGCGGTTTTTTCCGCACTTTTATCGAAAGCGCACCGTTGGTTTTACGCATGGAGTTGAAAGCCATTGCAGGCGGTGATTGAATACGCGCCTGAGCTTAAAGGAGAGTCTACCATGAGTCTGGATATCGACCAGATTGCCCTGCATCAGTTAATCAAACGTGATGAGAATCAGTTAGAGCTGCTGCTGCGCGATTCCTTGCTGCCCGCGACGAAAACAGTTGAGTCGATGGTGGAAGAGTTGCACCGCGTTTACAGCGTCAAAAGTAAAGCTTACGGCCTGTTTAATACCGACAGCGAACTGGCGGAAGCGCTACGCAACTGCCGCAAAGGCAACGATGATTTTCTCGCCTTCAGCCGTGCAGCTACCGGCCGTCTGCGCGATGAGCTGGCAAAATATCCGTTTGCCGAAGGTGGCGTGGTGCTGTTTATCCAGTATCGCTATCTGGCGGTGGAATATTTGCTGGTAACGGTGCTGAACAGCCAGTCCAGCATGCGTGTTAATGAGCAGATGGATATCAGCAGCACCCATTATCTGGATATTAATCATGCCGATATTGTGGCACGCATTGATTTAACCGAATGGGAAACCAATCCAGAATCGACTCGCTATCTGACCTTCCTGCGTGGTCGGGTTGGGCGTAAAGTGTCTGATTTCTTCATGGACTTCCTCGGCGCAGAAGTCGGTTTAGATACCAAAGCGCAAAACCGTGGCTTGCTGCAGGCGGTAGACGATTATTGCGACGAATCGAACCTGGATAAAAACGAACGTCAAAATTATCGTCAGCAGGTTTACACCTACTGCAACGATCAACTGCAGGCGGGCGAAGAAATTGCTTTGGAAGATCTTTCAAGCGAACTGCCGCCATTAGGCGAAAAAACCTTTCAGGCGTTTACCCAAGAGCAGGGTTACGAGCTGGAGGAACACTTCCCCGCAGACCGCAGCACGTTGCGTCAGTTAACCAAGTTTGCAGGCAGCGGTGGAGGATTAACGTTGAATTTTGATGCCATGCTGCTCGGCGAGCGAATCTTTTGGGATCCGGCCACCGACACGCTGACCATTAAAGGAACGCCACCGAATTTGCGCGATCAGCTACAGCGTCGTACCAGCAGCAAATAACTGAAAAGCCGGGCACATCCTCGCCCGGTTTCCTTTGAAACAGGACATTTTCTTTTCACCTACTTTTTTGAAGTATCTCAAACAAATTAAAGATGATTTGAAATCAGCATTGCCCTCAGAGTGGCTGAACCAACATCGCTTTGTTCTCTGATAAAATCTGCAGTAAGGCCATGACGTTGGGTTCATCGTTGCCTTTTAGCCAAGCGACACTCAGCGGCAGTTTTTTTACTTTTTCATCAATGCTGAGTGAAATATAGGTCACGCCTTCGCTGTTAATGTTGCGAAACGACGTGGGAACGATCGCTAATCCCAGCCCGGCAGAGACAAAGCTTAAAATGGTCTGCTTCTCTTCAGCAAATTGCGCAATATGGGGCGTAAGTCCAGCAGATTTAAAGATATTCATGGTCAAATCGTGGCTATGCGGTCGGGTCCTGCGCTCCGGCACAATCATCGACTCCTCTTTAAAGTCCATTACGCTAACCACGTCTCTGTTCGCCAGGGTGTGATTCACCGGCACGGCAAGCACGCAGGTTTCGCGGGTAATTAAGCGCATATCAAGGCGGGCATCGAGACTTTCCGGTGGCCGAATAAAAATCATATCCAGCCAACCCGATTTTAAACGGGGAATAAGGTTAACCGTTTTGTCTTCGCTTAAATGAATATCCGTATCTGGGTAAATTTGCATAAAGTGATTTAACAGGTGGGGAATTAAACCCTGTGCTGCGCTATCAATGGCGCCAATACGCAATATTTTCCTGCCACGTTTATTTGCTGCTCTAAATCTCAGCGCAAGCTCATCAAATTGCGTCACCAACTTTACCGCTTCATCAAAAAATTCTACGCCTTCTTGGGTTAATGCCACGTTGCGGGTTGAACGGTTTAACAACCGCACGCCAAGGTCCTCTTCCAGCAAGCGAATAAAGCGACTTAGTGACGCAGGCATCATTTCCATTCTTTGTGCTGCGCGGCCAAAATGGAGATCCTGGCCTACCGCAATGAAGCATCGCAATTGATTTATATCCATAAATTTTCCGCTCGCTCATTATTCAAATAATTTATATAAACCCGCGCCAATGATAACTCTCAGCAAATCGGCATACTGAGCTCGAACACAAAAAAATAACATTCCCTACACAAACCTGGAGCACTTTAATATGAACTCTCACCTCGAAAAAAGGGTGATGCGTAAAGTAACTCTACGCATTGTGCCCTTCATTATGCTGCTTTATTTCATCGCTTTTCTTGACCGCGTAAATATTGGCTTTGCTGCGTTAACCATGAATCAGGATTTAGGTTTTTCACCAACGGTATTTGGTTTGGGCGCAGGTATCTTTTTTCTGGGTTATTTTTTGTTTGAAGTACCGTCCAATCTTATTTTGCATAAAGTCGGGGCACGTATTTGGATTGCCCGCGTGATGATCACATGGGGATTGGTTTCGGCCTGCATGGCTTTTGTGCAAGGCACGACCAGTTTTTATATCTTGCGCTTTTTACTGGGCGTGGCCGAAGCTGGATTTTTTCCCGGCATCATTCTTTACCTTAGTTTCTGGTTTCCGGCAGCGCGCCGTGCGCAGGTCACGGCCATTTTTATGGCGGCAGCTCCCCTCTCAACGGCGTTGGGTTCCCCGCTTTCGGCGGCGCTGTTGGAAATGCACGGCTTGCTGGGTTATGCCGGCTGGCAGTGGATGTTCATGTTGGAAGCCGTTCCTGCGGTGATCTTTGGCGTTGTGGTGCTGTTTTTTCTGACCGATCGTCCGGCGAAAGCCAAATGGTTGACTGACGAAGAGCGCGCATGGTTGCAGAACACTATGCAGGCTGAAGAGCAGGCGAGGGCAGTAAAACAGGGCCACAGCAGCGTTTGGCGCGGCCTGGCCGATCGTCGTGTATTCGCGCTGGCGCTGGTCTATTTCGGCACTTCAGCCGGGCTTTACACGCTGGGCATTTGGTCGCCTCAGATCATTCACTCCTTCGGCGCGTCGTCGATGAACATTGGTTTTCTCAATGCGTTTCCAGCGGTGATCGGCGTAATCGCGATGATCCTCTGGGCGCGTCATTCCGATCGTACCGGTGAACGCAGTTGGCACGTGATAGGGGCCTGTTTGCTGGCTGCGGCGGGGCTAATCTACGCCGGTAATGTCAGTTCGCTGCTGGCAGTGATCTTGGCCTTAACGCTGGTCACGGTAGGGATCAGTTGCTCAAAACCGCCGCTGTGGAGCATGCCAACGCTGTTTCTTTCAGGCCCGGCTGCGGCGGCAGGCATCGCCACTATTAATTCCATCGGCAATCTGGGCGGCTTCGTAGGACCGATGATGATTGGCGTTATTCGCCAGCAAACTGGCGCCTACACGTGGGGGCTCTATTTCGTCGCCGGTTTGCTGGCGCTCTCTGCTGTGATCGTTTTCCTGCTGTCTGCCAATAGCAAAACTCCGCAGGCGGCTGAGCTGGCTCATCCTAAAACTCCTCATGCTAAAACCCATTAATTGATTCTGGAGAATCCTATGCGTACTTATTCTATTGCTGCTATTCCTGCTGACGGTATCGGCCCTGAAGTGATCTCTGCGGGCATTGAGGTGCTGCGCGCGCTGGAGCGTCAAAACAGCGGTTTGAAATTTGCCGTTGAAACCTTTGACTGGGGTTCGGATTACTATAAACAGCACGGCGTGATGATGCCGGAACAGGGGCTGCAAACGCTGAAGAAATTTGACGCCATTTACTTTGGTGCGGTGGGCGCACCAGACGTTCCCGATCACATCACGTTATGGGGCCTGCGTTTGCCGATTTGCCAGGGCTTTGATCAATATGCCAACGTGCGCCCAACCAAAATTCTGCCGGGGATTACGCCACCGCTGCGTCATTGCGGACCTGGCGATCTCGACTGGGTGATTGTGCGTGAAAACTCGGAAGGGGAATATTCGGGTAACGGTGGTCGGACACATAAAGGCTTGCCGGAGGAAGTAGGAACAGAAGTCGCGATTTTTACCCGCGTTGGCGTCACCCGTATTATGCGGTATGCCTTTAAACTGGCTCAGTCGCGTCCGCGCAAATTGCTGACGGTCGTCACCAAATCGAATGCGCAGCGACACGGCATGGTGATGTGGGATGAAATTGCGGCTGAAGTGGCACTGGAATTTCCTGACGTGAAGTGGGACAAAATGCTGGTGGATGCGATGACGCATCGCATGACGCTACATCCGCAAAGCCTGGATACCATTGTCGCGACCAATCTGCACGCCGACATTCTCTCTGACCTGGCCGGTGCGCTGGCGGGCAGCCTTGGCGTCGCGCCAACGGCGAACATCGATCCTGAACGACGTTTCCCTTCTATGTTTGAACCGATTCACGGCTCAGCTTTTGATATCACCGGCAAAGGCGTGGCGAATCCGGTTGCCAGTTTCTGGACTGCGGTGCAGATGCTCCAGCATCTCGGTGAACATGACGCGGCAGCGTTGGTTATGGAAGCGATCGAAAATGTGTGTGCAAAAGGGATATTGACGCCAGATGTGGGCGGCACGGCGAAAACAGCGGATGTGACGCGGGCGGTAGTGGCATTTATTGAATCGAAGGTGCAAGTGGCAGAAATCGCGTAAGCGTTAACCGAACCCGGCAAGATTGCAGGCAAAATAAAAGGGCCGGTTTCTCAACCGGCCCCTCTACTTTCAACCCATTCGGCGATTAAGCGCGAACGAAGTCGATGTGGTGCAGTTTTGGCTTGAACGGGTGACGCTGAACAGCCTGCACTTTAACTTTAACTTCTTTACCATCAACAACCAGAGTGATGACTTCGTCGTAGAAGCCAGGCTTGGTCTGCTGGTTCATTACGGAATCGTGATCCAGGTCGATAGCAACAGCGGCTTCATTACCACCATAAATGATAGCTGGGAAGCGGTTCGCTGTACGCAGGCGGCGGCTCGCACCCTTACCCTGCTCTTTACGTTCTACTGCATTGATAGTGAACATTGATATTTCTCTTTATGATTCCTGCTACAGGCGACCCAGCAACAGGAGGGTTATTCAAAATCGCTGATGCACATGCAAAAGCGGGCGGCATTATAGCCCTTATGCCAAAGGCGGGCAAATGATTATCCCAGTTCATTTGCGCGGCGAAAGCGGCCTTGATAATCAAACACCTTCTCACGAATCTGCCAAAAACGACCTTTGGCGCGCGCCACCACGAAGTCGGGATGACGCAGCAGCGGTTGTAAAGCCAATACATCCGCAGCGGTTTGCCAACCCAACGGCACGCCGGGCGCACGTTGATGCGGGCGCATAAACAGCTGCTCAAACGCTTTACGTTGCGCAGGGCTTTGCAGCCGAAAACGTTCGCTAACGCTGGTGCCGTCTTCATCAAAATAGGTGGCTTTCAGCCATTCGCCTTTGTCATCGCGGCCTTGTTCCAGTGTCATGCCGCCGCAGCGCAATACCAAGGCATCCTTGAGCTTCAGCGCCGCTTTTAACATGTCGTCAGGGTCGACCAGAATTTTGTCGCACTGATGGCAGCGACGTGCGGCAATGTCATTTTCCGCTCCGCAGTCAGGACAACTTTTAAAGCGAAACCGATAATCGCACTGTTCACGTTCGCCCTCATCATCTTCCAGCACGCCCTGACAACGGCGACCAAAGTGTTCAATGATCATGCCATCAGCGGTGGTTTTACCCCAAAACGTATTGGCAAAACCGCAGGCCGGACAGAAAACTTGCACCGGCTGATTATCGCTTGCCCCTTTGGGCGCGCCCACTTCTGGCGTAAACAGATCGTGGGGATTGCCAGCGTAGTCCAGAATCAAACAGTCGGTTTTACCCGGCGACAGGCGCAAGCCGCGCCCAACGATCTGCTGATATAGACTCACCGATTCGGTCGGGCGCAGAATGGCAATCAAATCGACATGCGGTGCATCAAAACCGGTGGTCAATACTGCGACGTTCACCAGAAACTTCAGCTGCTGCGCTTTAAACGCCAGGATTAGCGCATCACGCTCTTTAGCCGGTGTTTCTGCCGACACTAAGGCGCTGTTATCGGGCAGCAAACGCAAAATCTCACGTGCGTGCTCAACGGTTGAGGCGAAAATCATCACGCCAAGGCGATCTTCAGCAAATTCGACGATCTGACGAATAATGTGCGGGGTCACACGCTGCTGCTGCTTCAATTCGCGATTCAGATCGGCTTCGCTGAATAACCCGTTGGCTTGTGCAGTCAGGCGGCTAAAGTCGTATTGCACCACCGGCATATCGAGTCGCTCTGGCGGCACTAAAAACTGATGCTTGATCATGTAACGCAGCGGTAATTCGTAGATGCAGTCACGAAACAGCGCTTTTTCATCGCCGCGTACCATGCCGTGATAGTGGAAATGATAAATCCAGCCTTTGCCAAGACGGAAGGGCGTGGCGGTCAAGCCGAGCAGGCGCAGTTGCGGATTGTGTTGGCGCAGATGCGTGAAAATTTGCTGATATTGGCTGCCGCTGTCATCACCAATGCGATGACACTCATCGACAATGACCAACGAGAAGGCGCTGTCGAACTGAGCAAGGTTACGTGCCACCGATTGCACGCTGCCAAACACCACCTTGCGCTGACTCTCTTTGCGTTGCAGGCCCGCCGCGAAGATGTCGGCTTCCAGGCCGTACGCCTGATATTTGGCATGGTTCTGCGCCACCAGCTCTTTAACGTGGGCCAGAACTAACACCCGGCCACGCGCCAGCCGCGCCAGTTCCGCAATCACCAGACTTTTTCCCGCGCCGGTAGGTAACACAATCACCGCGGGTTGATTATGACGACGGAAATACGCCACGGTGGCATTAACCGCATCCTGTTGATAAGGGCGTAAGGTAAAAGACATGCTCATCACTTTTATAAAAACAGCCGTAATTATGCCATGAAAGCGCAGCAAACGCTCTGTCAGGCAGCGTCGGTTCAGGCTATACTTCCCGCACAATTTCAACGGTTAAAAACACCGTTTCAGTTTCCCTCCGCAGTAACAGGCAAAACGAATTCATGCGACTCGATAAATTCATCTCTCAGCAACTGGAAGTCAGCCGTGCCATCGCTGCACGTGAAATCCGTAATCATAAAGTGACCGTCAACGGTGAAGTGGTGCGTGACACCGCTTTCAAACTGCTGCCCGATCACGCGGTAGAGTTCGACGGCAATGTGCTGCAGATGCAGACTGGCCCGCGCTATTTCATGCTGAATAAACCGCAAGGCTACGTCTGCGCCAACGACGATCCCGATCATCCAACCATTCTCTATTTCATTGAAGAACCGATGTCGTTCAAGCTGCACGCAGCTGGCCGCCTGGACATTGATACCACCGGTTTAGTGTTATTGACGGATGATGGACAATGGTCACACCGTATCACTTCACCGCGTCACCATTGTGATAAGACTTACCGCGTAACGCTGGAAGCACCGATCAGCGATGAGACGGAAGCGCAGTTCACGGCGGGCGTACAGCTGCATGGTGAAAAGAATCTGACGCAGCCTGCACAGTTAGAAATTATTACTCCCACTGAAGTGCTGCTAACCATCAGTGAAGGACGTTATCACCAGGTCAAACGCATGTTTGCCGCAGTCGGCAACCGTGTAGTGGGATTACATCGTGAGCGGATTGGCGAGATAGCGCTGGGCGAGGATTTAGCGCCGGGTGAATACCGTCCACTGACCGAAGAAGAGATTGCCAGCGTCGGCTTGCCCGATGAACTAAAACAAAAATAGCGGGAGTTTTTGTGCGCAAGGAAAAAAATTCACCGGTGGGATTAGTGGTTATCCTCGGTTTATTGGCGATGTTAATGCCGTTATCGATTGATATGTATCTGCCTGCAATGCCGCAGATCGCCCGTGAGTTTGCGGTGTCGGCGGGTAGCGTGCAAATGACGCTGAATCTGTACATTCTCGGCTTTGCCATTGGGCAGCTGGTGTACGGGCCGCTGGCCGACAGTTTTGGCCGCAAGCCGGTGATCACCTTGGGCACCTTGATTTTTTCCTGCGCTGCGGCAGCCTGTGCGCTGTCGCAATCTATCGATCAGCTGATTGCCATGCGCTTTCTCCATGGTTTATCTGCCGCCGCCGCCAGTGTGGTGATTAACGCCTTGATGCGTGACAGTTACTCAAAAGAGGACTTTTCGCGCATGATGTCGTTTGTCATGTTGATCACCACCATCGCACCGCTATTGGCCCCGATTGTTGGCGGTTGGTTGCTGCTGATTTGGAACTGGCACGCCATTTTCTGGGCACTTTCTTTCGCCGGTGTGATTACCGCCATACTGGTAGCCACCCAGATCCGTGAAACGTTAAAACCGGAACAGCGGCAGCGCTTTAACCTGCGCACCACGCTCGGCAATTTTGTCACGTTGTTTCGCCATAAACGCGCGTTCAGTTATATGTTGTCGAGCGGCTTCTCATTTGCCGGCTTGTTTACTTTTCTTAATGCCGGGCCTTTTGTTTATATCGAGCTTAACCACGTCTCGCCGCAAAACTTTGGTTACTATTTTGGCCTCAACGTGATTTTCCTGTTTGTGATGACGCTGATTAACAGCCGCGCCGTGCGCCGTTTCGGTCCAGTCGCGATGTTTCGTTTAGGGCTGTTGATTCAGTTCTGCATGGGTGTTTGGCTGCTGGTCGCCAGCGCGTTGAATCTGGGATTTTTACCGCTGGTTTTCGGCATAGCGATGTTTATTGGTTGCGTATCGATGGTTTCATCAAACGCCATGGCGGTGATTTTGGATGAGTTTCCGCACATGGCTGGCACGGCATCTTCGCTGGCGGGAACGCTGCGTTTTGGCGTGGGTGCGTTAGTGGGTGCATTGCTTTCACTGGTGAGCTTTACCAGCGCCTGGCCCATGGTCGGCACCATTGCATTGTGTTCGACGATTTCTATTCTGCTGTTTCTCTACGCTTCCCGCCCACGCGCTGCTGCCTGATCCAGGCACAGCCGTTTCGTTCTGCACCAAACCCTTTCGTCATCACACCCAGAATCGGGTGTGATGTTTCTTTTATGTGAAAAAATATAACCAAAAAAGTAATAGCATTGCGTCTAAAATGATTGTTAAGTGCTGCTGAACGCGGTACATATAGCCTAAATTGCGAGATCACTCGCAAAAAATAAAATTTCCGACATGCAGTGTTTTGAAACGAGAAGACAAGCCTTGACGTCCGTATTCTGTTTTGACCGGGAAAAGGGATTCACTGCGCTACTCGCTATTCGTCGTGAATTGAGAGTCGATCTCTGGGAGACATAACTAATTATGCGGCAACTTTCGATTGTGCATCGCCTGCCACAGCGTTTTCGCTGGGTTAGCGATCATCACAGTGCCATCGAAGCTGATGATGGGGTGACAGATGAACAGGATATTATTGCGCTACGTCTAATCAGCCACGATGGGCATCCTGCCTGGGAAATTTTGCATCAGCTAAAAGAGGTACTGGCCGCAATTCAGGTCGATGGCAAAGTCGCTGAGTGCGAAGGGCAGCCTTGTTTATTCATCCAACGCAGCGACGAAAGCGCCACCAACTGTTGCTTAAAAAATCAGGGTGTTGCGATTGCTGAGACCTTTCACGGGCACTAATTTACAGGTAAAGCTAACCGGCACTCAGCTGTGCAGAAGCCAGCAGCTCACGCGTGTAGGCTTCACCCGGCGCAGCAAACAGTTTTTCGCATTCTCCCTGTTCAATCACCTCGCCCTGGCGCAGCACAATCAGCTGATGGCAGAGCGTGCGCACCACATCTAAATCATGACTAATAAACAGATAACTCAACTGACGTTGCTGCTGCAAACGACGCAGCAGCGTCAGGATCTGCTTTTGTACGGAGCGATCGAGTGAGGATGTGGGTTCATCCAGCACCATCAAATCCGGTTCTAACACCAGCGCACGCGCAATGGCAATGCGTTGCCGCTGCCCACCGGAAAACTCAACCGGATAACGATGGCGGCTTTCGGCCTCCAAACCGACTTCTTCCATTACTGCGATAACCTGCGATTCCTGCTGTACAGCGCTGAGATCAGGACGATGCACGGCTAATCCTTCAGCGATAATTTGCTGCACCGTCATGCGGGGATTGAGTGAAGAGTTGGGATCCTGAAACACCACCTGAATGCGCCGACGCAGTGGCAACAGCTGCTTGCGCGGCATGTGATGCAGCGGGTGTCCATCGAACCAAATTTCGCCTTGTGCCTGAATCAGCCGCAACAGCGCCAGCCCGGTAGTGCTTTTCCCGGAACCCGATTCGCCAACCAACCCCAGACTTTCACCCCGTTTCAGGCTAAAGCTGAGGTTATTTAATGCCACCTTTTCGCCGACCTGACGCTTGAATAATCCGCGGCGCAGCGGGAAAGCCACGCGCAGATTTTCCACTTGCAAAATCACGGGCGCATCGCTGGCAAGGGGCAGGGCACGACCTTCCGGCTCGGCGGCCAACAGCTGTTGCGTGTAGGGATGTTGGGGCTGATTAAGCAGCGTTTGGCAGCAATTGTGTTCAACCACACTGCCGTGACGCATCACGCTGACGTTGTCTGCCAGTTGACGCACAATGTGCAGGTTATGGGTAATGAACAACATGCCCATGTTGAGTTCGCGCTGCAATTCACGCAGTAAATTAAGGATTTGCGCCTGCACTGTTACATCCAGCGCTGTGGTGGGCTCATCGGCAATCAACAGTTTTGGCTGGGTGAGTAAAGCCATGGCAATCATGACGCGCTGGCGCTCACCGCCGGAAAGCTGATGCGGAAAATCATTAAGCCGCGAAGCGGGCTGGCGGATGCCAACGCGATCGAGACAGGTGATAATTTCTGCTCGCGCTGCTTCCCGCCGCATGCCGCGATGCAGCGAAAGCACTTCATACAGCTGTTTTTCAACATGGTGCAAAGGATTAAGCGACACCATCGGTTCCTGAAAAATCATCGCTATTTGATTACCGCGAATGCCGCGCAGCACACGTTCCTCGGCATGCAGCAGATCGTTGCCTTCGAACAAAATCTCTCCGCTGGGATAGGCAACCGATGAGGTGTGCAGCAGGCGCATCACCGACAACGCGGTCACGCTTTTACCCGAACCCGATTCCCCCACCAGCGCCAGCGTTTCACCGGCGTGGATTTGCAGTGAAGCATCATTGACCACCGGACGAAGCGTTTCGCCCCGGCGGAATGCCACAGACAGATGATTAATAGCAAGCAGCGGCGAAGTCATTTAGATTCCTTTGCTGGGATCAAAGGCGTCGCGCACCGCTTCGCCGATAAAAATCAGTAGCGACAACAAGATCGCCAGCGAGAAAAAGCCCGACAAGCCAAGCCATGGCGCTTGCAGGTTATTTTTACCTTGCAGCAAAAGCTCACCCAGCGAGGGTGAACCGATTGGCAGCCCAAAACCCAGAAAGTCGAGTGAAGTCAGGGTGGTAATCGATCCGCAAAGAATAAACGGCAGGAAAGTCAGCGTAGCCACCATCGCATTGGGCAGAATATGGCGCAGCATAATGCGTCCATCGCTGACGCCCAGCGCTTGCGCCGCGCGGATATAATCGAAATTACGCGTTCGCAAGAATTCGGCCCGCACCACGCTGACCAGGCTCATCCAACCAAAAATCACCGTCACCAAAAGCAGCCACCAGAAGCCAGGCTGGATTACGCTGGAAAGCAAAATCAGCAGGAACAGCGACGGCATGCCAGACCAGACTTCAATCAGGCGCTGCCCAACCAGATCGATTTTGCCGCCAAAGTAGCCTTGTATTGCGCCAATCACAATGCCGATCACGCTGGAGAAGAGCGTCAGCATCAAGCCAAAAAGTAACGAAATTCGCGTGCCGTATAATAAGCGTGCCAGCACATCGCCACCGTTGGCGTCGGTGCCAAGCCAGTTTTGCCCGGATGGCGGAGAAGGAAACGGAACCTGGCTGGAATAATTAATGGTGCTGTCGCTAAAACGTATCGGCGCCCATATTGCCCAACCTTGCTGCGCAATGCGCTGCTGTAGCCAGGGATCCTGATAATCGGCGGCGGTGGCCAGCTCCCCACCATAATCGGTTTCACTGTAGTTGAAAAACAGCGGCGCATACCAGCGATGCTGGTAGTGAACGACCAAGGGTTTGTCATTGGCGATCAGCTCGGCGCAGAGTGAAAGCAAAAAAAGGAGGAGAAAAACCCACAGTGACCAATAGCCACGCCGGTTATCACGAAAGCGCTGCCAGCGCTGCTGATTGATAGGAGATAATGTCATCAGCGGCCCTCGAAATCGATACGCGGATCGACCAATGTGTAGGTCAAATCACTGAGAATATTCATCAGCAAGCCAATCAAAGTAAAGATGTATAACGTGCCAAACATCACCGGATAATCGCGTTGAATGGTGGCATCGTAACCCAGTAAACCCAGCCCGTTCAGCGAGAACATCACTTCAATCAATACCGAGCTGGTGAAGAACATACTGATAAAGGTGGCGGGGAAACTGGCGATCACCAGCAGCATCGCATTACGAAAAACGTGATGGTAAAGAATGCGCCGTTCCGGCACGCCTTTGGCGCGCGCCGTGACCACATATTGCTTGCGAATCTCATCAAGAAAGGCGTTTTTGGTCAGCATGGTTAAGGTCGCAAACCCACCGATAACCGTCGCCAATACCGGCAAGCTGATGTGCCATAGGTAATCCAGCACTTTGCTGTACCACGGTAAGCTATCAAACTGCGGTGAGGTTAATCCACGCAGCGGAAACCAGTCGAGATAACTGCCGCCAGCGAATAACACAATCAACATGATGCCAAACAGAAAAGCGGGAATGGAGTAGCCGATGATGATAAAGGTGCTGCTCCAGATATCAAAGGCGCTGCCGTTGCGCACCGCTTTTTTGATGCCCAACGGAATGGAAACCAGATAGATAATCAACGTGCTCCATAATCCCAGGCTAATGGAGACCGGTAAACTCTCTTTGATCAGATGCAGCACCGATGCGCTGCGAAACAGGCTGTCGCCAAAGTCGAAGCGGACATAGTTCCACAGCATCTCCACGTAGCGCTGCCATAAGGGCTTATCGAAGCCGTAACGCTGTTTGATCTCTGCAATCACTTCCGGGTCAAGCCCGCGTGCTCCGCGGTATTGATTGTCGCCAGGATTGACATGATTGAGGCTGGCGCGTGCGCCGCTGTTATCTGCGCCGCCGCCGGGTAATCCGGTAGTTTGTCCAAACTGAATGTTTGCCAGCGCCTGATCAACAGGACCGCCGGGCGCTATCTGCACAATAAAAAAATTGAGGGTGATAATTGCCCACAATGTTGGAATGATCAGTAAAAACCTGCGTAGGAAATATGCCGCCAACTGCGTTCTCCTTAGCGTTGATCAGCCGGTAAACGTGCGGCTTTGTTCACGTCATACCACCACGTATCGAGCCCGTTGCTGTAAGCGGGTTTGATGGCAGGATGAGAATATTTATCCCAGTAGGCTAGCCGCTGTTCAGCATTGAACCACATCGGAATCATATAGGCATTCCACAGTAAAATACGATCTAACGCTTGGCCCAGCGGTAACAACGCTTTGGCATCGCCCTGATGCGCCATAATCGTTTTCACGAAGTGATCAACAATGGGATCTTTTACGCGTGCGGTATTCCACGATGAGGCGATGTATTCCGATTGCCAGCTGGTTTGCAGGCTGGAGGAGGGCGTTGGCATGGCTAAATAGGCGGTAGAAATCATATCGTAGTCGCCTTCACGCCAGCGACGCAGATATTGCGAGCTGTCGATCTGACGCAGCGTCAAGCTGATCCCTAAGCGGGACAAGCTGTGCTGAAACGGCAACGCCCACTCATTGTTGGTGCCGCCGCGCAGCAGCAACTCAACCGTAAAGGGTTGGCCCGTTTTATCGTTTATCAGGCGCCGGTTTTTAATGCTCCAGCCCGCCTCTTTCAATAGCTTCAGCGCTTTCAACAAATTACCACGATCGTAACCACTGCCATCGGAATGGGGGGGGGCATATTTTTGTGTAAACAACTCAGGCGGCAATTGCGCTTTATAAGGCGCCAACAGCGCCAGTTGGTCGGCATCGGGGAGACCGCTGGCAGCATATTCCGTATTCTGGAAATAGCTGCTGGCACGCTGATAAGCGCCATAAAACAGTGCTTTGTTCATCCATTCAAAATCAAACGCTAAGCCCAGCGCCTGCCGCACCCGGCGATCGCTAAACAGCGGCTTTTCATTGTTGAACGCCAGCCAGCGCGTGTCGGTTGATGCAGTATTTGGCGTGGTCTCTTTGACGATATGGTGATTACTGAAGTTGCGCCCGCGATATTGCGTAGCCCACTTTTTAGCGGATGACTCTTCGCGCAGATCAAACGCACCGGCTTTAAATGCTTCGAAAGCCACGTTATCGTCGAGATAATAGTCGTAACGTATCTGATCAAAGTTAAAGCGTCCGCGATTCACCGGCAGATTGGCTGCCCAGTAATTTTTTACCCGGCTGTATTCAATAAATTGGCCCAATTTCCAGTTACTGACACGGTAAGGGCCGCTCGATAACGGCGGGCGACTCAGCGGTTCGTTAAACTTTTTATCTTGCCAAAATTTCTGTGAAATCACAGGCAACGTCATCAGGCCAAGCAATAAATCTCTGTCTGGTTTTGGCAGGTCAATGCGCACCGTCAAAGGATTGAGCGCCTTCACGTTAACGCCTCTGTAAACCACACGAAATTGCGGCACGCCTTCGCTCATGAACTTTCCAAAAGTGAAAGCCACATCATTGGCAGTGATGGGCGTACCATCCTGGAATTGCGCGCGTGGATTGAGGGTGATTTCCATCCAGCTAAAATCGCTGGGATAGCGAGCGGATTCAGCAATCAGCGGATAATAGCTGCCGGGTTCATCATCAGAGTTGGTGAACAAGCGATCATAAAGTGTGTCGGTATTGACGCCGGGATTGCCACGCGAGGCGAAGCGATTGAAGTTATCGTAAGTTCCTACCACCGCCATGGTGATTTTACCGCCTTTGGGCGCAGCGGAATTGACGTAATCGTAATGCGTGAAATTAACGGCATACTTTGGCTCACCGAGATCGGCGATGGCATAACTTTCCTGAATTGTTGCCGCGTATAGCGGGGCAATAAAAGTGCAAAGCAGCAAGGTTAAAAAGCGAAGCAGTATAAGCATGGCGCTCTCTTGTCGGTCATAGCAACAAAGCGTAGCAGTATCCTAATCCCAACGGCAGGTCAGGCGCTGTGAAGCTCAAAGTAGTCGATTAACGGTTCAGGCCGCAAGGGTCTGCTGAAGATGTAGCCTTGCAGATGGGTAACGCCGCGATTGATCAGCCAGGCGGCCTGATCGCCGGTTTCTACCCCTTCTGCGACCGTTTTCATCTTCAGCTGCTTTGCCAACTGCAACACGGTGTCCAAAACAGGCGATGTCACGGTTTCCGTCCCGATGCTTTGCACAAAACCGCGATCAATTTTCAAATAATCGAAGGCATATCTTTCCAGATAGATCAGCGCGCTGTGGCCGGTGCCGAAATCATCTATGGCGATTTTGATGCCCTGACGATGCAGCCAACTAAACAGTTCACCGGCGCTTTTATCACGCACAATGGTGCGCTCAGTAATTTCAAATACGTAGCTGAAATGATCGACAGGCATGGCTTTCATCCAGCACAGAACGTCATCGCGAAATGTCTCGGAAGCCAGATGCAGCGGAGAAATATTCAGTCCCATAATGGTGCCGGCAGGAACGTGGCGGCTCAGCAGATGTGCATCACGTGCAACGAGCTGGAACAGGTGACGTGTCAGCGGAATGATCAGATTTTGCGTTTCAGCATAATTAATAAACACATCAGGCGGAATGGCGCCCTCAGTAGGATGCGTCCAGCGGAGCAACGCTTCTGCGCCATAAGGCTGACCGTTATAAGAAGTGATCAGTGGCTGATATTCCACATGAAACTCACCCCGTTTAATCCCTTGCAGAATCTCTTTTCCCGGCTGTTTACACAGCGAAAACAGCAACCAGCAGACGCCGCCCACCAGCAGCGAAAGCAGCGTTCCACTCAGAAAGATGAACTGGTAATCGCTGCGTGACAAGGTTGAGCCATACAAAACAAATTGCAGCGGAAAGCCGGATAACTGAAGCTGCATCAGCGAAGGCGGCAAATCATCATTTTTAGTGACTGCCTGCTGCCAACTGGTGATGGCACTGTTTTGTGCTTCCAGCGCCATGCCTGAAATCTCAGGATGATACGAAGCCAGCAGCTGATACGGTTCCAAACTTAAATTGAGCGTGGCAAACACGCCTGACTGCGTGCTGCCGGGATTTTTCAGCCAGATCGCCACAGCCGGTTTGGACGGTTGCAATGGTGTGCCGCTTAATAACTGCAAATCGGTGTCGCGCGCGGGATCGGTCTGTGCAGAGATAATATTCAGCGGCAGAAAAAAGCTGCCGGTGGCAGATGAGCAAAAGGCATTGCCGTCTTTGACCAGCAAGATAGCACGAAGATTACCGGCAAAAGCTGCGCGCGACGTTAACTCACGATTAATCGCGTGGCAGTTAGCATGACTAAAAGGCAGAAGGGGATTGAGGGTGTTATCGATCAAGGTCGTCAACGAATGTTGCAGTGCATCTCGGCTATTCACTAATAACTGGTGGTGCTGCTTTTCGCGATGATGCCAGGTCAAATTTAATAATATTGAGGTAAATAAAACAAAGAAGACAACGCCGATAATCGCGCTACTCCAGGCGATACGACGAGGAAAAGTGGCATGGCGCATCAGCGCCGCTGACAGTGGCATGAGGTGCTTCCTCTGATTCTGTTTTTATTATTTAACTGCACACAGCTGCTCTGATGTAAGCGAATGAGAATATAACGAGATGACGGACAAAGTCTTGTTATTCTTCTGATAAACAATCACTTTTTTTTACATTTACAGGGAGGATTTAGCATTTAAAGACGAAAAAAAACGCTGCAAAGCAGCGTTAGATTTTCTCTGGCTGAGAAGGTGTTCGAAGCGAGGCGTTAAGTAGGGTTACGACTTAATACTCGACGGCCTTCGCGGTAGCGCTTCTTCCAGTAATTATCGTTCAGATTTGAGATCATCACACCACTGCTGGTGGAAGCATGAACGAAATTGTCGTTACCGAGATAGATACCCACATGACGACCCGTAGAACCTGCGCGGAACAGGACAAGATCGCCTGGACGCAACTTGGTGCGAGAAATCTCTCTGCCGGTATCTTGCTGCTCTGAAGTTGAGCGCGGTAAATCTAAGCCAAACTGTTCGCGGAAGGTGCGCTGAACAAAGGCGGAGCAATCAATACCCCGTTTGGTATCACCACCAAGACGGTAACGCACACCTTTCCAGACGGCATATTGATCCATGATGCGCGTCTTAACATCGACGTTGCGCACCATTTCTTCAAATTCATCCTGAGACGCTTGAAGTAAAAAACCATTCTGGTTGTTAACTTCATGATTCTCGTTATTCGCGTTATGTCCATCATACGTACTACTACAAGCTGAGAGCAGAGTTGCCAGCGCCATTGCGGGCACGATCCGCCAAATATATCTCAGAATTGGTTGAGACTTGACCATTATTCGGGTTTTCCTTCGATGTCCTTACGACAAGATTGTCGCTAGCCAGATGACAAAACGGAATGAGATTAATAAGCGAATCAGCCTAAGACAATTCCTTAATTACTAAATTGTGTTAATGACCACAATTTCTCGGTAAAAAAGGCCGAATTTTCTGCTGCTGTTGCCTCACTGCGACTGAGGTTAACCGATTACAGAGGCCGTGGCGAGAGCTTTTAATCAAATTCTTATAGGTTTTTTTGATATGAATCAATCTGTAACAGAGTGCCTACTTTATCAGCAATTATCAGGAAATAATGGAGGGAACAGCGCGTTAAACTGGCGCTAATTCGCGGTCTAGCTGGGTTTTTAAGAGTTTTTACGCTGGACAGGGTAATTGACAGAAGATTTACCCACTAAAAAGGACATAACTTTTTTGTTTTACCCTTTTTTGGTTAGCTTGCTAATAATATATTTAAGTTTTTAATAAGCGCGGGCGGTACAAATAATTGCCGTTTATCGCCCGCGCTAATCAATTACGCCTGTGGCTTATATTTGCCCGGTAGTTTTCGATAAAACCAATTCACTACTGCATCACTGGCCGGCGTTAATAACCACCAGCTCAGCCCGACTAACACCACCGAAAGTGAGCCCACCGCCACATCGGTAAACCAATGTGCACCGGCCATCACGCGTGGCAATGAAAATATAATCACGATAGCCGCGGCGATGAGAAAGGCGCGCAAGCCAAAATAACGCCACATGAAGCAGGCAAAGATAATGAGCATCATGCCGTGATCGCCAGGGAAACTATTTTTCGATGCATCTTTAGCTGGAATGCCCGTCAACTCACTGACGCGATGTACATTGTCAAAAAACAGCGTTGGGCTGGCATGTTGCACCGGTATTAAATGACCAAGCTGATTCAGGATAACCGCTGTGAGTAGCATGGTGATGCCAATTGCCAATAGCTTGCGGCGACCTTGCGGTGTCTCGCGACGCCAGAACGACAGATAGAGCAATCCCATCGCCAGTAGCGACACAAGATCAAAGCCACGAAAATTGGTGATTGCTACCAGTAAGGCAAACCCAGGATGCGCAACCATCTGATCGTTAAAAGTAAAAAATATCGTTTTATCCACGCCGAACCAAAAACCATGTTCAGGCGGTAAATACCACGATAAAAACAACACAACACCCAATGCGTTAAGCAAAAGGATCGTAACAAGACGAGTAGCGTGCATAGTCCAACTCATGATTTAAAAAATAACCGCAGAACCTAACCTGGTTAGCGTAAACGACACTTCAACAATGCGGATTGTAGTTCATTCCAGTTAGATGACTGTGAATGGATCATTTCCACCCGGCTATCAACAGGCGCAGAAGCGTGCGTTTCGATATGCAGATCTTCGCCTTGCCGGTTAATGCTCACCGTACCATCGGCAATTCGCAGCACACCTTTAACCCGATCAACCGGCGCTAAACGTGCCCATTCCAGCAGCGGAATGGTATCGAAAATCGTTTCGCTATCAAAAATCCAGCCGCAGGCAGCGTAGCCTTGGCCTTCATTAAGGGCGCGACGCCAGCGTGACTGGCCCTCCAGGCGCAGCGCAGCAATACCGCTGGCGGGAGCCGGGGCGTGATGGTGATGTTCTGGTTGAGGAATAGGGCGAGGTGAACCGCGAGGCGTGTCTAATAATGATAGGGATATTTGACCGAATTGCGTCGTCACAAACGGGCGACCTTGAAGAAATTGTTCCTGCCAGCGTTGCAAGGCCAGGCGATCGCTCTCATGCCAACGGTCGCTTTTGTTTCCCACAATAATATCGGCAGCCACCAGCTGATCGCGAAAATTCTCGTTTGCAACCACTCGCGCATCCCCAAGTTGACGTGCATCGAGCAGGGTAATTGTGGCGTTAAGTTGCAGCCAGGGTTGATAAACCTCTGCGCTCAGCATGGATAACAGCTGGCGAGGATGGCCTAAACCGGTGGGTTCTATCAGTAAGCGATCCGGCTTGTTCTGCTTTAATAACATGTTGAGGCCAACCTGCATTGGCAAGCCGTTTACGCAACACATGCAGCCGCCAGGAATCTCCTTCAGCGTCGCACCACGATTAGCTAACAGCGCGCCATCAATGCCAATCTCACCGAATTCATTAACCAGCACCGCCCAATTTTCATTTTCAGGTTTATTGGCCAGCAAATGCAGCAAAGTGGTGGTTTTGCCGCTGCCTAAAAAGCCGGTAAGAAGGTTAACGCGTGTCATGCTAAAAGCTCCGATAACAAAATCGCCAGGCTAAAGATGTTATCTTATAACATTTTCACCTGGCGAGAATCGTGGCGTGATTTAGTCAGCACGCCCCATGTAACGGCGTTCAGCGATATGAATGCGGATACGATCGCCATTGCTGAGGTATTCCGGCACCTGAATCGCCAGACCGGTGCTCATTCCTGCCGGTTTGGTGCGTGCACTGGCAGAGGCCCCTTTAATGCCCGGCGATGTATCAACAATTTCCATGTCAACGGTTTGCGGCAACTCTAATGCCAGCAACTGACCCTCCATTGTCAGCACATGAATGCCAGGAATGCCGCCTTCTGGAATAAACAGCAGCTCCTCTTCGATTTGCTCTTTTTTAAAGGTATAAGGCGTGTAATCTTCGTCATCCATAAAGACATACTCATCGCCGTCTATATAAGAGAAGGTCACGCTACGGCGGCTAAGTGAAATCGCTTCAATCAGATCGTCACCTTTAAAGCGCTCTTCCACTTTCATTCCGGTACGAACATCGGTGAAACGCATTTTATACAGCGTGGCCGCACCGCGCGCGCTTGGGCTTTGAACATCAATATCTTTAACCAGCAGCAGCTTTCCATTATGGGTCACCGCCATCCCTTTTTTGATTTCATTGGCTTTTGGCATTGCAGTTCTCGCTTTCTCTGAGATTGAATTGCGCGACACGTTACTCGCGCCGGTGAAAACAGGCAATATGCCGCGCAGGTATTTTTATGGACGCTGAGAGAAGGATGGCAAAAAGCGAACTGGGCTGCTATTGTCGCGGCGAAATTCTCTGCTGGAGTGCATCATGCAATGCCGTAGTCAGTGCGGTGCCTGTTGTACGGCGCCCTCCATCTCTTCACCTATTCCTGGCATGCCCAATGGCAAACCCGCGAACACGCCCTGTGTTCAGCTTGATGACGATTTGCGCTGCAAGCTTTTTGGTTCGCCTTTACGTCCAGCAGTGTGCGCGGGTTTACAGCCCGATCGCGAAATGTGCGGCAATTCGCGCCACGATGCGATGCTTTATCTGATACAACTGGAAACCGACACCGCGCCATAATTTGCTGAAGTTTGCTGATTCTTCAAAGATTAAACGCGTTGCGTTTACAGCAGGGCGTCAGCTACACCCTCAATAAAATCCTCATTAGACTGTGAAATGTGCGTGGCTTCAAAAATATGCTACGCCGTTTGCGCATTTTCTTGCCTGCTTGAATGCGCTGTACCAGAATACTTGAAACGTTTCAGCGTTGTCTGCGAAACCATCTTCGTAGTGGGCAGCGTCTATTTTTGCCATCAAGCTGAAACGATTCAATTTCAGCAAGCGAGGAGAATTATGTTCCAGCTCGAATTGCAGGCTATCCACACCGGGGCCAGCGCGCAAAACAAAGAAGACGCTATTCGTCAGGTTGCTGCGGCGCTGACCGCTGCCGGAAACGTCGCAGAAGGCTACGTTAACGGCATGCTGGCGCGTGAACAGCAAACCTCTACTTTTCTCGGTAATGGCATCGCCATACCACACGGCACCACCGACACGCGTGACTTAGTGTTAAAAACGGGCGTGCAGGTATTTCAGTTTCCGCAGGGTATTGCCTGGGGCGAAGATCAAACCGCCTATGTCGCTATTGGTATCGCCGCGAAGTCTGACGAACACCTGGCGCTGCTGCGTCAACTCACCCATGTATTAAGCGATGACAGCATTGCCGATCAGCTAAAAACCGCCTCGGCTGAAGAGCTGCGTGCGCTGTTAATGGGGGAGAAACAAGCTGCTGAATTCAGTTTTGATACCTCATTAATCAGCGTCGATGTGGCAGCAAAAGATTTAATCACGTTGCAGGCGCTTAACGCCGGACGTTTACAGGCTGCGGGTGTGGTGGATGCGAGCTACGTTGCCAACGTAATTTCTGCTGCGCCGTTAAGCCTTGGTCAAGGCATCTGGCTGAGTGACAGCGCCAGCGGTAATGTGCGCAGCGGTGTAGCAGTAAGCCGTGCGGCAACGCCGTTTGACCATCAGGGCGAGCAGGTTGCCATGCTGGTGAGTGTGGCAGCCACTGACGATCGTCCGCTGGAGGTGCTGGGCTATCTCAGCACGCTGCTGCTCAACAACAAAGCCGATCGTTTAATCAAAGCAGATGCCGCTGGCGTTTACGCGTTACTGACCAGTGAAGTCGATGAGCAGGCAGAAGTCTTAACCGCCGAATTTACTATCCGTAACGAACATGGTCTGCATGCGCGTCCGGGCACCGCGCTGGTTAGCGTGATCAAACAATTTAATAGCGACATTACCGTGACTAACCTTGATGGCAGCGGTAAGCCAGCTAATGGCCGTAGCCTGATGAAGGTTGTGGCACTTGGCGTGAAAAAAGGCCACCGCCTGCGCTTTACTGCCAGCGGCGAAGATGCACAACAAGCGCTAACCGCCATTGAAGAAGCGATCACCAGCGGTTTAGGCGAGGGGGCAGCATGAGCAGACGCGTAGCAACCATTACGCTAAATCCCGCTTACGATTTAGTCGGCTATACACCAGAGATCGAACGCGGTGAAGTCAACCTGGTAAAAACCACCGGTTTGCACGCGGCGGGTAAAGGCATCAACGTTGCGAAAGTACTGAAAGATCTCGGCATTGATGTGACTGTCGGTGGCTTTCTGGGTAAAGAAAATCAGGATGGTTTCCAGCAGTTATTCAGCGAGTTGGGCATCGCTAACCGCTTTCAGGTAGTGCCAGGCCGAACGCGCATTAACGTGAAGCTCACTGAGCAAACCGGTGATGTAACTGACCTGAACTTTTCAGGATTTAACGTGACTTCACAGGACTGGGATCGCTTCACCAGCGACTCGCTAACCTGGCTCGGTCAGTTTGATATGGTCTGCGTTAGCGGCAGCCTGCCAGAAGGCGTTGATCCCGCAGCGTTTACCCAATGGATGAGTGACTTACGTACCCTTTGTCCGTGCATCATTTTCGACAGCAGCCGTGAAGCGCTGGTAGCAGGCTTGAAAGCGGCGCCATGGTTGGTCAAACCAAACCGTCGCGAGCTGGAAATTTGGGCGGGTCGCAAACTGCCTACGCTGCAGGATGTGATTGGTGCTGCACACGAACTGCGCGAGCAGGGCATTGCGCATGTCGTCATTTCTCTGGGGGCTGAAGGTGCACTGTGGGTCAATGCTTCAGGTGAATGGCTGGCTAAACCGCCAGTGTGTGACGTTGTCAGCACGGTAGGCGCAGGCGATTCCATGGTCGGCGGCTTGATTTATGGTTTGCTGATGCGTGAATCCAGTGAACACACACTGCGTCTTGCGACGGCGGTGGCGGCAATGGCCGTCAGCCAGAGTAACGTGGGCATAACCGATCGTACTCAGTTGGCCGCAATGATGGCGCGCGTCGACTTAAAACCCGTTAACTAACAGCAGGAGAGCGATAATGAAAACGCTGCTGATAAAAGATCCTTCACTGGGTCTGGCTTCCGCTTACATGGCAAAACAGCGCCTTACCGCCGCGGCGGCGCAGGCGGGTCTGACAATCACTGAAAACCCGGCAGAGGCCGAACTGGCGATCGTCATCGGTCATGAAATTCCGAATGACGCGGCGCTGAACGGCAAATCTGTCTGGCTGGGCGATGTGCAGCAAGCTGTACGTGAGCCAGAACAATTCCTTAGCCGGGCAAAAGCCGAAGCCAAAAGTTGGCAGGCGACAGCGGAAGTGGCGGCACCTGCTACCACTGCGCAGGCTGGCGGTCAAAAACGTATCGTAGCGGTAACCGCTTGTCCGACGGGCGTCGCGCATACCTTTATGGCAGCCGAAGCAATCCAGTCTGAAGCCACTAAACGCGGCTGGTGGGTAAAAGTTGAAACCCGCGGTTCAGTGGGTGCGGGCAACGCCATCACGCCAGAAGAAGTGGCCGCAGCCGATCTGGTGATCGTCGCCGCTGATATTGAAGTCGATCTGGCGAAATTTGCCGGTAAGCCGATGTACCGCACATCAACCGGTTTAGCGTTGAAGAAAACGGCACAAGAGCTGGATAAAGCAGAAGTCGAAGCGAAACCGTATAAACCTTCTGGTGCGCAGGGCAGTAACAGTCAGGAAGACAAAAAAGAGGGTGGCGCAGGCGCGTATCGTCACCTGTTAACCGGCGTTTCCTACATGCTGCCGATGGTGGTAGCGGGCGGTTTGAGCATTGCGCTCTCTTTCGCCTTTGGTATCACCGCGTTTAAAGAGCAGGGCACGCTGGCGGCGGCCTTGATGCAGATTGGCGGCGGTAGCGCCTTCGCCTTAATGGTGCCGGTGTTGGCAGGTTTCATCGCCTTCTCTATCGCTGACCGTCCGGGTCTGACGCCAGGCTTGATTGGCGGCATGCTGGCGACCAGCATCAACGCCGGTTTCCTTGGCGGAATCATCGCGGGCTTTATTGCCGGTTATGCTGCCAAACTGATCAGCAGCAAAGTTAAGCTGCCACAAAGTATGGAAGCGTTGAAACCAATATTGATCATCCCGCTGTTTGCGAGCTTGATTACCGGCCTGCTGATGATCTATGTGGTCGGTAAACCGGTTGCTGGCATCATGAGCGGCTTGACAACCTGGTTAGCAAATATGGGCACTGCGAATGCGGTCCTGTTGGGCGCGATCCTTGGCGGCATGATGTGTACCGATATGGGCGGCCCGGTGAACAAAGTGGCGTATGCCTTTGGTGTGGGTTTGTTGAGTTCACAAACCTATGCGCCAATGGCCGCCATTATGGCAGCCGGTATGGTTCCACCGCTGGCGATGGGTTTAGCCACGCTGGTTGCACGACGCAAGTTCAACAAAGGTCAGCAGGAAGGCGGCAAAGCGGCGCTGGTTCTTGGATTGTGCTTTATCTCTGAAGGTGCGATCCCGTTTGCGGCGCGTGATCCCATGCGCGTCCTGCCATGCTGCATTGTCGGCGGCGCGGTGACCGGTGCTATCTCCATGGCAATTGGCGCCAAACTGATGGCACCGCACGGTGGCCTGTTCGTGCTGTTGATTCCTGGCGCGATTACCCCGGTGTTGGGTTATCTGCTGGCGATTGTGATTGGTACGGCAATCGCGGGCCTGAGTTATGCAGTTTTGAAACGTTCAGAAGAAGAGTTGGTGAAAGCCTGATTTTCTGGGGAAATGCATCAGCAAAAATGAAAGGGAGCCGGTTGGCTCCCTTTTTTATTCAAGCTTGCTGCTGCGCCTTCAGCCAGGCAATTTCATCTTTCCAGATATCAGGATTGATGGTTTCCAGAATCAGTGGAATGCCATCGAAACGCGAATCTTTCATTAACCAGCTAAACACGGTTTTACCGATGTTGCCTTCGCCAAGACTGTTGTGACGGTCTACTCGGCTGCCGAAAGCACTTTTCGCATCGTTCAGGTGCATGCCGCGCAGATACTTAAAGCCAACGATGCGCTCAAATTCAGCGAAGGTGGCAACGCAGTCCTCTTCAGTGCGCAAATCGTAGCCACCCGCAAAGGCGTGACAGGTATCAATACAAACGCCAACACGCGATTTGTCTTCAACATGCTCGATGATGGTGGCCAAATGCTCAAAGCGGAAGCCCAGATTGCTACCTTGCCCTGCGGTATTTTCAATCACCGCTGTCACGTTTTGGCTTTTATCCAGCGCAATATTGACCGATTCCGCGATGCGCTTCAGGCAGGCTTCCTCTTCAATCTGCTGCAAATGGCTGCCCGGATGGAAATTAAGTAAGGTCAGTCCTAACTGATCTGCTCGCTGCATCTCATCCAAAAACGCGTCGCGTGACTTTTCCAACGCATCCATCACTGGATGCCCCAGGTTAATCAGGAAGCTGTCGTGAGGCAGGATTTGCTGCGGGCCGTAATTGTATTTTTCACAGGCGGCGCGAAAAGCATCGATCACCTCAGTGGAAAGGGGAGCCGCTTTCCACTGACGCTGATTCTTGGTAAACAGAGCGAAGGCGGTGGCTTCAAGCTCATGAGCGCGAATCACTGCCTGGTCCACACCGCCAGACGCGCTGACGTGTGCGCCGATATATTTCATGCCGTTCTCCTGAAGTGGCTATGCACAGATGAACCGGCATGATACCCGATGCGCTTAGCCCATGAAATGTTGCGCCAGCAGATTGATACCACCGCCGCCCACGATCAGCCAGCTAAACACCATCGCCCCTAACAGCAGCGGTTTGATACCGGCATTGCGCAGTGCGCTGAAGCGCGTGGTTAATCCCAGCGCGGCCATCGCCATGGCCAGCAATAAATTTGCCAGTTGATTAAGCGCGGTGACAGCGTAGGCGGGCAATATATGCAATGAGTTGAACACCGCGACCAGCACAAACAACAGAGCAAACCACGGGAACGTCACGGGTCCCTGCGTCTGCGTACCGCGCTGCTGGCGACGTAATGCGCCGCCAAGGCATAACAGAAACGGTGCCAGCATCATCACGCGCAACATTTTCGCAATCACTGCGCTGTTTTCTGCATCCGGGCCAAGCGCGTGACCCGCCGCGACAACCTGCGCCACTTCATGAATGGTCGATCCGGTAAAAATACCAAACTGCGTCAGGCTGAGAGTTGGAAAAAGGGCGTGCGCCAGCGGCCACAGCAGAGGATAGATAAAAATAGCCAGCGTACCGAACAGCACCACAGTAGCGACGGCTACCGCGACTTTAGACGGTGCTGCTTTTATCACCGGTTCTGTGGCTAATACCGCAGCGGCACCACAAATACTGCTGCCTGCGCCAATCAACCACACCGTGTCGCGGTCCAGTTTCAACAAACGTCTACCGAGCAGGCAGGTTATAAAAAAGGTGCTGCTTAAGGTCAGCGCATCAATCACAATGCCGCTCACACCTACATCGGTGATTTGCTGCAGGGTAATACGGAAGCCAAACAGGATAATGCCAAGGCGCAAGAGTTTTTGCTTGGCCAGCGCCACGCCAGCATCGCAATGCGTTGCCAGCGGAGAATAAATGCTGTTGCCCACGACAATGCCCAGCATGATCGCCAACGTTAACGCGCCGAGGCCAATGCCGCTAAGCCAGGGTTGATTTGCCAGCCAGGCTGCCGCTGCGGCAATCGACGCGGTCAGCAGTAAACCGGGAAGCCAATGCTGAAAAGGTAGCTGCGTTTTGTTGAAAGTGAGTTCGGTCATCATCGTTGCTCCTGTTTGAAGTTCGATCATGCGGCTCACTAGCTTAAAAGTGAAATTGATAATATATTTAATATTAACCGGTATAAGTAATAAGGCAGGGAATATGCTGTTTGGAAGACTTCGCCGCTGGGCCGCCTTGATTAAACGAGATGTTTTAACCTTGTGGTTTGCCTGTCGCGATCCGCGTACGCCATGGTGGTTCAAATTAATTTCGGTGGGATTGGTCGCGTACGCGCTTAGCCCGATTGATTTGATCCCCGACTTCATCCCCATCGTTGGTCTGCTGGATGATGCGATTATTATCCCGCTCGGCGTGATGATCTTGCTAAAGTTGCTGCCGCGTGAAATACGTATCAGCAGTATCGAAAGTGCCGAAGTTCAACGTGCGCGTGGCAAAAAAGTGGTCAGCGGGTTCGGATTGATCCTGATGTTGCTGATTTGGCTCGGCGTATTGGTTTATCTTGTAAACCATTACGCAATGTAGGGGAAACGCATGCATATTACGCTGCGTCAGGTTGAAGTGTTTACCGAGGTATTAAAAAGCGGCTCGACAACGCAGGCTTCGCAAGTGCTGGCGTTATCGCAGTCCGCGGTCAGTGCCGCGCTGGCCGATTTGGAAGGACAGCTGGGTGTACAGTTGTTTGACCGTGTCGGTAAACGGCTGGTGCTGAATGAACATGGCCGGCTGCTCTATCCGCGCGCTGTGGGTTTGTTAGAACAGGCGGGAGAAATTGAGCAGCTGTTTAAAGAAGATAACGGCGCTATTCGTATCTACGCCAGCAGCACCATTGGCAACTATTTACTGCCGGGCATGATTGCCGGTTATCGCCGTGACTTCCCCGGTTTGCCGCTGGAGCTAAGCGTCGGCAACAGTCAGGACGTGATTAATGCAGTGTCAGATTTTAGGGTCGACGTTGGGCTGATCGAAGGGCCGTGCCACATGACTGACTTGATCAGTGAAGCCTGGCTTGAAGATGAACTGGTGGTGTTCGCCGCGCCAGATGCAGAGATTTTGCAGCAGCCAGTAACGCTGGAGTCATTGGGTGCGGCGCCATGGATCTTGCGCGAACGTGGCTCCGGCACGCGTGAAATTGTCGATTATCTGCTGTTATCGCATTTGCCCTCTTTCCAACTGGGCATGGAGCTTGGCAATTCAGAAGCGATCAAACACGCAGTACGTCATGGCATGGGTATTAGCTGTTTATCGCGTCGGGTGATCAGTGATTTGCTCGATGCAGGAACGCTGGTGGAGCTGAAAATTCCGCTGCCGCGCCTGACGCGCACCCTTTATCGTATTCATCATCGTCAAAAACATATCTCAAAAGCGTTGACGCGTTTCCTCTCCTATTGCCGCGAATAACGCGTTCAAGCAACCTGTAAGCCTCATGCGTGAGGCTCCACCTTCTGGCTTAACACTGGCCTTAAGCCTGAATATTGCCGGTAAAAAGAGTGGGTGCTAATAATTTCGCGTCTATCATGAAGGTAACTTATAACAGCGCACCTTTGCTATACAGAGCAGGCTTAGCTGCTACAATCGCGCCTCATTTTTATCTGACGTAGCGTTTACACATGCATAACGACTCAAATACAACACAACAGCCTGCGTTAAGACGTGCGTTGAAAGCGCGTCATCTGACGATGATCGCCATTGGGGGTTCGATAGGAACCGGCCTGTTTGTCGCTTCGGGTGCCACCATTTCTCAGGCGGGGCCGGGCGGTGCGCTGCTCTCCTACGCGCTGATTGGCTTGATGGTCTATTTCCTGATGACCAGCCTTGGCGAATTGGCAGCCTTCATGCCGGTTTCCGGTTCTTTTGCGACCTATGGCGCAAAATATGTTGAAGAAGGCTTTGGTTTCGCCCTTGGCTGGAACTACTGGTACAACTGGGCCGTCACCATCGCTGTTGATCTGGTCGCTTCGCAGTTAGTGATGAATTACTGGTTTCCCGACACGCCAGGCTGGATCTGGAGCGCGCTGTTCCTCTGCCTGATGTTCCTGATGAACTACATTTCTGTAAAAGGATTTGGTGAAGCAGAATATTGGTTCTCACTGATCAAAGTCGTTACCGTCGTCATCTTCATCGTGGTTGGCGTACTGATGATTACGGGCATTATGCGCGGTGCAGAAAACGCGGGTTGGCATAACTGGCAGGTAGGCGATGCGCCGTTTGCCGGTGGATTTGCTGCAATGATAGGCGTGGCGATGATTGTCGGCTTCTCCTTTCAGGGCACCGAGCTAATCGGGATTGCGGCGGGTGAATCAGAAGATCCGGGGAAAAACATTCCGCGTGCGGTGCGTCAGGTGTTTTGGCGTATCCTGCTGTTTTATGTGTTTGCCATTCTGATTATCAGCCTGATTCTGCCGTATACCGATCCACAATTGCTGCACAACGACATCAAAGATATCAGCGTCAGTCCGTTTACCTTGGTGTTCCAGAATGCCGGTTTGCTTTCAGCGGCAGCGGTAATGAATGCGGTGATTCTGACTGCAGTGTTATCAGCAGGTAACTCGGGCATGTACGCCTCAACACGCATGCTTTACAACCTGGCGAGCGAAGGCAAAGCGCCGCGCATCTTCGCCAAACTGTCGAAAGGCGGTGTGCCGCGTAATGCATTGTGGGCCACAACCGTAGTCGCGGGCCTCTGTTTCCTGACGTCGAAGTTTGGTAATCAAGAGGTCTATCTGTGGCTGCTGAATACCTCAGGAATGACAGGTTTCATCGCCTGGTTGGGTATTGCGATCAGTCATTACCGCTTCCGTCGTGGCTATGTGGCGCAAGGGCGCGATCTCAACGCGTTGCCTTATCGTTCAGGTTTCTTCCCGTTGGGACCGATTTTCGCCTTTGTGCTCTGCCTGATTATCACGCTAGGCCAAAACTATCAGGCGTTTCTTAACGACAGCATTGACTGGTATGGCGTGGCGGCCACCTACATTGGTATTCCGCTGTTCCTGATTATCTGGTTTGGCTACAAGTTGACACGCGGCAGCCGGTTTGTGAAATACAACGAAATGGAATTTCCGACGCATAAAGACTAATTGATGATGCAAAATAAAAAGCGCGGTGTTTAGGCACCGCGTTTTTTTTTGCTTTATTTGCACCAGATTAGCCTGTCAAATTGATAATTATTATCATCTGCACTATTGTGGCTGCGTTTTCTGTCCGGCCTGGCACTATTTCGCTCCGTTCGGAATTATTCACCATTGGTAAGAACAACAGGGTTAATCATGACAACGGAATCTTCACTGATTACGCAAAGGGATTCTCACAGCACCATTAGCCGTTATCGGCAGACGCTGCGTCGCCGCATGTTGTGGATTGGCGTACTGCTTTTAGCCATTTTGGCTTCGCTGATTCTCGACTTCACGTTGGGACCCGCCGGGCTTTCATTACCTACATTGTGGAACGCACTGCTGCATCCCGCTGGCGTGGACGCCGGTACGCGCGTCATCGTCTGGGATATTCGCTTGCCCTATGCGCTGATGGCGATTGTTGTCGGCTTTTCACTCGGCCTTGCCGGTGCTGAGATGCAAACCATCCTCAATAACCCGCTGGCGAGTCCGTTCACGCTGGGCGTCTCTTCAGCGGCGGCCTTCGGCGCGGCGCTGGCGATTGTGATGGGAATTGGCATTCCCGGTATTCCCGCACAATGGTTTATCTCCGCCAATGCGTTTGTATTCGCGCTGTTTGCCGCGCTGATGCTAGATGGTGTAACACGTTGGACCCGAGTTTCCTCTTCGGGCGTGGTGCTATTCGGAATCGCCTTGGTTTTCACCTTTAACGCGCTGGTCTCAATGATGCAGTTCATCGCCAGCGAAGATACGTTACAAGGTTTAGTGTTTTGGACCATGGGCAGTTTGGCCCGCGCATCATGGGAAAAACTGGGTGTGTTAAGCCTCGCTTTCGGCCTGTTGGTGCCGTTCTCCCTGTTAAGCAGCTGGAAGCTGACCGCACTGCGTCTGGGGGAAGATCGTGCAGTGAGCTTTGGTATCGACGTACGCCGTTTGCGCCTCGCGACCTTGCTGCGCATCAGTATTCTTTCCGCGCTGGCGGTGGCATTTGTTGGGCCAATTGGCTTTATTGGCCTGGTTGCGCCGCACATTGCTCGCATGATGTTTGGCGAAGATCACCGCTTTTACCTGCCCGCCAGCGCATTAACCGGCGCGCTGGTGTTATCGATGGCCTCCGTTGCGTCCAAGAACCTGATTCCTGGCGTTATCATTCCGGTTGGCATTGTGACTTCATTGGTCGGCGTGCCGTTTTTCCTCAGTATTATTTTGCGTCATCGGGGGAATGTATGATGGCAGGTCTGACATTACGCGGCTTTAGCACCGGCTATCCTAAACGCAAAGTGATTGAGAATCTTGACGTGGCGCCTTTGCCGCGTGGTGAAATTACCGTGCTGTTAGGCCCCAACGGCTGCGGTAAATCGACGTTGCTGCGCGCGCTCGCCGGGCTGAATAAGGGCCGTGGCGAGATGTGGCTCGACGACGAAGAGTTAATGACGCAGCCGTTTGCCCGTCGCGCACAACGCGTGGTTTATCTGCCGCAGTCGCTGCCCGCAGGCGTACACTTGCATGTGCTGGAATCGATTATTGTTGCACAGCGTGCTTCAGGCGGTTTACACAGTGCCGCCAGTGAAGCGGAAATTTTGCATCTGCTGGAGCAGTTGGGTATTGCGCATCTGGCGATGCGTTATCTTGATCAACTTTCCGGCGGCCAAAAACAGCTGGTGGGGTTGGCGCAATCGCTGATTCGGCGTCCGGAATTGCTGCTGTTGGATGAGCCGCTTAGCGCATTGGATCTGAATTACCAGTTTCACGTGATGGATCTGGTCCGACGCGAAACCGCTCAGCGCAATATCGTTACCGTGGTGGTAGTGCATGACATCAATATCGCATTACGGCACGCGCAGCATGCTTTGATGCTGAAAGAGGGCAGGTTGATTGCTGAAGGTCAGCCAGACAAAGTGATTACGCCGGAAACGCTGGCGCAAGTTTATGGTGTAGAAGGGCGGATTGAGCACTGCTCACGCGGCATGCCGCAGGTAATGATTGATGGATTAGTGCGCGAAGCGTTAGTTTGAGTTAGCGAAAAGTCGTTTGTCCCCCATCCCGGCCTTCCCCCGCAACGCGGGGGAAGGAGATGCTGCCACATGTAAACTCGGTGACAGCATGTGGCAGCGTCTTCCCCCCCCACGCGTGGGGGAGGACCGAGGTGGGGGACAGCGAGTACCTAACCCTAAGTGCGAGCACCTAACCCTAAGTGCCAGCATCCAAAAGTATGCGCACTTACACGAGCAGATGCTGCGCATGGAAGCGCAGATGATCCTCAACAAAACTGGCGATAAAGAAGTAGCTGTGATCGTAACCCGGCTGGATCCGCAGCGTCAGCGGGAAATCCATCTCCTGCGCGATCGTTTCTAAACGTTCCGGCTGCAGCTGATCGGCAAGAAACTGATCGCTGTCGCCCTGATCGATCAGGATAGGCAAGCGGTGCTGCACTTCACGCATCAGATGACAACTGTCATATTCACGCCACGCATCACGATCTTCACCTAAATAAGCCTGAAACGCCTTTTGTCCCCAAGGCACATCACTTGGATTAACAATGGGTGCGAACGCAGAAGCGGAAGCAAAGCGACCGCCAAGACGCAGCGCCAGCATCAGTGCGCCGTGTCCCCCCATCGAATGGCCCATAATTGACTGGCGTTCACTGACCTTGAAATTGTCAGCGATCAGCGCAGGCAACTCTTTGCTCAGGTAATCGAACATGCGGAAATGGCTCGACCAGGGATGTTGGGTGGCGTTGAGATAAAATCCTGCGCCCTGACCCAAATCGTATCCTTCGTCGTTTGCCACCTGATCACCGCGTGGACTGGTATCCGGCATGATCAACATCAATCCCAGTTCCGACGCTACGCGCTGCGCACCCGCTTTGGTGGTGAAGTTTTCATCATTGCAGGTCAGCCCGGCAAGGAACCAAACCGCAGGCGGTGGCGCGTCGCCTTTGGGGCTCGGCAGATAAATGCTGAACGTCATCGGGCAATTTAACACGCCCGATTGATGACGCCAGCGCTGCTGCCAGCCGCCAAAGATGCGGTGCTCTTCCAAAAGCTCCAGTGTAGATGCCATAACGCCTCCTGATTACTTTTTAAAATGCACCACAGAACGGATTGATTTACCTTCGTGCATTAAATCAAAAGCGTCGTTGATCTCTTCCAGCGGCATGGTATGCGTGATGAAATCATTCAGGGCAAATTTGCCGTCGAGGTAATCCTGCACAATGCCTGGCAGCTGGCTACGGCCTTTCACACCACCAAAGGCGGAACCGCGCCATACGCGACCGGTTACCAACTGGAAAGGACGGGTAGAAATCTCTTCACCTGCACCCGCCACGCCGATAATCACTGATTCGCCCCAGCCTTTGTGGCAGCATTCCAGCGCGGAACGCATCACGTTGACGTTGCCGATACACTCAAACGAGAAATCCACGCCGCCATCGGTCAGTTCAACAATCACATCCTGAATGGGTTTCTCGTAATCTTTCGGATTGATCAGATCGGTGGCACCCAGTTTGCGCGCCAGATCAAACTTACTGGTATTCAGGTCAATGCCGATGATGCGACCGGCTTTCGCCATTTTCGCACCAATAATTGCCGACAAACCGATGCCGCCCAGACCGAAGATTGCAACGGTGTCGCCTTCTTTCACTTTAGCGGTGTTCATTACCGCGCCCATGCCGGTGGTTACGCCACAGCCGAGTAGGCAAACTTCTTCCAGTGGCGCTTCTTTACTGATTTTTGCCAGCGAAATTTCTGGGATCACGGTGTATTCAGAGAAGGTAGACGTGCCCATGTAGTGAAAAATAGGCTTGCCGTCTTTGTAGAAGCGGGTGGTGCCATCTGGCATCAAACCTTTACCCTGTGTGGTGCGAATCGCCTGACACAGGTTGGTTTTGCCAGAAAGACAGAATTTACACTTGCCGCACTCGGGTGTATAGAGCGGGATAACATGGTCGCCGACTTCGACGCTAGTGACGCCTTCGCCCACGGCTTCGACAATGCCGCCGCCTTCGTGACCGAGAATGGCCGGGAACACGCCTTCAGGATCTGTGCCCGATAAGGTGTAAGCATCGGTATGGCATACGCCAGTCGCAACGATACGTACCAGCACTTCACCTTTTTGTGGTGGCATCAAATCCACTTCTTCAATTTTCAGTGGTTCGCCAGCAGCCCAGGCAACAGCGGCACGGGTTTTAATCATGTTCATGCAAATCCCTCTTCAATCAATGTAACGCGCCAGAAATGATCGCGTACGGATGGTCGTGATGGTTTAAAAATAGTGGCGGAAGCGTTATTCCGCCGCTTTCAATGGATGCATCAGCTCATCGTTAAGCGGACGATCCTTAAATTGTTCAATGATTAAATATTTCAGCGCTTCAACGTTGGGGGTGAAGGCGTCACGTCGCCACATCAACCAAGTGGCGGTATCACGGTATGCCGGCGGCAAGCTGTGCGCTTGAACCCGGCCGCGATCGGGCATTTGTTTCAGCACCGAAGAGGGAATCATCGCGACGCCTGCGCCGCCTGCCACACAGGCCAGCATCGCATGATAAGACTGAATTTCCATCACGCTGTTGGGCGCGGTGTGGCTGTCGCGATACCAGGCTTCTAGCTTGACGCGGTAAGAGCAGCTGTTGCGAAAGGCGAACAGCGTGTCGGCTTGTGCATCGCGCGCGTTGGTGATCGGCGCATGATCAAGACTGGTGATCAATGTCATCTCTTCGCGAAAAGCGATGCAGCCGTTGAGATCGTCGTGTTGAACCGGGCCATCCACCAGCGCGGCCGCCAGCGTACCTTCACGGACTCGCTCAATGATTTCACCCGACGTGCCGGTGATTAATGAGAGCGCCACGCTGGGAAAGCGCTGATGGTAAGCCGCCAGTAAGCCGGGCAGGCGGGTTGCAGCGGTGCTTTCCATCGAGCCGAGCGAAAAATTACCGGCAGGTTCACCGGTACGCGCCATGCTCATCGCTTCATCACTCAACGCCAGAATGCGCTGCGCATAATTAAGGAAGTTGTGGCCCATGGGC
Organism: Pantoea sp. MQR6; assembly: GCF_022761075.1. Taxonomy (NCBI): domain Bacteria; kingdom Pseudomonadati; phylum Pseudomonadota; class Gammaproteobacteria; order Enterobacterales; family Erwiniaceae; genus Pantoea; species Pantoea sp. MQR6. The sequence goes on from NZ_JAKYXB010000001.1 coordinate 433,591, forward strand.
GATAAGCGAATGCGCTGTTTCTCACGAATAAACAGATCTACGCCCAACTCTTCTTCCAACTGACGCAGACGCGTGGTGAGATTAGAGGGCACGCGATGCAGTTGTTCTGCCGCGCGCGCCAGCGAACCGCTTTCGGCAACGGAACAGAACATACGTAACTGAACTAAATCCATATCTTCTCTTCTCGTAAACAACTTGGTTAATATTATTCACTTTCCGTGAGTTTAAACATCGCGCATGGTATAAGCAAGTCAGAATAAAACATCAGGAGCTGGGAAATGGCGTTCCGTGTCGCGCTTAGCGCGTTTATTACTTTGTTTGTGGCGATGGGCATCGGACGTTTCGCCTTTACACCGCAGGTACCCTTGATGATTCAGGCGAATCAACTGACGCTAACCAGCGCCAGTCTGGTGGCCGCGCTGAACTACCTCGGTTATTTATGTGGATCGTTTGATGCCATGCGCGCGCATCGACGCGTTGAACTTCGCTTGCAAATGGGCATCTGGGGAGCGGTGGTTTTAACGCTGCTTTCTGCCTGCGCCAGCGGTCCGTGGCTGCATGGTTTACTCCGTTTCGTGATTGGCTGCGCCAGCGGTTGGGCAATGGTATTGGTCGCGGCCTGGAGCAACGAACAGTTGCATCATCATGGTCGTCCAGGCTTATCCGCCGCGGTCTTTGCCGGACCAGGATGCGGCATTTTTGTCAGCGGTTTGCTTGCGGTGTTGTTACACAGCTTTCAGGTCAGCGCGTCGCTGGCGTGGGCGGCTTACGGCGCGTTAGCCTTGGTATTGGTGGCGTTGATTGCTCGTCATTTACCGCGCCGTGGAGAGTTACATCGGCCCGATCAAATGCCTGAGCCGTTAGTTATGAACGGCAAGCTTAAACGCCTGGTCTGGAGTTATAGCCTGGCGGGATTTGGTTACATTCTGCCCGCGACGTTTTTATCGCAAATGGCCGCAGCGCGCTTTCCTGACAGCGTTTTCGCTCAGTTTGTCTGGCCAATCTATGGCGGGGCATCGGTGATTGGCATTGCTATCGCTATCTTGACGCGTGGCTGGGGTCGCAGCAATACGCGCCTGGCGCTGGCATTGTGGGCGCAGGCGTTGGGCGTGCTTGCTGCTGCTGCGCTGCCGGGATTTAGCGGTTTGCTGATTGGCGCGTTATTAGTGGGGGGCGGCTTCCTGGCCGTGGTGCAACTGTCGCTGCTTTATGCACGCGAATTAGCGCCACAGCACATGCGCTATATGGCAGGCATGCTCACCACCGGTTACGCGCTGGGGCAGTTAGTGGGGCCAATTTTGTCTTCGCTTTCGACCGCGTGGTTACATCGCCTCGAGCCAGCCTTGTGGGTGGCGGGTGCGGGATTGCTGGTGGCGGGACTGTTGGTTTGGCGACGATCAGCGTGAAAAGCTTTCATCACCAATCTTATTGATTGCTGGATTACCGCTGCGGAAAGTTTCACAATACGCGCTCAGAAATTCGGCCCGCGGGGAAACACCAGCGGGCGCATCACCTGCCGGAGAAGAGTAAGATGAGTACCTTAAGTCAGGAAGCCGCCCTGGTTCACGAAACGCTGCTGGCGCGAGGCCTGGAAACGCCATTACGTGCGCCAACGCGTGAAATGGATGACGAAACCCGCAAAAGCCTGATCGCTGGCCACATGACTGAAATCATGCAGCTGCTGAATCTGGACCTGGAAGATGACAGCCTGATGGAGACCCCGCATCGCATCGCTAAAATGTATGTGGATGAAGTTTTTTCCGGCCTCGATTACGCCAATTTCCCAAAAATCACCGTCATTGAAAACAAAATGAAGGTAGATGAGATGGTGACAGTGCGCGACATCACATTGACCAGCACTTGCGAACACCATTTCGTGATCATCGATGGCAAAGCCACCGTGGCGTATATTCCCAAAGATAAAGTGATTGGCCTGTCAAAAATCAACCGCATCGTGCAGTTTTTTGCACAGCGTCCACAGGTGCAAGAGCGTTTAACACAACAAGTGCTCGTGGCGCTGCAAACGCTGCTAGGCACCAATAATGTGGCAGTGTCGATTGACGCAGTGCATTACTGCGTGAAAGCGCGTGGCGTAAAAGATGCCACCAGTGCAACCACCACAACCTCGCTTGGCGGCCTGTTTAAATCCAGTCAAAACACCCGTCAGGAGTTCCTGCGCGCGGTACGTCATAGCTGAGTCTGAAGGCGGATGAGTTCTTCATCCGCCCCTAATTTCTGGATGCCACATGCAACGCTACCTCGCGCTGGATTTCATTCGTGGATGTGCCATTCTTGGCATCCTGCTGCTTAATATCGTCGGCTTTGGCTTACCCGCCGCCGCCTATCTCAATCCTGCCTGGCACAACAGCCTCAGCACGCCAGATATCTGGACGTGGGCGCTGCTTGATGCTTTCGCCCAGCTAAAATTCCTGACCTTATTTGCATTGCTGTTTGGTGCAGGCCTGCAAATGCAGCTGCCGCGTGGAAGCCGCTGGCTGACGGCACGCTTATCCCTGTTGGTTTTGCTGGGTTTTATTCACGGCGTCTTCTTCTGGGAAGGCGATATCTTGCTGGATTACGGCATTATTGGTTTGGTGGTGTGGCGAATGCTACGCGACGTCCCCGCGACGCGTGCCTTGTTTCATACGGGCGTGCTGCTTTATTTGATTGGCTGCGCGGTGTTGCTGGTATTTGGTTCAATCTCCGATCCTGAACCCACGCGTTCGTGGCTGCCTGGCGCCTCAGACTTACAATATGAGCAGTTTTGGAAATTGCAGGGTGGATGGGAAGCGGTACAAAATCGCCTTGATCATCTTTCATCCGGTTTAATGGCGCTGGCCTCGCAGTATGGCTGGCAGCTGGCGGGATTAATGATGATCGGTGCCGCGCTGATGCGCAGCGGCTGGTGGAAAGGGGAGTATTCTCCGCAGCATTATCGCCGTACCGCAGCGATAATGCTGGGCATTGGCTTTACCATTGCGATTCCCGGCGTGCTGGCGCAATGGCTGCTGCACTGGGAATTTCGCTGGACCGCTTTTTACCTGCAAGCACCACGCGATCTCGCCAGCCCGTTTATTAGCCTGGGATATGCTGCGCTGTGCCTCGGTTTCTGGACACAGATTTCCCGTTGGCGCATCAGTTACATGATTCAATGCGTTGGCCGTATGGCATTGAGCAACTATTTGCTGCAAACGGTGATCTGCACCACGCTGTTTTATCGTTTTGAATTATTCATGCATTTTGATCGGCTCGGCTTGCTGATGCTGGTTCCGGCTATTTGGCTGGTTAATATTCTGTTTTCTGTCATCTGGTTACGCTTCTTCCCGCAAGGTCCTTGTGAGTGGATTTGGCGTTTCCTTACCCGTCTGGCTGCGGGTAAACCCTCCGCGCAACTTCCCAACAGATAATGACAGAGGTCACAAAGGTTGCAGAATTGTATGTAACCGTTTTCATTGATGTGACGCAATTCACGCTGTAGCGTCTTCGCCCCTGACAAAATAGCGCCGGTATTCTTACCGGCGTGATGCCTTTCTCTTCCTCTGTGGAACTGCTGCATGATAACGATTCGTGATGTTGCCCGTCAGGCTGGCGTGTCGGTGGCGACCGTCTCGCGCGTACTAAATAATAGCAGCGCGGTCACCTCTGAAACCCGTGATGCCGTGTTACAAGCGGTTGATGCGCTGGGTTATCGCCCTAACGCCAATGCTCAAGCCCTGGCAACACAGATCAGCGATACCATTGGTGTCGTGGTCATGGACGTCTCGGATCCTTTTTTTGGCGCGCTGGTTAAAGCGGTGGATACCGTGGCGCAGCGCGTACACAAGCATGTCTTGATCAGCAATTCCTGGCATCAGGAGGAGAGAGAGCGCAACGCCATTGAGGTGTTGATACGTCAGCGCTGCAATGCATTGGTGGTGCATGCGAAAACGCTTTCAGACCATGAACTGGCAAATTTCATGCAGCAGGTTCCCGGTATGGTGGTTATCAACCGCATTGTGCCGGGTTTTGAATCACGCTGTGTCAGTCTGGATAATGTCACCGGTGCATTAATGGCCTCCAGAACGCTTTTGCAACAAGGACATACGCGCATTGGCTATCTCTGCTCAAGTCATCCTATTGAGGACGTAAGCCAGCGGCGTGAAGGCTGGATGCAGGCGATGAGCGAGCAAGGCATTCGCCCGCAGGAGAGCTGGATTGCCAGCGCGGAGCCTGATATGCAGGGCGGCGAAGCAGCAATGGTAGAGCTTTTAGGCCGCAATCTTAATTTGAGTGCGGTGTTTGCCTATAACGACAGCATGGCAGCAGGTGCGCTCACGGCACTCAAAGACAACGGTATTCAGGTGCCACAGCATTTTTCTGTCATTGGCTTTGATGACATTCCTATCTCGCGTTACACCGATCCTCAATTAACCACTGTACGTTATCCCATTGTTTCTATGGCTAAATTGGCGACAGAGTTGGCATTGCAAGGCGCTGCAGATTTACTGGATGAAAGTGCGACGCACATTTTCATGCCGACGTTAGTGCGTCGTCACTCAGTGGCGCAAAAGCAAAATGTGGACTCCGTCACTAATTCAGGCGATTCAGCCATGTAACCGTTTTCAATCTGTGATTGTATTCACAGTTAATTAACATGGCCCTCACTATGATGGCAGCGTCTTACCGGACTGAAACATTATGTAACGCCACCGCAACGTCGAAGGGCGTGGTTTCAGCAGCCGATTAAAAGGGTTCACAACATTTTTCAGGAAGCGTTAGCGCACAGGGAAGTCAGGTTTGGATGGCAATCCAGCGGCTTAGCATAACGTTTTAGCGTATCCCGCCTTGCCAAATTATTTTACCGATTGTTCTCCCGTCGCTCTGGCGCGGTAGAGCTAAAAAGACCCTGCATAAAAAACCGGAGATACCATGAATAAGAAGGTTTTCACGCTCACAGCACTGGTTGCCAGCATGATGTTTGGTGCAACTGCTCACGCAGCTGACACCCGTATCGGCGTTACCATTTACAAATACGATGACAACTTCATGTCAATGGTGCGCAAGGATATTGAGAAAGAAGCGAAAACGGTGGGCGGCGTGCAGCTGCTGATGAACGACTCGCAGAACGACCAATCCAAACAGAATGACCAAATCGACGTTTTGATGGCGAAAGGCGTGAAAGCGCTGGCTATCAACCTGGTTGACCCAGCAGCTGCCGCCGTAGTCGTGGATAAAGCGCGCAGCAACGACGTACCGATTGTGTTCTTCAACAAAGAACCTAACGCCAAAGTTTTGGCTGGTTACGACAAAGCTTACTACGTCGGCACCGACTCTAAAGAATCGGGCATCATCCAGGGTCAGCTGATTGAGAAGCACTGGAAAGCCACGCCAGCATGGGATCTGAACAAAGATGGTCAGATTCAGTTCGTGTTGCTGAAAGGTGAACCGGGCCATCCAGATGCCGAAGCACGTACCAAATACGTGATCGACACGCTGAACAAAGACGGCCTGAAAACCCAGCAGTTAGCGATGGATACGGCAATGTGGGATACCGCACAGGCTAAAGACAAGATGGATGCCTGGTTATCGGGTCCTAACGCCAAAAAAATCGAAGTGGTTATCGCTAACAACGATGCGATGGCAATGGGTGCTGTTGAAGCGCTGAAAGCGCACAACATGACTTCTGTACCGGTATTCGGTGTGGATGCATTGCCAGAAGCGTTAGCGCTGGTTAAATCGGGCGCGCTGGCCGGTACTGTGTTGAATGATGCAGAAAACCAGGCAAAAGCCACGCTGGATATCGCTAAAAACCTGGCTGATGGCAAGCAAGCACTTGAAGGCACTAACTTCAAGATGGTTGATAAAATCGTCCGCGTACCTTACGTACCGGTTGATAAAGAAAACCTGTCGCAATTCCAGAAATAAATTTGAATCCGGGCGCGGTGAATACCGCGCCTTTTTCACGTGACCACCGTTTTTTTAAGCCAGGTAAATTATGGCCAGTGATAATACGACCGCGCAGCGTGAATATCTGCTGGAAATGACTGATGTCAGTAAATCATTTCCGGGGGTAAAAGCTTTAGATAATGTGAATTTAAAAGTGCGGCCTCACTCCGTTCATGCATTGATGGGTGAAAACGGCGCCGGTAAATCAACATTATTAAAATGCCTGTTTGGTATTTATAAGAAAGACACGGGAAGTATCCTGTTTCAGGGTAAGGAAATAGATTATAAAAGTTCTAAAGAGGCGCTGGAAAATGGCGTTTCAATGGTGCATCAGGAATTAAACCTGGTTCTTCAACGCACCGTAATGGATAACATGTGGCTCGGACGTTATCCACGCAAAGGCTTTTTTGTCGATCAGGATAAAATGTATCGCGATACCAAAGCGATATTTGATGAGCTTGATATCGATATTGATCCGCGCGACAAAGTGGCTAATCTTTCCGTCTCGCAAATGCAGATGATTGAAATTGCCAAAGCGTTCTCTTACGACGCAAAAATTGTGATTATGGATGAGCCGACTTCCTCGTTAACCGAGAAAGAGGTGAATCACCTTTTCACCATTATTCGTAAACTGAAAGATCGCGGCTGTGGCATTGTTTATATTTCTCACAAGATGGAAGAGATATTCCAACTGTGTGATGAAATTACTATCTTGCGCGACGGTCAGTGGATCGCCTCTCAGCCACTGGAAGGGCTGGATATGGACAAGATCATCGCTATGATGGTTGGGCGTTCATTGAATCAGCGCTTCCCCGATAAAAGTAATGTACCTGGCGAGACCATTCTTGAGGTGCGTCATTTGACCTCCTTGCGTCAGCCTTCGATTCGCGATATTTCATTTGATTTGCGTAAAGGGGAGATTCTCGGTATTGCCGGTCTGGTGGGCGCTAAAAGGACCGATATTGTCGAGACACTGTTTGGTATTCGTGAAAAGTCGGGCGGCACTATTAAGCTGCACGGTAAAGCGATCAATAACCACAGCGCCAACGAAGCCATTAACCATGGTTTTGCGCTGGTAACGGAAGAGCGTCGCTCAACCGGGATTTATGCGTATTTAGATATTGGCTTTAACTCGCTTATCTCCAATATCAAAAAATATAAAAATAGTATGGGGCTGCTGGATAATAAACGCATGAAAAGCGATACCCAATGGGTTATCGATGCCATGCGTGTTAAAACGCCAGGCCACCATACGCAAATTGGTTCCCTTTCCGGGGGTAACCAACAAAAAGTTATTATTGGTCGCTGGTTATTGACCCAGCCTGAAATCCTGATGCTTGATGAACCTACACGCGGCATTGATGTTGGCGCGAAGTTCGAAATTTACCAGTTAATTGCTGAGCTGGCGAAAAAAGAGAAAGGCATCATTATTATCTCTTCCGAAATGCCCGAGCTATTAGGCATTACCGATCGTATTTTGGTAATGAGTAACGGCATGGTAGCAGGCATTGTTGAAACTAAAACGACCACGCAGAACGAAATATTGCGTTTAGCGTCATTACACCTTTAATGAAGCAAGGGCTGTTAACATGAAAGCGACTACAAAAAAGAATGCGCTAACCTGGTTGAAAGAGGGCGGCATTTACGTTGTGCTGCTGGTTTTATTGGCCATTATTATTTTCCAGGATCCGACATTTTTAAGTTTAATGAACCTGAGTAATATTCTGACCCAATCCTCGGTGCGTATTATTATCGCGCTGGGTGTAGCGGGTTTAATTGTTACGCAGGGTACCGACCTGTCAGCGGGTCGTCAGGTGGGCTTAGCGGCTGTTGTGGCAGCGACTTTGCTACAGGCGATGGACAACGCCAATAAAGTTTTTCCTAACATGGATACCGTACCGATTCCCTTGGTTATTGTGACCGTGTGTATTATCGGTGGTGTTATTGGTCTGGTGAACGGCGTGATTATTGCGTACCTGAAAGTGACGCCATTTATCACCACGTTAGGCACCATGATTATCGTTTACGGCATCAACTCGCTTTATTACGACTATGTTGGCGCATCGCCAATAGCCGGTTTTGATGCAGGCTTCTCTAAATTTGCGCAAGGATTCCTGCGCTTTGGCGACTTTAAGCTTTCGTTTATTACGTTTTATGCCGTGATTGCCATCGTGTTTGTCTGGATCCTGTGGAATAAAACCCGTTTCGGCAAAAACATCTTTGCTATCGGCGGTAATCCTGAAGCAGCAAGAGTTTCCGGCGTGAACGTGCCATTAAACCTGATCATGATCTATGCGCTGTCAGGGGTGTTCTATGCCTTCGGCGGTATGCTGGAAGCGGGACGTATCGGCTCGGCGACTAACAACCTTGGCTTTATGTACGAACTTGATGCTATCGCAGCGTGCGTGGTAGGCGGCGTCTCCTTTGCCGGCGGTGTCGGCACCGTGGCGGGCGTAGTTACCGGTGTGCTGATCTTTACCGTCATCAACTACGGTTTGACCTATATCGGCGTGAACCCATATTGGCAGTACATCATCAAGGGCGGCATTATTATCTTTGCCGTCGCGCTGGATTCACTGAAATACTCGCGCAAAAAGTAATTTCCGCAATAACGAAAAAGCGACCTTCGGGTCGCTTTTTTATTTGGCTGGCTTCTGCTTCTGCTCTTGTTCCAGCAGCTGTTCCGGCGTCACTGCAGGATAGCTTTGCGCATCTTCAGGTATTTCACGCACCGCCGGAATCGGCACCAGTGGACCTAAGAAACGCGGTTCACGCTTCATGACAAACAGATCGCTTAACGCGCCTAACCGCGCAGCAACCTCACGTGCGCGAACGCTCAGCATATTTTTAGGCGAGGGCACGGCATAACATTGCGCCTGAATCCCTAAGTGCAGCGCAATAAACAGTGCGCGTTCACAGTGAAAGCGTTGAGTAATAATAATGAAGTCATTGGTATCAAATACTTTACGAGTACGGACAATCGAATCCAGAGTACGAAAACCGGCATAATCCAGCACGATGTCAGCAGGATCGACGCCCGCTTTGATTAAGTCACGGCGCATTGTCATTGGCTCGTTGTAGCTCTGTAAAGCGTTATCCCCGCTCAGCAGCAGATAATTCACCTTGCCGCTGTTATACGCATTGAGCGCACCCTGCATGCGATAAAGGTAATACTGATTAATGACGCCGGTTCGATAATATTTGGCTGTGCCTAATACCACACCAACCTGACGATGCGGCAATGCCGAAACATTCTCATAAATGTAGGGAGCGGTTTTCCAGCTAATCCAGCGATCGAGGCCAATAGCAGTCCCCACCATGAATAAGATGATGAAAAGCAGACCAATGAAAACGCGTTTCAACATGCGCGTGGGCACTCAACGTCAGGATAATTTGATGGGTCAAGGCTACTTGAGGTACATCGGGGAAGCAAGTTTGCGCCGGTTGGCTGATGCAAAATTAGGCAGTGCCGGATCTGATTCGACCCGGCACTCAAGCCGTTAAATTGAGGTACGACGATAATGACGATACTGCGGCAGCCAAAAGTTATTCGAAATAGCCAGTGACAGCACATCTTCTGACGTAACAACAGCAACGCCCGCGAGCTGTGCGGCCTTGCCTACTTCCATCGCGATGATTTTCGACACACCCTGAATATCTTTGATTTCTGGCAGCACCGGCCCTTCGCCGTCATTCACCAGCGGTGAACAATCTGCAAGGGCGCGACTGGCGGTCATCAACATGGTGTCGGTAACGCGGCTGGCACCTGACGCAATCACACCTAAACCGATACCTGGGAAGATATAGGAGTTATTACACTGCGCAATCGGATAGGTTTTGCCGTTCCAGCTTACCGGTGAGAACGGGCTACCGGTGGCGACCAGCGCGGCCCCGTCAGTCCAGGCGATAATATCCGCAGGCGTCGCTTCAACGCGTGACGTTGGGTTGGAGAGCGGCATGACGATAGGACGCGCGCAATGTTTGTGCATCTCGCGAATAATCTCTTCGGTAAACAGGCCCGGTTGACCCGAAACACCAATCAGAATGTCTGGCTGCGCATTGCGCACCACATCCAGCAGCGAAATAGCGTCGTTGGTAACGTCCCACCCTTTGAGGTTTTCACTCTTTTGCACCAGCTTGCTCTGGAAGTTGAGCAGGTTAGGCAGTTTATCCGTTAACAAACCAAAGCGATCAACCATCATGACGCGGCCGCGTGCTTCGTCGTCGCTTAATCCTTCTGATTTCATCTGAGCGATAATCTGCTCGGCGATACCACAACCGGCTGAACCTGCGCCCAGGAATACCACTTTTTGCTCGCACAAACGACTGCCTGCAGCACGGCTGGCGGCAATTAATGTCCCGACGGTAACGGCGGCGGTGCCCTGAATGTCATCGTTGAAGCAGCAGACTTCATCACGATAACGCTCCAGCAGTGGCATAGCGTTCTTCTGCGCAAAATCTTCAAACTGCAACAGCACTTTCGGCCAGCGGCGCTTAACGGCCTGAATAAAGTCATTCACAAACGCATCATACTCTTCGCCGGTAATGCGCGGATGACGCCAGCCCATATAGAGCGGATCGTTCAGCAACTGCTGGTTATTGGTGCCGACATCCAGCACCACCGGCAAGGTGTAAGCGGGAGAGATACCGCCACAAGCGGTGTAGAGCGAAAGCTTACCAATTGGAATACCCATGCCGCCGATACCCTGATCGCCCAAGCCAAGAATGCGCTCGCCATCAGTGACCACGATCACTTTCACGTTCTGTTTAGTGGCGTTTTGCAGCATGTCTTCGATGTGATCGCGGTTCGGGTAAGAGATGAACACGCCACGCGCGCGACGATAAATTTCTGAGAAGTGTTCGCACGCGGCGCCGACGGTTGGGGTATAGATGATCGGCATCATCTCTTCAAGATGATTATCCAGCAGGCGGTAGAACAGGGTTTCGTTGGTGTCCTGGATATTGCGCAGATAGACGTGCTTATCGTTATTATTTTTGAAGTCCTGGAACTGACGCCAGGCGCGCTGCGCTTGCTCTTCAATACTTTCTACCGCTTCAGGCAGCAAACCTCTAAGGTTAAATTCATTACGTTCTTCGAGGGAGAAGGCGCTGCCTTTATTCAGAAGGGGAAATTCCAGTAAAATCGGGCCTGCGTAAGGGATGTAAAGCGGACGTTTACTTTCGTAGTCGAGTTCCATGCAATGATGCTCCGGTTGCGGTAGTGTCTGGCGTGACGCCGGAAAGGTAACGCCAGTTTTTTTCCCATCCTGATTCAGGCTGCTGATGCATTGGCCGCGCTTATTTATCTCAATGAATAACCAAAGCAAACTATCAAGGGCAGACGCGTTTGGCAGTACTGCAATGCAGCGCAAATCAATCTGGGTAATTGTTATAACGTGAATTCTGGCGCCAGATCCTAGTAATTTTCCCGCAGAAGTACAGCACTTGTTAATAAAAGGTCACAAAACTGCTGGCGGTATGACAAAAGGTTATGCTTTGTGCAATTCAACCTGCAACAGTTCGTTGCAGCCCAGCGCCTTAAGCGTTGCTTGTGTCGCGGCAAACTGACTCAGCGTGGCATCTTTCACTTCCGCTAAAACGGCGCTTTTTACTTGATCGCAGGCTTCACCGTGCATGTTCAGCAGGATCAACGCGGCCTGTAACGGCGGCAGACTTGGATTGAACGCCGCATTTTCAGCATAACGGCCAGTAATGGTTCGCCCTGATGCGGTGATCAGCGCAACACCGCTGTGAGACTGGCTATAAGGCGCATGGCTGGCGTTAGCAGCAGCTACGGCAGCTTGTACCAAGGCATCACCTTCTGCGCGGTAGCCGTGATCCACTTCATCCATCAGTAATTCTGTGATCGCCAGATCGCGTGGGCCAAAGGCATCGGGGAGGTAATCGGCCAGCGTGCTGATTGCGCGTTGAGGCAGGCTGATACGAATCGCGGTGCCGCTGTTCAATTCGTTCATAAACTGACGGCAATGACCACATGGCGTGTAATTTACGGTGATGGTTTCCAGCCGACGCTCACCGCGCAGCCAGGCATGGGTGATAGCGCTCTGCTCGGCGTGAACGGTTTGTTGCAGTGGCGCACCGACGAACTCCATATTGGCACCGAAATACCAGTTGCCGCTGATACCGCGCGCAATAGCCCCGACATTAAAATGCGAAACCGTGGCTACCGCGCAGGCAGCCGCCAGCGGTAACAACGCAAGCGCCAGGTTATCGGTATCCAGTTGCGTTTGCTGTTGCAGATTGGCGACCTGTGTGGCTGTCAGCACAGCGTGAAAATCAGGATCATCCAAAATCGGGCGAAGCGCAGTTTGCAGCGTTGACGGCAACGCGTCGAAAGCAGCGAGGAAACGTGGGTGCATGAAAGCCTCTTAAATCATCAGGAAAAGGTGCCGGATAACGGTTATATGTGATCCCCGTCGCTCTGACAATGCAACCTAGTTTGCTTGTTTCAACTTTGCGAGATCTCTCGCAAAGTTTTAGCCAAACCAGTGCATCATCAGCGGAAAGAGAAAGGGCGCAAGCAGCGAAGTAATAATGCCGCAGATCACCAGCGCCAACGAACTGAAAGCACCTTCCTGAAAATCAACCTCGGCGCTGCGTGCAGTACCCAGCGCGTGCGAAGCATTGCCAATCGCTAGCCCCCGTGCCGCCTTGGTTTTAACCCCCAGCAGGTTAAGCAGCATGTGGCCAAACACCGCCCCTAAAACGCCGGCAATAAGCACGCAGATAGCGCTGATGGCGGGAATACCCTGCAGCGAGCCAGAAACCGCCATCGCAATCGGCGTGGTGACAGATTTAGGCATGATGGTGGCGGCAATCTCAGGTGTTGCACCCATCCATAAGGCAATTGCGGTGCCGGAAACCATGGCAGTCACGCTGCCGATAAAACAGACGCTGATAATTGATTTCCAGCGAGCACGAATCTGATGCATTTGCTCATACAGCGGTAGCGCGAGCGCAACAACAGCAGGCTGCAACAGCTGATTAAGGATCTGGCTGCCAGCAAAATAGCGGGTGTAAGGAATGTGCAGCAGCAGCAGAATCGGGATGATAATCGCCATGGCGACCAGCAGCGGATTGATCAATGAGATTTTCAATCGCTTAGCCAGTCGACGTGCAATGTAAAAGGCCGCGATGGTCAGCGGCAGCGACCACCAAATATCAATCATCGCGCGGCTCCTTTACAGGACGCGTATGCAGTTTGTGTGTGCTCAATCCCACCACCGTTAACACCAGAAAAGTGCTGACGACGCAGGAAACCACGATTGGACCAAACTGCTCGGTCAAAATATCGGTATAGCTCATTACGCCTACGCTGATCGGCACAAACAGCAGCGCCATATAACGAATGATGAGATGACACCCGGGTTTAACCCACTTTACCGGCAAAATTCGACAAGCCAGCAGGGCGAATAAGATCAGCATACCAATGATGCTACCGGGAATAGTGATAGGCAGTAACAGCGCGATGCCATTTCCCGCATATAAACAGAGATAAATGATGATGAAGGCGCGCAGGTAGCGCCAGATGACAGACAGCACGGTGGGCATGACAGGCTCCTGTTTTTACTGAGCTTCATCATACGCATTAACTGCTTAGCGTGCTAGCGGTCACATTTACGTGGGGAAACGTTGCGTTACTGACTGGAATAAAAGGAGAAAGACGGATTTGAAGAACACTCTCTCCCGCTGAGGGAGAGAGTGAAAAAGCTTACTTAACCGGCATGCCTGGCACTGCACCGCTGTCCACAGAGAGCACGAACAGATCTTTGCCGCCAGGACCCGCAGAAAGCACCATGCCTTCGGAGATGCCAAAGCGCATTTTACGCGGTGCCAGGTTGGCAACGATGATGGTCATTTTGCCGACCAATACCGAAGGATCGGGATAGGCTGCGCGAATGCCAGAGAAAATCTGACGCTTCTCGCCGCCCACATCCAACTCCAGACGCAGCAGTTTGTCAGAGCCTTCGACCAGCTCAGCTTTTTCGATAAGCGCAACACGCATATCAACTTTAGCGAAGTCATCAATGGTAATGGCATCACCAATCGGTGCATCGGCCAGCGGGCCGTTGGCCGCAGGTTTGTTCGCGACTGCAGCATCTTCTTTTGACGCTTCAATCAGACCATTTACTTTGGTCATTTCAATGCGGCTATAAAGTGCTTTAAACGGTGCCACCTGATGATCCAGCAGCGGTTGCTGAATGGCATCCCAGCTTAGCGCTGAGTTTAGGAACGCTTCGGTGCGTTCGCTCAGCGATGGCAGCACGGGCTTCAGCCAGGTCATCAATACGCGGAACATGTTGATGCCCATAGAACAGATCGCCTGCAGGTCAGCATCGCGGCCTTCCTGCTTCGCCACCACCCAAGGAGCCTGCTCGTCAACGTAACGGTTGGCGATATCGGCCAGCGCCATAATCTCACGGATAGCACGGCTGAATTCGCGGTTCGCCCAAGCTTCACCAATTTTCTCTGAGGCATCCAGGAAAGTTTGATACAGCGCCGGATCGGCCAGTTCGCTGGCGAGCTTGCCGTCGAAACGCTTGGTGATAAAGCCCGCGTTACGTGAAGCCAGATTCACCACTTTATTCACGATGTCAGCGTTCACGCGCTGAACGAAATCTTCCAGATTCAGGTCGATATCATCGATGCGGGAAGAGAGCTTCGCTGCGTAGTAATAACGCAGGCTGTCGGCATCAAGGTGTTGCAACCAGGTGCTGGCCTTGATGAAGGTGCCGCGTGATTTGGACATCTTCGCACCGTTTACGGTCACATAGCCGTGAACGAACAGGTTGTTTGGCTTGCGGAAGTTGCTGCCTTCCAGCATTGCTGGCCAGAACAGGCTGTGGAAGTAAACAATGTCTTTACCGATAAAGTGATAGAGCTCAGTGGTGGAATCTTTTTTCCAGAACTCATCAAAGTCGATGTCGCCGCGCTTGTCGCACAGATTTTTGAATGAGCCCATGTAACCAATTGGCGCATCCAGCCAGACGTAGAAATATTTGCCCGGCGCATCGGGAATTTCAAAGCCGAAATAAGGCGCATCGCGGGAGATATCCCACTGTTGCAGGCCCGACTCAAACCACTCCTGCATTTTGTTAGCGACCTGCTCCTGCAGCGCGCCGGAACGTGTCCAGGCTTGCAGCATTTCGCTGAACGAAGGCAGATCAAAAAAGAAATGTTCAGAGTCACGCATTTCCGGTGTCGCACCAGAAACCACCGATTTAGGATCAATCAGCTCAGTTGGGCTGTAAGTTGCGCCACAAACTTCGCAGTTATCGCCATACTGATCGGGTGACTTACAATTCGGGCAGGTGCCTTTTACAAAGCGATCGGGCAGGAACATGCCTTTTTCAGGATCGTACAGCTGAGAAATGACGCGGTTTTTAATGAAACCGTTCTCTTTCAGGCGGCCATAGATCAGTTCTGACAGCTGACGGTTTTCATCGCCATGCGTTGAGTGATAATTGTCATAGCTGACATTGAAACCCGCGAAATCCGCTTCATGCTCTTGTTTCATTTCAGCAATCATCTGCTCTGGCTCAATGCCAAGCTGCTGCGCTTTGAGCATAATTGGCGTGCCGTGCGCATCATCAGCGCAGATGAAATAAACCTGATTGCCACGCATTCGTTGGTAACGCACCCAAATGTCTGCCTGGATATGCTCGAGCATGTGGCCGAGATGGATTGAACCGTTCGCGTAAGGCAGTGCGCACGTTACCAGAATTTTTTTAGCGACTTGAGTCATAGTTTGCGTAGCTTTCTGTTGATTGAAAAAACGGGCTTAGATGTTAACCGAAGCCTACTCCGGCGTAAACACAAGCGGCGTACGCTTCATCATCGTGGGCTTCTGATAGTATTGACAATACACCGCTGAAATACAGCGTTAGAAAAATGAAAAAGGAGTGGGGATGACATCACAATCCCGAGAACCGCATACACCTGAAGCTCTGCGCGCCGTTGTTGTCGGCGTGCTGAACAGCTTTGAACATCCAACCCTCAAACGCAACCTTACCGCGATCAAGGCGCTGCACCATGTTGCTCAGCTGGATGGCAAACTGCATATCGAGCTGGTTATGCCCTTTGCCTGGACCAGCGCCTTTGAGGAGCTGAAAGCGCAAACCAGCTCTGAGCTGCTGCGTTTAACCGGTACGCGCGCCATTGACTGGCGGCTCAATCACGATATTGCCACCCTGAAGCGCGTGAAAGGTCAGTCGGGTGTAAAAGGGGTAAAAAATATCGTTGCCGTCAGTTCTGGCAAGGGCGGCGTCGGTAAATCCAGTACCGCTGTCAATATGGCGCTGGCTCTCGCGGCAGAAGGCGCACGCGTAGGTATTCTGGATGCGGATATTTATGGCCCTTCAGTGCCCACCATGCTTGGCACTGAAAATGAACGTCCAACCTCGCCGGATGGCACGCACATGGCACCGATTATGGCGCATGGCCTTGCCACCAACTCTATCGGTTATCTGGTCACCGATGATAACGCGATGGTGTGGCGCGGGCCGATGGCCAGTAAAGCGCTGATGCAGCTGTTGAACGAAACTTTGTGGCCCGAACTCGATTACCTGGTGCTGGATATGCCGCCAGGAACCGGTGATATTCAGCTCACGCTGGCGCAAAATGTTCCGGTAACGGGTGCGCTGGTAGTGACCACGCCGCAAGACATTGCGCTGATTGATGCACGCAAAGGCTTGGTCATGTTTGAAAAAGTGAATGTGCCGGTGCTGGGTATTGTGGAAAACATGAGCATTCACATTTGCAGCAACTGTGGCTTCCATGAACCGATTTTTGGTACCGGCGGCGCTGAAAAACTGGCAGAAGATTACGGTACGCGATTGCTGGCGCAGCTGCCGTTGCATATTAATCTGCGTGAGGATCTGGACGACGGTGAACCCACGGTTATTCGTCGCCCTGAGAGTGAGTTTACTGCGCTCTATCGCCAGTTAGCCGGGCGGGTTGCCGCTCAGCTTTACTGGCAAGGCGACGTCATTCCTGACGACATCGCCTTCCGCGCGATTTAACCCACGCCCGATCCGCTGGCGAACGCTGACGCCAGCGGATAATGCATCAAGACATATTTCCCCTGATCGCCTTCACCCTGCGCAATCATTTGCCAGCCGTGTTGCAGGTAAAATGCCTGCGCCGCTTTATTCATTTGCAAGCATTTCAGTGCGCCCGTTGAGGTAAAGCGCGCTTGCACCGCTTCCAGTAAGGCGCTGCCGACGCCACGTCCTTGATAATCGGGATCAACATACAGGCTGTGCAGAAAGTTATCGTTCTCTAGCAATCCTGCAAAACCCACACGATGTCCCTCTAACTCAGCGACCAATATCGTTTCGCCAATAATCACTGCATCGAAATCCTCAAGCTTCCAATGGCTGCCATCAATCCAGTGCCAGTTTTCACGGCGTGAAGCTAAAAAGAGGGTGCGCAGGAAAGGGCGATCGGATTCAGTAAACAATCGAATGTGCACAAGTCAGCTCCTAAAAACATCTTTTCTACAAAGCTAGCAGCTAAGTTGAGAAATGATAAACCGCGTTAATACAGCGAGATTACGTGTAAACTGCGCAGCGGTGCCATTTACTCGTCTGACTTCCCGTTGCAGATCTGCTGGCTGTTCGCACGCATCCCCTTTGAGCCAAATCCCAAGGGTTTGCGCGCTTGCCGCCTTTTTGCAACGCGGGATAGGTAGAGTAAAGATTGATAAGATCGGCGTTTGATAGCTTTCGTTTATTTGATTGATAACGACTGCATATTAGATGTTGGCCCAAAAATTCTGTAACGTGCATCACATCTTTTAACGGAGGCCATCATGTCTATTATCAATACCAAAATTAAGCCGTTTAAAAACGCAGCATTCAAAAACGGCGAATTCATCGACGTAACCGAGAAAGACGTTGAAGGTAAATGGAGTGTTTTCTTCTTCTATCCAGCTGACTTCACCTTCGTTTGCCCAACTGAACTGGGTGATGTTGCTGATCATCACGAAGAATTCCAGAAACTGGGCGTAGATATCTATTCTGTTTCTACCGACACCCACTTTACCCACAAAGCCTGGCACGGTTCTTCTGACACCATCGCAAAAATCAAGTATGCGATGATCGGCGACCCAACTGGCGCGCTGACCCGCAACTTCGAAATCATGCGTGAAGCAGAAGGTCTGGCCGATCGTGGTACCTTCATCGTTGACCCAGAAGGCATCATTCAGGCAATCGAAATCACTGCTGAAGGCATTGGCCGTGACGCATCTGACCTGATTCGCAAAGTTAAAGCGGCTCAGTATGTGGCTTCTCACCCAGGTGAAGTGTGCCCAGCTAAGTGGAAAGAAGGCGAAGCAACGCTGGCTCCATCTCTGGATCTGGTTGGCAAAATCTAATCCCGCTTTAGCCCTTCGATCTTTCTCTCATCGGGTGCTACGGCACCCGATTTTTTGACCAGGAACTCACTATGCTCGACACAAATTTGAAAACCCAACTCAAGGCCTATCTTGAGAAATTAACCAAGCCTGTTGAGTTGATTGCCACACTGGATGATGGCGCGAAATCAGCAGAGATTCGTGATCTGTTGGTCGATATCGCGGGACTTTCTGAGAAAGTCAGCTTCCGTGAAGAGAACGATCGTCAGGTTCGTAAACCCTCATTTTTAATTACTAATCCAGGCGCAGATCACGGTCCACGTTTTGCGGGTTCGCCGTTAGGCCACGAATTTACTTCACTGGTGCTGGCATTGCTGCAGACCGGTGGACATCCATCCAAAGAAGCGCAGAGCCTGTTAGATCAGGTTACTGAGCTGGATGGCGACTTCCATTTCGAAACTTACTATTCGCTGTCATGCCACAACTGCCCTGACGTCGTTCAGGCGCTGAACCTGATGGCCGTGTTGAATCCGCGCATCAGCCACACCGCGATTGACGGTGGCCTGTTCCAGAACGAGATTCAGGAACGCAACATCATGGGCGTGCCAGCGGTTTACCTGAACGGTAAAGAGTTTGGTCAGGGCCGTTTGAGCCTGGCGGAGATTGTCAGCAAAGTAGACACCAACGCGGATAAGCGTGCGGCAGAAGAGTTAAACAAACGTGAAGCCTACGAAGTGCTGATCGTCGGCAGCGGCCCAGCGGGCGCAGCGGCAGCGATTTACTCCGCACGTAAAGGCATCCGCACCGGTTTGATGGGTGAACGTTTTGGTGGTCAGGTGCTCGACACCGTTGATATCGAAAACTACATCTCCGTACCAAAAACGGAAGGTGCAAAACTGGCGGGTTCACTGCGCGCACACGTTGATGATTACAACGTTGATGTGATTGAAAGTCAGAGCGCCATCAAACTGATTCCGGCTGCGGTCGAAGGCGGTTTGCATGCGATTGAAACCGCGTCGGGTGCAGTGCTGAAATCTCGCAGCATTATCCTGGCGACCGGCGCACGCTGGCGTAATATGGGTGTGCCGGGCGAAGAAGAATATCGCACTAAAGGCGTGACTTACTGCCCACACTGCGATGGCCCACTGTTCAAAGGCAAACGCACAGCTGTGATTGGCGGCGGTAACTCTGGTGTTGAAGCGGCAATTGATCTGGCAGGTATTGTTGAGCACGTCACCCTGCTGGAGTTTGCTGGTGAAATGCGCGCCGATCAGGTGCTGCAGGATAAACTGCGCAGCTTGAAAAATGTTGACGTGATTCTGAATGCACAGACCACGGAAGTAAAAGGCGATGGCAGTAAAGTGACCGGTTTACAATATATTGACCGCACCAACCAGACCACGCGTGAGCTGCCGCTGTCCGGTATCTTTGTTCAGATTGGTTTGCTGCCAAACACACCATGGCTGGAAGGCGCAGTTGAGCGTAACAAGATGGGCGAGATCATCATCGACGCAAAATGCGAAACCACTCTGAAAGGCGTGTTTGCTGCGGGTGACTGCACCACCGTACCGTACAAGCAAATCATCATCGCCAGCGGTGAAGGCGCCAAAGCCTCACTCAGCGCTTTTGATTATTTAATTCGTACGCAATCAGCTGAGTAATTAACACACTCGCTACGCAATAACCCCGGAACCTCTGTTCTGGGGTTTTTTTTAGTATCCCGCTAACGACATGAGCATCATCCACACCGGCGTGGTTATGGCTGCAAATATCGTGGAAAACAGCATGCTGGCCGCTGCCGGGCCGGTAATGACATTGAACTTCTGCGACATCAAATAGACATTCACACCCACCGCCATTGAACCCAACAACACCACTACTTTGCTCTCCAGCGGCGGTAAATCAGTTAACCACGCAATAGCCCACACCGTCATCGGTTGCAGAATCAGCTTCAGCAGACAAATGGTATAACTCTCTTTTAATCCTTCACGCACCCGGTAATGCGCCAGGCTCATGCCCAGCGTGATCAGCGAGAGCGGTGCGGCGATGGAGGCCAGCATGCGTAGCGGTTCCGCCGCAATTAACGGCAGGGGGCGCTGTAAAAAACTCCAAATCGTGCCGCTTAAAATGCCGATGATCAACGGATTTTTCAGCACGCTAATCAAAGTAAGACCTAAACCTTTTAAGGATAAATTGCCGTGCTTAGCCCATTCCACAGAAAGGGTGAGCAGCGTCCAGAGAATCAGGCTGTTAAACACCAATACCAGCGCCACCGAAGGCAGCGCTTCGGCTCCCAACAGCGCCGTTGCTACGGGAATACCCAGCATCACGTTATTCGAGAAAATGCCGCCGAGTGCAAACACCGAACCGGCAACCCCATCTAGCTTAAATAAGCGTGTCGCGAGAGCACGCCCAACGATAAACACCAGCAAGCAGCTACCGAAAAAAGCCAGCAACAGGCGAAAGTCCACCGGTGGGCTTTTATAAAAATCGCTCATGACGCGAAATAACATGCAGGGCAGGGCGACGTTGAACACAAAGCGGTTCATACCCTCACTGATGCTGGCAGGCCATTTACCAAAGCGGGTCAGACAAAAGCCGATAAAAATGAGTACAAACAGCGGGGCTGACAAATAGATCTGATGACTTAGCGTATCCAACAAGGTAGACATAGGCGACTGAAGGTAAGTGTCTCAATAGTTTTAAGACTAACAGGTTGTCGCTGAAGGTGTAACCTGCTGAATGGCTTAAGGTAGGTAACGTGTCGGCACGCTATCCTTGAACGGTAAAACTAACCCAACCAGCGACGTGCTTGTTCATCGCTGATATCGCGGTAATAAATCCGATGGATCATCTCACCGCAGCTTTTGCAGCTGGCAGTAATATAAGTAGAAAGATAAGTTCGGCCATTAGGCGAAACTGCACCCTGACGGGTGATATTAATCTCGTGCCAGCGGTGCCGATGGGGAATAAACGCTAAGAATCGCATCATACTTCCTGAAAGTATAAAGTTCCGTCTTTATTATCTTCTTAACTCCATGAAATAAGTGCTCTTTGCTCTGTGTTTTGCGCAGGTTCTTTATTATTTATAATTCAGCTAACACTGGGGTTTAATTAAATTATCGTTGTAAGCTATTTCTGATTAAATTATTTCCGTTCGTTTTTAAACCCGCTGCATTAAGCCTGTTTTTAAGGGGGGAAGGGTTGATCGAGATCATGCGATACGCTTCAAGATAACATTTATCTACCTTGCTTTAGTTTTCACGCTTCCTTATGCTGCAAGCCGTAACAATGACTCGGGGTGCCGCTTTCTACCAGGAAAGGACTAACAATAAAAGGACGAAGTAACATATGCCAATTCCAGCTTATCTATGGCTTAAAGACGATGGCGGCGCATTGATCAAAGGCTCTGTTGACGTTCATGGACGTGAAAACAGCATCGAAGTGCAGGGTTTTGCACACGGTGTAACTCTTCCTGTTGACCCGACCACTGGCAAAATCACCGCCACTCGCTCACATATGCCTATCAGTTTTGAGAAGGAATTCGATGCATCAAGCCCGTATCTTTTCAAGGCTGTGACAACGGGACAAACACTCAAATCTGCCGAAATCAAATGGTATCGCATTAGCGATGCAGGCCAAGAGGTTGAATATTTCAATATGCTCTTCGAAGGCGTGAAGATCGTTTCTGTTTTGCCGGGGATGGCAAACATCAAAGCTAGCAGCGGGCAAACTAATCACGTTGAATCGGTTGCAATGATGTATGAAAAAGTGACCTGGCGTTACACTGATGGCAATATCCAGCACTCTGATGCATGGAATGAAAGATAAAATAAACTGGGCTAAGCCCGGTTTTTATATTTCTTTAATAAAAACAGAGATGCAATCATAGTTATTATTGTTTCGATGAGAGACATTGCCACCAACATTTGACCAAATGCTCCTTCAGCATCGTGAAAGCCTAATTCAGATGTAAAATCAATAAACCACGAGGTGTTAGATTTAATTACTGGTATAAATATTTTATAGTTCAACCACATAAATAAAAAAAACATCAAGGCGAAGGATAGCGTCTTCTTCGGAATCACTGATGATTTAGCACACACCGGAAACTCCTCCGTCGATTACTTCAATTGTTCCATACGAATACAATTGTGTTCCGGGGATGTTTGTATTTCCATATGTATAAGTCATTAGCGCCTGCCTTATTTTAATGAAGTCACTACGGTGCTGTAATGTTATACATCCCTGAGAAATCCCTGCCGGACCAATTGGATGCAATCTAAAATTCCCCCTTTCTACGCCATCAATGAATGTTTTGTCATCAACGTGTGAATCTTGTCTAAATAGTCCAAACCATTCCGCGTGAATTACGGGGGTATCTGTTGGCCATGTCCAGGCCTCACGGCTCATTGTGTACAGCATGGACTTAAACCCATTAACAGGACGTTTCACGATGTGATAGCGACCAAGCGGGATCGGCCCTTTAAAAGGTATAGCGGCACATGCGGCATTGTTGCGATACTGATCATTGCCAGAAAACGCCATAAAGTGCCCTATACCTGGTAGTATGAGGGGAGAGAATTGTGCGCCTGTAAGAATAAACTTTCCGTTGATTGCCATTTGGCTTTAATCCCTTATTAGTAAACCACTCTTATTATAAGGTTTTTATTGTTGATTTAAAGAAATCATCAGAATTAACAGTGTATTAATTACAATTTCAAAAGCTTTTAGCACGGTGGTAGGCTCTGCCAGGGGCTCAGTCACGCTCCCTAAAGAGTACTTGGTTAACCTCATCACAACGCGTTTGGTGAGTATTGCCTGATAAGGGGTAGGTAGGGAGGCAAGGGAAATAAATTACATTTGCTGAGATAAAATTTAGGATCGTCTTTTTAATACATAAATTAGCTGGGGCCTTAGCCCCAATTCCTGACAGATTCATCAATCGACGTTCTAGAGGTATTTGATGGTTTCTTATCGCAGGTTAACGACGGAACTAAAGGACGCTATAGCAACCTTCGCCGTGTGATTGTTTTTGCAGGTTCTGATGCATACAGCAAGTTACGTTTTCATACGTCGATGAAAAGTGCATTCCAATATGTTAGTCCACTTGATGAAGGAAATATCATTACACAGAGACGTGAAATCTTACCCAACGTTAAAACATTCACAATGCCTGGCATTGCAGTTGACGTAGTTAAAATCACAGACTCACTTCTAACATAATGGCGAAGATTGATATTCAAGATGACGAAGAAAATAGCCTTATCATCGACAAAATCAACGACAGAATGTTGGTTAGCTTGATTAATATCAGCCGATTAGTAGCACATTACAAAATAACTCCGCAACTTGTAGCCTTAAGAACCTGCAAAACATTTATTGATGGTGAAGAGAAGCCTTACCGGAGTTTGGTTACGGCGGTTAACTCGCCAGTTAGAAAATAGAGTAAACGCCTTAATGATTGATCCTCGCACTGCGGGGATTTTTTGTATAGGGCTTCTGCGGGTTATCAAAGCGGTCAAAGTGGGATACAAAGCGGTTTACAAGCTGGGATCAACTCACCTATGATTGCACTGAGTGATTGAGCAATTATTATCAAAATATGCTTATCTATCAATGACTAGGGGTGCCTTTTAGGCTGAGATATACCCTTTGAACCTGATCTGGATTAATGCCAGCGTAGGGAAGTCTGATGCCTGACCGCATTTGCCTTCTTGTTCGCCGGTTGGGAGTTATGATGACACATCAACCTGAACACCTTTCTGACGCGCACGTCGCGCGTATCCTGCATCAATTTCGCCAACACGCGCCGCTGGTTCATTGCATGACCAATGATGTCGTGCAAACCTTCACGGCCAATGTACTGCTGGCGCTCAACGCGTCGCCTGCCATGGTTATTGATCCCGAAGAAGCTGCGCAATTCAGCGGTTTTGCCGACGCGTTGCTGATTAATGTGGGCACCTTAACGCAGGATCGTCAACTCGCTATGCAAGCCGCCGTTACCGCCGCCAATCAAGCTGGCACGCCATGGACACTTGATCCGGTTGCGGTGGGCGCGCTCACGTTACGCAGCGCATTCTGCCAGCAATTGCTGAGTCAAAAACCCGCCGCTATTCGCGGTAATGCCTCTGAAATTTTAGCGCTAGCGCAGCAAGCTGCGGGCGGGCGAGGCGTTGATAGTTTGCATCAGGCCGATGCCGCAGTGGCAGCCGCTCAGCAGCTTGCTCGCGATTATCACACCCTTGTGATCGTCACCGGCGAAGTCGATTACGCCACTGATGGCTCACGCACCTTAACCATTTCCGGCGGTAGTCCACTGATGACACGTGTAGTCGGCACGGGCTGCGCGTTATCTGCGGTGGTTGCCGCTTTCAGTAGCCTGCCGGGTGATGGCTTGCTCAACGTTGCCTGCGCATGTCGGGTGATGGCGCTGGCAGGGAAAAAAGCGGCGGCGCAAGCGCAAGGGCCGGGCACCTTTGTCGCCGCGTTCCTTGATGCGTTATGGATGCTGGAGGTGGCAGCATGAAGCGCATTAACGCCTTAACCATCGCCGGCACCGATCCCAGTGGCGGAGCCGGGATCCAAGCCGATCTCAAAGCTTTTTCTGCGTTAGGCGCTTATGGCACTAGCGTTATTACTGCGCTGGTGGCGCAAAATACCTGCGGCGTGCAATCGGTTTACCGCGTGGATCCTGACTTTGTCACGGCGCAGTTGGATTCAGTGCTGGATGATGTGCGCATCGATAGTGCGAAAATCGGCATGTTAGCGGAAACCGCGATTGTAGAGCGCGTGGCTCAGCGCCTGAAACGAGCCAGTTTACCCTTTATCGTGCTGGATACGGTGATGGTGGCTAAGAGCGGCGATGCACTGCTTTCACCGGATGCGATTGCCAGCGTGCGTGAACTGTTATTGCCACAGGTTTCACTGATTACCCCGAATTTGCCAGAAGCCGCCGCGCTGTTGAATTGTGCAATTGCGCACAACGAAGATGAAATGCTGACGCAGGGTGAAGCGCTGCTGGCGTTGGGTTGTCAGGCGGTGCTGATGAAAGGGGGACACCTGAGCAATGAGGAAAGCCCGGACTGGCTGATTACGCGCTCAGCTCAGCAACGTTTTACCGCACCTCGTGTGAATACGCGTCACACACATGGCACCGGTTGTACGCTTTCGGCGGCGCTAGCGGCGCTGCGTCCACGCCATCAAAACTGGCAGGAGACGTTAACGGAAGCCAAAGCCTGGTTGCAGCAAGCCTTGTTACACGCTGATTCACTGGAAGTGGGCAAAGGCATTGGGCCGGTGCATCACTTCCATCAATGGTGGTAAGGAGAGAGACTAAAACGGGGCTTTTTCCTGGGGATCCGTCTGAAAAATGGAGTCAGCAATTTGCGTCATAGCGTGAATAAGGTCCAGGCTGTGGGGGTCGAATCGGCGGGTGCCGGTTCACCCTCGACAGCTAACAGGAGTTGACATGACGGACATCGTACAGTTATTGGGCAAAGAAGCGGATTCCCTTCTTCAACATCGCTGCATGACCCTTCCAGCGGAAAGCCTGTATTTACCAGGCGCGGATTTCGTTGATCGGGTAATGATCGACAACAACCGTTCTCCTGCGGTACTGCGCAATATGCAAACGCTGTATAACACCGGTCGCCTGGCGGGAACCGGTTATCTCTCTATTCTGCCGGTCGATCAGGGTGTGGAGCATTCAGCTGGCGCCTCGTTTGCCGCTAATCCGCACTATTTTGATCCCAAAAACATTGTTGAACTGGCGATCGAAGCGGGCTGTAATTGCGTAGCATCAACCTACGGTGTATTGGCTTCCGTATCGCGTCGTTATGCGCACCGCATTCCATTTTTAATGAAGCTTAACCACAACGAAACGCTGAGTTATCCGGCGCAATACGATCAAACGCTGTATGCCAGCGTCGATCAGGCGTTCAACATGGGCGCAGTAGCGGTTGGCGCGACTATTTACTTCGGTTCAGAGCAATCACGCCGCCAAATTGAAGAAATTTCTGCGGCTTTTGAGCGTGCACATGAATTAGGCCTGGTCACAGTATTGTGGGCTTACCTGCGCAATAACGATTTCAAAAAGGATGGCGTGGATTATCACTCCAGTGCGGATTTAACGGGTCAGGCGAACCATTTGGCGGCGACGATTGGTGCCGATATCGTTAAGCAGAAAATGGCGGAAAACAACGGCGGCTATAATGCGGTGAAATTTGGTCATACCGATGAGCGCGTTTACACCAAGCTGACCACTGAAAATCCCATCGATTTGGTGCGTTATCAGTTAGCAAACTGCTATATGGGCCGCGCCGGGTTGATCAATTCGGGTGGCGCGTCAGCGGGTGAAACAGATATTGCCGAATCAGTGCGTACCGCCGTTATTAACAAACGTGCCGGTGGCATGGGATTGATTCTGGGACGTAAGGCGTTTAAGAAATCGTTGAAGGATGGCGTCGCGCTGATAAATGCAGTGCAGGATGTTTATCTGTCAAAAGAGGTGACGATTGCGTAAGGGGTGAGTCCTCTGCGCGCTGCCCCCCATCCCGGCCTTCCCCCGCGAAGCGGGGGAAGGAGACGCTGCCACATGCCATCTCATCACTCACATAAAGCAGCATCTTCCTCCCCCATTTATGGGGGAGGATTGAGGTGGGGGACAAACGGCCTCGCACTTCAGAGGATTGAGGTAGGGGGCAAACGACCTCGCACTTCAGAGGATTGAGGTGGGGGACAAACGACCTCGCACTTCAGAGGATTGAGGTAGGGGACAAACGACTCAAGGCCCTTCAAACCATTCACTGTTGCGTTCGGCAATGGGCGTTATTGAGAAAATCATCTCTTGTAGATGGCGGCGCATCGCTGCTTCTGCGGCATCAGCATCATGAGCTTGTAGCGCTGCGAAAATTTCCTGATGCTGCTCAATCAAACTTTCCGGGGGAGAAACTTCACTCAAGGTTAAAAAGCGCACCCGATCCATCGCCGCCTTGATATTTTCCACCGTTTCCCACGCCAGCGTGCAGTTGATGCTTTCAGCAATTAAACGGTGAAACTCATCATCCAGGCTAAGAAATGCCTGGCTGTCATGCCGCTCAGCAGCCATTTTTTGCAATTGCAAATTGTGTTCCAGCGCCATCAAAGCCGGCGACGCGATCTCCACTGCGGCACGGCGAACCACCGCAATCTCCACTGCTTCGCGGATGAAACGCCCATCGGCTACGCGTTTAGCGGAAATCTTACGCACGAAGGTGCCACGTTGTGGCAGCACCTGTACCAATCCGGCTTCTGCCAGCTTAATAAAAGCTTCACGTACCGGCTGACGTGAAACATTGAAGCGAGCAGAAACTTCTTTCTCAGAGAGCAACGAACCGGGTTGAATCACACAGGTGACGATATCTTTGCGCAGATAACGGTAAATCTGCTGGTTCACTGGCTCGCTGGTGGTAATGGTATAGGCGATCGTCATGCGGCAATGTCCATATTACGGCTGACATAAGCCAGCCCGTAGAGAAAGAATCAGTCTAATCAGCACGCTGCATCTGCGCCAGTGCTTTTGCTACCGCACAATCATGCCGCGTTCATTATTTGATGTACGGTAGCGCGGGCGCCTTGCTGCACCAGTTGCTGATAAAAATGCGTTAATCGGGCAAGAAAGTCACCATTTTGTGCCAGATCTTCGCCAAAAACCGCGTTCATCCCCAACAAAGCCCGCACGCGAGCTTCACCGTCTTCGCTGTTTTTCACACACTCGGCCAGCGCATTTTTCAGAGGATCTCGTATCTCAATCGGCTGGCCTTGTTCATCTACACCGCCGACATAACGCATCCAGGCGGCAATGCCAAGCAGCAGCAGGTCGCAGCGGCTACCGTTACGCAGGTGCCAGCGCAGACTATCCAACATCCGTTGTGGCAACTTTTGGGTGCCATCGGTAGCGATCTGATAAGTACGATGTTTAATCGCGCGGTTTTCATAGCGGGCGATTAACGAGTCGGCGTAGGCTTGCAAATCTACCCCTTGAGTGCGCAAGGTTGGCGCTTGCTCATCCACCATTAATGCGCGAGCAGCGGCCCGGAAGTGGCTGTCATTCATGCAATCGCTGATGTGTTCGTAGCCCGCCAAAAAACCCAAATAGGCGAGGAATGAATGGCTACCATTCAGCATCCGCAGCTTCATCTCTTCAAAAGGCAGTACATCGTTTACCAGTTCGGCACCGGCTTTTTCCCACGCTGGGCGACCGCTGACAAAGTTATCTTCAACCACCCACTGAAAAAACGGCTCTGCTTCTACAGCCACCGGATCCTCCGAACCCAGACGCGCGGTGAGCTGCTGGAAAGCGCTTTCAGTCATGGCAGGTACAATGCGATCAACCATCGTGGAAGGGAAAGTGATGTGGTGCTGAATGTACTCGGCTAAATCGTCATCCTGACGCTGCGCCAGTTGCACAATCACATTGCGCGAGACATGGCCATTTTCCGGCATATTGTCACAAGACATCACGCTAAACGGCGCTAACCCGGCGTCGCGACGGCGGCGAATTGCCGCCAGTATCAGGCCAGGCAAAGAGCGTGGCGCGTCTGGCTGGGCAAGGTCATGCATGATATCAGGGTGATCTGGATTGAGATCACCGCTGGCAGGTAAATGGCAATAACCCTTTTCCGTTACGGTCATCGAAATAATGGCGACGTCTGGCTGGCTCATGGCGTCAATCACCGCCTCGATTCCGTCGCCTTTGCCGTGCAGCGCAGCAGTGATCACGCCAATTACGCGGGTATTCAGCGAGTCGTCGGCCATCTCTGTAACGGTGTAGAGCAAATCCTGTTCACGCAGCGCCTGAATAAGTGCGCCGCTGTTGAGATTCACTTCGCAATAGCCCCAATCTGAACCTTGCTCAGCCAGCTTGTCGCTGCACAGCGCCTGATGGGCGCGGTGGAAGGCGCCAAAGCCAATATGCACCATACGCGTTTTAAGTTTGCTACGGTCGTAGCGCGGGCGCTGAACGTCAGCGGGAAGGCGATCGATATCTAACATAGTCTGTCCTTATGGCAAACGGGGCGCCATGCGCCCCGTAATCAGTAATGCATTAACCGCGTCCTGCTTAAACCGAAACCGGTTTGTCGATGGTTTTCGGACTGCGAATCACAAACAGCACCAGGAATGCACCCACGGCGGCGACACATCCCGCCAGGATAAAGGCGCTGTCGAACTTGCCGGTGTGCTGCACAATGAAGCCGGTCACGATGGGACCGATGATGCCCGACAAACTGCCCACCAGATGAATAAATCCACTGATGCTGCCGACGCGGCTTTTGTGCACGACATCCTGAATAATCGCCCAGTAAATCGCGCCGGTGATGTAGAGGAAGAAGATCGATATCGACATCATCATCACGGCAGGCACCACATCTTTTATCGTACCCGCCAGTGCGACACAAATGGCGGCAGCAAACAGTGAGACCACTAACACAATTTTACGTGACAACAGCAACTTGCCAGTGATGTTGAAGATTTTATCGGAGATCAAGCCGCCGAGTGCCAGGCCGACAAAGCCAACAATCCACGGGATCATCGTCGTGATGCTCATGGCCTTGATATCCAGGCCATGCGCCTGCACCAGATAGGCCGGGAACCAGCTCAGGAAGAAGAACAGAATGTAGTTGTAACAGAAGAAGGCAAATGCGGTGACCAGGATAATGGGCTGACGCAGATAATAGCCAAAGGGATGAGCAGTTTGCGAAAGATCAGCTTCATCATTCGGGTTTTCAGCCTTCATGTGATCAATCAGCGCACGCTCTTTTTCAGTCACCAGCTTGCTTTTTGCCGGGTTATCCGCCGCAAAGAACAGCCAGATGGTCATCCAAACCAACCCGATGCAGCAGACGATAACAAACGCTGGACGCCAACCGTAAGCAAGTGCCAGATAACCGATGATTGGACCGGCAACCGCGCCGCCCAGCGGTGAACCGGCGCTCAGCAAACCCATGGCGGTTGCTGCCTGTTTTTTCGGGAACCAGCCGTTAATGGCTTTGTTCGCCGAGGCGCAAATTGGGCCTTCCGCCATGCCGAACAGCACGCGCAGAATCAACAGTGACCAGAAACCGGTGGCCAATGCGGTCATGCCGCAAAAAATTGACCAAGCGCCAACAGCCACGGCGAGCACGATTTTTGGCCCAAATTTGTCGGTCGCCAGGCCACCAACAAAGTTAAACAACGCATAGCCGAAGAAGAAGCTACCGAAAATCATGCCGAACTGCTCAGCATTAATCGCCAGATCTTTTTCCACCATTGGAACAGTCAACGACAGCGCTACGCGATCGAGGTAGTTGATCATGTAGACAAGGAACAGCAGCAATACGAGGGTCCAGCGCAGATTCTTGAACATAGAAACTCCGTGATCTGTTTTCTACTTGTAATAGGCCGGCGGGTACGTACCGGCAGAGGACACCTGGTGTTCAGGCTAGGTTAACGCATTTGAAGAATCACCTTGCAGCAGGTACGTGGATCTTTTTCGAACAGCGTCATCGCACGTTCGATGTCGTGCAAAGGGAAATAGTGTGTGACCAGCTTCTCCGGCTGGATTAACCCTTTTTCCATCCATTCAATGACCTGCGGAAAGCGATGGCTGTTCAAACGCGAGGTAAACAGCGACAGCTCCTTGCTGGTTAAACTTTGCTGAGTAATGCTGCACGGCTCGCCGGAAAAACCGAGTAAACCGATGCGCGCAGCCGGTGAGGCGAGGGCGGCCGCTTCAGCCAAAATCGTAGGGTGGCAGGCAGCATCAATAATCAATGTTGGCTGTAACCCTTCTAACTGCGCTGCCAGCGGCACGTCAGCGTTGTTAAAGACGCGATCCGCACCGTTCTGCAACGCTAATTCCAGCCGCTCAGGCAGACGATCCACCACCAATACCTGATCCACGTTATAGACGCCTTTCAGCACCTGAATGGCGGTTAAACCCATCGGGCCTGCGCCGTAAATTAACGCAACATCTTGCTGCTGCGGCTTGAGAAACGCAGTGATGTTTGCCGCAATGGTGAAAGGCTCAACCAAACTGGCCAGTTTGTCGGGAATTGAGGCGGGCAGACGATACGCATTTTTCGCCGGAGCCACCGCATATTCACTGAAGCCGCCGTCGCGATGCACGCCAATGACCTGTAATTCCTTGCACACATTTGGCCGGCCTACTGAACACGGATAGCAAGCGCCACAGCTCACCACTGGGTCGACCGCCACACGTTCACCGAGGCGCACAGCATCAACGCCTTCGCCTAAAGCATCAATCACGCCAAAAAACTCATGGCCAATGACGCGGGGATATTTGGCAAACGGATTATGACCATGCCAGATATGCACGTCAGATCCACAAATACTGGCAAACTGCACCTTAACCCGCACTTCACCCGCAGCGGGTTGCGGCATTGGACGTTCGGCCAGCACCAGCTCGCCAGGTTGCTCAATAACGACACTTTTCATTGTGTTCTCCTTACCAGTTCCACAGCGTGCCATCTTCGAGGCGGGCTACGGGTAAATAGGCAGGTTCATAGGGATATTTCGACGCAAGTTTTTCATTGAAGTCGATGCCTAAACCCGGTTTGTTGCCCGGATGCATGTAACCATCTTCGAACGTCCAGTTGGCGTCGAACAGTTCCATCATCTGCTCGGAGAAGCCCATATATTCCTGAACGCCGAAATTGGGTACCCACAGGTCAAAGTGCAGCGCAGCAGCCATGCAAACCGGCGAGAGATCCGAAGGGCCGTGCGAGCCGGTGCGAACCTGATACAGCGAAGCAAAATCGGCAATACGGCGCATACCGGTGATGCCGCCTGCGTGGGTAATGGTGGTGCGGATATAATCAATCAGCTGCTCTTCAATCAGCTGTTTACAATCCCAGATGCTGTTGAACACTTCGCCTACCGCAATTGGCGTGACGGTATGCTGACGGATCAGACGGAAACACGCTTGGTTTTCAGCAGGTGTCGGATCCTCCATCCAGAACAGGCGGTAATCTTCCACGCTTTTTCCGAAGCGCGCGGCTTCAATTGGCGTCAGGCGATGATGCATGTCATGCAGCAGATGCTCGTCAAAGCCAAACTTATCGCGGATCGCTTCAAACAGCTTTGGCGTAAAATCGAGGTATTTTTCGGTTGACCATAATTGCTCTTCTGGCCAGTTACCTTTGGTAGCAGGCTCATAAGCCAGACCTTTGCCTTTTGCCATGCCGTAAGTGGTTTTCATTCCGGGTACGCCGCATTGGGCGCGAATTGCTTTAAAGCCCAGCTCTTTATGTTTGGCGTAATCGTCCATCACTTCATCAATAGAATGCCCGGTGGTGTGGCAATAGACCATCACGCCGGTGCGCGATGCGCCACCAAGCAACTGATAAAGCGGCATGTTGGCGGCTTTGCCTTTGATGTCCCACAGTGCCATATCCACGGCAGAAATCGCAGACATGGTGACAGGGCCACGACGCCAGTACGCGCCTTTGTAAAAGTATTGCCAGATGTCTTCGATTTGATGCGCATCGCGGCCAATCAACTGCGGGCAAACGTGATCTTTCAGATAGGAGGCAACAGGTAATTCACGGCCATTCAGCGTCGCGTCGCCAATGCCAGTTAAGCCTTCATCGGTGGTGATCTTAAGGGTGACAAAGTTTCTGCCTGCGCAGGTTACAAACACTTCCGCGTTAACAATTTTCATCGATGTAAGCCTTTATCCAGCGTTCAATGATGAAAAAATACGCGCATTAATACTACCATACAAGTTGATGTAGCGAAGTTGTGAACAGAATCACACTGTGCTTAACAGGTAAGGGGAAGCTGCAAAGAGAAAAGGGCGGCGCACCGCCCCTTGAGCCAGCATCAGGCTAATAGCGGACACTGTGGTGGTAAGCGACAACTCAGCGCGCCGGGCAGAACATCGATATGAAACTCACGGCCCGACAGCGGCTCGCCATCAAGGTTGAAGGTCATTTCATGCGGCGAAAGGATATGCAGCGATTGCAGCTTCTTTCTGACAATACCTGGATTGTCATCGTCGCCGGTCAATGAGTGCATCAATGTGGGCAACAGTTCCTGTGCGGTAACAATGCTGATATCGAGTTGCCCATCGTTGATCAACGCCGAAGGACATAAGCGTTGTCCGCCGCCTGCTTGACGCCCATTGCCGATGCCGATCACCAGCGCATCGCCTTGCCAGTGAAAATCTGGCCCGCTGATTTCGCAACTGTCGGCTTTCAGGGTATCCATGCGCATCAGCCCATGAATAAAGTAAGAGACGCCGCCGAGTGCAGACTTTAATTTCTCTGGCGTTTCAGTGGTAATACGCGTACCAAAGCCGCCGGTTGCCATGTTGATAAAATAACGATCCTGATTCACGCGAGCCAAATCGATCATGCTGGCTTTGCCCTGAATCGCCAGGCGCAACGCCGGTTCCATCTCGGCGGGAATGCCGACGCTGGTGGCGAAATCATTGGCGGTGCCCAGCGGCAGGATACCTAAAACAGGGCGTGCTGAAGCCTCGATAGCGGCCAGAGCAGTTGCAATTTCATTGATGGTGCCATCACCGCCGCCTGCAACTACGGTTTCAGCTTCCAGCGTAATGGCTTCATCTAAATAGCGCTGTCCATCACCTTTCTCCCAGGTGACGCGCACAGCAATATTAAAGCCTTCATCACGCAGTGTATTGATAGCTGCGCGCAGATCTTCGTTACCTGCGCCTTTGCCATTAAGGATCAGTAGCGTTAGCGAATTTTTGTCCATTATTTTTTCCTGGAAGATCAGCTCAGAGCAAAGGTTATAGCACAGCTGAGGCTGTAAAAAGATTGGCGAATGGGAGAAAAAGAAAACCCGCGCGGGGGAGCCGGGCGGGTGAATGAGGTGGTTCCTGGTAATACTTGCTTTATTGTTACTCGTTCGAAGCAGGCGCGACTATAAAACAGGGCGAAGCGGCGGTCTGTGATCCTACTCTAACTTCGTCTAAATGTTTCCAATAGTTAACGTTTTGCCATGGGGATCACGCGTGCTTAGACCTTCGGTGAAATTTCTCAGCAGTAAACTAAATGACAAATCAACCGTTTCTGGCACCTGCATCCAGACGCGATGTCCGTCACCGGGCGCAACATCGATCGCTTCGCCGCGCGAATTTTGCAGGGCATCCAGCGTACAGATCAGATTGCCTGAAGGGGTCATAATTTCCAGACTGTCATGCAGCATAAACTTATTTTTCACCGCTACTTCTGCCCAATCGCCACGGCGTTCGCCGGTAAACTCGCCAACAAATTGCTGTCGCTCGGAGATCGAATAACCTTGCTGATAATTTTGATAGCTGTCATGCGTGTGGCGCCGTAAAAAACCTTCGGTATAGCCGCGATGCGCCAGGCCTTCCAGCGTCATCAGCAGTTCAGGATCAAAGGGTTTACCGCTGGCTGCATCGTCAATGGCGCGACGATAAACCTGAGCGGTGCGCGCGCAGTAATAGAATGATTTGGTGCGGCCTTCAATTTTCAACGAATGCACGCCCATTTGACTCAACCGCTCAACGTGCGCCACAGCGCGCAAATCTTTGGAGTTCATAATGTACGTGCCGTGTTCATCTTCAAAGGCACTCATTACTTCGCCCGGCTTCATCTTCTCTTCCAGCAAGAAAACCTTGTCGGTGGGCTGACCTTTACCCAAGGTCGGTGTGATATTTTGCACCTCAACCGGCTGATAAATTTCAACAATATTACCTACCTCATCCTGCTTGCCTTCTTCCACTTTATACTCCCAGCGGCAGGCATTGGTGCAGGTTCCCTGATTGGGGTCGCGTTTATTCATGTAGCCAGAAAGCAGGCAGCGGCCGGAATAGGCCATGCACAGCGCGCCATGCACAAACACTTCCAGCTCCATTTCTGGCACCTGCTGACGGATGTCGGCGATCTCTTCCAGCGACAGCTCACGAGAAAGGATGACGCGCGTTAATCCCATTTGCTGCCAGAATTTCACCGTCGCCCAATTCACGGCGTTAGCCTGCACGGAAAGATGGATTGGCATCTGGGGAAACGCCTCTCTGACCAGCATGATCAAGCCTGGATCGGACATGATCAACGCGTCCGGCTGCATCTCTATCACTGGCGTTAAGTCACGTATAAAGGTTTTAAGCTTGGCGTTATGCGGCGCGATGTTCACCACCACATAGAATTTTTTACCCAGCGCGTGTGCTTCGTTGATACCTTGAGCGAGGATTTCGTGAGTGAATTCATTGTTGCGCACCCGCAGACTGTAGCGTGGCTGGCCAGCGTAAACCGCGTCAGCACCATATGCAAAGGCATAGCGCATGTTCTTCAGCGTTCCCGCTGGAGAAAGAAGTTCTGGTTTCAAAGGTTTTCTCACTGATGTCAGGTCAGCATGCCGCCGACTACGGTAGCACGTATAGGGCCGTGGATAACGGCCCTATAAAAGGTGCGGAATTGTAGGCTGTGAGCAGCCGTAGATAAATTGATCCAAATCAATCTAGATCAAATGACAGAGATCGGCTTCCCAGCGGTATCCCATGCCATACACCGCACGGATAAAGGGTTGCTCGCTGTCGAGATTCTCCAGCTTGCGACGCAGGTTTTTGATGTGGCTGTCGATGGTACGATCGGTAACGACGCGATAATCGTCATAGAGATGATTTAGCAGTTGTTCGCGTGAAAACACTTTGCCCGGCTCCAGCGCCAGGGTTTTCAACAAGCGAAACTCGGCGGGAGTTAAATCCAGCGGTTGCTCGCGCCAGCTTGCCTGGAAACGGCCTTCATCAACTTTCAGTAGCGACGATTTCTGCACCTCTTCCGGCGAACGTTTTACCCGACGCAGAATAGTTTTAACCCGCGCCACCACTTCACGCGGGCTGAACGGCTTGCACACGTAATCGTCGGCACCGATTTCCAGCCCCAGCAGGCGATCAATCTCTTCGGTTCGCGCTGTCACCATGATGATTGGCAATTCAGAGAAGCGGCGGATTTCCCGACACAACGTTAAGCCATCGGTGCCGGGTAGCATCAAATCCAGCAGCAGTAAATCAGGCGGCGAGTGCTGAACGTAATCCAGCACCTCGTTGCCGTGCGCGATATGGTGCGTGCGGTAATTGGAAGCCTGAAGATAATCAATCATTAACTGGGCCAATTTTGGCTCATCTTCCACGATAAGAATTAGCGGGTCTTGTTTTTCCTGGCTCATAATCTGCTACGCATGAGGAACATAGCGCAATT
Source organism: Pantoea sp. MQR6 (assembly GCF_022761075.1). Lineage (NCBI taxonomy): Bacteria > Pseudomonadati > Pseudomonadota > Gammaproteobacteria > Enterobacterales > Erwiniaceae > Pantoea > Pantoea sp. MQR6. Next base: position 470,125 of record NZ_JAKYXB010000001.1, read on the forward strand.
GTAGCGTGATTTTCAGGCCACCTAAATCAGAGTGCTCTGCAGAAATATTGCCGCCGTGTGCTTCGGCGATATTTTTACAAATCGCCAGTCCCAAACCGGAGCCGCCGCTGGCACGATTACGTGAGCCTTCGGTACGGAAGAAGCGCTCAAAGATTTGCGTCTGATGATCGCCATCAACGCCGGGCGCGCTGTCGTCAAAGGTCAGCGTCCAGTAAGGTGCTTCATAAGCAATGCGTACCTGCACGCTGCCGCCCGAATCGGTATAACGCAGGCTGTTTTCCAGCAAATTGGTAAACAGCTGCATCAGCCGATCGGGATCGCCAAAGAACGGCGCCTGTGCTGGCAAAAACAAATTCAATGTTAAGCCATGTGAACGATAGCGTTCGGCGAAGCTGCCCGCCGTGACTTCCAGCAGCTGCACTAAATCGGTGGCCTGTTTACGATAGGCGAGGGCACCTTCATCTGAAAGCGAGAGTTGATGAAGATCGTCCACCAGTTTGGTGAGCACCACCACTTCACTTTGTAGCGAGCCGATCGCTTCGGGCGTCAGCTTACGCACGCCATCCTGCATCGCTTCCAGTTCACCACGCAGAATAGCCAGCGGCGTGCGTAGCTCATGCGAGATGTCGGCCATAAAGGCGCGACGCATGCTTTCGTTCTTCTCCAGAGAGCTGGCGAGACGATTGAAGTCATGCGCCAACTGACCCAACTCGTCATGGCTGCTGACTTCAACCCGGCTGGCAAAATTGCCTGCCGCCAGATGATGAGTACCATCGACAAGGCGTTTCACGGGTGCCAGCAATCCGCGAGCGATGATCCATGTCACCAGCGCGGCCAGCAGCGCTGACAATCCCACGATATACCAGCTGGTTCGCCGCTGTTGCTGATCAAAGTTGATATCGGTACTACGCGTCAGGCGCTCCGGTGGCGACCCGATCACCCAACCGACAATCTTGCCATTGGTCAGCGTGATATTGCGGCGCGATCCCTCTTGTGGAACCGGCGATCGCGGGCCAACCAGCACTTTATATTGCTGATCGATAACCCAAAACTGCGTGCGCCAGCCGTGCGGCGGCAGCTGGTTGTTGCTGTCGGGATTTTGCTCCAGCGAGCGCAGAATATTAAACACCAGCCGATCGTTATTGCGCACGAAATCCCAGTTACCATGCTGCTCATATTGGTCTGCCAACGCATCACTGAGCATATTCAAACGTTGCTCATTGCCACGCTTGATGTAATCGACAAAGCCATGTTCAAAACTGAGGCGCACGCCCCAATGCATGGTGATCAAAACCAGCATGCAGGTGGCGAAAATCGCCATAAAAAGTTTGGCGCCAATCCCGAGGCGCAAGGTCGGTTTCATTCACTTCTCCGACGTCGCATATCGACGTTTTTACTGAGATCTTTGGGTACACGCCAGAACACCAGCGCGGGCAGGATAATGATCAGCGCCATACACAAGTAGGCATAGACAAACATCTGGTGGCTGGCTGCGCTGTCGCTCGCCGCATCCTGACCCAATGCGCCCAATAACAAACCGGCGATGGTGACGCCAATACTCATGGAAAGCTGCATGATCATTGACAGCAAGCTGTTGCCGCTGGAGGCGAGCTCATCGGGCAGCTCTTTCAACGTCAGGGTGTTCATGGAGGAGAAGCGAATCGCGTTGACCATGCCTTGCAGGAATAACACCAGCGGCAGTAGCCAAATCCAGCCCATTATTGCCACCAGCGGAAACAGCAACACCACCAGCGCGAGTCCAATGGTGGAGCCGACCAGCACGTTGCGGTAGCCAAACACGTTGACGATGCGTACCACGATGCGTTTCATGCCCATGTTACCAAGCACCATCGGGATCATCATCAATCCCGCATGAAACGGGCTGTAGCCCATGCCGATCTGCAAGAAAATGGGTGTCATAAACGGCAACATGCCGCTGCCGATGCGGCCAGTGAAGCTGCCGAGCAAGCCAATGGAATAGACGCGATTGTCGAACAGTTTCAGGCTAAACAAGGCGCGTTCGTTGCCGCGTGCATGCATTAAATAAAAAATCAGCGAGAAGAAGCCAATCAGTATCATTGCGCCGAGCAGCAACGCTGAACCGCCGCTGCTGCGTTGACCATCAAGCGCCAGCGTCAGCGTGGCCATCCCGGCGGCCAGCAGCACAAAGCCGAGGAAATCGAAGCGTCGCGTCGGCATTGAATAGTTCGGCATCAGCATGATAGTCGCAATAGCGCCAATGATGCCGACCGGAATATTGATTAAGAAGATCCAATGCCAGCTGGCGTATTGCACCAGCACGCCGCCCAGCGCCGGGCCAAGTAGCGGGCCGATTTGTCCTGGTAGCGTGACAAACGTCATCGCCGACATATATTGTTCACGCGGGACGATTTTCATCACCGTTAAGCGCCCGACCGGCACCATCATGGCACCGCCAATGCCTTGTACCACCCGCGCCATCACCAGTTGATCGAGGGTGGCAGAAAACGCGCACAGCAGCGATCCGAGGCTGAACAGAACGATGGCGGTAAAAAAGATATTACGGACACCGAAGCGGTCGGCCAGCCAGCCGCTAACGGGCAACATCACCGCCACCGTTAACAGATAAGAGACAATAACCGAGTGCATATGCAGCGGGCTGACGCCAAGATCGTGCGCCATCGACGGAATTGCAGTATTGACGATGGTGGTGTCCAGCGTCTGCATAAAGAATCCGAAAGCGACAATCCACAGCTGCCAGCGAACTGTCGCGTTCTGCGTACTCATCAAGGCGTCTCCTAATTTTGTGTAGCGTTAACGGCGTGATGTCGTTTTTTACGGCGCAACTTATCCATCATTAAATAGACCACCGGCGTGGTGTAAAGCGTTAACAGCTGGCTCATGACCAGGCCGCCCGCAATAGTGATGCCAAGCGGTTGGCGTAGCTCCGCGCCGTCGCCGCTGGTTAACATCAACGGCAGCGCGCCAAACAGCGCTGCCAGTGTGGTCATCAGAATCGGGCGAAAACGCAGCAGGCACGCCTGGAAAATCGCGTCACGCGCGCTGAGATTGCCGTTGCGTTCCGCATCCAGGGCAAAGTCCACCATCATGATGGCATTCTTTTTGACGATGCCAATGAGGAGTAAAATTCCGATCAGCGCAATCAAACTGAATGGCGTATCGAACAACTTTAGCGCCAGCAAGGCGCCCACGCCTGCCGAAGGCAAAGTCGATAAGATCGTCAGCGGATGGACATAGCTTTCGTACAGAATGCCCAGCACGATATACACCGCCGCAATCGCCGCCAACATCAACCAAACCTGGCTGCTTTGTGACTGTTGGAAGATTTGCGCGGTGCCGGCAAAACTGCCGCGCACGCTGCTGGGTACGCTGATCGCCGTCATAGTACGATCAATCGCTTCAGACGCCTGCGACAGCGAAATGCCTTCCGGCAGGTTGAATGAAATGGTGGATGCCGCCGATAACCCTTCATGGTTTACCGACAGCGGTGCGTTAGCCGGCTGCCACTTGGCGAACCACGACAGCGGAATCGCTTTGCCTTCGCTGTTAATCACGAACATCTGGTCCAGGGCGCTGATGTCTTGGGTGTAGCGCGGATCCACTTCCATCACCACTTTGTACTGGTTGAGCGGCTGATAAATAGTGGAAATCTGTCGTTGACCAAAGGCGTTATTCAACAAGCTATTGGCATCGGTAACGTTTATTCCCAAACGCGCCATGCTTTCGCGGTCATAAGTCAGCGCCATTTCGCTGCCTTTGTCTTGCTGATCGGAGTTCACGTCAGCTAACTCGGGCAGGGCAGCAAAGGCCTGGCGAATCTTCGGTTCCCAGGTTCGCAGGTCGTTGAGATCGTCTGACAGCAGCGAATATTGATAGCTGGCATTGGATTCACGCCCACCAACCCGAAGATCCTGCACCGCATTGAGATAGAGGTTTGCGCCAGGTTCTTTCGCCAGTTTGATTCTCAGCCGTGCAATTACTTCCTGCGCGCTTTCGCTGCGCTCCGACAGCGGCTTCAACGAAATAAACATTGAGCCGCTGTTGGTACGCATACCGCCAGTAAAACCGACCACGCTTTCCACCGCCGGATCGGCCCCTACGATGGTCATAAAGTCTTGCAGCTTGCTGCGCATCGCCTGAAACGAAATACTCTGGTCGGCAGAGATAAAGCCAGAAAGACGGCCGGTATCCTGCTCGGGCATAAAGGTTTTGGGAATGCTGATAAACAGCCAAACCGTTAGCGCGATGGTGCCCAAAAAGAGCAGTAGCACCCAACGGGCATGATTGAGCACCAGATTTAGAGAACGTCCATAACCTTGCTGGATCGCCATCAAGATGCGACCAAAACCGCGCTGGCGCGGTTGGCTACGCGGCGCGTGGGGTTTGAGCAAATAGGCGCACATCATTGGCGTTAGCGTGACGGAGATGAATAACGAAATGACAATCGCCACGGAAAGCGTAATCGCGAATTCAGCAAAAAAGCGACCAATCAGGCCGCCGATCATCAGCAATGGCAGGAACACGGCAACCAGCGATAAGCTCATCGATAGCACGGTAAATCCCACTTCCCGCACGCCTTTCAGCGCCGCCGCCAGCGGCTTCATGCCAGCTTCAACATGGCGCGAAATGTTTTCCAGCACCACTATCGCGTCATCCACGACAAACCCAGTAGCGATGGTCAGCGCCATCAGCGACAGGTTATTCAGACTGAAGCCGCACAGATACATCGCCGCAAAGGTGCCGATCAGCGAAACCGGCACCGCCGCCGCAGGGATCAGCGTGGCGCGACCTGAGCGCAAGAAAACAAACACCACCAAAATCACCAGCACCACTGCAATCACCAGCGATTGCTCAACTTCATGCAGCGACGCACGAATGGTTGGTGAGCGATCCTGCGCCACCTGCAAATCAATGGCGGCAGGGATCACTTCATGCAGTTCTGGCAGCTCCGCGCGGATGTGATCCACGGTATCAATAACGTTGGCTTCTGGCGTTTTTCGCACCACCAGCAGCACCGCAGGTTTACCGCGCGACATCCCGGCGTTGCGCACGTCCTGCACCGAGTCTTCGACGGTGGCGACATCCGACAATTTTACCGCTGCGCCCTTGTTGTAATGCACCACCAACGGCTGATATTCACTGGCCGTTTGCAGTTTGTCATTAGTGCGCAGCTGCCAACGCTGTTCGCGGTCGTCCAATGCACCTTGCGGGCGGCGCTGGTTGGCGTTCGAGATCGCTTCACGTACTGCATCCAGCGAAACGCCCTGATTAAACAGCGCTTGTGGATTCAGCGCCACGCGTACCGCAGGGAGCGAACTGCCGCCGACGGTGACATCGCCGACGCCTTCAATTTGTGCCAGCTTTTGCGCCAGCTGCGTTGAGGCGTAATCATAGAGCTGGCCCGGATTATAGGTATCTGAGGTCAGCGTCAGGATCATGATCGGCGCATCAGAAGGGTTGGCTTTGCGATAAGTTGGACGGCTTGGCATGCCGGTTGGCAACAGGCTTTGCGCAGCATTAATGGCGGCCTGCACATCGCGCGCCGCGCCGTTGATGTCACGATCAAAATCAAACACCAAAATGATGCGCGTGCTGCCCAGTGAACTGGTGGACGTCATTTCGCTGACGCCTGCAATACGCCCCAGTGAACGCTCCAGCGGTGTTGCAACGGATGACGCCATGGTTTCCGGCGCCGCGCCTGGCAGCGAGGCGGAAACGACAATGACCGGAAAATCAACCTGTGGGAGTGAGGCAACCGGCAGTAAGCGGAAGCCGAGGATGCCCGCCAGCGCAATCGCCAGCGTCAATAAAGTGGTGGCGACAGGCCGATGGATAAACAACGCAAAGAATTTCACCCTTGCGCCTCCGAATGATGAAAACGGCGGCGCGTAGCATGAGCCAGACGATCAAACAGCAGATAGATTACCGGCGTGGTAAACAACGTCAGAATCTGGCTGAGGATCAAGCCGCCAACCATCGCAATGCCAAGCGGATGACGCAATTCAGCACCAACGCCGGTACTGAGCATCAGCGGCAATGCACCCAACAAGGCCGCCAGCGTGGTCATTAAAATCGGGCGGAAACGCAGTAAACAAGCCTGATATATGGCGTCATAAGGTGCCATACCTTGTTCTCGTTCAGCGGCCAGCGCAAAGTCGATCATCATGATGGCGTTTTTCTTCACGATCCCGATCAGCAGGATGATGCCAATAATGCCGACAACATCCAGCTCGTTGCCACTCAACATCAGCGCCAGCAATGCGCCAACGCCTGCGGTTGGCAGCGTTGAAAGAATGGTAATCGGATGGATAAAGCTTTCGTACAACACGCCCAGCACGATATACATCGCGACAATAGCGGCGACGATCAGCCAAACAGTGCTGCTCAGCGCTGCTTCAAAGGCCAGCGTGCTGCCCTGAAATTGCGTCATTACGTCTGAAGGCATACCAAGCTGTGCTTCGGCTTGGGTGACGGCGTTGACGGCATCTTCCAGAGAATAACCCTCGCCAATGTTGAACGAGAAGGTGGCTGAGGGAAACTGGTCGAGATGGCTGATGCTAAGCGGCGTATGACGCTGCTCAACCGTGGCAATCGCGCTCAGCGGCACGCTGCCGCCTTCACTGCTGGCCAGACGAATCGCATCCAGACTTTGCAGCCCTGGCGTGGCGTGATTGTCCTGCTCCAGCACCACGCGATACTGATTGGCCTGCGTATAGATGGTTGAAATCAACCGCTGACCAAAGGCGTTGTACAGCGCGTTATCCACATCGGCCATGCTGATGCCTAACCGGCTGGCGCTGGCACGGTCGACATTGACGTAGGCTTCCAGTCCTTGATCCTGCCAGTTGCTGCTGACATCTCGCAGCTGCGGCAAGGTATTCAATTCAGCTAATAACGCGGGCACCCAAGTACTTAACGATTCCAGCGATCCCGATTGCAGCGTGAATTGATAAGGCGTGCGGCTGGCCTGTGTTTCAATGGTTAAATCTTGCACCGCTTGCAACCACAGCTGCACGCCAGGAATCTGACTCACCTGCTGCTGCAGGCGCTGCTGTACTTCGGGAATACGATCTTCGCGCTGATTGAGCGGTTTGAGGTTGATCTGCAAACGCGCGCTGTTCAACGCTGCGTTGGTGCCGTCAACGCCGACAAAGGAGGTCAGGCTCTGCACCGCCGGATCTTTCATGATAACGGACGCCACATCGCGAGTGCGTTCCGCCATATTGGCGTAGGAGACAGATTGTGGCGCCTGCAACGTGCCCTGAATAATGCTGTTGTCCTGCTGTGGGAAGAAGCCTTTTGGAATCGCAATCCAGAGCAAAACGGTTAAAGCCAGCGTGCCGAGCGCAACGGATAACGTCAGCCAGGGATGATTTAACACGCGCGTCAGACCCCGGCCGTAAACGGCAATGATGCGATCAAACATCGCTTCGCTGGCGCGGGAAAAACGGTTCTGCTTACGCAGCGATTCGGCGCTAAGCATGCGTGCGCACATCATCGGCGTGAGCGTCAGTGACACAATCCCTGATATCAAAATCGCTATCGCCAGCGTAACCGCAAACTCCCGAAACAGACGCCCAATCACATCGCCCATAAACAGCAGCGGGATTAGCACTGCAATCAGCGATAAGGTCAGCGAGATAATGGTAAAACCAATTTCCCCCGCGCCTTTAAGCGCGGCGGTTAGCGGTTTCTCCCCTTTTTCGATGTAGCGCGAGATGTTTTCGATCACCACAATCGCATCGTCCACCACAAAACCGGTGGCGATGGTTAGCGCCATCAGCGTCAGGTTGTTGATCGAGAAGTCGAGGAAATACATCGCGGCAAAGGTACCAATCAGCGACAGCGGCACCGCCACCGCAGGAATGATAGTGGCAGGAATGTTGCGCAGAAACAGGTAGATGATCATGACGACCAGCGCCATAGCCAGCATTAACTCATGCTGCGTATCGCTGACCGAGGCGCGAATATTGGTGGTGCGATCGGTCAGTACTTTGACGCTAACCGATTTGGGCAAAGTGGCGGTAAGCGCTGGCAGCATAGCGTTAATGTTGTCGGCGGTGGCGATGATATTCGCGCCCGGCTGACGCTGCACATTCAGCACAATCGCCGGATCGCGATTTGCCCACGCGCCCAGCCAGCTGTTTTCTGCTCCTTGTTCGATGGTCGCGACATCGCCCAATCGAACCGGCGCACCATTGGTATAGCTGATAATCAACTGGCGATAATCTTCTGCTGATTTCATCTGATCGTTAGCAGAAAGCGTGATTGAGCGAGTCGGACCGTCGAGGCTGCCTTTGGCTGAGTTGACGTTGGCGTTGCTGATGGCGCTACGCACCGTTTCGCTGGTTAATCCCAGCGCCGCTAATGCCTGTGCGTTCATTTTTACGCGCACCGCCGGGCGCTGTCCGCCCGAAAGCGTGACCAGGCCAACGCCGGAAACCTGTGAAATTTTCTGCGCGATGCGCGTTTCCACCATGTCCTGAACTTGCGTCAGCGGCATACTGCTGGTGGTGACGGCAAGCGTCATAATCGGCGGATCGGCAGGATTGACCTTGCTGTAAACCGGTGGATTTGGCAGATCATTCGGCAACAGATTGGTCGCCGAGTTAATCGCGGCCTGAACTTCTTGCTCAGCCACATCAAGCGGCAGCGTAAGCTGAAACTGTAGCGTAACCACCGATGCGCCGCCGGAGCTTTGCGAGGCCATCTGCTTCAGACCGGACATCTGACCAAACTGACGTTCGAGCGGAGCGGTGATAGAAGAGGTCACCACATCAGGGCTGGCACCCGGATAAAGCGTGACTACCTGAATTGTCGGGTAATCGACTTCGGGCAGCGCCGACACCGGCAAAAAACGGTAGCCGAGCACGCCCGCCAGTAATAGGGCAATCATCAACAGCGTGGTGGCGACCGGGCGCAGAATAAACTGGCGTGACGGCCCACCGCTGGACTCAGGAGGCTGCACCTGCATTAATCACGCTCTCCTTTTGACGGCAAGGTTGCGCGGCTATTGCGCGCGGCGGTGCTTTGCGGCGCAATGACTTCAACCTTCGCACCTTCAGTCAGGCGATCTAATCCGTCGGTGACGACTTTTTCACCGGCATCTAGCCCAGCGGTGATCACCACTTTCTGGCTGTCCTGTAATCCTGCGGTCACACTTTTTTTGCTGACCTTGTTCTCACTGTTAACTACCCAGACAAAATGACCTTCGTTGCCCATTTGCAGGGCAGCGGTGGGGATCACAATCGCATCTTGTAACGTGTTGACCTTCAAGCGTGCGTTAACGAATTGGTTTGGAAACAGCAGATCGTCTTGGTTATCAAAACGCGCTTTGATTTTTATGGTGCCGGTGGTGACATCGATCTGGTTGTCCAGACTCAACAACGTACCGGTAGTGATCAGGTTTTGATTACTGCGATCCCAGGCTTCAACCAGCAAGGGCTCGCCGCTTTTTTGCGCGTTTACTATTTGGCTAATGTTGTTTTCCGCCACGCTGAAGACCACATCAATCGGATGCGTTTGCGTAATGATGACAATGCCAGTGGTATCACCGCTGGTGATATAGTTGCCGACATCGACCTGTTTCAAGCCAACGCGTCCGTCAATGGGTGAAGTAATGCGGCTGTAAGTGAGGTCAAGTTGAGCACTGGCCACGCTGCCTTCGTCGGCTTTCAGCGTGCCCAACGTTTCATTCACCAGCGAACGCTGTGTATCGAGTTCTTGCTGCGAAACCAACGACGTTTTCGCCAGCTTTTCAAAACGCGCTAAATCGCGACGGGCGTTGGCGAGCGTTGCCTGATCTTTCGCCAGCTGGCCTTGCGCCTGCGTTAAGGCGACCTGATAAGGCCGCGGATCAATTTCCGCAAGCAGTTGGCCCGCTTTGATTTGCTCTCCTTCGGTGAAATGAATAGCCACTAAATCACCATTCACTCGACTGCGTACCGTAACGGTGTTTGCTGCGGTGACTGTCCCTAATCCGCTGATAAATTGCGGCACGCTCTGCGTCGTCGCGCTTGCGGCTTGTACCGGTGCAAGCGGACGGCGAGCGTTGGCTCCGCCTTTACCACGCTGCGGCTGCGCAACAGCCTGGGTGTCGGTATTCGGTTGCGTTGGGTGTTGCCACCAGTAATAAGCGCCTGCTGCTGCGGCAATTACCACCAGCACAATCAGGCTTTTTTTAGTAAAAGGATTTCGGGTGCTCATCGTTTTAATTGCTCTCCAGCGGTGTCGTAGTCCCATCAGGCAGGTGAAAAAAAGGGCAACCTGCAAACGACATCATTGTAATCGCCTCTGCCAGGCAGAAGTTGAAGGAAATAAGGATAACTGTCAGGTCAGGGTAAGTATTCATTTTCTGACACTATTCCATCTGGAATTGGCATTAACGATTCATTTCTCTTTGCGATACCCTTCAGACTTCAAGCTGCATGAACGTTAACGGCACGCGTTGCCCCGGACACTGACTTAAGTCAGTTCGCGAGGATTCACACGTTTGCCGCCTTCCTGCAACTTGAATTAACCAGAGTACAGGCTGATTGCATACCGTCTCGATTCGCTTACAGGAGAAACTCATGAGTCACGTTGAAACCCGGCAGTTAGGTAATAGCGGCATCAATGTTCCGTTATTAACGTTTGGTGGCAATGTCTTTGGCTGGACCGTTGACCAGAACACCTCATTTTCGTTGTTGGATGCGCTGGTGGAGAAAGGATTAGGGTTTATTGATACTGCCGACGTTTATTCACGTTGGGTGCCTGGTAACAAAGGCGGTGAATCGGAAACGATTATTGGCAACTGGCTGAAGAAAAGCGGCAAGCGTGACAGCATTGTGCTGGCGACCAAAGTGGGCATGGAGCTTTCACCTGATAAAAAAGGGCTGAAACCGCAATACATTCGCCAGGCCGTGGAAGAGTCGTTACGTCGCCTGCAAACCGATTACATCGATCTTTACCAGGCGCATCGGGATGATGAAGAGACACCGTTAGCGGAGACGCTGACCGCCTTTGATTCATTGATCAAAGAAGGAAAAGTACGCGCCATTGGCGCTTCAAACTATGGTGCAGCGCGATTGCAGGAAGCATTACAGATCAGTGAACGCGAAGGGTTAGCCCGCTATGAAACGTTGCAACCCGAGTACAACCTTTACGATCGTGCAGGTTATGAAGCAGAGCTGGAAAAAGTAGTGACGGAGCACGGTTTAGGCGTCATCAACTATTACTCACTCGCCAGCGGCTTTCTGAGCGGTAAATATCGTATTGCCGCAGATGCCTCTAAAAGCGCGCGCGGACAAAGCGTGATAGAAAAATACCTTAATCCTCGTGGATTAAAAATTCTTGCGGCGCTGGATGAGATCAGCAGCGCGCATCACGTTTCGCCCACTCAGGTTGCGCTTGCCTGGCAAATTGCCCGTCCGAGCATAACAGCACCGATTGTGAGTGCAACATCGCTTAAGCAACTGGATGACTTGGTGGGTGCCACGCAACTGAAGTTAACGCAGTCAGAAATTGAACAACTGGCAACAGCCAGCCAAAAATGAGCAACAGGGGCGGATGCGCCCCTTTTTATTCGTCATCATCCCGATTCTTTTTATCAACATCGCGTGTGATAAAAAATGCGAAATGTCTGCATAGAATGACCAATAAGCGATCTCATTCACAAATGTGCTAACGCACTGCTATTTTGCTGAATCGTGCGCACTTTTTTATAATTATTGAACTTTTCTTAGCACTATCCTCCGTGAGTCCTTCCCAGTAACTCACATAAGAATAATTCTCATGAAAAGTAAAAAAGCAGTGCAACGCTTTCCGCTGCGTCGCGTCGCGACCGGCACCTTAATGTTCGCGATGTTAAGCGGATCGGCGATGGCAGCCGACGCGCTGAGTTCTGACTCAGAGTGGATGTTTGGTGATTGGGGCGGTTACCGAACGCAGCTGCAAAACGATGGCATTAAATTCGATGTTAATTACACCATGGAAAGCGCGGCAAACTTAGCGGGCGGCGCTGACACCAACACCACCATGCGCTACAGCGACCAATGGTCGTTTGGCACCAATTTCGACCTGGAAAAACTGCTTAACTGGCAGGATGCGGAATTCCAGATGACAGTCACTAATCGTGACGGACAAAACCTGTCAGAGCAGGTTGCTGACAAGCGCACCGGTATGTTGTCCTCCGTGCAGGAGGTCTATGGACGTGGCCAAACCTGGCGTCTGACGCAATTCTGGCTGCGCAAAGGCTTGTTCGATAATGTAGTGGATATCAAAGCGGGTCGCGTCACTGTGGGCGAAGATTTCGATAACTTTGATGGCAATCTGTTCCAGAACCTGGCGCTCGGCAGCGGTCAGGCAGGGAACTGGCGTGGCGATCGCTGGTTCAACTGGCCGGTTTCGCAATGGGGCGGCCGCATCAAGCTGAATATTACGCCAGAGGTCTTCTTCCAGGTCGGTTTCTATAACCAGAACGCAGCGAACTACGATCGCGGTGATGGTTTCCGCCTTGATACCAGCAATTCTGAAGGCAATATGGTGCCGGCAGAATTAGGCTGGACGCCAACCTTTGGCCCGCAAAAATTGCCAGGTAACTATCGTCTTGGCGGTTATTACTCATCAGCCAACGGTGATGTGTATGGCAGCTGGCGCAACGGCGCGTATCAGGATAAAGACCACGCCTATGGCGGCTATCTGTTGTTGCAACAACAGTTGACGGCGCAGGATGGCGACGTTAATCGCGGTATAGGTGTACGCGTTCAGGCGGTAATGAACGACCACAAAACTTCAAAAACCGACAACTATCAATCTATCGCGTTTACCTGGAAGGGGCCGTTTGATGCGCGTCCTAAGGATGAGATTGGTATCGGTGCCGCACGCATTCATGTGAACAGCGATTACACCCGCTCGCTGCGTCAGCAGAATGGCGCTAACGGCGAAACCGATTTTGATAGCCCAACCTATCTGCCGGTTCAGGAGGGTTCTGAATACAACTATGAAGTCTATTACAACGCGAAAGTCACTAACTGGATGTCGCTGCGTCCTAACCTGCAATATGTCACCGCGCCGGGTGCAGTGAGCGAAGTGAAGGATGCGTTTATTGGTGGGATTAGCGCGAATATCGCGTTCTGATTGGATAGCATAAAGGCGAGCAGTGCTGTCACGCATAAAGAGAGCAACAGAGCGCTTCAGTTAAGTTAGCGGGGCGGTTCCACAGGGAGGTGAGCTCGCTTCGCAAGCAGATGCGCTAACTTTGGCTTCTCTCTCAAGCCAAAGTAAAAAAAAGCGGCCCTTGAATGGGCCGCTTCGCTATGTAGAGTATGCAAATGCTAAGCAAACATCACTTCAGCCCATCTCGCTAATCCTGCTGTAACCGAGGCGAAATCATCGCCGCCAGCGATTGGCGTATCCGGTAAAGCTTGCTGCAACGCGGCGCGCAGCAGAGGAGAACGGGCGCTACCGCCGGTGAGATAGATAACATCGGGTTTAATGCTGCTGGTAGCAAGCGCCAGATGAACCTGCTCAAGGATTTTCTCTAGCGGCTGGTTGATTGCGTCGCGCAGCATCTCTACGCTGATTGCCGCCTGCAAAGAAGGCGCAATAAAGTCGAGCGCTGCGTCAGTTTCGATGCGATCTGACAGCGCAATTTTGCTCTCTTCTGCGGCACGCACCAGACGATAACTGAGTTTCTGTTGCCACACTTTCAGCAGGCGTGCGACAACATCGCCATTTTCGGCATCACGGACGAGATCGCGCAGCAACTTACCGCAGGCTGCCGAGTAAAACTCACTCTGAGCGGGAACGTCATTGATCGCAACTGCATTCCACCAAGGCAAAGCGGGCAGGGCGGTGCCTTTTTGAGTATTACCGCCGAGCCCGAGCAACGGCATCAGGGTTTTAAACGCGAGAGTAATATCGAGATCGTTACCGCCAACGCGGCAACCGCTGTGACCAAGCAAGCTTTCACGGCGATCGGATTGATTACGCCATTGTGGCCCCATCAGCAGCATTGAGCAGTCTGTCGTACCACCACCGATATCAACGACCAGCACGCGTGTCTCTTTTTCCAGCGTTGCTTCAAAATCAAGTCCTGCCGCTACCGGTTCGAACTGAAATTCCACATCACGGAAACCGGCGCGCTTCGCTGCACGCAGCAAGATACCTTCTGCCTGTTGGTTCGCGTCTTCACTGCCCAAGCCCTGAAAGTTAATTGGACGGCCAATGACGGCTTGATCGATCGACTGATCGAGTTGGCTCTCACCTTGCTGGCGAATATGCAGCATCATGGCGCAAACCAGATCTTCAAACAGCGCGATCTGCTGTGGCTTCAGGCCGCTGGCACCCAGAAATGATTTAGGCGATTTAACGAACCACACATCTTCAGGATCAACCATATAGTGTTGCAGCGCGGTCAGACCAAACTGCACGCTCCCGGGCAGGACATCGATGTCCTCTTCGCGGTTATAACGCAGCGCACGCTGCAATAACGCGGTGGTTTCACTGTCAGGGGTAGCGACTTGATGATGGCGATACAACCATTCGCTAATGGATTCGCGCGTTGGTGCACAGATCATTGAAGGCAGCAGGCGCTGACCATTTTCCAGCGTCAACAGACGCGGCGCGCCGTTTTCGCTTACCGCAATAGAACAGTTAGCCGTGCCGTAATCAAATCCTATGAACATTTTCGCCCCCATGCCGGAAAAAAGGGGGCGACTTTAGCGCAGCTTTAAGAAGCTGGCAAGACACTGTCTGATCAATCGTCCTGGGATAAAACCACGCTGGCCGCCAGGCTGCTCAATGGCTGACGCTCGGCGATGGCGCTGCCCCAGACGCCATGAACATCCAGGCTGGCCAAGGTATTTAATACCGCAGGCACGGTAACTGGACCGGCCAAAAGCGCAATATTTCGTTGTTCGGCCTGGCTTTGAATAATCGACACCAGCATTTCGTCCATCAAATTGGTATGCACGTTAGCCACCAGTTCAGGAGCCAGCAGCAAACAATCGATCATGTCGCCGGTGAGTTGATTGAAGGCGTCAAGGTTACGTCCAAAATGCTCAAGCATAATGCAACAGCCGCTTTGCTGTAACTGGAGTAGGGAAGCCTGAAGGCGATCGCTGCCGTTTATTACGTTTGCCGCGTTAAGCGCGAAACCGCTACGGCTGGATGACAAACCCGCTTCGTTAAAACGTTTGCAGAGACGTTGTACGAACTCAACATCATGCAGCGCGTTGGTATTCAGCGGCAAAATCACGGAGATGTTGTTGTCATTCAGTGCGTTAATATCGTGGCGGAAAAAGGCTTCAACAATATTGCTATCGAGCAGACGCTGCAGCGCTTCATCCGGCAAATTATTGCGTAACAGCGATTCGTCGATAAACGTGCCGTCAGCAGTGAACAGCTGAACGTCCAGTAGCCAGAATGAGGTGAGTTTAGGCGTTTGCGGCGGGGCAATTGCCCAGGCAGAGAGCTCAACCTGCAAGTCGTTGAGCGTTGTGGCATCGAGTCGCTGATTGCTGCCCGCTAACGGCAACTGATGTTGTTCATAGACAACATAGCGCCCACGGCCGCTGCGCTTGGCGTTGTAACAGGCAATATCCGCTTGCGATAACACTTCGCTGCTGTGGCAGTTTTCAGCGGAAATTTGTGTTAACCCGGCGCTGGCACCGACATGATAAACTCGCCCAAGCCACTGAAAGCGGTAATCATTCACCGCGCTGACGATACGCTGCACCACTTCGCGTGCCTGATCGACCTGGCATTCTGGCATTAACAGAGCAAACTCATCGCCGCCAAGGCGTGCAAGGAAATCACTGCTGCGCAGACGATGCTGCATTAACTCTGAAAGCTCACGCAACAGGGCATCGCCGGCGGCGTGTCCGGCGGTGTCATTGACCGCTTTGAACTTATCGAGATCGATAAAGACCAGAACATGCTGGTGCTGATGCTCAGCCGCATCCATCAGTAAGAGTTTGAGCTGGTGCTCGAAACTGGCGCGATTGGGCAAACGCGTCAAGGTGTCGTGTAAGGCGCTGTAACTCAGACGCTTCATGACTTTGCGCGATTCACTGACATCCTGAATAACCATCACGGCGCCCATTTCTGCGCCTGCCTCAGATTTAAGCGGCGTGATGCTGTAATGGATATCCATTTTTTCACCTGCTGGCGTATGCAATACCAAATCTTCCACTAAATCGGGTGTGGTTTTTTCAGTTGGCAAATGGCACAGCAGCAGATTTTCAATTTGTGGACCGTGGCGTCCCTGCGTGATGTGCAACAGTTCACTCAGCGGTTTGCCTGCGGCATCCTCTTGCGACCAACCGCTAATCTGCTCAGCAATCGGGTTCATAAAGGTAACGCGCATCTCTTCATCGGTGCTGATGACCGCTTCGCCGATGGAATCCAGCGTGATCGCCATACGCTCTTTTTCCTGGAACAGCGCTTCGTTAAGATTGCGCAGCGAAGTGATGTCCTGACAAATGCCCAGCATACGTTCAATGCGGCCTTCCTGGCTCAGGATGCGATTGGCTTGCGTACGCAGCCAGCGTTCGCCGTCAGGCAAAGTGATGCGATATTCCATTTGGAATGCACTGCGTTTCTCAATGGCCTGTTGAATAGTTAGCGCAGCATGTTCACGATCGGCCGGGTTCATCAAGTGCAGCCATAAATCGTAGCTCGGCGATTCGTGAGGTGCGAGGCCAAACAGCGCATACATCCGCTTGTCCCACAACATTTCACCGGTCAGTAAGTTCCATTCCCAAACGCCGATGCCGCCGGCTTCATTGGCCAACGTGATACGTTCCATCAGGCGACGATTAACTTGTTCACTCTGCTTGAGCTCAGAAATATCAATGATCTGTGCAATGAAGTAGAGCGGCTGATAGGCGGCATCACGCACCAGCGAAACCGTCAGGCGCGCCCACACAATTTCATTGTCCTTGCGGAAATAGCGTTTTTCCAGGGTGTAGGAATAGATCTCACCCTTTAACAGTTTGTCGACCTGGATGAGATCGTTACTGAGATCGTCGGGATGCGTCATTTGCTGGAACGTCAGGCGCTTTAGTTCATCTTCAGGAAAGCCCAACGTCTGGCACAGCGAATGGTTCACCTGCAACCAGACACCCTGCGGTGAGACCAACGCCATGCCGATAGCGGAATATTCCATGGCATGACGGAAACGGGTTTCACTTTCACTGATATGGTTCTTTTCACGACGAAACGCATCCATCACCAGCGACATGACATGGCCAGGAATCAACACCAGCAAGAACGGCAGCCAGCTGCTGATTTGATCGAACTGGCTGCTACCGCGACCCACTGTAACGAGGTCAAATGCCAGCAGCATTGAGATAAAACAGGCGTTGAGGAAAAACAGCACGAAGGCTTCAAGTTTCGATAAACGTACCGCACACCAGAACAGGATCACCACAATAAAGGTGAACGGCCACGGCAGAAAACGCAGTGCCAGATAGCTGGCGGTAAGCGTCACCAGCAAGGTGATCAGCAATTCAACTGAGTGGTGTTCTTGAAAGTTACGTCGCTTTAGGGGCCAGGGAAATAGCAGTAATACTGGCCCAAGTGCCAACATGCCAATAACTTCAGAAATGACCCAAGTATAAAAGAAGGGAACCGAGGCCTTACCACTGACCTGCAACATCCACATGGCTAATACGCCGCCAATGAGCGGTGTAACAATGCCAACGGAAAAAATAAACCGTGCCCAGTCAATCAAGGTGTTAAGCGGTGCCCGGCGATCAAGCAGCAGACGCAGTAATATCCCACCCAGCACTGCTTGCACTGAGTTGAGTAAAGCAAATTTCAAATTGGAAAACGCGGGGCCAATAATCAAGGCGTTAGCGAAAGCTGTGCCAATGACACAACACAGCAATAATAAAGGAACCTGACGCGATGGACAGCGAAAAACCACCACCGTCATTAATGCGGTAGAGAACCACAGCGGGGAGATTTTGCCGCTCACCATGATCAGCTCAAGGCAAAATAGCGTGAGAAAAAAAGCGGTGATGCCCAGCATCAATCCGTTTAAGACGCTGTTTGGTGTTTTGTTTTGCGAGGACAAAATATCAATGGTCATGCATAAACCCAGCTGCGTGCACCGCTTCGCAGTGGCGAAATATGCACCTGTTATTCTCTTTCGGGCATGCTAGCACATTCAGCAAAGAATACTGTCGCGAAATCACTTTTGTGCGTTATTCGGCGGATTGACTGGCCTTTTATCAAAAAAAGGCCATCACATTGATTATTGGCGGAAAAGATCGGCGCGGGAAAACGGTTTTTCTAAGCCTGCCAGATTCGCAGAAAAGCGTTCAAGGAACTGCTGCGTTGTGGCGACGCGACCCTGTCCCAGCAGCAACAGGGGGACTAATAACACAACGCTGACCTGCGGCCAGCTAAAGCCTTTCAAGGCAGTGCGGCGCTGAGAAATCAGGAAAGCCGTGCTTAAGGTAAAGCCCAGCAGTAAACCAGTAACGACTTCGCTTTTTGAGTGTGCATGGATAACCAGCCGCGAGAATCCCACCATCAGCGGAATCAGGTAGCCCACGCCGAGAGCAAACCCACGCCATAAACTCGACCAGCGGCCAGAAATCAGCCACAACATCACGGGCCATAAGGTGGCGGACATGGCGCTATGACCACTGAAACCGGTGAAATTATAATGAGCACTGCCAATACCAAAGCCGAGAAACAGAATTTTTGACAGGCTAACAAACAAGCCAGCCAAACCAAACGCCACGATCCAATAGAGCACCGTGCGGCGATTGTCACTTTTCCAGGGCAGAATCAGTGCGATGATCACCGCCGTCGGGATCAGCAACATACTGTCGCCAAAATAGGTCAAGGTCTTCCAGAGCATACGACTCCTTGTGAATTAGTCAGGCACGATGATTTCCGCAATCATTCGGCGAAAAAAGCGTTTCGCCAACGCCGCTAAATTCAAATCGAGAGGGTAGCTAGTTTATCGATGAAATGATTAGCTTCCAAAGGGGAAATTCTGAAAAGCTTCTGGCGCCATTTCTCTGGCATCAAAACGCCGAAATCCCTATACTTAGCGCGAACTCACCCTCTCCATTTAGGCCCGCTGGCTGGGCGCGCATTCCGTGTACAGTCATTGGCTCCAGTTATCAGGTCTTTAAAAGTATGACTGACAAGTCTCATCAGTGCGTGATTGTTGGCATTGCCGGTGCTTCCGCATCCGGTAAAAGTTTAATTGCCAGCACGCTCTATCGTGAAATCCGTGATCAGGTTGGTGACGAGCACATCGGGGTCATTCCTGAAGATGCTTATTACAAAGATCAAAGTCACCTCACCATGGAAGAGAGGGTTAAAACAAATTATGACCATCCGAGTGCGATGGACCATGATTTGTTGCTGCAGCATTTGCGTGCAGTTAAAGCCGGAGAAGATATTCATCTGCCGGTTTACAGCTACGTTGAGCACACGCGTACCCAGGAATCTATTCACCTCAAACCCAAAAAAGTCATTATCCTGGAAGGTATTTTGCTGCTGACCGATTCGCGTCTGCGTCAGGAACTTAACTTCTCAATTTTTGTCGACACACCTCTCGATATCTGTTTGATGCGCCGCATGAAACGTGACGTCAATGAACGAGGTCGATCGATGGATTCAGTAATGAGCCAATACCAGAAAACGGTGCGCCCAATGTTTTTGCAATTCATTGAGCCGTCCAAACAGTATGCCGACATTATCGTGCCGCGCGGCGGGAAAAACCGTATTGCGATTGATATCCTTAAAGCCAAAATCAATCAGTTTTTCGAATAACCCACGTCCAACTGGACGTGACGCGAACGGTGCGCTGTAGTAACCGTTCGCTACACTTACGTCATGGAGTTACGTCAATGAGATTATGCGACCGCGACATCGAAGCCTGGCTTGATAACGGTAAGCTGGCGATTACGCCGCGCCCACCGGTCGAGCGTATTAATGGCGCCACGGTCGACGTGCGTTTGGGCAACCAGTTCCGTACTTTTAGCGGTCACACGGCGGCATTTATTGACCTGAGTGGGCCAAAGCAGGAAGTTAGCGCGGCGCTGGATCGCGTCATGAGCGACGAAATTGTGCTGCCGGAAGGGGAAGCCTTTTTCTTGCATCCCGGCGAACTGGCGCTGGCGGTCACGCTGGAATCAGTCACTATTCCAGACGATTTAGTCGGTTGGCTGGATGGCCGCTCCTCGCTGGCGCGTCTCGGATTAATGGTGCACGTGACCGCACACCGTATCGATCCTGGCTGGCAAGGTCGCATCGTGCTTGAGTTTTATAACTCCGGTAAATTGCCGCTGGCGCTACGTCCCGGCATGCTGATTGGCGCACTGAGTTTCGAGCCGCTCTCCGGCCCCGCTGCGCGACCTTATAACCGCCGCGAAGATGCTAAATACCGTGGCCAGCAGGGTGCTGACGCCAGCCGTATCGACAAAGATTGATTTCACTGAGGATGTCATGAGAAGAGTGATAACCACGCTGGCCATCTTGTTAGTGGTGGTCGTAGCGGGAATGACCGCATTAGTATTACTGGTGAATCCCAACGACTTCCGTGCCTATATGGTGCAACAGGTTGAGCAACGCAGTGGTTATCACCTTGAACTGCAAGGCGATTTGCGTTGGCACGTCTGGCCGAAAATGAGCATTCTGGCCGGCCGCATGAGTTTAACCGCGCCTGGCGCGGCGCAGCCGGTGGTTTCAGCAGAAAACATGCGGCTCGACGTGGAGCTCTGGCCTCTGCTGTCGCATCAACTGAGCGTGAGTCAGGTGATGCTCAAAAACGCCGTGGTACGCGTAACGCCCGATAGCGCTGCAAAAGCGCCGCAAAACGCGCCGCAAGGGCCGCGGAATGCGCAGACTTCCACTTCATCTAACGGTTGGTCATTTAATATCGGTCAATTGCAAATCGCCGATAGCCTGCTCATTTGGCAGCAAGCGGGCGGCGACGAATTTAACTTCCGTAATTTTAATCTCAACCTTGATCAAGACGACAATAAACAGGCCACGATTGCGTTGAATACCAGCGTGACGCGTAATCAGCGCAGCGCAACGGTGAACCTAAAAGGTGAGCTGGATGCGTCGCAATATCCACATCGCCTGAACGGAAAAGTTGATCAGCTCGATTACGCGCTTGCCGGTGCCAATATCCCGCCACAGGGAATAAAGGGTTCGCTGAGCTTTGAAGGCAGCTGGAATGGTGATAACCAACAATTTTCAGTCGCTAATTTACAGCTGACAGCTAATGACAGCGCACTCACCGGCAATGCCGAAGGAAGCCTGGCGCTGTCACAGCGTTTAGCGCTTAATCTTCAGGCTACCTCTCTGAATTTAGATAATTTGATGGCGAATGCCCCCGTGAATGAGGCTGAAGGTGCTCAGCACGCCACGGTTGCACGCGCGCCTGTGATTGCCGAGCCGCGAGAAAGAAACAATGCCAATTCACCGCTTAACACCCTGGATCTGGCACTGAAGCTTCAGGCTAAGAGTGCGGTTTGGCGTGGTCTGGCGCTCAGTGATTTACAGCTTGATGCCAGTAATCAGCAAGGTCTGATGACGGTGAGTACCTTGAAAGGGGCGCTTGGTTCGGGCAGTTTCTCTCTGCCGGGAACCGTTGATATTCGTCAGCCTGAAACGCGTGTCAGTCTGCAGCCAGAGTTACAGCAGGTTGCCATTCAGCCGCTGCTTAAAGCGCTGGAATTACCCGAATCGCTGCAAGGGACGGTGAGCTTGTCCGGACAACTTTCGGGTGAAGATCTGACCGTTGAGGCCGCGAAAAGAAACTGGCAGGGCAGGGCGGCAATCAGCGCCAACGATCTCACCCTGGCACAAATCAATCTGCAACAAATGGTACGCCGCGCTGTGGCACGTATCAGTAATCGTGTAAGCAGTGAAGACAAGGATGGGCAGGGCATTAAACAGGTTGCGGGTCAGGTTATACTTAATCGCGGCGAATTAGACTTTAGCGAGCTAACGGGCAGCGGCCCGCATCTTGCGCTGCAAGGCAAAGGGCAGGTGAATCTTCAGCAACAACTGCTGGATATTACGCTCGGCTTGAAACTCAGCGGCTGGACGGGTGATGATAAACTGGTCACTGCGCTCTCAGAGCAGACCATTCCACTGCGCATGTTTGGGCACTGGGACAATGTGCAATATTCATTGCCTGTTGATGATGTCATTCGGAATCGGCTACAAAATGAAGCGAAGTCGCGGTTGAATGAGTGGATTGATCAGCAGCAAGATAATGACGACAAGCGGAATATTAAAAGTTTATTGCGCCCTTAATGGGCGCGCTTATTACACTTCGTAATCCGCCTCTGTTTTCTGTTCAACGATCTCAACCTTTTGCACGCGATGGTTTTCCACCTGCAAGGTACGCAATAGGTAATTGCCCACCTGTAGCTCTTCACCCTCTTGGGGAATATGTTGCAGGCTATCCATTAATAAACCCGCCAGCGTGTGGTAGCTGCGCTTATCATCCAGCGGCAATTTTACATACATCGCGAGATCTTCCAGTGGCATGTGTCCGTTAGCAATCCAGATGCCTTCGCCATTTTGCTGAATGTCATAACGCGCATCAATTTCCCCCGCTTCATTGGGTAAATTACCCGCGATGGTTTCCATCACATCACTCAATGTCACCACGCCTTCAACAGAACCAAATTCATCCACAACAAAAGCGAAGTGCGTATGCGCCTGGCGAAATTGTTCAAGCGCCAGCAGCAATGTTAAGCGCTCTGGGAAGATTAACGGCTGGCGTATCAGGGCGCGTAAATCTAAAGAATTCTGATGCAGCGATTGATGAAGCAGGTCAATAACATGTACAACACCCAGCGGCTCGTTGGCGTTATCCGTGATTAACAGGCGAGTATGTTGGTTGCGGTCGAGTCGCGCCATAATCTCAGCCGGGTCGTCATTCAGATCGATATGTTCCACATCATGACGTGAGGTCATGATGCTGTTTACATGTCGCTGACCTAAGCCCATCACGCGCGCAATCATGACGCGTTCCTGACGGTTAAACAGCACATGAGATTCGCTGTCAGCGATCAACGATGACGTTTTAGCATCCAGATCGGCGCGTTCAGATTCACCCCGTAATAAATGCAGTACGGCTTCAGCGGTACGCTGCCTTAAAGGACGACCGGCAGACAAAACGCGACGACGGTTAAATTGCGCTAATTGATTGAGGGCTTCAATCAATACTGAGAAACCTATAGCGGCGTACAGATAGCCTTTGGGGATCGCAAAGCCGAAACCTTCAGCAACCAGACTGAACCCAATCATCAGTAAGAAGCTCAGACAGAGAATGACAATTGTTGGATGGCTGTTGACGAAGCGGGTGAGAGGCTTGCTGGCAAGAAGCATTAGCAGAATTGCAATAGTGACTGCGGTCATCATGACAGGCAAATCGTTAACCATGCCGACGGCGGTTATTACAGCATCCAGCGAGAAGATGGCATCCAGAACCACAATTTGAGCCACAACTGGCCAGAATTTAGCACCGCCTTTTTGTTGACCATCATCGTTATCGCTGCCTTCAAGGCGCTCATTCAGCTCTGTTGTGGCCTTAAATAACAGAAAAACGCCACCAAACAGCAACATAAGGTCACGTGCGCTAAAAGCGTGGTTCCAGAGGGTGACCAGCGGCTGAGTCAGCGTAACCAGCCAAGAGAGCGAGGCGAGCAAGAGTAACCGACACACCAGCGCAAGTAACAAACCAATCACGCGAGCGCGATCACGGAGCTTTCCTGGCAGCTTCTCAACCAGAATCGCAATAAAAACTAAGTTATCAATCCCCAGCACTAACTCAAGAACGATAAGCGTGACTAATCCTGCCCAAAGCGAAGGATCGGTTATTCCCTCCAACATGCCTTATTCACCTGAATGTATAAAAATGAGTTTTATCTGATGATAGTGGAGCTTAAAGCAGGCTACAAATAGCGCCTGGCTTAGCATGCTCTTAAGTGACCTGAGATTGTTCTTGTCTTGTAACGTATCGAGCTAATCACGTTGTATTAAATTGGCAAACAATACAAGGACGCGTAGACGAGTAAATAAAATTCATGAGGATCTTATTTGTCTGTAATTCTTATACGATTTGGTGGGGGTAGGGATATGGAAAAAATCTGAAAATTAGAGAAAAGATTGCACGCCGTGACTGATATCAATACTAATGGCTGGTAGTCTTTTTCCTAAAATAGTGCAGGGAAGGCGGGGCCTACTTGTAAACAAGCCAGTAATAACTAGTATAGCAACGGGTTAGTAAATGTCTGCGCTAATGAGACAATTCGCGCAGTGATTCGGCGTTTAATGTCATGAATTGTGATCTCGTCCTCTAAAAGTGGCGATTTGCATCTCATTTTAGTGGATAACCGGCAAGGAAATATGACGAACAGCGGTATTGGCAGCGACAGCCAAGGGCGGTAGCGTGCCTGAATTGCTTTTCTCGTTTATTAAACAGACGATTACCGCGCAGGAAAAAGTCGGACTAATCTGTTGGTATTTATAACAATTTTCTTGTTTTTATTGGTAAGAGCATTGGCGTAAACGCCGCAGGAGCTCCCCTAAGAAACGATTCAACCTGAACATTCATCACTGCTCATTTAATACACAAGGTTGGAGCGTTACGGGTTTAAGGAAATAAAATAAAGAGTTAAATATGCGCGATACAGAATTTACGTTTAAAAGTCTTATCACCAAATTATTGTTAGCTTGTTCAGATTTAATTTGTTTCAACGCAGCTTTATTTATTGCGATGGCGCTTATTAATATGATGTCTGATTCACCTTTGGCAGATATTTCTGAAAAAGAACTCAATTTAAAAATAGCCACGCACATTTGCTTATCAATTATTAGCGTGGGTTGGTTCTGGGTAAGGTTGCGTCATTATACTTACCGCAAACCTTTCTGGTTCGAATTAAAAGAAATTTTTCGTACCATTCTTATATTTTCTGTTATTGATCTGTCGATCACGGCATTGTCTCAATGGCAAACTTCGCGCTTCCTTTGGATATTAACCTGGATATTAGCGCTGATTTTAATTCCAAGCTGCCGCGCACTTTCTAAGCGCCTGTTAAATAAATATGGCTTGTGGAAAAAGCAAACCATCATCATCGGCAGCAACAAAAATGCCCATGAAGCCTGGCAAGCGCTGCAAAGCGAAGAAGTGATGGGCTTTGATGTCATCGCCTTCTATGACGTCGACGGTAGCGGCCCTCATGGCAGCATGTCTGGCGTGCCGGTGCTGCGTGACGAGCAAGAGCTGTGGAATCTGACGAATAGCGAAACGCAGTTTATCGTGGCGGTTGAGTTCGAACAGAGCCAGTACCGCGATATGTGGCTGAAATCGCTGGCAATGCATAATTGCCGTTCAGTCTCTGTTATTCCAACGCTGCGTGGCGTGCCGCTTTACGGTACGGATATGGCTTATATCTTCAGCCATGAAGTGATGATTCTTCGTGTGCAGAATAACCTTGCAAAACGGACATCGCGTTTCCTGAAACGGGCTTTCGATATCGTCGGTGCGCTCTCAATCATCTTGATGCTGCTGCCTGCACTACTGGTACTTGGCTTCCTGGTGGGCCGTGACGGTGGTCCGCCAATTTATGGTCATGAACGTGTAGGTTTGGGTGGACGTAAATTCAAATGTCTTAAATTCCGTTCGATGGTGATTAATTCGAAAGAAGTTTTAGAAGAAGTCCTGCGTACCGATCCCATCGCACGTGCGGAATGGGACAAAGACTTCAAATTGAAGAACGATCCACGTATCACCAAGGTCGGTCACTTTATTCGCAAAACCAGCCTCGATGAATTGCCGCAGCTCTGGAACGTAGTGCGTGGCGATATGAGCCTGGTAGGACCGCGCCCAGTAATTGAAGATGAACTCTGTCGTTATGCCGGTGATGTTGATTATTACCTGATGGCAAAGCCAGGCATGACGGGATTGTGGCAGGTCAGCGGCCGTAATGACGTTGATTATGAAACACGTGTGTACTTCGACTCGTGGTATGTTAAAAACTGGTCTCTGTGGAATGATATCGCCATTCTTTTTAAAACAGTGGGTGTCGTACTGAAGCGGGATGGCGCGTATTGATCAGAGGGCGAGAAGGAGAGCGTAACACGGGCGCTCTCTTATTTAATGCCGTTGTTAGGTGTGTCGTTAGCTGCCCTATTCAAGGACGCGTTAAGTCGTCATTTATAACGGGTAATGATGGGTTCGCCTTATTTCGCCTTGTTGACCGGCGGCTACAAAAAAGACAGGAGCAAGGATAATGAACGACAAGTTCAGTGCTTAATTAGGTAGTTTTTACTTTTTGTTGGACGCTTACACAGCGGCGTATTCGCCTCTATCAATCAATAACTGATAGCGAAGATCTAAATGATTACAATCAAAATGAAATTGATACCTTTACTGGTATCCGCCACTTTTCTCTCAGGGTGTACGATCCAACCAGGTCAGCACCTTTCCACATCGGGAAAAGATGTCATTGAGCAACAGGATAGCAACTTTGACATCGATAAATACGTCAACGTTTTTCCATTAACACCGCGTCTGGTCGAGCAGATGCGTCCTAAGCCGCTGGTTGCCCAAGCCAACCCAGCGTTGCAGAATGAAATTCAGAGCTATGAGTATCGTATCGGTGTCGGCGATGTTCTGACTGTCACCGTGTGGGATCACCCTGAGTTAACCACGCCAGCAGGTCAATACCGCAGCGCCAGCGATACCGGCAACTGGGTACATTCCGATGGTACGATTTTCTACCCATACATAGGTCGAGTTCGCGTAGCGGGCCGCACTGTGGGTGATGTACGTAATGAAGTTGCACGCCGACTTGCACAGTACATCGAAAGCCCGCAGGTTGATGTCAGCATCGCCTCGTTCAAATCACAGAAAACCTACGTGACCGGTTCGGTAACGACATCAGGTCAGCAGCCGATTACCAACGTGCCATTGACCATCCTTGATGCTGTCAATGCCGCTGGCGGTCTGACTGCAGATGCAGACTGGCGTAACGTTGTGCTTACGCACAACGGTAGCGAGCAACGCGTTTCCCTGCAGGCGTTGATGCAAAACGGTGATCTGAGCCAGAACCATCTGCTCTATCCAGGCGACATTCTGTACGTACCTCGTAACGATGATCTCAAAGTCTTCGTCATGGGCGAAGTCAGACAGCAAACTACCCTCAAAATGGATCGCAGCGGCATGACGCTGGCGGAAGCATTGGGTAACGCACAGGGCGTAGATCAGACCACGTCTGATGCAACCGGCGTGTTTGTTATCCGTCCGATCCGCGGCACCAATCGCACTAAGATCGCCAACATCTATCAGTTGAATACCCGAGATGCGGCATCGATGGTGATGGGTACCGAATTCCAACTGGAACCTTATGACATCGTTTATGTCACCTCCACGCCGCTCACGCGTTGGAACCGCGTAATTTCGCAATTGCTGCCAACCATCGCGGGCATCAACGATGCGAGCGAGGCCGCACTGCGTTTCCGCAACTGGTCTAACTAGGTTCAACCATGATTACGTCCGTGTTAGTCGTGTGCGTTGGCAATATATGTCGCTCTCCCACCGGGGAGCGCTTGCTCAAACGTGCGCTTCCTCAGACTCGGGTAGCCTCGGCAGGGCTAGGTGCCCTAAAAGGTTATCCGGCAGATCCGACCGCCAGCGATGTGGCCGCCATTCATGGGCTGTCGCTTGAAGGTCATGAGGCTCAGCAGTTAACGGCAGAGATGTGCCGTGACTATGACCTGATTCTGGTGATGGAGAAGCGTCATGTGGAGCAGGTCAATCGCATCGACCCGGCCGCACGTGGCAAAACCATGTTGCTTGGGCACTGGCTCAATCAACGAGAAATTGCGGATCCGTACAGAAAAAGCCGTGAGGCCTTTGAAGAGGTTTACGGGTTACTGGAAAACGCTACCCAGAAATGGGTCAACGTATTAAGCCGATAGTTGGGATTATCCATGAATATAAAAAACAAGGTTATGACCGCGCCGAGAGAGGATTCGAATGGATGGGATCTGGCGCATCTTGTGGGACAGCTTATTGATCACCGCTGGATCATTGTTGCGGTTACCGCCTTCTTTATGCTGGTGGCAACGCTCTACACACTGTTCGCTACACCGATTTATAGCGCTGACGCTTTAGTTCAGGTTGAGCAGAAAAATGCCAGCTCGGTACTGAACGATCTGGACAGCCTCATGCCGGCTACGCCAGCATCCGATACTGAGATTCAAATCCTTGAGTCTCGTATGGTTATCGGTAAAACCGTGGCTGATTTGGGATTAGATACTGTTGTTGAGCAGAACTACTTCCCGGTTATCGGTAAAGGTTTGTCGCGTCTGATGGGCAATAAGCCGTCTGATTTGGCTATTTCGCGTCTGGAAATTCCACGCACCATCGATAAACGTACCGTAGAACTGGAAGTAACTGGACCAGACTCTTATACCGTTTCTAAAGATGGTGATGAGCTGTTCAAAGGTAAAGTTGGCCAGCTGGAAACGCATGGCGATGTCACCATGCTGGTGAGCGGCATTAATGCTGATGAAGGCACGAGCTTTAATGTCACTAAGCTGAACGAATTGCAGGCGATTAACTCTGTGTTAGCTAACTTGTCCGTTGCGGACAAGGGCAAAGACACCGGCGTGTTAGGTCTGGAATATCTGGGTGAAGATCCGGAGAAAATCAGCAAAGTCCTGAATCAAATCGTTAACAACTACCTGTTACAGAACGTAGAACGTAAGTCTGAACAAGCAGAGAAGAGCCTTGAGTTCCTGCGTAAACAGTTACCGGAAGTCCGCTCTAAACTGGACGTTGCTGAAGACAAGCTGAACACCTTCCGTCGTCAGAACGACTCGGTTGACCTGTCACTGGAAGCGAAATCGGCTTTAGATTCATCTGTTAGCGTGCAGAGTCAATTGAATGAACTGACGTTCCGCGAAGCGGAAGTTTCTCAGTTGTTCACTAAAGATCACCCAACCTACCGCGCATTGCTGGAAAAACGCAAAACGTTGGAAGGTGAGCAGGCGCAGCTGAACAAGAAAATTTCAGGCATGCCGCAGACGCAGCAAGAGATCTTACGTCTGACGCGTGATGTGCAGTCAGGTCAGGAAATCTACATGCAGTTGCTGAATCGCCAACAAGAGTTAGGCATCAGCAAAGCCAGCACCGTGGGTGATGTTCGTATCATCGATGGCGCCGAAACGGCTAACTCGCCTGTTGCACCAAAGAAAGCCTTGATTATCGCTGCAAGCTTGATCTTTGGTCTGTTTGTTTCGGTTGGCCTGGTGCTGCTGAAAGCCTTGCTGCATCACGGTATTGAAAACCCGGACCAGTTGGAAGAGTTGGGCATGAACGTCTATGCCAGCGTCCCGCTTTCCGAATGGCAGCGTAAGAAAGATACCGAAGCGCTGGCGCGCCGTGGCAATAAGGTGAAAACCGATCCGCACGACACGCTGCTGGCATTAGGGAATCCAACTGACCTCTCTATTGAAGCGATTCGTAGCCTGCGTACCAGCCTGCATTTCGCCATGATGGAAGCCAAGAACAACATCCTGATGATTACCGGTGCGAGCCCGGGTATTGGTAAAACCTTTATCTGTGCCAACCTGGCAACGCTGGTTGCAAAAGCGGGCCAGCGCGTCCTGTTCATCGATGGTGACATGCGCCGCGGCTATACCCATGAGCTGCTGGGTGCAGAGAACAAGTCTGGCTTATCCAATATTCTTTCTGGCAAAACTGAATTCAATCCAGCAATGATTCAGAAAGGCATTTACGGCTTTGACTTCATGCCACGCGGTCAGGTGCCACCTAATCCATCTGAGCTGCTGATGCACCGTCGCATGGGTGAGCTGCTGGATTGGGCGAGCAAGAACTACGATCTGGTTCTGATCGATACACCACCGATTCTGGCCGTCACCGATGCCTCAATCATCGGTAAGTTGGCAGGAACCTCGCTGATGGTGGCGCGTTTTGAAACCAATACCACCAAAGAAGTGGATGTCAGCTTCAAGCGCTTCGCACAAAACGGCATTGAAATTAAAGGCGTGATCCTTAACGCCGTGGTCCGTAAAGCGGCCAATGCTTATGGTTACGGTTATGACTATTACGATTATGAGTATGGCAAACCAACCAAAAGTTAATCATTGAGTGAATAAAGGGGCGGTTTGACCGCCCCTTTTTATCGCACTGTTTGAACGACGACACGCAACGATTTACACAGGTGATTCTGTATTTAACGCGTAAAACGCGACAGACGTGACGTCGCATAACAAGCGTCAATCACAGAATGCATCAGCAACAGAACTGACGTCCGCCCACGCATCCATGATGATTAATGGCGCGACACGCTGAGAATGTAGCCGGGAAGGCAAACAGCGTAAGTCACTGTTAGCGTGACAACTTGTGGAATTAAGGAATCACACCATGGCTCCATATTGGTATATAGCAGGGTTTTTGTTGTTGCTTTCGCTGGTCGAAATCCTGCTTAAAAAAGATGAACGTACCACGCATATTCTTACCTACCTGCTTTGCATTGCTACTATCACACTGATTGTTTTTGGCGGTATTCGTGGGCTTGGCACCGGGATGGATGATTACCAATACCGCAGCTTCTTTGTCGATTTCGTTCGACGCATTGAAGTCAATGGTTTTGCGAATACGGTTGCTTTTTTCCGTTACGAACCGCTGATTTTTGCTATCGCCTGGCTGACCAGTCTGTTTTCACACAATGCCAGTGCGTTTCTGTTTGTTTTCAGCATTCTGGCAGTATCGACCAACGCTATTTTCTTTAAAAAGATGTCGCCTTATCCAGTGCTGGCACTGGTGCTCTACTCAGCACACATTTTTATCAATAAAGACGTTAACCAGATCCGCTTTGGCTTAAGTTCCGCACTCTTCCTTGGGGTGTTGTGGACAATCTACCTGAAACAGTATTGGTGGGCGTTTGCCTTTTTTGTCCTCTCATTCTTAAGCCACAACACGGCGGTCATGGTCGTAACAATTGTGCCGTTTCTGTTTATTCGTGATTCCCGCTGGTGGCCGGTGCTCATTATCGTTGCGAGTATTCCGCTTTCCGTCGTAGGGGGTACCGGCTTCATTGCACTGATTGCCGGACATTTAGGATCGATGGGGGAAAGGGCGGCTGGATACAGTAATGAAGCATCCAATGCGGGTGATGGCAGCGTGGTATCGGTTTCTAACCTCAAGAACATCATGCTGGTATTTATCTTTGTCTATTTCATGCTGAGCAATCAGTTAAAACGAGACAATTACGCGCAGTATCGCCTTAATTATTTGCTGATTTTGAGCTTTGCGATCGGCGGCGGTGTCAGGATCTTCTTTTATAACTATTCATCCGGCGCACGCTTATCGAACTATTTGTTGCAGGTTGAGCCGATTATTTTAACGTCGCTTATTTATCAGTCGAAGAAAATACTCAAGCCGGCGATGTTTGCGATGTTTGCTTTCTTCCTTGTTTATTACCTCTATTACAACACGATTTCACTCAAGCAGGCCGTGGTTGGCTATGAAGTTGCTCGTGAATTCAAATTGTTTCATTAATTGATGAGAGGAAATATGAGCAAGAAGTTGATGGCAGTTCTGTTGGTGGCTGCGCCTATGCTGGCGCAGGCTGCCGATAACAAAGCCGCATTTGTTATTGCGGCTTATGGTGACTCAACGACCGCCGGCGTTATTTCATCTGGCGGTCGTAACATCATTACTAAAAATAATGAGATGAATTATCTGCATCAGATGTTGAAAGACAAATATGGTGCAGACATCCAGTTGAAAAACCACGGTTCTCCCGGCGCACAGGCGGCTGAACTGGTTTACAGCCAGGATAACAAACCCCATCTCGACTGGGCAGAACGTATGGCGAAGTCTGATGCCAATATGATTCTGCTCAACTATGGCATTAACGATGCGCGCATTTACTTTTTTAAAGATAAGAAAGCTCATCAGGAAAGCCCGGAAGAGTACAAGCGCATCATGACGGAACTGGTCAAGGTAGCCAAAGCCAATAACAAATTGGTGGTGCTGCAAGAGCCTAATCCAATCTGTGGGCGCGCCGAACGCTGGAATGTCTGGCCTTACGTTTATCAATTAAATG
Source organism: Pantoea sp. MQR6 (assembly GCF_022761075.1). Taxonomy (NCBI): domain Bacteria; kingdom Pseudomonadati; phylum Pseudomonadota; class Gammaproteobacteria; order Enterobacterales; family Erwiniaceae; genus Pantoea; species Pantoea sp. MQR6. The sequence goes on from NZ_JAKYXB010000001.1 coordinate 502,245, forward strand.
AAGTGGCGAAAGAACAGCAAGTTCCTATTGTGAAACAGTTCAGTCTTATAAAGGAAAATCGAGACTGGCAATCTGAGATGTCACCGGATTGCATTCATCCTTCCGAGATGCTTTATAAACAAAAAGCACAAAGAACCTTCGATGTATTAAGCGCCACTTTCGATAGCGCTTTATCTAAACACAGCAGCTAACCCAACCCAGACTATGTTGCTTTAGGAGCTGACATGTATGTATTAATCATGGTGCTGTCATTTTGTCTGGCGCTTATTATTTTACGTGTATTCTCCTTTCATAAAGGGGTCTATAACGAAAGTGGCATCAAAAGTATCTCTGGCTTACGTGCCCTTTTAGCAAGCATCGTGGCGTTCTCCCACTTTGCGCATTACATTTATTCACTTGATGGAAAGTGGATATTCGATAAAGACTACTTTGCCTGGTTCTCGGAAGGTAACTTCTTTGTTAACTCCGGAAAATTCGGCGTGTTGCTGTTTTTCATGATCTCGGCGTTTCTGTTTTATCGCTGGTTAGACAATGACACCATGACGCCCGGCCAGCTCACCTATAAGCTCTTGAAATCGCGTATTCGCCGTATCGTCCCGATGTTCTGGTTCTCCGCATTCGTCATCATCGTGATTGGGCTGGTAAAAGGCGATCTGATCGTCGGTGCTACAGCGGTGAAAGATGCGGTACTGTGGTTACTGTTTATTGGCAGTTATCACATTGGCGATTATGCAACGGCTGACGTCAACGCAGGTGTCGAATGGACGCTTCGTCTGGAATGGCTGCTTTATCTCTCCATTCCGCTGATCTATGTCATCAATCGTGCCACTAACGGCAAATACAAAACGTTGCTGATCCTCGGCTCAATTGGGGTGATTTTCTGTGTGGCTGTGGGCTTGCGCCTGTGGGGTAAAACCTATACCGATCCACGTCCCGTGCTGGGCTTCGCGATGGGTTACATGGCCTACAAACACCGTGAGCTGTTTGTTCACTATAAGCACTCAAGCCTGGCAGCCTTAGCGGTGATTTTACTCACCCTGTTTTCGCTCTCATTTACCAGCAACACCTTCTTTTACCTGATTTTCCTTTGCTGCCTCACGGTAATATTTTTCATCGTCAGCAGCGGTAACGCCGTGTTTGGCATTCTGGAAAATAAGACCCTGATGTCCATTGGCGAGATTAGCTACAGCCTGTATCTCATTCATGGTGTGGTGCTGTATTTCATTAAGCAGATCCCGCTGACGCTGGTTCCTCATTCGTTCCTGGTTTACACCTTGCTGTCGACCGGCTTTTTTGTCGCTTCTTTCTATGTAGCCAAGCTGACTTATCTCTACGTGGAAAAGCCGTTTATCGGCAGTAATAAGAAGAAAAAAGTGGCGATCAAAGCGTCGCCAACAAATTAGGACATCACCGGTTATCCTTGGTCATCCATACGTTATATCTTTGAATTTGGAAATGTTTTTAATGAGGTGCTGGTAATGAAGGATATTCGCTTCTCCATCGTAATTCCCGCTTATAATGCGTCAGAATCGATTGTGACGACGCTGGATTGCGTCAAGGCGCAAAGCTATCGCAATTTCGAAGTGATCATTGTGGATGACAAATCCATTGATGCTGCCGCGCTGGCAGAGGTGGTTCGCAGCGAGCGTTATCAGGATTTGGACATTAATCTGGTGCTCTCTGAGGTCAAGCTCAACGGTGCCGGTGCACGTAACAAAGGCATCGAGTTAGCTACCGGCGATTACGTCAGCTTTCTGGATGCCGATGATGAATGGCATGCAGATAAACTGCTTCATGTCAGCGAGAAAATTGCTCAGCTGGACGCGCAGGGCAAGCAGAACTTCATCATCTTTAGTCAGGTAAATATTTATCAGGATGGATCTTTTCTGAAAGTGATGCCGATGCAGCCGCCGGGCAAAGATGAAACGGTTGCTGAGTATCTGTTCGGCTGTTACGGCTTTATTCAGACCAGCACTATCGTGTTGAAGCGTGAAGATGCGGCCAAAATCCAGTTTGATACGCGCTATATTCGCCATCAGGATTATGACTTCTGTATTCGCGCCGATCGCATGGGCTACGACTTCGTTATGATCGCTGCGCCTTTAGCTAATTATCATCTGGTGACCAAATTTGGTTCCAAGCACAAAGGCGAGTCAGTGAAGTATTCGATTTTCTGGCTGGATACGATGAAACCGCACCTTACCTCGCGTGACATTCACACCTATAAAGCCTTTAAACTGCCGCTGCGCTACAAAATGGACGGCAATTCGCTGATGGCGAGCCTGAGCTTTGCGCGCTATTTCTTCCTCACCAATAAAGACAACCGCGCTTACTTTATGAATCGCCTGAAAGACAAGGTGAGAGCGCGCTTTGGCGGAGAAAAAGCGCTTTCCTGACGCAGTTTTGCTCATCATTGCTCCTGAACGCAGGAGCAACCCTTTGGATACACTTTTTTCTTTTATTCAGGTATGAAGATGAATAATCAAGTTGGAACCGTCGGCATTGTTATGCCTATGTACAATGCACGTCAGACGGTATTACGCGCCGTGCAATCGGTTATCAATCAGAGTCACACAGACTGGCACCTTTACCTGATAAACGATAAATCAACCGATGACTCGCTGGCGTTCGTGCGCGAAAATTGTCAGGATGCACGCATCACCATTTTGGATAACGCCGTTAATATGGGCGCCGCCGAGACCCGCAATGTCGGGCTGCGTGCGGCTAAAGAGGAGATCATCGCTTTCCTCGACAGCGATGACGAATGGCATGCTGACAAGCTGGCGCAGCAAGTCGCAGCGATTGCCGCCGGGGATGATTTTGTGATCACCGAGTATCACTACAAAACCCAAAAAGCTGACCACGACATCACCTATTCAAAACCCTACCTCCAACAAGAAAATTTCGTGAAGAAGCAGTACCGCGTCTGTTTTTCATCGGTCTGTTTCCGCCGTCCGCCGCAGGGTATTTTTTTCCAGCGCAAAGGCCACGAAGATTTCCTGTTTCTCTACGAATTGTTCAGTCGCTACAAGCAAGCACGCGTTATTCAGACAATTCTTGTCAATTATTACGAATTAGGTGATTCACTTTCGCGCAATAAGAACAAAGCGGCGAAGTGGCACCTTGAATTATTAAGAATTATCTATAAAAACAATCCGTTAAAAATCTATTACTATTACGGCTGGTATATGGTGAATGGTGTGCTGTTTACCTTGAAGCATCGTTAAGCCGATCGGCAGGATTGTCTTTTACTCATTTTGAGGTGGATTGCGTTACATGAAAAAAATTGTCCTGGTGATCAAAGATGCCTACTCGTATGCGGGCACCGAGAACATCTGTAACTTCATGTCAGAGTGTCTTGGCGAAACGCACGATGTCACCGTTTACTCGTTGGAAGGCAGCGGAAAAACCTTCTATCCCTTTGAGCATGTGAAAGAGATCGTTAGCTTTGAGGGACACAGTAATCCGATTAAAAGCGCCGTCAGCCGTATCCATGAGGAAGATTTTGATACCGTTTTCCTGATCAGCATGGGTCGCCTGAGTGTGATGTTCGCTTTCTGGAACCTGATGTCGATGAAGAAAAAACGCGGCAAAGCCTACGCGTGTGAACACATTGCAATTAATTCCTTCAGTAAACCCATCAAATTCCTCAAGTATCTGCTGCTGCGCTACTACGATCGCGTAATTGTGCTGACCGATAAAGATCATCAGGTTTTTAATCGTTGGCACATTCCTAGCAAACAAATCCCTAATCCTGTGGTGTTTAAAGCCTTTCAGCGCCAGACGCGTAACCGTCAGGCATTAGCTGTGGGCCGTTTAGATCATCAAAAGGGATTTGATCTGTTGCTGGATATCTGGCGCGACTTCGCCAAAACCCATCCTGACTGGACGCTGGTGATTGCCGGTGATGGTGAACTGCGTCAGCAGTTGCACGATCAGGCCGCGGTATTGGGTATCACAGACAGTGTTAATTTTGTCGGCAAAGTCAGCAATATCAATGATTACTACCGCGACAGCGATATGGCGCTGATGACGTCACGCTATGAAGGCTTACCGCTGGTGTTACTCGAAGCGAAAGCATGGTCGCTGCCGGTGGTGGCCTATGACTGCCCAACTGGGCCACAAGAGATCATCAATCACGGTGAAGATGGATTTCTGGTTCCCATGAACGACAAAGCGGACTTTCTGGCACGCATGAACCAGCTGGCCAGTGATGATGCGCTGTTCTATGCCATGAGTGAAAAAACAAAAGAAACCGCGCTGAAATTCGACGGTAATCAAATCAAGCAAAGCTGGCTGGCGTTGGTTTAACTCGGGTAAATCCTACCCAATTGCAAAATGCCTCAAGGGACTAAGCCTTGGCCGATAACACGGCCTCATTAACCACGGGATATGTTGCATGAAAAGAAGAGAAGTGTTGCAAAGCGCAGCCTCAGCCATTGTTGGTGCCCTCTCTGTGAGCACCTTTTCCAGCTACGCAGCAAAAAGTAATGGTATTGCGCTTAAGCCGGTTGATGCCACCGCTGTACCCAAAAGCGACGTACCGATCTTAACGCCAGAAAATGTCTATGCCATGCCACCTCAGTTCTGGCAAGGTTTTGAAGGTAAATTATGGATTGGCAAAGCGGGCAGCGATGCCAGTAAACCAGGTAACCAAATTCCTGTTTTTCTGCGTGATGCCAACGGTAAAGTCTCTGAGATCAGCCAGCCCATTTCGCTGAACAAAGGCAATTTTGCGCAATTCATTCATGACAATGCCGCGTTGATCGCCGATCCGTCGCATTCCATGGCTGTTGAGGACAGCAACGGTCAAACGCTGTTTAACATTGCCGATGTGAGCCGTCCAGGGCAGGCGGATTTTAGCCAACGGCTGGCACAGCCCACGGGTTATCAGCTGATTGGCGAAATTCCTTCGGTGGAAGAGCTGCGTAAAACGCGTCCGCTGTTTGAAGGAGCAAAAATCAAGCTGAAAAGCTGGCACGCGGGCCTTGAAGTTGGCGGCGGTGAGTTCGTCGGCAGTTTCCAGGATGCGAAAGATGATGACGGCGTTAATTTTGCAGGGCAGGGTTTTCACTGGCGTCGCGTTATTGAAGATTACAACCGCCTGACGCTGTTTGATTTTGGCGCGATTGCAGATGGCAAAACAGATACCGCGCCTGCGATTAAAGCGATGTATCAATGGTCGCTAGCCGCTGATCTGCAGATTTGCGTGCAGTTCCCGGCAGGGACCTTCTTTGTTACGGCCTGTGATTTTGGCCCAGATAATATGCGCTTCTTCCGTATTTCGGGCGCGATGGTGAACTTCGGTTATTTTCCTGCGACCACTTTGGTGTCCGACGGTAAATCCGATTTTATCTTCAAAGTTAATGCTCGCTGGGTGGAAATCTCCAACCTGATTTTCAACGGCAACACGGATACCCATCCCAACCAGCAAGGCTTGTTTAGCAACAGCTGTCCGGGAGGACAATTCTTCCGCGGCTCATGTTTACGCTTCACGCATGTGGGTGGCACGGCATTGAGCCTGCTGGATACGCTGGATTGCAAAATCGACCAATGGTACGCGTCACGCTGTACCGGTGATGTCATCAAAGCCGGTTGGTCTGGCCAGAAAAAAGGCAACTGGGATCACAGTACGGCGATTGAGCTGTCGAATTTCAACGCCCAAAACTGTCGTGGCGGCAAGGTATTGAATCTGCCGCGCTGCGCTCAGTCCATCATTCATAATGGCTGGATCGAGCATTGCGACTATCCCGGAGACATCTCTAACGGGCAATGGATCGTTGATGCACTCAGCCTGGAAGATTGTAAAAACCCGCTGATAGCGCACAACTCGCGCTTGAACATGCGTCAAACCAGCCTGCAATCAGGTAGTTGGATTGATAACTCTTCGCAGGGCGATCGCTGGCTCAGTGTTTGGGAAATGGGTTCGACGCGGGTTGAATCTTACGGTGTCGCCATTGATGGCAGCCTAAATTATAACTACATCACATCGCGCTGGCGGTTGGAAAATAATTCGAACCAACAAACCTGGTTTGAGCTGGGCAGTCTTTATTCCCCTGATGTCGGTGATTCATGGGAAATCGAAATTTTTGGCCAGTCGCAATTCAATAACGGTACTGACTCGCAGCCGTTAATGAATGTCGTGAATGACAAAACAACCGGTGGCCGTGCGGTGATCCATGTTCAACGCAAAAAGGGCAAGTCGGAAGCCAGCTGGTCTGCCGAAGGAAGTTGCCCGGTGGTTGAGGTGCGCTACGTTGCGCAGCACGACACCGATGTGCGTGTTTTCGTCAAGCTGGCAGGCTGGACGCCTGCCGCAGTGGTATTGGTGAAAAGCACTGGCAAAACGCGCTTTGATACCGGCCGCTGCGCCCGCGTTAACGCCAAAATGGTGCCCGCCAATCCGCCGGGCGGCGAGGAAAGCAAAAAAGCGCCTCAGCGTTTCAGCCTGCACAACGGGAAAGCGGGCATTGGCGCGAACGAAGAGGGCGATCTGCTTATTGCCTCGCGTCCGCTTTCTGACGATCAGGTTGATACCAGTAAGCCTGCAGGATTTGTCTCGGTAGTCATTAATGGCAAGCAGGTCGCGATGCCTTATTTTGCCATCAAGTCATAGCATTTAAACGGGCCGCCACAATGGAGGCGGCCTGCAGTTTCAGGAGCGGGTTTTTGGGTTTATTTGCCTTATTGCAGTGCTTTAACAGAGTTCACTTTGCCAGTTTGGAAGATGGCGGCTTGCAGAATTAAAAAAATTTATTTGGAGTTTTTATGAAAATTTTATTGGTGGGTAACCATACCTGTGGGAATCGTGGGGATGGCGCGATTCTTCGTGGACTGATTGATTCGATGCAGTCCGCGCGTAGTGATCTTGATATCGATGTCATTAGCCGTTATCCAACCAGCTCTGGTTATTTGCTTCAACAACACATTCAGCAAGACTCGCTGTTTTTGCACAACAGCAAGTCAGGTAAAGGATTGGTCGGTTCAGTAAAGCGTAAAGTCGCGAACCGTCTGATGCCTGACATCATGATGGCGCACTTGGGCAAAGGCGGCTTGTATAAATCCTTTTCTGTACCAGCGCACCTCAAAGCCTTTACTGAAAGCCTGAAACAGTACGATGCAATTATTCAGGTTGGCGGTTCATTCTTCGTCGATCTGTATGGCGTTACCCAGTTTGACCATGCGCTGTGTGCCTTGATGGCGAAGAAGCCGATTTACATGATTGGTCACTCAGTCGGCCCGTTCCAGAATCCTCGCGTTAACGCCCTGGCGAACTTTGTGTTTGACCGCGTAAACAGCCTGGTATTGCGTGAATCTGTCAGCCTTGATCTGATGAAGCGCGATGGTGTGACTAGCTCTAAAGTTGCTGCCGGCGTTGATACCGCGTTTTTGGTTAAAGCGCGTGAAGTTGAAAATCCAAGTCATAACTTGCGTCACTGGCAATCTATTATCAGCGCGCGCAAAACGATCGCCATTACCGTGCGTGAACTGGCGCCGTTTGACAAGCGTCTGGGTGTGACCCAGAAAGAGTATGAAGAGGCTTTTGGGCGCGTCATTAACGCGATGATTGCCGAAGGCTATCAGGTTGTGGCTTTCTCAACCTGTACCGGCATTGACAGCTACGCGAAAGATGACCGCATGGTGGCGTTAACGTTACGCGACCACGTTGCACAGCCTGAGCATTACCATGTCATCATGGACGAATTCAATGACCTTGAATTGGGAATCCTTTTAAGCCACTGTCATTTGACGATCGGCACTCGCCTGCATTCCGCCATTATTTCCATGAACTTCGGCACGCCAGCCGTTGCGATCAACTACGAGCACAAGTCGATGGGTGTGATGAATCAGCTTGGTTTGCCGCAGATGGCAACGGACGTCAAAAGCCTGATGGATGGTTCGCTGATCGACAAGGTTAAGACCGTTCTTGCTGATTACGACAACATCAAGCACAAGGTCGACACGGCCGTTGCGAATGAAAGGGAAATTGGCAATCGGATCACTGAAGAGATTCTCAAAGTATTAGGGTAATCAGATGAAGCTGACTTTTTTCACCATGCGTTTCCCGGTTGCCTCCGAAACCTTTGTTTTGAATCAGGTAACCCATTTTATTGATGCCGGTTACGATGTGGAGATTATTTCGGTATTTCCCGGTGATTTGGTGAATCGGCACGCTGCCTTTGATGAGTATGGGCTGGCGGCTAAGACACATTATCTGTTGCCGGAAGAGAAAGTCTCGCTGGTGGATAAGCTGATCCAGCGCCTCAAGCTGGTCTTGCCGAAGATAACCAAATCTTCGCTGCTTCGTTCGCTCAATGTGCGCCGCTATGGCGCACAATCCAGCAAACTGTTGTTGCCATCAATTGTGGCAAATGCGTCCCAGATTTTCACTGCTGATGTGTTTCTGGTGCATTTTGGCTATGCAGGTGCGCTCGCCAATAAGTTACGCGAGTTGGGCGTGCTGAAGGGCAAACAGGCCACCGTGTTTCACGGTGCTGACATTTCACGTCGACACATTCTGGAGGAGCACAAACACGATTACATCAATCTGTTTGAGCAGAGCGAACTGATGTTGCCGATCAGCCATTTATGGGAGAACAAGCTGATTGAGATGGGTTGCCCGCCAGAAAAAATTCATGTTACCCGCATGGGAATTGAGCCTGAGAAATTTAATTTTCAGCCGCGTCAGGGATTTCATAAACCTTTGCGGATTGTCTCGGTTGCACGTCTCACTGAGAAGAAAGGACTGGATGTCGCGGTGAAAGCGAGCGCAATTTTGAAACAGCGCGGTGGCCAGTTCCAGTACACCATTATTGGTAATGGCGATCAGGATGAGATGATGCGCGGCTTTATTGCCGAAGAGGGCATGGAAGATTGTGTGACGATGCCAGGCTTCAAGCCGCAGAACGAGATCCGCAAAGCATTAAGCGAGGCTGATATCTTCCTGCTGCCGTCTAAAACGGCTGCCGATGGTGACATGGAAGGCATTCCCGTGGCACTGATGGAAGCCATGGCGGTCGGTTTGCCGGTGGTTTCTACCTTTCATAGCGGCATCCCTGAACTGATTGAAAACAATGTTTCCGGCTGGTTAGTTGAAGAAGATGACCCGGAAGCGCTGGCGGACACCTTGCTGAAACTCTCACAGGGAGAAGTGGATGTCGTGCCGGTAGTGGCAGCGGCTCGACACAAAGTTGAGACCGAATTTAATCAGCATATCGCTTATGGCGAGCTGGCACAGATTCTGGAGCGATTGGTGTGAGTGGATTTAAGTCACAGGCGATTTGGTTGTTTGGCAGCACCTGTTTTTCGGCGGTGCTGCAGGTTGCACAACTTAGCCTTCTCGCCCGTAAGCTGGAAACCCATGAACTGGGGCTTTTAGCCATTATTAACGCCATTCTGGCCGTAGCGGGTGTACTTCAGGATATGGGCATGAGCAGCTATCTCGTGCACCGTCAGAACATTACTCGCCGCGAGCAGAGCACCATTTACTGGGTGAACGTCTCACTCAGTTTATGTACTGGCTTGATCATGCTAGCGATTGCCTTTCCGGTTGCCTGGTTCTATCACCTGCCAGAGCTGGTTGGTCTGATCATGTTGACCAGCCTGAACTTTCTGGTGTTGGGGCATTTGTCGCAATACCAGGCGCACTACATCAAAACCAAGCGGATGGTCTCGCTGGCAAAAATTGAGATGGGCACCAAGCTGTTCGCCTTTCTGTGCGTAGTGGCGATGCTGCAATACACCTCGCTTACGGTGGCCGCGGCCATTCTCGGTCTATTCATCAACGCCTTTACCCGCATCATTTGCATGATTGTGCTGGGCGAGAAATCATGGCGTCCCACGTGGGAATTTGATAAAGCGACCTTTATTGGCGCGGTGCGTTACGGTAGCTATCAGCTGGGATCGCAGACGATCAATCAGTTACGTACCCAAGCCGATGCGCTCGTGGTGGGTAAAGTAATGGGCGCGGAGATGCTGGGGGTTTACTCACTGGCGAAAGAGCTGGTATTACAACCGCTGAAGCTGGTTACACCGGTGATTAACCGTTTAGCGCTACCGCGTTTTGCAGAGAAACAGCAGGATCCTGAACAGCTTAAGAAACTGTTCCTGAAGGGAACGCTGGCGATTATGTTGTTCAGCAGCGCCATGTATTTTGTTATCGGCGTCTTCTCTCCGGTTATCGTGCGTGTGCTGTATGGCACATCCCATGAGCAGGTTTATCATCTGATCCCGCTGATGTTGTTGTTCGGCATGCTGCGTCCAATGGGTGGTTTGACCGGGGCGATTTCGCAAGCGAACGGTCGCACTAACGTGGAGTTCTACTGGAACATTGTCGCGAGCCTGGTGGTATTAGGGGTATTAGCCACGACCTTCCTTTGGCCAAATGTCCTCTACGTTGCATTAACGCTCTCTATCTCTCAGGTATTGATTTCCGCGCTGGCACATCCTTTCTTTATCAAGCCGGTGATTGGTATTCGCTTTATGCCCTATGCGCGTCAGTGGATGTCAGTTTCAGTGGTGTTCGTTGGGCTAATGATGCTGATTAATCACTTCAATTTGTTCGTAATGCCGGAGTGGTTTGAGCGCTGGTTGTAATGCCCTGTTCCCCCGAAGAGTCCGTGTGTAGAAACGCAGCTTAACAAGGGGACGAACGGAGCAATACCTGGCAAGCCCGGCTAAGCTCCGGCGATGTAAGTTCAGGGTATATAACATCAAATTATACGGGTGACACGGTGTCGCCCGTTTCTTTTTTTGGCTGGCCTCAGGGCGTTTTCTTATTTCATGACGGATCGGATTTGTGTCCAACCGGATCGAATTTCATTTGGCGATTACTGATTGTCTTTCCTCATATTCTGCACGTTCTGTCCCTAGGTAAAAAGCCGAATTTCCATGATTTGACAGTCAGTTAGTGTAGGATTTTCAGATAAAGATTATACTTGCAGCTCTGGCCGATCCTGCATAATCGATCCACATCTTCACTTCATTAAACGGAATAAACATGACCAAGCTTAAAGCAGTAATCCCGGTTGCGGGTCTCGGTATGCATATGCTCCCTGCGACTAAAGCCATTCCGAAAGAAATGCTGCCTGTTGTCGACAAACCGATGATTCAATACATCGTGGATGAATGTGTTGCAGCGGGCATCAAAGAGATTGTGCTGGTCACCCATGCTTCCAAAAATGCGGTGGAAAACCACTTTGATACGACTTACGAGCTGGAAGCATTGCTTGAAGCGCGCGTTAAGCGTCAATTGCTGAGCGAAGTACAATCAATCTGTCCTCCGGGCGTTACCATCATGAACGTGCGTCAGGCACAACCATTAGGTCTTGGTCACTCCATTTTGTGTGCCCGCCCAATGATTGGTGATAATCCGTTCGTCGTGGTACTGCCAGACGTGCTGCTGGATGATTCCACCGCTGACCACCTGCGTTATAACCTGGCAGCGATGGTTGCACGCTTCGAAGAAACCGGTCACAGCCAGGTGCTGGCGAAACACATGCCAAACTCTGATCTCTCTGAATACTCGGTGATTACCACTGAAGAACCTATCGACAACCCAGGCGATGTTAGCAGCATCACCAACTTTGTTGAGAAGCCAGAAAACCCGGCTGAACTGAATTCCGATCTGGCTGCGGTAGGTCGCTATGTTCTTTCTGCTGATATCTGGGCAGAACTGGAGCGTACCGAGCCAGGCGCGTGGGGTCGTATTCAGCTGACCGATGCTATCGCCAGCCTGAGCAAGCAGAAAACGGTAGACGTTTCGCTGTTAACGGGTAAAAGCTTCGACTGTGGTCGTAAGCTGGGTTACATGCAGGCATTCGTTTCATACGGCCTGCGTAACAACGCACAAGGTCGCGATTTCCGCGAAGCTATTCAAAAGATCCTGGCGAAGTAACCTTCAACATTCACGTGCCGCGTGTTTACGCGGCAGACTGAAAGGAGTTCACATGGCTATTTTAGTAACGGGCGGCGCAGGCTATATCGGCTCCCATACGGTGCTGGCATTGTTGCAGCGTGGCGACGACGTTGTTGTGCTGGATAACCTGTGCAATGCCTCGCGCGAAGCCATCAGTCGCGTAGAGAAGTTATCTGGCAAGAAAGCCACCTTTGTTGAAGGCGACATTCGCGATCGCGCCTGCTTGCGCGATCTGTTCGCATCTAATGATATCTCTGCCGTGATTCACTTCGCCGCGTTGAAAGCGGTAGGTGAATCAACGCGTATGCCGCTTGAATACTATGAGAACAACGTAGCGGGCACCGTGGTGTTGCTGGAAGAGATGCGCAGCGCAGGTGTCTGGAACTTTATTTTCAGCTCTTCTGCCACCGTCTATGGCGCAGATGCGCCGGTTCCGTACGTAGAAACCACGCCGATTGGCGGAACGACAAGCCCGTATGGCACCTCGAAGCTGATGACTGAATTTATCCTGCGTGACTTCGCTAAAGCCGATTCAAACTTCAAAGCGATTGCGCTGCGTTATTTCAACCCAGTTGGCGCACATGAATCAGGCGAAATTGGTGAAGACCCAACAGGTATTCCAAACAATTTGCTGCCTTACATTGCGCAGGTTGCGATTGGACGTTTAGAAAAGCTGGGCGTGTTCGGCGGTGATTACGATACGCCAGATGGCACCTGCCTGCGTGATTACATTCACGTGGTTGACCTGGCAGAAGGGCACCTAAAAGCGCTGGATCACTTAAGCAAGGTGGAAGGGTATAAAGCCTATAACCTTGGCGGCGGCAAAGGTTTCTCAGTGCTGGAGATGATCAATTCATTTGAGAAAGCTTCTGGTAAGAAGATTCCATTTGAGATCAAACCGCGCCGCGACGGTGACCTGCCGGCGTTCTGGGCTGATGCGTCGCTGGCCAATGATGAGCTGGACTGGCGTGTGACGCGCGGCATCGATGAGATGATGCGTGATACCTGGAACTGGCAGAGCAAGAATCCTAATGGTTTTAAATAACCGTTAAGCTTTACCCAACCAGCCCGGCTAAATGCCGGGCTTTTTAATGTCTAAAATATGTAAATCATTCGATAAATCAGTATCAATCTAAGGAGTATTCGTGAATTTCCAGAGCAGATGAAAGTATCAAATACGGATTTATCCTGGGCATATCTAACTTAAAAAGAGCATGAATAGCCGCATTGTGCTGTCGATCAAGGCTAAAAAGGCAATGTTCTACTATGCTGTTTTTTCGATAATTATTGCCCATTGTTAGCTCATTATATTTGTTAAATGTGCCTAATGCTTTCATCGCTAACAAATAAACAATAGGCATGTTATTTCTGCCGCACAAAATGTACTATTTGCGGTGGTCTTAATACTCGAATGGGGTTGTGTAAATTATAACCAACACATGAAGGTGTTAATCATCAATAGATCTGTTTTTTACACAGCGTATTGGTTGCTGCAAGCCAAGGGCGGTAGCGTGGCTTTTTATTCATTTGAATAAAAATTGACCCGCTTTAAATGCAATAGCACGTTTAAATCTGTTAGAGGATGTGGAATGTTACTTCCCGTAATCATGGCCGGAGGAACCGGCAGCCGCTTATGGCCCCTTTCCCGAGAATTGTATCCAAAGCAGTTTATTTGCCTTCACGGTGAACACTCCATGCTACAGGAAACGGTCATTCGCCTTTCGGGTATTGAGGCGCGCGCGCCCATGGTGATTTGTAACGAAGAGCATCGTTTTCTTGTTGCTGAGCAATTACGACAAATTAATAAGCTCTCGCACAATATAATTCTGGAGCCGGTTGGCCGTAACACTGCACCTGCCATCGCGCTTGCGGCATTGAACGCCGTTGAGCAGGGTGATGATCCGGTTCTGTTAGTGTTGGCTGCAGACCATGTGATTGAAGATCGCGCTGCATTTCATCATGCAATCAAAACGGCTACTGCCTATGCCAAGCAAGGTAAACTCGTCACATTCGGCATTGTGCCAACTGGTCCAGAGACCGGTTATGGTTACATTCAACGTGGAGAAGCGTTGCCGGGTGAAGAAGACGCACCTTATGCAGTACAGCGCTTTGTCGAAAAACCGAATTTAAAAACCGCTGAACAGTATCTTGAGTCAGGGGAGTATTATTGGAACAGTGGTATGTTTATGTTCCGCGCTAAGCGTTATCTGCAAGAGCTTGAAAAATACCGTCCTGATATTCTTGAAGCCTGCCGCCTTGCTATGGCTAACGTGAAGGAAGGCAATGACTTCATCAGCATTGATAAAGATGACTTTATCGCTTGCCCCGATGAGTCTGTCGACTATGCCGTTATGGAACAGACCGATTCCGCTGTGGTGGTTCCACTTGCAGCAGGTTGGAGCGATGTAGGTTCCTGGTCAGCATTATGGGAGGTTAACGATAAAGACGCTCATGGTAATTCCTTAAAGGGCGACACTTTTCTGCACAACACTAAAAATTGCTACATCAACAGCGAAGACCAGTTGGTTGCAGCGATTGGTGTGGAAGACCTGGTCATCGTAAACACCAAAGATGCCGTATTAGTGGCACGTAAGGACCAGGTACAAGACGTAAAACGCGTGGTGGAATTCCTTAAAGGGGAATGTCGTAGTGAGTATCGCCGCCATCGTGAAACCTATTGGCCTTGGGGACGCTGTGACTTGGTGGTGAATACCGGCCGTTTCAACGTTAACCGCATCACCGTAAAACCGGGTGAAGCTTTCGATTTGCAGATGCACTATCACCGTACAGAACACTGGGTAATTCTATCTGGCACCGCGAAAGTGACTATTCAAGACAAGTCACTGTTAATGACAGAAAACCAGTCTACTTTTATTCCAATTGGCCATCCGCATACGCTAGAAAACCCAGGCAAAATCCCTTTAGAGCTTCTGGAAATACAGTCGGGATCTTACTTGGGCGATGACGACCTTATTCTTATAAAAGAACAGTTTGCAAGTTAGTAAGGACAGAAGAGATCATGGCAGCACTGACCTGTTTTAAAGCTTATGACATACGTGGTGAGCTTGGTACTGAACTAAACGAAGATATTGCTTATCGTATTGGACGCGCATACGGCGAGTTCATCAAACCTAAAACCATCGTGGTTGGTGGTGATGTGCGCCTTACCAGCGAGCCATTGAAGCTTGCATTAGCAAACGGTTTAAGGGACGCGGGTACCGATGTTTTAGATATCGGTATGAGCGGCACTGAAGAGATTTACTTCGCCACGTTCCACTTAGGTATTGATGGCGGCATTGAAGTCACTGCCAGCCACAACCCAATGAACTATAACGGCATGAAGTTAGTACGTGAAGGTGCTCGACCAATTAGCGGCGATACCGGCCTACGCGATGTGCAGCGCCTGGCAGAAGCAAATGACTTTGCTCCAGTTGAAGCAAGCAAACGCGGCACCTACAAACAGATTTCTGTATTGGATGCCTACGTTGACCATTTGATGAGCTACATCAATCTCGCTAACTTTACCCAACCGATAAAGTTAGTAATTAACTCCGGCAACGGTGCTGCCGGGCATGTTATCGATGAGATTGAAAAACGCTTTCAGCAAGCGAATGCACCCGTTTCCTTTATTAAAGTACATCACGCAGCTGACGGTAACTTCCCGAACGGAATTCCTAATCCATTGTTACCTGAATGCCGTAAAGATACGGCTGATGCGGTGCGTGAACATAAAGCCGATTTGGGTATAGCCTTTGATGGCGATTTTGATCGCTGCTTCCTGTTTGATGAGAATGCTGAATTTATCGAAGGCTATTATATCGTTGGTTTGTTAGCTGAAGCATTCTTGAAAAAAGAGCCCGGCGCTAAAATTATCCATGATCCGCGTTTAACCTGGAACACGATCGATGTGGTCACTAAGGCGGGTGGCATTCCGGTAATGTCTAAAACTGGACATGCGTTTATTAAAGAGCGTATGCGTGAAGAAGATGCGGTTTATGGCGGAGAGATGAGCGCACATCACTATTTCCGTGATTTCGCTTATTGTGATAGCGGAATGATTCCATGGCTGCTTGTCGCAGAATTATTAGCGGTGAAGAGTTTATCACTTTCGCAAATGGTATCTGAGAGGATGAAAGCATTCCCTTGTAGTGGCGAAATTAATTATAAAGTGGTAAATGCGCTAAATATAATAACAACTATAAAGCAAAGTTATAAAAGTTATGCGGAAAAATTTGATGAAACTGACGGGGTCAGTTTTGAATTTAATAATTGGCGGATGAACTTGAGGACTTCAAACACTGAGCCTCTGCTTAGGCTAAATATTGAGAGCAAATCAAATTCCGATTTAATTTTTCAAAAAGTCAAAGAAATTGAATTGCTTATGAAGGGCAGCGTATGATAATGGCAATTGGAAGGGCGCTGTGGAACTATCGAGGCTTTGTTCTTGGTAATGTTAAAAGAGAATTTCAATCAAAGTATCAAAATTCATTACTCGGGGCAGCTTGGAATATTTTAAATCCATTGTCCATGATAGTAGTGTATACGGTAATTTTTTCACAAGTTATGCATTCAAAAATCCCAGGGGTAGGGAATGTTTTTGGTTACAGTATTTACCTATGTTCTGGAATACTTACTTGGGGATTGTTCGCTGAAATCGTAGGTCGGGGCCAAAATGTTTTTTTAGAATATGCAAATCTACTTAAAAAAGTGAACTTCCCCAGGTTGTGTCTACCTGTAACTATAATTTTAAATGCATTACTAAATTTCTCAATAGTATTTGGTATTTTCACAGTCTTTCTGGTGGTTACAGGGAACTTTCCGGGAGTTGTGTTCTTATCATTGATTCCTATATTAATTGTTATGGTTGTGTTTGCTATGGGTTTAGGTATAACCCTCGGTGTTTTGAATGTTTTTTTTAGAGATGTTGGACAGTTCTTTGGTATAGCTTTACAGTTTTGGTTTTGGCTTACACCTATTATTTATCCCGCTGAAATATTACCAGCCCGAATACATGAATATCTTAAATTAAATCCTATGTATGGTGTTATATCATCAAGCCAAGATATTTTAGTTAAAGGGCAGTGGCCAAACTATGAAAGTTTACTGCCTGCATTATTAATAGGTTTGGTGCTCTGCATTATCGGACTTAAACTTTTCCGTAATCACTCTGGTGAAATGGTGGATGAATTATAATGGGTAAAATTTCCGTTAGTGGCGTTGGGAAAGCTTACAAACAATACCCAAGTAGGTGGAGTCGATTAGCTGAATGGTTCCTTCCAGGTAAAAAGGAACGGCATAAATTAAAGTGGGTTCTAGAAAATGTTTCGTTTGAAGTTAGTCCGGGACAGGCTTTAGGTATCATTGGGATTAATGGTGCCGGTAAAAGTACACTACTGAAAATGATAACTGGTACTACCCAGCCAACGGAAGGAACTATCTTGCTAGAAGGCCGAGTAGCAGCGATGCTTGAGCTAGGAATGGGTTTTCATCCAGACTTTACTGGAAGACAGAATGTTATTATGTCAGGCCAATTACTAGGCTATGGTATCGATGAAATTTATAATTTAATGCCTTCAATCGAAGCTTTTGCTGAAATTGGTAGTTACATTGATGAGCCAGTACGCGTTTATTCAAGTGGAATGCAAATGCGCTTAGCTTTTTCTGTGGCAACCGCTGTAAGGCCAGATATTTTGATTGTTGATGAAGCCTTGTCAGTTGGAGATGCCTATTTCCAGCATAAAAGCTTCAATCGTATAAGAGAATTCAATCGTGAAGGTACCACACTTCTTATTGTGTCTCATGACAAGCAGTCAATTCAAAGTGTTTGTAATAAAGCAATCTTGCTGAACCAAGGTAAAGTTGAAATGGAGGGCGAGCCTGAAGCGGTAATGGATTACTATAATGCCTTACTTGCAGACAAACAGAATCAAAAAATAGAGCAAGTAGAGTTAAGTGACGGCAGCATTCAAACGATATCTGGTAGCGGAGAAGCTTCAGTAAAAGACATCCGTATTCTAAATAAAAAAGGCGAAACTATCGAGTTTGTCGATGTTGGCGAGCTCGTTACTCTTAAAATAGTAGTTAAAGTTAATGAAGATATTCCAAGATTAGTACTTGGCTATGGGATTAAAGATCGGCTTGGGCAGGTAGTTTTTGGTACGAATACTGATTTAAAAAAACTTCCAATTTATGAAGTTAAAAAAGGAACAGAGCATATATTTGAAATAAAGTTTAACGCTAATTTAGGGCCTGGTAGTTATTCTATACAAACCGCGCTTGTTAGTACGGATACGCATTTGGTTAATAATTACGAATGGCGAGATCTGGCGTTAGTCTTTAATATTATAAATATAAATAAAGAACATTTTGCAGGCTGTGCCTGGATAGATCCTGAAATTGAGATTAAATCGGTATGACAAAAATAAGCTATGCGCAAAACTTCGAAGATATTATACTTTGGCGAGCGCTTAAAAATATTAAAAATGGATTCTATGTTGATGTCGGGGCTAATGATCCGGTATTAGACTCTGTAACAAATCTATTTTATTTACAAGGTTGGACAGGGATCAACGTTGAGCCATTAAAAAAACACATTTTTGCTTTAACTAATGAACGACAGAGAGATATTAACCTTCATTGCGCTGTTTCAGATATCAACGCAGATTTAGAAATATGGGAATGTGATGTTAGAGGTTGGGCTACTTTAGATAAAAAGGTAGCAGAGATTCATGAAAATAATGGTTTTCAAGGAAAGTGGACCAAAACACCAGTAAAGAGACTTGATTCCCTGTTATTAGAACATCTCCCCGAACTTCAAAAAGATATTCATTTCTTAAAAGTGGATGTTGAGGGGTTTGAAGAGAATGTGATAAAAAGTAATAATTGGGAAAAATTTAGGCCTTGGATTGTAATCATCGAATCTACAATTCCTAACTCTCAATTAGAAAGTTTTTCTTCATGGGAACAAATTCTTTTTTCTAATCAATATAAATTTATTTATTTTGATGGGTTGAATCGATTTTATCTTAGTGAAGAGCATTATGATGAATTGGCTCATGCTTTTTCATTGCCGCCTAATATTTTTGACGACTTCATTAAATATCAAGATGAAATTAATCGTAAAGAAATTAGCGCGCTCAAAGTAAAAAATGAAAATTTAGAGAGTGAAATTTTTGATAATGAAAAAATGATTTCAGAGTTAACGAAAGATAATGATGAGTTAAAAAATAATCTTATTTCTTTAAACAAAGAATTATGCTCAGTATATGAAAGCCGGTCATGGAAGCTAATGGCGCCATTTAGAAGATTTGCTAGTTTTTTTAAACGAGATTGAAATATGAAAAGTATAGTTTTTCTAAGCACTTATCCTTTTGCTAAGCCTCGCCATGGTGGCCAAATAAGGCTTTCTCAACTCGTTAATAAGTTTAGCAATAATGGATGGACTGCGCGATCAATTGCTATATATGAGCAAGAAAGTTTCATTGGAGATGATTTAGGACCGTATGATATTCCTTTTCCAATAGATTCAGAATTTAGGAAATTCGAAGGCCGTAATATCCCATTAATAAATGATTTGCTTACCGCTGAATTTGCGGTTTCTGACAGAGATACTTTCAGCAAAGTAGTTTCGCATTTGCCTGATCATATTGATGTGATCCATGTGGAGCAATGTTGGCTTTGGGATTTAGCAAAAAAAATAAAGGCTTTAGATAAATTCAAAAAAGCAATATTAATCTTCGGTTCGCAAAATATCGAATATTTACTTAAGAAAGACATTTTAGAGCAATATAATATCCCTGATCATCATGAAGTGATTGATAAAATACAGAGTCTAGAGATAAAGGCAACAGTCGAAGCAGATATTATCGCTGCTGTAACAGAAAATGATGCCAAAATAATGGCTAGTTGGGGAGGGGGTAAGGTAATATTAGCTGCTAATGGAATTAAACCGTGGGATCTTAGTTACAATAATACAAATAAAAATAAATGGATTGAGAAACTACCTAAGTCGCCTTGGATGCTGTACATCGCGAGTGCTCATCCGCCAAACTTTACTAGTTTTATAAAAATTATTGGTGAAAGCTTGGCCTGCATTCCTCCGGATAGTAAGTTAGTAATTGCTGGGAGCGTTTGTGAACATATATACAGAGAGGTTTCTGATTCTAAATGGACAAGTATTAATATGAGTCGGTTAGAATTATTATATGTTTTGGATGATAATGACTTAGGAATTGTTAAAAATCTCGCGCATGCTTACTTTTTACCTATTGAGCATGGCGGTGGTTCAAATCTTAAAACTGCTGAAGCATTATATTCAGGCAAATACGTCATAGGTACAGCCTCTGCATTTCGGGGATTTGAAGATTATATTAATTCAACAAGAGTAAAAATCGTTAATTCCCCACAAGATTTTCATATATCTTCTAGAAATATTCTTTCTTCACCAACTCCGGTATTAAACGACGAAGAAAAGGAGATAATGCAAAAATTAACTTGGGATAGGACTCTGGAAGGTCTGTTCTCTGACGTTGAAAAATTCATGGAGCAACAGTAAATGCATAATGTTTGGGTAGACGTAACAACAATACTTGGGTGGCATAGAGCTGCTGTAGGTATAGTAAGGACTGAAGTTGAATGTGCACATTATGCTTTACATCAAATTACCGGACAGCAAGTAAAATTCTGCGGATATAGTGTACAAAGTGGTTACTACGAAGTTTCACGATCCCAGGTGGAGGAAACAATAGCCCGAATTAACGGAAGCATAAAGACGCCTGCTGAAAAAAAAGTTGATACACAACTTAGTGAAAGATTTGAGACTCGCTTAAAAAAACATATCCTAAAATTCATAGGTAAGATTCCTCATCGATATCAGCGTAAAGTTTTTAGCTATCTGTTGCCACGTAAGCCTGCCGTTGTAAGTTGTATTACTTCATTGAGATATGCAAAATTGGCTTTAACGCAATGGTTTAAACCTGTTAGGTTAATGCCTCAAATACAATTCACTGAAGGTGAGACTGCAATCGGATTAAAATACCCTTTCCATGAAGGGGATACGTATATTTCATTAGGGCTGGATTGGGATCAAAAAGATTTTGGTTATTTATACAAAATTAAAAAAGAAGCAAACCTCATTGTGAAATTATTTTGCTATGATGTGATCCCTGTAAAATTGCCCCATTTATGTGTAGGTGATGTAGCAGGAAAATTTGCACATTATTTTTCAAACGTGGCATGGTGCGCCGACGAAATTTTCTGCATATCGAAGTGCTCTAGAAATGATTTGGCTGAACTTTTAAAGGAATTGGGTACACCTATACCCAAATTAACTATTGTTAAGCTAGGTTGTGAGTTGCCGGTAAACAAAAATGAAGATGATGTTTCTCTAGAACTAAGAAATTTAATGAGTAAACCTTACTTACTTTTTGTTTCAACCATCGAAAGACGCAAGAACCATGAGGTGCTTTATAAAGCTTACACTCGGCTAATTGATCAAAAGGTTCCTAATCTTCCATTGCTCATTTTTGTTGGCATGCAAGGTTGGGGAATGAATGATTTTATCACGGATTTGAATTTGGACCCTAGAGTGAAAGGGAAGATTATACAGCTAAATAACATTACTGATCCTGAATTAAGCCAGCTTTATAAAAATGCTTTGTTTACTGTATATCCATCTCTTTATGAAGGCTGGGGACTACCGGTAGCGGAAAGCTTAGCTTTCGGGAAATATTGCCTAGCTTCATCAGCAGCATCTGTGCCTGAAGTTGCAGGAGAACTTTTAGACTATATAGATCCGTGGGATGTCCCCGAGTGGGCAGAAAAAATCAAACATTTTATTGAACATCCTGATGAAATAAAACGACGTGAATTAAGAATTCAAAATGAATTCGCACCCACCAAATGGTCTGAGACCGCAGCTTCAATTTTAAATTCGTGATATTATAAACTTTATCTTTAATCTGAAAATTATATTTGGAATTTAGTATGACTAACAAAATTGCAGTTTTAACAGGCATTACAGGTCAAGATGGTGCATATTTAGCCGAATTATTACTCGATAAAGGTTATAAGGTTTTTGGAACTTATCGTCGTACGAGTTCAGTAAATTTTTGGCGTATAGAAGAGTTGGGAATTAAATCAAATCCTAATCTTCATTTAGTTGAATATGATCTTACTGATTTGTCATCCAGTATTCGCCTGTTACAAGAAAGCCAAGCAACAGAAGTTTATAACCTTGCAGCGCAAAGCTTCGTTGGCGTTTCATTCGATCAGCCCCTGACAACTGCCGAAATTACCGGTATTGGTCCTGTTAATCTGTTAGAAGCTATTCGCATTGTAAATCCAAAAATTCGCTTTTATCAGGCATCAACCTCAGAGATGTTTGGTAAAGTTCAGGCGATTCCACAAAAAGAAGACACGCCATTCTACCCACGTAGCCCATACGGCGTTGCTAAGCTGTATGCACATTGGATGACCATCAATTATCGCGAAAGCTATAACATTTTCGCTTCAAGCGGCATCCTGTTTAACCACGAATCTCCTTTGCGTGGGCAGGAATTCGTTACGCGTAAAATTACTGATTCCGTTGCTAAGATAAAACTCGGCAAGTTAGATGTACTTGAGCTGGGTAACATGGACGCTAAGCGTGACTGGGGCTTTGCTAAAGAATATGTAGAAGGGATGTGGTTGATGCTGCAGGCAGAAGAACCCGATACCTTCGTACTTGCAACTAATCGTACTGAAACTGTACGTGATTTTGTTTCAATGGCATTCAAAGCGGTTGGCATCGAATTGCGCTTTGAAGGCAAAGATGATCAAGAAGTTGCGATTGACGTTGCATCTAACAAAGTGGTCGTTAAGGTTAACCCTAAATTCTATCGTCCTGCAGAAGTAGAATTGCTGATCGGTGATCCTCAGAGAGCTAAAGACATTTTAGGCTGGGAACCAAAAACGACTTTGGAAGAACTGTGTGCAATGATGGTTGAAGAAGATCTTCGCCGTAACAAACAAGGATTCTCGTTTTAATATGAATAATGGCAAAAAAGCATTGATCACCGGGATCAAGGGCTTTACTGGCCGTTATATGGCAGCGGAGTTATCCGCTGCCGGATATGAAGTGTATGGCCTTGGTTCTACTCCCGCAAATGACCTCAAAAATTATTACGTAGCAGACCTGACTAAAATATCTGAAGTAAAGGCAGCTATTGATCTGATCTCACCGGACGTAGTGATCCATTTGGCAGCTATCGCTTTTGTCGGCCATGATGACGTAAATGCATTTTATAACGTCAATATTTGTGGGACACGTAATCTCTTACAAGTTTTGTCTGAGCTTGAAAAGCTGCCAGAAGCCGTCTTATTAGCAAGTAGCGCGAATGTTTATGGCAATACTACGCCAGGAAAACTCAGTGAAGAAAGTAATGTTAATCCGGCTAATGATTATGCAGTAAGTAAAGTTGCTATGGAACACATGGCAAACTTATTTAATAACAAGCTTCCCATTATCATTACAAGACCATTCAATTATACAGGTGTAGGTCAAGCTGATAATTTTTTGATTCCAAAAATAGTAAAACATTTTAGAGAAGAAAAAGACGTTATTGAATTAGGTAATATTGATGTTTGGCGTGATTTTTCTGATGTAAGATACCTTGCACGTTGTTATATGGCTCTTCTGTCTTCAAAAGCAGCAGGGCATATCGTTAATGTAGCATCTGGCGAAATATTCTCATTACGTGAGGTTATTACTCTTTGTGAGGAATTAACCGGAAGAACTATTCAAATCAAAGTTAATCCGCAATTCGTTCGAGCCAATGAAATAAAAGAGTTATGTGGTGATGTTAGCCTTTTGATGGAGTTAACAAATAGTAAGCTATCTAAAATTCCTCTAAGAGAAACATTAAAATGGATGTTAGAAGCCAAAAGTTAAGTGTTGTCTTCTCAACAGACTGTATTAAATATCCTTTAACGGGTATTGGGCGCTACGCGTTTGAGCTTGCTAATGAATTGCAACGCCGAACAGAAAAAGTTGATTTAACTTTCATACACGGTACTCGGATTCGTGATTCTCTTGCAGTTGCAAGCGAATCTGCGCAATCTGTTCAATCGCTTAAACGAAAATTACAAAAAAGCAAAATAGTAAGCGAACTATATCGCCTCACATTCCCAGTAGCAAAATCGATTGCTTTAAAAAAATATAAAGACCACATATTTCATAGCCCGAATTATTATCTTCCACCTAGAGTTAATCATGCTGTGGCGACGTTTCATGACCTTTCAGTATTTCATTGGCCGCAATTCCATCCAGCAGGACGCGTGCATTTGATGCAGAAAGAACTTAGGAACACGATTAAACGTGCAAGCATGTTGATCACCGACTCTGATTTTACCAAAAACGAATTAATGGAATTTTTTGGGGTTGAATCAAAAAATATTACTGTAGCCCCTTTAGCCTGTAATGCTAATTTTCATCCGCGTCTGAAAGTCGATGTTGAATCAGTATTGGCTGATTACCAGATAAAATGGCGTCAGTTTTTTTTATATACTGGCACCATTGAGCCACGTAAAAACATCCTTACTTTACTTCGTGCTTATGACAGGTTATCTCTCCAAGAAAAAAGAGCTTATCCGCTCGTAATTAGCGGTTATAAAGGTTGGGAAAATGAAGCACTGTTCAAGCTGTTTAACAAAGGTGAATCTGAAGGCTGGCTTAAGTATTTAGGATTCGTGCCGGGAAAAGATCTTCCTGTTCTTTTTAGCTCAGCAACTGCTTTTGTTTTTCCCTCTATTTATGAAGGGTTTGGCCTACCCGTGCTCGAAGCCATGGCTTCGGGGACGCCAGTGATTTGCTCGAATGCGACCTCTTTACCAGAGGTAGTTGGCAATGCTGCATTAATGCATGACCCTGAAGATATTGAAACCTTAACTAATTATATAAAAAAAATGATTGATGATTCAGAAATTAAAAGTGAGATGATTAAGGCTGGATTAGCACAATCACGGAATTTTTCGTGGTCACATTGCACGGATAAAACAATTGAAGCTTATGAGCAGGTTGCTAGATTTATATGATAAAGGTTCTACATTGTTATAAAACGTATTATCCAGATACCTTTGGAGGAATTGAGCAAGTAATCTATCAACTTGCTGAAGGCGGAATCAAAGAAGGTATTAAATCGACAGTATTTACTCATAGCCCAAACTTTACAGAAAAAGAATCGATTTTTGATCACCATACAATTCATCGTGTAAAAACAGTATGTGAATTAGCCTCTACGCCTTTTTCATTCTCGGCAATTAGTGAATTTAAAAAGTTGGCGATGAATGCTGACGTAATTCATTATCATTACCCTTATCCTTTTATGGATTTAATGCATTTTGCAGCTCGCATTAATAAACCTTGCGTAGTAAGTTATCATTCAGACATTGTAAAACAAAAAACGTTGGCTAAAATTTACTCTCCTTTGATGAATAAATTTCTCAGCAGTGTTGATGCAATTGTTGCCGCCTCGCCAAACTACGTTAAAACGAGTCCTGTATTATCGAATTATTTAGATAAAGTTTCTGTCATTCCGTATGGATTAGATGAAGAATTTTATTTGAACCCTGCCAAAGAGTGTATAAATAAGTGGGGCGCTAATTTTCCTGATGGTTTCTTTCTTTTTATCGGCACCTTTCGATACTATAAGGGTTTACATATACTTATAGACGCTGCAAAAAATAGTTCTTATCCCATTGTTGTTGTTGGCGCTGGCCCTATAGAACAAGAATTAAAAAAACAGGCTAAAGAATTAAACGTAAATAACATACATTTTTTGGGCGCATTAGGTAACGATGATAAAGCAGCGCTTCTCGCTCTTTCTACCTGTATTGTTTTCCCATCGCATTTACGTTCAGAAGCATTTGGTATTTCATTGCTTGAAGGAGCTCTTTATTCTAAGCCTTTAATTTCAAGCGAAATTGGTACAGGTACGACCTATATAAATATTGATGGCGAAACGGGTTTAGTTGTCCCGCCAGGCGATGCGGCTGCATTACGTAACGCTATGGATATAATCTGGAATGATAAGGTTTATGCAACGAAGCTGGGTAAGGGCGCAAAAGCACGTTTTGAGCAACTTTTTACTGCTGAGAAAATGGTTAAAAGCTATACCGATCTTTATAATTCCCTGATTAAATAGGGCTTATTTACAGATATTTTCCTTTTAGCTATCGCACCAATGTCTACCGCATTCTCGTTAACCTGAGTTAACATGTTTGCCAGTTTTGTTCACAAACCTTGGCGTTTGTGGAGTGTCCCTCAGACAGGAGTATATGATGTCCAAGCAACAGATCGGCGTTGTAGGTATGGCAGTAATGGGCCGCAACTTGGCTCTTAACATTGAGAGCCGCGGTTACACTGTTTCTATCTTCAACCGCTCACGCGAAAAGACTGATGAAGTCATCGCTGAGAATGAAGGCAAAAAACTCTCACCTTACTACTCCATTGAGGAGTTCGTTGACTCATTAGAAAAACCACGCCGTATCTTGCTGATGGTGCAGGCGGGAGAAGCTACTGACAAAACTATCGCTTCACTGACTCCGCATTTGGATAAAGGCGACATCCTTATCGATGGCGGTAACACCTTCTATAAAGACACTATCCGTCGTAATAAAGAGCTTTCTGAGCAAGGCTTCAACTTCATTGGAACCGGCGTTTCCGGTGGTGAAGAAGGTGCCCTGAAAGGTCCATCCATCATGCCTGGCGGTCAGAAAGAAGCTTATGAACTGGTTGCACCGATCCTCGAGAAGATTGCTGCCCGTGCTGAAGGCGAAGCCTGCGTAACCTATATCGGTCCAGATGGCGCTGGTCACTATGTGAAGATGGTGCACAACGGTATTGAATATGGCGACATGCAGCTGATTGCTGAAGCTTATTCACTGCTGAAAGGCGCACTGAATCTTAGCAACGAAGAACTGGCTAAAACCTTTAGTGAGTGGAACGACGGCGAGCTAAGCAGCTACCTGATCGACATCACCAAAGATATCTTCACTAAGAAAGATGAAGACGGAAAATATCTGGTTGATGTAATTCTGGATGAAGCCGCGAACAAAGGCACTGGTAAATGGACTAGCCAAAGCTCACTGGATCTTGGCGAGCCACTGTCGCTGATCACTGAATCGGTGTTCGCACGTTACTTGTCTTCACTGAAAACTCAGCGCGTTGCAGCGTCTAAAGTTTTAAGCGGCCCAGAAGCAAAAGCCTTCACCGGTGACAAAGCTGAATTCACCGAGAAAGTGCGTCGTGCTCTGTATTTGGGTAAAATCGTTTCTTACGCTCAAGGCTTCTCACAGCTGAAAGCAGCGTCAGATCAATATAGCTGGGATCTGCATTACGGTGACATTGCTAAGATCTTCCGCGCGGGTTGTATCATTCGCGCCCAGTTCCTGCAGAAGATCACCGATGCCTATGCAGACGACGCGAGCATTGCAAATCTGCTGTTAGCACCTTACTTCAAGAACATCGCTGATGAATACCAGCAGGCGCTGCGTGATGTGGTTGCTTATGCCGTTCAAAATGGTATTCCAACGCCGACCTTCTCAGCTGCGATTGCATACTACGACAGCTATCGCTCAGCAGTTCTGCCGGCTAACCTGATTCAGGCCCAACGTGATTATTTCGGTGCGCATACTTATAAGCGTACGGATAAAGAAGGTGTATTCCACACGGAATGGTTGGAATGATCCCTTAAAGTAATAGAAAAACCCAGCTAAGCTGGGTTTTTTTTGTCTAATGCTTTATAAACAACACAAATTTTGTTTATATGTATTTTTTATGATTTAGGAACTAGTGTGAAATTAATAATTCAAATGCCTTGCTTTAATGAAGCTGAAACTTTGGAAATAGCCTTAACTGCTTTACCTCGTGAAGTTGAGGGTTTTGATAGCGTTGAGTGGTTAATTATCGATGATGGTAGTACTGATGCTACCATTGAAGTGGCAAAAAGATGCGGTGTTGATCATGTTGTTCAACACATGGGCAATAAAGGTCTCGCTGTTGCCTTCATGACAGGTATTGAAAATTGTTTGAAGCAAGGGGCAGATGTGATTATAAATACTGATGCAGATAATCAGTATGACGCATCAAATATTCCAGATCTGGTAAAACCCATCTTAAAGAAAAAATCGGAGATGGTTATTGGTGCACGACCAATTTCAACTATTGAACATTTTTCTCCGGCTAAAAAATTCTTGCAAAAATTAGGTAGCTGGGTTGTGAGAGGTGCAAGTAAAACAAACATACCTGATGCGCCGAGTGGCTTTCGCGCAATCAGTAAAAGTGCTGCACAGAAACTTATGGTATTTAGTGAATATACATATACCTTGGAAACAATTATTCAAGCTGGTCAAAAAGACATTTCAATTTGTTCTGTTCCTGTTAATGTTAATGATGACCTTAGACCATCAAGGTTAGTAAAAAGTATCCCGTCCTATATCCAGCGCAGCATATTTACTATTATTCGTATTTTTGTGATTTATAGACCTTTCAGATTTTTTCTTACGATCGGCTCTTCACTTATGTTAGTCGGTTTTCTAATAAGCGTTAGATATATGTATTTCTATCTCTTTGAATCGGGTAATGGTCATGTTCAGTCATTAATCCTCTCAGCAATCTTAATTATGATGGGATTTCAAACAATCTTGGTATCATTCCTCGCCGATCTATTGTCGGCAAACCGTAAGTTACTTGAAGATGTCAGGGTGAAAATTAATCAAATTATTCATAAACGTGAAGATTAACGCTTTTTTTGTTTTAAATAAAAGTGCGGAGTCATTTTGTTTAATGATTCCACGCTAATATGATAGATTTTAAAAAATTAATTTTAAGAGTTAGGTTTATTAAATGAATAGCGCTAACCTGAAAAAAACAATGAATATTGTAGGCAGTTTCTTAGCGGTTTTTAGTTTATTCTTTGTTTTTTTTCGCTTAAAAAATTATTTAACTCCTGAAGTTTATGGTTATTTTAATCCTTTGGTTATCGTTTTGCTCTTGATCATTTCATTAGCTTATGGAGGTTCGAGTATAATACTTGGTTGTGTATGGAAAAACATATTGGAGAAATGTGGGGAAAAGAGAAGTTATCTGTGGGCAATCAAGGTTTACGGTACCTCACAAATTGCTAAATATATACCAGGTAATATATTCCATTATGCAGGCCGACAAGCTTTAGGAATGGCAGATTCCGCATCTGCTAAAAAACTGGCTAAATCCACTTTCTGGGAATTAGTATTGCTTGTTTTTTCGGGAGCTCTTTTTAGCATTCTAATTATTCCTTTGTTAATTAAAATCAACTCTTCATATATACTTTTGTTTTTGTTTTTTTTTATTGCTGTTTTATTTTTGGTTAATTATTTTTTTCAAATATTTTTAGGGTGTAATTTCGCAAAGGCATTCCGGTTGCAAATATTTTTCCTTATTATTTCGGGGGCAACTTTTTCTGCTGTATTATTTATGATTACTCAAGGGAATGTTCTCGTAAATAATATTGACACTAGTTGGTTGGTGATAATAATACCAGCAGCTTATGTTTGTGCGTGGCTTATAGGTTTAATAACACCGGGTGCACCAGCAGGTGTAGGAGTTAGAGAGGTTGTTCTGATTTACCTTCTGGGTGGTTTTTTTAATGAAAATGATTTGCTGATCTCTGTTGTTATTTCAAGGATTGTAACAGTAGTTGGCGATTTTATTTTTTATGGGATCGCGTGCGCGATGAAAAAAAGTGAATTTAAATGAGTGAATTTCCACGGCGTATGTTTTTTTTAAGAATTTTTTTTCTGTTATTATGTTTGGGGTTTGTAGTATTTATTAATAATACTATACCTTATTTCACTTTGCCTACAATGGGGCAAGCATTATGGGCAATGGGGTATGCTAAGTCTTTAGCTAACGGAGGAATTTTCAATGTTTATGCCAGTGATATTGGCATACCAGAGCCAGCTGCGATTGCCTTTGGATTATCCGCAGTTTTACCTATAAGTTATTTTATAAAATTAGGCGTATTACCTGAAGCTGCTTACAGCTTAGTTTTTTCAGTTTGGTTATTTTGCGCTTTTTATGGTGCATATAGGCTAACAAGACATTTCGGTATTAATTATTATATTTCCTGTTTGTTTTCAGTATTGTGGTTAATAACACCGGTAATAACAAAGCATTCTGGATATTCAATGCTTTCTTTAGGTGTTGCGTTATTGCCTTTTTATTGCTGGCGTGCACTTGCTTTCAGTCTGGCAAACGAAAGACTTCAATTTTCTTTTGTTAGTTGTGCTGTGCTATACGTCTTTACAGCGATGATTTCAATCTTTATGGATGGGTATACATTCATGATGTTCGCTGTGGCTGGCACGTCTATAATATTATTCGGCTGCATCCGTTCTGATAATAAATACAAATATATAATATACAAATTGCCAGTTCATTTACTGGCCTTTGCCATTTCCTATGAACTTTATTCTCTTTTTATTGGGAAAACTGCTTATCAGGCTGAGCCTATTGAATTTTTTCGAGGCTGGGGGCTTGATGTTATTTTTTTAGCAATACCAACTGAAGGGATATTTTGGCTGGCAGATAGTTTGCATTTGTCATCTCATCGTTTGTCGAATGAATATTTTGGAGATGCATCTGTATGGGAAACAAGTTACTCATTACCATTTATCGTTTTGGGAATTTTGGGCTGGTTTAAGTACCGCAAAGAAATTTCTTGGTTAAACTGTTTCATTTTAATTGGATTGTTTTCATTTTATATGGCTTTAGGACCATCTTTAAAAATAAATTCGCTCAAGCCAGATAATTATTCTCAAATTAATACGCTTGCCAATACAATGTTAATGCCGTCAAATTATGCTGTAATGCCAACAGGTAATGCACTAATTTCTGAGAATTTACCCGGCTTTAACGTTATGAGAGCTTCATATCGCTGGGTTGCGCTTGGTCTGTTTATGTTTTGGTTATTAACTGCAAAGTACATTTCTGGAAAAAATAAATTTCTACAGTATTTGGCTGCATTATTTTTGATTGCTTTATATTTGCCGCATCTTCAAAATAGTTGGAATTATGGAAGGGCTTATTTTTTCTCTGTTGGAAATATCAATGATACCTTGGTTGAAAAGCTGAGACATGATGTTCCCCCTCAGTCAAAAGTAGCATTTATTCCTTGGAATAATGATTTTTTTGCCAATTACTTGGCTCCTTTTTCAGGATTTAAAACTTTCAATATTGGCGGTGATAAAAATCTCAGTGAGGCTAAAGAACACTGGCCCATGATTATGGGAAGTTTACAAGGTGCATTAACTGTGGAACAAACGCCTTATGTTATCCAATTGCTGCTTGATAAAAATGTTGATTATATAGTTATTCCCTATGTAAACATGCTGTGGTCAGCTCATTATTGGAAGTGTCCCCATGAGACATTATTGCCTCTGAAAACTGCTATGCGTACAAGTTTGGTTAATGATTTGCATTTCCTTTGCCCAGATAAAATAAAAAGCGAATATACAAATATCTTACAGCAATTAAAAATGACACCTTTTATAACTGTAATGGATAATGACCTTTATGCCCTAATTGGTATAGATGAAAAAAAATTCAAAAAATTTATTAATTCAGCCTCATATGATTACCCCTTAATCGTTGACCAAAATAATTATGAACTTACTGAAATTTTCAAGGAAGGTTGGTATTACTTGGAGGAACACCATGCTTGGTCACATAAAAATGCTGAGCTTCAATTAAACGTCCCTTCGTCTTCGGTAAATTATTATTATTTCAAATATAATGTGCTTTTAAATGATAAGGATTCTCCTGTGGTTGTATATTTTAAAACTTATATTAAAGGACAGCCTGTTACGGTCAAGAAAGTTATTGATGACAATAATAGCGTAATTACCCCTATCCCTATCGATCATGGTAATTTGAAACAAAATATTATTATAGAGGTTAAAAATGCGAAGTCTCCCGCTGAGTTGGGTATAGGTTCTGACTCGCGTATTTTAGGCATCTCGCTTCAAAATATTTCTATCGGGCAATAAAATATAAGGCCTAGATGCTGCTATAATTTACAGCCTGCCATTTTTATATATTAGATTATGTAAATTTCGCACGATTAAATGGCTGATCTTTTATGATTAAATGACTATGGCAGCTATTGTCAGCAGTTCTGCCCGCTAACCTGATTCAGGCCCAGCGTGATTATTTCGGTGCGCATACTTATAAGCGTACGGATAAAGAAGGTGTATTCCATACGGAATGGCTTGATTAATTTAAAAAGGCTTCCTTCGGGAAGCCTTTTTTCACCCCACCAACAACTCACCACTTCTAACCTCATTCTCGCCCGCCAACCTCACTACCAGCATCCCCGCCGTAGCAAAGCGTACCCAATGTCGTGCATACAAAATTCCGCCAAACTCAGCCACAAGCGGCGTTACTTGATCAGTCACCGGATCGATAATCTCCGCGACGACTTCGCCCGATCGGATATGCGCGCCTAATGGTTTACGATGCAGGATTAATCCCGATACGGGTGAATGGATATACTCGCAACCCGACAACGGCGTAGGCGGATTTTTCAGGGCAGGGGAAGCGGTAGCAGTACCTTCGCTATAGCGCTCTTTGATCACGCTCGACTCATCGGTCGCTTCAATCACGTTCGGTGCGCTTAAACCAACACCATTTTCAGCGTTAACACTCACATCTTCGCCGCCAGAGCTCACCGACACTAATTCGTCGCCACCAATGACAGGCGCGGCGACTTCAACGGAAACCGTAGGTTCGCTACCGCCAATATAGCCACCTTCTTGCAAAGCAGAAATAATCGCATCCGCATCTTTCTCAGCCTGCTCCGGACAGACATCACGCACACCACGCAACTCCAGCGTCACCGGTAACAAGCCACGCGGCATCGGGTATTCTTTGCCGAAAATGTCTGCCAGTGTTAACCAAGGCTCGCAACAAGCTTCATCAAAGGGTTCACCACCCGAAATCTGTGCCAGCAACTGGACTTCGCTGCCCAGCCAACGCGCCAGCGGCTCAATATCTGGCCAGGCATGTGGCGTGGTGTATAAATGCGGCACGGCTTCCCAGTCACAATGCAGATCAATCATTAAATCGGCCTGGCTTGCCATACGCATCAAGGTAAAGCGCTGCGCATCCAGTTCGGTTTTAGGAATGGTGTCGCGGTAGTGAAGGTCGATGGCGTTACGAATCAGTCGTTTATTATCATACTCACTTTGCGTAAACGAACCTGAAAGCTTCTCCGCTAGCGCCTCACCTAAAGACGGAAACTTGCGATTAAAGTCCTGACCAGAAAGTGTATGGAATCGGCCCAAATGTGTGCCATGCCAATGCTGGCTTAACGCCAAAGGGTTCGCGACGGGTACCAGCGTAAAGGCTGCTTTTAACTGGCCAGCACATTCCAGAGCTTGTAAACGCTTCTTTAAAAACCACGCAACCGCCATGCCGGGCAGTTCATCGCCGTGTAAAGCCGCCTGAATATAGACCTGTCGTTTATTGTCTTCGCCGAAGTGGAAACTAATAATTTCGCGTTGAGTGCCTAACGATGCGCTTAGCAGAGGATGATGTTGTTGATGCATATCGGTCCTGTAATCGGCTGCGGGCGAGAAATGTAACGCCCTATAAATGAGCATAAAAAGAAAAGTATAGTGCTGAATAACAACAGGCGGCACAAATGCCGCCTGTGATATCACTGCTGAATTGAGATATCAGTCGCGAAATAGGATTTCTGAATCTTATCGAAGGTGCCGTTTTTCTTGATTTCCGCGAAGGCGTTATCAAGCGCGGTTTTCAGCTCGGCATCGCCTTTACGTAAGCCGATTGCTGTACCGGGACCAATAATCGGATCTTGCACAATTGGGCCAGCCAGCTCGAAATCTTTACCTTGTGGATGCTTCAGAAAGCCAATAGCGGCCTGAGCGGCATCGGTGAAGACCGCATCTAATCGACCTGAAATCAAATCGCTTTCCACCTGCGCCTGATCGCCATACGGAACTACGGTCACGCCGTGCGGCTGCCATTTTGCCAGCGCATAGCGCTCCTGCACGGTACCTTGCTCAACGCCAACCGTTTTGCCTTTCAGCGCTTCAGCCGTGGGCAAAATACCCGAGCCTTTGCGGGCAATCAGCTGGGTGTGGGTGTCATACAGCGGCACGGTAAAGTCAATTTGCTTCATTCGTTCTTCGGTGATGCCCATGTCTGAAAGGATGGCATCAAATTTACGCGCTTTAAGCGCAGGGATCATGCCGTCGAACTGGCTTTCTACCCAGACGCATTTAGCCTGCATTTGCTCACACAAAGCATTACCCAAGTCGATATCAAAACCAACCAGTTTGCCCTGTGGCGTTTTTGATTCAAAAGGAGGATAGGTGGGATCGACAGCGAAGCGTACCTGTTCAATTTTTGCCTGCGCGCCGAATGCACAGCCTGCCATCATCGCCATAACCAGCGTCTGACGCAGACGTGTTTTAGTGAAAAAATTTGCCATTATAAGGTCTTCTTTATTCGTGATGTTGAACAATGAAGATTACCTTTCACCTCTGGTGATGGCAATTACTGGATTATTTTCACTACGTTAGCATTACTGAATGTGCGGTAATCCTCTGTATTCATTATTACCGAGTAGTCCAGCAAACCGGCGTTGAAGGCAATCTCGCTATAACGTTCAAACAGCAACGGATCATCAACCAGTTTTAATGCCGGATGAAAACTAAACGGCGGAATCGCGCCAAACACGCAGCCCGTCAGCAAATCCACTTCGGCTGGGCTGGCCAGCGATGCACGGCGTCCGCCAACAGCATCCGCCACTTTTGCTAAATCCGCTTGTTGATCGGCGGGTAACACCGCCAGCACATGCTGTTTAACGCCGTTGCCTTTCACATGACACACCAGCGCTTTGGCGCCTTGTCCCACTTCAGTACCGCGAACAGCAGCCACCGCTTCGCATTTGCCGGTGGCTTCATGGTTCATCAGCCGATAACGCGCTTGATGCTGATTAAGCAGGGCGATCAGTTTTTCATGTGTGGTCATTGGACTCTCCATGATCAGCAAGCTGGATTAATAATGTGCGGTTGGCGAGGTAATACGCCTAACTTAAGCCCTAAAGTTTTAAATGCTCGATTTAAGGTGCTTAGCGTGGTGTTCTCTTTATCCTGCTCAATATCAGATAACGTTCGACGGTTGATGCCCACCAGTGCGGCATAGCGCTCTTGCGAGAATCCCAACACCTTTTTACGTAGTTGCATTAATAACTCGCCTTGCGGCAGCTTATCCTCAATAAGCTGCTGAAGCAGTTCAAGCAACATGGCTTCACGCTGAAAAGGCGATATCGTTATCTTCATAGTCGCCATCCTTCGATGCGTTGGTCTAAATAATCAAAACCAATAGCCGGCAAATTCAAAATTGAGCACCCATTTGCTGCGCATATTTCAGGCTGCAGCTTGCATAATTGTTACGATCTATAGGGTCAATGACATAGTTGAATTAGAAGGCGAGGGCGGCGGCGCTTTCACGGCCTTTGCGTGGCTCTTTGACGTCCAGAAACGCAATATCGTGCAATTGATTACCGACAAACAATTGCAGGGTTAACATGCCGCGCTTCTGTTGAGCAGTATATTGCTCAATATGAGTGTTTTTAGGTTTTTTTTGAGAAGTATACTGCTCAAAATTATCATACAACCACAATTTTGAGCAGCATATTGCACAATTTACTTATGACGAGATCGCAGGTTCGCGATGATGGTGCTGAAGTCCAGATCCTGATCCTGCAATAACACCAGCAGGTGATAGATCAAATCCGACGCTTCGTTGGTCAGCTCATGGCGATCGTTGACGGTGGCCGCCAGCGCGGTTTCAACGCCTTCTTCACCCACTTTTTGCGCGATGCGTTTGGTGCCGCTGGCGTAGAGTTTTGCGGTGTAGGAGCTTTCTGGATCACCATTTTTACGTGAAGCCAGCAGCTGCTCCAGCTGATACAAGAAAGTCCAGTCTGGCGCAGCGGGTGAAAAGCAGCTTGACGTGCCGAGATGGCAGGTTGGGCCAATAGGATTCGCCAATATCAGCAGCGTATCGTTATCGCAGTCAGGTGTGATACTCACGGTTTTCAGGAAGTTGCCTGAGGTTTCGCCTTTGGTCCACAAGCGATTTTTGGTGCGCGAAAAAAAGGTGACGTTGCCTTCTTGCAGCGTTTTTGCCAGCGCTTCTTTATTCATATAACCGTGCATCAGCACTTCGCCTGATACGCTGTGCTGTACGATTACCGGCATCATGCCTTGCGTTTTGTCCCAATCAAGTTGGGCCAGTTGTTGAACAGTTAACACGCGCGAATCTCCACACCGTTGTCGATCAGAAAGCTTTTCAGCTCACCAATATTGATAATCTGTTTGTGAAACACCGACGCGGCCAGTGCGCCATCGACGTTGGCCTGTTCAAAGGCCTCAAGGAAATGCTGCATAGTGCCCGCGCCGCCAGAAGCGATCATTGGTACTTTACAAACTTCACGCACTTTTTTCAGCTGCACCAGATCATAGCCGTTACGCACGCCATCCTGGTTCATCATGTTTAACACGATTTCGCCCGCGCCGAGTTTCTGCACTTCCTGCACCCAATCCAGCGTTTCCCATGTGGTAACACGGGTGCGGGATTCGTCGCCGGTATATTGATTGACGTGATATTTACCGGTGCTTTCATCAAACCAGGTATCAATGCCCACCACAATACACTGCACACCAAAGCGGTCAGCAAGGCGGGTGATTAAGGAAGGATCGGCCAGCGCGGGCGAGTTAATGGAAATCTTGTCAGCGCCGAATTCCAGAATGCGCGCCGCATCTTCGGCAGATTTGATACCGCCCGCCACGCAGAACGGAATATCGATCACTTCAGCAACGCGTGATACCCAGCTTTTATCCACCACACGGCCATCGGATGAAGCTGTAATATCGTAAAACACCAGTTCGTCTGCGCCTTCTTCAGCGTAACGCTGCGCCAGCGGCACGATATCACCAATGATTTCGTGATTACGGAACTGAACGCCTTTGACGACCTGACCGTCACGTACATCGAGACAAGGAATTATCCGTTTTGCCAGCATGAGATTGCCTCCGAAACTGTGAATTTGCCTTCCAACAATGCGCGTCCAACGATCACGCCCTGCACACCGCTGCTGCGGAGCGCGGCGATGTCGCTCAGTTCGCCGATGCCGCCAGATGATTGAAATGCAATCTCTGGATAGCGCGCAGTCACTTCCTGATAAAGCGCCACGTTGGAGCCAGTTAGCGTGCCGTCACGCGAAATATCGGTACACAATACATGCTTCAGGCCAACGGGCTGGAATTGTTCAATGACGTCTTCCAGCGTCACGCCGGCGGCTTCTTGCCATCCGCTGATCGCCACTTCTTTGCGATTATTCGCGTCAATGCGCACGTCTAATGCCAACACAATGGCCTCAGCGCCAAACTCTTTAAACCACTGCTTCACTTCTGCTGGCTCTTTCACCGCTGTGGAACCCACTACCACACGGCTTGCACCCGTATCCAGCAGGGCTTTGACATCTTCGCGGGTGCGAATACCACCACCGACCTGCACGATGGCATCAACGCCATTCAGCAAAGTTTTCAGCAGGGGAATCTGGCGTTTTGCTGGATCTTTTGCACCGGTTAAATCCACTAAATGCAGCACCGCTGCGCCTTGGCTAGCGTATTCCTGCAAACGCGGGAGCGGATCGCTGCCGTAATCACGCTGCTGACCATAATCACCCTGATGCAGGCGAACCACTTTGCCGTCAATTAAATCTAACGCGGGGATAATCATCACATCTCCAGGAAGTTTTTCAGCAACTGTGCGCCCGCTTTGCCAGAGCGTTCTGGGTGGAACTGCACGCCGAAGAAGTTATCTTTTTGCAGCGCCGCCGTGAACGGTAAACCGTAATGGCATTGCGCGATGGTGCTGGCGTTAACCGGCATGGCATAGCTATGGACAAAGTAGAAGTAGCTGCCTTCGTCAATGCCACGGAACAGATGATTACCCGCTTGCGCGGTGATCTGGTTCCAGCCCATGTGCGGCAGCGGCAAACCTTGCGTATCCATCAGCGAAACCGGTTCGTCAACAATGCCCAGCGTTGGAACACCGCCGTTCTCATCACTGCCGCGCCCCAGCAACTGCATGCCGAGACAAATGCCCAGCACCGGTTGAGTACAGGCTTTGATTAGCTCGATAAGGTCACGCTCTTCAAGCTGACCCATTGCCGCTTTGGCGGTGCCAACGCCCGGTAAAAACAGCTTGTCGGCACGCAGTACGACGTCAGAATCGCGGCTAACAATCGGCGTATAACCCAGGCGTTCAACCGCCCATTTCACCGAAGAAAGGTTGGCGCAGCCGGTATCAAGGATCACCACATTCATCACAGCACTCCTTTGGAACTCGGAAGGGTGTTGCCATCCACGCGAATCGCCTGGCGCAGCGTGCGGCCAAAGGCTTTAAACAGACTTTCAACGCGATGATGATCGTTTTTACCTTTGGTTTTCAGGTGCAGCGTGCTCATCATGCTGTAAGAAAGCGAGCTGAAGAAGTGCTCAACCATTTCGGTGCTGAGGTCGCCAACGCGTTGATAATTGAATTCAGCTTTGAACTCAATGTGTGGGCGGCCAGAGATGTCTAATGCACAGCGCGCCAGGCATTCATCCATCGGCAAAACAAAGCCGAAACGGCCAATGCCACGCTTGTCGCCCAACGCTTTTAACAGCGCTTCGCCCAGCGCCAGGCCGGTATCTTCAACAGTGTGGTGATCATCAATGTAGAGGTCGCCTTTGACTTCGATATTCATGCGGAAGCCACCATGCACCGCAATCTGATCCAACATATGGTCGAAAAAACCGACGCCAGTGTTGATCTTGCTGCTGCCTTCGCGGTCTAACCAGACTTCTACTTTGACTTGGGTTTCTTTGGTGTTGCGGTTCACCAACGCGTAGCGGTCACGCTTAGTCAAACGCTGCTCAATGGCGCGCCAGTCTTCACCTTCGGCGCCATAGCGGATTGCCTCAATACCCATGTTCTCCGCGAGCTGAACATCAGTCAGGCGATCGCCAATCACATAGCTGTTGGCTACATCAATGGCGCCTTCAGCCAGCCACGCATCAACCATTTTGGTTTTTGGCTTGCGGCAATCGCAGTTGTCATCCGGCATGTGCGGACAGATCAGCACATCATCAAATTGAATGCCTTGCGATGTCAGGATTTGCATCATCAGGTTGTGAGGGCCATCGAAATCCGCCTGCGGGAAACTCGACGTGCCTAAACCATCCTGATTGGTGATCATCACCAGACGATAACCGGCGGTTTGCAGCGCCAGCAAAGTAGGGATCACGTTGGGTTCAAATGCCAACTTGTCCATGCGATCCACCTGAAAATCGGCAGGCGGTTCAGAAATAATGGTGCCGTCGCGGTCAATAAAAAGGGTCTTCTGGCTCATGCTTGCTCCACAGATAAAGCTTGCAGCGCGGCGATCACTCGCTCGCACTCTTCACGCGTGCCGATGGAAATGCGCAGGCATCCCGACAGGCCCGGATTTTTGTTTTGGTCACGCAAGATAATGCCCTGATCCCACAGCGTTTTGAATACCGTTGGCGAATCAGTGAAGCGCGCCAGCACGTAGTTGGTGTCACTGGCAAAAGTTTGCTCGACGCAGGCGCACTGAGCGAGCTGCGTTAGCAACCAGCTGCGGTTGTCGTTTAACTGGGCAACGTGTTCGCGCATCAATGTAATGCCTTGCTCGCTCAATGCCTGAGCCGCTACATCTGCCACCGGCGTGGCCAGCGGATAGGGCGCAATCACTTTCAACAGCAGATCGATAACCGGCTTGTTTGCCAGCGTAAAGCCGCAGCGTAAACCCGCTAGCGCAAAGGCTTTCGACAGAGTGCGCAGCACAACTAAATGTGGATAATCTTTCAGCCAACCGGTCAGCGTCGCTTCCGGGCAGAACTCAATATAGGCTTCATCTGCTACCAATAGCGCTTTACCGGCGGTCATATCCAGCAGCTGGCGAATATCATCCGGGTTGATCAGGTTGCCGGTAGGATTGTTCGGACTACAAAGATAGACAACCTTCACGCCTTCCAGCTTGTCGGCAATCGCGGGTAAATTCAGTTGCCAGTTATCCAGCGCCGGAACGGTGCGGTACTCAATACCGATGGTTTCGGCGCTGACGCTGTACATGCCATAGGTGGGGGGACAAAACAGAATTGCGTCTTTGCCGGGTTCGCAAAAGGCGCGCATCAGCAGTTCAATGCCTTCATCTGCACCACGGCTTGCCAACACGTTTTCAGGCTGCAATCCGGCATAGGCTGCGTAGCGTTCAATCACTAATTTTGGCTGGCATTCTGGATAACGATTCAGCGTCTGCTGCGAAAGCTCAAACGGCACCGGCAGCGGAAACTCGTTGGCGTTGAGCCACACATCGCCCTGACCACCCAAGCGACGCGCCGACTGATAGGGCGTCAAAGTACGCACGTTTTCGCGCGCCAAATCTTCAATATTCAGGCTCATGCTTGCTCCTTCAGTGCGGCAACGCGCAGGGTAACGGCATTTTTATGGGCATCTAACTGTTCAGCAGCGGCCAGGGTTTCGATGGTAGCGGCAAGGTTCATGAAACCTTGTGGCGTCAGCTCTTGTACCGTCATACGTTTCTGAAAATCCGCCAGTCCCAGGCTGGAACAGGTTGCGGTATAACCATAGGTTGGCAAAACGTGATTGGTGCCTGAAGCGTAATCACCTGCAGATTCTGGCGACCAGTCACCGAGGAAAACCGAACCTGCACTGGTAATGGAATCCACAAGTTCACGCGGCTGGCGCGTTTGAATGATCAAATGCTCAGGGCCATAGGCATTGGAGATTTCTACACATTGCGAGATATCACGCGCCACAATCAAACGGCTGCTTTCCAATGCCTGGCGAGCAGTCGCCGCACGCGGCAGTTGCGCCAGTTGTTGTTCTACTGCCTTGGCGACACCTTCAGCCAGGGCTAAAGAAGGCGTCAACAAGATGACCTGTGAATCGGGTCCGTGTTCCGCTTGTGACAACAGATCAGAGGCGACAAACGCTGGCGTTGCGCCTTCATCAGCAATCACCAGCACTTCCGATGGGCCGGCAGGCATATCAATTGCCGCGCCATCTAAACGCTGGCTCACTTGACGTTTGGCTTCGGTAACGTAAGCGTTGCCGGGCCCAAAAATTTTGTCGACGCGCGGCACGGTTTCAGTGCCAAAGGCGAGGGCAGCAATGGCTTGTGAACCGCCAACCTGGAACACTTCTTCTACGCCACACAGCTTCGCAGCATAGAGGATCTCATCAGCAATTGGCGGTGGAGAGCAAAGCACCACACGGCCACAACCCGCAATACGCGCTGGCGTTGCTAACATCAGCACGGTGGAGAACAACGGCGCGGAACCACCGGGAATATACAAACCAACCGATTTTACCGGACGCGTAATTTGCTGGCAGCGCACGCCGGGCTGCGTTTCAATATCGACTGGCGCGAGGATCTGCGCATTGTGAAAGGTTTCAATATTGTTCACCGCAACAGCCATCGCCTGTTTCAGCGTGTCGCTTAATCTGGCGCTGGCCTCTTCAATTTGCTGCGGCGTGACGCGCAAGTTTTCAACCTGCGCCTTATCGAAGCGCGCGCTAAAAGTGCGCAACGCTTCATCACCGTTGGTTTTAACCTGATCAAGCACGTCGCGAACGGTTTGAGTGATGCTTTCTGAGGCGGCGATTGCCGGACGCATCAGCAGCGCCTGCTGCTGCTCCGCGCTACATTGCTGCCAGTTGATTGGGGTTGCAAAGGCCATGGCTTACTCCATCATCTTCTCAATCGGCAGCACTAAAATTGAGCTGGCACCCAACGCCTTCAATTTTTCCATGGTTTCCCAGAACAGGGTTTCGCTGCTGACCATGTGCATCGCCACGCGAGATTGATCGCCGGCTAAGGGCAGAACGGTAGGACGCTCGGCGCCAGGCAGCAGCTTGATCACTTCTTCCAGACGATCGCTGGGTGCGTGCATCATGATGTATTTCGACTCACGCGCTTTAATGACGCCCTGAATACGCGTCATCAGCTTGTCGATCAGTTCCTGTTTCGCACCTGGCATCTCGCCGTCACGCTGAATCAGGACGGCTTTCGAACGATAGATCACTTCGACTTCACGCAGGCCGTTGGCTTCTAACGTGGCACCGGTTGAAACCAAATCACAAATGGCGTCCGCCAGGCCAGCGCGAGGCGCAACTTCAACGGAACCATTCAGCATGCAGGTCTTAAAACTCACATTTTTTTGATCGAGGTATTTTTTTAGCAGGTGAGGATAAGAGGTGGCGATACGCGAGTTGTGCAAGCATTGCGGGCCGGTATATTCATCATCTACCGACATCGCCAGTGACAGGCGACAACCGCCAAAATCCAGGCGACGCAGTGTAAAGTAGCGTGGATCTTCGCCTTGTGCGCGGCGGGTCAGCAGTTCTTCTTCCAGCACGTTTTCGCCAATAATACCGAGGTCGACCACGCCATCCATCACCAGGCCAGGAATATCGTCATCGCGCACGCGCAGAATGTCGATAGGCATGTTCTCCGCAAACGCAATCAGGCGCTGCTGCTGAAGGTTGATTTTAATGCCACAGCGCGCCAGCAGTTCGCGTGAATCATCACTCAAACGGCCAGATTTCTGCATAGCTATGCGTAAACGGGTGTTATCTAACATGGTTCCTGTCCTCTTAATCCTGTCCTGAATGTTTCGGTTGCGTCAGCCCATAAAAAAACCCCCGGAAGACGATCTTCCGGGGGTTCTCTTGCGTTCACACCACTGGAAGATCTTAACAGTCTCCCAGCACACATCGCCTGAAAGACTAGTCAGGATGATGGTGATGATGGTGATTAAACTGAACGCGTGTCATATAAATTCCGTTGATGAATGAGTATTCATTTATGTGCTAATTAACCTAACCAGGATGAACTCGATTGGCAACCCTTTTTTAACGTTACCTACAGATTCATTTCAGAAAGCACCGAAACTCTTTTGAGCTGGTTTGCAATGCGCCTCAGCACTAGTATGAATAACATCTTGATGCGCAAAGCCAGGAGTCAAATATGAAGAAGGTCGCAATAATAG
Organism: Pantoea sp. MQR6; assembly: GCF_022761075.1. Classification (NCBI taxonomy): domain Bacteria; kingdom Pseudomonadati; phylum Pseudomonadota; class Gammaproteobacteria; order Enterobacterales; family Erwiniaceae; genus Pantoea; species Pantoea sp. MQR6. The sequence continues at coordinate 545,356 of NZ_JAKYXB010000001.1, forward strand.
GTTTGGGATGGCTAGGCATGCCGTTGGCGATGGCGTTAACGGCACGCGGCTGGCAAGTGACTGGCAGCAAAACCACACCGGATGGCATCGACGCGGCACGGCGCTGCGGCATTGAAGCTTTTCAACTTGAGCTCACGCCAGAAATGATCTGTGAGGCTGAAGATCTTGAGCCGCTGTTAAATGTGGATGCGCTGGTGGTGACTTTGCCCGCCAGTCGAACTGCCGAAGGTGGCGAGAAATATCTGCAGGCGGTACAAAACGTGGTGGACAGCGCGCTGGTGTATAACGTCCCACGCATTGTCTTCACCAGCTCTACATCAGTTTATGGCAATGCTTCCGGCGTGATGCGCGAAAACAGCCCACTTCAGCCAGAAACGGTGGCAGGAAAAACGCTGGTGGAATTGGAAAACTGGCTGCATAACTTGCCGGGCACCAGCGTAGATATCTTACGGTTGTCAGGACTAGTTGGACCTAAACGCCATCCTGGCCGCTTCCTGGCCGGTAAAAAAGATGTCCCAAATGGTTCACAAGGCGTGAATTTGGTCCATCTGGACGATGTAGTAGAGGCCATTATGCTGCTGTTGCAAACCCCAAAAGGTGGCCGAGTGTTTAACCTTTCCGCGCCAAAACATCCTACCCGCGAAGAATTTTACCCCAGCGTTTCAAAGCAGCTAGGACTTGAGCCGCCCCAGTTCTTGCCGACTGAAGTCCAAGACAGCGGCAAACTCATCGATGGCACGCGCATCTGTAGCGAGCTGGGTTTTGAATATATTTATGATGATCCGGTTAAAATGCCTTTGGAGTAAAAGACGTTTCATGCTGCTTCGCCTCATAAACACAAAAGTTCTTAATAGCGTCTTATTTATAACGGACAGGAGAACATAACGGGTAGATGAGCCCGAGGAACCTTCCCCCTTGTAGGGGAAGGTTGGATGGAAGAAAGCGAGTACAATTCTGCAATATAAACCCTTACACCCCTAATCGATCCCGTATCGCATACCACACCGCGCCCATCGCGGTTAACGGTACTTTGAATCGTCGTCCGCCGGGGAAGGGTAGGTGAGGTAAATTGGCAAAGGCATCAAAGCGCTCTGCATCGCCGCGCAGGACTTCACTGATTAACTTGCCAGAGAGATGCGTGCAGGTGACGCCGTGTCCACTGTCGCCCTGCATAAAATAGACGTTATTCTCCAGGCGGCCAAACTGCGGCATGCGCGATAAGGTCAACAGGAAATTCCCGCTCCAGCCAAACGCCAGTTTCACATTCTGCAACTGAGGAAAGGTACGAAGAAGTTTTGGGCGAATAAGTGCTTCAATATCTCGTGGATCGCGCGCACCGTAAACCACGCCGCCGCCGTATAACAGGCGGTTATCGGCGGTAAGGCGGAAGTAATCCAGCAGGTAGTTACAATCTTCCACGCAGTAATTGTTGGGCAGCAGCGACAGCGCCTGATCGCGACTCAACGGCTCGGTTGCGACAATTTGTGAGCCGCACGGCATGCTTTTGCTGCTAAGGCGTGGTTCGACTTTGGTCGGCAGGTAAGCGTTACCGGCAAAAATCACAAATTTTGCTGTGACTTCTCCCTGCGCTGTTTTCACTCGATTCGGCGAGCCATAAACCACGTTCACCGCGGCAGATTGCTCATAGATGCGGCCGCCGTGGCGGCGAATGGCTTCTGCTTCGCCCAGCGCCAAATTGAGCGGATGTAAATGCCCGCCACGCTTATCCAGCAGGCCACCAATATAGCGCTCGGTCGCGACTTCCCGGCGAATGCCGCGTTCATCTAAAAGTTCAAGATCGTGATTACCATATTGCGCCCACAACTTTTTCTGATTGCGCAGGTGGCCCATTTGACGCGCATTTAATGCCGCAAAAATGCCGCCGGGGCGATAATCACAGGCGATCGCATAACGATCAATGCGATCACGGATGATCTCGGCACCTTCAAACATCATGCTGCCGAGCATGCGCGCGCTCTCTTTCCCGTAACGCTGTTCAATCACATCGACGTCACGGCTGTAAGAGTTCACCACCTGGCCGCCGTTGCGACCGCTGGCGCCATATCCGACGCGGGCCGCCTCCAGCACTACCACGTCATAACCCGCTTCGGTCAGGTAGAGGGCAGCGGATAAACCGGTAAAACCGCCGCCGATAATGCAAACGTCACACTGAATACTCTCTTGCAATAACGGCCACGGTTCATGAGGATTGGCTGTTGCAGCGTAATAACTCTCCACGTAATTCATCACAACCTCCTCAAAACGCAATTTTTATTAAAAATTGGCGGGCGTATGGGCACTGATAATGCGACATATGTGATCGGTGGTATTGGTAAAGCTGTGCGGCAAACCGGTGTCGATAACGTAACTTTCACCCGCATATAAATGAAAACTTTGCCCGTTCACCACTAAGGTGATTTCACCTTCCAGCAGCGTGCCGGTCTCTTCGCCGGGATGCCGCAATTTCTCACCCGTGCTGGCACCGGGCTGATAGGTTTCCAGCAGCATGCCCAGTGTGCGGCGGCTCTGCCCGTTATGAATGAGCTTGAGCGACACGCCCTGGCTACCTATCTCCAGTAAATCGTCCGGGCGAACGATGATTTTTGGCGTTAAATCCGCTTTGGCTTCAGAGAAGAACTCCGACAGCGATAAGCCATATACTTTTAATAATTTCTGTAAGGTGCTTACCGCCGGGCTGACTTTATCCTGCTCTATGGTGCTAATTGCGCTGTGTGTTAAACCTGCAAGTTCAGCGACGCGGCGCTGAGACAATCCCAACTCTTGCCGGATTTGCGATAAACGCCTTCCGGGGGCCAGAGTGGCATCATTCATGTTCTCTTTTCCTTGTGGTAACGGATTGCGGCCTGAATAAATCCATCGAACAACTGACGTGACGTTGCCGAGCTTTCCGCTTGCCATTCAGGGTGCCACTGCACCGCCAGGGCAAAGGGATGATGCTGCAGGCTGACCGCTTCAATCAGCCCGTCGGGCGCGCGCGCTTCGATGCGTAATTGTGGACCCAGCTCGCGGATCCCTTGTTGATGCAGTGAGTTTACTGTCAGCGTGGTGCTGTCGAGCAGGTTGCTGAGCAAGCCATCTGGCTCAACCGTGACGGCATGCGCTGACGCATATTGCTGATCAAGCGGCTGAGAATCATCTTCATGATGACGCTGAAACTGGCGATGCTGGCTGATCTGGCGATACAGCGCGCCACCATTGGCAACCACTAGTTCTTGCATACCGCGACAAATGCCGAACAGCGGCATCTTTTTACCCATGGCATGCGTAATCAAACTAAAAGCCAGCCGATCGCGTCCAGGATCGCTATGCAACTCTTTGCCTTCTTCACCATATTGCCAGGGTTCGATATTGCTGGGGCTACCGGTGAGCAATACGCCATCCAAAATCGTCATAGCGTTTTCTAATAGATGAGGGGCGTGCATTAAATGATGGGGCAGGGCAAGCGGGACACCGCCCGAGACCAACACGGCATCAAGATATTTGTTATGCACCGTTTGCGTGGGATGACCGCCTTTATCGATCTGGCACATCGTTACGCCAATCAAGGGTTTGTCAAAAATAATGCCCATTTTTCCCCTCACTTGCTGTTCGAAATATCAACCGAAAAAGCACGATTGGTGCTTAAGTGTGCAATATTTTGTCAATCTAGCAATCTGTTGCGGGTTCTTCAAACAGATTTGTTACATTTGCACACTTTTTGTGTTGGCGCTATGTTAGAAGGGTGGCTGTTATTTTGAGCATTGCGCAAACCATTTACGGGGCGGGTGAGATCATGACAAACCTGGTAGAAGTAGAAGACTTTACGCGTCATAGCGAAGAGAGACGAACCAGCGCGTTCCAGCTTGAGGTGAAAGCCTGGCTGGAGCGCCATCCTGAAACGCAGTATGTCGACATCTTATTAAACGATTTAAATGGAGTCTTTCGCGGTAAACGCATTCCGGTTTCCGCGCTGCTTAAACTTGAAAAAGGCTGTTACTTTCCGGCATCGGTGTTTGCCATGGATATTCTCGGCAACACAGTAGAAGAGGCCGGTCTCGGACAATCCCTCGGTGAACCTGATAATCTGTGCCTTCCTGTTCTCAATACGTTAGTTCCTTCCGCTTCCGATCCTGAACACATTGCGCAACTGCTGTTAACCATGCGCAACCAAGATGGCACTCCCTTTGACGTTGAACCCCGAAATGTCCTCAATCAACTGTGGCAGCAGCTACGCAATCGAGGCTTGTTTCCGGTGGTAGCGGTAGAGTTGGAGTTCTATCTGGTGGACAAAAAGCGTGATGCGGAAGGCTTTATTCAGCCGCCTTGTTCGCCAGGCAGCGATGAACGCAACATGCAGAGCCAGGTTTACTCAGTGGATAATCTCGACCACTTTGCCGATGTCCTGCGTGACATTGATGAGATAGCCAAACTGCAGGGCATTCCTGCCGATGGCGCGCTGGCAGAAGCGTCACCAGGCCAGTTCGAAATCAACCTTCATCACACTCGCGATGTGCTGCAAGCCTGCGATCACGCTATACAGCTAAAACGCCTGATACGTCAGGTGGCCGAAAACCACGGTATGACCGCAACCTTTATGGCTAAACCTTATGAAGAGTATGCGGGCAGCGGTATGCACGTACATATCAGCATGCTGGACGCCGCCAATCACAACGCTTTTGCCTGTGATGACGGCAGCGATTCGCCGCTGCTCAAACGCGCGCTGGCGGGAATGATTGATCTCATGCCCGCATCAATGGCGCTCCTGGCACCTAACGTTAACGCTTTTCGGCGGTTTGTACCGGAAGCCTATGTGCCGTTGCAGGCATCGTGGGGCCATAACAATCGTACCGTGGCGCTGCGCATTCCCTGTGGCGATGTCGAGAATCATCGCATCGAATACCGGGTTGCTGGCGCGGATGCCAATCCCTATTTAGTGGTTTCGGCGATTTTAGCCGGCATGCTGCATGGATTGGATACGCAACTGCCGCTACCGCATCCGGTGACTGGCAACGGTCATGAAGCAGAAGGTTTGGCGATTCCTATACGTCAAAGCGATGCTTTATATGAGTTCGAGCAGAGCTATCCGCTGCAAAAATTATTAGGCGAGCGCTTTGCCAAAGTATGGTACAGCTGCAAGAATTATGAGCTGATGCAGTTCGAGCGGTTGATCACTGCCACCGAAATTGACTGGATGCTTAAAAATGCCTGAGTAATATTTTGCATTTGGTGCCGCAATATCTTGTGCTGAGCCAATTGTTTGAGGCAGAATATGCGCGCTGCAAAAATGACATATAACCGACGCTTACCGCGCCGGTTATTTTTTTTGCACATTGTTTTTACTGACAGGTTTTCGCTGACTTAACCGAGGCCGGGCACGCACCCGGATAGATAAACACTGAAAACACGCTTAAGCGTGAGATTGAGGATTCAAAGATGGGGATGTTTTCCACACTGCCAGCCTATGCTGGTACGCGTTTTCGTGATGACTACGGCGCCACGCGTTCTACACACCTTACTCCCTGTCGCATCTTGCGCAGTTGCCCCGTGACTCAACCTGGCCAGGTTGTCGCACAGGAGGCAATGAAGCATGTCGCTTAATACCTCTGCAGCACCTCAGCGTGCGCATCTGAAAAAATCGCTGACCTTACTTCCGGTCGTCATGATGGGCTTAGCCTACATGCAGCCTATGACCCTTTTTGATACGTTTGGTATCGTCTCTGGGTTGACCGATGGTCACGTTGCCACCGCTTATGCGTTTGCACTGATTGCGATTCTGTTTACCGCCGTGAGCTACGGTAAGCTGGTACGCCGCTTCCCCTCTGCGGGCTCCGCTTATACTTACGCTCAAAAGGCTATCAGTCCGCACGTCGGGTTTATGGTGGGCTGGTCATCTTTGCTGGACTATTTGTTCATGCCGATGATCAACATCCTGCTGGCAAAAAACTATTTTGAAACACTGGTGCCCGGCATTCCTTCGTGGATTTTTGTCGTGATGCTGGTGGGCTTCATGACGCTCTCGAATCTCAAAGGCATCAAAACCGTTGCCAACTTCAACAGCATTATTGTGGTGCTGCAGGTTGTGGTTATGGTCGGTATCACTGTGATGGTGATTTACGGCGTAGCGAACGGCGAAGGCGCGGGCACATTGACCAGCAGCAAACCTTTCTGGTCAGAAAATGCCCATGTCGTGCCCATGATTACCGGCGCGACGATACTCTGCTTCTCCTTCCTTGGCTTTGATGGAATCAGTTCCCTGTCGGAAGAGACCAAAGATGCAGAACGCACCATTCCACGCGCGATCTTCCTGACAGCGTTGATTGGTGGTGTAATCTTTATCATTGCCTCGTACTTTTTGCAGCTTTACTTCCCGGACATTACCCGCTTCCAGGACCCGGATTCGTCACAGCCAGAAATTATGCTGTTCGTTGCCGGTAAAGCGTTGCAGGTCGGTATCCTGATCTTCTCGGTGGTCACGGTGCTGGCTTCAGGTATGGCGGCACATGCAGGCGTTTCACGTCTGATGTATGTCATGGGTCGTGATGGTGTGTTCCCAGAGCGCTTCTTTGGTTACATCCATCCGAAGTGGCGTACGCCGTCTCTGAACGTGCTGCTGGTGGGTGCGGTTGCCTTGATGGCGATTAATTTCGACTTGGTCACGGCAACAGCGCTGATTAACTTCGGCGCATTAGTGGCGTTTACCTTTGTGAACCTGTCGGTGATTGCGCAGTTCTGGATCCGTGAGAAGCGTAACCGCACGCTGAAAGATCACTTCCAGTTCCTGGTACTGCCGCTGCTCGGTGCAATGACAGTCGGTGCACTGTGGATCAACCTGGAAGAGAGTTCGATGGTTCTGGGCCTGATTTGGGCGACTATCGGTATTCTGTATCTGGCGTTTGTGACTCGCAGCTTCCGTAATCCGGTGCCGCAGTTCAGCGAAGAGATTTAAGTAAACCGCTCTATTCTTTTAAGTGCGAGGTCGTTTGTCCCCCACCTCGGTCCTCCCCCATACATGGGGGAGGAAGATGCTGCAAAATGCCCACTCTGTACCTGCATGTTGCAGCGTCTCCTTCCCCCGCTTCGCGGGGGAAGGCTGGGATGGGGGACAGCGGGCAGATGACGTCGTTTGTCCCCCACCTCGGTCCTCCCCCATACATGGGGGAGGAAGACGCTGCCCTATGCCGGCTCTGTACCCGCATGTGGCAGCGTCTCCTTACCCCGCAATCACCAGTTCCCATTCTCCTTTATTTAGCGATTCCCGCGCCGCACCACTTAGCTGTTTATCCGTAATAATGGTGTCGAACTGCGCCAGCGGCAGAGCTAAAAACGTTGCGATTTTGTTGTACTTCGAGCTGTCGCTCAGTAACACGCGCTTGCTGCTCACTTCACTGACCGTCTGCTTCACCGTCACTTTGTCTTCATCTGGCGTGAACAACCCGCGCGGTCCCCAGGATGACGAGGAAATAAACGCGATATCGATCGCCAGATGACGCAAACTGCGCGCGGCCGCTTCCCCCACGCAGGAACGATTTTCCCGGCAAACTGTGCCGCCTGTGTGAATTACTCGACAGCTACTGGCCTCCATCAACAAATTCGCCACCATGAAATCATTGGTTACCACCAGCAAGTCATCACGCTCCACCACCTCACGTGCCAGCGCCAACGTGGTGGTGCCAGCATCCAGATAGATACAGCTGTTACGCGGAATATGTTGCGCGGCTAATCGACCAATCGCATTTTTTTCATCGTTAAACAGGGCCGTTTTCGTTAGATGCGAAGGTTCCGCCGCCAGCCGATCGGCTGAACGTACGCCGCCCGACACCGACAGCACTGCACCTTGCTCTTCCAACTTTTGCACATCACGACGAATTGTCATATGTGAAACACCGAGTCGATCGGTCAGTTCGGCAATACTCACTACGCCACGCTCGCCAACCAGCGCCAAAATTTGTTGATGTCGTTCGACGGGAATCACATCGGCTCCTTGAAAGTTATCATTTTTTCACATTGTAAGGGTTTTACTCTTTAACGCGAACAGAAATTTCTTAGCCTGAAAGGGACGATAATGGCTACATATCCGCTTACAGCAAGGCTTGAGCGAGAATGTTCTGCTTTGTGAATATTTGTTGTTTTCGCGGTATGAAGTTATTTTTTGTGAGTTGGCGCGCATTTTTTCGCCCGACAACCTGTCAGGATTAACATCAACAAACAAATAATCACTTAATTTAACAGCGGAGGCCTACGGTGCCAGTCTCAAATATCTGTGTTATCGGTTTAGGTTCAATGGGAATGGGTGCAGCGCAATCGTGTATCCGTGCAGGTTTAAACACATGGGGCGTGGATCTCAATCCCGCTGCACTGGAAACACTGCGTCAGGCTGGCGCACGTGACGCACAAACCTCCGCTGACAGCTTTGTTGATCAGCTCGACGCGGTGTTGCTGCTGGTGGTCAATGCCAAACAAGTCAACGCTATTCTGTTTGGTGAGAACGGTCTGGCAGCAAAGCTGAAGCCCGGCACGCTGGTAATGATCTCTTCTACTATCTCGGCACAAGACGCGCAGCAGTTTGAGCAAAAACTGGCGGAACACCAGTTACTGATGCTGGACGCGCCGGTATCCGGTGGCGCAGCCAAAGCTGCCACCGGCGACATGACGGTAATGGCATCAGGCAGCGAAGCGGTGTTTGCACAACTGCAGCCCGTGCTGGATGCAGTCGCGGCGAAAGTCTATCGCGTGGGCAATGAAATCGGCCTTGGCTCTACCGTTAAAATTATTCACCAGCTGCTGGCTGGCGTGCACATTGCGGTGGGCGCGGAAGCGATGGCGCTGGCAGCGCGCGCAGGCATTCCACTCGATACCATGTATGACGTGGTAACCAACGCTGCCGGAAACTCCTGGATGTTTGAGAACCGTATGCGTCACGTCGTGGATGGCGATTACAGCCCCAAATCGGCTGTCGATATCTTTGTAAAAGATCTCAACCTGGTCGCTGATACCGCCAAATCATTGCATTTTCCGCTGCCTTTAGCCTCAACCGCACTGAATATGTTTACCGAAGCCAGCAACGCAGGCTATGGCCGTGAAGATGACAGCGCGGTAATCAAGATTTTCAGCGGCATTACGCTGCCACAGGCGCAGGAGAAAGCATGATGCGTTTGGGTGTGATAGCTGACGACTTCACCGGTGCGACCGATATCGCCAGCTTTCTGGTGCAAAACGGTCTTCCTACTATTCAGTTTAACGGCGTGCCGGATAACAGTGATGTGCTGGACGCGCAGGCAATTGTGATTAGCCTGAAGTCACGTTCTTGCCCGGTTGAGCAAGCCATTGATCAGTCGCTGGCTGCTTTGAAATGGCTGCAACAGCAAGGCTGCGAACGTTTCTACTTTAAATATTGCTCCACGTTCGACAGCACAGCACAGGGCAATATCGGCCCGGTGACCGATGCACTGTTGGCAGCGTTGGATGAAACGCAAACGGTGATCTGCCCGGCGCTGCCGATTAATGGCCGCACGGTTTATCAAGGGCATCTGTTCGTGGGTGAGCAGCTGTTGTCCGAATCGGGTATGCGTCACCACCCGGTCACACCGATGACCGACAGCAATTTGTTGCGATTAATGGAGCGTCAGGCAAAAGGCAAAGCAGGGCTGATTGCCGCACCCATCCTCGACCAAGGCGCAGCGGCGGTGCGAAGCAAGCTTGATGAACTGCGTCAGCAAGGCATTAACTATGTGGTGATCGATACCTTAAATGAGCAGCATCTGCTCACCCAAGGTGAAGCGCTGCGCGATATGCGTTTGGTTACCGGTGGTTCAGGTTTAGCGATCGGCCTGGCGCGTCAATGGGCGCAAGCAGGCAGCGATCGCCGTGAGGCGGAAGAGGCAGGGCGTCCGCAAGGCAGCCGTGCCGTGGTGATTTCCGGTTCCTGTTCGCAGATGACCAACTGGCAGGTCGCGACTTATCGCCAACAAGCGCCAGCCCAGGAAGTGTTAGTTGAACGCTGTCTTGACGATGCAGAAAGCTACGCGCAACAGCTGTGTGACTGGGTTGAAGCAAACAGCCATCAGCCGTTAGCGCCGCTGTTATTCGCCACCGCAGATGCGCAACAGCTGCAAGCTATTCAGCAGCAATACGGTGCGCAACGCAGCAGTGAAGCGGTGGAATCACTGTTTGCCGCGGTAACGCGAGAATTAAAAGCACGTGGCTGGCAGCGTTTTATTGTTGCGGGTGGTGAAACATCTGGCGTGGTAGCGCAAAGCCTGGGCGTGACCGCTTTTCACATCGGCCCAACTATTTCGCCTGGCGTGCCATGGGTACGCGACATCCAGCAGCCGCTTTCACTGGCGCTGAAGTCCGGTAATTTTGGTGATGAGCAGTTCTTCCGCCGCGCACAAACGGAGTTTTCCCATGTCTGAGCAATTTTCTTCGAGCGAACAGCAAGCCCGTCTTGAGATGGTGAAGTTGGGTGCATCCTTTTTTCAGCGCGGTTACGCGACAGGATCTGCCGGTAATCTGTCGCTGTTGCTGGAGGATGGCAATCTGCTCGCTACACCGACCGGTTCTTGCTTAGGTGAACTGGATGGTGATCGCTTATCAAAAGTGACGCTGGAAGGCGAATGGATTTCGGGCGACAAGCCTTCAAAAGAGATCGCGTTTCACCGCGCGCTCTATCTGAATAATCCCGACTGCAAAGCGGTGGTGCATCTGCACAGCCATTACCTGACGGCGCTCTCCTGTCTGCAAGGATTGGATAGCGAAAACTGTATTCGACCGTTCACGCCTTATGTGGTGATGCGGGTTGGCGATGTGCCGGTAGTGCCCTATTACAAGCCGGGCGATCAGCGTCTGGCGGACGATTTGGCGCAACTGGCGGGAAAATATCGCGCCTTCCTGCTGGCAAATCACGGGCCGGTGGTGGTCGGTAAATCGCTGCGTGAAGCAGCAGACAACACCGAAGAACTGGAAGAGACCGCACGGCTGATGTTCACGCTGGGTGACCGTGCCATACGTTATCTGACAGATAGCGAAGTGGCGGAATTAAGGAGCCGATAATGCCAAAGTTTGCTGCTAATTTATCTACTCAATTTAACGAAGTCCCGTTTTTAGCGCGCTTTGCTGCTGCCGCCGAAGCCGGATTTGAGGCGGTGGAATTTCTGTTTCCCTACGATTATCCCGCTGCGCAGTTGAAACAGCTGTTGGATGAGAACCAGCTCAAACTGGTACTGTTTAACACCGCTGCCGGTAACGTAGCGGCGAGTGAATGGGGTGTTTCTGGCATTCCTGGCCGCGAAGTTGAGGCCAAGGCGGACATCGACCGTGCGCTGGAATACGCGCTGGCGCTGGCGTGCCCACAGGTGCACATCATGTCTGCGACCGTGCCAGAAGGCGCAGATCGTCAGGCATATGTTGATACCTTTATCAGCAATATGCGTTACGCCTCCGAACAGTTTGCACCGCACAACATCACCTTGCTGATTGAAGCGCTGAACCCGAAAACCAAACCGAATTATCTCTATTCCAGCCAGTATCAAACGCTGGAAATGGTTAAGTTGATTGATCGGCCTAATGTCTTCACCCAGCTCGACCTGTTCCATGCTCAGCTGGTGGACGGCAATCTCAGCCACTTAATTCGCCACCACGCAGGCCGTTATCGCCACGTGCAGATCGCCTCGGCGCCCGATCGTCACGAACCGGATGAAGGTGAAATCAATTATCCCTATCTGTATGCATTGCTGGATGAGGTCGGTTACGACGGCTGGATCGGCTGCGAATATATTCCGCGCGGCAATACGCAAGAAGGCTTGGGTTGGTTTAAAGACTGGCGTACCCGCCGCTAAATCCTTTTAAAAAGACCACATCGGTTAATTTGCAATCGATGTGCGTCGCTTTGTACCTAAAATCCACCAGTTAGAAATCTGCAAAATATTTAACTTGCTGAAAAATATAAATAATTAGAGGTCTGCCGATGTCCACTACCTTCTTGTTATCCATCGCGCTAGTCAGCGTGATATTGCTGTTACTTCTGGTGATTAAAGCCAAAGTTCACCCTTTTATTGCTTTATTGATCGCAAGCTTATTTGTGGCGATCACCACGGGCATCCCTGCTGAAAACATCATGAAAGTGATACTCGGCGGCATGGGGAGTTTGCTGGGAAGCATTGCGGTAATCATCGTTTTAGGGGCGATTCTGGGGGCGATTATCGAAGCTTCAGGCGGCGCTGATGCGCTGGCAAACCGTTTCGCCAGGCTATGTGGGCCGCAACGTATGGTGGCAGCATTAACCATTGTCGCCTTCATTCTGGGCTTACCAGTATTTTTCGATGTCGGTTTTATCATTGTCGTGCCACTGATTTATGGTTTTACCAAAGTGATGCGCGTTTCACCGCTGAAGTTTGGTTTACCGATGGCGGGAATGATGTTGATGGTTCACGTTACGGTGCCAACACATCCAGGCCCGGCGGCGGCGGCGGGATTACTGAATGCTGATTTGGGCTGGTTGATGATGTTGGGTATCGCGATTTCAGTGCCAGTGGGCGTCGTCGGTTATTTCGCGGCAAAAGCGTTAAACCGCAAAAAATATCATCTTTCAGTACAGGTCCTTGAACAGCTGCAACTGACGGAATCGGCCGATCACGCTTCATCGACACGTGATAAAAACGTGCCGGGCGCCATGTTGATCGCCAGTTTAATTGTTCTGCCGATTTTGTTGATCATGTTGGGAACATTACTGCCTCCACACCTGACACCAGGCAGTTTGCCGTTAAAAGTCCTGACCCTAATAGGGTCGCCAGGTATAGCGTTGCTGATTACGTTGTTGCTGGCATCCTGGCTGCTCGGCTTGCGTCGTGGCTGGACCACAGAAAAGCTAGAAACACTGTCGAATAAGGCGATTTCAACTGCAGCAGGGGTCATTTTGGTGTCAGGCGCGGGGGGTGCGTTTGGTAAAGTGCTGGTGGAATCTGGGGTAGGTAAAGCGCTGGCCGGTTCACTGCAAACCATTCATCTTCCCTTGATCCCTGCTGCCTTTATTTTGTCGTTGGCACTGCGTGCTTCACAGGGATCAGCCACAGTAGCAATCGTAACCACGTGTGGATTATTAAGCACCGCCGTGACGGGGTTAGGCGATATGCAGCTGGTGCTGGTGGCGCTGTCAGCCTGCTTCGGCGCATTAGGTTTATCTCACGTCAACGACTCTGGATTCTGGGTGGTAACGCGTTATTTAGGTTTGTCGGTAGCGGACGGTTTGAGGACCTGGACAGTGCTAACCACGTTGATGGGATTATGTGGTTTTGCCCTGACCTGGTTAGTGTGGGCATTTATCTAGATTTGTCGCTGTATATCGAAGCGTCTCCTTCCCCCGCTTTGCGGGGGAAGGTTGGGAAGGGGACAGCGCGCCTCGCACTCAATCAGACTCAACTCAACATCAGTCGCACGGACTTTAAGAAACCAGTTCTTGCGCATATAAATAGAGCGCTTTCAGTTGCCCCATTTTTTCCTGATCCGCCTCATGCAAACTCGCCAGCGACTCCAGCTCCAGTAAAAACGCCTGCACTTTCTCAGGATTCAACACTTCACGACGATGCTGTAACCAGCGCTGTTGCTCGGCATCATCCAGCGTGCCGGGAAAGTTGCGGGCACGATAGCGGAACAGTAATTTCAATACGCGCGCGCTTTCAAAGGTCAGATCCATTGCCGGCAAGTTCTGCGGTGTAGTCTGGCGAATAATATTCATACCCGCTCGATCCGCGTCGCTAAAGAAACCGTCATAGAGCTGTGCGTCGACATCCTCTGAGGGCGTAAACGGCTCCGCTTCGGCAAACAAAGTGACTGCTTTCTCTCGCACATCAGGTTGCTGGCGCAGCAGCGCAAGGTTAGCCAGACAGCGATCGCGATCAATCCCCAAACGGTCTGCATCTTCAGGACGCAAGGTATTCGCCGGGGCCAGCACCGGGCATTTATTAATATGCACCAGCTTGATGGGCACCGAGGCTAATTCACCCAAGTCGCTTTTACGCATATACAAACGCTCGCGTAGCGTGTCGGCATCCAACTCCAGCAGCGGCGTCATGTCACCCGCCAGATCAACCACGATCAGGGCATTACGATTATCGGGATGCCAGGCGAGCGGCACAATCCAGCTGGTATTGCCGCGTGCAGCCCCGAACATGCCGGAAACGTGCACCAGTGGTTTCATTTGCGGGATGTCAATTAATGTCATGAGTTTGTTTTTGTTGCGATGCGTAAACAAAAATTCAAACAGTTTGGGCTGCTTTTCTTTTACCAGCTTCGCCATCGCCAGCGTGGCGTAGACGTCAGACATCGCATCGTGGGCATTTTCATGCGCGACGTCGTTGGCCTTCGTCAGGTGTTCCAGGCGGAAACTGGGAAAGCCATCTTCATTTTCTGGCCAGTTGATGCCGTCAGGGCGCAGCGCATAGCAGGCGCGCATGACATCAAGCAGATCCCAGCGCGAATTGCCGTTTTGCCAACTCCAGCCGTAGGGATCAAAGAAATTGCGGTAAAAAATATTGCGCGTCACTTCGTCGTCAAAGCGCACGTTGTTATAGCCCACCACACAGGTTTGCGGCTCGGTAAACAGCGTATGAATACGTTCGGCAAACTCAACTTCGCTTACACCGCGCGCCATGGCGATTTGCGGTGTGATACCGGTGATCATGACCGCTTCCGGCTGAGGCAGATAATCATCCGGCGGGCGGCAATAGAATACCTGCGGTTCGCCAATCGGGTTGAATTCATTGTCGGTGCGCAAGCCAGCGAACTGGGCCGGGCGATCCAGCGAAGGACTGGTGCCAAAGGTCTCATAATCGTGAAACAGAAAAGTTAAATCCGAGGGCACATCGTTGTCCTGTATAGAGGAAAAACCAGTGCTCAGGATAGTCTCCTGCGTCCGTCAGCACAACTGCGTCGCTGTGCGATGCGAGGCAAGTCGCTGCGATCATACTTTTTTTCAATTTAATTAAACCTTCTCAATGCTTTTGCCGTAAAACGTGCGGCTGTTCTGTTTCGTAACCCATTTATGCAATTAAGGATGAAGTGTTGAAAAGGCGTCTGTTGATCACTGTAACTGCTACTGTTTTTTGGGCATCGCTGGCACACGCCGACGACATGCCGTTTCCTCTGACGCCGCCTGCCGTTGATGCGGCTTCATGGGTCTTAATGGATGCCACCACGGGACAGGTATTGACCGCCGGAAATCCTGACGAGCGCCGCAATCCTGCCAGCCTGACCAAACTCATGACCGGTTACGTCGTCGATCGCGCTATCGATCAAAAGAAAATTACGCGTGATGACATCGTAACCGTCGGTAAAGACGCATGGGCGGCGGGCAATCCGGTCTTCAAAGGTTCATCACTGATGTTCCTTAAGCCTGGCGACAAGGTAAGCGTGCGGGATTTAAGTCGCGGCGTCATCATCGATTCCGGGAACGACGCCTGCGTGGCGCTGGCCGATTACGTGGCGGGCAGCGAAGAGAGCTTCGTCAAGATGATGAATCACTATGTCGACAAGCTCGGATTACAGAATACCCATTTTGAAACGGTGCACGGTTTGGATGCGCCAGGTCAGTTCTCTAGCGCGCTGGATATGGCAAAGCTTTCACGGGCCATTATCGATGGTGAACCCGATTTTTATGCCATGTACAGCGAGAAAACGCTCTCCTTTAACGGCATTACGCAAAATAATCGTAACGGCCTGTTGTGGGATAACAACCTGCATGTTGATGGTCTGAAAACCGGTCACACTGAAACGGCGGGTTTTAATATTATCGCTTCCAACGTGGTGGGAAAACATCGGTTGATCGCGGTCGTCATGGGCGGCAAAAGCCCAAAAGGGCGCGAAGAGCAGGCGCGTAAACTGCTGGTTTGGGGCCAAAATACGTTTGATACCGTACAACTGTTCCATGCGGGTAAGAAAATTGGCAGTGAAAACGTCTGGTATGGCAATCCGCATCAGGTTGATGTCGGCACTGCGAATGACGTTTACCTCTCATTACCGCGCAGCGAAATTAAGAATGTGAAAGCAAAATACGTTCTCAATCGCAATGAGCTCGATGCGCCGCTCAAAGCCAATGAAGTGGTCGGCGAGATTCAGGTGATGGATAAAGATAAACAACTGGCGAGTTATCCGCTGGTTACGCTAAAAGCAGTTGATGAAGCTGGCATCATTACGCGCATCAAAGATTATCTGAAACAGAAGCTCTGAACCGCGTTTGTGGCATAACGCAAGGTGCGCCGCAGGCTGCTGTGGCAGAGTGGGCGCATCTAAAGCCACAAACAGAGGAGAGGAGATGGACGTTAAAATTGTAGAACGTACCGCAACGCCTTGGGTCGGTTTTCACCTGGTTGGGCCTTTTGAAGAGACCGCGCCAGAAGGATTTACACGCTTAACGGCATGGGCCGGGCAGCAAGGGATCAGCGGCGAATGGATGGGGATTTACCACGGTAATCCAAATAAAGTTGCGGCATCGCAGTTGGAAATCGATACCGTGATTGGTGTAGAGGCTGATTTCGATTTGCCAGCCGCTGAAAATGGACCGCACAAAGGCGTGCTGGCGGGGGGAAAATATGCGGTGGCGCGCGTGATTGTGGAAGACGGCGACTTTGCTAAACACTGGCTGACACTGTTTGAGCAATGGTTGCCGACCAGCGGCTGGCAGGTAGATGATCGTCCTTGTTTTGATCACTATCTTAACGATGGTTCGCAAAGCGGCGTCTGGGACGTTGATCTTTACATTCCGGTTAAAAAATAATTTAGTGAAGATAATGTAAAAGGGCAGCCCAACGGCTGCCCTTCTTATATTGCGCTTTCAGGTTATTACTTGCGGTTATTGCAAGCTCTCCTTCATCTTTTTAACGTCTCCGGCCTCGACCGGCGACGCAGCATTACCCCAGCTGTTGCGAATGTAAGTCAGCACCGCTGCGATATTCTCATCGCTTAAGGTTCCGGCAAACGCGGGCATTGCAGGTGCAGTTGGACGGACATCGGTCTCTACGCCACGGCTTCCTGCGAGCACCACGCGCATCAGTGAGGTAGCATCCACTTGATTAAGCAGTGGATTATCTGCCAGTTGCGGGAAGATATTTTTCTCACCACGCCCGCCAGGGCTGTGACAGGCTGAACATTTGGCTTCGTAAATAGTGGCACCCATTTTCATGCGTGCATCACTTGCCGCCAGCGGCTCAGGTTTCTCCTCATCGCTTTTCTCACCTTCTTTCAGGTAAACCGCAACCGCATTGAGATCGTCTTCATGCCAGTGTTGCGTGGAGTGGCGCACCGCATCGGCCATCGGCCCGGAAGCAATATCATAACGATTCACGCCGGTACGCAAATAACTGACAATATCCTGCTGTGTCCACTTACCTAAACCGCGATGATCGCTAGCGGTAAGATTGGGCGCATACCATCCTTCAACCACTTCGCCGCCGAGCAGATCACTTTTGTCTCCGCCTAACAGATTTTTCGACGTATGACAGGTGCCGCAATGGCCCAGCCCTTCCACCAGATACGCGCCGCGATTCCATTCCGCTGACTTGTTCGGATCGGGCTTGAACTCACCTTGGGTAAAGTTGATCCAGTTCCAGAACAGCAAACTGGTGCGGATGTTGAACGGAAAGGGCAATTGATTGGTTTCAACCGAATGATCGATCGGTTGCAGCGTTTGCATCCATGCCCACAAATCTTGCAAATCCTTTTCCGACATTTTGGTGTAGGCAGTAAACGGCATTGCGCCATACAAGCGTTTACCGTTGTGACCTACACCTTCATTCATGGCGCGACGAAAATCATCGTAGCTCCAGTTACCAATGCCGGTTTCGCGGTCTGGTGTGATGTTAGCGCCCACCAGTACACCAAACGGCGTTTGTAACTTTACGCCACCGGCAAAAGGCTGTTGTTCATTGCTGGTGTGGCACGCCGTACAATCGCCTAACGTGGCGATGTAATTGCCACGGGCGATTTGATCATACTCCGGCTGCGCCTGGGTATTAAAGCTCAGCGCCATCAGCAAGGCAGCGGCGGAGAGAAGCGGTGATGTTTTCATGCGCTGATCATCTCCCCCGGACGTTTTAAATAGTGCTGACGAATATCGTGGGCCGCTTTGAAAGCCAGCGCACCGACGGTGCCAGTGGGGTTGTAACCGGGGTTCTGCGGAAAAGCCGAGGCGCCCACCACAAACAGATTCGGGACATCCCACACTTGCAGATGTTTGTTCACCGAGCTGGTGCGCGGATCGGCACCCATGATGAATCCACCGACCACATGGGAAGATTGATACGGCACGCTGCTCCAGTGTCCGGTCATCGGCTTGACGATCATTTCACGCGGGTTCATCGACTTAGCAATCTCCGCTACCTTGTTGGTGCAGTACTGCGCCATCTTCAGGTCGTTTTGCGCAAAGTCGAAGGTGATGCGCAGCAGCGGGCGACCATGCGGATCTTTGTAGTTGGGATCCAGCGACAAATAGTTGGTGCGCGTGGTGTAGCTGCTGGCTTCACAGCCAATCGACATGGTGCTGAGGTAGTTATCTTTCAGCGTCTGCTTCCACTTCGATCCCCACTTCGGCGTATTGGGCGGTAAAGGCCGATTACCAATCGGCGCGGCACCAATCGGCGTGACGCGAATACTGCCGCCGCCAAAGAAGCCAAGCCCGCTGTGATCGAAGTTATCGTTATTGAACTCGTCGATGCCCATGCCAACCGCACCCGCACCGATAAAGGGGTTGAAGTTCTTATTATCAAAAAACAGCGTTACGCCATTGGCAGTTTGGTAAGCGTAGTTGCGCCCGGTAGTGCCTTTATTAGTGACCGGATCGTAGGCTTCGCCAATGCCAGAAAGCAGCATCAGTCGCACATTTTCAAAGGTAAAGGCCGCGACAATGACAATGTCGGCAGGCTGCTCCCATTTATCGCCAGAAGAGTCGATATAGGTCACGCCGGTGGCTTTTTTACCGCTGGAATCGGTCAGCACTTCCAACACTTCGCAGCTGGTGTAGGCGGTGAAATTCGGTTTACGCATCAGCGCTGGCAATATCGTGGTAATGGCGCTGGCTTTTGAATAGTTAGCGCAGCCGTAGTTGGTACAAAAGCCGCAGAAGGTGCACGGGCCCATCGTGACGCCATAGGGATTGGTATAAGCTTCGGAAACCAGCGAAGAGGGCACCGGAAAAGGCTTATAGCCAAGATTTTTGGCGGCGTCTGCAAACAGCGTTGGGCCATAAGGCTGGCGCAGCGGAGGCGTAGGGTATTCACCCGACCTCGGCCCTTCAAACGGATTCCCGCCTTCGCGCACGTCGCCATTGATATTGCCTGCGCGTCCTGAGGTGCCCGCCACACGCTCGAACTGCATATAATGCGGCTCCATCTCTTCCCAGGTTGTCCCCCAGTCTTGCAGCACCAGCTCATCAGGCATCGCGGCAGCGCCGTAACGATCGGTCAGGTAGGATTTAAGATGGAACTCGTGGGGCTGAAAGCGGAAGGTAATCCCAGCCCAGTGGTTACCCGCGCCGCCCGTGCCGTTGCCGGGGTGAAACGATCCCCAGGTGCGCATCGGTAACGCCGTTTGTGACGGATTATTGCGCATGGTGCAGGTATTTTGTTTGGTGCGCAGCATTAACTCTTCGCGCATCACATAGCGCAACTCATCCGTAACGGTGCCGATGTTAAAATCGCGTGCGGTATCGCGCCACGGCCCGCGTTCAATACCGATCACGTCCAGTCCTTCATCCGCCAGTTCATTGGCAATGATCGAACCCGCCCAGCCGAGTCCAATCACTACGACGTCTGTTTTAGGCAATTTTTTCATGATTTATCCTTTCGCTTTCCATTGCGCAATGCTGATCGGTTCAAGGTGCAAGTCTTCGTTATGTCGCTCGATATAGTCGCGATAGTCATAACGCGCGCCTGGGAATCCCAGCATTTTCCACGACACCATCTCTTTGTTGCCGCCATAAATCGGGTCGGCAAAAAAGCCTTCCATGGTGTTATTCAACACTTCCAGGAACAGCGATTGGGCATCGAACCCATCAAAATGCACTTTACCTGCTTCCATATCGTGCAGCAGCGCGTCTTGCTGTTCTGGCGTTAAGTCAACGAAGTTTTTCTGCGAGGTGGTTTGCACATAGCGATTGAGTGCGGCTAAACCCTGACGATAACGCTGCTGCGGCACCAAAGCGGATTGGTCGCCCTGTTCGCTGGTGCCTTTCTGGAAAGGGCCTTCCATGTAGAGGCGCTCGAACGTGCCGTAAGACCCCTTGAGCTGGCGATCAATAAACACGGCACAACCTGCTTCTTTACCGCCAATGCTCAGTTCATCGTTGGGGATCAAGCGGTCTACCAGCGCTTCTACCGTGCGGGCTTCTTCATCGGTAAAAAACAGCCATCCTTGTTGATCAAAGGTTTCGGGCGGGTTGTCACTAAACGGCGTCCAGCCGGGCGATCCTTTCAACGACACGGCATCGGCGGCCTGGCTCACGCTGGCGGCAACGCCTAGCGCAGACCACGTCAACACTTGCCGTCGCGTGACTCCCGGCAGGGTTTTGGCTCTTTTTTTCATGATGCTTCCTTAATCAATGTTAAATAAAAAATGAAACTCAAATAAACAGTTACTCGTTTGTTTTATGGTTGGTTTGTGTTTGTAATCTGTTTGTTGATTATTGTAAGTAAACGTCAAAACTGTTTTGAAATGTAGAAGTGTCACTAAGCCTTAGCAAATCTAAGGGTTAGAATAAGGCACGAAATGATCCAACAGCTGGAAAGCCGTTTTGCGCCCTGATAAGCCCATATCGAAACTCGAATTTTGGTTCTACCGCCATTACCGCAGCGTGCATGGCGTGCGCATCGCTATCGCTTTTTTACTGACCTTTCTGTTTGTGCGCATGACCGGTATTCCTGAAGGAACCTGGCCGCTGATCACTTTAGTGGTGGTGATGGGACCTATCTCGACGTGGGGCAACGTTTTTCCGCGCGCCATACAACGCATCTGCGGCACCTTTGCCGGGTCAATATCGGGTTTGATTGCGCTAAAGCTGGAGCTGGTTTCACTGCCGGTGATGCTGGTCTGGTGCGGCGTTGTGATGTTTGTCTGCGGCTATCTCACGCTGGGTAAACATCCTTACATGGCGTTGCTAATTGGTATTACGCTTAGCGTAGTGGTGGGGGCTCCAGCGGGTGACTTCACTGTGGCGCTGTGGCGCGGGGGCGATGTGATTCTCGGGTCGCTGCTGGCGCTGCTGTTCAGCGCTATCTGGGCACAGCGCGCCTACATGCACTGGCGCATTCAGCTGTCAGATTCGCTGGAGAAGATCGCCACTATTTATCACGCCGGTTTCTCGCCTAATCTGGTTGAGAAACCACGTCTGAATAAGCCGCTTGGAAAATTACTCACCACTATTATCAAGATGCGTGCCTTGCTGGAGCCTTCCAGTAAAGAGACGCGGATACCCAAATCGGTGTTTGAAGCGATTCAAACCATCAACCGTAATATGGTGTACACCGTTGAAATGCAGATCAACGCGTGGTGGGCATCGCGTGAAAGCCATCTGATCTTACTGAACGCACCGACGTTACGCCGCACCCAGCAGATGACGGAAAACGCGCTGCGCGCGCTGTCGCGCCTGGCGGTATGCGGTGAAACCGAAGAGGTGATCGCCACCAGTCATGAGCTGGCAGAGATTACGCGTGAATTGAAGCAGTTAATTGCCGATGCAGGCAGTGAAAGAATTGAGGAGACGCCAATTTACGGCTACGTCTGGATCAGTCTGGAGCTGGCGAAACAGCTGGAAAGGATGAATGATTTACTGCGTTTGGCGCTGCGCAAATAATCACCTCAGACAATGACTTAATGTGAAACCCGCTTTCTTTGCGCTAAGATAAGAGCCAGTCTGAATTTAGCTGTGAAAATTGCTTACAAGGCTGGCTAGCCGCTAAGCTGATCGTTTTGACTCTCTCCCTGCGACAGCAGGCTCAAAGAAAGGTGCCATCATGGAAAATGCCAAGCAATCATTTCAGGACGTACTGGAGTTCGTACGTATGTTCCGCCGCAAGAACAAACTGCAGCGTGAAATTCACGACAACGAAAAGAAAATTCGTGACAACCAGAAGCGTGTGCTGCTGTTGGACAACCTGAGTGAATACATTAAACCCGGCATGAGCATTGAGGCGATTCAGGAAATCATCGCCAGCATGCGCGTTGACTATGAAGATCGCGTTGACGAATACATCATTAAAAACGCCGATCTGTCGAAAGAACGTCGTGATTTGTCGAAAAAGATTAAAAGCATGGGCGAACCGAAAGCGCAGTAAATTTAGCCGATGTAACACCTACAGACTTGAAAAGTGCCCAAGCGGGCACTTTTTTTATGCCTTGTGCTCAGCCAGACGTCGCGCAATCTGCTGCAACTGCTGCGCCATTTCCGGTAAATCCTGCTTGCCGTTACCTGGCGCAGCCGTGGATTCCCGCAATACCAACGCGGTTTTCAGTTCTGCCATCGGCAGTGCTTCTCCGCGCAACTGCGCTAACAATCGATCCACGCTGACTTCACCCAGCCGCTGTAAATCCTGACGTACCGTGCTCAGCGGTGGCTGATACCACGCGCTTTCCACTGTATCGTCGTAGCCCATGACGGATATTTCACCAGGCACAGCGACGCCATGCTGATGCAGCGCGCGCATCGCACCCAGCGCCATTTGATCGTTTGCCACCAGCAAGGCTTGCGGTAAATCGTGGGGAAGTTGAGCCAGCAACGCCCGATAACCCGATTGCGCGCTCCAGTCACCGCGCAGTATGTAGTGTGGCGTTAGCTGATGCGTCGCCAGCGAGGCGATCCACGCTGCTTCACGCTGGCGTGCCGACACCGACTGTTCCGGCCCGTTCAGCAAACCTATTTTCTGGTGTCCCAGTGATACTAAATATTCAACTGCCGCTTGCGCACCTGCAGCATTGGGATACTGACACTGTGCCACTGCCGCCTGCGGCTCAACATCTAAAAACAGCGTCGGCTTTGCGCCGCACAACGTTTGAATCTGCTCTGCCTGTGGCGCGCTAAGCGGCAGGTTGATCAGCAAGCCATCAACGCGCTGCGCCAGCAGTTCATTTATCGTGGCTTCCGCCTGATTGCCGCTGTCCATGGCAATCACCAAATGATACCCGGCGGCTGCGGCACGCTGCTGGATCGCAGACGCAATCTGTGCCGGTGCCATTAACGCTAAGTCGCTGGTGGCAAGCCCCAGCGTGCGGGTGGCTTTTCCCGCCAGCTGTTGCGCCACGCGGTTCGGCACATAATTAAGCTGCTGCATCGCCGCTTCGACTTTTTCACGCGTGCGCGGTGAAACTTGTTCAGAGCGATTAAGCACGCGAGAAACGGTTTGATAGGAGACGCCAGCCAGTTGGGCCACGTCATCAAGGGTCACGGAGCGGGAAGTCATTGAACTCTCCTGAAGATAGAGCGGCGAGTGTAGCAAATTTTCCAGCCAGCATGCCGGGAGAGCGGTACACTGCGCGCTGCACAGGAGAAAAAATATGCAACTCAGCGACAACGAAATTCAGGATATCAACGTGATTGCCGCCTGGCTGGCGCTTGATGACATGCCGCATCAGGGTGAAATCAGCGCTGATCTGGCTATTCTTGCCGGCCATTCGGTGTTACCCAATATCGAAGGTGCGGTGGCGCTGGCGAAAAAATTTGATCTGCCTCTCTTGATCAGCGGAGGAAAAGGGCATGCCACGCCGGTATTAGCCGAAGCGATGGCAACGCATCCGTTTTACCGTCAAATTGATACCCAGGACATGGGCGAAGCGCAGATGCTGGCAGCCATTGCCCGCACCTTCGCGGCACTAACGGATCAACAGTTGCTGTTAGAAGGTGCCTCGCGCAACTGCGGCGAGAACGCGGCATTCAGCCAGCGTTTGCTGGATGAAAAAAATATTCAGCCGCAGCATGTGGTGTTGATTCAGGATCCGCTGTTGCAGCGTCGTACGGATGCGACATTCCGCTGGCAATGGCGCGATCGTGCAGATGCGCCGCAGTTCATTAACTGGCCGGTATTTACGCCACAGCTGATTCTTGACGCGGGCATGGCGCGCATTATTGGCGCACCACCGCAGGGATTGTGGTCGCTGGAGCGTTTTCTTTCGCTGCTGATGGGCGAAGTGCAGCGTTTACGCAATGACGAACAAGGTTATGGGCCGCGAGGCAAAGGCTTTTTCGGCGAGGTTGAAATGCCAGATGAGGTGGATGCCGCGTGGCAACGGCTGATGCATCTGCCTAATATTCAGGGACGCATCAGCCGTTAAAGGCTAACAATTTACCGGTTAATTTGCGTGATGCTTAGTCTGTAAATAGACCTGCAAATTGACGTTTACCGCATTCAGCAACGGCGCATTAATGCCGTTGCGTTTGGCGCGTAACAGCAGGTCGCCAATGATTTGATCCGCTTCGATGTCAAAACCTTGCGTCAAATCGCGGTACATTGAAGAGGTCATTGGCGTGGCAGGATTACTCAATACTTCAAAAATCTTCGCTGTGATAGCTGGACGCGGTTGATAACCTTCCGCGCTGATCACCGCAAGAATCTCACTAAAAATGCTCTGCAGCAGCGCTTCGCCGCCCTGAGATTGCAAAACCTGTTGCGTGTTGCCGCGTGCCAGCGCGCACACCGCACCAAGCGTACTCAACAGCAGCCATTTTTCCCACAGCTCGCTGATGATATTGTCGGTGAAAAAGGTCTCCACCACGCTCTCTCGCAGGGCGTCATCAATTCGCTGCAACCGCGCATCATTGTTGCCATCCAGTGCGCCGTAGTAAATTTGGTGAAGCGGAGTCATCTGTACCACTTCGCCATTTTTGCCTAGCGTCGCGTTGATTTTGCACAAACCGCCAATCACCTTGTCTGTGCCAAAGTGCTCGCACAGCGTATCAATGTGGCGCATTCCGTTGAGAATCGGCATGATCAACGTGTCAGGCCCAACGGCTGGCGCGATATCCTCCAACGCCTGCTCAAGAGCAAAACTCTTCACCGTGATCACGATTAGATCGTAATATCCGTCCAGAGAGCTGGCCTGCACCAGTTGCGGTTGCAGTGTTTCAGTGCCTTGCGGCGTCTGTAAAATCAGCCCGGTCTCCCGCAGCTGAGTCAAGCGGCGCTCACGCACCAGAAACGTCACGTCTTGTCCCGCTTGCGCCAGACGTGCGCCAAAATACCCGCCGGTTGCGCCGGCCCCAACAATCAGAATGCGCATGCTATTTTCCCTTGCCTGAAAACCTTTACCTTAAAACCTGACGCGTAGGGTTGCCAGCCATCAAATGCTTAATTATGTGCGATGGCAGTCAACAAGGTTTGGAGCAAGCCGGGAAAGCGCTGGTCAAGATCGTCCTGTCGTAACGAAATCAGATTTTCCCGGCCCATCGGTCGTTGCCAGATCACGCCGCTGTCGCGCAGCACGCGCCAATGATGCGTCATGGTCGATTTTGCTACCTCGCCGCGCAACGCGCCACAAGGCTGTTCACCTTGTCGTGCCAGCGTCTGCACAATCTCCAGTCGCAGCGGATTTCCTAATGCAAACAAAACATTCTCGAGGCGGATTTGCTCCGCTTCCGGGTGATTCGCAATCATAAATTCCTGTGTAGTGATCTAAATTTGATGAATTATAGCTCAAACTGTTCGTATATATACGTACCATTGGTCTAAGCTTGCTGACGCAGGTGAGCAAATGGTGCTCATCGCATTAATGGTCAAAATGACTAAGGACGCATCATGCCCCGACCCCTTCCACTCGCACGTTACCGCAACATCGGCATCTCCGCGCACATCGATGCCGGTAAAACCACCACCACCGAGCGCATTTTGTTTTATACCGGAATGAGCCATAAGCTGGGGGAAGTGCACGATGGCGCTGCAACAACCGACTGGATGGCGCAGGAGCAAGAGCGCGGCATCACCATAACATCCGCCGCGGTGAGTTGCTTCTGGCCTGGCATGAACGGCAGCTTTGAGCCGCACCGCATCAACATTATCGACACGCCCGGACACGTTGATTTCACCATCGAAGTAGAACGGTCGATGCGCGTTTTGGATGGCGCGGTAATGGTTTACGACGCGGTAGGCGGCGTACAGCCGCAATCAGAAACCGTTTGGCGGCAGGCCAATAAATACCGCGTACCGCGTTTGGCCTTCGTTAACAAAATGGATCGCCAAGGCGCAGACTTTTTCCGCGTTGTGCAGATGATGCAGGATCGCCTTAAGGCGCATCCAGTGCCGATTGTGATTCCGATTGGCAGCGAAGAGCATTTTGTCGGCGTGGTTGACCTGAATAAAATGCAGGCGATTTACTGGGATGATGCCACGCAAGGCATGACGTTTAGCTACGGTGGCGTCCCGGAATCGTTGCGCGAACAGGCGCAAGTCTGGCGCGAAAAAATGGTCTCGGCTGCGGCGGAAGCCAACGAAACGCTGACCGAAATCTGGCTGGAAAAGGGCGATCTCAGTGAAACGGAGGTCATTGAAGGGCTTCGTCAGCGCACGTTGCTTGGCGAGATTCAGCCGATGCTGTGCGGCAGCGCGTTCAAAAACAAAGGTGTTCAGCGCATGCTGGATGCGGTAATTGAGCTAATGCCGTCGCCCGCCGATATTCCGTCGGTACAAGGCGTGGATGAACATGGCAAGATCGTTGAGCGTCACACTGACGATGACGAACCGTTCTCAGCGCTGGCGTTTAAATTAATGAGCGATCCTTTTGTGGGGCAGCTGACTTTTGTGCGCGTCTATTCAGGCGTGCTGCGCAAAGGCGACAGCGTGTATAACGCGGTAAAAGGCAAGAAGGAGCGCATCGGTCGCATTGTCCAGATGCATGCGAATGCCCGACACGAAATCGATGAGATTCGTGCCGGTGACATTGCGGCGTGTGTGGGATTGAAAGAGGCGACCACGGGCGAAACGCTGTGCGATCCCAACGCGATTATTACGCTTGAGCAGATGGAATTCCCGGAACCGGTGATTTCGCTGTCGATCGAGCCAAAAACCAAGGTCGATCAGGAGAAAATGGGCCTCGCGCTGCAACGTCTGGCGGCAGAAGATCCTTCGTTCCACCTGCATACTGATGAAGAGTCGGGCCAGGCGATTATCTCTGGCATGGGCGAACTGCATCTGGAAATCATTGTTGACCGTCTGAAACGCGAATTTGGTGTTGAAGCCAATATTGGCCGTCCGCAGGTCACTTACCGTGAAACCTTGCGCAAAGCGGTACACGACATTGAAGGCAAATTTGTGCGTCAGTCTGGCGGTAAAGGGCAATATGGACACGTGGTGCTGAGCCTGGAACCACAACCAGCGGGCAACGGCTTTGCTTTTGTCGATGCCACCAAAGGCGGTGTGGTGCCACGTGAATACATTCCTTCCGTTGAGAAGGGGATTCGCGAAGCGCTGAACAGCGGTGTGCTGGCGGGTTATCCGATTGTGGATATCAAAGCGACATTAACGTTTGGTTCTTACCACGATGTCGATTCGTCTGAGATGGCGTTCCGCATGGCCGCGATTTTGGGCTTCCGCGCCGGGGCAAAATTGGCCGATCCGGTGATCCTTGAACCGATCATGAAGGTTGAGGTGGAAACACCGGAAGAGTACGCGGGCGGCATTATGGGCGATCTCTCCTCTCGTCGTGGGGCAGTACAGGGCATGGATGAGCATTTTGGCGGGCGCATTATTCGCGCTGAAGTGCCGCTGTCTGAGATGTTTGGCTACTCGACCAATGTGCGTTCGCTGACGCAAGGCCGGGCAACTTACAGCATGGAATTCCATCACTACGCGCAGGCACCACGGCAGGTTGCCGACGCGATCATCGCCTCACGTAAATAAGCATAATGCGGCAGGGAAGCCGCGTTATAGCTGTACAACGCCAAGCCTGACGGCGGCCTGTTCCCATTCCTGCACGGGGTGATAAAAATGCCGATCGACCTCACTGAAGTGACTTATCAAATTAGCCGCACACACCGCCCGATACTTCTCATCTTTGACTAACGCTGCCAACGCACTGCGCAACTCTGCCAGCGTGGCGTCTGAGGTGGCAGCCGAGGTGATCAACGGCAGCGCGGGCGACAAGGGCGTTTCACCGATAATCGCCAACCCTTGCTGCTCTTCCGGTGCATAACGTTGCAGCAAAGCCCAGGTTACGCAATCGATGGCAGCAAGATCGGCTGCTCCCTTACGCAGCGCCGCCAGCGACAGGCGATGACCGCCGCTGAAAATAACCTGCTTAAAGGCGACAGATTGCTGCGCCACGACATAGCGCAATGCGTTATAGCCTGAGTGAGAATCTGCGCTGTTACAGACTGCGCGGCGTCCGTGAAAATCTGCCAGCGTTTTGGTTTTGTCTTGAGCACGCGCCACTAAAAAGCTGCGATAGCATGCGCCTTCACACCCCGCTGCCGTAGAGTGGAATACGCCCACTAACTTGACGTCAGGCAGGCTGCTGACCAGCGGATAACCACAGGTTTGGCTCAATAACAACCGCGCATCTTGCCAATGTGCCAGCAGATTGTCCGGCCAGATAATCTGCGTTTCAAGGCCGCGCTGTGCCAGCAAATCGGCAATCGCCTGCGTCAACTGCCGGGTTGCGGCGTGGTCAATGTCGTACATCGGCAATGAAAGCTGTTCAGTCATGCTTTTTCTCGCTACGTCGTCCTGGATGAGCATTCATAGCCACCGGTTTCGCCCAAAACTGGCGCAACCACACTGCGTATCCGCCCACGCGAAAACCGTGATTGCGCTGGTGATAGCTTTCACGGTAAAGCAGATACAGGTGGCGCAGGCCATACCAGGGCACGCCTGGCAGATCGTGATGCACTGAATGATAGTTCAGATTGAGAAACAGAATTCGCCAGACCAGCGCCGCTTCGTTGTTCACCGAGCGCGCCAGCGGTTCTTCCGCCGCTTGATGCTCAAGAAAAGATCGCACTTTGGTCAGTGCCAGCGCCGGATAACTCACCGCCGCCATGAACCACAGCGGCGAAAATCCTTGTTGCGCCATCCAGCTAAACAGCGTTACCAGCATCGCCCAATGCAGCATCCACATCACTAGCGCGGGCAGGTTGAAAGTGTATAGCGCCAGCCACACCGCCTTAAACGTGCCGAGCACATCCAACAGCGGGGCGATGAGCAGGCGACCAAAAAAGGTATTGCGCAGATGAATAACCTGTTGCTGCCAGCGCGGCAGTTGTGCCCAGCGCGTCGGCGAAAAGTAATAGGTTTCAGGATCGTCATCCGGCTCGGTCAACGTGTGGTTACGGTGATGCGCCAGATGCGAATCGCGGTACAAACCAAACGGATACCAGACCGCCAGCGGCAGCATGCCAAACAGCTGATTAACGCGTGGCCAGCGAGTCGGATGGCCATGAATCAACTCATGCTGTAGCGACATATACCAAGCGGTGAACCAGATCAGCAGCAAGGTTGCAGGCAGTAAACCCAGCGTTTGCCAGTGGATCAGCGTGGCGAACCAGCCGCCATACACGGTGATAATCAGCAGCCAGGTTGGCAGTTCACTGCGCCATAGCCAGCTGCGGGCGAGTTGGTGAAGCAGCTGGCGCTGCTGAGCATTGATGTAGCCGGGAGATGTTTTCAACCTGTTCTGCCTGAGAAACGTTGCATGATTCACAGACGATGTAAGAAAGGCGGGAGAAAGACAAAGACCTTAATTTTCTTAGCTATGTCGAATTTCTCGAATGTGGGGTTGAAAGAAATTGACTATCAGTGGCGGCCCGGCTGGCGTAACCTTTCTGCATCAAGAATTGTCTTATGACGCGAGGGCGAAAATGGCCCACCTGGAGAAGTCACACATGAAAAAAATTGGTTTTTTATCCTTTGGTCACTGGACGCCGTCTTCACAGTCGGCGACGCGCTCAGCGCAAGACGTGTTGCTACAATCGATCGATTTAGCCGTAGCGGCAGAAGAATTGGGTGCTGATGGCGCTTATTTCCGTGTGCACCATTTTGCTCGCCAGCTCAGCTCGCCTTTCCCGCTGTTAGCGGCTGTCGGTGCACGCACCAGCAAAATTGAAATCGGAACTGGCGTCATTGATATGCGCTATGAAAATCCACTCTATATGGTGGAGGACGCCAGTGCCGCTGACCTGATTTCCAACGGCCGCCTGCAACTGGGCCTGAGTCGTGGTTCGCCAGAGCAGGTGATTGATGGCTGGCGCTACTTTGGTTTCGAACCGAAAGCGGGCGAAACGGATGCCGATATGGGACGTCGTCACACCGAAGAGTTTTTGGAAGTACTGCGTGGCGAAGGGTTCGCTAAACCGAACCCACAACCGATGTTTGCGAATCCGCCGGGCTTGCTGCGTCTTGAACCGCTGTCGGAAGGATTGCGCGATCGTATCTGGTGGGGTTCAGGCTCCAACGCCACCGCAGAATGGGCGGCGAAAATGGGCATGAACCTGCAAAGCTCGACGCTGAAAGATGATGAAACCGGTGAACCGTTCCATATTCAGCAGGCAAAACAGATTCGCGCCTATCGTGCAGCCTGGAAAGCTGCAGGGCATCAGCACGAGCCACGTGTTTCCGTTAGCCGCAGCATTTTTGCTTTGGTGAATGACATGGACCGCGCCTATTTTGGTCGCAGCGGACAGGAACAGGATTCCGTGGGTTTCCTTGACGAGAAAACGCGCGCCATCTTTGGTCGCAGCTACGCGGCAGAGCCGGAAGCGCTGATCAAGCAGCTGGCACAAGATGAAGCGATTGCCGAAGCCGATACGCTGCTGCTTACCGTGCCGAACCAGCTTGGCGTGGCGTATAACGCACACGTGATTGAAGCTATTTTGAAATACGTTGCGCCGGAACTCGGCTGGCGTTAACACCTGTTGCCGCGGCCTCTGGCCGCGGCTGACGCACCGTCAATCAAAAGTGCGTCATGAAAAACAGGCAATAAAAAGCCCGGTCTTTTTGCAAAGACCGGGCTTTTCGAATTTGGCTCCTCTGACTGGACTCGAACCAGTGACATACGGATTAACAGTCCGCCGTTCTACCGACTGAACTACAGAGGAATCGCTTGAACGGGGCGCATGTTAACGGCACCCCATGTTCTTGTCAAAGCTCTTTTTCACAAAATTGTCTGACTGCTGAAATATACGCCAATCACGCCTTTTGCCAGTAAAAATCGGCCTGCTCTGCATCGTCTAAAAAATGCCTGCCTGTGAAATGAAATTTCTGGAACGCTTCCATTTTAGCCGCATTTTATGAGGTGATTGTGAGGTGTTAAGAAGAGACTTAATACTTGTCAGCATGCAGTTTAAGTGGTTCTCACCGATAGTTTTTTATCATCATCACATTTATTTCATTTCTGCTTTGAAAAGCGTCTAAATGAAATTTACATTCCGCTTTAATCTCATATTGAACCGGCGGAGTAAAAAATGAATAAAGTCAGAATCGGCATGATTGGCAGTGGCTATATTGGACGTTGTCACGCTATTGCCTACGCGCAAGCACCCACGGTTTTTGCCCTTAAAGGCGAAATTGTGCGTGAAATGCTGGCAGAGGTGAACGCAGATTTAGCCGCAAAACAGGCTGCCACCTTTGGCTTTAGCCGCTCCACTGGCGACTGGCGCGAGCTGGTACGCGATCCCAACATTGATGTTGTCGATATCTGCGCACCAAACTTCCTGCATAAAGAGATGGCGCTGGAAGCGATTCGTCACGGCAAACATGTTTACTCAGAAAAGCCGCTCTCCCTGACGGTTGCGGATGCTGAAGAGATGGTGGCGGCGGCCAACGCGGCGGGCGTGAAAACGCTGGTGGGCTTCAACTACATGAAAAACCCCACCAGCCAGCTGGCGAAAGAGATTATTGCGCGCGGCGAAATCGGTGAAGTGGTGCATTTTTACGGTACGCACAACGAAGATTATCTGGCTAAACCAGAAACCCCACTCGACTGGCATTGCCAAAAAGCGCTGGCAGGATTAGGCGCGCTGGGCGATCTGGCGGCGCACATCGTCAACATGGCGCACTATTTGGTGGGCGATATTGCTGAAGTGAGCGGCGATATGATGACGGTGATTAAATCGCGCCCTAATCCTAAAGATCTCAGCCAGCACGTGGCGGTTGAAAATGAAGATCAGGCCAGTGCACTGCTGCGATTTAACAATGGTGCGCACGGCGTAATTGAAACCTCACGCATCGCCTGCGGCAGCAAAATGGGGCTGACTTATGTGGTCACCGGTACCAAGGGAACGCTGCGTTATACCCAAGAACGCATGGCCGAAATTGAGCTTTATCTTCACGATGATCCCGCTGGACGTCAGGGATTTAAGACGATTTTAACCGGCCCGGCGCATCCCGATTATGCCAATTTTTGTATTTCGGCGGGCCACGGCATCGGTTTTAACGATCAGAAGACAGTAGAGATCCGCGACTTAATCAACGGCATCGCGGCGGGCGACAAAATGTGGCCTGATTTCGCTGAAGGCTTACAGGTGCAGAAAGTATTGGAAGCGATTGCGGTCTCTGCTATGGAACGTAAATGGATGCCGGTGTGAGGTTTAGGTAGAGAGTAAATAGCCTGCCTCCACAAGGGAAGGCAGGCTGCACATTAACGTTCTGCGCTTTTTTCCCACCAGAGTTTATCCAGCGCGTAATACCGGTCACGCTCGATTTCCGGCTGATCCAAATCGCGGTTCCACGGCTTAGCCAGAATGTAGTGCAGATTCTTCACTTCATCACCTTGCCACATTTGGCTGTGCTGAAACGGCAGTGTTTTCAGTGCGTTGTAAATGTAAGGCAGCACCAGCCAACGTCCTTCAAACACTTCATTCAACAAATCTTGCTCAGAGAAGGCGTAAGCACTCAAATCATCGATAGCGGCGATGCGCTGCTCCAGCGCTTCAAACACCGCGTTATCAGGCTTAAGTACCAGAAAACCGCCGTTGAGATAGTTGTCGAGCTCGGCGGGTGCCGGCTCACCGCGATCCTGCCAGGTATAATGGCACGCTTCCGGCTGCCAGCTGGCGGGGTAAGAGGCAATTTTATTGGGATTACAGCGGCAAGCGTGACACGCCGCCAGCTGATTATCACCGAGATCCAGCGTAAACAGCTCATCCATGTTTTGCAGTACCAGCATGTCGGCGTCTAAAAACACCACGCGCTCACACTCGGTGAGCTGCCAGGCACGCAGTTTGGTCCAGACTTCACCAAACTGGGCGGATGCGTAGTGCTGATCCAGGTCATCACGCGGATAGAGCGGGTCAACATGGTGAATAACGCAGCCTTGGGCCTGCAAATCTTCGCGATCGGCTAAGGGGATCGCATCGGTGGTCATCACCACCAGCGGCCAGCGTGTTTCGCTCTGTTTCAGCGAGCGGTGCAGCGCTTTCACGCCGACTAAATAATCGGGTTGAGTCAACAACGTTACCCAAGCAAACATGATTTTCCCCGTTTAATTCAATCAAAAAGTGTATTGATGTAGTCGTTACTGAAGCGAAGCTGTGGATCGAGCTGACGGCGCAAGGCACGGAACTCATCCCATTTAGGATAGATTCCTCGCCACGTGTAGCGCTGGTCATCGTAGTATTTACCCCAATGCGGACGGCCGCCTTCTTCGACCAGCAGTTTTTCTATTTCTGTCAAAAAATGCAGCCCATCCTGCGAAAGTGAACCATCATCGGCGTAATAAACCACAAAGCCAAAATAGCAGGTAGGGCGCTGGTAAGAAGGGCTTAGCCAGGCGGATGACGCGCCGGTACAGCGCAAAATAATGGGATAATGCATGTGCGGACGATTTTCTGCATACCAGCTTTTGATCTTGCTGATGATCGCGGGCGTGTTTTCCAGCGGGACGCCAATTTCCACATTGATTTGCGGCACCGCAATGCCACGGCAAAATAACTGATAGATGTCGCCCGTCACATCGGTAAAGTCACGGAAACGGGTCACGGTGCGGAACTGCTTACCGCCTTTACCGTGAATCTGCGTATCGCGATGCATGTGTGCCAGGGTTTGGTCGATGGTGTCATTCAGGCTGTCGTCACCGGTATTCGCGTGCTCCACAACCTGACGATGGTTCTGCTCATAGCGCTGACGTTCAGCGTCACTGGCTTCGTGAGCATTCCAGACATGCATCAAGTTGTCATCGACAAACCACCAGGCTTTGCTCAGCGGATATTCGTCGTTCCAACGCGGTAAATCTTGTTCAAGGTTATCGGCGCTAACGGCAAATTTATGGCAGGTAAAAATGCGGAACGGCTCAGTGCGCAACGTCACGGCGGTGATAATGCCCAGTGCGCCCAGCGTGACCTGTGCGGCGGCAAAATCATCATCGCCACGGTCAAATTCACGCAGCGAGCCATCGGCGAGCACCATGCGAATGCGCAGCGCTTCATCCGCCAATGAACTTTGCTGTAATCCCTGGCCGTGCGTGCCGGTAGCCATCGCACCCGCCAGCGTCTGCACTGCAATGACGCCGGGTGACGATCCCAGCATCCGATCCATTTCCGTCAGTGTGCGATAAACCTGTTGCAGCGGCGTAGCCGCGCCAAAAGTAACACTGTTTTCATCGCTGGCGATCAGGCCGGAAAGGGCACTGAGATCCAGCAGTAAATCGTTCTCGCCCACATGTAGCATTCGGCCAGGCGAAAGTTTGCTGCCAACCACGCGTACCTGGCATTGTGACTGGCGAAGTAATTGCTGAAGTTC
This sequence comes from Pantoea sp. MQR6, assembly GCF_022761075.1. Classification (NCBI taxonomy): domain Bacteria; kingdom Pseudomonadati; phylum Pseudomonadota; class Gammaproteobacteria; order Enterobacterales; family Erwiniaceae; genus Pantoea; species Pantoea sp. MQR6. The sequence continues at coordinate 580,047 of NZ_JAKYXB010000001.1, forward strand.
CGCTTCGTTTGCCGGACGTTTTACCTGCTGACGGCTGCCAACCTGAGCGTTTTGTGCCCAGTTCCACAGTGCGTCATCTTGTGGTTCAACATGAGTTTGGCGAAGCGGATAAAGGCGGGCGTCTCTGCTCACAACTGCATTCCTGTTTTAAGGTATTTGCGGGTTCGTCTATCAAGCGTAGACCATTACCCACGCGGGCTGGCTTTGCTAATCGTGCTTGCGGATGTATCGCAACGTTGCGGTCACTGCGAGGTGACGATTTCGTTGGATGCTCTCCTCTTCGTTGTTGTCCGGGCTGAACAACGCATTAAAGGTATAGCGATTTGATACGTGGTGGACGCAAATACTGCTGATCAGGCGATGCACATCGATGGTTTGCACCTCTTTAATGAACAGGCCTTGCTGCTGACCGCGCGTCAGGATGTCATCCAGTAGATCCAGCGCACTGCGATTAAGTTCTTTAATGCGTGCGGATTGGCTGATGTAGCGGCCACGCAGCAGGTTTTCGGTACAGACTAAACGCATAAAATCGGGGTGCGAAACATGGTAATCAAAGCTGGCTTCGACCAGTTTAGTCATCGCGATTTCGGGTGACATGACGGCCAAATTCAGGCCCGTTTCATGCTGGCGAATCGCCTGATAAACCTGCTCAAGCACCTCAATATAAAGCTGCTCTTTAGTGCCAAAGTGATACACCACCATGCGTTTGGTGGTTTGCGCGTTCTCAGCGATCTGCTCCATGCGCGCACCCTGCATACCGAACTCAGCAAAGGTTTTTAATGCACCTGCGACAATGCGTTTTTTTAGCCCTTCCGGGTCATTTTTTCGTTTTGTAATATCCGACATGGGGCTCAGTAACAGGAGTAATGAAAGGGATACTTTAACACAGCCGCGGCTTGATGCTTTTGGCAGCAGAGGCGACTGCGGTAATTCTGCCGGGAACCCGATGCCCGTTTGCTCGCGTCGAAACCGCGAAAACACCGTGCGATGGAAAGCAAAAAGCCCGCTCAGGTTTCCCTGAGCGGGCTTTTCAAATTTGGCTCCTCTGACTGGACTCGAACCAGTGACATACGGATTAACAGTCCGCCGTTCTACCGACTGAACTACAGAGGAATCGTTTGAACGGGGCGAATATTAACGACGCTGCTGCGGGTTGTCAAAGCCCTCTTTGTCTTATTGCGTTCAAGTGCTCGTAAAAGCAGCGGATTGCCGCATTTTTATGGCATTCGCCTGCTTTTCAATCTGCCAACGAGATCTCACTTTAAGCGCATTTCTCTGTAGATGTTAGAGGCGTGTCAAAGTTTTGTTATTTGACGATGTTAAAACAATCATTTCAGTGCTTTTATGATAAAAATTTCAAAACGCCAATATATGGAACAAACGAACTGCTTACGGTCACGGAGGAAATTAAGTGAAAAAAGTGAAACGCGATTTTGAAATTAAATGGTTTTAGATCAAGTGATTGTGAAAAGGAGTTGTCGGTCACAAAAATGCGTTAAACCGAAAGTCTTACCTCATCAAACTGATAAAAAACGCCAGCAGTGTTGAATGAATGTAAAAGATATTTTTCATTCGCGGTGTCAACTCACTGAGCAAGTTAACAATAAAGAAGGGTTCCTATGAACATTAAAAAAACGATCGTTGCTTCACTGTTAGCCTGCATGTTGCCCGCCGCCGCAATGGCAAAAGATATTCAAGTTGGCGTCTCTATGGCGCTGTTCGATGACAACTTTCTGACCATTGTGCGCACCTCGATTCAGAAAGAGATGCAGAAAGATGGCGTAAAAGGTCAGATCGAAGATGCCAAAGGCGATGTGGCGCAGCAACTCCAGCAGGTGCAGAACTTTATCGGTCAAGGCGTCGACGCCATCATCGTGAACCCGGTGGATACCAATGCGGTAAAACCGATTCTGGATCAGGCCAAAAAAGCAGGCGTGGCGCTGGTGTTTGTTAACCGTCGTCCTCAGGCTGATCTCACAGACAAGATGGCCTATGTTGGTTCCGATTCTGAGCTGGCCGGGCGTTTGCAGATGGAAGCATTGGCTAAATCCATGAACGGGAAAGGCAATATTGCCATTTTATTGGGCGATTTAGCCAATGAGTCAACCCGTGAACGTACCAAAGGGGTTGAAGCGGTAGTGGCGAAATATCCCGGCATCAAAATCATCCAAAAACAGACGGCGAAGTTTACCCGCAATGATGCGGTTGACGTTGTCAGCAACTGGATGACAGCAGGTGATGACATTCAGGCCATCGCCGCCAATAACGATGAAATGGCGATCGGTGCGCTACAGGCGCTGGGCAAAAACGACAATCACATTTTGGTGGCGGGCGTAGATGGTACGCCAGATGCGTTGCAGATGATCAAGAACGGCAAAATGGTCGCCAGCGTATTCCAGGATGCCAAAGGTCAGGGTGAAGGCGCGGTGCAAACGGCGATAAAACTGGTTAATGGCGAGAAAGTGCAGAAAGTGGTCGATATCCCGTTCCAGCTGATCACCAAAGAGAACTACACCAAATACACCAGCATGAACCAGAAATAGTCGTTCCCGACTTAGCCGTACGGAGGTGATGTATGACCGCTTTTGCGCTTGAAGCCGAAGGTATCAGCAAATTTTTCCCGGGAGTCAAAGCACTCGACAACGTCTCGCTGCGCGTGCGTTCGGGAACGGTGCATGCCTTGATGGGCGAAAATGGCGCGGGCAAATCCACTTTAATGAAGTGCCTTATCGGGATGTACCGTCCCGATATGGGCACCATCCGCATTAAAGGGGAGCCGGTGCAGTTTCAGGACACGATGGACGCGTTGCGTTCCGGCATTTCGATGATTCACCAAGAGTTGAATCTGGTGCCGTACATGACAGTCGCTGAGAACATCTGGCTGGGACGTGAGCCGATGAGGCTTGGCTTCGTCGATCACGGCAAGCTTAACCAGATAACTCAAGAGCTGTTAAACAGACTGAATATTCGGTTGAAAGCCGATCGGATGGTGGGCGATCTCAGTATTGCGTCGCAGCAAATGGTCGAAATTGCCAAAGCGGTGTCATGGAATTCAGACGTCGTGATCATGGACGAACCCACTTCCGCGCTGACGGAAACCGAAGTTGCCCATCTGTTTACCATTATTCGCGACCTGCGTGAGCAGGGCAAAGCCATCATCTATATCAGCCATAAGATGGATGAGATTTTCGCGATTACTGACGAAGTCAGTATTTTCCGTGATGGCAGCTGGATTGGCAGCAACCACACCTCGGCGTTTACACGTCAGTCGCTGATCACCCAAATGGTAGGGCGTGAACTGACCCAGCTCTTCCCGAAATTCAACAATGCCATCGGCGAAGATGTGCTGACGGTGCGTAATCTCACCTGCAAAGATCGCTTCACCGACATCAATTTTACGCTGCGTAAAGGGGAAATCCTCGGTGTTGCGGGACTGGTTGGCGCAGGGCGCAGCGAGGTGATGGAAAGTCTGTTTGGTATGGAGAGTTTTGACAGCGGCGAAGTGCTGATTGATGGCGTGCCGGTGAATATCGATTCACCCTCTACAGCGATTGAGAAAGGCATGGCGTTTCTGACAGAGGATCGTAAAAAGTCCGGGCTGTTTCTGGTGTTGTCGGTGATGGAGAACATGAGCATCGTCAACATGCCGGAATACAGCGGCAAAAGCGGCTTTGTCAGTCACGTGAAGATGGCGCAGGACTGCATGGAGCAGATTCGTCGTCTTAACATCAAAACGCCAACCATGGATCAGATCATCAATAACCTCAGCGGCGGTAATCAGCAGAAAGTGTTGATTGCGCGCTGGCTGCTGGCTCAACCCAAGATTTTGATTCTGGACGAACCGACGCGCGGTATTGACGTCGGGGCGAAAGCTGAAATCTATCGCTTGATCAGTGAACTGGCGAATCGTGGCGTGGCAATCATCATGGTGTCGTCTGAACTGCCGGAAATCCTCGGCATGAGCGACCGCGTGATGGTTATGCACGGCGGACGTATAACCGGCATCCTCGATAAAGAAGACGCCGACCAGGAAACCATTCTGTCGTTGGCATCTGAGTGAGGCGTGAGAAAACTATGAGCAATATGAAAGTGACTGCCAATCCGGCATCCCAGCAGCAACCCTCTTTTTTCACCAATCTGCGGCACAAGCTGCCCAGAGATACCGGCATCTTTATTGTCATGGTCGGTATTGCATTAATTTTTGAAATGGCCGGTTGGTACGTACGCGACCAATCGTTCCTGATGAACACTAACCGTTTGATTTTGATTCTGCTGCAGGTTGCGATCATCGGCATTATCGCGGTTGGCGTGACACAAGTCATTATTACCACCGGCATCGACTTGTCCTCCGGCTCGGTCATTGCCCTGACAGCCGTGGTGGCAGCGAGTCTTGCGCAAACGTCTGATAGTCTTTCACCGATGTTCCCGTCGCTGGTGAATATGCCTGCGGCAATACCGATTGGTGCCGGGATTGGGGTCGGATTACTGTGCGGCCTGGTCAACGGCGTATTGATTACCCGCACCGGCATTCCACCGTTCATTGCCACGCTGGGCATGATGGTTTCCGCGCGCGGCCTGGCGCAGTATTACACGCAGGGTAATCCGATCAGTTTCCTCTCCGACAGCTTTACTTCAATCGGTCAGGGCGCAATGCCGGTGATTATCTTTTTGGTGGTGGCTTTCCTGTTCCATATCGCACTTAAGCATACGCGCTACGGAAAATATGTTTATGCCATCGGCGGTAACATGACCTCGGCGAAAGTCTCCGGTATTAACGTGAACAAATATTTGATCATCGTTTATACCATCGCGGGCGCACTTTCTGGCCTGGCAGGCGTGGTGCTGGCGGCTCGCGTCAGCAGCGGACAGTCAAGCATGGGCATGGCCTACGAACTGGATGCGATTGCGGCAGCGGTCATCGGTGGCAGCAGCTTAATGGGCGGCGTCGGCCGCATTACCGGTACGCTGATTGGCGCGGTGATCCTCGGGTTGATAAAAAGCGGATTCACCTTCATTGGCGTGGATGCTTATATTCAGGACATCATCAAAGGCATCATCATCGTCGCGGCTGTCTCCATAGATATGCATCGTAACCGTAAAAAACGCTGATACGCTGCCGCATGCGGGTAAATAGCTGCCACATGCAGTTACAGAGCGGGCATATCGCAGCATCTTCCTCCCCCATTTATGGGGGAGGACCGAGGTGGGGGACAAACGACCTCGCACTTCATAGGATTGAGGCGGGGGACAAACGACTTCCTCTGCGCGCTGTCCCCCATCCCGGCCTTCCCCCGCGACGCGGGGGAAGGAGACGCTGCCACATGTGGGTACAGAGCGGGCATATTGCAGCGTCTTCCTCCCCCATTTATGGGGGAGGACCGAGGTGGGGGACAAACGACCTCGCACTTCAGAGGACCGAGGTGGGGGACAAACGACCTCGCACTTCAGAGGACTGAGGTGGGGGACAAACGACTTCCTCTGCGCGCTGTCCCCCATCCCGGCCTTCCCCCGCGACGCGGGGGAAGGAGACGCTGCCACATGCAGGTACAAAGCGGGCATATTGCAGCATCTTCCTCCCCCATGTATGGGGGAGGATTGAGGAGGGGGACAAACGACCTCGCACTTCAGAGGATTGAGGAGGGGGACAAACGACGCCTAACCTCATGATCATAAGATTAACCACTGATAACGTTTACATCATATTAACTTCTGGATATCTGTTAAGGCAGTCTCTAGGCGTCTTTGATGCGCCCTCCTGGATCGAACTGCACTAAAAGTGTACGACCAGCCATCACTTTTTTGCACATCTGACTCGCAACTTCTGCACCATATCAGTGCGCACCCCTAAGTTATTTGATGCTATCACTCATGCTTTGTGCTTATTAACCCGTAAGAGGTAATTAGAAACGCTTATTTTCCGGGCCGTTAGGATAACTCTGGCTTTTCTAAGGCACCTTATGTTGCAACCTGGCCTGCATATTGCAATTTCCTTCACTACAAAGTGGCTGGCTCGACCAGCTAACTATTCGGGGAAGGTGACGGAGGCATGATGAATTTAAGACGACTGAAGTACTTTGTTAAAATCGTCGATATCGGCAGTCTGACTCAGGCAGCAGAAGTGCTGCATATTGCACAGCCTGCGCTCAGCCAGCAGGTCGCTACGCTGGAGAATGAACTGGATCAACAATTGCTGATCCGTACTAAGCGCGGCGTAACGCCAACCGAAGCCGGTAAAATTCTCTATGCTCACGCACGCACTATTCTGCGTCAGTGTGAGCAGGCACAAACAGCCGTGATCAACGCCGGACAAGCGTTGAATGGCCAGGTCTCGATTGGCCTTGCACCCGGCACAGCGGCCTCTACGCTGACCATGCCATTGCTGCAAACGGTTCGCGAACAATTTCCAGATGTGCTGGTGTATCTGCACGAAAACAGCGGCAGTTCACTCAATGAAAAAGTGATGAACGGTCAGCTCGATATGGCAGTGTTGTACGATCGCGCGCCGACGGCCGGTATTAACAGCATCCCATTAATGAAAGAAGAGCTTTATCTGGTGGGTGCGACTGATTGTCCTGGCAGCACCGTGGATCTGGCGGATGTCGCGCAGATGAGCCTGTTTTTGCCACGTGATTACAGTGCAGTGCGCAAACGCGTTGACGAAGCGTTCTCACTGCGTCGTCTGAGCGCGCGCATTATCGGTGAGATTGAATCTATTTCCACACTGACTGCCGCCGTGGCCAGCGGCATGGGCGTTTCCGTGTTGCCCGAATCCGCCGCGCGTTCGCTAGTGGGTTCAACCAATGCCTGGATGGCGCGCATCAACAGCCCATCGCTGAATCTGCCGCTGTCGCTAAACGTCTCCGCACGTTTGCCGCTGTCACCTTCGGCGCAAGCAGTAAAAAATATTCTATTGTCGTTATTGAATAAGCCACTGACAGAAGAGCGCGAGCTGATGCTAGTGAGCTGATTTGTCGGTTTGCGGACCGACCAGCCGCTGGTGGGGAATGCCCAGTGTGGGTATGTCACGCTTGCAGCGGGCTAAGGTCAGTGCACGGAGTGCGGATTTTGCTTGCAGCGGATTTGCACTGAGAAGATTACGCCCGCCAGGCGCTGGGGAGTTTCATCTGCTCCGGGCAGGCGGACGTGTTAAGGGGCTTACGCCAGCCCCTTAACAATCCCGGCGTCCGGCAGACTCCGCGCCACGCTTCGCGCGGTTCCCTCGTCACTCACCCGGCCTGACGGACCGGCTGGACTCGCCGTCCTGGCTCGACCCAGCCTCTTCGCGGCATCCCTGCCGCTCGCCCTGGCCTCCGCTCTTTCCTCAGCGCACCGTATGCCTCCGGCACCCCACCGCCTGCCACTTTCTTTTCTTTCTGACATACATCCTCGTCTGAAACTCCGATGCTCCAAGACTCAGTTCATAAAACTAAAGCCCACAGACAGGGCTGTAGAAATTCAGTAACCGAAGACGCGAGAAGGCGGAATGGGTTTGTGAGATTCACAGCAGTGCTAAACATAAAAGAAACGGTGCCGCTGTTGCCGCGGGGTTTGCCAGAGGCCATTTCACTCGCCGAGAGAATGAGGGATTTCAGGACGAGCGGCAGGGATGCCGCGATGAGGACGGGGTGAGCCAGGGATGGCGAATCCGTCCGGTCCGTCAGAAATCGTGAAAAAACGAGGGAACCGCGAAGCGGCGAGGGGGCTGGCCGGAAGCGCGGGTCAAGGGTTGCCACTCAGCAACCCTTGTCGGTCGCCCGCAGGGAGGAAATGAAACTGCCCGGTTGGCGGGCGAACGAAAAAGCCACCGCGCCCGTTTCGGCGTGCCGGACTCAAGCGCCGGTTCGCGCCCCGAACCCAGGCACCGGTTCGCACCCCGAACCCCTCCACTTATTCCCTAAAGTCATATAAGAATCTTTTTTATTATTTGTTGTTATCAATAATAGTTCTTACCATCTGAAGAACAGGTTTCGTAAAGGGAGGTAAATATCGTGAATTTCCAGCAACTTAAAATCATTCGTGAAGCGGCCCGCTGTGAGTTTAACTTAACGGAAGTTGCGAATACGCTGTTTACTTCCCAGTCGGGAGTGAGTCGCCATATACGCGATCTGGAAGATGAGCTCGGTGTAGAGATTTTCATCCGTCGCGGTAAGCGTCTGTTGGGGATGACTGAGCCGGGCAAAGCGCTGCTCACCATTGCCGAACGCATTCTTGATGAGGCGGGCAAAGTGCGGCGTCTCGCCGATGTCTTTACCAACGAAACCAGCGGTATTCTCACCATCGCCACTACCCATACTCAGGCGCGTTACAGCCTGCCGCGTGTGATCAAGGCGTTCCGTCAGCTCTATCCCAACGTGCGCCTGGAGTTAAACCAAGGTTCGCCGCAGGAGATCGTCACCATGTTGTTGGCAGGCGAAGCGGATATCGGTATCGCCAGTGAACAGCTGGTGAATAATTCTAGCCTGGCCGCCTTTCCATGGTTCAGCTGGCATCATGCCTTGTTGGTGCCGAAAGATCACGAACTGGTGCAGCAGCAGCCGGTTTCACTCAGTAAACTCAGCCAGTATCCACTGATCACCTATCGTCAGGGCATAACAGGCCGTTCGCGGGTTGACCGCGCATTCCAGGGCGCGGGCTTACGGCCTGATATCGTGCTGAGTGCGCAGGACTCCGACGTAGTAAAAACCTATGTAAAACTCGGTCTTGGCGTCGGTATTCTCGCTGATCAAGCCTGTGAGCTGGATGAGGGTGAAGATCTGGTACGTCTGGATGCAACACATCTGTTTGAAGCCAGCACCGTGTGGCTCGGTCTGAAGCGCGGCCAGCTCCAGCGCAATTACGTTTGGCAGTTCCTGGAGTTGTGTAATGCCAATCTGTCGCTGGAAGAGATCAAGCGTCAAGCGCTCTCTTACACCAGCGATGAAGAACCGGTACTCGATTTCCAAATTTAAGCAAAAGCGCCCGGCAAGGCTGGGCGCGTTCCACGGCATAAAATTTTTTTTCCGCAGTGAAAACTCCCTGAACTTCCTTTCTCATCCCGTAGAAAAACATCCTGCGCTGACGCGACGCGATAAAGTGAAATAAAACCATCACGAGGGGATGTTATGTCGCGGATACAACTTAAAGATGGCGATCTGCTGCGCCAGCAGGCGCTGTTTGGCGGACGCTGGCAAGACGCACATCAGGGCGAAACGCTGCCGGTCATTGATCCAGCCACCGGTGAAACCATTGCCACCATACCGGCGTTAGGCCGGGAAGAAACCGAACAAGCTATTGCCCATGCCGATGCAGTACGCATCAGCTGGGGAAAAACGCCCAATGCTGCTCGCGCAGCGCTGCTGGAAAAATGGCATCAGCTGATTATTGATAACGCGGATGACCTGGCAATCATCATGACCGCTGAGCAGGGCAAACCGCTGGCGGAAGCCAAAGGCGAAGTACTGTATGGTGCCAGCTTCGTGAAATGGTTTGCCGAAGAGGCGCGCCGCATTTATGGCGATACGATTCCTTCTCCCAGCGACGATCGCCGCATTCTGGTATTGAAACAGCCGGTTGGGGTGGCAGCCGCCATCACGCCGTGGAATTTCCCTATCGCCATGATCACTCGCAAAGTCGCTCCGGCTCTGGCGGCGGGCTGCCCAATTATTGTGAAACCTTCAGAGCTGACACCGCTTTCTGCGCTGGCCTTGGCGGTTCTGGCAGAGCGCGCAGGCTTTCCCTCCGGCGTGTTGCAAGTTGTCACCGGTTTGCCCACCGAGATTGGTGCGGCGTTAACGGAAAGTCGCACTGTACGCAAAATCTCCTTCACCGGTTCCACCCGCGTTGGTCAGTTATTGATGCAGCAAAGCGCCGACAGCATCAAACGCCTTAGCCTGGAATTAGGCGGTAATGCGCCATTGATTGTGTTTGATGACGCCGATATCGACATCGCCGTAGCCGGCGTCATGGTGAGTAAATTCCGCAATGCGGGGCAAACCTGCGTCTGTGCTAACCGCATCCTGGTGCAACGCGGCATCTATGAACGTTTCTCAGCGCGTCTGTTGGAAGCGGTAGCAACCTTAAAAGTGGGCGACGGTTTCACGCCAGGCAGCACCATCGGGCCGCTGATCAATGAGCGTGCGGTAGAAAAAGTTAACAGCCATATCGATGATGCCCTCAGTCAGGGCGCGACGTTGCTCACAGGCGGAATCAGCCAGGGCAACGGAACCTATGTTCAGCCGACGGTGTTAGGTGACGTCACGAACAAAATGCGTATAGCTCATGAAGAAACCTTCGGCCCAGTGGCACCGCTGTTTATTTTTGATGACGAAGAACAGGCGATCGCAATGGCGAACGATACGCCATATGGCCTTGGCGCCTATTTCTTCACGGAAAATATTCGTCGCGCCTGGCGTGTCGCCGAGTCACTGGAATTTGGTATGGTCGGATTCAATACCGGTGCTATTTCATTAGAGGTTGCGCCCTTTGGTGGGGTGAAATTATCAGGAATAGGCCGCGAAGGTTCACGCTACGGAATAGATGAGTATCTAGAACAGAAGACCTTCCATATCGGTAGCCTCTGATATCCCCGTCCTATCCCCGTCTGCAGGTGCGTTGGCTGCACGCGTTCGCCCCCCGTCATACTTCAGGCTGCAGGTGTGTTGGCTGCACGCGTTCGCCCCGGTCACATACTTATGTATGCTCCCGGGGACTTACGCGCTTGCCGCCTTCCTGCAACCTGAATTATTTAGGGGATACACAGCGTTAATTTTCTAATTAAAACTGCCGGTGCGTTGTTTGCATGCCTATCTTCGACCTCAGTTATGTAGAGTATGTAGCGTTATTCTTATACTTAAAGCTGCCGGTGCAATGGTTGCCTGCCTGTCTTCGAACTGAATTATTTAGGGGTTACACAGCGGTAATTTCCTAATTAAAACTGCCGGTGCGTTGGCTGCATGCCTATCTTCGACCTCAGTTATGTAGAGTATGTAGCGTTATTCTTATACTTAAAACTGCCGGTGCATGGGTTGCATGCCTGTCTTCGAACTGAATTATTTAGGGGATACACAGCGGTAATTTCCCAATTAAAACTGCCGGTGCGTTGGTTGCAAACCTTTCTTCGACCCGAACTATTTAGGGAATACGTGAAGGCATTCACATAATTTAAAAATTAGTATTAGCAAGTAACTAATTAAAAAGCGCCTGCAATTAATAATATGGGCGTTTTTATGTTGTGCGTTCCATCCAGTTTTACGCGTCCTCTCCCTTTTAGTGCAAGTTTCGTGCATGGCGCACCAAAGCGATGCAAATATTTTGTGAAGTAAATCATCTGTTTAAATGTTCGGCAATTCCGCAAATTTTGCTGCTGTAATACGGCAGAAAATTTTTTTGCGCTGTTTTAAACGCATTTTTATTTTTTTCGTGGCTGGCATACTTTCTGCATTAGCTTATTAACACTGAATATAAGTCGCGATGAAAAGCTAATTAATCAGCGAGTGATGGGTGTAACAAATAAGGATTCTTCCATGTTAAGTTTCGACCCTGAAAAAGTCTCTCTTCCTGTTGGTCATTATATTGATGGCCAACATACTCAGACACAAGGCGCGCCGTTTGCGGTCAAGCGGCCTTCCGATGGCAAAGTCTTTGCCACGATCAATGAAGCCCAGCCGGATGATGTTGATCGCGCAGTGAATAGTGCGCACCAGGCACTGAAAACCAGCGGCTGGTCGAGCTGCTCACCGCGTGAACGTGGTCGCGTATTACGTAGCTGGGCCGATCTCATCGAGCAAGACAGCTTATTAGCGCAACTTGAATCGCTGGGTTCAACCCGTCCAATCAGCGATGTGGTGCAGCACGAAATTCCGTTCACCGCAGAAGCCATTCGTTTCTACGCCGAATGTGCAGACAAATACAGCGGTGACCTGTTTCCTACCCGTGAAAGCAGCCTCGGGATGCTGATCCCTGAACCTTATGGCGTGATTGGTGCTATTACGCCATGGAATTTCCCATTGTCGATGGCGTCATGGAAATGCGGCCCGGCGCTGGCAGCAGGAAATGCTGTGGTGCTGAAGCCTTCAGAACTGACGCCGTTTTCAACTGTGCGCATGGCTGAGCTGGCAGTGCAAGCAGGATTACCCGCTGGCGTGCTGAACATTGTGCAGGGCAGCGGCGCGGTGACTGGCAGTGCCTTGGTAAAACATCCGCTGGTGCGCAAAGTTTCGTTCACCGGTTCAACGTTAACCGGCGCCCGCATCATGAGTGATGCCGCGCAGTTTGGCATGAAGCCGGTCACGCTGGAATTGGGCGGTAAAAGCCCGCAGCTGGTGTTTGATGATGCGGGCGATATTGATCAGCTGGCGCAACGTATTCTTCGGGGCTTCACCGCCAACGGCGGACAAGCCTGCGTCGCGGGCACCCGCTTGATTGTACAGCGAGGCATTGCCGATCCGCTGGTTGAACGTTTAGCCGCGCTGTGCCGCGAAGTTCAGCCTGGCGTAACCTGGAACGATCAAAGCCGCTATGCGCCACTGATCGACGAACGCCAGGGCAACAAAGTCTGTTCGGTTATCGAGGCAGCAAAAGCGCAGGGCGCAGAAGTGTTGGTGGGCGGTGAACGTTTTGCTAACACCGACGGCGGCTGGTTTTGGCAGCCCACCTTGCTTAGCGGCGTGGCGCAGGATAATCCCGCCGTGCAGCAGGAAATTTTTGGCCCGGTGTTGACGGTGCAAACCTTTGACGACGAAGAGCAAGGTTTAGCACTGGCGGCGCATGAGATTTATGGTCTGTGCGCCGGGGTTCACACCATGAGTTTACCGCGCGCCCTGCGTGCCATGCGCGCCATTGAAGCGGGCACCGTGTGGATCAATCGCTACGGCCGCTCCGGCGACTTCATTATTCCAACCGGCGGGTTTATCGGTTCAGGCATCGGCAAAGATTTAGGCCGTCAGGCGTTTCAGGCCTGCCAACGCCAGAAAAGCGTACTCATCGATTTTTAAACTAAACATCTGACAATGACGAGGTTGTTTCATGGCACTGTTTAAACCTAAATACATCACTTTTGACTGTTACGGCACGCTGATCTTCTTTGATATGGCCGGTGCCGCAGAACGCTGTTTCTCTGAGCGCGTAGCGCCAGAAGCGATGAGCGCATTTACCACCGATTTCGCCCGCTATCGCATGGATGAAGTGTTAGGCGCGTGGAAGCCATATTACGACGTAGTGAGCAACGCTCTGCAGCGCACCTGCAAAAAATGGGGCGTGCGCTGGGATAAAGCTGACAGCGACTTCATCTATACCGATTGCGCCACCTGGGGCCCGCATCCAGACGTGCCCGCCGGGCTGGCTAAAGTGGCAAAAGAGTTCCCGCTGGTGCTGCTGACCAACTCCATGAATGACCTGATCCCGCATCATATTCCGCGTCTCGGTGCACCGATTCACATGACCATCACCGCAGAAGAAGTGGGCGCTTACAAGCCGCAGATGAAAGGCTTCGAATACATGCTGGAGAAGCTCGATTGCCGACCAGACGAAATTTTGCACGTCTCTTCCAGCCTGCGATATGACCTGATGACCGCGCACGATCTCGGCATTACCAACAAAGTCTGGGTGGATCGTGGGCATGAGCCCGCCAATCCGGCTTACGGCTACACCGAAATCAAAGATATTGGCGGCCTGCCTGGCGTCGTCGGACTTTAAGGACCACGTAATGAAACTCGAATCGTTCTGGCAAGCCACCGCCCCCGCTTTTACCGGCGCGGCCAAAGAATCACTGCCTTCACAGGCTGATGTCGTGGTAATCGGCGGCGGGTTTACCGGCATCTCGGCGGCGCTCAATCTGGCACGCAGCGGCGTCAGCGTGGTGGTGCTGGAAAGCGGCGAGGTAATGAGCCAAGCCTCGGGGCGTAACGGTGGGCACTGTAACACGGGCGTAGCGCAGAATTTCGCTTCGCTGGTGGCGAGCCAGGGCGTAGAACAGGCCAGCCGCTTCTATCGTGCTTACGACGAAGCGGTGAGCTATGTCGAGCAGCTCACGCATGAAGAACAGATCGATTGCGATTTTCGCTTGTGCGGCAAAATCAAACTGGCGAGTAAAGCGTCCCATTTCGCCGGTCTACGCGAAGCCTGGGAATTGATGCGCCGCACCGTTGATCCAGAGATTGAACTGCTCGGCAAAGAGGAAATTCATCGCGAAGTGGGCAGCAACGATTTCCACGGCGGCTTGTTGCAAAAGCGCGGCGGACAGATGCACATGGGCAAGTTTGGTGTGGGGTTGGCGAATGCGGCTGCACGCCACGGCGCAAAAATTTATCCGCATCATGCAGTGACCGGGCTGGAGCGTCTCGACGGCTATCGCCATCGCGTGCAAACCGCTCAGGGTGAAATCGTTGCCGACAAAGTGTTGATGGCAACCGGCTGCTCAACGGAAGGGCCATTTCCCTGGTTCCAGCGCCGCATCGTGCCGGTGGGCAGTTTCATCGTGGTAACGGAAGTGTTAGGCGACGAACTGCTGCGTCAGGTCTTGCCGCAGGATCGCACGTATGTCACCTCAATGAACCTCGGTAACTATTTCCGCACCACCGCCGACCGTCGCTTGGTGTTTGGTGGCCGGGCACGCTTTGCTGTCAGTAACCCTACCTCCGATTCACGCAGTGGTGAGATCCTGCGTGATGCGTTCACCACGCTGTTTCCGCCGTTGAGCAAGGCGCGCGTGGCGTATTGCTGGGGTGGCATGGTGGACATGACCGCCGATCGCCTGCCACGCGCCGGTGAACAGGATGGCCTGTTTTATTCACTCGGTTACAGCGGTCACGGCACGCAGATGTCAGTGTGGATGGGGCGCGTAATGGCCGACTTGCTGGCTGAAAAAACCAATCAGAATCCCTGGCAACGCGAGACGTGGCCTGCCTTGCCTGGTTATCACGGCAAGCCATGGTTTTTGCCGCTCGCCGGGCTGTATTACAAGGCCAAGGACCGGCTCTCCTGATTTCCCGTCCTGTTTCAGGCTGCAGGGGCGTTGGCTGCATGTGCTCATCCGAATCACTTACTTCAGTAAGCGTATTGGGATATGCCTGATTGTCGCCTTCCTGTAACCAGGAACCGTGAGGGAATCGATTATTGAACGCTTATTGAATGCTTATTGAGGGTCTACAGATGGGTAAATTTGATAAAGATTCTGGCGCAGTAAATCCGGCACTGACGCGGATGATCACGGAAGGATCACTGTCCCGCCGCAGTTTAATGAAGTTGTTGTCGGCAGGCGCCGCAATGAGCAGTGGTCTGATGGGTTTTCCACAAGTGGGCTTTGCTGCTGAGAACCCTGTGAAGGGCGGCAAGTTGCGCGCGGCGATGTCAAACGCCTCCGCCACCGACACGCTGGACCCAGCAAAAAGCAACAACAGCGGCGACTACACGCGTCAATATATGTTCTATAACGGCCTGACTGAGCTGGATAAAAACCTTGCCGCCAAACCGGCGCTGGCAGAATCGATTGAATCAACGGATGGCATTACCTGGCAGATCAAACTGCGCAAAGGCGTCACCTTCCACGACGGCAAGCCGCTCACCGCCAAAGATGTTATTTATTCGTTGAGCCGCCACAAAGATCCCGCCGTCGCATCAAATGCTTTTAAGCTGGCCGATCAGTTCAAAACCTTCACGGCAGTCAATGATAATGAAGTGCAACTGGTGTTAAGCAGCGCCAACTTCGACGTGCCCTACATGCTGGCTACGCCGCCGTTCCTGATCGTTCAGGATGGCACCAAAGATTTTACCAAAGGCATCGGTACTGGCCCGTATGTCTGTAAAGAGTTCTCGCCGGGCACCCGTTCGGTGGGAACGCGCAACCCCAATTATTTCAAACCCGGCTTGCCGCATCTGGATGAAGTTGAACTGCTGGGCGTGACCGATCAGGCCGCACGCGTCAACGGCATGATGTCGGGCGATTTGCACATCGTTTCAACGTTAAGTGCCGCCGATTGTAAACGCATCAAAGCCACCAGCGATTTTGGCGTGCTGGAGAGTAAATCTGGCATGTACACCAACCTGATTGTGCGCACGGATGTGAAGCCAGGCAGCAACGAAGATTTCGTGTTGGCGATGAAGTATCTGCAACCCCGCGAAATGCTGGTCAAAACCGTGCTGCAAGGTTATGGCGATGTCAGTAACGATACGCCGGTTCCGCCTTGGCATCCGCTCTACAACGCCGATCTCAAACCGCGTCCACTTGACCCAGAAAAAGCCAAATTCCATATCCAGAAAGCGGGCATGACCGGCGCGACGGTTGAGATTATCACCACGCCAAATATCGAAGGCTCGAACGAAGGCGGTCAGCTGATTCAGCAGGTATCGCGTAACACCGGCATCAATTTCAAAGTGCGCCGCGTGCCTTACGACGGTTACTGGTCAACCCATTGGACCAAAGATCCGGTGGGCTACGGCTCCATCAACCCACGGCCCACGCTGGATATGCTGTTTTCGCAGTTCTACATGTCGAGTGCGCCCAACAATGAATCGGGCTGGAAGAATGATCAGTTCGATCAGCTGGTGGTGACTGCACGCGGCGAGCGCGATCAGGCCAAACGCAAACAGATGTATGGCGATATGCAGAAACTGATTTATGACCACTGCGGCACCATCATCCCAACGTTTATCAGCTCCACTGATGGTTACAGCAAGAAAGTGAAGGGTGTAGAAGCCTGGCCGTCGGGCATGATGATGGGCTATCGCTTCCACGAATTCGCCTGGCTCTCCGCTTAACCTGTTAACCGCTACCGTGAAAAGGAGTACGCCGATGAACCGATACATGATGTTCCTGATTGCCCGGCGTGTTGGCGCGGGCATCCTGACCTTACTGATCGTCTCGGCGGTGGTGTTTTTTATCACCAGTATGCTGCCGGGTGATGCGGCGCAGATGATCCTTGGGCAAAACGCTACCTCGGAAACGGTAGCGGCGTTGCGTCAGCAGTTGGGCTTGGATCAGCCGCTGCTGATGCGTTATTTCAGTTGGCTGGGTGGCATGATGCAGGGCGATTTTGGCACCTCATTTGCCAGCCATCTGCCGGTTTCACAATTAGTGGCGCAGCGCATTCCCGCCACCTTTGAACTGGCGGGGATCACCACGCTGATCTGCGTGCCGCTGGCGTTGATTATCGGCATTGTGGCGGCAATGAATCGGGGTTCAAGGCTGGACCGTGCTCTGGTGATTGGCACCATGGCAACGGTTGCGGTGCCCGAGTTTTTAGTCGCGACCGTGGCGGTGCTGATCTTTGCGGTGAAACTGCATTGGGTCTCTGCGATGTCGTTTGGCAGCCCGGATATGGATTTAATCAGTTATCTGAAATCCTACGCGCTGCCGGTGCTCACGCTGTGCTGCGTGCTGGTGGCGCAGATGGCCCGCATGACGCGAGCCGCCATTATCAACCAGCTCGACAGCCCCTATCTGGAAATGGCGCTGTTGAAAGGCGTCTCGCCGCTGCGTGCAGTGCTGCGTCATGCGCTGCCCAATGCAGTTGGCCCAATTGCCAACGCCATATCGCTGAGTCTCTCCTACCTGTTTGGTGGCGTCATTATCATCGAGACCATTTTTAGCTATCCCGGTCTCGCCAGCCAACTGGTGGATGCGGTCAGCAACCGCGATCTGCCGGTGGTGCAACTCTGCGTGATGTTGTTCGCCGCCTCGTATCTGGTGCTGCTGCTGGCGGCAGACATTCTCACCATCGCCTTTAATCCGAAATGGAGAAGCTAATGAATACGCTGCTGCTTCCCTGGCGTTTCTTTCAGTCGTTGTCGATTTCAGGCCGACTGGGTTTGTTGATGTCCCTGTTTTGGTTGCTGATGGCGGTATTCGGTAATCAACTGGCACCGCACAACATTGATGATATCGGTGGCGGCCCGTTAATGGGCGGCGTAACCGCTGATAACGTGTTGGGCACCGATTATTTGGGCCGTGACATGTTGAGCCGCATTTTGTATGGCGCAAAATTCTCCATCGGCCTGGCGCTGAGCGCCGCATTGCTGGCGAGCGTGATCGGCACGTTGCTGGCGCTGCTGGCCGCGATGGCGGGACGCTGGCTGGAAGAGGTACTGGGTCGCGTCAACGATGCACTGCTGGTGCTGCCGGGCAAAGTACTGTCGCTGATGATCGTCGCTGTGTTTGGTTCCTCGCTGCCGATGCTGATCCTTACAGCGGTATTCACGTACTGGCCGGGCGCATTCCGCATCGCGTTTGCCATGGCCAGCAGCTTGCGCAGCATGGATTACGTACGTGCTTCACGGCTGCGTGGCGAAAGCCGCTGGTATGTCGCGATCCACGACATCCTGCCCAATATGCTGCATCCGATGTTGACCGACTTTGGTTTGCGCTTTGTCTACATCGTATTGCTGCTGAGTGGTTTGAGCTTCCTCGGCCTTGGTGTGCAACCACCGTACGCCGACTGGGGCACCCTGGTACGCGAAAATATTCAGGGCCTGTTTGATGGTTCTCCTGCGGTGTTAATGCCTGCGTTAGCGATTGCCAGCCTGACCATTGGTGCCAATCTGTTCATCGACAGCTTACAAGCGATGCGTCCCATGACATTAGCGAAGGAGGGAGCATGAACGTGATGCCACATACGGCAATGCCGGTGATTTCAGTCGATAAACTGCGCGTGACGGCGCAGACCGACAGGGGTGAAGAGATCGATCTGGTTTCAGATATTCGCTTCACGGTGCAAAAGGGCGAAGTGCTGGCGCTGATTGGCGAGTCTGGCTCGGGTAAAACCACCATCGCAATGGCGTTAATGGGCTACGCTCGCAGCGGTTGCCGTATCGCCGAGGGCAACATTCACGTGGCCGGGACCGATGTGAACAGCCTGACGCCCGCGCAGCTGCGTGCGTTTCGCGGCAACAAAGTCTCTTACATTGCGCAAAGTGCGGCGGCCTCGTTCAATCCCGGCATGAAGATTCTTGATCAGGTGATTGAGCCCGTGGTGATTCACGGCACCATGACGCGCAAAGACGCGAAAGCCAAAGCGATTGGGCTGTTTCGCGAGCTGGCGTTGCCGAACCCTGAAACTATCGGCGACCGTTTTCCGCATCAGGTTTCTGGCGGACAGCTGCAACGTTTAATGACGGCAATGGCGCTGATTGGCGATCCTGACGTGGTGATCCTTGATGAACCCACCACCGCATTAGACGTCACTACCCAGGTTGAAGTTCTGAAAGCGTTTCGCCGCGTAGTAGCACAGCGTGGCGTGACGGCAATTTATGTCAGCCACGATTTGGCGGTGGTCGCGCAAATGGCGGATCGCATTCTGGTGCTGCTGCGTGGACAAATTGCCGAATATGGCAGCACCGCACAGCTGATTGGCGCACCGCAGGCGGAATACACCCGCCTGTTGATGGATGCTGCTCAGCAGAAAGAGCGCCCAAGCAACTGGTGTCCGGTAGAAGCCGATATCCAGCCACTGATGGAAGTGCGCGATCTGTCGGCGGGTTACGGCCCGCGGGGTAGCGATGGTTATCCGAAAACCCGCATTCTTGAAGAGATCAATCTCAAGCTATGGAAAGGCCAGGCGATTGGCATCATCGGCGAATCGGGCTCCGGGAAAACTACGCTGGCCCACGCGATTGCCGGGCTAAACGCGCCGAGTCACGGCCACATTCTGTTTAACGGGCACTATATTTCGGGCGATATGCATAAGCGTCCCGATAACGAGCTGCGCCGCATTCAGTATGTGTTCCAGATGGCGGATACCGCGTTGAACCCGTCGCACAGTGTTGAACGTATTCTTTCGCGCCCGCTGACGCTGTTTCATGGCTTGAGCGGTGCGGCGCGCCAACAGCGTTTATATCAGCTGCTGGATCTGGTGAAGCTGCCACGTAGTGTGTTGTGGCGTCGCCCTTGGGCGCTGTCGGGCGGTCAAAAGCAACGCGTTAACCTGGCGCGTGCGCTGGCTGCAGAACCCGATTTGATTCTGTGTGATGAAGTGACCTCAGCGCTGGATACCGTGGTCGCTGCCGCCGTGCTGGATTTGATCAGCGAGCTGCGCCGTGAGCTGGGCTTGTCGGTACTGTTTATCAGCCACGATATGCACGCAGTACGCGCGGTGTGTGATGAGATTGTGGTGATGAAAAGTGGCCGCATCGTGACGCAGCTGTCGCGTAATGATTATGACAAGCCAACCAGCGAGCTCTATTTCGAGCGCCTGAAACGCGCCGTGCCGGAGTTAAGGCAAGGTTGGTTGGATGAGCACGAAGAGATTTTGAAGGCGGAATAACGGAAGGGTGCTTTCACTGGCGGGTGCGCGCTGCCTTTAGAGGGTGCTGGCTTTCCCCCACCTCGGTCCTCCCCCATTAATGGGGGAGGAAGACGCTGCTTTATGCCAGCTTAACACCCGCACGCGGCAGCGTCTCCTCCCCCCGCAGGCGGGGGAAGGCCGGGATGGGGGACAGCCAGCACAAACTAAAGCAGCCAGCACAATTTATTCAGGGTGACTACACCCATCCAATAAGCAAAAAAGAGGTAGCAACGCTATGCCTGCACCGATTCGATATGTACAGGACAGTGCAAATTTCCCAGACGCCGCAGATGTGGTCGTCATCGGCGCCGGTATTGCCGGTTCAGCTGCCACGTGGGAACTGGCGAAACAGGGTTTAAAAGTGGTGTTAATCGAAAAAGGTTTGGTTGGGGCGGAGCAATCCAGCCGTAACTGGGGCTGGTGTCGCCAACAAAACCGCGACGAACGCGAATTACCGCTGATCATCCATTCGCTCCAGCGCTGGGGCGAGCTTAACCAGGAAACGGGTGAAGAGCTGGGTTTCCGCCGCAGCGGGCTGGTTTACGCCACGCGCATCGAAACAGACATCGCCGCATGGGAAAAGTGGGGCCAGATGGCCAAAAACTACGGCGTGCGCAGTGACATGCTCAGCGCTGAACAGGCCAAAGCGATGACGCCCGGCAGCACCACTGCCTGGCTTGGCGGCGTTTCGTCACCCACCGACGGACACGCCGAACCGCGGCTGGCCGCGCCGGGATTGGTCATCGGTGCGCAGCGTCTCGGCGCAATGGTGTTTCAGCAATGCGCGGTGCGCGGGCTGGACATCTCCGCCGGGCGTGTCAGCGGCGTCTGGACCGAACGCGGCTTGATCAAAACCAATCGGGTCATCTGCGCAGCGGGTGCCTGGACTTCCATGTTCTGCCGTCGTCACGGCATCGACCTGCCGCTGGGCAATGTGATCGGCACCGCGTTCCGCACCCAACCGATTGAGCAAGCCATCGGCATGCCGCTTTACACGCCAGGTTTCGCCTGTCGTCCACAGCTGGATGGCAGCTACACGGTTTCGGTATCGGGACGCGGGCGTTTAGAGCCGGGTGCACAAGGGCTGCGCTATGCGCGTCAGTTCTATCCCACCTTCAAAAGTCGCCGCAAGAATCTCAAACTTAACCTCGGCTTTAAGCCGTTCTTTGACGGCCCGGAAGCGATGGGCCGCTGGGAATTTGATGCGCAATCACCGTTTGAGCGGATGCGCATTCTTGATCCTGCCGCCGACGCGAACATTGTGCAGGAAGGGTTGGACGCAATGCGCAAAGAGTATCCGGCGCTGGCCAACCTCAAGCTGGCGCAGTCGTGGGGCGGCATGATCGACAGCACGCCAGACGCGATTCCGGTGATTTCAACCGTGGCAAAACTGCCGGGACTGGTGTTATCGGCAGGCTACAGCGCCCACGGATTTGGCATTGGGCCGGGCGCGGGTCGTCTTGCCGCCGATCTTGCCACCGAGTCCACGCCGATTGTTGATCCCACACCCTATCGTTACAGCCGTCTGGTTGATGGCAGCGGCTTAGAAACCCCGGGCATGATGTAAGGAGACAGCAATGAATATGACCGTACGCAATATGACAGCGGGCGATGTCGACACCTGTTTTACCCTGACGCAAGCGTTGAAATGGCCGCATCGCCGCGAAGACTGGCAGCTGGCGCAGCAGTTGGGTGAAGGCGTGGTGATTGAAGAACACGGCAAACTGATCGGCAGCGCGATTCTCTGGCGCTGGGGCGACAAAGCCGCCACCATCGGATTAGTGATTGTAGATAACCAGCAGCAAGGACGCGGTTTAGGCAAGCAGCTGATGCTGGCGCTGCTGGAAAAAGTGCCGGGCTATAACGTCAGGCTGCACGCCACCGAAATGGGTAAAGGGCTGTATGAGAAGCTCGGGTTTGTCACCTGCGGCAGCATCCGTCAGCATCAAACGCGGGCGCTGGCTGCGGTACCAAACGTTGTCATTCCTACCGGATTGCAGCTGCGCAGCGCGGTCGAAGCCGATCATGCCACGCTGGTAGCGTTAGATCAGCAGGCGCACGGCATGCTGCGCCCTGCGTTATACCAGCACCTGATTGCTGATAATCAGACCATCGTGCTGGAAAATGCCCAACAGCAGATTCAGGGCTTCGCCAGCCTGCGCCGTTTCGGTCATGGCTGGGCGATTGGCCCAGTGATCGCGAAAGAATTACCGGTTGCTCAGGCGTTAATTACTGCGCTGATGCAGGGCCTGGGCGGTGAATTCATTCGCATTGATACCGATGGCGCGCTGCCGCTGGCGGAGTGGCTGACTACGCTCGGACTGGAACAGGTGGATGCGCCCACCATCATGGTGCGGGGAACGCCCTGGACGCCACTAGGCATGCAGGCGTTTGGGTTAATGACCCAGGCGATGGCCTGATGCATATCGTTTATAAATCGGAACCTGAACGCGGTCTGCTTTGGCAGGCCTGGCTAGCGCAGCACGCGCCAGATATTCAGCTGCATCTGTGGCCCGACATCGGCGAGGCGGATCAGGTTGAAATCCTGGTGGCGTGGCAGCCGCCGGCTAATATTCTTGCCACCTTTCCCAACCTGAAAGTGCTGTTTTCGGTGGGGGCGGGCGCGGATCAGTTTGATCTCTCTGCACTGCCGCCCGATCTTCCGGTTGTGCGGATGATTGAGCCGGGCCTGACGCAAGGCATGGTTGAATACATCACCTTTTCGGTGATTGGCCTGCATCGCGACATGCCGCGCTATTTCCAGCAGCAGCGCAATCAGCAATGGCGGGCGCATAACGCCATTCCTGCGTCACAACGCCGAGTTGGCATCATGGGATTAGGCGAACTCGGCCAGGCTGCCTTGAAACAGCTGGTTTCCATGGGATTTGATTGTGCCGGCTGGAGCCGCACAGCACGCGAAATCGAGGGGGTGCGCTGCTGGCATGGCGACGATCAGCTGGCGGATTTCCTTGCCCAGAGCGACATTCTGGTTTGCCTGTTGCCGCTGACCTCCACCACCCGAGGCTTGCTCAATGCTGAGCTGTTCCGCCAGTTACCTTACGGCGCGGGATTGGTGCAGGCCGGACGCGGGCCCCAGCTTAATGAAAACGATCTGCTGGCGGCGCTGGCAAGCGGTCAGCTGCGCGCCGCAGTGATAGACGTTACCGATCCCGAGCCGCTGCCTACGGAGCATCCTTTCTGGTCACATCCTGCGATTTGGTTAACGCCACATATCGCCAGCCAAACGCAAACCGACAGCGCCATTGCGGCACTGTTGCAAAATTTGCGCCGTTATCAGCGTGGTGAACCGATGATCGGTTTAATTGATCGCTCGCGAGGCTACTGAAATGAATCTTGAGATCGCTATTGAACCCTTAGTTGCGCTGCGCCGCGATCTGCACGCGCATCCTGAGCTGGGCTATCAGGAGCAACGCACCAGCGATATCGTGGCGAACTTCCTTCAGGCATTGGGCATTGAGGTCTATCGCGGACTCGGCAAAACCGGCGTGGTAGGCGTGCTGAGAAAAGGGCAAAGCAGCCGCATGATTGGCCTGCGCGCCGACATGGACGCTTTGCCGATGCAGGACAACGGCGATGCGCCGTGGAAAAGCACCCATGCTGGTGTTTGTCACGCCTGCGGTCACGATGGTCATACGGTGATGTTATTAGGGGCCGCCGAGCAGCTGGCGCGGCACACTGATTTTGACGGCAGCGTCTGCTTTATCTTCCAGCCTGCCGAAGAAGGGCAGGCGGGAGCCAAAGCGATGATTGACGATGGCCTGTTCACGCGCTTTCCGTGCGAAGCGGTGTATGCGATTCACAACTGGCCGGAACTGCCGCTGGGTGAAATCCACACCCGGCCCGGCGCCATCATGGCGGCGGCAGATCGTTTCGACATCACGGTAAAAGGGGGCGGCGGTCATGCTGCGCAGCCGCATCTCACCCGCGACACCTTGCTGGCGACCAGCGAACTGGTGGTGCAATTGAATACCCTGGTGGCGCGTGCGCTGGATCCTTGCGAACCGGCACTGTTGACGGTGACGCGGATGCAGGGCGGATTCTCACACAACATGATCCCGGCGGAAGCCAGCATCACGGGCACCGTTCGCACCTTTAGCCCGGCGGCGCAGGATGTTATCGAAACGCGGCTGCGCCAGATGGCAGAACACGTCACGGCAGCGCATGGGCTCAATGTCGAGGTCAACTATCTGCGTTATTACCCGGCCACGGTCAACAGCGAAACTGAAGCGAATTTTGCCTTGAACGCGGTTAAACAGGCGGGATTTACTGCCGAAACCGCTCGACAACCCGCGCTGACCTCAGAAGATTTCGCGTTTATGTTGCAGGCCAAACCCGGCGCTTATCTCTGGCTGGGCAGCGCGCCGAGCAAGCCGCTGCACCATTCTGCTTACGACTTTAATGACGCATTGATCCCTTACGGCATCAATGCGTTTGTCGCGCTGGTTCGTCAGGCGCTGAGTGAGAAATTTCCCTGCTGATTGACGCAGGATTTTGACAGGAAATGCCGCTGCTCAGGTTATTACAGCAGCGTGCGAATCCAACCGCTTGCGATACTTGAGCCAATCGAACGTTACGTGGATAGGGGTTGAAAATGCAGAATGTTATGGAACAGCAAACATATTCGGATAACGCTGTGTTACTGGATGCGCGTGAGCAGAATGTGCCGCGTGGCGTCGTCACCGCGCATCCGCTGGTCATTGAACGCGCCAAAGGCAGTGAAGTCTGGGACGTTGAAGGCAATCGCTATCTGGATTTCGTCGGTGGCATTGGTGTGCTTAACGTCGGTCATAATCATCCGGCGGTAGTGAATGCGGTGACGCGTCAGCTTGGTTTGGTGTCGCACGCCTGTTTTCAGGTGGTAGCGTATCCGGGTTACATCGAACTGGCGCAGCGCCTGAATAAACTGGTAGGCGGCGATGAAGCCTATAAAAGCGTGTTCTTCACCAGCGGCGCAGAAGCGGTAGAAAATGCGGTAAAAATTGCCCGCGCTCACACCCAACGTCCAGGCATTATCGCCTTTGACGGCGCGTTTCACGGTCGTACGCTGCTCGGTGTCACACTCACCGGCATGAGCGCGCCCTATAAACAAAATTTCGGCCCATTCCCTGGCGAAATCTATCGCTTACCCTTCCCAAACCCGCTGCATGGCGTGTCGGAAGTCGATTGCCTGAAAGCGCTGGATCAGCTGTTTGCGGCGCAGATTCTGCCCGAACGCGTAGCGGCGATCATCATTGAGCCGGTGCAGGGCGACGGCGGTTTCCTGCCAGCCGGCCCCGCTTTCATGCAGGCACTGCGTCGTATTACTGAGCAACACGGCATTCTGTTGATTTGCGATGAAGTGCAAACCGGCTTTGGTCGTACCGGCAAGATGTTTGCCTTCGAGCATTTGGGTATCAAACCGGATCTGGTCACCGTGGCAAAAAGCCTCGGCGGCGGCTTACCCATCTCTGGCGTCGTGGGTAAAGCAGCGATCATGGATGCACCAACGCCGGGTGGTTTAGGCGGTACTTACGGCGGTAACGCGCTCGCTTGTGCAGCGGCGCTGGCGGTGCTGGATCTGCTGGAAAATGACAACCTGCTTGAGCGTTCAAATCAGCTTGGCGTACAGCTGAATGCGCGCCTGCGCCAGCTGGCAGAGAAGTATGCCTGTATCGCGGATGCGCGTGGGGTTGGCTTTATGCAGGCGGTGGAAATTCTGGATTATGAAACCGGTCGTCCTGACGCGGCATTGACGCAGAAGATTCTGGATTGCGCCTGCCAGGAAGGATTGCTGCTGATTAAATGCGGCCTGCATCGCAACGTGGTGCGTTTCCTTGCTCCGCTGGTCACAACTGATTCACAGTTGGAAGAGGCGTTACATATTTTCGATATCGCCTTGGCACGTGCGACTGGACGCTTGGGCTAACATTTGCTTCCTCATTGATATTATTGAAATAATTTGAAAACTTCCCGATGGTAAGACCACTGCGTGAGGCTGGCGCATTGACCTTAAAGCGTGGTATATCTTCGGGAGGTTAAACCTAAATGGTTAACAATGAGGTGCTATGAACGGCTTAATGAAATTAGACCGCATCGACATCAACATCCTGGTGCAACTGCAAAAAGATGGCCGTATCAGCAATGTTAATCTCGCCGATGCCGTAGGCCTCTCGCCCAGCCCTTGCCTGCAACGGGTTAAACGGCTGGAACAGGCGGGATTCATCACGGGCTACGAAGCCCACATCAATCTGACCAAAATCACCGATTCCGTGACGGTTTTTACCGAAGTTACGCTGTCGGGCCATCGCCGCGAAGATTTCATGAAATTTGAAAGCGCGATGCGTGATGTGGATGAGCTGATGGAGTGCCATTTAATTACCGGCGGCTACGACTATTTGCTGCGCTTTATTACCCGCAGCATTGAACATTACCAGGAAGTGATTGAAAAGATGCTGGATGCGCAAATCGGCATCGATAAGTACTTCAGCTATATCGTGATTAAATCTCCGATCATGAAAAGCAGCGTGCCGTTGCGGTCGCTGATCGCCAAACACAATCCAATAGAGTTTGGTGCATAAGCTTTTCTCTTGCCCAGCCCTTTCCCTCTGAGCGAAAGGCTGGGTAAGGAGAAAATTGCACCGTTTCCCGATAAAACTTCACGCAGCATAAAATTTCTTTCCTGCCCAAAATTCCCTTTATCTTAATGGTTAACGCGGCCGCTTCAGCCTGGCTGTGCAGACCAACACTTTTAAACTGATCCCAACCGATACAAGGAGTTGTCATGACCCTCTTACACATTGCTGATCAACAGTGGCAGCGCGATGACTTCACCCTTTCTACCGAACGGCAGCGGCTCGATCTCGACTGGATTCACATGCAGTTATCCGAACGCTCGTACTGGGCGAAAGGTCAGCCGCGCGAGAAAACCATGCGGGCCATTGCGGGCTCGCTGCCGTTTGGCCTTTATCACCACGCTTCACACCAGACTACGCAAATCGGCTTTGGTCGGTTAATCACCGATTACACCCGTTTCGGCTGGCTGTGCGATGTGATGATTGATGAGAACTGGCGCGGACACGGGCTGGGAAGCTGGCTCGCGACCTGCGTGCGTGAGCACAAAGAATTGCAAACGGTGCATCGCTGGATGCTTTCAACCAACGATGCCCATCAGGTTTATCAGCGACTCGGTTGGCGAGTGGTGCAAGAGCCACACAAGCTAATGGAATTTCCTCTCTCCTGACTCTGGAGTTAACTCAACATGCGTTACCGCGTTGGCGTGGATATTGGCGGATCGTTTACCGATTTTGCCGTGTTGGATCAGCACACTAACCAGATTCATACCCTGAAAGTGCTGTCGCGCCCGGATCAGCCGGGCAGTGAAATTCTCACCGGTCTGGCGCAGTTTCAGCAGCGCGACAACATTCAACCCAGCGAAATCAGCTACTTTACCCATGGCACCACCGTCGGCATTAACGCTGTTATTCAGCGTAAAGGTGTGCGGCTTGCGCTGTTCGCTACTGATGGATTTTGCGATGTGCTGGAGCTGGCGCGCCTGAAAATCCCCCATATTCACGATCTGTTTTCACGCCGTCCGGCGCCGCTGATTTCCCGCGATCGGGTTTTCGCCATCCGCGAACGCACCGATCGTGACGGCAATGTGCTTCAGCAGGTTGATCGTCAAAGCGTGCTCGACGCGATTGAAGAAGCGCGCGCCGCAAGTTGTCAGGGCATTGTGGTCTCGCTGCTTCACAGCTACCGCAATCGCCATAATGAAGCTGCGGTAAAGGCGATCATTACTGAGGTCGCACCCGAGTTACTCACGTCCTGTTCCGCTGATATCTGGCCGATTATTCGCGAGTACGAACGCACTATTACTGCAACCATCAACGCCTACGTACAGCCGATGGTGATCAATTATCTCGAATCGTTTGAAAACGCGTTGCGCACCATGGGCGTGACGCCACCGCCGCGCATCACCAAATCTAACGGTGGCGTCATGGGTGTGGAGCAGGCGAAACGTGAATGCGTGCAAATGGTGTTATCTGGCACCGCGTCGGGCGTGATTGGGGCCAGCTATCTCGCCAGCGCCTGCGGGTTCGATAATATTCTCAGCCTGGATATCGGGGGCACCAGCGCAGATGTGGCGGTGATCATTAAGGGTGAAGTCGCGCAGGGCAACGGCGAAATCATTGGTGATTTCCCGATCTACATTCCTTCTGTAGCAGTAACCTCGGTAGGGCAAGGCGGCGGCTCGCTGGCGTGGATTGACGGGCAAGGCGTGCTGCAAATGGGACCGGACAGCGCCGGTTCGCTGCCGGGACCGGTCTGTTTTCAGCGCGGCGGCACACAGCCCACCGCCACCGATGCCTTTGCCGCCTGCGGCATGATCGGCCATGGCGATCTTGGCTATAACGCAGTAAAAGTCGATATTGCTGCGGCTCGCACCGCGTGGCAACCGCTGGCCGAAGCGCTGAATATCTCCATTGAAGAGACCGCCGAAACGGGCATTCAGCTTGCCGTTTCCAGCATGTACAGCGACACCAGCGGCTTGCTGTCGCGCTTTGGCCTCGATCCGCGTGAGTTCTGGTTCCTGGCGTTCGGTGGTGCAGGCCCAATGATGGGCTGTTTCCTGGCGCGAGAACTCAACATGAAAGGGGTGATCGTGCCGCCGACGCCTGGCGTGCTTTCCGCGCTCGGCGGTTTAGTGGCGGATATTCGCAACGATTTTATTCGCACGCTCTACAGCGATCTCAATCGTCAACTGGCCGACAAACTGGCGACCGAAGCGGAGACGCTCAGCCAACGTGCACGCCATTGGCTAACGCAGGAGCACGGCGCTGAAATGCCTTATAGCCTGCAGTTCAGCGCCGACATGCGTTATCGCGGTCAGTCGTTTGAAATCGACGTGCCGCTTGAGCAGGCATGGCTGGCACAGGCAGACGTCAACGCGCTTCATGCGGCTTTTGATCGGCAGCATCAGCAGATGTTTGGTCATTGTGATGCCGATGCGCCGGTTCAACTGATCAACCTGCGTTTGGTGATCAGCTCGCCAACGCCTAAACCGGCGTTAAATCGTTTACCTCTCGCCAGTGAACCGGTCAACGCGGTGAAGCAGGTTCAGGCGTGGATTGATGGTGCGTTTCATCAGGTTGATGTGGTGTTACGCAATACGCTGCTCGCGGGTCATCAATTTAACGGCCCGGTGATTGTCGCTCAGGATGATTGCACCACCTGCGTGCCGCCGGGGATGACGGTGAAGGTGGATGAATTTGGCAACCTGCTGATCACGGCGCTGGAGGCATAACATGGCTATTGATGGACGTAACTTACAGATTCTCGCGAACTACTGCGCTGCCGCCGCCGATGCGATGGCATTTACTCTGATGCGCACCGCGCACTCCACCTTCGTGAAAGAGACCGAAGATTTCTCCTGCCAAATTGTTAGCCGCGAGGGATTAGCTTTCGCTTCACCGCGCAGCTTTGGCGCGCCCTGGTACAGCGGTATTGATTACGCGCCGGTACTGGCGCTGATTGACGATTATGCCGAAGGGGACATCTGCATCACCAATGATTCCTACGCAGGCAATGTGGCGACGCATTCGCCCGATATACACATCTGGAAGCCAGTGTTTCACCACGGTGAAATCGTCTGCTTTGTGGTCGGTCACATTCATAACACCGACGTGGGCGGTGCGGTGCCTGCTTCACTGTCGCGCTCGTTGACCGACATCGTGCAGGAAGGCATTCGTATTCCGCCGCTGAAAATCATGCGCAACGGCGTTTTAAACGAAGACGTGGCGCGCATCATGCGCCTTAACGTGCGGGTACCCGATCAAAACTGGGGTGATTTTAAAGCGCAACTCGCCTCGGTGAACGTCGGCGAGCGCAAAATCCACGACATTATTGCCCGTTTTGGTATCGATGATTTTTTACAGGGCATTGAAGGCATTCTCGATTACGCCGAACGCCAGGCGCGAAGCGTTATCGCCACCATCCCGGATGGTGAATATTTCTATGCTGATTACGCCGATGAAGATGGCGAGGGCGGTTATCCTTGTCGCGTGGCGATCACCTTGCGCGTGCACGGCGAGACGCTGGAGCTGGATTACACCGGCAGCGATCCGCAACTCACTTCGTCGCTGAATATGCCCACCGGCGGGCGCGAGCGTCATCCGCTGGCGCTGGTCGGCGTGACGTATGTGCTTTCAACGCTGGATCGCAACCTGCTATTGAACGCCGGAACGCTGCGTCCAACACGCGCAATTTTACCGCCTGGCACGATAATGAATTGCGAAGCGCCAGCGGCAGTTGGTATGCGCTCACTAACCTGTGCGCTCTCGCAAATCGCCACTGTCGGCGTATTTTCTCTGGCAATGCCGGATCGCTTACCCGCCAATTCGCCCGGCGGTAACTCTATTATGAACATTCGCACCAGTGATGCGCAAAACCGCAGCGTGGTGGCCTCGTTGGGACCCGTTGGCGGCGGTGCTGGCGGCACGCCGCGCCACGATGGTCCAGAAGGTTCCGGCGGCTTATCCGCCTTCCTGAAAAATACGCCGATCGAAATCAACGAAGCCGAAGTACCCATCCGTTTTATCCGTTATGGATTGGCGCAGAACAGCGCGGGCGCGGGAAAATACCGTGGCGGGCTGGCAACCGAAATGGCGTTTGAACTCTTCTCGCCAGACACAACCATCACCGCCCGTAATCGCAATCGCTCAGTATTTGCGTCAGCAGGTGCGGTGGGCGGCCAGGCGGGTGCACTATCCCATTTTCGCACGCTGCGTGACGGCAAGGTGATTGAGCATGGCAACACCGATGTGATCAAATGCCAGCCAGGCGATGTGGTTGAGGTGCGTGGTCCCGGCGCGGGCGGTTACGGCTTGGCTGCACAGCGCGATCCGCAGGCGGTGTTAACGGATGTACGCTGCGGGTTTCTCAGCCTGGACGCGGCACGCAGCCAATATGGTGTGGTGATAAGGAATGATGAAATCGATGTGGCCGCGACGGCAGATTTACGGGCGAACCTGCCGCAAAGCGTTACGCAGCATTTCGATCACGGTGCGGCCCGCAGCGCCTTTGAAACGCTCTGGACGCCTGCGCGTTATCAATTGCTGACCGCTTTTTTGGCGGATGCGCCCATCAGCTGGCGTCACTTCCTGAAAACGCAGGTATTCCAGGCGGTGGAGGAAGTAGGCGAAACGGCGGATATGACGCAAATATTCAGCGCGTTACGCCAACGCTATCCGGCCATGTCGAGTAAATAACTGAGGCTGCGCATTGTCGTCTACGCTTTAAGTCTGCAACAGACACTAAAGGGAGAACGCGACGATGAGCAGCAAAACCAGTGATTTTTTTGTCAAGCGCCTGAAAGAGTGGGGCGTGACGCGTATTTACGGTTATCCGGGCGACGGCATTAATGGTGTACTGGGCGCGATCCAACGTGCCAATAAAAACGGCGATGGCATCGAATTTATTCAGGTGCGTCATGAGGAGATGGCCGCATTTATGGCCGCCGGACACGCGAAATTTACCGGAGAATTGGGCGTCTGTTTGTCCACTGGTGGCCCAGGCGCAACCCATCTTCTCACCGGCCTGTACGATGCCAAAATGGACCACGCGCCGGTGTTAGCCATTGCCGGGCAAGCGGAAGTGACTGCTCGTGGGGCCAGTTATCAGCAAGAAATGAACCTCGATCGCGTTTTCTCTGACGTCGCTAATTTCGTGCAAGAAGCGGCGTCGCCCGCACAGGTGCGCCATTTGATTGATCGCGGCGTGCGCATCGCTATTGCGCAAAACGGCGTTGCGGTGCTGATCATTCCCAAAGATATTCAGGATGAAGAGTGGCAAGCACCGCAGCATCTGCACGGCTTCACCCATTCCGGGCCCGGTTATCAGCGGCCTAAAGTCGTGCCTTATGAAGCCGATTTACAGCGCGCCGCTGAGGTATTAAACGCGGGAAAAAAAGTGGCGATTTTAATCGGCGCGGGTGCAAGAAACGCGGCGGTGGAAGTGGTGCAGGCGGCGAATGTGCTGGGTGCAGGTGTTGCGAAGGCGCTGCTCGGCAAAGATGTGCTGCCGGATGACGCGCCGTTTGTCACCGGCTCGATTGGCCTGTTGGGAACGGAGCCTTCATGGAAGCTAATGCAGGATTGCGACACGCTGCTGATGATAGGCAGCGGCTTCCCGTGGACGGAATTTTTGCCCAAAGAGGGCCAGGCGCGTTCGGTACAAATCGATATCGATCCCGCTATGTTAGGTCTGCGTTATCCGAATGAAGTTAACCTTCACGGTGATGCCGCCGAAACGCTGCGTGCGCTGTTGCCGCTGCTGGAACATAAAGACGATCGCAGCTGGCAGGAAGAGATTGCGGTGCAGGTGCAAACCTGGTGGAAGCAGATGGAAGATCGAGCGCATGCCCCGGCGAATCCGGTTAATCCGCAGCGCGTGGTATGGGAGATGTCGCCGCAGCTGCCGGAAAATGCCATTGTAACCTCCGATTCCGGTTCCTGCGCTAACTGGTTTGCTCGTGACTATCGTGTCAAACAAGGTCAGCGCGCCAGCTTGTCGGGTGGCCTCGCCTGCATGGGTGCTGCGGTGCCGTATGCGATTGCCGCTAAGTTTGCTCACCCGGAAAAACCGGTGGTGGCGCTGGTGGGTGATGGCGCCATGCAGATGAACAACATGGCTGAGCTGATCACCATCCAGAAATACTGGCAACAATGGGCCGATCCCCGTTTGATTGTTTGCGTATTCAACAACCAGGATCTGAATCAGGTGACTTGGGAGCAACGCGTGATGGAAGGCAATCCGCGCTTTGACGCTACGCAGCAGTTACCGGATGTGAAATATGCTGAGTTCGCGGAAACACTCGGCCTGCGTGGGATCTTTGTCGATAATCCCGATGCGTTGGCCAGCGCCTGGCAGCAAGCGCTGAGTTCAGATCGTCCGGTGGTTTTAGAAGTGAAAACCGACCCTGAAGTCGCGCCGCTGCCGCCGCATATTACCTTCAAACAGGCCAAAGCCTTTATGGCGTCAATGGCGAAGGGCGATCGCGGTGCCGCACAGATCATCAGCGATACGGCCAGCCAACTGTTTCATAAAAAGTCATAACAGCATGGAAGGTTAAATAGGCGCTAAAGCGTGCCGCTACTTTTAATTGTCTCTTCCCCCGGATGCGTCCGCATCCGGGTTCAAAATAAATCGTTAGAAAAAACAGGGGAGTTCCCATCATGGCTGCAAACAAAAGCCCGGTATGGTTTATTTCAGGATGCTCGACCGGTTTTGGTCGCGAGCTGGCACAACAAACCATTGCGCGTGGATTCAACGTGGTGGTGACGGCTCGCGATCCCGCTAAAGTTGCGGATCTGGTCGAGGGGCACGACAATGCATTAGCGCTGGCGCTGGACGTCACGCAACAAGCCAGCATCGACAAAGCCGTCAGCGCGGCGCTGGAAAAATTTGGCACCGTAGATGTGCTGGTCAACAACGCCGGTTATGGTTATCAAAGTTCGGTTGAAGAGGGCGAAGAGCAAGCGATTCGCGACCAGTTCGATGCCAACGTGTTTGGCCTGTTTGCCCTGACGCGTGCGGTATTACCCGCTATGCGTAAAGCGCGCAGCGGCCATGTAATCAACATCACTTCGGTGGCTGGATTCATCGGTTTTGCCAGCTCAGGCTATTACTCAGCCAGCAAACACGCGGTGGAAGGCTGGTCCGATTCACTGGCTCAGGAAGCGGGCCCGTTGGGTATCAACGTCACCTGCATTGAGCCTGGCCCATTCCGTACCGATTGGGCGGGACGCTCGCTGCATCAAACGCCGAGTAAATTGCCCGACTATGCTGAAACGGCGGCGGCGCGCATGAAGTCCACGTCAGAATACAGCGGCACCCAAAAAGGCGACCCGGCCCGCGCGGCGAAAGCGATGATCGCAATTACCGAACACGATAATCCGCCGCGCCACTTGGTATTGGGCGCGTGGGGATATGAAGCGGTAACGGAAAAACTGAAAGAGCGGCTGGCTCAGATCGAGGCCTGGAAACAGACTTCGGTGGAGACAGATTTTCCTGAGTAGTTTTCAAAGAATGACAGGGCTATCCAGACGCTTTGCTAAAATCCCTGGCTAAACAGAATGTGACTCTGGCTGCTCATCAAAATGCGCACCTGTGAATAAACCTCGCTAATTCAGCGGGGTTTTTTTATTGCCATCAACGCTCCCCCAAATAGCGCATCGCTGCGCCATTAGCGTGCCCATCAGTCAATCCAACCTCGAATCGCGCAACCGAAAGTTATTATAAGAATTCGATCTTGTATCCAAGAGCGTATCCCGCCTGAGATCCACGCGTGCTACCCAGCCCTGCTCGCTTTATGGCACGCTTAATGCAACTCACCTTGCGTAATCATTTTGGCGAGGTGAACCATGTTCGACCCTTTATTAGATGAAGATGCGACCACGCTGGCGAAGCTGATCCGCGATGGCGAAGTCTCTGCACGAGAAATCACTCAGGCGACGCTGGAACGCATGGATCAGCGTGAGCCGCACATTCACGCGTTTTGCACGCCGACACCCGATATTGCGCTGGCGCAGGCGAAATCTGTGGATGCTAAACGCGCCCGTGGCGACACGTTGGGCGCCTTGGCAGGCGTGCCTTTTGCCGTCAAAGATCTGATCTGCACCGCAGGCGTTAAAACCACGTCAGGATCGGTGGCTTATAAAGATTTTATTCCTGAAGATGACGACATTACCGTTGAGCGTTTGCTGGCTGCCGATGCCGTGATGCTGGGCAAAACCACAGCCCCTGAATTTGGTTACAGCGGGGTGGGTCATAATCCGCTGTTTCCGTCACCGCGTAATCCGTGGGATCTCAACATGACGCCCGGCGGTTCCAGCGCCGGTTCCGGTGCAGCACTGGCTGCGCGCTTGTGCCCGCTGGCATTGGGCAGCGACGGCGGCGGTTCGGTACGCATCCCTGCTGCGCATTGTGGTGTCTATGGATTTAAAGCCTCAATGGGCCGCGTCCCGCTGTGGCCGGGCTGCCGTGATGAACGCTATCCCGGCGTCTCTAGTTGGGAGTCGCTGGAGCATATTGGCCCGATGACACGCACGGTGCGCGATGCGGCTTTAATGATGTCGCTAATGGCCGGGCCAGACATGCGCGATCGCCACTCCATTCCCTGTAGCGATGTTGACTGGTTAGCGGCACCGGAAATGCCGCTGAGGAAATTGCGTATCGCCTTTAGCGCTGACTTTGGCTATGTCGCGGTCGATCCTGAGGTGCGGAAAGTCGTCAGCGCCGCCGCAGAGCGCTTTGCCCGCGAGCTGGGCTGTGAGTTGGAACTCGCCGATCCCGGCTTCAGCGATCCAGGTGCCGCGTTTGGGGCGCTGGTGGCGCTGGAGAGTGACTTAACCGGCATGCGCAAGATGATGAGTGAACAGGGTGAAAACATGTCGCCGCATCTGGTCGCGATGCTGCAACGCGAATGGCGCGCTGAAACCTTTACCGATGCCATCGCTACCCGTAAAGCGGTAAGCAACAGCTTATGGCGTTTTATGCAGCGCTACGATCTGCTGATTACCCCAACCTTAGCCACGCCACCGTTCCCGCTCAACATGCAAGGCCCGGAAATCATTGATGGCCGCATGGTGCGCAGCGATCACTGGTTGTCTTTCTGCTTCCCGTTCAATTTTACCGGCCAGCCAGCTGCATCAGTGCCCGCCGGATTGACTGCCAGCGGCCTGCCGATCGGCCTGCAAATTGTGGGACGCCATCTTGATGACGCCTTAGTGCTGGCGGCCAGCGCCGCGTTTGAACGTATCCAACCGTGGAATCATCATCAACCCGCTTTCACAGGAATCGCCTAATGAAAAATCAATCATCCCCTGCGTTAGAGCAGGAATTTGAACATGAGCCGGTGCCCGTGACGCACCGTCATTCTACGGGTTCCGTCTCTGCGGTGTGGTTTGGCTTCCCGATGATCCTCACCAACGCATTGTTTGGTGGCATGATCACCTGGCATCTCGGTTTTTGGCCGGCGCTGATTGCCATTCTGCTGGGGAATTTGGTGCTGTTTGCCTATGTCGGCGCGCTGAGTTGGCTGGCGGGCAATACCGGAATGAACTTCGCGTTGCAGGCTAAACGCACCTTTGGCAGCAAAGGCTACATTTTGGTATCTGGCTTTCTCTCCACGGTGGTGATCGGCTGGTACGCCTTCCAGACTGGCCTGACTGGCACGGTAATTAATCAAACCTTTGGCTGGAACGCGCTGGCGGTTACGGCATTCGCAATGGTGCTTTATAC
This sequence comes from Pantoea sp. MQR6, assembly GCF_022761075.1. Lineage (NCBI taxonomy): Bacteria > Pseudomonadati > Pseudomonadota > Gammaproteobacteria > Enterobacterales > Erwiniaceae > Pantoea > Pantoea sp. MQR6. The sequence continues at coordinate 616,598 of NZ_JAKYXB010000001.1, forward strand.
CGGCGTCACCTTCCTTGGTGTGCGGGCGCTCTCGGTATTAGGCATGATTGCCGCGCCGCTGTTTGTGGTGCTAGGCGTAGTGGCGCTCTATTTTATTGGAGAAGATCACGACTTTAGCACCATCACCGCTTTTCAGGGCAGCGCCAGCGTGGCGGGCGCAATGAGCATGGGCACCGCAGTCACCATGGTGGTGGCGGGATTTGCTGATTCCGGCACCATGACCGCCGATTTTACTCGCTGGTCCAAAAATGGACGCTCGGCGGTAGTTGCAGCATTTTCAGCGTTTCCGGTGGCAAATGTCATCTCTTACCTGTTTGGCGTGGTGATTGTCGCGGTAGGCGCAGCGGTCGATCCGCTGAACAACGGTGGCAACTTTCTGCCGATGTTAATGGGCCACAGCGCAATCCTTTCCACCATCGCCTGCTTGTTCGTGTTTATCAATCTTGGTTCGGTCTGCACCCATTGTCTTTATAACGGTGCGGTGGGTTTTAGCCATCTGTTCAGCAGCAAAATGCGCTTATGGACGCTGATTCTGGGCGCAATCGGCGGCATGTTGGCGCTGGCGGGTGTCTGGTCTTACTTCCTTGAATGGCTGAGCTTGCTGGGCATTGTGGTGCCGCCGTTTGGTGCGGTAATGATTGTTGATTTGATTTTTATGGCCAAATTCAGCGAACAGCGTAAAGCGCAGCGTTTCAGAGGAAGCGCCTTCGCCGCTTGGGCAATCGGCAGCTTGTGTGCGGTGATTGCACACGTTGAGTTTCCTCAGTTTGGCGAAGCGGTGATTGGCCTTGTAACGGCCGCGCTGAGTTACAGCCTGATTATTAAGCTGCGGGGCAAAGCGCCGCAACCGATGATGGAGAAAGAGAATGCCTGAGTTCAGTGTTAATTCCACGCCTTACGCCTGGCCGTTTGATGGCAGCTTTAGCCCAGCCAATACCGCGCTGGTGATTATTGATATGCAGACCGATTTCTGTGGAGTAGGCGGTTATGTCGATAGCATGGGTTATGACATTGCGTTAACGCGCGCGCCAATCGAACCGATTAAAGCGGTGCTGGCGCGGATGCGTGCGCTTAACTTTCCTATCATTCATACGCGAGAAGGGCATCGACCCGATCTCAGCGATTTGCCAGCGAATAAGCACTGGCGTTCAAAGCGCATGAATGCCGAGATTGGTGGTACAGGGCCGTGCGGGCGGATATTAACGCGCGGTGAACCGGGTTGGGAGATCATTCCTGAACTGGCGCCGCTACCGGGCGAGGTGATTATTGATAAGCCCGGCAAAGGATCGTTTTACGCCACCGATCTGGAACTGGTGCTGCGCAGTCGTGGAATCCGTAATTTGATTCTTACTGGCATCACAACCGATGTCTGCGTCCACACCACGCTGCGTGAAGCCAACGATCGCGGTTTTGAGTGTCTGGTGTTAGCCGATTGTTGTGCAGCGACTGAAGTGAAGCACCACGAAGCGGCATTAAGCATGATTCATATGCAAGGCGGGATTTTTGGTGCGGTGGCCAGTTCAGCCGCGTTGCTGGATGGGTTGCATTCCGCATAATGCGCTGCCATCCCACCAGCGTCTGCTTATCTGCCCCTTCCTCCGCATACGGGGAAAGGTTGGGATGGATTGCATTCCGCATAATGCGCTGCCATCCCACCAGCGTCTGCTTATCTGCCCCTTCCTCCGCGTGCGGGGGAAGGTTGGGATGAGTTGCATTCAGCGTAATGCGCTCCTATCTCACCAGCGTCTGCTTACCTGCCCCTTCCTCCGCGTGCGGGGGAAGGTTGGGATGGGGGACAGCGCGCAGAGGATAAAGACAGCGCGCAGAGGATAAAGGCAGCGCGCAGAGGATAAAGGCAGCGCAGACAACCGTAGCCAGCCATCAGCTCGCTGAAATAAAAGCATAAACATCAACCCGGACGTATCATGCTCACAATTTCCTCTACCGGCACCGCCTTACTGAACAGGTAGCCCTGAAGTTGATTACATCCGGCATCGGCCAGTGCAGACATTTGCCCCTGCGTCTCAACGCCTTCAGCCGTCACTGTTAATCCCATGGCATGCCCCAGTTTCACCACCGACTCGATAATCGCCACAGAATTCTCCGCCACGCCCAGCGATTGCGTAAACGAGCGGTCAATTTTGATTTTATCGACCGGAAACGTGCTGAGGTAATTCAGGCTGGAGTAGCCGGTGCCAAAATCGTCCAGGGCAATACGGAAACCGGCTTCACGCAAAGCCACGATAATCGCCCGCGCCTCGTGCTCATCCTCAATCAACACACCCTCAGTGATTTCCAGCTCAATAAAATGAGGATCGCCACCCGCTTGCTGCACAACATCCATGACCCGCTGCACAAAACCGGTGGTACGGAACTGAACCGGTGACACGTTTACCGCCACAATTAAACCGTTAAACTGCTGCTGGGTTTTACACGCCTCGCGTAATACCCATTCGCCGAGCGGAATAATCAATCCCGTCTCTTCAGCAATCGCAATAAATTCGCCGGGCGAGATCTCGCCCCGTTCAGCATGTTTCCAGCGAAGTAATGCTTCGATGGTCACTACCTGCTGACCGCTAATGTCCATTAGCGGTTGATACCATACTTCCAGCCCTTGGTAGCTTTGCAGGGCGGCACGTAAATCTGCCGCGATGGTTTGCCGGGTTTGCACCGACTCATCCATGGCACGCTCAAACTGACGATACTTGCCGCGTCCGCTGCTTTTGGCTTCATACAACGCGATATCGGCTTTGCGCATGAGCTCTAGCCGATCTAAACCATCTTTGGGTGCCAGCGTCAGTCCAATACTGGCACCGCTCCAGACTTCGCTGCCAAACAGGGTAAACGGTTGGCTTAATTCATCAACGATGCGCTGCGCCAGCGCCTGAACTTGCCCGATGTTATCGACATCCGGCATCACCACAATGAACTCGTCGCCGCCGATGCGCCCCACGGTATCGCTGGCGCGGACTAAGGCATTCAGACGATGCGCCACCGCGATGATCAGTTCATCTCCGGCGTGATGACCATGGGTATCGTTGATGGTTTTAAAGCGATCAAGATCAATCAACAGCAGCGCAACGCGCTGCTCCTGCCGCGCTGCAAGCGCCAACGCCTGGGTCAGACGGTCTTCCACCAGTGCACGATTCGGCAGGCCAGTTAATACGTCATGAAACGCCAAATGCTGTGCCTGCGCCTCGCTGGCTCCCAACTTCAGCATCGACTGCGACAGGTTAAGCGATGAGGTCCACAATCTGCGCACCATGTAAATACAGAGCAGGGTAATAACCAACACTGCAATGCCGGTGGTGGGGCCAACCGTCCGCAGCATTTGCGCGCCGGGACGGGCAGGGATCCAATTGATATAACCGACCGCTTCACCAGCTTGTGAAACGATCAAATAGCGCGCCAGTGTGCCGGGTTTCGGCGTACCGTCAGAGAAATGCAGGCCCGCTAACTGATTACGTTCCGCCAGTCCTGCCAGGTAACCATCATCTAAAAATTTCAGGCTGATCAGGCGAAAGTTCGCGCCAGGCTGATTATCACGCTTGATATCTCCGACGGCTAAAGCGGCGGCCCGCCCGCCAATCTGTGCATAATCAACCCCATCCTGATGCTGAGAATTGTGGATCAGTGGGCTTTGCAACACATCTTGCACTAAACGATCTTCGCTCTCGGTCGTCACTGCCTGTCCGTCACGCCAGATGCGAGAAACACGGTTTTGCGCATCCAGCACCATCACCACCTGATGATCAAACATTTCATAGAGCCAGCTGCCGACGTTTTCATCCAGCCAGCGCGGGTCGGTCTGCGCCTGCGCCAGGTGTTGTTCAAACGGCGACCAGCGCGACAGGCTGCGCAACTGCCGCAAATGCTCATTCAGGCTCTGCGAAAAAGAGGCTTCTATCATGCGCTGTTGCTGCTGTTTCGCTTCACTATTAGTTAAGGAAGTGCCAAGAAACAGCGCCATGCCTGCGCCAATGAAGGTGAGAAGCAGAATGGCAATCAGCGGCAGTAACACCTGTCGAACGAAAGTGCGGCGAAAATCACCAGAAAGTTTGATGCTGTTAATCATTTTAAGAGTTCGCATAACAGAGAGGGTTCAGGTTAAAAGCTAGCAGAATCCCGCTAACCTGCACGTTAACGCACTCAGCAGCTTGTTGTTGAATTGCCACCGAAATTTGCGTAATGCCTCGCAAACTTAACAGTTAAGTGATTTTTATCAGAAGCGGGGCCGTTGACCTGTGATCATGCTGTCTTAAAGCAAATTCATCGTGGCGTCATTCATCAGTCACCGTTCTGTCATCTAAAAACTTCATGGTAATGCCATCACGCAGCACCTTTTTCAGCTGCCTTTATTTCTCATTAACGCGTGAGGATTTGATCGTGATGGAGTTATCCAGACATCCGACCACTGTGTATCAGGCTGTTGCCGCCCAACTGGAACAGGCGCTGCAGCAACGTTACCGCTGTGGTGATTATCTGCCTTCTGAGCAGCAACTGGCCGATCACTACGCAGTGAATCGCCATACGCTGCGCCGTGCGGTGGATGAACTCGTGCACAAAGGGTTGCTGCAGCGTCGTCACGGCGTGGGCATTTTAGTGCTAATGCGACCCTATAACTATCCGCTGCATGCCCAGGCGCGCTTCAGTCAAAACCTGTTGGAGCAGGGTAGCCATCCCACCAGCGAGCGGCTGTTAGCGGTATTGCGTCCCGCCAGCAACGAGGTCGCCAGCGCATTGGCTGTTGCCGAAGGCGATAACGTCATCCATTTGCGGACGCTGCGCCGGGTTAATGGCGTGCCGGTCTGCGTGATCAATCATTTCCTGCCCGATCTCAGTTGGTGGACGCTACTTCAACGTTTCAACAGCGGATCGCTGCACGATTATCTCTCTCAACACACCGGTAAACATCTGGTCCGCACGCAGACGCGAATCAGCACCCGCCGCGCGCAGGCCAAAGAGTGCAAACAGCTGGAGATTGCACTGCAGTCGCCTCTGCTGTGCGTGCGCACCCTGAATAAAACCACCGACGGCGCCATGGCGGAATACTCCGTCAGCGTAACGCGCGGCGACATGATTGAACTCACTCTGGAGCATTAATGGAACAGCAAACCGCCCGCCAGCACTGGCTTTCGGTGCTGGCACACAGCAGCGCAGCCAACCTCAAGGCGCACTGGCAGGCACTCAATCTTCATCCTGCTTTTACCCTGATCCGTCCGGCAGAAATTGGCCTGACGCGCCTGCAAGCGCGAATGGGTGCCAGCGGCAAACGCTTCGTGATGGGCGATGCTACCGTCACGCGCGCCGTGGTGCAGTTGGAAGATGGCACCTTGGGTTACAGCTATCTGTTGGGACGAGATAAAGCCCAGGCTGAGCGCTGCGCGCTGATCGATGCGTTGATGCAGCAGCCGGAATTTCGCGCGCTGATACAGGAAAAAGTGATTACGCCGCTGGCGGCCTTACGTGATGAGCAGCGACAGCTGCGCGCACGCGAAATAGCCAGTAGCAAAGTGGACTTCTTTACGCTGGTACGCGGAGATAATGAATGACTTTACTGGCAAGTTTTAACCATCCGGTGGCTGATGCGCAGCGCGCCTTTCGCCGCATCCTCAAAGCGATGAGCGAGCCAGGCGTGATGGTGTCGCTGCCGCTGCAACAGGGTTGGGGTGCGTTATCGCCCGCTGCCACTGCGGTGTTACTGACATTGGTGGATCAGGAAAGTCCGCTGTGGATCGATGCGAAAATGGATAATGAACAGCTACGCAGCAACCTGCGTTTTCATACCGGCGTGCCGATTAGCGACAGCTGTGGTGCGTCGTTTGCCCTAAGCCACGCCACTTCGCAACCCAATCCCGCTGATTTTGCAGCAGGCGATAACCTGTCGCCGGAGAAAAGCACCACGCTGATCATTGAAGTGCCTTCACTGAATGGCGGACTGACGCTGCGCTTGTCGGGGCCGGGCCTGCGTGAAACACGCGCCATTGCGCCACAGTTGCCGGAGAGCGTGTTGGAATATCTGCGTACCCGACCGCATCCGTTTCCACAGGGTGTTGATCTGATCTTCACCTGTGGCGAAGCGATGATGGCGCTGCCGCGCTCTACCGACGTGGAGGTCTGCTGATGTATGTTGCGGTGAAAGGGGGCGAAAAGGCGATTGCCAATGCCCATCAGTTACAGGCTGCTTTGCGTCGCGGTAGCCGAGATGTCGCCGAGCTAGGCTGTGATCAGGTCGCCCAACAGTTGGGGTTAGCGGTGGATCGGGTGATGACCGAAGGCGGTGTTTACGATCCTGAGCTGGCAGCGCTGGCGATCAAACAAGCCAGCGGCGACTTAGTCGAGGCGATTTTCCTGCTGCGCGCTTATCGCACCACCTTGCCACGTCTGGCGGAAAGCACGCCGCTGGCAACCTGGCAAATGCGTATCGAGCGGCGGATTTCGGCGGTCTACAAATATTTGCCAGGCGGCCAGGTATTAGGCCCCACCTACGATTACAGCCATCGACTGCTCGACTTCACATTGTTGGCAAACGGTGAAACACCCGCCGCACCGCGAGACGATCAGGCGCTGCCGCAGCGTTGTCCGCACATGTTCAGCATGATGAGTGAAGAAGGGTTAGCGGCCAGTGAAAAGGATGATGGCAGCGAACCTACCGATATTACTCGCGAGCCGATCGGTTTTCCCGCTTCGCGTGCCGCCCGTTTGCAACAACTGGTGCGCGGTGACGAAGGTTTTCTGCTGGCGTTGGGCTACTCCACGCAGCGCGGTTACGGCCGCACCCATCCCTTCGCCGGAGAAATTCGCACCGGCTATCTCAGCGTCAGCATCTGCCCGGAAGAGCTCGGTTTTGAGCTGGAGATCGGCGAACTGCTGTTGACCGAATGCGAAATGGTCAACGGATTCACCCATAACGGCGAACAGGCACCGCAGTTTACCCGAGGGTACGGTCTGGTATTTGGTCGCGCCGAACGCAAAGCGATGGCGATGGCGTTGGTGGATCGCGCGTTGCAAACCCGTGAACACGGCGAGCGTATCACCAGCCCGGCGCAAGACGAAGAGTTCGTGCTGTCGCACGCCGACAACGTTGAAGCGGCGGGCTTCGTTTCCCACTTAAAACTGCCGCACTACGTCGATTTCCAGGCGGAGCTGGAACTGTTGAAGCAGCTGCGTCAGGATCATCAGGAGCGTAACCATGGCTGAGTTAAGCGGCTACAACAACGGCTATCTGGATGAGCAAACCAAGCGCACCCTTCGCCGCGCCATTCTAAAAGCGGTGGCGATCCCCGGTTATCAGGTGCCGTTTGCCGGACGTGAAATGCCAATGCCTTATGGCTGGGGTACGGGGGGTATTCAGGTCACCGCCAGCATCATTGGCGATCAGGATGTGTTGAAGGTGATTGACCAAGGCGCAGATGACACCACTAATGCGGTGTCGATACGCCGCTTTTTCCAACGCGTCAGCGGTGCGGCAGTGACAGAGCGCACGGTGGATGCAACGTTGATCCAGACGCGCCACCGCATCCCGGAAACGCCGCTGGAGGAGGATCAGATCCTGATCTTTCAGGTGCCGATCCCGGAGCCGCTGCGCTTTATCGAACCGCGTGAGACTGAAACCCGCACCCTGCACGCTTTGGAAGAGTACGGCATTATGCAGGTGAAACTCTATGAAGATATCGCGCGTTACGGCCATATCGCCACCACGTATGCCTATCCGGTGAAAGTGAATAATCGCTACGTTATGGATCCTTCGCCCATTCCGAAATTCGACAACCCGAAAATGAACATGATGCCCGCGCTGCAACTGTTTGGTGCCGGACGCGAAAAACGCATCTATGCGTTGCCGCCCTACACTAAAGTAGAAAGCCTGGATTTTGACGATCATCCCTTTAGCGTGCAGCAGTGGGAAGCGCCTTGCGCGCTGTGCGGCTCGCGTCACAGCTACCTTGATGAAGTGGTCATGGATGATCAGGGCACACGCATGTTTGTGTGCTCGGACACCGATTTTTGCCATCAGCAGCAGGAACAACATCATGCACAGTGAACAGCCGCTGCTTGCGGTGAATAATCTCACCCACCTTTACGCGCCGGGCAAAGGTTTTGAAGCGGTGAGTTTTGATCTCTATCCCGGCGAAGTGCTGGGCATTGTCGGGGAATCGGGTTCGGGCAAAACCACGTTGTTGCGCAGCCTATCAGCACGCTTAACGCCGCAGCAGGGCACGATTTTATACGGTGAACATGACCTGTATCAAATGAGCGAAAGCGACCGCCGCCGCTTGCTGCGTACCGAATGGGGCGTGGTGCATCAGCATCCGCTGGACGGGTTACGTGCGCAAGTCACCGCAGGCGGCAATATCGGTGAACGATTAATGGCGGTGGGGCATCGTCATTATGGTGAGATCCGCGCTGAAGCCAGCCACTGGTTGCAGGAAGTCGAGATTGCAGCGAACCGCATTGATGATTTACCCACTACCTTCTCCGGCGGTATGCAGCAGCGTTTGCAGATTGCCCGCAACCTGGTGACGCAGCCGAAACTGGTGTTTATGGATGAGCCTACCGGTGGGCTGGATGTGTCGGTGCAGGCGCGCTTGCTGGATATGCTGCGCACGCTGGTGCGTGAACTCAATCTGGCGGTGATCATTGTCACCCACGATCTCGGCGTGGCGCGGTTGCTGGCGCATCGCCTGCTGGTGATGAAACAAGGCCGGGTGGTAGAAAGCGGCTTGACCGATCGGGTGTTGGACGATCCACATCATCCTTATACCCAACTGCTGGTCTCCTCGGTGCTTAATTAAGGTGATGAACATGACCACACAACTTCGCGTCGAGCAGCTGTGCAAAACGTTTGTGCTGCATAACCAAAACAGCGTGGCGCTGCCGGTGTTACAGGACGCCAGCCTTGAAGTGAATCAGGGGGAATGCGTGGTGCTGCATGGCCATTCGGGCAGCGGAAAATCCACGCTGTTGCGCGCGCTATATGGCAATTATCAGGCCAACAGCGGTCATATCTGGCTGCAACACAGGGGCGAATGGATGGATATGGCGCAGGCCCCGGCGCGCCAGATTATTGCGATTCGCCGCGATACGATCGGCTGGGTAAGCCAGTTTTTGCGGGTGATCCCGCGTGTGCCAACGCTGGAAATTGTCATGCAGCCACTGCTAGAACGGGGCGTTGAGCGCGCCTTTTGCGAGCAGCGCGCCAAAGAACTGCTGACGCGCCTCAACGTGCCAGAACGTCTATGGGCGCTGGCACCGTCAACCTTTTCTGGCGGCGAACAGCAGCGCGTCAATATTGCCCGCGGCTTTATTGCTGATTATCCGGTGCTGCTGCTGGATGAACCCACCGCGTCACTCGACAGCGCCAACAGCGCGGCGGTGGTGAGTTTGATTGAACAGGCACGCACACGCGGTGCGGCGATTGTCGGTATCTTTCACGATCAGGCGGTGCGCGAGCGGGTGGCGGATCGCCTGCACGTTATGCAGCCGGTTAGCTCGGGGGCGGAAGCATGATCATCAATAACGTCAAACTGGTACTGGAAAAAGAGGTGATCGCCGGATCGCTGGAGATGCGTGATGGCTTTATCGCCAGCTTTAGCGAAACCCGCAGCCAACAGCCGGGCGCGCTGGATGGCGAAGGCGCGTTTCTGCTGCCCGGTTTAGTTGAGCTGCATACTGACAACCTCGATAAATTTTTTACCCCGCGCCCCAAAGTTGACTGGCCAGCGCATTCCGCGATGAGCAGCCACGACGCGCTGATGATCGCCAGCGGCATCACCACCGTGCTGGACGCGATTGGCGTCGGCGACGTCCGTGATGGCGGCCATCGGCTGGATAATCTCAGCAAAATGATTGATGCCATCCGCGACAGCAACCGTAAAGGGGTGAATCGTGCGGATCACTTGCTGCATCTGCGCTGTGAATTACCGCATGCCAGCACGCTGCCGCTGTTTGAAGCCTTGATGAGCACGCCGGAGCTGGCGCTGGTATCGCTGATGGATCATTCGCCCGGCCAGCGGCAATACGTTTCGCTGGAAAAGTATCGGCAATATTTCCAAGGGAAATATCATCTCAACGATCAGCAGATGGATGAATTTGAGCGCGAGCAGTTAACGCTGGCGGAAGCCTGGTCACAGTCCAACCGTCTGGCGATTGCTGCACGGTGCCGTGAGCAACAGATTACGCTCGCCAGCCATGATGATGCCACCGTGGCGCATGTTGAAGAGTCGTTTGCCGTTGGCAGCGCCATCGCTGAATTTCCGACTCAACTGGAAGCGGCGCGCGCTTCACGCCATCGCGGCATGCAGGTGCTGATGGGTGCGCCGAACATTGTGCGCGGCGGCTCGCACTCCGGCAACGTCGCCGCCTGGGAGCTGGCTTCACAGGGTATGCTGGATATTCTCTCGTCAGATTACTATCCCGCCAGCCTGCTGGACGCCGCGTTTCTTCTGGCGGCTGACGATCGCAATGGCCTGAACTTGCCGCAGGCGATTGCGCTGGTGACGTGTAATCCCGCCCGGGCGATCGGACTGGATGATCGTGGCGTGATTGCTGAAGGCCGCCGCGCCGATTTAGTGCTGGCGCACACCGAACATGGTCATCCGCATATCCGCCACGTCTGGGCCAAAGGGCGGCAGGTTTATTGATGGCCGCGCCAATGTCATATCCGCAGAAGGCAAGGCTGATTTGGCTAATTGGGCCGTCGGGATCGGGCAAGGATAGCCTGCTGAATGCTTTGCGAGAAGCGCCGCCAGCAGGGTTGATGATTGCCCATCGCTACATCACTCGCGCCGCCGATGCTGGCGGTGAAAACCACGTTGCCCTCACCGAACAGGAGTTTACCCGCCGCGCCGCGCTGGGCTTTTTCGCGATTCGCTGGCAGGCGCATGGCTTTCATTACGGCATCGGCAGCGAGATTGATCTTTGGCTGGCGCGCGGTCAAAACGTGCTGGTGAACGGCTCGCGGCTGCATTTGGCGCAGGTCATGCAACGTTACGGTGAACAACTGATGCCGCTCTGTCTTGAAGTCTCGCCGCCCGTGCTGGCAGCACGCTTACGCCAGCGCGGCCGGGAGAGTGAAGCGGAAATTGTGCGGCGACTGGAGCGCGCCACACAGCCGCAACCGGATGGATGCTTACTGCTCAATAACGATGGCGCGCTGAGCCAGACGGTGCAGCAGCTGCGTCAATTACTCGAGGCATACCGATGAAACTGACCTTTCTCGGCACTGGCGGTGTGACTGCCGCACCGCTGTTTGGCTGCGACTGCCAGGCCTGTCACCGCGCCAGGCGCGATGAAAAACGCAAACGCGCACCCTGCAGTGCGCTGATTGAAGCGGGCAGCGAACGTATTTTGCTGGATGGCGGTTTACCGCTGTTGCATGAACGTTTCCAGCCCGGAGAACTGACGCGCATTCTGCTGACGCACTATCACATGGATCATGTGCAGGGTTTATTTGCGCTGCGCTGGGGTGTCGGCACGCCGATTCCGGTGTGGGGCCCGCCCGATGAGAAGGGCAGCGATGACCTGTTTAAACACCCCGGTCTGCTGGATTTCCGCCCCTCACTTACGCCGTTCGTGCCGCATCAGTTTGGCAATCTATTCGTCACGCCACTGCCGTTGCAGCATTCACGGCTCACACACGGCTATCTGTTTGACTGGCACGGCATGCGGCTGGCGTGGCTGTGCGATACCTGCGGCCTGCCGCCGGAAACGCGTGATTACCTCATTGGGCAACCGCTGGACCAGCTGGTGCTGGACTGCAACGATCCGCCGCGCAGTGACGCGCGCAATCACAACGATGTCCAACTTGCGCTGGCGATTATTGATGAGCTTCAGCCACGTCAAGCATGGCTCACGCACCTCAGTCATGAAATGGATAACTGGTTAGCCAACCATTCGTTACCTGAACATGTTCAACCGGCACGCGACGGTTTGACACTCTGTTTGGGTGCCGATCAGCCTGTCACAGTTTGATCACTTAACTGTCATTCAGCATTCATCCCGTATCGCCTTAATAAGCGCAGACCTTACAGACCGCAATTACGGAGAAGATCATGGCACAGGCGCTTCTGAAAACGGTGGTGGACAACGATCTGCCACTGGCCAGCCAGACCGGGCAAAAAGTGTTATCGGTGCAGGGGTTATGCAAAGCCTACGGTGAAAACCGGGTGCTGGATAACGTCAGTTTCGATCTACATGCGGGCGAACTGGTCGCCGTGGTGGGGCGTTCAGGCGCAGGAAAATCGACGCTGCTGCACATGTTGAACGGCACCATTGAGGCCACTGACGGCGCGATTGTCAGCCTGCGCCACGGCCAGGCCGATCGCGATGTAGTGACGCTAAACAGCCGCCAGATGCGCGAATGGCGCAGCGAATGCGGCATGATTTTTCAAGATTTCTGTCTGGTGCCACGTCTCGACGTGCTGACCAACGTGCTGCTGGGCCGCCTGAGCCAGACCGCCACCCTGAAATCGTTCTTTAAAGTCTTTTCTGACGCTGACCGCGCACACGCCATCGAACTTTTACAGTGGATGAACATGCTGCCGCAGGCGCTGCAACGTGCCGAGAATTTGTCGGGCGGTCAGATGCAGCGTGTGGCGATTTGTCGAGCGTTGATGCAGAACCCAAAAATCCTGCTGGCCGATGAGCCGGTGGCTTCTCTGGATCCGAAAAACACCAAGCGCATCATGGATGTGTTGCGTCAGGTCAGCGAGCAGGGCATCAGCGTGATGGTCAACCTGCACTCCATCGAACTGGTGAAAAGTTATTGCACCCGTGTGATTGGCATTCAGCGCGGCGTGGTGCTGTTCGACGGACATCCTTCCCAACTCACCGACGGCCTGCTGCACCAGCTGTACGGTGATGAAATTAATCAGCTCCACTAACTTCCACGGCAAGAGAAAAACTTCGAATGAAACTGACTTCATTAGCTTTAGTGACTGGCGCTTTGATGACCTTTGGCGTTAACGCAGCGGATGCACCGAAACAGCTGAATCTGGGCATTTTAGGCGGTCAAAACGCCACCCAGCAGATTGGCGATAATCAGTGTGTAAAAAGCTTTTTTGATAAAGAGCTGAACGTGGATACGCAGATGCGTAACGCGTCAGACTATTCGGGCGTGATTCAGGGGCTGCTGGGCGGCAAGATTGATATGGTACTGAGCATGTCGCCCGCGTCGTTTGCCTCAGTTTATCTGCAAGATCCAAAAGCGGTAGATGTCGTGGGCATTGTGGTGGATGACAAAGATCAGTCCCGCGGTTATCACTCGGTGGTGGTGGTGAAAGCCGACAGCCCGTACAAAAAGTTGGAAGATTTGAAAGGCAAAGCTTTTGGGATGGCGGATCCCGATTCGACGTCGGGCTTCCTGATGCCGAACCAGGCATTTAAGAAAGAGTTTGGCGGCAGCGTCGATGACAAATACAACAATTTCTTCTCCAGCGTCACCTTTTCTGGTGGCCACGAGCAGGACATTCTCGGCGTGTTAAACGATCAGTTTGCCGGTGCAGTGACCTGGACGTCGCTGGTGGGCGATCGCAGCACCGGTTATACCTCGGGTGCCTTTACCCGAATGATGCGTATGGATCAGCCCGATTTAATGAACAAAATCCGCATTATCTGGCAGTCGCCGCTGATTCCTAACGGCCCGGTGCTGGTCAGCAATAAGCTGCCGGCAGAGTTCAAAGCCAAAGTAGTGGCGGCGATCAAAAAGCTGGATAAAGAAGATCACGCCTGTTTCGTGAAAGCGGTGGGCGGAGAGCAGCATATTGGTGAAGCAACGCTAGCGGATTATCAGAATGTGATTGATATGAAGCGTGACCTGATGAAGGGCAGCCGCGGGTAATTTAGCGCCTTAGCGCGCTGAATCGGTGCGCGCTGTCCCCCATCCCGACCTTCCCCCGCGAAGCGGGGGAAGGAGACGCTGCCACATGCAGCTTCAATACTCGCATGTGGCAGCATCTTCCTCCCCCATGCATGGGGGAGGACTGAGGTGGGGGACAAACGACCCCGCACTTTTAGGGAGCGAGGTGGGGGACAAACGATGTTATCTGCGCGCTGTCCCCCATCCCGACCTTCCCCCGCGAAGCGGAGGAAGGAGACGCTGCCCCATGTAGCTTCAATACTCGCATGTGGCAGCATCTTCCTCCCCCATGCATGGGGGAGGACTGAGGTGGGGGACAAACGACCCCGCACTTATAGGGAGCGAGGTGGGGGACAAACGATGTTATCTGCGCGCTGTCCCCCATCCCGACCTTCCCCCGCGAAGCGGAGGAAGGAGACGCTGCCACATGCAGCTTCAATACTCGCATGTAGCAGCATCTTCCTCCCCCATGTATGGGGGAGGACCGAGGTGGGGGACAAACGACCCCGCACTTATGGGGGACCGCGCGCACAGACTTCAACTTATGCGAGAAAAGCTTTTGACTGACTTCGAACGTTATTACCAACGCATCCGCAGCCAACAGAAACGCGACTCGCTGCTCTGGTCTTTGTTGCTGGTGGCGCTCTATCTGGCTGCGGGCAACGTGGCGGAATTTAATCTGATTAACGTCTGGCAATCGCTGCCTAACTTTTTTGATTACATCCGCGAAATCGTTCCGGTGCTACATCTGCCGCTGCTGTTCGCCGATGGAAAAACGGAAGGCTCGCTGGCGTATTGGGGTTATCGCCTGCATATCCAGCTGCCGCTGATTTGGGAAACGCTGCAACTGGCGCTGGCTTCCACAATAATTGCCGTCTGCGTTGCCACGGTGCTGGCCTTTTTTGCCGCCGACAACACGCAAATGCCCGTAAGCGTACGGTTTGCTATCCGTTCTGGGGTAGCCTTTTTGCGCACCATGCCAGAACTGGCGTGGGCGGTGATGTTTGTCATGGCCTTTGGCATCGGCGCTATTCCGGGCTTTATGGCGCTGGCGCTGCACGCCATCGGCAGCCTGACCAAGCTGTTTTACGAAGCGATAGAATCCGCTTCCGATAAACCGGTGCGCGGCCTCGCAGCCTGTGGTGCCAGCAAGTTGCAACGCATACGCTTCGCCTTCTGGCCGCAGGTTAAACCGGTATTCCTCTCCTACAGCTTTATGCGTTTAGAGGTCAACTTCCGCTCCTCAACCATTCTCGGTTTAGTTGGCGCAGGCGGCATCGGACAAGAGCTGATGACCAATATCAAACTTGACCGTTTCGATCAGGTCAGCATCACATTACTGCTGATTATCGCCGTGGTTTCGCTGCTGGATACCGTTTCTGGTCGCCTGCGTCGCCGCGTAGTAGAGGGTAAATCATGATTGCGCTTGCACCCGATGTCGCGAAACTCAAGCAGCAACACAGCGCGTTGTTTGCCCTGCAAAACCGTTATCTGCGCCGCATTGGCCTGATTGCCCTCGCGGTGCTGCTTTATTACCTGTTCTTTTTTTCTGTCTTCGGCATTGAGTGGAGCCGGTTGGAAAACGGCGTTCAACAGTTAGGCCGCTATTTTTTGCGCATGTTTGTCTGGCAGGATTTCGCCAACTGGCCGTTTGGTTATTATCTGTCCCAGATAGGGATCACGCTGGCGATTGTGTTTGCTGGCACGATTACCGCCTCGATCATCGCCTTGCCGCTGTCGTTTCTGGCGGCACGCAACGTGATGCACACGCGCATCAGCTGGCCGATTGCGCTGCTGGTTCGTCGCATGTTTGACCTGCTGCGCGGCGTAGATATGGCGATATGGGGGCTGATATTTGTGCGAGCGGTAGGCATGGGGCCGCTGGCGGGCGTGTTGGCGATTGTGATGCAAGATGTGGGGCTGCTCGGCAAACTTTACTCCGAAGGGCATGAAGCGGTAGAGCGCTCGCCAAGTCGTGGCTTGGGCGCATTGGGCGCAAACAGTTTGCAAAAACATCGCTTCGGCATCTTTACCCAATCCTTTCCCAGTTTCCTGGCGCTGAGCCTCTATCAGATAGAATCCAATACCCGATCGGCGGCGGTGTTGGGTTTTGTTGGCGCGGGCGGCGTGGGGCTGGTTTACGCTGAAAACATGCGCTTGTGGAATTGGGACGTAGTGATGTTTATTACCCTGGTTTTGGTGGTGATTGTGATGGTGATGGATGCGATCTCCAGCCGCCTGCGCAAACGCTACATCATTGGGAAAACGGTGCCGCTGTGGCAGCCTGCTGCGCGCGACTAAGCCGCTCGCTGCGCTGCCATGCGCGCTGTAACGCCTGCACTAATTGCGCCTCCTGCCAGGGTTTCGCCAAACGTTCGCACAGCGGTAGCGTCACGGGCTGGTGGCGCAGATCCTGACCGCTGATTAACAGCGTCGCCAACTGCGGCCAGTTCTGCTGCGCCTGGCGAATCACCTCCGCCCCGTTGATTTCACCCGGTAGCATCAAATCACTGATCAGCAGATCGATATCCGGCGTCTGGCGCAGCAGATTCAACGCGCTTTCGCCATCGCCGCACTCCAGCGTCAAATAGCCCAGCTGATGCAGATGTTCGCATAAGGTTTGCCTCACCGCCGGTTCATCATCTACGACTAACACCAGCCGATCGCCCGCCGCGTCGGGTTGCGGTGGCGCGACAACGGCGGCGGTGGCGGCGGTTTCAGGTGCGCGTGGCAACAGCAGGCGAACAGTCGTGCCTTGCCCCGGCGCAGTTTCCAGTTCAATTTGCCCGCCCGATTGACGAACAAAACCGTACACCATCGACAAACCCAATCCGCTGCCACTGCCGGTGGCTTTGGTGGTGAAGAACGGCTCAAACACCTGTTCGCGCACCTCCGATGACATACCGCTGCCGTGATCAATCACCTCAATTGTCACCCTGTCGCGCTTCTCACCCTGTTCCAGACGCCGCTGATTCCAGATACGCAGGCGAATCTCACCGCTTTGCTGCGCCATAGCATCGCGCGCGTTGACCACCAAATTCATCAACGCATTCTCTAACTGACTGGCGTCGATCCACGCGGGCCAGCCAGGACGCTGGGCATCAATCACCAGCTGTTGTCCGGGCAACAGCGAATGCTGCAACAGGCCTTGCAGGTTATCCACCAGCGTTACCACCGACACCGCATTGGGATGCAGCGCCTGTTTGCGAGAAAAAGCCAACAGGCGCTGGGTCAGCAGCGCAGCCCGATCGGCGGCCTGACGTGCACGATCAATGCGGCTGGCAAGGGGCCCCGGCGGCAGTTGGCCTTGGGTTAACGCCAGGCTGCCGATGATCACCGCCAGCAGATTATTAAAATCATGGGCAATGCCACCGGTCAGCTGACCGACCGCTTTCATTTTTTGACTGTGCACCAGCGCTTCTTCCAACGCTTTACGCGCGCTGCGCTCCAGCACCGTATTCACCATGCCGCGCCGTGGTACCGGGCTGAAACGCAACTCCAGCGTGCGGCCGTCAGCCAGCCGGATCTCCTGCGGCTCACCCAATCCGTGCAGATGAATATCCAGCCGCTGTAACAGCAGTTGGTAATGCAGCCCGCGATGCAGATCACGCGGCGCAATGCCCAACAGCTCGGCGTATTGCGCATTCCACACCACTAATCGCCCACTGTTATCAAACAGCGCAAAGCCATCGCGCATCGCCAAAAAGGTCGACTCAAGCTGATTACTTTTCTCTTTTAACAGGCGTGAAGTGTGGGCCAGCGACGCGGTGTTACGCGCAAATACGTTAAAGGCGCGGGCCAAATCGCCCAGCTCATCGCGACGTTGCAGCCCGGGCACGCTGACATTCTGTTCGCCTTGCGCTAATCGCGTCATCGCCCCGGCAATCGCCGTCAGGCTGGAACCTAAATTGCGATAAATGTAATAACCGGCGTAGCAGGTAATCGCCAGCGCCAGCAGCACAAACAACGCGATAAACCCGATGATTGAATCAAGCTCCTGATGGGTGGCCAAAGTGCGCGTTTCGCTCTGCTGCGCCACTTGCTGCACATAGGCGGTGATGTCTTCATTGAGCATCGCCACCAGCGCTTTGATGCGATAGGTCGCGTAGGCAATGGCTAAATCACTCTGCTCCAGATCTGTCGTCAGCGGCACCAGTTGCTGCTGGGCCGTTAATAAGCGTTGCACGTGATCTGCCAGCACGCCGCGAGCAGGCGCGCTGCGCCACGCCATCATCACTTCACCTAATTGATCGATGGCGGCGACCGGTGAAGGCGTGCGAATCGCCACGGTAAGCAGCTGCTCAGTCTGTTGACGCAGCGCGGCATTCGGGGCAAGCGCCGCATTTTTTAAGGCGAGCTGATTAATATGACTGAGCAGCAGTTGGGATTGCCACAGGCCGCTGAGCATCAGGTTACGTTGCAGATGGCGCTGATGCCCGGTGCGCAATAGCTGAGTAATGGTTTGCTCAAGCATTAGGCTGCGCGCACGGATACGCGCCACCCGCTCTGGCTGGCGTGACGCCATCGGGGCATTCGCCAGTAAGGAGAGCGACTGTTGCAGCGCCTGCTGATTTTGCTGCAGGCGCAACGATTCACTTTGGTATTCCAGCGCGCCCACCACCTGTGACAACCGTACCGCCGCGGTGGCGACATTGGCGGTATCACGCGCCAGCGCCAGGCTGCCGTTCATGTCCGCCAGCGTTTGCGCCTGCGCCTGCTCCTGAATCGCCCCGGCGTGGCGAAACCCGAGAATCGCGACCGCGCTCACCATGAGCGTGACGCAGACCACCAGCAAGTTGAACAGCAGCAGACGGCCTCGGGCCCCGGCCTGCCACGGATAATCGCGCTGCATACATCGTCTCCCTTACCGCGCTAATGGGGCGAGTATAAGAGCGGGGCCGCGGGCAAATATGACAAATATGAATGGGTGCTGACATTTTCCATTTATCTGGCGTTGCTTTACTGCTGGCATTCATAGTCAGCAGGAGCGGGCAGATGACAGCCACACCAATACTGGAAATGCGGAAAATCACCCGCCGCTTCGGCAATTTCTACGCCTTGAAAGGT
This sequence comes from Pantoea sp. MQR6, assembly GCF_022761075.1. Classification (NCBI taxonomy): domain Bacteria; kingdom Pseudomonadati; phylum Pseudomonadota; class Gammaproteobacteria; order Enterobacterales; family Erwiniaceae; genus Pantoea; species Pantoea sp. MQR6. The sequence goes on from NZ_JAKYXB010000001.1 coordinate 635,520, forward strand.
GTCGATCTCACGGTTTATCCTGGTGAAGTTCACGCGCTGATGGGGGAGAACGGAGCCGGAAAAAGCACCTTGATGAAAATCCTGGCAGGAGCCTATAGCGCCAGCAGCGGGGAAATTTTAATTGACGGCAAAGCCTACACGCTTAAAGGGCCCAAAGAGGCGTTAGCGGCAGGCATCACCCTGATTTATCAGGAAATCAATCTGGCACCGAATCTCACGGTGGCGGAAAACATCTTTCTTGGCAGTGAAATCACCCGAGGCGGCATGGTGAAGCGGCGCCAAATGGCCGATGAGGCGCAGCAGGTGATTGATCGACTGGGCGCGCAGTTCAGCGCCAACGACCTGGTTAACCGCCTCAGTATTGCTGAACAACAGCAGGTGGAAATCGCCCGTGCGCTGCATCGCAACAGTCGCATTTTGGTAATGGATGAGCCTACCGCTGCACTCTCTAACCGCGAGACCGAGCAGCTGTTTGCGCTGATCAAGCGCCTGCGCGGTGAAGGCATGGCGATCATCTATATCAGTCATCGCATGGCGGAAGTCTATGAGCTGTCGGATCGCGTCAGCGTGCTGCGCGATGGCGAATATGTTGGCAGCCTGACGCGGGAGAATCTCAACGCCAGTGAGCTGGTGCGCATGATGGTCGGCAGGCCGCTCAGCGATCTGTTCAATAAAGACCGCAACATTGCGATGGGTGATATTCGCCTGGCAGTGAATCATCTTGGCGATGGAGGCAAAGTGCATCCCAGCAGCCTGGCCGTGCGCGCGGGCGAAATCGTGGGATTAGCCGGGCTGGTCGGTGCCGGACGCAGTGAGCTGGCGCAGCTGATCTTTGGCGTGCATAAGCCGAAAGAGGGCGAAATCTGGGTAGATGGTCAAAAAGTCACGATTCATTCGCCCCGTGATGCGATTGCGCGCGGCATCGGTTTTCTTACCGAGAACCGCAAGGAACAAGGTCTGTTTCTGGAGATGGCGGCGATGGAGAACATTGTGATGGCCACGCTAGAACGCGATGCCAATTATGGCCTGCTTGATCGTCGCAAAGGGCAAAAAATCGCTAACGATGCCATTGCCAACCTCAACATTCGTGTGCCGCATGCGCAAGTGCGGGCCGGCGGTTTGTCTGGCGGTAATCAGCAGAAGCTGTTGATTTCGCGCTGGGTCTCAATTGGCCCACGTATCTTGATTCTCGACGAACCGACGCGCGGCGTTGACGTCGGAGCCAAAAGTGAAATTTATCGCATGATGCAGGAGATGGCGCGCCAGGGCGTAGCGATATTAATGATCTCCAGCGAGCTGCCGGAGGTGGTGGGTATGAGCGACCGCGTTTACGTGATGCGCGAAGGCAGCATCGCTGGTGAGCTGGAAGGCGACAACATCAGTCAGGAAAACATTATGACGCTGGCAACCGGTGCGCACAGCGCATCCCCGCTTGAAGTGTGAGGAGAAAACCATGACAGCACCAACCGCACGCGCCAAAGCGCCGACACTGAAACGCGCCCTGATGGGCGATTTGCTGCAAACCATCGGTATCTTGCCGATCTTGATCCTGATCGTCGCGATTTTTGGTTTTGTGGCACCCAACTTTTTTACTGAAGCAAACCTGCTGAACATTACGCGTCAGGCCTCCATCAATATCGTGCTTGCGGCGGGAATGACCTTTGTGATTCTGACCGGCGGGATTGATCTGTCAGTGGGATCGATGCTCGGCACCACTGCGGTGGTGGCGCTGGTGGCGTCGTTGGATCCGATGCTGGCCTCGTTGACGATTCCCATGGCGCTCGGCGCCGGGCTGATAATGGGGCTGTTCAACGGCATTTTAGTGGCATGGGCCGGACTGCCTCCGTTTATTGTCACGCTCGGTACTTATACCGCATTGCGTGGTGCCGCCTATTTGCTGGCGGATGGCACCACGGTCATCAACTCCGATATTAATTTTGAATGGATAGGCAACGGTTATCTAGGCCCGGTGCCGTGGCTGATTGTGATCGCTTTTGCGGTGATTGCGCTGTGTTGGTTTATTTTGCGCCGCACCACGCTGGGCGTTCACATCTACGCGGTTGGCGGCAACATGCAAGCCGCGCGGTTAACCGGGATTAAAGTCGGCGTGGTATTGGCGTTTGTTTATGGCATGAGCGGCTTGCTATCAGGTTTGGGCGGATTGATGAGCGCGTCACGGCTGTATAGCGCCAACGGCAACTTAGGCGTGGGCTATGAGCTGGATGCGATTGCAGCGGTGATCCTCGGCGGCACCAGTTTTGTCGGCGGTATTGGCACCATCACCGGCACGCTGATTGGCGCGCTGATTATCGCGACGCTGAACAACGGCATGACGCTGATGGGGGTTTCCTATTTCTGGCAGTTGGTGATCAAGGGCGCGGTGATCATTATCGCGGTGTTGATCGATAAATATCGTACACGTCATCACGTGAGTTGAACGATGGGTGAGGAGCGCGCTGTCCCTGGTGAGGTGCGCGCTGTCCCCCATCCCAGCCTTCCCCCGCGAAGCGGGGGAAGGAGACGCTGCCACATGCAGCTTCAATACTGGCATGCGGCAGCATCTTCCTCCCCCATGCATGGGGGAGGACCGAGGTGGGGGACAAACGACCTCGCACTTATGGGGACCGAGTTGGCAAACGACTCCCGATAAAAATTTTTACCCTACGCCATTCAGCGGTTGGCAATCATAACTACCCAAAATATTTCAGGTTGCAGCAAGGCGGCAAACGAATCCATCTCGATGAGCTGACGGATGTCAGTGATTCACTTGGATAAGTGAAGCCAACACATCTGTAGCGTGGAATATGACGGGTAAAACAGCAGGAGAAGCACAATGCGTTTTAATCCGATCGTAACCGGGCTGCTGGCGGCGACGCTGTTCAGTGCTGGCGTGGCTCAGGCGAAAGAACTGAAATCTATCGGCGTGACGGTGGGCGATCTCGCTAACCCGTTCTTCGTACAGATCACCAAAGGCGCGGAGATGAAAGCGCGTGAACTGGCGGGTGACAAAGTCAACGTCACGCTGGTCTCCAGCGGCTACGATCTGGGGCAGCAGGTTGGCCAGATCGATAACTTTATCGCCGCGAAAGTGGACATGATTATCCTCAACGCCGCCGATTCCAAAGGCATTGCACCGGCGGTAAAACGTGCGCGTGATGCTGGCATTGTGGTGGTTGCCGTCGACGTTGCCGCTGATGGTGCCAATGCCACTATTACGTCCGATAACACCCAAGCCGGAGAAATGGCCTGTAAATATATTTCCCAGCGCCTGAAAGAGACCGGCAGCGTGGTGATCATCAACGGCCCACCGGTCTCTGCAGTGCAAAACCGCGTGGAAGGCTGCATGACCGAATTTAAACGTCATCCCAACATCAAGCTGCTTTCCTATAACCAAAACGCCAAAGGCAGCCGTGAAGGCGGCTTGGAAGTGATGACCGGTTTGCTCTCGGCTAATCCAAAAATTGATGCAGTTTTTGCCATTAACGATCCCACCGCGATCGGTGCCGATCTGGCGGCGAAACAGGCTCAGCGCAGCGAATTCTTTATTGTTGGTGTCGATGGATCACCGGATGGCGAAGAGGCGCTGAAGCGTAAAAATTCCCTGTTTGTCGCAACGCCCGCGCAGGATCCACAAGTGATGGCGGCGAAAGCGGTGGAAATTGGCTACGACATACTGCAAGGCAAACCGGCGCCGGATAAACCGGTGTTGATTCCGGTCAGCATGATCGATCGCAACAACATCGGCGGCTACAAAGGCTGGACGGTGAAATAACCCGCATGCGGCATGTCATGATGCCGCCTGTTTCGGAGGTTCGACCATGCAACGTTCCGAAGTCAACACCATCTTGCAACTGACGCGTGAGTTCTTTATGCGTCAGGACGTTCATTTGCCGCCATGGGCAGATTACGGCCTCAGCCAGTGGCGTGCGCTTGATCGCGCTTCAGCATCAGAATTGCTGGCGCTGCATCTCGGCTGGGATGTGACCAGCTTTGGCGAAGATGATTTCCAGCAAACCGGCCTGACGCTGTTCACCCTGCGCAACGGATCGCCGGGCGGCAAACCCTGGCACAAACCCTACGCCGAAAAGATCATGCACGTGCGTGAAGCTCAGGTGACGCCGATGCATTATCACCCGCAAAAGATGGAAGACATTATCAATCGTGGTGGCGGCAATCTTATTGTCACGCTGCACAACCGCGACGGTGATGGCCTGGCGAACACACCCGTCAACGTCACGCTGGATGGCCTCAGCCAAACGCATGCCGCCGGTTCACAGCTGCGTTTATCGCCAGGCGAAAGCGTTACGCTGGTGCCGGGCATCTGGCACAGCTTCTGGGGCGAAGAGGGATTAGGTGATGTGCTGGTAGGCGAAGTTTCCATGCCCAATGACGACGACCATGACAACGTGTTTCTTACGCCGCTAGCACGCTTCAATCCGATTGATGAGGATGAACAACCGCGCTGGCTGCTCTGTAACGAATATGACCGCTGGCTAACCTGAAGGAGTAAAGCATGGCATTGATCTCTTTAGCGCAGGGCTTGGCCCACGCGCAGCAACACGGTTATGCGTTGGGTGCATTTAATGTTATCGACACCCATTTTCTGCGTGCGCTGTTCAAGGCAGCTGAGCAGCAGCGTTCGCCGTTTATCATCAATATCGCGGAGGTGCATTTCAAATACATCACCCTTGATCATCTGGTGGAAGCGGTGCGTTTTGAAGCGGCGAAACATGCTATTCCGGTGGTGCTGAATCTCGATCACGGCCTGCATTTTGAGGCGGTGATGCAGGCGATTCGCCTGGGCTTTACCTCGGTAATGTTTGATGGTTCAACGCTGAGTTATGAAGAGAACCTGCGTCAGACGCGAGAAGTGGTAAAAATTGCGCATGCGGTAGGCGTGTCGGTGGAAGCGGAGTTGGGTGCAGTAGGCGGCGATGAAGGCGGCGCACTGTTTGGCGAAGCGGACAGCGCAAAATTTACCGACCCGAACCTCGCGGCCGAATTTGTGCGAGAAACCGGTATCGATACTTTAGCGGTGGCGATTGGCAATGCGCATGGCAAATACAAAGGCGAGCCGAAACTCGACTTTGAGCGGCTGGCAGCGATACGTCAGCAGGCGGGCGTGCCGCTGGTGTTACACGGTGGATCAGGGATCAGCGACGCCGATTTCCGTCGCGCTATTGAACTGGGCATTCATGAAATCAACTTTTATACCGGCATGTCGCAGGCGGCGCTGGGCGCGATCGATCAGTGCATGTCCTCGCGTAACACGCGCTACGACGAGTTTGCTGAAATGCTAATGGCAGTGGAAACGGCGATCAGCGAGATTGTCATGCAACAGATGCAGATTTTCGGCAGCAGCGGGAAGGCGTGAGATGGCGGGGCGCAGCGGCATCCTGGCCGCCGGTATCATGCTGGTGGACTACGTTCACCGCATCAATCTCTGGCCTCAACAAGGCTGGCTGGCCGAAGTCAGCCACAGTGAAAAAGCGGCAGGCGGTGCGCCGCTTAATGTTCTGGTGACACTGTCACGTATGCAGTGCCAATTGCCGCTGGCGGCGATTGGCTTGCTGGGCGAAGATGCCGACGGCGATTACCTGATGCAGGTGATGGATGAGGCGCAGATTGATCGGCGTGCGGTACAGCGTTCGCAAACGCTAGCGACGTCTACCAGCCAGGTAATGACCGCGCCCGATGGTCAGCGCACCTTTTTCTACGCGCCAGGCGCCAATCGCCAGCTGGATATTCCTCATTTTGACGCGCTAAACGATCGCTATCGCATATTTCATTTGGGGTATTTGCTGCTGCTGGAAAGCCTCGACCACGCTGATGAAACGTTTGGTACACGCAGTGCACGATTACTGGCAATGATGCAGCAGCGTGGTTATTACACCTCTTTAGATTTGGTCTCTCGCGCTGGCGATAATCGTCCGCTGATTCTGCCGTCGCTGCGCTGGCTGGATTATCTGATCATTAATGAACTGGAAGCGGAGGCGCTAACGGGTATTACGTTGCGAGGCAGTGAAGGCATCCAGCCGCCTGACGCATTCGCCGCTGCCGCCCAGTGGCTGATGGAGCAAGGCGTGCGGCAACGGGTGATTATTCATGCGCCTGAAGGGGCGTGGGGACGCGAGGTCAACGGCGCGGGCGTTTGGCAATCTTCATGGCAGCTTAGCGCGGAAGAGATTGTGGGAAGCGTGGGCGCAGGCGATGCCTTTTGCGCAGGCGTGTTGTACGCCACGCATCAAGGCTTTGATATGTTGACGACGCTGCGACTGGCGCACACCTGCGCCTGTTTTAATCTGCACGCCGCCAATGCCATTGACGGCATTCGTCCACTTGATGAGATGCAGCGCTGGATGGATCAGGCGATCTGCGTGGAGAGCCGCGCCGTTTCTGGTTTCACCACATCCGCAGAAAAAACGTAACCCAGGCCGCGAATAGTACGAATTAAATTAGGTTGGTGTGGATTAGTTTCGATTTTTCGGCGCAAACGCATGATCAGCACATCAATGGTGCGATCGAACACATCAAGGCTTTCGCTGTGGGTTAACTCCAACAGCTGATCGCGTGTCAGCACTTTGCGGGCATGTTTCACCAGCGCCCGCAGCAGCGTGTATTCGCCCTGCGTAAGCGGTACCGATTCTCGCTGAGGATTAAGTAACTGACAGCGCGCTTCATCTAACTGCCAACCATTAAAGCGCCAGCCATCATAATCTGAATCCTGACAAACCAGGCGAGTACCGCGCCGCAGCGCCGCTTTGGCACGCGCCACGACCACGCGCGGATTGAACGGCTTGGCAATGTAGTCGTCGGCACCCATCTCCAGACCAATTACCATTTCCGCTTCCGATCCCATGCCGGTCAACATGATGACCAGGACATCGGGACGCTGTCGCTGGAGCTGTTGTAGCACCAACAAGCCGTTGGTATCGGGCAGCATCATATCCAGCATCACCAGTGAGATCTCAGGGTGTTGCGCCAGCATGGTCAGCGCCTCTTTGCCCTGATGGCAGCTATAAACATTGAACACATGTTCACTCAGCACGTCCTGCAACACTTCGCAGACGGCACGATCGTCATCCACCACCAATATCGCTGGCTTCATTGCGCGGCCTCAATGTTACGAAAGGGGTAAGTCAGGAGTGTACACAGCCGTAAAAACAGCGCTGATTCAGCAAGCTGAAACGTGACCGATATCGCCTGCCAAAGCGCTGAATCGTGCGTCAGCTCAGAAATTTCTTGTGGAAAAAGCGGCGTGCAGGAAAACGATTGCGCAGCATTGGTGCGTTGCACCATAATCGCGCCTTGTTTTGGTTCAGAATAATCTTAAGATTTGTTGCGCAACGCTTTTTTACGCTGCGCAACTTATGGCATAGCAATTGCTATGTCCTGATGTGATGTCCTGAAGCACGGACAAAAGTTCGAGACGGAAGAGCGTGCAACCGTCACTGCCTTTTACATAAAACAACGCGCATGCAAACCACATTGGCAAGGGAGCACCCATGAAAATGGCGTCTCCGCTAACGAGAGATGATGATGTTAGATAAATTATTCAAGCTCAAAGCTCACAACACTACGGTCCGCACTGAGATCATCGCCGGGATAACGACTTTCCTCGCGATGGCTTACATCTTGTTTGTTAACCCCAGTATTCTCAGCGCAACCGGCATGGATAAAGGTTCGGTGTTCGTGGCGACCTGCCTGGCGGCGGCGATCGGTTCGCTGCTGATGGGCCTGATTGCCAATTACCCGATTGCACTGGCACCGGGCATGGGACTGAACGCTTTCTTTACCTACACCGTGGTGTTGCACATGGGTTACACCTGGCAAATCGCGTTGGGCGCTGTGTTCTTGTCGGCGGTGATTTTCTTCGCATTATCGCTGTTCAAAATCCGCGAATGGATCATCGCCAGTATTCCGCTGCCACTGCGTGCGGGCATCGCGGCTGGGATTGGCTTGTTTCTGGCGATCATTGCGCTGGAAGGCGCCGGTATTGTGGTGGATAACCCCGCCACGCTGGTGGGCATTGGCGATCTAACCAAACCGGGGCCGCTGCTGGCAGTGTTGGGCTTTATCATCATCGTAGTGTTGGAAGCGCGCCGCGTGACCGGTGCGGTGCTAATTGGCATTTTGGTGGTGACATTTATCTCAATGGGCATCGGTTTGTCGCCGTTTGCCGGGGTGTTTTCTGCGCCGCCATCCATCGCACCCACCTTTTTGCAGCTGGACATTGCCGGTGCGTTTAACGTCGGCCTGATCAGCGTGATCTTCGCTTTCCTGTTCGTTGACGTGTTTGATAACACCGGCACGCTGCTGGGCGTGACTAAACGTGCAGGCTTAGCCGATGAGAAGGGCAACGTACCGAAAATGGGCCGTGCGCTGATTGCCGACAGCGCAGCTGCGCTGTTTGGTTCGCTGCTGGGCACGTCAACCACCACCAGTTATGTAGAATCAGCGGCGGGCGTCAGCGCCGGGGGCCGTACCGGCTTAACCGCGATTGTGGTGGCGATTCTGTTTTTACTCAGCCTGTTCTTCTCACCGCTGGCCTCCAGCGTACCGGTATTTGCCACCGCGCCTGCGCTGCTGTTTGTGGCGGTATTGATGGCTTCGGGCCTGGCTGAGATTGACTGGAAAGACATCACCACCGCTGCACCGGTAACGGTAACGGCGTTAACCATGCCGTTAACCTACTCGATTGCTAACGGTATCGCTTTTGGTTTTATTACCTGGACCGTGGTGAAACTGTTGAGTGGCCGTACCAAAGAGGTCAATGTCGCACTGATCGTTCTGTCGATCCTGTTTGTGATTAAACTGGGGTGGCTGAGCGCCTGATAACCCCTCTCCGCCGCTGTTTATTTCGCAGCGGCGGGTTCGCCCCTTCACTGCCATTTCGCCTTCTCTTACTGGCTGATTGATCATTTTTGCGCAGCCGCTTCCAGAGCATAATAAATCCCCTGTTTCTTCTGCGATTAAGCGATAGTTTTGTCGTGTCTGAGGTTTTTGACCGAATCCTAAATTGCTGCGGTTTTACCGAAACGTGGAATGATTAAACTGCGGCAATCTGTTTCACTCTCTGTGCGACAGATTCCGGCGTGAACGAATACGACGCGGGAGACACATTCAGACGTGTCGGCGTTGCAGGGGAAAATAATGGATTATTTTTATGGAAGGTTTGAGCAGTGGGAACCGTTTACGTTTAATGGCGCTCGCTGCCGTGGAGGCAATAACATGGAAAAACTGGAAAAACGCATTGAGCGAGTCGAGCTGGATTTGCATCAGGTCAAAATTGATATAGCGGTGTTGACCGAGCGTTCGCAAACATTTGCGACAAAGGCTGATCTTGAAGTGATTCGAAGTGAGCATGGTGCATTCAAAAAAGAAGTGATTCAAAGATTCGACGCTATAGACAAGAAGTTCGACACCATAGATAAGAAGTTCGACGCCATAGACAAGAAATTCGATGCCCTTAATAACCGAATTATCTGGACAATGATGGTTCCTTTAACGCTGTTTGTGGTGGGGTGGTTCATTAAAACCGCGGTGCTTCACGTTTAGTTCTCGGCTGTCGATATGGCTAATCATCAATGCGGGACCTGCCCGCATTGATTGCTCTCGTGACGAGGCTGAAAGCGAACAAAACCTTATCTGAACGGCGGTTCGTTAAAGGTTCGCAGTTTCCGTGAATGCAATTTATCCCCTTCGGCGCGCAGCAGTTCTACCGCTTGAATACCGATCTGTAAATGCTCCGAGATTGCGCCTTCGTAAAAACGGTTTGCCTGACCCGGCAGTTTGATTTCTCCGTGCAGCGGTTTGTCAGAAACGCACAGCAACGTTCCGTAAGGCACGCGAAAGCGATAACCCTGCGCGGCGATGGTGGCGCTTTCCATATCCACTGCCACCGCACGGCTCAGGTTGAAGCGCAATGCAGAAGCGGAGTAGCGCAGTTCCCAGTTGCGGTCATCGGTGGTAACCACGGTTCCGGTACGCAGGCGCTCTTTCACTTCTTCACCTGGCATGCCGCTGACCGATTTGGTGGCATCATAAAGCGCGCGCTGCACTTCGGCGATGCTTGGGATCGGGATATCTGGCGGCAATACGCTGTCGAGCACGTGATCGTCACGCAGGTAAGCGTGAGCCAGTACATAATCGCCAATGCGCTGACTTTCACGCAGTCCGCCACAGTGGCCAATCATCAACCAGGCGTGTGGGCGGATAACAGCTAGGTGATCGCAAATGGTTTTGGCATTCGACGGGCCAACGCCAATGTTGATCAAGGTGATGCCGCGACGATGAGGGGAAGTGAGATGCCAGGCAGGCATTTGGTGTTTCTTCCATGCTAAATCAGAAAGCATGGCGTCGCTGTCCGCGGTATCGGCGGTGAGCACCACATCACCGGCACAGACCAGGCTGTCGTAAGCTGTGTTGGGATCGCGCACCTGCTCAATAGCCCAGCGCACAAACTCATCAACATAGCGCGTGTAATTGGTGAACAGCACAAACGGCTGGAAATGTTCTACTGACGTGCCGGTGTAATGGCGCAGGCGCGCCAGCGAAAAGTCAGTGCGCAGTGCGTCAAAGTGGGACAGCGGGAAGCGCGCATCGACGTTGAACAAGCCATCAGCCGTTTCATCGCCAATCTGTGACAGTTCAGTGGTGGGGAAATGGCGCGCAATACCGGCGCTCATCGAGCGATCCAGTGACAAATCTGAACCATCAATTACGTAAGGATAAGGGATCTCTTGCGCTGATGGGCCGACTTCAATATCCACTTCATACTCTTTTTCCAGCATCGCTAACTGCTCGGCGATGTAATGGCGCAGCAGGGCTGGACGCGTAATTGAGGTACTGTAACGGCCGGTGTGCGTAAAGCGTCCCCACGCGCGGGTGCGGTTTTGTTGCGGGCCATCGCCGTGCCAGCTGATGCGCAGCTCAGGGTAAACAAATAGACCTTGTGCGCGTGCCGCATAGTCAGGCAGCGTGCCATCTTCGGTGAAGGCTTTGATGGCAGTACGCAGGGCGTTTACCGATTCATCATATAAACGCTCAAGCTCATCAAGCGCCTGTTGGCTGGTCAAATTTTTCCGTTGTGTAGGCATAGCTTCTCCTTGGGTGTTTACAGCGAATTATCCTCAGCTTAGCGGGTTTGACGCTGGCTTTGGTTAATAATCTGTGATCAACCGCATTTTGCACCAACGTGGTGCTGGTGAGTTAGCCAAAGCACTCTATCGTTAGTGATCAAGTGGAAGCGAAAGGCGCTCAACGCCCCCAAATTCACCCTTCAACGTAAGATTTCGTCACAAATGGTGACTTTTGGCGAGATTATTGCTTACGAATTAACCGTGGCCACTCCCGGCCACAGAATGTTCTCAAAGTGCTCCCCAGTCAGTGTATTCAGAAGTTGATTTCTCCCTATTTGGCATTCGCGCCTAACCGTGTTGAGGATGACAGCATGTCTGTGAAATTGATCAAGTTACCGATGAAACTCGTACTTGCAGGGTGTTTAACCACCGCGTTTTATGCACAGGCCGATATCAAGATTGGCGTGGCCGGCCCGTTTTCTGGCCCTAATGCCACCTATGGTGCGCAGTACTGGAAAGGCGCCACGCAAGCAGCCGAAGACATCAACGCCGCAGGCGGCGTGAACGGCGAGAAGATTGTGCTGGTGCAGGGCGATGATGCCTGCGAACCCAAGCAGGCTGTTTCTGTGGCTAACCGCTTGGTCGATCAGGATAAAGTGATGGCGGTGGTCGGCCACTTCTGCTCCTCATCAACCATGCCAGCGTCAGAAGTGTATGACGAAGCGGGTGTACTCACGATTACGCCAGGTTCAACCAACCCCAAAATCACCGAGCGCGGCATGAAATCGATGTTTCGCATGTGTGGGCGTGATGACCAACAAGGCGCGATTGCCGCCAATTACATGATCGATACGCTTAAAGCCAAGAAAGTCGCGGTGATCCACGACAAAGATACTTACGGACAAGGCTTAGCCGATGCGACCAAAGCCGCATTGGAAAAACGCGGTGTGAAAGAGGTGCTGTATGAAGGCTTGTCGCGGGGCGAGAAAGACTTTAACGCGCTGGTAACTAAGATTGCCCAGGTCAATCCTGATGTGGTCTATTTCGGGGGATGTCATCCAGAAGCCGGGCCGCTGGTGCGTCAGATGCGTGAGCAGGGCGTGAAAGCGAACTTCTTCTCAGGCGACTGTATCGTAACCGAAGAGATGGTCACCGCCGCAGGTGGGCCGCAATACACCAAAGGCGTGTACATGACCTTTGGTAACGATCCGCGTCAAATCCCCGCAGGCAAAGCGGTGATTGAGAAATTCCGTGCCGGTGGTTTCGAACCGGAAGGATACACCTTGTACGCCTATGCCTCGATTCAGGCGATTGCCGCTGCGTACAAAGGCGCAGGCAAAGATAACGAAAAAGCCAGCGAGTGGTTGAAAGCCAATCCAGTCGATACTGTCATGGGACAGAAATCCTGGGATGGTAAAGGCGACCTGAAAGTCTCCGACTACGTCATTTATCAGTGGGATGATAAAGGCAAATACCACCAACTCTAATTTAATCGTCATTCTTCACGTTACGGGCGCGTTGGCTTCACTTGCTCACCCCGGTCACTGACGATTGTCAGCTCCCGGGGATTCTCAAGCTCGCCGCCTTCCTGCGACGTGAATAATTTAGGGTAATGAGATCGCGCCTCGCTTGCGGGCGGGGCGAATTTCCAATGAGCCAGCGGTTTGGCTCTTTGCGGTGAGACTTCGCTATGGACGCTTTTTTCCTGCAGCAAATGATTAATGGCCTGACGCTGGGCGCGGTTTACGGCCTGATCGCCATCGGCTACACCATGGTTTACGGCATTATCGGCATGATTAACTTCGCCCACGGTGAGGTTTACATGCTCTCAGCCTACTTGTGCGCCATTGGTCTGGCGCTGCTCTCCTCTTTCGGTATTCACTCCTTTCCGCTGCTGATCTTCGGCACATTGCTCTTCACCATCGTGATTACTGCCGTTTATGGCTGGACGATTGAGCGCATTGCTTATCGTCCGCTGCGTAACTCCACCCGCTTAGCGCCGCTGATTTCGGCGATTGGCATGTCGCTGATATTGCAAAACTACGTGCAGCTGAGCCAGGGGCCGAATCAGCAAGGCGTGCCGACGCTGTTAACCGGTGTGCTGCGCATGGAGTTTGATGGCGGTGTGGTGCAGATCACCTGGACCAAAGTCTTTATCCTGATCGCCGCGGCGTGCGGCATGGCGCTACTAACCTGGATCATCCAGTACACGCGGTTGGGCCGCATCTGTCGTGCCGTGCAGCAAGATAGGCGCATGGCTGCCATTCTCGGCATTAACACCGATCGGATCATCTCACTGGTGTTTGTCATTGGCGCATCAATGGCGGGGCTGGCGGGCGTGCTGGTCACCATGAACTACGGCACGTTTGATTTTTACGCCGGGTTCATCATCGGCATCAAAGCGTTTACCGCCGCAGTGCTCGGCGGCATCGGCTCGTTGCCCGGCGCGATGTTAGGCGGCCTGCTGCTGGGCGTGGCGGAGGCGCAGTTCGCCGGATTGGTGAATTCTGACTACAAAGATGTGTTCTCTTTTGCCCTGCTGGTGGTGATTTTGATCTTCCGGCCGCAGGGATTACTGGGGCGACCGCTGGTAGCGAAAGTGTGAGGAAGCAGGCATGAGTGAAACCATTCAGGGAATCAATCTTCGCCATACGCTGCGGGAAACGGTGCTGGCAGGATTTATTGCGTTGATCGTATTTGGGCCGATTGTCGGCATCGTGTTAGACGGTTATCAGTTTCAACTTGAGCCGCTGCGTGTGGCGCTGCTGGTTGCCATTGTGATGGCGGGACGTTTGCTGTTTAGCCTGTTTATGCAAACCACTCAAGGTAAAAAACTGCTGCGAAAATTTGCAGATGTGGATGATGGCGTTTACGTGCGTGAGCCAGGCTACCGCTCACGTTTGCGCTGGATTATCCCGCTGCTGCTGATCGCCGCCTGTGTTTTCCCGGCCTTCTCCAGCAAATATCTGTTAACCGTGGCGATTCTCGGGCTGATTTATGTGCTGCTCGGGCTGGGGCTGAACATTGTGGTCGGCCTTGCTGGGCTGCTCGATCTCGGTTATGTGGCGTTTTATGCCATTGGGGCATATGGCCTGGCGCTGGGTTATCAATATCTCGGCCTGGGATTCTGGAGCATGTTGCCGTTGGCCGCATTGATGGCGGCCTGTGCTGGCGCGTTGTTGGGCTTTCCGGTGTTGCGTATGCACGGTGATTACCTGGCGATTGTCACGCTGGGGTTCGGTGAAATCATTCGATTGGTGTTAAACAACTGGCTCGCATTTACCGGCGGCCCCAATGGCGTTTCCGTGCCGTCGCCGACCTTTCTCGGGCTGGAATTTGGCCGTCGCGCTCGTGAAGGCGGCGTGCCGTTTCATGAGTTTTTCCATCTCAGCTACAACCCGAATATGAAGTTTATCTTTATCTATGCGGTGCTGGTTCTGGTGGTGTTACTGGTGCTGTTTATTAAGCATCGCCTGACGCGTATGCCTATCGGTCGCGCCTGGGAAGCGCTGCGCGAAGATGAAATCGCCTGCCGCGCGATGGGGCTGAATCACGTGTTGGTCAAACTCTCCGCCTTCATGCTGGGCGCCTCAACCGCCGGCATTGCTGGGGTGTTTTTTGCCAGCTATCAGGGTTTTGTCAATCCCACCTCGTTTACCTTTTTCGAATCCGCGTTGATTCTGGCGATTGTGGTGTTGGGCGGAATGGGATCAACGCTGGGCGTGGTGCTGGCAGCCTTTGTGCTGACCGTTGCGCCAGAGCTATTGCGCAGTTTCGCCGAGTATCGTGTGCTGCTGTTTGGCATGTTGATGGTGTTGATGATGATTTGGCGTCCACGTGGTCTGGTGCGCACCAGCCGCGTTGGCGTGCCGCTGCGCAAAGGGGTTCGCCATGACTGATGCGATTTTGCAGGTGGATAATTTGATGATGCGCTTCGGTGGCATCAAGGCGTTAAACGATGTCAGTTTGAAAGTTGAGCGCGGTTCCGTCACGTCACTGATTGGCCCCAATGGTGCCGGGAAAACCACCGTGTTCAACTGTTTAACCGGTTTTTATCGTGCCAGCGGTGGGCGGATACAGCTAAATGCGAATCAGCGCTCCACCGATGTGATTCAGGTACTGGGGGAGAAAATCCATCCCAGCGACTGGATTAACCCGACGCAACTTGGATCGCGCGTCTGGTACAAAATGTTTGGCGGGGCGCATTTGGTGAACCGCGCCGGGTTGGCGCGTACCTTTCAAAACATTCGCCTGTTCCGGGAAATGTCAGTGATTGAAAATCTGTTAGTGGCGCAGCACATGCTAGTGAACCGCAACTTACTGGCGGGCGTGTTTAATACGCGCGGCTATCGTGCAGCAGAGAACCTGGCGCTGGATCGCGCCTTTTACTGGCTGGAGATGGTGGATTTGGTGCCAACCGTCAACCGGCTGGCGGGCACGCTCTCCTACGGTCAGCAGCGGCGTCTGGAGATTGCCCGCGCCATGTGTACGCAACCGGAACTGATCTGCCTGGACGAGCCGGCGGCAGGGCTGAATCCCGTCGAAACTGATGCGCTTAGCGCTATTTTGCACCGGCTGCGTGCCGATCACCGTATCAGCGTGCTGCTGATTGAACATGACATGCCAATGGTGATGAGCATCTCCGATCACATCGTGGTGCTCGATCACGGTGATGTTATCGCCCAAGGCACACCGCAACATATTCGGCACGATCCACGGGTAATCGCCGCCTATCTGGGCGTGGATGATGAGGAGGATGCGCATGGCTGACGTATTAGCATTTGAGTCGGTAAATGTGTTCTACGGCCCGCTGCAGGCGTTAAAAAACGTGTCACTGACGGTTGCGGAAGGGGAAACCGTGGCGTTGATTGGCGCAAATGGTGCCGGGAAATCAACCTTGTTGATGTCGATTTTCGGCCAGCCGCGTATCGCCAGCGGTGAGATTCGCTATCGCGGTGAACCGATCAGTCATAAATCGACCCATTTCATCGCGGCAAACGGCATTGCGCAGGCCCCGGAAGGGCGGCGCATTTTTGCCGACATGACGGTGGAAGAAAATATGCAGATGGGCACCATCGCCATCGGCAACCGTCATCAGAAAGAGGATTTGGAACGGATGTACGCGCTGTTTCCACGCTTGCTGGAGCGCCGCAAGCAGCGGGCAATGACGCTTTCTGGCGGTGAACAACAGATGCTGGCGATTGCGCGTGCCTTGATGAGTCGTCCAAGCTTGCTGCTGCTGGATGAACCAAGTCTGGGCTTGGCACCGATTGTGGTTAAGCAAATCTTTACTATTTTGCGTGAATTGACCGCGCAGGGCATGACGCTGTTTCTGGTGGAACAGAATGCACGTCATGCGTTGAAGCTCGCCGATCGCGGTTACGTGATGGTCAATGGCGAGATTCGAATGAGCGGCAGTGGAGCAGAATTGCTGAATAATGAAGAGGTCCGCAGCGCTTATCTCGGCGGCGGAACAGATCATGCCGCGGGTGAAGTTAAAATATTGTAATAATGTCTGAATTGGGCGAGGAAACACTTTGCATAAATTCTCGCCCCCTATCATCATAAGATCTCCTGTCCAATCTCTTCTGATTTGGTATTCCCTTGCAAAATCCTGGCGTAGCAGTGATGCAGGCGATCAAGCGTACTGCGTGGTATCCCAAACGTCGCGCTTATCGCACGCTTTATTGGCGTGAGATCTCGCCATTAGCAGTGCCTATCTTTATCGAAAACCTCTGCGTCTTATTGATGGGCGTATTGAGCACCTTCCTGGTCAGCTGGCTGGGCAAAGAGGCGATGGCGGGCGTTGGCCTGGCTGACAGCTTCAACATGGTGATCATCTCCTTTTTTGCCGCTATCGATTTAGGCACTACGGTGGTGGTGGCCTTCAGCCTGGCGAAGCGTAACGGTAAACGCGCCCGAGCCGCGACGCGCCAATCTTTAGCGATGATGACCATGCTGGCGTTTGTGCTGGTGATCGCTATTGAGTTCTGGGGACATCTGATTATCGATCTCATTGCCGGTGCGGCCGATCCCAAGGTGAAAGCCTTGGCGCTGAGTTATTTGCAGATCTCGGCGTGGAGCTATCCTGCTGCGGCTATTACGTTAATCGGCAGCGGAGCGCTGCGCGGGGCAGGCAATACCAAAATTCCGATGCTGATTAACGGCGGCATGAATATCCTGAATATTGTCATCAGTAGCGTGCTGATTTACGGCTGTTTTTCCTGGGACGGGCTGGGCTTTGTCGGCGCGGGATTGGGCTTGACGATCACCCGTTACATTGGCGCTATCGCAGTGATTTACGTGCTGATGATCGGCTTTAACGCCTCGCTGAAAATCTCGCTGAAAAGCTATTTCCGCCGCTGGAACAGCAATATTTTGTTTGAGGTATTGAGCATCGGCGTACCCGCCAGTATCGAATCGGTGCTGTTCAATGGCGGTAAATTGTTGACGCAGGTGTTTGTCGCTGGCATGGGAACCAGCGAAATCGCCGGTAACTTTATCGCCTTCTCAATCGCTTCCTTGATCAACCTGCCGGGCAATGCACTCGGTTCCTCCTCAACGATTATTACCGGTACCCGGCTCGGAAAAAATCAGGTGTTCCAGGCGGAGCGGCAGGTCAGGCATGTGTTCTGGCTGGCAACGATCTGCCTTACCGGGATGGCGATGCTAACTGTGCCGCTGGCAGGGATTCTGGCGCGCTTCTACACCAGCGATCCAGAAGTGATTAATGTGACGCAGCATTTGATTTGGCTCAACGCCTTGTTCATGCCGATTTGGGCGGCGTCGTGGGTACTGCCAGCCGGGCTGAAAGGCGCACGCGACGCACGTTACACCATGTATGTTTCGATGTTCAGCATGTGGTGCGCCCGCGTGGTGGCCGGTTATCTGCTGGGAATCGTCCTTGGTATGGGCGTAGTGGGCGTTTGGCTTGGTATGTTCCTCGATTGGGCGGTGCGCGGCATTTTCTTCTGGTGGCGACTGAACAGCGGAAAATGGCTGAATAACTACCGCAAGATGGTGGCGAAAAACGGGTAATCCTCTTTCCCTCTCTTGCGTCAGTGAGATAGGGAAAACACCTTGGCGCTCACCCCCTCACAATGCCAATTTTATTTGTAAAATTTCAGTCAGTTGCACAATGCAGCGCGGCGATTCCCTGACTAGCGTTAACAGCGCTCCGCATCGACGGAGACAATAAAAATCGTATCCTACGCAATGAACAGGTGAATATATGGCAGGTATTAAACCGCTGCTGGCTTTGCTGCCACTGCTGTGCAGCGCCCCGTTGTGGGCGAGCACCTTCGTTTATGTCTCAAATGCCGACTCCGGCACCGTTTCGCGTTATCAACTCAATCAACACTCGGGCGCGCTTAAGTGGCTGGGTGATACGCCTGCAGGCAAAAAGATCATGCCGTTAGCCGCCAGTCCCGATGGCAAACACTTATACGGTGCGTTGCGCAGTCCACCCTATTCGATTGTGAGCTGGCGGGTGAATCGGCAAAACGGTGCCCTGGATAAGCAGGCGGTGACGCCGGTTGACGCCAGTTTCCCCTTTATCACCACCGATAAAACAGGCCGTTATCTGCTTGCCGCCTCTTACGATAGCGATATCGTGACCAGTAACCGCATCGATCCTCAAGGTATTGTCACCGCTAACATGACGGGACGATTTCATACTGGGCCGCATGCCCATTCAGTCATACCCGATGCCAGCAACCATTCGCTTTACGTCGGTAATCTCGGCGCAGATCGGCTGCTGCAACTCACACTGAGCGATCAGGGCGGTATTACGCCAGTGGGTAAAGGGTACGTAGCGGGCGAGAAAAACAGTGGCGCGCGCCATTCGGTGATGTCGCCCGATAACCGCTTTGTTTATAACCTGGCGGAGATGAGCGGCACCGTGACGCAATATTCACGCGCGGCAGATGGCGCTCTGAAAGAAGTGCAGCGTTGGCCGAATGCGGTCGCCGAGAAATATGGCTTGCAGCACGGCGTACAACGCCCGGCAGGTTACAGCGATCCCACACCACGCATCTGGGCTGCTGACATTCAAATCACCCCCAATGGTCATTTCCTCTACGTTACTGAACGCACCTCCAGCACCGTCAGTGGTTATCGGGTTGACACATCATCCGGTGCATTAAGCTTGATCGGCAGTTGGCGCGTAGAAAAACAGCCACGCAGTATCGCTATTGATGCACAAAGCCAATGGCTGATTGCCAGCGGTGAAAAAAGCGCCGTGATTGGCAGTTATGCCATTCATCCTCAAAGTGGCGCGTTGCAGCGGGTCGCTGAAGCGCCAAGTGGCAAGGGCTCAAATTGGGTGACACTGATTTCACACTGAGTTGTTTTCACATCCGGTTTGTTGGCTTTACGTTTATTCGCCGGTGCTAAGTGCATCGGCTTTTTCTTAATAATTCCGCCGACCGGTTGGAAATAAGTAAAAGCTATTATTTCCCGCGGGTTGATCTGTGTCATTTTTTAATGGACATCGTCAATTAAATAACTCTCTTCATCTCGTTGCGACTCTGACTTAAATAGCGTTTCCGTTCGGTGATATTTATTCTCGCTTTCCTGTTTACTCAACAGTTATTTAGCCAGGAGAAAGAACGATATGGAAAAAAGCTTCGATAACGGCTCGCCGCTGTTTAGCGTACGGCAGCTTTCTGTGGCGCTTCCGGCGGGAATGGATCGGCAGTTTGCGGTGGAAAACCTCAGTTTCGACCTCGCAGCCGGTGAAATCCTGTGCATTATCGGCGAATCCGGCTCTGGCAAATCAGTCACTGCCCATGCGGCGATGGGATTGCTACCCCGCGCGTTGCAGATCACCAAGGGCGAAATTGTACTGCGCGGCCAGAATTTACTGACGCAATCGCCTGAAACCCTGCGTCAGTTACAGGGCCGCACGATTGCCATTATCTTTCAGGATCCGCTGTCCGCCTTGAATCCACTGATGACTATCGGGGCGCAAATTATAGAAGTGATGGAGTCACATAATGTGGGCGATGCGCCGTCGCGACGACAGAAAATGTTGTTGCTGTTAGACGAAGTGGGATTACCCGATCCTGAACGCATGCAGCATCAATATCCGTTTCGTTTGTCGGGTGGGCAACGCCAACGTGTGATGATCGCCATGGCATTGACGTTGGATCCGGATGTGTTGATTGCTGATGAACCGACTACCGCGCTGGATGTCACCACGCAAGCGCAAATCCTTAAGCTGATCCGCGAGTTACAGCAGCGTAAAGCGATGAGCGTGATGTTTATCACTCACGATTTTGGCGTGGTCGAAGAGATTGCCGATCGGGTGATTGTGATGGAAAAGGGCAAGATGGTGGAATCAGGCCCGGCACAGCGCGTTTTACGCCATCCGCAGCATCCCTATTCGCGCAAACTGATTGCAGCGGTACCGCGCTTACAGCAGCAGGCGCGGACACGTAATGCGCTTTCTCCGCAGGTGCTTGAAGTCAAAGCGCTGTGCAAAACTTATCGTAGCGACAGCGGCTGGTTTAGCCGTAGCCGGGAAGTGACCGCACTGAACAAGGTGAGTTTCAGCCTGAAAAAAGGCGAAACCTTAGGTATCGTCGGCGAATCGGGTTCGGGAAAATCTTCGCTGGGGCGCGTGCTGCTCAAGCTGTTGCCTGCCGACAGTGGTGAAGTGATCTTTGATGGACGTGACATTTTACCGATGAGCGAAAGCGCTTTTCGTCCACTGCGTCGCTGGATCCAAATGGTGTTTCAGGACCCGTTTGCTTCACTCAATCCCCGCCACACCATTGGCACCATTCTCTCGGCTGGCCCGCTGGCGTTGGGCGGCATGAGCCAGACAGAAGTTAAGCGCAAAGCGCAGCAGCTATTGAGCCTGGTGGGGCTGGAACCCAGCGCCTGGGAACGTTACCCGCATGAGTTTTCCGGTGGTCAACGCCAGCGTGTCGGCATTGCCCGTGCGCTGATGTTTGACCCGGTGTTGCTGGTGGCAGATGAGTCGGTTTCCGCGTTGGATGTCTCAATTCAGGCGCAGGTGCTGGCATTGCTAAAAGAAGTGCAGGAAAAAACCCAGGTCGCGATGATTTTTATTACCCATGATCTGCGCGTTGCCAGCCAGGTATGTGACGAAATTGCGGTGCTGTACAAAGGTGAGATTGTCGAACAGGGCACGCCACAGGCGGTTTTCCAGCAACCGAAACACGCTTATACCGCACAGCTGGTGGCGTCGATTCCAGGCGAAGCCTCGGCCATCGCACCTTAAGTGGAATCAGAAAAAGCTATGACGAAACAGGTTGTGATCGTCCACTAAGTCGCCAATACTGCAAACAGGTTGCAGTTGTATGAAAACGTCGCTAACCCTTTCTTCTTGATGGTTTTTTTAACCAGCGTGGAGGTCGACATGATGGCAGCAACAGCAGTTCCGGTTCATCCGCAAGACGTTAATCTCGGGGTGCTTGGCACCATGCTGAGTTACTGGGTGCGCAGCGTGAATATTGCCGTTTCGCGTGACCTCGATGAGCAGCTATCAGGGCTGGAGGTTGCTCGCGGTACGGGAAAAATCAGCACGTTACTGATTATCGATCATCATCCCGGCATTCGCCCTTCGCTGATTGCTGAAGTCATACAGCGCGACCGTTCCGCAATGGCGCGTTTGATTGACCAAATGGAGCAGCAGCAACTGCTCACACGCCAAACGGGTGAACAGGATCAGCGCTCCCAAGCGCTGTTTCTCACGCCACGAGGCGCCGCATTAGCACAACGTGTTCGCCAATTAACTCAGCAGCAGGAAGATCGCTTTTTCCGCCATTTAACGGCACAGGAAAAAAAGTCAACGATTAAACTGCTGAAGAAAATCATGCGTTATTCTCCCTGACTTTCCGCTTTACCACTGAATATCTCTCGCTACGTGGAAGGTTTAATTCTGCGTGGTAGCGCCAGCTTTTGTCTTTATTTTGGGTTCACCTGAGAAATTGGGCGAAATAACGTAGGGCAACCGCGAGTATTTATATGCCAGGTCCATTTGTTGTACCCGTTCATGGGGATGTGGAATGCCCGACAAAGGTGGATGTTGTGGTCATTGGCGGCGGCATTATTGGCTGCTCCACCGCACTGGAAATTGCTGAGCAGGGCATTAGCGTGGCGCTGTGTGAAAAAGGGGGCATTGGGCAAGAGCAATCGAGCCGAAACTGGGGCTGGGTGCGGCTTTCCCGTCGCGATCCGCGTGAAGTGCCGCTGATGGCAGCATCATTGCGTATTTGGCAAACCCTGAATCAGCGCGTTGGTGCAGAAACGGGCTATCGGCGCGCGGGCATTGTCTTTCACTGTGCCGACGATGAGGCTTTTCAGCAGCATCAACGCTGGACGCGTCATCTGGAAGGCTCAGAATTCAAAGCTGAAATGGTTGATCGTGCTGGCTTTGAACGTCTGTTTCCGGGGCAACGCTTAGCCGGTGTTGGGGCGTTATATACCCCAGATGATGGACGCGCCGAACCACAAAAAGCGGCCCCGGCGATAGCTGAAGCCGCACGCAAGCAGGGCGCATCGATTCTGACGGAGTGCGCAGTGCGCGGCATTGATACTGCCGCCGGACGCGTCTGTGGCGTATTTACCGAGCGGGGGTACATCGCCTGTCAGCAAGTGGTGTTGGCAGGTGGCGCCTGGTCAAGCTTGTTTGCAGGTCGCCTCGATTTGCGTTTACCGCAGTTAAAGGTATTGAACAGCGTAGTGCGGACCGAACCGCTCGCGGGCGGCCCCGAGACGGCTGTATGGGCGCGGGATTTTGCGGTGCGCAAACGTCTGGATGGCGGTTACACCATCGCGTCCGGGCATGAAAGTCAGGTTGATATCGTGCCGAAAACCTTCCGCTTCGCCCGTGATTTTATTCCTGCGCTACGCCATGAATGGGGTTCGCTGCGTTTGCGCCTGGGTGGACGCTTCTTTGATGAACTGCGCATTCCCGATCGCTGGGAGATGGATGAACCCAGCCCGTTTGAATATTGCCGGGTACTCGATCTACCGCCGTCGAGAACCTTAACCGACAAGGTACTGGATCAGCTGCGTCAGCAACTTCCCGCCTTCGCTAATCTCAAAGTCGCTCAGCGTTGGGCGGGCTACATTGACGTACTGCCCGACGCGATTCCGGTGATTTCTCCGGTTGAACGTTATCCCGGTTTGTATATGGCGACCGGCTTTTCCGGCCACGGTTTTGGAATTGGCCCGGCGGCGGGACGCCTGATGGCTGATCTGGTGTTGGGTCGCCAACCGGTGGTGGATCCTCGCGCATTCCGCTTTTCGCGTTTTAGTGACGGCTCAAAAATTGAAATTATCACCGGCTTTTGACTTGTCGGGCGAGACTGCCCGACGTTGCGTTCCCTGACCTGAGGAAAAAAGATGAGCGATAAGTTTGCGGATCACCTGCCCCCTATTTCGCGTCGGCAGGCATTGATTTATCTGGCATCGGGTACGGCGGCGCTGGCGATGCCTTCGCTGTTTGGCGGTAACATGGCACGTGCGGCGATGCCCGGCGCAGGTAAGGGTGGGCAAATGGTCGTGGGCTTTTCGCAGGAGCCGACAGTGTTTAACCCTTTAATGCCGCATATTGAGGTGGATGATGGCCTGCATTTTAGCCTGTTCGATCAGCTGATTGGTGTAGATGACAAAGGCAATTTGTTTCCTAAACTGGCGACAGAAGTGCCGACGCTGGAAAACGGTGGTATTAGCGCGGATGGCCTGAATTTCCATCTCAAACTGCGGGATAACGTGAAATGGCACGACGGTAAACCTTTCACCGCGGAGGACGTTAAATTCACGTTGGAGCTGCTGGTAGATGCCAACTTCCGCAGTTGGACGCGTACCGGGCATGAACTGGTGCGCGACATTAAGGTGGTGTCGCCAACCGAAATTACCTGGCGGATGGAGAAACCGTACTCGCCTTATACCTCTATTCTGGCCGCCACTTTTATTGTGCCTAAGCATGCTTTCGACGGCGTAGCCGATAAAAACACCGCCCCCTTTAACACGGCACCCATTGGTACCGGTCCTTTTAAGTGGCAGCAGCGCGTGCCGGGCGATCACATTGAGCTGGTAGCAAACAAAAGCTATTTCCTCGATGGCCCGATGTTGGAACGGCTGATCTATAAATACATCCCCGATCTCAATGTGATGTATACCCAGTTCGCCTCCGGTGATATCGATGTGGTGGGCTTGCAGTGGATCACCGCCGATCACTATGACGAAGCGAAGAAGCTGCCCAATAAAGTGGTGGATGTGTTTCAAAGCGCCACCATTGAGAACTTTGCTTTCAACCTTGGCAAGCCGCAGTTTCAGGAGCTTGCCGTGCGCGAGGCGCTGTATTACGCCATCGACAAACAGACGATTATCGACGCGCTCTATTATGGTTTGCCGAAGCCGACCGAAACCTACATGCCGATGCAGTCATTTTATTTCAATCCCGACCTGCCGAAGCATGAATACAATCTCGATAAAGCCAAAAAGCTGCTCGATGATGCGGGCTGGAAACCGGGCGCGGGAGGTGTTCGCGAAAAGAATGGCGTACGGCTGTCGTTCAGTAATTCCACCACCGCGGGCAATCATCTGCGCGAACAGATGCAGCAATTTATCCAGCAAAGTTTTCAGGAAATTGGCGTGGAGATGAAAATTGCTAACCTGCCACCGGCAGTGATGTGGGGCGATTTCTGGATGCTGTCAAAATATGACAGTGCGATTGTCGGACTGAACTATCTCACCGGTTCCGATCCTGATACCGCTAATTACATGCATTCAACGTCCATTCCCGTGCAGGGCGGTGCAGGGCAGAACGTGTTCCAGTATAAAAATCCAGAAGTGGATACCTTGCTGGTTCAGGGTGCAGCAGAGTTTTCGCCAGAAAAACGTAAGGCAACCTACCTGAAAATCCAGGCGCTGGTGCGTAAGGATATGCCGGTGTTAACGCTGTTTACCTTCGCTAACGTGCGCGGCTACAAGCAGGGCGCAGAGAACATTACGCCAAATATCAACGTGCGTATCGACAGTTGGAACGTGAACAGCTGGGGCTGGAAAGCCTAATGGGTTAGCGCGTTTTGCTTCACCTTAAGCCTCTTTTTCCGCTTAAGAGGCTTAAGGGCGGCGCAAACCAGTGGTACATCGCTCTGAGGAGAATGCGTATGGCAGCTTTTCTGTTGAGACGCGTGGGGCAGAGCCTCATTCTGCTGTTTTTGGTTTCGATCATTGGCTTTACGGCACTGAATCTGGCACCGGGTGGCCCACTCTCGCAATTTGCCTTAACGCCGGGTATGACGCAGGAAGCGATGCAGCGTATTGCTGAACAGATGGGACTCAATCGTCCTTTGCCGGTGCAATATTTTGACTGGTTAAGCCATCTGGTGCGCGGCGACTGGGGGCGTTCTTACCGCGACGGTGAACCGGTGTTGCGCATTATCTTCTCGCATCTGCCTGCCACGCTGTTGTTAATGGTGAGTTCAATGGTGCTGTCGATTACCATCGGGGCCTGGGCGGGAATCAAGAGCGCAACCCAGCGCAACAGTCTGTTCGATCAGGTTTCCACACTCTCCTCAATGATCGCGCTGTCAATTCCCACTTTCTGGTTCGGTCTGGTGGCGATCTATTTCTTCTCGCTAAAGCTGCAATGGTTGCCCGCTGGCAATATGTACACGGTGGGCGATGGGTCGGTGCTGGATGTGTTGCGTCACTTGATCCTGCCGGTTTTGGTGCTGACCTTCGTGGATGTGGCGATCTGGAGCCGCTACATGCGTACCGCCACGCTGGAAGTGATTCATCAGGACTTCGTCAAAACAGCTCGCGCCAAAGGTGTGCCGCCGCGTCGGGTGCTGATGAAGCATGTGGTCGGTAACGCACTTTTACCGATGATCACGCTGGCGGGCATGCAGCTTCCTACGGTGCTGGGCGGCGCGTTAGTGGCAGAAACGGTATTCACCTGGCCTGGCATGGGACGGCTGTTCCTGGACAGTTTGGGGTACAGCGATTATCCGGTGGTGATGGGGCTGCTGATGTGTTCAGCCTTGTTGGTGTTAGTGGGCAATTTACTGGCTGACGTAATAACTGCGCTGGTCGATCCGCGCATTCGTCCAACCTGAGGTGAATATATGGCTTCTTCAGTATTAGCACCGCCGGTGATCAGAGTGCGCTGGCGGCACAACCGGACGCTGCAGCGTTTTATACAGCATCGCCTGGCTTGTGCCAGCCTGATCATCATCATTCTCATGGCGCTGGCCTGCGCCTTCGGCCCGCTGCTGCTGCCGTTTGACGATCTGTTTATTGATCTGCGCGCGCGCTTTGCGCCACCGATGACCGGTTATCACTGGTTGGGTACCGATCCGTTAGGCCGTGACGTGTTGGCTCGCTTATTAATGGCGGGACGTATTTCACTGCTGGTTGGTTTTTTCGCCATGGTACTCAGTATTATGCTGGGCACCGTTGTCGGCATTGTGGCGGGCTATTACGGCGGGCGGATGGGTGCGCTGTTAATGCGCATCGTAGATGCTTTTCTCGCTTTCCCAAGTGTCTTTTTGCTGCTGGCGCTGGCTGCGTTTATCAAACCCAGCCCGGCGATGATCACCGTGATTATCGCCGTAACCAGCTGGATGGAGGTGGCGCGTATTGTTGAGGCAGAAGTCCGCTCGCTGCGTGAAAGGGAATATATTCTAGCAGCCAGAATGCTTGGCTTATCTGGGCGATGGATTATGTTTCGCGAGCTGTTACCCAATGTCGTGGGGCCGATTATTGTCGCTGCCACATTGACGGTGGCACGCGCCATTCTGCTGGAGGCGTACATCAGTTTTCTCGGTTATGGCATTCAACCGCCGTTGCCAAGCTGGGGCAATATGCTCAACGGGGCACAGCAATATTTATTGCGTGCACCGTGGCTCGCTTTGGTTCCTGGCATTGCCATCACGCTTGCAGTGACCTGCTTCAACTTCATTGGCGACGGATTACGCGATGCGCTCGACAGCCGCAGTGATAAATCTTAGTGGCGCGGCTTAGTTGATTTTTGGTAAAGCAGCGCAGAAATTGGTGGTTCTGATCTGCGTTGAAAACCGGTTAACTCAAACCATCAACCCTTGAGGAGACGACAAAATGAAACACCTAAAAGCATGGTTTGAGGCCTGGCTGGCAGCCGATCGCTCAACCAACGCAGACGCCAGTGAATCGACCCTGGATAGTGAGCTTCTGTTCCCCATCAGCCAACTTTATGGGCTGGAGTATTATCCCTCCATTCACCGCTATCATGAAAAATAGCCGCTGTTGCTGCTTAACCTCTTACTTAACCATGTAAAGGCCCGCTTAGACCCGCGGGCCTTTTTTTTGTCCATTTTGCTGCTGCGTTGCCACGTACTCTTTCAACACCGCTGCTCAACCTTTATCACGATGTATTGCGTGGCTGGACGGACGTTTAAGACGTTGCATCAGGTAGAGCAGGAGAGGTGTGCAGCGGCTGCGCTAAGAGGGCTGCTTTGTGGCAGCACCTTTTCATCAGGCTGTTTTAGGCACAAAAAAAAACAGACATCCGGGGATGTCTGTTTTCTCGAATTTGGCTCCTCTGACTGGACTCGAACCAGTGACATACGGATTAACAGTCCGCCGTTCTACCGACTGAACTACAGAGGAATCGTTGGAACGAGGCGAATATTAACGGCGACGTCTGAGGGTGTCAACAGCAAAAAATACATTATCATTCAACTGGCTAGCTTTAGCACAAAGCGATCGCGATTTAAGCAGATTCTGATGCGTTTGCCGTCAGGCGGCTTAAGGGATCTTGTTGATAAAACTGGCGTAAGTGCTGATACATCGCTGGAAAACGTTCAGCTAACAGATCGGGTGCGGTGAAGAAATATTCGGATAGCACCGCAAAGCATTCAGCAGGATCGCTGGCGGCGTAAGGATCGATACTTGCCGCCTGTTCGCCGACCAGCTCAACTTCGCTTTCGATCTCTTCCATTGCCGCACGTAAATCCCTTTCCCACAGCGCGACTTCGCGCAGCGGCATCAGCGGAATACCGCTGGTGTAGCCGCTTCCACGGGCATCCAGTTTGTGCGCGACTTCGTGAATCACCAGGTTGTAGCCGGAGAGATCAAACGAATCCTGAATATCCTGCAAGTTCAACACCACCGGACCTTGCGTCCAGCTTTGTCCGGCATGCACCGCAGGAGCACTGTGTACCAGTCCCGCTTCATCCTGCCAGTTGTCATGCACGGAAAAGGGTTCGGGATAGATCAGCACGTCATGAAAACCATCCAGCCAGTCCAGGCCTAACGTCAAAACGGGCAAACAGAACAGCAGGGCGATGCGCACGCTGCGTAACGCGTCGAGCTGTACGCCATCCAGCAGAACCAGTTTTTTCTGAGAGAGAAACCGCTGCGCTAACAGCACCAACGCTCGCTGTTCGTCATCGGTAAGAAGAGTAAAGATCGGTTGCGCCAAACCTTGCTGCCACGGCAGCTCGGCCAGAGCCGAATCAACATGCGTTTTCCAGGGCCAGGTAAACATCACAGCACTCGCTCAGAATCAGATGACCACGCTATCCTGACGTGCCAGACATAAAAATGCCAGCATCGAAACATCATGCTGGCAAGGTTTGTTTGGTGACAGGGACAAGGCACCTATTCAAACGGGTCGGACTCAAAATGTCTGTGATTCAACCCGCAAAGCGCGATGAATTAGCCTCTTTCAACGCGTTGAAATTCCACCACCCACACCCACGGATTCACTTCCCAACTGGTAGCACCATACTGCTTTTGCCACGCTTTACGGTAGGCTTCTTTGGGCGATTCTGAATTCATATTCATGGTGAAGAAGTTATTGAGGAAGTGGGAATCGGTCTGCACCCCTTCCGCCATGATGTCATCTTCACTAATATCCTGGATCTTTTCGGCACGTACGCCCGTGATCTGCAGATTGATACGGCTCGCCCAACGCGGCATGTGGATGGCGGTTTGCCAGCCAAACTGCTCGCCTTCAGTGTCGTTCATCGAATGATGGCCTAATTCATTGCTGTCGGCACGATACTGGCAAAATTCGGGCAGGCGGAACGGCGTAGGATCGCGCTCATACTCCGCCAGGGCGCTTTCAGGCACAATCGGCCCACGCCAGGTTTCTCGCACCCATAAAATATCACCCGGTTTGCCATAAGGGCATTGATAGCTGATGTCTGTCATCGCCATCATTTTGTAACCATGCAAATGGTTTGCACTGACATCAAAGGCGTGTACACCTTCATGGTTATCTTGTCCTGGACCGAACGCCTGCGTTTTCATAATGCGCCGGGTTTGCGTCTGCTGACCAACCAACAAGGCTCGAACACGCTGCTCGGAAAAAAGAATCGGCCGTTCTTTCATTGAGTACCTCTTTTTATTAGTAGAACCCGGTTACTGCGGTAAGCATTTTTCGCTGAATGCGCTCTAGCATAGAGCGTATATATCATTTTGCTTAATAATTTGTCGCCTTATTATCAGGCGGCTGCTGCGTATTTTGGTCTTAAAAAAGAGCAAAATGCAAAATTCGAACCAAACCCGCCAGAATAATTTGTGTTAGGCGGCTAATTGCCCAGATACAGTACGTTATAACGGCAAAAATGGGAACCTTTTCAGATTTGTTAACCTGTCCGAATAGCCTGTTTCCGTGATAGCGCGCAGCGACGAGCGCCAGCCTGAATTTGGCAGAAAAAAGCATTAATGTTGTAAACCATTACCGATCTTAAACTGATTCATTTAACTACAATCACTTAAGGAAATGCTTAAAAGAGGATGATTTGCGGTTATTAACGGCGAGAAATGCTATATAAATGATCGAGATCCCACTTTCCTGCCTGAAATCTCCGGCAGCGCCGCTCTTTTCCACAGCACTGTAAAAAAAGTGTCATTAGCCAGTCGTTATGATGGCCTGCCGTTCGCGACGCCTCTTTTTTCCGGGGTCGCGCATAAAACACTACAGGGAGATGGATTATGTCACTCACTCTTTGGCAATCCCGCTTTGAAAGCTGGTTTCAACTCAATTGGGTTCATGACGATAAGGCTCACGATATTGCGCATTTACGCCGCGTATGGATGAGTGCGCAACGGATCATGGCGGACAGCGAAGCCAATCCGCTGGTGGTATTGACCGCCTGTTATTTCCATGATGTGGTGAATCTGGCTAAAAACCATCCTGAGCGGCATCTGGCTTCCACCTATGCAGCGAGCGAAACGCAGCGGATTTTACAGCAGGAATTTATCGATTTTCCTGCTGAGTTGATCGATGCCGTGGCACACGCGGTAAAAGCGCACAGCTTTAGCGCGGCCATTATGCCGGAGACACTTGAAGCAAAAATTGTGCAGGATGCTGACCGACTGGAATCATTAGGGGCTATTGGGCTGGCGCGCGTGTTTTATACCGCCGGTGCCCTTAACCGTCCGTTGTTTGACAGCGAGGATCCGCTGGGAAAAGAGCGTGAGCTAAATGATGTGCACTGGACGCTTGATCACTTCCAGAAAAAACTGCTGCGCCTGCCGGAGACTATGCACACCGCGACGGGTAGGGCAATGGCGGAGCATAACGCCGATTTCCTGGTGCGCTACATGGCAAAGCTGTGTGCGGAATTACAGGGCAATTTAGTCAGCATGGATGAGTCCGTATTACGCGATTTCACGCCTTTGCGCGCTTAATATTAAATTTTTGTGACAGTCTGTTAATCGAAACGGTCATCCGGTAGCGTGATAGCCAGAACAATAAGGAGTACCACGATGACCGAAACTGTTAATTTAACGATAAAAATCGATCCTGCGCTAAAAGAACACCTCAAACAGCTGGCGCTTGAAAACGAAATCTCAATGAGCCAAGAGATTGTTCAGCGACTTCAGACCAGCCTGCAAACTCAGCAACATCCTGCGGTGGATAATCAGGATCTTGTTGAAGATGTTCCCAGCCCGCTGACATCAGCGGAGGTCAAACAACTTCGTACACTGTTGAAAAAGCAGACCAAGAAGAAGAAGTGAAAAAACCATAATGAAAAACCCGTCAATTGACGGGTTTTTTTTGTCCTTCATCAAGCTGCGCACTCATCCGCGAAAAGGGAGAGACGCGTTTAGCGTTTTAGACCGCGGATATGCGGTAACAGCAACTGGGCGACGGCGGCAAAAACCGGAACCACTACCGAATTGCCAAACTGCTTATAAGCCTGGGTATCAGAGACGGGAATACGGAAGGGTTCGCTGCCAGGTACGTCAAAACCCATCAGGCGTGCGCATTCACGTGGCGACAAACGACGCGGACGACGCGCCATGTTCGCAACATTTTGAAAATCCGCTTCCCCGACCACGCTATCCCAGCCGCGATCGATAAGAATTTCAGATCCATCCTTGTAATAGCGCGCCGACAGCGTTCGCACGCAGCAGTGAATATTACGGGGGTCGTTGAGGCCAAAACCAAAACCGTTGCCTTTGGCTTTATGCTTTTTTGCGTAGTTATAGAGATAACGCCAGAGATGTGGAGAAAGGGTATATTTCTCTTCTGGTTCGCTCTCCAGCAGGCTTTGCAGGCTGGGTACTTCAGCTGGAAAATGCTGACGAATATCACGCAACGTAAAGGCGCGGCTGCCGGCAATATCACGACGAATACCCACCAGAACGATACGTTCACGATGCTGTGGCAGGAAGTGACGCGCATCAATGATTTTGGCATCAGGCGCATTGGCGTCTGCATCGGCTACGTCGTAACCCAGCTCATCCAGCGTCTCCATAATGATGGCGAAAGTGCGGCCTTTATCGTGACTTTTCAGGTTTTTGACGTTTTCCAGTACGAAAAACGGCGGTTTTTTAGCAGCCAGAATGCGCGCTACATCGAAAAAAAGCGTGCCCTGAACCTGACACTCAAAGCCATGCGCGCGACCCAACGCATTTTTTTTGCTGACGCCTGCCAGTGAAAAAGGCTGACAAGGAAAACCCGCGAGTAGAACCTGATGATCGGGGATTGTCGCGTCGATATGCTGATAAATCGCCTCATCACCTGACACATCGGCAGGTTGCGTAACCTGACGAATATCGCTGTTAAAGGTGTGCTCTTGCGGATCGCTGTAATGATTGGCTTTGTAAGTACGAACCGCTTCTTTATTCCATTCGCTGGTGAAAACACATTTGCCGCCAATCGCCTCAAATCCACGACGAATGCCGCCAATGCCGGCAAACAAATCGACGAAACGGAACTCTGGCGCATCATAATGTGCCGGACGCGTGGGCAACAGATTTTGCAGTAATAATACTTCCTGCGCAGAAAGCGTTGGCAGCGCCGTTTTGCCCTGACGAATGCGATTAAGCAGTTGAGGTGTCCAGTCCTGATAACCCGCATCATGCAGGCGCATGACAATATCGCGTACCGAATAGATCGCCAGCACGTGGGTTAACAGGGTCATTTCATCAGATGGCGAAGCGGGGGAGAGACGTGGTTCAGCGGTCGCGGCGGCGTGCATGCGTTTATCCTTAACAGTGAAGCGCCTATGCTAACACTCCTTACGCGCCGAAGAAATTGGCGGGACGTGCCCGCCAGTGAGATCAGGCTTTTAACTTTCTCATTTCGATACCAAAAATCTGCCCGTTGATGCGTACTTTAAGGCAGCTGGTCGCTTCATCAAACTCAGCCACTTTGCCACTGGTGCCGTGAATAATCAGCTCTTTGTTATTGTTATAGCCAAAGCCGACGCTTTTATTGCCGGTCCAGTGTTGCTCAAAGCAGATCACTGGCGTGGCATCCAACTCAGCACTTTTTTCCGGCTCACATTTCGTGAAGCTTTTGCGGAACAGAAAATGCACGCCGGCTTGATAACGATCCACGCCGTTGGTTTCTAATAACGCGATGCTTTGGCCGGTATATTGGCCGATCTTCACATAGATTTTGCAGGCTGAGCTTCCACCTTCAATGTGTACCTGAATAACCGGGGAAGAGCCTTCGCCGTGCCAGGTGGCGTAAGGTCCACCGCTGGTGGCCTGAATCGCAATATATGCTGCGCCCTGCGCGGTTCTCTGCGAATAATCATTTTGTGTTTCCCCGACGGTACTGTATCCACCGGAGCCCACAATTTTAATATTGAGCTGATTAGATTCGGTGGGAAAAGCGACCTCGCCCAAATAAAACCAGACGTCCTTATTAGTGCGGTTATCCATGCGATGTTGAGAGGTAACGTAGTCATAATTTAGCGAACCATTCAGGATCATCCCCCAGTTCGCCATTTCCACGTTGCCCTCTTCATATTCCGACAGCCAGCGCTCGCCCTCCGGTGTGAAATCGACTTTACTTCCGCTTTGTAGATTTTTCTGCGTCATGATAATACGGGCGTAAGCGAGTTTTAACGGGTTGGCACAATCCTCCAGATTGAAGGTCTCAATGATCCACTGACCGTTCGAGAGATCGCCGGGAAATTCTGTGTGTTCGATCCAGCCGTTACGAATAATGGATTGCGTACAGCGCGGAATATCTAAAGCAGGGAACAAGGTGTTGTGCTGGATATTAAAGTTGGCCAGTTCAATCGCCGTTGAATGATCCCATACGCCTTGCGCTTGACCTGACCAGCGTGCATAGACAATGGAATTTTGACAATAGCGGCCATAAAATTGATCGAATTTGCAGTCAAGGGTATCGATAATATCCAGTGCACGTCCGCCGAGGTAGCGGAATTCTACGCAGCTCAAACGTAAAAACTGGCCACCGGGAATAATATTTTTAAAGAAGCCTTTGGTATTGGCAACCGTACTGCCGTCACCCTTGCTTTGGCCTTTAACAACGAAGCCTGATATCTCCACATAGCGCGCTTTTACTGAGAACATCACTTCGTTATTTTTCTGATCGGAAAGCAGCGTTGTTGAGGCAAAAAAGCCAAAGTTAACCGGTGCGCCAGAGATTTTAAATCGGGCAATCTCTTTTGAGGAAATATCAAACTTCGACAGCAAAAATACGCCAGCGGTAAAACGAATGCCGGTTGCAGGATTATTTTTCTGCGACCAGTCAAACATACGCGTTACCGCTTCAAGACAATCGACTTTACCGTCTGGGACGGCACCAAAATCGATAACCGTCACGTTGTTATAATCCAGAACGACTCGCTTCCAGCGCGCTTTTTCCGGCGTGACAATGTTCAGGCCAAAATCTTCTGCAGTGGTTTTATCTGCAGCATCGTAAACAAAAAGGCCACCGCCCCTGTTTGTGTCGGTGTTGTATTCCAATACTGAGGCAAGTTCTCCCGGCTGAGTCGGCTCGGTGCTGCGTAACTCAGCGATGTTTTTTAATTGCGTAATGCCCGCCCCATTGCTGCTATTTAGGCTCGCCAACTCCACTATAATTTTGCCGAAATCAATGCTTTTACCGTTTTTATCTAAAACGGTGAGCGAGTTACTGTTATCAGCGCTAACGGTGACGTCATCTGATTTATTCGTCATGGTGCTTTCCTTAATAAATGGTCAAGAAGAGTTAAAGTCTTTTTTAGTATAAGTCCTTGAAAAATAATATTTATGCGCGTGCCGCCGTTAACCGGAGTAAAATATGTAGTCTTATTTTTAATCAGCGGTAACGGATTGAATTGTGGCGATAAGCGAAGCGGAAGATTTACGCTTTACAGATTATTCGCAGCACTCTTTTATGCATCGTTGGACCGAAAATAGGGCCAAAAAAGGATTTACAGACAGGAGATTGTGCAGCATGGCAGCATTGTCAGGTTGAGAACCCTTGTCAGTGGCTTATTAATAGCGTCGCCGGATTGACGCTAACACTGTCGATTTTCGTGGCTCAGGCTAAAGTTGAAAGACCAGTCAAAAAGGAGACGCCATGGCCGACGTTCACTCTAGCGAGATACGCAGCAAAAACATGCGGGCTATCCGCCAGCAGGACACCGCGATTGAGCAGCGCATTGCGCTCTTACTCAAAGATCGGGGGTTTACTTACCGCGTACAGGACAAAAACTTACCGGGACGTCCCGATTTCGTTCTGCTGGAGCAGCAGGCGATCATCTTCGTCCATGGCTGTTTTTGGCATCGTCATCATTGCTATCTGTTTAAAATTCCGGCCACCCGCACCGAATTCTGGATCGGTAAGATCAACAGCAACGTAGAGCGTGACCAGCGCTATGTTAAGCAACTGCAGGAAAATGGCTGGAAGGTTCTGATTATCTGGGAATGTGCACTGCGCGGAAAGCTGCGTCTCAGCGATGAAGATTTGCAGGAAAGGCTGGAAGAGTGGCTGCTGGTGATGAAGGAGAACGCTGAGATTGATCATCAGGGAATTCACCATTACCGCGCCCCCTGAACTTGCAGCCTTGCCAATCAGCAACATAATTGGTTAGATCTCCGCTTTCTCCGTGAAGGATCCTGTAATGAGCAGCATTAAACTGACCGTTAAACGCCTTTATCAGATCCGTGATGAGCGCATGGTAAACACCAAAGCGACAGCGCGAATTTATGTGGGCGATACGCTTATCGCCACGGAGGAAGTGACAGGGTTAACTGAGAGTCCAGTAAGTAAGTATCTGCATGCACAGACGAAAGCGGGAGAAGCGGTGCGTGTGGAATGGGATTGTGAGGGCATCGCCGAGATGTCAGTTGCCGAAATTGAGCGCTGCCCATGTTGTCAGCATAACGAACCGGAATAGAACCGGCATAAGGATCGCATTTTGGCAGGAACGAGTTTACTGACTTTATTAGATGATATTGCAACACTTCTGGATGATATTTCCGTCATGGGAAAAGTGGCGGCCAAAAAAACGGCAGGCGTTTTAGGTGATGATTTATCGCTTAACGCTCAGCAAGTGACGGGAGTTAAAGCCAATCGTGAGTTGCCGGTTGTGTGGGGCGTTGCTAAAGGATCATTTCTTAATAAGTTGATTTTAGTGCCGCTGGCACTGGTGATCTCAGCGTTTGCCCCTTGGCTGATTACGCCACTTTTGATGATTGGCGGTGCCTACCTTTGCTACGAAGGCGTAGAAAAGGTTATGCACAGTTTGCAACATGATAAACAGCAAAAGTCACCGGAAGCGCGACAGGAGCGTTTGGACAAACTGACCAAGCAGGATCCGCAAGCGTTCGAAAAAAAGAAAATAAAAGGGGCGATACGCACGGATTTTATTTTGTCTGCGGAAATTGTCGCTATCACGTTGGGCATTGTCTCCGAAGCACCATTAATGAATCAGGTCATCATCCTGGCCGGCATCGCCATTCTCGTTACTGTTGGGGTGTATGGCATCGTCGCGGCTATCGTGAAAATCGATGATTTAGGTTTCTGGCTGCGAGAAAAGCCTTCGCGCATGGCGCAGGGAATTGGCAGCTTTTTGCTGGCGACCGCGCCCTGGTTAATGAAGATTTTATCGGTCGTTGGCACTATCGCCATGTTTTTAGTGGGCGGCGGCATTGTGGTGCATGGCATCACGCCGCTGCATCATTTTATTGAAGAAGCCACTGCTGGATTTGGCGGCCTGATTTCAAGCTTATTAAGCAACGGTGCCAATCTGGTACTCGGTTTTATCATTGGGTCGATCGTGCTGTTAGGCGTAAATCTGATTGCAAAAATGCGTGGGAAATCGGTATAAAGCGCGCTGAAATTGCGTAACGGGAGCAAAAAAATGAGCGATGACATGTTTGAATTTGATATTGATGCACAGCTTGAGCAGGCTGAAGCGAAAGCAGAGAAGAAGGCCAACGAAGTGCCTGACGATCTCGGCGATGAAGCAGATTGCGAAGGCTGCAAAATCTAATTCTTGTTAAAGAGTTTCTTTAAAAGCGGATAACAAATGTTATCCGCTTTTTTTATTTTCAACATATCCATCTGCTTAATTCTGAATTCGCCATTTTTATGTGTGCCTTAACAGGCAAGAACCCTTTTCGCCTGCTATAAAGAAAACTGTTCATTAAAAAGTCAAACGGAGGGCGCAACATGGTTTTTGCAATCAGTGAAGAAGTTCAGCATAAGGAAGGCGGGCAAACGATGGTTGTCACCGGTTATGCCAGCGGTATGGTCGAGTGTCGTTGGTATGACGGCTACGCGGTGAGAAGAGAAGCTTTCCGTTCTGATGAGCTGAGTCATTCAACACCGTCACAACAGTTGGCAAGTTGATGCGTTTTTTATCCGCCGCTTCCCTGCGGCGGGTGTCTTAGCCTTAACACTCTCATCCCGTTTTAGACTTCACCCTCTAGCCCCATCACACGTTACCTTCGTTATCCTCTTCCACGGCCTGATAAATACGCTGTAGGATGTCAGGGAATGCAGACTGCACACGACTCCAGCTTGGAATAAACGGCTTGTCATTAGGGCGTTCTATGAAGGCCTGTCCCGCTTCAAGAATCGACTGTGTAAACATCTCAACGGCCGCTTCTTCTACATGCTGTTCAAACTTCAGACCATTCATCGTCGCTTCGTGA
The DNA here is from genome assembly GCF_022761075.1 of Pantoea sp. MQR6. Lineage (NCBI taxonomy): Bacteria > Pseudomonadati > Pseudomonadota > Gammaproteobacteria > Enterobacterales > Erwiniaceae > Pantoea > Pantoea sp. MQR6. The sequence continues at coordinate 672,992 of NZ_JAKYXB010000001.1, forward strand.
TTGTAGATTTCCATCATATCGAGTGCGTTACGGTAATAGGTGGCTTTCAGCACGCGGAAAGAATCACTGGTAAGCGGCACGCCCATGGTGGCGAGTTTACGTAGCAGCGACTGTACGATATCGCTGCTCATACGTTTCAGTCCGCCCGTGCCATCTTCTTCCGCCAGCGGCTGGTGTTTGTGATCGTAGTTGTCGGCTATTTCGACCTGACACGTTTGTCGCGTGGTGTAATTACGAAATATTTCCGACAGCACGCCAATTTCCAGACCCCAGTCACCCGGAATTTTTATGCCGTTCAGCACGTGTGTACGCATGGCAAACTCACCCGATAATGGGTAACGAAAACTGGAAAGGTAATCGAGATAGTCAGAATGGCCGTACACTTTTTGCAGCGAACGCAGCAGTGGGCCAACCAGTAAACGCCCAACACGACCATTTAGTTTGCCATCTGCCACGCGCGCATAGAAACCTTTGCAAAACTCATACTGGAACGACGGGTTCGCCAGCGGATAAAGCAGGCGCGCCAGCATGCCGCGTTCATAGGTGACGATATCGCAGTCATGGAGCGCCACACAGCTGGTGCGGTCAGAAGCCAGCGTATAGCCGGTACAAAACCAGACGTTGCGGCCTTTGCCGGGCTGGCTGGGCGACAAGCCCTCTTTGTCTAATTCTGCATCTATCGCTTTCAAACGCGGGCCATCGTTCCATAAAATTCGATGGCGCTGTGGCAAACGCGAGAAGAATTCGCGGGCATGTAAAAACTGCTCGCGGTCAGCGCGATCAAGACCGATGACGATCTCATTGAGATAAGGTACCTGGGCTAGTTCATCAACAATATTGCTCAGTGCCGGGCCTTCCAGCTCAGAAAACAGTGACGGCAGAATTAAGCCCATTTTGCGCTTACGGGCAAAGCGTACCATCTCTTTTTCAAGCGACTCCACGCTGCGGTGGGTGAGGTTATGGAAGTTAGTGACGACGCCATTCTGATAAAAATCACTCATCGCATTATCCTTATGGTATGCAGCGGCTGCCGCAAATTGAGGCTAAGTAAGAAAATAGTCCAGACCTTCGCACCAGCCTTCGGGGCCATAGTGCGCGGTGTGATAGATATGTTTGAGATCTTGTCGTGTCAGGCGCACCGGCGTTTTACTGTAGCCTTTGATCACCACCGCGTAGTCGACGGCATCCAGCATGGGTGCATCGTTTGGGCCATCACCCAACCCAATAGTGACCCGAGGTTCACCTGACTGCTGGCTAAGTAACCAGCGTAGCGCTTCACCTTTCCCGCTGCCCGCCGGCATCACGTGCCAAAAGCGACCGCCCTGCGTTAATGTCAGATTGTGTTGCGTGAGTTCGCTGTGAAAGGAAGCAAAAGCTTCTTCGCTGTCACGCCAGACCAGCACCTCTGACGCGTCGCGCTGGCGCGATAGTGCGGCGTCAGCCTCGCTGAGTCCTGTCATCGCCGAGACTTCCCGATCGGTAAAATTATGAAATCCAGTGAAGCGATAACGACTTTGTAGCAGCGATAAACGGTGGCACAGCGTTTCATAGTCTGCGCTGTCAGCGGGCAGGCGGATCCGTTCTGAAGGATCGAGTTGGATCAGCGCACCGTTTTCAGCAATGAACGGTGCGCCCGTAATACCGAGTTTCTTTTGCAACGGCAGAATTTCCGCTGCGGTTTTACTGGAGCAGATCACCAAAGGAATTTGGTGTTGTTGCAACTGCTCAAGCCATTCCTCAGCGGGATCCCAGCTATAGCTGTGATGGTCGAGCAGGGAACCGTCTAGATCGGTCACAATCATCAATGGTTGTTGAAGCGTAGGCATCGTAAGGCTCCTTTCATCACATTCAACGCCCCGTCATTCTTCACGCTGCAGGTGCGTTATCTACATTACTCGACACGTCTGTGCGTCAGCGAAATGCAGGTCAAACCGATTTCGCCTACTGTGTCATTCGTTTGCCGCCTCGCTGCAACGCAAATTATTCAGGGTATAAAGCAACGATTTTTCAATATTATAGTTGAATCTTAGTTGCACTTTCGCCGAACACTCACCTTATGAATAACTAGGAATAATCTTAAAACGTAACGGCGTTTACGGGTATGTTGCACGTTTCTTGCGCGCTCTAGCGCTTGGTACACAAGGTGTTTTCGGTAACAGTGACATCAAAATAGCGGTTTGTGTGGCAGGTTTGTGCAGGGTTAAGACTTGTCTTAAGTCAGGAGAGGCGTAGTCTGCAGAGGTGTTAAGAATTCCCTGGTGTAACGAATTGAATTTTTTACCCGGCCATCCCGCCGGGTATTTTTTTGGAAACGATTTCAACGATTCATTTCACTGCTGGTGCAGTCGTGAATATCAAGTTCAAACGCTTCAGCGATTTCGGTGTAAGCCTCAAAATGTCTGCTATCCAGCTTTATTCCACGATGGGATGGATCAAAATCCATATAATCGCGAACATCGCCCGATGTTTTCACCTGGATTGCTTCTAATAGCGCATCCACGTCCACATTCAAAGCCCGCTGTGCGTCATCGCTAGACTCTTTTGCCGTTGCCATAATCTGCCTCCTGAAGGCGAGATGATATTTGAGTATAGACGGCGGCGGGGAAAGCGCGGAATGCGGAATGACAGGCAAAAAAAAGCCCGCGCTGCGCGGGCAAAAATCCTTGTTACTTTTAGGTTGACTGCGCCTATTGGGGTTGGTGCAGTGCTAAGAAGTGTAAAAGGTTTTCGCGTTAGAAATCTTGTCGTGAAACGTTAAGGAAGTGAAATTTCCTAATCTTACTCATCTTTACCTGCTTTTTTGCTTAAAAGCAGGAGAAACGGCTATATTTAACGACAAAGCTGTTTTTAATCAACACCTCAAGGAGCGACCATGGATATTATCCGCATCATTATTGCTATTTTGTTACCCCCGCTGGGCGTCTTTATGCAGGTCGGTTTTGGCGGAGCATTTTGGCTAAACATCCTGTTAACGCTGTGTGGCTACATACCCGGTATCATTCACGCCGTCTGGGTGATTGCTCGCCGCTAAACGCTACATGGAAGCCATTGTTCGTTTAAACTGTGACTCAGGAAATAATCAGGAGAAATGAGAATGAAGGTGAATGACCGTGTCACGGTAAAAACGGATGGCGGCCCGCGCAGGGTTGGAACCATTTTGGCCGTGGAGCCGTTTAACGAAGGCACCATGTTCCTGGTGGCATTAGAAGATTATCCGCTGGGGATATGGTTTTTTAATGAAACTGAACAGGCTGACGGAATCTTCGTTGAACCTTATGAATCGGCCTGATAACCGCGTTTGCAAAGAGAAAAGGTGCGCCATGGCGCACCTTTTTTATGGCTTCAATCTGCTAACGACAACAGTAATCAGAAGGTTTCCCAGTTGTCATTCCCCGAGGCTAATGCCGGGCGGGATGCGAGCACAGGTGATTTTTGTGCGGGTGAGGGCGCGCGTGTCGCGAGCGTCTGCGCTGGCGAGTCATGCAAACGGAAAGCGGAAACCGCCTGCGTCAATTTACCCGCCTGATCCTCCAGCGAGGAGGCAGCGGCAGAAGCCTCTTCCACCAGTGAAGCATTTTGCTGCGTCACGTTATCCATTTCAGTTACAGCAAGACTCACCTGCTGAATACCTCGGCTCTGTTCATCCGATGCCGCAGCGATCTCCGCCATAATGTCTGTCACGCGGCGCACCGCTTCGACAATTTCACTCATCGTGGAACCGGCTTCACCGACCTGATGAGAGCCGTCATTAATCAATGTCACTGATTCGGCAATCAGGGTTTCAATCTCTTTCGCTGCTTGTGCACTGCGCTGAGCCAGATTACGTACTTCGCTGGCAACCACGGCAAAACCACGGCCTTGCTCACCGGCGCGTGCCGCTTCTACCGCAGCATTCAGCGCCAGGATATTGGTCTGGAACGCAATGCTGTTAATGACATTGGTAATCTCAGCAATCTTCTTCGAGCTGCCTGAAATGTTAGTCATGGTCTTCACGACGCCACTGACCAAATTACCGCCGCTGCGTGCTTTACCGGACGCATCCGCGGCCAACTGGCTGGCGTGATGCGCGTTCTCGGCATTCTGTTTCACCGTGGCGGTCAACTGCTCCATGCTGGCAGCGGTTTGTTCCAGTGCTGCAGCCTGCTGCTCGGTACGAGAAGAGAGATCGGTGTTACCGGCTGAAATTTCGCTGGAGCCTTGGTAAATGGCTACTGCGCCTTCACGAACAGTGCCAACGGTCTTCACCAGGGATTGCTGCATAAGCTGCAAATTATGGATCAGCGATCCAATCTCACTGCGGCCATGCGGCAGGGAAGGGGCGGTTAAATCACCTTGGGCGATGCGTTCAATGCGTGAAACTGACTGGCGCAGCGGATTAATGATCACACGACGCAAAAATACAAAGGTCAGCAGCACTAATATCAGCGCGGCAGCAAACGCAACGGCCATGGCAATAAAGCCAATACGCGATTGGTGCTCCGCTTCCACGTTAATCGACTGCGCGCGGTCGGTACGAATTTTGATCGCCTTCAACAGGACGTCGTTATAGGCGGCATCCAGCTTTTGTGTGACGTCAGTTTCCTGCGCGATAATGCCTTCAAAGCTGCCTTGCTTACCGGCATTGATCATCGGCACCAGGCCTTTATCAACGTACTCATTGAAGCGCGTGGTTAACGCGGCATCCAGGTCCATATCGGCTGCCGATTTTACTTTGCGGTTTATGTAAACTTTGAAGCCATCTTTCGCCTGCTGGATGCGTTTCTCAGTAGCGGCAACGTTAGCGCGAAACACATCCATTTCACCGATACGTGCGGCGGCACCAGCCTGAATAATGGTTAGACGAGCGGTACGCAGATGGTTTGAACTATTAGAAATACCCATGCGCACCTGGATTTCTTCAGTGGCATTTTGAAGTGACTGATTGCTTTGAATAAGAAAGTAGCTGGCGAGTCCAATACAGAGTGCGAACAGCAGCAGAATGCCGCCGAAAATCATACTAAACAGGGGAACGAGTCGAAGATTTTGCCAGATGCTCGGCTTGTATTGCCCATCAATAACCTGTGCTGTGTTCATATCCTTGCTCTCTTGAGATTGTTGTTATGAAGCTAACATCGGCAATTCAGAGAAAAGGATTAGGAGATTAAGTGAGATCTGGCTCCCACTTTAAAGCAAAGAAGGGGCAAAAAAAAACCGACCTTAAAAGGTCGGTTCTTTCAGTAGGGTTATTATCTCACATTGACATAAATACCCGAGGTGACATTATCGGTCAATCGCACCACATGATAAATTACTTGTTTGTTGTGGGTTTTGATTTTGCGCTTAATATTACCTTTGTGTGATGAAACTGTTTTAGCTTTAATTTGCATCTTGTCGGAAATTTGAATGGTGTCATGGCCTGACATCCACATTTTCAACATATTCGACTCAGTCTGGCTCAGCGTTAATGGATGAATATCCAACCCAGAGGAAATACGCGGAGATTGATTGAGTTTCTTCTGCAAATAAGTACTCAGTAAGGAATCCAATGTGGATGTCTTTATCGATTTTGACGTAATAATCAGGTTCTTACGAACGTAGAGGTATTCCTCAAAATGGATATTACTGATGGCCATAAATATAAAAAACAGTGTTTCAGGGTGCTGCATAATAATACTGCGAATGCGTTCGCTGGAATCAGGTTCATGAATGAAGCAATCTTCATTAATAAAAACGACGCCAGGTTGTAATTGTTCACAACGTTGCTGTAATTGTTCAATGTCAGAGGCTGAAGTAATATTTTTCCTCTTAACACCTTTAGAGGACATATAATCTGATAATCCCAGGCGTGTGTAGTTGCAGGAATCCATAATAATCGTTGGCATGTTAGCGACCCTCACCAATTTGTTATCCGTTTAAATCAACGATGAATTACGCGTTGCGGTACGAGAGAGATTTCTAAGACACTTTTTTATTCTGCTCATGCAGTGTGGCAACAGGCAAACGCCTGTAAAAGTCTTCTTCCCTGACCCGTTCTGCAAAATATTTTTTTACGTGCTGCTGTGACGTCACCCATCTCTCCAGCAATAGTGGGAATTGCTGGGGAGTACCGAAGTACGGGTAAAACCTGTTTTGGGAGCGTTGTCACTATCGCCGAAAATCCGGAGTTATCTGATAGGACAAATCTTAAAAACATTTACTTCACGAAAGTGTGACGTATCAGCGCGTGTTGACAATGCCGGAAAAAACATTTCCTGACAAGAAAAATTATCGAAAGATTTTTTTTGTGCAATTTCAACGTATTGCCGGATTTATCAACAATTCCACAGAGTTATGCTTTCTGTGAACCGCCTAACTAAAATACGCGAAGCAGGGTTTAATAAGAATTATTTTCAGACTGACGGCACATTTATCAGAATTTCCTTAGTTGATTTCTGAGAAAATTGGTTCAGAAAATGCACTGATGGTATCAAATTACTTAAGTATCGCAGGAGGACAGTAGTTAGATACTTAATGTTTAGGGACGGGATAGTTCGGTTAGAAACAGTGCGAGTAAATCAAATACTTCACTGAATAAATGCTCGCAGAACGGGGCAAGTAGTGGCATTAACAGGCTAATAGTGAGAATACCCACTGTTAAGGTAATCGGGAAGCCAATTGCGAAGATTGATAACTGTGGTGAAACGCGGTTTAACAAACCTAGTACCAAGTTTAGCATGAGGAGCAAAACGATTAAGGGTAACGCTAACATCATGCCATTAAGGAAAATTAAGCCCGCCGATTTTACCAATGCCATAAAGGCGTTGGCATTTATCGTGGTTCCGCTGATGGGCAGTGTATGAAAACTGTCCGCCAATAACGAGATTAGCCACAGGTGACCATTGAAGGTCAGGAACAATAACATCGCCAGCATGTCGAGAAAACGCGCAAGCACCGGCATGTTCAGGCGACTGCCCGGATCAAAAAAGGTCGCGAACGACAATCCCATCTGCAAACCAATCACTTCACCCGCCGTTCGTACTGCTGCAAAAGCAAACTGCATGGTGAAACCCAGCGCGGCACCAATCAGAATTTGTTGGATCAGAATCCAGAATCCGGCAGGAGAAAACAGCGTGACCTCAACGGGCGGCAGCATGGGCATCAATAACCAGGTGATCATCACGGCCAGACCAATTTTGACCCGATTACTAATGGAACGTTCACTGAGAAGGGGGGCGGTTGCAAACAGCGCCAGCAAACGCACCAGCGGCCAGTAAAACTGACTCACCCAGTGAACAAGTTGGCTACTGTCGAGAGTAATCATCAGCCGATGATGTAAGGCAGATTGGTAAAGACGGTACGAATGTAATCCAGCACCAGGTTCAGCATCCACGGGCCCGCAATAATGCCAGTAGCAGCGACCGCAAGAATTTTTGGAATAAACGACAGTGTCTGTTCGTTAATCTGGGTTGCGGCTTGCAGCAGGCTGATAAATAAACCGCTGACCAGCGCAGCCAGCAGCAGCGGTGCAGCCAGCATCAGCGCAACGCGCATCGCTTCTTGCCCCATCACCATTACCGATTCGGGTGTCATGTCATGCTCCAGTCAGAAAAGGGGAATCAGGAATAGAAGCTTTGCGCCAGCGAACCGACCAGCAATTGCCAGCCATCCACTAATACAAACAGCATCAACTTAAACGGCAGTGAAATGGTGGCAGGCGGAACCATCATCATCCCCAGCGCCATTAACACGCTGGCGACTACCAAATCGATAATCAGGAAGGGAATGAAGACGGTAAAGCCAATCTGGAACGCCGTTTTCAGTTCGCTGGTCACGTAAGCAGGCAGCAGGATACGCATCGGTACGGCTTCAGGGCCAGCAATAGGTGGTGTATTAGCCAGGCGGGCAAACAGCGCTAAATCTGCTTCTCGCGTCTGGCGCAGCATAAAGTCGCGCAGCGGTTGCGCCCCTTTTTCAATCGCCACGTCCATGGTGATCTTGTCCTGGCTGAAGGGCAGATAAGCATCCTGATAAATCTTGTCGAAGGTCGGCGCCATAATAAAGAAGGTCAGAAACAGCGACAGGCCCAGCAAAACCTGATTAGGCGGTGCAGAAGGCGTGCCCAGGGCGTTACGCAGCAGGCCAAAAACGATAATGATGCGGGTAAAGCTGGTCATCATCAGCAATACCGCGGGGATAAACGTCAGCGCGGTGATAAACACCAGCGTCTGCACCGGCAGTGACCAGCTTTGACCGCCATTGGCTAACGGATGACTCACCAAACCCGGCAGTTGGGCATGGGCAACCGGTGCCAGCAACAGCAGCGGCAGAAGAGAAAGCAGTCGACGCATCATGGGTGTTTTCCGGGACGTTTAACCAGATTCTGTAGCAGTTGGCGAAAATCTTGTGGCGCAGCGCCTGATGGCGCATTTTCTTCCGGCGCAGCAGGCGGCAACGTGTGCAAATGGGTGATGTGCTGAGCGGTGACGCCAAGGACCAGGCGCGCATCGGCAGTATCAACAATCACAACGCGTTCACGCTGACCGACCTGAACACTGGCGGTCATTTTGAGTTCCTGGCTGCTGACCTTCTTCGGTGCGAAACCGAGGCGGCGCGCCAGCCAGGCAAAAGCCAGTATCAACAATACAATCCCGGCTAACACGCTGCTGACTTGCGTCACTACAGAACCGGTAGAAATCGCCTGCGTTTGCGGCGCGGCGGGATGCAGTGTTTGAGACTGGTTATTCATTATTAACGACTCAGGCGACGCATACGTTCAGAAGGGGTGATGATATCGGTGATGCGCACGCCATATTTGTCGTTCACCACCACAACTTCACCTTGAGCAATCAGGTAACCGTTGATCAGGATATCTAAAGGTTCACCCGCCAGACCATCCAGTGACACCACTGAACCTTGCGTCAGGCGCAGCAGCTCTTTGATGGTCATTTTGGTACGGCCCAGTTCCACGGTGAGTTTCACCGGGATATCCATAATCAGATCGATATCCTGCAGCGAGCCAGAGATATTGCTGCTCTCGAATGTTTTAAACACATCGTCGCTCTGTGGCGCGCTGGTGCCAGCTTGTTCGTTCATTGCCTCAGCCCACAGATCGTCCGCAGAGATGTTGTCATCGGACGGTTTCTTGCTGTCACTCATTGGGCTGTTCCTCGTTCAGCGAATTCAAAATCGGGTTAATCAGATGTTCGACACGCAGGGCATATTGGCCGTTGATCGTGCCATATTGGCTGGTTAATACCGGCACGCCATCCACATGGGCGATGATGCGCTCGGGCTTCTCAATCGGCAGTACATCGCCTGGCTTCAGCTGCAAAATGCGTGACAGACGCAGTGAAGTCTCAGCAAAGTGCGCAATCAGCTCCAGCTCAGAGTGCTGAACCTGCTTCACCAGGTTATCGCGCCAGTGATTATCTTCCTGACGGGAGTTTTCCAGCGGCGGGTTCACCAGCAGCTCGCGCAGCGGCTCAATCATCGAAAACGGAATACAGATATTAAATTCACCGACCAGGTTACCAATCTCCACCTGGAACGGCGTGTTAACCACGATGTCGTTCGGTGAAGTGGTGATGTTGGTGAATTTCACCTGCATCTCTGAACGTACATACTCTACGTCCAGCGGGTAAATGGCTTTCCATGCATCGCTGTAACCATCCAGCGCCAGCTTCAGCATACGGCGGATAACGCGCTGCTCAGTGTGGGTAAACTCACGGCCTTCCACTTTAGTCGGGAAGCGACCATCACCACCAAACAGGTTATCAACCGCGATAAACACCAGGCTGGGTGAAAACACCACCAGCGCAGTGCCGCGTAGCGGCTTCAGGTGGATCAGGTTCAGGTTGGTTGGCACCGGCAGGTTGCGGGCAAACTCGTGATACGGCTGAATCTTGATCGCACCCACAGAAATATCAGGGCTACGGCGCAGCAGGTTAAACAGCGCCATACGGAACTGACGAGCAAAACGCTCATTAATAATTTCCAGCGCCTGCAGACGTTCGCGTACTACACGGCGCTGTGTATTCGGGTCGTAAGGACGAATGTCGCCTTCCGGCCCTTTCTGAATCTTTTCATCTTCCTTGCTGTCACTGTCGCCGTTGAGTAGCGCGTCAATTTCAGCTTGGGAGAGAATGCTATCGCCCATTGATTCACCTCAAAATGAAGGCAGTAAACAGCACGTCGTTCACGGCCTGCGGAGGTTGACCTTTTACCAGTGGTGGAGACAGTGCCTGTTTGATTTGCTCAACAAGCGCTTGCTTTCCTTGCTCTGACGCTAGCGCATTCGCGCTCTGACGTGAGAGCAGTAGCAGCAGACGGCTGCGTACCTCAGGCAGATAGTCATTCATCCGACGACGGGTGTCCTCATCCGGCAGACGCAGGGTAAAGCCTACGTACAGCACGCGGTCAGGATCGTTGTCGGGATTGACCAGGTTAACCGTAAATGTATCAAGTGCAAAAAATACCGGGGCGGCAGGTGGTTCGACTTTCGCGACTTCCGGCTTATCGCCCTCGTGTTTATTCATCATTCGCCAGACTGCATAGCCTGCCACGCTACAAGCGGCCAGCGTTACCACCAGTAACACCGGAATTAAGATTGAACGTTTGCGGCCTTTAGCTTTCGCGTTTTCAGACATTTTTGCAGTTACTTCCTGTGAATTATGGGCAAGCCTCTCGGCTCACCTGAACAGATTATCCCGCGTCTTAAGTCAAACAATGGGAAGAAAAGACGCGAGTTTTACGCTTACCTTCAGCGTTTGTCGCTGTCAGGCAAAGGTGTCGACGGCGCCGTTGCCTGCTACACGCGCCTGGAGGGTGGCGGGCACAGCAATCGGCGTGATGTCATTATCACTGTCCTGGGAGAGGGAGAAGCGGCCATGTTGTCCATCGCGGCGCGCCTCCTGCTGCTGCTGGAAGCTCTGGCCTTGCGCGGAACTGTCACTGCTTACCTGACTCTCACCCAGGTTAATGCCGCTCTCTGCCAGCGCATGACGCAGCTGCGGGAGGGCAGCTTCCAGCGCCGCCCTTACGTGGCTGTGGCTGGAAACCATATTTAACTGTGCCGTGTCGTTATCCAGTTTCAGGCTGATCTGGATGGCGCCAAGGTCTTCAGGATGCAAACGCAACTCTGCGTTCTGCTGGCCGTTACGGCTGAACATCACAATTTGCTGGCTCAGCGCCTGCTGCCATTCGTTGCTGCCGAGCTGCGCATTCAGCATCGGGGTTGATGGCGTATTGGTCGTCGCTGAGGCATTCAGCGGTGCGGTCAGCGAACTGGCACTGGAGATCGGTGCGCTGGTCACCAGCAAATTATCGCTGGTGCTGTTTTTAGGCGCGGACTGATCATCCTGCTTGCTCAAGCTGCTCAACACCTGTTGAAAGCTGCTGTCGAGATTCAGCGCATTGCTGTTGTTATTACTGCTTACCGCCGCCGTGTTGCTGGCTGCCGCAGGGGTTTTACCCATCAGCGCGCTGTTGTCACTGGCTTTGCTGCTTTTACCTTCAGGCGCCTCATCTTTGCTGGTCAGCGCGCTGTTCACGGCTTGCGACAGCGATGACAGCGTATTGCGGCGCACATCGCTTTGTGTCAACTCGCTGCTGGCAACGGCGGGCGTTGCATTGTTAGCGGCTGCTGCCGGTAACATGGCAAACAGTGCCTGCACGTTTTGCATCTCACTGGCGCTTAATGTACTGGCGTCTTGCTTATCTTTATCATCGGCTGATTTCGTGGCGGCTTTAATATTTTCCGGCTTCAGCAACGCATTCACTGCATCGGGATTTTCCAGCGCTGCCAGCAGCGCATTCAGCGCGCTGGTCGGCTTGGTATCCGCTTCGCTTTCTTCAAGTTGATCAGTTAATTGCGTGACTTTCCCAGGCTGTTTGGCCAGCGTCAATAATTGATTACCCAGCGCCGTCAGGAAGTCCTGCGGCATCGCATCGGCACCCGATAAAATGTCTGTGGACATTGAAGTATCAGCATCACCGGTAGCCACGGTCTGCGTGCTAAGTGTTGGCAGCGTAATCATTCGGCTCTCCTAAAGGCGGCCCGTTGGGCAAATTCATCCATCCGTTTCTGATCGAGACGGTTTTCTTGTTGTAAGGCGGTTTCAGCCGCGCGCGTGATCAACGTTTGATAGGCGTTAAGCCGCTGTTGTTTCTCACGCCAGTTCACCAGCGCCTGCTCAAGGCGCTGATTCCAGTGCTGTAATTGGTTGCGGTGCTGCTCAATGGCTTTTTCCAGCGTTTGGATAAACTGGTGATAGTTGGTCCAGCGGTTATTGGCGATACCGGTCGACATGTTGTCGTTGAGCTTATTGCGGTATTCATCCTGATAATCGAGCAGCATGGTGAGTTGCTGATCAGCGGCTTGCTGACCACGACGCATGTCGCCTAAAAAAATCACCGCTTTTTCCAGATCCTGCTCCGCAAGATCACGCAGTGTGTCGATGGCATTTGCAGTTTTCATTGCTGTTACCTCACTGATTAACCGAACGTGTCTTAACCAAACAAAGCATGAAGATGCAGACAGGCGTCGTCGTAATCGCTGCGTTCAAAAATGCCTTGTTGCAGGAAAGCTTCCATTTGCGGATAGAGTTTGATGGCTTTATCCAGCATCGGGTCGCTACCCGCAGCATAGGCACCGACACTGACCAGATCGCGGTTGCGCTGGAAGCTGGAGAGCAACTGCTTGAACTGGCGTACCCGCGCGTAATGGTTTTCATCAATCAGCGAGGTCATGGCACGGCTGATTGAAGCTTCGATATCTATCGCGGGATAGTGACCCGCTTCCGCCAGACGGCGAGACAACACGATGTGACCATCCAGGATCGCACGTGCGGAGTCCGCGATCGGGTCTTGCTGATCGTCGCCTTCGGTCAGTACGGTATAAAACGCAGTAATTGAGCCGCCGCCATCAATGCCGTTACCGGCGCGTTCTACCAGAGCAGGGAGCTTGGCAAACACGGAAGGTGGATAGCCTTTGGTGGCGGGTGGTTCGCCGATCGCCAGCGCGATCTCACGCTGCGCCATGGCGTAGCGCGTCAGGGAATCCATGATCAACAGCACATGCTTGCCGCGATCGCGAAAATCTTCGGCGATACGCGTGGCGTAAGCGGCACCTTGCATACGTAATAAAGGAGAAACGTCGGCGGGAGCGGCAATTACCACTGAACGGGCACGACCTTCCGCACCCAGAATGTTCTCGATAAAGTCTTTTACTTCTCGTCCACGCTCACCGATCAGACCCACGACAATGACATCAGCTTCGGTGTAGCGCGCCATCATGCCGAGCAACACACTTTTACCCACGCCGGAACCGGCAAACAGCCCCATACGTTGACCGCGTCCCACTGTAAGCAGCGAGTTGATGGCGCGTACGCCGGTATCCAGCACGTCAGTGATTGGGGTACGTTGCAACGGGTTAAACGGTGGGGTGATCAGCGGTGCGCGGTAGCCGGTGTCGGGTGACGGCAAACCGTCGAGCGGACGCCCGCTGCCGTCCAGCACGCGGCCTAATAGCTGCGGGCCCAGCAGTAATTGTTTACCTGCCTGTGGGTTTTCACTGGTCTGGCGTGCATACACGCGTGCGCCGGGCAAAATGCCATCCACTTCTTCCAGCGGCATTAAAAACAGTTTCTGACCGTTAAAGCCCACCACTTCACTTTCAACTTCGGTGATCTTCTTGCCATCGTTACGTTCAATCACGCAGGTCGCACCGAGCGGCAGCTGCAAACCGGTCGCTTCCAGTACCAGACCGGTCGCGCGGGTTAAACGGCCATAGCGGCGAACCGGCTGAACTTGTGCAATGCGGCCTTCAAACGCGTCGAGCGCGCCAAGCCAGCGATTAAGACGCGTGGTCATTACAACTCTCCTGGCGCAGCAAGGCGGCACAGTTCCTGCCAGCGCGTGGCCACGCTGGCGTCGAGATCGCCATCTTCCGCGCTGAGTTTACAGCCGCCCGGATGCAGCGTGTTATCGGCCAGCAAACGCCAGCCGTGCAGATCCAGCGTTGGCCCCAGCGTCTGCTCAATACGTTGCAGATCGTCAGGATGCACCCGCAGCTGCGGTTTGCCGCTGAACATCGGTTCCTGTTGCAGCAAGCCTTGAATTTGACGCAGCAGGGCGCTGCCATCCACCGTGGTGGCCTGGCCAATCACAGAGCGCGCCGCTTCCAGCGCCAGCTGCATCAGACGCGCCGCGATGACGCTGTCCAGCGATTCAAGCGTGTTCTGGAATTCAGTCACCAACTGCTGCATACGCGCCTGAAGCGGAGCATGCTGCTGCTGGGCATCGGCTAAACCTTGGGCAAAACCGGCGTCGTAACCGGTTTTCTGACCTTCCGCAAACCCTTGCTGATGGCCTTCGTTATAACCCTGGCCTTGCGCCTCTTTGCGCATTTGCTGCTGCATGCGTTCGAGCAGTTGCTGTTGCTCGTCTACTTCATTTTCAAACGATTCGATCTCTGGCAGCGGTTCTGGCTCGGGCGCATCACTACGACCTAAATCGTTGGGCTGCCACAACTGCCACGGGCGCGCGGAAAATGCATCAGACATACGTTTCCTCGCTGCTGCCCACTACCATTTCGCCAGATTCTGCCAGGCGGCGTACCACCAACAGGATCGCTTTTTGTTCGTTCTCGACGGCAGACATACGTACCGGACCGCGGTTGGCCAGATCGTCGCGCAGGATATCGGCAGCACGTGCCGACATGTTCTTGAGGAACTTCTCGCGCAGCGGCTGCTCGGCACCTTTCAGGGCGATCAGCAACTGCTCGGATTCCACTTCCTGCAACAGGCGCTGGATGCTGCGATCGTCCACTTCGACCAGGTTTTCGAACAGGAACATCTCGTCGATGATCTTCTGGGCCAGCTCGCCATCGAAATCGCGAACCGCTTCGATAACCGCTTCTTCCTGCTGGGTTTTCATCAGGTTGATAATTTCTGCTGCGGTTCTCACGCCGCCCATCTTCGCACGCTTGAGGTTGGTGCCATCCAGCAAGCCGTTGAGCACTTCGGTCAGCTCCGCCAACGCTGCAGGTTGAACGCCGCCGAAGGTGGCGATACGCAGCATGACGTCGTGACGTAAACGCTCGTCGAACAGCGCCACAATATCTGCCGCCTGACCCCGTTTGAGGTGGACCAGAATGGTGGCGATGATTTGCGGATGCTCGTCGCGAATAAGGTCGGCGGCGGCCTGCGGTTCCATAAAGTTCAGCGTTTCCATACCGCTGGTGGTTTCGCGCGTTTCGAGAATGTCCTCCAGCAAGCTGGAAGCACGCTCTTCGCCCAGCGCTTTGACCAACACCGAACGCAAGTATTCGTTGGAGTTGAGGCTCAGCGCTGCAAACTGCTCGGCGTCGGCTTCAAACTCACGCAACACCTCGGTCAGCTGTTTGTGTGAAACCTGACGCATATTGGCCATTGCCGCGCTGAGGTGTTGGACCTCACGCTGATTCAGGTGCTTGAAAACTTCCGCAGCGCGCTCTTCGCCAATGGTCATCATCAGAATGGCGCTTTTTTCAGTACCGGTCAGACTCATAGTTCTTTACTCATCCATTCGCGAATGACCAGCGCGACGACGCGCGGATCGTTTTCAGACATGTCGCGGATACGCTGGCTCAAAACTTCAGCGCTCATGCGGTTGTTTGATTTACGTTCCTGATCCAGCTCATCTTTGCTGAGCTGAACGTTGAAGGCTTCTTCATCTTGCGGTGCAGCGGCAGCGCGTGCTGCAACAGCTTCAGCGGCAGCTTTCTCTTCTTCTTTCTTACGCACCAGATGCGGACGCACCAGTTTGCGATAAAGGATGAAGGCGACCAGCGCAATCAGCAGCCACTTACCGGCGCTCATCAGCTGATCAAAGAAGGCTTGCTGCTGCCAGAACGGCAGATCACCCACGGTTGGCTCGGTAGTATTGAACTGCGAGTTCACCACGTTGATGCTGTCGCCACGCGTTTGCGAATAACCCATCGCTTCACGGGTTAAGTCTTCAATCTGCTTCAGCTGCTGCTCGTTCAGCGCAACCGATTTGCCTTTGTCATCTTCGCGGTAATTCACTACCACAGCGACAGAAAGGCGCTGCACGTCGCCAACGTTCATTTTGGTATGGCGGATGGTGCGATCTAACTCGTAGTTAACGGTATCGTCACGACGCGAATTGGTTGGACCGGCGCTGGCAGCGGTGCTGGTGGTGCTGCCGTTGTTTTGCGCGTTCGCATTTTGCCCGTTAGCGTTCTGACCATTGGCTGCGTTTGCATTAGTGTTCGGCGCATTGACCGGCGCAGTATTGGCTGGCGCAGGTTGGTTCGATAACGCACCCGGCACGCCGCCTGGATAAGGACTGCCCGATTGATCGCTGGTGCTGGTTTGGCGTGAGCGAATCGCTGTGCTGTCGGGTTGGGCGTTTGGCTGATACTTCTCGTCCGTCTGCTCGCTGGTATTAAAGTTGATTTGCGCCGTAACCTGAGCATGCACATTTCCCTGACCTAAAATAGGATTCAGGATCGCTTCAATACGCTGCTGGAAACGGGCTTCGACTTCAGCGGCATATTTCAGCTGCGCGTCATTCAGGTCACGTCCGGCGGCATCAGAGCGGGTCAGCAGACGTCCAGCCTGATCGACAACTGTCACGTTGCCCGGCGGTAAACCCGCTACGCTGCTCGATACCATATGCACGATGGCCTGAATCTGACCTTCATCCAGCGCACGGCCAGGTTGCAACGTTAAGGTGACGGACGCGGAAGGGGCTTTCTGCTCACGGACGAACAAGGTTGGTTTTGGCATCGCCAAATGCACCCGGACGGCTTTAACGGGACCGAGCGTTTCGATAGTGCGGGCCAGTTCACCTTCCAGCGCACGTTGATAGTTCACCTGTTCACTGAACTGGCTGATACCAAACTTTTCTTTATCTAACAGTTCAAAGCCAACGGATCCGCCTTTCGGCAAGCCTTGCTGAGCCAGACGCAGACGCAGTTCATGCACCTTCTCGTCCGGTACCATTAATGCGCCACCGCTTTCGGCGAAGCGATAAGGAATGTTCATCTGGGTAAGCTGAGTAACAATCGCGCCGCCGTCTTCATCGGACAGGTTGTTGTACAGCACGCTGTAGCTCGGCGCTTTCGCCCATAACACCAATGCAAAAACCACCGCGATGGTAGCTGCGGCGGCGATAATTAACGGAATACGCGGGTTAGCGCGCAGGCGGGCAAAAAGGTCACTTAAGCCTTTCTTTTCTTGATCCTGTGTGGCGGCTGCACTCGCATTCATGACCGATTCCTGCCTGACGTAATTGACCGGGTTAGTTGTGATGGCAAAACAGACTCCCTGACCTGCGTAAATAAAATTTCCACTTCAATGCCGGGCATTATTTGATGAATCGCAAAATTTGATGGCTGGATAAGCTGGGTTTTTTGCAGTCATTTAGAGGGTTTGTCTCATTGACAATGTGATAACTTTTCCAGCGTAGAAAAAATCCCACTGTCTTCAATAAGGTATCGGCAATGACCATTCAGGCAATCGACGGCGTTCTGCAGCAGCTGCAAATGACTTCGCTGCAGGCGAGCAATAAAAGCAGCGAAGCCACTCATCAGATTGATTTCGGCGCAACGATGAAAGCAGCGCTGGATAAGATCAGCGAAACCCAAACCACCGCCCGCTCGCAGGCGCAAGATTTTGAGATGGGTAAACCGGGTATTGCGCTGAATGATGTGATGGTCGATCTGCAGAAATCGTCGATTTCAATGCAGATGGGAATTCAGGTCAGGAACAAACTGGTGTCAGCTTATTCCGACATCATGAATATGCAGGTGTAGCGGATTAACTGGATGATATAAAAGCGAAATTCGCTTAGATCGCTGCTGTATGGAACACTGATAGGACTCATTCATTCAGTTTTTCATTCATCATGCATCTTGAGACTGGCAAATTTTGCGGGTACTTGAGAGCCTTATCTGTGGTCACGTAAGTTGAATCTGAACCTCTTGAGCTTGCTGAAAGGCGTCTCATTGGGCTAGAAGTAAAGCAGCGTAATCAATTGAATTTATTATCTAACCGCCTACGGGCGGTTTTTTTATTGTCAGCACGATTCATTTTAGCGAAGGTATCAAATCGAAAGTAAAGGCGTAGGCGATGGGGCTCATCCGTGAGCGTTTCCCTGGCAGGAATCCATTTGTTGACGAAGTGATAGTCAAGGATTACTAACTTATCACACTCAAGGCAATAAGTAGTAAAACAAATACATCTTTTGGGGTTTTGAAGATATTATAGTTTTGCAAAATAAGCAGAGATTATGATCTAACGTAAGATTAATCATCATGAGTTGATTAAAAAACAATCATCGGTGTTACGATTAGTCTCATTCATAAAAAAGGCGGAATACCATGTCCTACTTCACTCAGGTAATGGACCGTATCGCCAGAATCAATACTGACGCCAAGTGCCCAACATGCGGGAAAACGTCTAAGCAGTCCGTTACAAAAGTTTCGAAAGAGCAGGCTTTACTCTGTCCGCACTGTAAATCTCTCTTCGTTATCCATGGATAAAAAATCCAAAACACTAAGCCGCCTGAGGGCGGTTTTTTATTGCATTCTCCGATAAGGGATGCGGTTAGCCTTGCTGTGAAGCGTTGCGAATGACAGACAGTAAGCCCTGAGCAAGTATCGAATGCCTGCTAATCAGGCAGCGTGGCCCTTAGTTTTTGACGTCGTGAAGACAGTGATAAACCCAGACTTACTTTAGGACCATCAAACGTCACTGTCTCGTCCAATGCACACGTAATAGGGTAAAAAAAGCCCACATTTGAGCAGGCACTTTTACGAAAAATTAACGCGGTCTATTAACTTCTCAGGTATCGACCGCCAGAAGAGGATCCTTATTTTATATTTCTGACGTAATGACAAATATGAGCCTGGCTTATAGCGTGCTTGCATTGCAAAGCTGAAAAAACCCGCGTAGGGCGGGTGTGAAAGCTACTCACTAAGTCATCGCGTGTTGGGCGCGCATTCAATTAAAACACGAATAGATATATTAGTCGCGAAAGGACGATAGATTAGGAATTATCAAGAATATATGCGCCGATAATAATTTGTTAGAAGATTAATTACTGATTTTTATCTTTAGTTTAATAGACAGTTGTTTTTTAGTGGGAACGGTAAGGATAAGTGGGGAATAACGCTTCTTTATGGGGTATTATTGTGATTTATTTATTCATTATCAATGGCTTAAAATAAGAATGGTGTGGGATGAGCCTATTGGTTTAAGAAGATTTTCTTGGGTTGTCGTGATAAAAAAACCCGCAAGAAGCGGGCGTAAAAAATTTCAAACTATTCTCTCTACTGCAACACCTTATTGTTTTCATCTGTAGGCTAGAGTAATGCTATAAATATTGATACCAAAGATATTGGAGTTAATCTTTTCGACAGGAACGAATATTGTGATGGTAGTAAAAGATTAGCCGAGAGAAATAAGAAGATTATTTTTATCATTGTTGTACTTTACAGGGTGTTACGGATTCATAACTTACCGCTGGCAGTGTAAATTTAATGATTTTTAACAGGCATGTGATGGAACTCAACCCACAATGTTTCCTGTACTCGGTGGTTTTATGAATATGCAGAGTAGCTATTTAATCCTTTAAAAGTACGAATTAAATTTCCTGACCGGTTTTGTATCACTTAAAAGGGCATTCATGATGAATGCACCGGATTTGCCGGCTGTTGATCGGCTAAACAGTCATGACAAAGGGATAGCTTGCCATCCGTTTTTGCTTACTTAATCACTTTGCTCAATCATGACCAGACACATCCCCGTGACATCGGGTGAATGGGGTGAACTATACTTTTCTCGAGACAGGTTAACTATTTACCCCTGAACGGAGAAAGAGATGATTGATCTGAGAGAGATGAACGAAAAAATTCACCAGACGCTGAAAGGTAACGAACCGGAAAATTACGATGCCGATACAGCGCAGCGGGTTTTAGACGTAGTAAGACCTTACTGGCAAGAAGGCGATGAAACGGTACACAACGATATTCTGCAAAAACTGTCACGATTAGAAGAGTCCGGCGTTCCCTTTCCTGAAAACTATCAGCAGTCGCTGTAAACAAATACGCCCCTCAACAGGGGCGTATTTGATTAAGTAGCGGTGTAAGGATCCTTTTTATCATCCTCGCTGTCATCATTTTTACGCGGCACTTCGCCGTGATCTTTCGGCGCATCTGTTGCCGGATGATCGTCCTCTTCATAGGCATTACCTGCGTTTGGTGCGGCCTCCGGTAAACTTTTGCTGACATCACCTTCGCGTTTACGCTCTTCATTTGTCTGATGTTTATGCATTGCTCGCTCCTTTTGTCCAGTGCATAAAGTCTAGACGAGGCTGCCTGATCCGGCGTAACGAAGTTGTCATGTAGCTGCAAAAATGCATAAAAAAGCCCGCACCGGGCGGGCTAAAGTAATTTTTATCTCTCGATCGTTTTACTAAGCGCATTCGCTGTGCGCGTATAGCCGGCCCATGCTATACCCGAGATGTTAAGCGGGGAATGGACAAATCAGCCATAAATTGCCTCTATGCGACATCTTGAATATCGATTAATAAATTCGATTGAAAGGATTGATAAAAAGCATATAGTAACCTGCGTTACTGGGAGGTCGACAATATGTTACGTGATTATTTAAAGATTGATGCTGAAGACAAATTAGTTGAGAAGGGCACTTTGCGGACCAACAATCGTGGGCAGGAAGATGTCACCGAATGGACCATTATAAACCACAGCGGTGAAGAAAAAGGTGTGGTGGCGTTGTTTGATAAACTCAGCAATCGCCGCTCGTATCGGGTCAGCTATCGTATTATGCAGACCGATCTGCAGGGCAAAGTGGTGGTCGATCACTTGACCGACGTACTGTAAGTTTACCCTGAACGTTAATGACCCAATCCTTAAGCAAAAAACCGCGCTATGGCGGTTTTTTTGTTTAACGCTGTCGATAGCGCCGCAACTCAATAATTGTTCCCGCCAGTTGTAACTTTTCCTGATGTGAATGCAATACCGGGTAATCGATGTTTGCCGGTGCCAATTCGAATTGCGGTACACCATCAATTTTCCCACGCGGGCGATAGGTGCGTAGCAGGGCGTTATCAGACTGAAAGACCAGAACCGTATCACCGGGCAGCGGCACCAGCTGCGGATCAATAATTACTACATCTCCCGGCAGATAAGCCGGCGCCATAGCATGGTCTTCAATACGCACGGCAAACGTGCCCTTCGATAATCCCCTTTCGCTGGATAAAACAGGTTCAAGGTGAGCATATTTTCCCTCTGCCCATTGCTGGATATCCGCTAGCGCGATCAGCGGAATGGCGCTGAAGCCTGTCTCAGTTGGCGAGCGATCAAAGATCGGGCCTTCGCCATCAATCAAATAAGCGGGTGCGCATTCCAGCGCTTCTGCCAGCCGAAGTAAGTTTTCACCCCTTGGCAATGTCTCATCTTTTTCCCACTGCGATATCGCAACGTGGGAAACCTTAACCTGAACAGCGAGCTGTTTCTGAGTCAGCTCCTGTGTTTTGCGACGCAATAAGATGCGGTTACCTGTCGTTTCGTTTTTCATTAGCTTGACTTTTTGCATAAGAGAGGCTTAAGTTTACTTAACCATGGTACTTAAGTAAACTTAAATCCATGGCGCAGTGTGTCTGTGCGACCCGGTTGTTTTGCTCCAGACACCTTACCAGCAAGAGAGGTGGAGCATGGAAAGTAGTTTAATTACCAGTGTAGGAGCCTTAGTTCTCGGTGGGGGCGCAGCGGCACTATTTTGGAAGCCGCTGCTGGCAGGGATCGCCTCAATTGTGACCAGCAATCGCGCAGGTGGCGAAATCATTACCAGTTACAAAGAGCAGGTGATGTTGTTAAAGGAAGGTAATTTGTTGCTGCGCGAGGAGAACGATGAATTGCGTGAGCGGCACGATAAAAATCTTCGTCGAATTTCCTTGCTTGAATCAGATCTACGCATCATCAAAAACGCGCTTGGCATTTTGCTGGCGATGACGGAAGCCGACCATAACGATAAGTTTCGTAATGAAGTCGATCGGCTTATTACGACTCTGGAGGATCGCAATGATGGTTCAAATAGATAACAATTTTGGCCCTACTAATAACAAGCGCAAAGTTATTCTCGGCGGGCTGTTTCTGGGGTTATCGATGATCTGTATCATCATGACCATTATGTTTTTGTATGTAAGTCATGCGGCTAATCAGCGGGTTAATCAGATTCGGGCGGATTATCGCGAAGTGGCTGATCGACGAGATGCGCAGGTTGAACAGTTAAGTACGCAGGTTAACAACTTGCAGCGCAAACTCGATTTATTGCCCGATCGTACGGCCAGCAAGACAGCAGATAAAGTGAAGGAAGTGGTGAAGTCCGATGAGGCGAATATGATCTCATCGGAGAGGAAATAGCAGCTTCCGATTATTCCTAATGCGGCTTCGCTATTTTCGACTATCTTTAAATCTCCAGGCAACATTTTATTGGGTAAAAAGCCATTGAATAACTAACCAAAAGGAAACATAGCATGAGTGATTCAGTTGAAACTAAAAGCAAGACAGATTATCTGCGCGATGTGACTTCTCAGTTAAAAGAGATGCGTCACTATGCGCAAACCAACACCGAAACACTCTCCAGCCATTGGTTAGCATTTGACGCCGGTGAATACAAAGATAAGGTTAATGCGGACCGCGTTGACGCGCTGCTGAACAAACAGGGAAAGCTGTTGGAAGATTTGGATGCGGCGATCCAGGATATTGAAATTGAGATCAATCACAGCGAGCAGGAGAGTTAATATCTCCCGCTGACTGTCGCGGTGGCTGAGAAGGAATTACTCGGCCACCAGCCACATTTCCGCTTCGTCAAACATCTCTTCGACGATGCGGGCAATGGTAGCTTTATCATTCTTACTTAAATCGGTATCTATAGCGTTACGTTCCATCGGCTTGACCTTAACTTCAAGATCAGGAAACACTCGATGCACGCGCTTTTCCAGCTCTTGCAAAATCATTTCGCGAGCGCCAGGTAAACCCGCAACGTTACGCTTATCGTAAATCAATTCCACAAACATAATGGCAATCCGTAGAGGGCAAAATGGCCCGCACATAATACTGTAAATAAAAACAGTAGCAAGATGTCGCGAGCGACAGAGACAAAATATTTTATGTCGTTTAGTAATTTGTGCTGGTCTGGAGTAATGTGGACGGGTCAAAACGACATATTGGAATTACTGACTTCAGGAGAAGTGCAATGCGACAGCTGGTTATAGATATTCTGCTTAAAATGGCAAAGATGGATGTCGACGCCAAAGAATTGACAGCGCAGACCGAAGCGCAAACTTTGTTAATCGCCGCATTGCTGATTCAGGCAAAACAAGACAATTCGCTCACCATCACCGAAACGGTGCAAGATGCGATCGTCACGGCTTCACGCTCTTCAACTGAGTTTTTGCAATCTGATGTAGATTTGCTGTTGACGCACATTAATCGTTTGCTGGCAGTGGCGAAATACGTCGAAGTGAATGGCAAGGCAGAAACAGAAGGGGAGTAAAAAATTAGCCTCTGGAGGTGGAAATCCAGCAACACCTCCAGAGGCAGTGCAAAAGCACTATTCGTTCAAGGACAATCGCGACCGAAGTCGTGGGATAAACTTATACAAGATTTGTCTTGTTGTACAATTTATTTATGCCGATTTCGACTGGTTGGAGGTGTTTTTAAAGTGCACCTTTAACCCGATCGCCTTATAGCTCATTCTTGATGCAAAACTCTTCCCACGTCATACCCAACGATTCGGCATGTGATTTGAGATAAGTCTCGATCGCGTCCGCCGCTACCGCTTTATCTGGTTCAGCCAGCTGAATAGAAAAGATCATCCCATCGAGATTTTTTTGACGTAAAAACGCAGCGTAGATGCGTTCGGCATGCCATTCGCGCAACTGTCGCAGTGATAAGTTTGCGGTGCGCGCATCGCTTTCGGTAAGTTCATCAAGGGCTTGCTGGAAATCGGCGTGGGCGGCGAAAAACATGTCGCGCGCCTGGGCATAATAGGCTTCTGGCGTTTTCATCATTACGTTCCTGAAAGTCTGTTGCAGCGCACCAGTGTAGCCTGTTGCAATCGTATTGTCAGGAATCCGATACGCCGCTAAGTAGATGAAGGGGCATTCTGTTGAAACTTCTATACTCGCTTTCATATTATGGCGGCAGACTGCGCAAACGTTCGAATTATCTCCAGGCGCTGTCACGCTTTGCTGCATGTTGATGAGCCGTAAAACAGCGAAAGAGAGAAGAAAGCGGCATTGAAAGCGGTTACGGATGCGCAGATATCTTGCGTAGCTTAGTGGAAAAATTATAACGTAGCCGCCATTGATGCGAGCTTAGGGATTAAAGATGAAAAAGTGGATGCTGATTGCGGTACTGGCGCTGGGCGGCTGTGCCCAAATCGATAACTATAAAAGCGCGGTGAAAACGCCAGCGCCCGCCAGTTTGCAAGGCAACTGGCAAACCGTTGGGCCGCAAGGCGGCTTGATTAGCGATCAAGCCATTGCCAGTTTGATCATTGATTCTGATGGCAGCACGCTGGATTGTCGCCAATGGCAGCGCATTATCGCCAAGCCGGGGAAATTAACCTTGCTGAGCGGTGATTACGTTAACGTAAATCGTCAACTGCGCGTTATGCCGCTGGTGGTGGAAAACGGCGAACTGAAATATGACGGTTTGACGCTGCGTAGAGTGGATCGTCCAACGGTAGATTGCCAAAAAGCGCTGGATGAAGTGGCCAAACAGCCTGATGCAGCGGTGATTCAGAATATCGAACCAGAACTGCTGCGCACAACGATTACACAGAATAACGAGAAGTAAGTTCCGAGTGTAATGCTAGGGTAGCTGCGCTGCTTGGATTACTCCTCTGCGCGCTGTTTGGATTATTCCTCTGCGCGCTGGCCCCCATCCCGGCCTTCCCCCGCGAAGCGGGGGAAGGAGACGCTGCCACATGCAGCTTCAATACTCGCATATGGCAGCATCTTCCTCCCCCATGTATGGGGGAGGATTGAGGTGGGGGACAAACGACCTCGCACTTAAGATGTTGAAGTGGAGTACGCTGGCCCCCATCCCGGCCTTCCCCCGCGAAGCGGGGGAAGGAGACGCTGCCACATGCAGACTCAATACTCGCATTTTGCAGCATCTTCCTCCCCCATGTATGGGGGAGGACCGAGGTGGGGGGCAAACGACTTCGCACTTAAGATGTTGAAGTGGAGTACGCTGGCCCCCATCCCGACCTTCCCCCGCGACGCGGGGGAAGGAGACGCTGCCACATGCAGCTTCAATACTCGCATATGGCAGCATCTTCCTCCCCCATGTATGGGGGAGGACCGAGGTGGGGGACAAACGACTCCCTACTGAAGAGGACCGAGGTGGGGGACAAACGACGCCGAACTATTTCTTATCAACCACCCAGACGCTCACGCTGCCGCCGTTACACAGAAAAACTGCGTTACCTTCTTCATCGGTAGTGACTGTTTCCAGGCGATGACCTAAATAATCGCTCCAGGATTTGCCAGCATAACCTGCGCCCATCGCCACCGTTTTCTCACCCTCATCACCGTTTGACATGATAACCACGCAGCCGGGATGTTCTTCCGTGCCGCTGCGACTAAACGCCACGCAGTTCGGATGATCAAAATAGTCGGTTTGCGCGCCCCAGCCGTAAATCTGGCGGGCACGAATCAAGTTTTCCAGTTCAGCGATCACCGGTATCTGAATGTTATACATCTCGCCATCATCACCTTCATCTTCATAGTTGGCCCCAAACAGGTCAGGGTAGAAAATTGTCGGCACGCCTTGTTCGCGCAGCAAAATCAGCGCATATGCCAGCGGTTTAAACCATGACTCAACGGGCGCTTCCAGTGATTGCAACGGCTGTGTATCGTGATTAGCAACGATGGTCACGGCATGCCAGGGATCGGCGACCACCAGTGAATTTGCAAATATCTGGCTGAGGTCATATTCACTTCCTTGCAGAGAAGCCTGATGGAAGTTCAAGTGCAGCGGCGCATCAAACAGCATGGTTTTGCCGTCAACCTGCTCGATATATTGCTGCAATTTATCAAGTTCATGCGCCCAGTATTCGGCCACGATAAACATCGGTTCGTTGGCGACATCCTGAATGTGATCAATCCATTCTTTATAAAACCAGGCAGGAATGTGCTTCACTGCATCCAGACGAAATCCGGTGCAGGGCAGTTGTTCCATAATCCAACGCGCCCAATACTTTAATTCTTCACTCACCGCGTTGTTACGGAAGTCAATGTTGGCACCCATCAGATAATCAAAATTGCCGAGTTCATTATCAACCTGGTCGTTCCAACCTTCGACCGTGTAATCATTGATGATTTTGAACACGCCGTTTTCGTCGGGATTTTCGATATGATCCACGCCGCTAAAGCATTTGTAATCCCAGATGAATTTTGAATATTTGCCCGCGCGCGCCGGAAAGGTGAAGCGCGTCCAGGCTTCACACTCGAGTACTTCATCATCAATCTCTTCTCGGTTATCAGGATTGACGCGGTTAACCTTTATTTTCTCCTTTTCATCAGCGCCAATTTTATGATTCAGCACCACGTCCATGACCACGCCAACGTTGTGGCTGCGCAGCGTATCAACAGCGGCTAATAACTGCTGCTTGTCACCATATTTGGTGGCAATGCTGCCTTTTTGGTCAAATTCACCCAGATCAAACAGATCATAGGTATCGTAACCTTCAGAATCTGCACCCGATCCCCCTTTGTAGCTGGGTGGAAGCCACGCCATCGTAATACCGATTTCACTCAACCAAGCCGCTTTCTCTGCAACTTCTGGCCACAGTTTGCCGCCTTTCGGGTAATACCAATGGAAAAACTGCAATAAGGTTGGGTTTTGCATCGCTGCACTCCATGAGGGATGATGAAAATCAAGTATGGAGTAAGCGGGAAAAAAGGCGCGTCGCGCTGAAAAATATATCTGCGCGACACGTTAAAGGCAGGAAACTAGGATTGGGTTTCGCGCGGCACCATCACAATACCGCCTTGCTTACCGTAAGCGGAAAGCACGGATTTCTGACGTGAAGATTGACCGACCAGCGAGGCCAGCTCATCCATACGTATCTGCAACAGACGCTTCACTTCAGCTTCATTATCAAGGATATGACGTAAGACGGGGCGCAGCTGCTCCAGAACCTGAACAGAAGGCGCGGCGTCCTCTGTTGAACGCGCTAATTTCTGCACCGCGCTGACATAATCCATCTCTTTGCTAATCAACGCTTCCCATTCGCCGTCGGTTGCAAGGCGCAGCATCCCCTGGCTTAGCGTCAGTAAATGTTGGTAAGTCGTAATCAGATGCGGTGCAAGAGTCATTAAACGGCGTCCTGAATCAGGGTTTGAGGTTGCGCAACTTCTTTCCAGGCGTCGGCAATATTGCGTAGCAGGCTTTCGACTTCTTCGATGGCTTCTACGTCATTGTGTAGATTGGCTTGTAACAGACGACGCACCATGTAGGTATAAAGACCCAGCAGGTTATCTGCAAGTTCATCACCGCTGTGATCGTCGAGGCCTTGTTTCAGTCCGCTTTCAATAATATTGATCGCTTTTGAGAGGGAAAGACCTTTTCCCTCAATGTTGCCGTCCTGTAAGAACAGGCGGGCACGCACCAGCGCGCTAAGCGCACCGTCGAAAAGCATCACAACCAGCTGATGCTGGCTGGCGCTCATCACGGCGCTTTCGACGCCGATTTTTGCATAGGCTTTTGTGCCATTTGCGCTGTACATGTTTACTCCTTATTACGATGAGCTGCTGCTGGAGCTTGTGGAAGTCGCAAACTGCTGAGTTAAGTAGTCGCTGGTGGTGTTCAGCGAACTCATGAGCACGTCTAACTGGGTAAACTGCGCTTTATAGCGCGCCACCAGATTATCGATACGCGTGCTCATGGTGTTGTACTGATCGGTCAGGTTATTCAGAGTTTTACTGACGCCGTCAGTCGCCGCCTGAATAATGCCGGTTGATGAGAGCCAGCCGGTTAAATTCGTCGCGATGGTGGTGGTGATACCGGTGGTTTTGCCGTCACCAACGATCATCTCTTTCACACCGTCCGGATCTGTACTCAGTGCGGTGTCCAGTTTGTCAGAGTCGAGTTCTAACTGGCCGCTGGTAGGATCGGTGGTGATGCCAATCTGCGCCATAGTTTTATAGGTCGATGAGCTTTGCGCATTGGTCAGCATGGTTTTTAACTGGGTCTGGATGGTACGCAGCGTACTGTCGCCCAGTAACGCACCGTTGCTGGAATCTTGCGCATCAGCGCCGACATCAACTGCAGTGTATTTAGTTAACGTAGTGAATTGATCCAGCAAGGTATTGTAAGCATCGACCCAGCTGGTAATGGCGCTGTTCGCTTTTGACGTGTCTTTGGTGATCGTCAGCGTCTGGTTACCGGTTGTGGTGTCATTGAGATTCAGCGTGATGCCTTCCAGGGCATCGCTGATTTCATTGCTGCTGCTTTCAATCGCCACGTTGTTCACGGTGAGCTTGGCGTTTTGCGCCGTCACACTTTCGGTCATCGCATTGGTGGTGGTTGAAGCGTCATAACCCACAACGGCTTGTAACGTATCGTCGCCGGTGACTTCAATTTTGCTGACGGCGTTGTCGCTGCCGGTTTCGCTGGAGGTCATTGATAAACGATAACTTCCGTCACCCACTTTGATAATCGTGGCGGTGACGCCTGCATCGGCGCTGTTGATCGCATCGCGCATGCCGGTCAGTGAGGTTTGTTCGGCGGTTAGCGTGATGTTTTTACTGGTGCCATCGGTCAGCGTGATAGCCATTGTGCGGCTGGCAGCGCTGTCACCCAATGCAGTGGTGTTGCTGGTTTGCACCGCTGACGTCAGGGTTTGCGCCTGCGCCAGCTGCGTTACGCTGACGGTGTACTTACCGGCCACGGTGCTACCTGATGTGGTGGCGCTAAATGCGCTGGAGCTGCTGGTTGCCGTAGTGGCGGTAAACAGATCGGCATCATTCAGTTTGGTGTTGGCGGTTTGAAACGTCGTTAATGCACTTTTCAGCGTGCCGTAAGCACTCAACTTAGAGGTATACGCGGACTGTTGCGTGGTAATCGGCGTCAATGACGCTTTCTCTGCAGTGGTCAGACTATCCAGAATAGTACTTAAATCGAGGCCTGAACCGATACCTAAGGTAGAAATACTAGCCATGTTGTTTCCTTTATATGGTCGACACGGAGTTTGAATACCGGTGTTATCGGCTTTTATTAAGTAAAGTTTAAGGTTATTTACGCATCGCTAATAAACCGAATAGGACATATAGAGAAGGGTATTTCGGCGACTAGAAAAATGTTCAATTAACGCTAAAGAAGTTCTGAGGGTGGGCGATAAACATTAGCGTGACAGGAACCAGCAGAAAAAGTTGGCCTGGTCCTAAAAAAAATTCTAAAGGTTGTTCAAGGGCAGACGATAACAACATTGACGGCGTTGAAGCCGGCGGGTTGAAGCCCACACCTTAACCGAAAGACTTGATTAACAGGAAAATTTATCATGGCCCAAGTCATTAATACCAATAGCCTCTCGCTGATCACTCAGAACAACATCAACAAGAACCAGTCTGCTCTGTCTACTTCTATCGAGCGTCTGTCTTCAGGTTTACGTATCAACAGCGCTAAAGATGACGCTGCTGGTCAGGCAATTGCCAACCGTTTCACCTCTAACATCAACGGCCTGACTCAGGCTGCTCGTAACGCCAACGACGGTATCTCTGCTGCGCAGACTACTGAAGGCGCACTGTCAGAAATCAACAACAACTTACAGCGTGTACGTGAACTGACCGTACAGGCACAGAACGGCACCAACTCTGATTCTGACCTGTCTTCAATCCAGGACGAAATCAAATCACGTCTGGACGAAATTGACCGCGTTTCTGGTCAGACTCAGTTCAACGGCGTGAACGTACTGGCTAAAGATGGTTCAATGAAAATTCAGGTTGGTTCAAATGATGGCGAAACCATCTCTATTGACCTGAAAAAAATCGACTCTTCTACTCTGGGTCTGAGCGGTTTCTCTGTAACCAGCAATGCTTTGAAAGTAGGCGATGCTGTGACTCAGGTAGGTGATGGCTCAGCTGCACCAAGTGCTGTTAAATTGACAGATGCTGCAAGTTCTATCAGTACCGCAAGCGGCTCAACTGTTAATGCATCATCTCTGAGCCTGCATAACGTACTTGACAGCAATGGTGCTGCAACTTCTGATTATGTTGTACAGAGCGGTGATGACTTCTATGCAGCTTCTGTTGCAGATGATGGCACCGTTACACTAAACACCACCGATGTTACATATGATGATGGTGATAACGGTGTCACAGACGCAGAGCAAACGGGCAAATTAGTTAAAGTAGGTACCGATGATAATGGTAACGCAGTAGGTTACGTTACTGTTCAAGGTAAAAATTACAATACTGACGCTGGCGCATTAACTAACAGTGCTGATACTACTGGTACTCTTAACGTAGCCACAGACATCGGCGACATCGCTGATGATGCAAACACCAGTGTTTATGAAGGTACAGCGACTTCAGATCCGCTGGCACTGTTGGACAAAGCCATTGCGCAGGTTGACACCTTCCGTTCAAGCCTGGGTGCGGTACAGAACCGTCTGGATTCTGCTATCACCAACCTGAACAACACCACCACTAACCTGTCTGAAGCACAGTCTCGTATTCAGGATGCTGACTACGCGGTTGAAGTTTCAAACATGTCTAAAGCACAGATCGTTCAGCAGGCGGGTAACTCCGTGTTGGCGAAAGCGAACTCCGTTCCACAGCAGGTTCTGTCTCTGCTGCAGGGCTAATCGCTCTCTTGAAATACGTAAAAACCTCGCTTCGGCGGGGTTTTTTTATTTATTGGGGATTATTCCTAAACGAAACCGTCCTGTTACAGATCCTCTCCGATCTGCCGATAACTCCTTTTACAACAACACAACGTTTGATCCTTTTTTCCGACTTCTGGAGTGTCTATGCGCTTCAATTATGACTTGTTACCGGGTGAGCTGCTGACCTTCGAAGAGATCGCCTTACGCTACTCCCAGCAATACCCTGATGATAAAGAGTTAACGGCACGCGCTTTACTCAGTCCCAGCACCAGCTTCCGCACGCTGAAAATTCGCGCGGTGTTTGCCCATGAAGAGAGCAACAGTCCACAAGAGGATTTGCTGTTCATCTCTAACGACAATGAGCGCAAAAACTATCTGCGCCGTTTTGAGCACTATTTAAAGCAGCAACTGCCGTTTCTCTATTTCCGCCGCAGCGAGCAGGGCAAAAAAGAGAATCTTTGGCAGGTGATGGGAGAGAGTCGGGTTTACGCGATGATCGATCCGCACTCCGCGGTGGCGCAGAATCTGCTGACCAGTCGCGGCTATAAGCTGGTGCTGATGCGCCAGGATGAAGAAGAGGAGTACTGGCAGCTGTTTAACCCGCAGGCCAATCCCTGTTTCCCGCAGTCGCGACGCATTCAGTTCATTGTGGTTCTCAGCACGCCGCAACATAAAGTGCCTACAGCGGTAATGCCTGGAACAGAAGTGGGGCGGCGCGTCAAAGCCAAAGTGCTGCAACGCGCCAGTCAGACAGAATTCACCGCCGCAGTTAAAGCGCGCTATGGTGCCTGCGTGATCACCGGCACGCGTCTTACCGATCGTCATAACTGGCCGTGGGTTGAAGCCTGTTATATCGATACGCGTGAAAACGAAGAGGGCTTTTTAGCCGACAACAGCGTGGATAACGGCTTGTTTTTACGCAGTGATTTGCAGCGTTTATTCATTAACCGATTGATTAATATTGATGGTGAATCGGGACGGATTTATTTTCATCCGGGTGAAGAAGCGCTTGAAAGTATAAGCCCGTTTTATCAGGCGCTGGAAGGGCAGACCTGTGCATTATGGGATGCTGTGCCGTCGGGCACGCGGCAGCGCCTGCTCGCGCTGCGCTAATCTATTTCACAGGGGGCGTAATCGTCGCCTCCTGATATAACAAATTTGAAATAACCTCGATTTACCCCGCCTATTCACCCAATCAAAAACCCTACAGAATTGGATAATCATGCCGATAACTTCATTAACGCAGGGTAGTCAACGTGAACAATCTCTATACCGCCGATGGCGTGATGGATAAGCATTCGCTCTGGCAGCGTTACGTTCCTCTGGTGCGGCACGAAGCGCTGCGCCTTCAGGTGCGTCTGCCAGCCAGCGTTGAGCTTGACGATCTGCTGCAAGCAGGTGGCATTGGTCTGTTGAATGCCGTGGAGCGCTATGACGCGCTGCAGGGCACCGCCTTTACCACTTATGCAGTGCAGCGCATTCGTGGCTCAATGCTGGACGAGCTTCGCAGTCGGGACTGGGCACCACGTAGCGTTCGTCGTAACGCACGCGAGGTAGCCGGTGCCATGCATCAGGTAGAACAGACGTTGGGGCGTGCTGCTACCGAGCAGGAAGTGGCTCAACAGTTGAATGTTTCGATGGAGGAGTACCGGCAGATTCTGCTGGACACCAACAACAGCCAACTCTTTTCCTACGACGAGTATCGAGAAGAACACGGCGACAGTGCGGAGCTGGTGACGGAAGGCCACGAAGAGGCTAATCCGCTTCATCAGTTGTTAGAAGGGAGTCTGCGTGAGCGCGTCATTGAAGCGATCGAAGCGTTACCCGATCGCGAAAAGATGGTGCTGACACTGTACTACCAGGAAGAACTGAACCTGAAAGAGATTGGCGCGGTGCTTGATGTAGGGGAATCCCGAGTCAGCCAACTGCACAGTCAGGCGATCAAACGCCTGCGTGCCCGACTTACGGGAGCGCGCTAGCAGTATCAGTTCCTGGCGATTCAAAAATATAAGAAACCGGGGACTCAGCAATGGGAGCCAAAACCAAAGCCAGACCGTTAAGTCGTTATCTTAAAGACTATAAACACAGCCAAAGTCATTGTTCGCATTGTGGCAAGGTATTAGATCGTATGGCGCTCGTTTTTCGCGGTCAGATCATCAATAAAGAGGCCATCGCTCGGATGGACCAAATGATTGATGAACCACTGTGGCTGAAACTTCAGCCCGAACTGACCGCGTTATGTCGTTTTTGCAGCGACATTTTTTGTAATACCCATCCAAACTATTTCGACATTATGGCGTTTAAGCAATATTTGTTCGAACAGACTGAAATGAGCCCCAGCACCATACGTGAATACGTGGTGCGGCTACGTCGGCTGGACGACATGTTGAAAGCCAAAAATTTCCCTGCCGACAGACTGCAAGGTAATAGCTGGCATGAGTGTCTGGAACGTGATTTACCGGATGCGGGCAATAACAATTACCGCATTGCGTTGCGTAAGTACGACCAATTTTTGGGTTGGCAGCAAAACTGAGGGGCCATTCGCGGCTGAATGGATAGCACGCGAGCAATGAATAGTTGCTCGCGTGCAGCGCCTCGCAGATTTACGGATGATCCTTTCCTCATCTTCTGCAACACTGTAAAGATCATTGCGCAATGCCTTGGAGGCAGCCTTGTCTTTACAACTTATTCATCAATTTCCTCGTCTGGAACTGCTTGGCGCACCCACGCCGCTTGAGCATTTACCCCGACTTTCCGACTATCTTGCCCGCGATATCTTTATAAAACGTGACGATGTCACGCCAGTGGCGATGGGCGGCAATAAACTGCGTAAACTCGAATTCCTGGCCGCTGATGCGCTGCGTGAAGGGGCCGACGTGCTGCTGACTGCGGGCGCAATCCAGTCCAACCATGTGCGGCAAACCGCGGCCGTCGCCGCTCGGCTGGGTTTGAAATGCGTTGCCCTGCTTGAAAATCCGATTGGTACTGCCTCAGAAAACTACCTCAGCAACGGGAACCGCTTGCTGCTCGACCTGATGGATGCCGAAATCGTCATGGTTGATGCCTTGCATAATCCTCATGAACAACTCGCTGAACACGCCACGCGGCTTGAAGCGCAGGGTTTCCGTCCGTATGTGGTGCCGGTGGGCGGCTCGAATACGCTTGGCGCGTTGGGTTATGTTGAATGCGCACAGGAGATTGCGCACCAAAGCGAAGGTGTGGTGGATTTCGCCGCTGTGGTGGTGGCATCAGGCAGCGCTGGAACCCACGCGGGTTTAGCGGTGGGTCTGGAGCACTTGCTGCCAGAAACTGAGTTGGTTGGCATAACGGTTTCACGCACAGTAGAAGCGCAGCTGCCAGTGGTCGAGCGCATTCGTCAGCCGCTGGCAACACAATTAGCGCTAACCGCCAACGCGCCCATCACGCTCTGGGATGATTACTTTGCACCCCGCTACGGCGAGCCGAACGAAGAGGGCATGGCAGCGGTAAAACTGCTGGCGCGCCTTGAAGGTATCCTGCTCGATCCAGTTTACACCGGCAAAGCAATGGCGGGATTGCTGGATGGCATCAACCAAAATCGCTTCCGCCGCGAAGGCCCGTTGCTGTTTATTCATACGGGCGGCGCACCGGCGTTATTTGCTTATCACCCTTCAGTCTGATACAGCAGGAAAAATCCAGTTTATAATCTAAAACTTACTCAGTAAGGCTCGGCAGCAAACGCTGCCGCACAACACACATCACATACTAATAAATTGGGGTGAATATGGTTTTTTCTCGTGTACGTCGCCAACTGGCGCTGGGCGTTATGGCGATGGCGCTGGTCGCCGGCGTTAACGTCAATACTTTCGCGGCAGAAAATTTGCTGAATAAAGTGAAAGATCGCGGCACGTTACTGGTTGGCCTTGAAGGCACGTATCCGCCGTTCAGCTTCCAGGATGAAAGCGGCAAGCTGACCGGTTTTGAAGTGGAGTTCGCCGAGCAGCTGGCGCAGCACCTTGGCGTGAAGGCCAGCCTGAAACCGACCAAATGGGACGGCATGTTAGCTTCGCTGGATTCGAAGCGTATCGACGTGGTCATCAATCAGGTCACCATCTCTGATGACCGTAAGAAGAAGTATGACTTCTCCACGCCTTACACTGTTTCTGGTGTCCAGGCGCTGACCATGAAAGCCAAAGCGGGCACCATCACTAAGCCTGAAGATTTGTCCGGTAAGAAAGTGGGTGTCGGCTTAGGTTCTAACTACGAGCAGTGGCTGCGTGATAACGTTAAAAACGTGGATATTCGTACCTACGATGATGACCCAACCAAATATCAGGATCTGCGCTCAGGCCGTCTTGATGCGATCTTGGTTGATCGTCTGGCTGCGTTGGATCTGGTGAAAAAGACCGGCAACACCATGGCCGTGGCGGGTAATGCGTTTTCACGTCTGGAATCGGGTGTGGCGCTGCGTAAAGGCGATGATGATCTGCTGAAAGCGATTAATCAGGCGATTGCCGATATGCAGAAAGATGGCTCACTCAGCAAGCTGTCCGAAAAATGGTTCGGCGCGGACGTGACTAAATAATGCAGGAAAGCTTACAACTGGTGCTGGATTCAGCACCCTTTTTATTAAAGGGCGCGCTGTTCACGCTGCAACTCAGCATTGGCGGGATGTTTTTCGGCCTGGTGCTGGGTTTCATCCTTGCGCTGATGCGCCTGTCGCACTTGTGGCCGATAAGCTGGCTCTCCCGCATCTATGTGTCGATCTTCCGTGGCACGCCGCTGATCGCGCAACTGTTTATGATTTATTACGGTTTGCCGCAGTTCGGCATTGAGCTGGATCCGATCCCGTCGGCGATGATTGGCTTGTCGCTTAATACGGCGGCATATGCGTCAGAATCATTGCGTGGCGCAATCTCTGCGATTGAACGTGGCCAATGGGAAGCGGCCGCCAGTATCGGTATGACGCGTTGGCAAACGCTACGTCGCGTTATTCTGCCTCAGGCTGCGCGTACGGCATTGCCGCCGTTAGGTAACAGTTTTATCAGCCTGGTAAAAGACACGTCGCTGGCGGCAACCATTCAGGTGCCGGAACTGTTCCGTCAGGCACAGTTGATCACCTCGCGGACGTTGGAAGTGTTCACCATGTATCTGGCAGCATCATTGATCTATTGGGTGATGGCGACGCTGTTGTCTATGTTGCAAAATCGTCTGGAAGATCACGTTAACCGTCAGGATCGGGAGTCGAAATGAGTGCCATTGAAGTGCGTAAACTGGTCAAAACCTTCAACGGCCAAACGGTGCTGCACGGCATTGATCTTGACGTTGCCTCCGGTGAAGTGGTGGCGATTATTGGGCCGAGTGGCTCAGGAAAAACTACCTTACTTCGCAGCATCAACCTGTTAGAAGTTCCAGACAGCGGTCGCATCAAAGTGGGTGACATCACCATTGAAGCCGCGCTGGCGCAGAGTAAACAGAAAGAGCAGGTTCGTCGTTTACGTCAGCAGGTGGGCTTTGTCTTTCAAAGCTTCAACCTTTTTCCTCACCGTTCGGTACTGGAAAACATCATCGAAGGCCCGGTGATCGTAAAAGGTGAACCGAAAGCAGAAGCGATAGCCCGAGCGCGTTCACTGCTGGAAAAAGTGGGATTGCAGGGCAAAGAGGAGAGTTTTCCTCGTCGTCTTTCGGGCGGGCAGCAGCAGCGTGTGGCAATCGCCCGTGCGCTCGCGATGCGCCCGGAAGTTATCTTGTTTGATGAACCGACCTCTGCGTTGGATCCCGAGCTGGTTGGCGAGGTGTTGAACACTATACGGGCGCTGGCAGAAGAGAAGCGCACCATGGTGATCGTCACACATGAAATGAGCTTTGCCCGCGACGTAGCCGATCGCGCTATCTTCATGGACCAGGGCCGCATCGTTGAACAAGGTGACGCGAAGGCGTTGTTTAGCAATCCGCAGCAATCACGTACCCGCCAATTCCTCGAAAAGTTCCTGAATCAGTAATTATCTCGCCTTCCGCCAGGAAGGCGCATTACTGCTGTTAACTATTTCATCCAGGTATTATCTGAAAATAACGCAGAGATATGAGTGTAACTTCCTGAATTAGACCTTAATTCGGACAAACCTTGCCCGCTTAAACCCTGAAATTTTCCTTTTGGGATTCCACCTCATTGTGACTTTTTTTATAAATCTAAATAATTCTTTACAAATACATGGCATCAGGACATCACAATGAGTACGCCAGCGAAGAAAGAAGTTCTTTGGATTAACACCTTGAAAGGGGGGTGTATTTTGCTGGTGGTGTTACACCACACCATCATCACGACCTTTGCGCCCTCACTGCATTATCTGACTGCAGGCATTGCGCCGGCTGAATGGTGGGTCGCCTTTAATAAGTATCTCTCACCTTTACGAATGCCAGCCTTTTTCTTCGTTTCTGGTTTACTGGCCTGCAGCTCCATCGTCAAAAAAAGTTGGCAGGAGGTTTTTACAAAAAAATTCAGCAATATCGTTTATCTTTACCTGTTATGGGGCGTGATTCAGTGGCTCTCTATTCACTACATCGCGACACATCTGGGTGAAAAGCTTTCGGGTACCAAGAATGCGGCTTACGCCGATACGCCGCTGGAGTTTGTGAAGCTGCTGATGCTGTCAATGACCAGCTTATGGTATCTCTACGCGCTGGCAGGTTTTTTCCTTGCTACCAAGCTGTTCCACAAACAAAAGATCGCCCTGGTGGTGTTGGCATTAGTGGCGAACTATGCGGCCCAATTCAATCTCATCCCCGGATGGGGCCCGGCCAGCGTGGCACAGAACTATCTCTATTTTCTGCTCGGCGTTTTCTTTAGCCAGGCGCTGGTTGAGTTAAGCAAGCTGGAAGGCCGCCACTGGGTGTGGTTAGCCGCGATCGCGCTAGTCGGCATTGCACATCATGCAGTCGGCCATTATAAAAATCCGTTCTATAGCTTACTGACCATCGTATTTGGCATTGTGCTGTGCCGCTTCCTCAATGAGCGCTTTAACATGGCATGGCTGAACTGGATTGGCCGCAACACGCTGCAAATCTATGTTTTGCACCGTATCTTCATTGAACTGCTGGGCCTGAGCGCGCTGACGCTGGCATTACATTATGGTTGGTTTGGCACGGCAGCCTTCAGTTGGACGTGGGCGTTAGTGATGCCAGTGTGCGGTGTCACGCTATGCGTGCTGATCTCTTTAGCGGTATGGTCAATACTTAATCGTGGTCCGGGACGCATGCTGTTTGTGTATCCGCGTTTACTGCGACAGCCCGTTAAACCTGAAGAGGTGCCTGGCGAACGTTAATCCCGATAAGGCCAGATATTCTGGCCTTTTTTATTTTATTCCTACACGTAATCCTACTCATTTAATTTTGCATAGCATATGTTTTATATTCTCGTTAAACATTTTGACGCATCTGACAAATCTTTTCTACTCGCCCACTTTATTCTGGTTTAATTGCCCTTAGGTTTCTCTCATTTAAATATGCTGCAGGCCATAATAGTCGAATTCATTTTCACTTCTTAGTGTTTAAAATTAAGCAGGATTATTTATGCGCAGCTAATGTAAAGAAACATGAGATAGCGTAAATAACTGTTTGTAACAGGGCCACTTCAAGACTTTTAAGAGTTTCGCTACATTCACCCATCCTTCATTGGCGAATAATCACCTAATAATTCTAAAAACCTAGTGCAATACCTCGCATTGTTTATTCAGCATTCTGTACCACACAGCAGGAGTCAATAAATGAACAACACCAAGTCAGATGAAATATTGTGGGTGAATACCCTAAAAGGCGCCTGTATTCTGTTGGTCGTGCTGTATCACACAGTATTGCCTGGGTTTGAAAGCACGCTGAAATATCTCTCTGCGGGATGGATTCCTGCTGAAATATGGGTGCAGTTTAATACTGTTTTGTCGCCGTTACGAATGCCAGCTTTTTTCTTTGTTTCTGGTTTATTGGCGACGAATGGAATTATGAAGCGGCCATGGAAACAGGTATTCACCAGCCGAATTACTAATCTATTCTACCTTTATATATTATGGGGATTCATTCAATGGTGGTCGATTGTTGGCATATCCACTGAAATTACCGGTCAACGTATTTCTCAAAACTTAAACGCTGCTTATGCAGGTTCTTTATTTGAATTTCTAAAATTAACCTTTATGGCCATGAGTACTTCCTGGTATTTGTACGGATTGGCGATATATTTCCTGTGTGCGAAGATGTTTCGCCAATATAAGTTGGCGCTGTTTATCGCGGCGGTGGTCCTTAACTATCTTGCTGTCGAGAAAATCATTCCGTATTGGGGACCGCAAAGCGTTGCGCAATATTTTCTGTTCTTTTTATTGGGCGCTTTTTGCAGCAGCACCATGTTGCGTCTCAGCGAATGGCGTCGTGAGAACTTCATGCCTTGGGCAATCTTGGCGGCGCTGGCCGGTATCCATGTGATTTTTGGACTCGATAAAAGTCTGTTTACCTGCATTATCGCGGTGTTGTTTAGTGTGGCCGCCTGTCGCTGGCTAAACCAGCATTTCAGTATGTCTTACATGAACTGGATTGGACGCAACACGCTACAAATTTATGTGATACATCGCATCTTCATTGAGTTCTTTGGCATGTCGGCGATTTTGTTTGCCCAACGTCACCATCTGTTTGAACAGGCCTGGTTTTCGTTTATATGGGCGTGCTTCTACCCGTTGGCTATCGTGGCCCTTTGTTCACTCTGTTCGGTTGCTGTGTGGTCGCTCACCAACCGTGGATTGGGACAATCGCTGTTTATTTTCCCAACGTTGATTGGGATGAAGCGGAACCGCAGTCCGTCGGTGTAGCGGAGGGAGGGTGCCCAAAGTGGGCACTTTCACGCTTGCAGCGGGCTAAGGTCAGTGCACGGAGTGCGGATTTTGCTTGCAGCGGGCTGTGCAGGTGACTCACTTCGTGAAGAGGGCTCACTTCGTGAAGGTTCCGCCCGCCAGGCGCTGGGCAGTTTCATCTGCTCCGGGCAGGCGGACGTGTTAAGGGGCTTACGCCAGCCCCTTAACAATCCCGGCGTCCGGCAGACTCCGCGCCACGCTTCGCGCGGTTCCTTCGTCACTCACCCGGCCTGACGGACCGGCTGGACTCGCCGTCCTGGCTCGACCCAGCCTCTTCGCGGCATCCCTGCCGCTCGCCCTGGCCTCCGCTCTTTCCTCAGCGCGCCGTATGCCTCCGGCACCCACCGCCTGCCACTTTCTTTTCTTTCTTATATAAATCCTCGTCTGAAACTTTGATGCCTCAAAGCTCAAAGCTCAAAGCTCAAAACTCAGTTCATAAAGTTAAAGCCCACAGACAGGGCTGTAGAAATTCAGTAACCGAAGACGTGAGAAGGCGGGATGGGTTTATGAGATTCACAGCAGTGCAAAACATAAAAGAAAAGATGCCGCTGTTGCAGCGGGGTCTGTCAGAGGCCATTTCACTCGCCGAGAGAATGAGGGATTTCAGGACGAGCGGCAGGGATGCCGCGAAGAGGACGGGGTGAGCCAGGATGGCGAATCCGTCCGGTCCGTCAGAAATCGTGAAAAAACGAGGGAACCGCGAAGCGGCGAGGGGGCTGGCCGGAAGCGCGGGTCAAGGGTTGCCACTCAGCAACCCTTGTCGGTCGCCCGCAGGGAGGAAATGAAACTGCCCGGTTGCCGGGCGAACGAAAAAGCCACCGCGCCGGTTCGGCGCTTTGAACCCAAGCGCCGGTTCGCGGCCCGAACTTCGTGAAGAGGGCTCACTTCGTGAAGGTTCCGCCCGCCAGACGCTGGGGAGTTTCATCTGCTCCGGGCAGGCGGACGTGTTAAGGGGCTTACGCCAGCCCCTTAACAATCACGGCGTCCGGCAGACTCCGCGCCACGCTTCGCGCGGTTCCCTCGTCACTCACCCGGCCTGACGGACCGGCTGGACTCGCCGTCCTGGCTCGACCCAGCCTCTTCGCGGCATCCCTGCCGCTCGCCCTGGCCTCCGTTCTTTCCTCAGCGCACCGTATGCCTCCGGCACCCCACCGCCTGCCACTTTCTTTTCTTTCTTATATACATCCTCGTCTGAAACTTTGATGCCTCAAATCTCAAATCTCAGTTCATAAATTTAAAGCCCACAGACAGGTCTGTAGAAATTAAGTAACCGAAGACGCGAGAAGGAGGAATGGGTTTGTGAGATTCACAGCAGTGCTAAACATAAAAGAAACGGTGTCGCTGCTGCCGCGAGGTCTGTCAGAGGCCATTTCACTCGCCGAGAGAGTGAGGGATTTCAGGACGAGCGGCAGGGATGCCGCGAAGAGGACGGGGTGAGCCAGGGATGGCGAATCCGTCCGGTCCGTCAGAAATCGTGAAAAAACGAGGGAACCGCGAAGCGGCGAGGGGGCTGGCCGGAAGCGCGGGTCAAGGGTTGCCGCTCAGCAACCCTTGTCGGTCGCCCGCAAGGAGGAAATGAAACTGCCCGGTTGGCGGGCGAACGAAAAAGCCACCGCGCCCGGTTCGGCGCTTTGAACCCAAGCGCCCGGTTCGCGCCCCGAACTTAAGCGCCCGGTTCGGCGCTTTGAACTCAAGCGCCGGTTCGCGCCCCGAACCCAAGCGCCCGGTTCGCGCCCCGAACCTCCATCCTTACCCGATGGTCATCAGACTGGCATTCCCACCTGCGGCAGCAGTATTCACACTCAGTGAGCGCTCAATCAGCAACCGCTCCAGCAGCAAATTAGTTTCACCACGCGCAAAGCCCTGCACCGAAACAATCGCGCCGTTGCGCGCAGCAATCTGTTCGCAGAGCGTGCGGAGCTGATCGGCATCTCCATGATAAATCACCGCATCAAACGCTTCCGCCAGCGGATCTTTCGCCAGGCTAACGCGGGCTTTCACTGCGGCAGGCAGGCTTGCCAGCAAGGTGCGATGTAATTCGTCATCCGGCCACACTGCTGTGCTACCGACGCTGGTTACCGCAGCCAGCTGAGTTAACGCATCCTGCTGGTTATCGGCCAGACACAACACGCTGTCGCGCGGTAACAGTGAGAAGGTGTTGCGCTCGCCGGTTGGGCCAGGCAGCAGACGTACCGTTCCGGCCTGCGCCAGATCGGCATACTGTTGACACAGCATCGCCAACTCCGGCTTCTCTTTTGCCCACTCGCTCAGCGCCTTATGCGGTTCCAGCAGCGCCTGACGCAGCGTGCTGTCTGCTGGGCGTTCAGCATCCTGACGATCAAAGGTCAGACGCAGCGCGCCATCCGGGCGGTGAGAGAGCAAGCGATAGAGGTAAAGCGGGCCACCCGCTTTCGGGCCGGTTCCAGACAAGCCTTCGCCGCCAAAGGGCTGCACGC
This sequence comes from Pantoea sp. MQR6, assembly GCF_022761075.1. NCBI lineage: Bacteria > Pseudomonadati > Pseudomonadota > Gammaproteobacteria > Enterobacterales > Erwiniaceae > Pantoea > Pantoea sp. MQR6. Next base: position 715,205 of record NZ_JAKYXB010000001.1, read on the forward strand.
CCACCACCGCACCCACCATGTTGCGGTTAACGTAAAGGTTGCCGACTTTGGCATTGGCCGTCACCTGCGCGATGGTTTCATCGATGCGCGTGTGGACGCCTAGCGTCAGCCCGTAACCAGAAGCGTTAATGTGATCGACCAGTTTAGGTAAATCGTTGCGTGTGAAGCGCACCACATGCAGCACCGGACCAAAAACTTCTTTATCCAGATCACTGACCTGATCCAGTTCAATCAGCGTTGGTTTGATAAAGGTACCGGTTGCCCACTCTTTGCTGTCCTGCGGGTTTTCCTGCACGGCCTGATACACGGCGAAGCCTTTATTGCGCATCGCCTGAATGTGACGCTCAATGTTCTCTTTCGCTTCGGCATCAATCACCGGACCGATATCGGTTGAGAGGCGCTCAGGATTACCCATACGACATTCTGCCATCGCACCGCGCAACATTTTGAGGGTGTGATCGGCAACATCGGCCTGGATACAGAGCAAACGCAAGGCAGAACAGCGTTGACCGGCGCTGTCAAAGGCCGATGCCACGATATCCGTCACCACTTGTTCAGTCAGCGCCGAAGAGTCGACGATCATTGCATTCATGCCGCCGGTTTCTGCAATCAGTGGGGTAGGACGGCCTTGAGGATCAAGGCGACCCGCCAGATTACGCTGCAACAGCGTGGCGACAGCGGTTGAACCGGTAAACATCACGCCACGTACGCGCTCATCGCCGGTCAGCTGTGCGCCAACAGTTTCACCCTGGCCGGGCAAAAGCTGCAACACGCCAGCTGGAACGCCTGCATCCAGCAGAATCTGCACCGCCTGTGCGGCAATTAATGGCGTTTGCTCAGCCGGTTTAGCCAGCACGCTGTTACCCGCCGCTAACGCAGCAGCAATCTGGCCGGTAAAAATCGCTAATGGGAAGTTCCACGGGCTAATACAGACCACCGGGCCTAATGGACGATGCGTTTCGTTGTCGAAATCATCGCGCACCATGCCCGCATAGTAATAGAGAAAATCGACCGCTTCGCGCACTTCTGCAATGGCATTGTTGTAGGTTTTACCCGCTTCACGCACCAGGATGCCGAGCAGCTGTTGCATCTGGCTTTCCATGATCTCTGCAGCGCGTTCCAAAATGGCGGCACGCTCTTCCGGTGGCGTTGCGAACCAGATCGGACCCGCATTAACGGAGGCATCCAGCGCTTGCGACACTTCCTGCTCGCTGGCTTCACGTACGTGGCCCACAACATCATTTGGCGTGGCAGGGTTAATGACGGCACGGGTTTCACCCGCGATCAGTTCGCCATCAATAATCGGCTGTGCCACAGTGGGATGTGCCGCGCTGCTGAGCAGGGCGCTGGACAACGACGCAAGGCGATGCTCGTTGGCCATATCCAAACCGGCAGAGTTCACACGGTATTTGCCATAAAGCTCACGTGGCAATGGAATCTTCGGATGCGGCAGGCCAATAGCCCCTTCGCTGGCACCCATTTTTTCCACTGCGCTGACCGGATCGGCCACCAGCTCATCAATTGGTAACGACGTGTCAGCGATGCGGTTAACGAATGAGGTATTGGCGCCGTTTTCCAACAGACGACGCACCAGGTAAGCCAGCAGTGTTTCATGCGTACCTACCGGCGCATAAATGCGGCAAGGTCGATTCAGTTTGCCATCCGCAACTTTGCCCACCACCTGCTCGTAGAGCGGTTCGCCCATCCCGTGCAGGCACTGGAATTCATACTGGCCTGGATAATAGTTATTGCCCGCCAGCTGGTAAATTGCCGCCAACGTATGCGCATTGTGGGTCGCAAACTGCGGATAAATCAGGTTCGGCACCGACAATAATTTGCGGGCGCAGGCCAGATAAGAGATGTCGGTATACACCTTGCGGGTATAAACCGGATAACCTTCCAGGCCTTCCATTTGGGCACGTTTGATTTCGCTGTCCCAATAGGCGCCTTTTACCAGACGGATCATCAGGCGACGGCGACTGCGTTGCGCCAGATCGATCAATTCATCAATCACAAACGGGCAGCGCTTCATGTAAGCCTGAATCACAAAGCCGATACCGTTCCAGCCTTCCAGTTCCGGCTCGAAGCAGAGTTTTTCCAGCAGATCCAGCGACAGCTCCAGACGATCGGCTTCTTCTGCGTCAATGTTAATACCGATGTCATAAGAGCGCGCCAGCAGCGTCAGCGATTTCAGAATCGGATAAAGCTCTTCCATTACGCGTTCATATTGCGCGCGGCTATAGCGTGGATGCAGCGCAGAAAGCTTGATCGAAATGCCAGGGCCTTCATAGATGCCGCGCCCGTTTGAGGCTTTGCCAATCGCGTGAATCGCCTGTTGATAAGAGACCAAATAGGCTTTGGCGTCGCTGGCGGTCAGCGCGGCTTCACCCAGCATGTCGTAGGAGTAGCGGAAACCCTTCTCTTCCAGCTTGCGGGCATTCGCCAACGCTTCAGCAATGGTTTCGCCCGTAACGAATTGCTCACCCATCAAGCGCATCGCCATGTCTACGCCTTTACGAATCAGCGGTTCGCCACTTTTCCCGATAATACGGTTAAGCGAATGCGAAAGATTCGCTTCGTTATGGGTAGAAACCAAACGACCGGTAAACAATAAACCCCAGGTTGCCGCGTTGACGAACAGGGAAGGGCTGCGGCCAAGATGCGATTGCCAATTGCCGTTGCTGATTTTGTCGCGGATTAACGCATCGCGGGTAGGCTTGTCAGGAATACGCAACAGCGCTTCCGCTAAACACATTAGCGCAACACCTTCCTGAGAAGAGAGAGAGAACTCCTGCAACAGGCTTTGCACCATTCCAGCGCGCCCAGTTGCCCCTTTTTGGTGCCGGAGCTTGTCAGCCAGCTTGTAGGCTAACTGATGGGTTTTTTCTGCCAGCGGAGCAGGATGACGCGCCTGTTCCAACATCATCGGTACCGCATCCGTTTCGGGTCGACGCCAGGCGGCAGTCACCGTAGAGCGCGTAACCGACTGCGGCAGAATCTGCTCAGCGAAGTCAAGGAACGGTTGATGGGACTCGTCTGGCGCGGCTTCATCACCTTCTGCCGCGGCCAATGCCGACAGCGGAATTTCCGGCAGTGAAGTGCCCGTTTCAAGCTGGCCAAGATAGTTAAAAATCGCTTGCTTGATCAGCCAGTGCGGCGTGCGATCGATGCGTTGTGCGGCCAGTTTAATGCGCTCGCGAGTCGCATCATCCAGTTTTACACCCATGGTGGTTGTACCCATGACTCCAGTGCTCCTTAAAAGTGGTTCGGTACGGCGTAGCCAGCACTATCACTCATGTTGCAACTTTGTGCAACCATGTTAATCGTGAGCCAGATAGCAAGGTTTCCACGTCGTCGAATGTTAAATTTCAAAATGCGGCACAGATCTTGCTGCAAGAATCTGGCCAACGTGGCAGGCCAGAGAAACCGCGGGTTTTATAAGAACGTTCTTGGGTGCAACTCCAGATCTGTGAGCGAGTGCAACCTCTGAGCAATTTTTCGCAAACGGTTAGTGAAATCGCTGTAGCGCCTGTGTTAAATCCATTGTGCGCGTCACGCCTTTCCGGCAGGATACTGCGCCTCGGGGAAATGGCTCATGCCCTGATGAGGATACGCTGCCTGGTTACCCCGTTCCGGCAACCACCAGCAAGCGATTTCTCTGGGGAAATTAAATAATAAATGGAGAGACAGATGAGTATAAGCACACCAATGTTGGTGACCTTTTTGATTTATATTCTCGGGATGATACTGATTGGCTTTATTGCCTACCGTTCAACCAAGAATTTTGATGATTATATTCTGGGTGGTCGTAGCCTCGGTAGCGTTGTTACAGCCTTGTCCGCAGGGGCATCTGATATGAGCGGCTGGCTGTTAATGGGGTTGCCAGGTGCCATTTTCATTTCTGGTATCTCCGAGAGTTGGATCGCTATCGGCCTGATTATTGGCGCATGGCTAAACTGGAAAATTGTAGCGGGTCGCCTGCGTGTTCAAACGGAGCACCACAACAATGCCCTGACGCTGCCAGACTTCTTCTCCAGCCGTTTTGAAGATCACAGTAAAATTCTGCGTGTCATCTCCGCGATCGTTATCCTGGTTTTCTTCACTATCTATTGCGCCTCGGGCGTGGTGGCCGGGGCGCGCCTGTTTGAAAGCACCTTTGGCATGAGTTACGAAACCGCATTGTGGGCTGGCGCCGCAGCGACCATCCTCTATACGTTGGTGGGCGGATTCCTGGCGGTCAGCTGGACCGATACCGTGCAGGCCAGCTTGATGTTTTTTGCGCTGATTCTGACGCCTGTCATTGTGATTATCTCGGTCGGCGGCTTCTCAGATTCACTGGCAGTGATTGAAGCCAAAAGCCTCGAAAATATCGACATGCTGAAAGGGCTGAATTTTGTTGCGGTGATTTCGTTGTTGGGCTGGGGCTTGGGCTACTTTGGGCAACCGCATATCCTGGCGCGCTTTATGGCAGCGGATTCGCACCGCTCCATTCGTACCGCACGCCGCATTAGCATGGCCTGGATGATTTTGTGCCTGGCAGGTGCCGTGGCGGTCGGCTTCTTCGGCATCGCTTATTTCCAGAACAATCCATCACAAGCAGCAGGCGTGAGTGAAAATGGCGAACGCATCTTTATCGAACTGACGCGCATTCTGTTTAACCCATGGATCGCCGGTATCCTGCTTTCCGCCATTTTGGCAGCAGTGATGTCAACGCTGAGCTGCCAACTGTTGGTCTGCTCCAGCGCCTTGACGGAAGATCTCTATAAAGGGCTGTTTCGCAAAAACGCCAGCCAGAAAGAGCTGGTTTGGGTAGGGCGCTTAATGGTGCTGTTGATTGCGATAATCGCCATTGCGCTGGCTTCGAATCCAGAAAACCGCGTACTGGGTCTGGTGAGCTATGCCTGGGCAGGTTTTGGTGCTGCCTTTGGTCCGGTTGTGCTGTTCGGCGTTTGCTGGAAGCGCATGAACCGCAATGGCGCGCTGGCCGGTATGGTTATCGGTGCCGTTACGGTGTTGGTATGGAAACAGTATGGCTGGCTGGATCTGTATGAAATCATCCCAGGCTTCATTTTTGCCAGCATCGCAATTGTGGTTTTCAGCCTGATGGGCCGTGCGCCGTCAGCCGAAGCCATGAAACGTTTTGATGCGGCAGAAGCGGAGTTCCAGACGAAATAACCTGCTTTCCTACCGAAGCCCGCCTTCTGACAAGGCGGGCTTTTTTTATGGCTTGTTACAAAGCTTCTTGCGACAAAAGCGAAATAATCTCACTCAGCAACTTGTTTTTTACTCAGCGATAATGATAATCGAACTCGTTTAGATTTACGAAAATTTACTTGTTATTGACGCTGCTTAACATTCAAGAGGTTGGCGATGTTTGTTCCGTTTCTCATCATGCTGCGTGAAGGCTTAGAAGCCGCATTGATTGTCAGCCTGATCGCCAGCTATTTGAAGCGCACCCAGCGTACTCAATGGTTTCCTGCCCTGTGGGCTGGCGTATTTATTGCCGCTGCGCTCTGCCTTGCGCTAGGTATCTTCATCAACGAAACCACCGGCGAATTTCCGCAAAAGCAGCAAGAGCTGTTTGAGGGCATCGTGGCCGTCATTGCGGTGGTGATTCTGACCTCAATGGTGTTTTGGATGCGTAAAGTGGCGCGCAACATCAAAGGCGAGCTGGAGCAAGCGGTCGATCAGGCGCTGACAAAAAAAGGCGGCGGCGGGCTAGCGCTCGTGTTGATGGTGTTTCTTGCGGTGGCGCGGGAAGGGCTGGAATCGGTATTTTTCCTGCTGGCCGCCTTTACGCAAGATGTTGGATACGCGCCACCGATCGGTGCGGTGCTAGGCCTGGCCACAGCGGTGATACTCGGCATGCTGCTCTATTGGGGCGGTGTTCGGCTGAACATGGCGCATTTCTTTCGCTGGACCAGCGTGTTTATTTTATTTGTCGCGGCGGGTCTGGCGGCGGGTGCGATACGCGCTTTTCATGAGGCGGGCCTCTGGAACCATTTTCAGGATGTGGCCTTTGATCTCAGTGGCACCTTATCTACGCATTCGCTGTTCGGCACCTTGCTGGAGGGCATATTGGGTTATCAGGAGGCGCCAAGCATCAGCGAAGTCACGGTCTATTTCTGCTATCTGATACCGTTTTTACTGCTTTTTTTCACGCCAACGCGACCGACCACATCAGCTGCCGTGCGCTAAGCCATTACTGAGCGCGCACCTCGCGCTCGCCATAATCATTAAAGGGACAGAATTATGATGACGCGTTTCCGCCGCAAGGCACTGCTGGCTTCGCTGCTGGCTATCTCTGGTTCAGCCGCAGCCGCAGCCGTTCCGCAGGTTACCGTTAGCGTGAATGACAAACAGTGTGAGCCGATGTCACTGACGGTAAAGGCGGGTAAAACCCAATTCCTGATCAAGAACAACAGCCAGAAAGCGCTGGAATGGGAAATCCTGAAAGGTGTGATGGTGGTCGAAGAGCGCGAAAACATTGCACCGGGCTTCAGTCAGAAAATGACGGCCACGCTGGAGGCTGGCGAATATGACATGACCTGCGGGCTGCTGAGTAATCCGAAAGGTAAGCTGATTGTCGAAGCCAGCGGTACAGCAACAGCGAAGAAAGGCGGCGATGTGATGCAGCTGGTTGGCCCGATTAGCGAATATAAAGCTTACGTTACCGGTGAAGTCGCACAGTTGGTTAGCGGCACGCAAGCCTTTACCGATGCGGTGAAAGCGGGCGATACAGAAAAAGCCAAAGCGCTGTTTGCCCCGACTCGTCAACATTACGAGCGCATTGAACCGATTGCAGAACTGTTCTCCGATCTCGACGGCAGCATTGATGCCCGCGAAGATGATTATGAGAAGAAAGCGGAAGATCCTAAGTTCACTGGTTTCCACCGTCTGGAAAAAGCGCTGTTTGCGGACAACAGCACCAAAGGTATGGAAGGTTATGCTGATCAGCTAAACAAAGATGTATTGGATCTGCAAACGCGCATCAGTGAGTTGGCTTTCCCGCCAGCAAAAGTTGTGGGTGGTGCCGCCGGATTGATTGAAGAGGTCGCTTCCAGCAAGATTTCCGGTGAAGAGGATCGCTACAGCCGCACCGATTTGTGGGACTTCCAGGCCAACGTTGATGGCGCACAGAAGATCGTTGAACTGCTGCGACCCATGGTAGAGAAAGCCAATCCACAGTTATTGGCGAAAGTGGAGGGTAACTTCAAAAAAGTCGATACCATTCTCAGCAAATACCGCACTAAAGAGGGCTTCGAATCTTATGAGAAGCTCACTACCGGTGACCGTAACGCGCTGAAAGGCCCGATTACTGCACTGGCAGAAGATCTCTCTTTACTGCGTGGAACCTTGGGTCTGAATTAAGCATGAGCAATCAGCAGGATGACGCGCAACCCGCGCGTCGTCGTTTATTAAAAGGGTTAGGCTTGCTGGGAGGCGCGGCGGCGTTAGGCGGCGGTTGCCCGTTTCATGCTGCCGCCGAAAGCTTTTCTCCCGGCACGGTGACACCCAATGCGCGCCAGCAGGTGCAACCGTTTTATGGTCAGCATCAGGCGGGCATCATTACGCCACAGCAGGCATCAATGATGCTGGTGGCGTTTGACCTGTTGGCCAGTGACAAAGCCGATCTGCAACGCTTGTTCAGATTGCTCACGCAGCGTATCGCCTTCCTGACTACGGGCGGGCCCGCGCCAGTCGTCACAAACCCGCAACTACCGCCAATGGATTCAGGCATTTTAGGGGCGCAGATTGCGCCTGATAACCTTACCATCACCGTTTCGGTAGGCACGTCGCTGTTTGATGAACGCTTTGGTTTAGCTGCGCATAAACCAAAAAAGTTGCAGGTCATGACGCGCTTTCCTAACGATTCGCTCGACGCGAATCAATGCCATGGCGATTTGCTGCTGCAAATTTGCGCCAATACTCAGGATACGGTGATTCACGCGCTGCGCGACATTATCAAACACACGCCCGATCTGCTCGGCGTGCGCTGGCGGCGTGAAGGCTTTATCTCAGATCACGCCGCACGCAGCCTGGGCCAGGAGACGCCGATCAACCTGCTGGGTTTTAAAGATGGTAGCGCTAATCCCGATAGTCATGACGCTGCGTTGATGAAGCAGATGTTATGGGTCACTGATGACCAGGATGAACCCGCATGGGCGCGCAACGGCAGTTATCAGGCGGTGCGTATCATCAGTTTCCATGTGGAAATGTGGGACCGTACACCATTGGGCGAGCAGGAGACCATTTTTGGGCGTGAGAAGCTGAGCGGGGCGCCGCTGGGCATGAAGCACGAACGCGATGTGCCGGATTACAGTCGCGATCCTGACGGTGAAGTCATTGCATTGGATGCGCATATCCGTTTGGCCAATCCACGTACCCCTGAAACTGACAGCAGTTTGATGCTGCGACGCGGTTACAGCTATTCAGCCGGCATCTCTGCTTCTGGTCAGTTAGAAATGGGCCTGTTGTTTGTCTGTTATCAGCACGATTTAGAGAAAGGGTTTATTACGGTACAGAACCGGCTGAATGGCGAAGCGCTGGAAGAATATATTCGTCCGATCGGTGGCGGATATTTTTATGTTTTGCCCGGCGTTGCTGATGAGCATCATTATTTAGCGCAATCGCTACTTGAAGCCTGATAGCATTTTAGCCACCACCTTCTGCTGCGCCGTCGGCAGGAGGTTTCTCGTCTTGCATCTGCCTTCTGAGTTTATTCAGGCAAAAATTTACGGATTCTCCTAATTTTTCCCAATAAAGATGAATATGGTAACTAACTGTTAAATATACTTAATTTAATTTAAATACGTAAATTTCTTACCCCGAATTACGCAATTTCTTTGCCGTCAGGTAAAATTAGAGTTGCAAACCCACGTGAAGATGATGCAATTTAATCCTTAAGCGTAATCAGACGTGTTGATGTATCACACTGGAGTTCGCGCATGGGTCGAACCTTATATGGACAGCTAAATGTAATTACCGCATCGCAATTTTTTGCGAGGGCTAATTTTCCCCTTGAACTCCACTTCTCTGACCTTTTCTTTCCAAATCGAATTCTTCGTTGTCCGGTGTACAGCAATGCTGTTGCGCTGCTGCATACCTTTCTTCATGGTCATCACGGCTTACAAGGAAGCCAATCAAAACCTCTAAAGCGTTCACGTAATCGCAAAGGGCCAATAGCCTGGAGCGGGAAATGAAACCAACTGTAAGGTGCCACTATGGGAAGACAGAAAGCAGTGATCAAAGCGCGTCGAGAAGCCAGACGAGTGCTTCGCAATGACTCTCGCAGTCATCGTCAGCGTGAAGAAGAATCGGTCACTTCGCTGGTGCAAATGGGTGGGTTAGATTCAATTGGCATGGCACGCGATGCGCGTGACCGGGGGCCAATTGAAGCTCGAAATGAAGCTCAGGCGCACTATCTCAACGCCATAGAAATGAAACAGCTGATCTTTGCAACTGGTGAAGCAGGTTGCGGTAAAACCTGGATCAGCGCCGCGAAAGCGGCTGAGGCCCTGATTCATAAGGATATCGACAGGATAATCGTCACGCGCCCGGTGCTACAGGCGGATGAAGATCTGGGGTTCCTCCCCGGAGATATCTCAGAGAAATTCGCTCCGTACTTCCGACCGGTTTATGACATTCTGGTTAAACGTCTTGGCGCATCCTTCATGCAATATTGTCTGCGTCCAGAAATCGCCAAGGTAGAGATCGCGCCATTTGCTTATATGCGCGGACGTACCTTTGAAAATGCGGTCGTTATTCTGGATGAGGCGCAAAACGTCACCGCCGCGCAGATGAAAATGTTTCTTACACGCCTTGGCGAAAACGTCACGGTAATCGTTAACGGTGATATTACCCAGTGCGACTTGCCCGCTGGGGTGCCTTCCGGTCTCGCAGACGCGTTAGCGCGTTTCGAAGAGGACGAGATGGTTGGCATTGTCCGTTTCGGCAAAGGGGATTGTGTACGTTCGGCGCTCTGCCAGCGTACGCTGCATGCTTACAGTTAGTCGTTGATTGTACTAGAGTTCGATTGAGTTGATGTAGCGCAAAACCCGGCTTCGGCCGGGTTTTTTTATGCCTTTATTATAAAAATAAAACGCAAAAAAAAATGCCTGAACAGATGTTCAGGCATTTCTTTGAAATGTTGGCGGTGAGAGAGGGGTTCGAACCCTCGATACGTTGCCGTATACACACTTTCCAGGCGTGCTCCTTCAGCCACTCGGACACCTCACCACATTTTTTTGTTAACCGCGCTGGGTCAACGGGGCGGTACTATAGGGATCAGGCATAAAACGGTCAAGCACTATTTTTCTCTTTTCTTCTATTCGCTTAAGCTCTGAACGAATCGCTGTAGCGCTGCGCAGCTTGCTGATTTTGTCATCAAAATGACATCCTGCCGACACAAAAATATCACCAAACCGTCGCAAACTTAGCGCCTGAAATCTCTGGTAATTATTGCTCATAAGGAAAGACAACATGACTCAGGCTCGCTTATTGACGGTTTCTCTGCTCACCAGCTTACTCGCCACCTCCGCCATTGCTGAAACAAATACCTATTCTCGCGCAGCACAAGGGGATCTCAGTCAGCACGGCGGAGCCCGACGTTTAACTGGCGATCAGACTGAAGCGTTGAAAGCATCGTTACGTAATACCACCGCGAAAAACGTGATTTTACTGATTGGCGATGGCATGGGTGATTCAGAAATCACTGCTGCGCGTAACGTAGCAGAAGGGGCGGGCGGTTTTTTCAAAGGCATTGATGCGCTCCCGCTTACCGGACAATACACGCACTATTCACTGGATAAGAAAACCCATAAACCAAATTACGTTACCGATTCAGCAGCCTCAGCCACTGCCTGGGCAACCGGCACCAAAAGCTATAACGGCGCAATTGGCGTAGATGTGAATGGCAAAGATCAGGTCACGCTGTTGGAGTTGGCGAAAGCGGCGGGCAAGGCAACCGGTAACGTTTCGACCGCTGAGTTGCAGGACGCGACACCCGCCGCGCTGATGGCGCATGTCACGTCACGTAAATGCTACGGGCCGGAAAAAACCAGCGAGCTTTGCCCGACTAACGCGTTAGAACAGGGCGGTAAAGGCTCGATTACCGAGCAGATGTTGAAAACGCGGCCGGATGTCACCTTAGGCGGTGGCAGCAAGAGTTTCAATGAGGTGGCGAAGGCGGGTGATTATCAGGGGAAAACACTGAATGAGCAGGCCCAGGCGCTGGGCTATCAAATGGTCAATGACTGGCAAGGGTTGACCCGTATTACTACCGCCAACCAGCAGAAACCGCTGCTTGGGTTGTTTTCTGCGGGCAACATGCCTGTGCGCTGGCAAGGGCCAAAAGCCAGCTATCACGGCAATATTGATAAGCCAGTAGTCACCTGCGAAGTGAACAAGGATCGTCCGGTCGCAACACCTACGCTGGCGCAGATGACCTCGAAAGCCATTGAATTATTGAAAACCAATGAGAATGGCTTCTTCCTGCAAGTAGAAGGCGCTTCCATTGATAAGCAGGATCACGCGGCGAATCCTTGTGGTCAGATTGGTGAAACCGTTGATTTGGATGAAGCGGTACAGCAGGCGCTGGCATTTGCGCGTGAAGAGGGCAACACGCTGGTAGTGGTGACAGCGGATCATGCACACAGCAGTCAGATTGTTGAAAATGGCACTAAGGCACCAGGCTTGACCCAAGCCGTTAATACCAAGGATGGCGCGATTATGACCATTAGCTACGGCAACTCAGAAGAAGATTCGCAGGAGCATACCGGTTCACAATTGCGTATTGCAGCTTATGGGCCACATGCAGCAAACGTAGTGGGTTTAACCGATCAGACGGATCTGTTCTTTACGCTGCGTGATGCGATGGCGTTGAAGTAAGGCCGGGCAGCACCGCAATGAGCATAGTGCAGTGTCTTCCTCCCCCTTTATGGGGGAGGAACGAGGTGGGGACAGCGCACACCTCATAAAAAACGCGCTCTCCCGAAAGAGTGCGCGCCTCAATCAAAAACCACTGCGTCGAAAAACTACGCTTTCACGCGGTTAGCAAAACTTTTACGCAGCTTCTGCAATTTAGGTGGGATCACCGCCATGCAATATCCATTGCGCTGACCGGCTCCTTCCCAGTAATCCTGATGATACGCTTCGGCGGGATACCACTCTTTCAGCGGTTCAATGGTGGTCACCACCGGCACGGAATGATCCGCTTGAGCACGCTCAATGGCAGCACGCGCTTCCGCTTCCTGTTCTGCATTAGCAGGGAAAATTGCTGAACGATACTGTGTGCCAATATCATTGCCCTGACGATTAAGCTGGGTCGGATCGTGAGTCACAAAGCTAATATCCAGCAGGTCACCATAACTCACTTGCTCTGGATCGAAACCGATACGAATCGCCTCTGCATGACCGGTTGCGCCGCTGCAGACTTGCTCGTAGGTGGGATTGGGACGTGCGCCACCGGTATAACCACTTTCAACGGACTCAACGCCAATCACATCCTTAAATACCGCTTCGGTACACCAAAAACAGCCGCCTGCGATCACTGCGTATTCGATTGCCATAATGCTTTACTCCTGTCAGGTCGAAAGGAAACAGGTGGGGGCGCGGTGCGCGCATTTCAACTAAATCAGCATCTCTGGCTTAAAATCCTTGCTCTTATCCAGCATCTTATCGCCCATGATGGTGAAGCGGCCTTCACCGGTGTAGTGCAGCGTCGTGGGAAATTCGGGCTGTTCCGCAACGTGCGCTTTAACGATTTCAAAGATAAACAGGTTGTAGTTATCGACCATGGAATCGTCGTAAAGCTGACATTCAAAACTGGCAAAACACTCAGCAATTAATGGCGCACCTACGCTGTGTGCCGGTTCGGCTGTTAAACCAAAGGCATCAAACTTATCGAGTTTATCGCCATGGCTGTTTCCGATAGCCACAACTTTATCGATGAGTTCAGCCGTAGGGAGATTCAACACGCATTGCCCACTGTTACGGATCAGTTCGTGGCTAAAGTTCATGCTGGATATCATGCAGCCCACCAGCGAGGGAGAAAACTCCAAAACGGTATGCCAGCCGAGCGTCATGATGTCGCTCTGCTCCTCGAACTGCGAACTCAGCAGCAGCACCGGTCCAGGTTCAAGATATTTACGTGCTTTGCTCACGGGGAAGGTGTATTTGTGCATTCGTTGACTCATGGCTGCGCCTCTTTGATCAGAACCTAGCCATTAAGTGTAGAAGCCAAAAAAGAAGGCGGCTGAGCCGCCTGATTAAGATGTGATTAACCCCGCGTCAGAACGAGCGACCGACGCAAGACTGAAGAGGCGCAGCACGAATAAGCTCAATGGCCTGTTGTTTATCAGTTGCCAGGCCGTAACGTTGTTTTACTGGCCTAAGGTTTCCTTAATCTCCCGCTGGGATACTCTCCTCACTGTATAAAGGAGAGAACCATGAAACAGATTATTAATTCCACCAGCGAGATGGCGACACTGCTGTTTAGCCTGTTGGTTATTGTCGCTTTCCTTCACATTTGGTTTACGGCTTAACCTGGGGTGGCAGACTAAACTTCACCCATGCCCGGCAGCCTGAAGTGTGACGGCGATTCTCCAGGAAAAACTGACTTTTATGTAGCTGAACGATGCGGCTGACGATGCTCAATCCCAATCCAATGCCGCCATAACGACTGTCCATCCGAATAAACGCTTTGCTGAGTTCGCCACTTTTACTTTCATCTATGCCGGGACCTTCATCTTCAACAATCAATGAAGGATGCGGCGCGTGGGTCACTTGCAGAGTAATGGTGCTGGCGTGCGGGCTATAACGATGTGCATTTTCGACTAAATTACGTAACAGCATTTTCAATAGCGTGGCATCGCCACGAACAAACACTTCCTCTGCGACAACCAGCTTTAGCGACTGCTGATGAACCGCCAGCATGGTGCTGAGTTCATTCTCCATCGGCAGGACCACATCCTCAATTAACCCCACGTTTTGATAAGTACCCGACGTAAAAGATTGACCGGCGCGCGCCAGTTGCAGCAGTTGCGTCACGCTGTTGGTCATCTGATCAAGTCGCTGTAACAGCGGCTGCACGTTGATGTGGTTTTTGCGTTCAATCAACTCCAGATGCAGTCGCAACCCCGCCAGCGGGGTACGCAGTTCATGCGCCACATCCGCCGTAAAAAGCCGTTCTCGCTCGAGGCTGGTGGTCAGACGTGAAACCAGCTGGTTTATCGCCTGCGTCACGGCATTGATTTCGCGTACCGAACTGTCAGAGCGAAGCGGATCAAGATCTTCTTCGCTACGCTGTTCCAGCTGGCGTTGTAATTCTGAAAGCGGGCGGGTAATCCATTTCACCGCTTGATAGCAGAGCAGCAGCGTCATAATGATCATCACCAGGCTTGGCACCGCCAGGCTGGCGACGGCTTCATGAACCTCTTTCTCAACATGGCGATTCATGTTGCGATTTTCCAACGTCGCTTCAACCAAAAACTGAATTTGCTCTTTGCTTTCATGCCAGAGCCAGGCAACGCTAATCAACTGGCAAAACAGCAAAATTAATCCAATCGCCAGCAATAACCGAAAACGCAGCGTACTGCCGTTGTGCTGCTTAATAACGTTTCTCATTGGGTCTCATTGTGTTTAAGCGGCTGCACCAGCGCATAGCCGAAGCCTCGCACCGTGCGGATGGCGCCTTTGCCGATTTTGTCGCGCAAATTATGAATGTGGACTTCGAGTGTGTTGGTTGAAGGCTCGGTCTCAAAGTTATAGATATCCTGATAAAGGATCTCGCGGTGTACCGGGTTGCCCGCTTTAAGCATCAGTCGTGACAGGATGGCGAACTCTTTTGGCGTCAAATCCAGCAGCTGTTCGGCAAGATGGATTTGCCGGTGTGTCATATCCAGCGTTAAGTTGCCGACCTGAACCTGGCTGTCACCCTGGTTCACATGGCGGCGGATCAGTGCCCGAATACGCGCTAACAGCTCATCAAGAGAAAAGGGCTTGATCAGATAATCATCAGCGCCCGCATCCAGCCCTGCAATGCGCTCACTGATGCTGTCGCGGGCGGTCAAAATCAGCACAGGCACTCTTTTTTTCTGTCGGCGCAGACGCAGTAAAAAGTGCAGACCATCTTCATCGGGCAAGCCCAAATCCAGCACCAGCAGACTATACATGCCGCTAGCGAAATGCGCTTCAGCGTCACGTACCGTGGAAACGCCATCACACACGTAACCTTCGCCTTCCAGCGCTAACATTAAACCCTGCAACAGCAGGGCATCATCTTCCACGATCAGAATCTTCATTTCGGTGTACTCCGACACATCGTCAAAATGTCATCCGCGGGCTTATATTCATGCGTGGCGGTGCCGGTTAATCCCAGCACGGTAGAAAACAGATTATCCTGCGAAAAATCATCTGTCGCCGCCAGTTTGCTCAGGCAAGACGCATTCACGCCATAACGATGCTGATAATCATCCGATAACCACAGCAGCATCGGAATATGCTTTTGTGTTGATGGCGCAATCGCATAGGGCAAACCGTGCAGATAGGCGCCGTTTTCACCCAATGATTCCCCGTGATCGGAAAGGTAAACCAGGCTGGTAGTGAACTGCGATTGATGCGCACGCAACAGTCCGATCGCCTTATCAACCACGTGATCAACATACAGCAGGGTGTTGTCATAGGTATTCACTAACTGCTGCTGCGAACAATCCTGAATCTGATTGGTTTCACAGGTTGGTGTGAACTGACGAAACGACGGCGGATAGCGATGATTATAGGTCGGGCCATGGCTGCCAATGGTATGCAGCACGATGATGCCGTTGCCTTTGAGCTGATCAATGTACTGCTCCAAACCATGAAACAGCACGTCGTCATAGCATTCACCTGCAATGCACATGCCGGGTAGATTCAGGCTGGTCATATCCTGATGCGGTACGCGATCGCAGGCACCTTTACAGCCGCCATCGTTTTCATTCCACAGCACGCTGATCCCGGCGCGTTGAATAATATCCAGTAAACCTTCCTGATGGCTGGCCAGCGTTTCGTCATAATGCGCGCGCGGCATATTGGAAAACATGCAGGGTACCGACACCGCGGTTGCGGTTCCGCAAGAAACCGTGTGCGGGAAATAGATCACCTGATCTTTTGCCAGCAGCGGATTAGTTTGACGAGCGTAACCGGACAAAGAGAAGTTATCAGCCCGCGATGTTTCCCCTACGATCAAAATCGTCAGGTTCTTTTTTCCGCCTATCATTTGCGGTTGCTGGTGGGCGTCTTCACCAATCCTCACCAGCGGCAAATTCTCTAATTGATGGTGCCGGTAATAGGAGAGCGAGGCGGCAATGCTGTTGGAAGGGCTCAGCGCTTTAACCAGTTCGCGATGATTACGAAACAGTGAGGCGTAATCTTTATAGAACAGCAGGGCGACTAACAGAATGAGCGCGGTAGAGAGCGCAATACTGATCAGGCGATAGAGCAAACTTTTCCAGTAAACGGCCGGTTTTTTAATGCGTACCAGAAAAGCCAACAGCGCCATCAGGCCACCCGTCAGCAGCAACGCAAACAACAATTGAGGCGTTATCAGGGCATAGCTTTCAGAAACGGTGGTGTCCAGCATGTTCACGATCATCGAACGGTCAACAATGATGCCGTAGGTCTGGATGAAATATTGCGCCGAAGCCGATAACAAAATGAACAGCGCAATGACAACGCGGTCCAGCCACAGAAAGGAAGCCAGCGTGACAACGATGTTGATCACACTGAAAGCGACCAGCGGCATGGAAACAAACACCAGCACCGCATGAAGATCTGTCAGCGGCAATATCGCCAGTACCTGCCGGTAATAAGCAATGTTGAGGAAAACTGAAATATAAACAGAGAACAGAATAAGAAAAGTCAGGCGGTTTAGCACTGGCCTTTTCAACGGCAGCAAGGACATGGAAAGCACCAGATAATCAATAATGTGCAAGAGGTTGCCGATTTAAGATTAGGAAAACCTTAAGAAGCTTAAGCTTTGGCAATTAACGTCATGGGGTTGCTGAACGGTTTACTTTTGGTGGGGATATCACGCGTTCAAAAAGCGTTGCCTGAAGCAAAGAGTGGGGCACTGCTACCGTTAAAGATTGATACCGTTCTCCATTTCGAAAAATTCAAAAAATAAGCGTAGCGGCTGGCACAACATATGCATATTTGTGGCAAAAACCGACTTAGCGTCTACACTTTACGTCACGATGTATTTTTACAAGATGGCGTTATCAGCAAAAACGTATGCGTTTAAGGAGCGTGACTCATCATAACGGTGTGGTTTTTGGTTCTCCCTCCTTGCCCCCCGAATTGGCCTTGTGTCACCCCTGTTGCTGGTTTCCCCCTCTTTCAGAGACATCCTCTGGTTTTTAAGTCATCACGCGGTTAGCGTTGATAACCATTTTTTACAAGCAAATTGGAACAAAGGAGAAGACACGTGACCCAAGCGGCAAATCACTCTGCCACGTTACCGTCATTGAGCGGCGGTCTGTATGCCTTCTTTTTTGATGTAGATGGCACGCTGGCAGCGATTCAGTCCCGGCCAGAATCTGTGTTCATCCCTGCTAACGTCATTGATCAGCTGCAGCAGCTCTCGTCGCTCTGCAACGGCGCATTAGCGCTGGTATCAGGACGACCTATTGCGCAACTTGATGCTTTATCCGCACCGTTAAAAACGCCTGCAGCGGGCGTACATGGTGCCGAACGGCGTGACTCACAAGGCGAATTTCATCGGATTACGTTGCCGGTAGAAGTGGAACAAACGTTACGAGAAGAGTTACAGCACGCCATGGCGCAATGGCCAGGAACGCAGCTTGAGAGTAAAGGCATGGCCTTTGCACTGCATTATCGTCAGGCGATGCAGCATGAACAGGATGTGATGCGTTTGGCTGAACAATCGGTGAAACGCTTTCCAGGACTGGCGCTTCAGCCAGGGAAATGTGTCGTCGAGATCAAACCGCAAGGCATAGATAAAGGCGCGGCCATTCGCGACTTTATGCAAAAACCCCCTTTTACCGGACGCATTCCGGTATTTATTGGTGATGACCTGACGGATGAGAAAGGATTTCTCACGGTAAACGCCATGCAGGGTATTTCCGTTAAGGTTGGCGAAGGCGCAAGCCAGGCGCGCTATCGACTAGATGATGTCGATGCCGTCTACGGCTGGCTGGAGCGCAGTTTATTACAATTAAAACATGACAACGTCGGTAAGGAGTTTAGGTTATGAGTCGTTTAGTGGTTGTTTCTAACCGTATAGCTATTCCTGATGGGTCAAAATCCAGCGCAGGCGGCTTGGCTGTCGGTATTCTTGATGCGTTGAAAAGCACCGGCGGCCTGTGGTTCGGTTGGAACGGTGAAATTAGCGAATTTTCTGGTGAAGAAGAAGATGATACTGCCCAAGTGGAACACGACGGCATTACTTACGCCTCTTTTCCACTGAGTCAGAACGACTATGATCTTTATTATTGCCAGTTTTCTAATACTGTCATTTGGCCCGCTTTCCACTACCGTCTGGATTTAGTCCAATTTCAGCGTGAAGCTTGGGACGGATATTGTCGGGTTAATGAAGAAGTTGCCCAGCGTTTAAAACCGCTGATTAAACCAGACGATATATTATGGATTCACGATTATCATCTGCTGCCTTTTGCTGCGGCTCTGCGCAAAGCGGGAATTAAAAACCGCATCGGCTTCTTCTTACATATTCCATTCCCTACGCCAGAGATCTTTAATGCACTGCCGCCGCATCAGGAATTGCTGGAAATGCTGTCTGAGTATGATCTGTTAGGTTTCCAGACTGAATCAGATCGCGTGGCTTTCCTCGACAGCATGAGTCAGCTCACTCAGATGCAAAATAAAGGCAATAATTTGCACCGTGCCTTTGGTAACACCTTTATGACCGAGGTGTACCCAATTGGTATTGAGCCGGACAGCATTAAAGAGATGGCAGAAGTGCCGCTACCGCCAAAAATGGCGGCGATGAAGCGCGAATTAGGCGATGCACGCAATATCATTGCCTGTGAACGTCTCGACTATTCCAAAGGTTTGCCAGAGCGTTTTCTGGCCTACGAAGCGCTGCTGGAAAATTTCCCAGAACACCGCGGCAAGATTCGTTATTCGCAAATTGCGCCTACCTCACGCGGTGACGTGCAGGCGTATCAGGACATTCGTCATCAGCTGGAAACCGAAGCCGGCCGTATCAACGGTAAATACGGTACGCTCGGCTGGACGCCGCTCTATTACCTCAACCAGCACTTTGATCGCCGTCTGTTAATGAAAATCTTCCGTTTAACGGATGTCGGTCTGGTTACGCCGCTGCGTGATGGCATGAACCTGGTGGCAAAAGAGTACGTAGCGGCGCAGGACCCTGATGACCCGGGTGTGCTGGTGTTGTCGCGTTTCGCTGGCGCCGCTAACGAACTGACATCTGCCCTGATCGTAAACCCTTACGATCGTGATGAAGTGGCGGCTGCACTCGATAGAGCCATTACGATGCCGCGTACTGAAAGGATTTCGCGCTACAACGACATGATGGCGGTGCTACGTAAAAACGACATTACCGCATGGCGTGAGCATTTCCTGAAAGATTTAGAAAGCCTCGCATCGCGCGATGATGAACAGGCATCAGAGAACAAAGTGGCAGCTTTTCCTAAGCTTGCTTGATTGATCTCAACAGCAGCACGCCAGGGACGGCATGCTGACACACTTTGCCCGGGTTAATCGGCTACATATCCTTCACTTTCCCTCTCTAACGCCTACTAACGTGACTAAACAATTAATAAGCGCAGCGAGATAATTTAGCTGCACTTTAGCTAAATAGCCTTCTGTCGCGTCTTTATCGCCATTCATACGCTTTTTTCTGCCCGATCCCTAAAGTTTTTACTACCAGCGCCGATAGTTCTTACGCACAAATATATACATTCCACGATTCATTCACTCTGCTTATGTAACCCATTGTTACATCTGCTGTCTTACGCTAAACACTCATGCCCGACTGTTAACGTTTCGTTGCCTGAAAGCAGGAAAACCCCGCACCTTGCCTTAACGCTTCCATTACTCACACTGCGTAACATTACCTATAAGTGATTAATTTAAAAGAAAATTACTTGAGGGTTCTTTGGCATATTATTCTACTTATACTGTTTACGGTGGTCTTAAATAGGGCATTAAAACCATTAACACAGATAAAAGATCGCCTTAACTTCTCCCTCTGCAAAATAGAGTGCGAAAAGTCTTAATAAAACCTTTGAAAGGACTAATTAAGGCGTTTATAAGGTAAATTTGTACAAAAAGTAATCAACTGGTTGGTGATGGTGAAGCGTTACTGAAGAAATTTGCCTTAAAAGTGTGATCTACGTCACACTTTATCTAAAATTTCACGGGAGTGTCGTTGTATGTAGAAATCAGACGATATAGATTTGCCTTGTTTTAAGAATAGTCTTAAAAAATGTAAGAAGACGTCACGGAAGATGGTTACAAACTCAAGAATAAAATGGCCTGGAGTTTTGACTTTAGACTGGTTCGGTTTCTCCAAAGAAACGAGACAGACTTCAATGACCATATGCTTTAAATGATTTTATTTTTGCCATCTTTAGATTTACCAACCAGCAGCTCGATACGCAGATATATATTTGCGGAAGTGTTTTGTCGCATCTCTCAGGATGGAAAAAATGGGCACATCTGAATTACTAAAACATATTTACGATCTTAACTTGTCATATTTGCTGCTTGCGCAGCGTTTAATAAACCAGGAAAAAGCGTCTGCAATGTTTCGCCTTGGTATTGATGAAAAGATGGCTAATGCTTTATCTGAATTAACGTTGCCAGAAATGGTTAAATTAGCAGAAACGAACCAATTGATTTGTCAGTTTCGCTTTTCCGACAGCACGCACATTAATCGCCTGACGCAAGAATCTCGTGTGGATGATTTACAACAAATTCATACGGGTATTTTATTATCCAGCCGTTTATTGCGTAATGCGTCTAAAGATGACGCGCCTGCTAAGAAGAGGGCGATGTAATGTCTGAGAAAAGTATTGTTCAGGAAGCACGTGATATTCAGCTCGCGATGGAGCTGATCACGTTGGGTGCTCGCTTGCAGATGTTAGAGAGCGAAACCCAGCTAAGTCGTGGTCGCCTGATTAAGTTATATAAAGAGTTGCGCGGCAGCCCACCGCCAAAAGGGATGCTGCCTTTTTCTACCGACTGGTTCATGACCTGGGAACAAAATATTCACGCGTCGATGTTCTGTAACGCCTGGAAGTTCCTGTTGAAAACCGGTTTGTGCAGCGGCGTTGATGCCGTCATTAAAGCGTACCGTCTCTATCTTGAACAGTGTCCGCAAGCAGACGAGGGCCCGCTGTTGGCGCTCACGCGCGCCTGGACCTTGGTACGATTCGTTGAAAGTGGCATGCTGGAATTAACAGACTGCAAATGCTGCAATGGTAGCTTTATTAACCATGCGCATCAGCCTGTTGGCAGCTTTGTATGCAGCCTTTGCCAGCCGCCATCACGTGCCGTAAAAAGACGTAAACTTTCTGCAGATACTGCCGATATCTTTCCACAACTGCTGGATGAACCGGTTAAACACGCCGTTTAAGTTTGTTCGCACTGTGGAAGCCATCCAGCAGCGGTTAATACCGCTGCTTTTTTTTTGCTTCCGATTTGCTAACAACCATTGCGGCTTTCTGGCTTAACTTCCCCAACACGTTACGGACGTAAGGAATTTTTGTGCTGATAATTTTGGGTTATATCGTGGTGTTAGCGTCCGTGTTGGGCGGCTACGCGCTGGTAGGCGGCCACTTGGGCGCGCTTTATCAACCCGCTGAATTATTAATGATCGGCGGAGCCGGGTTAGGGGCCTTTTTGGTCGGTAACAATGGCAAGTCTATTAAGAAGACCTTAAAAGCGCTGCCGCTATTAATGCGGGGTTCTAAATATAACAAAGCCATTTATATGGATTTAATGGCATTGCTGTACCGCCTGATGGCGAAATCACGCCAGCAAGGCATGTTATCGCTGGAAAGTGATATTGAAGATCCCAGTCAGAGTGAAATTTTTGCTAATTATCCGCGCATTTTAGCCGATAAGCAGCTGGTGGATTTTATTACTGATTATTTACGTCTAATGGTCAGCGGCAACATGAACGCGTTTGAAATTGAAGCGCTGATGGATGAGGAAATTGAGACCTACGAACACGAGTGTGACGTACCGGCTCAAAGTATAGCGGCGATAGGGGATGGCTTACCGGCATTCGGCATCGTGGCCGCGGTGATGGGAGTGGTGCACGCATTGGCTTCAGCCGATCGTCCGGCAGCCGAGTTAGGTGCGTTAGTGGCCCACGCCATGGTCGGCACCTTCTTGGGGATTCTGTTGGCGTATGGCTTTATTTCACCGCTCTCTTCGGTGCTGCGTCAGAAATGTGCTGAATCAACCAAGATGATGCAATGCATCAAAGTGACGTTGCTCTCAAGCCTGAACGGGTATGCGCCGCAAATTGCCGTGGAGTTTGGTCGTAAAACCTTGTACTCGGCTGAACGTCCCTCTTTCAGTGAACTGGAAGAGCACGTGCGTAACGCGAAGAACCCGGCGAAACAGACTTCGGATCAGAGCTCATGAATAACGGCAATCGCCCAATTGTGCTGGTTAAAAAGCGCAAGTCTCACAAACATGAAGGAAGTCATGGCTCGTGGAAAATTGCCTATGCCGACTTTATGACGGCGATGATGGCGTTTTTTATGGTGATGTGGCTGCTTTCAATCGCTAGCCCAAAAGAGCTGGTGCAGATTGCCGATTACTTCAAAACGCCCCTCAAAGTGGCGTTAAGTGGCGGGCCACGTAGCAGCGACAGCGTTAGCCCGATTCCGGGTGGCGGTGAGGATTACACCCAGAAAACCGGTGAAGTCAAAAAAGAACCGAATCTGGATGGGGAGAAACGCAAGCTGGATGACATTCGTCTGAATCGCCTGCGCGAAAAACTCGACCAGCTGATTGAGGCCGATCCGCGCCTTAAAGCGCTGCGTCCGCATTTGATTATCAACATGGTGGAAGAAGGGCTGCGCATTCAGATCATCGACAGCCAAAATCGACCGATGTTTAAAACCGGCAGCGCCGAAGTAGAACCTTACATGCGCGATATTTTGCGCGCCATCGCGCCGGTGCTAAATGACATTCCTAACCGCATTAGTCTGGCCGGGCATACCGATGATTTTCAATATGCTGGCGGCGATCGGGGATACAGCAACTGGGAGCTTTCAGGCGATCGTGCCAACGCTTCCCGTCGCGAATTAGTGGCTGGCGGCCTCGACAGCGGCAAAATCTTGCGCGTGTTGGGCATGGCCGACACCATGAAATTGAAAAACCGTGGCGGCAATGACGCTGTTAACCGCCGCATTAGTTTACTGGTGTTGAACCACGACACCGAAGCGGCAATAGAAAAAGAAAACGCAGAAAGTGATGCCGTCCAGATCAGCGATCCGGCGGCAATTGAACAGATTACCGCACCGCCAACACCAGAAGGCAGCGCGGTGAATACAGCAGCCCCGTCACAACCGAGGTGATCCCGTGAGCATGGACATCAGCGATTTTTACCAGACGTTTTTTGATGAAGCCGATGAGCTGTTAGCGGATATGGAACAACACCTGTTGGGACTTGATCCCCAGGAACCAGACTCCGAACAGCTTAACGCCATCTTCCGCGCCGCCCATTCTATAAAAGGCGGAGCCGGTACTTTTGGCTTTACGGTATTACAGGAAACCACTCATATCCTGGAAAACATTCTGGATGGTGCTCGTCGCGGCGAGATGCAGCTCAGCACCGACATCATCAACCTGTTTTTGGAAACCAAAGATATTATGCAAGAACAGCTCGATGCCTATAAAACCGCGCAAGAGCCAAACGCGGAAAGCTTCAAATATATCTGTGAAGCGTTACGCCAGCTGGCGTTAGAGGCAAAAGGTTTACCGGCCAACGTCGCTGTGCCCGCTGCTGCTGCGCCCGTCGAGGTTGCACCAAGCACCGGTGGGTTGCGTGTCCAGTTAGTCGATCTCAAAGAGCGCGAAGTCGATTTGATGCTGGAAGAGATGGGCAACCTCGGCACGTTAAGTAACGTGCAGAAGGGCAGCAACTCTCTGGAAGTCAATATTGACGGCGTCGGCAAAGATGACATCGTTGCGGTGCTCTGTTTCGTGATTGATGAAGCGCAAATTCGTTTCCCTGAAGCGGCTCAAGCGGCTCAAGCGGCTGAAGCGCCAACCAGCGCACCGGTCGTTGCCGCACCTGTTGTGGCAGCCGTTGAAACCGCGACCGTGACAGACATTCCGGTTGCGGCTAAACGCGAAAGCAAGCGCGTTGCTGCGCCCGCCAAAGCCAGCGAATCCAGCAGCATTCGTGTTGCGGTTGAAAAGGTCGATCAGCTGATTAACCTGGTCGGTGAACTGGTGATTACCCAGTCGATGCTGGCACAGCGTTCCGGTGAACTTGATCCTGTCGCACATGGCGATTTGCTGAACAGCATGGGACAGCTGGAGCGTAACGCCCGCGACCTGCAAGAGTCGGTGATGTCGATTCGTATGATGCCGATGGAATATGTATTCAGCCGCTTCCCGCGACTGGTGCGCGATCTTGCCAGTAAGCTGGGCAAGGAAATCGAGCTAACGCTGCTTGGAAGTTCAACTGAACTCGATAAGAGCCTGATCGAACGCATTATCGATCCGTTAACCCACTTAGTGCGTAACAGCCTCGATCACGGTATTGAAACACCCGAAAAACGTCTGGCTGCAGGCAAAGTGACCACCGGTAATTTAACACTGTCGGCGGAACATCAGGGGGGCAATATCTGCATTGAAGTCTCTGATGATGGTGCTGGTCTGAACCGTGAACGTATTCTCGCTAAAGCGCTCTCTTCTGGCCTGCCGGTCAGCGAAAACATGAGCGATGAAGAGGTCGGCATGCTGATCTTTGCACCCGGCTTCTCTACCGCTGAGCAGGTGACCGATGTGTCCGGGCGCGGCGTTGGCATGGACGTGGTGAAACGTAATATCCAGGAAATGGGTGGCCACGTTGAAATCGCGTCGAAGCAGGGCAAAGGCACCACCATCCGTATTTTGCTGCCGTTGACGCTGGCGATCCTCGACGGCATGTCCGTTCGCGTCGCTAACGAAGTGTTCATTCTGCCGCTTAATGCGGTAATGGAATCGCTCCAACCGCGTGCCGAAGAGCTGAAACCGTTGGCGGGTGGCGAATGCGTGCTGGAAGTGCGCGGTGAATATCTGCCGCTGGTGGAATTGTGGAACGTATTTGATGTGCGGGGCGCGAAAACCGAAGCGACACAAGGCATCGTCGTTATTCTGCAAAGCGCCGGCAAGCGTTATGCGCTGCTGGTGGATCAACTGATTGGTCAACATCAGGTCGTCGTGAAGAATCTGGAAAGTAACTATCGTAAAGTGCCGGGCATCTCTGCGGCCACCATCCTTGGCGATGGTAGCGTGGCGCTGATCGTGGATGTTTCTGCGCTGCAATCACTCAACCGTGAAAAACGTGTGGCTGGCGCTGCCGCCTGATTGATAAAGAAAGGGTAAATAACATGACTGGAATGGCAACCGTGACAAAAATCGTTGGCGAAACCGTCGGCCAGGAGTTCCTGGTCTTCACGCTGGGCGATGAAGAGTACGGCATTGATATCCTCAAGGTTCAGGAAATTCGTGGTTACGATCAGGTAACACGTATTGCGAATACGCCAGAATTCATCCGTGGCGTCACCAACTTGCGTGGCGTAATCGTGCCGATTATCGATCTGCGCGTGAAGTTTTCCCAACCGGATGTGGAGTACAACGACAACACGGTAGTGATCGTGTTGAACCTGGAAAACCGCGTAGTGGGTATCGTGGTTGACGGCGTGTCTGATGTGCTGTCATTAACGCAAGACCAAATTCGTCCTTCACCAGAATTTGCCGTGACCATGTCTACCGAATACCTGACAGGGCTTGGCGCACTCGGCGATCGCATGCTGATTTTGGTCGACATCGAAAAGTTGCTGAGCAGCGATGAGATGGCGTTAGTGGATGGGCTGCGCGCCTGATTCTGCAATCACGGATCGGCCTTTGGTCGGTCCGTGATATACCCGTCCTACTTCAAGTCGCTGATGCGTTGGCTGCTCTTATTCACCCAAATTACTGACTTTGGTCAGCTCATTGGGGGTCACTCGTTTGCCGCCTTCCAGCGATTCGAATGATATAGGGTATAGTTCATTACTGAAACATTCACTTATAAATCAAATAATAATAGTTATCCTCTCTCTAATTTCTTCTCTCTGCTTGCCGATAATTCGTTCGTCTTTTATTACACATTTTTTCAGGGTCAATCATGTTATCAAAAATCCGTGTTGTAACCAGTTTACTGCTGGTGTTACTGATGTTCGGCTTGTTGCAGCTCATTTCCGGCTCAATTTTTTATAAAGCGCTAAGCCACGATAAGCAGAGTTTCGCGGTGTCGCAGTTAGCGAGCAAAAATACTGATGCGCTAAATGATGCCTATATGAACCTTAACCAGAGTCGCGTTGCATTGACTCGCGTTCAGCTTCGTATGGCAACTAGCAAACTGTCCGGTAAAGAGGCCGATGTTGAAGCATTGTTTAGCGACAGCCAACGTTTTCA
Organism: Pantoea sp. MQR6; assembly: GCF_022761075.1. Taxonomy (NCBI): domain Bacteria; kingdom Pseudomonadati; phylum Pseudomonadota; class Gammaproteobacteria; order Enterobacterales; family Erwiniaceae; genus Pantoea; species Pantoea sp. MQR6. The sequence goes on from NZ_JAKYXB010000001.1 coordinate 741,878, forward strand.
GGAGCGTGGCGCTAGCTTCTATAAAACCTTTAAAACCACGCCAGATACGCCGGGACAAAATGCCCAGCTCAATAATCAGCTGGATGAATCCTACGCCGCGTATGCTGCTGCGTTAGGTCAACTGCATTCAGCGTTGATGGCTGAAGATATGGACGGCGCGGCTAAAGCGCCCGTTGCACCGAGCCAGAGCGCTTTCCTGAAAATTTATACCGACTGGCGTACCGATCAAAACCGTCTGACCGCTGCGGGTGTCGAAGAAAACGCCCATGCTTACGATCGCATGTTAGGGATCCTCGGTCTCATCACAGCGCTGGTTATTATTATTATTGCGTTGTGTTGGGTCGGGATGCGCCGCGTGCTGATCAATCCGCTAAACAGCAATATCACCCATATCCAACACATTGCTCAGGGTGATTTGACCCAATCTATTGTGGTGGAAGGGCGCAATGAAATGAGTCAGTTAGCCGCGAGTCTGCATGAGATGCAGCAGTCGCTGGTGCGCACTGTGAGCAACGTGCGCGACGGTTCAGATGCCATTTTTACGGGCGCGAGCGAAATCTCAGCCGGTAACAACGATCTCTCTGCGCGTACAGAGGAACAGGCCGCTTCGCTGGAGCAAACCGCTGCCAGCATGGAGCAACTCACCGCGACCGTGAAGCAGAATGCTGAAAATGCACGTCAGGCATCCAAACTGGCGCTGAGCGCCTCAGAAACTGCGCAGAAAGGCGGTAATGTGGTGGATGGCGTGGTGAAAACCATGAGCGATATCGCCGGAAGTTCCAAGAAAATTGCGGATATTACCAGCGTGATCGATGGCATCGCCTTCCAGACTAATATTCTGGCACTGAACGCTGCCGTAGAAGCTGCGCGTGCTGGAGAGCAGGGACGAGGTTTTGCCGTAGTTGCCGGTGAAGTGCGTAATTTGGCCCAGCGCAGTGCGCAAGCCGCAAAAGAGATCAAAAGCCTGATCGAAGATTCTGTGAATCGTGTTAACACCGGTTCTGCCTTAGTGGGCACTGCAGGCGAAACCATGAGTGATATCGTCAGCGCGGTAACGCGCGTCACCGATATCATGGGTGAAATCGCGTCGGCGTCAGATGAGCAAAGTCGCGGTATTGATCAGGTAGGTCAGGCGGTAACAGAGATGGATCGCGTGACCCAGCAGAATGCCTCGCTGGTAGAAGAATCGGCTGCTGCAGCGGCTTCCCTGGAAGAGCAGGCCAGCCGTTTGAGTCAATCGGTTGCGGTGTTTAAAGTTCGCCGCGAGCAGGCTGTTCAGACGTTAACTAAGCCGATCCCGAGTGCTGCGCCTACGTTGAATACACCGCGTAAAGCATTGACTACGCCGGTTAATGATACGAACTGGGAAACGTTTTAAGCATTCTCTTTAGTACCGTGATGCGGGATTTTACACTCGCATCGCATTCAACATCCCGTGCTTTTCAGACGAAAAGCACGGGCCACTGCGTAAAGATGGCATAAACAGCGCCCTGTGGCGGACGCTTTACGCCGCGACCGAGCTTCCCACCTTCATAACCGCAATGTGCCGTTTGTTTTCAACATGTCAGCTCACGCCTTCCCTGAACGCATTACCCATCCCGCCGCAAATACCCACACAAAATTAACGACTACTTAGATTAATTACAAAAGTCAGTTGTTTTGTAAAACAGGGAAAACCTACTAACAAATCCCATTTCAGCGCCGATATAGCCGCTGCACCTTAACCAATTTTCCGGGGAAAAAGATGTTGAAACGAATAAAAGTGGTGACCAGCCTGATCGCAGTCTTGGTGATTTTTGGCGCTTTACAGTTACTTTCGGGCAGCCTGTTTTGGTCGGCTTTAAACAAAGATAAAGAAGCCTTCGCACTGTCGCAAATCTCAACACGTAACGTCACAGCAATGAGCGATGCATGGATCGAACTTAACCAGACGCGCACTGTGCTCAACCGCGCGATGTTGCGTTTGCAAACCAACATGGCGTCGAAAATCAACGGCGGCAATCTAAATGACCTGATTAATCAGGCAAAACAACAGCTGGCAGTAGCCGATCGCTCTTTCCAGGTTTATTACAACTTACCGGGTACGCCAGGGTTCGATAACGTTATACGCGATCGCCTTGAGGCGGATTACGCAAATTACCATGATGGCTTAAAAGCGATGCTGGAACGTTTGCAGGCCAACGATCTGGAAGGGATGTTCAAACAGAACATCGAACAGAAACAGAACGACATGAAAGTCAGCTACAGCGAATGGCGTGCAAAACAGACTGAGCTTTCTGAGCAAGGTTTATTACAGAACCAAAAAGCCTTTACGCAGATGATGTGGTTGCTGGGTATTGTGGCGGCCTCGGTGATTGCGGTAATCGCTGCATGCTGGTTTGGTCTGCGTCAGGTTTTGATTCAGCCGCTGCATCGGGTGCTGGAGCATATTCGCGCTATCGCTGCGGGCGATTTAACTCAACCGATTAGCGTGGAAGGGCGCAATGAAATGAGCCAGCTGGCGGCAGGTTTACAGGAAATGCAGCAGTCGCTGATGAACACCGTCAGTGATGTGCGCGACGGCTCTGACGCAATTTTTACCGGTGCGAGCGAAATCGCGGCAGGAAATAACGACCTTTCTGCGCGCACCGAAGAGCAAGCGGCCTCGCTGGAGCAAACGGCTGCCAGCATGGAACAGCTTACCGCAACGGTAAAACAGAACGCCGACAACGCCCGTCAGGCCTCGCAATTAGCACTGACGGCATCTGAAACGGCACAGCAGGGCGGCAAAGTAGTAGATGGTGTGGTCAGTACCATGAAAGAGATTGCCGGCAGTTCGAAGAAAATCGCCGACATTATTAGCGTGATTGATGGCATTGCTTTCCAGACCAACATCCTTGCACTTAACGCGGCAGTAGAAGCGGCTCGCGCCGGTGAGCAAGGCCGGGGTTTTGCCGTGGTGGCCGGTGAAGTACGCAGTCTGGCGCAGCGCAGCGCGCAGGCAGCGAAAGAGATCAAAGGCTTGATCGAAGACTCGGTTTCCCGCGTCAATAGCGGTTCGTTACAGGTGGAAAGCGCCGGTAGCACCATGAGTGACATCGTCGGCGCGGTGACTCGCGTAACCGACATCATGGGTGAAATCGCCTCTGCGTCTGACGAGCAGAGTCGCGGCATTGAGCAGGTGGGCCAGGCGGTGACTGAAATGGATCGCGTGACCCAGCAAAACGCCTCGCTGGTTGAACAATCTGCGGCGGCGGCGGCGGCACTTGAACAGCAAGCCAGCGCATTAACGCAGGCCGTTTCGGTGTTTAAAACGGTTCGCACATAACCTCGGTATCTCCTTTCGGCGGCGGCGGGTCCAATCCGTGCCGCCGCACATAAAGTTCCCTTCACTCGCGCCGATAAACAGAAGTGAATCGCAACCAATGAGGTGTTTATGTTTAGTCGAGTACGAGTTGTCTCCGGCCTGCTGTGCGTGCTGGCATTATTTGCCTTGCTACAGCTGTTTTCCGGGGGAATGTTTTTCAAAACGGTAAGTTCTGACAAAGAGAACTTCGCTTATAACCAACGTCTGAGCACCTTACAGCAGGCGATGGGCACCTCATGGGTATCACTGGTTCAGGCACGTAACACCCTGAACCGTGCCGGGATCCGCTATCTGCAAGATGCACAAATGTCCGGTTCCGGTGCCAGCGTTAAAGAGTTAGTGGCGCTGGCCAGCAGCGAATTAAAACGCGCAGAACAGGGCTTCGATACCTTCAACGCCAACCTGTCAGAAAAAGGCAAAACCGCAGAAAACGTGTTGACGCTGCAAGCTAACTACAAGGCGTATCACGATGCGCTGGCTGAGCTGATCGTGTTTTTGAACAGCGGCAACTTCAAAGGATTTATTGACCAGCCTACGCAAAGTTACCAGGACAAATTCCAGACAGATTACGACGCGTGGATGCGTTACAACCTGGTGCTCGCCAAGCGCGGTGTGGAAGCCAATAACGACGCTTATCAACGTTCTATCTCTATCGTGATTGGCACATTGTTCGTCACGCTGTTGGTGATTGTGCTGGTGTGGAATGTGATGCGCAGCGTACTCATTCGCCCGCTGAAACAGAGCATGGAACATATTCAGCATATTGCGCGTGGTGATCTGACTCAGTCCATCGACGTTACCGTGCGTAACGAAATCGGTGAATTACTGAGCTCATTGCAAAATATGCAGCAAGAGCTGGTGCGCACTGTACGGACGGTGCGTGATGGTTCCGATGCGATCTATACCGGTGCCAGCGAAATCGCCGTAGGTAATAACGATCTCTCTTCACGTACCGAGCAACAAGCGGCCTCGCTGGAGCAGACCGCTGCCAGCATGGAGCAGCTGACCGCGACGGTGAAGCAGAACGCGGAAAATGCGCGTCAGGCTTCGCAACTGGCCCTTAATGCCTCCGAAACCGCGCAGCAGGGCGGCAAAGTAGTGGATGGCGTGGTCACTACGATGAAGGAAATCGCCGGTAGCTCGAAGAAAATCGCGGACATTACCAGCGTGATTGATGGTATCGCCTTCCAGACCAACATCCTCGCCCTGAACGCCGCTGTGGAAGCCGCTCGTGCCGGTGAACAGGGTCGTGGCTTTGCGGTGGTTGCCGGTGAAGTACGCAGCCTGGCGCAGCGTAGTGCGCAGGCTGCAAAAGAGATCAAAGGGTTGATTGAAGATTCCGTGAGCCGCGTTAATACCGGTTCGGTGCTGGTGGAAAGCGCTGGCGACACCATGAGCGAGATCGTCAGCGCGGTGACGCGCGTTACCGACATCATGGGCGAGATCGCCTCTGCGTCTGACGAACAAAGCCGCGGTATCGACCAGGTTGGCCTTGCCGTGACTGAAATGGACCGCGTCACGCAGCAGAACGCCTCGCTGGTTGAAGAGTCCGCAGCGGCGGCCGCAGCCCTGGAAGATCAGGCCAGCAACTTAAAACAAGCCGTATCAGTGTTCAATATTGGTAAAGAATTTGTCGCCCAGGCCGTTAACAAGACAACGGCGCCAAAAACTCTCCGATTGGATGCGCCGCTGACGGTTGCCCGTCAGTCTGGTTCTCGTAGTGACGATAACTGGGAAACCTTTTAATCGCCTGGATGGCCCAGCCCTGAAACAGGGTTGGGCATAGCAGCAGATCGTTAATGTGTTTAGTTCAGTGCCAGGTGCAGAAATGAAGAAATCGACGTTATTGGATCAAAGTGAGGCGACGACGCTGCTGTCGCAAATGGTTCAGCGTTTACCGCTCTCAGATACGCATTTTCGTCGTATCAGCCAGTTGATTTATCAACGAGCAGGTATTGTGCTGGCCGATCACAAGCGCGAAATGGTTTACAACCGTTTGGTTCGCCGCCTGCGCACGCTGAACATAGATGATTTTGGTCGTTATCTGGCGTTGCTGGAACACGATCCTAACAGCGCTGAATGGCAGGCATTTATTAATGCATTAACCACCAACCTGACGGCGTTTTTCCGCGAGGCGCACCATTTTCCTATCCTCGCTGAACATGCACGTAAGCGGCAGGGCAGTTTCAATGTCTGGAGTACCGCTGCGTCTACCGGCGAAGAACCTTACTCAATCGCCATGACGCTGGCTGAAACGCTGGGTAGCGGGCCGGGTAAATTTCAGGTTCATGCCAGCGATATCGATACGCAGGTTTTAGAGAAAGCCGTGGCAGGTGTTTATCGCCATGAAGAGTTACGCACGTTGTCACCGGCGCAGTTGCAGCGCTTTTTCCTGCGCGGCACCGGTCCGCATGAAGGCATGGTACGGGTACGGTCTGAACTGGCCAGTACGATCACCTACGCCCAGCTTAATTTACTGGCGAATGACTGGAAAGTGCCGGGGCCGTTCGATGCGATTTTCTGCCGCAACGTGATGATCTATTTCGATAAAGAGACGCAAGAAAAAATTCTGCGTCGGTTTGTCCCGCTGTTGAAGCCAGGCGGCATTCTGTTTGCTGGTCACTCAGAGAACTTTAGTCAAATCAGTAAAGAGTTTTGGCTGCGTGGGCAAACCGTCTATGGACTGACTAAGGAAAGATGATGAGCAAAATCACCGTGATGTGCGTGGATGACTCTGCGCTGATGCGTCAGTTGATGACGGAAATCATCAACAGTCATCCCGATATGGAGATGGTTGCTACCGCGCCCGATCCTTTAGTTGCCCGCGATTTGATTAAGCAGTTCAACCCGCAGGTACTGACGCTGGACGTAGAAATGCCGCGCATGGATGGGCTCGACTTTCTGGAAAAGTTGATGCGCTTACGTCCAATGCCGGTGGTGATGGTTTCTTCGCTGACCGGTAAAGGCTCGGAAATCACGTTGCGAGCTCTGGAGTTGGGGGCGGTGGATTTTGTCACCAAACCGCAGTTGGGTATCCGTGAAGGCATGCTGGCTTACAGCCAGATGATAGGCGACAAAATACGTGCGGCGGCGCGAGCGCAATTGCATGTGCGTACCTCAACGCCAGTGCCGGTCAAGCTGAAAGCGGGGCCGCTGCTGAGCAGCGAAAAGCTGATTGCGATTGGATCGTCAACCGGCGGTACCGAAGCGATTCGTCACGTGCTGCAACCGCTGCCGGCCACCAGCCCAGCGCTGCTGATTACTCAGCATATGCCGCCCGGGTTTACCCGCTCTTTTGCTGAACGCCTGAATAAGCTGTGCCAGATCACGGTGAAAGAAGCCGAAGATGGTGAGCGAATTCTTCCCGGTCACGCCTATATTGCGCCCGGCGCGATGCACATGGAGTTGGGCCGTAGCGGCGCTAACTATGTGGTGAAACTCAATGAAGGGCCACCGGTTAATCGGCACAAACCGTCAGTAGATGTGCTGTTTAGATCGGTGGCGAGTAACGCTGGACGCAACGCGGTGGGCGTGATTCTCACCGGGATGGGCAACGACGGCGCGGCGGGGATGCTGGAAATGCATCGTGCTGGCGCCTGGACCATCGCCCAAAGCGAAGCCAGCTGTGTGGTATTTGGCATGCCGCGTGAGGCAATTGCCGCAGGCGGCGTGAGCGAAGTCGTGGATTTAAGCAACATCAGTCAGCATATGCTGGCGAAAATTAGCGCCGGACAGGCATTGCGTATTTAACAGGCCCGTCCTGCCGGGCGAGATAACACAGGAGTAGATATGGCTGATAAAAACATGCGCTTTTTAGTGGTAGACGACTTCAACACGATGCGTCGTATTGTGCGTAACCTGCTAAAAGAGCTGGGCTTTAATAACGTAGAAGAAGCAGAAGATGGCGTTGATGCGCTGGCTAAACTGCGTGCAGGTGGCTTTGACTTTGTCATCTCCGACTGGAACATGCCGAATATGGATGGTCTGCAACTGTTGCAAACTATCCGTGCAGATGCAGCGATGAGCAGCCTGCCAGTTTTGATGGTCACCGCGGAAGCGAAGAAAGAGAACATCATTGCTGCCGCGCAGGCCGGTGCCAGCGGCTATGTCGTTAAGCCGTTCACTGCGGCGACGCTTGAAGAGAAATTGGGCAAGATTTTCGAAAAACTGGGCCTGTAAGGAGATGTGATGAGCGACCTTCCGAAATCAACTGAGGATGCCTCGGCACACGACATTATTAGCCGCATTGGCTCGCTCACGCGTATGTTGCGTGAAAGTCTGCGCGAGCTGGGGCTTGATCAAGCCATTGCCGAAGCCGCCGAAGCAATTCCTGATGCCCGCGATCGTCTGGACTATGTGGTTCAAATGACGGCGCAGGCCGCTGACCGTGCGTTAAACTGCGTGGAAGCGGCACAACCGCATCAGGACAAAATGGAAGCCGGCGCAACCCAGCTGAAAGGGCGTTGGGATGCATGGTTTGAAAACCCAATCGAACTGGCCGATGCACGTGAGTTGGTGACGGATACGCGCGAATACCTCGGTGCCGTGCCAGGTCACACGTCCTTTACCAACAAGCAGCTGCTCGAAATCATGATGGCGCAGGATTTCCAGGACCTTACCGGTCAGGTAATCAAGCGCATGATGGATGTGATTCAGGAAATTGAGCGCCAGTTATTAATGGTGCTGCTGGAAAACATGCCTGAAGTCAGCGCCGAGAAGCGTCAGGAAGGCACCAGCCTGCTGAACGGGCCGCAGATTCACTCCGATGCACCGGGCGTGGTCGCGAACCAGGATCAGGTTGATGATTTACTGGATAGCTTAGGCTTTTGATTTTGCTAATGGTGTTTTACCTGCCGGTGTGGCGTTAAGTCGTTCAGGCTTAACGTCACACCGGCAGTTAGAAAGGTCCGCTTAACGGCGGACTTTCATCCCATCTCTTTTCCATCCGCAAAAGAACAGCGCTTTTGCGCGTCTTATCCCCGCTTTAACCAAACTCAAATTTGGCATCCTATGCTCAGAATTCCACTCCACCGAGGTTTTTCGTGGCTGATAGCGACGAGGACAAAACAGAATCGCCCTCGCCCCACCGACTTGAGAAAGCGCGTGAGGAAGGTGATATTCCGCGTTCGCGCGAGCTGACGTCACTGTTAATGCTGCTGGCTGGCATCATGATCCTGTGGATGGGCGGCAACATGATGGCGCATCGATTAGCGGGCATGGTGGCTGCGGGTCTCCATTTTGACCATGGCATGGTGACGGATGACAAAATCATTATTGCCCATATCAGTAGCCTGATCGGCCAGGCGATTCTGGCGCTGCTGCCTTTAATGGGTGGTTTGGTGTTAGTGGCGATTGCTTCTCCGATGCTGCTTGGCGGTATCGTCTTCAGCGGCAAGTCGATCAAAGTTGATTTCACCAAGCTCAATCCGTTGCCAGGTTTTAAGCGCATGTTTGCCGCGCAGGCCTGGACTGAACTGTTTAAAGGGATTTTGAAAACCATCCTGGTGGGGTCGGTAGGCGTTTGGTACATCTTGTCACACTGGCCGGAAATGCTGCGTTTAATCAGCGAGTCGCCAACCAGCGCGCTGATTCACGGCATGGATATGATTGCGGTGTGCTGTGCATTAGTGATCCTTGGGCTGGTGCCGATGGTGGGTTATGACGTTTTTTGGCAGCTCTACAGCTATTACAAAAAACTGCGTATGTCTCGCCAGGAAATTCGCGATGAACACAAACAACAAGAGGGCGATCCGCACGTTAAAGGGCGTATTCGTCAGCAAATGCGCGCCGCTGCGCGCCGTCGCATGATGGCTGATGTGCCAAAAGCCGACGTCATCGTGACTAACCCAACGCACTATTCTGTGGCGCTGCAATATAACGAGAAAAAAATGAGTGCGCCGAAAGTCGTCGCAAAAGGCGCAGGGGAAATTGCTTTGAGAATTCGTGAACTGGGGGCTGAACATCGCATCCCGGTTTTGGAGGCACCGCCGCTGGCGCGTGCGTTGTATCGTCATACTGAAATTGGTCAACATATTCCCGGCGCGCTGTATGCGGCGGTGGCGGAAGTGCTGGCGTGGGTTTGGCAGTTGCGTCGCTGGAAACGCGAAGGCGGCCTCATCCCAACCAAACCAAAAGATCTGCCGGTTCCGGTAGATATGGACTTTGCAGGAGAGAACAGAAACGATGGCTAATCTGGCCGCAAAATTGCGTTTACCGGGAAACTTTAAAGATATGCAATGGCAGGTATTAGCCGGTCCGGTGCTGATCCTGATGATTCTGTCGATGATGGTGTTGCCTCTGCCACCGTTCATCCTCGACCTGTTGTTTACCTTTAATATCGCGCTCTCCATCATGGTGCTGCTGGTGGCGATGTTTACCCAGCGCACGCTGGAGTTCGCGGCGTTCCCTACCATTCTGCTGTTCTCCACCTTACTGCGACTGGCGCTGAACGTCGCCTCAACCCGTATCATCCTGATGGAAGGGCATACCGGCGGGGCGGCAGCGGGCCGGGTAGTGGAAGCGTTTGGCCACTTCCTGGTGGGCGGTAACTTCGCCATCGGTATCGTGGTCTTCATCATTTTGGTGATCATTAACTTTATGGTTATCACCAAAGGTGCGGGCCGTATCGCCGAAGTGGGCGCGCGCTTCGTGCTTGACGGGATGCCCGGCAAGCAGATGGCGATTGATGCCGACCTCAACGCGGGTTTGATTGGTGAAGAGGAAGCCAAACGCCGTCGTATGGAAGTGACGCAAGAAGCGGACTTCTATGGTTCGATGGACGGTGCCAGTAAGTTTGTGCGTGGTGATGCTATCGCGGGCATCATGATCATGGTGATTAACGTGATCGGCGGCCTGTTGGTGGGTGTGGTGCAGCATGGTATGGATGTCGGTCATGCGGGTGAAACGTACACGCTGTTGACTATCGGTGACGGCCTGGTTGCACAGATTCCCGCACTGGTCATTTCAACGGCAGCGGGTGTTATCGTAACGCGTGTTGCGACCGATCAGGATGTTGGCGAGCAGATGGTTGGCCAACTGTTCAAGGATCCCCGGGTATTAATGCTGAGTGGCGGCGTCATCGGTCTGCTTGGTCTGGTGCCGGGTATGCCAAATCTGGTGTTCCTGATGTTTACCGCTGCGCTGTTGGGTCTGGCGTGGTGGCTGCGCGGACGTGAAATGCAGCCGAAGAAAAGTGCCGAGGCGACCAACAGCATCAATAAAACCCAGAATACCCCGGCAACCGCAGCGACTGCGGAAGCGTCCTGGACTGACGTACAACTGGAGGACACGCTGGGCATGGAAGTGGGTTATCGCCTGATTCCGATGGTCGATCACCTGCAAAATGGCGAGCTGTTAGGCCGTATCCGCAGTATTCGTAAAAAAGTGGCGCAGGATGTTGGCTTCTTGCCGCCGGTGGTGCATATCCGTGACAACATGGAACTGCCGCCTGCGCGCTACCGTATTCTGATGAAAGGTGTGGAAATTGGCAGCGGTGATGCTTATCCAGGACGTTGGATGGCGATTAACCCAGGCACGGCGGCAGGGACTTTGCCGGGCGAAGCCACGGTGGATCCCGCCTTTGGTCTGGCAGCAATCTGGATTGACAGTGCGCTGAAAGAGCAGGCGCAGATTCAGGGCTTTACCGTAGTTGAAGCCAGTACCGTGGTCGCTACGCATCTGAATCATCTGATTGGTCAATACGCCAGCGAGCTGTTTGGTCGTCAGGAAGCGCAGCAGTTGTTGGATCGCGTAACGCAAGAGATGCCGAAACTCACTGAAGATTTAGTGCCAGGCGTGATCTCCCTGACCACGATGCACAAAGTACTGCAAAACTTGCTGATAGAACGTGTATCGATTCGCGATATGCGCACCATTATTGAAACGCTGGCGGAACATGCGCCGATTCAGAACGATCCACAAGAACTCACCAGTGTCGTACGCGTAGCCTTGGGCCGCGCGATTACGCAGCAGTGGTTCCCGGGTAATGATGAAGTGCAGGTTATTGGTCTGGACGCCACGTTGGAGCGCTTGTTATTACAGGCGTTACAAGGCGGTGGTGGACTTGAACCGGGCCTTGCCGATCGCCTGTTAAGCCAGGCGCAAGATGCATTACAACGCCAGGAGATGCTGGGCGCGCCGCCAGTATTGTTGGTGAATCATCCGCTACGTGCGTTGCTGGCGCGCTTCCTGCGCCGCAATCTGCCGCAACTGGTGGTGCTGTCAAACATGGAGCTGAGCGACAATCGCCAAATTCGCATGACGGCGACCATTGGAGGCAAATAATGAAGCGCTGGCTGTGGCTGCTGTGCATGTTACCGCTTTGTTCCCAGGCTGCGGGCGGCGCATGGCACGCGAGCGCTAATGGCCCGCTGTTGGCGAATCGAGGCGGCTGGCAACGTTCGCAGCCTTTACTGCCGCCGAAAAATACAGACGGTTATATCGACGTTGTGAACTGGCGTTATCAACTCAGCAAACCTGCGCCAGCGGGACTGGAAGTGAAGCTGTGCGCAGCGCAGCGCTGCACTTCGCTTGACGGAGGCAGCGGCAGCACCCGCGGCCTGGCGCATCTGTCGGCAGACGAAACCTTGCATATGGTATTTGGTTTTGCCGGTACGGGACGTTTGCCGCCGGGCTTGCGCGTGGTGAGCAGTGAAGTGATGGTGAACTACCGCTAAGACGCGGTGAAATGCATAAAAAACCCCGCCGAAGCGGGGTTTTTTTGTGTTTACATACGTTCGACGGTTTCGATACCCAAGGTATCGAGACCTTGCTGCAAGGTTTTAGCAGTAAGCGCCGCTAGCTGCAAACGGCTCAGGCGGGTACGTTCTTCTTCCGCGCTGAGAATGGGGCAATGCTCATAGAAGCCAGAGAAGAGACCCGCGAGGTCATACAGGTAAGCACACATCACATGCGGCGTACCATCACGCGCGACTTGGGTGATCACTTCTTCGAACTGCAACAAACGGGTCGCCAGCAGCGCTTCGCGATCTTCAGTGATAAACAGATCGGCATCCAGCGTTTCTGCATCGATACCCGCTTTGCGGAAGACCGACAGCACGCGAGTGTAGGCATACAGCAAGTACGGGGCAGTATTGCCTTCAAAGGCCAGCATGTTATCCCAGTCGAAGATGTAATCCGTGGTACGGCTTTTCGACAGGTCAGCGTATTTCACGGCGCCAATACCGACGATTTCCGCCAGCTGTTTCACCTCTTCTTCACGCATCTCAGGATTTTTCTCACGCACCAGCGTGTAAGCACGCTGATAAGCTTCATCCAGCAGATCGGCGAGTTTAATGGTGCCGCCGCTACGCGTTTTGAAAGGACGTCCATCTTTACCTAACATCATGCCAAACGCATGGTGCTCAAGCGGCACATTCTCCGGGACATAACCCGCTTTACGCACGATAGTCCATGCTTGCAGCAGATGCTGATGCTGACGAGAATCGATGTAATACAGCACACGATCGGCATGCAGTGTTTCATAACGGTATTTGGCACAGGCAATATCGGTAGTGGTGTAAAGGTATCCGCCATCCTTTTTCTGGATGATAACGCCCATGGGATCGCCTTCTTTGTTCTGGAACTCGTCCAGAAACACCACGGTTGCGCCTTCGCTTTCGACGGCTAAGCCTTTCTCTTTCAGATCGCTGACGATGCCTGGCAGCATATCGTTGTAGAGGCTTTCACCCATGACATCTTTACGGCTCAGCGTCACGTTCAGACGGTCATAAATTTTCTGGTTCTGACTCATGGTGATGTCGACCAGCTTCTTCCACATCTCACGGCAATAGGCATCGCCACCTTGCAGTTTTACCACGTAACCACGTGCACGCTCGGCAAACGCAGGATCTTCGTCATAGGTACGTTTCGCTTCACGATAAAACTCTTCCAGATCTGCCAGCGCCATTTCTGCATGATCTTCGTTCTGCTGCTTCTCAAGAAAGGCGATCAGCATGCCGAACTGCGTTCCCCAGTCGCCAACGTGATTAGCACGAATCACGTTATGTCCCAGAAACTCCAGCGTGCGTACGGCGGCATCACCGATGATGGTGGAGCGCACGTGACCAACGTGCATCTCTTTCGCGACATTGGGCGCAGAGTAATCGATCACGATAGTTTGAGGTTCAGCCAGCGTCACGCCTAAACGAGGCAAACGCAGCGCTTGCTTAGCGTTTTCAGCCAGCCATTGACGGTCAAGGAAAATATTGATGAAGCCCGGTCCGGCAATCTCAACTTTGCTGGCGATGCCTGTCAGATCAAGATTCTGCAACACGGTCTCAGCTAATTGTCGCGGCGCTTGTCCCAGTTTTTTCGCCACGGCCATAATGCCGTTTGCCTGATAATCACCAAACTGAACCTTGGCTGACTGACGAACCTGAGGTTCGCAATCGGCGGGCGCGCCGGCTAAAACCATTGCCTGACTGACTTTTGCGGAAAGAAGTGCCTGAATATTCACCGAGTTACCTTCATATGCTGAAAAACGCTCGTCTGAACGATGACGAGCCGTCATCATCATCTTGCCTGGCGTTAATGACCCAGACAAAACGGAAAAAAATGAGGGGGAAAGTATACGTGAATTGTCTGTGGGCGTCAGCAGTTGGATAAAGCAGGGAAACAGAGCCTAAAATGTTTCCCGCTTGATTTAACGACGGCGCAGATGGCGGCGAGGATTTTTAACACTTTTGTCTTCACGCACCTTCCAATGGCGGGAAATAGCAAATCCCATCAGTGCGATTAGGACTGCGACAACAATTAGCATGGTCATTGAGCTATTCCTTTGAGTTGTGTTAGGTCAAATTTATAAGAAAGACCGCATGGCTGCAATTGTTCTCTGCCCAAATAAGACTTATCTCATTGTATTAAAGAAGCTGATACAAAACATGTAGTTAAGGTGTTTTCATCCAGAAACTGCTGGACCTAAAGAGAGGATAAATCCGAATTAAAAGGTCTGTTTATATCCTTTTGCGGCAATTTACGCGTCAAATCGGATGAATCCTACGCTTTTGGTGTCCCTAACTCAGCGCTGACAGCATGTTATATTGATTAGAAATATTGCATTATTTAAGGAGATTTTACGCAGTGAAGAGCACTTTTCCCCCACAATTAGACGATTTAAAGGCAGATTTAGTGCGATTCGAGAAATCGTTAGAGAGTTTTTCTGAACGCTTAGGTCTCTCATTAGGCGATCTCGAATCTGATCACATTGCTGTTCGTTGTCACCAAAACGCAACGGCAGAGCGCTGGAAGCAGGGTTTTTTACAAATTGGCTGCCAGTTTTCTGAAGCGATGATCAACGGCCGGCCGATTTGCCTGTTTAAGTTACATCAGCCCATTCAGGTCGCTGGCTGGCAACTGGACGTGATTGAACTGCCTTGGCCAGGTGAAAAACGCTATCGTCATGAAGGTTGGGAACATGTTGAAATCGTCCTGCGCGGCGAACCTGAAACGCTGGGCATGCGAGCGATGGCGCTGTTATCAGATGACGCGCTAACGCAGCCGGGCATCTCATTTAAAACCAGTTCGCCGAAAGGAGAAAATGAGCGTTTGCCCAACCCGACCTTAGCGGTAACAGATGGGCAAACCACAATAAAGTTTCATCCGTGGCGACTGGAAGAGATTGTCGCCAGCGAGGCAGATTAAACGCGGGCGTTGACGGCTTTGCCCAGCCGCACTACCGCTTCTTCCAGCAGCGCACGGGTGCAGCCAAAATTCAGCCGTACAAACTTATCATCGCCAAAGTCACGACCTGGTGAAAAGCCAAGTCCATATTTTTCAAAATAGAGCGCCGGGCTGGCGACGTTGAGCGCGCTGGCATCGATCCAACCCAAATAGGTGGCTTCGGGTGATGTCATCGTCAGGCCCGGCAGCGCATTAACCTGCTCGACCAGCCAGTCGCGATTACGCCGTAAATAGACGAGTTGTGCTTCTAACCACGCATCGCCGTCCCGCCACGCGGCTTCGGCAGCAACCAGCGACAGAATATCCACGGAAGGGACAATGCCCTGACGCACGCGATTGAAGCGGGCACGTAATTCAGCATTAGGAATGATCGCCAGTGAAGCGCCCAATCCGGCGATGTTGAAGGTTTTTGAGGGGGAAATAAGCGTAATGCTGCGCTGCGCGGCATCTTCACTGAGCGAGGCGAAAGGAATGTGCTGCACGCCCGGTTCCAGCAATAAATCGCAGTGAATTTCATCGGTGCAAACAATCAAATCATGTTGCTGAGCAAAAGCAAGCTGCGCTTCCAGTTCATCACGACGATAGACAGTTCCGCCAGGATTCTGTGGGTTACACAGCATCAGTAATTTCTCTTTGCCACTCATCTGTTGGTTGGCGGCATCAATGTCCATGACCCAACGATGCTCGTTAAGCACTAACGGCAGATTCAGCTGGCCGCGTTCAGCGAGTTTGGCAGCACCGCGAAAGGGCGGATAAATGGGCGTTGGCGCAACGGTGATTTCATCGGCTGCGGTAAACGCGCGAACCGAAATATTTAACCCGCTGACGACGCCCGGTAATGGAACGATCCATGCCGGATCGACGTGCCACTGATAGCGCGAGGCGAAGCGCTGAACGGCAATATCAATAAGACCGTTTGGCTTATCGCCATAGCCAAAAATTCCATGTTCAACGCGGGCTTTGATCGCGTCGATAATGCACTCGGGCGAACGGAAATCAGTATCAGCTACCCACAATGGCAGAATGTCCTGGTCCGCATATTTGTGCCATTTAAGGCTATCGCTGTGACGACGGTCTATCCGTTGGTCAAAATTGAATGCCATAGTTACCTTTCCGCGTAAAATCATTCCAGCAGTCAGACTAACCGATGAACTTGGTTCGAACCAGACGTCATGTAAAGGAGAAGAGAATGACCAAACTGGAAATTTGTTGTTACGGCGTGGATTGCGCAATGACCGCGCAGCAGGCTGGAGCCGATCGCGTTGAGCTGTGCGCAGCGCCGCGTGAAGGGGGATTAACACCCTCGGCTGGGACGCTGGAAGCAGCCCGACGCGAACTTTCGATTCCGGTTCATCCGATTGTCAGGCCGCGCGGTGGCGATTTTTGCTATACCGCCCGCGAATTTGAAGTAATGAAATCGGATGTGGCGTTGATCCGTGAATTGGGCTTTCCGGGGCTGGTGGTGGGAATGCTGGATGAAGATGCCCACATCAACCATGCGCAAATGCGGCAAATCATGGCGCTGTGCGACGGTGTTTCAGTGACATTCCATCGTGCATTTGACCTGTGCCATAGTCCTAAACGTGCATTGAAGGAGTTGACCGATCTCGGCGTCGCGCGCATTCTGACTTCAGGCCAGCAGCAAAGCGCGGAAAACGGAATTGCATTGTTGAAGGAACTAAATGATCTCAGTGAAGGTCCTATTATCATGGCAGGTGCAGGCGTTCGCCTGAGTAACCTACAGAAGTTTCTCGATATGGGTATTCGTGAAGTTCACAGCTCGGCCAGCCACCTTGTGGTATCGCCGATGCGTTACCGAAAAGCCGGTGTTTCAATGTGTTCTGAAGCCGAAACCGATGAGTTCAGTCGCTATTGCGTAGATAGTGATGTGGTGGAAGCGATGAGAAGTGTGATGCAGATGAACAGCGTTCGGGTCGCCTGAATCACCCCAGATTTTGCCGCGCAGCACGCCGATCATTGACGTGATGTTTGCAAGTACCAAACCCCAGCACGCTTGCTGGGGTTCTTTTTATTTAAAACAGTAAGTTAGGCCCCTAAGGGGTGCCCTTGGGGAGCTGATGCCATCAAAAATATACCGATTAAAACCATCAATCAACTACAAATGCTCTTTAGAATTGTTAGGGCACAGGTATAAAAAAGGGCCTTTGATGGCCCATTTTTTCATTCGCGGTAAATTGCTTGATGAACTTCTCGGCTTTCCTGTCTTTGCTTGTCGATATAATCAGCCAGGTCAGAAATATGGATAAGTCGCGGGGCCTTCTGACTGTCGCCAGCTCTGAATGTCGGAATGGGCAACTGATTCTGCCAAGCCTTACGCTCAGCTGTTGCTGGTTTCATACCGAAATATTTCTCACAAACATTGCTGAGCGGCACGGTCGCGCTTTCATACTCAGCCATTAATAAAAACATTGTGTTCATATTGGTTCTCCACACATTCCTGCTGCATCAGGTTTGTTAAAGCCGTGACATGTCACGGCGTATCGATAGTTAATTTCACTTTGTGCCAGCCGCTGGTGGTCCAACATTTTGCATCGCCCTGACATGGGCAATCATTCACCGGCAAACTTTCAAGACACTTCTCACACTGGCTTTCAGCCAACACTTCTAATTGCTTCTTCAGCTCGCCATGATATTTGCGAATCATCAGTGCTATCAGTTCTGAACGGTCATATGGATCACGACCCGGACGACGAGCGGCGCAATCATGGTCGAGCATTACCAGCTCCTGATCATCCAGTATCAGTTCAATCTTGTGATTACCGGCAGCGGCCTGACGTTTCCGCTGCTCGGCTTTGCGTTCTGCTGCGGACTTACCCAATGGCTTTATCCTTTATCATCAGGAAAACAATCATTGCTGCCCGAAGCGGGTTAGGGTGTGAAACGAATTTATTGCTCATCAAACCTTCAGCTGTAGGGAATGCATCGGCCAAAGAATTCTTGAAGCAACAGACAGCAATCGAAGCCTGCTGGATAACAGGGCCAGCATCGGCCCATGAATTACAATAATCAGCGGTCTTGCCCGTCACTTCAGCAACCCAGAAGTTGATTTCAAAGTCGAGCATATCGCTGTAGTTTTGCATCACTCTCCCTTAACCCATACATTCAAGGTAGATGCCATTGGCGATCAGTCGCGCCCGGCGTTCGGCTGCTTTCCTGAACTTAGCAATGGCTTCATCTGACCGGTCATTGCGGTAATTGATGACCATTGATTTAGTTGGCATTGGCGCAACACGGCGCGGCTTCCTGATTAACGTGTAGGTGCGGTCAATCGAACCACCTTCCAGGCGAACCAGATTGGATGCTTCAATCCGTAAGGTTTGACCGCCACGCTGCATGGTATTGAGAATCAGCCTGTTGAACTCAATGAGTGAAATACCTAGCTTGGCTGACAGTTCACGGCCTGTTGCTGGTCCTTTCGATAACTGCCACGCCAGCTTTTCACTGAAGCCTGAATTGGGTCCATTGCTGCGGCGGTATTGGGCAATCTTTTTCATGACACCACCTTCAAAGACGGACGTGAGCGAAGCAAATCCATTTCCATCTGCGAGATGATGTTGATAGCGTGAGAAATGCCTGGCTGGTGGTGATTAGTCAGCGTGCAGACTGCACGACGTACTTCACCGATAGCCTCACCACGCATCGTACGTATCCACTGGTCGCTGGCAGGTGTAGACAGAGCGACGTTCAGGTCATCAATAAGTGTCAGGTCAGCACCAGCTGCCTGAAGGGCGCTGATGGTTTCGGGCAGAACACTGTTGATACGCAAAACTTCTGCGGCCATCAGGTTGGCCCGAACATTCGCAACGTCCAGGCGAGAAGACAACTCGCTAACCATCTTTGCCATTTCAAGCAGTGGCGTATCAGCACCGAGGTTTCGGGCGAACTGATGGCCAGCGGCCACCAATTCTTTGTTGGATTTATTTGAAAGCATTCTGATGGCCCTCAGTGAACAGTAATATTGATGGTTTTATTAAGACGCTCAGCTTCGTTCTGCGCCTTGATAGGGTTACTGATTACCGAGCCATCAGGCATGATCCAGCCGTTCAGGATGTGGCTGTAGGGCAGGGTAATGATGCCAACGGTGATATGGTCGTTTGGCTTTTCCATGAAATTCTCCAGTCGCTAGTGAGGCGTGGTTAATCAAGACGCATTGGCATGACAATAATTTTTGCGGTTTCCCATGGGTTCCTGATTTCAATCAGCGACCCTGTAGAGCTGCCATTAGGTTTGATGCGTATTGATTCGAATTTAGGGTTATAAAGCCGGGCAACGCGCTCGACATCCGCCAGATATTTAGCGTTAAAACCAATCTCAGAAACTGGTTTGTTATCAGTAGGGATTACGCGTTTAACATCCGGGTATTTGCCATCAACCACTTCACAGAGCCCGAGGTTTTGACGAACACCAAATTCATCCAGGTAAGTAACAACGCCTGATTCAGTGTCAAAAGTGGCTTTATCGAAACGAGTGAAGCGTGGGCCCTTAAGTCGAACAATAATGTTCTGTTCAAGCCCATCGGTTTGATGTTCACCGATAAATAAACGGTGACCATCGGTAGAATAAAGTTCTTTGCCAGGAGCAAAGCAGAAGCCCATCAAGTAATAACGTGGGTCGTTCTTTGCCTGAAAAAGCACAGCAGATAACAAGGCTGGTTTCGTTAGCGTCAGTAGCATTAAAATTCTCCACACGCGATTTTTAGTTGCATGAATCCCTTGCCATTGACGGCAATAAAAAACTTTTGGGATTCGTTTAAGTTGGCTGGTGGGCTACTGCAATAACCCACAGCCTGATTACTCCACACATGAAAGGTTGCTGCGGTGCCGGGTGCCTCCCGGTGCTCTGGTCAGACTGACAAACTCCAGAGCGGAACTCTTTTAGACTTTTAGCATGCGCTGTTTGACAGTCTTCCGCGTGCGCTAGCCGCATTCACCACAACGAGAAGGGCACTTACTCCACGTCTCTAAAGCGTTCGAAAACACCCGCTTTGCAAATGTCCTTATCGTTGTGAAAAAGAGCGGTTAAACCAAACTCCCGGAGTAACCGCCAACACATCAATCTCTCTACCCTAAAACACAGGTCCGTAAGCCAGACCTTCACAGCTGCACTGCATACTCACAACACCGATATCACCATCACAAACCAACTCGGCATCAGGGAAGAGATAAAGGAACGTGATCAAATCCCAGAAATTCGTGTTGGACATGTTCTTTGTGAGCTTCATGAGTATCTTCCATCGCTTCCGATGATGACAATGTACACATTATGTGATTTTAATGTCAAACACAAAATGTGATTTATTGTTTAAAAACACACTATGTGCATGAAATACTTGTGATTTAAATATTTATTTGAATGTATAAAACGATTAATATCGCTCGATGGGTTTTATGCATATAAAAAAGCCCGCTTAGTGGCGGGCTAATTCATTAGGTAGGTATGTAGGTATGAGAACCCGGCACAATGGCCGAGTTGATAGTTAATTCATTTGACTCTTATTTTTTGCAGGAGTGTCGTCAAGTAAATTCAGGGCGAATTGGTCAGATAAAGGTATCGGGTGCATTTCTGCGATCGATTTGACCTCGATCCCAACCTCTTTGCCTTTCTTTATCACCTCACCATCACAACTCCAAATCTCTGTGATTCCATTCGCTTTAGCAATTGATAAGATTTGCCTATCAAATCTTATTTTATTGGCTGTTTGATTAGAATCTATCTGTTTAGCAAATTGCTTAAATTCTTGAAGAGAAGGGAGTAATGAACACTCAATAGCAGCTAACTCCTCGAAGGGAATTATTTCAAAACAGTTCATACTTGATATTTCTGCTATATGGGCATGCTTGTTTTTTTCACCATCAATACCAAGGAGATACTCAGCAAGAACAGGGGTTGGGATTATTATAGTCCCTCCGTTACGTTCAATATGCTCAAGTAATGCCTTAGCTCTAAGCTCAAGGTTATCTATCGTTGTAAACCCATCTTCACCAAGGAGATTTGTACTAGATGAATTTTTTTTCATCAAACAAATTAAGATGTTGGTGTCTACTATTATTTTTTTCAACTGAAACTCCTGTCTTTCAGTATTAGCTCACCCTGATTTTCAATTTCATCCCATTTGTTAGCAGGATCACTGGATAAGCGATCAAGTCCCTCTGATAATTTTGTATCTTGTAGTTCAACGAATTTTTCAATTTTAAGGTTTTTAAGCTTCCATGCACCGTCCCTCTTTTCGTGCTGGGAATCGCCGCAAACTCTAATTTTTTTAAATAAGTATTTAGCCAGTCTTACTGCATCTGGTTTGGTGGCAGTGCAAATTAAAATTTCACCACCATTGCCCCTAAGCCTTACTGATACTGAGTCTCTGTTCTTTTCAACTATATGATAAAGCTCACCTTGTATTTTGGTGTTTTTCTTTGTTATGAGTATCGGTTTTTCATCAGCAGCAGCTCTAACTGAGCTTAAGAGATTATTATTAGAGTAAATTTCTGCTGAGAAATTATCCTTTGAAATTCGTTTTGCTAATTTACTAACCTCAAGGTTTTCGATTATGTTCGCACAAATTACGTTGTGGGCAACGGCATTGGTCGTATACGTATTAATTTCGACGCACCCCTCCGTAACAGACTCGAATCTGACGTCCTTTTCTTCTCCATAAAGTGCAGCGAGATCGGCAAGATAGCCAGCCAGCTTATTCATTGGAATTTCGGCTGGGCTAATGCCATTTATTACTAGCTTTAAACTAAGTAACTCGCTCATAAAAAAGCCTATAAGATAGGGGTACTAATGCATAACTATAAAGCATATGCCATTGTTGTAAATAACGCTGAGTGGTATCTTTGCAACCTCTCCCAAGCGTCTCTTCCGGCTACAGACTCGCCTTCTCCTTAGCTAAATGTCTCTTCTGGCCACTGAGCCTTAACCACCTTTCCAATTATGCGACAACTGTGGTCGCAATCCAGGATCCTGTACGAGGGGTTCAGCGGCACCAGATAGCTAACTCCGCCATCCAGCTCATACTTCTTGAACGTTACTTCTGAATCGCCGTTCGCTGAAGCAACGCAGAAATCACCTGTCACTACTGGTTCTGCCGGATCAACCAAAATTAGCATGCCTTCAGGAAAGCTAGGTCGCACGCCCTGTGGCGCAGTCATAGAGTGGCCTTTCACTTCGAGCCAAAAAGATTTTTCGCTGGCTTTTTTAGTTGTGGCTACCCATGCCTTAGCATCACTGGCTGTATAGCTTCCCACTTCTGAGAATGGGCCTGCTTGGACCGATGCAAAGAGAGGGTAGTCGTATTGTTTGAAAACAGTAGCTGAATCGTCACCAAACATAATTCTTGCCGGAGACACGCCGAGAGCAGCCCCTAATAGTACAGCATCATCGGCGCTAACTTTTCTCGCTCCGACCTCATAGTTGCCCAAGCGTGAAGGAGCCGCCCAGCCACAAAGTTTGGCAAGCTGAGCCTGACTCAATCCTTTGCTTTCTCTTAGGGATTTAATCCTTTCCCCAATCAATTCATGCATTGTTTTCATCCCCTAAATTTAACACGAAGCGTGATTGCTGTATCTACACGTATTGTCATTGACACTTAATCACGAATTGTGTGTAATTGGGTGGTGATTAATTCGCGGAGAAGACAATGAACACTATCGCCGAGCAAAGAAAAAAGCTCGCCATATCCCAAGCGGCATTGGCAGATGTAATCGGCTGGGGACAATCAAGAGTTGCCAATTATGAGTTGAGCATCCGAAAACCAGGCTTGGATGAATGTCGCATGATTGTGAGCGGACTAAACAAGCTTGGAGTCAACTGCTCCTTAGATGATGTATTCCCCCCACGCAAATCCAAGAAGAAATGAATTTAAAGCATTCCGTTAATTTTCTGTAACCACAGTAAGAGGAGTTCAACAGTGGGTAAACCTGAATGGCAGATAGAAAGGCAACCGGCCTGGCTTGTGGTTGCTATTAAGAAAACCATCACCGATTTGCCTGGCGGATATGCAGAAGCAGCTGATTGGCTGGGCGTTACTGAGAATGCTTTATTCAATCGTCTTCGTGTCGATGGAGATCAGATATTTCCCTTCGGTTGGGCAATGGTCCTTCAGAAGGCAAGCGGCACTAAACACATTGCCGATGCTGTATCACGCAATTCAAACAGCGTGAACGTGCCGCTGGTGGAGGTTGAAGAGGTAGAGAACGCCGACATCAATGTGCGCCTTCTCGAAGCGCTGGAGCAGATTGGCTCGTATTCACAGCAGGTCAGGGCAGCTATCGAAGATGGTGTGATTGACTGCGAAGAGAAGGAGCAAATCGAAAGCGAGCTTTACCGCTCAATAGTAAAGCTTCAGGAGCATGCAACGCTGCTGTATCGCGTTTTTTGCAGGCCGGAAAAGGTGAACGCCACAGGATTGCAGCCCGTGGCGCTCGATGCGACTAAATCAACGTGTGTGGAGAATCAATCGCGTGATCAATTTAACCAGAAAAACTAAAACTCCGCAATTTCGTTGCCTTCCTGTGGCTGGTGGCCGTCAGAACGGCCAGCCGTTGCGGTATGTACTCAATGTACCTGGATGCAGCGAAGAAGTTAACCACAGCTTCGTTAGCTGGGCTGTGGGTGAATTTAATAACTTACGGAAGATTTAGCCATGAGCAGGATATTCGACATAGTTCAGTCAATGTCTGGACAAAAAAACGTGGTGGTTCTGCCTCGCCCTTATCTGGATTTCTTCAGAGGTGAGCAGCAGGCGCATGCTCTCGCTGCGGTTTTGAACAATTTAGTGTTCTGGTCGGCTCATGGTGATGAGGATGGCTGGTTCTACAAAACCTATGAAGAGCTTGGTGAGGAAGCTGGTGGTTTAAGCAAAGACCAAACTGAGCGCCTGGTTAAAAAGCTGGTCAGAACCCATTTATCTAACGCTATTTCCATGCGCGTGAAAAAGGTGAACGGAACACCAACAACCCATTACAAAATCAATGGCGACGAATTAATTTCTCGCATTTTCAAAGGGTTTTCTGAAACCGCGAAGTCGCGAAAACCAAACCGCGAAGCTGCGAAATCAAAACCGCGAAGCTGCGAAATAGAAAACGTGGAATCGCGGAATCTTGGAAACCGCGAAGTCGCGGAATCCTTTCTCTATACAGACTTTAAAACAGACTATGACTTACAGACTAATAAACCTTCATGTCCGGTCGCTGCGCAACCTGACGCAGAGTCTGCTTTTAAATCTTCTCATCCTGAAGCTGTAATTTTCAGCGCTAAGAAGCGCCAGTGGGCCAGCCAGGAGGATTTGCGTTGTGCTGAGTGGATTTGGTCGCGCATCTCAAAGCTTTATGAAGAAGCCGCTGAGTCAGATGGCGAGGTCGTTAAGCCCAAAGAACCTAACTGGACAGACTGGGCAAACGAAGTGCGCCTGATGCGCTCTCAGGACGGTCGCAACCATCGTCAAATCTGCGAATTATTCGGGCGAGCTAACCGCGATGCCTTCTGGTGCCGCAACATCCTTAGCCCATCGAAGCTGCGTAAGAAATGGGACGAACTGTCATTAAAGCTTAGTCAGAGCGCCACACCACGCAGCATCACTGATATCCCAGAAACCTACAGCGAGCCAGTTGGCTTCCGAACCGAGTAACAGGAGTGAACATGATGAATATTGAAGCAATGATTGTGACGCACCTGTTAGCCAACCCGGGGCAGACAACGGCGCAGCTGGCTAAGTCTACCGGTGTCCGCCGTATTCAGGTGAGCAAGTCTATTGGCACCCTGACTCTTATCGGCGATGTCTTCCGCGATAACCAGTGCCGTTACTTTGTGTCTGAGCCAGCCAGTGAGGGTGATGACAGCTTTTCATTACTGAGCTATAAGGCTTATCGCCTTGAAGAAAAGAAGCTCTGGCGTCGTGCTGCGGAAGTCTGGCTGCGTGCAATGGATTCAACCCGCAAAGAGGGGCTGCGTCAAAAGGCCGTTCTGCGTCGTACGCACTGCATCGTGATGGGTTCGGTACGCTGCGAACGCTACGCCGGAATAAACAGCGGTCGGGTCAGTGAGAGCAATCTTCGCGAGGTTATCAGATGAACAACCGGTTGATGCACCACTACGAACTGAACGTGGTTTTTTACCAAAGCATTCGCACTGCGGCACTGATGATTACCGCGCTGATTATTGTCCTGGCATGGGAGCTGAAAACAGCATGAGCACACTGGCAAAGATTTACGACGACAAGAAGAACACTGATACCAACATCACTACCCGCAAAACTTATTTGCTGGGCGTTGATGAGCTCTACGTCGAAAATAATTACAACATCCGGGAGATTGACCAGACCCACGTCGAGGAATTCCGCGACGCCTTTATCGCTGGTGAGCACGTGCCTCCGCTGGCTGTTAAGGTCACGGAGAAGGGCATCAAGATTATCGACGGCCATCACCGATACTACGGCGCGAAGCTGGCTCAGGCAGCAGGGTATGAACTGCGCCTTGAGTGCAAAGACTTCGTAGGCAGTGAGGCTGACAGCGTGGCGTTCATGGTCACCAGTAGTCAGGGTCGCGCCTTGTTGCCGCTTGAACGTGCAGCCGCATATCAGCGCCTGATTAATCAGGGGTTAGAGCCATCCGAAATCGCCACCAAGGTTAAGCGTTCGATCACCGACGTTGAGCAACACCTGCAACTACTGACCGTTGGCGAGCCGCTGATTGAAATGGTGAAGGCTGGAGAAGTGGCCGCAACCACAGCTATTGCCATGCAGCGTGAACACGGCGTGAAAGCATCAACCGTTGCCCAGGAGCAGATGCAGAAGGCCAAAGCAGCAGGCAAGAAGAAGCTGACGAAGGCCGACGCTATGCCACAGTTCAGCGCAGCCAAAGCACGCCGCCTGTTAGAACTGCTCAGTGTGTCCGATATGGATAACGTAGAGGATGGTGCGTTTGCTCTCTATGTCGGAAAAGATCGCCGCGAAGAAGTTTTGGCAATCATCAATGAGTACCGCGAAGGGATGCCGCAGGCGTTCAAAGAAGCGGAGCAGCCGCAGCAGGATTGCGACGATGAACTACCGCTGACCCGTCAGGACATCCTTGAGCAGAGTGGCGTTGAAACATGGGCCTGTGCCATTGCCTGCTTCGGACTCAAACCCGAATACAGCTTCGCAGAGTCGAAATACGCGCACGTATGGGCCTCAGATTCAGTCGAAGCGCCAGTAATGATGGTTGTGCCAGCCGATACCATTAAAAAGGCTCTACGCCTCATTAAAGAGCATGAGGATAACCTTGAGCTGAAGCTCTGGATTGCTGACCAGTTCGAAGAGCCAGACAGTGAGGGTACCCATTTTCAACGCTTCTCATCGGTACTGATTGAAACCCGCCTGGATAAGCCGTGCACGGTTCAGGAATTCACCGCGCTGGTGGAGCAAACGGATCGTGAATGCTGGTCAAACATTCGCATGCTGCGTCAGGCAGTTCGTGAGGTAGCCGGGCAGATGACCATTCCAGATGTTGGGAGTGTGTCATGAGCAGCTATGAAACGTTAATTGGAGCCTTTGCATTCACTGCCATTTACTTTTTTGTAGCTGGCCTTGTGGCTGAGCATAGTTGTTCAAATAAATACATGGACATCAGCAGCCCGCTCCCCTCTCTTCTGCGAGGGCTGGCTTGGCCGCTGGTGGCATTTAAATATCTCGTGCTTATGTTATGGGGTGGACTGTGAAGTTAATCCTGCCGTTCCCGCCAAGCGTAAACGGCTACTGGCGGGCAACGAGTATGGGTATGAAAATTAGCGCCTCCGGGCGCTCTTTTCGCATCAATGCCTTTGCCGCCGTTATGGAACAGCTAAAGCGTGCACCTCAGCCCATTACAGTGAACGTAGAAGTTAACGTGCTGCTGTTCCCGCCAGACAAGCGGAACCGTGACCTTGATAACTACCAGAAAGCGCTGTTCGACAGCCTGACACATGCAGGTATATGGGTGGATGACAGTCAGATAAAGCGGTTCTCTGTAGAGTGGGGCGAGCAGACCAAAAAGGGCAAAGCAGAGGTAACTATCAAGCCATTTGTAGCAGTGGCCGTATGAGGTCCGCACCTGGTTACATGAACAGTAAAAGTGGTTATAGTAAAAGGGCTTACTGGCGAATTGCAGTCGCCACAGGCAAAGGTTGGTCCCGTTCATTTGCAGATGATGGGGCGGGACCGGTTAAAAACAGTGTGTGGAGAAGAGAACATGCCAAATCAGGCAATGGGCGTAGCTACGCCTGCATCAAACTCAGTAATCCTTTCATCAAGCACCTCATTAAGCGTGCCTGTCATCATGTACCGAGAGCAGCGGGTGATCACAACTGACCTTCTCGCTAAAGGTTATGGTGCCGATTCAAAAAGTATTCACATGAACCTCATGAGAAATGGCACTCGCTTCGAAGAGGGGCGTCACTATTTCATGCTTAAGGGCGACCAGCTCCGTGACTTTAAGAACCTACCCACTGTAAGTGGTGTGGTTGATAAACGCACAAGTCAGCTGATTCTCTGGACCGAGAAGGGCGCAGCCCGAATGTCAAAGATCGTCGATACGGACGAGGCATGGTCATTCTACGAAAAGCTTGAGGAAAGCTACTTCAGCCTGCGTGAAGTCCATGGAGTGATGCTGCCTGATATCTCTGACCCGATTAAGCTGGCTCGTGCATGGGCTGATGCAATGGAAGCCAAACAACAGGCAGAAGTGCTGACTCACCGACAGGCACAGTATATCGATCACCTTGAGAACCTGTTCAGTGATGGCCTGTCACCAGTTCAGTTCTGCAAGCGCCTGAACGGTGTCAATACCAGCAAGATAAGCGCCTGGCTTCAGGATGCAAACTGGCTCTATGACGATAACCCTAATGGCAACCATGCGCAGTGGCGTGTTCGTTCTCAGGCCCGTGATAAATATCTGACCGAGAAAAGCAGCAAGATTAACCCAACGTCAGCGGCAAGCTTCACTACTCACCAGCCGGTACTGCTTCGTGATGGCGCTGTCTGGCTTTACCGGAAGTACCTCAAAGGCCAGATGCCAATGAAAAAGTCATGGAATGGGGAGTACACCCACGACAAAGAGCTGGCAGGTAACGCAT
The DNA here is from genome assembly GCF_022761075.1 of Pantoea sp. MQR6. NCBI lineage: Bacteria > Pseudomonadati > Pseudomonadota > Gammaproteobacteria > Enterobacterales > Erwiniaceae > Pantoea > Pantoea sp. MQR6. The sequence goes on from NZ_JAKYXB010000001.1 coordinate 770,007, forward strand.
GAGAGCACTGCTTACACCTGAAATCGCACCGCGCACGGGGATTGTGCTGCTTAAGCCTGGCTCGGACTTGCTTCACCTGTTCCGTAACCGCGTTCTGGTCTGCACACCGACACCTGACATGGAAGACCTGCCATCCGGTCGCATCAATGACGGCACACAGCCATTGCTGGACGAAACCTCGTTAGAGCCATTCTTTAGCCATGAACGCGTAATCAAAGCTGCTGGTGGGATGAATGCACTGACGGCTTTCGTCCGTACCTTTGAGTGTTGCCAGCTGCATGATGCGAAAACGTGGCATCACCACGAATATACGCTGCTTGAGACCGAAATCGGCCTGGTGTCATTGTGTTATAGCCATGATAATGAACTCCGGGAAAACGGCATTCCGCTGTCAGTTGAAAACATAGCTAAAAGCAATATGGCGCTATGGATCATCAGAACCGCCAGTTATGAACTGGGCCTGACAGGTGAGCACCACTTAACGCTGCCTGAACTGTGCTGGTGGGCATCCCTGAATGACGTAATCGACCTGATACCGGAGGCACCGGCAAGGCGCGTTCTCCGCATGCCAAAGGACAAAGCAGGCACCGGCACGCTAAAAGAGTCTTTCATCGCGCCAGAGCGACGTGCAACCGAAGTAATTCAGGATGCCGCGCTGGTGGTCAAAAAGATAATCAGCCTTCACGCCGATCCTGAGTCGCCGGAATCATTCATGAAACGCCCCAGGCGTAAGCGCTGGGAAAGTACGACGTATACGCGGTGGGTTAAGTCACAGAAGTGCGCATGCTGCGGCACGCAGGCAGACGACCCGCATCACATCATCGGACACGGACAGGGAGGAATGGGTACCAAGGCGCATGACTTATTTGTGATACCGCTATGCAGAGCGCATCACGATGAACTGCACCGGGATATGAAAGCGTTTGAAGAAAAATTTGGCAGTCAGATTGAACTGCTGTTCAGATTCCTCGATCACGCGATTGCAGTCGGTGTGATTGGGACAGACAAAAAATAAAGTGTGTGGAGAGGATTAACTATGCGTGACATGTCACAGGTATTAGAGCGTTGGGGTGTATGGGCAGCAAGCGGCAAGACGAATATCGGCTATCCACGTATTGCTGCGGGGCTTTCACGGTTACTTCCAGCCAGTCGGGCCGGTAAGCCTTCCTGCTGCGATGATGACGGTATGTTCATCAACGAGGCCATGATACGGCTCTGTAAGAGCGATGAGCACCTTTGTGCACTGGTGGAATGGTACTACATCGACAGACTGCCGTTACGGGCACTGGAAAAGAAATGCGGGGTCTCTTACAACACGGTTTCCCTGCGTATTCAGAAAGCGGAAAGCTTTATTGATGGTTGTCTCAGTGCGCTGAATATCACCCTTGAAATGGATCGTGAGTGCAAAAAAGAAAATATCGTCACGCCATTGATGAAAAGGGTTGTGTCATGACAAAACCGGCTTTAATCTGCTATGAGTTGTCACTACGCACTGACACATAACATTCGAAACCTCGCCAATTGGCGGGGTTTTTTTATGCCCCAATGTTTTCAGAATTTGTCAGGAGTTACTGAAAATAAATTTATGTTAATTTTTTTGAGTTGCTGCTAATCCCCCTAAGCGGCGGGGTGAAATGGTCTTCATAGCTAACGCTGTGGGTAATCTTGCACAAGCCATATTGATCATTATGTGGCTTACCGGGAGGCACCCGGGGCGGCAACTTTAACTCAGCTATGCCCTCTGAATTTTCATAATCAAGGGAATTTAAGACATGGCTGAGTTAACCAAATTTAATTTTAATCTTTCCTAAAAGATGATTTAAATCCTGTTGCCGACGGGCAAGGTACTTACCGCTATAGCATCAGGGTCCAATACAAAGAGGTCGCCATCAGAGCGGCCTTTTTTCGTTTTTGCGCACGCCAAACAGTCTCCACACACACTTTGACGCCGTGGCGTTGCGCATCTTTTCTAAGACTACAAACAGCACCGCCCGTTATCACGGAGGTGTATATGAGTATCGATATGAGCAAACTGGCATCAGGCGCGGCATACGGCGCATCAGCCGGGACGATTGCCAACGGTCTTTTGACCAGGCTGAGTCCCGATGAATGGAGTGCTGTTGGCGTTCTGGCCGGTATTCTGGTCGCGCTACTGACGCTCGGTATCAACTGGTATTACAAACGCAAAGCAACACTCGCGCAGATTCAGGCGCTTCAACGCTGGCCTACCGCACCAGACCTGACTGAGGAATAAGCTATGGGGATGTCAAACAGCCTGCGCAACACGCTAATAGCTGCTGCGGGGGGCGGCTCCATGCTTATCGCCACAGTATTTCTTGGTGGTAAAGATGGAGTAGAGGGTCGGGTGTATGAGCCTTACAAAGATATAGTTGGTGTCTGGACAGTCTGTGATGGTCATACCGGAACCGACATCATCAAGGGCAAAAAGTACACCGACCGCGAATGTGATCGACTGTTATGGAATGACCTTCAGCCGGTTAAGAAGTCTGTAGACAGCATGGTCAGGATTCCTTTGGGCGAGTATCAACGGGCAGCACTCTATAGCTTCACTTACAACGTTGGTTCAAGTGCTTTCTCAAAATCAACGCTCCTGAAAAAGCTTAACGCTGGTGATGTTGATGGTGCGTGTGAAGAGCTTCGCCGCTGGATTTACGCTGGCGGACAGAAATGGCGCGGCCTGATGAACCGTCGCGACATGGAGCGTTCAATGTGTCTGGCGGAAAGCAAAGATGATCTCAAAGGCTAAGGCTTCAATATTTCCCGCTCTGGTGGCTGTTATAGCAATCGTGACAGCCATGTCAGTAGCTCTTTATTACCGGGGCAACGCCATTGATTACAAAGCACAGCGAGATAAATCCAAAGACGCGCTGGAGCTGGCGAACGCCACTATCAGTGACATGCAGACACGCCAGCGAAATGTTGCTGCGCTAGGTGCGAAATACACAAAGGAACTAGCTGATGCTAAAGCGACTATCGATCTGCTTCATGACGACGTTATTGCTGGCAAGCGTCGGTTGCAGCTCAACGCAACCTGCCCGGAACAATCCTCCACCGGCACCGCCAGCCTGGATGATGCAGCCAGCCCCCGACTTACTGACGCCGCTCAACGGGATTATTTCGCCCTCAGAGAGCGAATCGAAACAGCCGGAAAGCAGATAGCCGGGTTGCAAGAATATATCAATGAGCAATGTCTAAATTAAGCAGAGGAAGGTATGAGCGAAGCAAAGCCGCAAGATGGCAGCACCGTTAAGGGCTATCGGACACTTGGCCCAAAAGAAATTGAAGACATGAACGAACTGAAGAAAACCAGCCGTGATTTCTGCCAGTTACTCGAAAAGCAAAAAGCCTGGGTGCAAGACGAGCTTTCTGTGACAGGCAACCACTCAGTAGAAGCGCATGAAGCAGGCCGATGCTTATCTATCGCTCGCACCAAAATGCAGGAAGCATGTATGTGGGCTTGTCGCGCCGTCGCCCGTCCAGATGCAGATTGCTGAGTAAGCATCACAAGGCCCATTTGCGAGTGTGCCTAATGATGAAAAAAGCGGCCCATCCGTGGGCCAAGGACATGGTAGGAGTTCTTTATGGTTTTAGGTTTTACATAAAATAAATTAGCTAATGCTCAGGCGACAACAAGCGTAAGCGGTTGCTTTTTTATGCGATTAAGAATCCTCCGACAAGGGGTACGATTAGCCACGCTGTGAAGCGTTGCGGCGGCGGGTTAATCAGGCAAGAGTAACAAGAAGCTAAAGATTAACCGTCTGTGTTATGATGAGCTCCACTCACAAAAAAAGGCCGAATACCATGTCCTACTTCGCTCAGATGATGGACCGTATTGCCAAAATCAAAACTGAAGCCAAATGCCCTATTTGTGAAAAAACCTCTAAGCAATCGATTACAAAGATTTCCCGAGAGCAGCCTTTACTCTGCCCGCATTGTAAGGCTCTGTTCGTTATTCACGGATAATGAAAGCAAAACCACTAAGCCGCCTACGGGCGGTTTTTTATTTTATGCTGAAAACTGCATTCAATGAGTTCACTTTTTAGCATAAACACAATGAATCATCGACTGGTGGTCTCACCATTGCCCGGCCAAGTAATCATTAACTCAAATCCTTCCAGAATAAAATTCTAAGCGCCCGTCACGGGGCAACAAACCACAGAGCCTTGCGGGGTGAGTCTATGGGGTAAGCAGTAATGTTTTCACTCTGTGGGCTGCTTTTATCCGCGTGAACTTAGGCTCACCACCGAAAGGAAAGCAGATGTCATTACGTCGAAGAGAGAGACAGGGCGGAAGAGTCTATGTCGCCACTGATGGACAGCTAATTAAGATCGGCATGTCCAGCAGAGGCAAGTGCCTGAGCCGGTTTTCTGAGCTGAAGAAACAGTTCGGATTTAGAGTCACCGATAGCTTCATCACCGAAACGCGTTTTGATTACCGGCTAATAGAGCAGGCGGCGCATGAAAAGCTGTCAGCTTTCCGACTAAACAACGAGTTCTTCTCAGCCTCATTTGCTGACGGAGTTCGCGCGGTGAATGAAGTAATCATCGAGATGGACTCTCATGGCTTCAGCGGAAACGTGAAACCTTAAACACATCCAGCCAGCAGGAAATTCTAAATGACTACGACTACACGTATTGTTAAGGCAATTGTGACGCTGCCAATTTTAGGAACAGTCAGTCGTGACGAATGCGGCGAAGTTATAAAACACGGCGAGAAATATCTTATCAGGGTTTATGCCGCTAAACCTGACTGGAAAGAGAAGAAGTCTTTTCGCGACATGTTATATGTAGGTGGTCTGAGTGGGCAGGGTTATACAGAATCACCATATAAACGCTCTTTGGATGTCCCTCTTCCTGAAGGTCATGAGCTGGTGGCTCTGAAATTTGATGATCTCGGAATACCCTGCTGGGACAGCTTGCCAATTCATATCGACCAGTGGTTTTCACCCACAGGCTCAATGATCATTACCTTCTCTCAAGAAGTGAATATCCAAGATGGCATGCTAGCGAAAGCCATCGAAGAACTTTTGAACAAAGAACTGAAGCCGGGCGGACTGCTGTACAAGGCTAATCACTAATGCCTTCAGCCATCCCACGCGCTTGCAGAAAGCTTGGCTGCGGTAAAACAACAACTGACCGTTCTGGATATTGTGAAGCCCACCGTAATGAAGGGTGGCAGCAACATCAGAGAGGTCAGACCCGACATCAGCGAGGTTACGGCAGCAAGTGGGAAGCTATCCGAGCTCGCATCCTGAAGCGTGACCGACACATCTGCCAGCAATGCCTGAAGAACGGCAAGCCTGTTCCCGCATCCACGGTTGACCACATCAAACCTAAAGCACATGGCGGCAATGATAGCGATAGTAATCTGATTGCGATCTGCTTCAAGTGCCATAAGGCCAAAACCGCGCGGGATCGTTTAAACCAAAACTAACCCTTAAAGGTAAAAGCATGACTGATTCATTAAGTGATTCAGGGCGCGCGCACGTCGGTGCTAAGGCATTGCGACCTGCTTGTTCCGTTGAGGGGTGTGGGTTGCTAATCAGAGCCAACAACACTCCGTATTGTGAAAAACATTACATGCGCGTTCGCCGACATGGCTCGACAGAAAAGTTAAGCACGCTCAAGCCGGGTAATCTCATCCACTCGGGTGGTTATGTACTGGTAAACGCTCCCACTCACCCGTTAAGCCGTAACAGTAACCGAGCCTATGAGCATCGCGTCGTCTACCACCAACAGCATGGTGACGGCCCTTTCAGCTGCCATTGGTGCGGCACCATGGTTACCTGGGATGATATGCATGTCGATCATCTCGATGACTGCAAAACCAACAATGCTGAGTCAAACCTTGTTGCCAGCTGCGCCGTGTGTAATCAGAAGCGCGGCAGTGAAAAGATGAAGGCCACCCACAGAAATAAGTCGCACCGACGTTATACGGCTCATGGCAAGACTATGTGTCTCAATGAGTGGGCTGAGCATCTTGGCATTTCCCGCAACTCGATTGAGTACCGACTGAAGGCAGGCTGGGATATCAACAAAGTATTCAGTCCACGCATCGGGAACAGCGGCCCGCCAAGCAGGAAGCTTGCCAGAGCGGCGCATGACAACATCAAATGAGAATCACCATCGGAAAATGATTTCAAATGCAATCATTTTGATGTGAATGATATTCATTATCATTTGAGGGTGGGGCGGGGGAAAAGTTCAGGGCTCTGGCCTCAAAGGACCGCCGCCTAACCTTTTTTCACACCGCCGCAGGTTACAAAACTTTTTTAGGGGACCCTGAAGGTTAGATCAATAGGAGTTTTCAATCATGTCTGGACCGCCGAGAATCCCGACGGCTCTGCGTTTGGTCAAGGGGAACCCATCCAAACGGGCTTTGAACAAGGCTGAGCCAAAACCGCCTTCAGGGGTACCCCTAATTCCGAAGCATTTTAATAAACAGGAAAAGTACTGGTTCAAACGGATCGGTGAGGAGCTGGACTGCTCCGGGGTTATTTCCAAACTTGATGGCATGGCGCTTGAGCTATTAATTGGCGCATATGTTGAATGGCGTAAACACCGCGACGTAATCGATCAGGTTGGTGAGACTTACAACGTAACCAATATGGCGGGGGAAACTTTGGTAAAGGCTCATCCGCAGGTTGCGATGATGTCCGATGCCTGGAAACGTCTGCGGGCAATGATGTCTGAATTCGGCATGACTCCAGCTTCTCGCAGCAAAGTTAGCAGCGACGGGCAGGGGGAGGCCGATCCTCTGGAAGAATTTCTTAAAAAGCGCAAATGATGAATGGCAACCGTTCAAGCTGGAATTCAGTACGCCGAGCGCGTGCTGTCTGGCGAGATTGTTGCTGGCGAACTGGTACGCCTCGCGTGCCAGCGATTCCTCAATGATTTAGAGCATGGGCCGGAACGCGGTATCTACTTCAGTGAGGACCGCGCTCAGCACATTCTCGACTTTTACAATTTTGTTCCGCACGTCAAAGGCGCACTGGCAGGCAAGCCGATTGAGCTGATGCCGTGGCATGTCTTCATTCTGATTAACCTTTTTGGCTTCATTATCCCGCTGATTGATGAAATCACGGGTGAACAGGTGCTGGACGAAGATGGCGACGGCGTCATGGTTCGCAGGTTCAGGACGGCTTATAACGAAGTCGCACGTAAAAACGCTAAATCAACAGTGTCTTCAGGTATCGGTCTTTACATGACCGGCGCTGACGGAGAAGGGGGCGCGGAGGTCTATTCAGCCGCAACGACCCGCGATCAGGCACGAATAGTTTTTGATGATGCGAAGAACATGATCAAGAAGGCCCCGCGCACGCTGGGCCGGTTATTTGGTCATGTAAAACTGAATATTCATCAGGAACGTTCCGCTTCAAAGTTTGAGCCGCTCTCAAGCGACGCGAATAACCTGGACGGCCTCAACATTCACTGTGGCATTGTCGATGAGCTCCACGCTCACCGTACGCGTGATGTCTGGGACGTTCTGGAAACCGCAACCGGCGCACGCCTCCAGTCGCTGCTTTTTGCCATAACCACAGCCGGAACCAACAAAGAGGGGATCTGCTTTGAACAGCGCGACTACGCCATAAAAGTGTTGCGCGGCGTAGTTGACGATGACACGTATTTTGCCGTGATTTACACGCTGGATGAAGAAGACGATCCGTTCGATGAGGCTAACTGGCCCAAGGCGAACCCCGGACTCGGCATTTGTAAGCGCTGGGACGACATGCGGCGACTGGCTAAAAAAGCCAGAGAACAGGTAGCCGCCCGGCCAAACTTCTTTACCAAACACCTGAACATCTGGGTAACCGCTGAAAGCGCCTGGATGGATATGGATCGCTGGGCAAAAAGGGAGGGCATTGCAGATTCTGAAGAGCGTAAAAAATGGCCGCTATGGGTTGGCGTCGATTTGGCTAACAAAATTGATATCTGCGCTGCGGTGAAAGTATGGCGAGACCCGACAGGAAAAACCCATACGGAACCGAGGTTCTGGCTTCCCGAAGGCCGCATAGAAACGGCTCCTAACCATATTGCTGAGCTGTACCGCAAATGGTCTGACGCCGGTTTTCTGGAACTGACTGACGGAGACGTTATCGATCACGGCTTCATCAAAGCAGAAATCGTTGAGTGGGTGAAAGGTGAAAGCCTGAAAGAAATAGCCTTCGACCCATGGAGTGCCACGCAATTCAGCCTGGCGCTTGCCGAAGAAGGGTTACCTCTGGTTGAAGTCGCCCAGACAGTAAAAAACCTTTCGGAATCTATGAAGTCTGTTCAGGCCGAAGTTTATGGCAGCAAAATCCATCATGACGGTAATCCCGTGATGACCTGGATGATGTCAAACATAACCGTCAAGCCCGACAAGAACGACAACATCTTCCCGAACAAATCCACGCCTGAAAACAAAATCGACGGGCCGGTCGCGTTGTTTACTGCCAAAAGCCGGTTGCTGGTTAATGGCGGCAATGACGCACAAGACCTGAGTGGTTTCTTTGAAAATCCGATAATGATAGGTGTCTGATGAACAAGAACAAGCAGCCGGGCAGGGTTAGAAGCGCCTTGCTGAACTGGCTCGGCGTGCCGATTGAGCTTACGACCGGGACGTTCTGGCAGGAATGGATGGGGATGAGCAGCAGCGGGAAGGTGGTATCGACTGATAAAGCGATCCACCTTTCCGCCGTCTGGGCCTGTGTAAGGCTGCTGAGTGAATCCGTATCTACGCTACCGCTCAAAATTTACGAGCGTCAGAAGGACGGGTCACGAAAACCGGCAACCAGTCATCCTGCATATCAGGTGCTGTGTCGCCGTCCTAACATGGAAATGACGCCGTCGCGCTTTATGTTGATGCTGGTTGCCAGTATATGCCTTCGCGGGAATGCCTTTATCGAAAAAAAGATGATAGGCATCAAGCTTGTTTCACTGCTTCCTCTGTTGCCACAAAACATGGTGGTGAAGCGGCTTGAAAGTGGGCGGCTTGAGTACACCTATACCGAAAACGGGCAAAAGCGAGTCATCCCTGAAAAGAACCTGATGCACATCCGTGGATTCGGCCTGGACGGTGTCTGCGGCATGATGCCAATGAAGGAGGGGCGTGACGTCATTGGCGCGGCGATGGCGGTCGAAGAGTCGGCGGCAAAAATCTTTGAGAACGGCCTGCAAAGTTCCGGCTTCCTGTCCGCTGAAAATGCGCTGGATGCAGAGCAAAGGGAAAGGCTGCGCGGCTATATGCAGGCTTTTACCGGCTCGAAAAATGCCGGGAAGATTATGGTGCTGGAAGGCGGTCTGAAATATCAGAACGTCACCATGAACCCAGAAGCCGCCCAGATGCTGGAATCACGCGCTTTCAGCATTGAGGAGATATGCCGCTGGTTTCGCGTTCCGGCGTTTATGGTCGGGCACGCAGACAAGCAGAGCAGCTGGGCGTCCAGCGTGGAAGGGATGAACCTTCAGTTCCTGACCAATACGCTTCGCCCACTGCTGGTAAATATTGAGCAGGAGATTTCGCGCTGCCTGCTGGATGGTGATGAAGACCTGTTTGCTGAGTTCTCGGTTGAAGGTCTGTTGCGCGCCGACAGTGCCGGACGGTCGGCTTACTACACAACGGCGCTGCAAAATGGCTGGATGTCCCGCAATGACGTTCGCCGCCTTGAAAACATGCCTCCGATTGAAGGCGGCGATTTGTACACCGTTCAGCTGAACCTGACGCCACTTGAAGACCTGAAGAAAAACAGTCAGGCCGCACAGGCGGCAACGCTTCTGAAAATCCATAACTACGTTTTTCCCGATATTCCGTTCGAACAATCTCCGCTTAAAAAAGCGGCTTAGGAGCAATTCCCATGACACTGAAAAGCCTTCCGGCAGCACCGGCGGGGCGGCCTTCTGCACTCTCAAAACGGGATTTGCCGTCTGCTGCTATGGAGCGCTGGAACGGCGGTATTAAGGCCGCTAACGCTGATGAAAACAGCATTTCAATCTTTGATGTGATCGGCGCTGATTACTGGGGCGAGGGTGTGACCGCCAGCCGTATTGCTGGCGCGCTGCGTTCCATGGGCGGCGCAGACGTCACGGTCAACATTAATTCGCCTGGCGGGGACATGTTTGAAGGTCTGGCGATTTATAACCTGCTGCGGGAATACAAAGGAAAGGTCACCGTAAAAGTGCTGGGCCTTGCGGCATCAGCTGCCTCCATCATCGCGATGGCCGGGGATGATATCCAGATTGGGCGGGGTGCTTTTCTGATGATCCATAACTGCTGGGTTTATGCGATGGGCAACCGACACGATCTGGCGCAAATCGCTGCTGACATGGAGCCGTTTGATAAAGCCATGGGCGATATCTATTCACACCGGACCGGCCTCAGCTCAGAGGATGTGGCCGTAATGATGGACGGCGAAACCTATATCGGCGGCAGCGATGCAGTTGATAAAGGTTTTGCAGATCGCCTGATGTCAGCCGATGAAATCGCCGACGACAACGACAGCCCCGCTGCGGCGCTGCGTAAGCTTGACGCGCTTTTGTCAAAAACCGACACGCCACGCTCTGAACGTCGAAAACTTCTTAAAGCATTAACGGGCAGCAAGCCGGGCGCTGCTGCCAGTCCTGAAGGTATGCCGGGCGCTACCGACGAAATAAACCCTGAAAACATTCAACAACTTCAAAACGCGCTGGCCGCGTTCGGCAAATAAGGAAACACCATGTCAGATGTAAATGATTTACTGAAGAAGGTTTCAGCAAAACTGGAAGAAGTGTCCGGCACTTTCAGCCAGAAGGCTGAAGATGCGCTGAAAGAAGCGAAAAACTCTGGTCAGCTGTCTGCCCAGACCAAAGAAGCGGTGGACAAGATCGCCACCGAATTCAATGCGCTGACTGAAGCGAACAAAACCATCAAATCTTCACTGGGTGAGCTTGAGCAGCACGTTGCCAACATGCCGCTGAATAGCGCTAAAAAGGTTATTGAGACAGTCGGTCATGTTGTTATCAGCAATGAAGCACTGAAGAATTTCGCAGCCAGTGTGGAAGGCGGCAAGCGCGTCAGCATTCCGGTTAATGCCGCGCTGCTGTCAACGGATGTCGCAGATGGCGTGGTTGAGCCTCAGCGCCAGCCAGGTATTGATACTGCACCGAAACAACGCCTGTTTATCCGTGATCTGATCGCGCCAGGCCGTACTTCTTCACCGGCTATTTTCTGGGTACAACAGACCGGATTTACTAACGCTGCGAAGGTGGTTCCTGAAGGGACGGCTAAACCTTACAGCAACATTGAGTTCGCAACCAAAATCACGCCAGTCACGACCATCGCGCACATGTTCAAAGCGTCCAAACAGATTCTGGACGATTTCGCGCAGCTGCAATCCACGGTCGATGCTGAAATGCGTTACGGCCTGAAGTATGTCGAAGAGCAGGAAATTCTGTTCGGTGACGGTACCGGGGCGCACCTGCATGGCATCGTGCCGCAGGCTACCGCGTTCAGTGCTGCGTTCAGCGTTGAGCAGCAGAACGGCATTGATGATCTGCGTCTGGCAATGCTTCAGGCTCAGCTGGCCCGCTTCCCGGCGTCCGGTCACGTTCTGCACTTCATTGACTGGGCGAAGATCGAACTGACCAAAGACACGCTGGGCCGTTATATTCTGGCAAACCCGTCCGCGCTGACAGGCCCGACGCTGTGGGGCCTGCCGGTTGTCGCCACCGAAGCTGCCGCATTCCAGGGGAAATTCCTGACCGGTGCGTTTAACGCTGCCGCGCAGTTGTTTGATCGTGAAGATGCCAACGTGGTTATTTCCACTGAGAACGCCGACGACTTTGAGAAAAACATGATCTCAATTCGTTGTGAAGAGCGTCTGGCACTTGCTGTGAAGCGCCCGGAAGCATTTATCTACGGCACCTTTACCGCACCGGCAGCCGCTGGCGCGTAATTCATGACGGCGGCCTGCGGGCCGCTTTTCATTGAGGAGCACACCATGAAACTGCGATCTATTAAGCCTATCTATCACGGCGGCACGGTTCTTACCGAAGGCACTGAATTTGAAACGCTTGAGCAACACGGGCGTCAGCTGGTGGAGCGTGGCTATGCCGAAGAGCCCGGCACGAAGAAATCATCTGACAATGAAGGTGATAAAAAACCCAAGGCTAAATCTAAGTAAGGGGTTTCCATGCTGACCGTTGAACAGGTGAAATATCACTGCAACCTTGAGCAGGAATTCACTGAGGATGACCCCTGGATAACGGCCCGCATTAAAGCTGCGGCACGGTATGTGGAAAAATATACCCGCCGCAGGCTTTATGAAAAGGCTGATGATCCACAATATCTGGCCGACCCTGACTCACTGTTATATGGCGAAGATATTGAAACGGCCATGCTGATGTTGATTGCTCACTGGTATGCAAACCGTGAAGCAGTGAACGTTGGCAATATAACTTCATCACTGGACTTTGCTGTTGAGGCGCTTTTACAGCCTTACCGGATTTATGGCGTATGAGAGCCGGACCTCTGCGTTACCGGGTTACGCTGCAAAAACCCGCTACAGGTCGTCTTCCTTCAGGTCAGCCAGCAACCGGGTGGGTCGATATTAAGAGCGTGAGAGCGTCGATTAGTGATGTTTCTGGTCGCGAACTGCTGGACTCAGGCGCGGAAATTTCAGGGACCACATCACGCATCTGGATTCGCCATGTGCCAGGAGTGGTTATCAGTGCTGGCTGGCGTGTTGTTCATAATCCACCTACCGGAAACGGTGAGGCCTATGACATTAAGTCAGCCATAACGGCTGAAAACGGCACACGTCTGGAACTGCTTTGTGAGAAGGGGGTTAAACAGTGATTAGCTCTAACCTCGATTTTTCCGGGCTGAATGACATTGCCCGCGAACTTGAGTTGCTGAGTAAGGCCGAGAGCAAACAAGTATTGCGTCGTTCTGTCCGGGCTGGTGCCGAAATCATTCAGCAGGAAGTCGCAGACACAGCGCCGGAAAAAACCGGCAAACTTAAACGAAATATCGTTGTGCTCTTTGGTAAAGGCGCGCCGGGTGAAGCGGTTGCGGGCATTCATATTCGCGGCACAAATCCCGATACGGGCAACAGCGATAACAAAATGAAAGCCTCATCGCCTAATAACGCTTTTTACTGGCGTTATCTGGAGAACGGGACATCTAAAATGGCTGCACATCCGTTTGTCCGACCGGCTTACGACAAGAAGCAGGAAGAGGCCGCTAAAGCGGCTTTTGACGAGCTCAATAAAGCGATTGATGAGGTGCTGTCGAAATGACCGAAGCCGATATTTATCCGCTTATTGGCGAGCTGGCTGGCGGTAATGTTTTCCCTTACGTCGCGCCGTCCGGGACGTCAGCGCCGTGGATCGTTTTCCTGCTTCCATCTGCTGTTTCGGAGGACGTGTTTTGCGGCCAGGCGGAGAAGGTTACTACGCTGCAAGTAGACGTCTGGTCACAATCCACTGATGAAGCCCGCACCATTCGCAATCAGGTGCAGGCTGCGCTTCAGCCGCTGCATCCCGTATCTCTTAATGAAAGCAACGACTACGAGTCTGACACGTCCCTTTACCGGGCAACGCTGGAAGTTCAGCTCTGGACTTAACCCCCTGAATCAGCCGCCTCCGGGCGGCTTTTTACTATCTGGAGATACCCATGTCCTCAAAGTACGAAAAAACGCAGGGAACGAAAATCAACGTTTCCGCCGAGCCTGCAACCGAGGCGAATCCGTCAGGGGCGACCTGGCAGAGCATCAACTGCTCTACCAAGGAGATCAGCTTTACTGGCGGACAGAAGTCCGACATTGAAACCACCACGCTCTGCTCCACTGAGCAGGAGATGACAAACGGGCTGGCCGCACCGGGTGAAGTCACCCTGTCGGGAAACTGGTCTGCTGATGAGGTGGGACAGGAAACGCTGCGTCAGGCCTATGACGGCGACACGCTGCATGCCTTCCAGGTAATTTTCCCTTCCGGTAATGGCTATGCGTTTCTGGCAGAAGTGCGCCAGAACAGCTGGAGCGTCTCAACGGCTGGCGTCGTGACGGCATCCTTTACCCTGCGCGTTAAGGGCAAGCCCGTTCCCGTTCTTCCTGCGCCTGTAACACCTTAATGGCAGCGGCGAAAGCCGCTTTTCCTGACTCATTACGAGAAGAATAAAATGGCAAAAGACGCATCACGCAATCCTCTTCGCGCTCTGGCACTGGCTCCGATGGCGGGATTTCGCAGCAAGATCGTTGCGGTCCCTGAGTGGGAAAATGCAAAAGTTAAGCTGCGTGAGCCCTCCGGTGAAGGCTGGCTTGAGTGGCAGCAGATTATTAATCCAGGCCCTGAAGGCGAAGAGGAAATCCTGACCGCCGCTCAGCGTGCACTGCGCAATAAAAGTGCCGATGTCGTGCTGTTCATTGACGTACTGCTTGATGAAGAAGATATGCCGGTATTCACCGCCGAGGATCGCCCGCAGGTTGAGCAGATTTATGGTCCGGTTCATGCGCGACTTCTGAAGCAGGCGCTTGACCTGAGTACGTCGCAGGCCGCTGCGGAAGCAAAGTAAAAGAGCCCGGCACGTTTTTCCTGATGGCGCTGGCGCTGCGTCTGGGGCGCACCCTGCACGAACTTAAAAGCACCCTGACGGCAAGTGAGCTCAGAATGTGGATTGAGTTCGACCGCGTGAATCCAATCAGTGACCGGCGTGGTGATATTCAGGCTGCTCAGGTTGCTACTGCCGTGCTGAATTCTCAGGGGGCAAAAGTGAAGCTGGATGATGTGCTGCTTCAGTGGCGGGAGCCTGAACTTGTGGAGGAATCTGACGGGCTCGAAAACTTCTTTGCTGCGCTGGCAGGTTAGCGCAGCCATTACAGGGTAATTTATGGCTACGCTGCGCGAACTTATCATCAAAATATCTGCTAACTCCTCTTCATTTCAGAGTGAGATTGCGCGGGCGTCCCGTATGGGGACGGACTATTACCGCTCAATGGAGCAGGGTGGCCGTAAGGCAGCGGCAGCTGCCCGCGAAAGTCAGCGGGCCATTCAGGAACTTAATGAGCAACTGGTGACAACCCGCGAAACGGCGCTGGAGATGACCGGCGTGTTTGCGGGTGCCTTTGCGACCGGGCATCTTATCGAGCTGGCAGACAACTGGAATGCCGTTAATGCGCGACTGAAGCAGGCTTCACAATCCACCAGTGAGTTCAGCACGGTGCAGAAGTCGCTGATGGAAATCAGTCAGCGCACCGGCACTGCCTTTGGGGACAATGCCGATCTGTATGCCCGTTCTGCTGCCTCAATGCGCGAATTTGGCTACAGCGCTCAGGATGTACTGAAAGTCACTGAAGCCGTATCAACCGGCCTGAAGCTTTCCGGTGCCAGCACTGAGGAAAGCAGTTCTGTCATCACGCAGTTCAGCCAGGCGCTTGCACAGGGCGTACTGCGAGGCGAAGAATTTAACGCGGTGAACGAAGCCGGTGATCGCGTCATTCGTGCGCTGGCAGCAGGCATGGGCGTTGCGCGAAAAGATTTAAAGGCGATGGCCGATCAGGGTCAGCTGACCATTGATAAGGTTGTCCCGGCGCTGACCAGCCAGCTGGGTAAACTTCAGAGCGAGTTTGCTTCCCTGCCAGCTTCCGTGGCGGGTTCAGTCACCAAAGTGCAGAACGCCTTTGAGCAATGGGTCGGTGAAGCGAATACCACATCGGGTGCCACTGCCAGCCTGTCAGGTGCGCTGGAAGGCGTTGCCAAAAACATCGATACCGTTGCGACCGTCGCCGGGGCACTGGTCGCGGTGGGGGCTGCCCGCTTCTTTGGCGGCATGGCGTCGGGTGCGCTTTCTGCCTCTGCGGGTATCATTACCGCTTATAAAAATGAAGTGGCCCTGACGCAGGCGCAGATACACGGGACACAGATTTCCACGGCGCGGGCGCGAGCCGCAATCTATCGGGCACAACAGGCGCTGGTTGCGGCACGGGGCACGACAGCGCAGGAGGCGGCAGAACGTCGTCTGGCTGCGGCGCAGCTGGCTGTTACGAGAAACGCCGCCGCCCGCACCGCCGCTCAGGAGCGACTCAACAGCATGACATCGCTGGGTTCCCGGCTGACCAGCAATGCGCTGGGTCTGGTCGGGGGTATCCCCGGTCTGGTGATGCTGGGTGCCGGGGCATGGTACACAATGTACCAGCGGCAGGAGCAGGCCCGCGAATCTGCGCGGGCTTATATGAATACCCTGGAGGACGTAAAAAAAGCGGCTCCGGGCATGGCGCTGCCGGAAGTTTCTGATAATCAGGCGCAGACCAAAACATCACTGGCGGAACAGAACCGGCTGGTCGATGAACAGGCTCAAAAAGTAAGTCAGCTTAAAACGGAGATTCAGGGCTATCAGCAGATTATTGCCAGCCCCGGCCCCTCCGTGGGCGGTTACCTCATTAATCACCTAGTCAGCATGGAGTCGGTTTCGTCGGGTCTGGAGGAGGCTACATCAAGCCTTGCGGTAGAGCAGGAACGGCTGAACCAGATGCAGTCGCGATCTCAGGACGTGCAGTCTGTTCTTGAAACGCTGGAAAACCGACGCGTCTTTTTGCTGAGGCAACAGGCATCAGAGCAGAACTCTGTTTACCAGTCGCTTCTTATGATGAACGGCCAGCACACCGAATTTAACCGGCTCATGTCTCTGGGCAATCAGCTGCTGGAAGCCAGAAGCGGTCTGGGCAGTGCACCGTTTCGCATTCCCGCCGCTCAGCTGAGCACCAAACAAAGCGCGCTTATTCAGAAGTCTGAGCGGGACAGTGAGATTGCCGGTCTCTCTGGCGTCAACCGCATCAGAAGGCAGGCTGAATACTCAGCTGATGATGCCGGGCTGACGAATACGCCGGAATATACAGAGGCGCGCCAGAAGTTCATCAGTAATACGGTGGAGGCGTGGCAGAAGCAGGAAAACCTTTCTGAATCTCTGAAGGCAGGTAAAAAGGCGCTGAGCGATCAGGCCAAGGAAGAGCGTTCTGCCACTCAGGTGGCTGAACAGTATTCCCGCAAAATAGCTGACCTCAGCGTTGCCACAGAGGTTCAGCGCATCAGAGCGTCTCAGGGGGAAAAGGCCGCAGACCTTTACGCCGCTTCACATGAGAACGGGGCCAAGTGGACTGACGAGCAAAGAAAGGCTATTCAGGCTGCTTCAACACAGCTGGCTATCTGGTCACAGAAAGCTGACGAGGCTGTCCGCAAGCAGCGTGAAATGACTGAATCCCTTAAGGACCTGCGTGAAGCCGCGCGTAAATACAGTGATGATGCAGCGCTTACTTCCGGTACCGCAGGTATGGGAGACCGCCAGCGTGATCGGTTTAACGAGCAGCAGCAGGTTGAGCGCGTCTTTGATAAAACCGACAAGGGGGCGGAAGCCATGGCTGCTCGCTCTGCGGCGCTGGACGCCCTCGATAAAAAGTATCAGGCAACCGCTGCGGCTGAACAGGACTGGTTATCCGGTGCATCGCGTGGGTATCAGAACTGGCTGAGCAGCACCAGTGATGTAGCCGGTACTGTATCGCAGGGCATTACCACCACGATGGACAGTGCGCTGGATAACATGTCAGCCATGCTGGTGGGCAGTCAGGCCGACTGGAAGTCGTGGGGGCTTTCAGTTCTTCAGATGATTTCCAAGGTAGCGCTTCAGATGGCCATAGTGAACGCTATGAGCAGCGCGGGTTCATCGTGGGGAAGCATTCTGGGTTCGGTTGCCAGCAGTTTTGGCGGCGCAGCGGCAGGAGCTGCCGGTGCAAGTTCGGCAGCATCAACGGGTGCAATGGGCATGTCTACAAGCTTCAGCGCATATGATGGAGGCGGATTTACCGGCACAGGCGGAAAGTTTGATCCTGCTGGCATCGTGCATAAAGGGGAATTTGTATTCACGAAAGAAGCCACTGATCGCATCGGCGTTTCTAACCTTTACAGTCTGATGAAAGGTTATGCAAATGGTGGGGTCGTGGATGGTGCTGCGGGTATCAGCGCGTACTCTTCCGGCGTTGATAATGCGTCTGGCAAAGGGAGCACAATTATTCACGTTGATGCGCCGGTAAGCATCGTTCAGGGTGAAGGTTCAGGCGATACTTCAACTGCAAATACAACCAGTGCGGCAATACAACTAAAATCGATAGTGCAGACTACAATAACCGAAAGGTTGCGCAAAGAAATGTCGCCAGGCGGGGTTCTATATAGAGGGTGACAAGCGCGACATTGATAAGATAATCTTCTTTATATTTCGAAGGATAAAATATGAAGAAGGTTTATTTTATTGTATTAACTGCTTTATCGCTTAGCGCCTGCAAGCCTAGCGAAAAAGATATGATAGCACTTGGTCAAGACACCGTTAGGGAAACCCTTAAAGACCCTGATAGCGCCAAGTTTGAATCATTTTTCCGCGAGAGTTCTGACGGCGAAGGTTACGTGTGTGGAACTATCAATGCTAAAAATTCTTATGGTGGATATACCGGAAGAAGTAATTTCTACGTTTATATTAAGGTTGTCGATAAAAAAATTAAAGAGCATGGCCCGGTAATAATCGCGGGTGAAAAGGATAAGGTAGCTAACGAAAGGTTCAGGCTATTTTGCTCTTAATATTAAATGTCTATTTTAAATAGCCACCTGCGGGTGGTTTTTTTATGTCCGGAGAAACGATGGCTATTGATACATTCATTTGGTGCGCCAGAACTGAAGCAAGCGAGCAGCTAAACGTTTCCGCGATTCAGGCGCAGTTCGGAGATGGCTATAAACAGATCGCGGGGAAAGGGATTAATGATGCTGCTGAAAGCTGGTCTCTTAGTTGCAATGGTAAAGTTAGCGCCATGGCTCCGGTCAGGGAATTTCTTAAAGCTCACGTAACGGCATCTTTCTGGTGGACGAATCCATGGGGTGAAAAAAAGCTCTATCGGGTTAAATCCGACTCGATAAACCCCAAGTTTATTAACGGAAACTTTGTCGAGGTTGCTTTCACTTTTGAGCAATCCTTTGCACCGTGACATGTCACAAATATTCAGGCGCTTCGGCGCCTTTTTTTATGGGTGAAACATGAGCTTTATTCAGGACGTTCAGGCATTAGAGCCCGGTCAGTTAGTTCAGTTGATTGAGATTGACGGTACAGAGTTCGGGATGGATATCATCCTGCGCTTTCATGCCTACAACCTGCCAACTGAAGGATGGAAGTCTTTTGCAGCTGAAAACCTTCCCTCCATTATCTGGCAGGGAAACGAGTACGATCCGCACCCTTACGAGCTGACCGGACTCGAAATGAGCAGCTCTGGTTCGCAGCCCACGCCAAAGTTATCGGTGGGTAACGTGGGGAACTATGTAACAGCGCTGTGCCTTCAGTTTGACGACATGGTGAAGGCAAAGGTACGCATCCACACCACGCTGGCAAAATATCTTGATGCGGCAAACTGGACGGCGGGTAATCCCAATGCAAACCCGCAGGAAGAGCGCGTTCAGCTTTTTTATGTGAATGCCAAATCGTCTGAAAACCGCGTTCAGGTGGATTTTGAACTGTGTTCCCCGTTCGATATTCAGAGCCTTCAGCTCCCATCCCGTCAGATTACCCCTGTCTGCACCTGGTGCATGCGTGGATGGTACAGAACAGGTACAGGCTGCGATTACGCCGGAAGTAAATATTTTGCCAAAGACGGCACGCCAACGGCTGACCCATCGAAAGATATTTGCGGTGGCCGGTTAGCGGACTGTAAGGCGAGGTTCGGGGAAGACCAGCCGTTACCCTATGGCGGTTTTCCTGCCGCAAACCTTCAGGGGAAATAGCCATGCGCAAAAAGATTATGGATGCGATACGCGAGCATGTTGCTGCGGAGTACCCCAAAGAAGCGTGCGGGCTCATTATTCAGTGCGGCAGAACGCAAAAATATGTCCCGTGCCGCAACATCTCGGAAGAACCCACCGCGCATTTCATTCTGTCACCGGAAGATAAACGTGCCGCTGAATCAGAAGGCACGATTCTAATGGTCATTCATTCACACCCGGATGTGCCGCAACTTATCCCGTCAGAAAGAGACAGGGTAATGTGTGATTACTCAGGGGTGGAATGGGGAATTATGTCATGGCCAGACGGCGACTTTTGCACATTTTCCCCGCGAGTAAACCGCGAATTAGTCGGGAGACGTTGGGTGCTGGGTTTTGCCGACTGCTGGACGCTCATTATGGATTACTACCAGCAGGAACATGGTCTCCACCTTAATAACTGGTCAGTTGATTATGAGTGGTGGATTGATGGCAAAGAAAACCGTTATGACGATAACTGGCAGTCAGAAGGTTTTGTCGAAGTGCCTGCGGCAGAGATGCGCAAGGGCGACATGATCATGATGCAGATAGGCGCGCCGGTTACTAACCATGCCGCTGTTTATCTGGGTGATAATATTATTCTTCATCATAACTTGGGCAATCTCTCTTCCCGTGTTCCGTATGGAGAATACTGGCGAACCCGCACGGTAAGAGTAGTACGGAGAAAGGAGCTGGTGGATGCTTAAAACAATGCGCCTCAAAGGGCCGATGGCAAAAATGTTTGGCCATTCACATCAGTTTCACGTGGCCGATTTGCGGGAGCTTTTGCGGGCTATGTGCTCACAGATACCTGGTTTCAAAAAGTACGTATCAAATGCGCATTTCAACGGTGTGCGTTTCGCCTTCTTCAGCGGTAAAGAAAATATCGGCTTGCAGGAATTTGATATGTCCTCTGCTGAAACTGAATTTGAAATGGAGCCTGTTCTTGAAGGTTCGAAACGTGGCGGCACATTGCAAATTATTATTGGGGCGGTCGCTATCGTTGCAGCATTCTTTACCGCTGGTGCATCACTTGCTGCATACGGTGCTGCATTAGGAACTACAACAGCCGTTGGGCTTGCCACAACAGCATTAACCAGCCTGGGTATCAGTATGCTGCTGGGCGGTGTAGTGCAGATGCTTACGCCGCAGCCTAAATACAACATAGGCGCTTCATCCAGTACGGATAATAAGCCTAACTACGCTTTTGGCGCGCCGGTTAATACCGTGGCGATGGGGTATCCCGTGCCCGTGCTGTATGGACAGCGAGAGATCGGCGGCGCAATTATCAGCGCAGGCAGCTTTACCAGCGACCAGCAGTAAAACAACTGCATTACATTTCAGGCCACCTTCGGGTGGCTTTTTTTATGGGTGAGATATGCGACTTCTTGAAGGTGCCATTATTCAGGGTAGTAAAGGCGGCGGCGGTAGCGCGCACACGCCGGTAGAGCAGGCGGATGATTTGCTCTCCATTGCAAAATTAAAAATGCTTCTCGCCATTTCTGAAGGTGAAATTCAGGGTGAATTAACCGCGCAGCAGATTTACCTGAATGATACGCAGCTCGCAAATGATGACGGTACTTATAACTTCACCGGCGTAATCTGGGACTGGCGCAAAGGTACGCAGGATCAGGATTATATTCAGGGCATGCCGGAAGTCGATAACGAACTTTCTGTGAATATTGCGGTTACGCAGTCAGTACCCTGGACCCGCCAGTACAGCAATCTGTCACTCGATGCTGTGCGTATTAAGTTAAGTCTTCCGGTCCAGTATCAGTACAAAGATAACGGTGACATGGTTGGTACGGTTACGCAGTACGCTATAGACCTGTCAACCGATGGTGGCTCATGGGTCACGGTTGTAGACAGCAGCTTCAACGGTAAAACCACCTCTGAATATCAGCGCGACCATCGTATAGATTTACCGAAAGCCTCAAGCGGATGGGCTTTGCGCGTTCGTCGCATTACGGCTGACTCAACCTCATCGAAGCTGGTAAACGGCTTCAAGGTTTTCTCTTTCGCAGAGGTTATTGACAGCAAGCTGCGCTATCCCAATACCGCTCTGCTTTATATTGAGGTCGATGCGAGCCAGTTCAGCGGGCAGGCACCTAAAGTGACCTGCAAGCCCAAAGGCCGCCTGGTCCGGGCGCCGACAACCTATGACCCGGTTTCACACACGTATGCCGGAACCTGGCAGGGTGATTTCAAATACGCCTACACCAATAACCCGGCATGGATTTTCTATGACCTGGTGCTGGATAAAATATTCGGTATGGGTACGCGAGTCGATGCCTCCATGATCGACAAATGGGAGCTGTACAGCATTGCGCAGTACTGCGATCAGATGGTGCCGGACGGCGCTGGCGGCACGGAGCCTCGCTTTACCTGTAACGTCTTCATCCAGAGCCAGCAGGATGCTTACACGGTCCTGAAGGACATAGCGGCGATATTCCGTGGCATCACGTTCTGGGGTAACAGTCAGATTTTTGTTAACGCCGATGTGCCGCAGGTTGATTCTGACGGCAACGTTGACGTTGATTTTATTTACCACGCTTCTAACGTGATTGACGGGCTGTTCACCTATGCAGGTGGCAGCTACAAAAACCGTTACTCATCCTGTCAGGTGAGCTGGTCCGATCCGGTCAATCACTACTCAGATACTGTTGAGGGCGTTTACGATTCTGACCTGGTGCAGCGCTACGATGTACGTGAAATGAGTCTGACAGCTGTTGGTTGCACGTCGCAGAGCGAAGCTCACCGGCGCGGTCGCTGGGCCATCCTGTCCAATGCCAAAGACGGTACAGTTTCTTTTGGTGTGGGACTTGATGGCTATATCCCGATACCAGCAGAGATTATCGGCGTCGCTGACCCGTTCAGGTCCGGCAAGCAGAATGGTGGCCGCATCAGCGAGGTTAATGGTCAGCGGATAACCCTCGACCGGTCCATTGATTATTCTTCCGGTGACAGGCTTGTTGTAAACCTGCCTGATGGCACTGCACAGACGCGAACTATTGGCAGCATCAGCGCTGATAAAAAAACGGTGAGCGTTAACACTGCCTTCCGTATCACACCTGTTACTGGCGCAGTCTGGGCAATCGACAGCGATAATCTGGCTATTCAATATTTCCGAGTAACATCCGTTGCCGGAAACGATGACGGCACATTCACTATCTCAGGCGTTCAGCATGACCCTAATAAGTATCGATACATTGATGATGGTGTACGTATTGAGCCAGCCCCGATAACAGTAACCCCAATCAGCGTGCTGAAAGCGCCAGCTAATATCAAAATTTCTGAAGTCAGTTTCGTTGAGCAGGGCCTGTCAGTTTCTTCAATGCAGGTTACGTGGGATCGTGTTGTAGGAGCGATCAGTTACGTAGCGCAGTGGCGTAAGGATAAAGGTGACTGGGTTAATGTCAGCCAGACAAGCGCTCAGGGCTTCAGTATTCAGGGTATTTATACGGGCGTTTATGACGTTCGTGTACGTGGTGTCAATGCAGTGGAAGTTTCTTCACCGTGGGGATATGCGGATTCTACAACGCTAAACGGTAAGGCAGGAAAGCCCGGTACGCCGGTAAATCTGTTTGCGACGGATAATGTTGTTTGGGCAATTGACGTGACATGGGCATTTCCTGACGGGGCCGGTGATACGTCTTACACAGAAATACAGGTGGCCACGACAGCCGACGGACAAAACCCGCAGTTCCTTGCTTATGTTCCTTATCCTGGTGTCAGCTATCAACACGGCCCTATGCCTGCTGGCGTTCGCCGCTGGTATCGTGCGCGCCTTGTAGACCGCATCGGCAATACGGGTGACTGGACAGGTTTTATTGGGGGAGCGAGTAATGTAAATGCAGATGAGTTATTAGGCGATATTGTTGACCGTGTTCTTGAAACAGATGCCGGTAAGGAACTTGTTTCAAAAGTTGATACCAGTATTGACGCGATAGAAGCCATGTACTGGGCTGATATCGAAAACTCCCTTGCCAACGATGCCGATATCCAGCGCTGGCGCTCGCAGGACGGGAATCGCAAGGCTGAAATCATTGAAACCAATAAAACTATTGTGACCAATGATATGGCTTATGCGGAGAAGTTCAGCCAGGTACAGGCAAGCGTAGATGATAACACGGCTGTTGTTCAGGAAACGTCTTCGGCTATGGCGACGCTCGACGGTAAGCTTTCAGCCCAGTATTCAATTAAGGTCGCCGTCGATCAGAACGGCAGGCAGTACGCTGCGGGAATGGGCATCGGTGTTGAGAGCACGCCAGAGGGAATGCAGTCTCAGGTTCTCTTTCTTGCTGACCGCTTTTCAATAATGTCCGCTGCCGGGCAGAATTTTTTCTCCCCGTTTACCGTACAGAACGGCCAGGTGTTTATCAGTCAGGCTTTCATAGGTGAGGGCTGGATAACAAACGCCATGATCGGGAATTACATTCAGTCTACAAACTATGTGGCCAGCACCACAGGATGGCGGCTTGATAAAAATGGAACGTTTGAAAATAACGGTTCTGTGGCCGGTGAGGGGAGGATGGTTCAGACGAATATACGTATCGTATCTTACGACGAAAATAATAATCCCGCTGCCGTCATGGGTAGAAGACTATGAGTTTTGGGCTTCAGACTTTCATCAAGGGGACATCATTTGATGTCCTTGCTTCAATGTCATTCAACTTCGTAGTTGATATCACAACTATTTCAGGTGCCGGAAGTAAAACCTATTCGTATCCGAA
Source organism: Pantoea sp. MQR6 (assembly GCF_022761075.1). Classification (NCBI taxonomy): domain Bacteria; kingdom Pseudomonadati; phylum Pseudomonadota; class Gammaproteobacteria; order Enterobacterales; family Erwiniaceae; genus Pantoea; species Pantoea sp. MQR6. The sequence goes on from NZ_JAKYXB010000001.1 coordinate 794,539, forward strand.
CTTTGTAATTAGCGCGGCGTTGATGAATACGTTCTCGGCTGTAGGCACTGATGCCCGAAGCTATAACGTCTCTGTCAGCGGCCAGACCGTCTTATGGAACGTGGCGAATGCCTGCAAAATTATGGTGACGGCCACACCGGCACCCGGTTCAGACAGTTCTAAATATTTTGGCTTTGCTCTTTATGATAACAGTACGAACCCGAGAACACTGAAGCTGGCTCCTGACTTTACGCCCTATAATCTGGTTCAGGTAATCGACCTGACCCCGGCGTACAATCAGGTTCTGCAAACCAGTATTCCGGCTTCGGTCCCGATGATTGCTTTTCATCGCGCAACGAATAATAGTTACGATCATGTATGGTGGAATGAAATAAATCAGAACGGATACTGGGCATTACAGTTCAGGGGTAATACTGGCTTATTTCCCATGCAGCCGTGCAGAATTTATTTATTTGCAAAGATGCTGGTGAATATACCTAACTGGGGATTCTTTCTTTACAACGGCGGCGCGGACAAAATGGTATGGCACAGTAACTGCCTGCCCCTGCGGATGAGTATCCTGAACGGTGGAACGATTACTTCCTCTGTGCCTCTTGCTTCAACTAATGGAGTTACAAGCTGCTTATTTCAGCCTAGCGACCCGAGCTTTCCTTCTGTCGGAACTCAATGGTTTGAATGTGCCAGTGGGGGCATGAACTCAGCAGGTAATTACGCGGCCACAGCAAATGACAGGTACCAGCAAACGACTTATAACGGGACTTCAAGGCCACCAACATGGGTGGCCGGAACGATAGGTTACACTGAGTGCAATTATTACGATGCCTATTACCGGCAGGCGTTAGGGGTTTAACCTGTCGCACTCACCGGTATCGACAAACTCAGATTTATTTGTCCATGTATGGAAAGGATAACCGGCAAGATATCTTCCATTCTCTGTTTTAAATACGGGTATGTCATAAAAGTGATTTGCAATATTGGCCTTGTTATAACAAACAGGCGGCGTGCCTGATGCACATCCGGCTAAAGCCAGAGTAATTACAGCAAGTGTAATAATCTTTTTCATATTCGCTTTCTGTGAATTTAGTCTGGCTCATATAAGAACACCTAATTCATTTGTATTTAAATGAATGATTTAGATCATAACGATCTGTATATTCATTTGAATTGAAATGTAAATAATCCAGCCCGGCCATTGTGCCGGGTTTTTTATTGCCCGGAGAAAAGTAAATGGCATGGTATACCACCGGCACGATTGCCGTATCAGGAACGACAGTAACAGGCACAGGTAAAAACTGGCTGGATAACAAACAGTCGATTGGTGCAGGTCAGGCTCTGCTTATTCCCGGCTCTGGCACGGTTAAGATGTATGAGATTGCGAGTGTAACCAGCGCAACTAAGCTTACGCTCAAGACATCACCCGGCACGATTGCTGCGGGGCAGGCTTACGCCATCCTCTCTTTCTATAACGACTCAGTTCCTGACTTTGCTCGACGTCTGGCCGCACAACTGAGTTACTACCAGTCACAGATGGATGGATGGCAGCAGATTATGACCGGAACCGGAAATGTGACGCTGACCGCGCCCGATGGCACGAGTGTAACAATAAGCAGTTTATCGAAGCTTACTGCTGATATAGCTTCCGCATACCAAATTAAGAATAATTTATCTTCGAGTGATTCTCCAAACTCGCTCAGAGATTTAGGCCATTACGGAGTGAGTGGTGTTTCTGCGGCAACGACGGCAAAAGGATATCCGGTTAACGGATTTATTGGGACGATATTAGTTATGTGGGGGCCTAATGGCACTCAGCAATCCGCTTTTCATAATAACGGGATTATTTATACCAGATATTTAAGTGGCACCTGGAATGGTTCTGACGGCCCATGGTCTGGATGGGTGGGATCATATGGCCCCAACAATAAGCCAACCGCTGCTGATATCGGAGCCTTACCCCTTGCTGGCGGAACTATGACTGGCGCTATCGTTATGGGTGGCAGCGCTGGCATTAATATGTCCGGTAGTAATATTTCTAACATCAACGTAATGAGCTGGATTAGTACAGCAGCAGCAAGAGCATCAATGGCAGCGGCGGGATTCAACGGCACTTCTGCGTCAGGAAACGGGTACTTTGATTTGGTCTCTTCGGTCAGGACATTCAGGATAATGTACGGTACAGCTGTGATCACCCTGAACTCATCGGGAGAAGCTACCGTGCCATATCCTACGGCTTTCCCCACAGCTGTTTGCGCGGTAATACCATGCCTTGGGGATAATACGGGAGCCACGAGCGTGGCAGGAATTAACTTTGCCCAGAGCAGAACGGGTAACTTTGACATACACGTGTGGAATCAGACCAGTTCCGCATGCCGCATCAACTTTATCGCGATAGGTTATTAATATGCCGGAAGAAATCGAAAGCACGCAAGATGCAGTGATTACAGAAGAAATCCCGAAAGAAGAAACAGGCTACATGTACAGCCTGAGCGCGCGGGCGTTCTATCCGAAAGGGATTATTTCGCAGCAGCCTTATGTTGATGCGGGGAGCTTACCCGGTGACTTAACTGATATCAGCGATGAAGACTATGCGGCCTTCTTTAATCCACCCGAAGGTTACAGCAGCGTATTCGATGAGTCTGGCCCCCATCTGGAGAAGATACCAGAACCGGATTATAAGGCTTTAGCTGACAAAGATAAGCAAGCCCTCCTAGACCAGGCTACGCAGGCGATTACCGTCTGGCAAACTAAGCTGCTTATGAGCCGCAAACTTACCGAGAAAGAGTCAGCCTCACTCAATGCATGGATGGATTATATCGACGTGCTTAATGACACTGACTTAAGTGATGCGCCTGATGTGCAGTGGCCTGCAAAGCCTTCAAATTAGAGAAGTATCAGTGGCTCGGTTATTACCGTTACATCTCTGCCATTTCACAGGCATGTGGCAAATAGCTTAATACACATACATAAAGCGCTAAGGGTAAGAAATGGTTCTATGCTTATAGGGATTTATCTAACCCAGACGGGAGGAACAATGACTGCACATCGTGGTGGAATTGGTAACTTTGCGGAAAATCCTGAGCGAGCTAAAGAAGCGGGTAGCAAAGGCGGTAAAGTCAGCGGTGGAAATTTTAAGAATGACACCAAGCGTGCGGCTGAAGCCGGTCGTAAAGGTGGAGCAATAAGCCGGAGGGGCAAAGTAGAACAACCAGACCAATAAGAGGGTCCGGATTAACTTTGAATTCCGTACATATTAGCCGTCTGAAATCGCGAATATAAAAAACCCGCGTAGGCGGGTGTGGCAATGTTCACCAACAAATTTTATCCGTGACCCCAGTAAAGCACATGGTTAATTATTAGCCATGAAAATGCATAGCGACCGGGCAGTGAGAGTTCTGCTTCTGTCTGAGCAGGCTTACGGGGTGAGTGATTAAATATCAGGCTCACGTAAATCAGAGAGGCGGCCCGAAGAGATAAAAAAGCCCGGTATGGACACCGGGTCATCTATTTAGATGAAAAAACACACATAACCTGCACAGCTAAACACTAAATCGTCCCGACTTCGCTTTATATTTTGTGAGGGAATCGTAAGTCAGACTGATGCGGAGTTTTATGAGGCCATAAGAAACCCGCCATAACAGAACGTGATATCGTGATTTGGTCGAAAAGCGAGTGGGGTGGGCTATGTACTCAAACGAAGCAGATGAACTCTACGATGAGATGTGCCGCGTAGTAGGCGATATGGTGTTCACGCTGCATGATTTTGGCGTTGATTCTAAGCAAATCGTGATAGCCGATGCGCTGAGAACCGCGCTGGCGCATAAGGGAGAGGAAAGGACGGAGTTGATGGTAAAGGCAATGGAAGCTGCGGTGCGGGTGCTGGATCGTTAGTCACAAAAAAGCCCGCACATGGCGGGCTTGAAACGTAATGCTGTCGATCTTATTTGGGTTTAATTTCCCTGGTAAGATTGTTATCGACATGGATCAGTCATCCTTCAGGCTGAGAGACAAAAAAACCCGCACAAGGCGGGCTAAGAGGTGTCTTTATCTTATCGTTCGCAACACTTGCTGTGCGTTACCGTATGATATTAATCGCCAGATTTTGGTAAAGAAATCACTCTGTCTTGATTATGTGATGTGAGTTATTTTAACGCTTGCTGGCGCACAAAAAGCCGCATCTCTACGACCTCATTTCACCCTCCGGCTCCTATGAAAAGTAAAGCCCCTTTTGCAGCAATGCATCAATCAGCATGAGTACTACTATCGCCGCACAAAAAGGAGGCAGATAAATCTTCATGTTATGCTCCCTTGGGAAGTTTCTGAGTTAGAACCAGAAGTAAACACAACTGGTTAGGCAAACCTCTCTTTCGTCCACTAAAGGGGACTCATCCGTGAGGTGCTATCGTCCTGACAAACCCTGGTGTTGGTTTGTTAGATAAAATTTGGTATCTGAAATAATAGGCGGGGGAGATGATATCACCTGTTATCCACAGGACTTAGCTGTAAATTTATCAGGTGTTACCCTTGGAATTGCTCAGTCCATAAACTTAAGGGATGGATGATTCAGTCCCGCCTCAATAGCATCTACGTTACGCTGCATTTCAGTAATTAGCTTCTTTGCCATATCTAAGGATATCGACATAGAAACGTCAGGAAACTCTTCTTCGGTTAATACGTGCTCGGCTAGGGTATCCTTGAAGGACATCTTGAGCACCATCAGTTGAGCCATAGAGCTGTAAATTGAACCGAATTCAACTAAATCGCGCATTCTTCCAACATTGGACTCTCTTTCATTTTTCATCAACAGGCTCCTCTTGTTTTAATGAAAGCTTAATTTTCTGCAATTCATCGTATCGATCATGCAGAGATTTAGGGAAAAGCTCGGTATAGACCTGCCACAGCGTGCTAAGAGAGCGATGTCCGCTCACCTGCGCAACTTCCTCAATAGTGAACCCAGCTTCGAACAATCTACTAACTCCCTCTCTTCTCAAATCGTGGTAGCGCAGATCGGAAATACCCAGCCTGTTACGTTCCTGAGCAAACGTAAGGGAAATGTTTTTTGGTCTGAATGGGAAAATACACTCCTCACGTTTAGGCTGACGCATAACAATCTCCCACGCCTCACCAAGCAAGGCCACTTTCATATGATTCCCTATCTTTTTGCGAGGGTCTTTTCTGTCTCGTACAACTACCGCCTTCTGCACGTGATCTATATCTTCCCACCGAATGCGGGTGACCTCTCCAACTCGCATGCATGTCAAAATTGAAAACATGAATATTTCGGAGAAAGGAATGTTTTTATATGAACTTTTTTCTCTGGCTTTTAGGGATTCAATAAGACGATCTGTTTCGTCCTGCGTTGGCCGGCGACTTCTTTTTTGAGAGGAGGTGGTCATGCGAAGCTTATTCATTTGATACTTCGCATAGCTAAAATCATCCAGCCTGACATCTACGTTGAACATGGGTTTAGCTGCAGAAAGTACAGAACCTATAAAAACTATATCATTCCTAGTTGTGGCCGGGCCTGCACCTTGTGAAGCGCGAAACTGACAATGCTGAATGTAGGTGTTCTGATTCATTTCTGACAAAGGTGTATTGGCTATCTCACACTTACGGATTAAGCTGAGAGTCTCGGATTTTGTTTTTCCATACGTGATGTGAGGGTGCTTCATATATAAATCCATCAAATCACCAAATGTCATGGTCGAGACTTTTGATTCAGAGGGGAGGCCATTAGCTTCCAAATCTGCAACGCGAGAAACGCCCCAAGTTTTAGCAAGAGCCTGCTTGCTAAACGTTTGTCTCTCACGGAAAAGATACTTGCCATCTTTCTTTACGCCAACGGTACAGCGATAGCGAATTTCACCTTCAGAGGTTGTGCGTTTTTCAATTGAATAAAAGGCCATATCTCCACCAGAATTAAGGGAACCCCAAGGGGTGCTGTGAGGGGACCTGAGCGGCAAATTAAGATATAAAATACTGTAATAATATACAGCAATAAGCAAGTTTAAATATTCACACATACATTCAACTTGCTGTATTTAAATAGCTTTTTATCTGCTGGTTAAGTTCGTTACACAACACGCTTGCTGGGGTATTTTTTGCCTGCTATTTACGCTTTTTCCCGCCGATAAACGCCGTTGCGATTACACTTAACGTACTGTTGTCTGGGACTTACATCATGAAAAGCTTCCTGATCTCTGCCGTATCCTTGTTAGCGGCTGCGTTGAGCAGTCCACTTTTTGCGGCCAGCAATTGCGGACCACAAAGCGGCGTCATTGCCAGCAGCAATAACTGGATTATGTTAGGCGGCAGTGCGAAAGGTGCAGTGCGGCAGGTCATCGCCGGAGAATTTGGCAAAGATGTAAACTCGCAAAAACGCGTGCTCGGTCAGTTTGATCCCTGCGGCGATTTGATGGTTGCCGATGTCAGCTATGACAAGAATGAGCGCAACGTGATTCTCAGCATGGAGCAACATATTGCTCGGGTACAAGGCGGTTGGGTTGCAGAGTATGCCTATTTGGTCAAAGTGCTGAAGGAAGGCAAAGAAGTGGTGGTCGACAATCGTCAAGGCACCATCAACTGGCAAATGGGCAAAAACGGTAACATTGTCAGCTCCTCAGACAAATTTATCAGCATGGGACAAAACGGTTTCACTGACACCACGTATCGCTACGACGCACAGTATCGGCTGGAAAAAAGCGTGGCGCGCGGCACCGATGAAATGACCAACGGTGAAAACCATTATCGCTGGAATCCGCAAGGTTTAGTGGTAAGCGCCAGTTCATCGCGCAGCAAAGATACCTATACCTACGATCAGCAATTCCGTGAGTTGCGCCTTAATGGCACTGCCAGCACACCGGTCAGTACAATCCGTTCGGTAGATGAGTGTCAATTGTGGGACGAAGTGGGAAACTGCACACTGAGTTACCTGCACGAAACCGAAATTTTCGATAAAGGCACGATTGAGCGACACCTTAGCTCAGCATACAAATATCAGTATTGGGATAATCCGGCAGCGTCAGAAGAATAGGGCGATCCACCGATCGCCCCGAACAGATTAGTTAACTGTTTTACTAAACGCGTCCAACGCCACAATCGCATTAGCGATATCTTCTGGCGAGAGATTCGGGTTGAGGTTTTTCAGCGTGTCGCCGTCACTGTTGGCTAGCGCACCGATTTTAACTAAATTCTCCCAACTCTCGTTTTCAAGATGCAACGCTTTCAACGTGGTAGGCATATTGATGGAGCGATAGAAGCGAATATAGCGGGCAATCTCTTCATCCGGGCGCTGTTCTAATACCATTTGCGTTAACGTGCCGTAAGCGACTTTCTCGCCGTGCGTGAGGTGATGAATCTCGCCGTCGATGGCCGTAAAGCCGTTGTGGATCGCATGGGCACCCGCCAGTCCACCATTTTCAAATCCTAAACCGGAAAGCAGCGTGTTAGCTTCCACTACCGCTTCCACCGCAGGGGTAACACGTTTCTCACTGACGGCAGTATAGGCACTGAAACCCCATTTCAGCAGCGTTTCTTCACAGGCACGCGCAATCGCCAAACCGGCAATGGTGGGATCGCCGTTGACCATTGATTTCGCATGTGAGCGGGCCACGGCTTGTGCTTCGACCCAGGTTGCCAAACCATCGGCAATACCTGAAGCAAACAGTCGCGCAGGCGCATTGGCGCACACGGCGGTATCGACCAACACCAAATCAGGGTTTTTGTTGTAAAAGCGATAGCTTTCAAACACGCCGCTGTCGGAATAGATCACTGAAAGGGCGCTACAAGGCGCATCGGTTGAGGCGATCGTCGGCACAATCACCACCGGCTGCTTCAATTCGTCAGCAATGGCTTTCACCGTATCCAGCGTTTTACCGCCGCCAAGGCCAACAATCACGTTACAGCCTTGCGCTTTGGCTAATTCGCTCAGGCGGTTAATTTCGTTGCTAGAGGCTTCGCCATTGAACTGTTGCCAGACGAAGTCAATATTGGCGGTTTTCAGCGCCTGTTGTGCACGCTCACCAATCAATTTCCAGACGATATCATCCGCGACCAGAAAAGCATGATTGCCCAATTCAGCGATGTAAGGACCCAGTTCGTCCAACACACCAGCGCCTTGCACATATTTACGGGGTGAAGAGAAGATAAATTTACTCATGATCACAACTCCTTGATATGAAAATAGAAGGCCGATATCAGCCTGGCACAAAATGCTTTCGCTGCTTTAGTACTAGTTGGGGTAATGAAAATACGTCTCATTTATTACGTTAAGGTTACACCAGCCACAGATCTTGCTATGTTGTGCTGAATCAATCAGGACGCTATACATGACCACGACTTTGATCTCTTTTCTGTTCGCCATTACGATTTTGACGCTAACACCAGGATTCGACACCGCGTTGGTACTGCGATCTGCTGCGGCGCAGGGATGGAAGCGTGCCAGCGTGACGGCATTGGGCGTGACGTTAGGCTGTTTGCTTTGGGGTGTGGCAGTGGGATTAGGATTGGGCGCGCTGCTGCTGGCCTCTGAAATAGCCTACAATTTGCTAAAATGGCTGGGCGCAGCGTATCTGCTCTATCTGGGATTGAAGCTGCTGTTTAACCCTCGTAGCCAACCTGAAGACGTTAAAAGCAGCGATTCCGCACAGCAGCGTTATCTCACCTGCTTTAGCCGTGGATTGCTCGGTAACCTGCTCAACCCCAAAGTGGGGGTTTTCTACGTGACCTTTTTGCCGCAATTTATTCCTGCTGGCGCGTCGGTGGCGTTATGGTGCACGTTGATGGCGCTGGCGCATATGCTGTTGGGCTTGGTGTGGAACGCGGTGCTGATAGGGGGCAGTCACTATTTTTCCCGCCATTTGCGTCAACCCCGCATCTTGAAAATAATGGATCGTTTGACGGGTTGCGTGTTTATTGGATTTGCGGCGAAGCTGGCCTTTTCTCGTCGGTAACAGCCTCGCCGGTAAAGATTACGGCTTGGTGGCGACTAACACGGCACGCAGCGGAGCGGGATAACCTTCCACCGTTTTGCTTGGATCGTTGGGATCCAGGAACTCGGCCAGCGATTCGCTGATCATCCAGTCGGTGCGGCGCTGTTCATCGGTGGACGTCACCGCATAATCCACGATACGCACATCAACGAAGCCGCTTTTTTCTAGCCAGCTTTTCAACGCTTCGGCAGACGGAATAAAGAATACATTACGCATCTGCGCATAACGTTCGCCTGGCACCAGCACCTGATTCACATCGCCCTCGATCACCAGCGTTTCCAACACCAGTTCACCACCGCTCACCAGCTGATTTTTCAGCTGAAGCAGGTGATCCAGCGGCGAACGGCGATGATAGAGCACGCCCATGGAAAATACGGTATCAAAGGCTTGTAAAACGGGCAGTTGTTCAATGCCGATGGGCAGCAGATGTGCACGCCGATCGTCATTCAGCAGTTTTCGCACCGCCTCGAACTGGCACAAAAACAACTGCATGGGATCGATGCCCACCACAAAATGTGCGCCTGCACCGATCATGCGCCACATGTGATAACCGCTGCCGCAGCCCACATCCAGAACCGTACGACCGGCTAACGAGGAGATGTGCGGTAACACCCGTTCCCATTTCCAGTCAGAACGCCATTCCGTATTAATTTCAGTGCCGTACAACGAATAGGGGCCTTTGCGCCACGGCATCAGGTTGCGCAGCAATTTCTCAATGCCTTGACGATGACGATCGCTGATGTCGTCGCGATCCGCGCTCACGCTGTGTAATAAATCCAGACGTTGCGGCTCAAGCAGCGGTAAATATTCCAGCGACTTATACCAGTCGCGGAAGTGCCCATGCAGGTTTTCACGTTGCCAGGTGCTGATTTGCCCAGGCAAGACTTCAAGCCATTGGGCGAGCGGGCCGACGGCAATTTGCTGATAAAAACGGCCAAAATCGATCATTTCAACGCCACCAACGAACCAAAATTAAAACACTGGAACCACAGCTCAGCATGCGAAAAGCCCGCCGCTTTCAGACGTGCTTTATGTGCTTCCACACTGTCAGTCAGCATCACGTTTTCTAACATGCTGCGTTTTTGGCTGATTTCTAGCTCGCTGTAGCCGTTAGCGCGTTTGAAATCGTGATGCATGTTGAACAGCAGTTCACCCACTTCCGCATCTTCAAAGCTGAACTTCTCAGAGACCACTAACGCACCGCCCGGATTCAGACCTTGCCAGATCTTCTTCAGCAGCGCTAAGCGCGCTGGCGGTTCAAGGAATTGCAGCGTGAAGTTAAGCACCACCATTGAGGCGTTGGTGATCACGATATTGCGGATATCGGCTTCCAGCACCGTGACCGGTGTGTCAGCGCGAAACGCATCAAGATGGCGACGGCAGCGCTCGACCATTGCCGGCGAGTTGTCCACGGCAATAATGGTACAGCCCGGCACGTGAATATTGCGGCGCACCGATAAGGTCGCCGCGCCTAACGAACAGCCAAGGTCATAAACCTGGCTATCGGGCTGAACGAAGCGTTCTGCCAGCATGCCAATCATCGAAATGATGTTGGAGTAGCCGGGCACCGAGCGCTGAATCATGTCGGGAAAGACTTCAGCCACGCGCTCGTCAAAGGTCCAGTCGCCCAGTTTATCGATGGGCGCGGAAAATAGCGTATCGCGGTCAGACATAACGAAAAATCCGAAGAGAGGGCGGAAAGGGCGCTATTCTGGCAGAAACTGCCGCAGGCTGCACCCGTTAAGCCTGCACCGTTTAATGTAGCGTCAACACCAATTCCCACGGCAGGTAAATCAGGTTGAAAATGGCCATGCCGCACAGGGCAAAAAGCGTGAGCATCATGCCATATTTACGTCCTTTCATGACGCTGTGACGTAAACCGTGAGCGTGAAGTAAGCGACCAATGAAAAACAGCAGTGCAGTCAGATGAATCATCCAGATGTCCGCGCCGTTCATTTCCATGACGATCAGCAGCAGCAACGCAAGCGGAATGGTTTCGATGGCATTTCCATGAATGCGAATCGCCATTTTCAAATCGTAAACGCCGCCATCACCATAAGCCACGCGATATTGCCGGCGGTGGCGCACCACATCCAGCGTAAACTTCATCACTAACAAGGCACCTAACACCACATACAACGCGCTAACCATTAAAACTCCAGAAATCGTGCTAAGGCAGCCATTCTAGCCAGCCAGGCGTTCACTGTCCCGCTGAATACTTAAAACAGTGAATCCTGTTGCGGCCAATCGGGCCCGCTACCGATGCTGGGATCTAACTGCTGTAACTGCGGCCAAAGCGCTTGTATCAGCGGAAAAACCTCCCCCATGTCGGGGGTGTGTAGAAAGAGCAGGGGATCGCTGTTTTGCTGCCATTCCGCCAGTTTATTCAGCCAAATTTGAAACAGCGGTACGCTCTCTTCCACACTGTCGCTGCCGATAAACCGCACCATCGGCTGTGATCCCGTGCGCAGTGCATGGGGCGGAACGCGCGGTTTTTGCTGGCGCGCATGCAGTGCAGCGGGATGTTGCGAGGTTGAAGCATGCACCGGTCGGCTGTCGAGGATGACGCGATTAACACCGCGTTCCAGCAGCCCGCTATTTAATCTGCGTTCCGCTTCCCCTTTGGCAAAGAATTCGGGATGTCGAACCTCAACGCCATAAGAGAAACGGCGCGGCAAGCTGTCCAGAAACTGCCACAGTTGATCGAGTTGTTGCGGTGAAAAGCGGGCGGGCAACTGCAACCAATATTGCCCGATGCGATCGGCAAGAGGATCGAGCAGACGCAAAAATTCCTCGAGCAAATCATCGCTGTGCTGTAACGCGGCCTGATGACTAATGGTGGCAGGGAATTTGAAGCAGAAGCGGAATTCATCATGTGTCATGTCGCGCCAGCGCAATACCGTTTCAGCATTCGGTAACGCGTAAAGCGTGGTGTTACCCTCAACACAGTGAAAGAGGCGTGCATAATCCGCCAGGTTCTCAATTCCCCAACGTTTCCAGTGCGAATGCTGCCATTGCGGCAGGCCGATACGAAGCGTCACGCCATTTCTCCTGGCTCAAAGTCGATGACAAATTATCCTTTATAGTAGCCAGTAGGTGCAAACAGGCGAAATGCAGTAATGAAATGCCCGCTTTGGCGCGGCTCTACTTATCCTGTTTGCCTTTTTCCATTATAATGACCGCCTTTTTTGCGACAGCATCTCAAATGGTTACGCGGCCTGATGCTGTCAGCTGCAGCGGTGAAGTTTAAAGGATGGTGTTATGCGTTCAGAATATTGCGGACAGCTCAATCTGTCTCATGTAGGTCAGCAAGTCACTCTTTGCGGCTGGGTCAACCGCCGTCGCGATCTGGGAAGCCTGATATTTATCGATATGCGCGACCGTGAAGGCATCGTGCAGGTGTTCTTCGATCCCGATCGTCAGGATGCTTTCAAGCTGGCGTCTGAACTGCGCAACGAATTCTGTATCCAGATCACCGGAACCGTGCGTGCGCGTGACGACAAAAACAAAAATGCCGAGATGGCAACCGGCGAAGTGGAAGTGTTTGCTGAAGCGCTGACTATCATCAACCGCTCCGAGCCGCTGCCACTCGACTCCAATCAGAACAACAGCGAAGAAGCGCGCCTGAAATACCGTTACTTGGATCTGCGTCGTCCAGAAATGGTTCAGCGTTTGAAAACCCGCGCGAAAATTACCAGCTTCGTGCGTCGCTTTATGGATGATGAAGGCTTTCTCGATATTGAAACCCCAATGCTGACCAAAGCCACGCCAGAAGGTGCGCGTGACTATCTGGTGCCAAGCCGCGTGCATAAAGGCAAGTTTTATGCGCTGCCGCAATCACCTCAGCTGTTCAAACAGCTGCTGATGATGTCGGGTTTTGATCGCTATTATCAAATCGTTAAGTGCTTCCGTGATGAAGACTTACGTGCCGATCGCCAGCCAGAATTTACCCAGATTGATGTGGAAACCTCTTTCCTGAGCGCGCCACAAGTGCGTGAAATTATGGAGCGTTTAATCCGTAATCTTTGGCAAGATGTGAAAGGTGTGGATCTGGGTGCGTTCCCGCAGATGACCTTTGCGGAAGCGATGCGCCGTTACGGCTCAGACAAGCCAGACCTGCGTAACCCAATGGAACTGATTGACGTGGGCGACCTGCTGCAAAACGTCGAATTCCAGGTGTTCTCTGGTCCGGCTAACGATCCAAAAGGTCGCGTTGCCGCGCTGCGTGTGCCAACCGGTGCCCAGCTGAGCCGCAAGCAGATTGATGAATACGGCAAGTTTGTGGAAATTTATGGCGCCAAAGGCTTGGCGTGGATGAAGGTCAACGATCGTGCGAGTGGCCTTGAGGGCGTTCAAAGCCCGGTGGCGAAATTCCTGAATGCGGAAATCGTTGAAGAGATTCTGAATCGTACCCGAGCACAAGATGGCGACATCATTTTCTTTGGTGCTGATCGCGCCAAAGTCGTGGCTGATGCGCTGGGCGCGCTGCGTCTGAAAGTGGGGCGTGAGCTGAACGTCACTGATGAGAAAGCCTGGGCACCGCTGTGGGTGATCGACTTCCCGATGTTTGAAGAAGATGAAGAGGGCGGCCTGGCAGCGATGCACCACCCATTCACTGCGCCGAAAGAGATGAGCGCAGAGCAGCTGGCAGCAGATCCTACGCTGGCAGTAGCCAATGCCTATGACATGGTGATCAATGGTTATGAAGTGGGCGGCGGTTCGGTGCGTATCCATCACGGCAAAATGCAGCAAACCGTGTTCAGTATTTTGGGTATCGAAGAGCATGAGCAGCGTGAGAAGTTTGGCTTCCTGCTGGATGCGCTGAAATTTGGTACGCCGCCGCACGCAGGTCTGGCGTTTGGTCTGGATCGTCTGACAATGCTGCTGACCGGCACCGACAATATTCGCGACGTCATTGCGTTCCCAAAAACCACTGCCGCGGCGTGTCTGATGACTGAAGCCCCTAGCGAAGCCAACCCCGCTTCGTTGCTGGAATTAGGTATTCAGGTCGTTAAGAAAGAAAAGCCAGAGTCGAAATAATGGTGTACAAACACCCGGTTTCAGTGCTGGTGGTTATTTATGCGCAAGATACTGGCCGGGTGTTAATGCTGCAACGGCGTGACGATCCCGATTTTTGGCAATCAGTCACGGGTAGCCTTGAGGCGGGAGAGATCCCCCTTCAGGCTGCACAGCGAGAAGTGGAAGAAGAGCTAGGGATTGATGTGTTGGCTGAGCAATTAACGGTAGAAGATTGTCAGCGTCAGATTGATTTTGAGATCTTCCCGCATTATCGCCATCGTTATGCGCCGGGAACAACGCACAATCGCGAACACTGGTTTCGGCTGCAACTGCCGAATGAACGCGATATTGCGCTGACTGAGCATCTTGCTTTTCGCTGGATTGCACCCGCAGACGCAGCAGTACTGACCAAGTCCTGGAGTAATCGCCAGGCAATTGAAGAATTTACCTGAATGTCTGCCGCCGCGCGTTTTTTCGGTGGCAAATTCGTTAAGGTTTTAATGTTACCGGTGCAGGCTCACTGAACTGCACCTCAGAATGAAACAGTCGGGCGTAATCGGCGCAGCGAGGTTGCTGACCGCCAGCGCAGAGCAACCGGAGCGTACTTCTGTACATGAGGATTGCGAGCACTGCCGGAAAGCAAAATCGTTAGCAAGATAGCCTGCACCATGCCAAGTTCGGAGAAAATGTAAAATGGCAGGACACAGTAAGTGGGCAAACACCAAGCACCGTAAAGCAGCGCAAGACGCTAAACGTGGCAAAATCTTCACCAAAATCATTCGTGAACTGGTGACCTCAGCCAAGCTCGGCGGTGGTGATCCTGGCTCTAACCCGCGTCTGCGCGCCGCAATGGACAAAGCGCTGTCAAACAATATGACGCGTGACACCATGGATCGCGCCATTGCACGTGGTGTGGGCGGCGATGATAACGCCAACATGGAAACCATCATCTATGAAGGTTACGGCCCGGGCGGCTCAGCCATCATGATTGAATGCCTGAGCGATAATCGCAATCGTACCGTTGGCGAAGTGCGTCACGCCTTCACCAAAACCGGCGGTAATCTCGGCACTGATGGATCGGTGGCGTATCTGTTCAGCAAGAAAGGCGTGATCTCTTATGAGCCAGGCCGCGATGAAGATCAGGTCATGGAAGCGGCGCTGGAAGCCGGTGCTGAAGATGTGGTGAGCTACGATGACGGCACCATTGATGTCTTTACCGCGTGGGAAGAGATGGGCGCTGTACGCGATGCGTTGGAAGCTGCTGGCTTCAAAGCGGATACCGCAGAGGTGGCGATGATCCCTTCAACCAAAGCGGAAATGGATGCGGAAACCGCGCCAAAACTGCTGCGTTTGATCGACATGTTGGAAGATTGCGATGACGTGCAGGAGGTTTATCACAACGGTGAGATCTCCGACGAGGTCGCGGAAACGCTGTAATGGCGTCAGGCTATAAACACATAACCGGAGGCGCGTAATGGCGATCATCTTAGGTATCGATCCCGGTTCGCGTATCACCGGTTATGGCGTGATTCGTCAAACAGGTCGCCAGCTTACCTATTTAGGCAGCGGCTGTATTCGCACTAACACCACAGATTTGCCTCCGCGCTTGAAGCTGATTTATGCAGGCGTTAGCGAAATCATCACTCAGTTTTCGCCTGACTACTTCGCCATCGAACAGGTATTTATGGCAAAGAATGCTGATTCTGCGTTGAAGCTGGGACAGGCGCGTGGCGCGGCGATTGTCGCTGCGGTAAACCATGATTTGCCGGTGTTTGAATATGCGGCGCGTCAGGTGAAGCAAACCGTGGTGGGAAAAGGAAGCGCAGAAAAAGCACAGGTACAGCATATGGTGCGTACTTTATTGAAACTGCCTGCAAATCCACAAGCGGATGCAGCGGATGCGTTGGCAATTGCAATAACCCATTGTCATATCTCGCAAAATGCGGTGAAAATGAGCGATAGCAAACTGGTAATGACCCGCGGCCGTTTGCGAACGACCTAATTGCGAGGGATCACGCAAGCGATACAGGCTGGATATTCATCCAGCCTTTTTTATGTTATAAAATCCGCCACATACTCTTTATAAAGGAAGTGTTCAGGTGATAGGTCGTCTACGGGGCAATATTTTAGAAAAGCAGCCGCCGCTGGTGCTGATTGAAACCAACGGTGTGGGTTATGAAGTACACATGCCAATGACCTGTTTTTATGAGTTACCTGAACTCAACCATGAAGCGGTGATTTTTACCCATTTCGTGGTGCGTGAAGACGCACAGCTGCTGTTTGGCTTCAACAGCAAGCAAGAGCGCGCTTTGTTCCGCGAGCTAATTAAAGTCAATGGCGTGGGGCCAAAACTGGCGCTGGCGATTCTTTCGGGTATGTCGGCTCAGCAATTTGTTAACGCGGTGGAAAAAGAAGAGATCGCTGCGTTGGTGAAACTGCCAGGCGTAGGCAAGAAAACTGCCGAACGTTTGGTTGTTGAGATGAAGGATCGCTTCAAAGGCATGCATGGCGACCTGTTTGGCGGCGATTCAGCTTTTGCCCTGACCACGCCAAGTACCGCGCCGGCGACCAATGACGCAGAAGGCGAAGCGGTTGCAGCGCTAGTAGCGCTGGGTTATAAACCGCAGGAAGCGAGCCGCATGATCAGCAAACTCGGCAAACCTGATGCGGATTGCGAAACACTTATCCGCGAAGCGCTTCGCGCTGCCATTTGAGGTAATTCATGATAGAAGCCGATCGCCTGGTCTCTGGAGCCAGCGTTATTGAAGATGAAAGTATTGATCGCGCGATTCGCCCTAAGCTGCTGGCCGAATATGTTGGCCAACCGCAGGTGCGAGAGCAGATGGAGATTTTCATCAAGGCGGCGCAATTGCGCGGCGATGCGCTTGATCATTTGTTGATTTTTGGCCCGCCGGGTTTAGGTAAGACCACGCTGGCAAATATCGTTGCTAATGAAATGGGCGTGAACCTACGCACAACATCTGGTCCCGTATTAGAAAAAGCGGGCGATCTGGCGGCGATGCTCACTAACCTTGAGCCTCACGATGTTCTGTTTATCGATGAAATCCATCGTCTGTCACCGGTTGTGGAAGAAGTGCTTTATCCGGCGATGGAAGATTACCAGTTAGACATCATGATTGGTGAAGGGCCGGCTGCACGCTCCATCAAGCTTGATTTGCCCCCCTTTACCTTGATTGGCGCCACGACACGAGCGGGTTCATTGACTTCGCCGTTGCGCGATCGCTTCGGCATTGTGCAGCGTCTTGAGTTTTACCAAGTTAAGGATTTGCAGCACATTGTCAGCCGTAGTGCAGCCTGTTTAGGGTTGGCGTTGAGCGATGAAGGGGCGTTGGAAATAGCACGCCGTTCGCGTGGCACACCGCGTATTGCAAACCGATTACTACGACGTGTTCGTGACTTCGCAGAAGTGCGAGCCAACGGTGATTTAAGCGGTGAAGTCTCATGTAGCGCGCTGGACATGTTAAATGTCGACAGCGAAGGATTTGATTACATGGACCGTAAACTTCTGCTGGCGATCATTGATAAATTCACTGGCGGCCCGGTTGGCCTGGATAACCTGGCGGCTGCGATTGGTGAAGAGCGCGAAACCATCGAAGATGTGATTGAACCGTTCTTGATCCAGCAAGGTTTTATTCAACGCACACCACGCGGCCGAATGGCCACGCAGCATGCTTATCGTCACTTTGGTATAACGCGAGAAAGCTAATTACACCGCCGGCTTGCGCACCATGCTGATGATGAACAGGATGGCGGCGCACAGCACCACAGAAGGGCCGGCTGGCGTATCGTAAAAGGCGGAGAAAGTCAGTCCGCCTGTCACCGCAATAATTCCGATGATCACCGCAATACCTGCCATTTGTTCGGGCGAACGCGCAAAGCGGCGCGCCGTGGCAGCAGGAATGATCAGCAGCGACGTAATAATCAGCGCGCCGACAAATTTCATTGCCACACCAATGGTTAGGGCAGTCACCAGCATCAGTATCAGACGTGTGCGCTGGATGTTAACCCCATCGACTTGTGCCAGTTCTGGGCTAATAGTCATCGACAATAGCGAGCGCCATTGCCACGCCATTACGGCCAACACCAGCACCACGCCTGCGCCCATAGTCCATAAATCTTCAGGCGTTACCGCCAACAGGTCACCAAAAAGATACGCCATTAAGTCAACGCGTACGTTTTTCATCAAGCTGACAACGACCAAACCCAGAGAAAGTGCGCTATGGGCCATAATCCCAAGCAGCGTATCGATGGCAAGATGCGGACGACGTTCCAGCCAGACCAAACCCAGCGCTAAGCAAACGGTGACCACTATCACGGCATAATAAGGATTAACGCTGAGCAATAAACCAAAGGCTACGCCGAGCAGTGATGCGTGTGCCAGCGTATCGCCGAAGTAGGACATCTTACGCCAGACAACAAAAGAACCCAGCGGTCCGGCCGCCAGCGCTAACATCACGCCACCTAACCAGCCCGGTAATAACAACTCAATCATGATGGACCTTGTCCTCTGCGTAAAACGATACGTCCTTGAAGATCGTGACGATGATTATGGTGATGACGATAAATCGCCAGTTGTTGTGCCTCACGTGGGCCAAACATGGCAATAAACTCGGGATGCTGAGATACCGCTTCAGGTGTGCCTGAACAGCAAATGTGATGATTCAGGCACAGCACTTCGTCGGTTTTAGCCATCACTAAATGCAGGTCATGAGAAACCATCAAAACGCCGCAGTTGAGTTCCTTGCGTAACTGATCGATTAAGTCATAAAGCGCGACCTGACCGTTTACATCAACACCTTGGGTAGGCTCGTCAAGGACCAAGATCTGCGGCTGATTAAGTAGGGCGCGTGCCAATAAAACGCGCTGGGTTTCACCACCCGAAAGCTTTTGCAGCGGTGATTTCAAAAGATGGCCCGCCTGAACACGCTTTAATGCAGGCAGAATGTCTGCAGCTGTGCTGCCGCGAGACAGACGCATAAAGCGTTCAACGGTGACCGGCAAAGTCGGATCAATATGCAATTTTTGCGGGACATAACCGATACGCAAACCCGCGGCTCGCTGGACGTTGCCGGAATCAGGCGCTAATAGCCCTAAAACTACGCGTACAAGCGTGGATTTACCCGCACCATTTGGGCCGAGCAGAGTAAGAATGCGGCCTGGCTGCAAGTCAAGGCTAACGCCAGATAACACCGTGCGCTGACCATATTTTACCGATACGTTTTCAAGAGTTACGAGTGAGGACATAGTATTTACAGGTTGCACACAATTTAGAATGTTATAATATCACATCCCATCACTTACTCACGATGGAAAGTCGCATTATGTTACATAAAAAAAAGGGTCGCTTCTTCGCCTTTTCTGCCTTCTCCTTAGCGGCTGCAATGTCGCTTCCTGCACACGCTAATATCGTTGCCTCAATCAAGCCTGTGGGGTTTATTGCCGCGGCCATTGCCGAAGGTGTGACGCCCGTCGATGTTTTGCTGCCAGATGGTGCATCAGAACACGATTATGCTTTACGCCCCTCTGATGCAAAACGCTTAAAAAACGCGGACTTAGTGGTTTGGGTCGGCCCTGACATGGAAGCGTTTATGAGCAAATCAGCGGCAGAATTACCTGCTAAAAAAAATCTCGAAATTGTCGATATACAAGGAGTTAGTGCGTTATTGATTAGCGGTGATGATGAAGATGAGCACCACGAACAAAATAAATCTGAAGATCAAGACTCGTCTCACCATCATCATGATCACGGACAATATAATATGCACGTGTGGATGTCCCCAGAGATAGCAAGGAAAACCGCGGTTGCAATCCATGGAAAATTATTGGAACTTATGCCGCAAGATAAAGCCAAACTTGACGCCAACCTGCAGCAGTTTGAGACAGAATTGGCGGACACGGACAAACGCATTGGCGCGCAACTCGCACCGGTCAGGAACCAAGGGTATTACGTCTTTCACGACGCTTACACTTACTTTGAGAAACACTACGGACTTTCGCCCACTGGGCATTTTACCGTAAATCCTGAGATCCAACCGGGCGCACAGCGTTTACATCAAATACGAACACAGTTGGTTGAGCAAAAGGCCGTTTGCGTCTTTGCTGAGCCACAATTCAGGCCGGCAGTCATCGATGCTGTTGCCCGGGGAACGCAGGTGCGTAAAGGCACACTCGACCCATTAGGCACAGACATCAGCTTATCAAAAGACAGCTATATGAAATTTCTCTTACAGCTGTCAAGCCAGTATGAGACCTGCCTGAAAGGAGCTTAGAGGAAAAGGTAAAAAGTGCAGCAGTTAGCCCGCTCTGTCGCCCTCGCATTTAATAATTTGCCGCGCCCCCACCGCGTAATGCTGGGTTCATTAACTGTTGTGACATTGGCCGTCGCCGTGTGGCGGCCTTATGTCTACCATCCTACCGATGATGTGATGCCGATTGTTCGAACCATTGAGTTGGACAAAAACGAGCTTCGCACGTTGTTACCGGAAGCCAGTGAGCCGATTGATCAAAGCACACCAGAACCGGATGATGAATTGCCAGCGGACGACATCGATAAAGATGTCCCTGAAACCAGCGGTGTCCACGAATACACCGTTTCTTCTGGCGATACATTGAGTAGTGCCCTTAATCAATACGGAATCGATATTAGTAATATCAACGCATTGGTGAGCAGCGATAGCGATCTGCGAAATTTACAAGTGGGCCAGCAACTTAGCTGGACGCTGGCCGATGATGGCAGCCTGAAAACGTTGTCTTGGGAAATTTCTCGTCGTGAAACCCGCACCTATGAGCTTACCGATACAGGTGGCTTTAAGATGCAGTCTGAAATGCAGAAGGGCGAATGGCGAAACAACGTATTGCAAGGTGAAGTGCGGGGTAGCTTTGCCGCCAGCGCACAGCGTGCTGGCTTAAGCAGCAGCGAAACCAGCGCCGTAATTAAAGCACTGCAATGGCAAATGGATTTCCGCAAACTGCGTGCAGGCGATCAGTTCAGCGTATTGATGTCGCGAGAAATGCTGGATGGCAAAAGTGCGCAAAGTCAGCTGTTGGGCGTGCGTTTGCGCTCGGGTGGTAAAGATTATTACGCTTTCCGTGCAGAAGACGGCAAGTTTTATGATCGTAATGCATCGGGCCTTGCTCGTGGGTTTATGCGTTTTCCAACCGTTAAACAGTATCGCGTTTCATCGAACTTCAACCCACGTCGTTTGAATCCGGTCACGGGGCGCGTCGCACCGCATAAAGGTGTCGATTTTGCCCTGCCAATCGGTACGCCAGTGCTGGCGGTAGGCGATGGTGAAATTGTTGTCGCGAAGAACGGTGGTGCAGCAGGTAACTATGTGGCGATTCGCCATGGTCGTCAGTATATGACGCGCTACATGCACATGAAGAAAGTGCTGGTAAAACCAGGGCAAAAAGTGAAGCGTGGCGACCGTATTGGTTTGTCAGGTAACACGGGACGCTCAACCGGCCCACACCTGCACTTCGAAATCTGGATCAACAACCAGGCGGTCAATCCTCTGACGGCGAAACTGCCGCGTATGGAAGGATTGACCGGCAAAGAGCGCACCCAGTACATGGCTCAGGTAAAATCCTGGCAGCCTCAGTTGGGACTTAAGTAAGCGTTTTTTGAGCAGTAATGCGAAAAACCGACGGTTATTCCGTCGGTTTTTTCATATCTGGTGCGGGATGATTGCAAATTTGCACGTCGCCACTATCATTAGCCGGTCATTGATTGAGGCGAGTGCATGGAAACCCGTAAAAAAAATAACATCGAGTTTATTCCCGTTTTTGAACGTTCATTTCTCAAACCTAAATACTGGGGCAATTGGCTGGGGATTGGTGCCTTAGCGGGTATGGCGATGTTACCTGCCAAAGTGCGCGATCCTATCCTGGGTAAATTAGGGCGGTTCACGGGTAAACTTGCTAAAGGCGCGCGGCGCCGTGCCTTGATCAATCTCTATTACTGCTTTCCAGAATTGAGTGAAGAACAGCGCGCTGAAATTGTTGATCGCATGTTTGCCACTGCGCCTCAAGCCATGGCCATGATGGCAGAGCTCGCCATACGTGGCCCGGGACGTGTTCATCAGCGGGTTGAATGGCATGGTCGTGAAATTATCGACCAGATGCAGGCTGAAAAGCAGAATGTGATTTTACTCGTACCACACGGTTGGGCGGTGGACATTCCTGCGATGCTGCTGGCTTCAGAAGGCCAACCGATGGCAGCCATGTTCCACAATCAAAGTGATCCTTTGCTGGATTACGTCTGGAACAGTGTGCGTCGTCGCTTTGGTGGTCGTCTGCATGCACGCAACGACGGCATTAAACCTTTTATCGGTTCGGTGCGTCAGGGCTATTGGGGCTATTATCTTCCCGATCAGGATCACGGCGCTGAGCACAGCGAGTTTGTCGACTTTTTTGGCACCTATAAAGCGACGTTACCGGCCGTTGGCCGCCTGATGAAAGTGTGTCGGGCACGCGTGGTGCCGCTGTTCCCGGTTTATAACGAAAAGACCCATAAACTGGAAATCTATGTACGCCCGCCAATGGATGATTTACTCGACGCAGATGACTACCATCTGGCGCGCCAGATGAATGAAGAAGTCGAAGTATTCGTTCGACCGCATCCAGAACAATATACGTGGATTTTGAAGCTGCTTAAAACGCGCAAAGAGGGCGATATTGAACCTTACCAGCGCGATGAGCTTTATCCTCGTCATCCTCGAAAGTAACAAAAAGGCCGCTGTTGCGGCCTTCCTCTCAAGAAGCTTATAGAGAAGTCACCTGAGCACGTTTTTTACGTTCTCGCAGAAACAGCGTGACTAATCCAAACCACAGCACACCGCTAATAAAATTGATCAGGCTAAACCAAGGCGTGCCGCCGCTGAAATAGCCACTTTTCGCCAGCTCAATGCCGATAGCCAGCGTCATGATGCTGATCATTCCAAGCATTGCTGCCACGCTGCCTTTGCCCTCGCTGCTGGCGTAAAGCGTTAAGCGATACAAACCCGCGTTAACCATGCCTGCACCAAATGCATATAGGCTCAGACCAGCGGTCAGGAACAAATAGCTGTGGCTGTTTAGCAGGCTTGCCAGTAAAGCGATGCTCAATCCAATAAGAATCGGCCAGGCGGCAAATTTTACCGGTTGCTCGATAGGCACACGTCCTGCCAGCTTGCTCAGCGTCAGGTTTCCCGCGATCATTGCCAGGAAAACAGGCAGTTGCAGCAATGCGTATTGCATACGCGATAAGCCTTCGTCGTGCATTAAAATCACCGGTGACAAGGCAACCCACGTCAGGATCGGAATAAACACTAATCCAATAGCAAACGAGCCATACATCACCTGACGATCTTTCGCCAGCCGCGCATAGCTGCGTGCCAGATTAGGCAATGCCACTGAGTGGCTGCGATCGCCTGCGGTTTCTGGCATAACACGCCACAACACCACAAAAGCCAGAATGCTGCAGGCTGCAAACAGCCAAAACATGCTGCGCCAGCTGCCAACCGTTAACCATGCGGCTCCGGCTAAAGGACCCGCCAGTGGCGCAAGCAGCGCGACATTAGCCATCAGCGCCATCATGCGCACCGCTAACGCCTCATCAAATGCTTCCTGAATGGCGGCATAGCCCACCGCGCCAATGAAGCAAAGGCTAATACCCTGCACAAAGCGCAGGCTAACGAATTGCGTAATATTGTCGACCCAAGTAGTTAAAATACAGGCAGCAGCAAAAAACAGAATGCCAAATAACATGACGGGACGACGGCCAAGCTTGTCTGACAGCGGTCCCAGCAGCCATTGCAGCACGACGCCGCCCATTAAATAGGCTGTTAATGAAGTAGACACCCATTCTGGGCCGACGTTGAATTCGTTTGTCACGATCAGCATGCCGGGCTGAATCATGTCATGCGCAATATAGGTGGCAAATTCAAACAGAACCAACGCCAACGGAAACAGCAATATGCGTCCGCTCAATTGGCTGATGGGTTTAAAGCGGGCCATCTGGCCTCCTTGTCAGAAAAATAAAAACGCGACTGCCAGGCAGTCGCGTTGTCCATCATACTAAAGCCGCTGTCAGGTGCGTGAAATTAATCCACGCGCAGAATACGACTGGTATTGGTGGTGCCGGTGGTGCTCATCACATCGCCTTGAGTCACAATCACCAAATCGCCTGAAACAAGGAAGCCCTTGTCGCGCAGCAGGTTTACCGCATCATGCGCAGCAGCAACGCCGTCATTATTGCTGTCGAAAAACACGGGCGTGACACCACGATAAAGCGCGGTCAGATTCAACGTACGCTCGTGACGTGACATGGCAAAGATCGGCAGGCCAGAAGTAATACGTGATGTCATCAATGGCGTACGGCCCGATTCGGTCATGGTGATAATAGCGGTTACACCTTGCAGATGGTTTGCTGCGTACATTGAAGACATGGCAATCGCTTCTTCAATGTTGTCAAACTGCACTTCTAAACGGTGTTTAGAAACGTTAACGCTGGGGATTTTTTCTGCGCCTAAGCAGACTTTTGCCATTGCAGAAACGGTTTCAGCTGGATACTGCCCAGCCGCGGTTTCTGCTGAAAGCATCACTGCATCCGTTCCATCCAATACGGCATTGGCAACGTCCATAACTTCTGCGCGAGTCGGCATTGGATTAGTGATCATCGATTCCATCATCTGAGTTGCGGTGATGATGGTACGGTTCAACTGACGAGCACGGCGAATCAAGGCTTTTTGAATACCGACCAGTTCTGGATCGCCGATCTCCACACCGAGGTCGCCACGCGCAACCATCACGACGTCAGACGCCAAAATGATATCATCCATCGCTTCCTGGCTTGCTACGGCTTCAGCTCGTTCAACTTTAGCCACCAGCTTTGCTTCACAACCCGCATCGCGTGCCAGACGGCGCGCGTAGTTCATGTCTTCACCACTGCGAGGGAACGACACGGCGAGGTAATCGACGTTAATTTTTGCTGCAGTAATAATGTCTGCTTTGTCTTTCTCGGTCAGCGCTTCTGCTGACAGACCGCCGCCCAGCTTATTAATGCCTTTATTGTTGGACAGTGGGCCGCCAACCGTGACTTCGGTAAACACTTTCATGTCCTGAACTTCGAGGACTTTCAACTGCACACGACCATCATCAAGCAGCAGGATATCGCCAGGCACCACGTCGGCAGGCAAGCCTTTATAGTCGATGCCAACACGCTCTTTATCGCCTTCGCCTTTGCTCAGGTTAGCGTCAAGCAAGAAGCGATCGCCAATGTTCAGGAAAACTTTGCCTTCTTTGAAGGTAGATACGCGAATTTTCGGGCCTTGCAGGTCGCCCAGAATGGCCACATGGCGACCCAATTTGGCGGCAATTTCACGCACTTTATCGGCGCGCATTTGGTGATCTTCTGGCGTGCCGTGGGAGAAGTTGAGTCGCACAACGTTTGCACCAGCAGCAATGATTTTTTCGAGGTTATTATCGCGATCAGTCGCTGGGCCGAGGGTTGTTACGATCTTGGTTCTTCTGAGACGTCTTGACATGAAGGACTCCGTTAACAATTTAGCATGTCCCTTCGTTTGGACACGGTGTGGTCATTTATTCTATATGATCGACAGGGTGTGATACGACTCACATTGTAAATGTGATGTTAATTTTTTTATGAGGCGTCTTTATCCAGCCGAAGCGGCTTGTCATAACGCGACTCTTTTAAAGCGTCTTTTACCCTTTTTAGATTTTCACGGAACGGCGTACCGCGCTCCAGTGTAAATCCGGTGGCTAAAACATCGATCACGGTTAACTGCGCCAGGCGTGACACCATCGGCAAATAAACATCAGTATCTTCCGGTACATCAAGCACCAGCGCCAGCGTAGCGTGCTGGGCAAGAGGTGAGTCAGGAGAGGTGATGGCAATCACTGTGGAACCGTTTACACGCGCCAGGCGAGCCAGTTCTACCATATTTTTTGTGCGTCCAGTATGTGAAATGAGAACAAACACTTCGTCCACACGACTATTTATGCAACTCATGCGCTGGATCACAATATCTTCCGACCAGATGACGGGCAAATTAAAGCGCAGAAATTTACTGAATGCGTCATGGGCTACCACCGCAGAAGCGCCGAGACCAAAGAACGCCACTTTATGCGCTTTAGTCAGATGCAGCACCGCCTGATGAATTGCGGCTATATCCAACTGATTGCGCACGCGTTGCAAACCTGCGAGGGCGGAGTCAAAAATCTTATGGCTATAGCTTTCCACATCGTCGTTCTCTTCGACATCGCGGCTCACCCAGCTGTGACCTTTAGCCAGACTTTGCGCCAGGTGCAGTTTAAAGTCGGGAAAACCGCGCGTACCCAAGCGATGACAAAAACGGTTCACCGTGGGTTCACTGACGTCAGCGGCTCGCGCCAGCGTGGCGATGCTGGAATGAATAGCATCCTGTGGCGCAGCAAGAATTTGTTCGGCTACTTTGCGTTCAGATTTGCTTAGCGCAGCCAGCTGCGCCCTGATTTTATCCAGCATATTCATAACCCAATGAGCGTTATCACTTTTATCGATTTCAATTATTGCTGTCGCTCAAAGCAATTAACAGGGAATATAGCGCGTTAGCAATAGCAACGACGCAATGTCGGACAAGTTCGACAGGCATTTTTTTGTCATAATTCACCCCGGATTGGGTTTTGCTCTGACAACATCAGATACAGAAAAAATCAGGTAAAGCGCACGTGACAACACACGCGCAGGCGCAATCCGGTACAGAGTTAACGCTGTTGACCCCAGCGATCCGGTTTACCTGGCTCGGGGAAAAAAGTACATTGTGCTGAAAGAGAATTACAACATGGACCCGGTTGCTGAGGACGCATCGCCACCGGGTTTATCCTGCAACGAGGAGAGGAAAATGGCGGTAACACAAACAGCCCAGGCATGCGATCTGGTGATTTTCGGTGCCAAAGGCGATCTTGCACGCCGTAAACTGTTGCCTTCACTGTATCAGCTGGAAAAAGCGGGTCAGATTCATGAAGAAACTCGCATTATCGGCGTAGGCCGTGCTGAGTGGGATAAAGCGGAATACACCAAAGTCGTTCGTGAAGCGCTCGAAACCTTTATGAAAGAGAAGATTGACGAAGCGCTGTGGGATAAGCTTAGCGGCCGTCTCGATTTCTGTAATCTCGATGTGAATGACACCACGCATTTCCCAAAACTGGGCAAAATGCTCGATCAAAAAAATCGTACCACCATCAATTACTTTGCTATGCCACCCAGCACGTTTGGCGCAATTTGTCAGGGCCTCGGTACCGCTAAGCTCAATGCCAAACCCGCTCGCGTTGTGATGGAAAAGCCACTCGGCACTTCTCTGGACACCTCGAAAGAAATCAACGACAGCGTGGGCGAGTATTTTGAAGAGAGCCAGGTTTTCCGTATTGACCATTACCTCGGCAAAGAAACCGTACTCAATCTGCTGGCACTGCGTTTCGCCAACTCTATCTTCGTAAATAACTGGGATAATCGCACAATCGATCACGTGCAGATTACCGTCGCGGAAGAAGTGGGCATCGAAGGACGTTGGGGTTACTTCGACAAAGCGGGTCAGATGCGCGACATGATTCAGAACCACTTGTTGCAGATCCTGACGATGATTGCCATGTCGCCACCTTCTGACCTCAGCGCGGACAGTATTCGCGATGAAAAAGTCAAAGTGTTGCGTTCACTTCGCCGTATCGATCAAACCAACGTACGAGACAAAACCGTACGTGGACAATACACCGCAGGTTTCGTACAAGGTAAAAAAGTGCCGGGTTACCTGGAAGAAGAGGGTGCCAACAAATCCAGCGCCACTGAAACCTTTGTGGCGATTCGCGTAGATATCGATAACTGGCGCTGGGCGGGCGTGCCGTTCTACCTGCGTACCGGTAAGCGTTTGCCAACCAAATGTTCTGAGGTTGTGGTCTATTTCAAAAATCCTGAAATGAACCTGTTTAAAGATTCCTACTCTGAACTGCCACAAAACAAACTGACCATTCGTTTGCAGCCGGATGAAGGTGTGGATATCGAGATTCTGAACAAGGTTCCTGGCCTCGATCACAAGCACAAACTGCAGACAACGAAGTTGGATCTGAGCTACTCCGAAACCTTCAACCAGTCACATCTGGCGGATGCGTATGAACGTTTGCTGCTGGAAACTATGCGCGGCATTCAGGCGCTGTTTGTACGTCGCGATGAGGTGGAAGCAGCGTGGACGTGGGTAGATTCGATTATCGACGCATGGGCGGCCGATGGCGACTCTTCCAAGCCTTATCAGGCGGGAACCTGGGGGCCAGTGGCTTCCGTCGCCATGATTACCCGTGATGGACGCTCGTGGAATGAGTTCGAATAACTAAAACAAGTTGGCCCGCCGCGTGCGGGCCTTTTTGTATCTGGCGTTGCTTCAAATAATTGAACTGGCGTTTCAAAAATCGGTGAGTTCAATGGACGGCCCGGAAGCCAATCATGTATGGTAGTTGCGCTAATTCACAGGGTTGTCAAAGTCGGGCGGCTAAATCCGACATTCTCAAGCAAGGGGAAGTGATGAAAAACTGGAAAACGAGTGCAGAACAGATTCTGAAAACCGGACCTGTTGTCCCGGTTATCGTGGTTAACAAGCTGGAACACGCAGTACCCATGGCGAAAGCGCTGGTGGCGGGCGGTGTGAAAGTATTGGAAGTGACGCTGCGCACGCCTGTCGCGATGGATGCATTACGCGCGATGATCAAAGAAGTGCCAGACGCGATTGTCGGTGCGGGCACCGTGCTCAACACGCAGCAGCTGCAAGAAGTGACCGAAGCGGGCGCTCAGTTTGTTATCAGCCCGGGCATTACCGAATCATTGTTGAAAGCAGCGGTGGATGGCCCGGTTCCACTGATTCCGGGTATCAGTACCGTCTCTGAATTGATGACTGGCATGGATTATGGTCTGCGCGAATTTAAATTCTTCCCGGCCGAAGCCAATGGCGGCGTGAAAGCGTTACAGGCGATCAGCGGGCCTTTCCCGCAGGTGCGCTTCTGCCCAACTGGCGGCATCTCGCCGGCCAATTATCGTGACTATTTGGCGCTGAAAAGCGTGTTGTGTATTGGCGGTTCATGGCTGGTGCCGAACGATGCGCTGGAAGCTGGTGACTGGGATCGTATTACTCAGTTGGCGCGTGAAGCTGTCGAAGGCGCGAAATAACCGGCGTGCGGTGAGCGCGAAGCTCACCGCATGGCATTAACCCTGAACGGTGATTGACGCCGCGCTGGCCACTGCACGTGCAATCGCCTGATCGGTCGTCTCTCCGCTGGCCAACGCCACACCTAAGCGACGCTGTCCATCAATCTCTGGCTTGCCGAACAGACGAACCTGTAAACCTGCGCCCAGTGCCGCTTCGACATTCACGAATTGAATGTTTTGACTGGTCAGTTGCGGCAGAATAACGGCCGAGGCCGAAGCGCCGTATTGACGAATACCGCCAATCGGTAAACCCAGGAAAGCGCGAACATGCAGGGCGAACTCAGAAAGATCCTGCGAAATCAGCGTGACCATGCCGGTATCGTGCGGGCGCGGTGAAACTTCACTAAACACCACATCATCGCCACAAACAAACAGTTCAACGCCAAAAAGGCCATATCCGCCGAGCGCTTTTACCACTTGCTCAGAGATGGCTTGCGCACGCTTCAGCGCCAGTTCGCTCATCTTTTGCGGCTGCCAGGATTCGCGATAATCCCCCTCTTCCTGACGATGCCCAATGGGCGCGCAGAAATGAATGCCATCCACTGCACTGATCGTCAGCAGCGTAATTTCAAAATCAAACTTCACCACACCTTCTACGATCACGCGACCTGCGCCGGCACGGCCGCCTTGCTGCGCGTAATCCCACGCTTTGTCCAGCTGGCTGGCTTCACGAATAAAGCTCTGACCTTTGCCAGATGAACTCATCACCGGCTTAACGATGCACGGGAAACCGATTTCAGCCGCGGCTGCATTGAAATTGGCCTGGGTATCGGCGAAGCGGTAACTGGACGTTGGCAGTGACAACTCTTCAGCGGCAAGGCGTCTAATGCCTTCGCGATTCATGGTCAGACGTGCGGCACGCGCCGTTGGCACCACGCGCTGACCAAGCTGCTCCAGCTCAACCAACTTTTCGGTGGCGATAGCTTCGATTTCCGGCACCACAAAATCCGGTTTCTCGAGTGCAATTAATGCGGCTAACGCGTCGCCATCCAGCATGTTGATGACGTGGCTACGATGCGCAACGTGCATCGCTGGCGCATCGGCGTAACGATCGACGGCAATCACTTCCACACCCAAACGCTGACATTCCAGCGCCACTTCTTTGCCCAGTTCGCCTGAGCCCAACAGCATCACGCGCGTTGCAGCAGGGCGCAGCGCAGTTCCGAGAGTTGTCATAAATTCACCTAAGCAGTCAAAATGCGCGCGCAGTATAAACGAAAACGTTTGCGTACTCATCCTTCTCTGTTGTCTGCACGCTTTTTCCTTACTTTTCTCGCTCTGACGTTTCCTGACATCCTGGTTGTCAGGATGGGGAGCTAACAACACGATCAGGAGTGGATGATGAATAACTGGTTGCAACAAATTCAGTCGGTATTGGCGAAGAAAAGTGGAAGCGGAAAATCGTCTGGCGGATTAAGCGACATGCTGGCCCCCGGCGCGTTGGGAGGCTTAGCGACGATGTTGATCGCCAGCAAGTCGTCACGCAAGCTGCTCACAAAATATGGCGGAAAAGCACTGCTGCTTGGCGGGGGTGCCGCAGCGGGAGCGGTATTGTGGAATAAGTACAAACAGCGCATACGCGAATCCCATCAGGACGAGCCTGGCTTTGGTACGGCGCAGACGCCGGTTGATCTTCGCGCTGAGCGGCTGGTTACCGCGCTGGTCTTTGCTGCGAAAAGTGACGGCCATATTGACGAGCAGGAGCGCGCAGCCATCGAACAAAATATTCACCAATCAGGTTATGGTCAGGATGCAGAGCGTTTGATTCAGCAGGCGATGAATCGTCCGCTTGATCCTCAATGGTTAGCAGCGGAGGTGAAAAATGAAGAAGAGGCGTTGGAACTCTACTTTCTCAGCTGTGCGGCGATCGATGTTGACCATTTTATGGAGAAAAGTTATCTCTCGGCATTGGGTGATGCACTGAAGATTCCCCAGGATGTTCGCGATGATATTCAAAAAGATATTGCTGAGGAAAAAGCCCGCTTACCAGCCAGCTAATCTGCCTCTGGCGACAAAAAAGGGGTCTGTCACCGCTCCGTTTACATGTCTTCGCTTGGCATCTTCGGTCAGAGATGCCACGCTTACAGATCATTACTTTCACGGAGACGGATGTCATGAAAGCACCCATTGCGAAAAAAATTCCTCATGAAATGTCGCTGCATGGTGAAACGCGCGTCGATAATTATTATTGGTTGCGCGATGACAAACGTGAAAACAGCGAAGTGCTCGATTATCTGCGAGCAGAAAATAATTACGGCAAGAAAATCATGGCTTCGCAGCAGCCGCTGCAAGATCGGATTCTTAAAGAGATCATTGGCCGCTTGCCACCGCAGGACCATTCAGTGCCTTACGTAAAAAATGGCTATCGCTACCAAAGT
This sequence comes from Pantoea sp. MQR6, assembly GCF_022761075.1. NCBI lineage: Bacteria > Pseudomonadati > Pseudomonadota > Gammaproteobacteria > Enterobacterales > Erwiniaceae > Pantoea > Pantoea sp. MQR6. Next base: position 826,167 of record NZ_JAKYXB010000001.1, read on the forward strand.
CGTTACGAAAGCGGCAATGAATACGCAGCCTATTATCGGCAGCCCGCCAGCAGTGATCCTGACGATGAGTGGACGCTATTACTCGACGCCAATCAGCGTGCTTCCCACAGTGATTTTTACACGATGGGCGCGTTACACATCAGCCCAGACAATAAAGTCATGGCGCTGGCAGAAGATTTCCTTTCGCGGCGTCAATACGGCATTCGCTTTCGCAACCTGCAAAGCGGCAGTTGGTATCCTGAAGTGCTGACAAATGCCTCTTCCAGTTTCGCCTGGGGCAATGATTCGCGTACGGTTTATTATGTGCAAAAACATGCACAAACTTTGCTCTCGTATCAGGTGTGGCGACATGAGCTGGGTACGCCACAGGCGCATGACCAGTTAGTTTACGAAGAGAAAGATGATACGTTTCATCTCAGCGTACATAAAACCACCTCGAAGCAATTTATTCTGATCGTGCTTTACAGCACGACAACCAGCGAAATTCAGTTAATAAATGCTAATTTCCCTGATGCCCAGCCGCAGGTGTTTTTGCCACGCCGCAAAGATCATGAGTACAGTCTTGATCACTACGATCATCAGTTCTTCATTCGATCAAATCGAGACGGCAAAAACTTTGGTTTGTACCGCACACGTTATCTGGCGGAGTCGCGCTGGGAGACCATTATTCCAGCACGCGACCATGTTGTGATGGAAGATTTTCAGCTCTTCACCGACTGGCTGGTGGTAGAAGAGCGGCAACGCGGTTTAACCAGTTTGCGTCAGATCAACTGGGCCAGCGGTGAAACCAGCGGTATCGCCTTTGACGATCCCACTTATGTGACCTGGCTGGCGTACAATCCAACGCCGCGTACCAGTAAACTGCGTTATGGCTACTCATCCATGACCACGCCAACCACGCTGTTTGAGCTGGATATGGATACTGGCGAGCGTCGTATTCTTAAACAAAGCGCCGTCAGCAACTTCAATGCAGACGATTATAAAAGTGAACATCATTGGATTACTGTCAGTGATGGCACTGAAGTGCCGGTATCGCTGGTGTATAACCGTAAACACTATCAGCCCGGCCAAAATCCGATGCTGGTCTATGGCTACGGCGCTTATGGCAGCAACATGGATGCAGACTTCAGCGTCAGCCGCCTGAGCCTGCTGGATCGTGGATTTGTCTATGCGCTGGTGCAGGTGCGTGGCGGCGGTGAACTGGGGCAGCAATGGTACGACGGTGGGCGTTTACTGAATAAGATGAACAGCTTCACTGATTTCATTGATGTTACTGATGCGCTAGTCAAACGCGGATTCGCCCATCCTGAGCGACTCTTCGCCATGGGCGGCAGCGCAGGGGGATTATTAATGGGCGCGGTAATCAACCTGGCGCCTCAGCGTTTCCATGGTGTGGTCGCGCAGGTGCCTTTTGTGGATGTAGTCACCACCATGCTTGATGAATCGATCCCGCTTACTACCGGTGAATATGATGAGTGGGGCAACCCCAACGATGCGGAGTATTATCGCTACATTCGACAATACAGCCCGTATGATAACGTTGAGGCAAAAGCTTATCCGCATCTGCTGGTCACCACCGGCCTGCATGATTCCCAGGTGCAATATTGGGAACCTGCAAAATGGGTCGCAAAGCTCAGAGAGCTGAAAACTGACAATAACCTGCTATTGCTCTGTACCGATATGGATTCCGGTCATGGCGGTAAATCGGGCCGTTATAAAGCTTATGAAGGTGTGGCGATGGAGCTGACCTTCATTATCGCGCTAGCGCAGGGCAGCTTGCCCGAAGCACACGATTACTGAGCCTGACTGAGATATTTACGCAGCGCCTGCCGCAACGGTGGGCGCAAATCTTTGACGTTATCCAGCATCCATTTTAAATATCCCGGATCTTTCCTCGCAATCACGGCCACGGCTTGCCCACGATATTTGCCAAACGGCAACACATCGCCTGACTGCTCTGCAGGCTGACAGCGCTGCATCATTTGCGCCGCATCCCAGCCAGAGGCTTCCATAATGCGAATCAACAGCGCAGCAGTGACATAACAGTCATAAAGCGCACGGTGTGCATGCAACTCAGCAGGTGGCGTCACCTCGAGTTTCAAACTGTGGCGCAGCGCCTGATTACCATATTTGATGCCAGGCCACAGCTGACGCGCCAGTGTCATCGTGCAAATCCATTCGCCATGCATTTCCGGCAACATACGGCGATCAAAACTGGCATTGTGCGCGACGTAAAACGGACTGCCATGATAGCGATCAATCGCTTGCTCAATGGTCGGCTTTCCGATCACCATCGCTTCGGTAATGCGATGCACAGCCATAGCCTGGCGACTAATGGGGCGATCGGGTGAGATTAAATCGCTCATTGGATTAACGATCTGCCCATCGATCACGTCCACCGACGCAACTTCGACAACCCCGCCTTGTAAGCCACAGGTTTCGGTATCAATCACTCGCAACATAATTATTTCTGCTTCGGTTCGTAGGGCAGGCGAGACAGGCTCAATGAGGCTTGGCGGTAATGCATTAACCGCTGACGAAACCAGTCACGCAGCGCTTCAGGCTGTTCGTTCGCCACCATTTCGGCCACGACTGGCATGTTATAACGCTCTTTGAACGCCACGCCGGCAGCGGCTAAATCGACGTTCACTTTGTCTTTCTCTTCCTGCGAAAGCAGGGCAAGGTTCTGACTCATGGGGTTCTCCTGATGATGTCGGGCAAAAGTAATGTTTTCCCCGGTTTGAATCAAGGGTAAAGGATCGCACTGCTGGTCTCGACACCCTAAAAACAGCAGCGTATCCTTGCGCCACGTTTGCCGTGTCAGTTGCATTTAAAAGGATGATCTCATGCAGAAAACCCGTGTTTCGCGAGTAGTAATCTCACTGATTGCTACCAGCGCGCTAGCCTTTAGCCAGTTTGCGTCCGCACATGCACATCTTCAGTCATCCGTGCCCGCAGCCAAAGCCGACGTGACGCACTCAACGAAATCGCTGACACTGACCTTTACGGAAGATGTCGAAGCCGCATTTAGCGGCGTTGAGATCGTCGATGCGCAACAGAAACCTGTCGCCAGCGAGAAGGCGAAGCGCGATGCTAAGCAGCACGATCGTCTGGTTGTTGAACTCGCTCAGCCGCTTCCGGCAGGCCATTATCAGGTGAACTGGCATGTGTTGTCGGTTGATGGTCATAAAACCAAAGGCAGCTACCGCTTTAACGTGAACTGATCGGTGACAACGTTGTGGGTTTTGCTGCGCATGTTGCATTTTATCGCCGTGATGGTACTGACGGGTAGCGCATTTTACACGGTCTTGCTGGCACCTGCGCGCTATCGCCATGCGCTGGCGGGACATTTGCATCGCGTGTTGCAGTGTAGCGTCTGGCTGGCTTTAACAAGCGCGTTGGCGATGCTGGCAGCACAAAACGTGTTGATGAGCGGCGACTGGCATAATCTCAGCGACGTCGATATTTGGTTAGCCGTGTTCGATACGCGGTTTGGGGCGGTATGGCAATGGGAAATCCTGTTCGGGCTGGGCGGATGTTTCACGCTGCTGCTGCGTGGTCGCGTTCGTCAGCAAGCTTTGCTGTTGTTCGGCATTTTACAGTTGTTATGCCTGGCGTTGGTTGGTCACGCCGCCATGCACGATGGTATTGCAGGCATGTTGCAGCAGATAAATCACGCGCTACATTTGATAGCTTCAAGTTTTTGGGCTGGTGGATTGCTTCCACTGTTACTGCTAATGCGAGAAGCACGTCGAATTGATTATCGAACTGATGCCATCCGTACCATGATGCGATTTTCTCGTTATGGTCATCTCGCGGTCGCATTGGCATTGATAACGGGACTGATTAACAGCCTGGTGATTGCTGGCTGGCCGCTGATCTGGCGCGATAATATCTACGTCACGCTGTTGCTGTGCAAGGTGGCATTGGTGACAATAATGGTGCTGGTGGCCTTAATAAACCGTTACTGGCTGGTGCCACGTTTTCGCCTGGCGGGCAGCGGAACGCAGCAAAAATTTATTCGCATGACGCAGCTCGAATTGCTGTTGGCATGCGGGGTGGTTGGACTGGTTAGCGTATTTGCTACGCTTTCACCAGCCTGAATGTGAACAAAACGAATGTGTACAAGGTAGGCTATTTTGTTGAAGAAAGTGATTCCCGCAATCCTGTTGTTCTCTGTCTGCGGCCAGGCGCTGGCGGCTCAAATCATTACCGTTAGCCGCTTTGAGATCGGCAAAGATAAGTGGCCCTTTAACCGCGAAGAAGTGATGTTGACCTGTGAGAAAGATGGCTCGCTTTTCGCCATTAACCCCAGCACTCTGATGCAGTATCCGCTTAACGATCTTGCTGATGCACAATTCAAAGCGGGGCAGGTGAAAGCCCAACCCATCAGCGTGATTCAAACCGAAGATAAAGCCAATCCAGGCAACATGATGAGCTTGCAGCCTATTGTTGATCGCGCTCAGGCGCTGTGCGGTAAGTAAATTCTCAGGGTGCAGCGTTGCGTTGCACCCGTTTCATGCACTTTTCTGCCGTCCGGATCACAAACTGATCCGCTTTCTGCCCCTCACAGCCCGGTCGGCTGGAAAATCTACCACTCTGTTCTAATCTTAAGATGCAAGGCGAAACCGCCTTCATTAATGCCAACTTTTAGCGCACGGCTCCTTGAGAGCCATTTCCCTGGACCGAATATAGGAATCGTATTCGGTCTTTTTTTGCCTGTATGATTTAGAACAATAAAAAATGAAATGCCCGAATATTTTTTATTTGGTTTAAACCATTACGTATTCATTCAAAAGAGCTGAGGCGTAGCACTCCACGCTATTCACAGAAAATGAATGATTTGTGTTGCAGCGCTTTGGTCTGTTCAACATGCGTAACCAGAGCGAGTTTAGCAACGCGATGGTTGCCAGTGCTTTGTTAGCGATGAGCTGAGCAGGCTCGCCGTCGTCGTACAGGCGATCTTATGAACTGAACTAAAAAAACCGCCTCAGTGGGCGGCGGCTGTTTCGAGTGAAATAATTAACTTAACATCGTCGGCTGCCAGTGATTTATAGCAGCTATGACTTCACTCTCATTTAATGGCGCATTATGGGCGATAAGATATTGTGCTGGGCCATAGGAGAATACCGTTAATTCATAAGGCTCATTATCGAGAGTAATGCTGTCAGGAAAATCAGGAACACCTTCATACTTTTGGAGGGTGACTAAAGGTTCTGGTTTACCTTTAAATATCAACATGTCATGTTTCATTTTCCTTACTCCTTGTTATGCAGCGTGCCTAACTACTTATTATAGAATTACAGTGAGATGTTGCGCGCTGTGAGAATTACCGGTAATAGAATTACCGGTAATAAACGTCTCGATATCACAAGATCATTACGTATTTTGTTCTGCTGTTCACATAATCCCGCACATATCACTGAATCATTTGCCGTCCAGGGACTTTATCGACGACCAAAACTTACCTAAGGGGCATGTTCTGTGCCTGTGTTTCTCTTTGCCACCTAGCCGGGAAAAAGGCGGCATCTGAAGCGCCGCCACTATCCTTAAGCCTGCTTTGGCTGACCATTTGATGCCGTAATGCCGCCATCAACCGGTAGATTCACGCCGGTGATGTAGCGCGCATCATCGCTGGCGATAAATGCAATAGCGCTGGCAATATCTTCTGGCTCGCCCGCGCGTCTTAAGGGAATACGATCATAAAATTTGTTCAGTAATTCCTGATCGTCTTTCATATCTTCGGTTAAATCAGTCAACGTAAATCCGGGGCAAATAGCGTTCACGCGTACATTGTCTGCGCCGTAATCCATTGCCAGCGATCGGGTAAAGTTGGTTACCGCGCCTTTCGCCGCATTATAGACACTCATTCCCCAATCACCGCCTAATCCTGAAACAGAGGAGATATTGACGATATTGCCTTTAGTCTTTAATAACGCCGGGACAAAATAGTGCACACAGTGGAATACGCCATCCAGATCGACTTTCATCAATTTTTTCCAGTCGTCGAGTTCAATTTCATGGATGCGACCTTGCACCACCACGCCGGCGTTGTTAACTAAAACATCAACGCGACCATATTTATCCTGTACGCTTTCCGCCAGGCTTTTTACCTGTTCAGCCTCAGAAACATCACAAGGCACCACAAGGTGATCTCCCTTGCTTAACGATGCCAGTGTGGTTTCAAGTTTATTCTCAGTGCGACCGACTAAAACGACAGAAGCCCCTTCGTCAGCAAAACGTTTAGCGGCGGCTTCACCGATGCCGGAACCTGCGCCAGTGATCACAACGACTTTTCCTGTAAATCTGGACATGTTGCCTCCTTACTGATGGCGTTACTTTTGGCGTTAAACATACGAGGATCAAGCCTGGCATTCATGCCGTGGAGTTCAAGCGAAGCAGAAAATGTAGCCGTAACATTTTGTGTTTGAATACTCAGCCTGTTCGCTATAAAGCTGATGAGCTGCAGAAATAGGCTTTTTATAACAGCGCTAAACGTCAGCGAGTGAACCCACCACAGAGAAAATAAATTCTATTAATGATCAATCGCCTATCTCAAAATCTTAGCGTCTCGCTTGATCATATCAATCGATTGCGATTACTGTGTTTATATACAGCTAAATTGTGAGGGATAATGATGAGCAGAAGAGACGACATTGAGTCAGCGTTTCGGGCAGCCATTGAGATAGATGCGCGTGGACGACAGATTGTGACAACTGATGAGTTTTGCCGACAGCTTGCAAAGCGCAACCACAGCTGGAGTCACGGTGAGTGCAACAAATGGATTGAGTATTATCAAAGTGGTTTTAAAGATCTCACGCCTTATGAAAACGTCCACCGTATATTTGCGCTGCGTAATATGGCTTACGTGAGGTGATCGATGGCATTCGAATCACCGGCACAGGATTATATCGAGAGTCGCCTTAATCTTAATGCTTTGTTTATTCCGCATCCTGAAAATACCTTCAGAGTCGATACCTGTAATGGTTTTGTGTTGATAGATCGTGCCGCGGCTCTCCGCGCAGGTGACATGATCGCTTTCCAATATGATGGTCATTCGATGCTGGGAAAAATAGATCACGACAGGATCACGCCTGTTGAAGGCGAAGCCATCCAGGGCGAGGCGCTTGAAGCTGTAATTGTTCTGGGAAAAATGTGTTGCGAAGTGCTGAAGGTGTTTGAGCCAGATGTGCCGATTTAGCGGTTAATAAAGTCATCAGCATCATGTCCTACGGATGCGCATTCATGTCCATAAATGGTCTCGACATGGCTGTGACAGACTGAGATGCTCTGTTGAAAATAAACAGGGGAATTTTACATGCTTGAACTGCGACCTAACTGCGAACATTGTGATACCGACTTACCAGCCGAATCGCGTGAAGCGCTGATCTGCTCGTTTGAATGCACTTTCTGCACGGCCTGCGCTGAGCAACACTTGCAGCATATCTGTCCGAACTGTGGCGGCGAACTGGTGCGGCGCCCGATTCGACCCGCTGAAAAGTTAATAAAATATCCTGCAAAAACGCGGTAATGAAAACAGGCTGATTTAGAAAGTTGTGAGTGATAGTTAATATCATTCAACCTGTTTGGCCGGTGTTGTTTGGCCGGTATTGTTTGGCAGGTATTGTGCCGATAAAATTCTGTTGTCCCTAAAATCGCGAACACCTTTGATGAGTGCCGGAGATAAGCGCCGGAAGGGACACCACACAAAAGCTGCTGTCTTGAGTGATGATCTCTATTTGGCAAAGCGCTTAACCGAAAACACGCTTAACGCGGTTTATGTGCAGCCAGCAGAAACAGCATGGGACGCTCTCGCTCTTCAGCTAAAGCAGGATTAATCGCAATCTGCTCATCAGTCGGGCCCCATTCATTAAGATGATCAATGATGAAACCGTGGGCAATCAACGCGTTGATCCAGCTCGAAAGCTTACGATGCTGCTTTTTCACCCCTTCAGTAAACCAATGGCTAAAACGTTCACCTTCTTGCTGATAATGGTTCACAGGCCAGGATTTTGCTTGCTGCGCATCCTCTATCCAGCCTTGCTGATGAGGTGCTGTATAAATGGGATGTTCGCAGGAAAACAGCAGTTTTCCACCCGGTTTCAAGGCTGTAAAAAGCATGGAAAACAGCCCATCAATATTTTCCAGATAATGCAGCGCCAGTGAACTGTAAGCCAGATCGTAATGTGCACCGGGAAGTTGCAATGTTTCCAAATCGACACGCTGATAAACGATGCGTTCGGCATCGCCCAATGAGTGAGCCTTCTCCAACATTTTTTCTGAAACATCCAATCCCAACACACTCGCTGCGCCTTGTTCAATCGCATAACGGCAAAACCAGCCGTAGCCGCAACCCAAATCAACCACCTTTTTATCGTGTAGCGTTGGAAGCAGTGCACGCAACGCGGGCCATTCTGGTGCGCCATCCAAACCCTTTACTGATCGATCCAGCGTGGCGTAACCGGAAAAAAACTGTGGATCGTCATAAATATTTTGGCTCATTGAACACTCCTTTTTTGCAGAGCAAAGAAGTGTAGGGCGATCAACGCTGGGTTAACAGGGCTGACATTGAGCGCGATCACAGCGTCTATAATTTTAATTATCTGCATTTCACGTTTTCAGCCCAGGGTTAAACGATGAATTATCAATATCTGAACGGTGAGAACTGGCAAAAGATTTGGATCGTGGGTGACTTGCACGGATGCCGTAGCCAACTCAATACCTTATTACAGGCACATGACTTCGATAAGCAGCAAGATTTGTTGATTTCTGTGGGTGATTTGATTGATCGCGGCCCTGACAGCTTAGGCTGCTTAGCGCTACTTGAAGAGCCGTGGTTCCGTTGCGTGCGGGGAAATCATGAAGAAATGGCGCTTAATGCGTTACAGGGTCACGAATCACAGTTATGGGAGATGAACGGCGGTGGATGGTTTTGGCAGTTAAAAGGCGCAGAAGTAATTACTGCGCGACATGCCCTTAATCGATTAAAAGAGATACCGCTGATACTGCATCTGCAGCTTGAAGAGCAGATTGTGGTGATTGCGCATGCCGATTATCCAGCGGAACATTATGCCTGGGAGCAGGCGGTAAACTGGCATGACGTAGTATGGAGCCGCAGGCGTATTGACGGGTTGCAGCAGGGAAGGCGCGACACAATACCGGGTGCCGATGCCTTTTACTTTGGACATACGCCGCTCCAGCACCGGCTCGACGTAGATAATCTTCACTACATCGACACTGGCGCGGTGTTTGGTAACCATCTTACGTTGGTACAGGTGCAGTAATAATCAGCGGAACAGCCGTCCATCACGTACCAATTCTCGTGGGTAACTATTTTTAATGCGGCTACCCACTTTCTTGGCTAAACCCAGTGGTTGCTGCTGATAGGTGACAATCATTTCATCTCGCGTGGGCGCGACTTCAGGATAGACATCGCGACCGTGATACCACTCTTCCGCTTCGGCTGCGCTGAGCTCGAAAGTCTGATTTTCGTCTGGCTGCGCCAGCGCAATCACAGCTTCATGTTGCCAGCGATACCCTTTGGCGAATGTCTCAGCCAGCTTCAGACCAATGCGTGAAAAGCGTACTTTGCCAAGCATGGGCGTAACGTGAGTGGGGAAAAGCCAGATTTCTTTGTCGCGTTGCCAAAGCGTCAGCGATGCGTCCCACGTCAAAGAGACCGCTGCGGCAGCCTGAACGATCTCGCTTTCCAGCTTACGGCTGACATGTGAAAAAGGCAGTTTACCGACTTTATAGGTTGGTTCAGGCATCGGCTCAACAGAAGCCAGCTTGCGCAGACGCGCCACAAAAAAGCCTTCGCTGTCGAATAAGTGTGGGAAGACGTGCAGATAGCCTTCTACCGTCGCGGCCTGAGCTGCGCCCGCGAAAAGATCGTTAAGTGGCGTGATTTCAACGGCATCAGGATAGCGTTCCAGCAGCCAGGCAATGACCTGCTGATTTTCAATCTGATTTAGCGTACAGGTGGAGTAGACCAACGTGCCACCCGGCTTTAAGGCATGGAAAGCGCTATCGATCAAATCGCGTTGCGTTGCAGCAATCTCAGCGGTGCTCTCTAACGACCAGTTCTTCATTGCATCGGCATCTTTACGAATGACGCCTTCACCCGAACAGGGCGCATCAAGCAAAATAGCATCGAACATTTCAGGCAGCGCAGGTCCGAAAACGCGGGCATCGAAATGCGTCAATGCTGTATTACTCACGCCACAACGGCTGATATTAGCGTGTAAGACTTTTACACGACTGGATGAGAATTCATTAGCGAGGATCACGCCGTGATTATTCATTCGCGCTGCGATTTGAGTTGTTTTTGATCCCGGGGCAGCGGCCATGTCCATGACTGTTTCCGCATTGCTGACGGCATCAAACAGCGCTGTCACGGGCAACATCGAGCTGGCTTCCTGAATGTAGAACAGGCCACTCAGATGTTCTGCCACGCTGCCTAAGGGCAAACTTTCATCTTCTCGCGTAATCCAGAATCCTTCATCGCACCAGGGAACCGGCGTTAATTGCCAGTCATAATGGGCGGTTTGGGCCAGGAAATCAGCGACGCTGATCTTCAACGTATTAATGCGAATGCTGCGACGAAGCGGTTGCTGACAAATGGCAACAAATGCCTCGAACGCGGCTTCGTCCGGCAGGTTTTGGCGCATTAAGGTGAGAAAATCGGCGGGTAAAAGCGAAGAAGAGTCCGACACAGGCAATATCCAATAGAAGCAAAGGCGGGAAGTGTATCACGCAGAAATGAAACGGGCAGCCAGGCTGCCCGTTTTGCTTACGGTTGATTGGGATCCGGTATCGCTGTGCCCCAGTTGCGCCACGCTTTCGGCGCTTCATCCTGCAACAGGAAGTGTTTATTCGCCGTGGCCTGCGGAGCCAGCGGCACCGTTGGCGGCGTGGCAAACTGAATGCCGCCGCGAATAAACTGCTGGAAAGTCCCCGTTTTCACCACGCCACCGACCAGGCCGAAGTCGAGGTTATAGCCGGAAGCCAGCCAAAACACGGAGTTGTTGCGCACCAGATGTTGATATTTCTTGCTGATGCGCAGAGCGATTTGTACGCGATCGGCCATGTTGCCCAGCGATGTACCGGTCACGGTACCCACTTCTACGCCACGGAACAGCACGGGAGTCCCCAGCGACAACGAGCCCGCTTCAGACGCATCGACATAGATATTCAGACCGTTGAGGTAACGCGAATCGGTGATGGTGCTTTCCTGCAGCTCGAAAATACGTGCGGCATTGCCTTTGCCGGGATCCACGTTAACGTAGGGCTGCAACAAGGTTTCCAGATGATTCACGCCGGTAGCGGAGATCTCTGGAGATACCACCGAGAAGCGGCTACCGTTGCGCGCAAAATCCTGAACGTATTCGGGATAGAGCACCGCTTTTGCAACAACCTGATTGTTGTCTTTACTCAGCGACAACGACTCAACCTGTCCTACATTAATGCCAAGATAACGAATAGGCATGCCAGCAGACAATTTGCTGCCATCATAGGTGTGCAGGGTAATTTGGCTACCCACCGCACGCGCCGCCGTTTCAGAAGGATAAAGCACGCGTTTAGCGCCTTTATTTGAAACTGCGCCACTCATATTATCGAAACTGATCGCACCTTTAAGGGCACGATTAAGTGGCGACGCCTGCACGGTCAACCCGCTGCCGTTGAGCTGGACGCGCGCGCCTCCTTCAGCCCAAAATACGCTTTCATTGGTCAGCAGCTTGCGATATTCAGGCTGGATGTGTACCGCGATTTCAAAAGCATTTGCCCGCGGTGTCACTTTAGTTATTTCACCCACCTGATATTTACGGTAAAGCACCACAGAACCTGCCTGAACGTCCGGCAAGCTGTTCGCCGTTAGCATTAATGTGGTAGACGGGCCATCGCCTGTAATGCCTTCGGCTGCTTTATCTGCATCAGCAAATAGCGGGTAGTTTGCTTTCACATTACCTTGCTTGCCTGGGTCTAAACGGATGCCACCGTCAACCCACTCACGGGCGCTGGCACCGATCACTTGCATACCGTCCAAACCAAATTTCACATCAAGACGACTGTTAACGATAAATTTACTGTCGCCATGTACCAACTGGCGATATTCAGGATTAACGGCAACCACAAAATTAACGCCATTCTCATCCAGACTTCGCGACATCACTTGCCCAATCTGCATGCCGTGCAGCATCAACGGTTGACCGGCGTCGACACCGTAACTTTCTGGTGCGCTTAATTTAACGGTAAGCACGTTCGGTTTTTGCAACAGCGATTCGTTTGCTGGCAGCACGGCAAAATGCTGTTGTGGTTGACCTTCACCGGGAATCAGTTCAAACGTATTGCCGGTTAACAAGCTGCTAAGGCTGGTATCGGTCAGACTAATTTTGGGACTGCGCATTTCAATACGCGTTTCGCTACGCATCAGGCCGACTACCGAAGGATCAATCGTTAATTCGCCGGTGACTTTACCGCCATCTTTCAGATTCAGCTTGGTGAGCGTGCCTACTTCAAGTCCTTGGTACATCAGCGGCGTGCTGCCCGCTTTTAGATTGTTGCCATTTGGCAGATCTAACGAGACGGAAACGCCACGCTGGCTTTGCGCTAAATCGGGATAGAGCTGATAGTTTTGATCGGCTTTGGCGGTTTCAGCACCGTCGGGTGAATCAAACGCAATAGCGCCATTAACCAGCGCTGCCAGGCTCTCAAGCTTCACTTTCGCGCCACTTAAACTGATATCAGCATTGACGCCAGAGACATTCCAGAAACGGCTGGTGGTTTTCACCAAATTATTGAAACGACGATCAATCAGGACATCAATGCTGACGCCATCGGTATCATTATTGATGCTGTAGTCGTAGACCCGTCCTACTGGAATTTTGCGGTAGTAGACCAGCGATCCTGTACTCAGCGCGCCTAAATCGGGTGCATGCAAATGGATCAATAACTCGCCAGTATTAACCCGGTATTTAGGCTGAGTGTCCAGTGCAGTGAAATTTTCGCTGGCTTTGCCTTTGCCTGGCATCATGCCTATGTAATTACCCCCAACCAGCGCATCTAATCCAGAAACCCCCGCCAGCGAAGCTTTCGGCGTGACCAACCAAAATTGCGTATCTTCACGCAGTGCATCGCGCATATCGCTTTTGATGCTGGCCTTGATTTGAATACTGCGATAGTCATCACTCAGATTGATGCCCTGCACGGTGCCCACTTCAACGCCTTGATAACGTATTGGCGTGCGTCCCGGCACGATGCCATCCGCCGTCTGGAAGTTAATTGTGATAGTGGTGCCGCGCTCTTGATAATTTGTCCACAGCAGCCAGCCCGCAATCAACATTGCGATAATCGGCAGCAGCCAAAAAGGCGAAATTTTACGCTTGTTGCGCAGCGTGGCGTTAGTCGGTGTAGTCGGCGTTTCCTGTTGCATGTGCATCCCAGAGCAGGCGGCTGTCTAGCCACTCAACAGACATAATGGTCAGGATCACGGCGGCGCCAAAATATAAAGCGGCCGGTCCCATGGTAAAAGCCAGCAGTTGATCGCGATTGACCAACGACATGGTTAATGAAATGACAAAGAGATCCAGCATTGACCAGCGTCCAACCCAAGTCACTACACGCAGCAAGCGAACGCGCGTTTTCAGGCCTTGTTCACACCGGAAATGAATGCTGAGTAGCAGCGTTAACATCACCAATACTTTGGTAAAAGGCACCAAAATACTGGCAATAAAAACGATGGCGGCGACCGGAATATTGCCGGAGCCTAATGATAAAATACCGGAGAAAATGGTGTCTTCACGCCGCGAACCGTTGAGATAGACCACTGAAATGGGCAGTAAATTGGCGGGAATGAGCAGCACAATGGATGAAATCAGCGCAGCCCAGGATTTTTGCAGGCTGTGACGGCGGCGAAAATCCAGCGGGGTATGACAGCGTGGACAGCGTCCGCGTGCATCGGGGACACCGGTATTGTGGCAATTCAGGCAAACCTGAAGTTTATCACGCGCGGCGTTACCGGGTTTCTGCGGATAAAAGTGGTCCCATAATTGCTCAATATTAAGGTGAATCAGCGTTATTAAGCTTAAAAGCGTCAACGCAATATAGGCCGCTAAGCCATAGCCCAACTCCAGCGTCGCATAATCCTGAACTTTGATAGAGGCAACGGCAATGCCAATCAAATAGATATCCAGCATTACCCACTCTTTGAGCTTTTCAAGCATCAATAAAACGGGGCGCAGATTCATGCCAAGTTTGTGACCGATACCGAGATAGCAAATACCCGCAACGAGCGTGACAGGCGCGCCAATAGTACAGAACGCCACCATAGAAGCTGTTAACACGTCACCTTGTTGCGTCATCTGCACCACGCCTTCCAGTAGGTTGGCATTGATGCGCATGCCGAGCAGGCGAATATCAACCAGCGGCAGGCTAAAAGCGAAAGGCATCAACACAATCATGGTGGCAGCCATCGCCATTAATCGGGTTATGGACCAGTCGTGCCCGCTCATAATTTGCGCATTGCAGCGAGGGCAATATGCAGACTGGTGCGATTTCACATCCGGTAAGGAAAAAAGGGTATCGCATTGCGGGCAACGCTGATAACGTGCGTGAGGCAATGTCTGGCTGATAGCGTGAATTTTCATAGGGTGATGCAAGTTTCGCTCATCGTGTGTGACACAAATCGGTCGTTAAGACGTTGCCGGTGTGCTGGTTTCGGGCATCACGCTTCGATCCACAGAATGCTAAGGTTATAGCAACTAACGCTATGATTCACCTTGTCGCTCTGGATATTTAGTGCTTATTTTTAACGAGCGAACCTAAACTCGCTCAGTTGTCATTGGTAATGGTTAAATAATGAACAAAAATGCCTTTTACGCCGATTTGAATCGCGATATGCGCGCCTTGCTGGCCGGAGAAACGGCCTTTCTTGCCGCGATGGGTAATTTTAGCGCGCTGTTGTATGAGCGTCTCGATGGCGTGAACTGGGCAGGTTTCTACCTGCTAACGGAAGCTGACACCTTAGTGTTGGGGCCGTTTCAGGGCAAGATTGCCTGTGTACGAATCCCTGTAGGCAAAGGGGTTTGTGGAACTGCACTGGCTGAAGACAAAGTGCAACGCGTTGATGATGTGCATGCATTCCCAGGTCATATCGCCTGTGATGCTGCAAGCAACGCGGAAATTGTGATTCCTCTGAAAGTGAATGGCACTCTGGTTGGTGTCCTTGATATCGACAGTGTTGAATACAATCGCTTTGATAGCGATGACGAAGCGGGGTTAGTCACCCTTACTGATGGGCTTTGCGAAGTGCTTGCGGGCAGCGACTTAGAAAAATATCTGCAGCTGACGCGCAGCTAATCGACTGGATCACATGGCATTTAGCGATGTTGTCATTATAATGTCGCCTGTTCATGCCTGCTCTGGTCGGCAAACCCGTTGTAATCAGGAAATTTCATGGAAAATCAACCTAAGTTGAATAGCAGTAAAGAAGTCATTAGCTTTCTGGCGGAGCGCTTTCCGCACTGCTTTAGCGCTGAAGGCGAAGCGCGTCCGCTCAAAATCGGCATCTTTCAGGATCTGGTAGAGCGTGTTCAGGGCGAAATGGGTCTGAGCAAAACTCAGTTACGCTCTGCGCTGCGTCTTTATACCTCTAGCTGGCGTTATCTGTACGGCATTAAAGCCGGTGCAACGCGTGTTGACCTCGACGGTAACGCCTGTGGCGTATTGGACGAGCAGCATGTAGAGCATGCGCGTAAGCAGCTGGAAGACGCCAAAGCGCGTGTTCAGGCGCAGCGTGAGCAGCAGCGTGCCGCCCGCCGTGAAGCGGGTGAAGGTGAAGAGGGCGCAGCAACACGTCGTCCCCGCAAACCTGCACCTCGCAAGCCCGCTGAAGGCGATGCTGCGCGTAAACCGCGTCCGCAAGCTGAGCGTGCGACAGCTTCACAGAATCGCAAACCGGCGCCACGCCCGGAGCAGCCTAAACCCATCACTGACACCTCAACTTTACAACCCGGCCAGAGTATTAAAGTTAAAGCAGGCAAAAGTGCAATGGACGCTACCGTTCTGGAAGTATCGAAAGACGGCGTTCGGGTACAGCTCGCTTCCGGCATGGCAATGATTGTGCGCGCAGAACACTTACAGTTCTGAAACGGAGGCTGACCCCGGCATGAACACCCTTTTTAAAATTGGACTTATTGCGGGCCTGCTGTTGTCAGGCCCTTCCTTTGGTGCGGAGAACATTACCCGCGCCGACCAGATTCCACAGCTACACGAAGATGCGCAAGATCCCACCGTCAGTGAACGTGTTACCTCACGTTTTACGCGTTCACACTATCGTCAGTTCGATCTGAATCAGGATTTTTCAGCGAAAATTTTTGATCGCTACCTGAATATGCTCGATTACAGCCATAACGTGCTGTTGGCGTCCGATATTGCCCAGTTTGCTAGCAAGAAAACCACGTTGGGCGATGAGCTGAGAAGCGGCAAGCTGGACGTATTTTACGATCTCTATAATCTGGCGCAGAAACGCCGCTTTGAGCGCTATCAATATGCGCTGAGCGTGCTGAACCGCCCAATGAATTTCACTGGCAATGACACCATCGACATTGACCGTGCCAAAGCGCCCTGGCCGAAAGATCAGTCTGAGCTGAACGCGCTCTGGGATGCGAAAGTTAAATACGATGAGTTGAGCCTTAAGCTGGCAGGCAAAGACGACAAAGAGATTCGCGAAGTGCTAACCAAGCGCTATAACTTTGCCATTCGTCGCCTGGCCCAAAGTAACAGTGAAGACGTTTTCCAGCTGGCAATGAACTCTTTTGCTCACGAAATCGATCCGCACACGAACTATTTATCGCCACGCAACACTGAACAGTTCAATACCGAAATGAGCCTTTCACTGGAAGGTATCGGCGCGGTGTTGCAAATGGATGATGATTATACCGTCATTAACTCGATGGTCGCAGGTGGACCCGCAGCGAAAAGCAAATCGATTACGGTGGGCGATCGCATTGTAGGTGTCGGCCAACCAGGCAAGCCAATGGAAGATGTTATTGGCTGGCGTCTGGACGATGTCGTCGCAAAAATCAAAGGTCCGAAAGGCAGTAAAGTTCGCCTTGAAGTGTTACCCGCCGGTAAGGGCACCAAAACCCGCACTGTTACGCTGACGCGCGAAAAAATTCGTCTTGAAGATCGTGCTGTGAAGATGTCGGTGCATAACGTCGGTAAAGAAAAAGTGGGCGTGCTGGATATTCCAGGCTTCTACGTTGGCCTGACTGATGACGTTAAAGTGCAACTGCAAAAACTTCAGAAGCAGAATGTCGACAGTATCGTTATTGACCTGCGTACCAACGGTGGCGGGGCCTTGACGGAAGCCGTTTCATTGTCCGGTTTGTTTATTCCAAGCGGCCCGGTTGTGCAGGTGCGTGACAATAACGGTCGCGTACGTGAAGACAGCGACAACGACGGCGTTGTTTATTATAAAGGCCCATTGGTTGTACTGGTTGATCGCTTCAGTGCTTCCGCTTCTGAGATCTTTGCTGCAGCTATGCAGGATTACGGCCGCGCGCTGATCGTCGGTGAGCCGACCTTCGGTAAAGGCACCGTTCAGCAGTATCGCTCGCTGAACCGTATTTATGATCAAATGTTGCGTCCAGAATGGCCAGCGCTGGGTTCAGTGCAGTACACCATTCAGAAGTTCTATCGCATCAATGGCGGAAGTACGCAGCGCAAAGGTGTGACGCCTGATCTGCTGATGCCAACCGGCGTAGAAGCGGCGGAAACCGGCGAGAAATTTGAAGACAACGCATTACCGTGGGATAGCATTAATGCAGCAACCTACGTTAAATCTGGCGATGTTAAGCCGCTGGTTCCGCAATTAACGAAAGATCACGCTGATCGTATCGCTCAGGATCGTGAATTCCAGTACATCATGAAGGATATTGCGCGTTTCAATGCGATGAAGGAGAAACGCAATAGGGTCTCCCTCAATCTTGCTCAACGTGAGAAAGAGAACCATGAAGAAGATGCGTTACGTCTGGAACGAATCAATGCGCGTTATCAGGCTGAAGGCAAGAAACTGCTGAAGAACCTGGACGATTTGCCGAAAGATTACAAAGAGCCCGATCCTTATCTGGACGAGACGGTAAATATTGCCAACGATCTCGCGAAGATGGATAAGGCCCAGCCAGAAGCACAAGCGGCTAGCGCGAAGTAGCCTCTAAGCGTTAATAAAAGCACCGCCTGGCGGTGCTTTTTTTTGTCTGCGATTTGGTATTTTCGGTCACTAATTAGCGTGGCTAAACGAGATGAAATTTTGCGCAGCGGGCAAAACAAGAGTAAATGTAAAGTTATGTCTTTTTAGGCACTTAAACATTAAGGTTGCTTGAAAACCCGCGCAATGCTCATAGGATATGTATCCGCGCATATGCGCGTGAACCACTGAGGAAGATTAACAAATATGATGCGTATTGCTCTTTTCCTGATGACCAACCTGGCTGTGATGTTGGTATTCGGGCTGATTCTCAGCCTGACAGGGATCCAGTCAAGCAGTGTTCAAGGCCTGATGATTATGGCAGGTCTGTTTGGCTTCGGCGGTGCGTTTGTTTCACTGCTGATGTCGAAGTGGATGGCGTTGCGCTCGGTCGGCGGTGAAGTGATTGAACAACCACGCAATGAAACAGAGCGTTGGTTGGTTGATACTATTGGTCGCCAGGCGCAGCAGGCAGGTATTAAGATGCCGCAAGTCGCGATCTATCATGCACCGGATATCAACGCCTTTGCTACCGGCGCACGTCGTGATGCGTCGTTGGTGGCGGTTTCAACCGGTTTACTGCAAAACATGAGCCGTGATGAAGCAGAAGCGGTACTGGCACACGAAGTGTCGCATATTGCCAATGGCGATATGATCACCATGACGCTGATCCAAGGCGTGGTGAACACCTTCGTGATCTTTATTTCACGTATTCTGGCGCAAATCGCGTCTGGCTTTATGTCAGGCAATCGTGACGGAGAAGAGAACAGCAACGGGAATCCGCTGGTCTATTTTGCGGTCGCAACTGTGCTGGAACTGGTGTTTGGCATTCTTGCCAGCATCATTACCATGTGGTTCTCTCGTCATCGTGAATTCCACGCGGATGCGGGCTCGGCCAAACTTGTCGGTCGTGAAAAGATGATTGCTGCACTGCAACGCCTGAAAACCAGCTACGAACCGCAGGAGCCAAGCAGCATGATGGCTTTCTGCATCAACGGTAAAGGCAAGTCGTTCAGTGAGTTGTTTATGTCTCACCCGCCGTTGGACAAACGCATTGAAGCGTTACGTAGCGGTCAATATCTGAAGTAATTCGCACTAAATGAAAAGGCGACGGAAACGTCGCCTTTTTTGTGCCTGACGATCAGCGGGTCGCGCGGTCTTGTGTCATGCGCGACAGGCTAATGATTGCCGCTATGCTGGAAAATGCCCCTGCCAACAGCAGCGATGCATGAGTGCCATTATCACCAAACAGGTTAAATAACAGTGCAACCAAGGCCGCTCCCATGCTTTGGCCTAATAATCGTGCCGTGCCCAGCATGCCACTGGCACCGCCGCTGCGATTACCTGGAGCCGAAGTGATAATCGTATGATTATTTGGCGATTGAAACAGACCGAAACCTGCCCCGCACAGCACCATGCGCCAGATGATATCCCAGTCCTGCGGTTGTGAAGGCAACATTGCCAGCAAGAACAAACCCGCCGCGAACACCGCCAAACCAATTCCACCCAATAAGCCTGCATGAAAGCGTTCAATCAAACGCCCCGCAATAGGCGCTAATACCATTGTTGCCAGCGGCCACGGCGTCAACAGCAAGCCCGTTGCCACTTCATCCCGGCCTAAAACGTTTTGTAGGAAAAAGGGCAGTGAAACCATTGCCAACATCTGGGCGCAAAAAGAGCAGACTGACGTGCCCAGCGACAGGCTAAAGATCGGAATGCGCAGCAGATCAACCGGCAGCAACGGTATCGGCATACTCAGTTGGCGACGGATAAAAAACCAGCCGACAATGATCAACGCGATAACTTCGCCAGCCACCAGCAGATGACTCAGTCCCTGCGAAAAGCCGCTTAACGCTGAAATCAGCAGTCCAAAGAACAACGCATTCATGATGGCGCTGGGAATATCGAATTTCTGTGATTTGGTTTTTTGCGTGTTGTCCGGTAAATAACGCAGGGCGAACCACAGCGCAATCAAGCCAAGCGGAATGTTAATCAGGAACAGCCATTTCCAGCTTGCCACCGAAAGTATGGCTGCGGCTACGGTCGGGCCTGCGGCCGTCGAAACTGCCACGATCAGCGAATTGATCGCCATGCCGCGTCCCAGATAGCGCTGAGGATAGATGATGCGTATCAGCGCCGTGTTCACGCTCATTAATGCAGCACCACCAAACCCTTGCAGTACGCGAGCAAAGGTTAACATCGTCAACGAAGAGGAGAGGGCGCAAAACAGCGAAGTGGCGATAAACATCGCCAGGCCAACCTGATAAACGCGCCGATAACCCAGCATATCACCCAAAAATGAGAGCGACAGCAGCGAAACGATGATTGCGATTTGATAGGCATTCACAATCCACACGGATTCAGCCGGGCTGGCATTCAGCTCGCGGGAAATCGTGGGCAAAGCCACATTTGCAATCGCGCCATCCAGCACCGCCATAGTAATGCCTAAGGCGATAGTGAGAATGGCACCATAACGTTGCGGAACCGGTAATCCGTCTTGAGCAAGGGAAGGAGACATAGAGCTGAGTAGCGCCAATAAGTAAAGTAGGTGAATATCATCATGCTAATGAATTCACAGAGCAAAAGCATCGCGTTTACGCATAAATTTTATCTTAAAATATGTCTTGTGACGTAAACGATTGCCGTCGTGCCGGGCATAACTCTATACTGGTCCCTCGTTCCGTTTTTTTTGAAACATATTTAGAAAGGTGCAAGATGTCCTTAGCTGATAACGACAAACAGCCCGATTCGGTCTCCTCGGTACTGAAAGTGTTTGGCATTTTGCAGGCGCTCGGCGAAGAACGCGATCACGGTATTACAGAACTCGCGCAGCGCGTGATGATGTCAAAAAGCACCGTGTACCGCTTCCTCCAAACCATGAAGTCACTCGGTTACGTTACGCAGGAAGGTGAAAGTGAAAAATATTCGCTGACGCTTAAACTGTTCGAGCTGGGAGCCAAAGCGTTGCAAAACGTTGATCTGATCCGCAGTGCTGACGTGCAGATGCGTGAGCTGTCGCGGCTGACGAAAGAGACCATTCATCTCGGTGCGTTGGAAGAAGACAGCATTGTCTACATCCATAAAATCGACTCGCTGTACAACCTGCGTATGTACTCACGCATCGGCCGCCGTAATCCTTTGCATACCACCGCCATTGGCAAAGTGTTATTGGCATGGCGCGATCGCAGTGAAGTAAAAGAGATTTTGAGCGAAGTTGAGTTTAAACGCAGTACGGCCAACACGTTGGTCAGTGCGGAATCTTTGCTTGAGGTTCTGGACCAGGTAAAAGTTCAGGGTTTCGGTGAGGACAATGAAGAGCAGGAAGAGGGTTTACGCTGCATTGCGGTGCCGGTGTTCGATCGTTTTGGCGTCGTGATTGCCGGGCTAAGTATCTCTTTCCCAACGATTCGCTTTTCTGAAGATGCAAAACAGGATTATGTGGCGATGCTGCATCGGGCGGCACGCACGCTTTCTTCTGAAATGGGATATCATCAGTACACATTCTAAAAAAGCGGGCTGATTAGCCCGCTTTTTTAATCAATTATCAACCACTTCACCACTTTTCTTCAGTAGCGGGCAATCTGTAACGCCAACCACACCGCTGTCGGTATGCAGATATTGTGCGGTAATCACGCCACGCGCAGTCAGGTAACTACACTGCAATCCCAGCCCGGCAGCGTTTTTATTACTGCCTGTCAATACACCGTAGCCGGTGAGAAGCATTGCCATCCAGATAACGCCGATCACCACGATCGCCCGAATAAAAAGTTTCATTTTGTCTCCTTGTGATACATAACGCAGCTATCCGCTTATTGCTGCTACTCGTGATAATAACAGCATGCCTCGCTTTTCTCGCTGAATCGATCAGAGATAACTGAAACGGGAAAATCTGCATTGCAGCCGTACCCATTACCATTTGGCCTTGCTACAGGTAGAATGCGCGGTTGAACTGTTCTTTAGCATAAGCAAGGGTAAGACGAGGCCGTTATGAATGATTTAGCCGCAAATTCGGGTCCACTGGTCAGTTATGGCGTATGGATTATTATCCTGATCGTGGCGTTTATCGCCTGGTTTTTCATCAATCGGGCCAGCGTACGTGCCGGTGAGCAGATTGAGCTGTTGCAATCTCTGCTGGAAGAACAAAAAAAGCAAAACACCTTGTTGCGTCGTTTAGTCGATGCTCAACCGGGCGCCGAAGAAAAGAAACATGGGGAAGAACAGGATAAGCGAGATTTTATTCGTCTGATTCCAGAACGTTAATCATTAATGGAGGCTGGATGGCTTGGAAAAATCCCTGGTTTGATGGAAGTAAACCGCACCATACACCTGAAGGCTTTCGCAATCTCGAACCTGATTTGCGCCAGAGCGGTGATTTAAAACGCTGGCGCAAAGAACGCAAAGAACAAGGCCTGCCGCATCCGCCGAAGGCGGGTTATCCCGCTTTTATTGAGCATTGGTGTCATCCCGCAGATTTAAGCGGAGAAGACGATCGCGTTTGGTGGCTGGGTCATGCCGCGTTGTTGCTGCGTCTGAATAAGCACTACATCTTAATCGATCCCGCGTTGTCGAAGCGCGCATCACCTTTTGCTTTTGCCGGGCCGCAGCGGAAAACGCCGTCGCCGCTCGATATCCACCATTTGCCTCGGCTTGATTACGTCTTAATTTCGCATAATCACTACGATCACCTTGATAAACCTACGGTGAAACGTATTGCGCGCCGCTTTCCACAAGCCAGATTTATTGTTCCGCTGGGATTAGCGCGTTGGTGCCATCAGCATGGTTTACGTCATGTCCATCAACTGGACTGGTGGCAGCATATCGAGTTTGCCGGTATCCGCATTGATGCTGTTCCCGCGCGCCACTGGAGCATGCGAACAGTGTATGACCGAAATCGCTCATTATGGTGTGGATGGGTAATCAGAACGCCAACCCTGCGTTTTTGGTTTTCAGGAGACAGCGGATATTCTGAAAAACTGCCTGAGATAGCCAAACGGCTGGGGCCTTTTAATCTTGCAGCGTTGCCTGTGGGTGCTTACGCACCAAAATGGTTCATGGGGGGGCAACACATGGACCCTGATCAGTCTGTGTCACTGTGGCGTGCCATCGGAAAACCTTTGACCATTCCCATTCACTGGGGCGTGTTTGAGTTAGCTGATGAATCACTGGATGAACCACCCGCAGAGCTCATGCGCGCCCTACAAAGTGCAGGAGAAGATAACACCCGTTTTTCAGCATGGCGAATAGGGGAAAGTCGGGGGCTGGAGTATATCGACCAGGATAAATCCTAAAGCATCAAAATTAAATCGTGTGCAATTTAATTTTGTTCAATATCAATTTTTCACACATTTAGAAAAAATGGTAATAAACAATAGGTGCGCAATTGCTTTTAATTGGGGCAGCTGTAAATCCTCTTTCCTGATTTTGGTGCAATATCATATTAAAAATGTACGGATTAAATAGCGTTGTACAAGATTAACGCTTCGCTTATTCGCAACTCACTTGTAAGTCAGTTTAATTTAACTTTAGCATTGCCATATTAATGAAATATAGTTTTCTTAAGGTTATCCATTGGTTTAGCGCGCTTTAGTTTTGTTCGTGAAGCGTTGGTATCAGCGTTAACTGGCTCTGATGAATAGTGACTATCCTAATTTTCAATAAACGCTGACTCTGTTTTGTACCAAGATGGACAAAGTCTGCGAGCTGTTTGGCAATTATGTGTTAAGCATCAATTGTCGATTAAAAATGGCTTGCCATTAATTTACAGATATGTGATAACAATTCGTAGGTTAACGAGGTACAGTCCTGTTTATGTATGGCATCTTCAGTAAAGAAGTTACGAGTAAAGACGTTGACGTTGAATACCGCTTCCTTGCCGAACCTTAATAAGTGCCTCATTCAGTAATGTCTCTGGTTTCTCTGTAGGTCAGCCTTCGGGCAAAATAAACATTCTAAGGAATTTGCAAAATGGCAAAGATTAAAGGTCAGGTTAAGTGGTTCAACGAGTCTAAAGGTTTTGGCTTCATTACTCCTGCTGACGGCAGCAAAGATGTGTTCGTACACTTCTCTGCTATCCAGGGCAATGGTTTCAAAACCCTGGCTGAAGGCCAGAGCGTTGAGTTCGAAATTCAGGACGGCCAGAAAGGCCCAGCTGCAGTTAACGTAACTGCTATCTAATTTCGTCCACAGACCTGGTGCTTTGCACCGCTGACACGAATCTTAAAGCCCTGACCAATTGGTCGGGGCTTTCTTTTGCTTTCGATGCAGCAGGGTTCAGAGTACACTTCGGCGCGTTATTTTTTTTCCGGAGTGCTTCATGTCGTTGATTTGCCCGCTTTGTCATCTTCCTCTTTTGCTTAACGATCGCAGCTGGCACTGTGAGAATCGTCATCAATTTGATCAGGCAAAAGAGGGCTACGTCAATTTGCTGCCCGTTCAGCATAAAGGGTCGCGCGAACCCGGTGACAGCGCAGAAATGATGCAGGCGCGGCGCGAATTTCTTCAGGCTGGGCATTATCAACCACTACGCGAGCGTGTCGTTGAACTGCTCGCCGGGCATCTTGGTCAGACAAGTGTGCAATTGCTGGATATCGGTTGTGGCGAAGGGTATTACACCGCAGCCATGGCCGCGCATTTCACCGGGCAGGTTTATGGGCTTGATGTAGCGAAAATGGCGATTCGCCTCGCTGCTAAACGCTATCGGGATATCCTGTTCTGCGTTGCGTCCAGTCAGCGATTGCCTTTTGCGGATGCTTCACTCGATGGCATTGTCAGAATTTATGCCCCCTGCAATGAAACTGAGCTGGCACGAGTGATAAAACCGGGCGGCGTTATCCTTACAGTGACGCCAGGCGCGCACCATTTACAGCAACTTAAAGCGCTGATTTATCGAGAAGTACAATTGCATACGCCAGAAGAAAAAGTCTATGCAGGTTTTGAGCAAGCAGCGCAACATTCGCTGCGCTACAGCATGACCTTGAGCGGTGGCGATGCGGCGAAACTTTTACAAATGACGCCGTTTGCCTGGCGTGCGCGGGAAGAGGTTTGGCAAACCCTGCAACAAACCAACACTTTTGAGTGTGATGCCGATTTCACGTTGACGCTCTGGCGCCGAGATTAACGCGCTTCAACTAACGTCTGATAGATGCGTTCCAGATCGTCGAGTTGCTGCACAGCGATTAACAAGCGGCGCTGCTCCAGTTGCATAACCAGAATGCCATCTTCGGAAAGATTGATGCTTTGAATGCGGGTGTAATCAATCCACACGCCCGCGTAAAACAGCCCCTGATTTTTCATGAGCAGTTTCGGCTTACGCAGCCAAAACAACCAAAATGCCAGAAAGCACAACACCAACAGCAGTGTGGTTGTTTGTTGCGGGCCTTGGTGTGAAACATTATTCCACAGCAGAATGAGCAGTAGGCCGATAAAAATCAGGCTGTCTATTTTGTGTCGACGGCGTAAGGAAACGCGCAACAGAGTAGGGCCACGTCGACGCGGTAAAACAGCTTCATCATAAACAGCGAAGATCAGCAGTGCAGCAATACAGAGCACGATGATAGCGTCGGTCAGTGACATTATTCTTCCTCAAACGAAATTATCTCAACCGCTCAGGCTCAGATAAGTACGCTAAAAAATCGGGAGCTAACGCTCCCGACATTTCACATTTACAGACCTAAAAAGCCGATCCAGTAACCAAAAATACCAAGGGCAAAGAAGCCAACGATGATCCACAGCGCATTGACCTTGCGGCGTAACAGCCACATGCAGCCGAACGTCAACAGCAATGGCACCACGCCAGGCATCAGCTGATCAAGGATGGATTGCACCGTCGTTACCGTGGTTTTCCCGGTCTGATCGGTGATACGTGATACCACCAACGGGATATTCACGTGCGTCCACTTGTTTACCAACGCGCCCATGACAAACAGGCCAAGAATCGACGCGCCCTCCGTCAGTTTTTGCAGGAAGCCGCCGCCCATATCGCTGACAATATCAATCCCTTTGCGATAACCGTATGCCACACCGTAGTAACGCGTAAGCAAGCGGGCAACGTTGAACAGGATAAAGAACAGTAAGGGCCCCAGCAGGCTGCCGCTCATGGCGATTCCCGCGCCCAAGGCGGCAAACACCGGACGTACAGTACCCCAGAAAATAGGATCGCCTACGCCTGCCAAGGGTCCCATTAATCCAACTTTGAGACCGTTAATTGCGCCATCATCAATGGCTGCACCGTTAGCACGCTGCTCTTCCATTGCCATGGTAACGCCTAACACTGGCGCTGCCACGTAAGGATGGGTATTAAAGAACTCAAGGTGACGCTTAATTGCCTGTTTGCGATCGTCATTGTTCTCAGGATAGAGACGACGAATGACCGGCACCATTGAAAAACAGAATCCCAACGCCTGCATGCGTTCAAAGTTCCATGAACCCTGAAACAGGTTTGAACGCAGGAATACCGCACGTACATCGCCTGGCGTCAGCTTCTTCTCAACCTTTGTGATATCTACCATGTTGTCACCTGTTCCTTAATCAAGTTCGTTGTCGAGGTCATTAGCTGACGGACCTGCGGCAGGCGCACCGGCCACGCGGTTATATTTAGGACTAAGCTGGATATACAGCACCGCCATCACAACGCCAATCACGCCCAGCGCGACCAGGTTGAAGTTGGTGAAAGCCGCAGTAACGAAACCCAGATAGAAGAACGGCATCAGGTAGCCTGCGCGCATCATATTAATGACCATCGCATAACCTACGACCACGATCATGCCACCGGCGATGTTCAAGCCGTTGGTGACCACTTCAGGGATGGAGCTGAGTAATGCATGAACCGCACTGGTGCCGACTGAAATCGCCACGATCAACGCAGGAATGGCAATACGCATCGCTTGTAACAGCAAGGCCGAGACGTGGATCCACGATATAGCGGTGAGGTTACCTTTCTCTGCTGCTTTATCAGCAGCATGTTGAAAGGCTACGGTAAGAGTACGAACAATAATCGTCAGAACTTGTCCAGCAGCCGCTAGCGGAATGGCCAATGCGATACCCGCACCCACGCTTTGACCACCGGCAATAACCAGTATGGTGGAGATAATTGAGGCGAGGGCGGCGTCAGGCGCTACGGCGGCCCCAATGTTCATCCAACCCAGTGCAATCATCTCCAGCGTACCGCCGATAATGATCCCGGTTTTCATATCGCCCAGCACGGCACCAATCAAAGTACAAGCCACCAGCGGACGGTGAAACTGAAACTCATCAAGAATGGACCCCATACCGGCAATACAGGCGACGATAAATATTAAAACAATTTGTAGTGCGGATATTTCCATCATACTTCTTGTCCTCAGCAGGATAGCGAAATTGAGCCTACTCGCGCAGGCGCATGTGGCTGCAAATTACGCGTTAACCTTCGCAATGAGATCCATCATTTTCAGTTTCGGGTCGTTGGAGACTTTGCGCACTTCCAGCTCAATGTTGCGTTCATTTAATTTGCGGAAAGCGGTGATATCTTGCTCATCGACCGATACCGCGTTATTCACTTGTGTTTTGCCCTGGCGAAATGCCATGCCGCCGATATTAACGGTTTTAATATCGACCCCTTGTTCAACGACACGCAGTACATCGGTAGGATTGGTAAACAGCAGCATCACGCGGTCACGTCCATATTTCGGGTTGTTCCAGACGCGAACCATTTTGTCGACATCAACGACGTGTGCCGTTACGCCGGGCGGCGCAACCTGAGTCAGCAGCGTTTTACGCACATGATCCTTGGCGACTTCATCACTTACGACGATGATGCGGTTAACGTTAGTCTCTTTTGTCCAGCGGGTAGCAACCTGGCCATGAATCAATCGGTCATCGATGCGTGTCAGACCAATCTTCATATGGTCACCGGGTGCCATAGGTTGTTGTGGTTGTGCTGCAGCGGGAGCGGCCTTAGCGGGAGCAGGTTCTTCCTCTTTGGCTTTAAGCGCTTTTACGCCTTCACGTCCCGTTTCCACGGCGATGGCAACCAGTTCATCAAAACCCGGATCGTCATCGCGCGCCATTAGCGTTTCCACTAACATGGGAATGTTTACCCCAGCCACGACGTCATGATTCTCTTTATCAACTACCACGCGGCTGGCCGCGTTAAAAGGGCTGCCGCCCCAGGTATCCACTAAAAATAACACGCCTTTTGCGGTATCCAGCTCTGCAAGACGTGCCTGATATTTCTCGATAAGCGTTTCTGCATTTTCACCGGGCACGAAGTCGATCCATCCGACGTTCTCCTGCTCACCCAACAGCATTTCTGCTGTTTTAAGCAATTGTTCGGCTGCCCAGCCGTGTGTACCAATTACAATAGCAATGGTCACGTGCTACCTCCGTTCGCTAGAGAGGTTCATCTGAAGTGAATGAACCGTTAAGAGTTATCGCTTCGGTTACATCAAACTAGGTGTAGCCTGATCATTTGGATACGTTTGAAAATTCATCAGTTAACGGTGTTCGGGCTAGAAGTTCGCGATTTATTTTAGTGATCGAAAAAATAAATTATGTGATGTTTGTCAGTTATTCAGCGCCTAACTTCTAGAATTTGAATTTTCAGCACGCTTACGCCATCACGCAGCAGATTGTAAAGGTAAGAAAATTTTTTGACGCCATTGCACTAACTGTTACATTAACGATCTGTTTATTATTCAGGAGTAACGGGCATCAGCCCACCTTTATGGATCGTCACCGACGTCGCTTAACCTGTTCTTTGCGCCTTCTGGCGCGTCATTTCACGCCTGACGGCGTATTCACTGCTCATTCAAATGCATTTTTGTCACGCCCAATGGTGCTGGCACACTCTCGCGCAATCTGTTCCTCGTTCAGGAGTCATTAATGGAAATTCTATTCGACCCCTCAATTTGGGCGGGTTTACTCACGCTTGTCGTGCTGGAAATCGTTTTAGGCATCGACAACTTGGTGTTTATCGCCATCCTGGCCGACAAATTGCCACCGAAGCAGCGTGATAAAGCGCGTCTGATCGGTTTGTCACTGGCCTTGGTCATGCGTTTGGGTTTGTTGTCGCTGATCTCCTGGATGGTGACGCTAACGCGGCCCCTATTCAGCGTAGGCGATTTCAGCTTTGCTGGACGAGATTTAATCTTGTTGGCAGGAGGTCTGTTCTTGCTGTTTAAGGCAACGATGGAACTGCATGAGCGGCTGGAAAACCGTCAGCTTGAAGGTTCAGGTAATCGTGGCTACGCCAGTTTCTGGGCGGTGGTGACGCAAATTGTGGTGTTAGATGCGGTGTTCTCACTCGACGCGGTGATTACCGCTGTAGGTATGGTAAACCACTTACCGGTGATGATGACCGCCGTGGTCATTGCCATGGGTGTGATGTTGTTGGCGTCGAAGCCGCTGACGAATTTCGTCAACGCGCATCCAACCGTAGTGGTGCTGTGTCTGAGCTTCCTGCTGATGATCGGTTTGTCGCTGGTGGCGGAAGGTTTTGGCTTCCACATTCCTAAAGGATATCTCTACGCTGCCATTGGCTTCTCAATCCTGATTGAGATGTTCAACCAGATTGCACGTCGCAACTTCATTCGTCATCAGTCGCATCGTCCCATGCGTGAACGTACCGCAGAAGCTATTTTGCGCTTAATGGGTGGAAGAAATCGCGCGCAGCCTACAAGCAGTGAAGAATCAGCCTTAGCCGAGGCGATGCCACAGGAAGCGTTTAAAGATGAAGAACGCTACATGATCAATGGTGTTCTGACGCTGGCATCACGTTCTATTCGTAGCATTATGACCCCGCGTGGTGAAATTTCTTGGGTAGACGCCAATCGTCCGGTTGATGAGATTCGCGTTCAGCTGCTTGATACGCCTCACAGCTTGTTCCCTGTATGTCGGGGTGAACTGGATGAAATCGTCGGTGTAGTACGGGCGAAAGAGCTGTTAGTGGCGCTGGAACATGGTATAGACGTAGCGTCCTTTGCTGCAAATACGCCGACCATTGTTGTGCCGGAAACGCTGGATCCGATCAACCTGCTAGGTGTTTTGCGTCGTGCCAAAGGCAGTTTTGTTATCGTTACCAACGAGTTCGGTGTAGTTCAGGGTTTAATTACCCCGCTAGACGTGTTGGAAGCTATCGCCGGTGAGTTCCCGGATGAAGATGAAACGCCGGATATCATCGCAGATGGCGACGGTTGGTTAGTAAAGGGTGGGACGGATCTGCATTCATTGCAGCAGCTACTCGACTTTCATGAGTTGGTCGATCCTGAAGAGGATCATGCATCACTGGCCGGTTTATTGATTGCTCAGAAAGGTCAGCTGCCGCTGCCGGGTGAAGTTATTGATATCGCGCCACTGCATTTCCAAATTATCGAAGCGACAGATTATCGCGTTGACCTGGTGCGTGTGACCAAGGACAAGCCTTACGATGAAGATGAAGAACAGCAGGCGTAAAGCGAAATAATCGAACTTAAAACGCACCGTTAATCGGTGCGTTTTTTTTGATTTATGTTTTGGTCGAAGCAGTGAAAGAGCAGGTTAAATTATTAAGCTTCAATGTCACTTTGATGGTGTTCCAGCCATGCCGGGAAATCTCCCAGCGGCATCGGGCGCGCATAATAATAGCCTTGCAGATGATCAACGCCACGTTCTCTTAAGTAGGCCGCTTGTTCCGCCGTTTCCACACCTTCTGCCACCAGACTGATATTCAGGCGCTGCGCCAGCGATATCACCATATCCGTTACGGTAGCGTTAATTGCATCGGTGCCAATTGCAGCGGTAAAAATCTTGTCGATTTTCAGAACATCCGGCTTCAAATCTTTTAGGTAGGAAAGCGAGCTGTGTCCGGTGCCAAAATCATCAATCGCCAGCCGAACGCCAATCTCATGCAGCTGAGAAATCACTGATTGATCGACGACCGGCAGCGCATCCCGCTCGGTTAATTCAACAACCAACTTTGGCACGGGGTTAGCCGGCCACCAAAGGTGCTGCAGATCCTCTACAATCGCCCGATTGCGGAAGTGGCTGGCAGCGACATTAATGGCAATATGAAAGGAAGGGCAACGCGGCAGGATAGGTAAATGTGCAACGACCTGATTCAGTACAAAGCGGGTGAGCGGAGCAATCAGATTCTGACGCTCAGCCAGCGGAATAAACACGTCGGGTGCAATCCAGCCCTGCCGCGCGTTATGCCAGCGCAGCAGTAACTCAATGCCATCGCACTCGCCTGTTTTGGCGTTGATCAGAGGCTGGCAGTAAACCATAAATTCGTTAGCCGTAATGCCATAGCTAATTTGCCAGCTCAGACTCATGCGATTAGCCGTTGCCAGCCAGACGATATAACCCATTAGCAGGCTTAACAGCAAGGCCAGCGGAAGCTGGGAAGGCAACGTC
Source organism: Pantoea sp. MQR6 (assembly GCF_022761075.1). Classification (NCBI taxonomy): domain Bacteria; kingdom Pseudomonadati; phylum Pseudomonadota; class Gammaproteobacteria; order Enterobacterales; family Erwiniaceae; genus Pantoea; species Pantoea sp. MQR6. The sequence goes on from NZ_JAKYXB010000001.1 coordinate 857,779, forward strand.
GCCAGTGCCAGTCGCGTAGGCGAAGGGCCATACAGCGTGATACTAAATGGATAACGTAGCGACGCTTCGTTGTAGCTCACCTCATCCTCTGAAGGCACCGTTGGTTCAATCAGCGGATTGCCATATTCCAAACTGTCGCCATTAACGTTAAGAATCGCTCGCTCAACCCACGGCAATTGAGGCTCAAGCAGATAATTGCTCATTAACTCAATATTAATGACCTGCAATATACCGGAGTGGTTATCGATACTTTTAGGTGTCCAGAGCAGCAAAACCGGTGAGCCTTTTAGCAAAAAATTATCGGTTGATAACATCATGCGCTGATTATTAATGGCGAGTTCAGGGTAATTCTGACTGAAAGAGATATCGCGAGGACCATAAATACTGGAGCAGTAAATGGTGTCATTTTCCACCAGCAAAATAGCGCGTACAGTTTGTGAGGCGGCTATTTTTTCGATCAGCGGAAAGCGTACATCACTACAGGAAACGCCCACCAGTCCCAGCGTGTTATTCGCTGAAACATCTAACGGCGAGAACATCCGATCAAAACGCATAATGGCGTTATCGGCAAAATTAAGTGCTCGCTGCTCTATACGTGACTTCTCTTCAATAAAGCGAAAAGCCAGAGTCAAAATAAGAACGATGGCGGCGATCACCAGCGCAATAAGCAAGCGCTTGCGCCTGAATTGTCCAACAAATTGCTGGGCCATGAGCATCAGTAACCACCTTCCCAAGAGCAAGAGAAATCCAATATAACGGGGTTGTTATCGGCACGACACGGTCCAGGTTTAGGCCATGTTCCTGAAAACGGCACTGAAAAAAGCGGTATTAGAAAATTGCGCGACCCTCAAGTCGCGCGGAAAATTACTTTACATAATTCCAGGGGGCTGAGATAGCGGAGGATGCGGATTTGAAAACGATTGCACGTAAATTAAGCATTTTGCGTATCGCTTAATTTAATCGCACTGGACCTTAATCGCCAAACCACCGCGCGAGGTTTCGCGATATTTCGCATTCATATCTTTACCGGTTTCATACATTGTTTCGATAACTTTATCGAGCGACACGCGCGGTTCGCTGGTACGACGTAGCGCCATACGCGCCGCATTGATCGCCTTCACTGAAGCAATCGCATTGCGCTCAATACAGGGAACCTGCACCTGACCCGCAACTGGATCGCAGGTTAATCCCAGGTTATGTTCCATGCCAATCTCTGCGGCGACGCAGACTTGTTCCGGGCTGCCACCGAGCAATTCGGCTAAGCCTGCTGCGGCCATAGAACACGCCACGCCAACTTCTCCCTGACAGCCTACTTCGGCACCAGAAATGGAGGCATTCATTTTGTACAGCACGCCAATGGCGCCTGATGCCAGGAAGTAGCGGATAAAGATATCCGGCGTAACGGTTTCGATAAAATGATCATAGTAGGCCAACACAGCGGGCACGATACCGCAGGCACCGTTAGTTGGCGCAGTCACCACCCGTCCGCCAGCAGCATTCTCTTCATTAACTGCCAAAGCAAACATATTGACCCAATCGATAACATCCATCGGATCGTTGGAGTGCTTGTGAGAAGAGACTAAAAGACGACGCAGGGACGCCGCTCGACGCGGCACTCGCAGCGGACCCGGCAACACGCCTTCAGTATTTAAACCCCGATCAATACAGGCCTGCATGGTTTGCCAAATAGTCGTGAAGTAGGCGTATATTTCATCACGTGAATGCAGCGCCAGTTCATTCTTCATGACCAAACCAGAAAGCGATAAGCCGGTTTCGCGACAGTGCGCTAACAGATCTTTAGCGGAGTGGAAGGGCCAGGGAACCGACACCTCGTCTAGCGCAGATTGACCAAAATGCTCTTCATCGACGATGAAGCCGCCGCCGATGGAATAGTAGGTTTTAGACAGAATTAACAGGTCGCCGGCAAAAGCAAGTAAGCGCAATCCGTTTTCATGCAGCGAGAGGTTCTCACCGCGGAAAACCATGCCGCCTTCGCGAGGAAAATCGACTTCATGCGCGCCCTTAGCCAGCAACAGACGTTCACGCTGCTCAACGTCTTTAATAAAAGCAGGAATAGCATCAATGTTGACGCTGTCCGGTGATTCACCTGCTAATCCCAAAATAATGGCGATATCAGTGTGGTGACCCTTGCCGGTCAAAGAGAGTGAACCGTAGACGTCAACCGCAATCCGTGTCACATCATGCAGCTTTCCCTGTTCTGATAATAAATCCACAAACTGTTTACCGGCCTTCATCGGACCAACAGTATGAGAACTTGATGGGCCAATGCCCACTTTGAACATGTCGAAAACGCTAATCACAGGTGACACTCCTCACAAATTATTCTAAGTCTGCCGAAGCAGTTTATGGCGCTAATAGTAACCATCACCAACCAGAAAGCAGTAGCTTTTCGCATGAAAAAAACTAATTAAAAAGGCGAGAAAATATTATCGTTCTGGCGGACTGCATACCGCAAAGTTTAGGACATGGGGCTAAAGGAAACTGGGCGTGACCGAACAGAACAATCACAAAGAATGCGAAGCCCCTGTCCAGGTCTGGCACATCACGTCGTGGTGTTATCGAGACGTCGAATTGCGGGTGTCAGGCTCGCGGCCAGTGTGGCAATCAGCACTGCGGCGGCTGAAGCCAGCAGTACGTTCATATTGCCAAAATGCATAGCCAGCGGGCCAGCGGCGACTTCGCCTACAGGAATGGCCACAAATGAACCCATCGCGTCCCAGGCATAGACGCGTGCCAGCTTATCGGGGGCGATGTGCGTTTGTAGCGAATGTGCCCAAACGACACCAAACTGGCCAAATCCCACGCCGGCGATGAAAAATGCAGCCATCAACAGTAAAGCAGAAGGAACCAAACCCAGCACGATAATGGGTAACGCACAAAGAGCGACCAGCAGAGTGCCAACAAACAGCTCCCGGCGTGGACGCCATCGAAGTGCGATAAAAGATCCAACAAACAATCCCAGACTTTGTGCCGCTAAGCTCATTCCCCAGCCTGCTCGGCCAAAGGTTGAATCAGCTACAACAGGTCCGATTACCATCATTACGCCACTAAACGCGGCGTTAACAAGGGTGAACTGAACCACGATAATCCACACCCAGGCGCGGCTAATAAATTCTCTCCAGCCGTCTCGCAGATCGTGAAGGATATTGCTGTTCGGTTCTGCAGACGCAACCTGGCGCGTGCTTATCAGGGTATAAAGTGGCGCGGAAAGGGCGAACCCCAGCGCATCTATAGCTAATCCCCATCCGGGGCCGACCGCGCTGGTTAATAATCCGCCCAGCGAGGCACCAATGACGGTTCCCGCGTAAACGCCGAGTTGAATAAATGCGTTGGCTTCACGAAGAGCATGCGCAGGGACGATTTGAGGCACCATTGCCGAAGACGCTGGCAGTGCAATACCGGCAGCGGCGCCGTTAAAAGCGCCAAGTACAGCTAACGACATAATGGTCGCGGATCCGTCGAGCACCGTCCACGCAACGACTGCCTGAGAGAGTGCAGCCATTATTGAAGATGAAAACAGAACAACGCGCCGGGAATAGCGATCAGCGAGTATGCCGCCAATCAATAAAAAGACGATGTTAAAAACAGAACGTGCGGCAACGACAAACCCTAATTCCCCGGTTGATCCACCGATGTCCAAAACCGCAAAAGCCAGTGCAATAGGCGCAATGGCATTTCCTAAGACGGTGAGGAAACGCGCAGTAAACAAATATCGAAACGAAGGGTAATGGAATGCACGACCAGAAGAACAGGCTATTACTGTGTCGTTCAATGTCTTCTCCGAAAAGGGTCTTTTTAAAGCATAAAGAGCGGCTTTTGGGCAACATACCGTTGCCGGTTTTACCGCCAATTGTGCATCGTTAGAAGGCGATCTGCTGGCTGAGAGCCCGAATGATGCCAGCGGTCATGCCCCAAACGAGGTAATCCTCATAAATTGAGAGCCAAACTGGATGTCGAATACCGGCACGATGAATAGTTAACGAGGAATATCGGCTCAGCTGCAACGCTTCTGCTAATGGCATTTCAAAAGCGCTTTGTACTTCATCAGGATTGATCCGCAAAGAAAGTGTTGCGGGTATAATGCCCACAACCGGTGTTACCTGAAAACCGGTGCTGCTGGTGACTGCAGGTAAGCTGCCGAGTATCTCGACCTGGCTAGGGTCGATGCCCACTTCTTCATACGCTTCTCGTAATGCCGTAACGATCAACGATTCATCGCTGGCATCCTGCATGCCGCCAGGAAACGCGACCTGGCCTGCATGTTTGCGCAGGGCGTGGGATCGTTGTGTTAATAACAATCCAGGCTGTTCACGCGCGATAATCGGCACTAAAACCGCAGCATGACGGCCTGCCAGGCGGTGCGTTTGCTGCAGCGGCTGATGCAAGATAAAGCGACTACGAAAGGCTTCAAGCGTCAGTGAAGGTGTCATTTACTCTCCCTGCTCAAGGGTCGGCAAAATGCGGCTCACCTTGTGAAAGGTTTCTTGATACTCCGCGTCCAGTTCACTGTCTGCGACCAGACCGCCGCCTGCGGAACAATAAAGCTGCTGCGCTTCGGCAATCAGTGTACGAATGGTGATACTGGTATCCATGCGGCCGCAAAGGCTGAGATAACCGATGCTACCGCACCATGCATTACGGCGCTGCGGTTCGAGTTCATCAATAATTTGCATTGCACGGATTTTGGGGGCGCCGGTGATTGAGCCACCGGGGAAGCAGGCGCGCAATAAATCTGTGGCGTGCAAGGTGTTGGGTAATGTGGCGCGAATGGTGCTGACCAGATGATGCACCGCCGGAAAAGGCTCAACGATAAATAATTCCGGCACGCTGACGGAACCGGGCAACGCGACACGTCCAATATCGTTGCGTAGAAGATCGACAATCATCAAATTTTCGGCGCGATCTTTTTCAGAGGCGGCAAGCTGCTCGGCTTGCTGGCGATCGGCGGCGGGATCGTCCATTCTTGGGCGCGTTCCTTTGATGGGACGCGTTTCAATCACACCCTGGTCAAGCGCCAAAAAGCGTTCCGGCGACAGGCTCAGAATCGCACTGTCGGGCAGACGCAAGAATGCGCTGAACGGCGCGCGATTAGCGTGGTTAAGCGTGCAAAACGCCTGCCATTCGTCACCTTGATAGCTTGCCTGAAACCGCTGCGCAAAGTTGACCTGATAACAATCGCCCGCCTGAATATACGCCTGCACCGCGTGGAAGCGTTTGGCGTAGTCGTCGTAGCTGAGATTGGATTGCCAGCTGCTGGTAAGCGAAAAGGGTAGGGCAGTGCGCTCAGGCCATTTTTCAAGCCATGCCAGGCGTGCCTGTAGATCATTCAGCGCAATCAGCGTGAGGGAGTGTAAATGGTGATCGGCGATTAACGCCCAGTCATAAATGCCAACCGCCATGTCGGGCGTATTGAGATCGGCTTCGGCCATCGCTGGCAACGGTTCAAATCGGCGACCCAGATCATAACCAAACAGGCCCAGCGCCCCACCTTGAAAAGGCAGATTGGCATTGGATGTTGGCTTTATGCCAAGGGCATCGCACTGCTGTTGCACCAGTTGTAACGGACAACCCGGCGTGTCAATAACCTGATCACCCTGACAAACAGTGGTCAGCAGCCCGCGTGTGGTTAAGGTCACGCGCGGATCGGCGGTGAGAATATCAAAACGGTTATCGGCGTGATCGGCATTGCCAGAAGAGAGCAACATTGCCCAAGGAAGATGTGCTATGCGGGCAAAGCGCTGGGTAAGCGCATCCGGGGTATACTTTAAGCTGAGGGTTTCTACAATCATCGGGCAAAAGATCAAACGTCAATGAGGGCGCTAGACTGACATATTTTTAACGCACTAGCACCTGTTAGTTCCACGTGGAATAATGTCCGCCCAAAACCAGGAGTAGAACATGTTTACAGGTTTACCGGCACTTTCTCACGAACAGCAGCAGCAGGCAGTTGAGCGAATTCAGGAGTTGATGGCGGGCGGCATGTCTAGCGGTCAAGCCATCACTCAGGTTGCTCAAGAAATTCGTCAAAATCATAAAGGCGAGCAAATTCGAGCGCTCTTTGAAGATGAAGACGAGGATGAAGAAGTCTGACGCCCGCCGTTTTGCTTACTTCAGTTTCGTCTATTTCAGTATGGTTTAAAGAGCAGCAATAATTTTGATTTCAACTTTGTATTTTGGGTTCATTAAACCGGCCTGAACCGTACAGCGAACGGGGGCGTTATCGGGGGAAACCCATGCGTCCCAGGCGCGATTCATTGCAGCAAAATCGGCTTTGTCGACCAGAAATAGGGTGGCATCAAGGATTTTGCTTTTATCACTTCCCACGCGCGTTAACAGTGCGTCAATAACAGCGAGAGCATTTGCCGTTTGCTCTTCCGCATCTGCATCCAGATTTTCCGGCACGCTGGTGTAATAAACAGTGTCATTGTGAATCACGGCTTCAGACATACGGTGTTCCGGGTCAATACGCGTAATGCTCATGTTCTTCTCCTTAATTTTAAGTCGATTAGCCTGACATAACTCTGCCATTGCTGTCATCTTTTGTTAAAAACAGGCGTAAAAGCCATCACTGAAAGCATTGGCTTCTCTTTTTTAGAGATTAAGTCATAAAAATTTTCTCCGCTTAATTAGTTGAAATTAAAATAAAAACACAAAATATCCTAATGCGAATCCTTCTCGTTACGCTTTTATTCTCAGCGACCTCGTTCCAGGCTTAATGGGCAACTTCAGGCGAATCACTTACCAGGAGAAAACCATGTTCCATCATTCATCAAAACTTCAGTATCCCGTTCGTGTCGAAAAGCCCGATCCCGAGTTTGCGATGTTGTTGCAACAAGCGATTGGTGGGGTAGAAGGCGAGATCCGTGTTGCGATGCAGTATTTCTTTCAGGCGATGGGCGCACGCGGTGATGCGCGCATTAAAGATCTACTGATATCAACGGCAACAGAAGAGTTAGCCCATATTGAAATGCTTGGCCATGCTGTTGCGCTTAATCTGGAGGGTGCACCGCTTTCTTATCAGGAAGCTTCTGCAAAAGATCCGGTGGTTAATGCGATTCTGGGCGGAATGAATCCGCGTCATATATTGTCATCTGGCCTGGCTGCGATGCCGGTTAATGCAAACGGCGTATCATTCGATATGAGTCACATTTATGCTTCTGGAAACGTCGCGGCGGACATGTTGGCTAACGTTACCGCGGAAGCAACAGGCCGCGTGCTGGCTACCCGCTTGTACAATCTTACGGAAGATAAGGGAATGAAAGATTTTCTCTCTTTCCTGATTGCTCGCGACACAATGCACCAGCAACAGTGGCTGGCGGTCATTGAGGATATGGGCGGATTGAGTGCTTCTCTACCCATTCCTAATAGTTTCCCGCAATCTGAAGAGGCGCAGGAACATTCCTATTACTGCCTCAATACTTCATTAGACAAACCACTGCCTAAAGGACGCTGGAGTGAAGGACCGGCATTTGATGGAGTGGGCGAATTTAGTGCGAAAGAGCAGCCTGATATTTTGGGTGAAGAACCTGTTTTAGGGCATGCTCGTGCGGGGTCAGGTGCGCAGTCGGAACAAATGCTTTCAGCATCTGCATCATCGCCTTCTGTTCTGAAAAAATAATCATCTGAGCCTGAATGCTCAAGTCATAAAAAAACCGGCATTTGCCGGTTTTTTTATGCTGATCTAAACGTAAAATCAAAACCCATGATCGTCGGGTGTTTTGCTGACAACCCTTTCCAACAGCGTTCTTAGCAGATCCTGTTTTACGTGATCAGAACTGCTTTCCAACTCAGCAATAATAAAAAGAATAATCGCTTTATTACTGACATGCCCATTAGCCATTTCAACTCGCTCTACAATCGCATTTAAAAGCTGAGTTTCTGGAGAATACCTGTCTCCGCTATCTGAAAGAGAGGCGGAACTATTATTAATGATTGTGCTGTGCTGCATTACAATATTCTCGACTATAATTTGTTGTTTTTCGGAAGCAATCCAGTGTTTATTTTTATCAGCGCTGGTTGTTAAAACTATATATATGACGCGCGCCAATTGACGATTCGGCGCTTTACTATCTCTTCCTGAAATGAAAAGGCATTTTACTTTTCTCTTTTAGAGATAACTGAATCCCAAAAGATTATTAATTATTGGATGATGCTTTCAAGGATAAGCCGTAAAGGCAGGCGCAAAAATGTCTTTTATTCATTTCTCTTTTCGCTGAGTAAAATTAATGGATGAACCCAGTGAATTAGCGATGAAATCATCAGCGGCCAAATAACAGACCAATCAAAACATGATAATGACGTTCTTCTTCAGCGCTTGAGGCAAGTTCAAGACGGCGCACTAATTTGGTACACAAGGATTTGCGATTGAGATTGCCGCCTGCACGAAGAATCTCGACAACAATCTGTCCCAGGGTTTCTTGCTGGGAGGGTAGCGAAGCCTTGTTAAAATAGCGGGCAATGTCGTTTGCGGAATTCGGTACGAGTCCGTTCTGGCGCATGTTCTACCCTCAATATGTCATCATTTGGTGATCGGCGTTTTCTGAGGCGAAAGTTATACAAAAACTAAACCTTTGTACAGGGATTCGTTAAAGCTTAGGGATTTAATTTTAACGTTAAGAAACCATTTAAGGATAAACAATCACTTAAGTCACAGCTATGAACTAATATTTTTTTGATCAGAAAAGCGGATCGGCTGAGGGTGTTCAAGATTTGTCTTGCTTGAGGAAGGAGAAAGCAGATGCACAGAGGGGTGCATCTGCCGGAAAGCGCTACAGGTTACTCTTTTACAGCGCTTTGCTGCAGCCAAAGATCGGTACCAAATATACGGTTTCCCTCTTTGGGTTGACCGGTAAGCGTGAGCCAGTTGAGCTCAGCACGATTGCGGTTTGCCGGCTGCAAGAAGCTTGATAACCATTTCCGCGCGTCATAAATGAGTTGTAGACGCGCATCACTGCTCTCCACCTCGGCCATCAAAGTCAGTTTATTCATCAACGCATCGACACTGATTTGCTGATCGTTAACGGCGAGACTTACCGCTGCTTCACCAATAACGGCATGTCCTTTTTGTTCATCATGAAATAGCAAAGTTGTACCTCCGTTATATTGATGTTGTAGTGATTTACCTAGTGTTGAAATTTAAGCCTAGCAGAAAATAATGATTTTGGGATCGACGTTGTTGGGTTCAGCTTATAACAGCAATAGGCAAAGGTTGTTGACACTATTATTATCGCTGCAATTTTCTGGAATAAATCGCGAGAATCCGTAGTGAATAAACGCTGATAATTCGTCGTGATATGAACTGCAGATAATTACTTATTTTTATTGAGGTTTATGCGTCATTTAGAGGGCTAATTGCTTTAATTAATAAGGCTGAAAAAAGAGAGGGTTAACCGGTGATTAAAAACAAATATATTTAATGCTTGTTTTAATTTCGGCTTCAAGTCGATTCTCCTCAATTCTTTTCGCGTCTGAATCGGCTTGTCTTTCAAAAGTAATATTTTACAACGCGTAGCATAAAAGGGGAGGTAACTGTTTAATTGCTTAAAGAACAAGGGCTAATACAAACGTTACGATAATTCGGGCCTTTTGCTTAACGCCTACAATACTGACATAATTACAGTGTTTTTGCTGTTCTTTGAGAGGGTATGTGGCAGACGATTTTGCAGTGGATGGCGCGCTTGCGCAGGCGATTGCTGGTTTTAAACCCCGTGAAGCGCAGCGTGAAATGGCGCAGGCGGTCTCAGAAGCCGTAAAAGGCTTGGGCGAACTGGTGGTAGAAGCGGGAACCGGTACAGGAAAAACTTATGCATATTTAGCCCCAGCGTTACGTGCCGGTAAAAAGGTTATCGTTTCCACCGGCTCTAAAGCCTTGCAGGACCAGCTTTATAGCCGCGATCTGCCCACTATTGCCAAAGCGCTGAAGTTCACGGGCAAAACGGCCTTGTTAAAAGGGCGCTCAAACTATCTTTGTCTTGAACGTCTGGAACAGCAGTCCATGGCGGGCGGCGATTTGACTGTTCAGGCGCTGACCGATCTTGTCACGTTACGTGGATGGTCATCGCAAACCGCAGATGGTGATATCAGTAGCTGTGGTGGCGTAACGGAAGATAGCCCAATCTGGCCTTTGGTCACCAGCACCAACGACAATTGCCTCGGCAGCGACTGCCCACTCTATAAAGAGTGTTTTGTCGTTAAAGCGCGGAAACGTGCCATGGATGCTGACGTCGTGGTGGTGAATCACCATCTGTTTCTGGCTGATCTGGTGGTTAAAGAGAGTGGCTTTGCTGAATTGATCCCCGAAGCTGACGTAATGATCTTCGATGAAGCCCATCAGCTGCCTGATATTGCCAGCCAATATTTTGGCCAACAACTTTCCAGCCGCCAGCTTTTGGATCTCGCCAAAGACATCATCATTGCTTATCGCACTGAAGTACGCGATGTACAGCAACTGCAAAAATCAGCCGATCGCCTGGCGCAATGCGCGCAAGATTTTCGCTTATCCTTGGGCGATCCGGGCTACCGCGGCAATTTGCGTGACTTGCTCAGCGATAACAATGTCATGCGCATGTTCACCTTATTAGATGATGCGCTGGAGCTCTGTTACGACGTTATAAAAATGTCGCTGGGTCGTTCCGCTTTATTGGATGCCGCTTTTGAGCGAGCCGCTCTTTATCGGACTCGCCTGAAACGGCTGCACGCCATTAGCGAATCCGGCTTTAGTTATTGGTATGAATGCACTTCACGGCATTTTACCCTGGCGTTGACGCCGCTTTCTGTAGCGGAACGCTTCCGCGAAGTCATGGATAATCGCAAAGCTGCATGGATTTTTACCTCCGCCACGCTGGCGGTCGATGAAAAGATGGATCACTTTGCCGATCGCTTAGGCGTGAATCAGGCGAAAAGCCTCATCCTCAACAGCCCGTTTGATTATTCCCAGCAGGCGCTGCTTTGCGTGCCGCGTCATTTACCTGAACCCAATCGCCCCGGCGGTGCGCGTCAACTGGCGCAGATGATGAAACCGCTTATTGATGCCAATAAAGGGCGCTGCTTCTTTCTTTGCACCTCTCACCTGATGATGCGTGAGCTGGCGGCAGAGTTCCGCGCCTCAATGACATTGCCAGTGTTAGTGCAAGGTGAGACCAGCAAAGGTCAGTTGCTCAAACAATTTATTGAGAAAGGCAACGCGTTGCTGGTTGCGACCAGCAGTTTCTGGGAAGGCGTGGACGTGCGGGGAGATGCGCTTTCATTAGTTATCATCGATAAATTACCGTTCACATCACCGGAAGATCCGCTGTTAAAAGCGCGCATGGAAGATTGCCGCATTCGCGGCGGCGATCCGTTTGCTGATGTGCAATTACCGGATGCGGTGATTACGCTGAAACAGGGCGTCGGTCGTCTTATTCGTGATACCGAAGATCGGGGGGTGTTGGTGATTTGCGATCAGCGTTTAGTCTCGCGTCCTTATGGCGCCTTGTTCCTTAACAGCCTGCCACCCACGCCGCGTACGCGTGATATTGGCCGTGCTATTGCGTTCATTCGTCAGCAACCGACAGCGTAATTTTGTGCTAAGATGCGCGCCGTTTTTGAATCTCCAGAGGTGGTTATGTCTGCCCGAATTTTAGCGCTGGATACCGCGACAGAAGCGTGTTCAGCCGCGTTGTTAAATCAGCAATACATTGATGCTCGCTTTGAAATTGCGCCGCGCGATCATACGCAGCGTATTCTCCCGCTGGTTGAAGAATTATTAGTGGCACAGCAGCTTGAATTAACCGAGCTAGATGCGCTGGCTTTTGGTCGTGGCCCTGGCAGTTTTACCGGCGTACGTATCGGCATTGGCATCGCACAAGGTTTAGCGTTTGGTGCAACGCTACCGATGATTGGTGTATCGACTTTAGCCACGCTAGCGCAAGGTGCCTGGCGTCAACAGGGCGCCAGCCGGGTGTTGGCTGCCATTGATGCGCGTATGGGTGAAGTTTACTGGGCCGAATATCAGCGTGATGAGAAAGGCGTATGGCAGGGTGAAGCCAGTGAAAGCGTACTATCGCCAGAGGCGGCGTTAACACGCATGCAGGCGCTGGAAGGCGAATGGCACACCGCTGGCACCGGTTGGCAAGCCTATCCTGAATTACAACAAGGTCATGCGCTGCAACTTACTGCAAGTGAAGTTTTGCTTCCGGCTGCGCAAGATATGCTGCCATTAGCACAACAGGCGCTTGAGCAGGGCAAAACGGTTCTGCCTGAACATGCGGAACCGACTTACTTGCGTAATGAAGTCGCCTGGAAAAAATTACCGGGCCGCGAATAGCCACGCAACTTATTGTTATGCGACCAGTCTAAACAATTATTATCTGGAGATCGCCTATGTCAATTTGCCGTAAGAGCCTGTCGGGCCTGTTGTTGACCTGCACGCTGATTTTAACGGGTTGTGTTTCCATCCCGGACAACATTAAAGGCGGCTCGGCGCTCCCGCAGCAAGATCTATTGCGCGTGATGAATGATCCAGCCATTTATAAAGGTCAGGAGTCACGTTTTGGCGGCAAGGTGGTCAACGTGAAGAATCTCAATGGCAAAACCCGCCTTGAAATTGCGACCCAGCCGCTGGATGATAGCGCACGTCCACGCCTTGGCGCGGCTTCCGTTGGACGGATATACGCTGATATTCATGGCTTCGTCGATCCCGTCGACGTAAAAGACCAGTATGTTACTGTGCTAGGAGCCATCAAAGGCACTGAAGCGGGAATGATTGGTGAAGCCAAATATAACTTTGTCGTGATCGATGTGCGGGGTTATCAACGCTGGCATTTAACCAAACAGGTGATGTCGCCACCGCAACCCATTGATCCGTGGATTTGGTACGGACCAACGCGGCATCGCGCCGGTTATTGGGGGCCAAATCCTTATTGGGGCATGTATAGCAGCGGTCCCGCTCAGGTGGAAACTATCCTGACAGAATAGATCTGGCTCGTTCAATTCTTCAGCCCGGTCGCAGCGCGCGTAACCGGGCTTTTTTATTGTGCTTTTTCACTGGCACGAAATTTAGTGATGAACTTCGCAACCTCTAAAGGCCGAAATACGCAGACTGGTACAATCAGTTAAAATATTGTTAACAAACCAGTTGGGCGAGGCGGCGATGGGAATACAACATGATTATCGGGGTGCATCCTTGAATAAGGTTTGGCTAAAACGCTATCCGGCTGATGTTCCGGCTGAAATTAGTGCAGATCGTTATACCTCCTTAGTGGATCTGTTTGAGCAAGCCGCAAAGCGCTACGCTGAACAACCTGCGTTTTGGAATATGGGTCAAAAAATGACCTACCGTCAACTGGAGCAAAAAAGCCGGGCTTTTGCCGCTTATTTACAAAATGCGTTGAAGCTTAAACCCGGCGATCGTGTAGCGTTAATGATGCCAAATCTACTGCAATATCCAGTGGCACTGTTTGGTGTATTGCGTGCGGGAATGGTGGTGGTGAATGTTAACCCGCTTTATACCCCGCGCGAGTTAAAGCATCAGCTCAACGACAGCGGGGCCAGCGCGATTGTCATCGTCTCTAATTTTGCGCATACGCTGGAAAAAGTGGCGGCGGAGACCCAAGTTAAGCACGTCATCCTGACGCGAATGGGTGATCAACTGGCGCCGGTAAAAGCGACGCTGGTTAATTTCGTGGTTAAATACATTAAGCGTCTGGTTCCCAAATATCATCTACCGGGCGCGATCTCCTTTCGCAGCGTAGTGCAGCTTGGCGCTGACATGCCGTATCAACGCCCTGAAATCAGCAATGACGATTTAGCCTTTCTGCAATATACCGGCGGCACCACGGGCGTAGCGAAGGGGGCGATGTTGACGCATCGCAACATGCAGGCCAACCTCGAACAGACCCGCGCGACTTATGGCAAAGTGCTGCGTGACGGTAAAGAGTGCGTTGTCACGGCATTGCCGCTTTATCACATCTTCGCTTTAACAGTTAACGGGCTGCTCTTTTTGGAGCTGGGCGGACAAAATTTGCTCATCACCAATCCACGCGATATTCCCGGTTTCGTGAAGGAAATGGCCAAATTTCCGTTCACCGCGATCACTGGCGTCAATACTTTGTTTAACGCCCTGTTGAACGACGCGGAGTTTAACAAACTCGACTTTTCTACGCTGCGCCTTTCTGCAGGCGGTGGTATGGCAGTGCAAAAAGCGGTGGCAGAGCGTTGGGAAAAACTGACCGGGCACTATTTGCTGGAGGGATATGGTCTGACAGAGTGCTCGCCGCTGGTTTCGGTTAATCCTTATGACATCAGTAGCCACACTGGCAGCATTGGCTTGCCTGTTCCATCAACCGACGTTCGGGTATTGGATGATGCGGGTAATGATGTTCCGCCAGGTGAACCGGGTGAGCTGTGCATTCGTGGCCCGCAGGTGATGTTAGGTTACTGGCAGCATCCAGACGCCACCGCTGAAGTGCTTAAAAATGGCTGGCTCCACAGCGGTGATATTGTTACCGTTGATCAGGAAGGATTTATCCGCATTGTCGATCGTAAAAAGGATATGATTCTGGTTTCCGGTTTCAATGTTTATCCTAACGAAATTGAAGATGTGCTAATGCAACATCCTAAAGTGCGTGAAGCTGCGGCCATTGGCGTACCCAGTGATTTATCCGGCGAAGCAGTGAAAGTCTGCATCGTAAAAAAGGATCAGTCTCTGACCAAAGAAGAGTTGCTTGATCACTGTCGTCGCCAGTTAACCGGTTACAAGGTGCCAAAAATTATCGAGTTCCGCGAAGAATTGCCAAAGACCAACGTCGGCAAGATTCTGCGCCGGGAATTGCGTGATGAGGCGAAACCCAGCGCCTAATGAGCCTCAACACATTTACAGGTTGAACGCCGGCGATGACCGGCGTTTTTATTGCTTTTAACATGGAGCACCGCGCGTTGTTTGCTGCGGTGGAAAATTGAACGTGAACTATTCCCTGATTGACCAAGATGATCAACTGGCTTTGGTGTGCCAAAAAGCGCGCCGACATGCCGCTGTGGCGCTCGACACTGAGTTTGTCCGCACCCGCACCTATTATCCGCAATTGGGCTTGATTCAACTGTTCGATAATGAACAGCTGGTTCTGATCGATCCTTTAAAAATCAGTGACTGGTCCGCTTTTATTGATTTACTGACTGACACCAAGGTCACTAAATTTTTGCATGCCGGTGGCGAAGATCTTGAAGTCTTCCTGCATCGTTTTGGCGTATTGCCGCAGCCGATGATCGACACGCAAATCCTGGCCGCGTTCTCCGGTCAGCCGCTTTCATGGGGCTTCGCTTCAATGGTTGCGCACTTCACTCAGGTTGAACTGGATAAGAGCGAATCGCGTACCGACTGGCTGGCGCGCCCATTAACGGAGCGCCAATGCATTTATGCAGCAGCAGATGTGCATTATCTGTTGCCAATCGCTCATCAGCTGATGGCGTTAACTACCGAAGCGGGCAATATGGCTGCTGCGCTGAGCGAGTGCGACAACCTTTGTCAGCGTCGTCTGGATGCGCTGGAACCAGAAGAAGCCTGGCGCGATATCACCAATGCCTGGCAATTGCGTCCACGCCAGTTGGCGGTACTGCAACGCTTAGCTGCGTGGCGTTTGAAAGTGGCGCGTGAAAAAGATATGGCAGTTAATTTTGTCGTGCGCGAAGAGCACTTATGGAAAGTGGCGCGCTTTATGCCGGGTTCATTGGGTGAACTGGATCATCTGGGTTTGTCAGGCCATGAGATTCGTTTTCACGGTAAAACGCTGGTGGCGCTGGTTGCTGAGGCGCAGGCGCTGGATGAAAGTGAACTTCCGCAGCCGCTGGGTAATCTGATCGATCATCCGCACTACAAGCAGGTATTCAAAGCGATGAAAGCGTTGGTGCAGCAGGTAAGTGAAGAGAGCGGATTTAGTCAGGAACTGTTGGCATCGCGTCGACAGATTAATCAGGTATTGAGTCAACACTGGGGATTAAAGCCACAGGGACGTCTACCCGAATTGCTGACAGGATGGCGGGGCGAGCTGTTAAAGCCGGGTATCGATAAAATTCTGGCTGACGTTTAGTCTCTTGAACTTTCCCCTGCAACAGCGCAGGGGAAATTCAGGAAACGGCTGGTGTCATTTAGTCACTTCTTCCGTTTCCGGTAAGGTCACGTTCAGCTCCAGAATTGAGATGTCATCTCCTTTCTGATCGAGTTGGACAGTAACCATTTCCGGGTCGATCTTCACGTATTTGCAAATCACTTCCAGAATGTCGCGCTTAAGTTGCGGAAGATAGTGGGGCTCACTGTCGCCCCTTCTGCGTTCTGCCACGATAATCTGTAGCCTTTCCTTGGCTATATTGGCAGTGTTCTTCTTCCGGGATAAAAAGAAATCGAGTAATGCCATGGTTTATCCCCCGAACAGGCGTTTCAGGAAACCCTTCTTCTCTTCTTCAATAAAGCGGAAGGGGCGAACTTCACCGAGTAACCGTTCAACGGTATCGGCATAGGCTTTGCCAGCATCAGATTCGCTGTCGAGGATCACCGGCTCACCTTGGTTGGAGGCGCGCAAGACAGATTGATCTTCTGGGATCACACCAACCAGCGGAATGCGCAGGATTTCCAGCACATCTTCCATGCTCAGCATGTCGCCACGACTGACGCGGCCAGGGTTATAACGGGTTAATAGCAGGTGCTCCTTAACGGGATCCTGGCTGTTTTCAGCACGGCGAGACTTGGAAGAGATGATGCCAAGAATACGATCCGAGTCGCGTACTGAAGATACTTCTGGGTTGGTAGTAATGATCGCTTCATCTGCAAAATAGAGCGCCATTAATGCACCGGTTTCGATACCTGCTGGTGAGTCGCAGACGATGAAATCAAATTCCATGGTCGCTAAATCATTCAGAACTTTTTCTACACCTTCACGTGTTAACGCATCTTTATCGCGCGTTTGTGAAGCGGGCAGAATGTAGAGCTGCTCGGTGCGCTTATCTCTGATCAACGCTTGATTCAGTGTGGCATCGCCTTGAATGACATTGACGAAGTCATAAACAACACGACGTTCACAACCCATAATCAAATCAAGATTACGCAGACCAATATCAAAATCGATAACTACCGTTTTTTTGCCTTTCTGCGCTAAACCGGTGGCGATGGCCGCGCTTGACGTGGTCTTACCAACGCCCCCTTTACCGGATGTAACTACAATAATGCGTGCCATAAATGTTGATTTCCTTAACGAAAGAAAAGGGGCCTAATTAAGTGTCTGGATAGTCAGCGCGCCATCCTGAAGCGAGAGGCGCGCGGCTTTACCAAAAAATTCTTCCGGGATCTGATCCATAATCCAGTATTCGCCGGCAATTGAGACCAACTCTGCAGCCAGGTTGGTACAAAAAATCTGGCAATCGCGATCGCCGCTGGCACCCGCCAGCGCCCGCCCGCGCATCATGCCGTAAATATGGATATTGCCATCGGCAACCAGTTCTGCCCCGGCGCTGACGCTGCTAGTCACGATCAGATCGGCATTGCGCGCATAGATTTGCTGACCCGAGCGAACAGGTGTGTTGACGATGCGAGTTTTAGTGGCAACCGGTTCGGCCACGATCGGTTTCGCTTCTGGCTCTGGGGGTTCGCTGCGCTTTTTCCCCTCTTTACCTTCTGCCAAAACGGGCAAACCCGCACGGACGATCATCCGCTTTAGCGCTTCGTTTTTGCAGCCACTGACGCCAACAATACGCAAACCTGTTGCCAGCACCGCCTGTTGCAACTGTTTCCAGTTCACATCTCCGGTCAACGTCGCAACATTCAACACCACCGGTGCGTTTCTCAGAAAATCTGGAGCCTGGTCAATCTTGTCTTGAAGTGCCTTGCGAATCACCTCAGGATCGTGGTGATGCAGATGAACGACAGACAGGGTGAAACTGCTACCTTTGAATTCGATTGGCGTTTGCGACATCTGTCCCGACTCAGTCCTGTTTTCACTACCGTTTGCTAAGCGATGATAAATCCATCATTTTACAAAAACGGTGAATATTCGAAGTACTGCAAGCATGTTATAGTTACAGCTATATTCAGACAAGCCTCATTGCGGGTTAATTCGAGTAAAAAATATGTTTTGTGTGATCTACAGAAGTCCAATGCGTGATCAAACTTATCTCTATGTTGAAAAAAGAGACGATTTTTCAAGGGTGCCGGAAGCGCTGCTCAAAGGCTTTGGTAAGCCAAAGCTGGCAATGGTGCTAACGCTGGAGGGGCGCGACAAACTGGCTAATGCGGATATCAATAAAGTTAAGCAAGGTTTAAGCGAACAAGGCTATTATTTGCAGCTTCCACCACCGATTGAAAATTTGCTAAAAGTTCATCTTGGATCGGATAAAAAAGATTAATTCGGATTCATCTGTAAATATAATTATCTGATCAGCTCTTTCTTAGCGAATTATATTTTTTACAACTTTACATTATTAACAGCGGCGTAATTACGCCGTTATTAGCGTTATTTTTTATGTCCTCCGGTAACGTTTCTGCGCACTTAATCGCCACTGTCGTCGACAAATTAACGGTTTTTGACAATTTCCACATACCTTACCGTTAAAAGCATCTTATTATTTGCCGACGAGGTTGGCTTTCTGACCAACGCGTGCGCACTCATCAATCTGCCAGCATCGCTGGCGCCACACCTAACAAAAGCAGGGGATTAGCATGTATCAGCATCGTAACTGGCAAGGCGCTCTGTTGGACTATTCGGTTAACAAAGTGGTTTGCGTCGGCAGCAACTATGCGAAACACATTAAGGAAATGGGCAGCGCTACGCCAACTGAGCCGGTGGTGTTTATTAAGCCGGAAACGGCGTTGTGTGATTTGCGTCAGCCGCTGTCAATTCCCAGCGCCTTTGGTGAGGTTCATCACGAAATCGAACTGGCGGTTCTCATTGGGGCCACATTGAAACAGGCAACCGAAGAACATGTGGCAAAAGCGATCGCCGGATACGGTGTGGCGCTGGACCTTACCCTGCGTGATCTGCAAGCTGGATTCAAAAAAGCGGGCCAGCCTTGGGAAAAATCAAAAGGATTTGATAACTCTTGTCCGCTGTCGGGTTTTATCCCTGTATCGGAGTTTAGCGATCCACAAAATGTTGAGTTGAAGCTGGTGGTTAATGGTGAGGTTCGACAACATGGCAATACGTCGGATATGATCCATAAAATCCTGCCGCTGATTGCGCACATGAGTCAGTACTTTACCCTGCGCGCCGGAGATGTGGTGCTAACCGGTACGCCGGAAGGTGTTGGCCCAATGCATTCTGGTGATACGCTGGAAGTGTCGTTGGCGGGCCACGGAATTAGCACCCGCGTATTGTAAAAACTTGCATCGCCGCACCAGAGGCTTTATAAGGTGCGGTTTGATTTAAAGCAGGACATTGATCATGACTGACACCCCTTTCTGGCAACATAAACGCCTGGCACAAATGAGCGATGAGGAATGGGAATCCTTATGTGATGGTTGTGGTCAGTGCTGCCTGAACAAACTGCAAGATGCCGACACGGATGAGATCTATTTCACCAACGTCGCCTGTAACCAGCTCAATATTAAAACCTGCCAGTGCCGCAACTATGAACGCCGTTTTGAACTGGAAGAGGATTGCATCAAGCTGACGCGGGAAAATCTCACCACGTTTAACTGGCTACCGCGTACCTGCGCTTACCGTTTGTTAGGTGAAGGCAAAACCTTACCTGCATGGCACCCTTTACGGGCTGGCTCAAAAAAAGAGATGCATGCACAGCGGATTTCGGTGCGTTACATTGCGGTACGAGAAAGCGAAGTACGCGATTGGGAAGACCACATCATTGACCGGCCCGATCGTAACGGCTAGGTTTTGCAGTGAAGAATGAGATAACAAAAGATCGCATAAGAAAAAGGCTGCCTCAGGCAGCCTTTTTGCGTTTAGCGCAGGTTAGCGGCTAAAAAGATCGCGACGCTTGGCTTTGAAAGGCTGAGCAATCAGCACCAATAATCCGACCAACAGGTAAGCACCAAACACCACAATCATCCATTGCGGCATGCTCAATGTCATAAAGGTCCAGCTGCGTTCTGCACAATCGCCGCTGGCAACAAACACAGCGGGCAGCCATTTATCTAAGGGCAGCCAGGTTGGGAAGCGTGCGGCAAAATCACAGGTTGTAAAAGGATTCGGGTGCAGCTGAATCATGGTGTGTTCCCATGAAAGACGCAATCCTTCCCACGCGCTGTATAACCACATCAACAGGGCGACTAAACGTAATGGTGATTTTGGTGCAAGGGCGCCGACAATTCCCGCGCCCATCACTCCGAAGAGTGCGTTGCGTTCATAAATACACATCACGCAGGGTTTTAAACCCATAACATGTTGGAACCACAACGCCGTCAGTTCCAGTGCCAGCGCCGTTAGAGCCAGTAATAACCATGCTCCACGACCACGAGAACATTGATTTAGATATCGCAACATATTGCATTCCCTGTAAACGTTAATGCTCCGCAGTGTAAACCAAAAGCGTCTCTACGCCAGCCTGGCTTCGCGTAAAATCATGTACAAACATGACGTAACATTGATCCTGGCTAGCTGAAGCGTTGAAAATGCGGCACGTGAATTCAGCCTGTGTTCGACATGCTATGGGTGATAGATCGCCAGAAAGAAGATGACCACGCTGGAGAGCACCGCGCTAAAAAGTTAGCGCATCAAAAATACTGCATTATCCTTTTGATGTTTTTACAGTTGAGTCTCAAAAAATCCTATTCAGGTAGGGCTGAGGCAAATCCCGGCATGGGATGAGAAAGAAAGCGGCTGAATTTTGCGTCAGCGCCCGCTTTTAATAGTTTCGCAGGCTATATCCGCTATAGGGCGTCTGGTATGATGAGTGCCCATCATGATAAAGAAAGCAACGAGAACAAACTGCTATGGTCATTAAGGCTCAGAGCCCAGCGGGATTTGCTGAAGAATATATTATTGAAAGCATCTGGAATAGCCGCTTTCCGCCGGGATCAATTTTGCCTGCTGAGCGTGAGCTTTCTGAATTGATTGGGGTAACGCGCACCACGCTGCGAGAAGTTTTACAACGCCTGGCGCGTGATGGGTGGTTAACCATTCAACACGGTAAACCTACCCGCGTTAATGATTTTTGGGAAACGTCAGGACTCAACATTCTTGAAACGCTGGCACGACTCGATCACGATAGCGTGCCGGTTTTGATCGATAATCTGCTGTCAGTGCGCACCAATATTTCGTCAATTTTTATCAGCCGCGCGCTACGTCATCACCCTGAAAAAGCCAGAGAAGTGCTGGAAACCGTCGCGATTGCTGAGGATCACGCTGATGCTTACACCGAGATGGATTATCGCGTATTTCGCGGTCTGGCTTTCGCCTCGGGTAATCCTATCTATGGCCTGATTCTTAACGGTTTGAAAGGGTTGTATACCCGTGTTGGGCGTCATTATTTCTCAAGCCCAGAGGCGCGCCAGGTTGCACGAGATTTCTATCAAAAGCTGTTGAGCCTGTGTGACGGACAACCCGCTCAAGATGAAATTGTTGAAACCGTAAGAAATTACGGACGTCGCAGTGGCGAAATCTGGCACAGCATGCAAAAAAATCTGCCCGATGATTTAGGCAGCAAGCGATAAATATAAAAAAACCGGACATCCCATCCGGTTTTTTTCACGCTGCATAAAATTAAAGTGGGCTGCCTCGCGCTGGATTTCGATCCAACAGTTCAACGCTTCCATCTTCATTCTGCTGTTCCAAAATTACATCAAATCCCCACAAACGGTGCACATGTTTGAGCACTTCACGACGGCTTTTATCCAGCGGCGTGCGGCTTTGTGGCACATAGCGCAGCGTTAACGAGCGATCACCGCGTAAATCAACGTTGTAGACCTGAATATTAGGTTCAAGGTTGCTGAGATTGTATTGCGCCGAAAGCTGTTGGCGAATCGCTCGATATCCCGCCTCATCGTGAATGGCTGCAATTTCCAGATAATTATTGCGGTCATCATCCAGCACAGTGAACAAACGGAAATCACGCATGATTTTAGGTGACAGGAATTGGCTGATGAAGCTTTCATCTTTGAATTCACGCATCGCAAAATGCAGCGTTTCAAGCCAGTCCGATCCAGCAATGTCTGGGAACCAGTAACGATCTTCTTCGGTTGGCGTCTGACAAATACGCTTGATGTCCTGGAACATCGCAAAGCCCAGCGCATAGGGATTAATGCCGTTGTACCAAGGACTGTTATAAGGCGGCTGGAACACCACATTGGTGTGGCTGTGCAAGAACTCCATCATGAAGCGTTCAGACACTTTCCCTTCATCGTAAAGGTGATTTAGGATGGTGTAGTGCCAGAACGTCGCCCAGCCTTCATTCATCACCTGCGTCTGTTTTTGCGGATAAAAATATTGGCTAACTTTGCGAACGATACGCAGAATCTCGCGCTGCCACGGTTCGAGCAACGGTGCATTTTTTTCCATGAAATAGAGCAGGTTTTCTTGCGGTTCAGAAGGGTAGCGAGCAGCTTCAACCTGCACCGTCTCTTTCTCGCGACGCGGCAAGGTGCGCCACAGCGTATTTACCTGACTTTGCAGATACTCTTCGCGGCTTTTCTGTCGCGCCTTCTCTTCCTGCAACGAAATCTTCTGAGGACGCTTATAGCGATCAACGCCGTAATTCATCAGCGCGTGGCAGGAATCCAGCAGCCGTTCAACAACTTCTACGCCGTAGCGTTCTTCGCAGTCGGTGATGTAATTCTTAGCGAATAGCAAGTAATCAACAATCGAACTGGCGTCTGTCCAACTGCGGAACAGATAATTATTTTTGAAGAAAGAGTTGTGACCGTAGCAGGCGTGCGCCATCACCAGCGCCTGCATCGTCATGGTGTTTTCTTCCATCAGATAGGCAATACAAGGATTAGAGTTGATCACAATCTCGTAAGCCAAACCTTGCTGGCCATGTTTGTAGCGCTGTTCAGTTTCAATGAATTTTTTGCCAAAGGACCAGTGCGCATAATTAATAGGCATGCCGACGCTGGAGTAGGCATCCATCATTTGCTCGGAGGTGATCACTTCGATTTGGTGTGGATAGGTATCGAGCCGATAGAGTTTGGCTACGCGGTCAATCTCAGCAAGATAGACATCAAGTAAATCAAATGTCCAGTCTGGTCCGTCACTGAGTCGTTTGCTGTCCTTAATGGGCTCGTCAAAGATAGTCGTCATAGCGCACCTCTGTTTTAGCAAACTGGCTTACCCTTATGGGTAGCCCGTTTCGGTTATTTAAGGCTTCATCCTGAGAAAGAAAAACCTAAAAAACTGAGCGAACACTTCAATGATAGCCCACTGTCGCCTATCCGAAACCGGAACTCAAACGAATTTATTTGGCAGAAAATCATTTCGAAACTTATGCAGGTAAATTTTACAACCTTATATTTCTCCACTACCTCTATTGTCAGGATAATATCCTGTTTATAAGTACAATGTATGGGGTTGGCTTATTCTCCTGATAAAAGATGAATTAACTAAAGCCATCGTCATTAATTCCCGCATTTATGGAAAAAGACGCATAAATCACTAATTTTCTACCATTGATAAGATTTTAGTTACCAGTTTGATAAAAAAGATGTGAAATAGTTGTATGAATTTGAGGGTAATTCCAGCTAAATCATTGCGCTGAATATATCCTTGAGATTAGTGAATTATGCTTTACATCTTGCGGCGGGGGGAGATATGCACGTAGTGATTCTCGGTAGTGGTGTTGTTGGCGTAGCCAGCGCTTGGTATCTGGCGCGAGCGGGACATCGGGTGACGGTCATTGATCGTCAGTCAGCAGCGGCAATGGAAACCAGTGCAGGAAATGCAGGCCAGATTTCACCAGGCTATGCGGCTCCCTGGGCTGCGCCCGGCGTCCCGCTCAAAGCCGTTAAATGGATGTTCCAGCGCCATGCACCGCTGGCGATTCGTCTGGATGGCAGCAGCTTCCAGTTGGAATGGATGTGGAACATGCTGCGTAACTGCGATATGAGCCACTATCAGCAGAACAAGAGCCGCATGGTGCGTATCGCTGAGTACAGTCGCGATTGCCTGAAAGCCTTACGCACTGAAACCGGTATTCTCTACGAGGGTCGTCAAGGTGGAACCTTGCAACTGTTCCGCACTCAGCAGCAATTCGACAGTGCCAGCAAAGATATTGCCGTGCTGCGTGATGCGGGAGTGCCTTATGAATTATTGCAATCTCACGAGCTGTCACGCGTTGAGCCAGCATTAGCGGCAACGCAGCATAAGCTCACCGGTGGATTACGTTTGCCGAATGATGAAACCGGTGACTGTCAGCTTTTCACGCAGCGCCTGGCCAAAATGGCAGAAGAAGCGGGTGTGGAATTTCGTTTTAATACCTCAGTGGATCATCTCCTGTGCAATGGTAATCGTATTTACGGGGTGAAATGCGGAGAAGAGGTGATTAAAGCCGACAGCTATGTTGTAGCGTTTGGCTCTTACTCGACTTCCTTACTGAAAAACATCGTCGACATCCCGGTTTATCCCCTGAAAGGTTATTCACTGACCATTCCTATCAAGAACGCCGATGCCGCACCCGTTTCAACAATCCTGGATGAAACCTATAAAGTTGCCGTAACGCGCTTTGACGATCGCATTCGTGTGGGTGGGATGGCCGAAATTGTTGGATTTAACACCAAACTGTTAGAGGCAAGGCGAGAAACGCTGGAGATGGTGGTAAGCGATCTTTATCCTGAAGGCGGTCATATTGAGCAGGCTAGTTTCTGGACGGGTTTGCGCCCAATGACGCCAGACGGTACACCGATTGTTGGTGCGACGCCGCTCTCTAATCTTTATCTCAACACCGGTCACGGTACACTGGGATGGACAATGGCGTGCGGTTCCGGCCAACTGCTGGCTGACCTTATTTCCGGTAAGAAACCGGCAATTGCGGCGGATGATTTATCCGTGTTCCGTTACTTACCCGGATTCAACGCGAACGCATCGCCGTTACGCAACGCTAACGCAACCCGTTAAGCTTTCAGGGAGAGGAAGAATGTCACGTCCCATTGTCGCCACCATTAATCAACAGGCGCTGCGGCATAATCTGGCGATTGTTCGCCGTGCTGCTCCACACTCACGCGTCTGGTCGGTGGTTAAAGCCAACGCCTATGGTCACGGTATTGCGCGTATTTGGCAGAGCCTGGCCGAAACGGATGGCTTTGCGCTACTCAATCTGGAAGAGGCCATTTTGCTGCGTGACCAAGGCTGGAATAAACCCATTTTGTTGCTGGAGGGGTTTTTTCATGAACAGGACCTGCCGTTAATTGACCGTTACCGATTAACCACCAGCGTACACAGCAACTGGCAGATCAAGGCATTAGCGAATGCGCAATTGTCGGCACCGATTGATCTCTATGTAAAAGTGAACAGCGGGATGAACCGACTTGGGTTTCGCCCTGAGCAAATCAATGGCGTTTGGCAGAAACTGCGTGCGTTGAAAAATGTGGGTGACATGACGCTGATGGCTCACTTCGCCGACGCTGAAAACCCTGAAGGAATTATCGAACCGATGCAGCGTATTGAACGCGCTGCAGAAGGCCTTAGCGCACCACGCTCATTATCTAACTCAGCGTGTACCTTGTGGCATCCCGAAGCCCATTATGATTGGGTGCGTCCCGGTATCGTCTTATACGGCGCTTCACCAAGCGGGGACTGGCAGGATATTGCCAGCAGCGGCTTGCAACCGGTGATGAGCTTAACCAGCGAGATCATTGGGGTGCAGCAGTTAAATCCTGGTGACGGTGTGGGATATGGTTATCGTTACCATGCACAGCAGGCGCAGCGCATTGGCGTGGTGGCATGCGGTTATGCCGATGGCTATCCGCGTCATGCGCCATCCGGCACGCCTGTTTGGGTTGACGGGGTGGTAACCCATGTTGTGGGGGCGGTATCGATGGATATGATTACCGTCGATTTAACGCCTTGTCCGCAGGCAGGAATAGGATCGAAAGTGGAGTTGTGGGGCGACCAGGTGAAAATCGATCAGGTTGCAAAAGCAGCCGGAACGGTGGGTTATGAGCTGATGTGTGCTCTTGCGCCACGCGTTCCGGTCGAGGTTATTTAAGCGCGGTCAGCGTACCCTGAATTGTTTTACTGCAGCGCCAGGCAATTAACGCCAGCGCTGCACCTAACAACATCATCCACGCCAGCGACATTTTCTCAGCCAGCGGCAGAGTAACAATCACTAAACTGCCCGCTGCGCCACCCGCCATCTGAATAAAACCCTGCAATGCTGAAGCCACACCTGCCTGCTGCTGATAAGGTTCTAGCGCGTAACTGGTGGCGGGACCCACAGTAAAGGCTAATCCCGCTACGGAAACAGCGACCGGCAGCATATAGAGTGTCCAATGCGTTTGAATCGATGCGGGCAGCAAATACATGCCTGCCATCAGCAGCAACGCGCCGAGCAGCATGGTAATAAATCCCATCGCCAGACAAAATGGGCGGCCTGCTTTGCGAATCGCTTTATTAACAAACACGCTAACCAGCATGATCCAAAACCCATTAGCGCCAAAAGCGAAAGAGAACTGCAGAGAAGATAAACCGCCTTCAGTCATCAAAACATGCGGTGCCAGCGAAACATAGGTCAATACCATGCCAAGTGCGCCAGCGTTGGCAAAGGCAAAAGCCAGGAAACGCGGCTGACGCAAAATTGCAGCGTATTGCGCCAGCGGCAGGCCTTTTACCCGCAGCGTATTGGCGGGACGGGTTTCCGGTAACCAGAAGATCACTAATACCGTGATCAGCGCAGCGTAACCGCACAGGAACCAGAAGGGCGCGCGCCAGTCAAATGCGCTGGCCAGTAATCCACCCAGCAACGGTGCCAATGCCGGAACGATATTCAGCGCGCCATTCAGAAATCCATAAGCACGCGCGGCGTCATCGCCGCTTAAGCGATCACGTACGCCGCTGAAGGCCACCACCGCGGTACAGCAAACTGCGCAACCTTGTACCAGACGCGCAATCAGGAACAGCGGCCAGGAAGTGGCTGTGGCAGCAATGATGCTGCCGATGATGTAGAGCGCCAGGCCAATCAGGGCAATAGGTTTGCGGCCATAATTATCAACCAGCGGGCCGGTAACGAGCTGACCTAACCCCATTACCAGCAAAAACAGCGGAATGGTAATCTGAATCAGGCTGACGGGCGTAGCTAAACCTTCAGCAATTTGAGGCAGAGTGGGCAAATAAAGATCGATGCCTAAAGGCGCTAACAGCACCAAGCTTAATAACAATAACGTAAATTTTTGCATAGCAACCAGAGGGTAAAACGTTCGTTAAAACGAGGCGAAGAGGGTAATGACTCAGCAGGCAAAAGGAAAGAAAATAAACGCGCATAAAATGCGATGCCTGCGGTTAACAGGCATCGCATTTTAAAGAGATATCATTAACTCAGTAAGCGCCATCACGGCGGAATACCACACCTGCGGTTTTAAATAAGATAGCGATATCAGTCCACAGCGCCCAGTTTTTGACATACCAGGAATCGAAATAGACGCGGGTATCATAATCGATGTCGTTTCGCCCACTGACCTGCCATAAACCGGTCATACCGGGCTTCGCCATCAGATAGTAATCGACATCGCCAGCGTAACGCGCCAGTTCAGCTTCAACAACCGGACGTGGCCCCACTAAACTCATTTCGCCCCGTATCACGTTCCATAATTGCGGCAGTTCATCAAGACTGGTTTTACGCAGAAAACCGCCAATTTTGGTAATGCGTGGATCGTTCTTAAGTTTGAAGTCTTTATCCCATTCAACACGCGCCTCTTCGCTGGTGGCGAGCAAATGTTCCAACACTTCTTTCGAGTTAGTTACCATTGAACGGAACTTCAGGCATTTAAACTTTTTACCATCCTGACCAATGCGTTCATGACCATAAATTGCATTGCCGCCGTCCCGTTTTACCATTGAGCAGAGCAGAGCGAAAACGGGCGCCAGAAACACCAGCAATATTGAGGCGACCACGATATCAAAAGCGCGTTTAAGGAAGCGTGACGAATGCTTAGCAAGGTTATTGCTGACACGCAAAATCATCACTTCATGGCTAAAAATGAACGACATATCGGTGCCATACAACGGCACGCCACGCAGGGTAGGAATAACTGAAACACTACGGCAATTCATTTTGGAGAGGAATTTCAGCCAACGGTCACGCATCGGCTGCTGCTCATATTCCATCGCTACGATGAACTGGATATTGTCACGGTCAATGGTCTGCCAGTTAATGTCCTTCCAGGCCACCACCGGTACGCCATTTACGCTCTGCTGCTTTGGCACGTCATCAATTGAGATAAACGCCTGCACGTTGTAGCCAAGAATCTCTTCGCTCTGCAATGCCGCATACGCTTCGGTGGCGTTCTTACCCGAACCAATGATGATGGTGTCTTTTTGCCATTGGCCGGCTTTGTTGATCGCTCGTTTCACGAATGCACGCATCAGCGGCAGAAGAATCAGCGCGTAGGTCCAGCTGAAGACCCACACCATGCGTGAAAAATCCCACTTAGAAAAAGCAATCAGGGCGAGATCGAGCAGGGAGAAGACGAACAACGTTTTAACGACTTCTTTCAGCTCGAACCAAAACGGTTTGCGGTAAGTGTAGTGACGTAATCGAACCCAGAACCAGCCAGTACACATCACTGACATAATAAACTGTGCGGTAAAACGGTATTCGATTTGATGCGGAGGAATAAACGAATCCAGCTCTCCCCAAATACCCTGGATTGTGGCGGCGGATAAAAATAGCGCCAAATTTAAAGCAATAAGATCGGAAAAACTTAAGGCAAACTTCACGATGATGTTTTTACGTGTTCCGCTCCATGAGCGGCTCGCGTCATTCATTACTAATGTACTTGCCATAAAACCTGCTCTCTTCTTCAAGTAAAAGATGGCCTGACCAGAATCAAGTACGCGTTCAGGAGTGGGCTACTGAAAATAATTAAATATATTTTCAGTCTGTTACAGTCATTAGAGCCAAAGTTGCTGCGTCGAGGGCGATGGGAAAAATCGTGACATCCATCACGAAAAACTGCAGCGTTGTTTAAGAGTATGCAGGAGATATTTGATAGAGTTAATACGGAACTATTCTGAAAACTAAAAATTGCACTAAAGTTTAGTTGGGTTATCTTATTGAAAAGAGAGGATAAAACCTTTTTATTCGAAGTTGGAACTAATGATTTTAAGACTCATTTTCAGAATTACCGCCAAATATGTTATCTGGCGGTAAGTATTCCGGGTCAGGCTGGTTTTCTTAATACCCAACGATCGCCTTCTTTATCGTAATGCGCTATTTCCAGATCCACGGGATTATCATCTATCCACGCAGGAACGCTGGTCTCTTGATCCCAGCCATCAAGCTGATAACTTAAGCCGGGATTGGTCTGGCAGGGAATGCTGACGGTTTCAAAATTCTCGCTGTCGAACTCGGCATCAATGATTTCGTAACGGCCAATTTTAACGACGTGTCCCATTCAATTCTCCCGTTTATACTGGGTTGAATATTTAGCTTAGTAGGTTTATGCCGAATTACGAGCCTGATTTTGTAGGATTAATCCTTGTCTTCTGCTGGACGTACGCCGATTTTCACAATGCGATTGTCCTCTTTTTCCGCGACGGTCCAGGTTAATTGCTTCCATTCCATATGATCGCCAACTACCGGGGTTCCGCCGAGCATATTTAGCATTAGCTGCCCGAGCGATTGTTGATCATTGGTCTCTTCATCAAGTTCCAGACCGTAGATTTGCGCGATATCACGTAAACGTGCTTCCGCGTCGAGAATGAAGTCACCAAAGAAACGTTGATCTAATGAAACCGGCGGCGATTGGCTAAACATCTTGCCCAATGCGGGCAGGTCGCGCTCACGTCCAATGACGCAGATCACATCATTTTCTTTTAAACGCGTTCCGCCATTGGGGTGCATCAATACGTTGTCTCTGAACAGGGCGGCTATCCTGGTTTCACGCGGCATTTGGAGATCGCGAAGTGCTGCTCCCACACACCATTTGTCTGCACTCAATTGATAGACAAATTGTTCCCACGGGTTTTCCGGGTGAATGTCCAGGCCAATGCGGCTAATAGGAGAGGCCGTTGGCGGCACGACTACTTTGGCTTTCTTCGCAGCAAAGCCAAGCGAAGTACCTTGTAGCATTAAAGAGACCAGCACCACAAAGAAGGCGATATTAAAATAGAGCGAGGCATTTTCTAAGCCTGCCATCATCGGGAACACTGCCAGGATAATCGGTACGGCGCCGCGTAAACCTACCCAGCTGATAAATATGCGCTCACGCCCGGTAAAGTTACGAAACGGTAACAGACCAATAAACACCGAAAGCGGGCGCGCCACCAGAATCAGCCACAACGACAAAATCATGGCCGGTACGGCGATATGCCAAAGATCGGACGGGGTGACTAACAGACCCAACACGATAAACATGCCGATTTGGCTTAACCATGCCATACCATCAAAGGTTTGTAAGATGCCGTGGCGGTTGCGGATTGGGCTATTCCCTAATAAGAACCCGCACAGGTAAACCGCCAAAATGCCGCTGCCTTCCAGCATGGTAGTCAGGGCGAAGACTAAGATGCCGCCGCTTAACGCCAGTAAAGGATATAAGCCGCTGGCCAGGTTGATACGGTTTATCAACTGTTGCAACGCCCAACCGCCGCCGAGTCCCAGCGCAATGCCTAAACCAAACTGCTGAATCAGATGAACCAGAAACATCCAGTCGAGGCCGGTTTGCCCCTGCTGGATCATTTCAATCAACGTGATGGTAAGAAACACCGCCATTGGATCATTACTGCCCGACTCGATTTCCAGCGTTGAGCTGACGCGCTCATTAAGACCTTTATCGCCAAGTAGTGAAAATACCGCCGCAGCGTCAGTGGAGCCGATGATTGCGCCAATCAGGAAGCCCTGCATCATGTCCAGATTGAATAGCCATGCGGCGACCAGGCCGGTTAATCCCGCGGTAATCATTACGCCGACGGTGGCAAGCGAAAGCGCCGGGCCCAACGCAACTTTAAAAGAGCTGGCTTTGGTGCGCATTCCCCCATCTAACAAAATGATCGCGAGTGCCAGGTTTGAGATGAGGTAAGCCGCAGGATAGTTATCAAAGGCGATGCCGCCAATGCCATCGACACCGGTCAACATGCCCAGCGCAAGAAAGATAACCAGAATAGGGATGCCTAAACGTGAGGAGAATGAACTGAGTAAAATGCTTGAAGCAACCAGCACAGAACCAATGATAAACAGACTATAAACAATATTGTGGTTCAAACCCGGTCTCCTGCGGTAATAAGGGCGGTATCAGCGAGTGTGGCAATATTCCATGCTATGTATGAAAGATAATGTTTTATCAATGAGTTGTCATCGTCAATATTCTAATTATATGAAATGTTAATAACCCTGCAGAATAGGATTAATGTGAAGAATGAAGGGGTTGGCGAGCCAGACGAAGAAAAGAGGGTGTTTTTGCAGGTTATTCAAAGGATAAAATAGAGAGGCCAGCCTCTATCCAGGAACGTTAAGCAGAAGATCGGTTGACTAGACCCGCTTACACCCGGTCTCTTACCTCAGTAAGTTTTCGGGAGATTCACAGACTAACCCACAGACAACAACTTAACTTCTCGAAAAAGGCTGGCTAAGTTACTCAGGCTTCAGCAGCCTGTTTATGAAACAGTTCGCGGAACACAGGATAGATATCTTCTGGCTCACGAATATGCTGAATAGCAAAGTTATCAAAGGTTGATTGCAGGTGCTCATACTCACGCCAGAGCGTTTGATGCGCACGTCGCGTAATTTCGATGTAACTGTAGTAACGCACCACCGGCAGAATATTTTTCGCTAATATCTCATGACATAACGGTGAGTCATCTGCCCAGTTATCGCCATCGGAAGCTTGTGCAGCATAAATATTCCACTGAGCCGGGTCGTAACGCTCTTTTACCACTTCATCCATTAATTTCAGGGCGCTGGAAACAATAGTACCGCCCGTTTCCTGTGAGTAGAAGAACTCCTGCTCATCGACTTCTTTCGCTTGGGTATGGTGGCGAATATAGACCACATCTACGTTCTTATAGGTTCGGCTAAGGAACAGATAGAGCAGAATATAAAAACGCTTCGCCATATCTTTAGTGGCCTGATCCATTGAACCTGAAACATCCATCAAGCAAAACATCACGGCCTGGCTAGAAGGTTCTGCACGTTTCTCGAAGTTCTTGTAACGCAGGTCAAACGTGTCGATAAACGGGACGCGTTCGATACGTGCCCGCAGTTCAGCTATCTCCTTACGCAGCCGCTCTTCTTCAAGTAACTGGGCAGGCTCCGCTTTCTCTACAGAAGTCAGCGCATCTTCCAGTTCATGCAACATGCGGCGTTTACCTGCCGTCATGGCTGTGCGACGCGCCAGCGAGTTTTGCAGTGAGCGCACCACACTGATGTTGGCGGGCACGCCGTTTGAAGTGAAACCGGCGCGATGCGTCTTATATTCGTTCAATTGCCGATGCTGATTTTTGCGCAAGTTCGGTAACGCTAAATCTTCAAACAGCAGATCAAGGTATTCATCTTTTGAGATTTGAAAAACGAACTCGTCCTGGCCTTCACCATCCTGGCTGGCGTTTCCCTGACCACTGCCGCCACCGCCGCCGCCTTGTGGCCGCTCAATGCGATCGTTTTGGACAAAGTGATCGTTGCCGGGATGAACGCGATGGCGGTTACCGCCGCGTCCCTGATGAAAACTTGGCTCGTTGATATCATCAATGGGAATTGAAACGGATTCTCCACTCTCAACGTCAGTAACCGAGCGCTTGTTGATGGCCTCGGAAATCGACTGCTTGATTTGTGACTTATAACGGCGCAAGAAGCGCTGACGGTTGACCGCGCTCTTGTTTTTGCCGTTCAGTCGGCGATCGATAAAATAGGCCATAGTCTTCCCCCAAACTACATTGTAAGCAGGTCGGGCATGCCCGACCTTGAACCTTTACCAATGTCACAGCATCGGCTTGCTTACAGGCTTTGATTAGGACGATTTGCGCACACGCAGATACCATTCGCACAGCAGGCGAACCTGTTTGCGGGTATAGCCTTTTTCCATCATGCGATCGACAAAATCATCATGTTTTTTCTGTTCATCCGTTGAGGTTTTGGTGTTGAATGAAATCACCGGCAATAACTCTTCCGTGTTAGAGAACATTTTCTTCTCAATGACGGTACGCAGCTTCTCATAGCTGGTCCAGTTTGGATTGCGGCCATTGTTGTGTGCACGGGCACGCAGGACAAAATTCACAATCTCATTACGGAAGTCTTTCGGGTTACTGATCCCGGCTGGTTTCTCGATTTTTTCCAGCTCAGCGTTGAGCGATTCACGATCAAACAGCTGTCCGGTATCAGGGTCACGATATTCCTGATCCTGGATCCAGAAGTCTGCGTAGGTCACGTAGCGATCAAAGATGTTCTGACCATATTCGGAGTAAGATTCCAGATAGGCCGTTTGAATCTCTTTGCCAATGAACTCAGCATATTTCGGAATTAAATAGCCTTTCAGATGTTCCAGATACTTCTCGGCCTGATCTTGCGGGAACTGTTCACGCTCAATCTGCTGTTCAAGTACATAGAACAGATGCACCGGGTTAGCGGCAACTTCTACATGGTCGAAGTTAAATACGCGTGAAAGGATTTTAAAGGCGAAACGTGTTGATAGACCGTTCATGCCTTCGTCTACGCCCGCATAATCGTGGTATTCCTGCCAGGATTTCGCTTTAGGATCGGTATCCTTCAGGGTTTCGCCATCATAAACGCGCATTTTTGAGTAGATACTGGAGTTCTCAGGATCTTTCATGCGCGACAAGATGGAGAAGCGAGCCAGCGTTTCCAGCGTGCCCGGTGCGCAAGGCGATGTCGCTAATTCACTGTGATTCAGCAACTTCTCATAGATCTTGATCTCTTCGGAAACGCGCAGGCAATAAGGCACTTTAACGATGTAAACACGGTCAAGAAACGCCTCATTATTTTTGTTGTTACGGAACGTCACCCATTCAGATTCGTTTGAGTGCGCCAAAATAATGCCGTTGAACGGCAGGGCGGAAATACCTTCGGTACCGTTGTAGTTACCTTCCTGCGTCGCGGTTAACAAAGGATGCAGCACCTTAATTGGCGCTTTAAACATTTCGACGAACTCCATGATGCCTTGGTTCGCACGGCACAGCGCACCAGAATAACCGTAAGCATCAGGATCGTTTTGAGCGTGGTTTTCCAGTTTACGGATGTCCACTTTACCCACAAGCGCAGAAATATCTTGGTTGTTTTCATCGCCTGGTTCAGTTTTAGCGATGGCTAACTGTTCCAAAATCGACGGCCAAACTTTTACGACTTTGAAGCGGGTGATATCGCCACCAAAGTCATGCAAACGCTTAGCGGCCCAAGGGGACATGATGGTGCCAAGGTAACGACGTGGTACGCCATACTCTTTCTCAAGGATATTGGCATCTTCTTGCGGGTTAAACAGGCAGAGTGGATGGTCGTTTACCGGGCTGCGCTCGCCATCTGCGCTCAAAACGTAAATGGGCACGCGCTGCATTAATGCTTTAAGGCGTTCAGCCAGCGAGGACTTACCCCCACCAACCGGTCCCAGTAAATAGAGAATTTGTTTCTTCTCTTCAAGCCCTTGAGCGGCGTGTTTCAGATAGGAAACGATTTGTTCGATCGCTTCTTCCATGCCGTAAAACTCTTCGAACGCTGGATAGCGTCCCATCACACGATTGGAGAATATTCTGGAAAGGCGTGGCTCTTGAGCAGTGTCGACCATTACTGGCTCACCTATAGCCATTAATAGTCGCTCTGCAGCATTAGCGTATGCACTGCGATCTTGTTTACAGGTAGCAAGAAATTCCTGCAGTGTGAACTCTTCGTCCTTGGCAGCTTCATAACGCTGACGATAGTGATCGAATATATTCATAGCGATGCCCGTCCTTTCGTTTTTAGCACAGGTAAAGGAGCGTAATTAGTTGCTCATGCAGCTCCCGGAAAATATTCTCTATTGAGTACAGCAACCCTTATGCCAACCTGACGTCTTTTAATCCGGATACACAATTCTTATGGTTACTCTGCTCGTACAAAAAAGTCTCGTCTTACTTCTAACTGTAGAAGGCATTTAAGAAATTTCCTCCGCGTATTGAGATGATGTAGTGATATATCAATAGCAAAGTCATTTAATTGCAAAACAACCTTGTCAGGAAAAACGGCGTTGAGGAGGAGAAATTTAACCATTCATGCCTTCTTTCAGCGATGAATGCTAAGCCTGCTCCAGATAACGGTTAAACCCGTGAAAAAAAGCCGTTAGACTCCATGGGTGATTGTTATATTTATGGAATGAATAAATTGTGAACCAATTCAAACTTAAAGCCCTTGCTGCTCTTTTACCTTGTTCTTTACTCTTTAATGTCGCCCAGGCTGCACCCTTATCACTTGGTGCATCAGTGATTTATGCTGAATCTCCTTATCGTGGCGGACAGGATCGTTACATTCCCGTACCGGTAATTAATTATGAAGGCGAGAACTTCTGGTTCCGTAGCCTGCAAGGCGGCTATTACCTCTGGAAAGACCCACAAAATCAATTGTCATTAACGCTGGCTGGTTCGCCGCAACAGTACGATCCTGGTGACAACGATTTGGGGGATATGAAAC
Organism: Pantoea sp. MQR6; assembly: GCF_022761075.1. Classification (NCBI taxonomy): domain Bacteria; kingdom Pseudomonadati; phylum Pseudomonadota; class Gammaproteobacteria; order Enterobacterales; family Erwiniaceae; genus Pantoea; species Pantoea sp. MQR6. The sequence continues at coordinate 893,524 of NZ_JAKYXB010000001.1, forward strand.
ATCTGGATAAACGTCGCATGACATTAATGGGCGGCGCAACGTATCGCCATACCGCCGATTGGGGCATTGTGCGCACCGCATTGCTGGGTGATGTGCTCAATAACAGCAACGGGATTATTTGGGATCTGACTTACTTGTACCGCTTCGAGATGGGTGATTTTTCCGTCACGCCAGGCATCGGGGCGATGTGGAACAGCGCTAACCAGAACCGCTATTATTATGGTGTTTCAGGTCATGAGAGCGCGCGTACCGGCATTGATCGTTATGACCCAGACGACAGCTGGTCACCCTATCTTGAACTCAGCGCCAGCTATCAAATCTCACCGCAATGGAATGCCAGTGTCATCGGACGCTATACCCGTTTTGACAGTGAGATCAAAGATAGCCCAATGGTTGATAAAAGCGGCCAGGCTACACTCTGGACTGGCATCAGCTATACCTTCTGATTATGCACCAAATGAGGGCATTTTATGCCCTCTGCTCTTTTCTGGTGCCTTAAATTGATGCAGGAGAGCAGAATGAACAAAACAGTCACCTTTGCTAGTCAACATATCCTTCCCGCAATAGGTCAAGGCACCTGGTTTATGGGCGAAGATAACGCCCATCGACAGCAGGAAGTCAAGGCGCTGCAAGCCGGACTCGATTGTGGACTCAAGCTTATCGACACGGCTGAAATGTATGCAGATGGCGGCGCAGAAAGCGTAGTGGGAGAAGCCTTACAAGGACGACGCGATGAGGCCTTTCTGGTTTCCAAAGTTTATCCGTGGAATGCGGGCGAGTATGACGCTATCGAAGCCTGTGAGCGCAGTCTTGCCCGGCTCAAGACAGATCGTATCGATCTCTATTTATTGCATTGGCGTGGCAATGTACCGCTAGAGGAGACCATCAGAGCGATGGTCTCGTTGCAACGGCAGGGTAAAATTCTGCATTGGGGCGTTTCGAATTTCGACATCGACGACATGATGGAATTGTGGAGCGAATCGGGCGGTGAACACTGCGCGACTAATCAGGTGCTTTACCATCTTGCTTCACGGGGCATTGAATATGATCTGCTGCCTGAATGTCAGCAGCGGAATCTGCCCATTATGGCTTACTGTCCGTTGGCTCAGGCTGGACGTCTACGCAACGCGCTGTTCTCGGAGGCTGCATTAGGAAAAATTGCACAGCAAAAGGGCATAAGCGTGGCGCAATTACTGTTGGCTTGGGTCATACGCAAAACAGGCGTTCTTGCTATTCCAAAAGCCAGTTCGATCGCGCATGTTCAGGAAAATGCTGCGGCGCTGGATATTGAATTGACGGATGAAGATCTGTTTCTCATCAATCAAGCCTTTCCGCCGCCGCCGCATAAATTACCGCTGGATATTGTTTAAATGTGAAAAAATTAAACGACGTCGCCGCTACGCTTTTTTGCGTAAACGAAAAGTTGTTCCTAATCGCGCAGGTTTCTCGCCTGCGCTACGCAGGGGTGTATTGATGCGCGCTGTTTCTACACATACCAGCGTTCTATACCCATCGTTCGCCATATCCGCCATGCTACAAGAAAGCTCAACGCCGGGATTCCAGGTAACAACATCGCTGTGATGGTGATGATAAACCTCAATCAGACGTTGTCCTGCTTTATCGTGAATCACAGAGCAATCTTCAGCTTGCGTGAAAATACGATCAACACGTCCCGGATAACGCTGCTTACCCTCGCTGGTGCCCTGAACGTTGTTTTCGACTTTATCAATATAGGTTTTGCCCAGACCGCTGACTTCAACCTCAGCGATATCCGCCACGGTAAAATAGCTGTGCAGCGCCGCTGTCGCTTCAAAATCGCCGTGCGCTTCTAATTCGATTTCGCAATGTTGACCTAAACGAAAACGGGCAAACAGGGTGAAATCATGTGGCCATAGCTTTTTGGTTTGTGCATTACTTTCCAGCACAAAGGTCAATATCACACCTTCATCGTTTTCATCGTGTGCGGAGAGTGTCCAGGTTTGATTGCGGGCAAAGCCGTGGGCGGGTTCACCTGCCGGGCCAAACCACGGCCAGCAAATAGGCACACCGCCACGGATCGCTTTACCGGGTGAGAAGGGGGTTTTATCGCTCAACCAAATCACCGGTTTTTCGCCGCTGGGTTGCCAGGCAATTAAATGCGCGCCCTGCAGCGTAATGGCAGCGCGTACTTTAGGATGGCTGATGACAATCGCAGGCAGATCGCCCACCTGACGTTGCGACAGATAAGGCGTAATTTGAGTCACAACGGGCAATGAAAAGAGTTTGTCTTGCATGTGCGAATCCTTCCTGTGCGGACCATAAAAAAAGGGCGACCGAAGTCGCCCTTATTCTCAACACTGTCTGGCTATCTTATTTAGAAGAAACCAGTGCAATCAGGTCGAGTACCTTGTGCGAGTAGCCAGTTTCGTTATCGTACCAGGAAACCAGTTTCACAAAGTTATCATTCAGCGCGATACCGGCTTTAGCATCGAATACTGAAGTCAGCGTTTCGCCGTTGAAATCGGTAGAAACCACTTCATCTTCAACATAGCCCAGAACGCCTTTCATATCGCCTTCTGATGCTGCTTTGATAGCAGAGCAGATTTCTTTGTAAGAAGCAGGCTTCGCCAGACGTACAGTCAGGTCAACGACTGAAACGTTAGGGGTTGGAACGCGGAACGCCATACCGGTCAGTTTGCCATTCAATTCTGGCAGAACTTTACCAACGGCTTTAGCTGCGCCAGTTGATGAAGGGATGATGTTCTGAGATGCGCCACGACCGCCGCGCCAGTCTTTGTGAGACGGGCCATCAACAGTTTTCTGCGTTGCCGTAGTCGCGTGGACGGTGGTCATCAGGCCTTCAACGATGCCGAACTGGTCGTTGATAACTTTAGCCAACGGCGCCAGGCAGTTGGTGGTGCAAGATGCGTTAGAAACGATATCCTGACCTTCGTATTTGTCGAAGTTGGCACCACGTACAAACATTGGGGTGTCATCTTTAGACGGGCCAGTCAGAACGACTTTCTTAGCACCAGCAGTGATGTGTTTACGGGCAGTTTCGTCGGTCAGGAAGATACCGGTTGCTTCAGCAACAACGTCAACGCCAACTTCGTCCCATTTCAGGTTAGCCGGATCTCTCTCAGCGGTAACACGAATTTTCTTACCGTTAACAACCAGCGCGCCATCTTTCACTTCAACGGTACCGTCGAAACGACCATGAGTTGAGTCAAACTTCAGCATGTACGCCATGTATTCAGCGTCGAGCAGGTCGTTGATAGCAACGATTTCGATGTCTGAACGCTGTTGAGCAGCACGAAAAACGATGCGACCGATACGGCCAAAACCGTTGATACCTACTTTGATAGTCATATATTCCACCAGCTATTTGTTAGTGAATAAAAGGTTGGCTGTAAAATTACAAAAACCTTACCAGGCGTCAAGCGGAATCGTGTCAATTGTTGCGACAGGTCAATCCACTCAACAGGAATAATTCGTTGCGCAAACGCTTGCGCAACGAATATGCCATTGCGCTTCGTTAACACCATCGCCGAATATAAAGGGATACCTAAGATAAAAGGTGATCAGAGTCACAAATCTACGTTGTGGAGGTCTCGACGAAAGGATGAGCACGAAATAAGACCCGACTAATGTTGTTCATTTGTTAGAATAGTAGTCGATTTTTTCAGAATGACACCCTCCGGAATCTCTTAAATGGCTAAAGAAACCGCACCCGAAGCAAAAATTGCGCAATTGTCTGAAATGCAGCGTTACGTTACTCAGCATCGTGGCACAGAACCGCCTTTCAGCGGCGCGCTATTGCAAAACAAACAGGACGGCATTTACCACTGTCTGGTGTGTAATTCACCGTTGTTCCTCTCTGAAACAAAATATGACTCAGGTTGTGGCTGGCCGAGCTTTTACGAGCCCGTCAGTGACGAAGCGATTCGCTATATTGAGGATGACTCACACGGCATGCAGCGTATTGAAATTCGTTGTAATAACTGTGATGCGCACCTTGGGCATGTTTTCCCAGATGGCCCACAGCCTACCGGCGAGCGCTATTGTGTGAATTCAGCCTCGTTGAACTTTACCGATGAGCAAGGCGAACAAACAGAAGGGTAATGGCAATGAAGCAAGAACTTGAAGCCATGCTCAATGCGATGACGCCAGAAGTCTATGAGCGGCTCTCTACTGCGGTTGAAACCGGCAAATGGCCTGATGGTGTGGCGCTAACATCAGAACAGCGTGATAACTGCATGCAGTTAGTGATGTTGTGGCAGGCGCGTTATAACGAGAGCCCGCAGCATATGAGCATTGGCAAGGGTGGCGAAATGGTGATGAAATCCAAGAAGCAGCTTAAGGAAGAGTTTGGCATAGAGCCAGATATCACTCGCATCAACTTGCATTAAAAAAAGGCTGGCGATTAAGCCAGCCTTTTTTAGTTTTTGCCTGCTGTTCTAAATCAGAACAGCACCTTGCGCAGCCATCTGCGAAAAGGCGATTTCGCTGTCATCAGGGTTGAGGTTTACACCACGGCAACCTTCTTTAACCACGTCGACCTGATAGCCCAGCTCAAGGGCATCCAGCACGCTGTATTTCACGCAATAATCTGTCGCCAGCCCTAACATGACCAGATGCGTGATACCGCGTTCACGCAGCCAGCTGTCGAGTTCTGTTTTACGGCGATGCCCATTATCAAAAAAGGCGCTATAGCTGTCGACATCCTGGTCCTGACCTTTATGGAACCTGGCGTCAAATAAGCTGGTATCGAGTCCGGGATGAAAATCAGCGCCTTTCGAACCCTGAATACCATGATCTGGCCACCAAATTTGTGCTAAACCATTCAGCTCGCCAAGGGTATAAACCGGTTCACCTGACACGGAAGCAAAACTGCCGTGATCTGCCGGATGCCAGTCTTGTAACGCCAAAACACATTCACCGTTTTGATGGAATTCACGCGCATAGCGATTAGCCACCTCAACGGTTTTATCGCCCTCGTGAACCGCCATCGGGCCGCCCGGACAAAAGTCGTTTTGAATATCAATGATGATAAGTGCCCGTTTCATTACCAGTCGCTCCATATCAATCTTCGGTCAGTTCGCCACGCAAATTTTGCTGCATTTTGGCACGAATTTGCTCGCTTGACAGATTTTGGCTAAGTAAAAAATGCAGCTTGGTTAATGCTGCTTCTACGGTTAAGTCGAACCCACTGATCACCCCTGCATGCTCAAGCGCGTTGCCTGTAGCGTAACCGCCCATGTTGACCTTGCCTGAGATGCACTGGGTTAAATTCACCACAACAATGCCGCGATCGCTAGCCTGCTGCAGCTCGGCTAAAAATTCAGCATTTTGCGGTGCATTACCCACGCCATACGATCGCAGGATAAGGGCTTTAACTGGCTGGCGCAGGAAGTTTTTCACCACGTCAGCGGAAATGCCAGGGTAAATAGTCACCACGCCAATGGGCTGCGGCGTAATAGTATGAACAATCAGTTCGCCGACGCTCTGAGGTGCGGGAGGCGTATTCAATTTACGAATATGAATGCCCGCCTCCAGAAGGGCTGAAAGGTTAGGGGAAGCGAAAGCATTGAATCCGTCAGCATGCGCTTTCGTTGTACGGTTGCCACGGTAGAGCGTGTTGTTGAAAAACAACGCGACTTCGTTGATAGGATAATTTGCCGCGACATACAGTGAGTTCAACAAATTTTGTTGGCCATCTGAGCGCAGTTCTGCCAAAGGAATTTGCGAACCCGTAACGATAACTGGCTTGGCTAAATTTTCCAGCATAAAAGAGAGTGCTGAGGCAGTGAAAGCCATGGTATCGGTACCATGTAGAATCACAAAACCATCATAATGATCATAGTTTTGACGAATATCTTCAGCAATCGATTGCCAGTCTTGCGGCGTCATATCTGAAGAGTCAATTAATGGCTGATATTCATGAATGGTGAAATCAGGCATTTCAGGGCGGTGAAACTCAGGCATATTGGCGAGCTGCTGCTGCAGATGTCCTGAAACCGGAATGTAACCTTGGGCAGAACGTTGCATACCAATGGTACCGCCCGTATAGGCTACATAGATGTTTTTCTTTTGCATTATCAAACTCAGACTTGCCTTAAAACGCGCAGTATAAGGGCTATAGCGGGGAAAAGCAGCCCAGCCAGTGGCTGGGCTGCGAGGTTTATCGCACTACGCCACAGTTTAAACAGAAGGCGTAACGATTTTGTGGATCGTTAAGGTGATCAAACATACCCGGCTGATTTTTTACTGCGCTCATCACATCTAACATTGGCGCGGGTAACCAGGCTTTCAGCGTATCAGGCAGCACGGCTTGTACCGATGCATTTACCTGACTCAACATCATATCAATGAAAGTTGGATCGTCCTGGTACCAGCTGAGCTGCGGATTAGCAACTTTCGCCAGTTCGCCCGCTTTTTTCACAGCATCATCAAAATCACCCAACGCATCCACCAGACCATTGGCTTTTGCATCGCTACCCGTCCAAACGTGGCCTTGCGCAATGGCATCAATCTGCTCTGGCGTTTTATGGCGCGATTTCGCCACTAAGCCGACAAAGTTGTGATACCCATTCTCAATGGTTAGCTGCATCATTTGCTGTACTTCTTGCGGCAGCGCTTTGGTCAGCGCGATATCGGCAAGCGGCGAAGTCGCCACACCATCAGTATGCACACCAAGCGTATCCAAACTGTTTTCCAGCGTATTGATCACCCCAAAAATACCAATGGAACCCGTAAGCGTGCTCGGGTTAGCTACGATGTAATCTGCTGGCGTTGAAATCCAGTAACCACCAGAAGCTGCCATACCGCCCATGGAAACCACCACCGGTTTACCGGCTGCATGCGCCGCCGCCAACTCTTCACGAATCGCTTCCGACGCTGTGACGCTTCCACCGGGACTGTTTACCCGCAGAATGATGGCTTTAATTTTCGGGTCGAGGCGAGCATCACGAATCTGTGCTGCCGTCGTATCACCACCCACATTGCCCGGCGACTCTTCACCATCCATGATTGCGCCGCTGGCCATGACCACCGCAATGTTGCCATCTTGCTGTGCGTTTGTAGGTTTCACGCTGTAATCGTAAATACTGACATTGTGATAGTCATTGTTCTGCTTATTCAGACCAAAGGCTTTCACCAACTCCTGATCGGCAGCAGCACGCGAGTCCAGGATGTCGACCAGTTTGTTATCCAGTGCATACTTGGCGGTATCACCGTTTACAGCTTGCAACCCGGCAATTATCGCCGTCGCACCCGGGAACAGTTGCTCAGGCGTAATCTGACGATTTGCGGCAACCGTGTTCAGGTAGTTTTGCCACAATTGTCCCACCCAGCGACTGTCCGCATCACGTGCTGCTGGCGACATGTCATCGCGCAGGAAAGGTTCTACAGCAGATTTATAGGTGCCCACTCGGAACACGTGTGAAGTGACTTTGAGTTTCTCCAGCAGCGATTTGTAATACAAACCGTTGGTGGCGAAACCGTGAAGATCAACGGTACCTTGTGGCGACAGGTAAATCTTATTGGCGTAGCTGGCGAGGTAATATTGCGCCTGACTGTAACTGTCGCCTAATGCGTAGATAGGCTTGCCGCTGTCACGGAACTCGCGCAGTGCTTTGCCAACATACTGCAGCGAAGGTTGATCGCCACCCGCAAAATCACGCAGATCAAGTACCATGCCTTTAATGTTTTTATCATCTTTGGCCTGGCGAATTGCGTCCACGACATCAAACAGTGAGTTCTCTTGTAGACGATCGCTGCTGGCACCCAGCAACTGACGACCAATCTTGCTCAAACGATTGCTCACCGAAGGTTTATCGACCAGCACACCATTTAGGTCAACTTTCAGAGCACCTTGCTGCACGGGAGCTGAACTATTGCCAGAACCACTGACCTGTAACCAAATCCCCACACCTACCACAATCAAAAAAATCAGGAATAAATTAAGAATAAATTCCCTGATAAAATTCAATACCCGCCATGTCCAGCGGAACAGACCAGCAATTATTCGCCACAATGTGCGCATCAGACTCTCCATATTCGTGTAGCCGGAAGTGGCCGCCGCGCGGACCAGGCCTCCTTTGACGACCTCATCCTAATGAGCGGCGTGCTAAAAGTCAGCAGGAAATCACTGCGGACTGTTACAAAAAATCTGGCTGTGCCAGGATTAAAACAGCATGACATACAACAGGAGAAAAACATGGATGCGCTTGAATTACTGGTAAATCGACGTTCGGCTTCGCGTTTATCTGAACCGGCCCCTGCCGGAGAGGCGTTAGAGAATATTCTCCGGGCAGGTATGCGCGCGCCGGATCACGGTACTCTGCAACCGTGGCGCTTCATTATTGTCGAACACGAAGGGCGTGATCGCCTGAGCAAACTGCTGGAAAAAGCGGCTCGTGAAAAGCAGTTGGATGATAAAGCTATCGATAAAGCCACGCAGTCTCCTTTCCGTGCCCCGATGATTATTACGGTGGTGGCACATTGCCAAGAGCATCACAAGGTGCCGCGCTGGGAGCAGATCGCTTCAGCCAGCTGTGCCGTGATGGCGATGCAGATGGCGGCCGCAGCACAGGGATTTAATGGCATCTGGCGCAGTGGTCCCTGGACCGACGACGAGACTGTACGTGACGCTTTTGGTTGCCGTGAACAGGACGCCATTGTGGGTTTCCTTTATTTAGGTACGCCACAACTGAAATCCAGCACCACTGTTGTCCATCCTGACACGACGCCCTTTGTCAGTTATTTCTGATAGGCATCCAACACACTTTAAAGCAGGGTGCCGCTTGGCCCTGCATCTTTGAATGGATCCTGTGCGAATGATCGAGAACCTGTCAGACCACGCTTACGCTTAAGGTCTCGCCAGGCTAACATAGCGCCATCATTTTCAGCGTTGTTAACTGTACGAATCTCAGCACAAGGATCCCTACATGTCAGAATGTATTCGCCTGACGCAATACAGCCATGGAGCGGGCTGCGGCTGTGATAAATCGCCGCACGTGTTAGACAAAAAGCGCATTAATGTTTTTCCGCAATCCTCAGCTTTCGCAGAAATTGAGGGCGAGGATGGGATGACCGATGTGACCGGTTTTGGTCTGTTTGGCCATCTTAGCGAAGTGTGCCAGGGCTCGTCATTGCGCGCGGAAGTTCAGTTTGAACAGATTCCGACGCTAGCGGGCGTCGATGTCTTTATTGCTGCAGGTGCCGTGCCGAACGTAACGTTACCAGCGGCAACGGACGCGTTGCGCTGTGATGCTCAAACCTTTGGCGGATTGCGGGTGGCGTTTCATCCGCTGGCAATTGAAGCACACCGCCATTGTGCAAAATCACCCCCTGTTCATGTCAGCACGATGTGTAACTTGCTGCCTGCTGACGCGCAAGTGCCCGTTATAACCGTTGTTCCCTGAAGTTAAGGATTGCCTGAGTAAATGCGTTTGTTTATTGCGGAAAAACCCAGTCTTGGTCGGGCGATTGCCGACGTTCTGCCAAAACCCCATCGCCGTGGCGACGGCTATATTGCCTGTGGTAACGATCAAATTGTAACCTGGTGCGTTGGGCATCTATTAGAACAGGCGCAACCCGATCACTACGATAGCCGTTACGCTCGTTGGTCACTGGCGGACTTACCTATTATTCCTGAAAAATGGCGTTTGCAACCACGTCCTTCCGTTGCGAAACAGCTAAAAGTTGTCGAAGGGTTACTGAAGCAAGCCGATGAAGTTGTCCATGCTGGCGACCCGGATCGCGAAGGTCAGTTGTTAGTGGATGAAGTGCTTGACTACTTGCAGTTACCTGCTGAAAAACGCAGCAAAGTGCAGCGTTGTTTGATCAACGATCTTAATCCATCAGCGGTGGATCGTGCGGTCAATCGGTTACGCGAAAATCGCGAATTTATTCCGCTGTGTGTTTCTGCATTAGCGCGCGCGCGCGCAGACTGGCTTTATGGCATCAACATGACCCGGGCCTGGACATTGTTAGGCAGAAACGCCGGATACGACGGCGTGCTTTCGGTAGGTCGTGTTCAAACGCCGGTTCTGGGTTTAGTCGTACGCCGTGATGAAGAGATAGAAAACTTTATCCCAAAAGATTACTTCGAAGTAAAAGCGCATATTGTCACGCCTGAAGAGATGCGTTTCACGGCCAATTGGGTGCCAAGCGACGCTTGTGAACCCTGGCAAGACGAAGAGGGCCGATTGCTCAACCGCACGTTGGCTGAACACGTCGTTGCGCGTATTGCGGGAAAACCGGCGCGGGTGACGGCTTACAGTGATAAACGTGAAAGTGAAACGGCACCTTTGCCATTTTCACTTTCCAGCCTGCAAATTGAAGCGGCAAGACGTTTTGGATTAAGCGCTCAAACGGTTCTTGATACGTGTCAACGCCTGTACGAAACGCACAAACTCATTACGTATCCACGTTCCGATAGCCGTTATTTGCCCGATGAGCATTTTGCCGGCCGTCATGCGGTATTAAAGGCTATTCAGGCTCATCAACCGAATCTTACGCCGCCCGGCGACTTTAGCGCAGATCGCAAGAATCGCTGTTGGGATGATAAAAAAGTGGATGCGCATCATGCAATTATTCCGACTGCACGTTCCAGCGCCGTCAAGCTAACCGAAAATGAACAAAACGTTTACGGATTAGTCGCGCGTCAATATTTAATGCAATTTTGTCCCGATGCGCTTTTTCGTAAATGCACTATTGAACTGGATATTGCTGGTGGCAAGTTCGTTGCCAAAGCGCGTTTTCTGGCGGAAGCGGGTTGGCGTGCTTTGCTGGGCGGTAAAGAGCGAGATGAAGAGAACGATGGCACGCCGCTGCCAGTGGTAGCTAAAGATGATGAACTGCTTTGCGAGCAGGGTGAAGTGTTAGCAAAACAGACTCAGCCGCCACGACCGTTTACTGATGCCACGCTTTTATCAGCCATGACTGGTATCGCGCGCTTCGTGCAGGATAAAGAATTAAAGAAAGTGCTGCGAGCAACCGATGGTTTAGGGACCGAGGCTACGCGTGCAGGCATTATCGAGCTGTTATTTCGCCGGGCGTTTTTAGTGAAGAAGGGGCGTTCAATCAATGCGACTGAGACGGGTCGCGCGCTGATTCATTCTCTTCCCGATTTGGCGGCAAGACCCGATATGACTGCGCAGTGGGAATCAACCCTGACACGTATCAGTGAAAAAGCCTGTCGCTATGATGAGTTCATGCATCCGCTGGTGCACACGCTAACGGGTTTGATTCAGCAGGCTAGACAGCAGCCTTCGGGACATGCCTTTCGTGGTTTACCTTCCACCGGCAAGAAAAGGCCTGCAGCCAAGGCTAAGGCTAAACGTAAAACCAAGGAGACAGGATGAGACGTAATTCTGCTTTAGCGTGTTTGATTATGATGTTGATATGCGCCACGGCGCAGGCAAATAATCGGCATGAACAGTACAACCAAGGTCAGGCCAGTCAAGGCGGCAATACAGATGTGGTGGTGGACTTGCCGCCAGAAGCCTGGACGCAAGGGCAAAACCGTCAGCCTAATTGTTTGAAGTGCTGTATTTTTGATAATCGTAATTACACCGAAGGTGCCGTGGTGAAATCTGAAGGCGTGCTGTTACAGTGCGCGCGGGATGAGCAATCCATTGGCACAAACACTCTGATATGGAAAATCATCAAATAAAAAAGCGTGGCCTTGGCCACGCTGTGATTAAAACTGAAAAGTAGACCAAATCGGCGCGTGATCGGAGGGTTTTTCCATACTGCGCAATTGATAATCGATACCCGTATCAGTACAACGTGATGATAATGGCTGACTTGCCAGAATTAAGTCGATGCGCAAACCGCGGTTGTCATCAAATCCTTTGGAACGATAATCAAACCATGAGAAACAATCTGCCGTTTCAGGATTTTTATCGCGCCAGGTATCCACTAAACCCCACTGCAGCAATCGGTCCATCCATTCACGCTCTTCAGGCAGGAATGAACATTTTCCGGTGCGCAGCCAGCGTTTACGGCTCTCTTCACCAATACCAATGTCTAAATCTGTGCTGCTGATGTTCATGTCACCCATGATTAATACCGGTTTATCTGCGGTGTGGTTTTCTGTCAGATAACTTTGCAGGTCACGGTAAAATTTCTCTTTAGCAGGAAATTTAGTCGGGTGGTCGCGGCTTTCGCCTTGCGGGAAGTAGCCATTGATAACGGTAATATCGCCCATTGGGCTAGGAATCTCAGCCATGATCAGACGGCGCTGTGCCTCTTCGTCATCGCCAGGAAAGCCACGGCGTACAGAGACAGGCTGAACCTTCGTTAACAATGCCACGCCATAATGACCTTTCTGGCCGTGATAAAAGACGTTATAGCCCAGTTTTGCCACATCCTCGAGCGGAAACATATCATCATGGACTTTCGTTTCCTGTAGACCGATGACATCGGGCTGATGTTTTTCCACCAACGCTTCCAGTTGATGTGGGCGCGCGCGCAATCCGTTGATGTTAAATGAAACAAATTTCATGGTGTCGACCATTGTTCAGCAAATGATGCGCTGGATGGTAGCGATTTTCAGGGAGAATGTCATGGTTGAGCGGGCGAGATTATCTGTTGCAGTTTTGTCTCTTGCTGATTAACACAGCGAACTTGACGCTCGGCGTAAACCTTCGGTCGACGCTTCTCATCCTTCTCATGTAGAGCAGGTTGAATTTTTCACTTGAGGTGAAATCGGAGTATCTGAGAGGGTGGTGGGAGAAGGATTATGCGGCGCGCTGCGCCTTCCCTGCGGGCCGCGCTGAAGCGCGTTGTCTCACTACGCTCGGCTCGAACCTTCGGTCGAAGCTTCTCATCCTTCTCTTGTAGAGCAGGTTGAATTTTTCATTTGAGGTGGAATCGGAGTATCTGAGAGGGTGGTGGGAGAAGGATTATGCGGCGCGCTGCGCCTTCCCTGCGGGCCGCGCTGAAGCGCGTTGTCTCGCTACGCTCGGCTCGAACCTTCGGTCGAAGCTTCTCATCCTTCTCTTGTAGAGCAGGTTGAATTTTTCATTTGAGGTGGAATCGGAGTATCTGAGAGGGTGGTGGGAGAAGGATTATGCGGCGCGCTGCGCCTTCCCTGCGGGCCGCGCTGAAGCGCGTTGTCTCGCTACGCTCGGCTCGAACCTTCGGTCGAAGCTTCTCATCCTTCTCATGTAGAGCAGGTTGAATTTTTCATTTGAGGTGAAATCGGAGTATCTGAGATGGTGGTGGGAGAAGGATTATGCGGCGCGCTGCGCCTTCCCTGCGGGCCGCGCTGAAGCGCGTTGTCTCGCTACGCTCGGCTCGAACCTTCGGTCGAAGCTTCTCATCCTTCTCATGTAGAGCAGGTTGAATTTTTCATTTGAGGTGAAATCGGAGTATCTGAGATGGTGGTGGGAGAAGGATTCGAACCTTCGAAGTCTGTGACGGCAGATTTACAGTCTGCTCCCTTTGGCCGCTCGGGAATCCCACCAGGGATATAATCTTATGAGCTCAGGCGAAGAAACGATTCAGATGGTGGTGGGAGAAGGATTCGAACCTTCGAAGTCTGTGACGGCAGATTTACAGTCTGCTCCCTTTGGCCGCTCGGGAATCCCACCATGGCCTGAATCTTTGTGCCTGAAGGCGGGGCGCATCATACCAAATGGGCAATGGGTGTAAAGCGCCCATGTTGAAATGATGAATCGTTTGCCCACTTTTTACGCGTAGCGCTGAATTCCCAAGCAATTCAGCGCTAAAGCGTTTAAAGAATAATCGTGCGGTTGCCGTAAACGAAAACGCGTTGGCCAAGAACTTTATATAATGCATTGCTTAATACATTTTTTTCTACGTCGCGACCGGCTCGCATCATCTCATCCGCGGTATAGCTGTGATCCACATTAATCACGTCCTGCATGATGATTGGGCCTTCATCAAGATTATCATTCACATAGTGCGCGGTTGCGCCGATGATTTTAACGCCGCGTTCATAGGCTTGATGATAAGGGCGCGCCCCGATAAAGGCAGGCAAAAACGAATGGTGAATATTGATAATTTGATTGGGGTAACGCTGAACAAAAGCGGGCGTTAATACGCGCATGTATTTCGCTAATACCACGTAATCGGGCTGATACCGATCAATCTCTTCTACCATGCGGTTATCATGCTCTTCACGCGTCAATCCTTCATGGCTTACCAGCGCAAAAGGAATATCGAAGCGTTCAACTAAAGAACGTAAAGTATCGTGATTACCAATAACAGCCGCAATTTCCATATCCAGACCGCCAAAAGCACTTTTCATCAGCAGATCGCCAAGACAATGCGCTTCTTTAGTCACCAAAATTACAACGCGACGACGTCCAGCGCTGTGTAATTCGCGGACTGAACCTTGGGGCAGGGCACTATCTAAATCGGCTAGCAGTGTGTTGTCGTTAAAAATCCCTTCCAGCTCAGTGCGCATAAAGAAGCGCCCGGTGCGATGATCAACAAACTCATTGTTTTGCACGATATTGAGTTCGTGCTTGTAACAAATATTAGTGATTTTGGCGATCAGACCTTTTGCATCGGGACAAATGGTACGTAGAACTTTTCTTTGCATGGTTTGCGCTTGCATCTCAATAAGAGTCCTGTCAAAGCATTAAGGGTAAAACTGTTGTGCTGGTGGCTCACTCAGCCGCAACACTTCTTGTATTTTTTATCGGAGCCACACGGGCAGCGATCGTTGCGCCCTAACTCCGGCGCTGTTCCATCAACATAGTACCAGCGTTGATCCTCGCGAAGAAAGCGTGAACATTCATAGAGAGCGTGAATGCTGTTTTTTTCGCGGTATCGCGCAAAAAAGGTAACGAAAGCTTCATTATCATGGCTTCCGATAATACAACGAGTTACATTCAGACTTAACCATTCGGTGCCGGGAAAACTTTCAGATAAAAGCCCTGCAAGAGTGGATTCACGTTTGGCTGGATGCCAGGTCGAGACAAGGTAAGCAGCATCTTGCTTAGCATAAGCGCTGTAACGTGAACGCATGAGTTGTTCAGCAGTTGCCGGGGTTTGATTGCCTTTCAGAAAGGGCTCACAACATAGGCTATACTGCTTTCCGCTGCAGCAGGGGCACTTTTCAGACACGTAAGCTCCTGAGAGTGTGAAGAAGAAAAAATAATAAGCGCTATGGTAGCCGACCCCAAGCTGCGAAGCTATGTATTGAAGCAGGACCAGAGAACAGATGAGAAAAGTAAAAGTTGGATTGGCACTGGGTTCAGGCGCAGCCAAAGGATGGGCACATATAGGTGTAATCAAGGCCCTTGAACGCGCAGGCATTGAAATTGACGTTGTTGCTGGATGCTCTGTCGGGGCTTTAGTCGGTTCGGCTTACGTGAATAACCGATTAGCCGTGATGGAAAAGTGGGTCAGCGCCTTTAGCTATTGGGATGTCATTCGTCTGATGGATGTCTCCTGGCAACGCGGCGGATTACTGCGCGGTGAGCGGGTATTTAATCACATCCGACAGTTGATCCCACATGATTCTATTGAAGCCTGTAACAAGCCTTTTGGTGTCGTGGCGACCAATCTCAGCACAGGGCGGGAATTGTGGCTTACGGAAGGTGATCTTCATCAGGCTGTGCGTGCTTCCTGTAGTATGCCAGGCTTATTACCACCTGTCGGCTACAATGGTTATTGGTTAGTCGATGGCGCGGTAGTCAATCCTGTTCCTGTCTCGCTGACGCGAGCGATGGGTGCTGATATCGTTATTGCTGTTGATCTTCAACATGATGCACACTTAATGCAGCAAGACTTGTTATCGGTTACACCGCAAAACAGTGAGGAAGAAGCTGCTGCGGCTGCGTTAGACTGGAGAAGTAAACTGCGTCAGCGTCTGGTGAATTTTACCCAGCGTCGCGCATCACAAACGCCTGGAGCGATGGAAATTATGACAACATCAATTCAGGTTTTGGAAAATCGCCTTAAACGCAACCGCATGGCAGGTGATCCTCCCGATGTTCTTATTCAGCCGTTTTGTCCGCAAATTTCCACACTGGACTTTCATCGTGCCGAAGAAGCTATTGAGGCAGGTAAGGCCGCTGTTGAGAAAAAAATGGATGAACTTTTACCGCTGGTCCGTAGTAGATAATCAGGTTGTTCATTCACAGATGTCACTTCGGTCAATTCTGAAAGGCGCAACTGCGTTTTATGAACCACTATTGAATTATCTGGTACGCAGGGGGAGAGAATGGAAAAACCACTAATCGGCAAAAAGATACTCATTGTCGAAGATGAGGCCGTTTTCCGTTCGTTGCTGGACCAATTTTTGTTATCGATGGGTGCTGTGACGTTACAAGCGGAAGACGGTGTAGACGCGATTGCGCAGCTACAACAGCACACTGTTGACCTTATAATTTGTGATCTTGAGATGCCGCGTATGAACGGCATTCAGTTTGTTGAGCATATTCGGACACGGGGTAATAGTGTACCGGTGTTGGTTATTTCAGCCACAGAAAACATGGCTGACATTGCCCATGTCTTGAGATTAGGCGTACAGGATGTGCTGCTCAAACCGCTGAAAAACTTTGAACGCTTTCGTGAAGCGGTATACGAATGCCTTTACCCTTCGATGTTTACCTCTAAAGTCGAAGAGGATGAACAGCTTTTTCAGGACTGGGACGCCTTAGTTCGTGATCCCAAAGCCGCCGCAAAATTGCTTAAGCAACTTCAGCCGCCGGTACAGCAAAATATCGCCAATTGCCGCGTCAATTATCGTCAGTTAACCATGGCTGAGCAGCCGGGTTTGGTGCTGGATATTGCCGCGCTATCTGACAAAGACCTGGCTTTCTATTGTCTGGATGTTACCCGAGCAGGCGACAATGGCGTTCTGGCTGCGCTGCTCTTACGGGCGCTGTTCAATGGCTTGCTGCAAGAACAGTTGTCGGGACAAAAACAGCTGCTTCCTGAACTCAACGGTTTGCTCCGGCAGGTAAATTTACTCTTGCGGCAAGCAAACCTGAGCGGTCAGTTTCCGCTCTTAGTGGGTTATTATCACCGCGGTTTGAAAAATTTGATATTGGTTTCAGCAGGTTTGAATGCCACTTTGCATGTTCATGCCCATCAAATTCAACTCAGTAATGGGGTTCCCCTTGGCACTATGGGAAGTACCCACCTCAACCAGATCAGTCAGCGTGCAGACACCTGGCAATGCCACGTGTGGGGCGCTGGTGGCCGCATTCGTCTGATGTTATCTGCTGAAGAATAGACAGAAAAACAAAATTCTCCTGGCGCTGGAGACAGGTCCAGGAGATGGCTTTACACTTGGGTAATAGTCTTAATTTCTGCGGATTCACTTCTTCCAGGATAAATCCGTTCGATAGTAACTGATATACTCATTTCCGAATTTAAACCGACATATCAAGTATTAACTTGAACGGCCTATAAGAGAGGTATCTTAATGTCTGCCTATAAGTCCAAAGTAAAAAAAGCGGTAATCCCGGTAGCTGGTTTGGGTACACGCATGTTGCCTGCCACTAAAGCGATTCCGAAAGAGATGTTACCGCTGGTCGATAAGCCGTTAATCCAGTATGTCGTTAACGAGTGTATCGCGGCTGGAATTAATGAAATTGTGCTGGTAACGCACTCTTCTAAAAACGCCATTGAGAACCACTTCGATACCAGCTTTGAATTGGAATCCATGTTGGAAAAACGTGTTAAGCGTCAGTTGCTGGATGAAATTCAGTCTATCTGTCCTCCACATGTCACCATCATGCAGGTTCGTCAAGGTATCGCTAAAGGCCTTGGCCATGCGGTAATGTGCGCACATCCGCTGATCGGTGATGAGCCTGTTGCGGTTATTCTGCCGGATGTGATCATCGACGAATATGAATCAAATCCGACCAAAGATAACCTGGCAGAAATGCTGAGCCGTTATGAAGAGTCAGGCCGCAGTCAAATCATGGTTGAGCCTGTTGCCGATGTAACCGCTTACGGTGTGGTAGATTGCCAGGGCGCAGAACTGAACCCAGGTGAAAGTGCTCCGATGGTTGGCGTTGTTGAAAAACCAAAAGCGGCTGAAGCACCTTCAAATCTGGCTGTAGTAGGACGTTATGTTCTGTCTGCTGATATCTGGCCACTGCTGGCTAAAACGCCTCCAGGTGCGGGTGGTGAAGTTCAGCTGACTGACTCCATCGCTATGTTGATGGAAAAAGAAACCGTTGAAGCTTACCACCTGAAAGGTGTTAGCCATGACTGCGGTAACAAACTGGGCTACATGCAAGCTTTCGTTGAGTATGGTGTTCGTCACTCAGTATTGGGCAAAGATTTCTCTGAATGGCTCAATAACGAGATTGGCAACAAAAAGTAATTTATAAACACGGGATAACTCAATGAAAGTCACTGTATTTGGTATCGGCTATGTCGGTCTGGTTCAGGCTGCGGTGTTGGCCGAAGTCGGACATGACGTTCTGTGCATTGATGTCGACGAAAACAAGGTCGAAAACCTCAAAAAGGGCATCATCCCTATTTTTGAACCAGGTTTGACGCCGTTAGTAATGTCTAATTACGAAGCGGGCCGCCTTAAGTTCAGCACCGACGCTAAATTGGGCGTCGATCATGGTGTGATGCAATTTATTGCTGTGGGCACGCCACCCGACGAAGATGGTTCTGCCGATCTAAAATATGTTACCGCCGTGGCACGAACCATTGCGCAGCACATGAACGATCATAAAGTGGTTATCGACAAATCTACCGTTCCTGTTGGAACCGCAGATAAAGTGCGTTCGGTAATGGCTGAAACACTGCAGGCGCGTGATGCTAACATCAGTTTTGATGTGGTTTCTAACCCTGAGTTTCTTAAAGAAGGTGCTGCGGTAAATGACTGCATGCGCCCAGAGCGCATCGTTGTCGGCACCGACAATGATGAGGTGGTTGAACTGTTACGCGAGCTCTATGAGCCGTTTAACCGTAACCACGATCGCATGATTTTGATGGATATCCGAAGTGCAGAACTGACTAAGTACGCCGCGAACTGCATGCTGGCGACTAAAATCAGCTTCATGAATGAGATGTCGAACCTCGCTGAGCGCTTAGGCGCAGATATTGAAAAAGTGCGCCAGGGTATTGGATCTGATCCACGCATTGGCTATCACTTCATCTATCCAGGCTGTGGTTATGGCGGCTCATGCTTCCCGAAAGATGTACAGGCACTGATTCGCACCGCTGAGTCAATTGGCTATCAACCGCGCCTTTTACAGGCCGTGGAAGATGTGAATGACAACCAGAAGAATAAGCTGCCTACGTTCATTAAGCGTCACTTCGGCGACAACCTGAGCGGTAAGACCTTTGCTTTATGGGGTTTATCGTTTAAGCCGAACACCGACGACATGCGTGAAGCCTCCAGCCGTGTGCTGATGGAAACACTGTGGGAAGCGGGCGCCTCGGTTCAGGCTTTTGATCCTGAAGCAATGGATGAAGCGCAACGCATCTATGGTCACCGCAGCGATCTTAAGCTGATGGGTACCAAAGAAGCAGCATTGCAGGGCGCTGACGGGCTGGTGATTTGTACGGAATGGCAGAATTTCCGTGCACCTGACTTTGACGTCATCAAAAATGCACTGAAAGAACCCGTGATTTTTGATGGTCGTAACCTGTATGATCCAGAGCGTACAAGCAAACGCGGTTTCGTTTATTATGCAATCGGCCGCGGAGCGTCCATCAATATTGCGTAATTGACGAGGGATTTATGAACTTTCTGGTAACCGGCGCCGCAGGCTTTATTGGATTTCATGTTAGCCAACGCTTGTTGGCCGCCGGTCACCAGGTTGTCGGAATCGACAACCTGAATGACTATTACGACGTCAACCTCAAAAAATCCCGCCTCGATTTAATAAAGCACTCTCCAGATTTTAATTTTATTGAACTGGATTTAGCCGACCGTGAAGCTATGGCTTCACTTTTTCAGCAGCATCAATTCCAACGCGTCATTCATCTTGGCGCGCAGGCAGGGGTTCGTTACTCAATTGAAAATCCCGGCGCCTATGCAGATGCTAACCTCATTGGCCATCTCAATGTTCTTGAAGGATGCCGTCACCATAAAATAGAGCATCTGCTCTACGCATCCTCCAGTTCGGTATATGGTCTCAACCGTAAAATGCCTTTCTCTACCGACGATAGCGTTGACCATCCTGTATCGCTTTATGCGGCGACTAAAAAAGCCAATGAGCTGATGTCGCATACCTATTCGCATCTTTATCAATTACCGACCACAGGATTGCGCTTCTTCACCGTATACGGTCCTTGGGGACGCCCCGATATGGCATTGTTCAAATTCACACGGGCGATGCTCGCCGGTGAAGCCATTGATGTTTATAACCAAGGCCAAATGAAGCGTGATTTCACTTATATTGATGACATTGCTGAAGCCATTGTGCGTTTGCAGGATGTCATTCCGCAGAAAGATGATAACTGGAGCGTAGAGACAGGCTCGCCTGCTACCAGTTCTGCGCCTTACCGTGTTTATAATATTGGTAACAGCCATCCAGTGACATTAATCAGTTACATTGAAGCAATTGAAAAAGCGCTGGGAATCACCGCCATTAAAAATCTAATGCCAATGCAGCCTGGTGATGTTCTTGAAACCAGCGCCGATACGCAGGCTTTATTTGATGCGATTGGCTTTAAGCCGCAAACCAGCGTTGAAGAGGGCGTTAAGCGCTTTGTCGATTGGTATCGTGACTTTTATAAAATTTAAAGATAAAAAAAAGGAAGCCTTGGCTTCCTTTCCCTGATGTGTAAAAGGCAGGTCTGTAATCGATCAAAATGACCCGCCAAATTACGAAGCACTCACTGCTATTAAAGCAAAAAGTCTTCTAGCTGTTTACCTTGTTCTTCAAGGGCTTTTTTAATAACGGCTGGAGTACGACCTTGACCTGTCCAGGTTTTGGTTTCGCCATTTTCATCAACGTACTGATATTTTGCAGGACGTGCTGCACGCTTGGCTTTGCCTGAGGTTTTGGACTCAGCTAATGCGCTGAGCAGTTCATTAGGATCTATACCATCTGCCATCAGCATTTCACGGTATTGTTCCAGCTTACGCGTGCGCTCTGCGTTTTCCGCTTCAACTTGAGATTCTTCGTCGCGGCGTTCATTCACCACAACTTCCAGTTTCTCCAGCATTTCTTCAAGCGTTTCAACTGTACATTCTCTGGCTTGAGCACGCAGAGTGCGGATATTATTAAGAATTTTAAGTGCTTCGCTCATTGTCCTGATCTCTGAATAATGAATAAAAGAGTTGTTCTGCCCGCTAATAATAGTGTTGGCAAAAAATAACTTCAACAGCAAATTATGTTCATGAGTTAATGAGGGATATTAAATTCATCTTTGAGAGACATAACCTAAACGAGACGCTAAGAAATTACTGAGTAGAAAATTTATATATCCAGAAACCTTATATAAAATAAGGTGTCATTTATTTTATGACTAAAACTGATGATTACTGACTTAAAGACAGCTTTATGTACTTTTAGTTTCAACGAAAGTTCTCCCTCTCACTAAAATAGTGGGGCATTAATAGACGATTAGCTGAGCAGTTGTACAATACATCACCATTAATTCTCAGCGGCGTGTTTGATCGTTTGTGCTAAAATGGCCGGCATTCTGTTTCGTCCAAACTGAGATTCAGCTCATATGGCTCAACTCTATTTTTATTATTCCGCTATGAATGCCGGGAAGTCGACTGCGCTATTACAGTCATCTTACAATTATCAGGAACGTGGTATGCGGACGTTGGTTTATACCGCGGAGATAGACGACCGTTTTGGTGTGGCTAAAGTCAGCTCCAGAATTGGTCTTTCATCACCTGCTTCGCTTTATAATTCAGAGACTAAGCTTAACGTTGATATTGCCGCAGAACATGCGCGTCAGCCCGTGCACTGCGTTCTGGTTGATGAGAGCCAGTTCTTAACGCGCGAACAGGTTAAAGCGTTATCAGACGTCGTTGACGACCTTGATATCCCGGTGCTTTGTTATGGGTTACGCACTGATTTCCGCGGTGAGCTTTTTACGGGCAGTGAATATTTACTCGCCTGGGCTGACAAGCTAGTGGAACTGAAAACGATCTGCCATTGCGGGCGTAAAGCCAGCATGGTGCTGCGGTTAGACAGCAACGGCAAGCCTTTTAGTGAAGGAGAGCAGGTAGTGATTGGCGGTAACGAGCGCTACATTTCTGTATGCCGTAAACATTATAAGCAGGCAATTGACCAAGGCTCGCTCCAGGCGATACATGGAACACGGTCTGTTGAAACGTGATCGCTAAGTAACAGAAACAAAAAACCCGCCGCAGCGGGTTTTTTATTCATAAGCAATTACGCTTTTTGGGTTTTCTTCTCAACTTTCACGTCTTTCACCGGTTGAGCCGCAACGGCCTCTGCGATGCTTGAGAACGGTTCTACATATTCACGACCGTAGAAGGTATCCAGCATGATCTGTTTCAATTCAGCAATCAGCGGATAACGTGGGTTGGCGCCTGTACATTGGTCATCAAATGCGTCCTCTGCCAGTTTATCGACCTTCGCAAGGAAATCTGCCTCCTGAACGCCAGCTTCGCGTATAGATGTCGGGATACCCAGTTGCGTTTTCATCTCATCAAGCCATGCCAGCAGTCTTTCAATTTTCTGCGCAGTACGGTCACCTTCACGACTCAGACCTAAATGGTCAGCGATTTCCGCGTAGCGGCGACGGGCTTGCGGACGATCGTACTGACTAAATGCCGTTTGCTTGGTTGGGTTGTCATTCGCGTTATAACGGATGACGTTAGCAATCAGCAGAGAGTTAGCCAGACCGTGCGGAATATGGAATTCAGAACCGAGTTTGTGTGCCATTGAGTGACAAACGCCCAGGAAAGCATTAGCAAATGCGATACCCGCGATGGTTGCCGCATTATGTACGCGCTCGCGTGCAACCGGGTTCTTAGCGCCTTCCGCGTAGCTGGTGGGTAAATTCTCTTTCAATAATTTCAAGGCTTGTAATGCCTGGCCGTCAGAGTATTCATTCGCCAGCACCGAGACATACGCTTCAAGAGAGTGAGTGACTGCATCCAGGCCACCAAAAGCGCAAAGTGAACGCGGCATATCCATCACCAAATTGGCATCAACAATGGCCATGTCAGGTGTTAAAGCATAGTCAGCTAATGGATATTTTTGACCTGTTGCATCGTCAGTGACCACAGCGAATGGCGTAACTTCTGAGCCTGTACCCGATGTGGTGGTAATCGCAACCATGCGCGCTTTTACACCCATTTTTGGGAATTTATAGATGCGTTTACGGATATCCATAAAGCGCAGCGCTAACTCTTCAAAATGGGTTTCAGGATGTTCGTACATCACCCACATAATTTTGGCCGCATCCATCGGTGAACCGCCGCCTAGCGCGATAATCACGTCAGGTTTAAAGCTGTTCATCTGTTCTGCGCCTTTACGTACGATGCTGAGCGTAGGATCGGCCTCAACTTCAAAAAATACTTCTGTTTCGATGCCGTGAGATTTAAGCACGCGCGTAACCTGGTCGGCATAACCGTTATTGAACAGGAAGCGGTCGGTCACGATGAATGCACGTTTTGCGCCATCAGTAGCTACTTCTTCCAGGGCGATAGGCAGCGAACCACGACGGAAGTAGATAGACTTCGGAAGTTTATGCCACAACATATTTTCAGCTCGCTTGGCGACAGTTTTCTTATTGATAAGATGTTTGGGTCCAACGTTTTCTGAGATGGAGTTGCCACCCCATGAACCACAACCTAATGTCAAAGACGGCGCAAGTTTGAAGTTGTACAAGTCGCCGATACCACCTTGCGAAGCGGGCGTATTAATCAAAATACGCGCGGTTTTCATTTTATCGCCGAAATAGTGTACGCGCTCAGTTTGGTTATCTTGATCGGTATAGAGGCAAGAGGTATGACCGATACCGCCCATCTCTACCAGTTTTTCGGCTTTGCTCACCGCATCCTGAAAATCTTTTGCACGATACATTGCTAATGTTGGTGAGAGTTTTTCATGGGCAAAAGGCTCTGACTCATCAACCAGTTTCACTTCGCCAATGAGAATTTTGGTATTCTGCGGCACTGAAATGCCTGCCATTTCAGCGATTTTCACTGCGGGCTGGCCGACAATGGCGGCATTCAACCCACCATTTTTCAGGATGATACCCTGAACAGCGCTTAACTCTGCGCCCTGCAGCATATAGCCGCCATGGCTTGAGAAGCGTTCACGTACGGCCTCGTAGACAGAATCCACCACAATAACGGATTGCTCAGAGGCACAAATCACGCCGTTATCGAAAGTTTTAGACATCAGGATAGAAGCGACAGCGCGTTTGATGTCTGCGGTTTCATCAATAACGACAGGGGTATTACCTGCACCCACACCAATGGCTGGCTTACCGGAACTGTAAGCGGCTTTCACCATGCCGGGGCCACCGGTCGCAAGGATCAGGTTGATATCTGGGTGATGCATTAACTGATTAGACAGTTCCACAGACGGTGTATCAATCCATCCAATGATATCTTTAGGAGCGCCAGCGGCAATAGCGGCCTGCAGGACAATATCTGCAGCTTTATTGGTGGCATCTTTTGCACGTGGATGAGGCGAGAAAATAATACCGTTGCGGGTTTTAAGACTGATGAGTGCTTTGAAAATCGCGGTTGAGGTTGGGTTTGTGGTCGGAACGATACCGCAAATCAACCCAATCGGTTCCGCAATGGTAATCGTACCGAAAGTATCATCGGTATTTAACACACCGCAGGTCTTTTCATCTTTATAGGCGTTGTAAATATATTCAGAGGCGAAGTGATTTTTGATGACCTTGTCTTCAACAATTCCCATGCCGGATTCGGCTACAGCCAATTTTGCCAGAGGGATACGGGCGTCGGCGGCGGCGAGGGCGGCAGCGCGGAAAATAGCGTCAACCTGTTGTTGAGAAAAGTTGGCGTATTCACGCTGGGCTTTTTTTACACGTTCAACCAGTGCATTAAGTTCAGCGACATTAGTAACGGCCATGATGCTCTCCTGAAGGAAGTTAAACTTTTTAGTAAACAAGCCTGACCACTGAGTATAGTTCCGCTGCGTTAATGCGACGGTAACAGTTAAATTGTCAGGCTTTTCAGCTGTTTAATAAAAAATTCATACCATTCTGGGTGGAGCGCCCTGAATGCTTTTGATGCGGAAAGATTACCTGGTTTGAGGTAGGAGAATAATGATCTGGATCAATTTACATGCAAGCTGACACCATTCAGCTAACGGAAGCGTTTGAATCAATGCATCGGTTATTAAGTAATCACCTGAATGGCGGGCATAATTTGACGTATAGCGGCATGAACCATCACGATTTTAATATCTGGATGATCAAACCATATAAAACGCAAAATGACAGAATAAATACCTGAGAGACGCGCTGGCTTAGGCTTGGCTTTTGCCTTACATTAGGCGCGATTTTTTTCATTCTGGAATGGAGTTCATCGTGAACCCTGCGCTGTTAGATTTGTCTGGTTATGTTAAGTTTTTTGTGGGCCTTTTTGCTCTGGTTAACCCGGTGGGTATTATTCCGGTATTTATCAGTATGACCAGTTATCAGGGCGCAGCCGAACGCAATAAAACCAATCTTACGGCTAACCTGGCGGTGGCGATCATTTTATGGACTTCGCTGTTTTTGGGCGATGCCATTCTGCATATATTCGGTATTTCCATTGATTCATTCCGTATCGCGGGTGGAATTCTGGTTGTCACCATTGCAATGTCGATGATCAGCGGCAAGCTGGGTGAGGATAAGCAGAATAAGCAGGAAAAAACCGAAACGGCAATCCGCGAAAGTATTGGCGTTGTGCCCTTGGCGCTACCTTTAATGGCCGGGCCAGGCGCAATCAGTTCAACAATTGTGTGGAGTACGCGTTATCACAGTTGGCTTAATTTATTAGGTTTCAGCCTTGCTATAGCGATTTTTGCGTTTTGCTGTTGGTTGTTATTCAGGGCGGCGCCGCTCATGGTGCGTGTACTTGGCCAAACCGGTATTAACGTTATTACACGCATTATGGGTTTATTGCTCATGGCACTGGGTATTGAATTTGTCGTTACCGGAATGAAAACACTTTTCCCCGGATTAGTCGGTTAAAAAAGTAAGGCTTATTTTTCCTGTAAAAGGAAAAAACGAACCATAAAGGTGCAATATTCCCTTTTGTTGCACCTTTATGATGCAGGTATTCGTCTTGCTAAACATAGCCTGCCTATTATCATATTCATTACTACAGCCTCAGCATTCAAAATAATTATGTGATAATCATCACATGATAATCCTCTGTATATTATTTTCTTCACGTTACTAAAAACCATTTTTATCTGCTAATCCCTCTTTTATTACCACTCTCTTGACGCTTTCCCGCATTATCACTAAAAAAATACATAATTGTCATTTTGTGAGCGTATTAACGTCATCATTAGGTTTTAAGTCTTATTTTTCATGTGTTTAATCTATTTTCAGGCTAAAAATTAACACTTTCGCCCAAGCAATTCTCATGATAAAAGAGAATCAGGTAACATTTTTGTTATTTTGCTTTGGCGCCCTTCGAATGCTTCTGATAATTTCGTCGCTCCAAAAAAATTTTACCGATCAGACAAAAGTGAGAACGATTTTTGCTTAAAGGCTATCGGGATTTATAAATTTAAGGTTGGCGCTGTCGAATGATTGGGATAATTAACTCGCAAAAAACTGTGATGCATTTAGCCATGAGCTTAACGCTCTTCATGCCCCTCACTTACGCTGCAACGGTTCCTGATGACATCAAGCTTGCGCCTAATCAACAAATTGTTGTTAACAATGGCAGTGAAGTGGCTTCACTCGATCCGCATAAAACCGAAGGTGTACCTGAATCAAATATTATTTTGAATTTACTTGATGGATTGGTGAATACCGACAACGCCGGCAATGTCGTGCCAGGCGTGGCGGAATCATGGCAAAACCAGCAGGGCAAAGTCTGGGTCTTCACGCTGCGCAATAACGCTAAATGGAGCGACGGCAAACCCGTCACTGCGCAAGATTTTGTCTATAGCTGGCGCCGGCTCGCCGATCCTAAAACCGCTTCGCCTTATGCAAGCTATCTGCAGGCTGCGCATTTTACGAATATAGATAACGTCCTTGATGGTAAAATGTCGCCCGAGCAACTGGGTGTAAAAGCGCTAGACGATCGGCATCTGCAAATCACCTTGAGTGAGCCCGTGCCTTATCTGGTTGCTATGCTGGCACATACTGCAATGAAACCGGTCTACGCACCCGCCATAAAACAGTGGGGTGAAGCCTGGACGCGTCCAGGACATTACGTGGGCAATGGCGCATACACCTTGAGCGACTGGGTGGTGAACGAGAAAATCGTGCTGAAGCGCAATCCGCTTTACTGGAACAACGCACGCACTGTGATTGAGCAGGGCACCTTCTTACCCATTTCTTCCGAAAACAGTGACATCAATCGCTACCGCAGTGGCGGCACTGACATCACTAACAGTGCGGTTCCGCCTGAAATGTTCAAGCGACTGCAGGATGAACTTGGCGATCAAGTCAAAGTCAGCCCGCTGCTCTGCACCTTCTATTACGAGATAAATAACAAGAAGCCGCCATTTAACGATCCACGCGTGCGCGCGGCCATCAAAATGACGTTAGATCGCGATATCATCGCCAATAAAATCATGGGGCAAGGGCAAATTCCTGCCTATAGCTTAACGCCGCCCTTTACCGCAGGCATGACATTATCGCCACCGGCGTGGTTTGAGCAATCACAGCAGCAACGCAATGAACAAGCGAAGAAATTGCTCGCTGAGGCCGGTTTTGATGCTAAAAATCCACTGCGGTTCACGTTGCTTTATAACACGTCAGATCAAAATAAAAAGCAGGCGATTGCGGCGGCATCGATGTGGCAAAAAAATCTTGGCGCAACCGTTAATTTGCAAAATCAGGAGTGGAAAACCCTGCTCGAAACGCGTCACCAGGCACAATACGATGTCGTTCGCGCAACATGGTGTGCGGACTACAACGAACCTTCCACTTTCCTGAATATGCTGATCAGTAATGCCTCAATCAATACGGCTTTTTACAGCAGCGAAAATTTTGATCGGTTAATGGCTCAATCCCTTAACGCCAGTGATGAAGCACAGCGCGCAGCGCTCTATCAGCAAGCTGAAACACAACTCGACAAAGACTCACCAATTGTGCCAGTTTACTACCGCGTTAGTGTACGTCTGGTGAAACCTTGGGTGGGCGGGTTTACCGGCACCGATCCGCAAGACATGACAGACCTGAAATACTATTTCATTAAACAACATTAAGTCGCGAATTTACCTGGCGAGACAGCCGGGAAGTTAACGACCGTAAAGGCCACCATTCGGGGTCGATGACATCCTCAGGTGCTCACACCGAGGATCCCGGAAACGGGGGACGCCAAGGCGGAACAATGCCTGGGTGAAAATAAAAAAACTGGAGTGTAATAATGAACAACATCACGAAGAAAAGCCTTATCGCAGCAGGTGTGTTCGCGGCGATGAGCGCGCTGGCAGGGAACGCTGTTCAGGCGGCATCAGTGCCATCTGGCGTTGAATTAGCGGCAAAGCAAGAACTGATTAAAGGTAATGGCGATGAAGTGCAGTCGCTGGATCCGCACAAAATTGAAGGTGTGCCTGAATCAAACGTTAACCGCGATTTGTTAGAAGGTCTGTTGATCAGTGATGTTCAGGGTAAACCTGTTCCGGGCGTGGCTGAAAGCTGGGAAAATAAAGAGGCTAAAGTCTGGACTTTCCATCTCCGTAAAGACGCCAAATGGTCTAACGGTGAGCCCGTTACCGCACAAGATTTCGTCTTTAGCTGGCAGCGCCTGGCCGATCCAAAAACGGCTTCCCCTTACGCCAGCTATCTGCAGTACGGCCATCTGCTGAATGTTGATGACATCATTGCAGGCAAGAAAAAACCGTCTGAGCTGGGCGTAAAAGCCATTGATGACCACACGCTGGAAGTGACGTTGAGCGAAGGTGTGCCTTATTTCTATAAGCTGCTCATTCATCCCTCTATGTCACCTGTATACAAACCAGCAATTGAAAAATTTGGTGATCAGTGGACTCAGCCGCAAAACTGGATCGGCAACGGCGCATTTAAGCTGGAATCACACATTATCAACGAACGTATTACGCTGGTTCGTAACCCGCAGTATTGGGACAATGCCCATACCGTGCTGAATAAAGTGACGTTCCTGCCAATCTCTTCAGAAGTCAGCGATGTTAACCGCTACTTCTCAGATAACGGCAGTGATATGACTTATAACAACATGCCTATCGAGCTGTTCAAAAAGCTACAGCGTGACAATGGCAAAGAGCTGCATGTTGATCCTTATCTCTGTACTTATTATTACGAAATCAATAACCAGAAAGCGCCGTTTACCGATCCACGCGTTCGTGCTGCGCTGAAGCTGGGTATTGATCGTGACATCATCGTAAATAAAGTCTTGGCGCAAGGCCAGATGCCGGCTTACAGCTTCACGCCTCCGGCAACCGATGGCATGGATATTCTGCCGCCAGACTGGTTCAAATGGCCGCAAGAAAAACGTAATGAAGAAGCGAAAAAATTGTTAGCCGAAGCGGGTTACACGGCGGATAAGCCGTTGACCTTCAACCTGCTGTACAACACCTCCGATTTGCATAAGAAATTGGCAATCGCAGCATCTTCTATCTGGAAGAAAAACATTGGCGTTAACATCAAGCTGGAAAATCAGGAATGGAAAACCTTCCTGGATACGCGTCATCAGGGGAACTTTGATGTTTCACGCGCGGCATGGTGTGCTGACTACAATGAACCGACTTCATTCCTGAACATTATGTTGTCAGACAGCAGCAACAACACCTCGCATTACAAGAGTGCTGACTTCGATAAAGCGGTACATGAAGCCTTAAGCGCAGCAGATGACAAAGCGCGCGCGGCAGATTATCAGCAAGCTGAACAGGTTCTTGATAAAGATTCAGTGATTGTACCGCTGTTCTATTACGTGAACGCGCGTCTGGTGAAACCTTATGTCGGTGGTTATACCGGTAAAGATCCACTGGACAACGTCTACGACAAAAACTTGTATATCATTAAGCATTAATAGCACACAGGCTATCGGTAGCGGTGGCGCATCTCGCGCCGCCTTTTTTAGTTTTATTGCGTTGTGAAGCAACAGCCTGGTGGATACGGCAATGTTAAAATTCATTCTGCGTCGATTGCTTGAAGCAATCCCGACGCTCTTCGTCTTGATTACGATCTCATTTTTTATGATGCGCCTGGCGCCCGGCAGCCCATTCAGCGGCGAGCGCACATTATCGCCAGAAGTCATGGCCAACATTGAGGCGAAATATCACCTCAACGATCCGATCGGTAAGCAATATCTGGATTATCTGGTTCAGCTCGGTCATGGCGACTTTGGCCCATCATTTAAATACAAAGATTACTCCGTGAACTACCTTGTCGCCCACGCCTTCCCGGTTTCGGCCAAGCTTGGACTGGCGGCCTTTTTGCTGGCAATGGTGCTGGGTGTGACGGCGGGTGTGGTCGCCGCTTTGCGGCAAAACAGCTTATGGGATTACGCCGTGATGGGGGTGGCAATGACCGGCGTGGTGATACCCAGTTTTGTGGTCGCGCCGCTGCTGGTCTTGGTATTCGCGATCACGCTGAAGTGGTTACCGGGTGGTGGCTGGAACGGCGGACAATGGAACTACATGCTGCTGCCGATGGTAGCCCTTTCGCTGGCTTACATAGCCAGCATCGCGCGTATTACCCGTGGTTCGATGATTGAAGTCATGCACTCTAACTTTATTCGTACTGCCCGCGCCAAAGGCTTGCCGCTGCACCGTATCGTTTTACGCCATGCGCTGAAACCCGCACTGCTGCCTGTTATCTCCTATATGGGCCCGGCTTTTGTCGGCATCATCACCGGTTCAATGGTGATCGAGTCTATTTACGGTCTGCCAGGCATAGGCCAGCTGTTCGTCAATGGCGCATTAAACCGCGATTACTCGCTGGTCATGAGCCTGACGATTCTGGTCGGTGTGCTTACCATTGTATTTAACGCGATTGTCGACGTGCTTTATGCCGTCATCGATCCAAAAATTCGCTACTGATTCTGGAGTTCGCCATGATGTTGAGTAAGAAAAACAGCGAAGCTCTTGATGCATTCAGTGAAAAACTGGAAGTAGAAGGGCGCAGCCTTTGGCAGGATGCGCGTCGCCGCTTTATCCATAACCGTGCAGCATTGATCAGTTTGTTGGTTCTGCTGTTGATTACGCTGTTTGTCATCATTGCACCGATGCTGTCGCAGTTCGCCTATGACGACACCGATTGGGGCATGATGTCCGCAACGCCAGACACCACGTCAGGACACTGGTTTGGCACCGACTCTTCGGGACGTGACTTGTTAGTGCGCGTTGCCATTGGCGGTCGAATTTCCTTGATGGTAGGGATTGCTTCCGCGTTGATCGCGGTGATTGTCGGCACGTTATACGGTTCGGTTGCCGGTTATCTCGGCGGGAAAACTGACTCGGTCATGATGCGTATTCTTGAAATACTGAACTCATTTCCGTTCATGTTCTTCGTCATTTTGCTGGTGACTTTCTTTGGCCGTAACATTTTGCTGATCTTTGCCGCCATCGGCATGGTTTCGTGGCTGGATATGGCACGTATTGTACGTGGTCAAACCCTGGGACTAAAACGCAAAGAGTTCATAGAAGCAGCGCATGTTGGCGGCGTCTCAACGTTCAACATTGTGTTACGTCATATCGTGCCGAACGTGCTTGGCGTGGTGGTGGTGTACGCCTCTTTGCTGGTGCCGAGTATGATTCTGTTCGAATCATTCCTGAGCTTCCTCGGCTTAGGTACGCAAGAGCCGCTCAGCAGTTGGGGTGCGTTGCTTAGTGACGGCGCCAATTCAATGGAAGTCTCTCCGTGGCTGCTGTTTTTCCCGGCGGGTTTCCTGGTCGTTACGCTGTTTTGTTTTAACTTTATCGGCGATGGCCTGCGTGATGCCCTCGACCCGAAAGATCGTTAAGGAATTTCCCGATGACTATTCATGAATTTCAGCCAGCCCTGGCTGCCCGTTCGGGAAGTGATCTGCTGTTAGATGTTAAAGATTTACGCGTCACCTTCGATACGCATGATGGCGATGTCACCGCCGTTAATGACCTGAATTTCTCACTGCGTGCTGGCGAAACGCTGGGTATTGTCGGCGAGTCTGGTTCAGGCAAATCACAAACCGCTTTTGCATTAATGGGGCTGTTGGCGAAAAACGGCCGCATCGGCGGTTCGGCGATGTTCAACGGCAATGAGATTCTCAATCTGCCCGAGAAAAAGCTAAATAAGCTGCGTGCCGAGCAGATTGCCATGATCTTTCAGGATCCCATGACATCGCTCAATCCCTATATGCGCGTGGGTGAGCAGTTGATGGAAGTGCTTAAGCTACACAAGGGCATGAACAGCGCACAGGCGTTTGAAGAGTCAGTGCGCATGCTAGACGCAGTAAAAATGCCGGAAGCGCGCAAGCGCATGAAGATGTATCCGCATGAGTTTTCTGGTGGTATGCGTCAGCGCGTCATGATCGCTATGGCGCTGATGTGTCGTCCAAAGTTGCTGATTGCAGATGAACCTACTACAGCGTTGGATGTGACAGTGCAAGCGCAGATCATGACGTTGCTGAACGATCTGAAGCGTGAGTTCAACACGGCTATTATCATGATCACCCATGATCTGGGTGTCGTGGCCGGGATCTGCGACAAAGTGCTGGTCATGTATGCCGGACGTACCATGGAATATGGTCGTGCGCGCGATGTGTTCTATAAACCGGCACACCCTTATTCGATTGGCCTGCTCAATGCCGTTCCGCGTCTGGATGCAGAAGGTGAGAGCCTGACGACCATTCCAGGCAATCCACCCAATCTGCTGCGCCTGCCGCAAGGTTGTCCGTTCCAGCCGCGCTGTCCTCACGCCATGGACATCTGTACCCAAGCGCCGCCGCTATTACCGTTTGAAGAGGGACGTTTACGCGCCTGCTTTAAACCGGTGGAGGAATTAGTATGAGCACCGTAGCTGAGAAAAGAGTGTTGCTTGAAATCGCCGACCTGAAGGTGCATTTCGATATCAAAGATGGCAAACAGTGGTTCTGGCAGCCATCAAAAAGCTTAAAAGCGGTGGACGGCGTCAGCCTGCGTTTGTACGAAGGCGAGACGCTGGGCGTGGTCGGAGAGTCAGGCTGTGGCAAATCCACCTTAGCGCGTGCGATCATCGGCTTGGTAAAAGCCACAGATGGCCGCGTTGCGTGGTTAGGGCGCGACCTGCTGGGACAAAGTGAAGAGGAGTGGCGTAAAGCCCGCAGCGATATCCAGATGATTTTCCAGGATCCGCTGGCTTCACTGAATCCGCGCATGACCATTGGCGACATCATTGCTGAGCCGCTGCGCACCTATCATCCCAAAATGGCGCGTCAGGAAGTCAAAGATCGCGTCAAAAATATGATGATGAAAGTAGGGTTACTGCCAAACCTGATAAACCGTTATCCGCATGAATTTTCAGGCGGCCAATGTCAGCGTATTGGTATTGCGCGTGCGCTGATTCTTGAGCCAAAACTGATCATTTGTGATGAGCCGGTTTCAGCGCTCGACGTGTCAATTCAGGCGCAGGTAGTCAACCTGCTACAGCAGTTACAACGTGAAATGGGCTTGTCACTGATCTTTATTGCGCACGACTTGGCCGTCGTGAAGCATATTTCCGATCGTGTCCTGGTGATG
Source organism: Pantoea sp. MQR6 (assembly GCF_022761075.1). Taxonomy (NCBI): domain Bacteria; kingdom Pseudomonadati; phylum Pseudomonadota; class Gammaproteobacteria; order Enterobacterales; family Erwiniaceae; genus Pantoea; species Pantoea sp. MQR6. The sequence continues at coordinate 927,294 of NZ_JAKYXB010000001.1, forward strand.
TATCTCGGACATGCTGTGGAATTAGGCACTTACGATGAGGTTTATAGCAATCCGCAGCATCCTTACACCAAAGCGTTGATGTCAGCGGTGCCCATTCCCGACCCGGATCTGGAAAAGAACAAGCAGATTCAATTGCTGGAAGGTGAGCTGCCTTCGCCAATTAATCCGCCATCCGGCTGCGTATTTCGCACCCGATGCCCGATTGCTGGACCAGAGTGTGCGAAAACGCGTCCATTACTGGAAGGCAGTTTCCGCCATGCTGTCTCTTGCCTCAAGGTCGATCCGTTATAAAACAAAACGCCGGGCAGTTGCCCGGCGTTTTTTCATCATTGGCGCTTATTCACGCCACAAGATATGGCACAGTTTATTGTCTTTCTCGCGGCACAGCAGAACGCGCGCAAACACATCAGTGATCGGTTCACCGTCCGCTTCACCTAATCCGATCACGACTTCTGCGAAGAAGTCTGGATTCAGATCGTAATCAACATGTTCAGACCAGTCTTCAGACGGATCGAACAATTCTGCGCCGCCACGCTCTTCGAATTGTAAATTGAAGAGGATGATATCCGCCGGATCGAGGTTGTCACCTGCCAGTTCGAGAAAAATATCGTAAGCCTGTTCCAGGGTTTCGTCTTCGGTAAGGCGATTATTTAAATCCATGATCTATCCCGTTGCCCAAGGGCGTTTACACAATTTTGCTCGTTTTACAGTAAAGGACTAAAGAAGTAAAACAGTCGTTCAACGATATGTTGCCACCAGGCACGTTTCGCCCAGCGCTTGCCATCCAGCAGTCTTGAGCGGGCGATGTAATCATCCTGAACACAAGCAAGGTCGCTGCCAAAGCCTGCATCATCGACCACTAAGGTGATCTCAAAGTTGAGCCATAAGCTGCGCATATCAAGGTTAACCGTACCGACCAGGCTGAGTTGCCCATCAACCAGCACGCTTTTGGTATGCAGCAAGCCATCCTCAAACTGATAAATCTTAACACCCGCTTCCAGCAACTCACTGAAAAAGGCGCGGCTGGCCCAGCCTACCAGTAGTGAATCATTGTGGCGTGGTACCACAATGCTAACATTCACGCCACGTAAAGCTGCGGTGCAGATCGCATGTAACAGATCGTCGCTGGGCACGAAGTAGGGCGTGGTCATGATCAATTGCTCACGCGCGGAGTAAACTGCGGTTAACAAAGCCTGATGAATCATGTCCTCGGGAAAACCTGGACCCGAGGCGATAACTTGTACCGTGTGACCACTCTCTTTTTCGAAAGGCATGATGTTGCGATCGGGTGGCGGCGGAAGAATGCGTTTGCCGGTCTCAATTTCCCAGTCACAGCTAAAGACAATGCCCATTGCGGTAGCCACGGGGCCTTCCATGCGCGCCATCAAATCGACCCATTGTCCTACGCCTGCGTCCTGTTTGAAAAAGCGTGGATCCACCAGATTCATGCTACCGGTATAAGCAATATAGTTGTCGATTAATACTACTTTGCGGTGCTGGCGGAGATCCATACGGCGCAGAAACACACGCAACAAGCTGACCTGCAACGCTTCGACCACATCAATGCCCGCATTGCGCATCATTCCTACCCAAGGGCTGCGGAAGAACGTTACGCTGCCCGCTGAATCCAGCATCAGACGGCAATGTACGCCACGCCGTGAGGCAGCCATCAAGGACTCAGCAACTTCATCCGCCAGGCCACCGGGATGCCAGATATAGAACACCATTTCAATGTTATGACGAGCGAGCTGAATATCACGAATCAGCGCCTGCATGACTTCATCGGAGCTGGTTAACAGCTGTAGCTGGTTGCCTTTTACGCCTGCAATGCCCTGACGGTTTTGACACAGCTGAAAAAGTGAGCGTGCTACGTCGCTGTGTTCGGTGGCAAATATTTCACGACATTGTTTAAGATCGTTCAGCCATCTTGCGGTTGAAGGCCACATGGTGCGCGCACGCTCGGCGCGCCGTTTACCTAAATGTAGCTCGCCGAACGACAGATAAGCGATAATGCCAACCAACGGCAGAATATAGATAATTAACAGCCAGGCCATGGCTGAGGTCACGGCACGACGCTTCATCAGTACTCGCAGCGTGACTCCGGCAATCAGTAGCCAGTAGCCAAACAGCAATAACCAACTGATAAGCGTGTAAAAAGTGGTCATTAAGTGGACGTCCTGTTCGCGCTTTGGTCTGAGAAGTTTACGTGCAGATGTCGGTCAGTGAAACCCTTTATCGTTGACCCTTCACGATAAGAGATACGATTTGGCATTGGCGTACAGATCTCTATAATGCGTCCGCGTGATATCGATGTCAGAGAGGAAGTCATGAGACGAAGCAAAAATGAAGTAGCTCGCTGGAGAATGTTACGTCAGGCTCACCGCCGCCGCTCGCGTTGGCTGGAAGGGCAGTCACGACGCTATAAGCGCATTCACGGCATTCGGCATCAACTTGCTCAGCAGCAACGTCGTTCCATTCTGTTCATTACGCAAATTTTATAAAATAAAAAAGCCGCACGATGCGGCTTTTTTATTAATGTCCGGTCATCACTAATTTTAGGTTGACCAGCTGTAGCGCGGCGGCAAGAACAATCAGCATGACAATCAAATGCTTTCTACGCTTCCAGCCATGTTTGCGCCACAGCATAATCGCTGAGCCAATCAGTACAGCAATAACCAACAGCAGCGCCAAAATAACCATTTGCATAATGCAGAGCCCAATCAAAAAAAATGGCTTCTGCGCTGATGCTCAGAAGCCATTTTTATATAATGCGGAAATTAAAAAACGCGTTTGAACGGCTTTACCGCAACGTTCTTATATACGCCTGCGGCAATGTAAGGATCATCTTCAGCCCAGGATTGAGCGGTTTCCAGTGATGGAAACTCAGCAATAACCGTTGAACCCGTAAAACCCGCTACACCCGGATCGTTGCTGTCAACAGCGGGCATGGGTCCAGCAATGATCAGGCGACCTTCTTCATGCAGCAGTTTCAGGCGTGCGAGATGTGCAGGGCGCACGGCGTTACGTTTTTCCAGTGAGTCGGCATTGTCTTCTGCATAAATGACGTAAAGCACTTGGTAGCTCCGATTAATTCTTCTGAATTTCGCAACACGTTAAGTGATCGTTAATCAGAGTGCAAACGAAAGAAGAGATGCGCAACTTTAGTGAGCATCCAGGGTTTAAAAAACGCTTTTCTTTCAACCTGGCTGCAGCAGTTATTGAAACTGATTGCTATTTGCATTTAAAATCGCTGCTTCACTCAATGACTGCGATTGTTATGACCACGCTGACTATGCCATTACCAAAACGCACGCCGATTTCCATGTTACTTTCCGTTGCATTACACGGCGCGGTGATTGCAGGCGTCCTTTATGCCTCGTATAACCAGGTTATTGAAGTTCCTAAGGCGTCGCAGCCGATCAGCGTAACGATGGTGGCTCCAGAAGTGCAGCCTGAACCGGCACCTGCTGTTGTACAACCGCCACAACCGGAACCGCAACCTGAGCCAGAGCCTGAACCGGTTCCTGAGCCACAGCCTGCGCCGGAACCGCCTAAGCCTGTGCCCGTTCCCATTCCTAAGCCCGAACCGAAGCCGAAGCCGAAACCTAAGCCAGAACACAAACGCGAGCAGCCGAAGCGCGAAGTGAAACCGCGTCAGGAAAGTAAGCCGCAGGCGAATCCCTTTAAGCAAGAGGCGCCGACGACACAAACTAAGCCGACTACTGCACCTAAAACGAATCCTGCGCCGACACAATCGGTCTCAAATGGACCCAAAGCGCTGAATGTCAGCAAACCTGCTTATCCCGCACGTGCTTTTGCATTACGTATAGAAGGGCGCGTTCGTGTGCAGTTTGATGTGGATAGCGATGGCCGCGTTGATAACATCCGCGTGCTCTCAGCGGAGCCGCGTAATATGTTTGAGCGAGAAGTGAAGCAGGCGATGAAGAAGTGGCGTTATCAGAGTGGTCGTCCGGGACAAAATTTGACCATGAATATCGTGTTCAAAATGAACGGTGGCGCAAGTATCGAATAACCGTTCTTTATTGAGGATGGGGTAATGTGGGGGATGTCCGACAGTTAACGCGTTTTTCTGTTAACCATCGGACTCACCTTCCCAGACTCGGACGTTGAGAGTTTTCAACCTTATCCGTTAGATTTCGCCAGCACAGTTTATTTCAACGTCACTCAGGCATGGGGTTGCTGATTGGCTCGGCCTTGCGGCAGCGGACGAGAGTTTCCTTCATTATCCACCGCAACATAAATAAACACCGCTTCCGTCGCGCAATATGTCTGGCCAATCGGTTCTGACGAGACTTTCTTGATCCATACCTGAACGTTAATCGTCATGGAGCTGTTGCCTGTGCGAATGCAATTGGCATGGCAGCTCACAACATCTCCCACAGCGACCGGCTTGAGGAACGTCATACCGTCCACACGCACTGTCACTACGCGTCCTTCTGCAATTTCCTTAGCCAAAATTGCGCCGCCCATGTCCATCTGCGACATGAGCCAGCCACCAAATATATCGCCATTGGCATTGGTATCCGCCGGCATGGCTAAGGTACGCAACACCATTTCGCCTTGCGGCAACTTATGCTTATCGTCCATTGCTTCAGTTTCTTATGCAGGTGATGGCGGCAGGCGCCAAAAATTGCCCGGCGCGTACCGGGCGAATAATTATTTTTGTTCTTGCGGCATCTGTCGCCAGATGTAGAGTCCGCTGAATAAGGTAAACAGCAGGGTAAGGCCGGTCAAACCAAACACTTTAAAGTTAACCCAAACTTCCTGAGGCAACCAAAAGGCCACATAAATATTTGCCAGGCCGCAAATCAGGAAGAACATCGCCCAGGCAACATTCAAGCGACGCCAGATGGGGCCAGGAAGCTGCAGTTCTTTCCCTAACATGCTCTGGATCAGCGGTTGTTTCATGAAAAATTGGCTAAACAGCAATGCCAGCGCGAACAGGCTGTAAATCACCGTTACTTTCCATTTAATGAACTCATCGTTATGGAAAACCAGGGTCAATGTGCCAAACACTGCAACCAGCACAAAGGTAAAGATAGTCATTTTCTCTAGCTTGCGATACAGCACCCAGCTAACAACCAAGGCTAAGCCTGTCGCAACGATCAGCGCGCCGGAGGCGACAAAGATGTCGTACATCTTGTAGAAAACGAAAAAAACCACCAAGGGAAGAAAATCGAGTAACTGCTTCATAGTCATTCCAGTAAAGGCAGAGGCGTTAGTTGATGCGCCCGCAGGCGCACCCACAATTAACGTAACAGCATATAGAGCCGGTACAGGTAGATAATCAAGACAACGGAAACCAGATTGCCCACTGCGGTCAGCATTACTGAAGTTACATTTACCGGCAGCACGGTCAAAGAGGAGAAGAAGAACATAACCGCGATTTTTGCCAGCAGCCAAAGAATAATAGCCGGAGCAATGAGCTTCATATTCTGCCACGCCATACGCATGCTGGCGCGCATAGACGCGAATACACCCATTTTTTCACTGGCTAACATCACAGGTGCCAGCGAAAACAGAATCGCAAAAATCACGCCCGGGATTAAAACCACCATGAAGCCGAGTTGAACCAGCAAGGTGATGAGGAAGGTTTGCAGTATCAGTTTCGGCAGCAGCGGTGCAGAGGCACCAATTGCACGTAAGGCGCTAACGCGTTGACCGGAAGAGACCATTGGGATCAGGCACAGCATGCCACCTAACAGCAAGGCGTTGCCCACCAGCGCGGCAAAGGTGCCCGCGGCGGAAGCGCGAAGTAATACACGCTGCTGTTCGGGTGACATATTCTGAACCATGTCAAACAGAGAAGTGGCGCTGGAATCGCCTTGTTGCAAAATCGCCAATTGATCTTCACCGGGCGTCATCACGTGCGCCAGCATGACCGTGATAAAAGCGGTCAACAGCGACATCAGCACGACAGTTAATAACTGGTGGCGAAAAAAATTTCCAGTGTCACGGTATAACGAGCTTGCCGTGATAGACATGTACACTCCTTGGAGAAACCGGGTTGATTAACCCGGCGATTGTACATGTTCTGGCAGCTCGCTGGCACCCGCCGCGGCATAACTTTCTGTCATCACAGGTAAAGATGGGTGAAAAAGTGCTGGAAGACCGTGACGCGCTCTGGCGCGATCGCAGGCTTCGTTCCACTCACCATTTTCACCGGACATGGCAAACTCTCGACAAGGTGTTGGCCGCTGTTCATAAATACCGCAAGAAACGCACCCGCCGATTTCACCCTCTAACGCGATACAGCGTGGTGTACGCGTATTGGTGCCGATCATGTTGCGCATCAACAGGCTGAGAGGTTCAGTTAATTCAGTGGGCACAACGCCGCCCGCGTCTTGAGCTTCAGCCCAGTAAAAAGAGACACGGAAGTGGGCGCAACAGGCGCCACAGCTGATACATGGATTTGTTATTTCGCTCATTTGATCGCCAGCTACTCCTGAGCATCGAACCAAAATCACCAGAGAAGATAAGCAAAATAAGCGGGGGCAAATTTTTCAGCAAGCTCTATTTTCAACATCATGGCTCCGTCTAAATTGATCTAAATCAATCCTTTGTTTTTTAAGCAAATTAGTCGAAATGATTTGGATGCATTTTTCAAAAAATCGCGTTAAACCTTTGCCGACAAATAAATGACAACATCTTCCCACGATTAAAATTCTGCAAAGGAGCGACCATGAAACTGGCAAAATGCGCGATGCTACTGACTCTGGTATTACCTCAACTGGCACTGGCTCATCAGGCTGGCGATTTTTTTATGCGTGCAGGCAGCGCAACCGTACGACCAACCGAAGGATCGGATAATGTGCTGGGCATGGGATCATTCTCCGCCAGCAATGATACGCAGCTTGGCCTGACTTTTACCTATATGGCAACGGATAACATTGGCGTGGAACTACTTGCAGCGACGCCGTTCCGCCACAAAGTGGGTTTGGGACCAACCGGCACGTTGGCCACGGTGCGCCAGTTGCCGCCAACGCTGATGGCGCAATACTATTTTTTTGACAGCAAAAGCAAAGCGCGCCCCTATATCGGCGTAGGTATTAACTACACCACGTTTTATGATGCCGATTTTAATAACACTGGACGCGATGCCGGTTTAACTGATTTGAGCGTTAAAGATTCGTGGGGTATGGCGGGACAAGTTGGATTGGATTACCAGATTAACCGCGACTGGATGCTGAATGCTTCGGTGTGGTACATGGATATTGATACAGAAGTGAAGTTTAAAGCAGGCGGTGAGCAGCAGAACATTAATATGCGTATCGATCCTTGGGTATTTTTCTTCGGTGCGGGTTACCGTTTCTGATAAAAGAAAAAAGGCCGCTTTTCATAGCGGCCTTTTTAGTGGTGAACAATGTGCTATTTAATTTGCATGTTATTCACAACAGATTTCACACCCGCTACGCTTCGCGCCACTTCTACCGCACGATTCGCCATTTGTGGCGAACTCACAAAACCGCTCAGCTGAACTTTTCCTTTGAAGGTTTCTACATTGATTTCAGTGGATTTCAGAGAGTCATCTTTCAAAAGCTGACCTTTAACTTTAGTCGTTACCACAGTGTCATCAATATAACCGCCGGTGCCTTCTTTAGTTGGTGTCGGCGCACAGGCGCTCAGTGTCAGCGCAACCACACTCGCAATCAACGCACCTGTCAGCACTTTAAACCATTTCATTGCTTCTCTCCCTGTCACAAAGGTGATGCGACGTTACCATAACGGCGCGAGTTAATTGTGGTGCAAGAATTCAATAATGGGCAACTGCGAGGAGATAAAAAGAGAAAGAAATCATGCCTTACCGCACGATAAGGCATGATTTTGTTAGCGGCTGGCTGCTTTCAAATTGCTGACGAACGCTTTGAGCTCGCTCAGCATCACGTCAGGTTGTGCATGATTCTTTTCGATGATCTTCACAATCGCCGATCCGGAGATAGCACCCGCTGCACCTGATGCAATGGCTTCTTTCACCTGACCAGGTTCAGAGATACCAAAACCCTGTAAAGGCGGGGCCGCATTGTATTCACGCAGTTTGGTGATCAGATGATGCAGCGGCAGGCTGGCGCGATTCTCAGCACCGGTTACGCCGGCACGTGACAGCAGATAAGTATATCCACGGCCATGTGAAGCGATTTCACGCAATAAATCATCGCTGGCGTTTGGTGGGCAAATGAAGATTGGCGCAACATTATGGCGCAGGGCGGCCTGACGGAAGGGCGCAGATTCCTCAACCGGCACATCAGCAACTAATACAGAATCCACACCAGCTTCTGCACAGCGTGCATAAAACGCATCAATACCATTCGCAAACACCAGGTTGGCATACATCAGTAAGCCAATAGGTAAGTCGGGATATTTTTGACGAATGCTTGCCAACATTTCGAAACATTGAGCCGTCGTGGTACCCGCAGCGAAGGCACGCAATGTTGCGTTTTGAATTGTCGGGCCATCAGCCAGCGGGTCGGAAAAGGGAATGCCTAACTCCAGCGCATCTGCACCGCCTTCAACCAGCGCATCAATTACGCGCAAAGAGAGTTCAGGTGACGGATCGCCCAAGGTGACGAAAGGAACAAAAGCACCTTCTTTGTTCGCTGCCAGACGCTTGAACAGTTGATCATAACGTTCCATCAGATTTCTCCCTGCGCTGTCAAAATATCATGAACGGTGAAGATGTCTTTGTCGCCGCGACCGGAAAGGTTGACCACAATAAGCTGCTCTTTTTCAGGATCAGCCTGAATAATTTTCAGTGCATGCGCCAGCGCGTGTGACGATTCCAGTGCGGGGATAATGCCTTCGGCACGACACAACTGTTTAAACGCAGCCAGGGCTTCATTATCAGTGATGGATACGTAGTCGGCACGGCCAATGCTGTTCAGGTGTGCATGCTGAGGGCCAACGGACGGGAAATCGAGACCGGCAGAAATCGAATACGACTCTTCAATCTGTCCATCTTCTGTCTGCATCATTGGCGCTTTCATACCGAAGTAAATGCCAACGCGACCATGTTTCAGCGGAGCACCGTGCTCGCCGGTTTCAATGCCGTGTCCTGCTGGTTCAACGCCAATTAACTTCACGCTGGTATCATCAATGAAATCAGCAAACATACCGATAGCGTTTGAACCGCCGCCCACGCAGGCGATCACGGCATCTGGCAAACGGCCTTCTCTTTCAAGGATCTGCTTTTTAGTCTCTTCACCAATCATGCGTTGGAATTCACGCACAATAGTTGGGAAAGGATGAGGGCCAGCAGCGGTGCCCAACATGTAGTGCGCGGTTTCATAGCTACCAGACCAGTCGCGCAATGCTTCGTTACAGGCATCTTTCAGGGTCGCGGATCCGCTGTGAACAGGGATCACTTCCGCACCCATCAAACGCATACGAAAGACGTTAGGCGACTGACGCTCGACATCTTTGGCACCCATGTAAATGCGGCATTTCATGCCAAGCAGTGCACAAGCCAATGCCGAAGCTACGCCATGCTGCCCGGCACCGGTTTCGGCAATAATTTCGTTTTTACCCATGCGCTTCGCTAACAGCGCCTGACCCAGAACCTGGTTAGTTTTATGCGCGCCGCCGTGCAGCAGATCTTCACGCTTCAGGTAAAGACGCGTTTTGGTGCCTTTAGTCAGGTTTTTACACAACGTTAACGCTGTGGGACGTCCCGCATAGTTCTTCAACAAATCAGTAAATTCAGCCTGAAACTCAGGGTCTTTTTGCGCGTCAACAAACGCTTCTTCCAGCTGGCGCAAGGCTGGCATCAAGATTTGCGGTACATACATACCGCCAAATTCGCCAAAATAGGGATTCAGTAACGTCATTTTTTCATCTCTCTTTTTCTGACCCGCAGCAACGCGGGTCCGGCAAATCAATAGGCGCGAAGCGTCTGGAACACGGCCGCAATTTTGCTGGCATCTTTAATCCCCGGCGAACTTTCCACGCCAGAGTTAAAGTCGAGACCCGCACAACCTTGTCGTGCCGCTTCAACGCAGTTGTCAGCACTTAATCCGCCTGCCAATAATACATTATCAAGCTTCTGGTCTTGCAAAAGTGACCAGTCAAAGCGCTGGCCGCTGCCGCCGTTTCCGTTATCAAAGACATAGCGATCAACATGTGGCCAGTCGCGTTCCGGTAAAGCACCTTCAATACGCAACGCTTTCCAGATTTTCACGGATGCAGGTAACGCTTGCCGTAATTCAGCGACGTAAGCACGGTCTTCATCGCCATGAAGCTGAATCGCAACCAGCTGTAACTCTGCTGCTTGCGTGACAATGTCACTAATTGCAGCGTTGCGATAAACACCTACATAGCTCAGTGGTGCGCCTGCTATCACCGTTTTTGCTTTGACGCTGTCCACATAACGTGGCGAGCTTTCAACGAAAATCAGACCACCAAAAATCGCACCGGCTTCGTACGCAGCGCGCGCATCTTCAGCTCGCGTCAGCCCACAGACTTTATTGCTGCCCAGCGTGACGCGACGCACCGCGCTTTGTAAATCATCTTCTTCCATCAGGGCAGAACCGATCAGGAAACCATTAGCAAAATGACTAAGCTCACGAATATCGGCGTAGCTGTTAATACCCGATTCGCTGATGACAGTTACGCCATGCGATAAACGTGGCGCCAGTTGGCGAGTCCGATTGAGATCAATCGACATATCACGCAGATCGCGGTTATTAATACCCACCACTTTGGCTTCCAGCGCAATGGCACGCTCCAGCTCATCTTCGTTGCTGACTTCCGTTAGCACGCCCATTTTCAGGCTGTGCGCTATCGCGGCGAGCTGACGATATTGATCATCGTCCAGCACCGATAGCATCAGTAAAATGGCATCTGCCTGATAGTGACGGGCTAAATAAATTTGATACGCATCGATAATGAAATCTTTGCACAATACCGGCTGAGTAATCGCTGCGCTAACAATGGGCAGGAAAGCAAAATCACCCTGGAAGTATTTTTCATCGGTTAATACCGACACGGCAGAAGCGTAATGACGATAAACGCCTGCAATGGCTGCCGGATCAAAATCAGCGCGAATCAAACCTTTAGAAGGTGATGCCTTTTTGCATTCTAAAATAAAGGCAGTACGCGCTCCTTGCAGTGCATCGTAGAAATTACGCGATGCCAGTTCTACGCTGTTTTGAAAGCTGGACAGCGGCTGCTGCTGCTTACGCGCTTCAACCCAAACCGCTTTATCCTGAACAATTTTTTCTAACACTGTACCTTGCATGGTTATCCTCTTGCTGCCAGAGCGACCACGCGCTCGTAAGCCTGCCCGCTACGGATTGCGGCGAGCGCACGCTGTGCATTTTCACGCAAATCTTCATTGCCAAATACTTTGAGCAGCATAGCCACATTCACGGCAACGGCTTCCTCGTGGGCCTGCTCGCCATTACCCTGGAGTAAACGTGTAAGAATGTCACGGTTTTCTTCCGGCGTGCCGCCTGCCAAGGCTTCCTTGGGATGGAAGCCGAATCCAAAGTCTTCTGGCGACAGCAGGTAACGCGTAATTTCGCCATCACGCAGTTCCGCTACGTGCGTTACATCATGCAGCGCCACTTCGTCCATGCCACCTCCATGAACCACAGCGGCACGCTGGTAACCCAATACTTTTAATGTCTGCGCAATAGGAAGCACCAGCTCTGCGCTGTAAACCCCAATCACGGCCAACGGCGGGCGCGCGGGATTGATCAGCGGGCCGAGCACATTAAACAGTGTGCGGGTTTTGAGCTGCTGGCGAACCGGCATCGCATGGCGGAATCCAGTGTGATATTGCGGAGCAAACAGGAAACAAACGTTCAGATCATCCAGCGCTTTACGCGCCTGCTCAGCAGGCATATCCAGATTAATGCCAAATGCAGCCAGCAGATCGGATGAACCCGACTTGCTGGAGACGCTGCGGTTGCCATGCTTCGCCACTTTCAGTCCACAGGTCGCGGCAACAAATGCGCTGGCGGTAGAAATATTAATGCTGTTGCTGCCGTCACCGCCGGTGCCAACGATATCGGCAAAGGCATAATCGGGACGCGGGAAGGGTTTAGCATCTTCCAGCAAGGCCGTTGCGGCACCCGCAATCTCCTCTGGCTTTTCGCCGCGAACTTTCATCGCGATGAGCGCTGCGGCTAACTGTGTTGGCTCGAGCTGCCCGGTAATGATTGCGCTGAATAGCTGATGGCTTTCAGCCTGATTTAGCGTCTGCGCCTGGTAAAGCTTTTCCAGAATAGTATGCATTTTGTTCTCCCTGTTACTTCGCCAGCGCCCAAGCCAGCGTCTGCTCAAGCAGACGTGCGCCTTGAGTAGTCAAAATGGATTCAGGATGGAACTGGAATCCGCAAACACGATCTGCATCGTGGCGCACTGCCATCACCATGCCGTTAAAGCTGGCGTTGACCGTTAATTCGTCGGGTGTGTTGCTGCCAACCAACGAGTGATAACGCGCCACTGGCAGCGGATTGCTCAGGCCAGAAAACATCGCTTCACCGTCATGCGTGATAATGGATGCTTTGCCGTGCAGGATTTCGCCCGCCTGGCCCACGTGTCCGCCATAGGCTTCCACAATGGCTTGATGACCGAGGCAAATGCCAATAATCGGCAGGCGACCCCGCAGCACACGAAGCAGCTCAGGCATGCAACCGGCATCTTTCGGTGCGCCCGGTCCTGGTGACAACATCAATACCGGGTTCTCCATACGCTGAAGATGGTCGATCAGCAATTCTGCAGGTAGGTTGTTGCGATAAATCACCACGTTGTGACCGAAAGTCCGCAACTGGTCGACGAGGTTATAGGTAAATGAGTCGATGTTATCGAGCAGCAGAATATCGGCCATCAGAAAATCTCCTTGCAGTGATGGGCTGTTGCAATGGCGCGCAACACCGCGCGGGCTTTATTGCGGCTTTCATCCGCTTCAGCTTGGGGATTGGAATCCAGGACGACGCCAGCACCGGCTTGCACGGTGGCAACGCCGTCTTCAACGTAGGCAGAGCGAATCACAATGCAGGTGTCTAAGTCGCCGTTAGCGGTGAAGTAACCCACTGCGCCGCCGTAACTGCCACGACGTGAACCTTCCGCAGCGGCAATGCGTTGCATCGCGCGGACTTTTGGCGCGCCGCTTAGCGTGCCCATATTCATACAGGCGCGATAGGCATGCAGCACGTCAAGATCCTCGCGCAATGTGCCCACAACGCGTGACACTAAATGCATCACAAAGGAATAACGATCGACTTTAGTCAGATCGGCGACATATCGGCTGCCGGGCACGCAGATACGCGCTAAATCGTTACGCGCCAGGTCAACCAGCATCAGATGCTCAGCCAACTCTTTATGGTCGGTGCGCATTTCAAGCTCAATGCGGCTGTCGAGATCGCGATCCAGCGAACCATCAGCATGACGACCCCGCGGGCGCGTCCCGGCAATCGGGTAGATTTCAATCTGGCGTGAAGTTGCGTCATATTTCAGCGAACTTTCCGGTGATGCGCCAAATAGCGTGAAATCCTGATCCTGCATGAAGAACATGTATGGGCTGGGATTACTGCTTTTCAGCGTGTCATACGCTGCCAGCGGCGACGGACAAGGCAGCGAGAAGCGGCGCGAAGGTACAACCTGGAAAATCTCGCCAATGCGAATCGCTTCCTGCATGTCGCGTACTACTTCGCAATATTCTTCGTCACTTTGATTAATGTTCAGCGTCATCTGTTCAACAGATTGAACCGGTAACGGCGCTGCTGGCTGCAGCATTTGGCCATGCAACTGTTCAATACGCCCTTGTAGGCGTTGGAATTCGCTGGTGGAGGGGCTGAACAGGCTAGCCTGCAAACGTGCGCTGCGTTCCTGATGATCCAGCACTAAAAGGGTTTCAGCTAAATAGAAGCAGTAATCAGGACAGCGCTGATGACTTTCCAGTTCGGGGAGTTCTTCAAAGCCAGCCACTAAGTCGTAAGCAAACAGACCGCCCAGCAGCAAAGCTTCACGTTCATCGGCGGGTGCGTTCACCAGTTGAGGAATCAAACGCAGCGCATCGAATACGGAAAGCGCCTGTAAGCGGGAGTCTTCATCTTGCAGCGCTTCTGTGGTGGGAAAGGTTAAAACTCGTCCATCGGGGCGCGCTTCAATCTTCACGGAATCCGGTAGCACGGCATCCAGCAGCGGCAGCAGCGCGCGGCCATTTTCCGAAAGCGCCTGTAAGGTGACGTTATTGCCAAGCGCACTGATACGCAGGGCGCTGTCAACAATCAGCAAGCTTTTTAGGTTACGTTTACTGTCGATATCCGCAGATTCAAGCAGCAAGGTTGCCGGGCGTGCGCCGCATAACTGATGAAACACTGCGGCCGGATCTTCGCGATAGGGCGCGGTGCCGGTAATCAACTTCACTGTAGGTTTCGCATTTGGCATGATGAATTCTCTGAATTTCGCTCGAAAAAAAGCCCGCTCGGTGGCGGGCTCAGGTATCTGCACAGCGTTTACGCTAGTTGTGCACGACGACGTCGCCCGTATCTGGGAACATCGCGCCACCAACCGTTTAAAAGCGTACGAACAACAGCCATGATTAAATACCCGTTACGTGTGAACTTGTGTACTAGTTAACGGGTTCATAGCTTAAATGTCAATACACTTTTTCTCTGACCGCCAAAATCGTTATCATGCTGGCCAGTTTAGATTTTTACTGGAGTTAGCTTGAGCGATATCGCCCGTTTCCCTATTTATGATTTACACAGCCACACGCGGGCATCTGATGGCTTTCTCACGCCGCAGGCCCTTGTGCAGCGCGCTGTTGAGATGCGTATTGGCGTTTTAGCAATTACGGATCACGATTCAGTGGGCGGCGTTACGGAAGCGCAGCAGGTGGCTATTGATCAAGATTTGCCCATCAAAGTTGTGGCTGGCGTTGAGATTTCAACAGTGTGGGAGAATCATGAAATTCATATTGTCGGACTCAATATTGATATTCACCATCCAGTAATGAGCACTTTTTTGGCTGCACAGCACGATCGCCGTCAGACACGTGCCGAACATATTGCGGAACGACTGGAAAAAGCACAGATTCCCGGCGCGCTGGCGGGTGCAACGCGTTTGGCGGAAGGTGGCGTGATCACGCGTGGCCATTTTGCCCGTTTTCTGGTTGAACAAGGACGGGCGGATAATTTTGCGCAGGTTTTCAAATCTTATTTGGCGCGCGGTAAAACCGGTTATGTCCCGCCACAATGGTGTACAATTGAACAAGCTATTGATGCAATTCATCATTCTGGTGGTTGTGCCGTGCTGGCTCATCCCGGACGTTATGGACTGTCCGCAAAATGGCTTAAGCGCTTAGTCGCTTATTTTCGCGATGCCGGCGGTGATGCGATGGAAGTTGCACAGTGCCAGCAAGCACCTAATGAGCGCACACAGCTGGCGCAATACGCCAGAGATAATGGGTTAGCTGGTTCACAAGGTTCTGATTTTCATCAACCCTGTCCGTGGATTGAATTGGGACGCAAATTATGGCTGCCCGCAGGCGTCGAGCCGGTCTGGGAACGTTTTCCGGCTTTGGCACCTGCATCTGATTGCACGGAAAGGTGACACGAGGTTTCTATGAGTCAATTTTTTCATATCCATCCTGACAATCCGCAGCCTCGCCTGATTAATCAGGCCGTGGAATATCTCAATAAAGGCAGCGTGATTGTTTACCCCACCGATTCTGGCTATGCCTTGGGGTGTCGTTTAGAAGAGAAGGGCGCAATGGAGCGCATTTGCCGTATTCGTCAGCTGGATGGCAATCATAATTTCACCCTGATGTGCCGTGACTTATCTGAGTTATCAGTCTATTCACAGGTCGATAATTCCGCGTTTCGTCTGCTAAAAAACAACACGCCGGGGAATTACACCTTCATCCTGAAAGCCACCAAAGAAGTTCCGCGCCGCCTGATGAGCGACAAGCGTAAAACCATTGGCCTGCGCGTGCCGTCAAATCCAGTGGCTCTGGCGCTGCTTGAAGCGTTAAATGAGCCAATGATGTCGACCTCTTTGATTTTGCCAGGCAATGATTTCACCGAATCAGACCCAGAAGAGATTCAGCACAGCATTGGCAAATTGGTCGATCTGATTATCGATGGAGGAACGTTGGGGCAGCAGCCAACCACGGTCGTTGATTTGACGCATGATGCGCCTGAGATCATCCGCGAAGGCGTTGGCGATACCCGTCCGTTCCAGTAATTTCCTCAGGCACCGCGCGTCGGTGCCTGACCAATATTTGTCTGCAGCCAATCTTTGAAATCACGGTAGGGAATATAGAGCGAAACGTCTTTAAGTATGATCTTTCCGCTGCGACCATTTTTAATGGCGTCTGTATATCCCACAATAACACCACCCAGCGTTTCATCGCGGTTATAAACACCGCCGCCAGACATCCCTTGCACCACTCCCGCATTTGAAGCCATCGCCATACAAGGACTTTTATTCCAATTATTCCGAATGGCTGTGCGCGCTAAATTAGTGCCCGTTGATTCCACAGGCAAGGCGGAAATAAAGCTGTAGCCATACATTTTTATTGAATCGCCAATATCACTGTTACGGAATTTGGCTAATGTCTTTGCGTCATTCTTGTGATAAATAATCGCAAGATCGCAATAAGGATGATAGGCCTTTACGCGTTGAACGGCATATTTCGCAACGTGTGCGGCTGTCAGGCTATATTCAGGTGTGAGGGGGATGCTGCTGCCCAAAGTGCCAAGACCAAGGATCGTCGGGATGCCGGTCACGCTCATGTCTACGTGCTGCATCGCCGTACGACTGTACTCGGTTTGGCCCACAGAACAACCGCTTAAAGCCAGCGCGACAAACGCTGGGCACAGAAACAGTTTTTTCATGGTTTTTTCTTTATTTAGGCATGTCTTTAATATCCCTGGTGAGGATTTTCGACATGCAATATCAGGTTCATCACTGAACCGTATTAACGCAACAATTCCGGATGCGCCGGTTTATTGTATTAATGAAGAAGCAAAATATTTATTAATGAAACATGAGATATAATTTAATTTTTAGGTGAATAGCGTTAATCTTTCACTCTGATTTTTTTGCTCTTCGGGGTTAAATTGTACACAGATAATAAGGCTGTACAATTCAATAAAATTAATATTAGTCAAATAAACCTGAATATCATGATTTAATTCAACCTATGGTGTATTAAGTTTGATAATTTATTTTTTATCAATATCACATGCTGGGTAAAATCAATTAAACGATACATTATGCTGACAAGCTCTTTTTTTATGGTTTAAATGATGCATGTGAAATGCCAGTGGAGTTTAAGATACCGTTACTTATTGAGTTGTCAGTACTTTTAATTAAATCATATTGTTTAATAAATTTAATGCTCACTAAGTATAAAGTTTTCGATATTGCCGTTTTGAGTGCTGCTCGAAATAGTAAATAAGTCGTGTTTAACGACGAGTTATTAGGCGTGAATTATCGCCAATTAACACTATTATTAGGAAGAGTGCCATCTTCATAAACCGCGTTACATCAGGGTTAAATGCCTGTATAATAGGCCAAACTTTTTAAGTTAACTTGTTGATTTGAAAAGACTTACCACCCTACCGTGACGCCTGGGAAGGCGACAATGAGGAAGCTCAATGAGCGAAAAGTTACAGAAAGTATTAGCGCGTGCCGGCCATGGTTCGCGTCGTGAAATCGAAACAATGATCGCCGCCGGACGCGTCAGCGTTGATGGCAAACTGGCTACGCTAGGCGACCGTATCGAAAACAGTAAAGCCCTTAAAATTCGCATTGATGGTCATCTGGTCTCGATTGCCGAATCCGCAACGGAAGTCTGTCGCGTCTTGGCATATTACAAACCAGAAGGTGAACTTTGCACCCGTAGTGACCCTGAAGGTCGCCCAACTGTCTTTGATCGTTTGCCGCGACTGCGCGGTTCACGCTGGATTGCTGTTGGTCGTCTGGACGTCAATACGTGTGGATTGATGCTGTTCACTACTGATGGTGAGCTGGCAAACCGTCTGATGCATCCAAGCCGTGAAGTTGAACGTGAATACGCTGTGCGTGTATTTGGTCAGGTAGATGACGATAAAATCCGTCAGTTGAGCAAAGGCGTTCAGTTGGAAGATGGCCCAGCCGCTTTCAAAACTCTGCGCTTTGGCGGCGGTGAAGGCATTAACCAATGGTATAACGTAACGCTGACCGAAGGACGAAACCGTGAGGTACGTCGTTTATGGGAAGCGGTTGGCGTGCAGGTGAGCCGTCTGATGCGTGTGCGTTATGGTGATATTCATCTGCCGAAAAACTTGCCACGTGGCGGTTGGACCGAGCTGGATCTTCCTGCGGTCAACTACTTACGTAATTTGGTCGGTATGGATGACGAAACGGTTACCAAACTGGTTGTTGAGAAAGATCGTCGTCGTACCAAGGCTAACCAAATTCGTCGAGCCGTAAAACGTCACAGCCAGACCGGAACTGCGCAGCGTCGTCCTACCGGTGGCAAAAGCAGCAAACGAACGTCTTCTTAAGTTTCCTGTTCATCTAAACGCAGCTTAACCGCTGCGTTTTCTTTTATTACCCGCTTATTCTTTATTACCAGTCAATTCCTTGCTGCGCCTGAATACCGACATCAAAAGCGTGTTTAACCGGACGCATCTCGGTCACTGTGTCAGCCATTTCCATGAGGCTGCGATGGCAACCACGTCCTGTAATAATGACGCTTTGTTGCAAAGGACGCTGAATAAGTGCAGCAATCAGCTCCTCAAGCGGCAGGTAATCCATACTGACCATGTAAGTGATTTCATCAAGGATCACCAAATCAAGATGGCTATCTGCGAGCATGCGTTTGGCCTGTTCCCATACGGCTAAACAGGCATCGGTGTCAGCCTGACGATTTTGCGTTTCCCAGGTAAATCCGGTCGACATCACCTGAAACTCAACGCCATGTTGCTCCAGCAGATTGCGCTCGCCGTTAGGCCATTCGCCTTTTATGAACTGGATTGCGCCGACACGCTTACCGTGACCGCAAGCTCGCAATGCAGTACCAAATGCCGCCGTGGTTTTGCCTTTACCATTGCCGGTGAAAACCATCAGAATACCGCGTACCTCGGTCGCGGCGGCAATGCGTGCATCAACGTGTTCTTTTAATCGTTGCTGACGTTGCTGGTGGCGATCTTCACTCATTATTCAGCTGCTCCCGGTTTTCGGCCTGGCTGGGCATCAAAACTCATACCGGTTTTACGACGGCTATCATCACCCATCAGATAAAGATAGAGCGGCATTAAATCGGCTGGGGTTTTTAGCTTGTTGGCATCTTCCTCAGGGAAGGCGCTGGCTCGCATTTTTGTGCGCGTTCCACCCGGATTGATACAGTTCACCCGCAAGTGCTGATTTTTATATTCATCAGCCAATACTTGCATCATACCTTCAGTAGCAAACTTCGACACTGCGTAAGCACCCCAGCCGGAACGCCCGGTGCGTCCTACGCTGGACGTGGTAAAGATCAGTGAGCCTGCATCCGATTTTAACAGCAGCGGCAGCAACGCCTGTGTGAGATAAAAAGTGGCATCGACATTTATCTTCATGACTTGTTGCCAAACGTGAGGATCAAGCTCAGCCAGCGGGACAATCTCACCTAAAATACCCGCATTGTGTAATACGCCATCTAAGTGCGAAAATTGCAGTGCCAACTGTTGAGCAATATGTTGGCAATTTTCTGGTGTAGCTTGTGCAAGATCGAACACCACGCTGTGCGCGGGTCGCTTGTTTAACTGATTGATTGCCTTCTCGGTGAGCTGAAGTCGCTCAAGATTGCGTCCCAGCAGAATGACTTCCGCGCCGTAGCGCGCGTAGGTTAACGCGGCTTCACGGCCAATACCGTCAGAAGCGCCGGTGACGAGAATAATTCGATTATTGAGCAAATCGCTTTTCGGTTGATAGTGCACAGGGAAATCCTCTAGCGAAGGTCAAAGTGTTTTCGTTTTATGCCTCAATTTCATGTGATGTGCAATCATCGACAGGCGCATTCTGTGCCAGGTGCTGGCATTTCAGGCGACGCTTGGGTGTAAACGAGTTAAACTATTCTATTGTCTCTAATTCTCTGTTTAATAAGGCGACGTAATGGATCTTCTTGCAAATTATGGACTCTTTCTCGCAAAAGTTGTGACGTTGGTGATTGCCGTCGCGGCTATTGTGCTGATCATCGTGAATGCGACACTGCGCAAACGCGGTCAAAGCGGCCAGCTGCGTCTGACACATCTGGGTGATGATTATCAGCAGATGAAAGACGATGTGCAGTTAGCGAAGATGAAACCGCAAGTGCAAAAACTGTGGTTGAAAAATCATAAGAAAGCTGAGAAGCAGAAAGCAAAAGCGGAAAAGCGTGCGGCTAAGCAGGGTGAAACCGACATTGTGAAGCCGACACTGTATGTCATCGATTTCAAAGGCAGCATGGACGCCAGCGAAGTGACTTCATTACGAGAAGAAATTTCAGCCGTGTTAGCTGTAAAACAGAGCGGTGATGAGGTGTTGTTGCGTCTGGAAAGTCCTGGCGGGGTGGTTCATGGTTATGGTTTGGCAGCGTCACAGCTGCAACGCTTGCGTGATGGTGGCCTGCGCGTTACGGCTGCTGTTGACAAAGTCGCGGCTAGCGGCGGTTACATGATGGCTTGTGTGGCCGATCGTATTGTCGCCGCGCCGTTTTCCATAATCGGTTCGATTGGCGTTGTCGCTCAAATTCCAAACTTTAATCGTCTGCTTAAACGTAACGACATTGATGTGGAATTGCATACTGCTGGCCAATACAAACGTACGCTAACGCTGTTTGGTGAGAACACCGAAGAAGGACGTGAAAAATTTCAGGAAGATCTTAATGAAACACATGTGCTGTTTAAAGATTTCGTTCATGAAATGCGTCCATCATTGAATATCGATAACGTGGCTACCGGTGAACACTGGTATGGACGCCAGGCGCTAGACTTGGGTTTGATTGATGAGATTGGCACCAGTGACGATCTCATTATTCGTCAAATGGATAGCTTTAATGTACTGGGCGTTCACTACGCGCGTCGTCGCAAGATGATTGACCGCGTTACGCATAGCGCCGGTTCTGTCGCCGAGCGACTATTAATGAAGCTCTGGCAACGGGGTGAAAAGCCCTTGTTGTAAGATATAACCCGGCGAGAGCCGGGTTTTTTAATGCGGTGGTTTTACTCCAGGTGATATTGAGATGATAGCGCGACCGCGAGATATTTAAACACGTTAAACACCGCCGTTGTTTTCGCTGTAGGGACCTCATTCTCATCAAGAAAAAAGGGACCGCGAAACACGAAAACCTCACCGTGCTGTACCACGTCTGTCGCTTCCATTCCGGTAAAATAATCATCATGCGCTTTGATCATTACGTTGGCTTTTTCCAGCAACGCGTGGCGTGTAATAGCCTGGGTATCGTTCTGCATTTATTCATTCCTTTTTGACAGCCTCTTAATCCTTTCTATATTACTTGCGAGCCTCACTGTTCGACAAATGGTCGCAATGACTGAAAAATTGGCGCAAATTTAGCCTGAGTGCTAATTAAGTTGCGTAACAGATTTTATCAGGTAGAGTGTGGGCGATTCAGATTTCAGGGAGATCGCACCAGGAAGTGTGATTATGTCAGGTGGAAAAAGCGATTTTAATCATAAAGTTGCATCACGCCATGTTGTCTGACCTGAGATTGATCCCGCCGCCTTGAAATGTTAAACAGGCGCAGCAATATTGAACCCGATGGGTTTTTGGGCATCAAATCCTCTCCCGTTAAGCAGGACGATTTCATTAGGTAAAGGTAAATATGGGTAAAGCACTCGTTATTGTTGAGTCCCCGGCAAAGGCCAAAACAATCAATAAATACCTCGGCAATGACTACGTGGTTAAATCCAGCGTTGGTCATATTCGAGATCTGCCGACCAGTGGTTCAACCGCTAAAAAAAGTGCTGACGCTTCGACAGATAAAAAAGTTAAAAAAGTTAAAAAAGATGAGAAAGCCGCGCTGGTTAGCCGCATGGGCGTCGATCCTTATCATGGCTGGGAAGCGGATTACCAAATTCTGCCAGGCAAAGAAAAAGTCGTCGCTGAATTAAAAGCGTTAGCAGAAAATGCAGACCACATTTATCTCGCAACTGACCTTGACCGCGAAGGGGAAGCCATTGCCTGGCACCTGCGGGAAGTGATCGGGGGAGATGACAAGCGCTTCAGCCGCGTGGTGTTCAACGAAATCACCAAGAATGCTATTCGTCAGGCTTTTGAAAAGCCGGGCGAACTCAATATTGACCGTGTAAATGCTCAGCAGGCGCGTCGTTTTATGGACCGCGTTGTGGGTTACATGGTTTCTCCCTTGTTATGGAAAAAAGTGGCGCGTGGATTATCCGCAGGCCGCGTGCAATCTGTTGCCGTTCGTCTGGTGGTTGAGCGTGAACGCGAAATCAAAGCGTTTGTGCCAGAAGAGTACTGGGAATTACAAGCCAGCCTGACCACGCCGAAAGGCGACGATCTGCCAATGGAAGTCTCGCATCATAATGACAAAGCATTCCGCCCGGTAAACCGCGAGCAGACGCATGCTGCGCTAGCGCTGCTGGAAAAAGCGCGTTATGAAATTGTGGATCGTGAAGATAAGCCGACCAGCAGCAAACCTGGCGCACCTTATATCACCTCGACATTGCAGCAGGCAGCCAGCACACGCTTGGGCTTTGGCGTCAAGAAAACCATGATGATGGCGCAGCGCCTGTATGAAGCAGGACACATCACCTATATGCGTACCGACTCAACCAACTTGAGTCAGGATGCGGTTGCTATGGCGCGTGGATATATTGAAAGCAACTTTGGCAAAAAATACATGCCGGAGTCTGCCAATACTTACGCCAGCAAAGAGAACTCGCAGGAAGCGCACGAAGCAATTCGTCCTTCTGATGTGGAAGTGATTGCAGAGCAACTTAAGGACATGGAAGCGGATGCGCAGAAGCTGTATCAGCTAATCTGGCGTCAATTCGTGGCCTGTCAGATGACGCCAGCACAATATGATTCCACTACGCTGACAGCGGCGGCGGGTGACTATAAATTGAAGGCCAAAGGACGCACGCTGCGTTTTGACGGCTGGACAAAAGTCATGCCTGCGCTGCGCAAGAACGATGAAGATCGTACATTGCCTGCCGTTAACGTGGGCGATGTGCTCGATTTGCAACAGCTGATGCCAAGCCAGCACTTTACCAAGCCGCCAGCGCGATTTAGCGAAGCGTCCTTGGTACGTGAGCTTGAAAAGCGCGGAATCGGTCGTCCTTCCACTTATGCCTCCATCATTTCTACCATTCAGGATCGTGGTTACGTACGCGTCGAAAACCGTCGTTTCTATGCTGAAAAAATGGGTGAGATCGTTACCGATCGTCTGGAAGAGAACTTCCGTGAATTGATGAATTACGACTTCACTGCGCGCATGGAAAACAACCTTGATCAGGTTGCGAATAATCAAGCGAAGTGGAAAGCGGTGCTCGATAACTTCTTCAGTGATTTCAGCCAGCAACTTGAGCAAGCTGAAAAAGATCCTGAAGAGGGCGGCATGCAGCCTAATCAGATGGTGTTAACCAGCATTGATTGTCCAACCTGCAGCCGTCCAATGGGTATTCGTACCGCCAGCACCGGTGTATTCCTCGGCTGTTCTGGTTATGCGTTACCGCCTAAAGAGCGTTGCAAGCAGACCATCAACCTGATTCCAGAAAATGAAGTGCTCAATATTCTGGAAGGCGATGATGCGGAAACCAATGCGCTGCGTGCTCGTCGTCGTTGCCAAAAATGTGGCACGGCAATGGACAGCTACTTGATCGATAATCAGCGTAAGCTGCACGTTTGTGGTAACAATCCAGAGTGTGACGGTTACGAAATCGAGCAGGGTGAATTCCGCATTAAAGGTTATGACGGCCCGATTGTTGAATGTGAAAAATGTGGCTCTGAAATGCACCTGAAGATGGGGCGTTTCGGCAAATACATGGCTTGCACCAACGACGAGTGTAAAAACACCCGTAAGATATTACGCAACGGTGATGTTGCGCCGCCGAAAGAAGATCCGGTTCCTTTACCAGAACTGGCATGTGAAAAATCGGATGCGTATTTTGTTTTACGTGATGGTGCAGCGGGCGTTTTCCTGGCAGCAAATACCTTCCCTAAATCGCGCGAAACGCGTGCGCCGTTGGTAGAAGAGTTACAACGCTTCAGCGACCGTTTGCCTGAGAAATTGAAATACCTGGCTGAAGCCCCGGCTGCGGATCCAGAAGGCAACAAAACCATGGTGCGATTTAGCCGTAAAACTAAACAGCAATATGTCTCTTCTGAAAAAGAGGGCAAAGCTACCGGTTGGTCCGCCTTCTATATAGAAGGCAAGTGGCAAGAAGCGAAGAAGTAATCCCCTAAAAGGCCAGCGATCGCTGGCCTTTCTCATTCCCTTATATCAATAAGTTCTACATTTGTTATCTAAATGATATAGTGGTTATAGCATTTCCGACCTTTCTGATTCCGGATATTCAGCACGCTGTTTAGGCGACTTTATGTCAGCCGGGGATGCGACTCTGTAGCTTACTGGGATAGAACATATATGAAATTACAGCAGTTGCGCTATATCGTTGAAGTGGTTAATCATAATTTAAACGTATCCTCGACCGCGGAAGGCCTTTACACTTCGCAACCTGGCATCAGTAAACAAGTGCGCATGCTAGAAGATGAGTTAGGGGTACAGATTTTTGCCCGTAGCGGAAAGCATCTCACCCAGGTTACCCCTGCTGGTGAAGAGATTATCCGCATCGCTCGAGAAGTCTTATCAAAAGTAGATGCGATTAAATCTGTGGCGGGTGAACACACCTGGCCCGATAAAGGATCGCTTTACGTAGCTACGACACACACTCAGGCTCGTTATGCTTTGCCCGGCGTTATTAAAGGGTTTATAGAACGTTACCCGCGCGTATCGCTGCATATGCATCAGGGTTCACCGACTCAAATTGCAGAAGCCGTTTCGAAAGGGAATGCAGATTTTGCTATTGCTACTGAAGCGCTGCATTTGTACGACGACCTGATCATGTTGCCTTGTTACCACTGGAATCGCGCAATTGTTGTTACGCCTGATCATCCCTTAGCGGGCAAAGCACAGGTTACGATTCAAGAGCTGGCAGATTTTCCGCTTGTTACCTATACCTTTGGCTTTACTGGGCGCTCTGAACTTGATACCGCTTTTAACCGTGCGGGATTAACACCACGGATCGTTTTCACTGCAACCGATGCTGATGTGATTAAAACCTACGTTAGATTAGGATTAGGCGTGGGTGTCATTGCCAGTATGGCGGTTGATCCGGTGTCAGATCCTGACCTTGTAAGGATTGAGGCTGCGGAAATATTCACCAATAGCACAACCAAAATTGGTTTCCGACGAAGCACCTTTCTGAGGAGTTATATGTATGATTTCATTCAACGTTTTGCGCCACATTTGACTCGTGATGTGGTGGATGCCGCGGTTGCATTACGTTCTAATGACGATATTGAAGCGATGTTTAAAGACATAAAGTTACCGTTTAAATAATCACCTCACTGATTAATTTTTTTTAAGGCTGCCTTTGGCAGCCTTTTTTATTGCTAGTTGTTAGCGCCAGATGAAGATGGATAAGTTTCATTATTTTTTTGTAAATGAAACATCGATCACATGTTTCTTTATTGATGTTCATTAATTGCGAATCAGTACACATTTTTAACCATACCGCTTTGCGGCACGCCAGGATTATTCCCATACTCCAGTTATGACTTGATGTGGAAGCGCTTTTAATAAGGGTTTTAAATTTATACATTAGTTTTAACTGGTACTAATTCCATTTTAAGCCAAATTTTTGCTGTAATTGTTTAATAATAAAAGAGGGGAGAAGTTAATGATTACTTAAGTTTTTTAGTTATTTTGATAAATAGCGTTAATCGTTGTACTCAATAAAAATAACTGGATTTTTGGTCTTAACGAGTTTAGGATTCGTCCTAATTCTTCATCGGTGTTATCAATCATTTTATTGAGAGTGATTATCAAAAACTATGAATACGAGAATAACTGTACAACCGGATTTTCCGGCTAAAAGCACCAAGGTTGAGCGTTCTGGCAATACTCGTCGCAAAGCTTGGTTGACCATTTTTGCTGCTTCCGCACTGTTTTGGGTAGTCGTAGCATTAACGATCTGGCGTATGTGGGGCTAAGCCATGTGGGCAAATACACTCAGCCATAAACGTTCTTTGACCGCGCGCCAGCACAAACCTTCTGGCTGTAAGTCAAAAGAGGCTGGCGCGAAGCAGGAATTTGCATCAATCCCAGACTCTTGGGAGTTGAGTGACACCCAACGCCATTTCATCGAGTCTTTCATGGACCCGAAAGCGAAATAATATTTAAGAAGTAAGTAATTTATTACTTAGTGAAAATCTTTTCTTACCGGTTATTCCGGCGGGCACTTTAAAAGCCCAATCTTTATCACACTCAGTTTAAAAAGTTTTCATCCTTTTCAGGGATGATTTCATGACTTTTTGCGCCAATTTTCAGTGAGGAGTGAATTTATGAATATGATAAAAATGTCTTGGTTCAGTGCTTACGCCTTCTCATTTGCGTTTTGGTCTGCGGCTGTATGGATCGCACTATAATTTGAATTAAATCACCTCTTTCTGATGCCTCGTGTCCTGCACGGGGCATTTTCGTTTGCGTTTGATTGTAGCAAATCGTGTTGTAATCAAAACGTTAACGAAATTGTGGTCTATCTTTAACATAAACCTTGTTTTCACTGAGGTTTAAAGATCACGATTATAAAGGAGGAACTATGTCGTTTACCCTACGCGAGCAGAGTCAGGAAACACTGCAGGTCGACAATCAAACCTATCATTTTTTTAGTCTGCCCCTCGCTGCTCAACACCTCGGCAACATTGATCGCCTTCCTAAGTCTATGAAAGTGTTGCTTGAAAACCTGTTACGTTGGCAGGATGGAGACTCTGTTACGGCAGAAGATATCCAGGCGCTGGTTGATTGGCAAAAAGATGCACATGCCGATCGCGAAATTGCTTATCGTCCTGCGCGTGTGCTCATGCAAGATTTTACCGGCGTGCCTGCTGTTGTGGATTTAGCCGCCATGCGAGAAGCGGTAAACCGCCTCGGTGGTGATGTCGCAAAAGTTAATCCGCTTTCCCCTGTAGATTTAGTCATTGACCATTCCGTCACGGTTGACCATTTTGGTGATGATGATGCGTTTGAAGAGAACGTTCGTTTGGAAATGGAGCGCAATCATGAACGTTACGTTTTCCTGCGCTGGGGGCAAAAAGCCTTTGATAAATTCCGCGTTGTCCCGCCAGGAACAGGTATTTGCCATCAAGTTAATCTCGAATATCTTGGCAAATCTATCTGGCATGAAAACCTGAACGGAAAAGAGTATGCTTGGCCCGATACTTTAGTCGGTACTGATTCGCACACCACCATGATCAATGCGCTGGGCGTATTAGGCTGGGGTGTGGGAGGGATCGAAGCTGAAGCGGCCATGCTCGGACAGCCGGTTTCCATGTTGATCCCTGATGTTGTCGGCTTTAAATTAACCGGTAAATTACGTCCTGGCATCACTGCCACAGACTTGGTATTAACTGTCACGCAGATGCTACGCAAACATGGCGTAGTGGGTAAGTTTGTTGAATTCTACGGTGATGGTTTAGCTGATTTGCCGCTGGCTGACCGCGCAACTATTGCCAATATGGCACCAGAATATGGCGCAACCTGCGGTTTCTTTCCCATTGATGAAGTGACATTAAGCTACATGACGCTAACCGGTCGCGAAGCCGATCAGGTGGCGTTGGTTGAAGCCTATGCAAAACAGCAGGGCATGTGGCGTAACCCTGGCGATGAACCTATTTTTACCAGCACGCTAGCGCTGGATATGAATGAGGTCGAATCGAGCCTGGCGGGTCCTAAGCGTCCTCAGGATCGCGTCTCACTGGGAGATGTTCCCGCTGCATTTGATGCCAGCAATGAACTTGAAGTCAATCAGGCACAAAAACCGCACAAGATTATTAATTACACGGACAGTGAAACCGGCTTAAGCCATGAGCTTACCGACGGCGCGGTTGTTATCAGTGCCATAACGTCATGTACTAATACTTCTAATCCAAGTGTCCTTATGGCGGCCGGTTTATTGGCTAAAAAAGCTGTTGAGCGCGGCCTCAAGCGCCAGCCGTGGGTTAAAGCGTCCCTGGCACCGGGTTCGAAAGTGGTTTCAGATTATCTGGCGGTGGCGCAGTTGACGCCTTCTTTGGATAAGCTTGGCTTTAATTTGGTGGGTTACGGCTGCACGACTTGCATCGGTAACTCAGGCCCGTTGCCTGATGAGATTGAATCTGCCATTAAAGAAGGTGATTTAACCGTTGGCGCGGTGCTTTCTGGTAATCGCAACTTTGAAGGCCGTATTCATCCACTGATCAAAACGAACTGGTTGGCCTCACCGCCGTTGGTGGTGGCGTATGCGTTGGCTGGAAACATGAAGATCAATCTGCAAACCGATCCGCTTGGTCACGATCACACCGGGCAGCCGGTTTATCTAAAAGATATCTGGCCATCACCTGAAGAAATTGCTACTGCTGTTCAGCAAGTTACCAGTGACATGTTCCATAAAGAGTATGCCGAAGTGTTCGATGGCACGCCGGAGTGGCAGGAGATAAAAGTCAGCGAAGCGGCCACCTATGACTGGGATGAAGGCTCGACCTATATTCGGCTTTCACCTTTCTTTGATGATATGGAGAAAGAACCCAAGCCGGTTAAAGACATCAAAGGCGCACGCGTGCTGGCAATGTTAGGTGATTCGGTGACAACCGACCATATCTCTCCAGCAGGTAGCATTAAAGCGGAAAGCCCAGCAGGACGCTACTTGATGTCGCATGGTGTAGAACGCAATGACTTTAACTCTTACGGTTCGCGTCGTGGTAACCATGAAGTAATGATGCGCGGCACCTTTGCAAATATCCGTATTCGTAATGAGATGGTGCCTGGCGTAGAAGGGGGTTACACCAAACATCATCCGAGTGGCGAAGTGTTAGCGATTTACGATGCGGCGATGAAATACCAGGCCGAAGGTGTCCCCTTAGCGGTAATTGCGGGTAAAGAGTATGGATCGGGATCAAGCCGTGACTGGGCAGCCAAAGGGCCTCGTTTACAAGGCGTACGCGTAGTGATTTCGGAGTCATTTGAGCGAATTCACCGTTCAAATCTGATCGGTATGGGAATTTTGCCGCTGGAATTTCCACCGGATACCACGCGTAAAACGTTAGGTCTGACCGGGGAAGAGTTGATTGACGTTGAAAATTTGGATCAATTGCAGCCCGGCTGCACGGTGAAAGTGACCTTAACGCGCGCTGACGGTAGCAAGGAGCTGCTGGAAACGCGGTGCCGTATTGATACAGGTAATGAGTTAACCTATTACCGAAATGACGGCATCTTGCACTACGTGATACGCAACATGCTTAACTGATAAAAAAGCCGGGTAATCCCGGCTTTTTATTTTATCCCTTCGGCAGTAGATGACCCATCTTAGCTGCCTTGGTGTCAAGGTAATGGGCATTTTTGGGATTGCGACCAACAACCAACGGCACACGCTCCACAATGTTAATCCCAGCTTCCGACAGAATTTCTACTTTGCGTGGATTATTAGTTAACAATCGCACTTCATTCACCCCGAGCAGTTTGAACATATCTGCGCACAGCGTAAAATCTCGCTCGTCAGCAGCAAAGCCTAATTGATGGTTGGCTTCAACCGTGTCGTAGCCTTTATCTTGAAGCGCATAGGCACGAATTTTGTTCAGCAGCCCGATATTTCGGCCTTCCTGGCGGTGATACAGCAGCACACCGCGACCTTCTTCAGCAATTGAATTCAACGCGGCTTCAAGCTGAAAGCCACAGTCGCAACGCAAACTGAAAAGCGCATCGCCTGTCAGGCACTCAGAATGGACGCGCGCCAGAACCGGATCGTTATCATTGATATCACCAAAGACCAGCGCGACGTGGTCATGGCCGGTTGCCAATTCTTCAAAACCTACCATCAGGAAATCTCCCCATGGCGTTGGCAGTTTGGCTTCTGCCACCCGTTTAAGCTGCATGTGACTCTCCAGAACCTTCAGAGGATGCACTATCATCATGATAGCGCACGGGCGAGTGTAGCCCGACAAACGTGTAATATTGTGCCACAACCCACTGGTGGGCTGGTAATCTGTCAGAGCGATTGTAGTGATAAAGCACAATTATCCAATCTGCAATGGTTATGTTATTCTTTTTTAAGCTAAAGTTATTCATCAGAGATGAATTAAGTTCTCTAAAAGGAAAACGGATGTTGAAGATTTCACGCCGCACCACCTTGGGGATGCTGCTGTTGTTAATAATGCCGCTGGCGGTTTGGTTATCTGGCTGGCAGTGGCAACCGGGTGAAAGCGGTGCGGTTTTAAAAGTCTTATTCTGGATGACCGAAACTGTCACCAGTCCTTGGGGAACCCTGACCAGCCTGTTACTCAGTGCATGGGTCATGTGGTGTCTGCGTTTTAGATGGAAGCCCGCTATTTTGCTGTTGCTGATTATGAACGCCACCATTCTGGCAGGGCAGTACACCAAATCCTTCATTAAAGACCAGGTTCAGGAACCGCGGCCTTATGTCGTATGGTTAGAACACAGTCATGGTCTGGATGACAAAGCGTTCTACGAACTAAAACGCCATCAGCGCAGCCAAATGGTTAATGATTTAATGGCTGACGATACGCTGTTACCCGGCTGGCTAAAACATCACTGGGCGCAAGAGACCGGTTTTGCTTTTCCTTCCGGGCATACCATGTTTGCGGCCAGTTGGGCTTTGCTGGTAATTGGATTGCTGTGGCCGCGTCGCCATTACAAAACGGTTGTGATTGTCTTTATCTGGGCCAGCGCGGTAATGGGTAGCCGCCTGTTGCTGGGCATGCACTGGCCACGTGATTTAATCATGGCCACTGTATTGTCATGGGTGTTGGTAACCCTGGCCACCTGGCTGGCACAACGTTTTTGTGGGCCGCTTAGCCTGCCGCCCGAAGAACAAAAAGAGGTACAAGAGCGTGAACCTGAATTGTAATTCCACGCGTAGACCCCATATCATTGATTGTGCTTGCGTAAAAACGAATCGCCTGATGCTGCTGGGAGCAGCATTTTTGCCGTAGTTTTGGCATAATTCCACCCGACAACCTCACAACAGGATGCACTGTGAAATATTTGCTGATTTTTTTAGTGGTTTTGGTCATTTTCATCATCTCCGTCACATTAGGTGCGCATAACGACCAGGTCATCACCTTTAACTATCTGCTGGCGCAGGGCCAATTCAGTATCTCTACATTATTGGCAAGCTTGTTTGGTGTAGGCTTCTTGTTGGGCTGGGCAATTTGTGGATTGTTTTGGTTACGTGTTCGCGTTTCACTGGCGAATGCGCAGCGCAAAGTAAAGCGTATGCAAGCACAAATTGAACAGGGCAGCACGACAGTGACGACCACATCGTCATCGGCTGCCCGGGAATAATAATCCATGCTTGAATTGCTGTTTCTGTTGCTTCCGGTTGCTGCTGCTTACGGCTGGTATATGGGTCGACGTAGTGCACAACAGGATAAGCAGCAGGAAGCGAACCGTTTATCCCGCGAGTATGTTGCCGGCGTTAACTTCCTGCTCTCTAATCAGCAAGACAAAGCCGTTGATCTCTTTCTAGACATGCTTAAAGAAGACAGCGGCACAGTCGAAGCTCACCTGACGCTGGGTAATTTATTCCGTTCTCGCGGCGAAGTTGATCGCGCTATTCGCATACACCAGTCATTAATGGAAAGCGCTTCACTGAGCTACGAGCAGCGCTTACTTGCGATTCAGCAATTAGGGCGTGATTACATGGCGGCCGGATTGTATGACCGCGCCGAAGATATGTTCAAACAGCTCACTGATGAAACGGATTTTCGCATCGGTGCGCTGCAGCAATTATTGCTGATTCACCAGGCAACAAGCGACTGGCAGCAGGCGATTGAAGTCGCTGAACGTTTGGTGAAACTGGGCAAAGATAAGCAGAAAGGTGAAATAGCCCATTTTTATTGCGAGCTGGCTTTGCAGGCGATGAGCAGCGACGATCTTGATCGCGCTATGAGCCTGCTGAAGAAAGGTGAAGCAGCCGATCGTCAAAGTGCACGAATCTCTATCATGATGGGACGTATTCTGATGGAGAAGGGCGATTACGCAAAAGCAGTGGGGCATTTACAGCGCGTACTCGATCAGGATAAAGAGTTGGTGAGTGAAACGCTGCCAATGCTAGAAACCTGTTTTCAACGGCTGAATCAGCCAGACGCGTGGGCAGAATTCCTGCAACGCTGCGTTGAAGAAAATACGGGCGCCGCCGCTGAACTGTATATGTCCGATATACTCGAGCAGCAGCAGGGACCAGAAGAAGCTCAGCTTTATATCAATCGGCAGTTACAACGTCACCCAACCATGCGAGTGTTTCATCGTTTGATGAATTTTCACCTACACGAAGCTGAAGATGGTCGCGCCAAAGAAAGTTTGATGGTTTTACGCGACATGGTTGGCGAGCAGATTCGCACCAAGCCACGCTATCGCTGCCAGAAATGCGGCTTCACAGCCCACGCACTTTACTGGCATTGCCCTTCTTGTCGCACGTGGTCCTCTGTGAAGCCTATTCGAGGACTCGACGGTCAATAATCATCAACAGCCAGCGTTGGTGATTTACTCTTATTATAGTTACAACATACTAAAAGCCTAAAACTCTCAAAACCTACGCATCTGTGCAGTTTGTCTTCTAACAGACGGGAACAGCGATTGTGATGGCCCGACACCGCAGGTAAAATGCCAGCCGTTTGTCTATTGCGCCCATGGGTGCCCACTGCAGAGGAAATGCCATGCCTTCACCCCAAACTGTGACCGCTTCGCCGATTCTGGTGGCTCTCGATTACCATGACATCAATAGCGCATTACGCTTTGTTGACCAGATCGATCCCGGTAGCTGCCGACTGAAAGTGGGCAAAGAGATGTTTACGCTGTTTGGCCCTTCATTGGTGAAAGATTTGCAGCAACGCGGTTTCGATATCTTTCTTGACCTGAAGTTTCACGATATTCCCAACACGACAGCGCATGCGGTTGCCGCGGCTGCCGATCTGGGTGTCTGGATGGTCAATGTCCATGCCAGCGGTGGGGCACGCATGATGAATGCTGCACGTGAAGCTCTGGTTCCCTTTGGAAAGGATGCACCTTTACTGATTGCTGTGACAGTACTGACAAGCATGGATGCAGACGATCTGAAAGGATTGGGCATCACACTCTCACCGGCAGAACAGGCAGAAAAACTGGCAAAATTAACCCGTGAGTGTGGACTGGATGGTGTGGTCTGTTCCGCACATGAAGCGGCACGTTTTAAACAGGTCAT
Organism: Pantoea sp. MQR6; assembly: GCF_022761075.1. Taxonomy (NCBI): domain Bacteria; kingdom Pseudomonadati; phylum Pseudomonadota; class Gammaproteobacteria; order Enterobacterales; family Erwiniaceae; genus Pantoea; species Pantoea sp. MQR6. Next base: position 960,767 of record NZ_JAKYXB010000001.1, read on the forward strand.
TGGATCAGATTTCGCGCTGGTTACGCCAGGTATACGCCCGGCAGGCAGTGATGCAGGCGATCAACGCCGTATCATGACACCAGAGCAGGCGAAGCAGGCAGGTGTTGATTATATGGTGATTGGACGCCCTATTACCCAATCGGCCAATCCCGCTGCTACATTGCAATCAATCTTAAAAAGTCTGGAGGATGCCTCATGAATCGCGATAACCCGCTGGTTTACTCAACGGATACAGGTCGTATAGACCAGCCGCAGCAGAAAGTTGAGCGACCTAAAGGTGATGGCATTGTTCGCATTCAGCGTCAGACCAGCGGACGAAAAGGCAAAGGCGTCTGTTTGATTACCGGTATTGATCTGGATGATGCCGCATTAATACAGCTTGCTGCCGAGCTTAAGAAAAAATGCGGTTGCGGTGGCGCATTAAAAGAGGGCGTTATCGAAATCCAGGGTGACAAGCGCGACTTACTCAAGAGCTTACTGGAAGCAAAAGGCATGAAGGTAAAGCTGGCAGGCGGCTAAAATGAAAAAAATCGGGCTACTAAAAGTAGCCCGATGAGTATGTAGATGCATTGCGTAGCCGTGTTTTATGTTAATGCGGTCTTAATGAACTTGATGACCGATAATACCACCTACCGCTGCGCCACCGACGGTGCCGAGCGCGCTGCCGTTAGTTAGCACTGAACCACCAATCGCACCGGCACCCGCGCCAATTGCGGTATTACGGTCGCGTTTAGACCAGTTAGAACAACCGCTTAACGCGACGACTAAGGTGGTAGCAAGGACAGCTGCTGTAATACGTTTCATTGTAATTGTCATAAACTTCTCCATTAGTGTGCTCACAGAGGCAACACCTTAAGTATAGCTTCGAAATTAATTTCACTCGTCGTCGCCGAGTTATTGCCACATCCTTGAAGGCAATGCATCGGCTTTCATCATGATGACCGACGAGTAATCAACAAAGCTCAGACAGGTCCGCTCTTTGTCTGAGAGGATTTTAAGCGTTCTACGAAATTTCCGAAGATAGACAATTCCTAATTCACTCCACAATTTTGCTTTCACAGCTAATTCATTCTGCGTTTATAGCGATTTGCTCCATAACCTTTTGCCCGCTGGCTCCGCACACTTTAGGGACAATGATCAGCAGGAGAAAAGGAATGCTGGAACAGCTCAAACAGCAGGTTTTAGAAGCGAATCTGGACTTGCCAAAATATAATTTAGTCACTTTTACCTGGGGCAACGTCAGCGCTGTCGATCGTGAGCAGGGCTTGCTGGTGATTAAACCCTCAGGAGTCAGCTATGACGTGATGAAGCGCGACGATATGGTTGTGGTTGACCTTGCGAGTGGCGACGTTATAGAAGGGGATAAACGGCCATCTTCCGATACCGCAACGCACCGTGCACTTTATCTGGCGTGGCCCGAAGTGGGCGGCATTGTGCATACCCATTCGCGCCATGCCACCATTTGGGCGCAGGCCGGGCGTGTCATCCCTGCCTGGGGAACGACCCATGCTGATGACTTCTACGGTGAGATCCCGTGTACACGGGCAATGCGTGATGATGAAATCAAACATGAGTATGAGTGGAATACCGGCCAGGTGATTATTGAAACCTTTGCTGAACGTGAGCTTTCTCCCAGCGCAATTCCCGCTGTGCTGGTTAATTCGCATGGGCCTTTTGCCTGGGGCAAAGACGCGCATGCTGCGGTACACAGCGCCGTTGTGCTGGAAGAAGTCGCTTATATGGGGTTATTCAGTCAGCAATTGACCGCTAACTTGCCACCGATTCAGCAAACGCTGCTCGATCTCCATTACCTGCGCAAGCACGGCGAAAACGCGTGGTATGGACAAAAGTAACTGGCTAACAGGGATGTAACCCATCCCTTCTTGCTGTATCGCTGTTTAAGCAAAAACGGATAGGGCGATCGCGAACATGTTTATTAAAACAGTGCATCTATAAAAATAAAACGCTGTTTCAATTTTATAGTCAGGATCACTGTTTTTGTTTCTTAATGTCATTACTTTGCTGTCATCGCCTTCGGGCACAACTCACATCTTCCTCTGGAACAGCAAAGGTGACACCAATATGCATATCAAACGTGCGATAGATAAAATCCCTGGCGGCATGATGTTGATACCGCTATTTCTCGGCGCGCTTTGTCACACCTTTTCCCCCGATGCCGGAAAATATTTTGGATCGTTCACCAACGGATTGATGACCGGGACGGTACCTATTCTGGCTGTGTGGTTTTTCTGTATGGGTGCATCGATAAAAATCAGCGCGACGGGAACGGTATTGCGTAAGTCCGGTACGTTAGTGCTGACCAAAATTGCCGTGGCCTGGGTAGTCGCGGCCATCGCCTCACGCATGATGCCGGAGAACGGTGTTGAAGTCGGCATGTTTGCTGGACTCTCTACGCTGGCTTTGGTCGCCGCGATGGATATGACCAATGGCGGCCTTTATGCCTCGATTATGCAGCAATATGGTTCGAAGGAAGAGGCGGGCGCATTTGTCCTGATGTCGCTGGAATCAGGTCCACTGATGACTATGGTTATTCTTGGCACAGCCGGCATAGCATCATTTGAACCCCACGTCTTTGTCGGTGCAGTTCTGCCCTTTATTGTCGGTTTTGCTTTAGGAAATCTTGATCCAGAATTGCGAGAATTCTTTGGCAAAGCGGTCCATACGCTGATTCCTTTCTTCGCGTTTGCTTTGGGCAATACCATCAATCTGGCCGTCATTGCTGAAACGGGTCTGCTCGGTATCATGTTGGGCGTCGCAGTGATTATCATTACCGGCATCCCATTAATTATTGCCGATCGCGTAATCGGAGGCGGAGACGGAACCGCAGGTATTGCCGCATCGAGTACGGCAGGAGCCGCCGTTGCTACGCCAGTATTGATTGCAGAAATGCTGCCACAGTTCAAACCGGTTGCACCAGCTGCGACCGCGGTGGTCGCGACATCGGTTATTGTAACGTCTGTTCTGGTCCCGATTATCACCGCGATATATTCAAAACGCGTTAAGCGTTCGCAGGTTGTTGTCAGCCAGCGCGCGGCTATTAAGTAACCCACCTAATCAATCCCCGGCCCTAAGTCGGGGAAATCTCTGGATTTTGTTTTATAAATCAATCTCTCATTTGGTCTGGCCTCACTCTGCATTACGCTGATGTGGCGTAAAAAACGCATCTAATAATCAGAGGATGAGACTATGACAGTTATTAACCAAGCAACTTGCAGATTGTTTACCGAAGTCGGACATACCACACAGCTGGTGGCGTACTACGAAGAAGGACGACGCACCATGTGGATGATGTTGCGGGCGCAGCCGCGTCCTAGCTTCAACCATGAGCTGATAGAGGAAATCATGAATTTGAGCTATGCCGCACAGCGTTCTGGCTTACCGATTGATTTCTGGGTAACCGGTTCTTTGGTACCGCAGATGTTTAATGCGGGTGGCGATCTGCGTTTCTTCGTTGAATGTATTCGTAACAATCGCCGTGAAGCTTTACGTGCTTATGCCAGAGCCTGTGTGGATTGCATTCATTCTGCAGCACGTGGTTTTGATACCGGCGCGGTGACGCTAGCGATGATTGAGGGCAGCGCATTAGGCGGTGGCTTTGAAGCGGCGCTGGCGCATCACTTCATTCTGGCGCAGAACAATGCACGCATGGGATTCCCTGAAATTGCCTTCAACTTGTTCCCTGGTATGGGCGGTTATTCATTGGTGGCTCGCCGCGCAGGCATGAAACTGGCAGAGGAGTTAATTTGTGAAGGTGAATCTCACAGTGCGGAGTGGTTTGAAACGCGAGGACTGGTCGATAAAGTCTTCCAGCCGGGCGACAGCTATCGTGCAACACGCACATTCATTGATACGTTGCGTCCGAAGCTGAATGGTGTGCGGGCTATGCTCAAAGCGCGTCAGCGCGTGCTGCAATTAACACGCGCTGAATTGATGGATATCACCGAAGATTGGGTCGATTTTGCCTTTACCATTGAGCCAAAAGATATTGCTTACATGGAACGTTTGGTGCAATTACAAAACCGCCACAGCGCCTCGTTGCGTAAAGCGGGATAGTAATGTAATCCAGCGTTAAACGCGGGCAGGATGCTTAGCCAGCCAATGCCCAAACTGCTCTGCGGGCATTGGTTTTGCGTAATAGTAACCCTGACGCCCATCAACGCCACTATTGAGGATAAATGCTTCTTCAGCTTTTGTTTCAATGCCTTCGGCAATCACTAACAGATCGAGAGCCTTGGCGACGGCAACGATCGCGCGAACCAGCGACTGAGAAACAGGCTGTAAGTTGATATCACGTATAAAACTTTGATCGAGCTTGATGGCATTGATTGGCACACGTGCTAATTGGGAAAGTGACGAATAGCCTGTACCAAAATCGTCAAGATGGACCTGGGCGCCCAGATCCTGGAACTTTTTCATTAGCGTCAGCGCTTCAGCTTCATTCTCAATCAAGCAGCTTTCGGTTAATTCGATATCGATTGGACAATCACTTAAACCGGCATCGGCCAATGCCTGTTTTAAATCGCTATAAATGCTCTGATCCAGCAGTTGTCGCGCAGAAACATTTACGGCTACGCGCAGTTCAATGCCTTGTTGACGCCAGGTGAGGATCTGTTTCAGCACATTGAGCATGACCCAGCGGCCGAGCGGCACAATCAGGCCAGATTCTTCCGCATAGGGGATAAATTCAGCCGGGGAAACCAAGCCTCGTTCCGGTGAGTTCCAGCGCACTAACGCTTCCGCGCTGCGTATCTGCCCATCGCTGTCGACTTTAGGCTGGTAAAAAACCGTTAAATGATCGAGTTCCAGCGCTTTACGAAGGTTGGTATCAAGCCATAAATATTCAAATACGCGTTGGTTCATCTCAGCGGCGAAAACACAATATTTACCGCGACCATTCTCTTTTGCGTGATACATCGCAGTATCAGCATTGCGAATCAGGCTTTCACGGTCTTCGCCATGCAGCGGGGCAAGGGCAATACCAATGGAGCAGCCGCTATAAACCTCAATGAGTCCAATGCGGAACGGTAAACGCAAACGCTCCAGAATGCGAGATGACATCGCTTCCAGCGCCGCCTGGCTAGTATGTTCAGCCAGCACCACGAATTCATCACCACCCAGACGTCCCAGCGTTTGATCTTTACCCAAACAGCTAAGAATCGCCAAAGAGACAGCTTGCAGCAGTTGATCGCCAAACATATGGCCGTAAGCGTCGTTAACTTTTTTGAAATTATCCAGATCGAGATAAACCACACCGGTTTCATCGCCGCCTGCTTGCTCTAGTGCCAGGCTCATTTGTTGATGAATTGCGTTGCGATTAGGCAATCCGGTCACCGTATCGGTGTTTGCCAGCACCCGTAGACGTTCCTGGGCCCGTCTTTCCTCGGTTATGTCCGTTCCTGAACAGATGAGGAAAATTTCATTTTTTCCGCTACCGCTGTGCACGAACTTATTACGAAACAGAAACAGTCGCTGGCCTTTTTTAGTCTTCACCCAGCGTTCAACTTCGTAGGAATTGCCGTCGCGAAAGAATCCGGCAATGTTGCGGCGTGATGCTGCAGCTTCCTGTTTACTCATAAACAATTGAAAGACGTTGCGCCCAATCACTTCATGTTCATTCAGGCCGGTATATTCTTCACTGAGGCGATTAAAACGTTGAATATTGCCGCGCTGATCGAGAATCACGATCACCGAATTAGCTTCTGAAACCACTTGCTCAGCAAATGAAAGACCCAGCGTCAAATCACGTGCCACGGCAGAGGTATCACCCCACGCAGAAGCCGTTCCGCCCCAGGATGACTGGTTTACCTTGCGGCCCACCAAGTGCATTGGCACCGGCACGCCGTGTAGCGGCAGCGTAAGATTAATTGTCGAGGTGATCACTGGCATTGCGCGGATTAAACTGGCCTGGCCCGGCGTCAGCGGCAGGGCAATGTTGGTATTTGACGATTCGTCTTCAGCAAAATGCAGCGCATCGCTGTCCGCGGTTAGACGCCAATGAGGGCTGGTTGTACCAAATAAGGTATACAACAAGGTTTGCCCTTGTTCATCGGTCATGGAACTTCCTCCGGGAAGTGCTCTGCAGGCGTTATCTCATTATTTTAGCAACAGTATTCATCATCTGACGCGAGCACAAGATGCAAACTGAATATATTTTGTTGTCCAGCTATGAATGGCACAAAAAAGCCCCGTAAAAACGGGGCGATGGCGTTGATTTAGCAAGGGCATTTACCCAGTTTCCCCGCTTGGCTTGGAAAGCGAGCATCCAGGCAATAACGATGAAAATCTCGCTCTGTCATTGCTGTCTGATCGGGATGATGGTGCTGCATATGCTGTAAATATTTTTGATAATCCTGAACGCCGACCATTAAGCGAAAGCTCTGTTGTAAACCTTGCCACAGCGCGCGCCAGCTAAATTTCGCCGTATCTGGCGCTGATAGCCGCTGGCAACGTTCAATTTGCCATACGCCTTGTGGACGTGTAGCACGATGAATGGCATCAAACATGACGCACCTCCTTACGTAACGCTGGCTCAGATTCATGGGTAGTCGGCACGTTACTGCGCAGGGCGCGACGAATAACAAACACCGCAGCGATTAACATCGTGACCGCCACCAGCATGAAGAATCCACACAAAGCGGCATTGATTTGGTTGCTAAAAACGATGGTTTGCATATCGGCTACAGTTTTTGCTGGCGCAAGAATCACGCCTTCATCTAAACCTCTACGGAATTTATTTGCCTGCGCAAGGAAACCGATCGAAGGTTTTTCATGAAAGATTTTCTGCCAGCCCGCAGTCATTGAGGTAATAAACAGCCAAATCGTGGGCAGAATCGTGACCCAGGCGTAACGCTGTTTCTTCATCTTAAACAGCACTACCGTTCCGAGGATCAACGCCATTGAAGCCAGCATCTGGTTACCAATACCGAACAGTGGCCACAAGGTGTTGATACCGCCAAGCGGATCGACTACGCCCTGATAAACGAAAAAGCCCCATCCCGCGACAGCTACCGAGGTACCGGCCATGTTACCTAACCACGAACGGTTGTTGGCCATTGAGGGCACCACGGTGCCGACCAAATCCTGCACCATAAAGCGGCAGGCGCGTGTGCCTGCATCAACAGCGGTAAGAATAAACAGCGCTTCAAACAGAATGGCGAAGTGATACCAAAACGCCATCATGGCGCGGCTGTTGAACACTTCCGTAATGATATGCGCCATGCCAACCGCAAAGGTCGGTGCGCCACCGGCCCGTGATAAAATCGATCCTTCACCAACGTCACGTGCAATGCCGCTCAACACTTCTGGCGTTACCACAAAGCCCCAGCCGTTAATGACCTGAGAGGCATTTTCAACCGTGGTGCCAATCAGCGCTGCCGGAGAGTTCATGGCAAAGTAGACGCCCGGATCCAGCACCGATGCACAGATTAACGCCATGATGGCGACAAAGGATTCCATCAGCATCGCGCCATAGCCGATAAAGCGAATATGACTTTCGCGCTCGATCAGTTTTGGCGTAGTACCGCTTGAAACCAGCGCATGGAAACCAGAAATCGCGCCACAGGCAATGGTAATAAACAAGAAGGGGAAGAGCGCGCCGGAGAAGACCGGGCCGGTGCCGTCAATGAATTTCGTCACCGCAGGCATTTTCAACTCTGGCATGGCAAACACGATGCCAATCGCCAAGCCAACGATCACACCAATTTTCAGAAAGGTCGAGAGATAATCACGCGGCGCTAACAGTAACCAAACCGGCAGCACCGAAGCGATAAAGCCGTAAATTACCAAGACCCACGTCAGTGACGTGCCTTTCAACGTAAAAAAGGGCCCCCAGTAGGGATGTTGTGCCACATCGCCACCGAAGATAATCGCGGCCATCATCAGCACAAAGCCAATCAACGAGACCTCAGCGATTTTACCGGGGCGGATAAAGCGCATGTAAACGCCCATAAACAGCGCGATCGGTATGGTGGCGGCAATGGTAAACAGTCCCCAAGGACTGTCCGCTAAGGCTTTCACCACGACCAACGCCAGCGCCGAGAGAATAATGATCATTACGCCCAGCGCACCCAGCATAGTAATCACACCAGCAAAAGCGCCTAACTCCTGACGCGCCATTTCACCCAAGGAGCGTCCGTCACGGCGCGTGGAAATGAACAGAATCAAAAAGTCCTGCACTGCGCCAGCCATCATTACGCCGACCAGAATCCAGATAGTGCCCGGTAAGAACCCCATTTGAGCCGCTAAAATTGGGCCAACCAGCGGACCTGCGCCTGCAATGGCAGCAAAGTGATGGCCAAAAAGCACCCATTTGTTGGTTGGGACATAATCCAGCCCGTCGTTAAGACGTTCGGCAGGTGTGAGGCGACGGTCGTCCAGTTCAAAAATGTTGCGCGCAATAAACAGGCTGTAAAAGCGATAAGCGATGCTGTAGCAGGCGACAGCGGCAATGACCAGCCAAACGGCGTTGACGTGCTCGCCACGGTTTAAGGCGAGCATGGCAAACGCGCCCGCGCCGATTAACGCCACCGCTAACCAGATGACTCCGGTTTTGACGTTTTTCATGACTAACTCCTTGTAGGGATCGAGAGAGAGGCGATCGAAAACAACGAGTTAAACTTAATGTAATGGAATGTAAGTGGAAGTTAATCGATAGAGAAGTGTGAGGCGAGGTACAAATTTAACATTTAGGCAAATAATTTGGGGAAAGTGCGGGACAACCTGAGTTGTCCCGCAAATTTTCGTGCTTATACCGCTGGGCGAGCCACAACGCTACGTGTTTCCATGCGCACTTCAGCGATGGTCACGTCAATAACGTCGGTGACGCGGAAAGCGACTTCACCCTTGATCTGAACCGTGCCGTTTTCCTGGCTGCAGACCAGTTCATCACGCACCGCGTGAATAAACGGGGCAGGGATAAAGGCGACCGCGCCGAACTCCAGCAAACGGACGCGCATACCGCCACGTGACACATCAATAATTTCGGCACTGAATTTACGATCGCTGCCAGCGAACGGCGACAGATAGCGCGCATACAGCCAGTCACCGACATCGCGTTCAGCCATGCGATTCAGACGACGACGCTCACTCATGGTCACGGTCAGCGCGCTATCCGGGCGTGCAATGTCATCACCCCGGATAATCGCTTTCAGCAAACGATGGTTGATCATGTCGCCAAATTTACGGATCGGCGAAGTCCAGGTCGCATAAGCTTCCAGGCCTAAACCAAAGTGTGGGCCTGGTTCAGTGCTGATTTCAGCGAAAGTCTGGAAGCGACGAATGCGGCTGTCGAGGAACTGCGTTGGCTGCGCATCGAGTTCACGACGCAGCACGCGGAAGCCTTCCAGCGTAGTGATTGCTTCCGCATCCACGGTGATGCCATGTGCAGCCAGCACTGTTGCTGCTTGCTCGGCATTGGTCGCATCAAAACCGGCATGAACGTTGTAGATACCAAAGCCGAGGCGTTCACGCAGCACTTTGGCCGCGCAGACGTTAGCCAGGATCATCGCTTCTTCAACAATGCGGTTAGCGATGCGGCGTGGCTCGGCAATGATCTCCAGCACTTCGCCTTTTTCACCCAGAAGGAAGCGGTAATCTGGGCGATCTTTAAACACCAGCGCATGGGTTTGACGCCATTCGCCGCGTGCCAGGCAGATGCGATGCAACAGTCGAATCTGGTTCGCGATCGCTTCGTTCTCGGGTTGCCATTCGCCGCTGTTTTCCAGCCAGTCAGAGACGTCGTCGTAAACCAGCTTGGCTTTAGATTCAATCCAGGCAGCAAAGAACTGTGGATCTTCGCCTAAAGTGCCGTCTTTTGCCACGGTCACGCGGCAAGCCAACGCTGCACGGCGCATATTCGGACGCAGCGAACACACATCGTCAGAGAGTTCGCGTGGCAACATTGGAATATTGAAGCCTGGCAGATAGTTAGTAAAGGCACGTTGCGCCGCCACTTTATCGAGCTGGCTGCCTTCTGGCACGTAAGCGGTGGGGTCGGCGATGGCGATAGTCAGACGCAGCGCGCCATCGTTCAGTTCCTCAACGTACAGCGCATCATCCATATCTTTGGTGCTGGCGCTGTCGATGGTGACAAAATCCAGTGCGGTGAGATCTTCACGCGTCAGTTTCTCATCCATCATTTCGCCAAAGCCAACGTCTGGCGCTTCACGCTCAAGGTTATGGCGCGACAGCGTCACCCACCATGGCGCAAGGTGATCGTCAGCTTTGATAATAAATTCGGTCAGTTCAGCATAAAAACCGCGGTCGCCTTTTAGCGGGTGGCGGCGCATCTCAGCCACTGCCCAGTCGCCAGCTTGAAAATCATGTGTCACACCACGGGCCGGGCGGCACTGGATGGCATCTTTCAGCAGCGGATGATCCGGGACAATTGAAAGACGATCGTCTTTCTTCTGCACGCGGCCAACAAAGCGGCTCAGAAACGGTTCAACCAGCGTTTCTGGTTCAGCACTTTCACGGTCTTTATCGCTATGGATGATGGCAACGATGCGGTCACCGTGCATCACTTTCTTCATCTGCGGAGGCGGGATGAAGTAGCTTTTTTGCGCATCAACTTCGAGGAAGCCGAAGCCTTTTTCAGTGCCTTTTACCACACCTTCGGCGCGAGGCGTTTGCGAGTGGAGCTTCTCTTTGAGCTGCGCGAGCAGCGGGTTATCCTGGAACATAATTTTTTTAGTTTCGTGGCCTAAGAGCGGCTGACAGTTTTACGCGAATCGGGGTCGCGCGGCAAGGCAAAAAGCCGCTTAGCGCGGCTTTTTAACAATGCTGTAACAAGGATTTTAGGCAATTCGCTGACCGGGAAGTGCCTGTGAAAGTTCGAGTTTTACCGGTACCGATTTTGAGGTTGGCGTACCGCTGCCGTCACCAAAGCTATTGAGTGGGACCAGCGGGTTGGTTTCGGGATAATAGGCCGCGAGATTGCCGCGCGGAATATTGTATGGCACCAGCTTGAAGCCGCTGACGCAACGCGTAATCCCGTCGTTCCACAGCGTTTCGATATCAACCAACTCACCTTCGCTGAAACCCAATTCGGCCATGTCATCAGGGTTAATAAACACCACTTCGCGCTGGCCGTACACGCCGCGATAGCGATCGTCGAGACCGTAAATCGTGGTGTTGTACTGGTCGTGGGAACGCAGAGTTTGCAGGGTAAACGGCACGTCCGCATTCAGGTTGGGAAACAGTGACGTTGGCAGTGCTGCGTGGCTAAATTCTGCTTTTCCTGACGGCGTATTAAAACGCAATTCCGCTGCGGCGTTGCCCAGATAAAAACCGCCCGGCAGGTCGCATTTTTCATTGAAATCAGTGAAGCCTGGGATCGTGGCGGCAATATGATCGCGGATCAGGTTGTAATCACCGGCCAAATCCAGCCATTTTACTTTGTCATCACCGAGTACTGCGTGTGCAATACCTGCCACAATCGCCGTTTCTGAACGCTGCGTATCCGCCAGCGGCATGCCGATGCCTTCAGAGGCGTGCACCATGCTGAATGAATCTTCCACAGTAATGAACTGATTGCCGGTCGCCTGCTCGTCACGCTCGGTGCGACCCAACGTCGGCAGAATCAATCCTTCATGCCCCGGAACCAAATGGCTGCGGTTCAGCTTGGTACTGATGTGCACCGTCAAACCGCAACGCGACATCGCTTCTTCGGTAATCGGTGAATCTGGCGCTGCTGCAGCGAGATTACCGCCTAACGCGATCAACACTTTGACTTCATCACGTAGCATGGCATTCAAGGCTTCAACGGTGTTATGGCCTGCTGCACGTGGGGGTTCAAAATCGAAATGTTTGCCCAGCGCATCAAGGAACGGCTTAGCCGGTTTCTCATCGATGCCCATGGTGCGGTTGCCCTGAACATTACTGTGACCGCGAACCGGACACAGGCCCGCGCCTTTTTTACCCAGTTGCCCAAACAGCAGTTGCAGGTTAGTGATCTCACGAACCGTATCAACCGAATGTTTGTGCTGGGTAATGCCCATCGCCCAAGTACAAATTACCCGGTCGGCGCTTTGATAAATCGCCGCGGCTTCGCGGATCTGCGCCTCAGTCAGACCTGATTGCGCCACGATCTGCGCCCAATCGGTGTTATCAACTGCTGCAAAGTACGCTTCAACGCCTTGCGTTTTGGCATTCAGAAAAGCCTGATCGAACAAGCCACTTTCACCCGCAGCCAGACGCGCACGGTGCGTTTCCAGCAGCGTCTTCACCATGCCGCGTACCGCCGCCATATCACCCCCCAAATTCGGTTGGTAATAAGCCGAACTGATGGTGCCCGCTTTAGACGTCATGACTTCAAGGGGTTTTTGTGGATCGGCAAACCGTTCCAGACCGCGCTCACGTAGCGTGTTAAAGGTTACGATCTTCGCGCCATGATCGGCAGCGTGACGCAGGCTGTGCAGCATGCGTGGATGGTTCGTTCCCGGGTTTTGACCGAAGACAAAAATCGCGTCAGCGTGGTCAAAATCATCCAGGCGAATCGTGCCTTTACCTACGCCGATACTGCGCTTCAGGCCAGTACCGCTGGCTTCGTGGCACATATTGGAGCAGTCAGGGAAGTTATTCGTGCCCATCAGGCGGCCAAACAACTGATAAAGCCAGGACGCTTCATTACTGGCGCGGCCGGAGGTGTACAGCTCCATTTGATCAGGATTATCCATCGCCTTGATATGGCGTGCAATTAGCGCGAACGCCTCATCCCAGCTGATGGGTTCATAATGATCGGTTTCGGCGTTGTAACGCAGCGGATGCGTTAAACGGCCCTGATATTCAAGAAAGTAATCACTCTGCGCGTAAAGCGTATTAACGCTGTGCTTAGCAAAGAAGTCGGTATCGACGACACGACGTGTCGCTTCCCAGGTGACCGCTTTTGCGCCGTTTTCGCAAAAGCTAAACGTACTTTTGTTGTCATCGCCCCATGCGCAGCCTGGGCAGTCAAAACCGCGGGCTTTATTCATGCGTAGCAGATTACGCATATTTTTCAGTGCAGCTTTGCTGTCAAAGACGAAACGCGTGGTAGCTTCCAGTGAACCCCAACCGCCCGCTGCGGCACGGTAAGGTTTGATTTTGCGTTTAAATTTCATAATGAGTGCAGGCTTATTTTTATTGGAAAATATTGTAGAAAGTTTGTTATCAGGATATGGCCTGATGGTGAAGGGAAGTGTGCCGCTCTGCATAAAAGTTGTCTAATTGATTGACTTAATGGTGCGATAGTCACTGTTTATCGTGCATTTGACTTAAATGTGATGTTGGTCAAATTTTACTCGCGTTTAACCCGGCGTTTACGGGTGAAGTTTCTACATCGCGCTAATACTGTTTTTTCACAACAGAAGAGGGCGCGATACCATGAAACAGCTGACCAGCCAGATTCATGCTTTTGGCAAAGCGTTGATGATGCCGATCTCGGTCATTGCCGCTGCGGGGATATTTCTTGGATTGGCAGCAGCAATGCAAAATCCGGCGATTACCGGCGATGCGTTTGCGCAGATGCAGGTTCCACAATTAATCATTGGCTTTATCCGCAAAGTTGCTGGCGCGCTGTTCGCTAATTTGCCGGTGTTTTTTGCCGTGGCCAGCGCCATCGGTTTGGCCAAAGCAGAAAAACCCACGGCGGCTTTTGCAGCGGTGATTGGTTACATTGCGATGAATGTCGGTATCAATGCCACGTTGGCCGCCAAAGGCTTAACTGCCGCTACGACCACGCCAGAAGCGTTACAGCAGGCGGGCATGGATCAAACCACGGCGATGATGACCTCGGCGGAATACATCGAGATGCTGGGCGTCTTCACCTACAACATGAGTGTGCTCGGCGGCGTCATTGCTGGCTTAGCAACAGTTGCGCTACACAATCGTTTCTACACCCAGCAGTTGCCCACGGCGATCAGCTTCTTTGGAGGGCGTCGCTTTGTGCCAATTGTCACCGTGGTCTGTTTACCGCTCATCGGTGTGCTGTTAGCAATGATATGGCCAACCATAGGTCAGGGCATTGCCTGGATCGGTCAGATGATTGGTAAAAGCGGACAATATGGCGCTTTTCTGCTAGGTGCCTTCGAGCGCATCCTGATTCCTACCGGCCTGCACCATATTCTGAATGAAACGGTGCGTTTTACGCCGATTGGCGGTATGGCAACTGTTGATGGCCAAAGTGTTGTCGGTGCACTGAATATCTTTAATACCTCTTTAACCCATCCTGGTATGATTCCAGATGAAACCATTCGCACTGCCACCCAGTTTCTTGCGCAGGGAAAAATCCCAGTAATGATGTTTGGTTTACCCGCAGCGGCGCTGGCGATTTATCACACGGCAAGGCCAGAGCATAAGCAACGCGTCAAGGCGCTGGTGATGGCGGGAGCATTAACCTCTTTTACTACCGGTATCACTGAACCGCTGGAGTTTTGTTTCATCTTCGTTTCGCCGGTGCTTTATTTACTGCATGCCTTTCTGACCGGCCTCTCATTTATGTTGATGTCGATGTTGCACTTGATGATCGGGAACGTTCAGGGTGGCGTTATCGATTTGGTCGTGTTTGGCATGCTCGGCGGCAGCAAAACGCATTGGTGGTGGACGCTGGCGCTGGGCGTGATTTATGCACCGCTCTATTACTACGCTTTCCGCTTCGTCATTACCCGAATGAACGTAGAAACGCCAGGCAGAGAATCTGAGGATGAAAAACCGCAGGTGGTTGCTGCCAACGAGCGCACCCAAGTGATCATCAGTGGTTTAGGCGGCCATGCGAATATTGAAGATGTTGATTGCTGTTTTACGCGTTTGCGCGTCCGGGTTAAAGATATGAAGGAAGTCGTTGATCAGACTTTAATGAGCACTGGCGCTAATGGAATAAACCGTGTCAGTAATAACGATGTCCAGGTCATATATGGCCCGCAAGTTGAAAAAATTGCGAATGAAGTAAAAACAGCATTGGGTGTAGCCTAAAAGCGAAGCGGCAGAACGTTGAAAGGTTCTTGCGGTTTATTCTCTCCGCGTTGCAGCAGGGTTATCTCTTCACTGTTGCAACGTAATTAATATTGAGTATATAAGCTTCTTTTATGGGTTTAATTTTATTAATCTTATCCACAGAAGATAGGCGCGGTTAATTACCTGAAAACAGCACTCTGGTCTGACCATGTGGCATATTCCCCCCTTTTTCAGGTAAACTCTGTATGTTCAGCGCTAAGCGCTCATTGTTTTTCTGAATAAAAGACTGGAGGTCAGATGAATAATGTCATACTGAGTATGCTTGCTAAAATTTCGAATATGGATGCTCAAGCTAAACAGCTAGCCGCTCGAGTAGAAGCGCAATCTCTGATGATGAGTGCCTTGCTTTTGACCATCGGCCAAAATGGTGGACTGAGCGAACTCATTGGCAGCGTGAATAAAGCCATCAACTCTGTCATGGTTGATCCCTATGATCCCTATCGACCTGAAGCAGAACTCCTGCTGCAAGAGTTCCAGGATATGGTTAGAGTTTCCCAAATGATCGCCAAAGAAAATGCTGTGCTTAACTCCGGCGATACAGGCCCTTTTGATGCAAAAAATGCCTAAAATTATTAATGCTGACTTTCACGCTTAGTGATCTTTTATAATTCACCACCAGTAATAAACCGCCTTTTCAGGCGGTTAATCACGTATGTTAAGCGGCCATTTTGCGGCATGCTTCAGCGCAGTGTAGACACGCTTTTGAGCATTGCTGGCAATGATCATGCTGATGTTTCCCACACTCTTCGCCGCATTGCTGACAAATATCCGCGCAAATTGCACATAATGCTTTTGCAGCATCGCTGTCCAGTGCCATAAATTGCGCGCTTAAACGACAGAGGCTGGCGCATTGTGTATCCAGTCTGATGCAATCCCGCATCATTTCTAAATTCTCTTCTTTTAAACAGGATGCGGCACAATTATCACAGGCGGCAGCGCAGAAATAGCATGCTTCAATGCAATGACGATATTGTTCAATCATATTTCCTCCTCAATTTATTCCTCCTTAAGTCTGAAAATAAAACCGACTTTATGCAAATCAGTAATATGTTAATAACTATTTCAGTGGCTGGTTTATTATATCTAACAATAAAAAAACCTTTTTACTTTTATGTAAAGGGAATAAGCAGGGCTGAAAAAAGCACAGCCCAAAGAAAATATTTAATGAGAAGGCAGCGCATAAGCCATCACAGAATCCCCTGAGGCTGTACCCAAACCTCCGTGTCCTCCCGCCGCAATAACCACATATTGTCTGCCATCTTCACCTTGGTAAGTCATCGGCGTAGCCTGGCCGCCTGCCGGTAAGCGGGTGCGCCACAGTTCTTTTCCGCTGGCTTCGTCATAAGCACGCAGATAATTATCGGCCGTTGCCCCCATGAAAATCAGTCCACTTTGAGTAATGACGTTGCCGCCCATCATAAAGATGCCGGTTGGCAGCGGAGCGTTAGTATGTGTACCGAAAATATTCATATCGCGCGTCGTGCCAGCCGGACGTTCCCAGATAATTTTGCGGCTGGTGAGGTCGATGGCATATAACTTGCCCCACGGCGGTGTGCTACACGGGGCACCTAATAGGCTGAGCCAGGGTTTGACGACTGCCGCCCAAGGCGTGCCATATTCAGGGCCCACCGCGAATTCCTTAGGTTTTAGATAAGGTTGACCGCTGGCCCAGCCTGCCCATTTCTGCATCAGACCTTGCTTAATAGCGTCGTCACTTTTCATCATTTGCATGGTGAAAGGGATATAGCTGGTATTGGCAATCATGACATTATGGCGCGGATCAATTGATGCACCGTACCAATCCATTACCCCATCAAAGGCAGGATAAGCGATGGAAGTTCCCGCTGCTGGTGGCGTGAAATTACCCTGATAACGGTAACGGTGAAACTGAATGCGGCACCAAAGCTGATCAAACGGCGTAGCGCCCCAGGTGTCGGTTGCTTTTAATATGGGCGGGGCAAGGTTAGGCATACCCACGGAATCAGGCTGCGTTGGTGAAAGATGTTCGCCCGGTAATGAGGGCGAGGTGGGAACAGATTTTTCATTCACTTGAGCCAGCGGCTTACCGGTTCGACGATCCAGCAAGAACAACTGCCCCATCTTTGTGGTTTGCACCAGCGCATGCACACCTTTTCCATCTGGAGTGGGCAGGTCAACTAACGTTGGACCAATCGGCAAGTCAAAGTCCCATACGTCATGATGCACCGTCTGGAAATGCCATTTTTCTTCGCCGCTATGAATGTCGAGTGCAACGATTGAGCTTGAATATTTTTCGTCAAAAGTGCGTCTTCCCGCACCGTAGTAATCCGGTGTGGCGTTACCCAGCGGAATATAAATCAAACCCAATTTTGGATCGGCGGTGTAGGTTCCCCAGCCGTTTGGTGTACCGCGTGTATAGGTTTCACCCGCTTTTAACGGCGCATTCGCTGGATTTCGACCCAAATCCCACGCCCAACTCAATTCACCGGTTTTCTCATCATAGGCACGCACAACGCCTGAGGGTTCGCCCGTGGTTTGATTATCATATATCCAACCGCCTAACACGATACGGCCTTCCAGCACCATCGGCTGCGAAGTGATGTAATGAAATCCAGGTGGCACGTTGCCCATGTGATCGGTAAGAGAGACATAACCATGTTGACCAAAAGATTCGCACGGTCTGCCGGTGCGTGCGTCCAGCGCCACCATGCGCGCATCCGCCGTAGTCGTAATGATTTTCTGTGGGCAGGTCGCATCACTATCAACCTGGCTCCATGCCACACCACGGCAGGCAAGGTATTCATTAGCTGAAGTATTCGATTTCGGATCAAATTTCCAACGCTGTTTTCCTGTGGTGGCATCCAGCGCAATCACTTCACGATGAGGCGTACAAATGTACAAGCTGTTGCCCACTTTAATGGGTGTCACTTCAAAACTGAACTCACGTCCTGCCTTGTCTTCGCCTTTACGCATGACATCACCGGTGTCGTAACGCCATGCCGGTTTTAATTCATTTACGTTCTGCGGCGTAATTTGCGTTAGCGGAGAAAAGCGTTGTCCAGCCGCCGTGCGCCCGTAATGTTTCCAGTCATTGCCGTTATCTTCAGTGGCTGAGCGCTGAGCAGATTGCACGGCGGGAAAGGGGAGATGATGAACAAAGCGGGCGTCAGTGACTTGCCAGCCGCTGTAAAGAATGCCGCCGATAGAGAGAAGATAAATCAATGCGGCAGCCAACGTTGAACGGCGTTGAGCAGCAGCCGTGATGATTGGACGCACAACCCAAGGCATGCAGAGCCAAATGCCAAGAATTGCTGGCGCCAGAAGACGAGGCATTAATTGCCAGCCATCGAGTCCCACTTCCGTTAATGACCACACCACACAAATCAAAAAAGTGATCAAATAGAGCCAGATACCTGACGAGCGACGCCGTAAAAGTTGAATGCCGCTGATTAAGAAGCCAATACCAAACAGCAGATACCACGGCGTGCCGCCTGAAAAAGCCAGCCAGCCTCCGAGTATCAAATAAGCTAAACCAAACAAGCTGACCAAAAGACCACTTAGCGTTGGCCAAAAACGCAGCGATGTTGATGCCACAATACATCCCTCTGTAAAAGATTGTCAGTAAAGCCTATAGAAAAACTGACACTTTGCAGACGGCATGCTTTAAATCACATGATTTTTCCAAAATACGCTTATTTTTCAATGCGATTTAATTGGTAAATTATTGTTCCTGAAGTTTTCGAACCCTTATCGGCATACCGTTTCCGGGTTCGTTGATTCAATATAATGATTCAGGATCGGACTTTTTATTGTCGCTAAGTCGGATTTGTAATGCCGTCGCCAAACGGGTGAATAAGATTGCGGCTAATGCGTAGGCTCCGCCAATTGCCGTTGCAGTCAGGCGATCGGCTGCCACATTTCCCTGCGCTAACCCGGTCAGTGAAATCATAAATACCACCATCAGGGTGACGAAAAAGGTAAAGACAAAATAGGAGCCGGTTGCCAGGCGATAGGAAAGGGTAAACGCGACGTAACCTGAAACGATAAAACCGCATGCCAGCACGGCAAGTTGTGGGAAAAAGTACATCAGGACGCCCGCCGACAAACAGCCCAGAAACGTGCCAAACAGCCTTGCCGGCACCCGCAGCAGTGATTCTTGATAGTGGTTGCGCAAACACAACAGCAGAGTCATACCGGTCCAGTAGCCATTCTTCAGGTGATAAAGTTCAACGGTGAACAGCGCCATCCCCATCGACAATAAACCAAACAGCACTGACCAGCGCAGATGGAGTTTGTGGCGATGTTTTAGCGTCTCCTGACGCAGAAAGGAGAACAGTGAAAATCGGCTCACCCACTGCAAATGAAAATGACCTTTGCTCAACAGCAGGCAAATTATTGTTAACTGTACCAAGCCGCCGATGGAAATAAGCAGCGCTCGGTGAGTGGCATGCGCCATATCGCCAGGAAAGTAACCTGAGACCAGAAAGGCGATCGCCGCTTGCAGGAATACCCAACCCGCGGTGCCATCGATACCCGTGATGATGGCGTAGGCCGCGGTATAAATCATGGCCAGGCTGATGTAGAGCGGCAACACCGATCCCGCCATGGCGCCCAGCCAGGATGAGAAACCGAGTCCCACCACGGTTGCCAGCAGCAATTTAAATGAAGAGCCTTCCCAGGTTTTACTGGCACCAAAGGCCAGCGGCAAAGCACCGCTGGCAATAACGCTCGCTTCGGCAACATGATTTAACAGAAATCCGCCGATAAAAATCAGCATCAGTGCAGGCAAACAACAGAGGCCCAGCCGCAGGTCGTGCTTCAGTCCGGCATCCACTTTCATATTTATTCTCTCCTTGCTTCTCTCTTGCCTATCTTAAAAGTGTGAACCAGATCTTAAAAACTGAAATGATCATACCAAAGCGAAAGGAGAAATTAATGTTAAACGCACCCACAGCGATTTTACTGGCGATGGCGGTTTCTGTTTGCGCGACAGACGCCAGTGCTCAAGAGCCAGAGTCGAAAAAACAGCAGGTTCAGCCGCTTCAGGTAGGCAATGTGCGCATTGGTCAGGGACAACCCGCGATTATCGTCTCGACCTCAGGGCAGGATGAAGCCAGCGTGCTGCAAGAAACTGAGCAAGCCGCGCGCACGCATGAAGTGAGTATCGTTGAACTGCGTGTTGATAAAATCGCTTTTGCTATGGATGGACCGCGCGTCGCTAAATTGGGCCAGTCGATGCGCCAAAAACTGAACGGTAAGCCGTTGCTGCTGACCTTTCGTACCAAACAGGAAGGGGGAGAAAAAATGCTGGACGATGCGCGTTATACGCAACTTTATCAGCAATGGTTGGCCGCGGGATTCGCTGATATGGTTGATATTGAGATGCGCATCGGTGAGCAACCAATACAAAAGCTGGTGGCAGAATCGCGACAGCAAAAGGTGGCGGTGATCCTCTCTTATCATGACTTCAATGCTACGCCGTCTAATGAAGAGATGTTACAGCGTCTGGAATGGCAAGCCGCGCACGGTGCTGATGTGTTGAAAATTGCCGTGATGCCGAAAACGCCAGAGGATGTGAATCGCTTAACGTCTGTCACCTGGCAAATGCGACAGCACAGTGATAAGCCTTTGCTGACAATGGCAATGGGAGGAAAGGGGACAATTAGCCGTATCGCGGGTGAAGTGTATGGCAGCAATCTGACGTTTGGTAACCTGGGACAAGCGTCTGCTCCCGGCCAGTTGGACGTGAATGTACTGTATCAAACATTGAAAGCGCTGCATCAGGCGGGTCAGGATAGTTAACCAAGTCGGTTAACAGACAAAAAAGCGCCAACAACTTAGCTGTTGGCGCGAGTGCAATATGGGTGATCGTTATGCGTGTTGATTTGCGCGCTTTGGCTCTGTACGCACTGGCGTATCGCCCGCCACAAAGTATTTCGCTGTGCTGCGCGGTAACTGATGACCACGAATACGGTCAGCAATTTTCTCGCCAATCATAATGGTGGTGGCATTCAGGTTACCGGTGATGATCAGCGGCATAATGGATGCATCCACTACACGCAATGATTCCAGGCCGTGAACGCGTCCATCGCCATCAACCACCGACATCGCATCGGTACCCATTTTACAGGTACCGCAAGGGTGATAAGCCGTTTCGCCATGATTACGCACAAACTCATCCAGCTGCTCATCGGTCTGGCAATCAAGACCCGGGCTGATTTCGCGACCGCGATATTTATCCAGGGCTGGTTGCTGAATGATCTCGCGGGTGATGCGAATGGCATCACGGAACTCGTGCCAATCCTGTTCAGACGCCATGTAGTTGAACAGAATCGAAGGATGCTGGCGCGGATCGCGTGATTTCAACCGCACATGGCCCCGACTTGGCGAACGCATCGAACCGACATGACATTGAAAACCGTGCGCATCAACCGCATTAGAACCGTTGTAGTTAATCGCAACCGGCAGGAAGTGATACTGAATATTCGGCCAGGCGAACTCTTCGCGGCTTCGAATAAAGCCACCCGCTTCGAATTGGTTGCTGGCACCGAGGCCGGTGCCATTTAACATCCATTCAGCACCGATTTTCGGCTGGTTCCACCACTTCAATGCCGGATAAATAGAAACCGGCTCTTTGCATTCGTACTGCAGGTACATTTCCAAATGATCCTGCAGGTTTTCACCCACGCCAGGCAGATCCTGTACCACAGGAATATCGAACTGCTTCAGCAAAGTCGCCGGGCCAACACCCGAGCGCTGTAAGATCTGCGGCGATGCGATCGCGCCTGCACACAACAACACTTCGCGACGCGCATGGGCTTTATGTGAGGTGTTACTCTCACCCACCAAATATTCCACGCCGACAGCACGCTTGCCTTCGAACACGATGCGGTCGGTGGTGGCATGCGTGATAATTTTCAGGTTGGTACGGCCTTTAGCTTGATCAAGATAACCGCGCGCGGTGCTGGAGCGACGACCTTGTGGCGTTACGGTGCGATCCATTGGACCAAAACCTTCCTGCTGATAGCCGTTGAGGTCTTCAGTACGCGGATAACCCGCCTGCACGCCCGCTTCGATCATCGCTTCAAACAGCACGTTATTACCCGCTTTTGGCGTTGCCACGCAAACCGGGCCGTCTCCGCCGTGATAATCGTTTGGCCCGATATCACGGGTTTCGGCTTTGCGGTAGTACGGCAGGCAATCCAGATAGCTCCACGATTCCAGGCCCGGCTCTTTGGCCCAGCCATCGAGGTCCATCGCGTTGGCGCGGATGTAGCACATACCATTAATCAGCGACGACCCCCCTAAACCTTTGCCACGACCACATTCCATGCGGCGGTTGTTCATGTAAGGTTCAGGATCGGTTTCGTAAGCCCAGTTGTAGCGTTTTCCCTGGAGTGGATACGCTAACGCCGCAGGCATTTGGGTGCGGAAATCAAAACGATAATCTGGACCGCCTGCTTCCAGCAGTAGAACGTTTACAGTGCTGTCTTCGGTCAGGCGTGTAGCTAAAACATTCCCTGCGGATCCGGCTCCGATGATGATGTAATCAAATTCCATTCGTCGTTCCTCAGGTTGGAATAATTAAAATATTGACTGAAAACGTGACAGTTCGACCTGCACAGATTTCACTTGGGTGTAGTTTTGCAGCGTCATCAGGCCATTTTCACGACCCACGCCGGAATGTTTGTAACCGCCGACCGGCATCTCTGCTGCCGATTCACCCCAAGTGTTAATCCAGCAAATGCCCGCTTCAATTTGATGAATCACGCGGTGCGCACGATTCAGATCCTGCGTCACAACGCCCGCAGCCAAACCAAATTCGGTGGCGTTGGCGCGGCGTACCACTTCTTCTTCGCTCTCGTAACTCAAAATTGACATCACCGGGCCGAAGATCTCTTCACGCACAATTTTCATCTCGTCGTGACAATCGGTGAACACGGTGGGGGCAACCCAAGCTCCCTGATCAAAGCCCGCGCCAGTAAGGCGTTTGCCACCGCACAGCACGCGCGCCCCTTCAGCGATACCTGACTCGATATAACGCATGACATTATCGCGATGGCTAAAGCTCACCAGCGGACCAAAGTTGGTTTCCGGCTGGCGCAAATCGCCAGGTTGGATGCGTGCCACGCGCTCAGCGATTTTCGCTTCGAATGCCGCTTTCAGCGGGGCAGGGATAAAGACGCGAGTACCGTTGGTGCAAACCTGACCTGAACTGTAGAAGTTGGCCATCATGGCAATGTCGGCAGCCAAATCGAGATCGGCATCATCAAAGATGATCAGCGGAGATTTGCCACCCAGCTCCATGGTGACCTCTTTCAGCGTAGATCCCGCTGCATTAGCCATGACTTTCTTGCCGCTGGCGACGCCGCCGGTGAACGAGACTTTATCGATGCCGGGATGTTCAGTCAGCAGCTGACCTGTGACTTGTCCGGTGCCCGGCAGCACGTTAAATACGCCATTTGGCACGCCAGCTTCGGTGTAGATTTCTGCCAGTTTGAGCGCGGTTAATGGCGTCACTTCGCTGGGTTTGAAGATCATTGCGTTACCCGCAGCTAATGCGGGTGCGGATTTCCATAGCGCGATCTGGATGGGGTAGTTCCAGGCACCAATGCCTGCCACCACGCCCAGCGGTTCACGGCGGGTATAAACGAATGAAGTATCACGCAGCGGGATCTGCTGGCCTTCCAGCGTGGGGATCAGGCCAGCGTAATATTCCAGTACGTCGGTGCCGGTGACGATATCCACGCTGACGGTTTCGCTGTACGGCTTACCGGTATCGAGCATCTCCAGCTCAGCTAATTCGTCGTTACGCTCGCGCAAAATATCAACCGCACGGCGCAAAATGCGTGAGCGCTCCATTGCGGTCATGGCTGCCCAAACTTTTTGACCTTTTTGCGCCGCAGCAACGGCACGATCAACATCCACTGCACCTGCCTGATGCACATCAGCCAACACTTCGCCATTGGCCGGATTGATGGTTTGGAAAGTTTCGCCTTCGGTCGCGGCTACGTAAGCACCATCGATATATAATTTTTGCTCGGTGAACAGGGACATATCTTCTCCTTCCTTTATTCGTGCTCGCCAGCCAACTGCTGACGGATGAATTGTGTGGTCAAGGTTCTGGCCGCGTCTGGATTGAAGGGCTTACCGCTTAATGCGGCACGTAGCCATAAACCGTCAATCAATGCGGCTAAGCCATAAGCCGCCAGACGCGCCTTATCGCGGGGGATTTCACGACGGAACTCTGCTGCCAGCGTTGAAAACAACCGACTGCTACTGACGCGCTCAAGGCGATTGAGCTGGGGTTGATGCATGCTGCTGGACCAAAAATCCAGCCAGGCCTTCATGGCGGCGTTGTGCACCTGCGTTTCGTCAAAATTGCCTTCGACAATCGCGCACAAGCGCGCTTCTGTGCTGGCATCAGCCAAAGGCCGCAGCCTGGCGGCAACCGCATCACGCAGTTGGCGGGTCACGTCGCGCATTGTGGCTTCTAATAAGCCATTTTTGTCTTTGAAGTAGTGACTAATGATCCCGGTCGACACGCCTGCACGGCGCGCAATCTGGGCGATAGTTGCATCATTAATCCCGACTTCATTAATTGTGCTCAGGGTCGCATCAATCAGTTGCCGACGTCTTATCGGCTGCATCCCCACCTTTGGCATAACTCCAACTCCACCCTCAATTCGAGCCTCTATTAAAACTTTTTTTGATTGCACGTTCAATATAAAAAGAAAAGTTGTTAGGATGCTGTGCTTCAGTTGTTACGATAAACGCAGCGGTGGGAAGCGCAATACAACGCCGTAGCGCAGATTAAGTTTTGGCAATAAAAGGGAAGGATACGAGTCAGACATCGCCTGACTTTGAAGTAAGCTCTTGATATTTTGCAGTAAATTAACCAGAGGTAATCGATGATTAATTCACCTGCCAGTGAAAAAGACAGAATCAATCCTGTTGTGTTTTACACGTCAGCCGGACTGATTCTGACATTTTCACTTGTGACAATTCTTTATAGCGATTTGGCCGCAAGCTGGATCTTAAAAACAGTAAACTGGGTTTCTGCGACGTTTGGCTGGTACTACATGTTATCCGCCTCACTCTATATCGTATTTGTGCTCTATATGGCTTGTTCGCGTTTTGGTGCGATCAAGCTTGGCCCGGAACAATCAAAACCTGAATTCAGCGTACTGAGTTGGTCGGCCATGCTGTTCGCCGCCGGTATCGGTATTGACCTGATGTTTTTCTCGGTTGCTGAGCCGGTTGCGCAGTACATGCAGCCGCCAGAAGGGGCGGGGCAAACCATGGAAGCGGCTCGCCAGGCAATGGTCTGGACACTGTTCCACTATGGCTTAACCGGTTGGTCGATGTACGCCTTAATGGGAATTGCGCTGGGTTACTTTAGCTATCGCTACAACTTACCATTGACCATACGCTCGGCGCTGTATCCTATTTTTGGTAAGCGAATCAATGGGCCAATCGGCCATACCGTGGATATTGCTGCTGTAGTCGGCACGATTTTTGGTATTGCCACGACATTAGGTATCGGTGTGGTTCAGTTGAACTACGGTCTGAAAGTCTTGTTTGATGTTCCTGAAGGGCTGACCGCGCAAACGGCACTGATTATTTTGTCTGTGGTCATTGCGACGATTTCCGTGACGTCCGGCGTGGACAAAGGGATCCGTATTCTTTCAGAGATCAACGTGGCGCTGGCGCTGGGTTTGATCCTGTTTGTGCTGTTTATGGGCAATACTGAATTCCTGCTGAATGCGCTCGTGCTGAACGTGGGCGATTACATTAATCGCTTTATGGGCATGACGCTGAACACCTTTGCTTTTGATCGTCCAACCGAATGGATGAACAGCTGGACACTCTTCTTCTGGGCGTGGTGGGTTGCCTGGTCGCCGTTTGTTGGCTTGTTTCTGGCGCGTATCTCTCGTGGTCGTACTATTCGTGAATTCGTACTGGGAACGCTGATTATTCCGTTTACCTTTACGCTGTTGTGGCTGTCGGTATTCGGTAATGCCGCGCTGTACGAAATCATTCACGGTGATGCAGGATTTGCGCAGGAAGTGATGGGCCATGCGGAACGCGGCTTCTATAGCCTGCTGGCGCAATATCCCGCCTTTAAGCTGAGTGCTTCCGTGGCAACGATTACCGGTATGCTGTTTTATGTCACTTCAGCCGATTCTGGCTCGCTGGTGCTTGGCAACTTCACTTCGAAGCTGAAAGACATCAACAGTGATGCACCGAACTGGTTACGTATTTTTTGGTCAATTGCCATCGGCGTATTAACCCTGAGTATGTTGATGACCAACGGTATTTCGGCGTTGCAAAATACCACGGTAATCATGGGGCTGCCGTTCAGTTTTGTCATGTTCTTTGTGATGGCGGGTTTGTATAAATCGCTGAAAATTGAGGATTACCGTCGGGCCAGCGCCTCGCGTGAAACTGCTCCCTATCTTGCGGCGGCAAATGATCGTCTGAGCTGGAAAAAACGCCTGTCACGTTTGATGAACTATCCCGGCACACGTTATACCCAGCAAATGATGGAAACCGTGGTGTTCCCGGCGATGCAGGATGTTGCGAAAGAGCTGGAACTGCGTGGCGGTAAAGTGACGCTGGAAAGCGTGCCAGCCGATGAAGCTAACCCGATCGGCTATCTCGATCTGCGGGTGAATTTGGGTGAAGAGCAGGACTT
Source organism: Pantoea sp. MQR6 (assembly GCF_022761075.1). NCBI lineage: Bacteria > Pseudomonadati > Pseudomonadota > Gammaproteobacteria > Enterobacterales > Erwiniaceae > Pantoea > Pantoea sp. MQR6. The sequence goes on from NZ_JAKYXB010000001.1 coordinate 987,453, forward strand.
TGTTTATCAGGTCTGGCCGCAACAGTATTCGGTTCCGGGCTTCACCTACCGCGCACGCAGCGGTAAATCAACCTATTACCGCCTGGAAACCTTCCTGCTGGAAGGCAGTCAAGGCAACGATTTAATGGATTACAGCAAAGAACAGGTGATTATCGATATTCTCGATCAGTACGAACGCCACCTGAACTTTATCCATCTTCATCGTGAAGCGCCGGGCAACAATATTACGTTCCCCAACGTCTAACGCGCATGGCACAGGCCGGAGAATCTTTCTCCGGCTTTTTTCAGTTCTACGCTGACCCGCAACGTCAACAAATCATCTATCTTTAAGGCGTTATGTCTCATTGATTTTGACAGGGAGTCGTATGAAAAAAATCCTCAGCACGTTTCTTCCGCTTTATGCCACCACATTGTTGATGCTGTTAGGTTCCGGCCTTCTGACTACCTACGTTTCGCTGCGGCTAGCGCATGAGCAGGTTAATGGTGCGCTGATTGGTGCCATCATCGCGGCTAACTATGTCGGTTTGGTCATTGGCGGCAAAGTTGGGCATAACCTGATTGCCCGCGTGGGCCATATCCGTGCTTACGTCTCCTGCGCTGGCATCATTACCGCCTCCGTGATTGGACATGGTTTGACAGACTTCATCCCGCTGTGGGTTTTTCTACGCTTGATCATCGGTCTTTGCATGATGTGCCAGTACATGGTGCTGGAGAGTTGGTTGAACGATCAGGCTGAATCTTCGCAGCGTGGCGTCATTTTTGGTTTTTACATGGTGGCGACCTATTTAGGCTTAAGTGGTGGGCAGGTTTTACTGACGCTGCAAAGCGGTTTTGGCGTCAGCACCTTGCTGATTGTGGCACTCTGCTTTGCGCTGTGTCTGGTGCCTATCGCCTTGACCACTCGCACCAACGTACAGGCGATGTCGCCCGCGCCAATGGAGCTGGGCTATTTCATTCATACCATTCCTAAACTGCTGGGCACCACGCTGATTACCGGCATGGCGATAGGGGCGTTTTACGGACTAGCGCCGGTATATGCCAGTAGCAAAGGCTTTTCAACCGCACAAACCGGCCTGTTCATGAGCTTAACGATATTTGCCGGGCTGGTGTCGCAATTTCCGCTGAGCTGGCTCTCTGACCGCTACGATCGCCAGCGCTTGCTGTTCTTTATCGCCGTGCTGTTTGCTATTAGCGCATTGCCGCTGGTCTTGCTGCCGCACCTGACGTTTGGCTGGTTGTTGGGCGTCTCTTTTATCGCCAGCATGATGCAATTCTCGCTCTATCCGTTACAGGTTGCGTTAGCTAACGATCAGGTCGCTGCTGAACGTCGTGTTTCTTTAACCGCCTGCCTGCTGATGGCATTTGGTATTGGTGCCAGTATTGGGCCGCTGATCGCTGGCGCACTGATGCAACCGCTCGGTAGCAATATGCTTTATCTCTGTTTCATGCTGTGCGCAGTAGCCATTGCTCTGTTAAGTTACACCGCTAAACATATTCCGATGCCGACCACCGAAGTACCGTTACCGCACGTGGTATTGCCAGACAGTTTGGCAACTTCACCGTTGGGTGCGGCATTAAATCCGACGCTTGAAGAGGAGGTGATTCAGGCATCGATGGGGAGCAACGAGGATGAAGTCGAGGAGCAGAAGGGCGAACAGCCCACCTGTGATGGGCCCACATGAGTTGAAAAAGTGGACGCGGGAAGAGTTGCAGGAGCTGGCGAAGCATTACAGGCAGAAAACCAGAGATTTGATTAAGCAGCATGAGCCTTGAAGCCAATCGTTTTGAAGAACAAGTTTCACTAATACCTATTCGTTTTTGTTATTGAATACCACGCAGTACTCACCCTTTGGGGTAGTGAAATTCTTCTAAGTAAGTTGCTGATTATCATCAATAATCGTTTGGATTGCTTCATCTAAGGCCATCATTGATCCACCCTCATTAGCTAAAAAAATTTTTATCACTTACTAAGGTTTTCGGCATACATCTGCAATGCTTTAGTAACCACTGCCGCCTGTGATTCTCCAGTCTCATTTGCCAGTCGTTCCAGCAATTCGATAACGTTCATGTGGAGCTTAATACCTTTAACCTTCACGCCGCGCTTTTCATCGCTCTTTTTCTGAATGTCAGATATTGACTGTGCCATATGAAAATCCTAGATTAAGTGGGTAGGGTGAGAGGGGGTTTCTCCCTCTCTTCCTGACTGTCTTAGTAAGCTGGCGAGCTAATCACTAAGAGAACATTCAGGATGATGATTAATTTCATCATAATCCTTTTCTCGTTGGCCTCTGCTTCGGTAGGGGCCTTCCCGTTTCAGCATCTTGCTGATGTGATTACATATAGGTTAACCTATAATTATAGGCAAAATGTTTCTTCGTGTTTTAACCGAAATATCAAATAATTATTAAGGCTCGCTAAGGCAGGCTGATCGGGGCTAAGAAGATTACCTTGATGCAGTGGTTAATTGGGTTTGCTTTAAATCAAAAAAGCTGGAAATTAAATTAACCATATGGCCCTAAGGTGTATAAGATTCTCCGTCCAAATATCCTGGAGAATCAAAATGAAGAAGTATTTACTGGTTTTGATGGCGGCGGCTGTACTCGCTGGGTGCGCCTCGAATGACATTGAAGATATGCCCCGAGACGCAAGAATTAAGTTCGCCAACATGGAGGGCTACTCTAATAATCCATACCCGCAAGCGAAAATGCTGGGCGAGGTCATGGGTATGAGTTGTGCTCGTAGAGGTGGATCGTCAATGATGGTTACTGAAATTGGCGGGAATATCTTTGCAACCAGCTCTGGCCCTGACGTCGCTAACGGCGCAGAAGCCCTTCAGGATATGAGATATAAAGCTGCGGTCATGGGCGGTGACGCTGTCGTAAACGCCGTTTGCAAATCAGGTGGCGTAGATTGGGGCCATAATTGCTGGTCCACAGTTAAATGTGTCGGTGATGTTGTAAGTAAATAAGGGTAAACCCTCATAATCAAATTTTAAAGGCTCACTTCGGTGGGCCTTTTTCGTTTTAGCGCCCTCCCAAAACTAAATCGGATGACCCTCATTGCTGTGATGGGGAGGAGCGCTCTTTTCTTCTGACTACAAACAGCACCGACCGTTATCACGGAGGTGTATATGAGTATCGATATGAGCAAACTGGCATCAGCCGGGACTATTGCCAATGGTCTGTTGACTAGGCTTAGCCCCGACGAATGGAGTGCTGTTGACGTTCTGGCCGGTATTCTGTCGCGCTACTGACGCTCGGTATCAACTGGTATTACAAACGTAAAGCAACACTCACGCAGATTCAGGCGCTTCAACGCTGGCCCACCGCGCCGGAACTCACTGAGGATTAACCTATGGCTATGTCAAACGGCCTGCGCAACAAACTGATTGCAGCAGCGGGGGGCGGCTCTATGTTGATCGCTACTGTATACCTTGGCGGTAAGGATGGCGTAGAAGGGCGTGTGTATGAGCCTTACAAAGATGTGGCTGACGTATGGACTGTCTGTGACGGTCATACCGGTAACGACATCATCAAAGGTAAAAAGTACACCGACCGCGAATGAGATCGCCTGATGTGGAATGACCTGCAACCCGTAAAGAAAGCTGTAGACGGAATGGTCAAGGTGCTGCTCGGCGAATATCAGCGCGCCGCGCTCTACAGCTTCACATATAACGTCGGGACGGGTGCCTTCTCAAAATCAACCCTCCTGAAGCGCCTGAATACCGGTGATGTTGACGGTGCCTACGCGAAGAGTTGCGCCGCTGGATTTACGCCGGAGGGCAGAAGTGGCGCGGACTGATGAACCGCCGCGATATGGAACGCACCATGTGCCTGGCGGAGAGTGTTGATGATCTGGCTGGTAAATAACTGGCGTGCGCTGTTGTGGTTCCTGCTTTGCCTTTGCATTGCGGCGTTTGCTTCGGTAGCTAACTACTACCACAGCAAATACGAATCAGCATCCCACCTGGCGGAAACGCGACAGGAAACAATCAACGATATGCAGCGCCGCCAGCAAAGTGTTGCTGCTCTCGATGCCAAATACACACAGGAGCTAGCTGATGCTAAAGCCACTATCGAGCAGCTGCATGACGATGTTATTGCTGGCAAGCGTCGGTTGCAGCTCAACGCCACCTGCACGAAGCAATCCACCGCCTCCTCCGGCATGGATGATGCAGCCCGCGCCCGACTTACTGACGCCGCTCAACGGGATTATTTCACCCTCAGAGAGCGAATCGAAACAGCCGGAAAGCAAATAGCCGGTTTGCAGCAGTACGTCAGAGAGCAGTGCCTGAAATAAAAAATATTTATTGACCGCACTTTGCAAAGCACAAAGTCTATTAAATGAGTCTCGCGCAATGCGGGACTTTTTTATGCGCCTCGCACGCGCAAATATCAACCCCTAAGCCTACAGAAAAGCAAGCCTGAGATTAGCCGTAAATGGTGCATCTTAGGGGGCGGCTTAATCTGTGCGACAGGCTTGTTTCTCTATAGGAGTACCAGCTCATGCAACAGCCAGTAAATGATCAGGCTCTGACGATGACCAGCCGTGAAATAGCGGAAGTAACTGGCAAGCGTCATCCCGATGTAAAGCGCGACATAGAAACTATGATGGAACAGCTTCAGGAGGATGTGAGCAAATTTGCTCGTATCTATCTGGACACCATGAACCGCAAGCAAACCGAGTATGTTCTGGATCGCGAACATACAGAATGCCTTGTGACAGGGTATAGCGCATTGCTGCGCATGAAAGTGATCAAGCGGATGCATGAGCTTGAAGAGTTAGTACGTATCCCACAGACATTACCTGAAGCGCTCCGCCTTGCTGCTGACCTCGCAGAGCAAAAGGCGGAACTGGAAAACAAGCTCGCAATTGCGGCACCAAAAGCTGATTTTGTTGATAGCTACGTCGAGGCATCAGGAGCTATGGGTTTTCATGAGGCTGCAAAGTTGTTGAAGATTAAAGAAACTCAGTTCCGCTTGTTTCTGGTTGAACACGACATTATGTATCGACTTGCAGGAAAGCTTACGCCATATGCTCAGCATCTGGACGCTGGACGCTTCACAGTTAAAACCGGTGAGAATCAACACAACGGGCACGCCGAAAGGTATTCAGTGGATTGCCGGATTACTGGTATCCAATAAGGTGAGTGGGCGGGCTGCATGACGAAAGATGAAATGCAGCAACTTGAAACCATCTGCCGCTATCTAAAGGATGGTTTTAAGGATTTGAACTGTGGACGCATTGCGGTCGGCGCATCTAATGTCGAAAAAGCTGAGGTTCTTCTTGATGCCCTAATGGCTATGGAAGAGGCAAAAAATAGGAGAAATGGTTGAGAGTCTCTTCCTCAACGGCTTTCATCACAAGGCGCATTTGCGCGTGCGCCTGATGTATATTCATCCCTTAACGACAGAGCAAAGGGGGTGAAATGAAATTTTTTATAGCTTGGGAGCATTATTCGACGCATTGGTCGTTGATTGAAAAGGGATATCATTTTATAGAAGTAACGGATCCATTTTTGATCGATATTGTTCTTGGGGAGCATCTTGAGCGATTAGCTAAATCTAAAGCAGTGGAGCTAAAATACATCGTTCCAGTAAGTTGCCAGCCAATGCCGTCAGTCCGTGAAGAAAATGAACACTGGAGGGCATCTAATCAAAAAAGCGATGAGCTTGACCCTTTATATAATCAGGCCGTAGCGTTTGTAGTCGAAAAGCGCCGGGCTTCAATATCAGGCCTTCAACGCCAACTCCGTATTGGCTATAACCGTGCCGCAATCCTCATCGAACAAATGGAATCCCAAGGCATTGTTTCTCCGGCAAACCGTGACGGTAGTCGCGAATTGATTTAACCATTAGTAATACAGAGTGTTTATTAGGTTCATAACCGCCTCCGGGCGGTTTTTTGTTGCCATTACAAAGCTCATCTGCGGGTAGGTATTGATAATGCTACGTTCCGGCTATAAGGCGAATGCAATCAGCGAAGGAAACATTATCTTCTAAAGCGAGCGCCCGTGCTGAAATGAAATCCTCCTGATACCAAACCACATCACTGACCCTTACCGGGGCTGAGCATTGATCGCAGTAAATATGTGATACCTGCTCAGCTTTTAGTGAGTTTGTCGAGGCCTTGAAGCGGTCTCCACCGCAACTCGTGCAGTGAATTTTGATGACGGGCATGGTATGGCTCAATACAGGATATTTCAGGCATTTTATATTAAGAATATCCTCAGAAAAATATAAAAATCCTAACGCAGACAATGCATTACGTTCATTTATGATTTAAAAATAAGTGCAATCGAGCACGGGCGGTTTTTTATTGGAGTGAATATGCTTAACACCTACCGTATTACCGTCACTACCAAATCAGGCGAAACTCACGAAGGCCTGATGAACCGATCACAGCCAGAGATGGTTAACGGATTCATTGGCGTTGCCCGGGAAGGTGGCGCTTGGATATACCTCGCGCCTGATGATGTGCTCAAGATGGAGTATGTGCCTGTTGGGAGGGGTTAGGCTCGTCATCTTTATGATTCATTTTGTAGCTTTCATCGAGAAGTGAAATAACTTCTTCAATTTTTTGATTGAAACCTGTGAACTTAATCGTCCTTTGTGTCATTTTTCGGCCTTCTCCGTGGGCCCCACCATGGAGAGCAGAATTTTCGTATTTAACACCGACTCCTCCATTGCCTGAGGCTTCATATACTTCAGTAATTTCCACGCACTCTGCAATGAGGATTCTTCGGGCTATTGCCAATTCCTGTTGTGCTTTCGCCTGGATATCAACAAGCGAGTTAGCGGTCTCAACAGTCTCTGCTTTTTCCTCAGGGCTCGCTTTTGCATCCCCGGTATTTGACTTGTAAAGATCGTATATAGACCTGAAGGCAAGTTCCGCCATGCTTGGCCCGGCAAGGAAATTGAGAATCGACATAAGCTACCCATTTTGAATAGTGAAGTTGATCTTTATCGGTTCATCACAAAAAAACATTAGAGCAATAAATATGGCGATCAAATCTAAAACTGGCCGCCCTTCTGATTATCTACCAGAGGTGGCTGCTGACATCTGCGCATTTCAGTTCAGTGCTCTCTTGAACAGCTTGGGTTAACATCACTCTAAACATGAGGGTGTTCAATGAATTTAAAGCCAAGTTTCGAAGAGTATACGGAAGCAGAATTCACCCAACTTGTGAGTGAAATCTGTAGCGCTGAGGGCGGCGAAGATTATCAGGATAAACTTCTGGAAAATTTCATTTCAGTAAGTGAGCACCCTGAAGGTTCTGACCTGATTTATTACAGCGAAGATGAGGACGCAACACCTGTGAAGATTGTCGCCGCTGTTAAATCATGGCGCAAAGCTAATGGTAAGAGTGGCTTTAAGTCATAAATCATAAAGCCTCCTTACGGAGGCTTTTTTTGTGGGCATCACAAGACGCATTTGCGAGTGCGCCTGATGATGGTTTACTCAATCTAGATCGTAGTTTTCGTTATGTGTCCAGAGTGGTATAAGTTTTAAAAAACCTGCATGGAAGCCATGATGAAAAAATCACTATACCTGATAGCCGCTTTATTGTTAGTTGGCTGCCAATCTAATAACGGCAGACATCCAAATAGGCCATTCAAATTTCCAACAGCGTCAGAAATACAAAGTCAGTGTGAATCTCAGATACCAGCACAAGCTGCAAGCCGAGACACCAATTTATGGCTTTGCCAAGTGGTAACAGCAATCCAATACCGATTTTTCGATGCTGATAAGTATCAAGGAAAGACCTGTGATTTAGTAATCATGCAGCCGTTGGGGAAACCGCCGGTAAGCATTACATCTAAAGGTGGAGACCCAGACCTGTGTGTGGCAGCAATTGAGGCTACAAATCAGGCTATAGAATCAAATACCTTTCCTATGCGACCAGCATATCTGAAAGATGAGATACCCATGCGTTTTGCGCCTTGATGCAAGAATATACCGCCTCCGGGCGGTTTTTTATTGCCACCAGAAATCTCATCAATCGGTGGGCAATGGTTACGAGCGGTAAAAGCATTGCAACGCCCATTCATGGATCGTTATGTGTAATGGCTCATGAAATGCAGAATCAGTATTTTTGATAAAAGCAAGCATAGATTCAATGCTGTTGTCCGTCTCAATGAAAGCAATTGATGCAGGTCTATCATCATCCTCATCTTTGTATTCAAGCATGACCATTACTTTGTCTTTGTAAGTAACATCTGAAAGAGTTAATTCATATGATCCGCTCAAGTCACACCAAATTTTATAGTTGCCCTGAACCTCAATACAAAGAGGATAAAAATAAAGCGAATCATCTTTATTTAAGCACCAATCCAACTCTTGGCTCTTACTCATAATTAATCTTATTTCTTTTTCTAAGAGAGTTTAAATGGCTCTCACCGACAAACAAGGTTGACCGGGCGCTAACGGTAAAAATAGGTGACAAGGTCGCGTATAACTTTTTGGGTGAAGCGGCGATCGGCAGGTTTATGTATCAGGCCATCATCACAGAAGAGGGTGAGGCGATAGAGGGTGAGTCACTGGAAGACGTCACGATTGTGGGCAAGGTGACGTATGAAGTGCTTTGCATGCATGAGGGCCGTAGGCCGGTATAGTTTGACAATACACGGGTTGTCTAAGAACATTCACTGGTAACAAAAAGTCGCTTATCGACGGGGTGAATTTTTGTTTAGTACACACAGTAGTACATAATTATTCTATTTAAGAAATTTACTCACCCTAAGTTATTGATAGGTAAACAAAATCGATATCAAGCAACTTATTTATCTCTGCAATCTAGAGCGCGAACGTCATTTTGGGCGCGCCGCCGAAGCCAGTTTCGTTACTCAACCGACCTTATCGATGCGGCTCAAAAATCTTGAGCGTGAACTAGGATTGTCGTTGATTAACCGCAGCAACAACTTTGCTGGATTTACGCCTGAAGGCGATCGCGTTTTAGCCTGGGCGCGAGAAATTGTCTCAGTTTATCAAGGCTTGAAGCTGGAAGTTGAATCCCTCAAGCACGGCGTTAACGGTACCTTGCGTGTGGGCGTAGTGCCGCAATGCAGCGTCGCGCTACCGCAACTCCTCAAGGCCGTTAAAGCGCGCTACCCGCAGCTGGATTACCGTATCGCGGTGCTCAGCGCCGATCAGCTGTTGGAGGCATTAAACAGCCATACCGTTGATGTCGGCATTGGTTTTTTTGAAATGGCAACGCTGCGGGAGCTGCATTTCCAAACCGCCATGCTCGCTGATCGTGGTGTTGAGGCCGTTTTTCATCCCGAACATTTTCCTGATCTGCTGCAGCATGAAACGCTCACTTTGCAAACCCTGGCGCAACAGCCGCTCTGTCTGGCCGAGCCGACGCGTTACTTCCGTCGCTATCTGGATATGGCGTTCCGAGAAGCTACTTTTACTCCGCGCGTGATTGTTGAAAGCGCATCGATTATGCAGTTGTTGCAGTGTACGCAAGTGGGATTGGGTGTATTGGTCTCGCCGATAGGGCATTTACTGCCGGAATCGCTGCACGGTTTAGCCCAGCGTCCGATTAATGTAACAAAAATGCCGCGAGAGGCGGCATTAGTGATTGCGGAGCCGGGGCGCGCAACGCCGCTGGCTCAGCATTTCTTTGATGAAGCGCGTGGATATGTTACGGCTTAACGCGCCTCGCCCAGTGCGAAGTAGAGCCGACTGTTCCAGTTACTCAGCGCAACCGCCTGAATTAAATCAAACAACGCGGGTTGATCCCATTCACGACTGAGTAATGGCTGCAATTGTGCTGCACTAAAGCGTTCTGGCGTGCGGGTGAGCTGCGCCGCCAGCGTAACGATCTGCTGCTGTTCTTCACTTAGCTCAGCCTCATCCACTGATGCAATCAACGCTTCATCTGGGAAACTGTGTTGAAACGCCCAGCGGCTACCGAGAATACGTGCACTGGCGGCTTGCGCCAAACGGGTTGATGGATTGGGTTCTAGTCGCTGATTCAACGTTGCCCAGCCATACAGCGCCGCCGGATCGTGCGCTAACACCCACACCGCATCGGTAAGTTCTGTAATGGGCTGACAGAAAGTGATGGCTGCCAGCTGCTCGGCACTGGCGTAGCGCAATTCAAGAGGCTTAAGTGTGGGCAGCCAGGACGGTGGTTGGCCAAAGCCTCTGCTATCTGCGTCAGGCGGTGGCGTGATACCCGGCAACCAACGTACCGGCAAGCCCTGCAGCGCATGTATTCCCGCTACCACTCGCGCCTGATAACAGACAAAACCGATCAGCTGATTTAACGTAACAATATCAGGCTCGGTTAATCCCACCGCATCCAGCGCGGTAATGGACGCTGCGTTAATAACCTCAGGCTGCATGGCTAACTGGCGTGCATATTGTGTGATCTGAGTTAGCCGATTATTACTTTCACGTGATGAATCAGGCCCCGGCAACGGATTCAGGCGAGCTGAATAGTGATTGCACAAACGCTGTACGCCCGTTACCTGCGCCACGGTCAGCGCGGTGCTGAGTCGATCATACAAGGTCAGCGTGTGCGTCAACGTCGGCGCTGAGCTGTCAGGAAAAAGTAGCTGGCTAAGATCGCGTGCTGCCAACAGGGCAGGCTGATTATCAAGCAGCAGCGACTGCAGCGCAGATGTCTCTTGCTGCAAACCGAGCAGGAAGCGATCGTCAATGTGGGCAGCTTCGGGAACCAGCGGTGCCGCTTGTGAGTTACGCGGGCTGGTCTGGCTCTCGTAAAACCAGTGGTTATGGCCAGGGTAGCGGCGATGTTCCATGGTTAATCCTTTTGCAAATTCAGGTTCGTCGCAGCTGAGCAATAATCTGAAAACAGCGCGGCGACGAAGGGCTGACTTATCGTCGCCGAAGGGCAAGCCAGGGCAAAAGATTGTTCGGTGATAATTAATAGCGATTGAATATAACGACGACTAGCCCGACATCATTCAAACTGCAGATAGGTTGGGCGGGCTTCTTCGCCCCAGCCTTACCAAAGTAAGCTCCTGGAGCTGATAAGCTTGCTGCCTTTCTGCAGCGCGAATGATTTGGGGTATAAATGATGCAAAAGAAAAGGGCGAGTCAGACCCGCCCTTAAAACTGATTTCACGATTTATTGCAGAACTTACTTCAGTTCCAGCTCGTTCATGGCAGCAATGCTGAAGCCGCCGTCAACGTGAACGATTTCGCCGGTGATGCCGCCAGCCAGGTCAGAGCACAGGAAAGCTGCTGAGTTGCCGACATCTTCGATGGTTACGGTACGACGAATCGGGGTTACCGCTTCGCAGTGTGCCAGCATTTTACGGAAGTCTTTGATACCTGAAGCTGCCAGGGTACGAATTGGACCCGCAGAAACGGCATTCACACGTACGCCTTCTGGACCCATCGCGTTCGCCATGTAGCGCACGTTGGCTTCCAGAGAAGCTTTTGCCAGACCCATCACGTTGTAGTTCGGGATAGCACGCTCAGCACCCAGGTAAGAAAGCGTCAGCAGCGCTGAGCTTGGGTTCAGCATCTCGCGGCACTCTTTCGCCATCGCAACGAAGCTATACGCGCTGATGTCGTGAGCAATGCTGAAACCTTCACGGGTTACGGCATTCACATAATCACCCACCAACTGGTCGCCTGGGGCAAAACCAATGGAGTGAACGAAACCGTCAAATTTCGGCCAGGTTTTTGCCAGTTCAGTGAACAGTGATTTGATGCTCTCGTCTTCTGCAACGTCGCACGGCAGAACGATGTCGGAACCCAAATCTTTAGCAAACTCTTCCACACGACTTTTCAATTTGTCGTTTTGGTAGGTGAAAGCCAGTTCTGCGCCCTGTTTGTGCATCGCCTGTGCAATACCGTAGGCGATGGAAAGTTTACTGGCAACGCCAGTAATCAGAATGCGCTTACCGGAAAGAAAACCCATAGCTGTAATCCTTATGGTCATTGTTGTTGGCGGTCGCATTGATTAAAAAGTAGGCGACCGACGTTAATCGACGTGCGGATTCTAGCACGTCTCTTTGTGATCGGGTAAATCGACCCGTTATTTCCGCGACAGGCAGCAAAAATCAGTGCTCGCGGCGCCAGGCTTCGGCGGTCAGTGCTTCACCGAAATGGCTGGCAATAAGTCGCTTGGTCAGGTCATGCAGGGGAGACGCCAGCACATCGGCGGTGCCACCACGCTCAACCACTTCACCTTGATGCATAACCAGAACCTGATCGCTGATGTGTTTCATCATACCGAGATGCTGGGTGACATAAATATAGGCGATACCGTGTTTGTCCTGCAGTTCCAGCATCAGATTCACCAGCTGCGAACGCATTGTCATATCCAGTGAAGCCAGCGCTTCATCCGCAACAATTACTTTGGGTTGAAGAATTAACGCTCGAGCCAGACCCAGACGCTGCTTTTGCCCTGGTGCCAGCATGTGTGGGTAATAACCGGCATGGTCACGCAGCAAACCCACCTGACGTAACGTGGCAATAATGCGCTTTTCTCGCGCTTCAGCATCAAGTTCGGTATTAAGCCGCAAGGGGAAATCAAGGATTTGGCTAACACGCTGGCGCGGGTTAAGCGAATTCGAGGGGTCTTGAAAGATCATGCGAATGCGCTGGCTGCGATAGCCATAATCGCCATATTCCAGGGCGTGATCGTCAATCAGGATTTCGCCTTCGCTCGGCGGGATCATGCCGCTCAGCATCTTCGCTAAGGTCGATTTTCCCGAGCCGTTTTCACCGATAATCGCCAGCGTCTGTTTTTCACGCAGCGTGAAACTCACCGATTTAACCGCCTCAACGTGTTGACGGCGAAACAACCCGGTGCGATAGCGAAATGTTTTGCTAAGGTTGCGCACTTCCAGCAGCGTTTCCATGCTATTGGCCCTCCATGTTCAACGGGAAGTGGCAGGCATAAAGATGCGATTTAGTGCCGGTCAGGCGCGGTGTTTCTACACATTTGCGTTGCGCGTAAGGACAACGTGGTCCCAGACGGCAGCCAATCGGTAAGCTTTCTAACGATGGGATCGCACCGGAGAGCGTATTCAGACGACTTTTATGCGGCAGTGAACGGCCGAAATCAGGCATCGCGCGGATCAACGCTTGCGTATAAGGATGGTGCGGTACAGACATTAAATCTTCACTTTGCGCCGTTTCCACGGTTTGCCCACAATACATGACGTTAATACGATTGGCCCAATGGCTCATGGTGCGCAAATCATGACTGATCAGCAAAATGGTGGTGTTGTTATTTTGATTCAGGCGGCTCAGCAGACGGAAAATTTGCGCCTGTGTAGTCGGCTCCATCGCATTCGTGGGTTCATCGGCAATCAGCAGGCGTGGCTGGTTCGCCAGCGCGATCGCAATCATCACTTTTTGGCATTCGCCATCGGTCAGCTCATAGGGGAAGCTGCGCATAATGTCTTTGTGATCTTTAATGCCGACGCGATGCAATAATTCAATAGCACGCGTTTTGCGCCAGAACCAAAAGCGCCGATACCAACGTCCTTTATAGGTCCAGCGCGGAATCGCCTGCATCAACTGGCGACCAACACTTTCCGATGGATCAAGACAGGCTTGCGGCTCCTGAAATATCATTGAAACGTTGTGACCAATAATGCGACGACGTTCGCGCGGCGACAGGCGCAGCAAATCGATATCGTCAAATACCATGCGGTCTGCTGTCACGCGCCAGTTGTCCTTGGTTACGCCGCAAATGGCTTTGGCAACCAAACTTTTGCCCGAGCCCGATTCGCCAACCAGGCCGCGAATTTCCCCTTCGGTCAACGTCAAATTAATGCGATCAACGGCTTTTACCGGGCCGTCAGCAGTCATAAATTCAATCGTCAAATTACGAATATCAAGTAACGGCATTATTCCACTCCCGCTTCGACAGCACGACGCATGCCATCACCGAGCAGGTTAATAATCAGTATGCTGACCATCAGCGCCGCGCCGGGTAACATCACCGTCCACGGTGCCACATAAATCAGCTCCAGCGAATCACCCAGCATGGCGCCCCATTCAGGCGAAGGCAGCTGCGCGCCCAGATCGAGAAATCCCAATGCTGCAATATCCAGTATCGCCATAGATAACGCGCGCGTGATCTCGCTGATCAACATGGGCAACACGTTCGGCAAGATCGCATAGCGCAAAATATTGCGGCTGGTGGCACCATCAAGCCGCGCCGCCACCACATATTCTTTCTCCAGTTCATCGTGTACCGCGCTGTAAATGGCGCGCACCAGCCGTGGCATCAGCGCCAGCCACACGGCGAGCATGGCGTGTTCCAGGCGCGGCCCAAGAAACGCGACCACGATAATCGCCAACAGCAGCGAAGGAATCGACAGCAAGGTATCCAACACATGATTCATCACGGCCGATCGCACGCCATGCGTCATTCCCGCTAATACACCCAGCACCAGCGCCCAGAATGCGGCAAACAGCGTAACGAGAATGGCGGAGCCCACTGTAGGGGCAACACCGCTCAGCAAGCGACTTAATACATCACGACCTAAGTCATCAGTGCCCAAGAAAAAAGAGACATCGCCGTAACGTGACCATGAAGGCGGCAAGAGTTGATAACCGAGAAACTGCTGATCGATGCCGTAAGGCGCCAGCAAGCCGCCAAACAAACACAGCAGCAGCACGGCACCAAAGCCGTACAAGCCAATCATGGCGGGTGTATCGCTATAAAAGTGGTGCCAGCTCTGACGAAATGCGCTGGGCAGTCGCTTCTCAGCGTAGATATTATCTGAGGGCATACCACTCCTTATGTTTTAACGGATTCATCGCCGCACCCACTACATCAGAGATCACATTAATCAAAATGACTAAGCCACCAATTACCATGACACCTGCGGAGATGGCTGCGTAATCTTGTTGGCGAATGGCGTTGATTAGCCAGCGGCCCAAGCCTGGCCAGTTGAATACCATTTCGGTGATCATCGCCAGCGTGAGCATGGTGGAAAACTGCAGACCAAGACGCGGAATCACCGGCGGCAAAGCGTTATGCAGGACGTGGCGACGAATCACTGTTAAGCGCGATAAACCGCGGGTGGCGGCCGCTTTGACATAGTTTTTATCCATCACTTCACTGGTGCTGGTACGCAGCAGACGAATCACTTCGGTGGTGGGCACAATCGCCAGCACTGTAACGGGCAAAATCATGTGATGCAGCACGCTGATCAACATCTCATGGCGCCACGGCGATGGGCTTATCCAGGCATCAATCAGGGCAAAGCCGCTGACGTTTTGCACCGGATAGAGCAGATCGTAACGGCCCGAAACCGGCAGCCAGCCCAGCGTTAACGAGAAAAACAGCGTTAACAGCAGCGCCAGCCAGAACACTGGCATGGAAAAGCCGAGCAGCGCCAGCGCACTGATGATTTTGTCCTGCCAGCGGTTACGCATCACACCCGCGCAGATACCCAGCGGAATACCCAGCAGCAACGCCAAGATAAACGCCAGAATGCACAGCTCCATCGTCGCGGGGAAGACTTCACGCAGCTGTAATCCGATCTCTTGACCGTTGGTACTGGAAAGGCCAAAGTCGAGTTGCAACATGCCTTTGAACCAAAACCACCAAGCATCCATCAGCGATGCGCCTTCCAGCGGCGCATTCGGCGTAAAATAGCTCAAACTAAAGCTCACCAGTGACAGAAGAAACAGCGTGATCACCAGCAGCAACAGGCGACGCAGAATATAGATAATCACTTAAGGCTCCTCTCGCTCATCACGATAGACACCGGCAAACGAGGCGTTGCCAAACGGGCTCAACACCAACCCTTTAATATCGTGGCGATACGCCTGCAAACGCAGCGACGACGCCAGCGGCAGCACTGGTAGCTCCTGCGCCAGCATCTGCTGAACACGATCGTAGTTATCAATTCTTCCCGCCAACTGTTGCGTCAACAGCGCGTCTTGCAACGTTTCATCGAAGGCTGGCATACACCAGTGCGCGTAATTAGTTTGCGAACGAATGGCGGCACAGCTTAATAGTGGGCGGAAAAAACTGTCAGGATCGTTGCTGTCGGTAGCCCATCCCGCCAGGGTTAAGTCATTATTCATTGACATAAGCTGGGCTTCCTGGAACCTTCCCTCAACCGGCACAATAGTGACGCTAACGCCAACTTGCGCTAAATCCGCCTGTAACAGCTCAGCAGTTTTTAACGGGCTGGGATTCCAGGATTGTGATGACGAAGGCACCACTAAACGCAGATGCAAATCTGTAACACCCAGCGCTTCCAGTGCTGCGCGTGATTTTTTGGGGTTATATTCCGTCACGCGTGCATTGTTGTCATAAGCCCAGGATGCGCGCGGCAAAATCGACGCGGCGGTTTCGGCTGTGCCGTAATAAATCGACTCCATCAGACGTTCATTGTTAATCGCCAATGCCAGCGCATGACGCACTTCAGGGCGATCTAACGGCGCTTTACGCGTGTTAAACGCCAAATAGGCAATGTTCATACCGGGACGCAACGTCATGCGCAGACGTGGATCGTCGCGTAAAATACTGAGCTGGCTGGCGGCGGGGTAGGCGAGTACGTCGCATTCGCCGGTCAGCAGCTTAGATAAGCGTCCTGTGCCGCCAGCACCGAGATCGATCACCGCCTGTTGCAGACGCGGCACGCCTCTCCAGTACTGCGGGTTGCGTGCCAGACGAATATATTGACCTGTACGGTACTCGCTGAGCTGGAACGGCCCGGTGCCAACTGGCTGGCGATCCAGTTCTTCCTGACGACCTACAGCGCTGAGCTGATCGGCATACTCTTTCGATAAGACAGGCGCATAGTGCGTAGCCATATGCCAAAGAAACGAAGCATCCGGGCTATTGAGCCGCATCTCAACGGTGTTGTTATCGATTTTTTTCACGCTTTGCACTGAATCGGCAAATTGCAGGCTGTCGAAATAGGGATAACTGCCGCCGTTAACGTTATGCCAGGGATGTTTGCGATCAAACATGCGAGCAAAACTGAACACCACATCATCAGCATTAAGCGTCCGTGTGGGTTTGAACCAGTTGGTCTGCTGGAAATGCACGCCCGAGCGCAAGTGAAAACGGTAGGTCGCACCGTTATCGCGCACTTCCCAGCTTGCGGCCAGATCAGGTTTCAGCCGATACGTGTAAGGGTCGACGTCCAGAAGACGGTCATAGAGCTGGGCAGCCAGCGTATCAACCGCTAAGCCGCTGCTGGCCATTTGTGGATTAAACGTGCTCAGCGTGCCGTTAACGCAATAAACAAAGCCGCTCTGGCGAATGTCGCCCGCAGGTGCAGACCACGCAGGCGCACTCAATACACTGAGGCTGAGCAACAGCGAAAAGATTAGTTTGGACATAGAACTCAACGATTTTGAGGCATTACGCTGAGTGTATAGCAAAGCAGCCTTTGTCCAAAATCTGTGGCGCTGGCAGGTCGATTATTATTCGCTGCGGCGCAAAAAGTAATCACAGTGTTAGTGTGGAAATGAGAAAAATTCTCAATTAGAGCTTTACAGATGATAATAGGAATGATTATTATTCATCTGCGCTTCGACGGTGGCTCTACCGAAGAAGAGCACGACATTGCTCACATTGCTTCCAGTATTTAGCCCGCCTTGTGCGGGCCTTTTTCTTTTTTCGTCATATTTTGCACTGATGCGGCGTTGGCTGTACTCGTTTGCCCTGATCACTTACCTGATTTTTCGTCATATTTTGCACTGATGCGGCGTTGGCTGCACTCGTTTGCCCTGGTCACTTACCTGAGTAAGCTCCCAGGGACGCTCTCGCTTGCCGCCTTGCCTCAGCACAAACTATTTAGAAAAGACCGGTGCGCGCTCATACATGATTGAAACTCGCTTGCCGCCTTGCCTCGGCGCAAACTATTTAGAAAAAACCGGTGCGCGTTAACTCACATCGTCCCTTGCCTGAATACCGTGTTTTTTCATCATGGCGCGAAGCTGGTGGTAAGTGACACCCAACAAGCTTGCTGCGCGGCGCTGATTATATTTCGCTTGCAGTAAACCAGCTTCGACTAACTCACGTTCCTGCTGATTCTGCCATTGGCGCAAATCAACCGGTAAAGCAGGAAGGTCGGCGAAATCCGTTTTGATGTCAGTCACTTTATTAGGCTCGCCACGTGACGCAAACGGATTGATGATGATCTTTTCCAGCATCTCTTCACTGCTGTTATGACGATAAACCGAGCGTTCAACCACATTCTTGAGTTCGCGCACGTTTCCCGGCCAGCTATGATCCAACAAGGTTTTGCGCGCTTCATAGGTGAAACCCGGAAACAGCGGTAAGCCCAGTTCCCGACACATCTGGATAGCGAAATGTTCTGCCATGACCAATATATCGCTGCGCCGTTCACGCAGTGGCGGTAGCTGCACCACATCAAAGGCCAAACGATCGAGCAGGTCAGCGCGAAATTTTCCTTCCGCCGCCATCACCGGCAAGTCTTCGTTGGTCGCGCATACTAGCCGCACATTGACCTGCAAAGACTGATTGCCGCCTACGCGCTCCAGTTGCCCATATTCAATGACGCGCAACAGCTTTTCCTGCACTAACATCGGCGCTGCGCCTAATTCATCCAGAAAAAGTGTGCCGCCATCAGCGCGCTCAAAGCGGCCAAAATGACGTTTTTGCGCGCCGGTAAAGGCGCCCGCTTCATGACCAAACAGTTCAGAGTCGAGCAAATTTTCATTAAGCGCAGCGCAGTTCAAAGAAATAAACGGACCTTGCCAGCGATCGGAAAGATAGTGCAAGCGGCTGGCAATCAACTCTTTGCCCGTCCCGCGTTCGCCGATGACCAACACCGGCTTTTCCAGCGGTGCCAGCTTAGACACTTGCTCAAGCACCTCCAAAAAGTTGTTGGATTCGCCCAACAGATTATCTCTTTGCTCTGACATGATGAAATTCGCCATCCGTTAATCAAATTGACTACAACGAAGTAGGGTTTAAGTGTAGTGATTTTTTAAAAGTCAGCAATATCAGGATGATAAAAACTGGCACGCATCTTGAATTAGATAATCAGCGCATGACGCACATATGACTTTTAAAGAGGAACATCATTATGGGTATTTTTTCTCGTTTCGCCGATATCGTAAACGCTAACATCAACTCGCTGCTGGAGCGTGCAGAAGATCCGCAGAAACTGGTACGCCTGATGATTCAGGAAATGGAAGACACGTTAGTTGAAGTTCGCTCAACTTCAGCGCGCTCACTGGCTGAAAAGAAACAGCTGAGCCGTCGTATTGAGCAGGCTGAAATCCAGCAGTCTGAATGGCAGGAAAAAGCTGAGCTGGCGCTGCGTAAAGATAAAGATGATTTGGCCCGTTCTGCGTTAATCGAAAAACAGAAGCTTACCGATTTGATTGCCACCTTAACGCAGGAAATCAGCCTGGTTGAAGAAACGCTGGAGCGTATGAAAGGCGAAATCGGCGAGCTGGAGAAAAAACTCAGCGAAACGCGGGTTCGTCAGCAGGCATTGACGCTGCGTCATCAGGCGGCTTCTTCTTCACGTGATGTCCGTCGTCAGCTCGACAGTGGAAAAATCGATGAAGCAATGGCGCGCTTTGAATCTTTTGAGCGCCGCATCGATCACATGGAATCTGAAGCGGAAAGCTACGGTTTTGGTAAGCCTAAAACGCTGGATCAGGAATTTACTGACCTCAAAGCGGATGACGAAATTAGCCAGCAGCTGAATGCGCTGAAAGCCAAAATGAACCGCAGCGAATAAATTCACATAATTGCGAATACTGATTAAGGAGAGTCAATGAGCGCACTTTTTCTTGCCATACCGTTAACGATTTTCGTGTTGTTCGTTGCGCCGATCTGGTTATGGCTGCATTACAGCAACAAACGTAACGGCGGATCGGAGCTGTCGCAGAGTGAAATTCAGCGTTTACAGCTCGTCACCAAAGATGCGCAGCGCATGCGCGACCGCATTGAGGCGCTGGAAGCGATTCTTGATGCGGAGCACCCACACTGGAGGCAGCCATGATGAAAGGACGTAAGTTGTGGCGCATACCCGATGAGGGAAAGTTAATGGGCGTGTGCGCTGGCTTAGCTGAATACCTCGACATTCCGGTGCGTTTGTTACGGGTCATTGTGGTGTTATCGCTGTTCTTTGGCCTGTTCGTGTTTACTGTTATCGCCTATTTTGTTTTGGGTTTTGTGTTAGACGTAAAACCCGCTGATGCTGCGCCGAACGAACGCCAGCCGAGCGCCAGCGAACTGCTGGATCAGCTAGAAACCGCCTTGCAGCATGACGAGCGCAGCGTGCGGGATATCGAGCGCTACGTCACTTCAGAAACCTTTAGCGTGCGTAGCCGCTTTCGTCAGATTTGATTTTCATCTTTCACGGGCCTGTTTCAGGCCCTTTTGCTGACTCCTCGGAGGTGTTGATGTCACTACGTTCATCTGCTTTTCGCCATCGCGCGGCACCCGCGTTGAAGTCGGCGGCTAAATTCATCATTATCAATGCTGTCACCTACGGTCCCGCCGGCGTTACTGGTTGGGCAGTGAAATCCGTAGCGCGTCGTCCTTTACGTCTTCTGCTTTCACTGGCGCTGGAGCCGCTGCTGAAACGCGTGATGAACCGGGCGGCATCGCGCTTCATCAAGGAAAAAGATGAAAAGACTGCAAACTGAATTAACAGCGTTGATGAATCGTGGGGTTGATCGCCATCTACGTTTAGCGGTAACCGGGTTGAGCCGCAGCGGGAAAACTGCATTCATCACTTCGTTGGTCAATCAACTTCTTAATGTTAACAGCGGCGCACGATTGCCGCTGTTTTCCGTGGTGCGGGATGAGCGCCTGCTGGGCGTAAAACGCGTCCCGCAGCGTGACATGGGCACGTCACGTTTCACTTACGATGAAGGACTGGCGCAGCTTTATGGCACGCCGCCGTCCTGGCCAACGCCTACGCGCGGCGTCAGCGAGATGCAGTTGGCACTACGTTATCGCCCCCGCGATTCGCTGATGCGTCACTTCAAAGATACCGCCACGCTTTATCTCGAAATAGTCGATTATCCGGGTGAATGGCTGCTCGACCTGCCGATGCTGGCGCAGGATTACACTGACTGGTCACGGCAAATGAATGGCTTGCTGCAGGGCGACCGCGCTGAATGGGCAAAACCCTGGCGCGAAATGTGCCAGCAACTCGATCCTTTCGCGCCTGCTGATGAAAATCGACTGGCCGATATCGCTGCCGCCTGGACCGACTATCTGCATCGCTGCAAATCTGAAGGTTTGCACTTTATTCAGCCGGGCCGCTTTGTTTTGCCGGGCGATATGGCGGGTGCGCCTGCGCTGCAATTCTTCCCATGGCCAACCGGCGACGATGCGCAAGCCAGCAAACTGGCGCAGGCCGATAAAGGCAGTAATTTTGCCATGCTACAACAGCGCTTTCATTACTATTGCCAACACGTGGTGAAGGGCTTCTATAAAAATTACTTTCTGCGCTTCGACCGCCAAATAGTGTTAGTCGACTGCCTTCAGCCACTGAACAGCGGGCCGCAGGCGTTTAACGATATGCGGCTGGCGTTGACCCAGCTGATGCAGAGTTTTCATTACGGGCAGCGGACGCTGTTCCGCCGACTCTTTTCACCCGTGATTGATAAGCTGCTGTTCGCCGCCACGAAAGCCGATCACATCACCAGCGATCAGCACGGCAACATGGTTTCACTGTTGCAGCAGTTGGTTCAGGACGCCTGGCAAAATGCCGCCTTTGAAGGCATTAAAATGGATTGCATCGGTCTGGCGTCAGTGCAGGCTACGCAGAGCGGTTTAGTTGATCACCGTGGTGAGAAAATCCCGGCGCTGCGCGGTCATCGACTTGATGATAATGAACCGCTTACCGTGTATCCGGGCGAAGTGCCACCGCGCTTGCCGGGCAATGCTTTTTGGCAGCAGCAGGGTTTTCAGTTTGAGCAATTTCGCCCACAACAACTGGATGTTGATCGTCCGCTGCCTCACATTCGCATGGATGCTGCGCTGGAATTTTTATTGGGAGATAAACTGCGATGAGCGATCCATTAAAACCTCGTATCGATTTTGCTCGCCCGCTGGATGATGCGCGCGAAATGCCGTTGCGTCCCGCGCAGGCATTTGAAGAAGATGCACAAGCCGCCTTTCTTGCCGTGAAAGAGGATGATGTCAACGTCGAAGAAGAGGGTGCAGGTGAGCGAGCAGTTGAGGCGGCACTCAAACCAAAACGCAGTATTTGGCGAAAAATGGTCGGCGCTGGAATCGCTCTTTTTGGCATAAGCGTGGTTGCCCAAGGGGTGCAATGGACGCATGATGCCTGGCTGGAACGCGACTGGTTTTCGCTGGGTAGCGGCGTAGCGGGTGGATTAATCATTGCCGCTGGCGTCGGTGCGTTAGCCAGTGAGTGGCGGCGTTTATATCAGCTACGTCAGCGTGCCGAAGAGCGTGATGTTGGGCGTGAATTGCTGTATAGCCATGGCATCGGTCAAGGCCGGGCGTTTTGTGAAAAACTGGCGAAGCAGGCGGAGCTTGATCAGGCGCATCCCGCGTTACAGCGCTGGCAAGCGTCGCTACACGAAACCCATAACGACAGCGAAATTGTGCGCTTGTATGCCCAGCTGGTGCAACCGGTGTTGGATCGTCAGGCGCGTCGTGAAATAAGCCGTCATGCCGCTGAATCAACATTGATGATTGCGGTCAGTCCGCTGGCGTTGGTCGATATGGCCTTTATCGCCTGGCGTAATTTGCGCCTGGTGAACCGCATCGCCGCTATTTACGGCATTGAGCTCGGCTATTTTAGCCGGATCCGTTTGTTCCGCTTAGTCTTACTCAACATGGCGTTTGCTGGCGCTTCTGAACTGGTGCGCGAAGTGGGAATGGATTGGGTATCGCAGGATATTGCGGCAAAGCTTTCAGCACGTGCTGCGCAAGGCATTGGTGCAGGTTTGCTAACAGCGCGATTGGGTATCAAGGCGATGGAATTATGCCGTCCGTTGCCTTGGTTGGAAGAAGATAAGCCGCGTTTAGGCGATTTCCGCCGTGAACTTGTTGGGCAACTCAAAGAGGCGCTGCAAAAAAGCAACGCTTAACGCCGCGTTGCTCGACGCGCGCTGAGTTATCGCAGCGCGCATATTACTCATCTCGCCTAAATCCTCGCCACAGACACAAAAACTGTCAACTTTTCCTGACAGATCTCTTTCTGTCACGCGCTAAGTTAGCGTATTATCGCTGAATCTTAACCTGTTTAAGGCCATCGCAATGCGTTTGGAAGTCTTCTGTCAAGACCGCATCGGTTTGACGCGCGAACTGCTTGACCTGTTGGTGGCGCGTAATATTGATCTGCGCGGCATCGAAATCGCGGCCTTGGGCCGTATCTATCTAAATTTCTCAGCGCTGGAATTCGAACAGTTCAGTAATCTTATGGCCGAAATCCGCCGTACACCGGGCGTGACGGATGTGCGCACTGTCACGTACATGCCATCTGAACGCGAGCATCGCGCCTTGAGCGCTTTGCTGGTTGCGATGCCCGAACCGGTGTTTTCTATCGATCTCAAAAGCAAAGTAGAACTGGCTAACCCAGCCGCCCTAAACCTGTTCAATCTCGACGAACAGAAAATGCGTAACTTCAGCGCGGGCAACCTGATCAACGGCTTTAACTTTATGCGTTGGCTGGAGAGCGATCGGGTTGAAGCTCAGGCGCAGCATGTGGTGATTGAAGGGCGTGATTTCCTGATGGAAGCGCGTCCTATTTATCTCACAGCGGAAGAGGGCCAAGGCGATCAGCCGGTGGGCGCTATGGTGATGCTGAAATCCACAGCGCGCATGGGACGCCAGCTGCAAAACCTGATTGTTACCGATGAATCAGAATTCGATCATATCGTTGCTGTTACGCCGAAAATGCGTCAGGTGGTCGATCAGGCGCGCAAGTTAGCGATGCACGATGCGCCGCTGCTGATTGTGGGTGATACCGGCACCGGCAAAGATATGCTGGCGCGTGCCTGCCATCTGCGCAGTGCTCGCGGTAAAATGCCGTTCCTGGCGCTGAACTGTGCCTCATTGCCGGATGAAGTCGCGGAAAGTGAACTTTTTGGCCATGCAGCGGGGGCGTACCCCAATGCGCTGGAAGGCAAAAAAGGCTTTTTTGAGCAGGCTAATGGTGGTTCGGTGCTGCTGGATGAAATTGGTGAGATGTCGCCACGCATGCAGACTAAACTGCTGCGTTTCCTCAATGACGGCACTTTCCGCCGCGTTGGGGAAGAGCACGAGGTTCATGTTAACGTTCGGGTGATCTGTGCGACGCAGAAGAATTTAATTGAGTTAGTCCAGCGAGGCGAATTTCGTGAAGACCTGTTTTATCGTCTGAATGTATTAACGCTGAATCTGCCGCCGCTGCGCGATCGTCCTCAGGACATATTGCCGCTCACGGAGATGTTTATTGCCCGCTTCGCGGATGAGCAAGGTATTCCGCGTCCTCGGTTGTCGCCACAGTTAGCCCCTTTCTTAATGCGTTACAGCTGGCCGGGCAATGTGCGTCAGCTGAAAAATGCGCTCTATCGTGCGCTGACTCAGCTTGAAGGATATGAACTGCGACCGCAGGACATTGTTCTGCCAGAGCAGGCGCTGGATGTGGCGTTGGGCGATGAAGCCATGGAAGGGACGCTGGATCAAATTACCAGTCGTTTCGAGCGATCCATTTTGACGCGTCTCTACATTTCCTATCCGAGTACGCGCAAGCTGGCTAAACGTTTAGGCGTTTCGCATACGGCTATTGCGAATAAGCTGCGTGAATATGGTTTGGGGCAAAAGCGTACGGAAAGTGAGTAGCCTGTTCTGAATAAGCAGCCACGAATCAAAGACTGAAAATAAACGTAAAAGCGGATAACCAGGTTATCCGCTTTTTTTATTACTTCAGTACAGCCAGTGCCGCGTCGTAATCAGGCTCATTGGTGATTTCATTCACCAGTTGGCTGTAGATAACATTGTCATTCTCGTCCAACACTACCACTGCGCGAGCCGTTAAACCCTGCAGTGCGCCTTCCGCAATTTCGACACCATAATCTTGTTTGAACTCAGTGCCACGCAGAGTAGACAACGTGATGACGTTGTTCAGGTTATCTGCACCGCAGAAACGCGACTGAGCGAAAGGTAAGTCAGCTGAAATACACAGCACCACGGTATTGTTCAATTCGCTGGCGAGCTGATTGAATTTGCGTACCGATGTTGCACAAACGCCGGTATCAACGCTTGGGAAAATGTTCAGAACTTTGCGTTTTCCTGCATACTCAGAGAGCGAGACATTTGCCAGCGTCTTTGCAACCAGCGTAAAAGGCTTGGCGCGCTCGCCCGCTTGTGGGAACTGACCTGCAACCAGCACGGGCTGATCTTTAAAATGAACTGTCTGGGACATAGATGTTCCTTTTTATGATGGAATAATTGCCGAAAAATTTGCGTAAGATGAAATATAGTCATTGTTTATGACATATTTTTTAAGGGTTTACGAGTGCATTCGTTGTACTACGCTCAGGGCTAAGTCGCCAGCGAGCTGATTAAGGAGAGGTGATGAGAACGGTAAAAAGTTATCCCGAAACCTGGCCGTTACACACGCCGTTTGTGATTGCACGTGGAAGTCGTACCGAAGCTAAAGTTGTGGTGGTTGAACTGGAAGAAGCCGGTATCAAAGGTGTGGGTGAAGCGACACCTTATGCACGTTACGGTGAAAGCGAGCCGTTAGTGTTGGAACAGATCGCCACGCTGCTGCCGCAACTCCAGCAAGGTATGACACGTGAAGCGTTGCAATTGGCGCTTCCCGCTGGCGCAGCGCGTAATGCCATTGATTGCGCATTGTGGGATCTGGCGGTAAATCAGCGGCAGCAATCGTTGCTGCAACTCAGCGGCATGACCGCGCCCGATTCGGTCGTCACCGCACAAACTGTCAGTATTGATGCGCCGGAAGCGATGGCCAGTAGCGCGTTGGCCTTATGGCAAAATGGGGCGACGTTGTTAAAAATCAAGCTGGACAACAGCTTCATCACTGAACGGCTAATCACAATACGTGCCGCGGTGCCGGACGCAACCTTGATCGTTGATGCTAATGAATCATGGCATGCAGAGGGATTGGCGGCGCGTTGTCAGTTATTAGCCGATTTGAATATCGCGATGCTGGAGCAGCCGCTGCCAGCAGGGGAAGATGCCGCGCTGGCGACCTTTATCCATCCGCTGCCGATTTGCGCTGACGAAAGCTGCCACACGCGTGACAGCCTGCCTTCACTGCGTGGTCGCTATGAAATGGTTAACATCAAACTGGATAAAGCAGGCGGGCTAACGGAAGCATTAGCCCTGGCCGATGCCGCCAGCAAAATGGGGTTCGAGGTGATGCTGGGCTGCATGCTCTGTACTTCACGCGCCATTCGTGCAGCGTTACCGTTGGTGTCGAAGGCGCGTTTCGCTGATTTAGACGGTCCAACCTGGCTCGCAGTGGATGTTGAACCGGCACTGAAAGTGCAAAACGGCCGGGTGATTATTGCTGCCAGCGCAGTAACTTAATCATCATGTCAAGGTAGGTTTCCGTGGCTTCATCCACGGAAATCACCGGCATCTCCGCTGTTACGCAGGGCAAACTCAGGTCGTTACACCAGCTGCCAAAGGAGCCCGGCGTGTCATAACCGATGGCGCTCACGCGGGGCAACGCGGTGTGCTGTGCCAGCCATTCACCCACTGCAACCTGATGAGGATCGTCAATACAGGCCAGCGGTTCATGCCACGAGACAATCCAGGCCGGTTTGAGCTGATGAATCAATGCGCACAGCGCCTGCGTTTCGGGTTCCGACGCGGGATGCGTGCCGGTAGATAACCTGACATCGCGATCGTCAGCCACGCTATTCCAGCGGTACACCGTATCGGCCGATTGCCAGTTAGCCGCCGGAAAGTTGCGATTGAGATCGACACCATTGGCATTAGCGCGTAATCCAAGCTGGCATCCATCTGGATTCACTGCCAGCACGACATGATGACGACGGAGATGATCGGGCAAGCTACGCATGGCAGCAGAGAGCGTGGCAATTGTCGCGTTTTCATCGCCATGCGTGCCCGCCAGAATCAAACCACTGTCTGCATCGGCCTGCGGCGCGGGGAACCAAAGCAGCGGTGCGCCCAACACCGATTTGCCATAAAGCTGAAACGGAACATCCAGTTTGCCTCGCAGCGATCGCGGGTGTAATGACGACATGTTCACTCTCTTTGAAGGGGTTTACCCTAAAAGTAGCTGAAAAGCCTGCGCGGGAAAATAGCTATTTATCAATCAGCAATTTGCGCTAAAGTGCCCGAGGACAAGCTGCGTCAGACAGGGTCTGATGCAGCGCTTCTTTGGGGTAAAGAGGTGATGATGATCAACACGTTTCGCATGACGTTGGCGGCGCTCAGCCTGGCCAGTGTTATCTCGCCCGCGCTGGCGGCCAATGTACCGGCGGGTGCACAACTCGCCGATAAACAAGAAATCGTACGCCATATAAAAGATGAACCCGCTTCGCTCGATCCTGTGAAAGCCGTGGGATTACCTGAAATTCAAGTGATCCGCGACCTGTTTGAAGGTCTCACTAACCAGGACGCACACGGGAAAATCGTGCCGGGCGTGGCGCAAAGCTGGAGCAGCAGCGACAACAAAACCTGGATTTTCACCCTGCGCAACACGGCTCGCTGGTCAAATGGTGAGCCGGTTACTGCGCACGATTTTGTCTACAGCTGGCAGCGGCTGGTCGATCCTAAAAATAGCGCGTCTTTCGCCTGGTTTGCCGCTCTTAGCGGCATTGAAAATGCGACAGCGATCACCAAAGGTGAAATCAGCCCAGACAAACTTGGCGTGACTGCGCTGGATAATCAGCGTTTGAAAGTGACACTGGATCGCCCGGTGCCTTGGTTTCCAAGCCTGGTTGCTAACGTGGCGCTGTTCCCGGTACCACAAAAAGTGGTAGAGAAAGAGGGTGAAAGCTGGACATCGCCGGGCAAATTGGTGGGCAATGGCGCGTATCAGCTCAGCGATCGAGTGGTAAATGAAAAAATTGTGCTGACGCGCAATCCGCAATATTGGGATAACGCGCATTCGGTGCTCTCTAAAGTGACGTTTTTACCGATTAACGAGGAATCCAGCGCGACCAAACGCTATCGCTCTAATGACATCGACATCACCGAATCTTTCCCCAAAAACATGTATGCGCTATTGAAGAAAGAATTACCGGGCGAGGTGTATACACCGGATCAACTCGGCACCTATTACTACGCGTTTAATACGCAAAAAGGACCTACGGCGGATGTGCGGGTGCGCAAGGCGCTGTCCTGGAGTATTGATCGCAGCATTATTGCAGAAAAAGTAGTGGGAACCGGCGAAAAACCGGCCTGGCACTTCACGCCAGACGTGACCGCAGGATTCAAACCGCTGGACTCCATTTTACAGCAGCATCCACAAAATGAGCTCAATGCCCAAGCCAAAGCATTACTGGCATCAGCAGGGTATGGACCTGAAAAGCCTTTGCATCTCAAGTTGCTGTATAACACCTCTGAAAGCCACCAAAAGATTGCCATTGCTGTCGCCTCAATGTGGAAAAAGAATCTCGGCGTTGACGTCACGCTGGAAAATCAGGAGTGGAAAACCTATATCGACAGCCGAAACAGCGGTAATTTTGATGTGATTCGCGCTTCGTGGGTGGGTGATTACAATGAGCCGTCAACTTTTCTTAGCCTGCTAACATCTGGCAACACTAGCAACATCGCACGCTTTAAAAATGAGGATTACGATGCGGTGATGGCAAAGGCCAGCAGTGAAACCAGCGAACAAGCCCGCAACGTCGATTACAATCGTGCAGAGCAAATCCTTGCCGATCAGGCCCCCATTGCGCCCATTTATCAATATACCAATGGCCGTTTAATCAAGCCGTGGGTGAAAGGTTATCCCATCACCAACCCCGAAGATGTGGCCTATAGCCGCGAACTCTGGATAGAAAAACAGTGATCCTGCCGCGGCCTGTTCACAGGCCGCGTTCTGACATTTTTACTCACAGCCAGAAGATTGCATCTGTTTGCTGCCACGCTAGACTGTATCGTATTGATTTTGGTAGTGAGGCTCCATCGTGGATGTGATTGAAGGCAAAGCGTTACAAGTTTCAGATGCCATTATTGCTTGTCAGCTTGACGGTAAGGGTGGCCAGATTGCCATCGAAGATAAAGATATTATTCACTGCGAGAAGCCGTGTTGGCTCCATCTAAATTACACCCATCGCCAAAGTGCCGAGTGGTTGCAATCTACGCCGCTGCTGCCTGATTCAGTGCGCGATGCGCTGGCGGGAGACAGTATGCGTCCGCGCGTTAGCCGGTTGGGTGACGGGTTCATGATTGTGCTGCGTAGCGTCAACCACAACAGTGATTCACGGCCAGACCAGTTGGTTGCTATGCGGATGTTTATCAACGATAAGTTGATCGTCTCAACCCGTCGCCGCAAAGTGTATGCAGTAGATGAAGTGTTGACTGATCTGCAGAATGGTAATGGTCCGGTGGATTGCGGTAGCTGGCTGATAGATATCTGCGACACCTTAACCGATCACGCCAGTGAATTTATCGAAGAGCTGCACGATAAAATCATCGAGATGGAAGATGCACTGCTTGATCAACGCATTCCCGCACGGGGCGAATTGGGCTTACTGCGTAAACAACTGATCGTCATGCGGCGCTATATGGCACCGCAGCGTGATGTTTATGCACGCCTCGCCAGTGAAAAATTACCCTGGATGGATGATACCGAACGCCGTCGCATGCAGGAAATTTCGGATCGTTTAGGGCGTGGTCTGGATGATTTAGATGCGGGTGTTGCGCGTACTGCGGTGCTGGCAGATGAACTCGCGTCAGTGATGGCGGAATCGATGAACCGTCGGACTTACACCATGTCATTAATGGCGATGATCTTCTTGCCCGCGACCTTCCTGACTGGCTTGTTTGGCGTCAATTTAGGCGGCATTCCCGGTGGCGAATGGCGCTACGGTTTCAGCGTTTTTTGCTTTCTGTTGGTGGTATTAGCCTTGGGCGTAGCGGGCTACCTCAAACGGCGGCGCTGGCTTTAAAAATTGCTTAAAAAGGGTTATCAGCAAGTTACAGAGACGTTTTTATCGGACCGATGATGGAGAAAGGGCGATAAAAACTGATCGATATCAATAACGGCGAACGCCGATTGACGCAAACTCTCTTCCGCAGGTGAATGCAACGTCAAGCGATGGGCGTTGCGCTCCATATTGTCTTACTTCCTTTTTAGAATTATTGCATAGCACATTATAATTCGAATCATGCCGGCCTTATCCGCCGGCTTTTTTTTTGCCCGCCTGGCTCAGCCGCACATTCTTTCCTATGCTTAAGTACATACGATAAGTACAGACGAAAAATACATTCGAAAAGTGTCCACGCAACAGAAGGAGAACGGCATGAACGCGATTATCGCCAGCGAACCGATTCCAACTGACCCAACGCCAATCCCCGATCCGTTTCCACAACCTCAGCCGCAACCCGATCCACCCAACCCTGACTTCCCGCCGGTTATGGATCCGCCGCCGCACAGATAAAAAAGGGCGCGCTGTTATGCAGCGCGCCCTCTCTGTTTCTACGTTGAATTTTACTTAATCTGCAGCACATCCAGTCGCGTACTCAGGACTGGCGACTCTTCCTCTTCTGCGCGCCAGCCAATCGGCTGCACCGGTAAGGTTTCCCGGTCAAACGCTAAATCGCCACCATCCACCACGGCATCGCCGTGTTTGATGCCTTTGAAGTCAAACAAATTGATATCAGCCATATGCGATGGCACCACGTTTTGCATTGCGCTGAACAGGGTTTCAATACGACCGGGATAACGTTTATCCCAATCGCGCAGCATATCTGCTACGACCTGACGCTGCAGGTTCGGCTGTGAACCACACAGGTTGCAAGGGATGATTGGATACTGGCGCGCCTCAGAGAAACGAATAATATCTTTTTCACGACAGTAGGCCAGCGGGCGAATAACGATGTGTTTGCCGTCATCGCTCATGAGCTTCGGCGGCATTCCTTTCATTTTTCCGCCGTAGAACATGTTCAGGAACATCGTCTGCAAAATGTCATCACGATGATGGCCTAAGGCGATCTTAGTGCAACCCAACTCACTCGCGGTTCGATAAAGGATGCCACGACGCAAGCGAGAACACAGCGAGCAGGTCGTTTTGCCTTCAGGGATCTTATCTTTGACGATGGAATAGGTATCTTCCTCGACAATTTTGTACTCAACGCCCTGTGATTCCAGATATTCCGGCAGGATGTGACCCGGAAAACCGGGCTGTTTCTGATCGAGATTCACCGCCACCAGGCTGAAATTGACGGGCGCACTTTTCTGCAAGTTACGCAAAATTTCGAGCATGGTGTAGCTGTCTTTGCCGCCGGAAAGGCAAACCATGATGCGATCACCTTCTTCAATCATATTGAAGTCAGCAATGGCAGAACCGACATCACGGCGCAGGCGCTTCTGCAGTTTATTAAGGTTGTACTGCGCTTTCTTTGTATCTTCTTGACTTTGTTGCATTTAATTATTGCCTGACATTGAGGTGAGCACCCGATAAACGCGCTGCGTCAGCGCGTGACCCGGTCACTAAACAGAGCGACATCGACTATGCACAGTATGGTACGGATTGCGGCGATGAAAGCCAGCATGATTTTAGCGTAAGCCGGCGTGTTCACCGACAGGCCTGTCAGGTCCTCCTTGCGATAAGTTTCCCCCTCTATCCTCTGTAATTAAACGCTATTAAGGCTTTGAATGAACCGACAAAGCCTTAACGCCATCAGTTTACATTTGCCCGCTGTTGCAAAATTTTTACAGCCTCTGCCGCCTCGCGTCCCAGCTCAGCCAGATCGACGCCGGGAATCACATCATCTTCGACAATCACTTTTCCCTGGCAGAGCAACATTTTCAATGCCGCGCGTCCGCCACACGCCACTGGCCCGATTGCACTATCATGCAGGCCAAAATAGCGCGGATCGTCAAGTCGATAGACAGCGATGTCAGCCGCCATCCCCGGGCGAAGTTCCCCCGTATCTAATCCTAATATTTGCGCACCGCCAGACGTTCCCCAACGCACCACATCTTCAATCGTGGCGGCATCGCCGCCGCCTTCAAAGGTTCCGCCCGCGTAACGCGGTTTCGCCAGCATCCCTTTACGTGCGCGCTGTAATTGCCATGCTGCATGGGTTTCGCTTTGCATATCTGCGGCTTCATTAGAGGCGGCACCATCCACGCCAATGGAAATTTTCACACCCGCTTGCTCCAGCCCAATTAAATCAGCGATACCGCTACCAAGCCGCGCATTGCTTTGCGGGCAGTGAGCAATACCTGAGCGCGATGCACCAAGCAGCGCAATCTCTTCAGGCAGCAATTTGACCAGATGAGCAAACCAGACATCCTCACCAATCCAGTCATGTTCGGCGCAAAACTGCAAAGGCGTCATGCCAAATTTTGCTTTTGCCGCATCCAGATAATCGACAGTCTCTGAGAGATGGCTGTGTAAACCAATGCCAAGTTTTCGCGCCAGGCTGGCGCTTTCACGCAATTCTTGCGGCGTAGTTGAATGCAATGTCGTTGTGGGTGCCATAACCACGCGGCGCATGGCATGTTGGCTCGGTTGATGATAGCGCTGAACCAGCCGTTCGACGTCCTCCATCCATCGATCAAATTTTTCAGGCCGTAAGGCTGTCGGTAAGCTGCTCTCGAGTCCACGACTTTGGGTGGCGCCGCCCCGGCATAAAACAAAACGCACGCCTAATTTCTGCGCTTCATCAAACAGAATCTCAGCGCCATCAAACGGCATATCGGGCCAATAAAGATAGTGGTGATCGGCAATCGTGGTGCAACCAGAACGCACCAGTTCAATTAAACCCACACGCGTCGCCACGCGAAAGGTCTGCTCATCGAAAGCGCCACGAAAACGGTAGGGCGTGGCAGCCAGCCACGCGCCCAGACTCTGATTCAACCCTTGCGGCTCACCTTTTAGCAGAGATTGAAACAGATGGTGATGGGTATTTACCCAGCCGGGATAGACAACACAATCTCGGGCGTCGACCAGCCTCTCTCCCTGTTGGCATGTCAGGCTTCCCATTTCAGTGATAATGCCTTGCCGGATGCGAATATCACTTGCAGTGCTGCGCGGCTGTTGGCGGTTTCCCGTGAGAATCGCATGGCAATTTTTGATCAGTAGCGCGTCCATTCTTTCTCCTTACAGGGCAGGCTGCGGGTAAAACTGGGTCGTAAACGCGCTCTGCCAGTTAACGGATTTATTCAGCAGGCCAGCGTTAACCATAAAGTCTCGTGTTGCCTGCCAGCGTGCAGGTGTCATGGCGCCAATTCCTTGCTTAGCCGCATCGCCGCCCTCAATGAGATGTAACGTTTTGAGCTGTCCAACGCCAAAGGCCAGCACGGCATCGGTCATTTGTGGATTCTCTTTTTTTATCAGGGCATTACCGGGTTTAGGATCGCTAAGATAAGATTTCCATCCTTCCATTGATGCGGCAACAAAGCGTTTCATGACCTCCGGTTTTTCTGCCAGCAGATCGTCGCGCGTGACTAGAATGCCGCCATAAGCGGGATAGCCGTAATCGGCAAAAAGATAGAATTTACTGTCCGGTTGAACGGCTTTGATCTGCTGAACTTCTGAAGTGGCATACGCCTGCTGCGCCGTATTTTTATCGGCGAGAAAAGGCTGCATGTTGAAGGTATAAGGGCGAACCTGAGCGTCGCTGAGCTGATATTTGCTTTTCAACCATGGCCACCAGCTGGCTTGACCGCTGGCAGACACTAATACGGTTTTGCCTTTCAAACTCGCCAAAGAATCAACATCGCTGTGGGTGATAATGCCTTGTGGATCAAACTGGAAAGGCGCGGCAATCGCTTTCAGGGGAAAGTTTTTCGCAATGCCCTGTAGTACCTGAAGGTCATAGCTGATGATGACATCTGCACGCTTTGCCAGCAGCAGCGTCATGTTATTAAGTTGCGGCCCACCAGAACGCACCTCAACATCAAGGCCATATTTTTTATAAATTCCGGTGGCAACAGCCTGGTAATAACCCCCTTGTTCTGCTTGCGCAACCCAGGTTGTTTGTAGAACCAGTTTGTCTGCGGCGTGAGAGAGGGCGCTAGCACTCATCGCGAAGGTGAAAAGAGATAAACGGAATAACGACATTGACATTGTAACCCCCAATTCAAGCATGAAAATGCCATCAGGGGATGAGTGGCTAAGCGTTGTGCTCGCGATGCTTATCATCGCCCCCTGACGAGGTACAGCCGAAGCTGCAGAGCAATGTCCCACATGGATTCTGCTGCCATGTTGACCGCTTATACTCTGAATTTTTTGTTGCAAGCCACATGCCAGCTACAAAACGGTGAGTATATCTCAATGATTATGAAAGTGATTTTAAAAAAAACAGAAAAATCCACTGAGGAGCAGAGTCGCCATTAAGCACGCTAATGGCGCAAAAGGTGCAGAAATGCACATTCTTAGTGCATAAGCAGCGCTTTTAGGCAGCCAAAAAATATCAACGACCTGATTAATAAAGAATTTATTAAGTGGCACAGCACTTGCTTGATGACCAGAGAGTAGAAGCTGTCAGCCGATATCATTCTCGGTGGGTCATTGCTCAATCACGTAGTTGTGAAGTGAGGCTTTGACCCGTCGCTCAGGCGTGGGTCATTCGTTGAAAATCGTTAACGAGGTAGACCAATGACCAATACATCAGCTTATGCATTACATGAGTTATCAAAAGAATCGCGGATGGGCGCGCGAGGCGTGGAAGCAGCACGCGAAGTGCGCATTATCGACCTGACCGATTTTGACCAGCGCAAAGAGGAAATAGCCGATCAGGTATGGCAAGCCGCCACCGATATCGGTTTCTTTCAGGTTTCCGGTCATGGTGTTGCTGTTGAAGAGATCAATTCAGCTTTCGCGAATGCAGAGCGATTCTTCGCATTACCCGAAGCCGATAAAGCTCGTCATCCTTTGCGACGTAACGCAGGGTGGGAATATCGCTCGCAAATACGCCCCTCAACCGGTAAACCCGATCAAAAAGAGTCTTATCAGATTACCCGGCCACGTATGGAAGGGCTGTGGCCTGACGATGTCACGTTGCCGGGCTTCAAACAGCGCGCGCTGACGTTTGAACGCCAATGCTGGGAAGTGGGAATGAAATTATTATCCTGCTTCGCCATTAAGCTGGGCATGCCTGAAACGTTCTTTACTCAAGCGCATGATCCGTCGCGTGAGACGTATCAAAGCACCTTACGCATGCTGCACTATTTTGCCATTAGTGGCGAACCGGATGGCCCGTGGCGTGCGGGTGCGCATACTGATTTCGATTGTCTGACGCTGCTTTTTCAACGTGATGGACAAGGTGGGCTTCAGGTCTGTCCAGGCAAAGAGATGGATGAACAAGTCTGGACGCCGATTGAACCGTCAGAAGGGCTGATCACCTGTAATATTGGCGATATGCTAATGCGCTGGAGCGATGACAAACTGCCGTCTAATTTTCATCGGGTTAGTAATCCATTGCCAGGCGAATCGGTTCCAGCTCGCTACAGTCTGGCCTTTTTTTGCCAGGCCAATGAAGATGTCATCATTGAAGGCCCGGAGAAAAAGTATCCTGCCATCTCTGCAAAAGAGTATCTGGCGCAGCGGATCAGCGCGAACTTCTCAGGTAAGTATTGATTAACAAGAATGCCCGGTCACGCCGGGCATTTCTCGCCATGACGCTTGCGCTTACCGTGATCGCTAAGCTTAGGTCGAGCCCGCCATATCACCGCCAATGATCCAGACCGATTTATCAACCAGCGCATCGACTGTGTCACAGAGCGCAACCGCAACAGGAGGGGGGAGTGATTTAACTGCTTTTTAAGCTGAATCATTGCCGCTCAACACCGACTTATTGTGACGTTGTCACTTAAAAATATTTGATGAATCTCAAGCGGTAACGCTTCGCTATGCTGATTCAGCAATCGCAAAGCACGCTGGCGTTGATGATCAACGCTTAACCGAAAGCCGAAGTTAAACACCGCGTTCTCTTCTGAGTGGTGGTAATAGCTCACGCAAGGGCATCTCATTTTAATGAGATTCAAATCAGTTCAAGCGACTGCACCCCTTTGATTTCCATGACTTTCTCATAAAGATGCGCATCTTTGGCTTTGTGTGACAACGTCACATGGACGCTAAGTTCACATAAACCCGTTTCTGGATTGCGATTTACCACAGCAATATGTCCATAGCGAATGCCTTCACGCTGTAACACCAATAACACCAGCGGCACGCTTTTCGCTTTAAGGAACACCACAATGGTATGATGTTTGCCTATCAGTAGATGGCTCAGACGGCGGAAGACTTCCAGCACCACTAAAGCTAAAACCGTGCCGTAAATGCCGATTTCATACATGCCGCTACCAATCACTAAACCGATTGCGGCGGTCACCCAAAGTCCGGCGGCGGTGGTTAAGCCCTTAACTACCTGCTTTTGGATGAGGATAGTACCCGCACCCAAAAAGCCCATGCCGCTAACGACTTGCGCAGCGATACGGCTGGGATCCAGAGAAACATGTTGATCGTTGAGCATATCGGCGAAGCCATATTTCGATACCAGCATAAACATCGCGCTGCCTATCGCCACTAAGATATGGGTGCGCAAGCCCGCTTCTTTGGCCCGCATCTGGCGTTCCATCCCAATTAATCCACCTAACACGCCGGCAAGGGCGATGCGGATTAGCATATCCGTTAACATGGCTTTTCTCCGAAATATCAGAACCGTTTTTAATCTGTCAAACCAAGCATGGCGCTAAACAAGATAATTCTGCTTGTAAAGCTAGCCAGGAAATTTTGTAAAAAGCTGTTTCACCTCTCGACCCCTTGCGCTGCCTGACATATGCT
Organism: Pantoea sp. MQR6; assembly: GCF_022761075.1. Taxonomy (NCBI): domain Bacteria; kingdom Pseudomonadati; phylum Pseudomonadota; class Gammaproteobacteria; order Enterobacterales; family Erwiniaceae; genus Pantoea; species Pantoea sp. MQR6. The sequence goes on from NZ_JAKYXB010000001.1 coordinate 1,024,350, forward strand.
GACTCCGCCCCTAACCTCAATTCCCGGAGTTTGACTGATGAAAGCTGCCACCCTTCTGCTGGCCGGCGCCGCTTTGTTGCTATCCGCCTGTAGCAGCAACAGTGATGACAATGAACCGCCACAACAAGCTACCGCCGCCCATATCCAACCCCACGTTGTGATGTCTTCTTTAGCCGAGAGTAATTGTGCGGGTGCCGGTGGAACATTGGCGTTTTCGCATCAGTTAGATGGTTCACGCGTGGGGATGTGCCAGTTGGTTAATGGCCGCCGCTGTGATGAACAAGCGTTGATTGGCGGACGCTGCGCACGTTAACGTAGAGGGCCGGCTAAACCGGCCCGCGTCTTTTACGCTGAAAGCTGGTTAGGGCAAGATTCGCCTTTTTCGAGCTGGCTGAGATTACTCAGCGTAGTTTGTGATATTGCCGTCAACGCTTCGGCAGTCAAAAAAGCCTGATGTCCGGTAAACAGCACGTTATGGCAGGCTGACAAACGGCGGAAAACATCATCTTGAATCACGTCATTTGATTTGTCTTCAAAGAATAAATCCCGTTCGTTTTCATAGACATCCATGCCAAGCGAACCGATCTTTTGCTGTTTCAATCCATCAATTGCTGCTTGTGAATCGATTAAACTGCCGCGACTGGTATTAATGATCATCACGCCATCTTTCATCTGGCTGAAAGCGCCTGCGTTGAGCAGATGATGATTCTCGGGGGTTAACGGGCAATGCAGCGTAATCACGTCTGACTCAGCAAACAGCGTTTTGAGGTCAACATATTCGGCGCCTAATTCCAGCGCTTGCTGGCTTGGGTAAGGATCATAGGCCAATAAGCGCATACCAAATCCCTTCAAGATACGCATCGTCGCCACACCAATTTTGCCGGTGCCGATCACGCCTGCGGTTTTGTTATGCATATTAAAACCGGTTAAACCGTCCAGAGAAAAGTTGGCATCTCGGGTGCGTTGATAGGCGCGATGAATGCGGCGATTAAGTGTCATCATCAGGCCAATCGTATGTTCCGCCACGGCTTCAGGCGAATAGGCAGGAACACGCACCACGTTGAGGCCCAACTCAGCCGCGGCGGCTAAATCCACATTATTGAAACCAGCACAACGCAGTGCGATGTGCTTAACACCTAACGCAGCCAACTCCTCAAGCACCGGGCGGCTACCATCATCGTTCACAAAGATGCACACAGCATCGCAGTCCACGGCATTTTTGGCCGTGGATTCGGTCAGCAAAAAGTCGAAAAAAACCAGTTCGTAGCCATACTCCTGATTCACCTGCTCGAGATATTTCTGGTCGTAGTGTTTGGTGCTGTAAACCGCGATTTTCATCGTTTTGCTCCTGCATACGGGGATATTCCAAGGATAACGTGTTCTGCCGCGCTTTGCTGAATCTGCTTCATCATCTCGCCGGCAATCCTTCACCTTGTGCGCGTAACATGCCATCATCTTTGTCAGGATACTGTAAGAAAAAGGATTATTGCTGTCATGCCGCGGATTTTCCGTCGACGACTTGCTGCGATTCTGGCGCTGATTCTGCTGGTGCTGGGTTTATTGCTCACCATCACACAATGGCTGCCGCGGCTGGTCGGCATCTGGCTGCCTCCTGAAACACGAATCGAACTGGAAGGCACGCCACGCTGGCGTGACGGCGGCGTGTGGTTTCCTCACATTCGCTATCTGACCGGCGATTGCGTCTTAGCCTCGGTTGAACACGCTTCACTGGGCTGGCATCTCTCACGTTGGCGGCTCAACGCGGGGCAAGTCAGTGTAAACAGTGAATGTCTGCAACACATTCCTGCCACAAACGATAATCCCTCTGCACCCAAAAGCCTGGCTGAATGGCAAGCCATGCTGCCTGGCGCCGATCTGCATATTGATCAACTGATCATTGCACCTTGGCAAGCGTATGCCGGTCAGTTGGATCTGGCGCTAGAGAGCGGTCAGCAGCAGTTGCATTATCAGGGCGACAACCTACAGCTTGAGGCGACGTTAAAAGGTCAGCAGCTCAACATTCAGCGACTGACGTTTAAAAATGGCGCACTCCCTGAACCGGTTACCGTAAGTGGTCAGCTGGAGTTACCGAAATTCGCCGATGGCTTACCGGTGAACGGTAACGTGAGTGGGCAACTGTCACTGGGGGCACTCCCCGATCCGCTTGACGTCACGCTTGACTGGCAACAGCAGCAAGGCATGTTAAAAGTGATGATGCAGGGCATTCCGCAGCCGTTGTTAAGTTTGCCGTGGCAGGCCAGCGCGCAGCAGATCCACATCGAAAAAGGGCAATATTACTGGCCGCTGGATGCACAGCCGCTGTCGGGCTTTATCAACCTGACGCTGGATAACTGGCAAGCCGGGCTGGAAGCTGCGCGCATAACAGGCCGACTTAATCTGTTAACCCAAGGGCGCGGCGGCAAAGGCAACGTCGTTTTAGGGATCGGGCCGGGTCATCTGAGTATGACGCAAAGCCAGCTGCCGTTTCAGCTCACCGGCGAAAGCAAGCTCGCGGAGATGCAGCTGTACGGCACCATTCCAGGTGAGCTCAGCGGCTCGGTTCTTGATCCGTTGTTGACGTTAAAACCTGGCGCGCTTCTGCGGTTGCGCGGGCGGTTGCTGGCCACGCTGGACGTTGATGAAGCCCGCTGGCCGCTGGCCGGCGTGCGACTCTCTTCGCAAGGTATTGATGGTCGATTACAGGCGATTCTAAAAGCCCACGATCCCAGCTTCGGAAAGTTTTTGCTGCACCTTGATGGCCGGGCAAATAATTTCTGGCCAGATAAAGGCGAATGGAACTGGCGTTATTGGGGGGGCGGCGAAATGTTGCCGCTCAATGCAAAGTGGGATGTGAAGGGCACTGGCGGCTGGCAGGATACGCTGATTCATCTCGATACCTTATCAACGGGGTTCAATCAGCTGGAATATGGCATGGTGCAGGTCAGTAAGCCGCGTTTAACGCTGACGACGCCGGTTAACTGGCAGCGAGATGTGCAACGCCCGTCGTTTGATGGCGGGTTCAAAATGCAGTCGGGGCAAACGCAGTTTAGCTACGGCGGCTGGTTACCCAACTCAGATCTGGAATTTAAAGCCAAAGGGCGCGATCCAAGCCACTTTATCTGGCGCGGTGAGCTAAAGGCAGGCGATATTGGCCCATTGCGCGTCCACGGTCGTTGGGATGGCGAACGCCTGCGCGGCGAAGCCTGGTGGCCAGCACAATCGCTCACTGTTTTTCAACCTTTACTGAGCCAGGATCTGAAGATGAAAATTCAGTCCGGTGAGCTGCGCGCGCAAATCGCCTTTTCTGCCGCGCCGGAACAAGGTTTTGAAGCGGGCGGACACTGGACGGTCAAACAGGGCAGCGTCTGGACGCCTGACAGCCAAATCAATGGCGTCGATTTCTCATTGCCTTTCCGCCTTAAGCAGCAGCGCTGGCAACTGGGCGTGCGCGGCCCGGTTTCACTGCGTATCGCTGAGGTAAAAAATCAGTTTGCCCTGCAGAACATACGTGCCGATTTGCAGGGGGCTTATCCCTGGACGGAATCACATCCATTAACGCTGCAGGACGTCAGCCTGGATTTGCTCGGCGGGCAAATTACGTTGCCATCGTTACGCATGCCGCAACACAAGGTTGCTCGTGTTGCGCTGCGTGATATCAGTTTGAGTGAGCTCATTACCGCCATCAAACCCAAGCAGTTTGCTATGTCCGGCAAGGTTAACGGTGAATTGCCGCTGTGGCTTAATCATCAACGCTGGCTGATTGAAAAGGGTTGGATTGCCAACAGCGGGTCGCTGACATTCAGGCTGGACAAAGACATGGCTGATGCGATTACCAGCAACAATATGGCAGCGGGCGCGGCAATGAGTTGGCTGCGTTACATGGAAATTTCCCGCTCGTGGGCCACCATCAATCTGGATAATCTGGGCGACCTGACGATGGATGCGCAGGTGCAAGGGACAAGCCGCTTCAGCAATCGTAATCAAACCGTTAATCTCAACTATCGTCATCAGGAAAATCTGTTCCAGCTATGGCGCAGCCTGCGTTTTGGCGATAATTTGCAATCCTGGGTGGAGCAAAACGCCACCTTGCCATCGAAAAAGGACCCTCAACCATGAGCCTTAGGGCATTACTGGTTTTAGCCGCCGGGCTGCCGCTGATCGGATGCGTGCCGCGCATTGAAGTCGCCGCACCCAAGGAGCCGATCACGATCAATATGAATGTAAAAATTGAGCATGAAATTCATATCAAAGTGGATAAAGACGTGGAAGCGTTATTGAAAAACCAGAGCGATCTGTTCTGAGGAGAAACTGCATGAAACGCATCAGCGCCGTGCTGCTTTTGGTCTGGATAGTTGCCCAACCGGCGTGGGCGATCACGTTGGATGAAGCGCGCCAGCAAGGTCGGGTAGGCGAAACGCTTTCCGGCTATATCGCTGCCCGTGAGCAGGATAATGAGACGTTGGCTTTGGTTAAGCGTATTAATGAAGGGCGCAGCGCGCAGTATCAGCGCCTGGCGCAGCAAAACAATCTCACCACCTCAGACGTGGCCAGCATTGCCGGGCAAAAACTGGTGAGAAGGGCCGAAGCGGGTGAGTATGTGCGTGGGATAAACGGACAATGGCTAAAGAAGTAACCGTCGCGACAGCATTTATTCACAGGTTAACGCGCATAAAAAAGCCGGGCATTAAGCCCGGCAAGGTACAACGGCATCAAAAGCTTAAGCAGCAACAATCTGCTTGATTGCATCTTTAGCATCTTCAGTGGCTTTGGTTGCCACTTCTGGACCGTAAGCGATGCCTTCAGCGAAGACGAAATCAACGTCGCTGATACCGATGAAGCCAAGGAACAGCTTTACGTATGGCGTTAACAGGTCAGAAGCGGTGTCTTTATGAATGCCACCACGGCTGGACAGGATGACTGCGCGCTTACCTTTAACCAGACCTTCTGGGCCCGCTTCGGTGTAACGGAACGTGACGCCAGCACGCGCAATCAGGTCGAAGTAGTTTTTCAGCTGCGTTGGGATGTTGAAGTTGTACATAGGCGCAGTAATAACAACCACGTCATGGGCTTGTAGTTCAGCGATCAGCTCATCAGACAGCGCCAACGCTTCTTGCTGACGCGGTGTCAGTGGAGCGTCAGACGGGCGCAGTGCGCCAACCAGTTCACCATCCAGTACCGGAATCGGGTTTGCTGCCAGGTCACGAACGGTAACGTCGTCACCGTTGGCTTTAGCCTGGTCAACGTAGAAGTCAGCCAGTTGGCTTGATTGTGAATAGCCTGCAAGGATACTGGATTTCAGAACTAAAACTTTGCTCATGGTATTTTCCTGTCTGTTATGCGGAAGGCTTCCCGCTCAATGCTTTACACTCTACGGATATCAGCGGCACGGTGAAAGCGCAATATTTCGAGATCTATGTTCGAATTTATTGAATAAGCTTCACGTGCGCCCGGTCTCGGCAACGCCTGAAATGTGCTATTATGCGCACAATTATTTTATTGAATCAGCTGGTTATCCCAGCCCCATTGGGCGCTGTATTTCACAGCGACACCGTCTGAGTAAGGTACGTCATTACTATGTCATCACCGGATAATTCTTCTCTCGCGCCGCTCTGGTCGCGGCTTGATGCTGTGATGCTGCGCGATCGGCAGCGTTTGCAGCGTCGTTTGCATGGCGCAAAAAAAGTTAAAAATAGTGAAGCGCAACAAGGGATTGTGGCGGAGCTGGAGCAAGATTTTGCCGCAGCTGAACAGCGTGTTGCACAGCGCATCGCGGCCACGCCAACCATCACTTTCCCCGAAAATTTGCCGGTCAGCCAAAAGCAGCAAGAGATTGCTGACGCGATTCGCGAACATCAGGTGGTGATCGTGGCCGGTGAAACCGGTTCGGGTAAAACCACGCAGCTGCCAAAAATTTGCTTAACGCTGGGACGCGGCGTGAAAGGGCTGATTGGCCACACGCAGCCACGTCGCCTGGCTGCACGTACCGTAGCGAACCGTATTGCGGATGAGCTGGATACCTCGTTGGGTGGCTGCATCGGTTACAAGGTGCGCTTTAACGATCAGGTCAGCGAAACGACCCAAGTGAAGCTGATGACTGACGGTATTTTGCTGGCAGAAATTCAGCAAGACCGCCTGCTGCTGCAATATGACACCATTATTATCGATGAGGCGCACGAGCGCAGTCTTAACATCGATTTTCTGTTGGGTTATCTGCGCGAGCTGTTGCCGCGTCGTCCCGATCTGAAAATCATCATTACTTCAGCCACTATCGATCCACAGCGTTTTTCACGTCACTTTAATAACGCGCCGGTAATTGAAGTTTCAGGCCGTACTTATCCGGTTGAAGTGCGTTATCGCCCGATTGTGGAAGACGCTGACGATGGCGACCGCGATCAGTTACAAGCCATTTTCGATGCCGTTGATGAGCTGGGCCATGAAAGCGCCGGTGATATTTTGATATTCATGAGCGGCGAGCGTGAAATCCGTGATACCGCGGATGCACTCACCAAGCGTGACTTACCGCATACCGAGATTTTGCCGCTCTACGCGCGCTTATCCAATGCTGAGCAAAACCGCGTGTTTCAGTCGCACAGCGGACGTCGCATTGTGCTGGCAACCAACGTGGCAGAAACCTCGTTGACCGTGCCGGGTATCAAATATGTTATCGATCCCGGCACCGCGCGTATCAGCCGCTACAGCTTCCGTACCAAAGTGCAGCGCTTGCCGATTGAGCCAATTTCTCAAGCGTCGGCAAATCAGCGTAAAGGGCGTTGCGGGCGCGTATCGGAAGGGATCTGTATTCGCCTGTTTTCCGAAGATGATTTCCTGAGTCGCCCGGCCTTTACCGATCCTGAAATTTTGCGTACCAACCTGGCTTCGGTAATTTTGCAGATGACCGCGCTGGGATTAGGCGATATCGCTGCGTTCCCGTTTGTGGAAGCGCCCGATCGCCGCAATATTCAGGACGGCGTGCGCCTGCTGGAAGAGCTGGGCGCGCTGACGCTGAACGAAGAGGATGGGCACTACAAACTCACCCCTTCAGGACGCCAGCTGGCGCAGTTGCCGGTCGATCCGCGTTTGGCCCGTATGGTGCTGGAAGCGCAAAAATATGGCTGCGTACGTGAAGTGATGATTATCACTGCGGGCTTGTCGATTCAGGATCCGCGTGAACGTCCGGCGGAGAAAAAGCAGGCTTCGGATGAAAAGCATCGCCGCTTCGCTGATAAAGAGTCCGATTTCCTCGCCTTCGTTAATCTGTGGAATTACCTCAGCGAGCAGCAAAAGGCGTTGTCCGGCAATCTGTTCCGTCGCCAGTGTAAAACCGATTTTCTTAACTACTTACGCGTGCGCGAATGGCAGGACATTTACACGCAACTGCGTCAGGTGGTACGTGAACTGGGGATCCCTGTTAACAGCGAACCCGCTGGGTTCCGCGAAGTTCACTGTGCGTTGCTGACAGGTTTGTTATCGCATATCGGCCAAAAAGATGCCGACAAGCAAGAGTTTACCGGCGCACGCAATGCACGCTTCGCCATTTTCCCGGGTTCTGGTTTGTTCAAAAAGCCGCCCAAATGGACAATGGTGGCTGAACTGGTGGAAACCAGCCGCTTGTGGGGCCGCATCGCTGCACGCATCGATCCAGAATGGATCGAGCCGCTGGCACAGCATTTGATCAAACGCAGCTACAGCGAACCGCATTGGGAGAAGGCTCAAGGCGCGGTGATGGCGACGGAAAAAGTCACGCTTTATGGGTTGCCTATCGTTGCGGGCCGCAAAGTCAATTATGGTCGCATTGATGCGACATTGAGCCGAGAGCTGTTTATTCGCCATGCGCTGGTGGAAGGTGACTGGCAGACGCGTCACGCCTTTTTCCGCACCAACCAGAAGTTGCGCAGCGAAGTCGAAGATTTGGAACACAAATCACGTCGTCGTGACATTTTAGTCGATGATGAAACGCTGTTTGCGTTCTATGACCAGCGCGTCGGCAAAGAGGTGGTCTCCGCTAAGCATTTCGACAGCTGGTGGAAGCGGGCCAGCCGCGAGAATGCGGAACTGCTCAACTTTGATAAGCAGATGCTGATCAAAGAGGGCGCGGATAAGGTCAGTCAGCTTGACTACCCGAACTTCTGGCATCAAGGCAATCTCAAACTGAAGCTGAGTTATCAGTTTGAACCCGGCGCCGATGCGGATGGCGTGACGGTGCATATTCCGTTGCCGCTGCTGAATCAGGTTGAGGATCAGGGTTTCGAATGGCAGATCCCAGGCATTCGCCGCGAACTCGTCATTGCGCTGATTAAATCGCTGCCGAAGCCGCTGCGCCGTAATTTGGTGCCCGCACCCAACTATGCCGACGCCTTCTTAGGGCGCGTGACCGCGATGGAAATGCCGCTGTTGGATGCGTTAGCGCGAGAGTTTCGTCGTATGACCGGCGTCACGCTGGAACGTGAAAACTGGCAATGGGAACAGGTACCCGATCATCTCAAAATGACCTTCCGCATTATCGATGAACACAATCGTAAGCTGCAGGAAGGCAAAGATTTAACGGCGCTGAAAGCGCAGCTTAAAGGGAAAGTGCAGGAAACGTTGTCGAAAGTGGCAGATGACGGGCTGGAGCAGAGCGGCCTGCATATCTGGAGCTTTGGTGATTTACCGCGCAGCTATGAACAGAAGCGCGGCAGTTATCAGGTAAAAGCCTGGCCAGCGCTGGTGGATGAAAAGGATAGCGTCGCGATTCGCCTGTTCGACAGCGAGCAGGAGCAGCAGAAAATGATGTGGCGCGGTCAACGCCGCTTGCTGCTGCTTAACATCCCGTCGCCGGTTAAATATTTGCACGAGAAACTGCCGAACAAAGCCAAACTGGGACTCTATTTCAATCCGTACGGCAAAGTACTGGAGCTGATAGATGACTGTATCGCCTGCGGAATCGATAAGCTGATCGCAGAGGCGGGCGGGCCAGCCTGGCAACAGGACGATTTTGCCCAGCTGCATGAAAAAGTTCGCGCTGAGCTGAATGAAACGGTGGTCACCATCGCGAAGCAGGTTGAGCAGATCTTGACCGTGGTGTTCAACATCAACAAGCGTTTGAAAGGGCGCGTTGATATGACGCTGGCTCTGGCGCTTTCCGATATCAAAGCGCAGATGAATGGCTTGGTTTATCGTGGGTTTGTCACGGGCAACGGCTGGAAACATTTAGCGGATACGTTGCGCTATTTGCAGGGCATTGAGCGTCGGCTGGAGAAATTGCCTGTCGATCCGCACAGCGATCGTGCGCGCATGCTCCGTGTGCAGGCAGTTGAGCAGGCTTATCAGGCATGGCGCAATAAACTGCCGCCACAGCGTTTGGATGACGAAGAGGTGCTGAATATTCGCTGGATGATAGAAGAGTTAAGGATCAGCTTATTTGCTCAGCAGCTTGGCACGCCTTATCCGATCTCAGATAAACGTATTATGCAGAGCATGGAGCAGATTGCCGGATAGGTGTTTGGCATCAGTCATAAAGCCTCGGCCACAAGGATGTGGCGGGCGAGGCTAAATATGGATTGAAGCCTTATCAACGCGTGTCGGTTATTGCTGTCACATGCGCTTTTGCCAAACGTTTACTGCGCCAGTGCTTCCAGTTTATCGCGGAACGACGTCACGGAAATGGCGCGATTATCCGCCAGATAACGATCTTTAGCCGCCGGGGCTGAACTCTGCACCGCTATCAATTGCCAGCCTTTATCACCATTCAGTAACAGAGGCGATCCGCTATCGCCGGGCAGCGTATCACATTGATGTGATAGCACCGCGCGCTGCGCCCAGCCCGTAATCACACAGTCGCTGTGCGAGTAGAGCGTATCAAGGTGATCTTCCGGGTATCCCGCTTGTGTCACTTTACGATCGGCTTGTTTCAACGCGGCAGTAAGATCGCTGCGCGAGCCTTCAAACAGCGGAATAGGTGTAATAGCCGAGGGCGGATTACGCAGAATCACTAAGCCGTAATCAAGCGGAGCCGCATTGCTCGGGACGATCCATCCTTCGCCATCAGCCTTCAAACGTTTAGCCAGTGAAGGTTCAACGCGCGCATCAATATCGTGGATTTCATAGCGCCAGCCTTTATCGCTGGCCATAAAACGCAGCGCCACCGGTTTATCAAAATTACCGGGCGGGGTTAACAAACAGTGACCAGCAGTTAACGCCAGATGGGGTGAAATCAGCGTAGCCGTGCACAGGTTGCCGCTCTCGGTTTCAAGTTGACCGATGGCATCCCAAGGTACAGCGGTGATATCGCTGATCGCTTTACGGTGATCTTTACCAAAGAACAGCGTCTTGATCTCGTCAGGATTGGGCGCGTCATCATCTTCATCGGCATGTACAACGGTGTTAAAACTGAATAATCCAACAAGTAACAAGATAGCCAGGCGCATAGTTCTCTCAATGGCGAGAATAAGTAGAGGATAAGGTCATCACGCTTGAGCGATAACTATAGTCGGTGAGCGGTTAAAAAGGGAGTTTTATTGGGATTATCAGCACACTACAACGACTAAATAAAAAAGCAGGCTGCGACTACGCCGCACAGGATCATCACAATCAATATAATTTCGAAGCGATAGCGATGCACCATTTCAGCCACTCCATTAAACAAACACCCGGCAAAACCGGGTGCTTTTAATCATTCACGCTTCAGGACTAAGTCTTATTTTTTAGCAGCAGCTTTCACAACTTTTTTGTGATGAACTTTTTTAGCAGCCTGCGCTTTCTGCGGAGCGGCTTTCTTCACAGCTTTTTTGTGATGAACTTTCTTAGCAGCCTGCGCTTTCTGAGCCGCATCTTTCTTCATCGCTTTCTTGTGGTGAACTTTCTTAGCGGCCTGTGCTTTTTGAGCGGCATCTTTCTTCGCCACTTTTTTGTGATGAACTTTTTTAGCAGCCTGCGCTTTCTGGGCAGCCGCTTTGTGATGTTTCTTGTGTGCAGTTTTATGCACAGTTTTTGCTGGCGCTGCGGTGGTTGTGGTGGCAGCAGCAGCTGGCGCAGCTGTTGTTTCAGCAGCGAAAGCAACAGAAGAGATACCCATAGCAGCGGCGATCACCAGCGCAAATAATTTTTTCATTGCAAAATTCCTCGGACGATTTTTTCATGTGTAGCCCACTGCGGGGCCGGTGAAAAGACTATATGCAAAACCCGTCACGGCTTCCGTGGGTGATTGGTATCGGCGTGTAACGGATTGTACGAAGCGAGGAAGGCAATGAGAAAAGAGGGCGGCCAAACGACCGCCGAAAGCTTAGTTGTGCAGATAACGTTGTTCAAGATGCTGACGGAAATAGTGTGGATTAAGGGCTTCGCCAGTGGCGTTCAACAGCAGTTGCTCGGTTGAAAAACGGCTGCCGTGCTGCCAGATATTCTGTTGTAGCCAGTTAAATACCGGCTGCAAATCCCCTTCACGAATCAGCTCACTTAACTGCGGAATCGCTTTTTTCACCGCCTGGAACAGCTGCGCCGCGTACATCGCACCCAAGGTGTAGGTCGGGAAGTAGCCGAATGCGCCGTCGGTCCAGTGAATATCTTGCATGCAGCCGTCGCGATAGTTGCCGCGGGTATCAATGCCCAGCGACTGCTGCATTTTCTCATCCCATAAGGCAGGAATATCGTCGACTTCAATCTCGCCTTCGATCAGCGCTCGTTCGATTTCGTAACGCAGCACCACGTGTGCTGGATAGCTCAGCTCATCGGCATCTACGCGAATATATCCCGGCTTCACCTGCTGTGTTAAACGAACAAAGTTATCAGACTGCAGTGCGGGCTGGTCACCCATCTGTATCTTTACCTGCGGCAACATGCGCTGCAGAAATTCGCGGCTGCGGCCCAACTGCATTTCCATGAACAGACTTTGCGATTCGTGAATGGCAGTGGAACGTGCGAGCGCTACCGGCTGACCACGCCACTGCTGCGGTAAGTTTTGCTCGTAACGCGCGTGGCCGGTTTCATGGATGACGCCCATCATGGCGCTGAGGAATTCATTCTCGTTATAACGCGTGGTGATGCGTACATCTTCCGGCACACCACCGCAAAATGGATGGGCGCTGACGTCAAGACGACCATGATTAAAATCGAAACCCAGCACCTTCATGATATCCAGACCCAGTTCGCGTTGCGCGTTAACGGGGAAAGGGCCTTTCGGATGGATAATCTCCTGCTGCGACTGCTTCTCCACCACTTGCTGGAGGAGGTCCGGTAACCAGGTTTTAAGCTCACCAAATGTGCTGTCGAGTTTAGCGCTGGTCATGCCTGGCTCGAAGACATCCAGTAGCGCATCGTAGCGCGAGCTGCCGTTGGCATCGGCACGCAGTTGGGCTTCTTCGCGGCTTAAGCGAACCACTTCTTTCAGGTTGGCAGAGAAGCCTTTCCAGTCGTTAGCGGGACGCTGCTGACGCCATGCATGTTCACAATGTGAACCGGCAATCGATTTTGCTTCAACCAGCGAGGCGGGCAAGAGTGTGGCTTGCTGATAAGCGCGGCGTATTTCCAGTAAATTAGCGCGATCAACGTCGTTCAGCGACTGCTGTTCTGCTTCCTGAATTAAATCACCGACGCGTTTGTCGGTTAAAATTTCATGCTGTAATACGCTCATTTCGGCCAGTGCTTCACCGCGCGCACGACTGCCGCCCGGCGGCATGGTGGTTTGCATATCGCAACCGGCAATGGCAGAAAGATGGCTGAAACGAGAAAGACGCTGAAAGATGGCGCTAAGTTGTTGATACGCTGAGGACACGTAGGGCTCCTTGTGGAAGTTTTAACGCAGCGGAATGTCCCGCAAGGGTAGATCAACCGGCCAGCAAAAGCGAACGCTGGCACCGCCGAGCGGGCTGCTTTCAATGGCGACATTGCCGCTTAACGCTTGAGCGATAGAATAAACAATCGCCAGACCCAGCCCGCAGCCGCCAGTGGCGCGGTCGCGGCTGGGATCAAGACGAACAAAAGGTTCAAACACCCGTTCGCGCTCCTCAAGGGGAATGCCGGGGCCATCATCTTCAACCTGTAAAAAGCCCAGCGAACCGTCAAACCACAGGCTGATACGCAGCCGCTGCTGCGCATAGCGCAGCGCATTGTTGACCAAATTGTCCAGTACACGCTCCATTAATCGAGTATCTGAAACGCCGTAATTTTCTCGTTGAGGTAAATCCAGATCGATTTGCGTGTGAGGATTAATCGCGCGGAAATCATCAAGCCGCTCGCGCAACCAATTGGCCAGATCCAATGATTTAAGATTTAAATCGACACGCGGACGATCGAGTCTCGCATAGGTCAGCAGCTCTTCAATTAAGCTTTCAAGCTGGCCGATATCACGATTCAATGCCGCTAGCTCCGCTTCCGTTAGGTTATCGCTCATCTCGAGCCGATAGCGCAGCCGCACCAATGGCGTGCGCAATTCATGGGCAATGCCATCAATCAGCTGCTTCTTGCTGGCCACCAGCGTATTGATGTTTTCGGCCATCTGATTAAAGGCAATACCTAAGCGAAACAGGCTGGAGGTGCTGTCAAAATGGGTACGAACATCCAGTTCTCCTCGGCCAAATCGTTGCGCTGCTTTTTCTAAGCGCTGCATCTCTTTCCAGTGCGGACGCATCCAGATGAAGACCGGTAGCGCCAGCGACATGCCGATGAACACCAGCAGTGCGATGTCCAACAGCCGCATTTGATGAAGGTAGAACAGATAGGGAATGGGGCCGACAGATAAAACGTAATGGCTGCGCGGGATATGCTGCAAGAAAGTATATTGATCGTCGAGGGCGACGATTTCACCCGCGTGCAGGCGCCGCATATCGATCTCATCAAGCTGATATTTACTCATCGGTTCAATATGCAGATCAAACGACAAACCGAGATCGAGACTTTTAACGGTTTTATTCCAGTCGCGTGGTGGAATTTCACGCAGTTCGCTGCGGATTAAATAGAGCGAGCTGGCCATCAAGTCATTCATTGATTGTCGCCCGGCACGTTCAGCGGTGAATTTGTAGACCAATCCCACCAGCAACGTCATCACCAGAAAGCAGACAAACAGCAGCAGATAAAACTGGATAAAAAGCTTTCTCATACTGAACGGGTATCCCACGCCTGCGGCGCAAAAAGATAGCCTTTGTTACGAATGGTTTTTATGCGAAAAGGTTCGGTTGCACTGTCATGCAGCTTTTTGCGCAGGCGCGAAATGGCGACATCAATACTGCGATCCAAGCCATCGTAGCTTACGCCGCGTAAGGTTTTCAGCAGCGCATCGCGGTTGAGGATCTGTCCGGCATGGTTGGCTAAAAACCACAACAGCTCAAAATCAGCGGTGGAAAGGGCGATCTGCTCATCGAACAGCGTCACCTGGCGATTGAGTGCGTCGATGGTTAGCGAGCCGAAACGCAGCATTTTATGCGGTGCGATGATCGCAGGGGCTTCGCCAGGCTGACTTTGCTGTGACTGACGCAAATGCAGACGCAATCGAGCCAGTAAAACAGCCGGGGGCGTGGTTTTAAGGATGTAATCTTGCGCGCCCATCTCAAGCGCCAAGATGTGGTTCATGTCGCTGTCGAGCGACGTCAGCAACACAATGGGACCTTGCCAATTTGCACGCAAATCACGGCAAATTGTCATGCCATCTTTGCCCGGCAACATGATATCCAGCATCACCAGATCCGGTTGTTCCTGGGCAATGGTTGCCTCGGCACGATCCCCGCGCGTTTCTACAATGACCTCAATATCATGACGTCCCAGATAAGCGGCAATCAGTGATCCCACTTCAGGTTCATCTTCAACGTAAACGATTCTGTTCATATTTTACTAACAAGGCATGTAAGTATGGAATGCAGCATAACTTTTCCTGGTCCTGAGCTCTACGCGACCGCACGAAATATCCTTATGTTACTGGTATAGAACCCGCAAAATGTGCCATCATTAGCCCTGCGTTTTTTGCGCAAGTTTCGGAACCGTAACGATAAACATGAGGAGCGTGAGTGTGTCTGATAAAGAGCTGGCATCAGCCATATACAGTGACCGCATCTGCTTCAATTACAGTGATTTTCTTTCCGCATCTTGCAAGAAACGTTGGAGTTTTGTTGATGCCATTTATGGCGTGTTGCCGATCTTCGGCATGGTGACACGCAAATCTGCGCACAGTTTACAGGCCACTGACGAGCACCTGAAAGAATTAGCATTACAAATCATTTCAACTCAGGTCAGCGACGAGATTAACATCGCTCGTTTGATCACCCTTGCTGAACAGCAGCACATTAACCGCTTTGATATCCAGCTTCCTTATCCGCTCTCCGAGCAGCAGCTCGACAGCATCCAGCAGGAATACCGCAAGCCGGTCGATTTAACACAGCAGGTTGACCTGCTGTGTGTCTCCATTCCCGAACAATCACATTAATTCGTTAGCTGCCACATTGCAGGCAACGTGGCAGCAATCAACAATCCCATTGCTACGCGCTCAAGCGACGTAAGCGCAATATCGCTTCGCCCGCCACGACGGGCAAACAGAAACAGCAGCAGACCCGGCGCATAAAGCACCACTGACATCAGTAGATGCAGGGGACCAGAGGCATAAAGCAGCCAAATGCCATAAGTGCTGGCACCGATGCCGATAGCCATTGGCAGCGGTTGACCTTTTCCTCGCACCACTTTAATCAGATACAAACCCACTAGCAGATAGGGCACCAGAATCATTTCTGAGGCGATATTAAGCAGCGTATTATAATCAGCCTTTGTCAGGGCAATAAGGATCAGGCAAACCTGAACGCTCCCGTTGGTCAGCCAAAGCGAGGCTGATGGGGCGTTGCGGCTGTTTTGACGTGCAATACTGCGCGGAAACGCGCCTTGCTGCGCAGCGATAAAGGGAACTTCTGCTGCCATTATCGTCCAGCTCAGATAAGCGCCACAGACGGACACAATCAATCCGGCAGCAATCACTGCATCACCCCAATTTCCCATTAAATGCGTCATCAGGCCCGCCATGGAAGGATTACGCATTTCTGCCAGTTCTGCTCGCGGCACAACGCCTAATGAAAGCAACGTCACCAGTAAATAGACCAACAACGCGGCAAGCACCGCCAGCAAGGTTGCACGGCCTACATCTTTTTTATTGCGTGCACGAGAGGAAACAACCACTGCGCCTTCAACCCCGATGAAAACCCATAAGGTGATCAGCATGGTTTGCTTGATCTGTTCCCACAGCGGTTGGCCAAGCGTGACGCCGGAAAAATCAAAGTGGAATCGGTCGTAATTGAACGCCATCACCGCCAGGACAATGAACAGCAAAAGGGGGATCAATTTACCTAAAGTGGCTAAAAGATTGATGCTGGCTGCGGTTTGTACGCCACGAAGCACCAGACAATGCACCAGCCAGAGCAAAACGGACGCTCCCAACATCGCTTGCCAGGTATTGCCATCGCCAAAAACAGTGTGATCGGGTGTGTCGGTGAAGAAGCTCAACGCGGAAAAAACGATCACCAGATAAGAGACG
This sequence comes from Pantoea sp. MQR6, assembly GCF_022761075.1. NCBI lineage: Bacteria > Pseudomonadati > Pseudomonadota > Gammaproteobacteria > Enterobacterales > Erwiniaceae > Pantoea > Pantoea sp. MQR6. Next base: position 1,040,830 of record NZ_JAKYXB010000001.1, read on the forward strand.
TTGGCGATAACCGCGCAAAGCCAATATCCCCACGCCGAGCAAAACCCCATGAGTTCGCCAAATCCTGCTCGCGCATAGGTGAATATGCCGCCATCTAGCTCGGGTTTGAGACGCGTAAGCATCAACATAGCCAACGACAGAAAAATAATCCCTACGCCCGTGATCAACCAGCCAATCAGCAACGCCGCCGGACCGGCTACGGCCGCCATGTTCTGCGGCAAGCTGAACACGCCTGCACCCAGCATAGAACTGAGCACCAACGCCGTTAAGGCACTAAGACCTAATTTTTTCTCCAAAACATCCTTCCTGCTAGCATAAGTGGCTGGGTAAAACGGCATTTATCGAATTTATATCGTAGCTTAAGCGACAGGAACGATGAAATACCCTGAAAAGCAGGCGGAAGATTTTACGGAGTGCTGAATGAGATGGCAATGCGTGAATATGCAAAAGCGGGCAGGGATTATGCAAATAACAGGGCGGCGGGCGCCGCCCTGAGAATCTTACTTAAAGATGTCTGCGGTAACAGTCAGGTTACCGCCACTTTGGTTCTGCCATTGACGCGTCACGTGATAGAACTTAGCGCCTTTATCGGCTGCACGTTTAGCGACTTCTTCAGAAATTTCGGTAGGCGATCCAAAATGCCCGGTGAAGGTCACGGTATCAAACGGCTGCATCTGCGCAGCGGTAATGGCGTTGACTTCCTGAACTGATTTACCGTTTGCCAAATTTACCGTGTAACGTTTACCGGTGGAGCTTTGTGTTTCGAAGAAGCGTCCAACATTGTTGCTTGGTGTTTCTGAAGACGCAACGTTAGGAATCTCGACATTCTTCGCTGCCGCGCCGCCCGCAGCGATAGCCGCTTTACCGGCTTCGGAATTGGCTGGGATCAGGTTAGGACTTTGCACCTTGCGCGCTTTGGCATCCGCTTTATAAACGTAAGCCGTAACGTATTGGTTACCGCCGTTGTTGGCATCAATCTGGCGCACGATAAAGAAGGAGGCTGCACCTTTCTCTTTGGCTGCTTTAGAGATGGCGTCATTAACATCCGGCTGGCTGGCAAAGAAACCGCTGGCTGATACGGTATCGAAAGGTTCAAGCATGAAGGCTTCATTTTTTGGCAATTCTTTCACGCCATTGAAGCTACGGTATTGATGTTTGTCACTGTCTGCATTAGCGGCATCGGCTTTGTAGAGATCAGCTGTCACGCGCCAGTTGCCGCTGTTTCCGTTGCTGTCATTGATGCCCTGAATGTAATAAGAGGTGGCGCCCATCTCATCTGCGCGCTTTGACACCGCGTCGGCAGCGTCGCCAATCGCGTTGAAACGGCCGGTGATATTAATACGTTCGAATGGCTTCAACGCGGCCGCTTTTTCCGGCGTCAGTTCCTGCGCAGCATATGCGTTAGCTGCTAACAGAGATAACAAGGTCGTCGCCAGAATGGTGTTCTTCAGCTTCATAAAAATGATCCTTCGCCTTACGCAAAAATGAGTACGAAAACGTGCTGGACTCTTGATGTATAACAGATTAGCCGCTGATTATTGCATGTTATAAACAGGCTGTCGCAGCCATTTTTTGCGGCATATCTCGTTAATGAAGACTCTTTTTTTCATTCATCTATGACGAAAAGATATTATGGCTGCGATCAGCGTCAATTAACCCGTTTAAGTGGTAAGGCTTAACGCTGTAACAGTTAATATATTGTTAAATAACGGTTTTTGTCGATGCGATGTGCGTCATGACACGATTTTGCTTAGCAGATAATTTTATTTAAGAGTCGATTAGCAGTGTTAAAGCACGGGATTTATTCTCTGAGACTGAATAATTGTGTGAATGTCATAAGTATGCGTTATGAGTGTAGATCGGCAGACATATTTTCAGTAGGTTATAAATACTTCGAAACAAATGCATTTCATTTATAAGCGCCTGAAACCGTGTTTCAGGCGTTGTACTGTCATGCAGGTAACAGGCGATCATCCTTTAACCGATAAAAGGGAACATTATGTTAATTGGAATTCCCAAAGAGCGGTTGTTAAACGAATCGCGCGTGGCTGCCACGCCGAAAACCGTTGAACAACTGATTAAGCTGGGTTTTAGCGTCACTGTCGAGCATGACGCCGGTAAGCGTGCAAGCTTTGATGACGAAAGTTATCGTCGCGCCGGCGCGACACTGACTGACAGCCAGCAGGTGTGGCAATCTGACATCGTCCTTAAAGTGAACGCACCTGATGATGCAGAGATTTTACTGGCGCGTGAAGGCAGCACCTTAGTGAGTTTTATTTGGCCAGCGCAAAATCCCGATCTGCTGGAAAAACTGGCGGCGCGCAATGTAACTGTCATGGCGATGGATTCAGTGCCGCGCATTTCACGCGCGCAGTCGCTTGATGCGCTGAGCTCAATGGCAAACATTGCGGGTTACCGAGCCATTGTTGAAGCCGCCCATGAGTTTGGCCGCTTTTTTACCGGTCAAATCACGGCAGCGGGTAAAGTTCCTCCCGCTAAAGTCATGGTAATTGGCGCTGGCGTAGCTGGACTCGCGGCAATTGGTGCGGCAGGCAGTTTGGGCGCTATCGTGCGTGCCTTTGATACTCGCCCTGAAGTAAAAGAGCAAGTACAGAGCATGGGTGCCGAATTTCTCGAGCTCGATTTCGAAGAGGAAGCGGGCAGCGGTGATGGCTATGCCAAAGTCATGTCGGAAGCCTTTATCAAGGCCGAAATGGCGCTGTTTGCCAGCCAGGCGCAGGATGTTGACATTATTGTTACCACCGCGTTGATTCCCGGCAAACCGGCCCCCAAACTGATCACCGAAGAGATGGTTGCCAGCATGAAACCGGGCAGCGTCATCGTTGATTTGGCGGCACAAACTGGCGGTAACTGCGCGTTAACCGTTGCCGATCAGGTTACTGTGACGCCTAATGGCGTGAAAATCATCGGTTACACCGATCTGCCAAGCCGTTTACCTACGCAGTCGTCTCAGCTTTATGGCACCAATCTGCTTAACCTGATCAAACTGTTATGCAAAGAGAAAAACGGCGAGATCGCTGTCGACTTTGATGACGTTGTGGTACGTGGCGTTACTGTGATTCGCGAGGGAGAAGTGACCTGGCCAGCTCCGCCGATTCAGGTTTCTGCTGCGCCTAAAGCGGCACCCGCTGCTCAACCGCTGAAAAAAGCGGAGGCAAAACCCGCTTCTCCAACACGTAAATACCTGCTGATTGCGCTGGCTATCGTGCTGTTCGCTTGTCTGGCAAACGTAGCACCGAGTGAATTCCTGTCGCACTTCACCGTTTTCGCGCTCTCCTGCGTGGTGGGTTATTACGTGGTGTGGAATGTCAGCCATGCGCTTCATACACCGCTAATGTCAGTCACCAACGCCATTTCCGGCATTATCGTGGTGGGAGCAGTGCTGCAAATGGGGCACGGTGGATGGGTTACGTTTATTTCCTTTATTGCGGTGCTGATCGCCAGCATCAATATTTTTGGTGGCTTTACCGTCACTCAACGCATGCTGAAAATGTTTCGTAAGGGGTAACACATGTCTGGCGGATTAGTGACTGCAGCATACATTGTTGCCGCAATTTTGTTTATTTGTAGTCTGGCTGGCCTCTCAAAACATGAGACGTCCAAGCGGGGCAATACCTTTGGTATCAGCGGCATGGCAATTGCGCTGATCGCCACCATTTTTGGCCCAGACAGTGGCAACGTGGTCTGGATTCTGTTGGCGATGGTGATTGGCGGTGCAATTGGTATTCGTCTGGCGAAAAAAGTTGAAATGACCGAAATGCCAGAGCTGGTGGCTATCCTGCACAGCTTTGTGGGTTTGGCGGCGGTATTGGTTGGTATCAACAGCTATATCGATCATGCCCCCGGTTTGCCGAATGTGATGGAGAATATCCATCTGACCGAAGTGTTTATCGGTATCTTTATTGGTGCAGTGACCTTCACCGGTTCTCTGGTGGCGTTTGGCAAACTCTGTGGCAAAATTTCGTCGCGTCCATTGATGCTGCCACATCGGCACAAGCTGAACTTGCTGGCGTTGGTGGTTTCATTCCTGCTGTTGCTGTGGTTCGTTAATACCGATAGCTCAGGCGCGCAGGTGTTTGCACTGTTTGTCATGACAGTCATTGCATTGGCGTTTGGCTGGCATCTGGTGGCCTCCATCGGCGGTGCAGACATGCCGGTCGTGGTTTCGATGCTGAACTCCTATTCAGGTTGGGCGGCGGCGGCGGCAGGTTTTATGCTGAGCAATGATTTGCTGATCGTTACCGGCGCGCTGGTTGGCTCTTCGGGTGCCATCCTCTCGTACATTATGTGTAAGGCGATGAACCGATCGTTCATCAGCGTTATTGCTGGTGGATTCGGTACTGATGTCAGCGTAGCAGGCGAGAGTGACGAAGCGGGTGAACACCGTGAAATCACGGCTGAAGAAACGGCAGAAATGTTAAAAGCCTCCACGTCGGTCATCATTACACCCGGCTATGGTATGGCGGTGGCGCAGGCGCAATATCCAGTAGCTGAAATCACTGACAAATTGCGCGCGCGGGGTATCAAAGTTCGCTTTGGTATTCATCCGGTCGCAGGACGTTTGCCTGGTCACATGAACGTGTTGCTGGCCGAAGCCAAAGTACCTTATGACGTGGTGTTGGAAATGGATGAGATCAACGATGACTTTAGCGATACCGACACGGTGCTGGTGATTGGTGCTAACGACACTGTAAACCCGGCAGCACTGGAAGATCCGCGCAGTCCAATCGCGGGTATGCCAGTGCTTGAAGTGTGGAAAGCGCAAAATGTTATCGTCTTTAAACGTTCAATGAATACCGGCTACGCTGGGGTGCAGAACCCGCTGTTCTTCAAAGACAACACACACATGTTGTTTGGCGATGCAAAAGCCAGCGTTGAAGGCATTTTAAAAGCGTTGTAATCATTAGGTATGCCATAAAAAAGGCGGCTCTATGAGCCGCCTTTTTTTGTTGAGAAGAGATTAATCTTCCTCATCTTCCTCATCGTCTAAATCAATCGGTGAAGTGAAGTCATCTGGCTTTATTGCCAGCAAATCACAACGAAGATGATCAATGACTTGTTCGGCAGTATTACCGAGGAATGCGGCGGACAATCCAGTGCGCCCAATAGTGCCTAACACCACGATACCTGCGCTGAGATGACCGGCTAAATCAGGAATCACTTCTTCCGGCAAACCTTTCGCGACGTGTGTGAACTCTTCACCAATTGAGAACTTCTGGCGTAACGCTTTCATTGCCACTAAATGCTGGCCGCGAATGGCGTCGTTATAGACGCCGGGATCGAAATCAGGCAGTTCAATGGCGATATTAATGGGTGTGATGGGATACGCGCCAACCAAATGGACTTCGGTATGATTCACCATATCGGCAAGCAGCTTGGTTTCGCGGATCAGCTTTTGGTTCAGTCCATCATGATGCGGCTCTTCGCTGGCGAGATTGACCGCGACAATCGCTTTACCGCCTTCCGGCCAAGGCTGATCTTTTACCATCCAGACTGCGCAGGGACATTTACGCAGCAAATGCCAGTCGGTGGGGGTGAAAATCACGGATTCGAGACGATCGTGCTGATGCGCCATCTTCAGGACTAAATCATGTTTCTGGCTTAGCACTTCCTGAATAATGGCTTCATAAGGGCGATTATGCCAAATAACCTTTATTTCAATCTCTATACCCGCGTCCAGATACGCTTGCGCCTGCTCACGAATCCATTCAGTTCGTTGGCTGATAACGCCCTGACGCATTGATGAGCGCTCATCTGGCGACAGCAGCGTGGTCATCTCATAAGAGAAATCATAGATAGGCAAAAAGGCTTTGATTTTGCCGCCAATGAGTTGGTTGAGATAAACCGCACGACGCAGCGCTGGCTGATCGTCCTGCTGAGCATCAATGGCAACCAGAATATTTTGGTAGCGTGACATAAGGGCATTCTCCATACACCAAAGCAATTGGATTAAAGATAGCCTATGTTTATGACGGGAAGAAGGGAAAAAGTTGTTGCCGGATCAATAAAATAACATTTTATCGACCCGGCAATTATCTATGCAGCCTGGTGACTCTGGCCGGCTAATTCAGCCAGTAAAGCGTGGTTTTCAATAGTGATGTATTTTCCTTTAACCGCCAGCATTCCGCTTTTTTGGAAGCGTCCCAGCAAGCGGCTAATCGTTTCTACCGTCAAACCAAGGTAATTACCGATATCTCCGCGCGTCATGGTGAGGCGAAATTCGCGCTGTGAGAAACCACGTTGACCAAAACGGCGAGAAAGGTTCCAAATAAAGGCAGCTAAACGCTCTTCCGCATTCTTTTTGGAGAGCAGTAAAATCATGTCTTGATCGCCTTTGATTTCACCACTCATCAAACGCATCATTTGCTGACGCAGAGCCGGCATTTTGCCAGAGAGATCGTCCAGCGTTTCGAAAGGAATTTCGCATACCATTGCCGTTTCTAATGCCTGAGCAAAACTTGGATGGTTGTTGCCCATAATGGCGTCGAAACCCACTAAGTCGCCAGCAAGATGGAAACCGGTGATCTGTTCGTCGCCCTGTTCGGTGATGGTGTAACTTTTAATGGTGCCGGAGCGAATAGCATAGAGCGATTTTAAATCATCGCCGGCTTTGAAGAGAGTTTGACCTTTCTGTATCGGTTTTTTACGCTCAATAATGTTGTCGAGCTGATCCAGCTCATGTTCGTTTAGCGTAAAAGGGATACATAACTGACTGATGCTGCAATCCTGGCAGTGAATAGCACAACCGCCTGACTGAATACGACGAATGCTGCGTTTTTCAGGGATCATAATGGTTAGCTCTACGATAATTGACTGCGGTCAATTTTAACATTTTTCAGCCCGAAGGGAACTCATCCGAGCAGTATTATCCTCACCAAGTGTAAGGATGGATTTTCCAGGCGGGAAGGGCGGCATGACGGGCCTTGGCGGTATTAAAATGTGTCATGTGTCACGAAATGTTGCCGCTTTATTGATCTCACGCACACATTTTCTTTTGATATTCTTAAGTAAAAAACAGCTTTAGCGCAGGTATTCCGCTTTTTGCTACTCTCTCTGACGGGGTCTATATTGCGACCCATCATTATATTAGGTGTGAAAAACCATGAACCTTGATGAAGACAATATTTTTCGAGATGCCATCGGTGATGTCACTCCACTGAAAGATACAGCCAACACCTTGTGGTTAAAATCCCCTTCAACCAAAGCTCCGCGTCCAACTCAGGCAGAAGCGGAGCAGGATAATTTCCTGACACGCGGCTTTCTCGATATTGTGCCGCTGGATACCTTGCTGGAATACAAAGCTGACGGTATTCAGCAAGGCGTGTTAGATAAACTCCGTAAAGGGGAATATCCACTTGATGCCAGCCTGAATCTGCTGCGTCAGCCGGTTGAAACCTGTCGTCAGGCAGTGTTTAGCTTCATCCAGCAGGCGAGAAAAGAGGGGCTACGCAATGTACTCATCATCCATGGCAAAGGGCGTGACAACGAATCTCATGCAAACATCGTACGCAGTTATCTTGCGCGCTGGCTAAAACAATTTGATGAGGTTCAAACCTTTTGCGTGGCGCAAGCCCAGCATGGCGGCAGCGGGGCGCTCTATGTCGGCATGCGCAAAACCGACAAAGCGCGCCTGGATAACTGGGAAAAGCACGCCAAACGCAGCCGCTAACTGTGAAATTTGCGAATCGTTGACATCAGTACTTCTGTACTCAAACTCAACGTATTGCCGGTGCGGGTGATGATTCCCACCGGCTCGCCCGCACCAGAAGAATTAATCGGCAATGCACATACGGCATTATGCGTGAGATCCTCTTTAATAGCGCCAGAAGGGACGAACCAAATATAGTCGTAACGCAGCGCAAGCTGTCGGGCAAGCGATGTTGAGGAGGTCTCAACACAATTAGGCGGCAATACGCAGCCTTGTTCATCAAGCATCTGCTGCGCAATTCGGCGTGGCGCCGTTCCTTCCGGTGAAATCACGACCGGCCATTGCATCGCACGGGATAATGTGACGTTGTCACATAAAAGGGGGTGTTCAGGACGAACAACCAGCTTAAGTGATTCCAGAAACAGCAGCTCATAAGTTAAACCTGCCATCATTTCGCTATCAGCCATTCGGCCAATACCAATGTCAAATTCGCCCGCTCTCAGTCCCGCTAATAAGACATTATTGTGCAGGGTTGCGACCTGTACCGTGGTATGCGGTTGCAGTTGATGAAAACGATCCAGAATTTGCGGCAACATACCCATTGCCGCTGTGGTTAGTGCGCCTAAGCGAATGATGATAGGGCGGTCAGTGAGCGGTTCATTAAAGCTTTGACCCGCATGGTTTAGCGCATCCAACACTTTTACGGCGTGTGTCAAAAACTGTTCGCCCATGGTAGTCAGCTGTGCGCCTAGTCGACCCCGCTCAAAAAGCCGAACGCCCGTTAACTCTTCCAGTTCATTCAATGTTTTCGACAGGGCAGGCTGGCTCAGGCTCAGCGTTTCTGCCGCTCTGCCTAAAGTGCCTTGCTGCGCGACGGCAACAAAAGTATGTAAGTGGCGCAGTCGTATGCGCTGATTAAAGATGATGTTTTTGTCCATTGTTCAAACTTAATGACAAACTCAAGAGGCTGGCAACCCTAAAAAATGGATTCTGTTAACTTTGCTGCAAAATAACATTAACAAATGAATTCTTAAATCGGAATACAGCAATAAGCTGCTGAATTTGATAAGAACATGCGACAAATATATTCGAGTAAGGATGCATGGTAGCCATATTACAATCAATCACTTACCAATAAAAAGGTTGAATAATTCTCAATATCATATAAAAATCGGGCGTTTTATTGTTAACGATCGGCTATCATTAGCGCCGTTTTTTTTACCAAAACTGATGTCTAATCCTGATCGCGAAGTGAGGAGTATTTCAGTGACCAGCGTCGAGGCGGTGGATGTTCGCCAGTTAATAAACCAACGTGCTTTAAGCCGTTGGCAGAAACGGTTAATCGCATTGTGTTTCATTGTGGTTGCCCTCGATGGCATGGACATCGCAATTATGGGATTTATCGCGCCAACGCTTAAAGCTGCGTGGGGCGTGACCAATCATCAGTTAGGCGTGGTCATTAGCGCAGCCTTAATAGGATTGGCTATCGGTGCAATGGTTGCCGGTCCGCTGGCCGATCGCTATGGGCGTCGAATGATGATTATCCTGAGCGTATTCTTTTTTGGCCTCTGGACGTTAGCGACCGCGCTATCGCAAAACATCGAGCAGATGATGTTGTTCCGCTTCCTGACGGGGCTTGGATTAGGGGCTGCAATGCCCAATGTCGGCACGTTAGTGGCTGAATACGCACCAGAACGCCGCCGCGCTTTTATCATCACCGTGGTGTTTTGTGGATTTACCTTTGGTGCTGCCAGCGGAGGCTTTGCTGCTTCGTGGTTGCTGCCTCGCTACGACTGGCATTCCGTTTTGTTGCTGGGCGGGATTCTACCGTTGATCGTGCTGCCGTTTTTGCTGCGCGGCCTGCCTGAATCTGTACGCTTCCTGATCAGTCGGCGCGCGCCTGCAGCGCGGATACATGCCATTTTGGAGCGTATGCTGCCTGGCACCACACGCCCAGACACCGATTTTCATGCGGTAGAAGCCGTTCCACAGCATAGCGGTGCCATCAGTACGGTTGTTTCTCCGCGCTACCTGTTTGGCAGCCTGATGCTGTGGGGCGGCTATTTTATGGGCTTGTTCCTGGTGTATCTGATTGGCAGTTGGTTGCCGTCGTTGGTCAATACTTTGGGGATGTCGGTTACGGAAGCCGCGATCATTACCGCCATGTATCAAGCTGGCGGCACGCTGGGTTCGCTGTTCGCAGGTTGGTTAATGGATCGCTTTAACGCCAACCTGGCCTTAGCGGGCATCTATTTTTGCGGGGGTATTGCAATTGTAGCGCTGGGTTTCTCACCGGCACAGGTCGGTATTATGAGCGGCATCGCCTTTTGCAGCGGCTTCTGCTTCAACGGCGCAAATACGGGAATGAATGCACTTTCTGCCAGCTATTATCCCACGCATGCGCGTGCTACCGGCTCCAGCTGGATGCACGGCGTTGGGCGCATTGGTGCCATTCTTAGCGCTTTTATCGGCGCAGAAATGCTGTCGCTGGGCTGGTCATTTAATTCCATTTTCCTGCTACTGGCTATTCCCGCTGTCATCACAACCCTGATGTTGATCTTAAAAAATCGCTACGGCTTTAAGCCGATCACAAATTCGTGATTTTTTCCGCTGGCATCAGCGCGTTGCATTAAAGTAGCTGCAACGTTCTCGGTGTCAGGTGGATAAAATGGACAACTTTCAAAGTGCGGACGCAATTCGCACACGCTTCTCTAAAGCTATGTCGGCCCTTTATCAGCAAGAAGTTCCGCAATACGGGACGCTGATGCAGCTGGTTATGACCGTCAACGAACGCACATTAGAAGCCAATGTTGGCCTAAAAAATCGTCTTTCTGCGTCAGATGAACTCAGCCGACTTAGCGTTGAACGTCACGGCGCTATTCGTGTCGGCACCGCTGACGAACTCTCCATGCTGCGACAGATGTTTGCCATAATGGGGATGTTTCCCGTTGGCTACTACGATCTTTCTCAAGCGGGCGTGCCGGTGCATTCCACCGCGTTTCGGCCCATCAGTGACACAGCTTTACGCCGCAATCCTTTTCGTGTTTTCACTTCACTGCTTCGCCTTGAATTAATCGACGATGAGCTGCTGCGCAGAAAGGCCGCAGAAATCCTTGCGGCGCGGGATATCTTTACGCCGCGTTGTCGTCAACTGATTAAACAACACCAGCAGCAAGGCGGATTGCACGCAGACGATGCGGCCATGTTTGTTGATGAAGCGCTGGAAACCTTCCGCTGGCATTCTCATAGCAGCGTTGACAGCGCCACCTATCAGGCTTTGAATCAGCAGCATCGACTGATCGCTGATGTTGTCTGCTTTCCGGGCTGCCACATCAATCACTTGACCCCGCGCACGCTGGATATTGATCGCGTGCAGGAGATGATGCCGTCACGCGGCATTGAACCCAAAACGTTGATAGAAGGTCCGCCGCGCCGTCAGGTGCCTATTTTACTGCGTCAAACCAGTTTTAAAGCGCTGGAAGAGCCGATAACCTTCAAAGATGGACATCATGGCACGCACACGGCACGCTTTGGCGAAATTGAACAGCGCGGCATAGCACTCACGCCTAAAGGGCGAGCGCTCTATGATCAACTGCTGAATAACGCGGGCAGCGGCAGCGATAATCAGCAGCATCAGCAGCATTTAGCGAGTGTGTTTGGTGCTTTTCCTGATGATGAAATTACGCTCCGCCAGCAGCAGCTTGCGTGGTTTGATTATCGTCTTAGCGAGAAAGGGTTGGCATCGCCGCCGCGCCAGCATGATGCGTTAGAAACGCTGATTGCAGAGGGCCGTGTTATCGCCGATCCCATTACGTATGAGGATTTTTTACCTGTCAGCGCGGCGGGGATTTTTCAGTCCAATTTAGGCGACAAGTCGCAGGCAAGATCGGCAGGCAAGGCCAGTCGTTCCAGCTTTGAACAGGCGTTAGGCAGTGAAGTCATCGATGAAATGCAGCTGTATGCAGATCGACAGCAGCGTTCATTACAGCGCTGCGGTTTAGAACAGTAAAAAGAAAAGGGCGACATTGCTGTCGCCCCTTCATTTCTTATTATTGCAGGCGCGTATCGCGCACCAGCGTATATTTTCCCGCACCCATCAACATTATCACCAGCGCACCTAAAAAATAGAGCGCTTCGGTTTCCAACGACCATGCACCGACATCAGAGCGATGCCATACATCGCCGCTCTTCACCAGCAACGTCGCCACCAGCATATTGATTGCAATGATGAAGGCAGCGGGACGGGTAAATAAGCCAATGATGATCATGATGGGGGCAATTATTTCCCCGATGTAAGCACCGTAAGCGATGAAATCCGGTAGACCCTTTTGCGTAAGAAGACGCGCAATCCAGCCGACGCCGTGAATAACTTTGAACTGGCCATGAAAAAGCAGCAAGCCACCAAATGTTATTCGTAACAACAGTTTACCCATTTCGGGATGATCGGCCATTCGCACAAACAGTTGGTTGATGCCACTGAACATGCGTCACGCTCCTCTACCGGATTGAATAAACAAATCTAAAGAAAAAATCGTTTACTGCATATTCAATAGTTTTGATTATCTTGTTCAGACCTTTCAACCAACCTTCGGCATATTCTGCAAATGTGTCTCAGACATAGACAATGTCTTAAGCCCTGCAAATAATGGAAAGATGCTTTAACAGGGAATCAGTGATGAAAAATGAAACAGGTCTGAGGATCATGACTGCGGAAGGCGAGTTACGAGGGAGCATGGATGATGATCTCTTTGTCTTCAAAGGTATACCTTATGCAGCCGCGCCAGAAGGCCCGCTTCGCTGGCGATCGCCGCAGCCGGTAAAGCCGTGGCAAGAGGCGCGCGATGCCACCATGTTTGGTGCTGCCAGCTGGCAGAACCGTGAATATTGCCTGGCCGTAGGCGGTGGCGATCCAGGAAATTTCAGTGAAGATTGTCTCTATCTTAATGTCTGGACACCGGACATTGAGCCGGTAAAACCGTTACCGGTCATGGTCTGGCTGCACGGTGGCGGTTACACCATCGGCGCGGGCGGTTTAGCCCCCTATAACGGTAAACCGTTAGCATCACGTGGCGCGGTGGTGGTTACGGTAAATTATCGTTTAGGCCATTTGGGATTTTTTGCCCATCCGGCGCTGGATAAAGAGTACCCCGCCAACGGCGTAGTGAATAACTTTGGTCTGCTTGACCAAATCGCTGCACTGCAATGGGTACAGCGCAATATTCCTGCTTTTGGTGGCGACCGCCGCAACGTCACACTTTTTGGTGAGTCATCGGGCGCGCGCAGTGTTCTGTCACTCTGCTGTTCTCCTTTAGCCGAAGGACTCTTTCATAAAGGAATTGTGCAAAGTGCTTACAGCTTGCCGGACACGCCGCGCAAAAAAGCGTTGCAGCAAGGCGTCAGCGTGGCAAAACACTTTGGCCTGACGGAAAATGCCAGCGCCGAACAGCTGCGTGATCTCCCCGCAGATGCGTTCTGGTCTCTGGAACAGCCACTGATGATTGGCCCGGTTCCCATAGCCGGAGATGCTGTATTACCTAAGCCGATGCTGGAAACCTTTTTCGCCGCCCGGCAACATCGGATTCCGCTTATCGCTGGCAGTAACAGCGATGAAGCCAGCGTGCTGGAATTTTTTGGTGTGGATGCCACAGCCGTATTGCACCAGCTGCGTGATAAAAATCGGATGCGCTATCGCCTGCTCAAATGGCTGTATGACATTCACGACGACCAGCGTTTGGGCCGAGCCGTTGCGCGCGATATGGCATTTAGCGTGGTGCCTTGGCTGGTGATGCGGGCTCAGCATAATATTGGTATGCCTGGCTGGCGTTACTGGTTTGATTATGTCTCCGAAAACGCCCGCGATCTTTATCCTCACGGCACCTGGCACGGTAATGAAGTGCCTTATGTGATGAATACCTTGGCTCAGATGCCGACCGCCAATGATAATCGCGCCTATACCGCGAAGGACAAGGCTTTTTCTGACCGGGTGTGTGCCTACTGGTTTGCATTTGCCCGCGATGCCAGCGAATTCAAACACCAGCTTGAGGGGGAAGTTCCCTGGCCAGTCTGGCATCCGGGTGAGGACGTTACGTTATCGCTGGGCGATGAGCGCGAAGATCGCATTGTGCTGAAGCGTAATTTTATGAAGGCGCGTATGCGGCTGTTTCGCCTGATGATGACGCACATGGTCAAACTTTAATAAGCTTGCTAATCATCAAGTGGCGTGAATGAAATCCGGTTCATCATTCCAGGCTAACTTGATGATTATTGGTTGTGTTACCCACGTCACTAAAGAATAACGCAACAATAAATTAGCCAATAAAACCGTTACATCTTCCCCATTCCCTGCCGATAAATTCTCTATGCCCGCTTAAGCTGGGCCAACGTCGGTTATCACCGTAAAGGATTTAGGTATGGGAATTCTCAGAAACTTCAGCATTCGTGCTGTCATGCTTACCGTTCTCGGGCTGTTTTGCCTGCTCTGGAGCGCTGTCGGTCTGTTCAGCATTCACGCATTGGGCTCACTCAGTGAAGGCAACGACGTCGATCGCCATTTGGTTGAGCAGATGACTGTCTTAAGCAAAGGAAACGATCAATATTTTCGCGTGGTTACACGTTTGTCACGTGTAATGGAAGCCAAAGCGGCGGGCACCACGCTTGCGGATACCGCCTATGCGCCTGCACAACAGGCGCTTGAAAGCATGGCGCAGCAGCTGGTGCGTTTTAAGCAATTAGCCCCGGGTCCAATGCGTGCTGAAGTCGTGGACGGCGTGATCAGCAACTGGCAAAAACTGCTGGACGAAGGTGTGGCCTTACAGCTGCAACGCGCCCAGCAAGGATCGTTGGAGGAATATCGTCAGCAGGCCAATAACGTTACGCCTGCGTTGAGCCGCGCGTTTGGTGCCAGCGCGGAGCAGTTTAATCAGGCTGCCGCCGTTAAGCTTGATGAAACGCGCGTTGCAGTTGATGGCCTGACCGCCGTGACAAAAGTGATCATCATGGTGGCGGTGATTACAGGATTGGTGATTTTACTGTTCACCGATCGCTATCTGGTGGCGATGTTGGTGAAACCGCTGGACCGTGTGCGTGAGCATTTTGCCGTCATCGCCAAAGGCGATTTGAGCCAGCCGGTACAGGAATTTGGTCGCAACTGCGTCGGCAAATTAGTGCCGCTGTTGAGCGCAATGCAGGACAGCCTGCGCGAAGCTGTCAGTGCTATTCGCAGCGGTACCGAAAATATTTCACGCGGTGCGGCAGAAATTTCAGCGGGTAATAACGATCTCTCTTCACGTACCGAAGAGCAGGCGGCCGCGCTGGAACAGACCGCTGCCAGCATGGAGCAGTTAACGGCGACGGTGAAATTCAATGCCGACAATGCACGTCAGGCCAGCTCGCTGGCAGAAACGGCGTCAACCACTGCGCAACGCGGCGGAAGTTTGGTCAGCGAAGTGGTCAATACTATGCAGGGCATTTCTGGCAGCTCGAAAAAGATTGCTGAGATTACCAGCGTCATTAACGGTATCGCATTCCAGACCAATATTCTGGCCCTGAACGCAGCGGTTGAAGCGGCGCGAGCGGGTGAGCAAGGTCGTGGTTTTGCCGTGGTCGCCAGCGAAGTGCGCAACCTGGCGCAGCGCAGTGCTGGCGCAGCAAAAGAGATTGCGACGCTCATTGAGGATTCCGTTCAGCGCGTTGAAAAGGGCGCGGAATTGGTTGGTACCACGGGTATCACCATGAACAACATTCTCAAATCAGTACAGGATGTGGATGCGATCATGAAGCAAATCGCAGCCGCTTCTGAAGAGCAGAGCAAAGGCATTTCCCAGGTAGGCACCGCAGTAACAGAAATGGACAGCGTGACGCAGCAGAACGCCTCACTGGTTGAGGAAGTCTCAGCCGCCGCTAGCGCACTGGCGCTGCAAACCGAAGCGCTGCAAGCCTCGGTTGCCAAATTCCGCCTTTCCAATGCTCATCACGAGGTGCGTCCGATAACAAAAAGCGCGCCACCAAAAGCACCGTCTCTTCAACCTTTGACTAAACCTGCCGTCGATAACGGCGAATGGGTGACTTTCTGAGACTGACACAACCACGCCACCAAATCCGCCAGGAAAGGTGGCGCTTCAGCCGACGGTCGCTGTAATAAACTGTAGGCTGCACCAGTTTTCACACCGCCAGCGAAAGGCGCAACCAGTCTGCCGCTGGCGATATCGTTTTCGACCAGATTGATATCCGCCATTGTAATGCCAAACCCCTGAATGGCGGCGCTAATGGCCAGATCCATGGTGGCAAAGTGCTGATTACGTTTCATGGTGAGCGCGACCTGCTGCGCATCCAGCCATAATTGCCAGTCACGGGTATCGTTGGTGGGGTGCAAAAATGTCATGCCCGCTACATCCTCAACCCTGGCAGGTAGCGGCAATCCTGTCGCCATCACGGGCGTTACCGACTCCTCAAATAACAGCATGGCTTCGGGCTGCGGCTTGCCGTAGACAATCGCAGCATCGAAATTATCCAGTTGCGACACATGATCAAGCGTGGTGGTTAAGGCGACATGCAACTCGGGCCGTGCTTTTTCTAATGAAACCAGTCGGGGAACCAACCAACGCATGGCGCAGGTGGGCGCTTTAAGGCGAATGCTGATGTGGGTGCGGCTGGCCTTTTCCGTCGCGCTCAACATCAATTCAAATCCCTGGCGCAGCTCTGGTAACAGCGCCGCGCCTTGCGGCGTCAGACGTAAGCCACGTGCATGGCGATCAAATAACGCAAAGCCAAGCCAGCTTTCCAGCGCGGCGATTTTGCGGCTAACCGCGCCTTGTGTGATGCACAATTCACTGGCAGCGTGAGTCAGATTCTCATGACGTGCTGTCACCAGAAACGCGTGAATAGCATTAAGCGGAAGGGATGAGCGTGTCACGTTAACCTCGAGCTATGCATTATTGTCATGGCTATTATGACAACAATTCGCTTGTCGACTCAAGCCATACTCAGTTGAATAGAAATCTACTTGCCGTCGCTTTTTATGCATTCAACCGGAGTAAACATGTCCCTGGAAACGCCCGTACAGATCTCCTCGAAACTGCCGGATGTCGGTACCACCATTTTTAGCGTCATTGGTCAGCTCTCGGCCCAGCATAAAGCGATTAATCTTTCGCAGGGCGCGCCTAATTTCCCTTGCGATCCGGCGTTGGTTGAAGAAGTTAGCCGTGCCATGCGCGAAGGTCATAATCAATACGCCTCAATGACCGGTTTGCCCGCATTGCGAGAGGCGTTGGCGAATAAAGTCGAAACGCTGTATGGCCAACGCTACGATGTGGCAAGTGAAGTGTTGATAACCGGCAGCGCAAGCCAGGGCATTTACATGGCTATTACTGCGCTGGTCCATCCAGGTGATGAAGTGATTTTTTTTGAACCGGCTTTCGACAGCTATGCGCCGGTGGTGCGTTTGCAAGGCGGCAAACCGATTGGCCTGAAATTACAGGTACCAGATTTTGCGATTAACTGGGATGAATTACAGGCCGCGATCACGCCACGCACCCGCATGATCATTATCAATACGCCACATAATCCCAGCGCGCAGGTTCTCACTCCAGACGATCTTGATCGCCTGGCAGCTTTAACGCGTAACACTGATATTGTGGTGCTGTCCGATGAGGTGTACGAACACATTCTGTTTGACGGGCGTAAGCATTGCGGCATGGCAACGCATCCAGAACTCGCCGAGCGCAGCGTTATCGTCTCCTCCTTCGGCAAAACCTTTCACGTTACCGGCTGGCGCGTGGGGTATTGTCTGGCACCGGCCGCGCTGATGACTGAGTTGGTAAAAGTGCATCAGTTTATGATGTATGCGGCGGATACCCCGATGCAGGTCGGTTTCGCGCATTATCTGCAAGAGGCTGAAAACTATCTTTCTCTGTCGCGGTTTTATCAGGAAAAGCGCGACCGCCTGCTGACATTGATGAAAGATTCACCGTTCAAGCTGCTGCCTTGTGCCGGCTCCTTCTTTATGTTGGCCAGTTACGGACATTTCAGTGACGAATCTGATAGCGAAATGGTAAAACGTCTCATCGTCGATCACGGTGTGGCGACCATCCCGCTGTCGGCGTTTTATATGGATGGCACAGACAATAAACTTATTCGTCTCTCGTTCGCTAAAGATGATGCAACGTTGCAAGCTGGCGCCGCTGCGCTGTGCAACGTAAAACAATAATCAGGGGTCAGTAATGAAAAAAATCAATACGCTGTTTCTCGCTCTGGGCATGATGACGTCGGTATCCGTTTTTGCGCAAGACAGCCTGCGTTACGGTCTTGAATCACAATATCCTCCCTTTGAAAGCCGCAATGCACAAGGCGAACTGGAAGGGTTTGATATCGAATTAGGTAACGCGATCTGTAAAGCGGGCAACTTTAACTGTCACTGGGTTGAAAGCAGCTTCGATGCCTTGATTCCGGCGCTGCAGGCCAAAAAATTTGATGCGATCAACTCAGCAATGAACATCACCGAAGCGCGGGCGAAAAATATCGACTTTACCCGCCCCATTTACCGCATCCCAACGATGTTAGTCGGTAAAGAAGGGCAGAAAATGGAGCCAACTGCGGCAGCGCTGAAAGGCAAGAACATTGGTGTGTTGCAGGGTTCGATTCAGGAAACCTATGCCAAGAAGCATTGGGAATCGCAGGGCGTTACTGTGACCGCGTATCAAGATCAGAACCAGGTTTATAACGACATGGTCGCGGGCCGTTTGGATGGCACACTGGTGATGTCAGCTGCTGGACAATCGGGCTTCCTCGACAAGCCGCAGGGCAAAGGTTTCGCTTTTATCGGCAAGCCGGTAGAAGATGACGCTATCCTGGGCTCCGGCATTGGTTTTGGCCTGCGTAAAGGCGATGCCAACCTGAAGCAGAACCTGGATGCAGCCATCGCTAAAGTCCAGAGTGATGGCACGGTGAAGAAGCTTGCCGAAAAATTCTTTCCCGGCATTGATGTTAGCGTGAAGCAGTAAATCCAACATCGGGCGCGTCTGCGCCCGATTGCTTTTCCTACCGTGCCGCCAGATAACACAATTTTTCTGCCACCTGATACGATTTCACAAATGACGTGATCGGTAAAAACTCGAAGCGGGAATGGAAATTGTGCGCGCCGGTAAAGAAGTTTGGCGTCAGTAAACCCTTGGCGGACAGTGCCGCGCCGTCGGTGCCGCCGCGCATAGGTATGACCTTCGGTTCAATATCCAACGCTTCCAGCGCGTTAAAAATCAAATCAATCGCTCGACGATCGTCGCCCAGCGCATTAGAGATGTTGCTGTAGGTATCACTGATCGTGATGTCAACCTTGCCGGTTGGGTAACGCGCCGCAATGTCTTGTACAACCTGCTGTAAACGCTGTTTGCGCAGCGCAAAGTTAGCCAGATCAAAATCACGAATTGAGGCTTTCATGGTCGCCAAACTGGCGTTAGCGTGAATTTCATTGAACCAGATATAGCCTTCACGGCCTTCGGTATGCTCCGGCGTTTCTAGTCGATCAAACTGGCTGATAAAGTCGTGCGCCATTAACAGCGGATTCACCAGCACGCCTTTGCCGGACATCGGATGTGCGGGGACACCGGTGAACGTAATTTCCGCTGCGGCGGCATTGAAGTTTTCATATACCACTTCGCCAAGTTCGCAGCAGTCGATGGTCCAGGCAAAATCTACGTTGAACCGCTGCTCCAGATCCAGCGCTTTAGCGCCGCGCAGACCAATTTCCTCATCCGGCACAAATGCCACCACGATGTCACCGTGATCGCCTTGCAGATTTTCCATCAACGTCATCACTACGGTAACGGCCGCTTTGTTGTCGGCGCCTAGCACGCTGGTGCCGTCGCTAAAGATAATCTCCTGACCGATATAAGGCGCAATTTCAGGGTGTTCATCTCGGCGTAGCCAGATATCTTGCTGCGCATTCAGACACAAATCTTCACCTTGCCAGGTCAGTATCTGTGGATGAATATCGGGCGACAGCCCAACATCAACCGTATCGATGTGGGTGATAAAACCGATGCGCGGTGCGTCAGGACGATTACCCGGCTTCACGGCGGTCACGGTGGCGTGTTCATCTATCACCACGTCCTGTAATCCCAACGTCAGCAGCTCATCCGCGAGCAGTTTTGCCATCACGTGTTGGCTTGGCGTGCTCGGTAATGTGGTGGATTTGGCATCGCTTTGGCTGCTTACTGCCAGGTAGCGAAAAAAGCGTTGGGTTAACTGCGTCTCAAGTTTGCCGGTCATCACTAATCCTTATTGGTTCTGAGGTTCGCTAAGCTGCCGAATCGTGCTATCAATGAAGCATATGAATGATTCATTTAGTTATTCTGATCAACGGAAGTCAATAAAAAGCGAGAGTAATGATGAAAATGAAGATGGCCATGTTAGCGCTGCTTACCGCTGGGATAAGCATCACCAGCAGCGTTAACGCGAAAACCCTGGTTTACTGTTCAGAAGGTTCACCAGAGAATTTCAATCCACAGATTTACACCTCTGGCACCAGCGTCGACGCCAGCGCGGTACCGATTTTTAATCGCTTGGTCGATTTTAAAACCGGCACCACTGAACTGGTGCCAAGCCTGGCAGAGCGCTGGGAAATCAGTCCAGACGGCACGGTTTATACCTTCCATCTACGGCAGAACGTTAAGTTTCACAGTAATAAATCCTTTAAGCCAACGCGCGATTTCAATGCAGATGACGTGATTTTTTCGTTTATGCGCCAGATGGATCCCAAAAATCCCTATCACAATGTCTCTGGCGGCACTTACGCCAACTTTGAAAGCCTTGAGCTTTCGACACTGATCAAAAGCATCGACCGCGTCGACGATCACACCATTCGCTTTACCTTGAACCACGCAGAAGCGCCATTTCTTGCCGATCTTGCCTGGTACTTTGCTTCCATTCACTCGGCGGAATATGCCGATAAAATGCTGAAAGCGGGAACGCCAGAAAAGGTGGATATGGACCCGATCGGAACGGGACCGTTTGAACTGGCGCAGTATCAGAAAGATTCGCGCATTCTCTATAAAGCCTTCCCGGATTACTGGCAGGGCAAAGCCAAGCTGGATCGCTTAATCTTCAGCATCACGCCGGATGCCTCGGTGCGTTATGCCAAGCTGGAAAAAAATGAGTGTCAGGTTATGCCATTTCCTAATCCGGCAGACTTAGAAAAAATGCGTGAGAACGCGACTATCACGCTGGCTCAGAAAGCAGGATTAAACACCGGTTTCCTCGCGTTCAATACCACCAAAGCGCCTATGGATAACGTTAAAGTGCGCCAGGCACTGGCAATGGCAATCAATAAGCCCGCTATTATTGAGGCCATTTTTAAAGGCACCGGCACGGTAGCGAAAAACATTCTGCCGCCGGGTGTCTGGAGCGCGGATAAAGACCTCAAGGATTACGACTACGATCCCGAAAAAGCCAAGGCGCTGTTAAAAGAAGCAGGCATCAAACCCGGCACTGAAATTGCGCTATGGGCGATGCCAGTACAGCGACCTTATAATCCCAATGCGCGTCGTATGGCTGAGATGATTCAGGCAGATTGGGAAAAAGTCGGTATCAAGGCCAATATCGTCAGTTACGAATGGGGTGAGTACCTTAAACGTGTGCGCAGCGGCGAGCATCAGGCGGCCTTGATGGGCTGGACCACCGCAACCGGCGATCCAGACAACTTTTTTGGCCCGCTTTATAGTTGTACCTCTGCTCAGGGCGGCTCTAACTCCTCCAAATGGTGTTATCAGCCATTCGAGAAGTTAATTACTGAAGCGCGTAAAGAGCCAGATCAGGGCAAGCGCACTGCACTTTATCTTCAGGCGCAGCAGATCATGCATGACCAGATGCCTGCCGTGATGATTGCGCATTCGACAATATTCGAGCCGGTACGCAAATCTGTCAGCAACTATGAAGTCGATCCTTTTGGGAAGCACATTTTCTATCAGGTAGACATCAAATAATGCCGCTTGCGGCAGGCCAGTTAACCCGCCTGCCGCAGTTGTGCATCCATCTCCGTTAAACGTTGCTGTAGGAACGTCAGGAACAGATTCAATGCCGCGCTGCGCTGTCGACCCGATACGGTTTGCAGCTGCAGCGTGCGCTGGCTAAGTTGATCAACACCCATTGAACGCAACACCAGCTGCGGCTTTTCTTGCCTAAACAACAGTGTAAAGGCGCTGCAAATCGTCACCGCCTGCGGCGTATGGAGCAAGAAGTTGTAGAGGGTAGAAAAATAATCGCAGGTCAGCACCGGTTCAACCACGCTGCCGTTCATCTGACAAGAGAGATCAAACAGTTGGCGCACAGTGGTGTTTTGCCCCGGTAGCGCCAGCGGATAGTGACTTAAATCAGCCAGCGTGACCTGCCGTTTTGCCAGCGGATGTGTGGTTTGCATCGCCAGCAAAACCGGGGCAGGCCACGAACCCAACACCTCAACGCCCCGCTCAGGATGCAGACTAAATTGCAGCGCGACATCACATTCTCCGGCTCGCACCGCTTCCGCCACGCCCTGTGAATGCGTGACTTTCATAGCAAACAGCACGCTGGGATTAGCCAGCCTGAATTCCGCTAGCAGCCCCGGCAACAGGCTGAATGCCATTCCATCGGTACAAGCAATCCTTATTTGCGTGCGGCGCACCGCTTTCAGTCCTTTAATTTCAGCCAGTGCATATTCCATATCAAGCTGACTTTTCCGGACGTGATGCGCAAAGATTTCACCCGCTTCATTCAACACCATGCCGCGAGCGTGGCGTTCAAACAGCGGTACGCCAACCTGCGCCTCCAGCCGTTGAATCTGTCGGCTGATTGCCGACACCGCGACGAACAGCTGTTCACTGGCGGCGCTCAAGGAACCCTGGTTAACCACGGCGAGAAAATAGCGTATTTCACTACTGAGCATTGCGTAACCTTCGTGTTCAGGTGCCTTAAAAAGGGGCATGCCTCTTAATCGGGCAAATAAGCTTTGTCTTAAAAGCAAAGCTTACTCGATAAATTGATGATTGTGGCAACGCTAATTTTTTGACAATTATAGGTTCATTATTAAGACAAAAAATGCAGGGCAAACATGACACAGCAACAGAGCGTACAGCAGGCCGTAGAACAGGCGATGCGTTATTTCGATAGTGGCGAATTTCAACAGCTTTTAGCACGCCGCATCGCCTGCGTAACAGAGAGTCAGCGTCAGGATCGTGACCAGGAATTAGATCATTACCTGCGCGATGAAATTGCGCCTCAACTCAAGGCGTTGGGATTTACTCTGCACTTCTTTGACAATCCACAAGCGGCTAATCGACCTTTCCTGATTGCTACACGCATTGAAGATGCTGCTCTGCCAACGCTGCTCTGTTATGGGCATGGCGATGTGGTGTTTGGAGATGATGAAAACTGGCGGGAAGGTTTGTCGCCTTGGCAGCTCAAAGAAGAGGGCGATCGCTGGTATGGACGCGGCAGCGCAGATAATAAAGGCCAGCACTGCGTCAACCTGGCCGCGCTGGAGCAGGTGTTTTCTGCGCGCGGCGGCAAACTGGGCTTCAACTGTAAAATCCTGTTTGAGATGGGTGAAGAGATCAGCTCGCCTGGGCTGGCAGAAATTTGTCAGCAGCAGCAAGAATTACTACGCGCCGACCTGTTTATCGCCTCTGACGGCCCGCGCCTCAATGCTGTTCGCCCCACATTGTTTCTTGGTTCACGCGGCGCGGTAAACTTCCGCCTGACGATTAACGCTCGCGACAACGCTTACCATTCCGGCAACTGGGGCGGTTTGCTCAGCAATCCCGGCACGCAACTCGCCAATGCTATCGCCTCTCTGGTCAATGCCCAGGGCGTGTTACAGGTTGAGGCGCTGAAACCCGATTCTCTCACCGAGGCGGTACGTGAAATTCTCAGCGACGTTGAAGTGGGCGGTATGCCGGGCGATCCTGAACTGGCAGCCCACTGGGGCGAGCCAGGGTTATCTCCGACGGAACGATTGTATGGCTGGAATACGCTGGAAGTGCTGGCGTATGAAACCGGCAATTTAGCGCGTCCGATGAATGCAATTCCTGGTAAGGCCACGGCGGTTTGTCAGCTGCGTTTTGTTGTGGGAACAGACTGGCAGAATCTGGTGCAGCACGTTGAAGCGCATTTGCGTCAGCACGGTTTTGATAATGTCGATGTTGAGTTTATGCGAGGTTCACCGGCTACCCGTCTTGATCCTCTCAATCCGCTGGTGACTTGGGCGCTGGAAAGTCTGGCTATTAGCAGCGGCAAAAAACCCGCGTTACTGCCCAATCTTGGGGGGTCGCTGCCGAATGAAGTCTTCTCCGACATTCTCGGTTTACCCACATTGTGGGTGCCGCATTCCTATCCCGCCTGCGGTCAGCATGGCGTGAATGAACATATGCTGAAGTCAATAGCGCGTGAAGGTTTGCAGATCATGACACGCCTGTTTTGGCAGTTAGGTGAAGAGGGCGAACAGCTGATAGCTCGCCATCGTGCTTATCAGGGCGGTGTAAAATGAGCAGTCTGGCCCAAGAAATGCCATTAGCAAAACCGAGCCTGCATAAAACGCTGTTTGCGACCTGTATCGGTAATGCGCTGGAGTGGTTTGATATTGCGGTTTATGGTTTCTTCGCCAGCTATATTGCACACAACTTTTTCCCTACCAGCGATCCTTCAGTGTCCATGCTCCTGACTTTTGGCAGCTTTGGTGTCTCGTTTTTGATTCGTCCGTTGGGTGCCATTGTGCTAGGCAACTACGCCGATCGTCATGGGCGCAAGAAAGCCCTTTTGCTCTCCATCAATTTGATGATGCTGGGCGGCGCGATGATTACCTTTATGCCGAGCTATGCCACCCTCGGCCTGGCTGCGCCGCTGCTGATTTTAATGGCGCGTCTGATTCAGGGATTCTCTGCGGGTGGCGAATTTGGCAGCTCAACGGCGTTTTTGGTTGAACACTTCCCGGAACGCAAAGCTTTCATCGCCAGTTGGCAGTTCGCCACGCAGGGCGCGAGTACCTTAATGGCGTCGGCGTTTGGCCTGGGATTAACGCAGCTACTGACAGAGGCGCAGATCCAGGATTGGGGCTGGCGAATTCCCTTTGCTTTTGGCCTGCTGATTGGTCCACTGGGCTGGTATATTCGCCGCAACATTCATGAACCTGCCAGCTTCGTTCAACAGGAGAAGCATGCAGCGCCGCTGAAAGCGCTGTTTGGCAAGCAGAAGTCGCTGATTACGCTGGCGATTGGCTTAATGGTGATTTCAACCGCCGTCAATTACATGCTGAACTACATTCCAACCTACGCCACGAAAACGCTGCATTTACCGGGATCGGTAGCGTTTAGTGCCACGCTGGTGGCAGGCATTATCCTGACGGTGGTCACGCCGGTGATGGGGTTATGGGCGGAGAAAATTGGACGTTTACCCTTGATGTGGGGATCGCTGCTGCTGCTGATCATCACCATCTATCCGGCATTCAAAGGGATGGTGAATCACACCACGCCAACTACGCTCATTCTGTTGGTCGGTTGGATGGCGCTGCTGAAATCGATCTATTTTTCGACCGTGCCGTCGGTGATGGCGGATATTTTCCCGCTCACCACCCGAGCCAGCGGCATGGCGATCAGCTACAACGTGGCGGTAACGGTTTTTGGAGGTTTTGCACCGCTGATTTGCAGCATGTTGATCAGCAGTACCGGCAGCAGCCTGGCACCAAGCTATTACTTGATGGCCGTCGCGTTATTGAGTGGTTTGGCCCTATTGCGTAGCGGCAAGCGCATGGCATAAAGAGATCGGGCCGCTGAAAAGTGCGGCCCGGCTTGCTATCTGAAACAATGTGAGCCGCAGTGCGCCCAAGTGCTTATTCAAGCAGGCGACCAGGGTGAACAAGCGACGCCAACGTCTCTGCGCCAATAACTATGATGGAGAATTAGGTGAATTGCAGATAGGCGACATGGGTCTGCAGATACTCTTCCAGTCCATGTTTTCCATCGGCTCCGCCGACGCCTGATTTCCGCCAGCCCGCATGGAAACCCTGCATCGCTTCAAAATTCTCACGGTTAACGTAGGTTTCACCAAACTTCAGCTTACGCAGCGCGTTCATCGTCGTATTGATGTTTTGCGTGAAAATCGAGGAAGTTAAGCCATATTCGCAATCATTCGCCAGTGCAATGGCTTCATCCAGCGTTTTGAACGTCATGACAGGTAATACCGGGCCAAAGATCTCGTCACGCATGATCTCCATATCCTGGCGCACGTTAGTGATAATGGTTGGCTCAAAGAAGAACCCTTTATCGCCAGCACGTTTGCCACCCAGCACCAGGTTGCCGCCATCCGCCAGCGCGTTGGCCACTTTTTGCTCAACGCGAGCCAATGCAGCGGAAGTGATCAGTGGCCCCATATCGATATCCGCTTTTTCGGCTGGATTGCCGAATTTAACCTCTTTAAAGGCAGCTGTAATGGCTGTCAAAAAGCGATCGTAGATGCCTTCCTGCACATAAACACGCTCCACGCAGTTACAGACTTGTCCGGTATTGATGACGCGTGAGCTAACAATCGCTTTTACGGCGATATCCAGGTCAGCATCATCCATCACGATGGCGGGCGCTTTACCGCCCAACTCCAGCGACACTTTAGTGACGTTTTTGGCTGCCGCTTCCATGGTGGCGATGCCAGCACCGACGCTGCCAGTCAGGCTGACCAGGCCCACTTTCGGGTTTGCAGCCAGTTCCTGTCCCACTTCTGGGCCATAACCGTACACAAAGTTGATCACGCCGTTGGGTAATCCGATCTCTTGCAGAATTTCAGCAAAAATACCGGCATTGTTTGGGGTCACTTCGCTGGGTTTAATGACGATGGTGTTGCCGGTAATCAACGCCGGTGCGGCTTTGCGCGCAATCAAGAAGAAGGGAAAGTTCCACGGTAAAATACCGGTGGTAACGCCAATCGCCTTTTTGAACAGGAAAATATTCTCATTGGGACGATCGCTGTTAATGATTTCGCCTTCATAGCGGCGCGCCCATTCCGCCATATAGTCAAGATAATCGGCGGTAAACAACACTTCAGTCTGTGCCAGTCCTTGCGTTTTACCGCCTTCGGCCACAATGGTTGCCGTCAGTTCAGGCTCTCGCTTGCGAATAGCGGCCGCAATTTTGCGTAACCAAATACCACGCTCAACAGCGGGCAACGCTTCCCAGCCTGGCTGCGCGGCTTCTGCTGCGCTGATAGCACGGCTGGCGTCGGCAGCACTGCCTTCAGGAATACGTGACAGCAATGCTTCGGTTGAAGGGTTGATAACTTCAATCCATTTATCGTTCTGGTGGGCGACAAATTCGCCATTAATATAATGTTGAAGATGAGTTGTCATTCGAAGTGCTCTCCGCTATCGGTACGTTACATTTATGTAAGCTAAAGGATGTAATAAGTGCAGCCTGAAACAGATCAAGGTGTAGCACCTTTTTCTGGTTGCCAGCGGAGAATCAGACATGGCAGTCAATCGCAGGTTGACGTGACCTTCACAGCAAATCTGCGAGTTTGTTGTAAAATAAAGGTGTTATACCTTAAATGATTCGCGCGTCAGGAAGGCGACAAGCTTGTGCTTTCTCATGTGATTACGCCGTCAGGTGACGGGGACAAACGAGGTGAATCAACGCATCTGCAGCGTAAAGCAGGTTGGATAGGGTGGTTTAAACGAGGGCGAGATCATGGCAAATGGTTGGGCGTCTGACGGCGCAGTGCAAGAACAGATCGACAGCACGGTGAATGACGAGATTAGCCGTGTCCGTCAGTCGCTAGGTCAGGGTGAAAGTGCCACAGAGTGCGAAGCTTGCGGCGAGCCCATTCCTGAAGCGCGACGTAAGGCGCTGAAAGGTGTGCGCTATTGCGTAGCCTGCCAGGAAAAAATGGATAAACAGCAGAAGGGCGCAGGACTGTTTAATCGTCGCGGCAGCAAAGACAGCCAGCTGCGCTAAAAGATCAGGAACCGGGCATTGCCAGACCGCTGCCGATGAACCAGGCGAGAAAGCCGACGCCTGCCACGATAATGGCGATGGGAAACAAAATACCAATTCTCATTATTTTCCTGCTATTCAGTGAAAAAAGCGATTTTATCACGCTAACTGCAACACTGCGCGATGGGTTTTCAGCAGGGTGAAGAGCTGAAACTGCGTCTCGTCATCCACCTGACGTAAAACGTCACCCTTCTGATAAGTAATGTGATGCACATGCCCTAACTGACGCCAGACCACAATGGCTGAAGCCACCAGCGCGCAGTTTTCCTCAATTTGAATACATTCCACCGTCGCGTAATGCGACTCATCGAGTCCATTGATAAATATTTTTACCGCTTCGGCAGGCAAAATCGCGCGGATATCATCCAGCATCACGCGGCTGACGGCGCGCGAGAGAAACAGCGTTAACCACTTCGTTGTCATCACAATCCCTGATATCGATGGATTTTCCCTGTTTATACGACCTTGGCTGGGCAATGAAAAGCGTTCTTTGTCTCTTTGCCAATTTTGCTGATAGGGCGGCAACCAACACGAAAATGTGCTGCGCCACACAGCAATTCAGTAAAAAAATCATAATAATAAGCGACTTAACAGGTTGAGTGCCCGACTTTCCGACAAATGTGATTTTGTGATCTCTGACGGGAATAACAATTAAATATTGCCACTACGCCTTCGCCTTCGGCAGCCATTCAAAGGCTGATGAATTCCTGCAAAACGTAGACTGCGTGCTAAGCGGGAATCTTCGGATTTCTGTAGGCCTCAACCTTACGAAGGAATAACAATGAACAGTGCCATTATTGCAGGTATCTTCTGGCATTTTGTCGGAGCTGCCAGTGCCGCGTGTTTCTACGCGCCATTTAAACAGGTGAAAAGATGGTCATGGGAAACCATGTGGTCAGTTGGCGGCATCATGTCCTGGCTGATTTTGCCTTGGGCAGTCAGCGCCGTATTACTGCCAAATTTCTGGGCGTATTACAGTAGTTTTACTCTTTCACAGTTGATGCCGGTGTTTCTGTTTGGTGCGATGTGGGGCATAGGAAACATCAACTACGGGTTAACGATGCGTTACCTTGGCATGTCGATGGGGATTGGTATCGCCATTGGCATCACGCTGGTCGTCGGTACGCTTATGACGCCCCTGATTCAGGGTCGCTTTGGCGAGCTCTTTGCTTCCACGGGCGGGTTGCTAACGCTGTTAGGTGTGTTTGTGGCTTTGATCGGCGTAGCGATTGTTTCGCGTGCGGGTTTACTTAAAGAACGCGCACTGGGAATCAATGCCGAAGAGTTCAACCTGAAGAAAGGCTTAGTACTGGCTGTGATGTGCGGCATTTTTTCTGCTGGCATGTCCTTCGCCATGGACGCAGCCAAACCTATGCATGAGGCGGCAGGGCAATTAGGCATTGATCCCCTGTATGTCGCTTTACCAAGCTATGTTGTCATCATGGGAGGGGGCGCCTTGGTTAACCTTGGTTTCTGTTTCTTCCGCTTGATGACCAAACCCGAGTTGTCGATACGCAAAGATTTTTCTGTGGCTAAGCCACTGCTGCTCGCCAACGCAGCTTTTGCTGTATTGGGCGGCACCATGTGGTATCTGCAATTTTTCTTCTATGCATGGGGCCACGCCAAAATCCCACCGCAGTATGACTATGTAAGCTGGATGCTACACATGAGCTTGTATGTGCTGTGTGGTGGCTTGGTTGGCCTGCTGCTGAAAGAATGGAAGTCAGCGGGGCGCCGTCCGGTTAGCGTACTGTCGATTGGCTGCGTGGTCATTATCATCGCTGCCAATATCGTTGGCTTAGGCATGGCGGTGTAGATCTTATATCCAGATGCATTACAGCGAGCCTTAACCGGCTCGCTTTATTGTTTTTCAGTATCAGGAATTTTAAGCGTGTGACGAGGCGAAAGAAAACGCTGGCGCCAGGCGCTGGGGGTTAATCCAGTATCTCGCGTGAATACCACAGAAAAATAGTTACTGTCATCAAAGCCGCAGCGCGCGGCCACTTCTCCGATTAAACAGTCTTGTGTACGCAATAAATACTTTGCCTGACACAGTTGCAGTTGGCGCAGGTAATGGCCAACGGTCATCCCGGTTTGCTGACGAAACAGCTGTTTTAGCGATCGCTCATTGAGCTGGTTTTGCTGACAAAACACGGCAAGGTCAAAGGGCCTGGCAACGGCACCTTGCAGTGCTGACATCAACAAATCGAGTTGTTCACCTTCAGGCAAAGCCCAAGGCCGATCAGCGGCATAGCCGTGACGACGCAAGATGATGGCTAACTGAAGGAAAAGTGCTTCTGAAAGTTGAATGGAGAGAGGATCGGTTTTGCGGCTTTCCCGTTCAAGCTGACTAATCACGCCGCGCGCCAGCGCCATGCCGCGCGTGGTTAAGCGCCAGCATCCTGGCGCATCGTGACCTTGTGAAGGGATGAGTTGCTGCCAGTCCAGTCCCAAACCAAAGCGATCGCGACAATAGAGAATGTTATCCAGCACTAAATCGTTGACGCTGTCATAGCTGTGGCAATCATTATCTCGGATATAGAAAACGTCGCCGCAGGTGACTAACCAAGGTCGATCATTCAAGACATGCAAGCCATTGCCTCGCCAAACGATGACAATTTCGCTGAACTCATGCCGATGAGGGGGAAATGAGGGTTGTGGCATACGTTCTGCCACCGCAACCGGGAGGTTAGGGGCAGGAAAATAATCCTCTCGGCTGAGTAACAACGTCATGGCTGGCTCCTCTATAACATCTGCTGGCGCTCCGCCCGTGGAGCACAGCCAAATTCACGCCTGAACAAAGTAGAGAAGTGATTGCTGTCACCAAAACCACATTGAAAGGCGATATCCGTAATGCGCATATCACTGTGACGCAGCAAGTGACGCGCTTGCAACAAGCGCAGCCGGTTGAGATAACGCTGCGGCGTACTGCCTGTTTGCTGCTTCATTTGCCGATGTAGCGTACGCAGCGAGAGCGAAAAACGATCCGCTATCTCATCCCATATAATTTCATCACTGTAATGATCGTTCAACCAGTCCAGTAAACGGTGTAAACGCGCCTCCTGATCCTGTGCATTTTCGTCACGGCAGGCTTCACGCAATAACACCAGCAGCTGCAAGAACAGTTGCTCCTGACGCGCTTGTTTTTCCAGTGACCAGGCCTGATCCTGGCGCATTTGTGCCACCACGTTCAACGCCTGCGCCATCACTTTATGATTGATGCGCCAATGTGATGAATATTGACCATCCTGGTCGCAGGGCAGCAGCGCTTGCAGGCCAGAGAGAAAACGAAACGCGCTGGGGCTGCGGTAAAGCACATTCGTCAGGCAAAGGTTTTCCGTTTGCTCATATAAGTGGCGATCGTGATCGCGGATAAAGCAGACGCATCCTGCACATAACGTTTGTGGCTGACCATTAAAGACATGAATTCCCGATCCCTGTTCAACCAGCACAATTTCGTGGAAATCATGATGATGCTCTGGAAAAGCCTGTTGCGGCACGCGAGGTTCAATCGCTATCGCGTAATCACCTTCAGGGAAAAAATCGGCACTGTGTAAAATGGTCATGGTCGCCTCTTATTATCGTTAACAAAAACGTAACCGAGTCTAAAGAGGACACCCAAACTCTACCTTGAATTTTTACCTTAACTCAGCAGGAATTATGCTGTTTATTTAAGAAAGCCGCAGTAGATAACAGAATTGCGGCGAATGTCACATCCCCTCGCATGCCACCTCTGTGATCTCCCTCACGAACATCTTTGCAAGTCTGCCAGCGCTAATGCGCCACTGGCAGTATGCGGAAGGTGCAGAAAGGGCAAGGTTTCTACTCTGTGAACATCAAATCACAGGAAGAACACGCCATGAGTAAGCGAAATATCGTTGCCATAGATTTAGGCGCATCCAGCGGACGAGTGATGCTTGCCCACTGGGATGCAGCGACCCGCCATCTCAATCTGCGTGAAGTCAAACGCTTCGCCAATCAACGTCAACGCCGCGCCGGCTATGACTGTTGGGATGTCGATCAGCTCGAACAGGAGATTCGTGCTGGTCTGGCCCAGTTAGATCAGGAAGGTATCGTACCCGATAGCATCGGTATTGATACGTGGGGTGTCGACATGGTGCTGCTGAATGCCCAGGGTGCGCGCGTTGGCGAAGCGGTTAGCTATCGTGATGCACGTACTCACGGCGTGATGGAGCGTGCCCTGCGAGAAGTGGGCAAAAGTGCCATCTACGCACGCACCGGTATTCAGTTCCTGCCTTTTAATACGCTGTATCAAATGCGTGCGCTGCATGAGTCGCAACCCGACTGGCAAGCTGACGTAGCACATGCTCTGATGATTCCTGATTACCTGCATTATCGCCTGACTGGCAACATGAACTGGGAATATACCAACGCCACGACGACCCAAATGCTGAATATCGAAAGCGGCGAATGGGATGCCGATTTGCTGGCATGGGCAGGCGTTGAGGCTAAATGGTTTGGTAAGCCCCAGGCGCCAGGCAACACCATCGGCTTTTGGAAAAGCGCAACCGGCGAACCCATTCCGGTGATCGCCGTTGCCACCCATGATACCGCCAGCGCGGTTTTGGCCACGCCGTTGATGCAGGATGATTCCGCTTACCTCAGTTCAGGCACATGGTCATTGATGGGGTTTGAAAGCTTACAACCTTACGCTTCAGAAGCTGCGATGCGCGCCAATATTACGAATGAAGGTGGCGCAGAAGGGTATCGGGTACTGAAAAATATCATGGGCTTATGGCTACTACAGCGAATTTGCAGCGAACTGAATATTGAAGATTTGTGCCAACTGATCGCCGAAACAACACACGAACCCGCCTGCCGCTCGCTGATTAACCCTAACCATGCGCGCTTCATCAATCCCGACAGCATGGTAGGTGAAATTCAAAATGCCTGCGCTGAACAAGGTATGCCCGTTCCGCAATCTGCTGCTGCTTTAGCCCGCTGCATCTTTGACAGCCTGGCGCTGCTTTATCGTGAAGTGATGGGTGAGCTGGCGACGCTGCGTGGACAAAATTTCAGTCAGTTACACGTGGTCGGCGGCGGCTGCCAAAATCATTTTCTTAATCAACTTTGTGCCGATGCCTGTGAAATCTCTGTGCTGGCGGGGCCAATTGAAGCCTCAACGCTCGGCAACGTCGGATGCCAGCTGATCGCGCTCGGCGAACTGACCGACGTGGCGGATTTCCGTCGCTGCGTAGCGAAGAACTTCCCACTCGAAAAATTTGAACCACAAACTAACAGCGCTTTTGGTGCCAGCCAGGCACGCTTCACCGCGCTGAGCCAACCTGCTAAGGAACTCGCTTATGACTAAGCTAATTGAACAAGCCTTTGAACTGGCTAAACAACGTTTCGCTGAAATTGGTGTTGATGTAGAAGAAGCCATTAAGCGACTGGACAGCGTGCCTGTTTCAATGCACTGCTGGCAGGGAGATGATGTTCGTGGATTTGAAAACCCGCAAGGCACCTTAACGGGGGGGATTCAGGCAACGGGAAATTATCCCGGTCGTGCACGTACAGCAGAAGAGCTGCGCGCCGATCTTGAGAAAGCGTTGTCATTGATTCCTGGGCCTAAACGCCTGAATCTGCATGCTATTTATCTGGAAAGCGACACGCCGGTTGATCGCGATGCTATTGAACCGAAACATTTCGCTAACTGGGTAGAATGGGCTAAGAAAAATAAACTGGGCTTGGACTTCAACCCAAGCTGCTTCTCACATCCTTTAAGCGCAGACGGCTTCACGCTGTCTCACACCGATAAAAATATTCGCCAGTTCTGGATTGATCATTGCAAAGCCAGCCGCCGTATTTCTGCTTACTTTGGCGAGCAACTTGGTACGCCTTCCGTCATGAATATTTGGGTGCCAGATGGCATGAAAGATATCACCGTTGATCGCCTGGCTCCGCGTCAACGCCTGATGAGCGCGCTGGATGAAATTATCGCTGAGAAGCTCAATCCAGAACATCATATTGATGCGGTCGAAAGTAAGTTGTTCGGTATAGGTGCCGAAAGTTACACCGTCGGGTCAAATGAATTCTTCCTGGGATACGCCAGCAGCCGTCAAACCGCATTAACGCTGGATGCCGGACATTTCCATCCAACCGAAGTGATCTCTGACAAAATTTCTGCCGCCATGTTGTACGTACCGCGCCTGTTACTGCATGTCAGCCGCCCGGTGCGTTGGGACAGCGATCATGTGGTGCTTCTTGACGATGAAACGCAAGCCATTGCCAGTGAAATCGTACGCCACCAGCTGTTCGATAAAGTACATATCGGTCTCGATTTCTTCGACGCATCCATTAACCGCATCGCCGCGTGGGTCATCGGTACGCGTAACGCGAAAAAAGCGCTGCTGCGCGCCTTGCTGGAACCTACCGACCGCTTGCGTAAGGTGGAAGCGGAGGGTGATTACACCGCTCGCCTGGCGCTGCTGGAAGAACAAAAATCACTGCCCTGGCAGGCGGTGTGGGAAGCCTGGTGCCTGCGTCACGACGTCCCGGCTGATGCCAGCTGGTTAAGCGATGTCCGTCATTACGAACAGCAAATTTTGAATCAACGTTAAGGATTTCACTATGCAAAGCATTCTTTCTTCCTGGTTTGTTAAAGGAATGGTTAAAGCCACGAGCGACATGTGGTTGAAGGGCTGGGATGAGCGCAACGGCGGCAACGTGAGCCTGCGTTTGCTGGAAGAGGAGGTGAAGCCTTTTGCTGCGGATTTCTATGCTGAGCCGCGCTGCATCGAACTGACACAACCTGCGCCAGCGCTGGCAAACTGCTGGTTCCTGGTCACTGGCTCCGGTAAATTTTTCCGCAATGTACAGCTCGATCCAGCGGATTGTCTGGTATTGCTGCAGGTAGATGATAAAGGCTTGTCATACAAAATTCATTGGGGCTTGTCGAATGGCGGATTGCCAACCTCAGAGCTGGCCTCGCACTTCCAGTCGCATTGTGTGCGTAAAGAGGTCAGTAACGGTGTAGATCGCGTCATCATGCATTGTCATGCCACAAACTTTATGGCGCTGAGCTATGTGGTTGAACTCGATTCTGCTCGCTTTACCCGTTTGTTATGGGAAGGCAGTACCGAGTGTCTGGTGGTCTTCCCGGATGGTGTGGGCATTCTGCCATGGATGGTACCGGGCACCGACGGCATTGGCGCCGCTACCGCCGAACAGATGCAGTCGCATACGCTGGTGATGTGGCCTTTCCACGGGATTTTTGGCACCGGACCAACGCTGGATGAAGCTTTCGGCTTAATCGACACCGCAGAAAAATCGTCAGAAGTGATTGTGAAAGTGCTTTCGATGGGCGGTATACGTCAAAGCATTACCACTGATCAGTTGATTGCTTTGGGTGAACGCTTCGGCGTGAAACCGTGGCAGCCAGCGCTGGATGTAGGACCTGCCAATGCTGCGTAGAGCGTTTGTTATGCAGGTGAACGCAGATTGCCATGCAGAGTATGAGCGTCGCCATTCACCTATCTGGCCAGAGCTGTCCGAAACGCTCAAAGCGCACGGCGCGCACAATTATGCCATCTGGCTGGATGCCGATCGTAATTTACTGTTTGCAAGCGTTGAGATTGAGTCGGAAGAGCAGTGGAATGCGGTGGCACAAACAGACGTTTGTCAGCGCTGGTGGGCTTCAATGAAAGATTTGATGCCATCGAATCCCGATAACAGCCCTAAAAGCCAGGCATTGAAGCCGGTGTTTTTTCTGGAATAGCGTTTGGCAGTAATTTTGCGAATAAAAGGGGCGGATAATACGCCCCTTTATTTAGTGCTGGCCCTGACACAGACCGGTTAACGTTGGCCACATTGCCATCAGCGTATCAATAATGCTGTCGAGATCTTTTCTTAAAGCCCCTTCACGTGCCCGCACAGACATCCCTTGCAGCATACAGGCGAGATAACGCGATAATGACTCAATGTTTACTTTTTGGTTGAGTTCGCCGCGCTGCTGACGCGCCACTAAAAAACGACTCAACGTCGCTTCCTGCGCCTGATTTTGCTGCTTCAGCATATTAGCAATTTCGCTGGATGATGCGGACAACGCCGTCGACGTGCAGATAAAGAAGCAGCCAGAAGGGGAATTCCGGTCAGTGAAGCAGGCGGCTGTCGCGCGGAAATAGCCTTCAATGGCTTTATCTACCGCAAGATGATCATCATCAAGTGCCGCTTCACGATAAGCACAGAACTTTTCTGTATAGCGCGCCATAGCCGCTCTAAACAAACCTTCTTTATTAACAAACTCTGCATAGAGTGTGGGTGCTTTAGCGCCAGTGGCGGCGACTAAATCGGCCAGCGATGTTCCTTCGTAACCATGCGTCCAGAAAAGTGTCAGTGCTTTATCCAGCGCAGCCTCACGATCAAACACTTTTGGGCGGCCCCGACATTTCTTCACATCGCAATCTTGTACCTGGCTCATACAACCTCACTACTTTAGAAACACTCTAATAAATTACCGATCATTAACTTAATTAGCAAGGCGCTCTGTCAACGGGCTGTAAACGCGTTGCCAATTTGTGCCTTACCGCAAACTATTCGCCCCAATGGTTAAGTGAAAATCCATGCTAAAGCCCATAATCACGCCACTTCGCGATTAAAATAACGCTCATTAAATAAATATTGACGACAACCGAGTAACAGGTCTATCATTTATTTAACGGTCGTTAATTAAATGGCGGCAACGATTTTAAAACCTCAT
The DNA here is from genome assembly GCF_022761075.1 of Pantoea sp. MQR6. Taxonomy (NCBI): domain Bacteria; kingdom Pseudomonadati; phylum Pseudomonadota; class Gammaproteobacteria; order Enterobacterales; family Erwiniaceae; genus Pantoea; species Pantoea sp. MQR6. The sequence goes on from NZ_JAKYXB010000001.1 coordinate 1,077,215, forward strand.
TCGTAAGCGAGAAAATATTATGAACAACATCAAATTCACTCTGGCAGCGGTTGCACTTTCTACTCTGACTTTTGGTGCTTTTGCTGCAGAACAAGTTTCCAGCGATCCACTGAACCAACAGCAGGTCGGTACCATTTCTGTTCAGGCCGGTAGCAGCCTTGACTCGGTTGAAGCGCAATTGAATGCGAAAGCAGACGCAGCGGGTGCCAAATCATTCCGCATTATCTCAACAACCGGTCAGAACAAATTGCACGGCACTGCTGTGATTTATCAGTAATTGAAGAATTGAGAAGGGGTTCGTTATGAAAAAGCTACATATTGCCTTGATGGCAATCGCGCTAGGCAGCGTCTCGTTTACCTCGCTAGCTGCGCAGGAAGTGAGTCATACGCCATTAGATCAACAGCAAGTGGGTGTGATTAGCGCCACCGGCAGCACTAATCTCACTTCGCTTGAGCAACAGCTCTCCGAGAAGGCCAGCGATGTAGGGGCAAAGTCTTTCCGCATCACTTCGACCTCTGGCAACAACAACCTGCATGGCACAGCCGTTCTTTATAAATAAACAGTGATAAATAAGTCACTAAGCAGGCTTCAGATAAGGAAACTTATCTGAAGCCTTTTTTTTAGCCGTTTGAACGTAACTGCGGATAACGGCGGAAGATATAGACACACCAGAGCAGCGCAACCAGACCAATTATCCCACCGACATTCCCTACATCAGCCATTCGCATATGCAGGCTAACCTGGTTGCCTAACAGTGCACCGGCACCAATGCCAATGTTATAGATGCCAGACATTAATGACATGGCGACGTCCGTCGCATCAGGCGCCAGCGAAAGCACCCGTACCTGCATTGCCAGACCAATCATCATCATCGACATGCCCCAAATTACGCACAATGTCGAGATAGCTGCAGGACGAACCGCAGCAAAAATCAGTAATCCCATGCACAGCGTAATCAGTGCTACCGCCGAAATTAACAGCGCAGACGGAAATTTATTACCCAGTGAGCTAAACAGGATGCTGCCCAAAATACCCGCCGATCCAAACAGCAGCAGCAGCAGCGTGGTAAAATTCTCACCAGAGTTCGCCACCACCTGCATAAAAGGCTCGATGTAGCTGTAAGCGGTGTAATGCGCCGTCACAACTAAAGTAACCAGCACATACATACTGACTAATGCCGGGCGGCGAAACAGCATTGGCACGCTGCTGAGAGAACCGGTGTGTTCGCTTGGCAGGCGCGGCAAAATGCGAGCCAGCATGATCATCAACACCAACGCGGTAAGGCCAATGATGCCAAACGTTGTGCGCCAGCCAAGGTATTGCCCAACGACGCGTCCAATCGGCACGCCTAATACCATCGCCAACGCAGTTCCGGTCGCTAACATGCTCAGCGCCTGTGTTTTCTTGCCCGCAGGTGCAACGCGGATCGCCAGTGAGGCGGTGATCGACCAAAAAACCGCGTGCGACAACGCAATACCGATACGAGAAACAATCAGCGAGGTAAAGTCCCAGGCGAAAGTTGTCAGCACATGACTCACGATAAAGATGACAAACAGCACCGCCAGCAGCATGCGCCTTTCAACGTTGCGCGTTAGCAGCATCAACGGCAATGAAAGCAGCGCGACGACCCACGCATAGATGGTCAGCATGATACCAACATCAGCGGTTTTCATCGAAAAGTCGGCGGCAATATCAGACAACAGGCCAACAGGCACAAATTCGGTGGTGTTAAAAACAAACGCAGCGATTGCCAGCAGCACCACGCGTAGCCAGGCCGTTTTACGGGAAACAGTTATTGATTGCATGAGGAGTCAATTAGTCAGAACAGCGAAATTGGATGACGTTGAGCATCCAGTGAAAGTGACTTGCGTCACAATTTAGCGACTATTGTGGATGAAGAATGCGGATTACGAAACCTTGAAATCCGCTTTTATTATTGAATATTTTTTATCGCCCCCAGTGAAGGCGATAGCCTGAGGTTATCTACCGCGCCGTTGACCCGGCATCATGCGCATCAGCGTGTTGTCTTTCAAAAGATAGTGATGAAACAGTGCCGCAACAACATGCAGCCCTACCAGCCAATAACCCAACGGTGCCAGCGTTTCATGCCAGCCAATCAACGTATCGGATAAATCGACGTTGGGTTCACTGGCAACCGGCATCGACAGGCCAAATAACCACCAGTCGCGACCACGCAGATAACGCGAAGCGAGCCCTAAAATCGGCAGCGAGATGAACAGGGCATAAATTAAGGTGTGAGTGAGATGCGCCAGTCCTGTTTGCCAGCGCGGCGCGGGTGGCAAAATCGCCGGGCTGCGATGGCGTATGCGCAGAAATAACCGGGAAAGCATGATAACCAGTACCGTCGCGCCGGCACTAAAATGCGTAACAATTAGCGTATAACCTTGCCACGAACCACGCTGGGCAAAGCCGCGAAGTTCGATAGTGCTATAAGCAATAACAATGAGAAAGAAGGTAAGCCAGTGTAAGGCAATCTGTGACGCCGCAAATTTTTCCCGCATGTTAAATCCGAACAAAAAGAATTAAGAAGCCTAACATAGCGGAAACGGATGTAAATGCTTAACAAATTGACACAGCAGCAGCAATATTAGCCTGCCGTGAAGGGCAGGCTACTATCAGAGACAGACCATATGCTTTAGTACCACGCTATTCTGGATGTTCAGCTTTTTTTTTAGCGTGACGGGACAGCAGTTATCGCATCCTAATGCATTGGGATAATATTTGCGTGCTTGCTGAATAGCGGCTGTTGGGGCGTAAAAACTGCCCAGAAAAAGTCGTCCCGCCTGGGACGGCAAGTATTTGCACCCTGAAGCATGGACCACATGGTTATCGTTATACCCTGATTGTTTATTGACGTAATAGTAAAGAGCCATAGGGCATCCTCATTGCTGTTAAAAAATGAAAAATTACATTTATCGTTGGAATGGAATCGATTATAGCGAGGAAAATACGTTTTGTTTCATTTGGCCCTGATAACCTAACAATTTATCGTCTGGCGATCAAAAAAGGGCGCTTGCGCGCCCTTTGTAAGAGATTAATTAAATTACAGCTTTCGACATTGCAACCGTCTGGCGACGAGTAAGGCAAGCAACAGCAATACGGTGATGAAAAGGGTAATGCCTGTCCAGCCGTAGCGATGCCAGAAAAGCCCGCCCAAGGTTCCGGCAACGCTGGAACCCAAATAGTAACTAAACAGATAGAGTGACGAGGCCTGACCTTTGGCACGGCGGGCGCGGGGGCCAATCCAGCCGCTGGCGACAGAGTGTGCGGCGAAGAAGCCCGCCGTGAACAGCATCATGCCAATCAAAATGACCCAAACAGAACTGAAAGCCGTAATAAGAAGCCCGGTCAGCATAATTACTGTAGCGCCGAACATCACCGGTCCACGCCCCAGTTTGCTGGTCAGCGCCCCGGCTTTGGGAGAGCTCCACGAGCCTGTCAGATAAACCACAGACAATAAGCCGACCACTGCCTGACTCAAATGCCACGGCGCACCCAGTAACCGATAGCCGATGTAATTGAACAGGGTCACAAAGGCACCCATCAGTAGGAAGCCTTCAGCAAACAGCAGCGGCAAGCCTTGGTCACGCCAGTGCAGGCGAAAGTTAATGATCAGGCTGCGCGGTCGTAGTGAGGCGGGACGAAAATGGCGGGAAGCGGGCAAAATTTTCCAGAACATCACCGCAGAAGCCAGTGCAAAGCAGCCAATCACTGCAATCGCAATCCGCCATGAGTAAAAGTCTGTTAAAACGCCGCTGATCAGGCGGCCACTCATGCCACCAATCGAATTACCGCTGATGTATAACCCCATTGAAAAAGCAACCATGCGGGGGTGGATCTCTTCACTCAGATAGGTCATTCCCACCGCAGCAACACCGCTTAACGACAGACCAATCAAAGCGCGCATCAATAATATGCCGTGCCAGCTGGTCATGGTCGCAGAGACAAGCGTACAGATAGCGGCCAGCATCAACGCGGTTACCATCACCGGTTTCCGTCCAATGGCGTCAGACAGCGGGCCCGTTACCAGCAAACCTAATGCCATTAAACCGGTTGAAATCGACAGAGAGATACTGCTTGCAGCGGGCGAAACGCCAAATTGCTCGGAGAGAACCGGCAAGATAGGTTGAACACAGTAAAGGAGTGCAAACGTGGCTAAACCGGCAGAAAACAGCGCCAGAGTCACGCGCATGAATTGCGGCGTTCCGCGTTCTATCCATCCTGACGTCGAGACGGAAGCGGGCGAACGGGGTGATTCATCATCAATTATCACCGCCTGAGAAGAGCGACTCACGGAAATACCTCCTTTGTTCCTGATTCGTCAACTCTAGAAAAGCTGGATTAGGTTGTCTAATATATTAATAATCTCAAATAAGATGTTTGACATATGAATATAGAGTTGCGTCATCTCCGATACTTTATCGCTGTGGCCGAAGAGCTGCATTTTGGGCGCGCCGCACAGCGCCTGAATATTTCTCAACCGCCACTGAGTCAGCAAATTATGCAGCTAGAGGCGGAAACCGGCGCGCAACTGTTTAATCGCACCAACCGCAGCGTAAAACTCACCGCCGCCGGGCAGCAGTTGTTGACAGATGCACGCGCTATTTTGTTGCAGGTGGAGCAAGCGGCAGAACGGGCAGCACGCTTACATCGTGGTGAGGAAGGGGAGTTACGTATTGGTTTTACGTCCTCGGCGCCTTTCACGGGCGTGCTTTCCAATGCGTTGTATCAGTTTCGCAAGCGTTGGCCGAAAGTGCATATTCAGATGCAGGAAATCAACACGCGCCAGCAGTTAGCCCCGCTACATGACGGTCGGCTTGATTTAGGTGTTATGCGTAATACGCCGCTGCCGGGCGATCTCCGTCATCAACTGCTACTCAGTGAACCGCTTTACGCTGTGGTGCATTGGGCCCATCCTTTGGTGGATGCGGACAAAATCTCCATCAAGGATTTAGCGTCTGAACCTTTTGTCTTTTTTGATCCTCAAGGGGGAACCGCACTTTACAGTGAAATCCTGGCGCTGCTGCATCGTTATCAAATCAAACCCTATATCACGCAGGAAGTCGGCGAAGCCATGACCATTTTAGGGTTAGTTGCCACAGGCTTAGGCGTGTCGATTTTACCCGCTTCGTTTCGGCGCGCACGTCTAGCCGATGTTGTGTGGTTACCGCTGGAAGAGCCTGATGCGTTATCAGAACTGTGGTTGGTCTGGTCAGGGGAGCGCGAAATAAATGCGCAAATGGATCGAATGATGCAGCTACTGCGGCGTGACTTTGCGGGGTAATCCCTCTTTCCCATCAGCAATGTGTGCGACAAATCACATTTCCAATCAAATATTTGACGCTCAAGGCTAATCTGCCGCACCATATCTCATGTTTATTTAGAAGCGCGAAAATAACCGGGAGCAGGGTGTGAACCTGGACAGTCAACCTGGCCACATTGACCAAATTAAGCAGACTAATGCAGGCGTCGTTTACCGATTAATTGATCTTTATGGTCCCATTTCGCGTATCGAACTCTCTAAACGGGCACAGCTCGCGCCAGCCAGTATTACCAAAATTGTGCGTGAAATGTTAGAAGCGCATTTGGTGCAGGAAACGGAATTTCAGGAGCCAGGAAGCCGTGGAAGGCCTGCAATTGGCTTGATACTGGATACTGTTGCCTGGCACTATCTGGCGATCCGCCTGCATCATGGTGAGATGACCATGACCCTCCGCGATCTCAGTAGCCGTTCACTGGTTGAAGAGATCCTGCCGTTACCGGAAGAAACTCAACAGCCGTTACTGGCCTCACTTGTGAATGAGGTGGATGCGTTTTTCATTCGCCATCAGCAAAAACTGGAGCGTTTGACGGCAATTGCGATCACGTTGCCCGGACTGATCAATGCGGCATCTGGCGTGGTACATCGTTTACCCGGCTATGCTGTACAGGATATGCCGCTCGGTGAAGTGCTTGCAGCCCGTACCGGACTACCGGTTTTTATTCAGCATGATATCTCCGCTTGGACTTTAGCAGAATCACTGTTCGGTGCTTCACACGGCGCGCAGGATGTCATTCAGATTGTCATTGATGAAACGGTCGGTGCAGGCGTGATCAGCGGTGGTCAGCTACTGCATAAAAGAGGCAGGGCGTTAGTCGAAATCGGTCATACTCAAATCGATCCATACGGTAAACAGTGCTATTGCGGCAATCATGGCTGCCTGGAAACCGTCGCCAGCACCGGCAGTTTGCTGGCGCTGGTCACACAGCGATTAGCATCGCAACTCGACAGCACGTTGCATCAGCAACCGCTGACGCTGGAATCGCTTTGCTCGGCCGCACTCGCGGGTGATCGACTGGCATGTGATGCTATTGCCAGTGTCGGCCATCACGTTGGCCGCATGTTAGCTATGATGGTTAACATCTTTAATCCGCAACAAATTCTTATCGGTTCACCGCTTAATCAGGCTGCTGAAGTCTTATTCCCCGCAGTAAGTAGCACCATTCATCAGCAAGCCTTACCCGCTTACAGTGCCGAAATTAATCTGGCTACAACCGAATTTCGAGAGCCCGGAACATTAGGTGCCGCCGCTTTAATCAAAGATGCGCTTTACAGTGGATATTTACTGGTGAAGCTATTGCAAGGTTAAGCCTGACTTAACCTTGCGCTAACGCAAGTTGCGTCGCGAACCCTTTCCTTACTATGCCTCTTCGTACTTATGTTCATTGTCGACTGGACAAACCAAGTCTGAAGGAGGATGGGGTGAAAACACTCTTTGTCACCGGCACCGATACTGCTGTTGGGAAAACGGTAGTATCGCGCGCGCTGTTGCAATGTTTTACGCAGGCGAACCTGAGCGCAGTGGGTTATAAACCCGTTGCACGCTGTGCCGCGTCTACACAGAACGGCCTGAGAAATAAAGATGCTTTAATTCTGCAAAGCGCGTCCTCTCTTGCGCTTCCTTATGAAGCGATCAATCCACTGATTTTCGAGGAAGAGGAAATCTGCATCCACCCACACAACAGCATCGATTATGCTCAACTCACTAACGGCTTAAACAGTTTGCAACAGCAAGTCGATCGGGTTGTTGTTGAAGGAACCGGCGGCTGGCGTAGCCTGATGAACGATGAACGGCCGCTTTCTGCTTGGGTAGTCGAGCAGCAACTCCCGGTTGTCATGGTGGTGGGTATTCAATCGGGTTGCATAAGCCATGCACTGTTAACGGCAGAAAGCATTGTCCGTGACGGTTTACCCCTTTTGGGCTGGGTAGCAAATCGCATCAATCCTGGCCTGGCACACTACGCGGACATCATTGATGTTCTCCGCGCCAAAATTGCCGCACCTTTGGTGGGCGAGCTTCCTTATTTGCCCCGCCCAGAGCAACGCGATCTCACCGCTTACCTGGACATATCATTATTACTTGAGGCAGGCGTGCACAGTATAAGTGCAAACAGCGCCTAGCCCTGCAACAAATGGCATCAAAAAGCAGCACGGTGAACGTAAAGTTTCATGGGCGTCGTGCTGTTTCTTCTGAATAATTTCTCATATTTAACAATAACCTGATTTATTTTCAGCCTGTGAGCTGACGGTGTGGCGCAAAAAATGCATTAGCAGCTTTGATAAATAGCACAGCTAATAACTATTTGCCGGAGCACCATTATGTCGCAATCGCACGAGAAAGGTTTGCTGTACGGGCTTGATGCTCGGATCGGGCCTGTACCCGCTTTTTTTGCCGCGCTACAACATGTTTTGGCCAGCGTGGTCGGAATCATTACGCCGCCGTTGATCATTGGGTCGCTATTAGGGCTTCAGGCCTATATCCCTTATCTGATCAGTATGTCTTTGCTGGTTTCTGGCTTGGGTACGTTTATTCAGGCGCGCCGTTTTGCAGGGATAGGTGCAGGCATGATTTGTCTACAGGGTACCAGCTTCGCTTTCCTTGGCGTGATTCTCTCTGGCGGATTGATGGTGAAAGCGCGGGGTGGCTCACCGGAAGAGATTATGGCGATGCTGTTTGGCTGCAACATGGTGGCAGCCTTCATTCCTATCCTGTTAAGTCGCTGCGTCAAACAATTGCGTAAAGTGCTAACGCCCGTGGTCACGGGCACGGTTATTACGTTGATCGGTATTAGCCTGATAAAAGTCAGCATTACCGATTGGGCGGGAGGACATAACGCGCAGGATTTTGGTGCGCCCGGTAACTTAGCATTAGGCGCATTAACCTTGCTGGTGATTGTGGCATTGAATCGCTCGCGTAACCGTTGGGCCCGCTTAGTCGCTGTGGTGGTGGGGATTACTGTGGGATGTATCGCCGCTGCGTTGACGGGGCACTTGCAACTTAAGCCTGCCGTTGAAACCGCTTGGCTGGTGATGCCTTCGTTCTTCAAATTCGGTTTTAATTTTGACTGGACCCTCTTTGTGCCGATCGCGCTGGTTTCTGTGATCGCGGTGATAGAAGCGGTAGGCGATCTCACTGCCAACTGTATGTTGTCTCAGCAGCCAATTGTGGGCCCTCAGTTTCAACAGCGGTTAGAGGGTGGCATTATGGCGGATGGCATTAGCTGCATGCTGGCCGCTATTTTCTCCGCCTTTCCCAATACCACTTTTGCGCAGAACAACGGCGTGATTCAAATGACCGGCGTTGCAAGTCGTTACGTGGGTATGGTTTTAGGCCTAATGCTGGCGCTGTTGGGGATCTTCCCGGCGATTGGGTCGCTGTTGCAGCAGATTCCGCCGCCGGTTTTAGGCGGGGCAACCATTGTGATGTTTGGTAGCGTGGTCGCGGCAGGCATTCGTGTGATGACGCAAACGCCATTAGGCCGACGCGAAATGTTAATTGTGGCCATCTCTTTTGGCATTGGCTTAGGCGTTGAGGCGGTACCCGATGTGCTGAAACAGTTCCCTGTGCTGATCACTAACCTGTTTGGACATGCTGTTACCACAGGCGGTATTTTAGCCATTCTTCTTAACATTATTTTGCCTACTGAGCAGGGCACACTACCGTTAGCCGAAGGCGAAACCGTAAAAGAGCAGTAAGAAAAAGGGCCGTTATGGCCCTTTTTTGTTTTTGCGTTTTCATCAAGGATTCAAGCGGCGGCGCGTTCGTCCAGAGCTCAGATAATCCGCAATATAATCTTGCGAAATTTCTCCGCTATAACGTCCTTCCTCATCCACGATAGGCATCCACACCGTGTTGTGCTCGTAAAGCTTAGAGAGTACCACGCGCAGGTTTTCTTCTGCTTTACCGGTCACTTTAAAGGTGTTCAGGATGTCTTCGCAGTTTCCGCTGGCGTTGCGTGCCTCGCGACGCTTCACAAAGCCCAGAGGTTTACCATCATTATCGACCACCGTAATAGACCGCATGTCATTGTCATCCATCATGCCAAAGGCTTCTGACAACGGCGTCGAGCGTCTAACGGTAATCGTCGGCTGTTGATCGGTAACATCACCTGCTTGCACTAATAGCAGGCGCTTCAAGGTGCGGTCTTGGCCCACAAACGACCCCACAAACTCATTAGCCGGTGTTGCCAGCAGTTCATCCGGGCTGGCGCACTGCACAATTTTGCCCTGACCAAACACCGCTATTCGATCACCCAGTTTCAGCGCTTCATCAATATCGTGACTCACCAGCATCACGGTTTTTTTCAACTGGCGCTGCATATCAAGAAATTCGTTTTGGATCACTTCACGGTTGATGGGGTCGACAGCGCCAAAAGGTTCATCCATCAGCAACACCGGTGGATCCGCTGCCAAGGCACGAATCACGCCGATACGCTGCTGCTGTCCGCCCGACATTTCACGCGGATAGCGATGCAGGAACTTGGTTGGATCCAGCGCGACCATGCTCATAAGTTCAGTTGCGCGCTCATGGCAACGTTTTTTGTCCCAGCCCAGCATGCGCGGTACGACCGTGATGTTTTCCTCAATGGTCATGTTGGGGAACAGACCAATTTGCTGAATCACATAACCAATGTTACGGCGTAACGTTGTGGTGTCCTGCGTGCTGGTATCTTCGCCATTAATCAAAATTTTCCCGCTGGTGGCAGGAATAAGGCGGTTGATCATTTTTAAGGTGGTGGTTTTGCCGCAGCCTGAAGGGCCAAGCAGCACACACATTTCCCCGGCAGGGACTTCAAGACTGACGTTATCCACGGCTTTCATGGTAGTGCCGTTCTTTTGCGTAAAGGTTTTCGTCAGGTTTTCCAGTTTTATCATTATCGAATCCCCTTAGGAGTCAGCGCCAGCTGCAAACGATGAAGCAGCCAGTCAAGAATAATGGCCAGCAGGCAAATCATCAGCGCCCCGGCAATCAACATACGAATATCACTGCCGCTGATCCCATCCAGCAGCAACAGGCCAAGACCGCCTGCGCCAATAACTGCGGCAATCGCCATCACACCCACGTTCATCACCACAGCGGTACGAATCCCGCCAAAGATCACCGGCAGCGCCATAGGAATTTCTACCCAACGCAGACGTTGCCAAAAGGTCATCCCGATACCGCGTCCTGCTTCACGCAGGCCCGGCGGCAGGTTTTCCAACGCTGTGTGGGTGTTACGCACAATCGGCAGCAGAGAATAGAGAAACACTGCGGTAATTGCCGGTAATGCGCCAATGCCTTGACCGATCATGGAAAACAGCGGAATCATCAGGCCAAACAGCGCAATGGTCGGAATGGTGAGCACCACCGTAGCGATGCCCAATACCGGCGTAGCGAGCCATTTAAAACGCACAATCAAAATGCCAAGCGGTACGCCGATGACGATGGCAAAACCAACGGCAACCAGCACCAACCAGGTATGTTGCCAGGTGAGGTTAAGCAGGCTATTCCAGTTATGCATGATGTAGTGAAGGGTATCCATGATGCCTCCTTACAGCATGTGTTTTGAGTTAAGAAAGTCGCGTGCCACCTGTTGCGGTGACTGATGATCAATATCCACGCGCTTGTTCATTTCGGTAATCGCTTCGTTGGTCAGCAGTGGAGTAAGCTGATTCAATGCGTCCTCTAAACCGGGATGGCTCTCCAGAACATCTTTCCGCACCACCGGCGTCACGTTATAGCTCGGGAAGAAATGTTTATCGTCTTCCAGTACTTTCAGATCGAAGCCTTTGACGCGTCCGTCAGTGGTGTATACCAGACCTGCATCGACAAAGCCGTCACGCACCGCGTTGTAAACCAGACCCGGATCCATTTGACGGATTTGTGGGCGATCCAGTGGCATGTTGTAGGCTTCCTGCAAAGGCTTCATTCCATCCGAGCGCCCGGCAAACTCCAAATCCAACGCTAACCGCCAGTTTTTGTCAGGATCGGTTTTACGTACTTGCTCCAGCTTCGCCACCATTTGAGACATCGTGGTGATTCCCTCTTTTTCCGCCCGCGAACGCTGCATAGCGAAGGCATAGGTATTGTTCATCGGGGCGGGATTGAGCCAAACCAGCCCCAGTTTGGCGTCGAGCTGTTTCACGGTGTTATAGGCATCTTGAGACGACATCGGTTTATTGATGTGGTTAAAGATAATCAGCGATGTGCCAGTATATTCCCAGGTCATATCAATCTGTTTATTGATCATGGCATTACGGCCAATCGTCGTAGCGATGTTACGTTTCGGCACGACCTGAAAGCCTTTCTTTTGTAGCCACATTACCGTCATTGCAGAAAGAATATGCTGCTCGGTAAAGCTTTTCGTCGACATCACGATCGGTTCAGCGGCATGCGCCGCCTGACTCATCGCCAGCGTTGCCGTTAGGGCGAGGGCGGTCTGTTTTATCCAACGCTTCAGCATCACAAAGCTCCTTAAATGTTATGCCGCAGCGTGCGGGCTGAGATAACGTCCCAATGCTGCCAACAACATGTCTAAAACCAGCGCAACCAAAGCCGTGGCGACTGCGCCGAGAATTAAAGTAGGGAAGTCGTTCAGGTAAATACCGGGGAAGATCAGTTCGCCAAAACTGCTGGCACCGATCAAAAAAGCCAGCGGAGCGGTGCCGACATTGATCGCCGTTGCAATACGCACACCGGCTAAAATCACCGGCAGCGCATTAGGCAGTTCAACCTGGCGCAGGCGCTGGAACTTGGTCATGCCGATGCCGTTCGCCGCTTCAATCAGCGATGCAGGCACGGCGCTCAGACCAGAGAAGGTGTTACGCACAATGGGCAGCAGCGAAGCCAGGAACAGCGCAATCAACGCGGGACGATCGCCAATGCCGATCACGACCATCGCTAACGCTAATACGGCCAGCGGCGGCAACGTATTACCGACATTAAAGATTTGCATGACGTATTCAGCCCAGCGACGGGCAAAAGGGCGGCTAAGGATAATGCCGCTGGGAATGCCAACCAGCAGAGCGAACAGCATTGACCAAAACACCAGGAAAAGATGTTGTTGACCGAGGTAGAGTAAATCGACTTTGCGCGCGACCAGCGTGTCCCAGCCAATCCCCCAAACCAGCACAGCCAGCACGATAACGACGGCAAGCAGCGCAAGACCGGCGCGTTTGGCCAGCGAAGCATTTTGCATAAGGTGAGTCTCCCTGTTTATTCAGTCGATCTCATTTGTTATGGCAAAGAGTGACAGCACAACAAAAGCTAAAAACGGGCAGAAGCTTCCAATACTGTGTCTGTCGTAAATCGCAGATAAAAGTGTGCTTATCTGCACTTTTTCAGCGGGGAGCGAAAAAGTTGCTTTATTTCTATAGCAGCGCAAAGCGAAGCGCGCTAGTTTTTATGGGCAAAATCAGTCAGATAGAACACCTTGAAATGCGAGCTGATCCCGCGTAATTACTGACGATAGGCGACAATAAAAAAAATTCATCGACTTAACGTGACGCTGTCACACAACGAGCGCACTAAGAGGAAACCCTTTACGCCTTTTATGCGCTAGCCTTGCTGCATAAAAAAGGAGAGTTATGACTGAGAGCGCACAACTTCAAACGGGTCAGCGTCATTGGGTTTTGATTGCCTGCATGCTGGCGATGTTTATGGCGGCCATCGAGGTAACGATAGTTGCTACGGCTATGCCAACCATCATTGCTGAACTGGGCGGTTTTTCGCAGTTCGGCTGGGTTTTCTCTATCTATTTGCTCACGCAAGCCGTTAGCGTTCCTTTATATGGCCGACTCGCGGACATGTGGGGACGTAAAAAGATGCTGTTTATCGGCACCGCCATTTTTCTTATCGGCTCCATTTTATGTGGATTTGCCCACAGCATGACCTGGCTCATTCTGTTCCGTGCTTTTCAGGGTTTAGGGGCTGGAGCCATCATGCCGCTTAGCTCAACCATCGTCGCGGATATTTATTCTCCACGTGAACGCGCCAGCGTGCAGGGTTGGTTATCCAGCGTCTGGGGCGTGGCGGCGATTATTGGCCCGCTTACCGGTGCCTGGCTGGTTGAGCATTTCAGCTGGCCGGTGATTTTCTGGGTCAATCTCCCCATTGGGGTGATCAGCATGTTGATGCTGGCGCGCTGGCTTCCCGCTCATCAGCAAGATGAAAAGCCACAACCGCTTAATCTGGCAGGTAGCGCATGGTTGATGGTATGCGTAAGTGCCTTATTGATTGCACTGCTTCAGGCGGAGTTACTGCGGTATTGGCTGCTGCCTTTTGTTGCACTGTCACTTTTTGCTGGCTGGCAGCTCAAGCGGCATGAACAGCGGGCTGAAGCCCCTTTATTTCCGATAATTATCTGGCGTAGCCGACTGATTATTGCCGGTAATGCAGGCAATTTAATTATTGGCGCGGCGATGATGGGGATCAGCGCTTTTTTGCCCACCTGGATCCAGGGCATTACCGGCGGCACACCTTTAGCCGCAGGCAGTGCGCTGGCGATGATGTCGATAGGTTGGCCGCTGGCTAGCACGCTCAGTGGTCGATTAATGCTGCATACTTCCTACCGCTTTACCGCTCAGCTGGGCGCATTGCTGCTGATTGCCGGCAGTGCGTTGCTGTTGCTGCTGCAAACAGGCAGTTCAATTTATCAGTCTGGATTGACTGCGTTTGTGATTGGCACCGGGATGGGCATGACCAGCACAACCTTTTTGGTTTCGGTGCAGAATCATGCAGATTACGATATTCGCGGTATTTGCACCGCCTCGATCATGTTCAGTCGTATGATCGGCTCCGCAATTGGTACAGCTATAATGGGCGCGGTGCTGAATATCAACCTGGCGTGGCGATTACCGCATGCACAGGATCCGGTACAGCAAATCATGTCAGAAGAGACGCGCAAGGCCTTACCCGCCGACACATTGCATCAGATGGTGCAGGGCATTGCAGTGTCGTTGCATTGGGTATTTGTGGTTGCGTTGTTGATTGCAGCGTTGTCGCTGTGGGTAGCCTGGTTGATGCCGCGTCAGCGGCCAGAACATGCGGAGTAAAGCAAAGGGCGACGATGTCGCCCTGAATATTACTGCGCTGGCGAGTCTTGTGAGCTGCCTGCGCTGTCGGGCACGCTGGATTCATCGTCCCGGCTGGTTTTCTTATAAACGATTTTCTGTGTGTCATTTTCACAGTGACCGACTACCTGGCCGCCTGCTTGATCAACCTGATCATTAGCCACGATGTCTAACGTGAAGCCTGACTCAGGAACACCGTTTTGAATAATTTTCTGGGTGATATCCGCTTTCACCGATTCACATGAAGCCTGTGCCAGTATTGGCACGGCAAGTAACGCCGCTACCCACCATCCAGTCTGTTTCTTCATTACCTTCTCCTTATGTAACAGGTCCGTCATTACTATAGCAGCGGAATGTAATCAGGGTGCTATGGGACGACCAGAACGACGATCAAGGCAACGCAGGGTGTTCGGTTCCCAATATGCATTGAGATTCAGGCTCTGTTCGCACTTATCGCGGGTATCAAATGCGGTATCTGTCTTATCGAACTCTTTTTCCACCCGCGAATTAACTTTGTTACGCAGCATACGCGTGTCGTTCCATTGCTCTTTACTTTGACGCGCGGCTTCATTGCTCGCAGCGCTGCTGCCATCTTCAATAATCACCCGATTAGTGGTGGCGCTAACGCTAAATGCGGAAGCAGAAAGCAGAGCCACCATCAGGGCTGGAATCAATTTTTTCATGATATTTTCCTTCGGTTAACGCAGACAGTGCCCACAGTAACGGCTGTTGCCACGGATTTGCATAGTATATCATCGCCATTTCTTCGCTCACCAGCGATGAGCGTTTTGTTTACTGTTATGAGAGTAAAATGCTGATTAAAACCGCTCTGCTGTTTTTCATTACCGCACTGGCAGAAATTATTGGCTGTTTTTTGCCATGGCTATGGCTAAAAAAGGGCGCTTCGGTGTGGTTGTTGATTCCTGCGGCGGCGAGTCTGGCGCTGTTTGTCTGGTTGCTGACACTTCATCCGGCAGCCAGTGGGCGTGTTTATGCGGCCTACGGCGGCGTGTATGTTTTAACGGCGTTGCTGTGGCTGCGTGTAGTTGATGGCATAAAGCTGAGCGTGTGGGACTGGAGCGGCGCCGCCATTGCTTTTACAGGCATGCTGATCATTGTGATGGGTTGGGGACGCGCCTGAAAAGAGCCAGCCGCTGGGGCTGGCGATATTATTAGGGTTTATGCACTTTCAGACCCGCCAGCGTCTGGCTCACCGGCATCATTTCAAGGCTGTTGATGTTGACGTGTTTCGGCAGCGTTGCCACCCAATAAACCGCTTCGGTAACATCTTCAGGGGTCAATGCTTTTGCACCTTCGTAAACCTGGCCTGCTTTATCGTCGTCGCCCTTGAAGCGAACGTTCGAAAATTCTGTTCCGCCGACTAAACCTGGCTCAATATCCGTTACGCGCAGTGCGGTGCCATGTAAATCAGTGCGCAGATTAAGGCTAAATTGGCGCACAAAAGCTTTGGTCGCACCGTAAACATTGCCGCCTGCATAAGGCCAGCTGCCTGCAATCGAACCGATATTAATGACATGACCGACATTGCGTTCAACCATGTGCGGCAGCAGGGCGCGCGTCATGTAAACCAACCCTTTGGTGTTGGTATCAATCATGTTTTCCCAGTCTTCAACGTTGGCTTTATGTGCCGGTTCTATACCCAGCGCCAGCCCAGCGTTGTTCACCAGAATATCGATGTTGCGCCATTCTGCAGGTAATGCCGCCACGGCTTCATCAATCGCCGCACGATCACGCACATCAAGCTGTACCGTATAAAGGTTATCGCCCAGCTCATCTTTAAGTGCTTGTAGGCGCTCGGTGCGGCGTCCGCTGGCAATAACTTTGTGACCTGTCTCGATAAATCGGCGGGTGATACTTTGACCAAAACCGGCCGTCGCGCCGGTAACAAAAATAATCATCTCACTGTTCCTTATGCAATTTCAGGTTCGACGCATTCACCATACCATTTCGTTTTAGCTTGTGCCTGCCGAAATCTGGCCTGCGCTGTAAAGGGATTTTTCTGCCGCCGCGCTATGCGCTTATTTAGCGCACGACGCACTCAAAAAGTGCATCACGGTGGGGCGTTTTATGCGGGTAACCTCTTTTTTGTGTCTTTCTTTTTGATAAAACCCTAATAGCAAACGGTTGCTTTAATGAGCAACCGTTTGCGCACAGATCCAAGGTGGTTACATTTAGAAGTTACTGCCAAATCTTCATAAGCTATTGATATTTAAATGATATGCAAAACTCAATTATTGGCATGCCTCTTGCTAATCTTGTTTAAGGCCATTACCTGCATAATTAATGAGAAAGCCCGATGTTTTCTCACAAGAAGGAAATCTCATGCCTTTAACTAAAGATACGGCTATCCGCGCCAGTTTTTTCGATTTTGCTGCTATCGCGGAACAGCCAGAAGCCATTCTCGAGCACGCCCGTTACCTGGAAGATGGTGTGCTGCTGCTGCGTGAAGGGCGCGTGGTTGGTTTGCATGAATGGCAAAGCGTGAGCGAACAACTCAACACGCACGACATTATCGATATGCGCGGCAAGCTCATCATGCCGGGATTTGTCGATACGCATATTCATTACCCACAAACTGAAATGATTGGCGCGTTTGGCGAGCAGCTACTGGAATGGTTGAATCAATATACGTTTCCGGTGGAAGCGCAATATCACTGTCCCGATCATGCGGCGCAGATGTCCGCGTTTTTCCTTCATCAGCTGCTGGCTAACGGCACCACCAGCGCGCTGGTCTTTGGCACGGTACATCCTCAATCAGTGGATGCACTGTTTAGCGAGGCTGAAGCGCTGGATATGCGCATTATTGCCGGCAAAGTGATGATGGATCGCAATGCACCTGATTATCTGACGGAAACGCCCGAAGAGAGTTATCAGCAAACGCGAGCGCTGATCACGCGCTGGCATGAGCGGGGCCGCTTGAGTTACGCCTTAACACCACGCTTTGCGCCGACCTCATCGCCCGCTTTGCTTGAGAAGGTCCAGCAGCTGCGCGAAGAATTTCCCGATACCTGGTTGCATACCCATTTAAGTGAAAACCCGCAAGAAATCGCCTGGGTAAAAGCGCTGTTCCCGGAGCGCGCAGGTTATCTGGATGTTTATCATCACTATAAATTAACTGGCCGCCGCAGCGTCTTTGCTCACTGTATTCATCTTGAAGAGAGAGAGTGGCAATGCCTGCACGATACCGATTCTTCCATTGCTTTTTGCCCCACCTCAAATCTGTTTCTCGGCAGCGGCCTGTTCAATATCAAACGCAGCTGGCAGCAGGGCGTTAAAGTGGGCATTGGCACTGACGTCGGCGCAGGCACGACCTTTAATATGCTGCAAACGCTGGGTGAGGCTTACAAAGTCGGCCAGCTACAGCAATACAAAATCAGCGCCGCTGAAGCCTTTTATCACGCGACGTTGGGTGGTGCGCATGCGCTGGATCTCGACCACGCCATCGGCAATTTTAATCCGGGCAAAGAGGCGGATTTTGTGGTGCTCGATCCTGCCGTATCCGCGCTGCAAACCTTACGCATCGGCAACAGTAAAGATATCTGGGAAAAGTTGTTCGTGTTAATGACGCTGGGCGACGACCGCAATATCGCGCAAACCTGGGTAAATGGTCGTCCGGTTTGGCATCGTGACGCCGGGGAGAAAGCCGCATGATCCAGTTTCTGCTTAATAATCAGTTGGTCACTGAAACCGAAATCGACCCGAATCTCACGGTACTGAATTATCTTCGCACTCGCCAACGGCGCACAGGCACCAAAGAAGGCTGCGCCTCTGGCGATTGCGGAGCTTGCAGCGTGACATTAGGTAAAGCTGTTGCAGGAAAAATGCAGTACGAAACCGTTAACAGCTGCCTGACGCTGGTCAGTACATTACAGGGTAAGCAGCTCATTACCGTGGAAGATCTTAAACAAGGTAGCCAGTTACATCCTGCCCAGCAGGCGATGGTGGATTGTCACGGTTCACAATGCGGGTTTTGTACCCCGGGATTTGTCATGTCACTGTTTAGCTTGCAAAAACAGGCTAACGGTTGGGATCGCCATCAGGCAGAAACCGCGCTGGCAGGCAATTTGTGTCGCTGCACCGGCTACCGCCCGATTATGGATGCTGCCGAACAGCTTTGCTCGCAACCCAGTAGTGATAAGTTTGACCAGACAGCCACGCAGGTGGTGCAGCGTCTTGAGGGATTGACACACGATCAGATGCAGGAGCTGAGCGGCAACGGACATCGCTGTTTTCTGCCAAAAACGGTGCAGCAGCTGGCGCAAATTTACCTCGAGCATCCCAACGCGAAACTGGTGGCAGGCGGCACCGATCTCGCGCTAACCCTTACTCAGCACTATAAACCGCTGCCAACGCTCATTGCGTTGGAGCACATCGACGCATTAAAAACTTGCAGTGAAACTGACGAAACGTGGCTGCTGGGAGCAGGCGCTGCACTAAACACCATCAGCGCATTTTTAACTGAACGTATTCCTGGCGTCAGCGAAATGCTGCAACGCTTTGCTTCACTGCAAATTCGTTCTCAGGGGACGCTTGGCGGCAATATCGCGAACGCTTCACCGATTGGTGATGCCTCGCCGATGCTGCTGGCGCTGAATGCGTCATTGCTTTTACAGCAGGGCGAAACGCAGCGCAGCGTTAAGCTTGATGATTTTTTCACGGGCTATCGCCAAACGCTGCTTGCTGAAGGGGAGTTCATCCGTGCGATAAGTATCCCTAAAGTGACAGTGTCACCTGATTTCGTCGCGTGGAAAGTTTCTAAAAGGCTGGATGATGATATCTCTGCAGTGTTCGCGGCGTTTAATATTTGGGTTGAAAATGGCGTAGTGCGCAATGCCAGTATTGCGTTTGGTGGTATGGCGGCAACACCAAAACGTGCCAGCGCCTGCGAACACGCATTAACAGGCCAGCCTTTAAATGCGACAACGCTGGCGCAAGCTTGTGCTGCGCTTGCCGATGATTTCCAGCCGCTAAGTGATTTCCGCGCCAGTGCAGATTATCGCTTGCAGGTAGCCCGCAATTTACTGCGTCGTTATTACCATCGTTACAATGGCGATGTGACCATTACGGAGGTAAGCCGCTATGTCTCATAATCGTCCCGCGCTTTCAGAAGATGTCATCAAGGCGCAATTCGCCGCAGAGATCCAGAGTGGCGTAGGCCGCAGCAATAAACATGAAAGCGCTGAAAAACATGTTTCTGGCGAAGCGATCTACATTGATGACAAACCTGAACTGCCAGGCCTGCTGCATTTGTGCCCGCGGCTGAGCGAACATGCTCATGCTCGTATTACACGTATAGATGTTCAGCCGTGTTACGCCATTCCTGGGGTGATCAGCGTATTGACCTGGCAAGATGTGCCGGGCATTAACGATGTCGGGCCGCTGGAACCGGGCGATCCGCTGTTGGCTCATGAAAAAGTGGAGTATCTCGGTCAAATCATTATCGCCGTCGCGGCGGAAACAGCTGAAGCCGCTCGTCTGGGGGCGGAAGCCGCCATTATCGACTATGAAGTGCTGGAGCCGCTGTTGGATGTTGAGCAAGCTCTGGCGCTGGGCAGTTTTGTGCAGGAACCCCATATCCACCAGCGAGGCGATGCAGAAGCTGCTTTAGCGCGTGCGCCGCACCGTATCAAAGGGCAATTCCATATTGGCGGTCAGGAGCATTTCTATCTGGAAACCCAGACGGCGATGGTAATCCCGGGCGAGGACAGCTCGCTGCAAGTCTTCTCTTCTACGCAAAACCCAACGGAAGTGCAGAAGCTGGTAGCGGAAGTCATGGGCATTACCATGAATAAAGTCACCATTGATATGCGTCGTATGGGCGGTGGTTTCGGTGGTAAAGAGACGCAGGCGGCGGGCGTGGCGTGTTTATGCGCAGTAGCAGCACGGCAAACCGGCCGCGCGGTGAAAATGCGCCTGGCGCGCAGTGACGACATGCGCATTACCGGTAAGCGGCATCCTTTCTTTGTTCGCTACGATGTTGGCGTGGATGATGATGGACGTTTTTGTGGGGTTAAAATTGATCTTGCCGGAAACTGCGGTTATTCACTGGATCTCAGTGGATCCATCGTCGATCGTGCAATGTTCCACGCCGATAACGCCTATTACCTCGGTGATGCACTGATTACCGGCTATCGCTGCCGTACCAATACGGCTTCTAACACGGCTTATCGGGGTTTTGGCGGTCCGCAGGGCATGGTAGCGATAGAACAAATCATGGATCACGTGGCGCGGCAGCGTGGGTTGGATCCTTTGGATCTTCGCAAGCGCAACTATTACGGCAAGACCGAACGTAACATCACGCATTATCACCAGCAGGTCGAAGATAACTTGCTGGATGAAATGACCGAACAGCTGGAACGCAGCAGCGAATATCAGGCACGTCGCGCAGAGATCACTGAATTCAATGCCAAAAGTCCGTTTTTAAAACGTGGCCTGGCGCTGACGCCGGTTAAGTTCGGCATCTCTTTTACCTCCAGCTTTCTTAATCAGGCTGGTGCACTGATTTTGATCTATACCGACGGTACGGTGCAGCTTAACCACGGTGGCACTGAAATGGGCCAGGGGCTTAACACCAAAGTGGCGCAAATTGTGGCTGAAGTGCTGCAAATCGACGTTGATCGCATTCAAATTACCGCCACCGATACCGGCAAGGTGCCAAACACATCGCCGACTGCCGCTTCCAGCGGCACCGATCTCAATGGCAAAGCAGCACAGAATGCGGCAGAGATTTTGCGCGGCAGGCTAACTGAAATGCTGTGTAAGCTGCATTCGTGCGATGCAAGTGACATTGGTTTCCGCAACGGCATTGTGCGGGCCGGTAATAAGCATTACACCTTTGCCGAAGTGGCGCAGCTGGCGTGGTTTAATCAGGTGCCGCTCTCAGCAAACGGCTATTACCGCGTACCGGGCATTCATTACGATCGGCTCGCGGGCCGTGGCAAGCCGTTTTATTACTTTGCTTACGGCGCAGCCTGTTGCGAGGTGGTGATCGATACCTTAACCGGCGAATATCGCCTGCTGCGCGCCGATATTCTGCATGACGTTGGTGCATCCTTGAATCCGGCGATAGACATAGGTCAGGTGGAAGGTGGATTTGTTCAGGGTGTAGGCTGGTTGACCTGCGAAGAGCTGGTGTGGAATGCCAAAGGCAAATTGCTGACTGACGGCCCCGCGAGCTATAAGATCCCGGCAATCAGTGACGTACCGCCTGATATGCGCGTCACTTTGGTCGAAAACCGCAAAAATCCACAGGACACTGTTTTCCATTCCAAAGCCGTGGGTGAGCCGCCGTTCATGCTTGGCATTGCCGCGTGGTGTGCTTTGCAAGATGCCGTGGCCAGCGTTGATGATTATCGTCAACATCCCATGCTGGATGCGCCCGCTACGCCAGAACGTGTCTTCTGGGGCGCGCAGCGGTTAGCAGGAGCCTGCGATGATTTATCATGACTGGATAACCGTGCTACACGCGCTACGCGAAAAACGGCAAAGCTGCGTATTGATTACCGTCTTGAGTGAGCGCGGCTCGGTGCCGCGCGACAGCGGCAGCAAAATGGTGGTCACGCCACACGAAACGTATTTGACCATTGGTGGCGGTCATCTGGAATTTCAGTGCATCGCGCAGGCCCGTGAAATGCTACACAGCGGCCAGACAGCGCCGCGCAGTGAAGATTTCTCTCTTGGCGCACGTTTAGGCCAGTGTTGTGGCGGCATGACCACCATTTTGTTTGAGCCGTTGTTACAGGCGCAACCGATGATTCAGGTTTATGGCGCAGGTCATGTCGGGCAAGCGCTGGTGACGTTGCTGTCTACGTTACCCTGTCACATAAGCTGGATTGATAGCCGTGCAGCGCAGTTCACTTCTGTGCCTGCGGGCGTGACGGTGGTTCAGCCTGAAGATCCGCTGGATTGCGTGGCGCAGGCGGCACCCGACACCTATTTCGTGGTCATGACGCATCATCATCCGCTGGATCTGGCGTTAACCGAGGCCATATTAAAGCGCGGTGATTTCCGCTATGTCGGTCTCATTGGATCTCAAACAAAATCTCAGCGTTTTCGTTACCGTCTGGAAGGCAAAGGCATTTCTGCCGACCAACTGGCGCAACTGCGCTGCCCGGTTGGTCTGCCTGATGTCAAAGGCAAATTGCCCGCAGAGATTGCCGTGGCCATTGCGGGTGAAATCATCACTGTTTATCAGCAGCACAGGCTTAATTAGCCGCAAATTTCTTATCAGTAGAAAATTGTCTACGTTGTTCAAGCAACAACAACCTGTCAGGATGCTGTTTGCGATGATGTGTTGTATTGGCCCTCCAGGAGCGACTATGAACGCCCGACAAAACCCTTTCTTTAGCGTCAGCGATTTACCGTATCAGGCACCGCCCTTTGATCAGATCGAGCTGCACGATTTTTTACCTGCTATGCAAGCCGGTATTGAAGAGAAGCGCCAGGAAGTATTGGCGATAGCCAACAATAAAGATGAGCCAACCTTTCTGAATACCTACGAAGCGCTGGAACGGAGCGGCCAGTTTTTAAGCCGCGTCAATTTAGTGTTTGGTGCGATGACCGCGGCGCATACCAACGATTATTTGCAACAGATCGATGAAGAGATCGCGCCGCAACTCACTGCGCTGAATGATGAAATTATGCTGAACCGTCCGCTGTTTGCTCGACTCGATGCGGTTTATCAACAGCGTGCCAAACTGGATGCCGAATCCAGGCGTTTGGTTGAAGTCACCTGGCAGCACTTTCAGCTGGCGGGGGCTAATCTGCCGGAAGCACAGAAGCACACGCTTAAAGCGCTGAATCAGGAAGCCGCCAAACTTAGCACGCAATTCACCAACAAATTATTGGCCGCAACCAAAGCGGGCGGTTTAGTGATTAACGATCTTCAGCAGCTTGACGGTTTAGGTGCTGCCGACCTCGCTGTGGCGCAAGCGGCAGCCAAAGCGCGCGGTCTGGAAAATGCCTGGCTGCTGGTGTTGCAAAACACCACGCAGCAACCCGCTTTGCAGAGCCTGAAACAGCGCGATACGCGTCATGCCCTGTTCCAGGCTGCGTGGACGCGCAGCGAAAAGGGCGATGAAAACGATACGCGTGAAGGGGTGTTGCGTTTGGCGCAGGTCCGTGCAGAACAGGCAAGGCTGCTCGGTTTTGCCAGCTATGCAGCCTGGCAATTGCAGGATCAGATGGCGAAAACCCCGGATGCGGCCTTTGCCTTTATGCGTAATATCGTGCCGGCTGCGCGTGCCCGAGCCGAACGCGAAGCCGCTGCGATTCAACAGACAATTGATCAGCAACAGGCTGATTTTACGCTTAGCGCCTGGGACTGGAGTTTCTACGCTGAGCAAGTGCGTCATGCGCAATACGATCTGGATGAGAGCCAGATAAAACCCTACTTTGAGCTCAACAATGTGCTGGAAAAAGGGGTGTTCTGGGCAGCGACGCAGCTGTTTGGCATCACTTTTTCTGAGCGTCACGACTTGCCTGTTTATCACCCTGACGTGCGGGTTTATGAAATTTTTGATGCAGATAACCAGCCAATGGCGCTGTTTTACACCGATTTCTTCAAGCGTGACAGCAAAGGGGGTGGCGCGTGGATGAGCAATTTCGTCAATCAATCGACGTTGCTCGATAGCAAGCCGGTGATTTACAACGTCTGCAACTACACCAAACCGCCCGCTGGCGAACCGGCGCTACTGAGCTGGGACGAAGTTATCACGCTGTTCCATGAATTTGGTCACACGCTGCACGGCTTATTTGCAACCCAGCGTTATCCGAGCCTCTCTGGCACCGCCACGCCGCGTGACTTCGTCGAGTTCCCTTCACAAATTAATGAACACTGGGCCAGCGAAACCGCGGTTTTCCGCAATTTTGCGCGTCACTATCAAACCGGCGAAGCGATGCCCGCCGAACTGCATGAGAAAATCGTACGTGCTGAGAAGTTCAACAAAGGGTATGACATGAGTGAATTACTGGCAGCCGCGCTGCTGGATTTGCACTGGCATAGCCTGAACGGCAGCAATAGCCCAAAATCAGTTGATGGTTTTGAACAGCAGGCGCTGCAAAGCGATAATCTGGCGCTCGCCGCCGTACCCCCGCGCTATCGCTCCAGCTACTTTCAACATATTTGGGGAGGAGGGTATGCGGCAGGTTATTACGCTTATATCTGGACGCAAATGCTCGCTGACGATGGCTTCCAATGGTTTGTCGAGAATGGCGGGTTAAATCGCGAAAATGGGCAGATATTCCGTGAAAAAATCCTGTCTCGCGGCAACAGCAGTGATCTGAAAAAACTGTATGAAAGCTGGCGTGGCGGCGAACCGCAGATTGAACCGATGTTAAAAAATCGCGGTTTAGCTGAGTAAGGCAAGGGCGGTCGGCTTTCGAGCCAATCGCCCTTTATCGATGACCCCGTGATTAACCGAATGGACCGCCTTCGATGGTTTCACACATGCCCGCTAATACGCGTTCACCCGTCTCTTTTTTCAGCGATTGATACCATTCAGCCGTCACGACCGGATCTTTGCCGTGCGTGACATCGCAACGCTTACGCGCTTTCAGCACTAAATCCTTTACTCGCTCAACGCGCCGCGACTGATAGCGCAGCAATGCATCTTCTATACCCAGCGAGTGTGATGCCAGCGTTGAAGCAAGGACAATGGCATCTTCCATAGCTGCACAACCGCCCTGGCCAATGTCGGGAGTGGTGCTGTGTGCCGCATCTCCTAACAGCGCCACCCGACCTTTAACGAAACTGCTAAAAGGTTCGATATCATGAATTTCAACCCGATTGGTGGTCTCTGGATTAATCGTCGCGATCAGCCTCTGTACCGGTTCAGCCCAGCCGCTGAAATAACCTCGCAAATCATCTTTAAGGGTAGTGCGATCTTCGGGTAAGCCTTTCGGTAATGGCACATCAAAGAAGAAGTAGAAGCGGTTACCGCTAACAGGCATCAGTGAAACACGTTTGCCTTCACCGACAAAAGTGGTCCACTGATCGGCTGGCGCAATGGATTCATCAATTTCAACTAAACCATTCCAGTTAACATAGCCGGCGTAACGCCGTTCTGGCGCCTGCTCGACGACATATTGGCGGATCACGGAATGCGTACCATCAGCAGCAATCAGGAAATCTCCGCTTACCTGGCTGTTATCGTCAAAGGTCGCAATGACGCCATTTTCGCTCTGCTCAACCTGAATAACGCGTTTACCAAAGTTAATGCGCGTGCGCCCATAAGTATCAATCAGCATTGCTTGCAGTTCTGCGCGTGCAACCGGGTAAGGGTATTCACCAACCTGTTGCACCAGCGGCGACATGCTAAAGCGCGTTAGCGTGGTGCCTGAAGCGAAATCGTTATAGGCCATATAAGCCATATTTCCACCCAGCGCCCGCAGCGCCTCTTTCATCCCTAAGGCATTTAAACACTTCACGCCATTTGGCCAGATGGAAATTGCCGCGCCTACCGGTTTTATCTCTTTGACCGCTTCATAGACTGCCGTTTCATAACCCGCTTTTTCCAGTGCAATCGCGGTACTCATTCCGCCGATACCGCCACCAATCACAATCGCTTTCATATTTCTCTCCTGTCATCTGAAGATATCTTTGCAACTTTTGTACCAATGCCGAGAACGCCGTATCCGTAAAAATTAAACTTAATAAAATGAGTAAGATAATGGCAAATTTAAATTGATGAGACACGCTGATGCACGTTTAAGAGGCACTGATTTGCTCTAATATGGTGCACTTAAAATCATTAAACGCGCTGTTTGCACCTTTTGTTTCATCAAAGTGGCGCGAGAAAAGCAAAACCGCTGAAACGTTAGTTAAATAATCTGTATGTAATTTTGATATTTTCCGGCGCGATAATTAATCTGTTTAAAAATAATCATTAGATCAAGGCCGGCCTGCGAGTTAACTTAACGTAATGAGGATTTATTCATCACTGCGTTAATAGCGGTAAGAATAAATAAAGGGCATTAATCAATTTAATTAATCAAGCAGTTACTGATTGTTTTTATGAATGATCGGGACTTATTTTCTGCGGGATATCTTAAATTAACTCAAGAAAGCGACTTTGTTATTAAATTGTGAATGATTAATCTTTTTAGATGTTTTTCTTTGGTGGGGTTTTTTAAGAAGTTCCGTAGGTTCTCGCTTTCTCGTCTCATGATATATATCAACGTAGGAAACACTGGCCTCGGAAGAAAATGATGAAAATAGGCATAACCAATAACCAATATCCGGAGCGGCGTAATATTATTGTTAACCCGGATAACACATATCTAAATCTAAAAAAGCACAATCTCTTTTACTTCCTCAATCCTTTTCGCACGCGCATTCTTCAAAAGAATAAAACTTTTGTGTTTTTACCGCTTCCCTTATTGGCACGACAGCAGCCAGATATTTTGCACTTATTCAATGAGGTCGCGATAACCCGACGAAAATGGTTAGCGACTTTTGAAACCGAATTACCCCGCGTGTTGCCTGTCGCAGGGGTCGCTAAACAAGATAACCCTGAGCTAAAGCGTTTGATCCCCCACGTATTAAAAGACAACTGCTTCGGATTAATCGCTATTTCAGAGGCCACGCTGAACATTCAGATGAAGCTCTTTCAACATAAACCTGATATTGCAAAGCGTATGCGAGCCAAGACGGTGGTGCTTCATCCACCACAAAAACTGTTTTGCCAACAAAAAATGCCACGTTCCCCAGGGAAATTGCGCCTGGTTTTTGCGGGCGGTGAGTTTTATCGCAAGGGCGGTGCTGAAGTCGTACTGGCAATAACGCAATTGCTGGATGAGAAAAAGATTGATGAGTCACAATTAGAGGTGCAGTTAATTGGTGATCTCACTAAGCGCCATAACATTGCGCATCGGCAATATCAGGACAATGAAGAGTTTTATCGCAGTATTGAAAACCGTATACAGCGCTATCGCTGTTTTAAACATCAAACCCGCATGGATAATGCCGCGCTAATGGCGCTGTTTCGCCACAGTGATGTCGGTTTGCTGCCCACCTGGCAAGAGACTTACGGCTTTTCCGTGCTGGAAATGCAATCCAGTGGCTGTCCGGTAATAACCAGTAATGTGCGCGCTTTACCTGAAATTAACCCACCTGGCGCGGGCTGGTGTATTGGTGGGGCCTTAAATGATGACCGTGAATACAGTATCTCCAGCGTCACTGAAAAAGACCACCTGCGTCAGGCATTGATTAATGCCTTAAAACGCACGCTGATGGATATTATTGAAGATCCCACCATCGCCCATGAAAAAGGTGAGGGCGGCATTACACGTATCAGAGAGCAACATTGTCCGCTGCGTTATATTCACCAACTCAACGATATTTATCACCGTGGCGTAGCAGAATTTGTGCGTCATCCGCCGATGATCTCAATTTGATAAGATTTCTCTGACGTGACGTTGTGCATTGACCATACTTAATGCAGCGTTCATCTGGAGAACCATCATGAAATCTATCCTAAGCCTTAGCCTGCTGCTGTGCGCATTTCTGTTCAGCAGCGCCTTCGCTCAAACCGCCGCTATGTTTCCTTCTCGTGCGCCTCTTGCCCAACTCACACCCATTGCGGCTAAATGTGACGTTTCAGCCTGTCAAACCAACTGCTATGTAGAACGTTCACAATGTAATACCCGGAATAACAGCTCCTGCAGTTCACAGGCACAAATATGCGTGCAATCATGTGCATCTCAATGCAAATAATTTGATTCAGTGAAGAAACGAATAATCGCTAATGAAAAAGCTGCTCTCTTTGGTCTTACTTTTCTCTCTTTCGCCCTGCAGTGTTGTCGCCTCACCCGATTTGACGTCACAGCAGGTCACTCTGTTGGTCCAACAAACCATCGAACCGCTGCTGAAGCAACAGGCGATCCCTGGCATGTCGGTAGCGGTGCTTTATAAAGGCCGCGCGCAGTACATTAATTTTGGTTTGGCCGATGTTGAATCAGGCCGAGCGGTCACGGAAAACACCATTTTTGAATTAGGATCCGTGAGCAAAACCTTTACGGGTGTGTTGGCCAGCGTGTTGATACGCAACGGCGATCTGCGTCTTACTGAGCCAGTGAAAAAATACTGGCCGGAACTTTCAGGGGCGCAATGGCAAAACATCAGAATGTTGCATCTCGCGACCTATACAGCTGGCGGATTGCCTTTGCAGCTTCCTGATACTGTTACCGATCAGGCTTCGCTGCTGAGCTATTACCAAAACTGGCAGCCACAAGCGGCACCGGGCACGATTCGCCAGTACTCCAACGCCAGTATTGGCTTGTTTGGTTACTTGATGACCAAAGGCCGCTTCGAAGAAGCAATGATCAAAAGTGTGTTTCAGCCTCTGCGTTTGACGCGAACCTTCTTCACCGTACCGAAAACCATGATGTTTGATTACGCATGGGGCTACAAAAATGGCCAGCCGATACGCGTTTCACCCGGCATGCTCGACGCCGAAGCCTATGGGATAAAATCGTCGGCACGCGATATGCTCACCTTTATGCAGGCGAATGCCAATCCCAACGGCTTATCATCCGGTAATACGCTGCTGCGAAACGCCATCATGACATCACAGTCACGCTACTTTGAAACCGGTTTAATGTTCCAGGGTTTGGGATGGGAAATTTATAACTGGCCGGTTGCTATGCAAACGTTGGTGGATGCCAGCGACAACAACGTGGCGTTATCAGCACAACCAACAAAAATGGTAACGCCTGCGGGACCGACCGATCGCGCTTCATGGGTTCATAAAACGGGTGCCACCAACGGATTTGGGGCTTACATCGCTTTTATTCCAGCACGCAACACCGGCATTGTGATGCTCGCTAATAAAAATTACCCCAATCAAGAACGCATTAAAGCGGCATTTCACATTCTGGAAGCGCTGCAGTAAAAGAAACGCCAGCCCACTTAACGCGGCTGGCGAGTCGTTGCATTGCATTTTGTTGGAGGCGGCTTTCTCACAGAGTGGAAGACACATCATGCGCGATTTGCAGCGCGCGGCACGCTTCACCCACTCAGTGAAATCACCGAGCATGTAACCCGGTCATTCTGACTGCGTCTGCTCTTTTTGATGTTCAGTAATCGCCTGCGCTGCACAAATTAATGCCAGATGACTCAATCCTTGCGGCATGTTGCCGCGCCAGCTATTGCTGCGGACATCAAACATCTCATTAAAAATATCAACATTACCGTGTTGGTTTAGCGCAGCCAGAATGTCGGTCATCGTCTCTTTTGCTAATTCAATTTCACCCAGCGCAGCCCAGGCTTCAGCCAGCCAAAATGAGCAAGCGAGAAAAGTACTCTCCTCTTTTTCTACACCGCTGTAGCGATAGAGCATGGCGGTATCATGGCCTAACTCTTTTTTGATTGCGCAGTAAGAGGACAGCATACGTTCAGGATTGACCGTGTTGCCGTAGTGATGCATCAACCCCAGCGAGGCATCGAGACGATCTTCACAGCCTACGTAAAACAGGTAAGCCTGTTTCTTCTCCGACCAACAATGCGTTTCTATCCAGTCGCTAATGCGATCACGCTCGCGCCGCCAACGCTCAACCCAGGTAGGTTCGATGTATTTCCTCTCTGCCATGGCGACAGCCTGATCAAGCGCCAGCCAGCACGCCATTTTCGAGTGGGTATAATGCTGCTTTTCTGGTAACTCCCAGATACCGGCATCCTTCTGACGCCAATTATCGGCACAGCAGTTAGCCAGTTCGCCCAGCATGCGCGATGTAGTGAGATCCAAAACGTGTCCCGCTTTGATGAACAGCCGGGCCGTTCCCAACATGTCGCCGTACATACTTAACTGGAGTTGATCGCGCGCATTATTCCCCACGCGAACCGGCAGTGAATCCTGATATCCCGCTAATTCGGGATAGCGTTCTTCAGGCACAATATCGCCTTCAAGCGTATAACAGGCACGTAATCTCACCCCATGACGAATAATGGTTTTCGACAGCCAGGAAAATGCGGCTTTACAATCTTCGAGCGCACCCAGATAGACAAACGCTTTAATGATCAGGCAAGCATCACGTACCCATGCAAAGCGATAATCATAATTTTTTTCGCCGCCGATGCCTTCAGGGAGGGACGTGGTCGCCGCCGCAGCTAACGCCCCCGTCGGGGAGTACCAGAGAAATTTCAGCGACAGGGCGGAGCGTTTTACTAATTGCGGAAAACTGCCGTCATAACTCAGGCTTTCAACCCAGTCGCGCCAGGCGATATCGCTGGTATCGATGCGGTTATCGATTGCCGAAAGTTCAGGCACCGCTAGCGGTTCATTTTCACTGATTAACAGTGCGCAGAGTGAGCTTGAGCCAGGTGAGGTGCGCAGTTTCCCGGTGAGTTTTTCATCATCTAAATGATCAATATCGATATCTTCGCTGGTACGCACCATCGCCAACACATTGGCAATGTGAAAAACCTTGCCCTGATCACTTTCTGCAATCCACGGCGAGCGGGTTTCAGCCGCTGTACCAAAGCGCAGACGAACAATCAGTTCGACATGGCCTTCAACACCTTCTATGCGCCGTGCCAGCTCGCTCCAGGGCAGGCGACCTGCCAGCGTGCTGTTAATCGATTCGGTGAGCAGTACGCTGCCCGCATCGGTTTCAAAGCGCGTTTCTAAAACGTTACTGTTTTCACGATACTGGCGCGATACGCGATAAGGTGCGTTAGGAACGATTTGAAAATAGCCGCCGATGTTAGGATCGAGCAGGCGGTCAAACAGTGGAGTGGAATCCAGATTGGGCGCGCTCCACCAGTCTATTGAACCGTCGGGCGCTATTAGCGCCACTGAGCGTCCTTCACCAATGGCGGCATAATCGCCCAGGCCGGCAAAGCCATTGTCTCGGGTTGGAGAGTCGAAAATCTGGTTTTCCATAATCATCCTGGTATACGAAAAACAGAAAAATGGCCGCATGATGCGGCCACATTGGGCGTTTAATTACAGTGTGCCGGTACCGCCATCGGTGCACCAGACTTGTCCTGAAGTGTAGCTGGATTCCGTTGAGGCCAGCGTGACATACAGTGGGGCGATCTCAGCCGGTTGACCCGGGCGGCCCAGTGGCGCTGACGCACCAAACTGTTTAATTTTTTCTTGCGGCTGACCACCGCTGGTTTGCAATGGCGTCCAGAAAGGTCCCGGTGCCACAGCATTTACGCGAATGCCTTCCTCGCCAAGCTGCTGCGCAAGGGATTTAGTGAACGCCACGATACAGGCTTTAGTTTGTGCATAATCCAGCAAAATTTCGCTGGGTTTAAATGCCTGAACAGAAGAGGTGTTAATAATACTGGCACCGCGCGGTAAATAATCCACTGCCGCTTTCGTGATCCAAAACATCGCATAGACGTTGGTTTTAAACGTAGCGTCAAAATCTTCTGTACTTAACGTACGAATGGATTCATTAAACTGCTGGCGACCCGCGTTATTGACCAAAATATCCAGGCCACCTAATTGTTCTACCGCGTCTTTAACCAGTTTCTGGCAAAAATCTTCACTACGAATATCCCCAGGAATAGCGATAGCTTTACGGCCTTCCGCCTGAATCAGCTTAATCACTTCAGCTGCATCAGATTCCTCAGCAGGTAAATAGTTGATCGCCACATCCGCACCTTCTCGTGCATAGGCAATCGCTACGGCGCGACCAATACCCGAATCACCGCCCGTGATCAGCGCTTTACGGCCGGTAAGGCGTCCAGTGCCGCGATAGCTGGTTTCGCCATGGTCGGGAACCGGTACCATTTTGCTGGCTAAACCCGGTACATCTTGTGATTGTTCTTCAAAGGGTGGTTTTGGATATTCGTTCAAATCGAGGGTTTTATTGGTTGGCGTTGTCATATCTGGCTCCTTGAACTTTGCTATCTGAGAATATAAGCCTGGCACAAAGGTGATATTTGTCACATCCAACAGGCGACTATTTAGGCAGTTAGCTAAATTTGATAACGTAACGAAATGAGACTATTTAAATAAGCGGAGCGACTATTTGCAATTGAGGTAGGGCAATAAGGGGTTATTTCAATAAGAAAGGATATTGCAAGAAAAAGTATAACCAAATATGAATGGTGCATTTATTTTAGAGGGCGGTTTACCCTCTATTTGGTTATTAAAAAATATAGGTTTTAGTCAAACAGGTTTTAACAAAGGGCCCCGATAACGTGTCATTGTGGTGGGCAATAATCGCCTCGGCAGGAATGACTTTAGAATCGGTCGTGGTGTGCGCATCGGCGATCAGCACCACGCTGTATCCGGCATCTGCGGCAGCCCGACAGGTCGTATCAACGCAAAATTGGGTTTTCATGCCAACAATAACCAGTTCATTGATGTCGCGCGCTTTGAGTTTTTGATGCAAACCGGTATCCCGGAAGCAGTTGGGGAAGCGCTTGATAAACACCTCATCTGTATTGGGTTCAACCTGTAGCTCCTCAATCAGATGGGTAATCGGATTGTCAGGATCAAAAGGGGAACCGGCGGGCCCGGTATGCCTGGCGGCAAATACTGGTGCACCCGCAGCCCGCGCTTTTGCGATCAACTGATTGATGTTCGCCAGCACTTCAGTGCTATTGAAAGGATCTTCGCTGCCGTAAAACAGCGCATTTTGCATATCAATAATCAGCAACGCTTTGGAACAAAAGGGGGAAGATTCCATCTCTACTCTCCGTTAATGCCTTCTGGGCCGGCGTTCTCACCCCAACCAGAACAGGCGGGGCTTGCGGTTTTGCCTGGTTTTTTATTCAACCGCCACGTACTGAACCGCGCCATTTCACCTCTGCTTCATACATCCGGCTATCACTTTGCTGTTCCGATCGCAGTAGAAGGGTGTGATCCAGCTGTTCAGCGTCAATCAGCCACTGCACCGCATCGCGGGCAAAGCGCTCCACAGGCTGCGCAAAGGTGGTGAGGTTATAGGATGACCAGCCCGCCTGCGTGATGTTGTCATAGCCGACTATGCATAAATCTTCGGGGATTCTCAACGAGAAGCGATGGCGTGCTTCATCCATAAAACCACAAGCAATGAGATCGGTAACGCAGAAAACCGCATCCGGACGATTGTCGCGGGTCAGCAACCGATGCGCCAGGATCTGGCCGCTTTCATAAGAGGTCGTCCCAAAGCGTTCTACTGTGACCGGTAAGTTTGCTTTGTCTGCTGCGGCAAGGAAATCCTTTTCACGCTTCATCAGGCTGGGCGTTCCCGCCAGGGAATTAGCAAAAGCCAGGTGACGACATCCGGCGCGTAAAAAAGCCATCACTGCCATCTCAGCCGCAGAGCGTGAATCGAGATTAATACTCAACGAACCCGGCAGCGATTCATCTCGATTGATCAGCACCAAATGTTGTCCATGCTTTGAACAGAGACGGGTAATGGCGCTGTCGGGCATGCCGGAAAGAATAATCGAGGCATCAGCGCGAAAATTAATTGCCTGCTGCAACGCGGCAGAAACGCTGTCATCAGAGCGATCGGTATTAATTAACATGGCAATTTTGCCCGCTTCCTGCAGAAACTGGGTTAGCCAGCGCACCAGATTGGCACGATAGGGCGTATCAACCTCAGACGCGATCAAACAAACGATGCCGCTTCGATTGCGCACCAGCCCGCGCGCCAGATGATTGACGTGATACCCCAACTCCTCGGCGGCCTTCAAAACACGGGCGCGGGTCGCTTCAGAAACGCTGGCACCGGGTGTGTAGGTGCGCGAAACGGCGGAGCGAGAAACGCCCGCGCGTTCCGCGACGTCCTGCGCGCTCACTACCCATTTGTCATTGTTCATCAACACATTTCCACCCGCAAAAGACTCGCCTGTTTAACGATGCAATAAGTCTGCCTCAGATTGCAAAGCTGTGCAAAAAACAATTTCACCATAATGTTTAATATTTGTGACATCGCCTAACAATTGCACAACAAGCGGATTGACAGCGTGTTACCGCTTCTCTACTAATTTGCACACACGTGCAAAAAAAGGTGCCAGTGAAGCGCCACCCTACACATCAGGAGAACATCATGCGTTATTCATCGCTCGCCGCCGTTCTGGTTTTAAGTAGCTCGACGCTGTCCTTTTCTGCCTATGCAGCCGGTAATCTCAATATGATTTGCTCCGCAGACGTGGTGGTTTGTGAGCAGATGACACGCATCTTCAGCCAGTCACATCCCGATATAAAAGTCAGTATGGTCAGGCTTTCAGCCGGTGAAGCCTATGCGCGTATCCGTAGCGAAGCTCGCAACCCGAGAACCGATATTTGGTGGGCGGGCACCGGCGATCCCCATATGCAGGCCGCAGAAGAGGGGTTGTCGCAGCCTTATAAGTCACCGTTATTAGACCAGCAGCAGGATTGGGCAAAAAAACAGGCGGAGATTTCAAATTATCGCACCGTGGGCATTTATGCGGGCGCGTTAGGCTGGGGCTATAACACCAAATTATTGGCCGATAAAAAGCTTAAAGAGCCGAAGTGCTGGGCCGATCTGCTCGACCCCGCGTTCAAAGGCGAAATTCAGATTGCTAACCCGAACTCATCCGGCACCGCTTACAACACCCTGGCGACGCTGGTGCAGATCATGGGTGAAGACAAGGCGTTCGATTACCTGAAAAAGCTCAACGCCAATATTTCGCAATATACCAAGTCAGGTTCTGCGCCGGTAAAAGCGGCGGCACGTGGCGAAACGACGATTGGTATTGTGTTTATGCATGATGCGGTGGCGATGCAGGTTGATGGGTTCCCGATTAAATCTGTCGCGCCCTGTGAAGGCACCGGTTATGAGATTGGCTCAATGTCGATCATCAAAGGCGCGCGTAATCTCGCCAGCGCCAAAATCTGGTATGACTGGGCACTCAGCGCCGAGGCGCAATCACACATGAAAGAGGCAAAATCTTTCCAGCTACCGTCTAATCGCAGTGCTGAAATCTCGGAATACGCACCACGTTTTGAAAACATCAAGCTGATCGATTACGACTTCAAAACCTACGGTGATTCAGCGAAGCGCAAAGCGCTGTTAGGACGCTGGGATAAAGAGATTGGATCCAGCGCACAGTAATGCTCCGGTGTGACACGCCGAACACTGAACAGCGGTGGCCTGAGCCTGATTTCCGCTTCCTTACAGGGTCGAGGTAATTCATGAATGCGTATAATCGCCGCTTAAGCGGCGTACTGATCGCGGGCGCTATCGCGCTGACGTTGCTGCCGTGGTATAGCCTTGAAAATGGTTTTTTCGATGGCGGCTGGCTAACAACGTTATGGGGCGATGCTGCCAGCGCGCCCGCGCTATGGCAGATTGTTACGTTTGAACATCCGTGGCTGGCTATCGCAACCGGGCTATTTTTACTTTGCGGAGCCAGTTGCCTGTTGCCTTCAGGTCAGACGCGAAGTTTGCTGTTGCTGGGTTTGAGCGCAGTCGGCGTCGCTTATCTGGTTGTCGAGGGACACGTGATCGGTTACAGCGGCTGGAACTGGCTCTGGCTGGAAAATCTGCTTGGCCCGCTGGCGCAAGGCCAACCCGCAATGGGCGCAGGCGCGCTGCTGCTGCTGACCGTTTTTTTGCTTATTTTCTCGTTTGCGCTGGCTGAGCGTGGCGTACTGCGGGGCGATGCATTTGTCGTGGCATCCATTGTTTTGCTGGTGGCGCTGGTCACGACCTTTGTGCTGTATCCCGTGCTGAGCCTGTTTGTGGCCTCGGTGCAGGATATTGACGGCAGCTTTAAACCCGATGGCCTGATCAACAATATGCAAGATCCCTCAATCTGGAGCTTGTCATGTCTGGCTGGTGGCACCTGCGGCACCGCCTGGCGCACCTTGTGGCTGGCTCTGATGACCGCCAGCGGATCCACGTTGCTGGGATTGGCCTTTGCGCTGGCGGCCACGCGTACGCCGCTGCCGTGTAAAAAAGCGCTGCGCATGCTGACCATTCTGCCCATCATCACGCCGCCATTTGTGATTGGTCTGGCGTTGATTCTGTTATTTGGCCGTTCGGGCGTCGTCACTGCGCATCTCGCCACGCTGTTTGGTATTGAACCCGGCCGCTGGTTATATGGCTTAACCGGTATCTGGATTGCGCAGGTGCTCTCCTTTACCCCCATCGCTTTTCTGGTACTGATTGGGGTGGTGGAGGGCGTCAGTCCTTCTCTGGAGGAAGCATCACAAACCTTACGCGCTAATCGTTGGCGCACCTTCAGCCGGGTTTCGCTGCCGCTGATGGCGCCGGGTCTGGCAAATGCCTTCTTAATTAGCTTTATCGAAAGCATGGCGGACTTTGGTAATCCAATGGTGTTGGGTGGCAGTCACGGCGTGCTTTCAACCGAGATTTTCTTCTCGGTTGTCGGTGCACAAAATGATCCGAGCCGCGCGGCGGTACTGGCGATGATTCTGCTGGGCTTCACGCTGGCGGCATTCCTGATCCAGCGCCTGTGGCTGTCTGGCAAAAGCTTTGCCACCGTGACCGGCAAAGGTGATGGCGGCACACACGGTAAATTGCCCGCACCGGTACGTTACAGCGTGTATGGCCTGGTGATCCCTTGGGGCATTTTCACCCTGGTGATTTACGGCATGATCCTGATCGGCGGGTTCGTGCAATCCTGGGGGCTCAATAATAATCTCACTCTCGATCACTATATTCACGCCTTCAGCGTCAGCGTCAGTGATGGCAGCCTGATATGGAGCGGCGTGGCGTGGAACTCGTTCTGGACCACGCTGGAGATCGCCTTGATTGCTGCGCCGCTCACCGCCATTGTTGGCCTGCTTACCGCCTGGCTGATTGTACGGCAGAAATTTGCGGGGCGGCAGACGTTTGAATTCATGTTGATGTTGAGCTTCGCCATCCCCGGCACCGTTATCGGCGTCAGCTACGTCATGGCCTACAACTTGCCGCCGCTGGAAATCACCGGCACCGCGATGATCCTGATTGCCTGCTTCGTCTTCCGCAATATGCCGGTCGGCGTGCGTGGTGGCATTGCGGCCATGAGCCAGCTCGATAAAAGTCTTGATGAAGCCTCATTAACCCTGGGTGCCAACAGTTTCCGCACCTTACGTAAAGTGGTGCTGCCGCTGCTCAAACCGGCAATCAGCGCGGCGCTGGTGTATGCCTTCGTGCGCGCCATCACCTCCATCAGTGCCGTGATTTTTCTGGTCAGCGCCCAATACAACATGGCGACGTCTTACATCGTCGGGCTGGTTGAAAACGGTGAGTATGGCGTCGCCATTGCTTATTCATCCGTGTTGATTGTGGTGATGTTAGTCATTATCGGCGCGTTTCAGCTGCTGGTGGGCGAACGCCGCTTACGTCGCAGCACCCGCAGTGTGGACGTTCCCACGCCGCCCCCTTCGGTATTAACTCAGGAGCGAATCGTATGATCTCACCCGGATCGGTTGTTTTTGAACATGTCTCCAAACGCTTCGCCGGATTCACCGCGCTACCCGATCTCTCCTTAACGGTTGAGCCGGGTACGCTGGTCACGTTGCTGGGGCCTTCCGGCTGTGGGAAAACCACCACGTTGCGGCTGCTGGCCGGGCTGGAGCATCCCACCTCGGGCCGCATTTTGATTGGGGGTAAAGATGTTACGCAGTTGCCGGCCAACGAAAGGGATGTGGCGATGGTGTTTCAATCCTATGCGCTGTTTCCGCATATGAACGCCTTAGACAATGTCATGTACGGGCTGCTTTCCTCTGGGCTCACCAAGCGGGAAGCGCAGGATCGGGCGCGTGAAGGGTTGAAGCTGGTTGGGCTGGAGCATCAGGGAGAGCGGCTGCCCTCGGAGTTATCCGGTGGGCAACAGCAGCGTATCGCGGTGGCGCGAGCGTTGGTGCTGGAGCCGCAGGTGCTGTTACTGGATGAACCCTTATCAAACCTGGATGAACGGTTAAGAAGGCGAGTACGTACCGATATTCGTGATCTGCAACAGCGGCTGGGATTTACCGCTGTGTATGTGACGCACGATCAGGAAGAGGCGCTGGCGGTTTCTGACAAGATTATTGTCATGAAAGAGGGGAATATTGCTCAGCAGGGCGCGCCGGAAACGCTTTATCACTCGCCCAGCTCGGTCTTCATCGCTGACTTTATGGGAGAAGCTAACATTGTGCCCTGTGAAGTCGAACAGCTGGAAGGCAGCGAGGCGCTGGTCAGGATTGGCAGCCAGCAATATCGCATACGTGGAGAAGGCGCGCAGAAAGGTGCTGCGCAGCTGGCGGTGCGGCCGCAATTTATTACGTTACGCGGTGAAGGTACGGGCGCATTAAAAGGCGAAATTACCCATAGCACCTGGCTTGGCAATCACATTGAATATGAAGTGCAAACCGAACTGGGTTCGCTGTTTATCGTCGATTCAATGATGGAGCAACGGCTGGCGTTATCGACCCGCGTTGCCGTGGATTTTAAACCGCAGGGTTTGGCCCTGATCGCGCGTTAACCGGTTAACTTCAAGGAAAACCTATGGAACAGCAAAACAGTGAACTTTCCGCACGTCTGGCGTTAGCGGAAGCCGCAGCGCGCAGCGGCGGCGCGGTTGCCTTAGATTATTTCAATCGCCGCGAAACGCTGGTGATAGAAACCAAGCATGATTTGCAGGATGTGGTGTCAATTGCCGATCGCGAAGTGGAACAGCTGATCGCCGCCCGCATTCGGGACACGTTTCCCGACGACGGATTCCTCGGTGAAGAATATGGATTGCAGCCGGGAAGCTCGGCGTATACGTGGGTGGTCGATCCGATCGATGGCACCAGCCCATTTTTGAATGGCATGCCGAACTGGTGCGTGTCAGTGGCGGTACTGCATGAAGGCGTGCCGGTGATCGGCGTGATTTTCGCGCCTTTTTATCAGGAGTGTTACGTGGCGGCGTTGGGCCAGGGCGCGACGTTGAATGGCCGCACATTACAGGTTGATGCTACGCGAACCTTACAAAATCATGTCACCGGTTTTGGGGCGAACAGCTATGTCAGCCCGGAAAAAGTTGGCGAAATCCTCGCGTCTCTGCTGGCTGCGGGGGGCAATTTTATTCGCATCGGTTCGGGTGCGCTGATGCTGGCGTGGGTAGCGGCAGGACGCGTCGTTGGCTATTACGAACCCTATATGCACGCCTGGGATTGCCTGGCGGGTTACTGTTTAGTGAAAGAGGCGGGCGGTTGGTATCATCCGTTTAATACCGAAGGCGAACGCATCACTAAGGGTGCGCAGGTTTTAGCGGTGGCACCGGGCGCCGAAGCCGATTTACGGCGCATTGCCGGTCTCTGACTCCTCGACACCGCAGGCCGTTAACCCTACCTGCGGTGTTCATTGACATCATCTTCGCGCCACTTCGATGCAAAGCGAGCGTCTCTTCTGTAAAGCAGCCCCTCCACCGCCGTAAAGACAATTACCCCTCTGTGCGATCATCTCCCGCTTAAATCATTTATTAGTTCAACTAAATAGGCTCATAAATGAATAGGCATAATGGCTAGAAATATTTCTGTTAGGATTTTTATTACACATCCTTGGTGTGGTTTTTGTGCTGCACAGTAAAAAAGCACGCGAGATGCTGCGCAGAAAACAGATAGGCGACGAGAAGCTTCGCGGATTTTTTAATTTTAGCCGGTCGGTGTTTTACACCTTTATGGCCATTTACCTTCACTGGAACAGGTAATCGCAATGTCTGAGAAAATAACTATTCAGTTGATGATCAACGATGAGACGCAACACCTGACTATTGATCCAAGGGTAACGCTGTTGGATGCGCTGCGTGAGCATTTGCAATTAACCGGCACCAAAAAGGGGTGCGATCAGGGTCAATGTGGTGCTTGTACTGTGCACGTAAACGGGCAGCGCGTATTGAGTTGTTTGACGTTAGCGGCACAAGCGCAAGGCGGGAAAGTCACCACTATCGAAGGGCTGGCGGATAAACAGGGCAAACTGCATCCGGTGCAATCCTGTTTTATGGCCAATGATGCCTTCCAATGCGGTTACTGTACGCCGGGCCAAATCATGTCTGCCGTCGCCTGCATCAAAGAGGGCCACGCGGGTAGCGACGCTGAAATTCGGGAATATATGAGTGGCAATCTCTGCCGCTGTGGTGCGTACCCCCACATTGTTGAGGCGGTAAAACAGGCCGCAGCAGAAATGTCAGGGGATGCATCATGAATGAGTTTATCTTTAAAACCCCCGCCAGCGCCGACGAAGCCGTTAAGCTCAACGTGGCTGAATCCTCACGTTTTTTAGCCGGGGGGACCACGCTGCTCGACTTAATGAAATGCAATGTTGAAGCGCCGCCACAGCTGGTGGATATTTCCCGCTTAACCACGCTGCGCGACATCAATTTCAGTCACGATACTTTACGTGTTGGCGCCTTGGTTCGCATGAGCGAGCTGGCAGCAGATAAAGAGTGTCAGCGTCTGGCACCTGCTATCTATGAAAGCCTCTGGCAGGCAGCCTCACCGCAAATCCGTAATATGGCGACCATTGGCGGCAATTTACGGCAGCGTACGCGCTGCGGCTATTTCCGCGATCCCGCTACGTTCCCCGCGTGTAATAAGCGCCAACCCGGATCGGGCTGCTCGGCAATTCAGGGAATCAATCGCGGTCACGCTATTTTAGGCGCCAGCGAAGCGTGCGTGGCGGTTTATCCGGGTGATTTGGCAGTAGCGTTAACCGCTTTTCAGGCGCAGGTGATCCTGCGTAATAGCCAACAGCAGGAACGTCGTGTACCGGTTGAAAAGTTCTTTCTGCTGCCACGCGACACGCCACATCAAGAACATGATATTGCCGCCGACGAGATGATCGTCGGTGTAGAGGTGCCTTTGTCTGCCGCGTTACGGCAGTCTCACTATTTGAAAGTGCGCGATCGCGCATCTTATGAATTTGCGGCGGCCAGTGCGGCGGTGGGCGTTGAGATGCAAGGCGACATCATTAACGATGTGCACATTGCTATCGGCGGCGTGGCCACCAAACCCTGGCGTGCTTATGAAGTGGAAGATGCGTTGCGCGGTAAAGCCTTCAGTGAAGTGCTGATCCGTCAGGCATCCGAGTTGGCGGTGATTAACGCCAAAGCGCTGTCGCATAACCAAGCCAAAATTGTCCTGGTTCCGCGCGTCATCAGTCGGGCCTTATTAGCGGTAGGGAAGCCTTCATGAAAAATTACACTGACAAAACACGCAGAAATTTGCTCAAGGCCACTGCCGCTGTATCGGTGATGGCCGCAGGAGGTCTCCACGTGAAAAGCGTTCGTGCCGTACAACAACATCAACTGCCCCTTTCTGAACAGACGCCGCCTCAACAGGGTTTAGGTGCTGCGCCACAGCGTAAAGATGGCACGTTAAAAGTCAGCGGGCACGCCACGTATGCCGCTGAACATCAGTTTGAAAACGTGCTGTATGGCGTGGTAGTACAATCAACTGTCTCCAGCGGCCGCATAACGGCAATGGAGACACAGGCGGCACGCCGCTCAGAAGGCGTACTGGCCGTTTATTCGCACCTCAATAGCCTGAAAATTAACAAACCGAGGTCGATTCCTGAGGGCGGTGCTGCCCAAACCACCTATCTCCCGATTCAGAACGATCGCATCATCCATAACGGGCAGAACATTGCCTTGGTGGTTGCAGAAACCTTTGAGCAGGCAACACATGCCGCCTCCCTGATTAAAGTGGCGTACGCCGAGACGCCCGCGCTGATTTTCCCGGAAGACAAAGGCGCTAAACCGCAGGATCAGGATTCGCTGACGATCACCATGGGAAATGCGCAGCAGGCAATGGAACAGGCCGAGGTGCGAATTAAAAATAAATTTATTACGCCGCGTGAATACAATCAGCCGATGGAACCGCACGCCTGTATCGCGCACTGGCAGGATGACAAGCTGACCGTGTGGGAACCGAGCCAATGGGTGGCGGGCGCGCGTACCGCCATTGCTGAATGGATGGGAATCGATATCAGCAAGGTTGAGATTATCTCGCCTTATGTTGGTGGGGGGTTCGGGTCAAAAGCGTCGCCTGCCACCCACGTTGCGCTCGCCTGCGTGGCCTCACGTGAACTGAAGCGTCCGGTGAAAGTCGCGCTAACGCGCCCGCAGACCTTTACCGGTTTTGGCGGCCGTGCGTCTACCCATCAATCTCTGGAGATGGGCGCAACGCGCGACGGTAAAATCACCGCCATTATTCATGATGGCTATAACGAAACGTCCCTTGATGATGTGTTTGCCGAAGGCACCAACCGTGTCACTGCGCGGATGTATGCGATTGAGAACGTGACCTCTCATCATCGCGTTGTCCCGATTAACACCGTGACGCCTGGATGGATGCGCGCGCCAGGTGAAAACCCCAGCGCGTTTAGCCTGGAAGTCAGCATGGATGAAATGGCCTATGCACTGAATATGGATCCGCTGGCGTTGCGCATAAAAAACTGGGCCGATCACGATTATCAACAGGGTAAACCCTGGAGTTCTCGCCAGCTGAAAGAGGCGTATCAAAAGGGCGCTGAAGCATTCGGCTGGAGTAAACGCAGTATGGAACCGCGTTCGATGCGCGAAGGGCGAGAGCTGATCGGCTGGGGAATGGCCAGTGGAACCTATCCAGTGAACCTGCAACCGGCGGAAGCGACTCTGGTTCTGCAACCGGATGGACACCTTACGGTGAAGAGCGCGGGCGCGGATATCGGGACCGGCACTTACACTATCCTGGCGCAGACCGCAGCCGATGTGCTGAAAATTCCTCAAGATCGTATTCAGGTCGAACTGGGTGATTCGCGCCTGCCGACAGCGGGCGTGGCCGGTGGGTCCCAGTTGGCAGGTAATCTCACCGCGGCCGTGTTTAAAACGGCGCTGGCGTTACGTGAACGTCTGTTCACGCTGGCCATCGAAACCCCTGATTCACCGTTGTTTGGCACACCGCGTGACAAGTTAGTGGTCATGGATAACGGAGTGGCGATGACTATGCGTCCCAACCGTAAAGTGACGTTTGAACAGTTGCTGTCATTAGCGGGTTTACCTTCGCTTGCACTTTCTGCTGATACCTTTAAAGGTAATGCCTCCGCTGAAGAGCGCGACAAAATGCTCAGCGCACTCAATACCATTACGCGGCCAGAAGATGTTTCGGCACATAGCTGGAGCGCGCTGTTTGTTGAAGTTCGCGTGGATGAAGACTTTGGCACAGTACGCGTGAAGCGTATGGTCGGTGCTTTTGACAGCGGAAGGCTCTATAACCCCGCGCTGGCACGCAGCCAGTGGATAGGGGGAATGGTGATGGGACTGGGGCAAGCGTTGTTGGAAGAAGGCACCCTTGATCCGCGTAATGGTCGGGTTATCAATAATAATCTCGCCGATTATTTGGTGGCGGTGAGTGCAGATGTGCCAGAAATCACTACGATTGATGTCGGTCAGCCAGATTACAAGGCTACAACGATGGGCGGCAAAGCGGTGGGTGAACTGGGTATTGTCGGCATGGCTGCGGCAATCAGTAATGCGGTGTTCCACGCAACCGGTAAGCGCGTACGTGAATTGCCCATCACCATGGAAAAACTGATTTGATCGGATACTGCGCGCAGGGCTTTTGCCTGCGCCTCGTTTGTGGCCTTTACCTCGGTACGCATAAATGAAAGTGGCAATTTTGGTGATGGCTGCTGGCTTCGGGCGGCGTTTTCGCAAGCAGGGCGGCGGTCAAAAACTGTTGGCTGAGATTCAGGGGCTTCCCATGTTATCGCATACCCTGCGCCACGCCATGGCGACGGGCGCCGACGTGTACGTTGTTACCCAGCCAGAAGATCGGGCGATACACGCGCTGCTCAACGGGTGTCAGCCCATCTATTGCCAGAGCCAGGGGATGGGTGAGTCGATTGCTGCAGGCGTCCGTGCAACGGCGGACTATGACGGCTGGATTATCGCGCTCGGTGATATGCCGTGGCTAAAAACATCCAGCTATTTGGCTGTTATACATGCGCTAGCGACTGAATCCATAGTCA
This sequence comes from Pantoea sp. MQR6, assembly GCF_022761075.1. Taxonomy (NCBI): domain Bacteria; kingdom Pseudomonadati; phylum Pseudomonadota; class Gammaproteobacteria; order Enterobacterales; family Erwiniaceae; genus Pantoea; species Pantoea sp. MQR6. The sequence continues at coordinate 1,121,521 of NZ_JAKYXB010000001.1, forward strand.
GGCCGCTGGTGGATGCTCAGGCCGGTCATCCGGTGGGCTTCAGTCGAATTTTCTATCCCCAGCTGGTGGATTTGCACAAGGATGAAGGGGCGCGTTCGATACTGGCGGCGCATCCCGCCACCTTAATTACGTTGCACGATCCCGGATGCCTTAACGATATCGATTATCCCGTCAACCTGAACTCGGGAGAACAGAATGATTACGCTTGATCAACGGGTTATTGATTGTGCTTTGTGCTGGCATCAATTGCAGCAGCCGGTGTGGCTCTGTACCGTTTTGCATACGTATGGCTCGTCACCGCGTGCGCCCGGCACCATGATGACCATTAACATTCAGGGTGAACATTGCGGCTCGCTTTCAGGCGGCTGTATTGAGGAAGATTTTCTGCAACAGCTGGCGTCAGGTGCCTATCGTGATAGCAGCCAAATTGTGCGTTATGGCGAAGGGGGATTACGTCCCAATGTGGCGTTGCCGTGCGGCGGCAGTGTGGATGTGTTGATCGAGTATCTTCCCGCTGACACGGAGAGTTATGCTTTGCTTACCGCCATGCAAACCGCGTTGATCGGTAAACAGCATCTGGTAAAGAATGTGCAGCTTGGGCAACGCGCCGCGTGGGAGATCGTTTCTACAGCGCATGTACTGCCCGCGTTATCGCATCAGCAGAATCAGGTCGTGATCCCCGTGGGTGCGGTGCCGCAACTGTTGATTGCCGGTTATTCGGTGGTGGCGTTTGAGTGCATTCGGCTTGCGCTGATCCTCGGTTTTAGGATCACCGTCTGTGAACATCGCCCCGAGCAGCTGGCTGAAACAGAACGTCATTTTGGCGCGGAATATCATGTCACTATTGTGCCGCAGCATCCGGCTAAGTGGCTGGAGAATCATGAAATCAGCAGTAAGGTGGCGATACTTTCTCTGACGCACGATCCGCGTATTGATGAACTCACCATGATGGAGGCGGTTAATACCCCTGCGTTTTATCTCGGTGTGATGGGTTCAGTTAAAAACAGCGCTAAACGCCGACAGCGGCTGGTGGAGATCGGGGGACTGAGTGAAGAAGAGCTGACGCGCATTCAGGCGCCCGTGGGCATTAGGATTGGCAGTAAAACACCGGCAGAGATCGCCTTGTCGGTGATGGCAGATGTGGTAAGGGTCAAAAACCTTTAACCGCTGAAGTGGGTTAGCCCGCAACAGGGCTAACCCAACACGTTAATTCATTTCTGTCGCGTATTGTTCAACTGGCGTGATTTTCTTAATCAGCTTGTTATCAAATAAAAACTGCTCATAAGCCTGATAACGCGGTTTATCTAACTTCGCAGGCTCCGTGGCAAACAGCGGCAGCGTCTTCATCCACGCCTGATGATTCAACGGGGTATTTAACTCAGGATGCTGACGAGCAAAAACCTTCCAGCTCTCTTCAGGGTGCGCACGTAAATAGGCTGTACCTTTCTCCAGCGCGATAAGAAACTTTTTGATCTTCGGTTCGGCAACGGCATCGCGGTTAGCCACAATAATTAATTCATCGTAAGCCGGGACGCCATAATCCTCGACGTTAAGCACAACCGGATCTTTACCCTGCAATGTCATCTCCAATGCTTCGATATTGCGGTAGCCGCCAATCACGGCATCCACCTTTCCGGTTAACAGGGCGCTGGTGAGCTGAAAGTTTACGTTGATCAGTTTGACTGCGTTTGCGTTGAGATTTTCATGTTTGAGCATGGTGTCCAATGTCGCCTGCTCGATGCCGCTCACAGAATATCCCACGGTTTTACCGTTGAGATCGGCTGGCGTCTTAATGCTTTTATCCAACGAAATAACGGTGTTAAGCGGCGTGTTAATTAAGGTGCCTACGCGTACCAGCGGCAAACCCTGATCGGCAAAAAAATGGATTTGCGGCTGATAAGTAATGGCTAAGTCGGCCTGTTTAGCCGCCACAAGGCGGGGCGGTAAAGCGGGATCGGAGGGGGGGATAATCTGCACATCCAGCCCCTGCGCGCTAAATGCGCCGATCTGCTCAGCAACCATGATCGGCGCGTGGTCGGGATTGATGTACCAGTCGAGCATGAGAGTGAGTTTTTCATTGGCGCTGGCGCTGGTGGCTAAAACGGCGCTGGCAATCAGGGCGGTTAGTCGCGTTTTAAACAGGGTTTTACGTGGGTGATTGAGGTTATTCATCGTTGTCAGGCATCCAGTTGATTACACGTTTCAGCAAAGCATCAATCACGCTCCAAAGCAGAAGCGTCATCAGCACCAAAATAAACAGGGCGGCAAAGCACATATCACTCTGCATTCGAGCATTGGCATTCAGCATGACGTAGCCCAATCCTTCAGCCGAACCGACCCATTCGCCGATGATCGCGCCGATCGGTGCCACGGCGGCGGCCATGCGCAATCCTGAACCAAACGCAGGCAAGGCCGCCATCAGGCGTACGTGACGTAACTGGGCATACGGCGAAGCGCGCAGGGTGCGGGCTAGATCGAGGTAGTCGTTATTGACGCGGCGCATACCGTCGAAAAACGTGGATGTGACCGGAAAGAAGATCACTAACACTGCCATCACCACTTTTGCGCTCATGCCAAAGCCAAACCACAGCACCAGCAGCGGGGCCAGCGCAAACACCGGAATCGCCTGGCTGGTCAATACCAGCGGCATCAGCCAACGTTGCAGCCGTGGCGAGTAGATCATGCACAGCGCCAGGCTACAGCCGAGCAAGACACCGATGACGAATCCGCTGGCAATTTCTGACAGCGTAATCAGCGAGTGGTAGGCCAGGAACGGCGCATTATCCCAGGCGGCAAGCAACACGGCGCGCGGCGCGGGCAACAAGAAAGCAGGGATGTCACCCCATTTTGTTGCCAGCCACCAAACGCCAATCAGGCCGATAAAAACGCTGAGCCCACGCCTGCTGCGTGCAAGACGATTGTGTTTCATCCTGCCGCCTTGATCAGTTGTTGCAACAGCTCAGCCTGACTTCTCATCGAATCAAGATCGTCGGGCGCACGCGGCGGTAATCCAGCAATGCTGTGCGAGTCATCAATGCCGAAAGGATAGGGTGAAAACACCAACAAACGGTGACTCAAGCGGCAGGCTTCAGCGGGATCGTGGGTAATCAACAGCACGGTATGTTGTGCCAGTAATTCAGCCGCCAGGGTTTGAATTTGCGTGCGGGTAATGGCATCCAGCGCGGAGAACGGCTCATCCATCAATACAATCGGTTGCCGTTCATAGAGGGTACGGGCCAGCGCAGCACGCTGACGCATACCGCCGGAAAGGGTGGCCGGCAGGGATTTTTCTTCGCGGCTCAAGCCTACGCGCGCCAGCAAATGCCTTGCCCAATCGCGATCGACTTTTTCGCCCCGCAAACGCGCGCCCAGCGCCACGTTATCTATCACTGATAGCCACGGATAAAGCAGATCTTTTTGCCCCATCCAGGCAATGCGACCCGCCAAGGGTTGATTATCGCTGCCCGTCACCGAGCCAGAAGTGGGCGGCGCAAGGCCAGCAATAATACGTAACAAGCTGCTTTTCCCTGCACCGCTGGCACCCAGAAGCGCCACGAATTCGCCGCCGGTGATATCCATATTCAGCCGGTCAAAAATGATCTGCTCACCGAACTTTAAGCTGAGATCGCGCACTTTAATACCGGGAATGGCGCTTAGCGCCTGCATGCGGAAATCAACGCGTTTGAGGTGTTACCGGCATTGAGTCCCATTTGCCAAAATGCGCTCTCTAAGCGCGTTGCAGTGGTGAAGATATTGGCTAGCGCATCAACACGGCTTTCACCACCGCGCTGGCGGGCAATATTTTCAAACAGCGTCAGTGAAGCCTGCACGCCAGCCAAATAGCTTTCATCGCCATAGTTTTGTATCCATGCAGCATAGGGATTATCACGCATCACAGTGGCGGGATTGTTTAATAAACCAAGCCCAATTTCGGCATAACCTGCGACACAAGGCATCAATGCCGCCAGCAAATCCAGCGCATCACCAGAATGTCCAATATCCAAAACGTAGCGGGTGTAGTTCAGCGTTTCTGGCGCTTCAGCGTCGTTGACGATGTCGCTTTCGCTCAATCCCCATTGCGCGCAATACGTGAGATGCAAGGGCAGCTCACTGACAATAGCGTTGAGGGATGTGGTTGCCGCACGCATTTCGGGTAGCGTATGGAGTTTGCTGACCAACAAGGCGTAAGCGCGGGCAAAATGCAGCAGGAAGAGATAATCTTGCGTGAGGTAACGCTGAAAAGCGGCGTGCGGCAGGGTACCCGCAGCGAGCTGTTGCACAAAAGTGTGCGAGACATAATCGTGCCAGTGTTGACCCGCCTGCTGGCGAAGACGGCCATATAAGCCATCATTGAACATTGAGAGAGACATGGGACCTCCAGTGATAAGTGGAGATCCGGGCATACTAAGGTAAGAACAGGCATTTGCTGAGTGCAATATTGCCAACCCGTCCCTTCGCTGGCATGACCCAGATCAGGTTCAAAGGGTTCGGCTTACGCCATCTCAGCCCATTTCAGGACACCCCTCGGAGACACTTTTTATACGTCAATTAAAGGGTGAATTCAACGTGTCGATATTGTGGGTTTGGCCGAGTTAGCCACGCTTACTGCAAATTTCCCTCTGCTTTTAACAGAGAAACCTCTCTTTAACTCTTCAGGAGACGCCATGGATACACGCTATTCGCTACAAACGCTTTCGCCACCGCAATGCTTCCGTCATATCGCGAGCCCCGTTTTATCTGATGAAACCCTGAAGCAACGCGTGGTTGAAGTGGTTAATATGATGAAGCAGCACGGGCTGGCGCACTTGGTTATCTATGCAGATAAAGAACATGGCGGCAATTTTGAGTATCTGGCGGGGTTTATTCCGCGTTTTGAAGAGGCACTTTTAGTACTCAGTGATCAAGGTGCTATTAGTTACATCATAGGTAATGAGAACCTCAAACTTGTGCCTTATGCACGTAATGCAGGATTACCTCTGCATGCGCCGATCTTTTCGCTGCCCAATCAACCCATGACACATGAACAGCCGTTAGAGACGTTGCTCGCAAGCGCAGGTTTAACCGCTGGGCAAAAAGTGGGCGTCGTCGGGTGGAAGCTTTTCACCGGCAATGCTGAGCAGCGAAGCAGCCTGTTTGATCTGCCTGCATTTATTCTTGATGCGGTTAAGAAGGCGGCAGGGGGGCAACATTGTGTTGTTAACGCAACGGGGATATTTATCTCGCCTGAATATGGCGTTCGCTGCATAAACCGGGCAGATGAAATCGCTTTTTATGAATATGGCGCCAATTTGGCCTCAACCAATGTCCTTAGCGCGCTGGACAGCATTGAACTCGGCAAAAGCGAAAAAGAGATCGGCCATTTGCTGGCTGCCGACGGTCAACCGAATAACGTTATTATGATTGCCGCCAGCGGGGATCGCTTTGCGTATGCCAACCTTTATCCTTCGGATAAACGCATCTGCCTGGGCGATAAGATCTCGCTGACGGTTGGCTTCAAAGGTGGACTCACCAGTCGCTCAGCCTATGCAGTTGCCGACGACACCGCGTTGCCCGACGCGGTTTCTGACTGGCTGACGCAGTTAGCCACGCCGTATTATCATGCCGTGGTGACCTGGCTCGAGAGTTTGCGGGTAGGCATCACGGGCGGAGAAATGTATGCCATTGTCGAGAATGTTCTACCAAAAGCGCGTTATCACTGGCATTTGAATCCGGGGCATTTGGTGGCGGATGAAGAGTGGCTTTGCTCACCAATCTATCCTGATTCCACAATTCCATTAACCAGCGGGATGCTATTGCAGATTGATATTATTCCCTCTTTGCCGGGTTATGGCGGCAGTAGCATAGAAGATACGGTTGGGCTGGCAGACATTACATTGCAACAGCAGCTAGCGGCACAATTCCCCGAAGTATGGAAAAGGATGGAAATTCGCAAACGTTATTTGAAAGAGGTATTAAATATTAAGGTTTCAGATGAGGTGATTTTACTTTCTAATACGGTAGGTTATCTGCGTCCTTTTTTGTTGGATAAAACTCGCGCACTGGTTCGCGTTAAGTAATGAGCAGGTCGCATTTACATTATGACTAACAGGCGTTAACGATGAGCAGTGACATTAAATCTTTATCTTTTCTTGGACCGCGAGTCGCTATTATAGGGCCATCTAACAGTGGAAAATCGACGCTGGCCAATGCGATTTCTCATAAAACATCTTACCCCGCAATACACCTTGATCAGCTTTATCATTTACCTGGCACGCATTGGCAGGCGCGACCTAAATCGCATTTTTTAGCCCTGCATCGAGCGGCTATCGATCAAGAGTGTTGGATTATTGAGGGTAATTACTCCAGCTGCCTGAAGGAAAGAATGGATCGCGCAACAGGCGTAATTTTACTGGATATCAGTTTACCCTTGATGCTAATGCGTTATTTCCGCCGTACCGTCTTCCAGCGTGAACGAATAGGTGGCGTGCTGGCAGAACATCAGCGCGATCGCATTAATAGCGACATGTTGAAATATCTGCTTTTCACCACCCCGAAGAACAGAGCGCATCACCGGACGATATTTGATGAATTAACAATGCCAAAAGTGGCCTTGTTATCAGCAGAGCAGGTGAAGCGTTGCTGGAAAGAGTGGGCGTTGAAATGAACCCGCTGCAGCGGACGTCAGTGGTTAAAAAGAGAAGGGGGTACATAACGAAGAAGCCAACGTGTTGGCCACAGGCATAAAACGATATCCATATAATGCAGGCTATTCGGTCAAGCGAAGTTAAACAGATCAATCTGCTTCTTAACGGATAAGGCGTAATAAAGATACGCCCAACGTGCTATTTTCAGTGAATCTCAATGTTATTTACTGAAGGTTTAGACATGCGCGTAAATAATCTGCTCGAAAATTTTCGCATAATAGAATTATGAGACTTAAGTGATTGATTAACGTTATTATCACTCTGTAATAAAGGTGAGATTTTATTACTTTTAAGCATTTTCTAACAAGATTGTTATAGCTATATGTCGATAATTCCTACTTTTATTGTCTGCCTTTTTGCAGGTGCTCACCCGTTAAGGTCAGCGGCCTGGCAGATATTGCAGGAGGTATTTATGGCGATATTTTTACCGCTATTACGATTGTATGGCTTTTCCGCCGCCGCAGAGTCGCGAAGGGCGCAGATCGGGTCTATACCTAACGGAATTATCCATTTTTTCACTCTGGCCGTAGGCTAATTATGCTGCACAAAACTAAATATAATAATCTTACGCTGTGCTTCAAAGAGAGTCGTGTTCCGTATAACGAGATCCTGGAGGATTTTGTTCATTTACGTCTTCCGATACGTAAAGTGTTCCGCAACAAGGACAATACCAAGGTCATGCTGGTCCAGCACCAGGAACAATTATATATATTGAAAGTATTCAAACCCAACGGTAAAAAAATCGAGAGGGTGCTTAAATCCTTTTTCAGAAAAGATTACTTTTTAAGTCTGATTCAACTCAATGACGAGCTCTGGTCAAGAGGCATGCGTTTTCAAAATGACGTTTACCTGTTAGCGCAGCGCAAACAGGGTCCTTATACCGATCTCTACATTATGTTGAATGAATACATTCCCGGCACGGTGCTGAATGAGTTTGATGTCATTCCTGAGGTAATCAAACAGGACCTTGTGCATAACATGGCGTTATTGCATCAACATAAACTCATTTCTGGTGACGCCCATAAAGGCAACTTTATCCTTTCTGAACACGGGCTGCGTATTATCGATTTATCCGGTAAGAAGTTCACCCGACGCAGAGTGGCAGAAGATCGCCTGGCGCTGGAGAGTCGTTTCAACATCAAGGAGATAGAGAGGGACTTTTCCTACTATCTGCTCAAAGCGAAATTCCACCTCCGACAAAAAATCAAAAGCGGTAAGCATGTTCTGGCGAAGATGTTTGCCTTTTAAAGGATATTTTCGGCAAGTGCGCAGTGTTTCTGTTTCGGCCAAAAAGTGACGCTTGCTGAGCTTTTCTGCGGCAAGTGCAGGCCGAAACCGGCGTAACTTTCGCGTAGCAGCGTCAAAATGGGTAGCTCTGAAAAAGAGCGGTAAAGCTGCCATATCAATATAGCCAGACGCGGACATCTGAATTAAGCCGCCATAAGCTAAAGTACGCATAATGTATATTATGTTAAATAGGATAAACATCGGTGCGGCTAAACCTGACTATAAGCCCTTTACTCCCTTTTCCGTCTTACCTTCATTCATTCAAACCCGGCTTTTCATTACAACGCGCATCCCAAATGATCCTCTCAGCTTTTTCGAGGTCGATTTTGTTTTTACAGCAGCGTACTCTTTAGCAACGACATTTAAACAGCCCTCATCACACCTTATGATTATTCGTCCTTCCCAACACTGGTTCCGCCGTTTGTTTGTCTGGCATGGTTCCGTGTTATCAAAAATTATGTTTCGCCTGTCACTCAACGTGTTGATGTCTGTTATTGCGGTACTGAGTTACCAATGGTACGAGTCGCTGGGCGTTCACCTCACTCTTGCACCTTTTAGCTTACTTGGCGTGGCTATCGCTATCTTCCTTGGTTTTCGTAACAACGCCAGTTACGCCCGCTTTATTGAAGCCCGCACGCTTTGGGGTTCATTGTTGATCACTCAGCGCTCGCTGTTACGCCAAATCAAAAGCACGCTGTTGTCCGATGACGCTGCGGTTCGCGAAATTTCTGCACTGATGATGGCGTTTAACTGGAGCCTGAAACATCAATTGCGCCAAACCGACGGACGCGCTGATCTGCTCCGTCTACTGCCGCCACGCTGGCATGATCAGGTGATGAACGATCCATCGCCGTGCAATCAGCTGTTACTCTGTATGGGGATTTGGTTGGGTGAACAGCGTCAACGTGGCGTAATCTCTGATATTGTCTGGCAAAGTATTGATGCCAATATCAATCATCTCTCTCAGGTGCTGGGCGGTTGCGAGCGTATCGTGACAACGCCTATTCCTTTTGCATACAGCCTGATATTGCATCGCACCGTTTACCTGTTCTGTACCCTACTGCCTTTTGCGCTGGTCGCCGATTTGCACTACATGACGCCGCTGGTATCAGTGTTTGTTTCCTATACTTTTTTGTCACTGGAATCATTGGCAGAAGAACTGGAAGATCCCTTTGGTATGGCTGCCAACGACCTGCCGCTGGATGCGCTTTGTGTGATTATCGAGCGCAATTTAAAGGCGCTGCAGAGTGATTACCCGCTTCCCGAGCCCTTGAAGCCAGACAACCATTACAACTTAACATGATTCAAGGGCTAAACCCGGCGTGTGGGCGCCGGGTTTATTTAACATAAAAAGCGCGCATCAGGGTTTAATCCATGCGGCTATACACTCTTTCATCACGCGCAAACGCTCTGCCAACGCCGCTTTTTCACTGAGATCTTTTTGATACAGAATCGACAGCGTTGATTGGTTGATCAGATAAAAGAAACCCAGCGCTGAGATATTGATATTTAGCTGCATGACATCAATATTCGTCCTAACGTTACCTTCAAGGACGCCGCGTTCCAGCAGGCTTTTGGTAATGCTGATCCAACTCTGGTTGATCTCTACGGTCACAGATGAATCTTTGAGATGCCGCGCTTTGAGTTGGTTTTCACTGTTCAGCAGGCGGATGAACTCTGGATTTTTTAGATAATAGTGCCAGGTGAACTCAACCAGTTTGAGGATCGCTTCATTGGCAGGAACTTCATCCAGCGACAGCGCCGCTTCGTGCTCACGTATATCCCGATACGCATCTTCCAACACCCGAGTAAACAGCACATCTTTGTTGGTGAAGTAGTAGTAAATAAGCTGTTTATTCGCCTGAGCACGTTCTGCGATACTGTCTACACGCGCCCCGTCAAACCCCTTCTCTGCAAACTCTGCACGGGCAGCCTGGAGAATACGCTGCTGTTTATCAGCCGAATCATTTTTATCTTTAACGCCCCTGTTAGCCAAACTCCTCTCCTCATTTTCGCTGCGCTTTTCAACAGTATAGTGCCTTAATTTGTCGGTAAAACAAGCAAGGAAAAATTTTCAACCAACTAGTTGGTTATGTGAAATTGATCAAAGTTAAAATGATTTTTGACTCCTATAGTGAAGCCATCAACCAGTTAGTTGAATAACTATTAACCGGCTTGCTCATCGTTTCCTGAAGATTTGAGGCGTTATGTCGTCTCGATCACAACTCACGCGGCAAAGCGATTTTCAACAATGAGGTGAATGAATGGCTCAGATTCCCGTTGGCATCATCATGCATGGCGTTACAGGACGGATGGGGAAAAATCAGCACTTAATCCGTTCGATTGTACAGATTCGCGAGCAAGGTGGCGTGCCGTTGGCCAATGGTGATCGCCTCATGCCTGACCCGATTCTGATAGGTCGCAACGCGGAAAAGATCGCCGCACTGGCGCAGGAATTTGGCATCAACCGCTGGGGAACGGATGTTGATGAAGCACTTGATAACGCGAATGACATCATCTTTTTTGATGCGGCGACCACCCAGGCGCGCCCTGCTCTGCTGAAAAAAGCCATCAGCAAAGGTAAACATGTTTATAGTGAGAAACCGGTGGCGATGGGCCTGGATGACGCGTTGAATCTTTACCATTTCGCCCAGGAAAAAGGCGTTTGCCACGGTGTCGTTCAGGACAAACTTTGGCTGCCGGGCTTGCAGAAACTCAAGCTGCTAAATGAATCGGGCTTTTTCGGTAAAGTGTTATCGGTGCGTGGCGAGTTTGGCTACTGGGTATTTGAAGGCAACCTGCAACCTACGCAGCGCCCATCGTGGAATTATCGCAGTGAAGATGGCGGCGGCATTATTCTCGATATGATTTGTCACTGGCGCTATGTCATCGACAACCTGTTTGGTGAGATTAAAAGTCTCAGCTGTATTGGCGCAACCCACATTCCTCAACGCTGGGATGAGCAACATCAACCCTATCAAGCCACGGCGGATGATGCCGTTTACGCAACCTTTGAGCTGCACAACGGCACGATTGTGCAAATCAACAGTTCCTGGTGTGTTCGCGTTCGCCGAGATGATTTAGTGACTTTTCAAGTCGATGGCGTTAACGGTTCGGCGGTTGCCGGTCTAACTGATTGCTTCACCCAAGCCAACGTCAACACGCCAAAACCGGTGTGGAACCCCGATGTTCGCCAGACGCATAACTTTTTTGCCGACTGGGCGGAAGTGCCTGAAACCCAAACCTATGACAACGCGTTCAAAGTGCAGTGGGAACTTTTTCTGCGGCACGTTTGGGGCGAAGGCGATTATCGCTGGGGCCTGCTGGAAGGCGCCAAAGGTCTGCAACTGGTGGATCTGGCACTTAAAAGCTGGAAAGAGCGGCGCTGGATTGATGTGCCTTCATTAGAGCGTTGAGGATCACATCATGCAGCGACCCAATCCACATAAACTTTCTCTGAATACGGCAACGGTTCGCCAGCAGTGGAATCTCCAGCAGATTATTGAAGGTTGTGCCCGCCACGAGATTCGCGGCATTTCACCCTGGCGCGATCAGGTCGCCGAGCTGGGGCTCAAGCAAACGGCCCGGCTAATTAGAACACATGAACTTAGCGTCAGCGGATATTGCCGCGGCGGGATGTTTCCGGCTAATACCGCTGAACAGCGCCATAACAACCTCAGCGACAATTTTCGCGCCGTGGATGAAGCGCTTGAGTTAAACGCGGCTTGTCTGGTGTTGGTGGTGGGCGGATTACCCGCTGGCTCCAAAGATTTAGCGGGCGCCCGTCAGCAAGTACATGACGGCCTGAACACCTTGCTGGAATATGCCCGGCCCCGCGGAATGCCGTTAGCCATTGAGCCGCTGCATCCAATGTATGCCGCTGATCGGGCCTGCATCAATAGTTTAAAGCAGGCCAACGATCTGATTGACGATCTGGGTGATGAGGGATTGGGCCTCGCGGTCGATCTCTATCACACGTGGTGGGATGCAGATTTTCATCACGAAATCCAGCGAGCGGGAAAGAAACGACTGCTGGCTTTTCACATCTGCGACTGGCTTAACCCGACACAGGACCTGCTCGAAGATCGCGGCATGATGGGCGATGGCGTGATTGATATTCGCGGTTTTCGTCTGGCCGTTGAAGCACTGGGTTATGACGGTTTTCATGAAGTCGAAATTTTTTCCCGCCTCAACTGGTGGATGAAAGATCCTGACGAGGTGCTGCGCACCTGCAAAATGCGCCATCAGGAACACGGTTAACATCACTTGTATCTGACAGAGCTGAAAAGCTGTTTTCGTCGGTCAACAGACATGTCGAGAAAAATATGAATACAGATACCCGAAAAATGATTCTGGTCACCGTGCTTTGCGGCCTGGGATACATGATGTACTCGGTTGATCGAATGACGGTGTCGTCGGCGATTGGCCTGATTGCCGCTGAGTTTGGTCTGGGTAAAGGCGAAAGCGGCATTCTGCTCTCCTCCTTCTTTTTTGGCTTTATTCTCTTTCTGTTTATTGCCGGGATTATTGCCGACAAGCTCAGCGGAAAACCGGTTTTGATTCTGGGATTGATGATGTTTTCGCTCGCCACTTTGTTCACTGGCGTGGCGGGTAGTTTATCGAGCCTGATTTTTTACCGAGTGATGACCGGCATCGGTGAAGGCATCTTCTGGCCTGCCGCCTCACTGGAGGTCGCCAATGTCACCAGTGATAAGCAACGTACTACGGTAATGTCGCTTTACTGGATGGGTTATCCGATTGGTGGCTTTCTTGGCACGTGGATGGGCGCGGTGCTGGGGCCGGTGTTTGGCTGGCGCGTGGTGTTTTATGTCGCCGGTGCGATGGGCATGCTCGTGGCGTTGCTGTATGCCGTATTGGTCAAAAACGATCGTAAACCGGCCGACCTTATTGCCCGTCAGGCGGCTGCAAAAGTGCCGCTGCGCACGTTGTTTCGTCATGCGCCGGTGATGATGATGGCCTGCTATTACTTCGTGCTGCTGGCCGGTTGGTGGATTGTGCTGTTGTGGGCACCGAGCTATCTCATGCAGGTAAAAAATCTGACGATCGGTACCGCTGGGACCATCGCCAGTTTGCTGGGACTCACCGGCGCGCTGGGTGGCTTCCTGCTTGGCCGTTACTGCGATAAAGGCGATTTTCTTCGCCGCCGCAACATCCTGATGACCATCACCATTGCCAGCGGATTTCTGATGGCGGCGATGGTTGTCAATCTCTCCGTTCCGTTGGTGATTGTGCTGGTGATGCTGCTGGGTTTTTTGGGCTATCCCATCACGCCTATCGTGCTGTCTATTACCGCCGAACTGGTTCCCCCTTCTCTACGCGGCTCGGCCATTGGCTTTGTCATGAATATGGGAATGGCGGCAGGCGGCATCTCGCCCATCGTGGCAGGTTATTTCGCTCAAACCTACACGCTGCAACCCGTGTGGCTGGTAGCTGCCGCAGTGATCCTTTGCAGCAGTTTTGTGCTGCTGGGTGTGCGTAAACTCCCCGTTTCCGCCACAAAAAACGCCGCAGACGCCGTGCCGCATGGGCGTCTGGTTAAGCATTAATCGAGAGGGACAGAAAATGACGATCAGTAATAAGGTGCGTTTAGTGGACAGCGACGGGCAACCGTTCAGCTATGTGGTGAAAGGCCAACGACACTGGAGCGTACCGCAAAAACCGGTGTTTAACCGCAAGGTGTTTGCCGCGGCACACGTGGTTGCTGATCCTGTAAAGATGCAGAATCCTACAGGTGATATGGCTATCGACTGGGAGTCAACGCTGGAATATCGACGCCATCTCATGTCACTGGGTTTTGGCGTGGCAGAAGCGATGGACACCGCTCAGCGCGGCATGGGACTTGACTGGCCAACCAGCCTTGAGCTGATTCAACGCAGTGTGGCCCAGGCAAAGGATTTTCCGCAGGTTACTATTGCCAGCGGCGCGGGCACCGATCACCTGACTGATTTCACGGGTTTGACCTTAAATGATGTGATCAATGCTTATGAACAGCAGATTGCGGCCATTGAAGCCTGCGGTGGTCGCATTATCCTGATGGCGAGTCGGGCACTGGCCGCCATCGCTAAGGGGCCTGAAGATTACATAACCGTCTACGACACCGTGCTAAAGCAGGTGCGTGAACCGGTGATTCTGCATTGGCTGGGTGATATGTTTGATCCGGCGCTGCGGGATTACTGGGGCGCAGGGCAGATCCACAGCGCCATGGAAATTTGCCTGTCGGTGATACGCAACAACGCAGCGAAAATCGACGGCATCAAAATCTCATTGCTGGATAAAGATCGCGAAATCGAGATGCGCCGTCAGCTTCCCGCCTCCGTCAAAATGTATACCGGCGACGACTTCAATTATCCCGAATTGATTGCGGGCGACAGTCAGGGCTATTCACACGCACTGCTAGGGATTTTGGATGCGATTGCACCGGCAGCTTCTGGCGCGCTGCATGCGCTGGCGCAAGGCGATCAGCAGAAATATCATCAGATTCTTGCTCCGACGCTGCCGCTGGCACGACATATCTTTGCCGCTCCAACGCAGTACTACAAATCGGGCATTGTATTTCTGGCCTGGCTCAATGGACATCAGCGTCATTTTACCCTGCTGGGCGGTATGCAGAGCGCACGCAGTCTCACACATTATTGCACGCTGTTTCGCCTGGCTGACGAAGCGGGATTACTCGATAACGCTGACGTTGCGTCGGAAAGGATGTGGTTACTGGCTAAGCTCCATGGGATTTAAACGGCTCCCCTCCGCTTCAAGGCAGAAACGGAGGGGGAAATACCCTGGCGGTGGCGACATCACCAGAACAGTAAGCCAGGCAGCAACACCCCGCCGCCGATCATGCCTGTATGAGCGAGTCGAAAAAGGCTACAGCAGAGAATCTGTTTTACGTTTTTTAGGCCGTTTCACATCCGTTTTTAAAAAGAGGTTATTGGTTGCGCCCGCCTTGGTTAAAGAACGGCTGATCGCCGCCTGCAACTCAGGAAACTCGCCAAACAGATCTGGGTTTGCCAACTGATCGCTAATCAAATCAGCGAACTCTTCCAATACGCTGGCAGGTTTAACGATTTTAAGTTCGCGACCAAATTTGATCAGGCTATCCCGGTCTGGGAATAGCTTGCTTTTATTCATTTTCAGCGCCATTTCTTTATCGTTGGTGGGATAGATAAACGTGTTAACCACATCATAAAGCGGCGAAAGTGTTGGGGTCGGCTCACCGTTTGCGGAATATAACAGTGAGAAATTCTTGAGATGCGCATCGCCGTTGCCCACCATGCAGCTGAACAAAACGTAGCGCCAGTAAAGCTCAACCTGAGACTGATCGCGTGTAAAAAGAGCGACAATTTTGGCGCCGGTTTCATAAGAGCCGGCGTACTTATGATCAGAGGTTTTCCCCGCCAGGACGCAGAAATCTTCCATCGCTAAACGCTTATCGCCCGCGATATCGAAACGCTCCATGATAAACAGCTCTTTATTATCGGACAGCCAAAACGGCGCGACCGGTAATCCACAGGTTTTGGCCAACGACATGCAGATAAATTCATTTTCTGCCAGCCGTGGATACTCTTCATCGCCGGTTTTCGCGATCAAATTGGGATAAAGCACTGCGCCTCGGCTTTCAGTGCTGATCATCACTTTGGGTTGTACACCGGAAATAGAGGTGTTGAGCAGATATTTATTCAGTAGATATTCGAATGCGCTCTCTTTGTGATCCCATTTCAGCAGCTCTTCAAGCTTTTCTGGCGCTGGCGTGGGCAAATCAATATTGCTCACGTATGAGAGTGCACCGATGCCCGTATCCTGCTGCAAAGCAAGAAACAGCATGTCTGAAATGTTTCCCACGTAGCGGCGTAGACGTTCAGCAATATGATAGCGAACGTAGCCTTCCGGGATATTCATTTCAAAGATGTTGAACAGCCGACTGGCGTTGTAACTCATTTTGTTATCGGGCTGCATGGTCAGCGACACGCGCCGCCGACGGGTGTCAGCATAGGTGAAATTGTAACTGCCGTGTTCGTGGATGAGCTTGCCGCTGTATTCACCGCCGTTATAAACATCGATATGACGTACAGGTTGTGAAAGCTGTTTGAGGTCAGTCATCGTCAAAGAGCGCCTCAAGTTCATCCAACTGCGGTAAACCTGAAGACTGAACGGTTAATATCAGTTCCACCGCCGTCAGATAAAGGGTCAAGGATTTCAGCGAGCCGGTGTAGGCACCGTTCTCAATTTCTGAAATTACCGTTCTTTGAATGCCAGCACGCAAAGCCGCAGCGGATTGCGTCCACCCTTTTGCTTTGCGTTTTTCACGGCACTTCATTCCTATCGCTTTCAAACCCGGCAGCATAAACCCTCAAAATGTCACCATATAGTGACAATATTGCGTTATTCATCATAATGTCACTATATAGTGACATATTCAACCCGTTTTTCCTCTTAAATGCGCGACGTTAACAAGCGCGATGTTTGTAACAAACAGCCAAATAGCCTTGGTTTACCCGTGTTACCTCATCATCAGGGAATAATTAACTGTGCTTTACTTTATGCATGGAGATAAGAAACGTTTTTACACAGAAGCCCAACGCGCAACCGGAGGCAGAACGCATTGCTCGTTCCCCGCTGGTCAGAAGCATTTGGATTTTTGGCGGCCTGCTGATCGTTGCCGTGCTGACCATTAATGCCTGGTCACTCAGTCAATCCTGGCAACGAATGATTCGCAACGCTGAGGATACAGCCATCAACCTTTCACTTTCTCAGGCGCGCCAGGCGGAAGATACTTTCTTGCAAACGGAAATTACGCTTAGAGAATTGCAACGCGATCTTCAGAGTAACATCGCCGCGGGTGCCCAGGGTTCCAGGCTGAGTTTAACCATGCGAGACCTTAAGAGCCGCCTGCCCCAGCTGCATGGCCTGTTTTTTTATGATGCCAGCGGTAAGTGGATTGCTACTTCGGCGCAACCGGTGCCGGTCGGCATTAATAACTCCGATCGCGACTATTTTGTCTATCACCGTAACAATCCGCGCAACAGCGTACATATCGGGCCGGTTATTCGCAGCCGCAGTACTGGCGAGCTCGTTATACCGGTTTCCATGCGAGTGACCAGCGCGGGTGGTGGGTTTGGCGGCGTGCTGTTAGCCACAATAAAGGTGGATTATTTCCGACATTATTACGGCTATTATGAGATGGGCAACAGCGATGTTTTGGTCTTGATGCTTGCTGATAGCACGGTGCTTTACGCCCGCCCAATGCCAGACAGTTACATAGGAAAAAACCTTTCTTCAAGTTGTCTGTTTCGCGAAATGTTGATGAAGTCTGATCGCGGTAGCGGACAATGGAGTGCGGCGTTGGATGGAAAAAAACGCATCTTTGGATTCGCACGCTCTGAGCGTTATCCGCTGGTGGTCGCCGCCGGTTATGACAAACAGAGCCTGATAAAACAGTGGATGAAAAGCCGGGTGCAGGATGTCACGTTAAACCTGGCGCTACTGGCAGGCATCCTGATCATGATTTTTTTCATTCTGCGCCAGGCGCGCATGAATCTGCGTTATCAAGCTGAGCTGACTCAACTGCGTGATGAATTAACGCTCGTGAACAACAGCTTAAAATCGATGGCAATGATTGATGGGCTAACTGGACTGGCTAACCGCAGGCAGTTTGATCTCTATCTGCACGAGTGCCTAATGCGCTCAGCTGTAAACGGGGAACCCGTTTCGTTGCTGATGATCGATGTCGATTATTTTAAGCGTTACAACGACACGTATGGTCATACTAATGGCGACGAATGCCTACGGCGTTTGGGTGATACGCTGAGTAAAATGCCCCATCGCAGCGCTGATTTAGTGGCGCGTTATGGCGGTGAGGAGTTTGCAATTATCCTGCCGAACACTCAGCAAAAAGATGCTTTACGCGTGGCTATGCGCGCTGTTGAAGCGGTCCGTAGCCTCTCGATTTCTCACCAGACAACCGACGTTCCAGCAGGTATCGTCACTATCAGTGCCGGTTGTGCCACGATCACGGCAAGTGGAAAAGAGAAAGATGTGCAACAGCTTCTCACCCATGCAGATGCTGCCCTTTACCGCGCCAAACACCATGGGCGAAATCGGGTGGCGCTATAAGAGTTCGATAATCTACAAAAGCGAATGGGGTTATTAGTGAACCGTAAGCGGATGCATAAAGCAAAAAAATCATCTGTATGCAGAGGATTGGGCGGATGTAGAAGATTCAGTTGTGTTTACCAAAACAGACTGACTTATTTAGCCTTGCGTTAATGCGCTAAATATATATCTATTAAACTTAAGCGCATTATGAAATTTAAATGAACAAAATTGCAATTTAGACGGAAAGATCAAAGAACTATTCTTTAAAAATAAATGAGCACTACGATATTTAAATTAATTCCACGACTGACAATGCGGGTACTTTTATTAAAAATAGCGTACTAAAAAAAACATGGCCCCGACACTGAACGTGCCGGGGCCTGTGGCTAAAAGAAGCTAATCGCCCTTTTATTCAGACTTGCGTCCGCCACCATGACTGCTTTGGCCGCCTTTTTTACCAGCCTCAGAAGCCTTCTCACGATCATTTGCGAAATTACCGCCGCTGTTCTGTCCGCCTTTTTTACCGGCTTCAGATGCTTTACCAGGGTTTTCCGCAAAATTACCTGAACCACCACGATGTTCGGCCATAAATTCCTCCTGAACATATTGTCATTAATTTAATGGCAAACAGCATAATGCTAATTACGCTGAACGTTTTCTTCGTGTTGCAGGATTAATAGTAGAGAAGGATGCCAGGCTTGCAAATATATTTCAGGGGATTTTTAGACATATTTGTACAGGGCACATTAGCATGTACATTTATAAACAAAGCGGCAGCGATAAGTTTTACTTATATTATGCGGGTTTAGCGCCACGCATAGAGCGAGTCTTTACAGCTGTAAATTCACATAAAGTTACACTCTGACACCCATAGAAAATAATACCGAAACAGTTTATGCCTACGTTTTGCGACAGTTTCACCGCGTCAATCAGCCGCTGACTGACAAAAATCGGTACGAAAAAAGAATACAGAGAGTCTTGGCAGAAAGTCACCGTGCCTTATGCCCTTTGCTCAGAAGATCACGACGGCGCAGTGTTGTTACTGACAGATTTCAGCGAGAAGCCGCTGAAGGTGGAGATCAGCAAAGCGGGCGCTGATGAACTCACGGAACAGCTGGCCGGATGCGAATAATCGCTTTCCGGCTTTAAAAAATATCCGTGAGAAGATGATCTCAGCGGTTATGGTTATCGCGGGTTCACGGTTAAAAAAGCGCCAGGTAAATCTGCTGGGCAATGCCGGAAAACGCCGGCAGTGCCCATACATTAACGTGCTTTTCCGTAACGTTTGCACAACGCCAGCAGCGCCAGCCCGGCTACCGTGAGCACGATGTTGCCGGGTAATCGGGCATCCACCGTTATCGCCTTCTCTTTTGCTTCCTGATCAAAACGTCCGTGCGCCTGATGTAAACCTTCCACTGGCTTATCCAGGTAGTCCGGTTTTGGTGTCGTGATGGGCGCTGACTCTTTCTGCCCTTCCCAAGCCTGTTTTGCCATCATCTTGTCGAGCAAGTCAGGAAAGAGAAAATGGCCCACAATGGACTGAAAGCTGGTTTTACCTACCCAAACTTCACGCACGTTGCGCTGTGAGGCGTTAAAAATAGCGTTGGCAGCCACCTCAGGTTGATAAACCGGCGCAACAGGCCGAAGCGGACGATCCAGTTTGTTGCGCGCCCAGTCAAACTGCGGCGTATTTATTCCCGGCAACTGCACCATTGTCAGCCTGACCGCGCTTTTCTCATGAATAAGCTCACAACGCAGTGAATCGGTGAATCCGCGGATAGCGGCTTTTGCAGCGCAGTAAGCAGACTGGAGCGGTATTGAGCGATACGCCAAGGCAGAACCTACCTGGATAATGATCCCTTTATTGCGCGGCTTCATGAGTCGCAACGCTTCTCGGGTTCCATTGACACTGCCCAGATAAGTCACGTCTGTTACGCGGCGATATTCGTCATCGCTGAAGGCATCAAAAGGTGCCAGAACCGTACACATGGCGCAGTTAATCCACACATCAGGTGGGCCGAGTTCAGCATCAATACGATCTGCTGCTTGCGTAACCTGGCGGGCATCTGCGACATCTGCGCTGATGCCGAGCGCTCGGACAGCGTACTTCTCTACGTTTTTCACGGTCTCTGCCAGACCCGCTTCACTGCGGGCAATTACCGCCACATCAAAACCCGCTTGGGCAAAGCGTTCGGCTGTTGATCTACCCACGCCCGCCGTTCCGCCCGTAATCACCACTATACTCATAACGCCTCCTAAAGCCTGACGAGGAGCGCCAAGGCTGATTTGTCAGAGGGGATTATGTCTTTATAGACTCTGGCTGAGCAGAAGGCATAGCAGGCGTATGACGTTATCGCTCAGCAAGCCGCCAAGGATAATGAAAAGCCAACCCACTGACAGAGAAAAACAACGGCGACAAACAAGAGCAGCGTAGGAGCCGCACAGCATGCTGGCCCATCAGCGATCAAGATTGGCAAGTAAACGCTTATATAACGGATCTCTGGCTAAGTTTTTCATTTTAACTTCACACATAATATCGAAATCTGTGAAAGATAAAGCCCAGTCATTTAATGTTTCATTAAAATAGAAATCAGAATGCGCCCTTAACTTCGATTTAGAGAGACCTAAAATGTTTTGATCAGGAAAGCCTTGCTCAGGAATTAATCCCTCTTGGGAAATTGAGTAATGTAGAACGGGCCTTACGCCTCGCCACGATGCTTTGATTAATGCGATGCGAGGGTCATCAGGTTTAATAAATTCATTTTCTTTAACCCAGTGATGATGAATATCCAGCACGATTGGGCAGAGATCCTTGGCTTGTAACACATCATCAAGTGAACATGATATCTCGTCATTCTCCACGGTTAACATACGCTGGGCTTCGGTGCTGAGCTTCAAAAATGATGCCTTAAAACCACTGAACCCAAGCTTGCCATTCATATGGATATTGATTTTGAAATCCTGAAATTCTTGACCATAACCCATTAATTTAGCGCAAGTTGTATGATACTCCACATCGTCGATAGCGCGCTCGACCACGGCCGGATTGTCTGAGGCTAATACGGTATATTGCCCTGGATGAAATGAGAGCCTGATATTATTTTGTTTGGCAACGTTGCCGCAGGCTAAAAACAGTGGGTATAAATCGGGTAATAAATTCGCATAAGGCTTTTTTGCTTCAGGAACGGTATATAACGGCAATAAATCGCTGCCAATTCTCATCATCCTCAGTGCTTCAGGTAATAAAGCTAACTGTTCCAGAGTTGAGCGAAGATGCGTTAAATTCAACGTTGCCAGATCGGCTAATACGCTTTCTCTTTGCGCTTCATTCAGGCTTAAAAACCGGGTGCGCGTAGTACCTTTCAGAGGAAAAAGTTGTTTTAAATCTGAATTGATATATTTACATGCGAAGCCTAATTTCATTACTCATCCTCTTATACATCCCTTAAAAATAACAATATAAGTCTAACAAACCCGCAGCCGGGCGCTGAAAAATTTAGCGACTTTCCACTTATAGAGACGTGTACACAACGTAATGCACCGCGATGAGATGATTCAACGGCTTGCGTTAATGTGCTTTGGGCATTTGCAACAATCACAGATGCTTTCTACCCTTTCCTTCCATCACATTTATAACAAGACGTTTATCACAAGAAGATGCTTGCCCTCTGTGCCAAACCGCTTAATTAACCAGAAAGGGAGAATGAAATATGCAGTACAACAAGCTAGGTCATTCAGGATTACTGGTCTCGCAGTTCGCCTTGGGCACGGTGCCATTCGCAGGTAAAGCTGGGTTTGAAAAAACCGGTAACGTTGATGCAAAAGAAGCGCGCCGGTTTATCGACATTGCGCTGGATTATGGCGTGAATATGATCGATACCGCTGATCTTTACTCAATGGGCGGCGCAGAACAGGTTGTGGGTGATGCGTTGGGCGACAAGCGCGACAGCGTTATTCTTACATCTAAAGCGCGCAGTCCGCTGGGCGACGATCCTAACAACAGCGGTGCGAGCCGTTATCATTTAATCAGAGCCTGTGAAGCGAGCCTGCGCCGGTTGAAAACCGATCACATCGATTTATATCAAATCCACAATTGGGATGGTGTTACGCCCGTTGAAGAAACGCTTAGAGCGTTAGAGGATTTAGTAAAAAGCGGGAAAATCCGCTATTTCGGCACCTCAAACTACACGGCATGGCAAATGATGAAGACGCTGGGTTGCGCTGAAAAATATAACCTTCTCAAACCCATCAGCCAGCAAATTTATTACACGCCTGAATCGCGTGAAGCAGAATATGAACTGCTGCCGATGGCACGGGATCAAGATATTGGCACGCTGGTCTGGGGCCCACTTGGTGAAGGTTTGTTAACCGGAACGGTGCGCCGTAATGTCAAAACGCCTGAATCGTCACGTCAAGGTAATGGCTGGCCGGAACCCTATGTGCACGATATGGAACACGCCTATAACGTGATTGATGTGCTGGCTGAAGTCGGTTCAGAACTTGATGCCTCAGTAGCGCAAGTTTGTCTGGCTTGGCTCGCTACCCGTCCAGGCATCACGTCATTACTCATTGGCAACCGCACTGAAGCGCATTTGCGCGACAATTTGGCTGCCGTCGATCTGGTTTTAAGCGATGAACAGCGGCAGAAAATTGAACAAGTGACCCGTCCTGCTCCGCAATATCCTTACTGGCATCGGTTTACCAGCGGCATGGATCGTTTAGATGCCGCTGAAAAGCCATTTTTAGATGAACATCGGCAGACAATCGATAACAGAAAGGATTTGTCTGTTAAATGATACGGTTAAGCCGCCTGCCGGGCGGCTTATGCCCCACACATCCCGGGTTACTTCGATTGTTAGATCCTCTTTTCATCAAGCTTATTTTTAAGCGTGAAATCAGTGACTAAAGACGCTTAAACGCGTTTTAACGTTTGGTGTTTTCATCGCCCTCTATACTTCTAAGCGTTGATTGTCTTTCTGGGAGAAAAAAATGAAGATTGCGGCGTTTGATATCGGTGGTACTTCGTTGAAAATGGGTGTTGTAACTAATGAGGGTGAGATGCTGTGTCAGGAGAGCGCGGATATCTCGCACAATTCTCGCGATAAAATCCTTAATGAAATATTGGGTTGGTTGAAGAAAAACAGTGAGTGTGAAGGTATTGCGATTAGCGTGCCGGGTTACGTTGATGCACAGCGCGGCTTTATATCCATGGGAGGCACGGTCAGAGAGTTTGATCAGTTCCCGCTTGCCGAATGGTTATCAGAAAAAACCGCATTACCGGTGAGCGTCGAAAACGATGCGCATTGTGCCCTGCTGGCAGAATATTGGTTGGGTAAAGCCAGCAAAATGTCAGATTTTTTGATGCTGACCATCGGCACAGGCCTGGGTGGTGCCGCCTTTTGTAATAACGCCTTGATACGCGGCAAACGCGATCGTGCCGGTGAGTTTGGCTGCCTCCTCACCTCTCGCCCTGCCAGCAGCAATATCATGCATTACAGCATGAGTAAGACCTGCACCATGACCGCGCTGCGCGAGTATTACAGCGAGCAGAAAGGTTTATCTACTAAAGACGTTTCTGGTAAAGATGTTTTTGATCACTATGACCAAGGCGACGCCATCGCCAGCCGCCTGGTGACGACCTTCTACCAGGATCTCTGTTCTGGCATCTTTAATTTGGCCTCCATATTTGACCCCGAAACGATATTCATTGGCGGCGGTATTGCCGAACGAGAATCCTTTTTAGACGAGGTCAAGTTTCATCTTGAATGGTTCAGTCAGGATATCTCGATTGATACGGCAACCCACGGCAATGATTCAGGCATGCTGGGTGCGGTTTATCACTTCCTGCAAAGCCAGGATGTTGATAAATAACTGCGCGGCTCCGGCATGTCGCCCGCTTATCATTAACATATCTTGCTGTTTTTGCACCCTATTCATCTTTTAAGGCGCATAAGAAAACAGTCAGTTCTATAGTTGTTGAAGGCCATTTCAGTCGGTAAAGCAAAAAGAGGTTTTCATGAGTCAACTTTTCTCCAACATCAGCATTGGTCAGTTAGCACTGGATAACAGAATCGTGATTGCGCCCATGTGTCAATATTCTGCTGACGCGGGCAAGGCAACAGCATGGCATCGCATACACCTCGGTCAACTGGCCTTTTCTGGTGCCGGCTTGCTGATTATCGAAGCAACTGCCGTTGAAGATATTGGCCGCATTACCCCGCAGGATTTGGGGCTATGGAATGATGAAACGGAATCTGCGCTTCGCACAGTGCTGGAAGATATACGCCAATATTCATCTATACCGATCGGTATTCAGCTGGGTCACGCAGGTCGCAAGGCGTCATGTGCCGCACCATGGGAAGGCGGTGAGCAGTTAAGTCTGGATGCGGGTGGATGGCAAACTGTTGCGCCTTCAGCGCTGGCCTACAGCGAACAACAAAACCCACCTATCGCCATGGATGAAGCCGCTCTGGAGCGCGTTAAAAAAGCCTTTGTTGAAACCGCGCAGCGTGCCGTTCGCTTGGGGATTCAACTGATCGAGGTACATGCTGCGCACGGTTACTTATTGCACCAATTCCTTTCTCCATTATCGAATCAGCGCACCGATCAATACGGCGGCTCTTTAGAGAACAGAATGCGTTTCCCCCTGGAAGTCTTTCGCGCGGTGAGAGATGCCGTGCCAGAAAACATCCCTGTTGGCGTACGCATTTCAGCAACAGACTGGGTCGAAGGTGGATGGGATGTGACGCAATCTATCGCTTTCTCTAAACAGCTTGAATCACTGAACAGCGCCTATATCCATGTCTCCAGCGGAGGGTTGTCGCAGGATCAGAAAATTGAGGTCAAAGCGGGTTATCAGGTTCCGTTTGCCCGCGATATTCGTGAGCAAGTGACGATTCCAGTGATTGCGGTTGGGCTAATTACAGAACCGCAACAGGCAGAAACCTTGCTGCAAGAGGGCGAGGCCGATTTAGTGGCGCTGGCTCGCGGCATTCTCTACGACCCACGCTGGCCATGGCACGCAGCAGCAGAATTAAAAGGCAAAGTCAGTGTTCCGCCACAATATTTGCGCTCTGAACCGCACGGCGTCAAAGGCATACTGGAGTCAAACGAGTAATTGATAATGACTTATCGCAAAACGCGTCAGCGTCTTTATTGATGAAGGAATAAAAACGGGGCCATCGCGGCCCCGTTTTTTCATCGTACATTGATAACTCTTAAGCGTGTCCGCCTGCGGCCTTATTCAGAATGATCACCTCTGAAGATTCAATATGCGCTGGCAGATCGGCAAAAAGCTTAACGATATGGGGCGCTTCCAGGTGCTTTTGCAGCGCCTCACGCGACGCCCACTCTTCAGTCCAGACAAAACGACGTGCATTGTCATTGTCACGGTTGAGCTGATACGTAATGCAGCCCTCTTCCACCAGCGTCGTCTCAACCACGCCTTTGAACAGCGCTTCTACAACCTCTTCTTTGCCAGCTTTAGCGGTAAAAATAGCCACCACGGGTACGGTCATCTTTAACTCCTTGTCAAAAGGCTCACTCAAATGAAGCCCGAGCCTGTCGTTTGCAGGTTAGGGATTGTTGAGAACGCGTTGAGCGTTATGGCATCGCACTCTTGCGAGGCAATAACGTCACTTCAACCGCCGTTCGCCATGAAGCGTAGCCTCTTCAACGGGTTATGTCTGCGACATCCGTGCGGTAATACCCGTTTAAATGCGTCACGATAAAAAATTTCTTACCCCACAAACCGCTAATCCCTCTTGGTCAGGCTCTGCTAGACCTACACTCTAACGGAAGAACACCTTCGTTAATGCAGCACACTGAAGATGAAAAAGGAGAAACAATGTCGAATCAGCAACCGCAAAATCACGCATGGCTTTTGGCTTCACGTCCTGATGGCGAACCTACCAAAGATAACTTCCGTTTTGTTCAACAGCCGATTCCAGAACTGAAAGAGGGCGAAGTGCTGTTGCGCACCGCTTATCTGTCGCTGGATCCTTACATGCGCGGTCGCATGGATGACGGAAAGTCTTATGCCGCGCCTGCCGAGTTGAATGAACCTATGGTGGGCGGCACCGTTTCTCAGGTCGCCGCATCAAAACATGCTGATTATCAGGAAGGAGATTGGGTATTAGGCCAAAGCGGGTGGCAGGAATATGCCCTCTCCGACGGTTCCGGTTTAGCGAAGTTAGGCAATGACCTGCCCCATCCTTCATGGGCGCTGGGTATTTTGGGGATGCCTGGCTTCACGGCTTATATGGGCTTGATGGATATTGGGCAACCTAAAAAGGGTGAAACTTTAGTGGTTGCCGCAGCCACTGGCCCTGTGGGCGCAACGGTGGGTCAGTTAGGTAAAATGCAGGGATGCCGCGTGGTTGGCGTAGCGGGTGGTGAAGAAAAATGCCGCTATGCGGTAGAGACACTGGGCTTCGACGCCTGTATTGATCATCACAGCAACGATTTTGCTGAACAACTCGCCGCAGCCTGTTCAGATGGCATTGATATTTATTACGAAAACGTCGGCGGAAAAGTGTTCGACGCGGTGTTTCCTCTGCTAAATACCGCTGCACGCGTGCCAGTGTGTGGATTGGTTTCGGGCTATAGCGCAAAAGATTTACCGGAAGGCCCCGACAGAACGCCGTTAATTATGGCGGGCATCCTCAAGCGCCGCATCCGTATGCAAGGCTTTATCATTTTCCAGGATTACGGTGATCGTTATTCTGAGTTCTTATCCGTCATGACGCCGCTGGTTGAGAACAAGAAGATTCATTATCGCGAACACGTTATCGATGGGCTGGAAAACGCGCCACAGGCGTTTATCGATATGCTCAACGGAAAAAACTTCGGCAAGACCGTGGTGAAAGTTTCAGAGTAGCCCGTTGGCGTTACGCTAAGACGCTTCATTTATCCCCGTGTCAGCCCTTTCTGACACGGGTTAACGCAGCAAAATCTCAACGCTTCGGCGCAGCGCATAAAACCCAGTGAAATCCCCTGTAATCACCGAGACGCAATAGCGGCGGAGCGTGGTTGCGTTTACTGTTGCATCCACTCTTTCCGCTGCAATTGGTTCATCAGAGGTAACAGCATGGATGTTGACATCATTACCGGGTCGATCACTGTTTTCATTGCGCTCTCTGCCGGCAGTTTTATTAATGTGGTGGTCTATCGATTGCCACTACAGCTTCTTCAGCCGACGTCTCCGGTGACGCTCTGTCGCCCTCGATCCCATTGTCCAGACTGTAAAACCCCTTTACGCTGGCGCGATAACCTTCCTTTGCTAAGTTGGCTGCTGCTACGCGGTAAATGCTTTCACTGCCAGGCGCCGATTAGCCTGCGCTATCCGCTTACCGAAGCCCTGACCTTGTTAATCGGTGTCGTGTCCGCCTGGCAACTGCCACAGGATCGCTTTTTAATCATAGCGCTGGTGCTGTGTTGGACGCTGTTGGCTTTAACGCTGATAGATATCAAACACCAGCTGTTACCCGATGCCTTAACGCTTCCCTTGCTTTGGCTGGGTTTATTACTGCACGTTTATGCAGTGTTGCCGGGAAGTTTAGGCGATGCGGTTATTGGCGCGGCCGCAGGTTATAGCCTGTTGTGGCTATTGGCCACCAGCTATCGCTGCTTGCGGCGTTGTGAGGGATTAGGAATGGGCGATGCCAAACTGCTGGCTGCGCTGGGCGCCTGGCTTGGCTGGCAATCTTTGCCTGAACTGTTGCTTATTGCTGCCGGAGGTGGGTTAACCTGGATGCTGCTTAATCAATCTCTTTTCAACCAAGCCTTGTCCCGTGCGATTCCCTTTGGTCCGTGGCTTTCCCTGGCGGGGGCTGACCTGTATTTCAGCAATTGTCTATCGCGGCTGTAAAAACGTAATGCGGTATGGAGATTGCGAGCGGTGGAGCATCCATCCCAGCTGGCCTCTTTGAGTTTGATCGCTAAAAAGAACCGGTGGCACTTACCACCGGTCGAGCCAAATCGGCTCAATGGCACTTCGCTTCATGGATGACGACAAAACTGCCCTTTATTGCCGCTACCTGAGATGCTGAGTAATCGGCTTAACCACCTTTTCACCATTAACGCCGTAGAACTGGAAAAGAGAGTCTGTTGCGGCTTCGGTCAGTACCATGATTTCGATACGACGGTTACGATCGGCCAGCGGATTCTCCGTATCCAGCGGCATGCGTCCCGCCATGGCGTTAACCTGGATAATGCGATTTTGTTCCAGGCCACCCTGCTCCAGCGTACGACGCGCCGCTAAAGCACGATCGCCCGACAGATTCCAGTTGTTATAAGCCGCCTTGCCACTGTATTGCGCGGCGTCGGTATGACCGCTGATCATGATCTTGTTATCCAGGCGGTTAAACGCTGGCGCAAGTTCAACCAGCAACTTGCTGAAATAAGGGGTCAATACCGCGCTGCCTCGCGGGAACATCATGCGGTTACTGTCATCCTGAATCAGAATACGCAGCCCTTGCGGCACTTTTTCCAGCACTAAGTTGCCTTGGGTATTAAGGTTCTGCATGATTCGCATTATTAGCTGGCGTAACGCTTCCAGCTCGGTATCCGATCGACTTAACACGCTTTCAAGGCTCTCTTTGGGCGCGTTGTCTAAGGCGCTATCCAGCACGCTGTCAGCCTCCTCGCGAACGGGTTCAGACTGTGCTGCGAGGCTTTCTCCCACCAGCACTGCCCCTTGTTCCCCGGAATCTTGCAGCGGATTAAAGGAAGACTCGTTAAAAATAGAGGTGCCGTGCAGCTGTGCAACGATCTCTTTGCGCTCCTCTTCTGTTACCGAACCCATGATCCACAGCACCATAAACAGCGCCATCATCGCCAGTGTAAAGTCCGCGAAGGCCACTTTCCACGCACCGCCGTGATGTGCGTTGTGCGCTTTTTTGGCCGATCGTTTGATAATCAACTTTGTGGTGGTCACCAAAGGCGCAGAACGTATCTCAGAGGTCTCTGCGCGCTTTACGCTGGACGCATTGCCCGGTAAACAGATGGCGATTGATGCCGATCTTAATGCCGGTTTAATTAATCAGGAACAGGCGCGCGACCGCCGCCGCGATGTGGGTAACGAAGCGGACTTCTATGGTTCGATGGACGGCGCCTCTAAATTTGTTCGTGGTGATGCGGTCGCAGGCATCATGATCTTGCTGATCAACGTGATTGGCGGGATTTTAATTGGCGTATTCAAACACAACTTGCCCGCCGGTCAGGCTTTTGAACAATATGTTCTGCTCACCATTGGTGATGGCTTAGTGGCACAGATTCCGTCATTGCTGTTGTCAACAGCGGCGGCGATCATCGTGACCCGCGTCAGCGATGGCAACGACATTGGCGAAGAAGTTAAGTCGCAGATTTTGGCTAAGCCGACCACGCTTTATAGCGCAGCGTTGGTGATGTTTATCCTCGCGATTGTTCCTGGCATGCCACACACCGTCTTCCTGCTGTTCACCGCCCTGCTGGTGTTTGCCGGATGGCGTCAAAGCCGCCAGGTGGCAAAACCCACCCAGAATGCTGAAGAGATCGCAGCCCTGACTCAGGCACTCCAGCAGGAAGAGGACGTTGCGCCGATAAACTGGCAAAGCATTCCAATGGTTGAGCCGATTGGCCTAAACCTTGGTTACAAAGTGGTGCCGCTGGTTGATAGCTCACGCGGCAGCCCGCTGAAACAGCGCGTACGCGGCGTGCGCCAGGTGGTCTCTGAAACCAGTGGTGTGCTGCTGCCTGAAATTGCCATTCGCGAAGATTTTCGCCTTAAACCCGCCCAGTACGCCATTCAGATCAACGGGGTGCGCTCGGCAACCGGCGAAGTGCATCCCGACCGCCTGATGGCGATCCCGACCCCGGAACAATATGGCGAAATTGATGGTGTGCTGGATACCGATCCCGCCTACGGCTTAACCGTGACCTGGATTTTGGCTGAGCAGAAAGCCAAGGCACTCAATCTTGGTTATCAAGTGGTGGATTGTGCCAGCGTTATTGCGACGCACGTCAACAAGATAGCGCGCGAAAATCTGCCTGAATTGTTCAATTACGATGACATTACTCAACTGCATGATCGTCTGGCTGCGATGGCACCCAAACTGGCTGAAGATCTCAGTCAGGCGTTGAATCACAGTCAACTGCTGCGCGTTTATCGTCTGCTGCTGACTGACCAGGTTTCACTGAAAGATATCACCACCATCGCGACCACGTTGCTGGAATCAAGTGCCGTGACCAAAGATGCGATTCTATTGGCTTCAGATGTGCGATTCGCGCTGCGCCGCGCCATGGTGGCGGCTATCGCGCCAGACCACAAGCCGCTTTCGGCTTACACACTGAACAGCGAACTGGAGAACCTGTTGCTCAACTCACTCAATCAGGCGCAGCAGGCGGGCAAAGTCTCGCTCGACAGCTTCCCGGTGGATCCCAATATTTTGACGCAGTTGCAGTCAACCTTGCCGGTGATCACCGAACAACTGAAAGCGCAAAACCTGACGCAGGTCTTACTGGTTACGCCGCAACTGCGTCCGCTGATTGCGCGTTACGCTCGCTTGTTCGCCAGCAGCCTGCATGTGCTTTCTTACAATGAGATCCCGGATGACGCTAACCTGAATGTGGTTGGCGTGGTGGAGTGATTGACTGGACAGCCCTGACGTCATCCCTGGCATTATGTTGGGGCTGGCGTTTAAGTTTTTCTATTTTAATTAGAGTAAATCAACGACCGGTTAAAGCGTTTTCCCCTTTTTTTGCTAGCATTACCCAACTTGCAGTCAATTAAAACGGCACCAGCCGATATTTTTGATTAGGTGAAACGTGAAAAGTTTAAGCGAGGCCGTTAGGTTATACTTACCGCTGAAATTGGATGTTTTTGTTTGTCTTTTTTAACTACCTGAAAGGTCAAAATAAAGGAGCAATAATGGACGATGCTGATTTAGCTCAGGAACGCGAGGAAGCGTTGATAACAGCCGCACTTTCGGCCCGACAACCACGACTCAAAAGTCCTGACGGAAAATGCATCTGGTGCAAAGATGAACCTGTCGTATCAGATACCGCATTTTGTTCAGCCGAATGCGGTGAAGATTATTCCAGGCATACGCGTGAGATGAAACAACGCATTAACGAGTAATTCAGTGATGACGCCATCCCAGATTTATTTAGGATGGCGTTTTTCTCTCTCTGCTTCATGGGGAAGAGACGAAGCATTGTGTGGCATCAAAGCGGAAATTAAAAACAGCGGCACTTACCAACAACACCCGTTTATTTATGTCTTAATCTGTAGATATCAGCAAAATAGAGATAGCCTTTCTTTTGGTATTGTCGGTCAAGAGTGGCTTTTTCCTCCTGCGTGAGCAGGTCTCCGCTCAATAGTTCTTGTATAAACGCTTCCCGAACGTGAACTTCCATATACCAGTCGCCGGTGTAACAGTTTTTCCACGCCCCTTTATCGATATCTTTGGCTTTATAAGAGGGATTGATATGGAAAAAGAAGAAAAAGTTAAGCACGAAAAAGATCAGGCAGCAGACAATGACTTCGGCTTTGCCAAAGGTATCGACATACAGAAGCACGCCCAACGTGATGAGAAAAAGAATCCACATCAGAGCATAAAGCCCTGAATATTCCTTGATAAAGGAGATATCAAAATAGGGTTTATCGTCTCTTTTTTCTGTTGTGTTAATGTGGTCAAGTTCGCGTTGTAATCTCTGCTCTAAGGGCTCAATCATTTACTGTTATCCTGCGCGCAACGGTAATTAAAATAATTTCATGCTGCATTTTACACCTAATCACCCCCGTCTTCCAGTTTCGAAAACCCCCACTTTAAATTATAAATCAATAGGTTAAATCAAATAATAATCAGCCAAAGATCCCCTATTCACGCTGTTCTCTGCCTAGCCGCTGGAAAAGCAGTGGAAGCAGAAGACCTTGAGGCGCTAGCGGTTATTTATCAGTGCGGTTTAACGGGAGCGACGATGGTTTCGCCTTTTGCTGTGTGGCGATAACGCTGCCACCTCCATCACACTACAGGTTTAAAAACTTCATCTTTATGCGCAATCGCTGAATAGTAAGAACTGCCCTGTTTCGACCTAAGGGTAACTATTCCACTTCCTTTATTTTGAGGAGATAGCGTATGGAAAAATTTACGGGCGGTTGCCTGTGCGGCAATGTGCGTATTGAGGCTTCAGGACTTCCCTACCGGGTTGGCCTGTGCCACTGCCTTGACTGCCGTAAGCATCATGGCGCGCTTTTTCACGCCTCTGCCATATTCCCTCAGCAGGCGGTGACCATTGTGGGAGAAACGCGTGACTATGCTGGACGCTTTTTCTGTCCACACTGCGGCTCGTCTGTTTTCGCACGCTCCGACGATGAAATCGAAGTAAATCTGGGATCGTTGGATAGCGCCGACCAGTTAAAGCCGACTTACGAAAGTTGGATCGTGCGTCGTGAATCCTGGTTGCCTCCGTTTCCGCTGATAAGGCGTTATGAAGGCGACCGTGACGCCACAAGCCGATTTGAAGATTAAATCGGCGGACGTTGATGACGCCAACCTGAATAAGATCGACGTGGTCAGCGTGATTTACTGCGTAACAATAAAGTGGCTGCGCCATCCCTGAATCGTTTTAGGGATAGCGCTTTTGTCTTCCTGATTGGTCAGGTAATGGAATTCCAGTTTGTTCTGCGCATTGGGCGCAACACGCATTGCCCAAATACTGCCACTTGGGTTGTACATGATGATTGCCGCACGGCGATTGGCTTCGCCAATGACGCGCAAAGTCATGGCTTTCGCTGACACATTATCCAGATCTTGGGTGTAATGCAGGGCATTAGCCGTGGCGACGTATTGCGCATATTCGTCACCTGCCAACTGGCGAAACGCACTGTCCAGTTTTTCATCGGGTAAGATTCCTGTATTCAGCAGCGTCGAGGCTGGACGGGGATCGTGATCTCCCCTTACATAAACGCCATCAGGCCGTACGTCGGTGGGGAAAAGTAATGCGCAACTGCCATTGCTTTGTGTGCTGACTTCCAGATTGCCGTCTTGACGCGGTACCACAATCATGGCGCAATTTTCTGCCCCGTTGATATTGTTGACATAGAGCACGCCATAGTAGCGGCGCGCTTCGCTATCGATATCAATTTTGTAAGCACCCCGTACGGCGTGCAGATCCAGTTCGGCAGAAAAATCACTGGCGTTTTTAATCACCAGACGTCCGCTTTCGCCATTGGTGGCGCTGACGTTCCACCACTCACCACTCCAGTCGATATGGCGATTAGCGTTAAACAGTTGGCCGTAACCCTGAAAATAGGCGCGCTTGAGGCAAAACGGGCTACTACAGGCTTTACGCTGTTGCAGCCACTCGGTATAGAGTTTGCCGTTGGGCTGTGCTTGCCCCACCAGCTGTTCAAGCCAGCGGGCATCTAAGGTGTGATCCAACCAGCGCAACTCGGGATCGCGACACACCATTTGTTCGGTCGGGCTGCTTGCACGCTGGCAATCAACTGCCTGCGCTGCGGTCGAGAGCAGCAAGACCAAACCTGTCAGCAGGAAGATAAAAAACGTTTTCATTTTTTCTCTTTAGTGGAACGTAAGGATAGCGAAGCGGCAGGATGCCAAAAAGGGCTGTAATTATAGGTTGAGGTGGCTGTTTTCGATAGCGCGAAGCTGAGGAATGGGTGTAGAAGTATTGAATTAAATAATCGGCAAATCAAAAAGCTGAGTGCCAGACACGCTGGCACTCAGCCTGTTACGCTTACTTCAGTCGGAACGCGACCACGCTGTCACCCGCTTGTGTACCCAGCGAGCCGTGACCGCCTGCGGCGATAACCACATATTGCTTACCATCTTTACCCATAAAGGTTGATGGCGTGGCTTGTGCGCCAGCAGTCAGTTCAGTCTGCCACAGTAACTCACCGGTGCTGCTGTCATAAGCGCGGAAGAAGTTATCTGCCGTTGCGCCGTGGAAAACCACATCGCCCGCAGTGACCAGCGGCCCACCGTGCGCCACCATACCCATCGGGAATCCGATTGGGAAACGGCCCGGCAGGAAGCTGGTTTTCAGGTTTTTGGTGGTGCCTACGCGGCGCAGCCATTCTGTTTTACCGGTTTTCAGGTCAACACCCACCATGCGTCCCCACGGCGGCGCGATACACGGAATACCGAGACCGGAAGCCAGCTGCTGGATATGAATGGCATAGTCTCCGTGGAAGTTTTCATTCCAGTAAGGCTGACCATCTTTGGTGAAGGTGCGCTGAGTGGCGGTCTCAGGCGTACGTTTGATCAAGTTGTATTTGTAGGCCAGACGAACAGGCGTCGCAATCAACATCTGACGTTCAGGATCAATAGCCACCGAACCCCAGTTAAACACCCCGATGTTGCCTGGGAAAACCAACGTGCCTTTTTCCGTTGATGGCGTCCATGGGTTGCCGTCGTAACGCAGTTCACGGAAATTCGCACGGCAGCTCATCTGATCAAACGGTGTGATGCCCCACATCGATTTTTCAGTCAGCGGTTGCGGAATGAAGTTCAGGCTGGAAACGGGCTGCGTAGCAGCAAACTTCTCGCCTTCCACCCCACCTTCGGTTGAGACCTTGACTTGCTCAACCGGATAAACCGGTTCGCCGGTAAGACGGTTCAGCACAAACAGGTTGCCGGTTTTGGTCGGCAGAATCACAGCAGGCTGCGCATTACCTTTGTAGGTGATATCAACCAACGATGGCTGAGAAGGATTATCGCGATCCCACAAGTCGTGGTTTGAACTCTGATAGCGCCATTTGAAGGCACCGGTTTTCAGATCCAGCGCGACCAGCGCATCGCGAAATTTCTCGGTGTTGCTGTTGGCATCACGCTCAATGCCCACTTCGTCCGGTGACGCATTACCAAATGGTACGTACACCAGGCCATTTTTCAGGTCAGCGCTTAGCGTGCCCCATGCGACTGGCGTATCTTGTGGATAGGTCGCATCAGCCGCAACCGGCGCGGTGTTTTCCGGGTTTGCTGGATCGAAGTTCCAGACCAAACGGCCGGTGATCACATCATAAGCGCGAATCACACCCGATGGATTGCCGGTGTTAAAACCGTTATCCATCACCGAGCCCCCAACAATCACCAGATTGCCAGCGACCAGCGGTGCCGCAGTTTGCATTAGAGCGTGTGGACGCACTTCGCCCATATTGTCGCGCAGATTGACTTCGCCGTTCTGGCCGAAATCGGCGCAGCGTTTGCCGGTGTCAGCGTCAAAGGCAATCAGACGTGCATCGGTGGTCGCGTTGAAGATGCGCTTGCGACACATTGCGGGTTGCGCAGCACTGTTTTCTGCAGCCGCGTTGCTCTCTTCGTAATAACTCACGCCACGACAGGTTTGATGCTGTTGCAGATAAGAGCGATTTTTATCCGGCGTCGTTTTCCATTTCACCGCACCCGTTTCGGGGTCAAGCGCATGCACTTCGTTATGCGGTGTACAGAAATACAACATACCGTTGGCTTTCAGCGGCGTAGCTTCAAAGGTGTATTCGGTCGCGTCATCGCCCTGGCGCAAATCACCCGTGTGATACGTCCAGGCCACTTCCAGATCCTTGACGTTATCTTTGGTGATCTGATTCAGTGACGAGAAACGCAGGCCGTTGGTTGAACCGCCATACGCGCTCCAGTCATTACCCGCGCCCGTAGAGGCAGAAGGCGCACGCGTATTGCTGATAGTGCCCTGTTGCGGCAGCGGATCGTAAAAGCACAGGCCAATCACCAAGGCAACCATGATCACAACCGTACTGCCCAGCAGCGGATGGAAGCGGCGTTGACCTTGATAAAGCGGGCGGACGACAAACGGCAGCGCCAGCCATACGCCGATTACGCCAAACAGGTCGCCGCGTGGAATCCATTGCCACTTATCAAAACCGACTTCCCAGATAATCCAAAATAATGTGATCCACATCAGCAGTGCATAAAACGTTAAGGCGCTGCGTTTATTCAGGAACAGTAAAATTGCTGTGATCAATAAACCTGCCGCCATCAGCGCATAGAATGCACTGCCTCCAAGCAGCAGGAGTTCTCCCCCCATGTACAACATCACAACCGCGACGATTGCGATGATTACACTGGTAATTTTGTTAACCATGATCCTTCCTCAGGCCATCAATAATGATGATTACTCAAATAAAAACACATAAAATCAACGCGATTTTAACCAACGTAATGATTTTGTAAAATCACTGTAAAGGGCGAGTGTTTAGTTTAATTAACGAATTGGCGGGCGAATATTAGCGTAGCGGCGGGCTTTGAAGGCTTTTTGTTAAGACTTTTCCGTGACATTCATCACATAAAATTAACCATTTCCCCAGATTTATCGCATCTTTTGTGCAAAACAAGGATTAATTCTCTCACCCATTCGTACGAATCTTTACGTAAATCCTGTTGAAAGATCAAAAATGGTTTAACAGTTAATTCATGTTGTCCTGCAATTATTCTTAATAGCGGATGAAGTATAACGATCAATTTAAATTGATTTAAGAACCAAAATAAAATAATTACTAATATTTTCAGCGGGTTGAATTTTCAGCGCCCTCCATTCTCGTTATTGAAACTTATCATTCATCTCGACTTCTTCTTATTTCATAAAAATCATTTTTTAATAAAACATTAATTAATGATTGTATTTCATGCTCATTATTCTCTTTAGGATATTTCGCAGCTTTGAAATAATTCCTAACGTGTTATAGATAATATTAACATGCTCCTGATGATTCTCTGTTTTAACGCCACCAGAATGCGTTAAATCGCCACCTTAAAGGCAGGTAAATAATGGCCATGCTTTATTCTATCTATCGGAAATTCCGTTTTCCGATCAAGTTCCTTCACGCTTCGGTTAAATACCCCGCAGCACAGAAAAAAGTAAATAAAATAGCTATCCTTTCAATTGAAGAAACGATAGATCTGTTATTAAGAAATGAAAAGCTCTCGCTGGCACGGTACGGTGATGGCGAACTGGAAATGACTTACTACAAGAATATTGGCTTTCAACCCTTTGATGAGCGCCTCTCAGCCCGGCTTAAAACGCTGTTGCAGCGCAGTCCGCAGGATAATCCCGATTGTCTGATCTGCCTGCCCGATGGTTTTCGTAACACCCGCCAGATGCGTTCAGGTGCCGCCCTGTTTTGGTTCTTCCATAAATCATTTTACTTTTCACGCTATGAAAACTTGTTGAGTAAGAATTATCAATATGGCAATACGTCCGTAACGCGCCCTTATCATGATTACAAAAGTAAAAATTTATCACGCGTCATTTTCGACAAATTTAAATTACTGTTTAAGGACCGAAAAGTATTAATCGTTGAAGGAAGCGGAACACGATTGGGATTAGGTAACGACTTACTGGATGGTGCAAAAGAAATTAAGCGGATAACTACGCTTAATCGCAACGCTTTTTCAGTTTATGACCCGCTCTATGCCTCTATTTTAGTCCACGCCAGTGAATTTGATCTGGTCCTTATTTCACTGGGCCCGACGGCAACCGTGCTGGCTTATGATCTCAGTTTGCAAGGCATTCGCTGTATTGATAGTGGGCATGTAGATATCGAATATGAGTGGATGCTGGCTTCAGCTACCACAAAAATAAAAGTTGAAGGGAAAAACGTAAACGAAGTGGGTGTGTTATTAAGTGAAAATAGCGCTGTGCTGGATAGCAATTATCAGCAACAAATTCTGTGTCATATCGATGAAACCACACCCGCCGCGATCACCCTTCATCAGCCGCCTTTGGCTTCTTCCCATGAAACGGCTGCCTGACGTTCGCTCAAAGGATTTATGCCGCCCCTCCAGGCGGTAAGCGATTGTTTGTTCAAGGCGCGCACTCACCGCTTGCAGCCACAATCCTTTCGCACCGTCAGGCTTTTAGCCGGGTGCGCGGAATAATTCCTATATCATGGATTTTAACGCTAACCTGCCAGCGTCAACAGAAGCATCTGGTTGTCATGTAGCGAGCAAAATCCGCACCAAATTGATGCGCAGGCTCATTATCAACCGTACAATTAATCAGCAATATTGATGTTCCGTCTCGCTACGGGCCTCTTTTATAGTTTTATGTCCCTGTTTTTACAATAGTTAATCATTTCAGGCATCTATTTTGCTTATCACTTCTGTCAGTTTTTTATTCAGGAGAGATGAGATGAACCCGGGTCGCTATCGTTACACTATATTTTCAATGCTGTTTCTCATTGCCCTGATTAACTACGTTGATCGCGGCGCACTCTCATTTGCCGCGAATGCCATTTCAGCGGAATATCACTTTTCAAAAGTGCAGCTTGGCGCGGTGCTGGGCTATTTTGGCTTTGGCTATCTGTTTGGATCGCTGTGTGGTGGCTTTCTGGCCGATCGTATCGGCACTAAAAAAGTCTGGATGATGGCTGGCGTGCTTTGGTCGATTCTGGAAATTGCCACTGCCTGGGCGGGTGATTTAGGCATGGCGCTGTTTGGCGGATCGGCCATCATGGGGTTTGCGGCGTTACGCATCATGTTTGGCTTTTCGGAAGGCCCGGCGTACGCGTTGATGAACAAAGCCATCGCGCACTGGGCACCTGATAACGAACGCGGTTTCGCTCTGAGCATTGGCCTGCTTTCCACCCAAGTTGGATCGTTACTGACAGCGCCGATTGCTGTCGGTCTGCTGCTGCTGACCAACGACTGGCGCATGATGTTTATCCTGCTTGGCGTGATGTCGCTGCTGGCAATGCTGCTTTTTGCCCGCACCTTCAGCGATAGCCCAGATACCAGCGCTGCAACCCATGCCGCAGAACGTGAGTTTATTCACCGCGGACAAAAGGTGACTCAACACGACGATACCCCGCTGCCGTGGTGGCGCTTTTTTACCAGCCGCACGCTGGTGTGCAATGCGCTGGGCTATTTCTCCTTTCTCTACATCACCTTTACGCTGGTGACGTGGATGCCGAAATATCTGCAGGATAACTTTCATTACGATCTGCACGCATTGTGGTACGTCGCGATGATTCCATGGAGCGGTGCCTGTATTACCGTGCTGCTCGGGGGACGTTTTGCCGACTGGCTGCTGGCTCGCTTCAACAATCTGCGTCTGGCACGTAATGTTTTTGCCGCCGTCACGCTGTGCGGCACCGCTTGCTGTTTTATGGCGATTCCGTGGATGCACTCAGCGGCGGGTATTATCGCCTTGATGACGCTGGGCAACGCACTGAACGCCCTGGTGAACAATGTTTACTGGTCTGTGGTGATTGACGTAACGCCGAAATCATCGGTCGGAACCTACAGCGGCATGACATTGGCTATTGCCAATCTCGCCGCGATCATCTCCCCGATGCTCTGCGGTTGGTTGGCCGAATATTATGGCTATAACGCCATGTTTACCGTCACCGCTGTGATCGCGTTTGGCAGCATGTTGGCGATGACGCTGCTGCAACCGGAGAAGCGCTTGCACCCTCAAACTGAGGCTAACGTGACGCAGCAAACGGCCTGACGGCGCATCAGCGCGTTAACATGAAAAAAGGCGGAGTGGTTAGCTCCGCCTTGTCTCACGTTCCGGCTAGTTGCATAAGGCGACTATGCTCGCCTTGCCACCACTGAACGCCTTTTCCTGAGGTATTAAGGACGTGCGGCCGTACCATCGGGTAGACGCGCAAGGGTCCATTCTGGAATGCCGCCGGATACCGGATATTTAGCGGCTTCTTTTAAATCGATATCTACGCCCAATCCAGGTCGATCGCTCAGATAGGCATAACCGCGATCAATTTCAGGGCAACCGGGGAAAACGTCCTGCAACGCGTCATTCACCGGCGTGTATTCCTGTATACCCAGATTGGGGATGCTCATGTCGATGTGCAAATTCGCAGCCACCCCAACCGGTGAAATATCGCCCGGACCATGCCAGGCGGTACGCACCCCGTAAAGCTCAGCAAAGGTCGCGAGTTTTTTCGCCGGTGTAATCCCGCCAATAGTACTGACATGGCAGCGAATATAGTCAATCAGTTGATTTTGAATCAGTGGCTTCCATTCGTTGATTTGAGTAAAGAGTTCACCCATCGCAATCGGGGTGCTGCTCTGACTGCGCAATTTGCTCAGCCAGTCGATATTTTCAGGCGCAACCGGATCTTCAAGGAAGAATAACTGATAAGGCTCAAGCGATTTTGCCATCTGTATTGAGGCTATCGGTGTAATACGTTCGTGAACGTCATGAATAAACTCAACGCCAAATCCCAGCTTGCTGCGCAGATGATCAAACAAGCGCGGAACCGCACGCGCGTACGCATCTGGATCAAAGTAAATGCCGTGTGTCTGACTGCGCGGCGACACTTTTGGCTGAATGTTGCGCGCTTTAGCCAGCTTGCCGGCGATCAGACGCATATCGTCGGTTCCCGCTCCACCATACATGCCAATCTGACAACGCACATATTGATAGCCCTCTTCCATGCGCGCCCGAATGTTATCTTCCACTTCAATTTCATCTGCACCGTCGCAGTGACGATAAAGCGGAACGCCATCCCGACACTGGCCACCCAACATTTCAAACACCGGTAAATTAGCCACCTTGCCTTTCAAATCCCACAGTGCCATATCAATGCCGGATAACGCATTGTTCATTACCGGGCCATTGCGCCAGTAACCGCTTACCGCTGCCGATTGCCAGATGTCTTCAATCCGCGCCGGGTCTTTGCCAATCAGAAACGGTTTCATGTAATTTTCAATCGCCGCGGCTACGGCAAAGATTCGCTGGGTAAAGGTTGCGCAGCCCAAACCGTATAAACCCGGTTCGCTGGTTTCAATTTTCACTACCACGAGATCGATGCCGCCGGGCGCAGTCAGTATGGTTTTTACATCGGTGATCTTCAGATTGCTCATGATGTTCCTCACGTATTCTGGATAAGATGTTGTATGATGTCCTACATGTTGGGCGCTTTAAAAAGCCCTTCAGGGCTTTTCGATGAATCAGTTGTGACGTACGTCTTCTATCGCATGAACATTGTGCGTCATAGCACTGTTTAGCGTCTCAGCCGCCAGCGAAGCGTCGCGATTTTTCAACGCCATAAAGACCTTGATATGCGCCTCTACGCTTTCCAGCGTGATGCCCAAAACCCGGTTCAACTCCTCGAGATAATGTACGTATATCCCTTTCAGCGACTCCATCACGTGAATGAAGACTTTATTGTGTGAAGCTTTGACGATGGCAAGATGAAAATCATAATCGGCCAGCGAATATTTTTTATAGTCATCCTTACTCACCAGCATACGATTTAAAGCATTTTCCAACCCTTTCACATCCTCGTCAGTGGCGTTCTGTACCGCCAGCTCCATGCACTTAAATTCCACGGTTTGACGGAAAACACGCATATCATCGAATTCCTCCTGTGATAAATGCAGAATCGGCTGGTTATCACTGAATGCCCCGTAGCGTGCCACTTCGCGGGTCACATACGTGCCTTTACCTTGATGCGTCACAACCACACCAAGATCCCGCAGCTTCTGAACTGCACTTCTGACACTCACACGGCTGACCTGAAAGGTGGCCGTCAGTTCAGCTTCTGATGGCAGTTTGCAGCCGGGTTCCCACAGTCCATCCTGGATGTTCTGCTTCATCTGCTCGTAAATCACATCGACTACATTATGTTTTTGGATACTTTCCAGCGCCACAGCATTACTCACTTGTCCTACATGTCTGGAGCTTTTTTAACGTGTCGCCGCTGCCATGACAAGAGAAAATTTGTCGGGTCTTTTTACGTTTCCAGCAAACACATCTTATTTATCATGAAGTTATCTGAATTTCCTTCATCGTATCGCATCGTTCTTAAGTTAAAAATTTGTGAAGCATCTTACAAATTTACGCTGTGCTAATTGCCGCTTTAAGACGCTTGACGTAAAACAAATCCACTTAACTTGTTAGTCATGTTACATGAGGCGGATATTATCATGCAGACGTTTTTTAACCTGAGCGGAAAAACCGCGCTAATTACCGGCTCAACGCGCGGCTTAGGATTCGCCTATGCGCAGGGTCTCGCACAAGCAGGTGCAACCGTCATTCTGAATGGCACGCAACAAGAACACATGACCACGGCGTTGGAGAAGTTACGGGCACAGGGGCTTGAAGCAGAGGGTTTTATTTTTAACGTGGCGGATGAAGCCGCCATTGAGTCAGTTTTCAGTCAACTCGATGAAAGAGGCGTGCAGGTCGATATTGTCATCAATAATGCCGGCATTCAGTTCCGAAAACCGATGCTGGAGCTGGCTTTAAGTGACTGGCAACGGGTGCTGGATGTGAATCTGACCAGCGCCTTTTTGGTTTCCCGCGCCGCAGCGAAACGCATGATTGAACGCCAGCGCGGCGGAAAAATCATCAACATTGGATCGCTGACCAGCGAAGCGGCTCGTCCTACCGTTGCGCCTTACACGGCGGCCAAAGGCGGCATCAAGCTGCTGACTAAGTCGATGGCAGCGGAATGGGCGCCTTTCAACATTCAGACCAATGGCATTGGACCTGGCTACATCCTGACTGACATGAACGAAGCGCTGGTCGCTAACGAAGCCTTCAATCAGTGGGTCTGTAGCAGTAATCCCTCTGGCCGCTGGGGAAAACCCGAAGAGCTGGTAGGCACCGCAATTTATCTGGCCTCTTCGGCGTCGGATTACGTTAACGGCCAGATGATCTACGTCGACGGCGGCTGGCTGGCAACGCTGTAACTGACTTCCCAGGACGATCTGAGCTGAGCATGAAGACTTGGCCGTACCCTACTCAATGAGCGACCCGAGGTCACACTATGAACCAGAAAATTGCAGGGATTTTACCCGCCAGTCGTTGGCGAAAACTCATTCCCATCGCCTTTATTACCTATAGTCTCGCCTACCTTGATCGTGCCAACTACGGCTTTGGTGCTGCAGCCGGGCTGGCAGAAGATCTGCATATTACGCCAGCGATCTCTTCCTTGCTTGGCGCACTCTTTTTCCTTGGATACTTTTGCTTTCAGGTGCCTGGTGGCATTTACGCAGAAAAACATTCGGCTAAGCGGCTGATTTTCTGGAGTCTGATTCTGTGGGGCGCACTGGCCACCGCCACCGGTATGGTGCACAGCGTGGCATTACTGGCAGCTATTCGTTTCCTGTTAGGGGTTGCGGAAAGTGTAGTGATGCCTGCCATGCTGATTTTTCTAAGC
The DNA here is from genome assembly GCF_022761075.1 of Pantoea sp. MQR6. Classification (NCBI taxonomy): domain Bacteria; kingdom Pseudomonadati; phylum Pseudomonadota; class Gammaproteobacteria; order Enterobacterales; family Erwiniaceae; genus Pantoea; species Pantoea sp. MQR6. The sequence goes on from NZ_JAKYXB010000001.1 coordinate 1,164,748, forward strand.
CACTGGTTTACGCGAGAAGAACGCTCAAAAGCGAACACCTTTTTATTCCTGGGCAATCCCATCACCGTATTGTGGATGTCGATTCTTTCAGGTTATTTGGTGAATTCGTTTGGCTGGCGCGGCATGTTTATTATTGAAGGTGTGCCGGCAATCTTATGGGCCTTCATCTGGTGGCGGATCTATGCCGATCGCCCACGCGATGCAAAATGGCTGAGTGAACCTGAGAAGCGTGCCGTTGAAAACGCTCTTGCGGCTGAACAACAGTCAATCAAACCGGTGAAGAATTATCGAGAAGCCTTTCGTTCGCCCAAAGTTCTGGCGCTGGCCTTTATTCACTTCTTCTGGAACATCGGCATGTACGGTTTCATTATGTGGCTGCCGTCCATGTTAAAAAGCGCTTCAGGAATGGGAATTGTTGCAACTGGCTGGCTTTCCGCCGCCCCCTATCTGCTTGCCGTTCCGCTAATGCTGGGTGCTTCCTGGTTTTCTGACCGATTTCAGCAACGTAAAGCTATTGTGCTGCTGTTCCTTGGATTAGGCGCAGTCTGCTTTATCGCTTCATTTACACTTGGCGCAACACACTTCTGGATCTCGTGGGGATTGTTAGTGATCGCCGGTGGCGCGATGTACACACCTTATGGACCTTTCTTCGCCGCTCTCCCTGAAATGCTGCCTCGGAATGTGGTCGCTGGCGCGATGTCATTTGTGGTCTGTTTTGGTGCGCTGGGTTCTTTTGTCGGTGCCTGGATTGTCGGCTATCTCAACGGTTTAACCGGCGGCCCTGCCGCATCCTATGTTTTCATGGGGGGATCGTTGATTGTCGCGGTATTGCTTACTGCCTTCACCACCTTTAGTAGCCAGGCAACACCGGCTGCTCGTACCCCTCTGTTTACTGAGAGAGGATAATCGATGACCCTTAAACCTACCCATACGCGCTTAAACATTCTGCTCATGCTGTTTGTTGTCACCGCCATTAACTACATGGACAGGGCTAATCTGGCCGTCGCAGGCTCTCATATTCAGGGTGAGTTTTATCTCTCAGCGACACAACTGGGTTTACTCTTCTCGATGTTTACCTGGTTTTATGCCCTGAGCCAAATTCCGGTCGGCTATCTGCTCGACCGCATTGGTTCGCGCTGGCTGTATGGCAGCGCGATTGTACTCTGGAGTCTTTTTACTCTACTGATGGGACTGGCCTCGCACCATTTTTTCACCACGGCAACCGCCTCATTTATGATGTTGCTGGTGTGTCGTGGGTTGATTGGCGTGGCTGAAGCGCCCTCTTTCCCTTCCAATACCAAGATCATTGCTACTTGGTTTCCCGATCATGAACGCGCCAGAGCAACCGCAACCTACTCCAGCGCGCAATATATTGGTCTGGCGCTGCTGACGCCGCTGCTGTCGCTTATTGTCAGCAAATGGGGTTGGGAGATGTCGTTTTATCTCTCTGGCTTAGTCGGTATTGTGTTTGGTCTTTACTGGCTCATCGCCTATCGCGATCCACAGCACAGCAGCAAGGTAAATAGCGCTGAACTAACGCTTATTCGCCAGGGTGGCGGTCACGGTTCAGCCAACCAGCAAAGTGGTAGCAGTAAGGTCAATTGGTCGTCGGTAAAATATATTCTTCGTCAGCGCACCACCTGGGGCCTGTTTATTGCCCAGTTCGCAGCCTCGTCCACCCTCTACTTTTTCCTGACGTGGTTTATCGTGTACCTGGAAAAAGGCCTGCATTTGTCGATTGATAAGGCCGGCATCGGTGCCATGTTTCCGTACATGATGGCGATGGCCGGTGTGCTGTGCGGCGGAACCCTAAGTGATTTCCTGCTGAAGCGCGGCCGCAGTCGCACTTTTGCGCGTAAATTGCCGGTAATGACGGGCATGTTGCTGACCTGCTCAATTGTATTAGTGAACTTCTTCCAAGACAGCCCGGTGATCGCCATCGTTATCTTGTCGATCGCGTTTTTTGCTAACGCCTTCTCCAATCTCGGATGGGTCGTGTGCAGCGATGTCATTCCTCGCCATCTGATCGGTACTATTGGTGGATTTTTGAATATTTTCGGCAATCTCTCCGGCATTGTTAGCCCAATCATCATTGGCGTTATTCTGCAGAAAACCCACAATTTCCAGTACGCCATGTGGTATATCGCCGCCGTCGCGCTGATGGGTTTTTTGGCTTATCTGATGCTGGTGGGAAAAATTGAAGTCATGACACCGCCCGGAGAAGAACACGCCGATCAAAAGAAAAAATTTGAGACCCCGTCTAACGCATAGAGAGAAGCATAATGCATCAGAAAACAGTGAACGCCGTGATCGTCAATGCCGCGCATGATGTGCGCTGTGAACCGCGCGAGATTCAATGGAACGATGAACAGGTGTTGGTGAAGGTGGAGCGCGGCGGTATTTGCGGCTCTGACATACACTATTTCCAGCATGGCCGCGCCGGTATGTCAGTGCTTAAAGCGCCAATGGTGCTGGGCCATGAGTTTGTCGGCATTATCGAGCAGGCACCGCAAGACAGCGAACTAAAGCCCGGCCAGCGTGTGGCAATCAACCCTTCTCAACCGTGCCAGCAGTGTATGCTGTGTCAGGAGGGGAAACAGAATCTCTGTCGCTCAATGCGTTTTATGGGTAGCGCGCAGTTTTTCCCGCATGTTAACGGCGGCTTTGCCCAGTATGTGGTGGTCAATCCGTTGCAGTGCGTGCCCTACAACGACGGGGCTGAGGCTAAAGTCATCGCTTTTGCTGAACCGCTCGCGGTTTGCATTCATGCGGTACGCCAGGCAGGCGATTTGACCGGGAAGCGCATATTGGTGACGGGTGCAGGGCCGATTGGTTGCCTGGTGATTGCCGCAGCGCTGGCATCTGGCGCGACAGAAGTGGTCGCAACCGATATCAGTGAGCGCTGTCGCGAGCTGGCTACAGAAATGGGTGCCAGCCAAGCGGTTGACCCGCGTGATGAAAAACACTCTGCGGTCTGGGCAGAAAAAGGGGGCCATTTTGATGTCTGCTTCGAGGCGTCCGGTGCGGCATCCGCGGTGAGTTCGCTGGTGGCGTTTACACGGCCTGGCGGCATTATTGTTCAGCTTGGCATGGGCGCGGCAGAGGTGAACTATCCTGTTGGTCCGTTGCTGGTGAAAGAGGTACAGTTGCGCGGTTCATTCCGTTTTACCACCGAGTTTACCACTGCGGTTCGCTGGCTTGAACTCGGCAAAATTAACCCTCTGCCACTGCTGTCAGCAGAAATGATTATGCAGGAAGCCGCTTCCGCTCTGGAGCTCGCTTCGGATAAAGAGCGCGCCGCCAAGGTGCAGCTGATTTTTTAAATGATAAATGCGCCGTTGTAGTTGATATGGCTGGCGATTAGCGGGCGTAGTCAGCGTGCTGGTATTGCCTGACTGACACTGAAAAAAACGGATTAACGGCTGTGAAAAAAGGCGGAGTGGTTAGCTCCGCCTTGTCTCAAGTTCCGGTTAGTATGCTTTACCGGTCAGTTGCATAAGGGCAACGATGATCTGCAAAATGATTCGGATGATATCCAGAATCAGCCTTGTCAGTTCCATCACTTTCCTTCTCCTTTTACAGGAGCGCGCTGTTCGGCTACCGAGGCTTTGACTCTACCCGCCGGGTGCCTAAGCACATCTTGTGGAGAGAGCTGAGCGGCACTCAAGGTTAAAGCCACAGGCCAGCACCACCTGATGCCTGCCGGGATTTAAAAACCGTGCCCCTGGGAGCGGCCAGTCAATCTTGAGGCTGAACTCATCCCTCAACACCTGTATAACCATACAGTATTTTAGCCAAACTTGAAAACCTTCGCCTCACTATTTAGAATAACTTTTGTGGAGAGTGCTGAGCACCTCGTTCGAAGCCGGTTACCAGCCGGGGAACGAACAAAAAAATAAAGGATTTGGCCTCAAGCCAAATCCTTTTTTATTGCCCAGCATTTAACCGATTATTCGTTTGCTGCGCTAATGCGCCAGATGCTGTTACCCGCATCATCGGCGATCAAAACGCCACCCTGCTTATCTTCAGCTAATCCTACTGGCAATCCACGAACGTGCTTTTGATCATCCGTCAAAAAACCGGTAACAATCGGCTGCGGCTGACCCACCGGCTGACCCTGCTCAAATTTCACCCACACCACCTGATAACCATTTAACGGCTTGCGGTTCCAGCTCCCGTGTTCACTTACAAACGCGCCACCGCGATATTGCGCCATGTTGTCACCTTGGTAGAACAGGAGGCCCAGCGGTGCGACGTGCGAGCTCAGCGCGTAATCGGGCTTGATGGCCTTCTCAACCAGATCGGGACGCTGCGGTTCGGCACGGGGGTCAATGTGCTGACCAAAATAGCTGTAAGGCCAACCGTAGAAGCCTTTCTCCTGCACCGACGTCAGGTAATCCGGCACCAGATCCGAACCAATTTCATCGCGTTCGTTCACAATGGCCCACAACTTACCGCTCTGCGGTTCCCACTGCATACCGGTAGGATTACGTAATCCGCTGGCGTAAATGCGACTTGCCCCGCTGGCAGCATCGACTTCAAGGATCGCCGCGCGGCGATATTCAGCGCCAATGCCGTTTTCAGTGATGTTGCTATTGGATCCTATTCCCACATACAACTTGCTGCCATCGGGACTTGCCAGCAGCGATTTCGTCCAGTGATGATTGATCGGTCCGCCCGGCAGGTCAGTCACCTCTTCAGGCGCGGTACGAATCTCCGTTTCGCCTTCGGTATAAGGAAATTTCACCAAGCTGTCGGCATTCGCGACATACAGCGTATTACCCACCAGCTGGATACCAAACGGTGAAAACAGATTTTCGATAAAGCGATGTTTTTCCCACTTACCGTTTACGTTACGCAGCAGCGTAATGCTGTTGCCGCCTGCGCCGCCTTTGCCCGAAGATTTTTGAATCAAGCCTGTTATCAGCTCTTTCGGCCTGGCTGTCGCGTTTGGTGGCCCGTTAGACTCCGCCACCAGCACATCGCCATTCGGCAGTACGTAGACTTGACGTGGATGTTGCAAGTTCTCGGCGATCTTCTCGATTTTTAGCCCTTTTGCCACTTTCGGCATTTCACCCGCTTTCCACGGTACGCCCTCTGGCACCTGCATTGGCGGCATAACAAAATTTTGCGCCTGTGGCAGTTCAGGATTGGGGCCGGTTTGCTTTTGCGGATCAATCAGCGCGCCATCGTCACAGCCCGCCAGCAAGGCAATTAAGGTCACGGCGAGTAACGTTTTATGCTGCATTTTCATCTCGGCTTCTCCTTAAGCGGTGCGTTGACGTAACGCGAGTTGAACATTTGCCAGCAGCAATAGTGCCACCACCAGCGTAGAAAGTATGACGCCTAATGGCACCACCGCATAAGCATCACGGCTATGAATGAAGGCGTTTAGCACAGCAAGGATAATGGCCAGCAACGAGAGCCAAAAATGGGTTTTTTCGGGTGCTGCACTGCCACGAAATAGATAAATAAGGCTGATTAAACGTGGCAGAACCGCTATGACCAAACCAAAAACAATGAGCCAGCTGGCGGCATCGGTCCACATGATTTCAAAGCCTCGCATGTAGATAATATCGAATAGCCAGGCGGCGCTAAAAAAGCCCAACGGCAGCGGCTCAAGCAGAGCGTAAAGCGTAACGGCGAAAGCCGACCTTCCCGAGGTAGTGCGCATTTTCCTCTCCATATTCTGTTAATAAACGGGGTGAAGACGGCACTTCGCTTCCTCAAGCAACCGACTTCGCGCCTGTAAAATATTAGTAAACATGAAGAAAAGTGGCAGGTTAATTCAGCAAGAAAAAGAAATTAAACAGCGGCATCTCTGCCGCCGAGGGGAACATTAACGTTTATCTGCGGGTAACGTTACCCAATAACCAGGCTGGTAAGGTAGCGGTAAAAATTTCTGATGGAACTCACGGAAGGTCTTATCTGGATCAAGATCGGCAAACAGATCGGGATGCAGCCATTTTGCCAATGCCTGAATAGCAACAAACTGGTAAGGGCTGTCATAGAACTGATGCCAGATGGCGTGTGCATTGCCGTTATGTGCAACCGGTAGGGTTTTGAAAGCATCACGCATCATCAGCGTTTTTAAGCGCGCCGTTGCCTCCGTGACGTCAGCCCCCGGCCCAACGCCAATCCACTTCCCTACCGTATTGTAATTTTTCCAGTTTGCACCCGTGACCACCACCACATCTGGGCGGCTGGCAATGATTTGCTCTTGATTGAGAGTACCAAAGGTGCCAGGAATGAGATTTTTGGCAATGTTATCGCCGCCGGCCATTTCCACCATTTGCCCAAAATTCTCATTGCCGAATGACATACAACATTCGTCGCTGTAACCGCCTGCACGATCGATCATGACTTTCGGGCGATAGCCGTTGAAACTGTGCAAACGTGAAGTGACACGCTGAATTTGCTGGTGGCGGAAGTCGATAATCGCCTGCGCACGGGCTGGTTTGTTCACCAACTCACCCATAATACGAATACTTTTCTCAGCATTCACAAACGGCGCTTCACGGAAATCGATAAACACCACCGGGATACCAACAGCCTGCAATTTTTCAATCAGTTTGCCCTCATCCGTTGCCGCTTTGGACTCAAGGTTCATCAGTACTAAATCCGGTTTTAACGTCAGCGCCTGCTCTACGTTAAACGTGCCATCCTTTGCCCCGCCAAAGGTCGGCAGTTTTTTAATTTGCGGATAGCGCTGTTCATACGCCTGATAACCATCCCAATCCGCTTTGTGAAAGTCATCGCGCCAGCCAACTACCCGTTGAAACGGCGCCTCGGTATCAAAGGCAGCCAACAAATAGATCTGTCGTCCTTCACCTAAAATAATACGTTTTGATTCATTGGCGACATCGACCTGACGCCCGGCGACATCAGTAATTGTTTTAGCCGATGCCGATCCTACCAGCGTGATTAACCCCAGCGCTAACATCCATTTTTTCATCGAAATAACCCATATAAATGATAATGAGAATTATTATTGTAAATCGCCGTTACTATCACTCATAAATCAGATAAGGGGAAGCGATCGATGAAAATGATTTTAGGAATACTATTAGCGCCGTGAAGTGAAGGCCTGAAGCTCGCGTGCATCGTGGCTGCAAAACATCGTGACCTCATCATTGTGCTGCAACGACAGTTCACGTAATCGTTGTTGGTTAGTACGCCATGCTTGTGTATCGCTGCGCATCATCCACTGATAGAAGCGCAAACCGGGCGTGCAATGGCGCGTTTCCTGGTGCATTTCGCCGCGATAAAACCAGGCGTCGCCACCATGCAACATCCAGCCTTTTCCATGACGGATCGCGACGCCAGCGTGCCCTAATGTGTGTCCCGGCAGCGGCACCAGCAGAATGTCATCGCTTAACTCATCAATGGCCCTGACGGCGTCAAAACCGAACCAGCGCTCGCCCCCATCAGGATAACCACGCCAGCCATCGTGGCTGCCCCACTGCTGAGGCCGATAGCGCTGACGTCGTAACCAGCTTTGTTGCCCGGTTGCCGTTTGCAGTTCTCGCTGTAACAGATGCACACGCGCTTGTGGAAAATCGGTGATGCCGCCAGCATGATCAAAATCCAGATGCGTCAGAATGATGTGGCGAACATCGTCGGGCTTGAACCCTAAATTCACCACCTGCTGCCAGGCGCTGAGTTGCTTATCGTAACGGATGTTGTTCATGGCGCGGAAAAAGCCCGAAAGGCGATCGGCGGGACGTTGGATATCCTGTAATCCCATGCCGGTATCCACTAAAACCAAGCCGTGTGCATCGGTCTCCAGCAACAGGCAATGACACACTAAATGGGCGAAAGGTGATGCACTGAAACCATCGTACAACGCGCCACCGACTGGACACATACATCCACAGTTCAGATGATGAATGCGCATGACTTCTCCTTTTATTCAGCGTGCCTGCGTCAACAGGCACGTCTCCCGATCACTGCTGCTCTTTTGGTATGCCTTTGCCCAGATCGGTTCCGGTTAAAGGATTGATGGTGGGATCGGATTGGGTGCGGATGGCCATATTTTCAACATGTGTATTTTGTTTATCAGACAAGGTCACTTTGGATAAACCATCACCACCGTCTACTGCAGGTTGCGGATCGGCTACATAATCGAAATTCTCATCTGAATTCCAGCTACCGCGAATATCGCCCCCTTCAGACATGTTGTAATACGTGTGCGCGTACTGCTCGATTGGTGGTAATTTTCCTGGCGGGAAATTATCACGGATTGCATAGAGCGCTTTTTCAAACGAGATCTGGTGCGCCACTTCTCGCGTCATCAAAAAGCCCAACGCATCTTTTACGCCGGGATCATCGGTTACGTTGATCAGACGTTCGTAAATGATTTTAGCGCGCGCTTCAGCGGCGATATTGGATCGTAGATCGGCGGTAACTTCGCCAATGGTATCGATATAGGCTGCTGTCCAGGGCACACCGGCGGAGTTGGTTAACGCCGGGCCGCCACCGTAAAGTAACGCGGTGGTGTGGCTGCCGTTGCCGCCGTTAGTGAGTGAACGATAAAGTTCGGCTTCCTCTTCCACACCTTCAGCCAGATCGCCTTTAGCACCTTTGTTGAGCATGCCAACCAGACTACCGATAATTTCCAGATGGCTTAACTCTTCAGTAGCGATATCCAGCAGCATATCTTTACGACCCGGATCTTCATCGCCCAGCCCTTGGGTAAAATAACGGCATGCTGCCGCCAGTTCCCCTTGAGGCCCACCAAATTGTTCTAACAGTAAGTTAGCCAGCCCCGGATTTGGACCAGCAACGCGAACGGTATATTGCATTTGTTTAACATGACGAAACATTGCGCTCTCCAGATAAAGTCAATCAATCTCGCTAAAGGGCTTATCTGCACTTAAGGCGCTTTTCATTGCACCTCAAGATAAACCCGCTAATTATGTGACTATTAATTTATTGAAGAGAAACAGATAACCCGCAAGCCAACTTTAGAAAGCGAGGCGTGGAATGTTTATATTTTACGAAAATAAATTATTGATTTTTATATTAATAATATATTTTATTAAAATTTATTATTTATTTAATCCTATTAAAATTTCCGCCCATAAATACGTAGCGGTAAAAGTTATCAGCTTCTTAAATAGCACTTTAAATAATGAAAGGAAAAACAGAGATTATTAACGCTTCGCTAACAGGCGTTAATTTTTGAATTAACTGGGGAAAATACGCTGAAAAGTATCACTGCCCAATCTGCTTAAACCCTATCTCTGCGTGCCCTGGCTCACAAAACGCCGCGCTTTCGTGAATGTGTTCACAACGCCTTAGGCAACTGCACACATATTAGTCAGCAATGTTCTTGTTTTGGCTAATGCGTTAATAAAATGTGAAGGCTAGATTATAAAAATGAAACGGCGTTTTATTTATTACGCCAAACGATCAGCTACAGGAGCTTAACCGTGAAGATCAGCGCAATCGATGTCACCCTTTTTACTTATCCTACTCAGCGCCGCTCAGACAGCGCCGGCCACTCTCATCCCGGCCCCGAAACAGATGCGCAAATGGCGTTATTAACGATCACCAGTGATGAAGGGGATTGCGGCTATGCCTTTGCACCTGCCGAAGTGGTGCGTTCACATGTGGTGAATGCCTTTTTTCGCAAAGTGCTGATTGGGCAAAACGCCTTTGACCGCGAACGTTTGTGGCAAGATCTGGTGCACTGGCAACGTGGAAGTGCACATCAGCTCACCGAACGCGCGCTTTCTGCCGTTGAACAAGCGATGTGGGATTTAATTGGTCGCAAACTGCAGCAGCCGGTGCACAAATTGCTGGGCGGCTATCGCGAGAAGATTCCCGCCTACGGCAGCACCATGTGTGGTGATGAACTGGAGGGGGGATTATCAACTCCTGATGAATATGCACGCTTTGCTGAAAAGCTGGTACAGCGCGGCTACAAAGCGATCAAGCTCCACACCTGGATGCCGCCCGTTTCGTTTGCGCCCAGCACAGCCATGGATATTAAAGCCTGTGCGGCGGTACGCGAAGCGGTAGGACCCGATATTGCGCTGATGCTGGACGGTTATCACTGGTACAGCCGCAGCGAAGCGCTGACCATCGGCAGAGCCTTAGAAAAATTAAATTTCAGCTGGTTTGAAGAGCCGATGGAAGAAGAGAGCATGGCCTCTTACGCCTGGCTGGCTGAAAACCTGTCGATTGATGTGCTGGGACCGGAAAGCCTCGGCGGTAAACATCACAGCCGTGCTGATTGGGTGCGAGCAGGCGCCTGCGACATTTTGCGTGCGGGTGCCAATGGCGTAGGGGGAATCTCAGCGACCATGAAAGTTGCCAGCCTCGCAGAAGCCTTTGGTATGGATTGCGAAGTCCATGGCAATGGCGCAGCCAGCATTGCGGTGGTCGGCGCGATCCGCAATTGTCGCTGGTATGAACGCGGCCTGTTACACCCTTTCCTTGATTACGAACAGCCTCCTGCCTATCTCAACAGCCTGGTCGATCCGATGGATGACCAGGGTTTTGTGCATTTGCCAACCCGCGCTGGATTAGGAGAAGACATTAACTTTAGCTGGATAGAAACCCATACGCTCGAACGCTGGTAAATCGCCATAACCAAGTACGGCAAACAATAATAACCTCTGACCTGCTGGACTGACATTATGAAACTCTACAACCGCTGCGGCGCGTGGCTTGTCACGCTGCTGCTGCTGGCGGGCAGCGCGTCGTTACAGGCGAAAACGCCTGACGATCAGCTGATCGTTGGCATGAACATGAATAACTTGCTCACGCTGGATCCCGCCGCCATGACCGGTAATGAAGTGGTGGGTATTGTGGTGAATCTGTATGACGGCATGGTTGAACTCGATCCTAAACAACTGACCAACGTGCGCCCTGCACTGGCGGAACGTTGGGAGATCAGCCCAGATAACAAGCAGCTCACCTTCCACCTTCGTGACGGTGTCACCTTTCATTCCGGCAATGCGTTGAGCAGTGACGATGTGATTTGGTCAATGCGTCGTGTGCTGCACCTGAATCTGGCGCAAGCATCGGTGTGGAAATCGTATGGTTTCACGAAAGAAAATGTGGATCAGATGATCACCGCACCCGATGCACGCACCGTGGTGATGACCCTGCCGAAACCCAATGATCCCAAGCTGGTGATCTATTCGCTGGCGGCGTTGGGCAGCATGGTGGTGCTGGACAGCAAAACGGTGAAATCACATGAAGTGAAAGGCGATTGGGGCAACCGCTGGTTAACCACCAACGAAGCGGGTTCAGGTCCCTTCCGCCTTGATGTCTGGCAGGCCAAAGATGTGCTGCGCATGAGCCGAGCAGATCATTACTGGCGCGGCGAGGCAAAAATGTCACGCGTGGTATTTCGCCATTTACAAGAGTCACAAACCCTGCGTTTGATGATGCAAAAAGGCGATCTGGATATTGCCAGCAACATGGCGATTCCCGACGTACGCGCCCTGCGTAACGATCCCGACCTGGCTATCGACGCGGTACAGAAAGGCACTATTTACTATCTGGCGATGAGCATGAAGGATGACCACTTCGCGGATGTCAAAGTGCGTGAAGCGGTACGGTATCTGGTAGATTATCAGGGAATTAATAAAAGCTTGATGACCGGATATGGCGTGCTGCATCAGCGCCCGATTCAGGCAAATATGCCTGCCACCCTGCCCGATCCTGGCTACAAACTGGATGTTGCACGCGCCAAAGCGTTGCTGGCTGAAGCGGGTTATCCCAATGGATTTGACACTACGCTGCGCGTATTAGCTGACCAACCCTTTCTGAACATCGCTATCGCGATACAGTCCACGCTGCTGCAAGGCGGCATCCGCGCCAAAATTGTCACTGGCACCGGTAATCAGATCTACGGCGCAATGCGCGATCGCCAGTTTAACTTGCTGGTGGGCCGTGGCGGCAGCGGCGTTGAACCTCATCCTCACTCCAGCCTGCGTTCGCTGGTCTATAACCCAAACAATGCCGACAGCGCACGCCTGACCAATTTTCAGGGCTGGCGCACCGGTTTCTACGATGCCCAGCTCAATAGCATGATTGATCAGGCGCTGGTCGAGCGCGACAGCACCAAACAGCAGCAAGAATATTTCGCGATTCAACGCCGATATGACCAACTGGTGCCGGCCTTGATGCCGATATCACAAATGGTGGATTCGGTGGTGGTTAATAACCGTGTGCAGGATTATCAGCCGCATCCATCGGCCACCACTTTCCTGCGCGACGTATGGAAAACGCCGGATACCTTAGCGGGAGGTCGCCCATGACGCTGACTCAAAACCAGGTTCGCCGCATCAGCAAACGTGGCGTACAGGTGCTTATTACGCTGTTTGGCCTGCTGCTGCTGACTTTTTTCATTGGCCGCGTGATGCCGCTGGATCCCGTATTAGCGATTGTTGGACCCGACGCTGACAACGCCACTTATCAGCAGGTTTATCAGCAACTCGGCTTCGACAAACCTTTGTGGGTGCAGTTCGGTATCTACCTTAACGCGCTGTTGCATGGCGATTTAGGTCATGCGCTGCTTACCGGCCAACCGGTGGTCAACGATATCCTGCGGGTGTTTCCCGCCACCGTTGAACTGGCCACGTTGGCGATTGTTATTGGTGCCGGGTTAGGTGTGCCGTTGGGCGTGCTGGCAGCGGCTCGACGCAACAGCGTGATCGATTACGTCGTACGTGTGATCAGCCTGGCGGGTTATTCCACGCCGATTTTCTGGGTGGGAATGATTGGTTTGCTGCTGTTCTATGCGCATCTGGGTTGGGTGGGCGGCGCGGGCCGGGTTGATTTCAGTCTTGACGGCATTGTGCCGCGCCGTACCGGTTTCATGCTGATAGATGCGCTTATAGCGGGCAACAGCCAGGTGTTTTGGAATGCGCTCAATCATTTGGTGTTACCCGCTTCGCTGCTGGGTTTTCATTCGCTGGCCTACATCAGCCGCATGACGCGCAGCTTTATGCTCGCGCAACTGTCGCAAGAGTTCATTCTTACTGCCCGCGTCAAAGGATTAACGGAATGGCAGGTGATCTGGCAGCACGCCTTCCGCAACATTCTGGTTCAGCTGCTCACGGTGGTCGCCCTCGCCTACGGTTCCCTGCTGGAAGGTGCGGTATTAATTGAAACGGTGTTTTCATGGCCCGGTTTTGGTTCTTACCTGACCGGCAGTTTAATGCTAGGCGACATGAATGCGGTGATGGGCTGCGTGCTGGTGGTCGGCCTGATTTTTGTGATGCTTAACCTGCTCTCTGACCTGCTTTATCAGGTATTTGATCCGAGGACCAAAGTATGACGATCTCCTACGACACGCCTCATGTCAGCGCGACGCGGGAAAAGCTGGCGCGCTGCCAACGCTTTGCTGCGCGTACCGCTCATTTTCTCTGGCGCATGGCCTGCAATCCGCTGACGGCGATTGGCGGCGGCATTGTTCTGGTGCTGTGCATTGTGGCGCTGTTCGCACCCTGGATTGCGCCTTATCACCCGCTGATTCAGGATTTAAATAATGCGTTAACGCCGCCCAGCGCCGAGCATTGGTTCGGCACCGACGAATTTGGTCGCGACATCTTTAGCCGGTTAGTTTGGGGGGCACGCATCACGCTCTACATCGTGTTGCTGGTGTCGATTACTGTTGGCCCGCTCGGGCTGCTGCTGGGCGTGACGGCTGGCTACTTTGGCGGCAAGGTCGACAGCGTACTGATGCGCGTGACCGACATTTTTATCTCTTTTCCCAGTCTGGTATTGGCGCTGGCGTTCGTGGCGGCGCTAGGTCCCGGCCTGGAACATGTGGTCATTGCGATTACGCTGACAGCCTGGCCACCCATTGCACGTCTGGCACGCGCTGAAACGCTGTCGCTGCGTCAGGCTGACTTTATCTCTGCGGTGCGGCTACAAGGTGCTTCTCCGCTGCGCGTGCTGTGGAAACACATCGTGCCGCTGTGTCTGCCCTCGGTGATTATCCGCATCACCATGAACATGGCGGGTATCATTCTGACTGCTGCTGGGCTGGGTTTCCTCGGCCTTGGCGCACAGCCACCCGATCCTGAATGGGGCGCGATGATCGCCAGCGGCCGCACCTACATGTTGGAATGTTGGTGGGTAGTGACCGTTCCGGGTTTAGCGATTCTGATTAACAGCCTGGCGTTTAACTTTTTAGGAGATGGCCTACGTGACCTGCTCGATCCCCGCAGTGAGTAACGCTTCGCCGTTGCTCGACGTGCGTGATTTGCACGTTAACTTTGTCAACGGACGCCAGACCACCGCCGCAGTGCGGGGCGTCTCCTTTCAACTTGGACAGGAAAAGCTGGCGATTGTGGGTGAATCGGGTTCCGGCAAATCCACTGTGGGCCGTGCGCTACTGCAACTGCACCCCGCGAAAGCCCGCATTGAAGCCAGCCGCATGCAATTCGGCGATATCGACCTGCTGCGCGCCAGCCCGGCACAAATGCGTGCCGTACGTGGTAAACGCATCTCGATGATCATGCAGGACCCAAAATATTCGCTTAATCCGGTGATCCGCGTCGGCGATCAGATCGCTGAAGCCTGGCGCAGCCATCATCGCGGACAACATGCCGCCGCCCGTCAGCGGGCACTGGAGATGTTGGAGGTGGTGCGCATCCGCGATCCTGAGCGTGTTTACCAACTCTATCCGCACGAAATCTCTGGCGGGCAAGGCCAGCGCGTGATGATTGCCATGATGCTGATTACCGAGCCTGAACTGGTGATTGCCGATGAACCGACTTCAGCGCTGGACGTATCGGTGCGATTGCAGGTGTTGGCGCTGCTTGACGACTTGGTAAAAGCACGCGGTTTAGGACTGATTTTTATCAGTCACGATATCAATCTGGTGCGCAGCTTCTGCGATCGCGTTCTGGTGATGTACGCCGGACGGGTGGTGGAATCGCTGGCCGCCAGCGAACTGGATCAAGCGCAACATCCTTACACCCAAGGTTTACTCGCTGCTTTGCCAGATATCGATCATCGCCGTGCGCGCCTGCCGGTGTTACAACGTCACGTTAGCTGGATGAACGGGTAAGGAGTCAAGATGATTACTGTTAACAATCTCAACCTGAGCTTTGGCGACGATGGCGCGCGTAATCAGGTGCTGTACGACGTTAATCTCAGTGTGAAAGAGGGTGAGATTTTTGGTCTGGTGGGTGAATCGGGTTCTGGGAAAACCACGGTACTGAAATGTCTGGCGGGCCTGTTTAATCACTGGCAAGGCGAACTGGCGATTAACGCAAAGCCTCTTGATCATCGTATCGATCACACACGCTGCCGCCTGGTGCAGATGGTGTTTCAGGATCCTTACGGCTCGCTGCATCCGCGTCATACTATTGGCGATATTTTGGAAGAGCCCTTGCAGATTCACGGCATCGGGCAGCGGCAACAGCGGGTGATCAGCATGTTGGAGAAAGTGGGATTGAACCGCGCTTTTCAGACGCGTTATCCGCACCAGCTTTCTGGCGGTCAGCGTCAGCGCGTGGCCATTGCCCGCGCTCTGATTCTTGAGCCGCGCGTGCTGCTGCTGGATGAGCCAACCTCCGCGCTGGATGTCTCGGTGCAGGCAGAAATCCTCAACCTGCTCAGCGACCTGCAACAGCAAGGTAATCTGACCTATTTAATGGTGACGCATGATTTAGGCGTGGTGGCGCATATCTGCCATCGCGTGGCGGTGATGCAGCATGGCAAGGTGCTGGAAACGCTGGATGTTGACACGCTGGTTGCCGATCGGGCGACCATGCCCTACACGCGGATGCTGGTGGACGCGAGTCGTCATTACAATCCGGCGCTGGCGGAACAGGAATAAAAAAAACGGGCGGCCTGAGCCGCCCTTTCACTTCGTCGCTAATTTACTGCGTCAGCTGGCGTACGAAGCTGATGATTTCCTGATTTTGTCCGTGCTCGAACAGGCAATGTTGGAAACGTGGGCCGCTCACTGCGGTGCGCACCAGTTCAGGATCGATAGCGCGCAGCGTATCCAGATAGTTCTCTTTAATCACTGCCGCTTTAACCTGATTCAGCAAGCCAGCGTTACGCACCTGTGGCTCTTTACGCTCAGGTGGATAGCCCAGCCCTTTTTCGCCGGTAAAGGCTTTCTCAAAGATAAAGCGCAGGTTAAGTTCCGCACCCCAGCCAAAGCCTTTGGCAAACGGCAGCGACAGCGCATTACCGTTGTTAATTTGCGCAAAAAGATAGGCGTCCGCAGGATCGATACAGTAGCCACAGACCACACCCGGATGAATATTCAGCGACATCAGTGCGCCTTGTCCGGTGCCGCAACCCGCTACCACAAAATCCACCGCCTGGCTGTTAAGCAGCACGCTGGCTTGAATGCCGAGGTGAATGTAGGTCAGATGGTGATCTTGCTCGTCGCTCATCCCGACGTTAAAAACCTGATGGCCCAATGGCTGAGCAACGCCTTCCAGTTCTTTCAATACGGTGGCGTTTTTAGCCGCCTGGCTATTTTCCATCATTAACGCAATTTTCATGATCTACCCTTAGCATTTAATTGAAACACCGTTTCATTTTAATAAAAAAACGCTAAAGTGCATGGGTTAAATCACCCCATCGCTGTGAGTGCTGTCACAAAACGACCACCGCATGCCCGACCAACATCAGGAGTTCACATGTTTATCTATAAACAAGACCGCCCGCTTGAAGATTTAGGCAATGGCGTTATGCGTCGCCTTTTGGCTCACGGCGGCGGCATGATGGCTGTTGAAGTAATCTTTGAAAAGGATGCGGTTGGTCCTTTACACCATCATCCACATGAGCAGTTAACGTATGTGTTAAGCGGACGTTTCGCCTTTACGATTGGGGGTGTCACGCAGGAAGTCGCTGCGGGCGATACTTTGTATAAAGCACCCAACGTGGTGCACGGCTGTGTCTGTCTGGAAGCGGGAACGCTGCTGGACACCTTCACGCCGCAGCGCGAAGATTTTTTGACCGCCAATACGCAGTAAATCGCGCTTTTGCTGTTTAATCATCTGACTGTTTGCCGCACCTTAAGCCTGCACATGCTCGTACAGGCTTGAGGTTTCAGCGATTTATTTAGCGGATCCATGCCGGGTGAGATAGCGTTTAACCAAGACAAAAAACAGCGGGACGAAGAACAGCGCCAGTACTGTACCGGCTAACGTCCCGCCGATAATCCCGGTGCCTATCGCAATGCGGCTGTTTGCGCCCGCACCTGTCGCAATCGCAAGCGGCACCACACCGGCAATAAAGGCCAGCGAGGTCATCATGATCGGGCGCAGACGCGTTCGGGCAGCCTGTAGCGCGGCTGAACTCAGCGAGCGTCCTTGCCGTACAGCATCTTCTGCGAACTCAATAATCAATATCGCGTTCTTCGAGGTCAGCCCAACCGTGGTTAACAAAGCGACCTGGAAGTAGATGTCGTTGCTTAATCCGCGTAGCGCCACGGCGATCACCGTGCCAAGCACACCCAGCGGCACGGCAAGTAACACAGAAAACGGCACAGACCAGCTCTCATACAGCGCCGCTAAGCAGAGAAACACCACCAAAATGGAGATGGCATACAGCGCGGTCGATTGCCCCCCCGCCTGCTTTTCCTGCAATGAGAGTCCACTCCATGCCCCGGTTGTTCCCGCAGGCAGCGCGTTAGCCAGTCGCTCCATGGTCGCCATCGCATCTCCCGAGCTGTATCCCTCAGCATTTTGGCCCTGAATTTCAAACGCGGCAGAACCGTTATAGCGGTTCAGGCTTTCCGGTCCCATAGTCCAGCGCGTTGACGCAAAAGCAGAGAAAGGCGTCATGCCGCCTTCGCTGTTGCGGATAAACCATTTGTCCAGATCGTTAGGCGCCGATCGATACTGTCCATCACCTTGAATGTAAACGCGTTTGACGCGACCACGATCGATAAAATCATTGATATATGCGCCGCCCCACGCGCTGGTTAACGTATCGGTGATGTCATCCAGCTGCAGACCCAGCGCCACCGCTTTGTTGGTATCAATATCGATTTGTAGCTGTGGCATTTGCGGCAGAATATTTGCCCGCACCGCAGAGAGTGCCGGGCTTTGCGTGGCCTGCTGCAACAACTGATCGCGCAGGTTTTCCAGTTCGCTGCGCGTGGTACCGCCGCTGGCGAGCAGTTCATAGGTAAAGCCGTTGTTCTGTCCCAAACCTGGCACGGACGGTGGCGTCAGCGCGAAGATTTGCGCGTCACGGATTGAGGAAAGCGCATAGGTAGCGCGCCCGGCTATCGCCTCCGCTGAGTTTTCACTTCCCTCACGCTGATCCCAGTTTTTAAGCTTGATAAATGCCATACCGGCGTTTTGCGCCGCGCCGCTGAAGTTAAAGCCGTTGATAGTGAATACCACATCGATATTCTCTTTTTCTTGGGTGAGAAACCAGTCAACAATCTGCTTATTAACCGCTTCCGTTCGGCTGGCTGTTGCCCCGGCTGGCAGCGTTGCCTGTAGCATGATGCTGCCCTGATCTTCTGTCGGCAGAAAACTGCCCGGAAGGCGGGTAAACATAAAAAACAACACCAACCCCATCGCGCTGTACAGCGAGATCATGATCAGCGGCCGACGCAGCGTGCTCACGACTTTATGGCGATATTTACGCTCGGTTGCCGCATAAAAGCGGTTAAAACCACCAAAAAATCCTTTTTGATGCGGTTTGCCAAGTTTAAGCAACATGCCGCACAACGCTGGTGTTAACGTCAATGCCACCAGCACGGAAAAAGTCATTGCGGCGATAATGGTGACAGAAAATTGGCGATAAATTACGCCTGTTGAACCGGCGAAAAAAGCCATGGGCAGAAACACCGCCGATAGCACCAGCGCGATAGCAATCAATGCGCCGGAGATCTCTTTCATCGATTTTTCTGTTGCTTCTCTGGCTGGCAAACCTTCGTCATGCATGATGCGTTCGACGTTTTCGACCACCACAATGGCATCATCTACCAGCAAGCCGATGGCCAGTACCATGGCAAACAGCGTCAACGTGTTGATGGTATAACCGCACAGCGCCAACACGCCGAACGTCCCCAATAACACCACGGGCACCGCCAACGCAGGAATAATGGTTGCGCGAATATTTTGCAAAAACAGGTACATTACGACGACGACCAGCACGATAGCTTCAATCAGCGTAATCACCACATCCTCTACGGAAATTTTAATGAAGTCGGTACTGTCCAGCGCGTATGCCACTTCATACCCGGCAGGCATGGAATGTCGATACTCTTCGACTTTCTGCTTAACCAGCGTGGCGGTATCGAGTGCATTCGCGCCCGGTGCCAGCATCACACCGATACCCGCAGCCGGATGTCCGTTGAGACGCGTGGTCATATCGTAAGTTTCACCGCCTAACTCGACGCGAGCCACATCGCCGACACGAACAATCGCACCATTTCTGTCACTTTTTACGATGATATGTCGAAACTGTTCAGGCGTTTGAAGACGCGACTGCGCCCTGACGGTTGCTGTAAGTTGTTGATTATCTGGAGAGGGAAGCCCACCGATTTTCCCGGCAGAGACCTGAATATTCTGCGCGCGAAT
This sequence comes from Pantoea sp. MQR6, assembly GCF_022761075.1. NCBI lineage: Bacteria > Pseudomonadati > Pseudomonadota > Gammaproteobacteria > Enterobacterales > Erwiniaceae > Pantoea > Pantoea sp. MQR6. The sequence goes on from NZ_JAKYXB010000001.1 coordinate 1,184,286, forward strand.
GGCCGTGGAAACATCCGAGGGTTGCAGTGAATAGGCATTGAGTTTGAAAGGATCAAGCCAGATTCGCATGGCATATTGCCCGCCAAACACCTGAATATCCCCCACGCCTTCTGTCCTTGCCAACGGCTCCTGCATGTTGCTGACCAGCCAATCCCCAATGTCGGTGCTGTTGCTTTTCCCGGTGGTGTCATACAGCCCCATCACCAGCAAAAAGTTTGACTGCGATTTCGTTACGGTCACGCCCAGTTGCTGGACTTCGCTGGGTAATCGAGTCAGTGCCTGCTGCACCTTATTTTGCACCTGAACCTGCGCAGTGTCTGGATCGGTTCCTTGGCTGAACGTGACAGTCACCGAAACGTTGCCCTGTGAACTGCTGCTGGAAGTGAAGTAAAGCAAATTATCCAGCCCGGTCAGCTGCTGCTCAATGACTTGGGTAACGCTGTTTTCTAGCGTCTCGGCCGATGCACCGGTATAGGTTGCGCTGATGTTGACCGCAGGCGGTGCGACGTCAGGGTATTGTTCTACGGGCAACAGGGTAATGGAAAGCGCGCCGAGCAGCATAATCAAGATAGCTATCACCCAGGCAAACACCGGGCGATAAATAAAAAAGCGGGAAAACATTCAGTGGGCCTCTTCCTTTTTATCAGGCGGAAACGATACCTACACTCCTGCAGGCTGATTAAGGCTATAGCATTATGAAATTAGCGCGGCATTGTTTACGATTCATTACTGAACAGAAAGGCGCTATGTCTGGCGTATCGTGGAATGACCCTGGCTTTGGAAATGTTTTCAAGGGGTTGTTAAGAGAAAAAAGCAGTATAGACCGTAGAAATGATAAAAGCCCTGACTGTGATAGCCAGGGCTTTTAGGGTACTACTTTTTCAACATTTAACATTAATTAACTTAATAGAGACTTACTACTTTCAATACTGCTTTATGAACAAGTTTTCACAGATAATAATGGCTCCTCAGAATCAAACGTCATTATTATTAACGGTTTTAAACCACCTGATAGGCTTTTTTAGAGGCAAAGTCATGTCAGGCCCGGCTAAACTTGCACACCCCATCGCGATATATACTTTTTGATGCGTTGCCTTACTTTCATTACGGCTTTATGAATCAACAAACCCACCCTGCCGTAACGTAAATAACTTAAAAAACATGGCCTTACATCATCGCGATTTACTACAACTTCAGGAACTTCTCAACGTACTCTTACAGTATAGCCTACATCAAACTTTCTGGACTTGATGTAACGGAAATATATTTTCTCTCTCCGTTGAGTTCTAATTTACCGCTTTTTTTAACAGTGTCAACACTGTTTTTAAAGACATGTTTATATGTTCAGCATCAAAAATTTAATTCTTTAAACGCGCTATGTTGCTGTTATTCAACGACGAGAACATGCGTCCTGCGCCAGCCACTTTTTGTCATATATACACGATGAACGTTTAAGGGGCTGGCACTATTTTTGGACTATTCGACTAAAAACAGGCCGTTAACGCATACAAATAACGTATTGATTTAAAAATGAGCTAACCACAATCGGAATTCAAGCCCCCAGCGACTGGTCCAGCCGCTGGTGCTGCTGGTCACTTTCCCTTTATGCAGCACGATAAAAGTCGGCGTTGCCGCAATATCCCAATGTTGCGTCAGCTCCCCTTTTTCATCATTAATGCCCGGCCCGTTAAGCCCCTTCTTACTCATCCACTGCTGCACGCGTGCGTTGTCACCTGAACGCAGCGCCACATTTAACACCGTCTCACCGTTGGCAATCATCTTTGCAACGCTGGGTGTGGTCAGTTTGCAAATACCGCACCAACTGGCCCAGACGTAAATCAGCAGTGGCTGCGATTCGCTGAGTTCCGCCAAAGAAAGCGGATTCTCCTGCATATCTTTCACCACCAACGTGGCAAAATCATCCGGTAAAGCCGGTGCGCGCAAGCGATCAACGCCCCACAGAGCAACGGCAGCAATCAACAATAACCAGACGCCTTCTCGCAGCCAACGCTTGAATCGCATCATTTAGCCGCCTTAAGTGCCGCCTTCACCGCCGTTTCTAGCTGCTCGTAGGGTACCGCCCCACTGATCATGTGATCGCCTACCAGCGTGGCGGGTGTGCCTTGTAAACCCAACTGCTGCGCTAAGGTCAGATTCGTGTTGATGGTATCAAGACTCGTTTTGCTCGGCTCCTGCAAGGTAATGCCCGTTTTTTTCAGTGCGGCTTTAATGCTGGCTTCATCGTGATTGCCTTTTTTCGCCATTAATCGCTCATGCAGCGTCAGGAAGTTTTTCGGCTGCTGCTCCCATACTGTCAGCGCCAGTCGTGCTGAACTGAGTGAGGTTTCGGAGCGATACGGCAGCGGTTTGAAGATCACCGCCACTTGCGGATATTTTTTCATGACGCGCTCAATATCTGCTTCAAATTTTTTACAAAAAACGCAGTTGTAATCGGTGAAATAAACCAGCGTCAACGCGGCTTTCTCAGGCCCCACACGCGGCGAACCGGCGTCGTTATAAATCAGGTCATGATTTTTCACGATCATCTGCTTCACACTATCCTGTTGAGCATGCGCGGCCTGCTTATCAAAAGCATCGGCAGCTTCAGCCAGAATCGCTGGATTCTGCACCAGTGTTTCACGGATCAGTTCTTTGATGCGGGCTTCTTGTTCCGGGGTAAAGGGCGCAGCGGCAAAAGCTGAGGCCGTGCTCAACATCAACGTCAGTAACAGAAACTTTTTCATTATTCTTCCTTGGCATTTTTTAACGTAGAGATCACCGCATCCCGCGACAGCAACGGCGATAAAATGTGGCCTTGCGGTAATGCCGGGCCATAAATTTGATTAAACGGCACTGCGACACTGCCGCGACGTTGCAGGAATTGCCCGATCAGTGGATCGGCATGCGTCCAGTCGCCGCGCAGCAGCACGATATCTTCGGCACTCAACGCGTCGCGCACCTCGGCATCTGACAGCACGCGCGATTTGTTCACTTTGCAGGTAATGCACCAGTCGGCCGTAACGTCGATAAATACCCGCTGGTGATTGGCCTGCGCAGCGGCAATCGCCTCTTCACTTAATGGTTGCCAGTTGAGTGCATCGCGTTCAGACGGAACGCGGGTGATTAACAGCCAGGCCGCCGCCAGCGTCACAGTGAAAAACAGCGCAATCGCCTTGTGCAGCGCCCCACACTTAATGAGCCAGCCGACCAGCAGTAGCATCAACCCAGCGGCTGTTAGCATTACCGCGTTGCGTCCCCAGTGGCCCATCAACAAGCTGAGCAGCCAGAAGCAAGCCATCAACATCATCAATGCCAGTACACTGCGCAGATGCACCATCCAACGTCCCGGACGCGGCAAACATCGCGCCACGCCGGGCAACGCCGCCACCGCCAGCCAAGGCAAACTCATGCCAACGCCGAGAAAGAAAAACAGCAGCCAGAGCTGTGGCAGCGGCGCGGTCAAGGCGTAGGCCAGCGCGGTGCCCAGAAAAGGTGCGCTGCACGGCGTTGCCAGCAAAGTGGCAAACGCGCCTTGGGTAAAATGCCCCAGCAAGCCGTTGTTACCGTGCGTCGCCAGACGGGTATTCAGCGAGGATGGCAGCCGTAAATGCAGCAGATCAAACAGGCTTGCGCTGAATAAAAAAGTGACCAACACCATGAAAATCAAGAAGCCAGGGCTTTGGAATTGAATGCCCCAACCCAGCGCCTGACCACTTAATCGCAGCCCGCTCATTAGCAGCGCCAGCAGTAAAAACGAGGCGATAATACCGGCGCTGGAAGCCAGAAATTGCTTCCGCGTCTGAGCGCGGCTCAGCGACTGCTGCTGCACCAGCCCGCTGAGCTTGATCGCTAACACCGGCAACACACAGGGCATGAGATTGAGGATCAATCCACCCAACAGCGCCATCAAGGCGATCACTAAAAAGTGGGTGCTGTCTGACGACAACAGCGCGTGTTGGCCCAGTATCGTTTCGCTCTGCTGAGCAATCCCGCCGTCGGCAATCACCAGTGACACGGTTTCACCGACCAACTCCGGCGCGTTATCGCCCCACTCATCGCTGACCGGTACTCGTGCCTCCAACACCGTGCCATCAACATTGATGATCGGTTTACCCATCATTGCGCCGGCAGGATTATCAAAAAACAGTTCAGGCTGTTGCCATCCTGCCTGGCGCTCGGCACGAATTTGCACTTCATTCGCGACGTAATGGGCTTGCAGCTTGTCGGTTAACCCCGATGACACGGGAACCTGGCCCATCGCGCGGGCATAGTCAGTGGCAAACTCTCTCTGAGCGGGCTGCGTGAGATCCAGCGAAAAAGCGTAGTCAGTGAGGATACAGACGTTGGAACAGGTAGATAACGTGAGCGTCCCCGCCAGGCGGTCGCCTTGCAGATTACTGATGGCTAGCGGCAAACTGACATCGCCGTGATAACCCTGGGTGGTCAGTCCTGAGACATCAAAGCGGGCGGGTGTTGGCCAATACCAGCGGCTTTGAAGGGTGGATTGCTGCCAGCGAATGGTTGGCGCAACACCGCCTTCGCCTGGCGTACGCCAGTAAGTTTTCCAGCCCGGTTGCAGCCGAATATCCAGTAGTACCTGTTGCGTATTGTCGTGTGGCGCGCTGCGCAGCCGTACTTCTGCATGCGAGTTCTGCGCATCACGCAGCCAGCCGCTGTCTGCCGCATGCACCGCGGGCAAACTCACCGCCAGCAGCAGTAGCAAGCTTCTGATAAAAATAGTCATGATGTTCTCCGAAAAAAGTGAATTAACGCGGGATAAGCGCGCGTATCACAGTCGGAAAACGCAGAAAGTCAGATGTCGCCGTCGAGGCGCTAGCGGAGAAGAAAGTGTAAGTGCACTGCGCAAAATCGGCAGCGTAATAGCGTGGGACATTACCCACAGCATCAGTAAAACAGGCAAGGCGAGATCGAGTAGCGGCGTATGGCCAGGCAAAGATTTTGCACTGAGCGCGCAACGGCTTTCGCCCACCAGGCTTTCATTCGTTTGCGAAGCGGAGAGAGTTGGCTGAGCAGGTACAGGTGGATTCACCACGCGCTGCACCGTTCTTTCAACCACGCAAAGCGCCAGCAGCAGGCAAGCCACCACTAAAATCCATTTTGCGCGCTGTTGCGAAATCTTCATGATCGGGTCCAAAAGAAAAGTGTGCTTATGGTATGCATTCTGACCCTAAGCACAACCCGTCGCTGTGTAAAATTTTGTCGAGTTAACGTCATCAGACGATATCGTCAACCACTCCCCCATCTACGCGGAGAGCTGCACCCGAGGTCGCCGATGACAAAGGTGAACAGACATAAACCACCATGTTTGCCACCTCTTCTACCGAGGCAGCGCGCTGAATGACCGAGCTAGGCCGTTGCGCCATGACAAACTCTTTCGCCAGCGTTTCGAGTGATTTACCGGTGCGTTTTATTTCATCTTCCATCATGCTGGCGAAGCCGTCTGACAGCGTTGGTCCCGGTAAAACGCTGTTCACGGTGACGCCCGATCCCGCCACAAATTTAGCTAAACCGCGCGCCAGCGCAAGCTGTGCGGTTTTGCTCACTCCGTAATGCACCATGTCTGCTGGAATATTACGTGCTGATTCAGAAGAGATAAACACCACGCGGCCCCAGCCTTTTTCGACCATGTGAGGCAATAAAGCACGCGATAAACGCACGCCAGACATGACGTTGGTTTGCCAGTATTGTTCCCAAAGCGCGTCATCGATGTCATAGAAATCTTTTTGCCCGTAAATGCCCGCGTTATTGACCAAAATATCGATCTCCGGCAAGCCTTTCAGAAGCGTGTCCACGCCTTGCGCGCTGCCGAGATCGGCAATGGCACTGTGAATTTTCACGCCCGGCACGGCGGCATTCAGCTTCTGCTGCGCGTGAGCGAGGGTGGCTTCGCTGCGTCCGTTGAGCACGATTTCTGCGCCGCATTCAGCTAACCCTTGTGCAATAGCAAAACCAATGCCGCCCGTTGACGCGGTCACCAGGGCGACTTTTCCGCTGAGATCTATTTTCATGCTGCACTCCTGTAAGTGGCTAAAGAATCGATTTTCTTGGTAAGAGCCTGGCTGAAAGAGAGAAAACAGCATTGTTCGAACATGCTTTGTAACCCATCTTGCTGGCCGGTTACAAAACGTTGAGCCTTTTGAAGACCCGTTCAACAGCAGCAGAAAACGCGGACCGATTCCCCGTCAGCAAACCTATTCAGCGCTTTTTTCTTTTTGATGCAGAAAACGGCCCGGATAGTCGGGTGTAAGACTATGCTGGCTGTCGTAGCGGCCAAACAGCTTGTAGCGATTGAGGGCGATGCGGTCGTAGGCGAAGTTGCTGATGCTGTCGGGAAAGTGGCGCAGCACGCTGAGAAAGCGCCACGGCCCAGCCATTTTCTGCATAACGCGAAACACCGCTTGCGCACGCAGCCAATGCTGTTGATCGGCAATATAGACAATGGTACTGACATTTTCTTGCGGTAAACCGGCCCACTTCAACAAGGTTTTACCCTCTTCACTTTGCACTGAGGCAAAACGAACCTGCCGCGCCACACGATGACGCAGCAGGAAATTTACCCAGCCATTACAGAGTTTGCAGACGCCGTCATAAAGCACGACGCTCTCGCCCGGTTGCAGATAAGGCGGTGGTGACATGATCATCCTCTTTCACGCGTTCACTCAGAGGAAAAGTGTAGCCTGTTGTCGCAAGTTGGTGGCGCAACCATTTAACGGCGCGTAGCTGATCGGCCTCTTGCGAACCCACGCGTAATACCGGCCCAAGCGCCATCGGCTGGGCTTGCTCCGCCAACCGCCGCAGCTCAGGTAAGTATTCCGCGCCCGGATGGCCTGGCATACGTTGCGCGAGTCTGGATTGATAGCGCGCCACCGCTTCATCGGGGGTAATTTGCAGCCACAGCTCCAGCACTTCGCTTACGCCCGCCTGCTGCAACCCCTGTTCCAGCACATGTTTAGGCTGAAAACCAAACCAGGCATCAATCAGAAAAATGCACTCTGCAGGTGCCTGACCGACTATTTGCCAAATCGCCTGATAGGCCGCGCAGCCCAGCTGCCGATTGCGCTGGCGATCCACGGGCGCGAAGCTGGCCATAAAGGGCTCTTTCACGCTGTCGAGGGTCAGCACCGGCAAACCAAACTGCTGCGACATCAGCCGGGTTAAGGTGCTTTTACCCGAGGCAGGAATGCCGTTTATCAGCACCACACGTTTTAGGGGAGTTTCATGGGTCATAAGATGGCGATGACCTCCGCGACGCTGCTGGCCTGACGTAAGCGAACCAGCGTATCCTCATCCTCCAGCAACGATACAATGGCGCGAATGCCCTCTTCGATATGCGCATTGCTGTCGCGCGCGCCAAACATAATGACAATATCGGCTTTGTCGCTGCCTTCAAATGAGATCGGCTCAGAGAGCAAAATCATACTAAAACAGTCGCGGATCACACCGGTTTCGGGTCGGGCATGGGGAATCGCAATCCCCTCTTCAAATACGTAATAGGCGCCGTGCGTTAGGGTGTTGGCAATTACCGCTTCCGGGTAAGAGGCTTTGACGTAGCCTCCGCTGACCAGCGGTTGCGCCGCCATAGCGATAACCTGACGCCAATCCGTGGCGTCGATGCCAACCTGAATCGCGTCTGCCTCTTGCAATAACTGTTTAATCGTCATTACGGCTCCTTAAATCGATTTGCGAACAACATTGCGCAATTCATCGATTTTGACAAACAGCGGATCAATTTCATTGCGATAACGTCGACTTTTCGCAAATACCGTTAATGCACGGTTATATTCCAGCATTAATTGTTTCTGCGTTTCGCCATCGCGTGGATTAATAGCCAGCTTGTTTTCTAATGCCGTTATTTTCTCACGGCTTGATTCAGCCAGACGATCCTGCTCTTCCTCTTGCTGGCTATTATTTGCCGCACTCTTTTTCATGAATCCAAACATAGCGTCTCCCGCCCCGAATGGTGCCGGGGCACCTCAGGTTAATGCATCATTTAGGATTAAAAAATTAACGGAATAACTGCATCTTCTCGACTAATACACTCGTGACTGCATCATTAGCCGGGACGAGAAAATTACGTACGCTGTCGTTCACTTTGCCTTTTTCAAAGGTATTTTTGCATTGGCTTACCCATTGCACATTCATTTCCGTGCCGACATTCACCTTTTCAATACCGCTGCGGACGGCTAACCGCATATCTTCATCACTGACGCCAGTGCCACCGTGTAACACCAGCGGCGTGCGCGTCGCCTCGGTGATCTCAGCTAAACGTTGATGCTGAATGTGCGCCTTGCCGGTGTACAAGCCGTGAACCGTGCCAATAGAGATAGCCAGCATATCCACGCCGGTTTCATCGACAAAACGCTTGGCGTCATTCACGGTGGTGAACGCAATCTCCTCCATCGCCACCACTTTGCCATCTTCCGACCCGCCAATCGCGCCCAGTTCTGCTTCAACAGAGACATTTAATGGCCGCGCCATATCAATCACTTTACGGGTATTCGCAATATTCTCTTCGATGGATAAATGCGAACCGTCATACATCACAGAACTGAAGCCGGTATCAATTGCCAGTTGAATGGAGTCGAGGTCAGAACAGTGATCTAAATGCAAACAGGTTGGAACATTTTTACTTTCTGCCAGCGATTTAATCGCATCAACCAATAATCTGTGCCCAAGATATTTTGCGGTGCCGGTCGAAATCTGAATCATTAATGGACTGTTGGTTTTTTCCGCCGCTTTGAAATAAGCGGGCAACATCTCAAGGCAATGTAAATTAAACGAACCAACAGCTTTGAATTCACGGTCTTTAGCGATATGTAACAGCTCGGCGAAATTATAAAGTTTCATGAATTTTTTCCTCTTGCGGCTTAGTGGGTTTTCCGTTAACAAACCAGGCAATAGCGGTAATAAAGGCAATAAACAGGGCGACGAACAGCCAGTTATTTTGGAACGCATGTCCCAGAACCAAACCGGTGCTGATGACGTCGGAATCGCTGAAGGTGACACCGGTGAAGCCGTAGCTTTCCAGCATCGGGACCAGAATTGCAGGCAGAAGGGTAATAAACAGACCGTGAACGAAGCCGCCGATTATCGCACCGCGACGCCCGCCCAACGCATTACCAAACACGCCTGCGGTGCCGCCTGCAAAGAAGTTGGTCAGCAGGCCTGGCAGGATCATCGCCAACCCAAACATCGGGAAGACGATCATGCCGACCACCGAACCCAGCGTGGTGGCCAGGAAGCCAACAATCACGGCATTCGGTGCATACGGGAACATCACCGGGCAATCAAGTGCCGGTTTGGCATCAGGTACCAGACGCATGGCGATGCCACGAAACGCAGGAACTAACTCGTTAAGCAGGAGACGCACGCCGCTGTACAGCACAAACACCCCAGCAACGAACTGGATAGACTGCATAAACGCATACATCAGGTAGTTCATGCCGTTGCTGTATTGCGCGATAAAAGCCGGGCCTGCGGCGACAGCCGGAATCAGGTACATCGGCACCATCACCACCGCCATCGCTAAGTAAGTGTCTTGCAGAAACTTGAAGTTGTCTGGCAGTTTGAGGTCTTCGGTTGAGCGCGATCCTTTGCCGACCACTTTCGCCACCGCCGCCGTCACCAGATAGCCAATGGTGCAGAAGTGACCGAGCGCGACATCGTCAGAATCCGTAATACGTCGTACCACCGGTTGTGCCAGCGCAGGCATAACCACCGCCATGATGCCGCCGAAAATGCCGCCAGTAAGGATCAGAGGTAAGCCTGTCAGCCCCGCTTTATAACCGATGACAGCGCCAATTGTGGCCATCCACAACAACGCTTGTCCGGTCAGGAAGATATATTTGAACGGGGTAATGCGCGCAATGATAATGTTGACGATGAAAATCACCAGCAAGGTCAGTGCCACTTCAGAACCCAGTTCGCGGTTCGCTAACCCGGCGATGGCAGCCACATCGGTGATATAACCCTGCATGCCAAAGCCGTGCGTAAATATGGTGTTCAGGAAGGTTAATGTGCCGACAATGATATTAATACCGGCCATCATAATTAAGAACCCCAGCAGGGTTTTAAAGGTGCCTTCCACCACCTTCCCTGCAGATTTTTTTTGCAGCAGCAGACCAATCAGGGCAATAAAGGCGATCAGAATTGATGCCTGCCCTAATAAGTCTTTTACCAGGAAATCAATCACACTATTCATGGCTAGGAACCTTCATGTTGTGTTCTTTTAAAAACGCCACGAGCTTCTCCTCAATTTCCGTTTTATCGGTGAGCTTATTGAGAATAATGACGCGTTTAATCTGTTCCGGGCTGGCGTCGGCATTCAATACATCAGCAAAGGCTTTTTGCGTTAGAATGATGTCGGATTTAAAGGCGTTGGCTTCAGATATGGTGGTGTGATCAATATCCGCTTCAATTTCCAGTTTCTTTAATACCGATTTAGCGCTCATCTCAATTGCAAAACTGGATCCCAGACCGCAACCACAAACACATAAAATTTTCAGCATGGTGTTCTCCTCACAAGATATTCAGTTGTTTAGCGAGTTTATAATGGTGCCCTTCAATATCGACCAAGCGTTTCTTCATGCTTATTAAATCAATGGGAATCGGTTTATTGCTGCCATTAATAATGACCGCTTTATTCCGCATTCCAGATTGAATACAACGAACCACTTCACTGGCCATAATGGTGCCTTGGTAAATCTCTTCACAGGTAGGATCACCATTACGCAGACCGTAACCGATAATGGTTTTGCGAATACGCACGCCAATCATCGGTTCAAGCTGTTTAATCAGGGTATCGATCGCCCCTTGAAAACCAGGAGAATATTCGCGGGTGTAACCTTCTGAACAGAGGATCACCACGCTGTTCTGCGCGGCCAGTCGCTGCGTAATACGCTCAGCCAACTGCGGCGTGGGGATTTGGCATTCTGGAATCAGCGCAAAATCCGCATTGGATTTAATCGCGGATTGCAACGTTAATTCCCCGCAATAGCCACCCAGCAATTCCACCATAAAAACGCGACCGGTTAACGCGCGGCCAGTATTCCGCAATTTCGCCACTTCTTTTAAAACTTGTTCGCAAGCCGTAGAAAACCCGATGGTGTAATCACTGCCAAACACGTCGTTATCGATGGTCATGCCGACGCCAAAACAATTAACGCCAAATTCACTGAGTGTATGCAAAAATTGCAGTGAACCATCGCCACCCGCCATCACTAATACATCAATGCGTAGCGACTTCAGCTGGCGCGCAATTAATTCATATTCGCTGCGTACTAATTTTTTATCGGTCCTGCCAGACTGCATGACCGGAATTGAGGCGATTGAAAAATCCATTAAGTCGCGTTGGGACACGTCCTGATGACGATTGGCTAATAAACCCGGTATGCCGCCGTTAAATAACACCATATCCGCTTGCGCCATCCGACCCATTTGGAAAATAAAATTATTAATGCCGGTAACATCACCACCGCTGATCACCATCCCAATTCTCATGTTGGACACTCCATTGGCTGTATTGCGTCTGGAAATCATTGTTGCGGGATAAGAGCTTTGTATTTGCAATGGAGATCACATTAATGACAGGAATTTTTAAATGCAGAGCGTTGACAGCAGGTTTTCATGACTGATTTATGTGATGATTATCACAATATGAATCTCAGGTTAAATAATAAAAAAACATTACACATCAATAGATTAACCATTAATAACTTCGCGCGATTTTTTAACACGTGCTTTCTCTTTTTTCGCTTTAACAGCACAATTCAAATTTGTGATTTTCACCTCATTTTCAGCGGTTCAGTCGCTTATTTATCCAATTTCTTGTCCGCCCTCATAATTAAAAACAGCAGGGGTAAATAGTGCCTAAAACCTAATTTAGCGCCGATCAATGATTGACTTGCCCCAAGGTCAGCCTGTCCAATAAGGCGTTTATTCACTTCAGAAGAGAAATCATGACGTCCTCGCAGGAAATGCTCCGCCAACTGGGTGAGGTGGTCGGCGCTAAACAGATATTGACCCATCAGGATGATAAAGCCTGGTACACCAAAGGATTCCGGGTTGGACGTGGCGAAGCCTTTGCCGTTGTTCTGCCACAAACGCTGTGGCAACTGTGGCAAACGCTACAAGTTTGCGTTGCAAACGATGCCATTATCTTAATGCAGGCTGCCAATACTGGCGTGACGGGCGGCTCGACGCCGGACGGCAATGATTATGATCGCAATGTCGTCATTGTCAGTACGCGGCTGTTAAAAGGCGTGCAGGTTATCGATCAATCGCGTCAGGTGATCGCCTTCCCTGGCTCCACATTGACCGAACTGGAGAACATTTTAAAACCGTTGGGACGCGAGCCGCATTCAGTGATCGGATCGTCCTGCATTGGGGCATCGGTGATTGGCGGTATTTGCAATAACTCCGGCGGCTCTCTGATTCGACGTGGCCCGGCATTCACAGAAAAATCGCTTTTTGCGCGTATTCATGACGACGGTCGGCTGGAGATGATCAATCATCTCGGCATTGCGTTAGGCGATACGCCGGAAGAGATGCTGCGTCGTCTTGAGCAACAAGAATTTACCACCGGCGATCAGCCTGACTGGGACGGTAAAATCTGGGCTGATGATTACGCCGATCAGCTGCGCGATACGCAGGCTGACAGCCCTTCTCGCTTTAATGGCGACATGCGTTACCTGCATGAAAGTTCGGGCAGCGCAGGCAAAGTGGTGGTGTTTGCCGTGCGTCTGCCGACGTTTGAAGCCAGCCAGCAAAGCGATACATTTTATATCGGCACCCAAGATGAGAAAGCGCTGGTGGCGCTGCGCCGTTATCTATTGGCGAACATGCACGAATTACCGTTACAGGCTGAATATATCCATCGCAACGCGTTTGATTTAACGGTGCGTTACAGCAAGCACATGTATCTGGCGATCGGCAAGCTGGGCGCACAGGCACTGCCCGGCTTGATGGCCAGGAAAGCCAAGTGGGATGTACGCGTCAGTCATCTCAAATTTCTGCCCAGAAACAGCATCGATAAAATGCTGCAATTTTTTAATCAGGTCACACCGCGCTTCGTTGCGCCGCGCATTCTTGATTACCACGCACGCTTTGAACATCATTTGATGATTAAAGTTGAGGCGCAGCAAACGGCGGAACTGCAGCAGTTGCTGGAAAATTTCTTCCGCGATCAAAACGGCGAGTTTTTCCTCTGTAATGCACGCGAAGCCGCGGATGCGTTTCTGGTGCGTTTTGGCGTGGGCGGCTGCACTATTTCGTATTGCGATTATCTTGGCTATAACCCGGATGAGCGGTTAGTGGCGTTTGATGTGGCTCTGCGCCGCAACGACGAGAGCTGGCGGCTGGTGTTGCCGGATCATCTGGCTGACCAGGTTCAGGTGGATTCTTGCTGTGGGCATTTCTTCTGCTTCGTCAATCATCAGGATTACGTGCTAAAACCTGGCGTAGATGCGAAAGCGTTTAAAGCGGCGGTGATTGAGGTATTGGAGCAGCGCGGCGCGAAATATCCGGCGGAGCATAATGTCGGGCATTTGTACCACGCATCCTGTGAGCATGAGCAGCACTGGCGTCAGTTGGATCCGACCAATAGCTGTAATCCGGGAATTGGCAAAACCAGTAAGAAAAAGTATTGGGGCTGAAGGCAAGAGTAGCTGGCTGGCCCCCACCTCAATCCTCTTAAGTGCGAGGTCGTTTGTCCCCCACCTCAATCCTCCCCCATAAATGGGGGAGGAAGATGCTGCCCTATGCCAGCTATTTACCTGCATGTGGCAGCGTCTCCTTCCCCCGCTTCGCGGGGGAAGGCCGGGATGGGGGCCAGCGCGCAGATGAGGTCGTTTGCCCTAGAGCAAACGGCGACTTACTTACCGTAAGCTTCAGTCGAAATCGTCAGCGTGATCTCATCGCTTACCGCAGGGACATACTTATCCAGCTTGAAATCAGAACGCTTAATAGTGCCGGTGGCATCAAAACCAATTGCCTGCTTCTTCACCATCGGATGCATCGCTTGCTGATTCAGCGTGGCATGCAGCGTAACCGGTTTAGTGATGCCTTTCAGCGTCAGATTACCTTCTACATCAAATTTATTGTCGCCTTTCGCCACCACTTTGGTGCTGTGGAACGTCGCATTAGGATATTTAGCCACGTCGAAGTATTCCGCGCCTTTAAATTCTTTGGTCAGCGCCGCAACATGACTGTCGATTTTGCTCACCGGCAGCGTAACGTCTACGCGTGATTGCTCAGGATGATCTTTGTCAAACACCAGCGAACCCGTTGAGTCAGGGATATCGGCGGTTGGATGTGAAAAACCAAAGTGTGTCCAGGTCGCAATAACCGAAGTGTGCTCAGGATTGAGCTGATAATGCATGGCTTCCGCCTGCGAGAAAGGGACATACAGGCTGGCAACAGCTAACAGTGGCAGCGCAATGCGCTTAACGTTTTTCACACGACATTCCTTATTAAAAAACAGATTCATTAGGAGTGTCGTCTAATATGGCAGGAATAAACAGTGAAGAGATTTGCTGATATTTTTCAAATAAATTCAGCAATATCGCAGCGTGGCTATCACATTAACGTCCAGCCGTAAAAAGTACCCGCCAGCGGCGACGCTGATTCGTTAAACGAGTATGTAACTGTTGCAGATCGTCTAACGTCAGCGCATCAATGCTTGTTTGCGTCAAATCGTGCAAACCCTGCTCCCTTCGCAATGCCGTTAAGGCCGCATTGCTCTCATCAACACGGAGCTGCGCTTTTAATGCTTCGATATCCAGTGTAGCGATCTCATTGTCCAACGAGCGTAAGAATCTTTTGCAATGCTGTAACAACCTACCGACGCTAAGGTTGGGTGATTGCAGCGCAAACAGTACGCCGTCGTGATCCGCGCTACGTAAATAACGGCTACTCACCACGTAACCGATCTGCTGTTCCACCCGTAAACGCTGGAAAAAACGCGGTTCATAGATCTGCGCTAAAGCACGTAGTGCCGCGAGCGGGTGTCGTTGATCTAGGGGGATAAACAGTAACAACGCGTTATCGCGACCAGGATGCTCAATGCGCGACACACAACTGCGTGAAGACACATGGGCACTGCGCAGCAGTGGATTAACGGGCAGTGAAAACGTGGCTAAGCGCCGTGCAATGACGTGGTGCAGAGCTTCACTTCCCCCGCACAGCACGGCCCGCCAGCAGGTCGGGCCACTTGCAGAAGTTAAGTGCTGAGGCAACCTCTTCAGCAGCTCACGAATGGCGATGCTTTCAGGTTGCTGCGGATCACTACCAGAACGATTATCCGCGAGCGCATCAGCAACCTGTTCCAGCGCCCAGTCCGCAAGCTTCTGGTTATCCGGCAGGCGAAGAGTCAACTGCCAAACGCCCTGCGCTTCCCCCCATTCACCGCCGCCGCCTGCATGGCGCAACGTGGCAAACAGCGGGCGCAGTCGCTTCGCGCACGCCTCACCAGACTCAGCGGAAAGATTACTGAAAAATTCAGGACGCAGAATCAGGGTTGCTGCTTTGTCTGACGCAAGGTGCAACAGCGTCACGGCAGCGGTTGGCAGTGGCGAGCAGATGAGTTCGGTTTTTAGCGGATAAAAAGCGAAAGCGGTAACAGCAGATTGACGCTGTGGCGCTGTTTCTCGCGGCGCTAAGCTAAGCTCAAACCCTTGGGTTTTGACGCTTTCGCCCAGCGCTTTATTTGAATAAATGGCATTCGAGCAAAATAGCGTAGCGGAAGGCGCAGCCTGCAATGCCGCGATAAAAGCGTGAAACCTTTTCGGCTCGGCTGGCGCAAACCCCAACACGCGCTGACGCAGCTGCTCCAGCGGTGACAGCGCGTTAAAACGCTGCTGCGCCAGTTGCAGATAATGCATCTGCTGTTCTTCACAGGTTTCCCCGATAGCCTGTAAAGCGTGTTGCACGCTTTCACTCAGCCGATCGGGCTGCTCGGTGGTGAAAATCGCCACCAGCCAAAGCTGCTTATCCGATTGATAAAGCCACTTCAATTCGATTTCGCTGGCAATACCGCGCTGGCGCAAAGATGCCATTAAACCGCCGGGCGCATCATCCAGTAAAAACTCACGCAATAACGTGACGTTGTCACTCCATTGAGCATCTAAGATCCACGAATGCCAGTATTGGGCTACGCCCTCGCTCAGCATGGCGTGCGGCTTCATTTCAGGGAGTAATTGCAGTGGCGGTACAGTGAGTTGAACCTGACCTTGCGGCAGCGTTTCAGCAAATCGCTGCGCCAGATGCGCCAGGTCATCTAACGATTGTGGTCCCTGCAGCCAAAGCTGCAGGCTACTGGCAACGTAAAAATGCTGATGAAAATCACGCAGCGCCTGCTGCAACGCGACAACGTTAGCGCCAAAGGCATCCGCGCTACCTATTTGAAAGCGATGAAATGTTTGTGGCTCAGCGACCAGGCTAAACAGCGCCGCCTCAGCCTGCGCAGGCACGTGATGCTGAAGTAAGCGATATTCAGCATCAATGACGGCCATTTCCTGTTTGATCGCCGCAGTTTCAAACAAGGGCGCGCAGAGCATATCGTGCAACCGCGCTAATCCATCCTCAAATCGATCCGCTGTGATTTCAAAAAAATAGGCGCTGCGCCGCGCCAGCGTGGTGGCATTAACACGTCCGCCGTTAGCCTGAATCCAGCTCATCAACCGATCGCGATCGGGCCAGCGCTGGCTACCGGTAAACAGTAAATGCTCCAGCAAGTGCGCTAAACCTGGCCAGCGATCCGGTTCGTCATGACTGCCCGCCTTAACCTGTATCAACGCTGCCGAATCGCGCGCATCGGGTTGATGCACCAGCGTCACGGCTAATCCATTCAGGTTCAGGCGGCGAATCATCAGATGTTACGTGACTTATAAATCAGCTGAGAATTGCTGCGGTTACGGAATTGCAATTGACCAATTTTGATATCACTGCAATCCGCTTCGCGACGGGCTTCAAGAATTTTGCCGTGATGCGGCGATTTGCTGCAAACCGGATCGGCGTTGTCCGCATTGCCGGTAAGCATGTAAGCCTGACAACGGCAGCCGCCGTAATCCTTCTCTTTTTCATCGCAAGAGCGGCAAGGCTCCGGCATCCAGTCGTAACCGCGATAACGATTAAAACCAAACGAGTTATACCAAATGTCATCCAGGCTCTGCTCAAGCACCGAAGGAAACTCAACCGGCAGCTGGCGCGCGCTGTGGCACGGCAGCGCGGTGCCTTCCGGCGTTACGCTGAGGAAGATCGCACCCCAGCCGCCCATGCAGCCTTTCGGTCGCTCTTCGTAATAGTCGGGAGTAACAAACAGCAGATTGGTCAAATTACCGCTTTTACTCATGCGCTGGCGATAGTCGTTAACGACGCCTTCTGCCCGCGCAATTTGCTCACGCGTGGGCAATAAACCTTCGCGATTGAGCTGTGCCCAGCCATAAAACTGGCAGGTGGCGAGTTCAACATCATCCGCTTCCAGCTCAATGCAGAGATCGATGATTTTGTCGATCTGGTCGATGTTATGGCGATGCAAAACAAAGTTCAGCACCATCGGATAGCCGTGCGCTTTCACCGCTTTTGCCATCTCCAGCTTCTGCTGAAAGGCTTTTTTCGACCCTGCCAGTGCGGCGTTCAGCGTTTCATCGCTGGCCTGAAAGCTGATCTGGATATGATCAAGCCCGGCGTCAGCAAACGCATCCAGTTTGTTGTGCGTCAGGCCAATGCCAGAGGTGATCAGGTTGGTATAGAAACCTAAATCGCGGGCGGCACGGATCAGCTCAGGCAGATCTTTACGCACCAGCGGCTCGCCGCCGGAAAAGCCCAGCTGCACACTGCCCATGGCACGCGCCTGACGAAACACCTCAATCCACTGATCGGTGGTGAGCTCTTTTTCTTGCTGAGCAAAATCCAGCGGATTCGAGCAGTACGGACACTGCAGCGGGCAGCGATAAGTCAGCTCCGCCAGTAGCCATAGTGGCGGATTGACGCCGGGTTTAAGCGGGTTCACGGAACTGTATCCACTTCTGTTCATAGGCTGATTGCAGGAATTCTTTTACGTCCGCGCCAACGCCACCCGCTTCCGGGAAACGCGCATCAAGCGTGGCAATAATGGCTGCAATATCTTGCTTGCCATCGACCAGCTCCAGGATCGCGACAGCGGTTTCATTCAGCTTGGCCATGCCTTCAGGATAAAGCACCACATGGCTATTCTGCGCGGCTTCCCACTGCATACGATAGCCGCGACGAAACGCGGCGATAGTGTTGTCATTCATCATTTATACCAGTCGAGTGGTGTGCCACGCCGCCTTGTCGGTGACGGTGTGATAAGGCGGACGCTTAAGTTCATAGGCCATGGTCATGGCATCCAGCATCGTCCATAAAATATCGAGCTTAAACTGCAAAATTTCCAGCATGCGGTTCTGTTTTTCTGGTGTGGTGCAGAATTCCAGCGCCAGCGCCAAACCATGCTCAACATCGCGGTTCGCCTGGCCCAGACGGTTGCGGAAGTAGAAATATCCCTCTTCTTTGATCCACGGATAGTGCTGCGGCCAACTGTCGAGGCGCGACTGATGGATCTGCGGAGCAAAGAGTTCCGTTAACGAACTGCATGCCGCTTCTTGCCAGTTGGCGCGACGGGCAAAGTTAACGTAAGCATCGACCGCGAAACGCACGCCGGGCAGCACGTGCTGCTCTGACAGCAGCGCTTCGCGATTCATGCCCACCGCTTCACCCAGACGCAACCAGGCTTCGATGCCGCCCTCTTCGCCGTTGCTGCCGTCGTGGTCAAGAATACGCTGCACCCATTTACGACGCGTGGCCGGGTCCGGGCAGTTCGCCATAATCGCTGCATCTTTCAGCGGAATATTGGTTTGATAATAGAAGCGGTTTGCTACCCATCCCTGAATTTGCTCGCGCGTCGCCTGACCGTTGTGCATGGCGATATGGTAAGGATGATGGATATGGTAATAGGCGCCTTTGTCGCGCAGCGCCTGCTCAAAAGCCTGTGGCGACAGCGTTTCAGTGATCTGCATGATTTAGTCCTGAAGGTGGATCGCCATCCCGTCCCAGCTCACCTCAATGCCCTGTTGCGTCAGGAACTGTCGTTGGGGTGATTGCTCATTAAGGATCGGGTTGGTGTTGTTAATGTGAATAAGAATTTTGCGTTTGGCCGGTAATGACGCCAGCAGCGCCATCAAACCTTGCTCTTCTGCCAGCGCCAGATGCCCCATCGCTTTGCCGGTGTTTTTACCCACACCCGTGGCCAGCAGTTCATCATCTTGCCAGACGGTGCCGTCGATCAGCAGGCAATCGGCCTGTTTTAACCACGGCAAAATTACGTCATCAGGTTCACCGAGGCCCGGCGCATACAGCAGGGTTTGACCATTGGTGCGGTTTTTAATGAACAGCGCCACGTTATGACCCGGCAACGGGCGATCGCGGTACGGCGAATAAGGCGGCGCGTTGCTTAAAATAGGGATAGCCGTGAATTGCAGGTCGGGACACACATCCACGCTAAAGGTGTTCAGCGGCGCAATGGGACGATGCTGCAAGCCGCCGTTCCAGTGTTTCAGCATGGTGAAAATCGGAAAACCGCTGGTGAGATCGTTATGCACTTCTGGCGTACACCATACCTGATGCGGGCAGCCTTCTCGCAGGCTCAGCAAGCCGGTAGTGTGGTCGATTTGGCTGTCTGTAAGGATGATGCCGCCAATATTCGTGCCGCGCAGAACGCCCTTTTTAGTTAATTCTGGGGTGTGGAGGATCTGCTGGCTGATATCTGGCGAGGCGTTACACAGCACCCAGTCTTCGCCATTATCACTCAGGATGATTGAGGATTGGGTACGTGGTTGGGCCTGAATAGTGCCATTACGCACGCCGTGACAATTGGCACAGTTGCAGTTCCACTGAGGAAATCCGCCACCGGCGGCCGATCCGAGGACTTTAATAAACATGAAGGAAAACCACGTGTTGAAATAATATCCTGAATAATTCACGTTGCATGCGGGCGGTAACGGCCTTTTCCCAAGCGCTGACTCACGTCAATGACCGGGAGCGCGTTCAGCCAATGCATCTGCAGCTTGAAGTATGACGGATAAAAATGCCCGCACGAGTGGCGGGCATAAACATTAACGGTTGGAGATGTACAGCGTCACTTCCAGACCTAAACGCAAATCAACAAATGCTGGTTTTTTCCACATAATTCTCTTCCTCATAAAGTAATGAACAGATGATTATCTGTCTGAAACAGTTGCGGCAGGGACTCAAATGCGATCCCCATCACAATTTTGCCGACAGATGTTGCGCCAATGCTGCGACGAGATCAACCCGCAAGACGTAAGGAAATTGTTATCGCTGCCAGGTCGCGTGTAAAACGCGCTGCCAGTTTCCCCACGCCAGCTTTTCTAACAATGCCTGATCATAGCCTGCATCGCGCAGAGTGGCGAACAGCTTGGGTAATCCACTGACATCGCCTAACGCATCGGGCGTGGATATGCCGTCAAAATCGGACCCCAACGCCACATGATCGCTGCCCATTGTCCTTAGCAAATGATCACAATGCTTAACAATTTCTGCCAAAGGGGTGTCGCTGTCACGTTTACCGTCTGGCCGTAAGAAGGCGTTACCAAAGTTGATCCCGACAACACCGCCGCTGTCGCGAATCGCGCCCAACTGCGCATCGGTTAGATTACGCGGCTGAGCGCACAACGCATGAGTGTTGGAATGGCTGGCGACGAGCGGAGCGGTAGAGATCCGCGCGGTGTCCCAGAACGCTTTTTCATTCATGTGCGATACATCAATCATCATCCGCAGCGCATTCGCCTGCTGGATCAACGTTTCGCCTGCCACCGTCAACCCCGGCCCGGTATCGGGTGACGCGGGAAAACTGCCGCTAACGCCCGTACCAAAACGGTTAGGCAAGTTCCAGAACGGCCCTATACTGCGCACGCCTGCTGCGTAGAATGCCGCCAGCAATTCACCTTCGCCATCCAGCGCATCTGCGCCTTCGATATGTGCCACCATCGCCAGCACGCCTTGTTCGCGGCACTGTGCAATCTCAGTTGCGGTGCGGCAAATTTTGGCTCGCCCGCCAGAGGCATCGGCAATCTGCTGCAAAATATCGAGCTGCTGCCACATGATCTCCAGCGGCTGATAAGGATGATCTGCCTGCTGCGGCACCATTTTAGCGATGTAGTTTTGCGGCGGGATGAAGATAGCGAACAGGCCACCACCAAAACCGCCCTGCTGCATACGTGGAAAGTCGAGATGACCGCGCTCAATGCCGTCAAAGAAGGCCGCAGCAGGTGCTTCGCGATGGTGAAGCCACAGATTAAGGAGTAAGTCGTTATGACCGTCGAAAGTCAGCATAGAGGATTCAGGATTGTAAAACATCGCGCCATGCTACGCGTGCGCTGCGGGTTAGCCAAACCGCAGCGCACGTATTGCTTTAAGGTCGGCTAGCCGGTTTGCGCCACGCTCAAACCGTGGTAAAAGGTCGGTTTCACATCTAATTTTTTCTTAATTAACCCATATTTCGTATAAAAATCAGCGGTTTCTTGCTGTTGTTGGACAGTGGCATCGTCGATGGCCTGCCAGTGCGACTGGCGGCGCGAAAACGATTTTTCTGCGGCTTCAGCCGGAAAACCAATAATTTTCGCCAACGTTTGCGAATAAGCTTTCACATTTTTATTCGCCCAGCGATCGGCAGCAGCCAGGCGATTAACGTAATCCTGCAATGCCGCCTGCTTTTCGGGATCCGCCAGCGCCGCATCGGTCGCTGCTAAAAAGCTGTTGCCCGTTGATAAGCCTTTGCCGTTTATCAATACGCGCCCGCTGTGTGTCACTTCGGCTAACGCCGTATAAGGATCCCAGGTTGACCAGGCATCAACCGAATGACTCTCCAGCGCGATGCGCGCATCGGAAGGTGTCAAAAAGCGCCATGTCACCTCTTTGTCGCTGATCCCCGCTTGTTCAAGCGCTTTCAGGGCAAGGAAATGACCGATAGAGCCACGTCCGGTAGCGATGCTTTTACCTTTAAGCTCGGCGGCATTTTTAATCGGAGAATCGGGACGCACCAGCAGTGCCAGGCCGACCGGTACTGATTTGCTAACCGCCACCGCTTTGACCTGCGAGCCCGCTGCCACCGAAAACAGCAGCGGTGCATCGCCAATAATCCCGGCGTCAACGGCTCCGGCATTCAAGGCTTCGGCCAGTGGCGCGGCAGCAGGAAACTCTGCCCATTCGATCTTGTAAGCCAGATTTTGCAGCTGATTCGCCGCTTCCATTTCGGCATGCATATTCCCTTTTTGATCGGCAATGCGCAGCGTCACCGCCTGCGCTGATGGGGTGCCCGCCAGCAATACACTGAGGACAATTACCTGTTTTTTCATTATTGATTCTCATCGTGCAAAAGAGCTTCAGCCTAAACTGCGACGAGAATTTCAGCGATGCCGATTCCTCATGAGGTTTGCCATTTACGGTATATGCGATTGTCACTTTTGCGCGATGGGTTGTCAGTTTTGCGGGCGATTCAGACACGGCGTTCGGTCCAGACTAAAGGCACTTAATGAGGAGAATACGATGCTGACCCAACCCGAGAGTAAATATCGCCCGCAGCCGGTTATCGCTCTGCCCGATCGCCAATGGCCTTCACGCCGTTTGACGCACGCCCCGCGCTGGCTTTCAACCGATCTGCGCGATGGCAATCAAGCGCTGGCAGAGCCGATGGACCGCGCACGTAAGCTGCAATTTTGGGATCTGCTGCTGCGCTGTGGCTTTAAGGAGATCGAGGTCGCGTTTCCCTCAGCATCGCAAACCGATTTTGAGTTTGTCCGTGACTTAATTGAACAGGCGCGTGTGCCTGCCGACGTTACCTTGCAGGTATTAACCCAGGCACGCCAGGATCTGATTGAACGCACCTTTGCTGCGTTGCAGGATGCGCCGCGCGCCATTATTCATATGTATAACGCCACCGCGCCGCTGTTCCGCGAGCGGGTTTTCAAGCAGAGCAAAGCGGAGATCATTGCGCTGGCTACCGCAGGCGCGCGTCAAATTCGAACCGGCTGCGAAGCGCAACCCGCAACCGACTGGACCTTTGAGTATTCACCCGAGACCTTCTGTTTTACCGAGCCAGAATTTGCACTGGAAATTTGTGAAGCCGTTGCGGAAATATGGCAGCCGTGCGCAGAACGTCCGATGATCATCAACCTGCCGGCGACCGTTGAAGTGAACACGCCGAATGTCTACGCCGATCAGATTGAATATTTCTGCCGTCACTTCAGTCGCCGTCAGGATGTCTGTATCAGCGTGCATCCGCATAACGATCGCGGTACCGGCGTAGCTTGCGCCGAATTGGCTCTGCTGGCGGGTGCAGATCGGGTTGAAGGCTGCTTGTTCGGTAACGGCGAGCGCACCGGTAACGTCGATTTGATTACGCTGGCGTTGAATCTCTACACGCAAGGCATTGCGCCACAGCTCGATTTCAGCCAGATGAATGAGGTGATTGAAGTGGTGACCGCCTGCAATCAGCTGCCAGTGCATCCGCGTCATCCTTACGCCGGTGAACTGGTATTTACCGCTTTCTCCGGCTCGCATCAGGATGCGATCAAAAAAGGGTTCGCCATCCGCAGACAAAACGCCGAGACCGTTTGGCAAATGCCTTATCTGCCGCTGGATCCAGCCGATATAGGTTGCAGTTATGAAGCGGTGATTCGGGTGAATAGCCAATCGGGCAAAAGCGGTGCGGCCTGGTTGCTGGAGCAGAATCACGGTTTGCAGTTACCGCGCGCCTTGCAGCAGGATTTCAGTGGATGCGTACAGCGTGAAACCGATCGCCACGGCAAAGAGATGACGCAACATGCTATCTGGCAGCTCTTTTGTCGCCAGTATGGCGTGGAGCAGCCAACGCTGCGCCTGTTGAATGCAGAAAGCCAAAGCGATGCGGGCGCGCAAACGCAGCTTAACGCTAACGCAGCGCAGGATGGCAAAGCCTTGCGCTTATGCGGCAGCGGTAACGGTTTGCTGTCGGCAGCGGTGAATGCGCTGCGTCAATCACTCGGGCTGGCGCTGACCATTGAGGATTATCATGAGCACACGCTAGGCAAACGCAGTGACAGCCGATCGGTGGCTTACGTCAGCTGCCTGAACATGGCGGGAGAGCGTGCATGGGGCGTGAGCATCGATAACGATACCTCGCGCGCCTCGCTGCAGGCGCTGTTTAACGCGGCAAGTCGCTTTCTGACACCGGAAAATAATCTGCAGGCGACATGCCAAGCAGACGACGAAACATCGCGCTGAAGGCGCTTGGGCTTTCATAGCCGAGATCCAGCGCCACGCGTAACACCGATTCGCCCTGCGCCAGCTGTGTCAGGGCGATGGCCAGACGCGCACGTCGCACCCAGTCACTGAAATGCAACCCGGTTTCACGGATAAAATAGCGCGCCAGTGTGCGGCTCGACACATTGAGCTGTTCACTGGCACGCTCCAGCGTCCAGCTTTCGCCAGGACGTTGTTGAATAAGATCGCAGAGCATTTTCAAACGGTGCGTTTGCGGCGATGGCAGTTCAAACGGCAATACATCCATGCCACGAATTTCATCCAGCAGCAGTTCATAGATGCGTTCCGTGCGACTGCCCGGCGTATAAGCTTCAGGCAAAGTTATCGCGCTGATAATCAGTTCACGCAGCAGCGGTGAAATCTGAACCACCTGACAGCTGGCAGGCAAATCCGCTCGCGCCAGGGGATCAACAAACAGCGTCCGCGCCGCCACCGAACCGGTGATATGCAGCGCGTGCCGCGTATAGGCAGGAAGCCAGACACCACGGCTAGGCGGCACAACCCAACTTCCCTGCTCCGTTTCCACTCGCACCACGCCGCTCAGCGTATGAATCAACTGTGCGCAAGTATGGTGATGCCAGGGTTCGCTGGCACCGTGTGCATAGTCATGCGCCAACGGCACCAGCGGGCGCGTAGCAAAATTAAATGCCAGCGTGGTGCTCATTTAGGCCTTTAAATACTTATAGATGACGGCCAGATCCTGCTCACCGTAGCCCGCATCCACCGCTTGTTGCCAGACATCAGCGATATTTTCTAACGCAGGCAGGTTGCTGTCGGCAGCGTCCAGCGCCAGACGCGCATCTTTTAATGCCCAGATCAGATGCATTTGCGGGGTGTAATCGTCGCTGGCAATCATGCCCAGCTTCATTTTGGCGTAAGGCGCAGCCAGCGGGCCGCCCTCCAGCACTTTCCACAGGTCGTCGGTGGAAAAACCAAACTGTTCAGCCAGTCGGGTACTCTCCGCCAGACTCTGCATCAAGCCAATCAGCCAGCTGTTGACCACTAATTTCATCCGCGAGCTTTTTCCCGCTTCGCCCAGCCACTGCGTCCCTTTCCCAATAGCAGCAAAGACCGTTTCAGCCGCCCCAGCGCGCGATTGATCGCCGCTGGCCATCACCAAAATTTGGGCATTCTCGGCAGGTGCTTTGGTCCCCGAAACCGGTGCATCAATGAAAAGGATGTCATCGCGCACATCGGCGAAGAAAGCGATCAGCGCATCCGTTTTTTCAACGCCGATGGTGCCCATCTGACAAATTGTTGCCCCCTGCTTCAGCGCATATTTTAAGGAGTGCAAGACCTCTTCGGTGGTGTCGCCGTCGGATAACATGGTGATCACTACGTCGACCAGCTTAACCGCATCAGATGCCGTGTCAGCTAATTTAAGCCCTGCATCGACTAAATCCTCGCCGCGTGCGCGGGTGCGGTTCCAGCCATGAACGGTAAAGCCTTTTTTCAGCAGGTTAGCGGCAAACGCGTGGCCCATTGCGCCCAATCCCAATACCGCCACTTCAGGTTTCTGACTCATGCTGATTCCCTCTTAAGGTTAAATTTGGCGAACCTGTGCAACAGAACAGATTCAGGATAAATCGAGACTTAAAATCTGTACCCGGCTTTGCTGTGTGGGGCTGCGAAACAGCACTTCGTGGGTTTGCATCATACCCTGACGCGTATAAAAGCGACGTGCCGCACTATTCTGTTCGAGCACTTCCAACCACAGCAGCGGCTGACGTAATTCACGCCCTTTGGCGCAAATTTCATTAAATACACGCTGCCCCACGCCTTGCCCGGTGATGTCTGGCAGCAGATAAAACTTATGCAGGCACAGTCCGCTGAGTTCGCTGCCTGGCCGCCGCTGATCGGTGCCAATTTGCACCACGCCACAGGGCGAATCCTGCATCAGTAAATACCACTGACTGCCGCTGCCATGCAGGCTACGACGCAAGCTGGCGGGTGAAAAGACGCTGTCGATGAAGTCATCGCACTCTTTGGCGTTATGCCATAACGCCGCAAAATGGTGGCGATAGCTGGTTTCGCCAATCTGGCTCAGCAGCGCAATCTCTGACTCGCTGGCGCGGTACAGCAGTTCCATGCCGGTTTCCTTGCGTATAGCCCTGAAAAGCAAAACATTCAGACTGGCGGCAATCGATCAAAAAATCCAGCCTAAATACGTAACAGCATTGAACATTTTCAGCCATAGGTTTTCGCTAAGCAGCGCTTTATCATTTACGCTTTTAAAAGATGCAACAAAACCCTTAACATATGCACACAATGTTCCAGCTGGTTCATTCCTCTTTTTTTGTAGGCTTCTAATAAATGAAAATAGCGTTACTTCGTCAGGCGCACCTTCCGCTGTTGATGCTGCCTGCGGTGTTCCCTCTGCCGTTACTGGCTGCGGATGAGAGCAGTAATACTCTGGTTGTCAGTGCGGCTCCAGGACCTTCAGGGCTTTCTGAACTGGATACGCCCGCCGCCGTCAGCGTGGTGACAGGTGATGACATGCGTCAGGCCGCACCTCGCGTTAACTTGTCAGAAAATTTAACCAGCGTGCCGGGTTTGCAGATCCAAAACAGGCAAAACTATGCGCAAGATTTACAGTTGTCGGTGCGCGGATTTGGTTCACGTTCGACGTACGGCGTGCGCGGAATACGTATCTATGTGGATGGCATCCCCGCCACCATGCCAGATGGTCAGGGTCAAACCTCAAACATTGATATTGGATCGATTGATCACGTAGAAGTGCTGCGCGGGCCATTTTCAGCGTTGTATGGCAACGCGTCTGGCGGCGTGATTAACGTTGATACCCAAACCGGTCAGCAACCCACCACGCTTGAAGCGGGAACCTGGTACGGCAGCTACGGCAGCTGGCGCAACAGCGTGAAAGCCAGCGGCGCAACCGGCGATGGCACGCACGCAGGCGACGTAAATTACACCGTTTCAGCCTCACGCTTTACCACTCACGGATACCGCGATCACAGCTCGGCACAGAAAAACCTTGGCAACGCCAAACTGGGTGTGCGCATTGATGATGTCAGCACGTTGACGCTGCTGTTCAACAGCGTGCACATTGATGCGCAAGATCCGGGCGGATTAACGCCCGATCAGTGGCGCGATAATCCGCGTCAGGTGGTGAGCAACGTGTCGCTGTATGACACGCGTAAAACGGTGGATCAGACGCAAGGCGGGCTGCACTATCAGCGTCAGATGAGTGAAAACGACGATCTCAGCATCATGATGTATGCGGGCATGCGGGAAACCACACAATTCCAGTCTATTCCTGCCAGCGTTCAGAGCAATCCTGCTCATCCCGGCGGCGTGATTTCGCTAACGCGTCATTATCAAGGTGTTGATACACGCTGGACGCACCGCGACGCGCTGTTCTCAATTCCCGTGACGCTAACCGGCGGCCTCGATTATGAAACCATGACCGAGCGGCGCAAAGGCTTCGAAAACTACACTATCAACAACGGCGTTTATGATTACGGTAGCCAGGGCAATTTGCGTCGTAATGAACGCAACCTGATGTGGAACCTTGATCCTTATCTGCAAACGACGTGGCAATTCACTAACCAGCTCTCGCTGGACGCTGGTGTGCGCTTCAGTACCGTTAATTTCGACTCTAACGACAACTACGTCACCGCAGGTAATGGCGATGACAGCGGCGATGCGCGTTACCACAAATGGCTGCCTGCGGCGTCGTTGAAATATGCGTTTGACGACAGCTGGAATGCCTATCTTTCTGCGGGCCGCGGCTTTGAAACGCCCACCATCAACGAACTTTCTTATCGCTCGGATGGTCAGTCGGGGCTGAACCTTGGCCTGAAACCAGCCACCAGCGACACCCTCGAGTTAGGCACCAAGAAGCGTATCGGCAATGGCTTGATTACCGCCGCCGTGTTCCAGACGGATACGCAGGATGAGATTGTGGCAGACACCAGCAGCGGCGGGCGCACCACCTATAAAAATGCCGGGGAAACCCGTCGTCGCGGATTGGAATTGGGCCTGGATCAGCAGTTCGCTTACGACTGGCGTGTGAAGATGGCTTACACCCTACTGGATGCACGCTATCGCACCAACGCCTGTGGCGATGAGAGCTGCGACGGTAATCGCATTCCCGGCATTGCGCGTAATATGGCCTACGCCGGTCTGGAATACGCGCCAGAGCAAGGCTTCTATGCAGGTGCTGAGATGCGTTACATGAGCAATATTGCCGCTGACGATGAAGGGGATGTGAAAGCGCCGTCTTATACCGTCACGTCAATAAACAGTGGCTACAAATGGCTGGTGCAAAACTGGACGCTGGATCTGTTTGGCCGTGCCGATAACCTGTTTGATCGTCACTATGTCGGTTCGGTGATCGTCAATGAAAGCAACGGTCGTTATTTCGAATCTGCACCGGGCCGTAATTACAGCGTCGGCCTGAATGTCAGTTACGCGTTTCAGTAAAAATCTTCAGTGAACATGCCTCGACATACGGATTATGCGAGGCACAAATTCTGCGAAGTTGTCAAAAGTTTCCAGGGAATGAGTGTGCTGCTCAATCCCTGGAACAATCCCTCTACTGATTACAAGGCGCTGACCTGCGCCAGCACATCCTGAGTACTGCCCGTTTCACCCAGACGTGGGAAGATCAGTTTTACGCTATTGGTATGGGTATCTGCATTGAGATCGGTCATGGCATCCACCGCCAACGTGACGTTGTAACCTAACTCATACGCCTGACGCGCCGTTGACTCCACACCAATGCTGGTGGCAATGCCGCAAATCACAACCTGCGTCACGCCACGCTTTTGCAGCTCTTCATGCAGCGGCGTGTTGTTGAATGCGCCCCAGCTGTGTTTGGTGATGGTGATATCTTCCTGCTGCGGCGTCATTTCCGGGACCAGCGTGGCCCAATCAGCCGGGAGCTCACCGCTGTGACCGCCTTGCTCGTTGCGGCCTGGCGCACCGCCCGCCACGTTTACCAAAACCACCGGCAAATCTTTGGCGTGAAACGCATCTTTAAGCTGCGCGCACAGGTCAATGATCGGTTGTGGTTCATGTACCACCGGCAATGCGACGATGCCATGCTGCAGGTCGATAACGATCAGCGCGGTTTTTGCATCAAGTGTGGTTACAGCCATGTTGAGTCCTCTCAGGATTAATTGTCAGCGAGTCGTTGCAGTAAGGGAATAGCAAGCAGTAGCTGCTGCTGCTCAGCGGCTGAAAACCGGGTTTCAATACTCTTAATCAGCCAGTCATCACGTAAAGCGCGATTGGCGGCGATCAGTTCCCGGCAGGCTTGTGTCGGTGTGTAGCGTGTTTTACGGCCATCTTGCGCATCCGGTTCGCCCTGTACCATTCCTGCTGACTGCAAGCTGGCGACGGTGGCACCCATAGATTGCGTACGCACCCCTTCTGCTGTAGCCAGTTCGGTAATGGTCATCGCGCCGTCCCGCACCAAATGTCCAAGAACCAGTATCTGCGACCAGCTCAGCTCGCCCGGCGGGGCTGATTCGCGTAATCGGCGACCTAGCTTACCTATTACGCTGCGCAGTTCCGCTGCGGAGACATCCCTATTGCTCATTGCCTGCTCCTTACTGTGAACGCATCACTCTACAAATACGAAGGTAAACTGTGTAGTTTACCTTCGTATCAAATTGTAAAATCAGGCGCGGGCTAAATAGTGAATCAGACTATGAAAACGCAGCGTCACTTTCAGCGGATTGCGGTAGCTGTGCGCCACATCGGCGGCAAACTGAAAGGCTTCTCCCGCCTGTAACCGCCGCCAAATACCCTCCAGGCTCAATAATAGTTCCCCTTCCAGCACCACTACCTGCTCAATCACGCCCGTTTCGTGCGCCGAAGAATCGCTTTGTGCGCCGGGAGCGAGTTCAACCGCGAGCAGATCAAAACGAAGTTTAGCGTCGTAAGGCAGCAGTGGCCGCACAATCATCTGTGAATTGGGTTGGCTGAATGACGCTGTTTCGCCCTCTTGCAGCGTGCTGTCATGAATAAAGAAAGAAAAAGGAACGTTAAATCCGGTAGCAATTTTCCATAAGGTCGCCACCGTTGGGCTGGATTCGCCGCGTTCAATTTGGCCCAGCATCGCTTTGCTGACGCCCGTTCGCTCCGACGCTAAAGTCAGGCTCCAGCCATTGGCTTGTCTGAGCTGCTTCAGCGCATCACTGAGATGTTGATGCCAATTTTCCATACGTTCTCCTGCTTACAGGCTCCTGCTTGCTGAACGGCAGTGTACCACTTGTGCGTTATAGCGCATCATGCGAGGATGTGCGCTATAACGCACAAAGGATCTCAGCCATGTTCCGCGCCACTTCTGGTTTTACGTTACCGATGGTCGTTTCAGGTTTTGTCGCCGTGCTGGTGGGATACAGCAGCACCGGCGCGATTATTTATCAGGTCGCGCAAGCGGCGGGTGCCAGCCCAATGCAGATTGGTGGTTGGCTTTCGATGATTGGCATCGCCATGGGTATCGCTTCTCTGGGCCTTTCCCTGCTTTACCGCATGCCGATTCTCGCGGCCTGGTCGACACCGGGCGCGGCGCTGCTCGCCAGCAGTTTTCACGGCATTTCCATCAACGACGCGGTGGGCGTTTTTGTCTTTGCCAACGTGCTGATTGTGCTGTGCGGCGTGACGGGATTGTTCGCCAGGCTGATGAACTACATTCCACAATCGCTGGCTTCCGCGATGCTGGCGGGCATTTTATTGCGCTTTGGCCTGCAAACATTCGCCGACTTGCACACTGATTTCACCCTGTGCGGCAGCATGTGCCTGGCCTGGTTACTGGCGCGCCGCTGGCTGGCGCGTTACGCCATTTTGGTCACGCTGATGGTGGGCGTTGCGGTCGCCATGGCCCAAGGCGCGATCCATTTTCCTTCGCATTCGCCTGGCTTTGTTTTGCCCGATGCGGTCATGCCGCACTTTACGTTGACCACGCTGATTGGCATAGGTCTGCCCTATTTTCTGGTCACGATGGCGTCGCAAAATGCGCCCGGTATCGCCACATTGCAGGCGCACGGCTATACCCCGCCGGTATCCGCGCTAATGAGCTGGACGGGATTGATCGCCTTGATCATGTCGCCATTTGGCGGGTTTTCGGTGTGCGTGGCAGCCATCACAGCGGCGATCTGCATGGGCGAAGAGGTTGACCCCAATCCACGTCGCCGCTGGTTAGCCTCAGCCATTGCCGGCCTGTTTTACCTGCTGGCGGGTTTTTCGGGTGCGTTGATTGGCGTGCTGTTCAGCGCATTGCCGGCGGTGCTGATTCAGGCGCTGGCGGGTCTGGCGCTGTTGGCAACGCTCGGCGGCAGCTTGCAGCGCGCGCTGGAGCACTCTAGCGAGCGTGATAGCGCGTTGATCACCTTTCTGATTACCGCATCGGGCGTGTCGCTACTGGGCATCGGCGCCGCTTTTTGGGGGCTGGTCGGCGGCGTGGCAGCGCATCTGCTGTTGAGCAAAAAATCGGTTTGATCGTCCTGCGCGCTGCTGTTTTTTCCGGCAGCGCGTGAAAAAAACACGCATTTATCCCCTTTATCTGCCGTTTGATTTGCCATTGCCCCGCGTAAAATTACCGTAATCGCCGATAACTCGCGATTTTCTGCCTCAGACAACGACCGATAAGGGCCCAACAGGTGGCAAAAACTTTTCTGCGCAGCGGTAATCTTGATGCGGTGCTGGCCTTAGGTGAAAACGGCCAGCCGGTCTACGCCTCTGCACTGCAAATTCGTGAAACCCTGCGCCTGCGCCGTCAAAGCGCGCTAGCAAACTGCCTTGCTATTCCCCAAGCCAACGAGCGCGGCGATCGCCTCGACTGGTATGCGCCCTTTTCCGGCAAGGTAAAATCCTGGCTGGGTGCCAGCGATCACGAACGCCGCCAAGCGCTGCAGCAGCTTACTGCTTATCAGCAGGATATGAACGATCTCAGTGTACGCGCGCGCGCAGCGGAAAATCCTGCCATGCGCCTGTTTGGCGCGCTGTTAAGCAAGACCTTGCAGTTTCCCGATCAGCAATACGTTTATCTGGTGGATGGCAAACCGGTTATCACCTTTTGGGGCTTCGTTGATGCTCAGGAACGCAGTCGCGATGACGCGCTGGCCTGTTTGCGTGACAGCCTGGAAGTGACCTTACCAAAATTAGTGATCGACCCGCAGCCCGAGCCAGTTGTCGCACCGGTTATCGAACCCATTATTGAAAATGTCGCGCCAGAACCGGTTGTCGAGTCGGTTGAACCTGAGCCGGTTATGGCACCTGAGCCAGCACCAGCAGCACGCCGTGCCGGTTTCCGTGTCTGGTATTTGTTGCCGCCTGTCGCGATTGCCGCTGCGGTAGCCATGGCAGTGGTGCTACACACTTCACAGCCTGATACGCCAGCGACGGCTGAGCGTAAACCCGCCGCGCCAGCCCAGCCCGTCACAGCAAGTGTGAGTAAACCGCCTGCGGTACTGGTTTCTGCCGAAAAATTAGCGAATACGCTGCCGCAAACCCCAGCAAGCGTGGTTGCATCGGTTGCCACTGAAAGCGCTGCGCCGTCTGCTACCCTTTCCAGTGTGGTGACGCCTGCGGTGCCAGCAAAACCGGACGATCTGGTGGTGACACCCGATGCAGTACGTGATGGTTTGGTGCGCGTGATTGATGGTCGCTGGCGCGTCACTATTGAGCAGATCAAAACGCCGACCGGTAAGCAGCCCGAGATGCGCTTTCAGTTCAACAACGGCAAAGGCAGTGTGCAGATTGCACAAGGCAACACCCGCTGCAAAGCTGACGTCAGCGCCGCCATGACCAGCGCCGGTAATCTGGTGATTGAAAGTCGTTATACCGCAAGATGCAGCGATAACTCTCGCTACCGCATGCCGCTTTTGGTGTGCCATGCCAACATTGGCGCGGCAGTTTGCGAAGCGCAATATGGCAATGACAACGTATTCCCAATGACGATTAAGCGTGAGAGTAAATAAACATGTTGGCTCCCCTGATCGATGACAAACAAAAAATTACGCTGATTGAAGACAGCGGCGTGCAGTTTCTCGACTTCGGCTTGCAGTTTTCAGCCACCCAGGCGCGCCGCCAGTTTGTACGCCAGACCGCTAATGGCCCGCTGCTGCGCCTGAACGTTGACGGGAATGGCGGTAAATTCTTGCTTTATCCTGAAGATGGCGGCGCACCGGAAGTGGTGCGTCCTGAATCTGACATTGCGCTGGCTGATTCGCTGTCGCTGCTCGCCGCCTGCTGGTTGCCGCTGCCGATGTTGCGCTGCGCCAGTGGACGCCGTTTTATTGGTGGACCCGAAAACTGGGCGCGCATGCGTCTGGTCGCGCTGGATAAACCGGATGCTGCAGGCAATACCCATCGCGTTAGCCTGGCTTTTGACACCCGCTGCGTCGCCAATGACGAGGGTGGTGAGCAGTTGGGCCTCTCTCCCGCAGACGCACAAAACGGCGTGACCTTTGCGCTGGCCTGGCACAATTACGAGCTGGGTGAGTTTCTTGACAACACTTGGGTTGACGGTTGGCTGCGTGAAGCCTTTACCGATCGCGTGCAGGATCGTCGTGAACAAGCGATCAATCAGGCGCTGCGCGAATTTGAATATCAGGCGCACTACCTGAATTTGCTGGAGCTGCTCGGTGAGCAACTCACTCTCAGCGATATCCATATTCAGGCCGCTTCACTGCAAACGCCCGCTGTGAACGTCGATATCATTCTTGATGTCGGGAATTCGCATACCTGCGGCATTCTGGTTGAAGATCATCCCGAAGAAACTAACGGTTTAAAACAAACCTACGAACTGCAACTGCGCGATCTGTCACAGCCGCATCAGGTTTATAACGAGCTGTTCGACAGCCGCCTGGAGTTCGCCGAAGCGCGTTTCGGCAAGGCCAGTTTCTCGCTGGAAAGCGGGCGCGAATCTGCGTTTATGTGGCCGTCACTCACCCGTGTCGGTCGCGAAGCGAGCCGTCTTGCGCTGCAACGCGCCGGGCTGGAAGGCAGCACCGGTTTATCCAGTCCACGCCGCTATTTGTGGGATGAAGCACGCTATCAGCCAGGCTGGCGTTTCAACCAGCAAGGGTTGCAAGTGGAACCGCTGGCCTGCGCCGCCCCTTTCACTACGCTGGTTAATGATGAAGGCCAGCCGCTGCATGCGCTGCCGATTGACGATCGCTTGCCGGTATTCTCTGCCCATTACAGCCGCAGTTCGCTGATGACCTTTATGCTGTGCGAACTGTTAGCGCAAGCCATGATGCAAATGAACAGCGCCGCACAGCGTCAACGCATGCCACAAAGCCATGCCCCGCGCCAGTTACGTCATGTGATTCTGACGCTGCCTTCGGCGATGCCAAAACCGGAGCGTGAAATTTTCCGTCGCCGTATGCAGGAAGCGATTGCGCTGGTGTGGAAAGCGGAAGGCTGGCACGACGCTGATGCTGACTTTACGCCAGAAAGCCAGGCACAAAGCCGCAAGCCGGTACCCGACGTGCAGATGGAGTGGGATGAAGCCACCTGCGGCCAGATGGTGTGGCTGTTTAATGAAACTCAGGTCAATTTTGCTGGTCGCGCCGAAGATTTCTTCAGCAGCATGGCGCGTCCCGATCGCCCGCGTGAAACCGATGAGTTGCCCGGCAAAAGCCTGCGCATCGCCTCCATCGATATTGGCGGCGGCACCACCGATTTAGCCATTACCCAATATCGCCTTGATGATGGTCAGGGCAACAACGTTAAGATCACGCCGCGTCTGCTGTTCCGCGAAGGATTTAAAGTGGCGGGCGACGATATTCTGCTGGATGTGATTCAGCTGTGGATCCTGCCTGCCCTGCAAAATGGCCTGCAAAAAGCGGGACTGACGCTGGCTGAGCCGCTGATCAACAAGCTGTTTGGTCATGACAGCCGCATGGATGGGCAAGCTACGCTGCGCCAACAGGCCACGCTGCAACTGTTTATTCCTCTGGCGCAGGCCGTGTTAGAGCGTTACGAAAACTGGGATCCGCTGGAGAGTCACGCTGAGATTAATGCGCTGTTTGGCGAGCTGGTTGAACAGCGTCCGAGCGATGCCGTTCTCTCGTTTGTGAACGGTGAAATTCAGCGCGAACTGGGTGGCAACAGCCGCTTTGATCTGCTTGATGTGCCGCTGGTGGTGAGCATGGCGCAGCTGCACGCCGAGTTTATGCAGCACCGCATGGCGATTATTCCTGCGCTGCGTTCAATGTGTGAAGTGGTGTCGCTGTATCAATGCGATGTGTTGCTGCTAACCGGTCGGCCGTCGCGTTTCCCGGGTATTCAGGCGCTGGTACGCCACTTACAGCCGCTGCCGGGCAGCCGTATTTTGTCGCTGGAAGGCTATCACACCAGCGACTGGTATCCGTTTAACAAACTGGGCCGCATCGATAACCCAAAATCCACCGCGGCCGTGGGTGCCATGCTCTGCTTGCTGGCGCTGGATCTGCGTCTTAGCAGCTTCTGGTTCCGCGCGGGCGATTTCGAACCTTACTCCACCATTCGGTATCTGGGCATGCTGGATGAAAACCAGGCGCTGACCGATGAGAATCTTTGCTACAGCGAGATCGATCTCGATGACAGTAGTTTCGCGCTGGATCGTAAAAGCAGCTTCCGCATTCGCGGTAACGTCTGCCTTGGCTTCCGTCAGCTGGATAACGATCGCTGGCCTGCTTCACCGCTGTATAGCCTGACGCTGAATGATGCCGCGCTGGCGCGTAAAGTCGCCGGTGAAAGCGTATTGCGCGTGAAGTTAGCGGTTAAGCCTGGCCCGGATGCGCAAGGCCCGGAAAATCTGGTGCTGAGTGATGCGCGTCTTGACGACGGCACGCGGGTGCCGCTCGATCAGTTGAGCCTCAAACTGAATACGCTTTCAGCGACCGGCAACGCCAATGCGCAATATTGGATCGACAGCGGGAGCGTGTGTAAACGATGAAATCTTTAAAAACGCGCCAGCCGCAGACGCTGGCAAAACGTCTTAGCCTGTTGCAGGACGCCCTGAATGCCAGCCTTGACTGGATTGATACTACCCGTGCGCAGTCGCCGCGTCTGGCGCTGGAAGCGGAAACGCTGACACGACAACTGCGACAGGCGCGCGTGCAAACCCATGCATTGGCCCAACAGGTTGCGCGTCCAGTAACGCTGGCGCTGTTTGGTCAATCTCAGGCGGGTAAAGCCTGGCTGTTGAGCGAGATGGTCGCCGATGCCCAAGGTCAATTGGTGACGCGTCTGAGCGACAAATCGCTGAACTACTTTCAACACATCAATCCCGATAACCTTGATTATGCGACCGCCACGCGTTTCAGCCACCAGCGCGAACCGCTGTCGGGTGAATGGCCAGTGGAATTAACGCTGCTGAGCGAAGCGGAAATTTTACGTCTGGCGATTGCCTGCGGTGGCGGCGTAACGCAACCTAATATTGCGCAGATTGACAGCGTGATGCAGCGCCTGCAGCGTCATCGCCTGACCACGCCCCTGGCTGGGCTGGAAAGTGATGCGCTAGTGACATTGTGGTCATGGTGTCGCCGCCATCATTTTTATGATGCCTTGCTGGATCGTCATTTCTGGCCGCAGGCGGTAGAACTGGCGCCGTGGCTCAGCGTGGATGACCGTGTACAGCTCTTTTCTTTGCTGTGGCCAGCTGAACCGCAACTGAATGAGTGGCTACGCGGCCTGCTGCATTTGCGTCATCAACTACGCAACAGCAGTCGCGTGCTGGCCCCGCTGAGCCTGCTGACGGACGAGGCTTCACTGCCAGCCGAACAGTTGATCGTCCCGGCCAGCGAGCAGGATCAGCAACGACTCATTGATGTTTGCCCATTAAATGGCAATCGCATCGGCAAACCGCAGAGCGTAACGCTGGGTCAACTGGCGCTGCTGACGCTGGAAGTGCTGATTCCGCTGAGTTCTACGCCGCGTACCGCGCTCTACGATGATGCCGATATGCTGGAGTTGCCTGCGCCAGGCGTGCCGGCTGACCGCGCTTCGGCGGAAGAGCTTCAGCGTTTACAGCAGCAAGATCCGCTGCGGGCGCGCCTGCTGGAACAGAAACGCGCCCTGCTGCCCGGCTTTTACGCCACGCGTCAGAGTATCGATCTGTTACTGGTCTGCACTGCGGCCAGCCAGCGTCAGGATGCGGATATCGCCAGCAAGGCGCTACGCGAATGGCAGCGTCATCAGCCGGTGAATGAAAGTGGCGAAAAGCCGCGTCTGATTTGGGCCATCACGCCTTATGACGCGCGCCATCAACAGATGAATGTAGATGAAGCGGTTCAGCGACAGATTGGTCAGCCGGGACAACGCTGGGGCTCGATGCTGGCGCTGGATCGCGCAGGTGTTGATCGCATGGCGGCCTGGTTGCAAGAAGAAATGCAGCCGGAAGCGCGCCGTGAATTGCTGGTGACGCAGTTGGCGCAGATTCAACACACCGTGGTTGAGCGTCGTTTACAACCCTGGACCGAGGCAGAAGCCAGCCCAGAACAGGCAGCGCGTAAACAGAATATCGCCGATATTTTGTTGAAATGTTTGCAGCACCGCACCGGTTTGCACGGTGAATTGCTGGAGCGCTTGCAGCCGCCGCGTGAAGCGTTGCGTCAATTGTGGCTGAATCAATCTGCTGCGCCTAACGCCACCAGCCTGACGCCGCTCAATGCGGCTGAAAATCAGTTTGGTATTGGCTTTGAGTTTGATCTGTTCAGCAATGCAGAAGTCGAGCAGGCACCCGTGCAGCAGAGCAAAGCCAGCCAAAACACCCAGCAGTTTCCGCATCAGGTGTTCAGTTTATGGCTCGATCATTTACGTCAACTGCCGGAAAATCGCAGCCTGCTGGCGTTACTGAATATCGATAAAGCCACCATGGAATGGCTGGTAGAAGAGTTGATCACCGCGAGTTTCCGCGCTGAGATGACGCAGAAATTGCAGCAGGCGCTGCA
The DNA here is from genome assembly GCF_022761075.1 of Pantoea sp. MQR6. Taxonomy (NCBI): domain Bacteria; kingdom Pseudomonadati; phylum Pseudomonadota; class Gammaproteobacteria; order Enterobacterales; family Erwiniaceae; genus Pantoea; species Pantoea sp. MQR6. Next base: position 1,222,550 of record NZ_JAKYXB010000001.1, read on the forward strand.
TGAATCCGATGCGCATACCGTGACGCATGAGTCGCGTGCCGATCGTCAAGTGACGCGCGCGATGACAGTGTTAGGGGATTTTGTTGCCTGGCTCGGCTTTTTGCAGCGACCCGAATCGGAGCGTCCAGCGAGTCGCGTGAATCGGGGGCAATCGATCTTCTCTCGCCCGCCTGCGCCCAGCGTTAGCTTCGGTGCCGGACAGCGTTTAACCCGTCTTTCGGTCGCGCCCGCCAATCATACCGCTTACTACATTTATGATTGGTTAGTGGGACTCAATACGGTGATCATTGAGAACAACGGTTACACCGGCGGCGGTGATTTACCCGTTGCCGCACGTGACGCGTTGATTGCATTGCTGAAACCGCTGCGCGCTTAATCGACGATCAGGCGCAGCTCGCCTTCCAGCGACTGCGCCGCTTCTTCCAGCAGCGCCAACACCGGCGCGAACGTATCATGGTGATGACGCTTATCGACATGGCGTAAATGAATCTCCGCTGGCAACGCCATCCCGCCCGTCAACCAATCCCACAACGCATCCAGATTATTGCCAAACGGAAACGGGCAATGGCTTTGCTGCGCCAACTGATCATAAAACGCATCACGATCCGCCAACTGACGAAAATCAAAGCTCAGAATCAGCATGATTATGGCACCTGTTTGAAGCTGCGATAGTGATCGGTTGAGAGATAAACTAACCCATCTGAAGAGTAGACCAGGCGATCCGCTTCGCGGTGCCCACAACGATAATTTACGTCCGCTTCATACCACTGGCGGTTCTGCCGTTGCGGCAGGCGCTTTTCACGGTTCGAGAATCGGTCTCCACCAATCGCTTTTCCTGGCAAAACATCGCACAGATCGCCTTTGCTGGGATTCCAGCCGCGACGACGCGCTTCACTTTTGGTCAGATAATAGTCAGGTAATTGCTGGTTTTGCAGGATATAACGGGCAACGGTGCGCACATCAGTGAGCGCAGTGATATCACTGGCAGCAGGTGCAGAAGAAGAGGGTAAATAAGGTTTGAGGCCAACCCAACAGGCGGCAAGGACCAAGAAAAGTCCAATCCAGAGTTTTTTCGACATAATGGCATCCGTGACAGCAGGATGCGGATCATAACAGTTTTAACGGCCAGAAACAGCGCGGGCCAGACAAGCTGGCCCCAGCGGCTTAGGCAGCGTGCGAATGCGCGCTATCACGTCGCCATGCTCCCGGTGCAACACCGTATTGACGTTTAAAACTGCGATTAAATGACTGCTGCGAATCGAAACCTAAAGAAATTGCGACGTTGAGAATCGGTTCGTTGGTGCTGGTCAGGCGATCTGCCGACTTCTTGAGTTTTTTCACCCGGATATATTCGCCCAGCGGATAACCGGTGTGCTCTTTAAACATACGCTGCAGATGCCACTTGGAATAACCTGCGCGCTCAGAAACCGTGTCCAAATCCAGACGTGCTTCAATGTTGTTATCAATCCAGTCGATTAGATCGTGAATAAAGGCATCGCTCATCATTCTATGTTCTCCCGTCGCGTTGACGAATGGTATCAGTATCAATTGCAGTTACACTTAAAGGGTGACTGACTATGCCAGTTAATGCAAGTTTTATTAGTACATTAAATGCCGCACAGCTTATAGGGTTTTTCTAACGCGATTCACACCTCAATAGGGCGCCTACCAAACCGCACATAAAGTGTATCAGATATTCTTGCAGTTGCGAGTTGCACAAGCCTACACTCCTCGTAATTAATTGCAATCGTCAAAGTTGCAAATATTGGCCTGCGGGCCGTTTTTTCCTTTTAGGCGGAATAACAATAATGAACAGACAAACGAAGTGGGTTCGTCAGGGTTCTACCCTTCTGGGGATGGTGCTGCTCATCAGCCAATTGAGCGGCTGCGATAACGGTGTGGCGCAAAACGCCCCGCCACCACCGCCACAAGTCAGTGCAGCAGACGTGCTGATCAAACCGGTTAGCCAATGGGATAGCTTCACGGGGCGCGTTGAAGCGGTGCAGAGCGTGCAGCTGCGTCCGCGCGTCTCTGGTTATATCAATGAAGTGAATTACCGCGAAGGCGATGAAGTGAAAAAAGGCCAGGTACTTTTCACGATCGACGATCGCAGTTATCGCGCCGCGCTGGAGCAGGCAAAAGCGGAACTGGCACGTTCGCGCAGTCAGGCCAGTTTGGCACGCAGCGAATCTGCGCGTACGGAGAAACTGATCGGAACGCAGGCGATTTCTCGCGAAGCGTGGGAACAGCGTCGTTCGGCCTCCAGCCAGGCGCAGGCTGATGTGTTAGCGGCTGAAGCCGCAGTGGATATGGCGCAGCTGAACCTCGACTTCACGCGCGTGACCGCGCCGATTGATGGCCGCGCCAGCCGCGCGATGATCACCTCCGGCAATTTAGTCAGCGCAGGCGACAGCGCCAGCGTGCTCACCACATTAGTTTCGCAAGAGAAAATGTACGTCTATTTCGAAGTCGATGAAGCGACCTTCCTGCATTATCAAGCGATGACGCGCCAGGGCCAACAGCGTAACGCGCTGCCGGTTGAGATTGGATTGGTGGACGAGCAAGGTTATCCGCATCAGGGCAAGATCGATTTCCTCGACAATCAATTAACCGCCAGCACCGGCACCATTCGTATGCGCGCCCTGCTCGACAACCCCCAGCGCCAGCTCACGCCAGGCCTTTATGCGCGCGTCCGTTTACCCGGCAGCGCGCAGTTTGATGCACTGTTGATTGACGATAAAGCGGTATTAACCGATCAAGATCGCAAGTACGTTTACGTCGTTGATGGTCAGGGCAAAGCGCAACGCCGTGATATTCAAGCCGGCGCCATGGTTGACGGCTTACGTATTGTTAAGTCGGGACTGCAATCGGGCGATCGGGTGATTGTTGATGGTCTGCAAAAAGTGTTTATGCCTGGCATGGCGGTGACTGCACAGCAAGTCGCCATGCGTGCGACAGCCGCTCACTAATTCGAGGCCGTTATGGACTTTTCCCGCTTTTTTATTGATCGGCCGATTTTTGCCGCCGTGCTGTCGATCCTGATTTTCGTGACCGGCGCTATTTCAATTCCGCTGTTACCGATCAGCGAATATCCCGATGTGGTGCCACCCAGCGTACAGGTTCGTGCTGAATATCCCGGTGCCAACCCCAAAGTGATTGCCGATTCAGTGGCCACGCCGCTTGAGGAAGCGATTAATGGCGTTGAGAACATGATGTACATGAAATCGGTTGCCGGCTCCGATGGCGTGCTGGTCACGACCGTGACTTTCCGCCCGGGCACCGATCCCGATCAGGCGCAGGTTCAGGTGCAGAACCGTGTGGCGCAGGCCGAAGCGCGCTTACCGGAAGATGTACGCCGCCTGGGTATCACGACACAGAAGCAGTCGCCGACGTTAACGTTGGTGGTGCACATGTTCTCGCCGAACAGCACCTACGATTCGCTCTATTTGCGCAACTACGCAACCTTAAAAGTGAAAGATGAGCTGGCGCGTCTACCGGGCGTAGGCCAGATCCAGATTTTTGGTGCAGGCGAATATGCGATGCGCGTCTGGCTTGATCCCAACAAAGTGGCCGCTCGGGGCTTAACCGCTTCGGACGTGATTACCGCGATGCAGGAGCAGAATGTGCAGGTTTCTGCCGGTCAGCTTGGCGCGGAACCGTTGAAAAAACAAAGCGATTTTCTGTTGTCGATCAACACGCAAGGCCGACTGGAAAGCGAACAGCAATTTGGCGACATCATTCTGAAAACCTCAGATGAAGGTTCGCTGGTGCGACTGCGTGACGTAGCGCGCATCGAAATGGGTTCAGGCAGTTATGCCTTGCGTTCGCAGCTCAACAACAAAGATGCCGTCGGTATTGGTATCTTCCAGGCACCCGGCGCGAATGCCATTGACCTCTCAAATGCGGTACGTGCCAAAATGGATGAACTGGCCACCCGCTTCCCCAACGACGTGAAATGGGCTGCCCCCTACGATCCGACTGTATTCGTGCGGGACTCGATCAAAGCGGTGGTCAAAACGCTGCTGGAAGCGGTGGTGCTGGTGGTGCTGGTGGTAATTCTGTTCCTGCAAACCTGGCGTGCGTCGATCATCCCTTTGCTGGCGGTGCCGGTTTCAGTGGTCGGTACGTTTAGCGTGCTTTACCTGCTGGGTTTCTCCCTCAATACCTTGAGTCTGTTCGGGCTGGTTCTGGCGATAGGCATCGTGGTTGATGATGCGATTGTGGTCGTAGAGAACGTGGAACGAAATATTGAGATGGGATTGTCGCCCAAAGCGGCAGCGCATCAGGCGATGCGTGAAGTCTCTGGACCCATTATCGCTATTGCTTTGGTGCTGTGTGCGGTGTTTGTCCCGATGGCGTTTTTGTCGGGCGTGACCGGGCAATTCTATAAGCAGTTTGCGGTTACCATTGCGATTTCCACCGTGATCTCCGCCATTAACTCGCTCACGCTATCACCCGCACTGGCGGCCATGCTGTTGAAGGATCATCATGCGCCAAAAGATATGCCAACGCGCCTGATTGATCGCCTGTTTGGCTGGCTGTTCCGTCCCTTTAACCGATTTTTCCAGCGCAGTGCGCACGGTTATGAGTCGATGGTGGGCAAAACGTTGCGACGTCGCGGCGCGGTCTTTGCGGTATATGTGCTGTTGCTGGCGGGCGCGGGCTGGATGTTCCACAGCGTGCCGGGGGGATTCATTCCCACCCAGGATAAGTTGTACCTGATTGGCGGCGTGAAAATGCCAGAGGGTTCATCGCTGGCGCGCACCGATGCCGTGATTCGTAAAATGAGCGAAATCGGTATGCAAACCGAGGGCGTGGCGTATGCGGTGGCCTTCCCCGGCTTGAACGCGCTGCAGTTCACCAACACGCCCAACAGCGGCACGGTGTTCTTTGGTTTAAAACCGTTTGATCAACGCAAGCACAGCGCGGCGGAAATCAACGCAGAGATCAATGCGAAGATTGCCCAGATACAGCAAGGATTTGGCTTTTCGATTATGCCGCCACCGATTTTGGGTCTGGGGCAAGGATCGGGTTATTCGCTCTATGTGCAGGATCGCGCGGGTTTAGGCTACGGGGCACTGCAAACCGCAATTAATACGCTTTCCGGCGCGGTAATGCAGACGCCAGGGATGCAGTTCCCGATCTCATCTTACCAGGCAAATGTGCCGCAGCTGGATGTGAAAGTGGACCGCGATAAAGCCAAAGCGCAAGGTGTGTCGCTGACGGAGCTATTCAGCACGCTACAAACCTATTTAGGTTCATCCTACGTCAACGACTTCAACCGATTTGGCCGCACCTGGCGAGTCATGGCGCAAGCCGATGGCGATTTCCGCGACAGCGTAGAGGACATTTCCAACCTGCGTACTCGCAACGATCGCGGCGAAATGGTGCCGATTGGTAGCATGGTCAATATCACCACCAGTTACGGGCCCGATCCGGTGATTCGCTACAACGGCTATCCGGCGGCGGATTTGATTGGTGATGCCAATCCGCGGGTGCTTTCTTCGGCGCAGGCGATGGCGCAACTGGAAACGATGTCCGATCAGCTGTTACCAAATGGCATGAATATCGAATGGACCGATCTGAGTTATCAGCAATCCACACAAGGCAACACCGCATTGATTGTGTTCCCGGTTGCCGTTCTGCTGGCGTTTTTGGTGCTTGCCGCCCTTTACGAAAGCTGGACGTTACCGCTGGCGGTGATCCTGATTGTGCCAATTACCATGCTTTCGGCGCTGGTGGGCGTTTGGTTAACTGGCGGTGATAACAACGTGTTTGTTCAGGTTGGATTAGTGGTATTGATGGGGCTGGCGTGTAAGAACGCCATTCTGATTGTGGAGTTTGCCCGCGAACTGGAAATCCAAGGCAAAGGGATCGTGGAATCTGCGCTGGAGGCGTGTCGCCTGCGTTTACGCCCTATCGTGATGACATCGATTGCCTTTATTGCTGGCACCATTCCACTGATATTAGGCGAAGGTGCTGGAGCAGAAGTACGCGGTGTTACCGGGATTACCGTGTTCGCCGGGATGCTCGGCGTCACACTGTTTGGTTTGTTCCTGACGCCCGTATTTTATGTCGCTCTGCGTAAATGGGTGACTCGTAAGGCACCGAAAGAAACGTTGCAACCGGCGTGATGTGAATAAAAAAGGCAATCTTCGGATTGCCTTTTTTTTGGAAAAAGATTGAGCGTCGTTTTTTAAAACAGGCTTAAAGCATGGAAACCGGGACAGAAAAAAAGCCGCATCAGCGGCTTTTCTTACAGAAGTCTTCGACCTCATCGGGTTCAGGCACAGCGGTACAGTTGCTGGTGTCGCGTTTCTTTAGCTCATTGAGCGCATCGGCGACGGTACGTTTAGCTAACACATCCAGCGACGCCTGCTCGGCTTCGTCTGCGATGGATTTGAAGTACCAGCAAAGGTTGGCGCTGACCAGACAACGTGGTGCGACATCAGGGCGCGATGCCCAGATTTTCTTGTCTTCAATCACAGAGACATAGATGTCACGTAGCGTGATGTCTGCAGCAGCACGCCCCAGATGAATCGAACCGGTTCTGCCTAACGTCGAGACGATAATACCGTCACGTGTTAAAGGAACCATCAGTTTGCGTATAAAGCTGGGATTGGCTTCAAGGCCATAAGCCAGAACTGCGCTGGTTGAGCGTTTTCCCATTTGCTCCGCCATCGCTACGCTAAGAACCATTTGCAAAGCTGTCGGGAAGCGGTAATCAAGCATTTCTTTATCCTGAGTTGCGGTGCATCTTATTGTTTTATTGCCGCATAAGTGAACACTGAATGAGCAATAAATATAACAAACACTGTTGCTTTTTTGAAGCAAGGCCACAGCGACAAGGCACGTATTCACCAAAGCCCGCGGCACGATAGCACAAGGTGCTTAGCCTGCTAACTGCCAAATTGTTCTGGCGTTAGTTTATCGCTGCCGTAGGTGCGGGAAGCCTTTGTTTTAGCACCATGACCAATAACACGTTAATGATTGCCAGGACGCAAAGCAACCCTAGCGTGGCGGGTGCGCCCAGGGTTTCGAACACATAACCCCCTACCAGCGGTGTGAGTGCCTGACCAATCAACGCCGGGCGCGCCATCCGCCCGACGACAATTGCATAGGCTTCCGGTTTGACCATCGCCAGCGGTAAAGTTCCCCGCACGATGGCACGTAATCCATTTCCGGCACCGTAAAGCACCATGCTGAGCAAGGCCATGTGGGGAAAGCAGGCTAATAGCAGCAAGCCGATCGCCACTAATCCCACCGAAAAAAAGGTGGTCCAGATAGGATGCCCACGCTTAAAAGCGATATCAACAATGCGCGATCCCACCTGACACGGGCCCAGAATGGCGCTGATAGCCAACGCCGACGTCAAGCTATGACCGCTGGCCTGCAGCAGGCTGATCAGCTGCACTGAAATCGCCGTCATAATCACCGACGCAAGCGTGAAAATGGCACACAGCAGCCAAAACAGCGACGGTGCGATGTCGCTGTTAGTCTGCGTTGCGGATTTCGGTTTCAGGTTGCGAACCGGTTTGACATTGGGTAGCGCATAAAAGTAGGCAGGTAGAACAGAGAGCAGAAGCATAGCGGCGATGGCAAAGCAGGCGCCACGCCACGCTAGCCAGTGAATAAGCAACGCGGTGCCGGGCCAGACGAGTGTGGTGCAAAATCCAGAAATCAGCGTGATGCCGGTGATCGCCGAACGCGCCTGGCCGCCATAACGTGTTCCGAGCGTGGCAAACAGCGCATCGTATAAACCCATTGCCATGCCAATGCCGATAATGACCCAGGCAAACAGAAACAGCGCCAGTGATTGGCTCAAGCCCATGATCACCAAGCCTACGGCCATGACTGCCCCACTTAAGGCCAGCAGCAGGCGCCCCCCCGTTTTGGCAATGATGCGTCCGCTCAGCGGTGCCAGCAATCCTGACACTAAAATGCCGGTCGATAATGCGCCGTAAACCCATTGTTGCGACCAACCGGTTTCCGCAACAATGGGATTCGCCATCACCGCCATCAAATAGAACGATCCGCCCCAGGAAAGTATCTGCACTAAACCCAACGTGATAATGGCGGCCACGCCTGGTTTGTTTGTTTGGTTCACTACTGAAATCCGTTAGCTGGCAAAGCATTTTTATAACATGTTCTGGGATAAGGAAAAATGGTGACAGAAGCGAAGCTACCCGCTTTTCTCTGTTTAGCCTGAATGCAGGCACGATTTTAACGAATACTTTTAAAGTATGTTGTAACTATAATCACTATTGCGGGGGAAATTAACTTCTGCGACAGTAAGGATGTTGTAATTAAGGAGGCGAATATGGCGCGCTACGACTTAGTGGCAGATCTACACCAGTGCGTAAATGATTTAGAACGGGCGCTTGGTCGCCTGAGAGCGACCCTTGAATCCCAACCGTTGCTGATTGCACGCGTATTTAGCCTGCCGCCAATTGAAAAAGGCCGCGAGCATGATCCCATTACGCAAATTGAAGTTGAGCAACATCTGGGAGAAGCCGCGCGCGACATGGCGTTGAATCATTATTGTCGCCTGTTCATGCAGCATCAGTCGGAAAAACTCAGTACCAAAGCAGCGGTGCGCCTGCCGGGGGCGATTTGCATTGAATGCGATGACGCGATGGAGCAGGCGATCACTGCGCAAGTTGATGAGGTGAATCAACTGAAAGCGCTGCTGGAAAAACTGATCACCGTTGATTCGGGTTTACCAAGTGAAGCGCGCTTCGAATTCGTCCACCACCATTTTCGCGGATTGATTACATTAAACGCTTACCGCACCGTTTCTTTACTGCAAGCGCCAGACAGCCTACGTTTTGGCTGGGCGAACAAACATGTGATCAAGAATGTAACGCGCGAAGAAATCATGGAAAAGTTGGATAAAAGCCTCAAGGCTGGACGTTCGCAAGCACCGTGGTCGCGCGAACAGTGGGCGCAAAAAGTTCAGGAGGAGTTGGAAAGCGTGCGGGCATTACCCACATCCGCTCGCTTGAAAATCAAGCGCCCGGTAAAAGTACAGCCTATTGCGCGTGTTTGGCGTGCCGATGAGAAGAAACAAACTCAGCTTGCCTGCCCTTCGCCGATTTTGGTGTTATGCCGCGATCGCACACAGGTGCCTGTGCTGGGTGAACTGCTGAATTATGACGCGGATAACATCGCTTACCGCCATAAACCCGCCGCTGAGCAGCTCTATTTGCTGATTCCCCGCCTGCATCTTTGGGTGGATGTGCCGGTTTAGGCAAATAAAGCCGGTCATAAAAAAGGCCAGCATCACGCTGGCCTTCCCGACTAAAACACTTACTGCTTCATGCTGCCGACCATCTCTTCCGGGCGAACCCATTCATCAAACTCTTCTTCGGTGAGATAACCGAGTTTCAACGCTGACCCTTTCAGCGTCAGCCCTTCTTTATGTGCCTTCTTAGCAATTTCAGCCGCTTTGTCGTAACCGATATGCGTATTCAAGGCAGTAACCAGCATCAACGATTCATTCAGTAATTGCTCAATACGCTCACGTACGGGTTCAATACCGATCGCACAGTGATGATTAAAGCTGTCCATGCCATCGGCCAACAGGCGAATCGATTGCAGGAAATTATGAATCACCATCGGACGGAAGACGTTGAGCTCGAAGTTACCGGATGCGCCGCCCATGTTAATGGCCACGTCGTTACCCATCACCTGGCAGCACAACATCGTCATCGCTTCACACTGCGTCGGATTCACTTTGCCAGGCATGATTGAGCTGCCCGGCTCGTTTTCCGGGATAGCAATTTCGCCGATGCCGCAACGCGGGCCCGACGATAACCAGCGCACATCATTGGCAATTTTCATCAATGAAGCTGCCAGCCCTTTCAACGCACCGTGCGCATGCACTAAAGCATCACAGGTTGCCAGCGCTTCAAATTTATTGGGTGCGGTGACAAAAGGCTGCTGCGTTAACTCTGCCAATGCTTTAGCCACGCGAACCGCATATTCCGGGTGCGTATTTAAGCCGGTGCCTACCGCGGTGCCGCCCAACGCCAGCTCGGCAACGTGCGGAATGCTCTGCTCGATATGTTTAAGGTTGTGCTCCAGCATCGCCACCCAGCCGGAGATTTCCTGGCCTAGCGTGAGCGGCGTAGCGTCCTGAAGATGCGTTCGACCAATCTTCACAATGTCTTTGAAGGCTTCAGACTTTTCACTCAGGGTTTTCTTTAACACATGGATTTGCGGGATCAGCTGCTCACGCAGCGCAATCACCGCGGCAACGTGCATCGCCGTCGGAAAGACATCATTAGAACTTTGGCTTTTATTTACATCATCATTAGGATGCACTAAACGCGACATGCCGCGCTCGCCGCCGAGGATTTCACTGGCGCGGTTCGCCAGCACTTCATTCATGTTCATATTGGTCTGGGTACCGGAACCGGTTTGCCAGATAGCCAACGGAAATTCATCGCTGTGTTGATCGGCGAGCACTTCGTCTGCAGCTTTAAGGATGGCTTCCGCACGTTCATCCGGGAGCAAGCCCAAATCACGGTTCACGCTGGCAGCAGCGCGCTTGGTCAATGCCAATGCATGCACCAGCGCGGTCGGCATTTTTTCAGTTGAAATACGAAAGTGTTCCAGCGAGCGCTGAGTCTGCGCGCCCCATAACTTATCTGCCGGTACATCGATGGGCCCCATTGAATCTTTTTCAATGCGATTGGCTGCCATGAATACGTCTCCTTTAGCACAGTTTTTGGGATTTAAACGCCCATAAATTGATCTGGGCGGCCGAGATTCTTACATACAATAATTTAACATTATGCGAGCCTGCCATGCTTATTGCACTTGATATGTATTTTCACTAACACTTTCTGCTTTAATAAACACAATAACTTCCCGTGATTAAGGGTAAATGATGCAAAAACTGAACAATTCGCTGCAAAATTACGCTTGGGGCAGCAAAACGGCCTTAACAGAACTTTATGGCATCGCTAACCCAAAAGGTTTACCGATGGCGGAAATGTGGATGGGTGCGCATCCCAAAAGTCCATCAACCGTAGACGACCACGGTAAAGTTCGCTCGCTGCGCGACGTAATTGATGCCCATCCAGACGCCATGCTGGGCAATCAGGTGGCTAAGCGCTTTGGTGAACTGCCTTTTCTGTTTAAGGTTTTGTGTGCTGATCAGCCCCTTTCAATTCAGGTGCATCCCAGTAAAAGCGCTGCTGAAGAGGGATTTTCACGGGAAAATGCTGCGTCTATTCCGCTGAATGCCGCCGAACGTAACTATAAAGATGCCAACCATAAACCTGAGCTGGTTTACGCCTTAACCCCTTTTCAGGCGATGAACGGTTTTCGCGCTTTCTCAGAAATGGTTTCTTTGCTGGAGCCCGTTGCGGGCGCGCATCCTCAAATTGCGCATTTTCTTCAGCATCCCGATCAAGAGAATCTTGCGAAATTGTTCACCACGCTGCTTTCGCTGCAAGGCGAAGCTAAATCACTGGCGCTTGGCGTACTGAAATCTGCCCTTAATGCCCGCGAAGGCGAACCCTGGCAGACCATCAAAACCATTGCGCTCGATTACCCAGACGATACCGGCCTGTTTTCTCCTTTACTGCTCAATGTCATTACGCTGCAACCCGGCGAAGCGATGTTCTTGTTTGCCGAAACGCCCCACGCCTACCTGAAAGGTGTTGCGCTGGAAGTGATGGCGAATTCGGATAACGTGTTGCGCGCGGGTTTAACGCCAAAATACATCGATATCCCTGAATTGATGGCGAACGTTAAATTCGTCGAGAAACCTGCCGATCAGTTACTGACACAGCCTGAGCAGCAGGAGAGTGAATTACGCTTTCCGATTCCGGTTGATGACTTTGCCTTCGCTATTCATACCTTGAATGCGGTGCCGCAGGCGGTGAGCCAGGAGAGCGCTGCCCTGCTGTTCTGTATTGAAGGTCAGGCAATCATCGCTAAAGGCACAGAGCAAGTGGTGCTTCAGCCTGGTGAATCCTGCTTCGTTGCCGCAAATGAGGCATCGATCACAGTGGCCGGAACGGGACGTTTAGCGCGCGTCTTTAACGACTTACACGGATGCGGCTGACGTTTTGGCGCTTAACTGCTATTATTTCAACCTATTAGCTAAATAACGCCCGCGGGCGTTTTTTCTTCACGCGCCGAACACGATCAGCGGCGTAGGCGGACTCAAGGATAAGGACGACTCAGCAATGAAAAAGACCAACGTTGCCGTGGGTGTGATTGTAGCACTGGGCGTAATCTGGACCGGCGCAGCCTGGTTCACTGGCAAGCAGCTCGAAACGCACATGGATCAACTGGTGCAAAACGCCAACACCCAGTTGAACGCTTACGCACCCAATAGCCGACTGAAGATTAGCTATCAAGATTATCAGCGTGGTGTCTTCAGCAGTCAGACCAAACTGGTGATTCAGGCGACATCGCAAACGGAAGACAATGCTTTGCTGAAGCCGGGTCAAAGCATCGTATTGAATGAAAACATCAGCCACGGCCCTTTCCCGTTTGCCCAGTTAAAACACTTCAATCTTATTCCGAGCATGGCGTCGGTACATACCGAACTGGCTAATACCGATGCGGTGAAAAAGCTGTTTGAGTTGACCAACAATCAGTCTCTGATCAACGCGGAGACGCGCATCGGTTACAGCGGTGCTACCGACACCGCGCTGAAAATCCTGCCTATTGATTATCAAAATGCGCAAACCGGTGAACGTGCTGCAACGAATGGCGGCGTGCTTAACGTCAGCGCTGACAGCAAGGGCGATAAAGTGTCACTGGATAGCGATATCGGTAGCGTTGCGTTAACCAGCAAAAATGAGATGGGCCAGCCGGTGCTGTTCACGCTGAATGGCTTAAAAGTCAGTGGTAACACTCATCTTAGCCCGGAAGGCGTGCGCATCGGCGATCAGGCTATTGAAGTTGAAAAGGTCAATGCCAGCATTAATGGACAAGATGCATTAACACTGCAAAAACTGAAAGGCACTTCCTCCTTTGATAATCAGTCTGGAAAAATCGGTGGCAATATCGATTATCACGTCGACAGCATCCAGCTTCAGCAGCAAGATTTTGGCGAAGCCACGCTGAAAATGAAGCTGTCGCAGTTTGACGCGCAGGCAGTTAAGACCTTCTCTGATAATTACAATGCGCAGATGCAGGATCTGCTTAACCAACAAGGCCTGGCGGATGATCCTATCCGTTATCAAGCGGGCGTTCACACCATTCTGCTGAACAACCTACCGACGCTGTTGAAGGGCTCGCCAGCCATCAGCATCGCGCCGTTGAGTTGGAAGAATGAGAAAGGCGAAAGCAGCTTTAATCTCACCGCTAACTTTAACGATCCGGCAACCGTGACGGGTGAACCACAGAGCCTGAGCGCCATGGTTAATCGTGTATTGAAAACGCTCGACACCAAGCTGAACATTAATATGCCAATGGCTACCGAAACCATGCGCCATGTTGGGCTGGCAGAAGGATATCAGGCAGATGAGGCGCAGAAACTGGCCGATCAGCAGGTCAAAGGTTTAGCGGCAATGGGACAGATGTTCCGTCTGACGCAGCAGCAGGATGATAATATTATTACCAGTCTGCAATATGCTAATGGTCAGGTTAATATGAATGGCGACAAAATGACGCTGGAGCAGTTTTTGTCTCGTTATATGCTCGGTATGCCAACCAATGAAGGCATGCCACAATAAAATTTCGCTATTTAGCGTGAATGAATAACAATGCCGACCCCGAAAGGGGCCGGCATTTTTTTATGCTTTCACTGACGTTTGGTCGGCGACGTTTAATTTATTAGTTGCCGCGATAAGTGGAATAACCAAACGGACTTAACAGCAGCGGAATGTGATAATGCTGACCATTATTTTCTAAGGTAAATTCGACGGGAATTTCAGGGAAGAACGTTTTCTGTTTTTGATTTTTATAATAATCCCCGGTTTTGAACACGACGCGATAATTGCCGCTTGTCGGCGTTTTACCTTGTGGATAGAGCGCTGGAATGCGGCCATTATTATCCGTCACGCCAGTAGCCAATTTAATCCATTTATCCTCTTGTTGCTGATCCAGTTCAACCTCAACACCTGCGGTTGGCACGCCGGTTTGCAGGTTCAGGACATGAACGCTCAGCGGATTTTTCATCGCTTCAGGCTGCGCCGCGATGGCTGAAACAGAGGTAGAAAGTAATAACGCCGCCAGTAATGTTGTTTTCATCGGTTCTTCCCTTTATTAGAAATTGAATGCAGCCAAATCTTATAGCCAGCCATGGCGACTTTAAAATTCGCGGGAAAAAATGTGAAATTTCCTAAATTAACGCTGCAAATCTATCCGCTAAATAGCGCAAATTTTACGCGAAATATTCAAAAGGGATGAAATCGCGCAAGGCCGTGGGTATGCCTGACGCGGAGAAAAAGATATATGACGAACACGCTAGGCCGACCCCCGCACAATCAGCTGCGGCGGAATAATTAAATCTTGCCGCTCCGCCGTGGGATTTGCCATGCGATATAAAATACGCGCTGCCGCTGCCCGGCCAATATCTCGCGCCGAACTGGTCACAAAGGTCAAAGGTGGATCGGTTAATTCCGCCTGCGGCTCATCACCAAATCCCATCAGCGCCATTTGCTGACCATAATAGCTGTCTACCGCGCCGCGACCAATATCACGCCCGGTGCGCAACAGGCCGAAATAACATCCCATTGCCGTTGATGCGTTATAGGCCAGAATCGCGGTTAATCGAGGATGCTGTTTTAATAGTTGAATAGCCGCGTCGGCGGCTTCTTTTTGCGTGTTACCACACTCTACGATCCATTCCGGGCGAAACGGCAAACCGTATTGCAGTAACGTCGCGCAGTAACCGCCAATACGTTCAGCTCGGGTTAACGACGCGCTGTTTCCGCCCAGCCAACCGATGCGCTGATGTCCCTGACGAATCAAATATTCGGTCGCGAGCCGCGCCGCTTGTGCATTGTCAGGACGAATCGTATCAACGTCATCAACACTGCTGGCGCGTGCAGCGCAAACCATCGCGATATTTTGCTCACGCACCCGCGTAATGATTTCTGCGGCCTGATCGGTGCCACCCCCTAACACCACGCCATCAACGCCCTGCGACACCAGCGAATCAAAACAGCGATTAAGATGCTGACCTTGCGTGCCGCTCTGGGTGAGAAACAGCAATTTGCCCTGTTTTTCCAATGCTTCACTGAGACCAGCCGTCATTTCGGCATAAAAAGGATGGCTGAGATCGCGCACGATCAAGCCGATCACGCCACTTTCGCCGCCGCGTAAGGTTGATGCAGAACGGTTGCGTACGAAGCCCAGTTGCTCAATAGCCTGATTAACCCGTAACACGGTAGCAGCGGAAATGCGCCCTTTTCCAGAAAGCACCAACGAAACAGTGGTAACGGAAACGCCCGCCGCATCGGCGACATCATTAATGGTGATTTTATGCTGCGACATGGTTTCTCAATACGTAAGCGGTCATAAAGCCTTAAACATTTCGATAAAACGTTACACCGCTGAGGGAAAAATTAATATCGCATGACGCACAAACAGTGTGATTTATCGCGCATTACGACTTGATAAAACGTTTTATCATCGCATTACTTCCTAACCGTTACTAATCCTTGCTGGAGTCATGATGCCCGCCCCACAACAAAAAATGTCCCTCTGGGAGTTTTTCCAGAGCCTGGGTAAAACCTTTATGCTGCCGGTTGCGCTGTTATCGTTCTGCGGCATTATGCTTGGCATTGGTAGCTCGCTGAGCAGTCACGATGTCCTGACGCTGATTCCTTTACTCGATCAACCCTTGCTGCAATATCTGTTTTTATGGATGGCAAAACTGGGTTCATTCGCCTTCAGCTATTTACCGGTGATGTTTGCCGTCGCTATTCCACTCGGCATGGCGCGTGAGAACAAAGGCGTGGCCGCGTTTTCCGGCTTTGTCGGCTATGCGGTGCTTAACCTCAGTATTAACTTCTGGCTGAACATCAACGGTATTCTGCCGACCACCGATGCCGCGTTATTGAAAGCCAATAACGTGCAGTCGATTCTTGGAATTCAATCCATTGATACCGGGATTTTGGGTGCGGTGATTGTCGGGATTATCGTGTTCTGGCTGCATGAACGCTTTCATCATATCCGCCTACCCGACGCGTTGGCCTTTTTTGGCGGCACGCGTTTCGTTCCCATCATCACCACGCTGGTGCTGGGTGTTGTTGGGTTGATCGTTCCGCTGATTTGGCCGTTCTTTGCTCGCGCCATTACCGGCTTGGGCTGGATGATCAACAGTGCAGGTGATTTCGGCCCGATGATCTTCGGTACCGGCGAGCGCTTGCTGCTGCCGTTTGGCCTGCAACATATTCTGGTTGCGATTATGCGTTTCACCGATGCGGGCGGCACGCTGGATGTCTGCGGCAAAACCGTCAGCGGTGCGCTGACCATCTTCCAGGCGCAACTGGCGTGTCCAGAAACCCACGGATTTGCT
Source organism: Pantoea sp. MQR6 (assembly GCF_022761075.1). Lineage (NCBI taxonomy): Bacteria > Pseudomonadati > Pseudomonadota > Gammaproteobacteria > Enterobacterales > Erwiniaceae > Pantoea > Pantoea sp. MQR6. The sequence goes on from NZ_JAKYXB010000001.1 coordinate 1,239,045, forward strand.
GAGAGTGCGACCCGCTTCCTGTCGCAGGGTAAAATGCCGGCCTTCCTGGGCGGGTTGCCCGGTGCGGCATTAGCGATTTATCACTGCGCACGCCCTGAAAATCGCCATAAAATTAAAGGGCTGCTGATTTCCGGCGTGGTTGCCTGCGTGGTGGGTGGCACCACCGAACCGATTGAATTCCTGTTCCTGTTTGTCGCGCCGTTCCTCTATTTACTCCATGCGCTGTTGACCGGTTTAGGCTTCACCATGATGGCGATTCTTGGTGTCACGATTGGTAACACCGACGGCAATATTATCGACTTCGTGGTGTTCGGCGTACTGCATGGATTATCCACGAAATGGTATTGGGTTCCCGTGGTTGCCGCCGTCTGGTTTGTCGGTTATTACGCCATTTTCCGCTTTGCTATCGTGCGGTTTAATATCAAAACGCCAGGGCGGGAAGTCGAAACGGCAAATTCCGTAGAGCAAAAAGTCAGTAGCGCGGGCAAAGGCAAGTCAGGTTACAACTCACCGGCCATTCTTTCGGCGCTGGGTGGCGTTGAAAATATTACCTCACTGGATAACTGCCTGACGCGCCTGCGTTTAACTATCGCCGATATGAGCAAAGTGGATGATGCTGCGTTGAAAGCCAACGGCGCGATCGGCGTGATTCACCTTAATCAAACCAGCTTGCAAGTGGTGATTGGCCCGCAGGTGCAGTCGGTGAAAGACGAGTTGTCACACTTGATGGACGTGACCGCGTAACGTACCTAACCTGCAACCTTAAGAGAAAAGCCGATGTTTGATTTTGATAAGGTCATTGACCGTCGCGGCACGGCATGTACGCAATGGGATTTCGTGGCTGACCGCTTTGGCGTTCCCGACCTGCTGCCGTTCACCATTTCTGATATGGATTTTGCTACCGCGCCCTGCATTTTGCAGGCGTTGGAGCAGCGCGTGCAGCACGGTGTCTTCGGTTACAGCCGCTGGCAGCATGACGCGTTTCTTTCGGCGATTGTTCACTGGATGCAAACCCGTTTCGACTATCAGCCTGAAGCACAATCGCTGGTTTACGGGCCTTCGGTGATTTACATGGTGGCGCAGATGCTGCGCCACTGGAGCGATGTGAATGACGAAGTGCTGATCCACACGCCGGCTTACGACGCGTTTTATAAAACCATTTTGGCTAATCAACGCCAGGTTTTGGACATGCCATTGTTTAACAGCGTACAAGGCTGGCTCTGTGACATGACTAAACTTGAGGCGCTGCTGGCCCGCCCAACTTGTAAGGTGATGCTGCTGTGCAGTCCACACAATCCCACCGGCAAAGTCTGGACGCTGGAGGAGTTGCAGCAGATGGCTGCACTGTGTGAGCGGCATGGTGTGCGTGTCATCAGTGATGAAATCCACATGGATATGGTGATGGGCAGCCAGCCGCATACGCCGTGGGCGAAAGTGGCGCGCAGCGATTGGGCGCTGTTTACCTCGGCGTCAAAGAGCTTCAACATCCCGGCACTGACTGGCGCGTGGGGAATCATTCCCCGTCAATGCGATCGTGCCGCCTGGTTTCAGGCACTGAAAAACAGCGATGGCCTCTCTTCACCTGCCGTGCTGGCCGTTGCTGCGCACATCGCTGCTTATCGTGAGGGCGCGACGTGGTTAGATGCTTTACGCACCTATTTGCAAAGCAATTTGACCTGCGTGGCTGAACGCTTGAATAGCGCGTTTCCGCCTCTCAACTGGCGCCTGCCGCAAGCGACGTATCTGGCGTGGATCGATCTTAACCCGCTGGGCATTGACGAAGACGCTTTGCAGCAAACGCTGATTCACCAGCAAAAAGTGGCGATCATGCCGGGATCGACGTATGGCGCTGCCAGCCGCGGTTTTTTACGTCTTAATGTTGGCTGTCCACGCAGCAAAGTGGAAGACGGCGTCTCTCGCTTGATTGCAGCCCTTCAGACCTGATAATTCAAGCCTTTACGCGCTTATTGGCCGGGCGGCAATCCACACCGCCTGGCTTTCCCGCACAATTAACCAGCATCCAGCCATGCTGTTGCGCAAATTGCTGGCGCAGTTGCGCAAGATGTTTTTATAATCCTCTGCACTTCTCATCGACTTCTCTAAAACTTCTCAAGTACTTCTCGATATCGTTATCGACAGTATCTTCGATAGAGTTTCTTCGATAAATAACCGACAACTGAGCGAGTGCGCCATGATTGAATCACACCTTCCCCTGACCGATATTCATCGCCATCTTGATGGCAACATTCGTGCACAAACTATTCTCGATTTAGGCCGCCAGTTTAATCTTACCCTGCCCGCTAACAGTTTAGAGGCGCTGCGCCCACATGTGCAGGTCACGCAAAACGAGCCGGATTTGGTCAGCTTCCTGCAGAAGCTGGATTGGGGCGTAAAAGTGTTGGGCAATCTGGACGCGTGCCGCCGTATCGCAATGGAAAATGTCGAAGACGCCGCGCGCGCAGGCATTCACTACGCTGAACTGCGTTTTTCACCCGGTTACATGGCGATGAACCATAACCTGCCGATTGCCGGTGTGGTGGAAGCGGTGATTGACGGCATCAAAGCGGGTTGCCAGCAGCACGCCATTGATATTCGTCTGATTGGCATTATGAGCCGTACTTTTGGCGATGAAGCGTGCCTGAATGAGCTGGAAGGCTTGCTGGCGCATCGCGATCATATCACTGCAGTGGATTTAGCCGGTGACGAACTGGGTTTCCCCGGCAGCGAATTTCTCAGCCATTTCACTCGTGCGCGTGATGCCGGTTTCCGCGTTACGGTGCATGCAGGTGAAGCTGCGGGCCCAGAAAGTATCTGGCAAGCCATCCGTGAGCTAGGCGCAGAACGCATCGGCCATGGTGTGAAAGCGATTGAAGATCGCGCATTAATGGATTTCCTGGCGGAGCATCATATTGGTATTGAGTCCTGCCTGACCTCCAATATTCAAACCAGCACCGTGAAATCACTGGCGCAGCATCCGTTAAAGACCTTCCTGGAGCATGGCATTCTTGCCACGATCAATACCGATGATCCCGCCGTTCAGGGCATTGAGCTGGCGCATGAGTATCAGCACGCCGCGCCTGCTGCCGGTTTGAGCCAGGCTCAGATGCGCCAGGCGCAGGAGAATGGATTAGCTATCGCTTTTCTGAGCAACGACGAAAAAGCGGCAATTCGGGCGAAAATTCAGTAAAACATGCCGTCATGGATGCATAAAAAAACGGGCCTGCATGGCCCGTTTTCTTTTCTGTCACGTACAGGTGCTTCAGTAACCTTTACTTCAGCGACAAGGTCTGGCGTTTCTCAGCCGATTGCAGACCCAGTTCGATCAGCTCCATCACCTGAATAGCCTCTTCAGCGGTGACCGGATTATTGCCGCGCCCTGCTATCGCATCACGCACTGCGGCATAGTAGGCAGGATAATTGCCTGGCTGCGTCATCAGCGTTTTTTCGGTCATGCCGTCGCCTTCAACCAGCGTCAGTTGGCCATCTCGCATATCGTAACCCCACTCTTCTTTCGGTGGGAAATCGCCAGATTTCAGGCGATCTTCCTGCGGGTCAAGACCATATTTAACGTAGCTGCCTTTGGTGCCGTGCACCACATAACGGGGTGATTCAGCCGCCACCAGCATGCTGGCATGCAGCACAACACGACGTTGCGGATAAGTCAGCGTGGCGTGGAAATAATCGGTGGTCTGCGCACCAGGACGCATCTCGGCAAGATCAACGTTAATCGCAACCGGTGAACCAAACAGTTGAATCGCCTGATCCAGCAAATGCGGGCCTAAATCGTACCAAATGCCGCTGCCTGCACCTTTCATTTCACGCCAGCGCTGGCGCACTTCTAAACGGAAGCGATCAAAATGCGATTCCAGATAACGGACTTCGCCCAGCGTGCCCTCAGCCAGAAGCTGTTTGAGCGTCAGGAAGTCACTGTCCCAGCGACGATTATGAAACACAGAAAGCAGCAGACCTTTGGCCTTGGCGAGGTTATCCAGCTCACGCGCTTGTGACAACGTCACGGTGAAAGGCTTGTCTACCACCACATGCTTACCCGCATTCAGGGCCGCTTTTGCCAGCGGAAAGTGGGTGTCGTTCGGTGTGGGAATAACAATTAATTGCAGAGTAGGATCATCGAGCAACGCTTGAGGATCAGCTACCACCTGAACAGATGGCCAGTCGGCGTGCACTTTGCTGGCATCGCTGCTGGAAATAGCAGCCAGCTCAACGTCCGGCGTGCCCGCAATCAGCGGTGCATGAAACGTTTTGCTGGCGAAGCCATATCCCATCAAACCAACACGAAGTTTATCGCTCATTCTCATTCCTCTTGTTCGCTAGTGTGACTGATTTAAGACCATTAGCCAGGCGAGGACAAGGAGGAATCCCCCTAAAAATCAGGAGATAGCACTTCGTGCCATTGGCCAGGCAGTTTGCGCAGCCAGGCTGTCGTGCCCATCCAGATTGCGACGGCGGAAATCGCTGGGACTCACGCCAACGCGTTTACGGAATACGCGTGAGAAGTAGAGTTGATCGTCATAACCGACTTCACGGCCAATAGTCGCAATCGGTTCCTGGGTGGTTTGCAGCAGCAGTTTCGCGCGAATAACCCGTTGATCTTCGCGCCAGCGCAGCAGATTAACACCCATTTGTTCGCGGAACAGATGCGCAAGTCGTGAAGGCGAAAGGCAAACGTGACGCGCTACGTCTTCAATTTTCACTTCGCTCGCCAAATGATTTGTCACGTACTGGCAAGCTTCAATCACGCGCGGATCGCGCACTTGCTGATGACTGCGCGGATCTTCCTCTACCGCACGCAGCAAAAGCCGCTCGAGCAAATTCATCGCCAACTCTTCAGCGAAGCGGCGGCCTGAATTATGGGTTTGCTCTATGCTGGCGAACAGGCGATCAAATTCCCCCCGCAGTGATTCAGGAAGCTGTAATCGACCTACGCCCTCTTTCTCATCTTGCCATTGCAGCCAGTCATTCCAGTAAGCACGCGGGCGGAAATAGACCCAACGGTGAAACCATTGAGGACTGTCGGGCGCGCGACCATAATAGTGGGCCGTTTTTGGCTGAAACAGCAGCATTTCGCCCGGTTCACACTCAAAAGCCTTTTCGCCATCAAAAACCTGACCTTTGCCTTTGATGGTCAAATTCAGGATGTAGCCTTTCATGCCATGCGGACGATCGATAAAGAAATCCAGCGGTCCATCCGCTGTAATCGGCGTTAAACCTGCTACCAGCCAGGCGTTAAACGAGTAACCCGGCAACAAGGGATTGTGTTGTTCCGCAGCCAATTCACGGTGATACATAGTGCCCTCACATCGTCGTTAATTGTTCAAACGCGGACGCTGCTTGCGTCCGCGTGGTTACTGAAAACGGCGTCATTGCCCCTGAATCAGGCTTTGTGTTTTTGTTTGTAGCGGTCGAAAATTACCGCGGCTAACAGTATCAAACCCCGCACCACATACTGTGAGAATGGCGAGATATTCAATAAATTCATCGCATTCTCAACGGTACCGAGAATCAACACCCCGGCGACGACATAGGAGATCTTGCCAATCCCACCCTTAAGGGACACGCCGCCTAACACGCAGGCTGAAATCACCACCAGCTCATAACCCAGCGAGGTCATCGGCTGACCGCTGGTCATACGCGAAGCCAGAATGATGCCCGCTGCAGCCGAGACCAGCCCGGAAAGAATGAAGATGATGATGCGAGTACGCACCACGGGCACACCCGCCAGACGCGCAGCTTCTTCGTTACCGCCAATCGCAAGCGTATTACGCCCAAAGGTCGTTTTATTCAGCAAGAAACCGAAAATCAGCATGGTCGCGATGGTGAGCCAAATCGGCGCGGGAATCCCCAGCCAGTTGGCAAAACCCAGAGCGAAAAAGCGCTCGTCCTCAATCCCTACGGCTTTGCCGTCAGAGAAGATGTAGGCCAGACCGCGCACAATTTGCATCGTTGCCAGCGTGGTGATCAGCGCATTGATTTTTAGACGCGCAATCACGAACCCATTAACGAATCCTGTCAGCATGCCCAGCACCAGGCCTGCGGCAACGCCAATCCACAGGCTTTCCGTCATGTTAATCACCACGGCGGTGACGACACCGGCGCAGGCAATCACTGACGCAACCGACAGGTCAAAATCGCCGGATGCCAGGCAGAACAACATGCCGCAGGCGACCATGCCAGACATCGACATCGCCAATCCCAGGCCTTTCATATTGATGAACGAGCCGAAATTCGGCACAAAGACTGCACAGGCAACGAACAGCAGCGCAAACACCACCAGCATGCCGAAGTTGTCCCAGATACGCCCAAACTGCAGGCCGCTGCGTGAGGCTGGCGGCGGCGTATTAGATGTCGTGGATGAAGCCATGTTGATCTCCTGTCAGGCCACGGCGGCCGCTTGAGTAGTTTTCGGCATCGCCAGGCTCAGCGTTTGCTGCTCCGTAGCATCGTCGTGCATTATTTCACCGGCAATCGCACCTTCACGCATGACCACGATGCGGTCAGCGAGACCCATGACTTCCGGTAAGTCGCTGGAGGCAAACAGCACCGCAATACCTCTGTTCGCCAGTTGATAAATCAGGTTATAAATTTCATGTTTAGCGCCCACGTCAATGCCGCGCGTCGGTTCATCCAGCAGGATCACTTTCATCTCTTCCGACAACCAGCGGCCCAGAATCGCCTTTTGCTGATTCCCCCCGGAGAGGTTCATGATCAGCTGTTCGGCACCGGGCGTTTTGATATTGAGCGAACGAATATGGTTATCCGCGTTTTTCGTTTCCCAGCCCTGTTTAATCAGGCATCCCGCCGCCAGGTTATGGCGTCGCGCACTGATGTTGATGTTGTCACGGACCGAGTGCACCGGGATAATCCCTTCCGTTTTGCGATCTTCCGGGCAGAGCATGACGCCCGCGCGAATCGCATCAATCGGTTCACGTAGCGTTAATGGTTTACCGTCCAGCCTGACCTGCCCACCGCGCAGTCGCGTCGCACCAAACAGCCCTTTCAGCAGTTCGCTGCGTCCTGCACCGACCAGACCAAACAAGCCAACAATTTCCCCTGCATGAACGTGCAGCGAAATCGGGGTGCGTACGCCCTTCGCTTCGACCTTGTCCAGCTCCAGTCGCACCGCGCCTTTTTCACGTGGCGCATAGCCGTAAATGTCGCCGAGGTTTCGTCCGACCATTGCCTGTACTAAATCATCGTGATGCGTGGTAGCCATGTCGGTGAATGTGCGCACATAGCGGCCATCTTTGAACACGGTAATGGCATCGCTCAGTGCAAAGATCTCTTCCATGCGATGCGATACATACAGCACCACGCGTCCTTCTGCGCGCAGCTGACGAATCACGCGGAAGAGATTGTCGATCTCACGCGCTGACAGCGAACTGGTCGGCTCATCAAAGGCGATGATGCGGGCATTGCGTGCCAGCGCCTTGGCAATTTCTACCATCTGCCACTGACCCAGCGACAGGTATTTCAGCGGCATGTCGGGATCGATATCCATGCCCAAATTTTTAAGCTGCAAACCCGCTTCGTAACGCAGTAGCTTGCGATTAACCAAGCCATGTTTGTGTGGCATCTGACCGAGATAGATATTTTCCGCCACGCTCATTTCCGGGATGAGATGCAGCTCTTGATAAATAATCGCCACGCCTGCATCGAGCGCATCGGTGGTGAGCTGGAAACTCATCGGCTTGCCTTTGATGCGGATTTCACCCCCGCTAGGCTGGTAGCTGCCGCTGAGGATTTTTAACAGCGTCGATTTACCGGCACCGTTTTCACCCATCAGCGCGTGAACCTGGCCGCCGTGACACTCAAACGAGATATCCTGCAACGCTTTCACGCCGGGGAAGGTTTTACTGATGCCATGAAACGACAGAAAGGCTGAATCAGTGTTCATGGAAACTCCATTGGGTTAGCCGAGGAGATTCCGCACCTTGATACAGGTGCGGAAGCGCTGTGCGGGTTTACATCAACCCTTTCTTCGCCAGTTCCGTTTTAAAGTTGTCACGGGTGATCAACACCACGTCGGTCACTTCAGTAAATTTCGGCGGTTCTGCCCCTTTGCTTACCCAGTTGTAGAGCATCTGGCTGCTCTTATAACCGTGTACATCCGGGCTTGGCAGCAGCGACCCGTAGAATCCGGTCGCGTTGTTTTTGGAGAGTTCACTGATGGCATCCACACCGTTGATACCGATACCGATAACGTCAGCGGCTTTAAAGCCCTGACCTTCTGTCGCACGCACACCACCCAGCACGGTGTTGTCGTTCATGCCAACAATCAGCCAATGTTTCACTTCAGGATGCTGCACCAGCAAAGAGTTACCGGCATCAAACGCGCCAGGAATATCATTGGATTTGGTCGGGACTTGATAGATTTGGCCAGCCGGGAAACCGGCTGCTTTGATCGCGTCCATTGAACCGCCGGTACGACGGCGCGCCGTGTCGAGTTCGTTGGCAGTGATCGCCATCACGGCGGTGCTTTTCACATCCCAGCCGCGTTTTTGCATCTCTTTATAGAGTTCTTGCCCCTGACGCTCACCAATTTTGGTCGCCGCCATCATCACTAACGGCACGGTATCCATCGGCTTGCCCTTGGCCGTCACAAATTGATCATCGACCGCGATAACTTTCATGTCATAGCTGCGGGCTTTGGCCGCAATAGCGGAACCGAGTTTGGGATCGGGTGTACAGATAACGAAACCTTTCGCGCCGCTGGCGGCCAGGCTGTCGATGGCATTAAGGGTTTTTTCACCATCGGGAACGGCAATTTTGATCACCTCAAAGCCCAAATCTTTTCCGGCTTTATCGGCGAATTTCCATTCGGTCTGGAACCAGGGTTCCTCCGGTTGCTTGACTAAAAAACCAAGCTTCATGGTCTCGGCGATAGCGGATTGTGACATAACCGCTGCCAGCCCAATGACCGCGAACGCTTTAGTGAATTTATGCATGATGCTCTCCGGCGCTAGTTGTTTTATCGCTGCTAATAACGAATCGGTGTAAACGCTACCAGTCAATTTTGTTTTTTAGGGACAGATGTAAATCAGTGCGTTAGGAAGCGAGTTGGTGATTGCCTGTTCAAACGCTGCGCTAGTTTTAGCTGGAATGGAGAAGAAAAATGTAGAGCGGTATCACATCTTCAAATCACGGCAAATTGGTCCATATATTCAGCGATTTTAACCGGTACTTAACTTTTGCCATGGATCACAAAATCATTACTGATGGCAGAAAAGTGCATATTCTCAGCCAGCGATGACTAACCCTTAATCTGTGTCAATTCCAGGATAGGAGCATCAATACACAACAGGAGATATCCGATGCGGGCCATCACCCTCGGACTGGATTTTGGCAGTGATTCGGTACGTGCATTGGCGGTGGATTGCCAGAGCGGCAAAGAGCTTGAAAGCGCAGTCGTTAATTACTCGCGCTGGCAGCAAGGCCTTTATAGCGATCCTCACACCAACCGCTTTCGTCACCATCCGCAGGACTACATCGACGCCATGGAGCAGGCGATGCTGGGTGTGCTCAACGCGCTGAGTGCGGAACAACGCGCCGCCGTCGTTGGCATTGGCGTGGATACCACCGGTTCAACGCCCGCCCCGATTGATCGTGACGGCAATGTGTTAGCGCTGCGTCCGGAATTTGCTGACAATCCCAACGCAATGTTTGTGCTGTGGAAAGATCACACCGCTATTGAAGAAGCTGAAGAGATCAATCAGCTCTGTCACAGCGGCCGCTTCCCGGACTACAGCCGCTACATTGGTGGCATTTATTCCTCTGAATGGTTTTGGGCCAAGATTTTGCACGTGTCGCGTGAAGATGATGCGGTACGTGAAGCGGCGGTGTCATGGGTGGAGCTGTGTGATTGGGTACCCGCTTTACTGAGCGGAACTACCGCGCCCGCGCAACTGCGCCGGGGACGCTGTGCCGCCGGTCATAAAGCGTTATGGCATCCCGAGTGGAATGGTTTGCCGGATGTAGATTTCCTCAATGCATTAGATCCGTTGCTGACGCAGCAACTCGATTCGCCGCTGTTTGAAGAGACCTGGACCGCAGATATTCCGGTCGGCACCCTCAGCGATCACTGGGCACAGCGCCTGGGTTTGACGCAAAAAGTGACCCTTTCAGGCGGCGCCTTTGATTGCCATATGGGCGCAGTCGGCGGCGGTGCCAAGCCTTATACCTTGGTTAAAGTGATCGGTACATCAACCTGCGACATCCTGATCGCCGATGCTGAAACCGTGGGTGATCGCGCCATTAAGGGGATTTGTGGTCAGGTTGACGGCAGCGTGATGCCTGGTGCCATTGGCTGCGAAGCGGGACAATCGGCGTTCGGCGATATCTACGCCTGGTTTAGCCGACTGCTGGGCTGGCCGCTGCAACAGGCCGCTGAGCAACATCCTGAATTGAAGCCGCAGCTCGCCGCGCTACAAAAAGATCTGATTAAAAATCTTACCCATGCCTGGGCAGCGGATCCAAAACTGGAGCATTTACCGGTGGTGCTGGACTGGTTCAACGGTCGTCGCACCCCAAATGCTAATCAACGTCTGAAAGGCGTGATCACCGATCTTAACCTCGGCACTGACGCGCCTGCACTGTTTGGCGGATTGATCGCTGCCACGGCCTTCGGTGCCCGCGCCATTATGGAATGTTTTGAGCAGCAACAGATTCCTGTTGAGAACATCCTGACGCTGGGCGGCATTGCACGTAAATCCCCTGCCATCATGCAAGCTTGCTGCGATGTGATGAACCGTCCACTGGATATCGTCGCCTCAGATGAGTGCTGCGCCCTGGGCGCCGCAATTTTTGCCGCAGTCGCCGCAGGCGTTTACGCCAGCGTACCCGATGCCCAACAGGTAATGGCCAGCCCGATTGCCGTCACCTTACAGCCCGATCAGGCGCGCGTGGCGCGCTATCAGCAGCTTTATCAACGCTATCAAGAATGGTCCGTGACGGCAGAACCGCATTACGCCGCACGTCCCGCTTCCGTTTCCGCTACGTAGTCAGGAGAGAGTTTATGGAACAGTTTAAAGCGCACAGCGTATGGTTTGTGATTGGCACACAGCATCTTTACGGAGCGGAAACGTTACGTCAGGTAGAACAGCATGCACAACAGGTTGTGGAAGGCTTGAATCAGGCGTCTGGCATTCCGCTGCGTCTGGAGCTTAAGCCGCTGGTGAAATCCCCCGACGAAGCGCTGGCGCTGTGTCGTGACGCGAATCACGATCAACATTGCGTTGGGATCATTACCTGGCTGCACACCTTTTCCCCCGCCAAGATGTGGATCGGTGGCCTGAGCGTCCTGAATAAGCCGCTGCTGCAATTCCATACCCAGTTTAATGCTGAGATCCCGTGGGACAGCATGGATATGGATTTTATGAACCTGAACCAGACCGCACACGGCGGTCGTGAGTTTGGCTTCATCGGCGCACGCATGGGGTTACAACACAGCGTAGTAACCGGCCATTGGCAGGATGCACAAAGCCAGCAGCGTATCGGCAACTGGATGCGTGCGGCGGTGGCAAAACAGGCCAGCCAGCAGCTGAAGGTGGCCCGTTTTGGCGACAACATGCGTGAAGTGGCCGTGACCGAAGGCGATAAAGTGGCCGCACAAATCCAGTTTGGTTATTCAGTAAACGGCTGGGGCGTGGGCGATTTAGTCGACGTGATTAACAGCGTCAGCGATGGCGACGTAAATGCGCTGCTTGATGAGTATGAAAGCCTTTATCGCTTTACCGACGTGGCGGCGACCGGCGGAGAAAAGCGCCAGAACGTTCTGGATGCAGCCCGTATTGAACTGGGGCTGAAGCGTTTTCTTGAAGGCGAAGGTTGCCACGCGTTCACCACTAACTTCCAGACGCTGCACGGTATGACACAGTTGCCCGGCTTAGCGGTGCAGCGCTTGATGGGACAAGGTTATGGTTTTGCCGGTGAAGGTGACTGGAAAACTGCCGCGCTGCTGCGTATTTTCAAAATCCTCGCGGGCGATCGGCCTGGCGGCACCTCCTTTATGGAGGATTACACCTATCACTTCTCACCGGGCAACGATCTGGTACTGGGTTCGCACATGCTGGAAGTTTGCCCTTCTATTGCGATTGAAGAGAAGCCGCTGATCGATGTGCAGTTCCTCGGCATTGGCGATAAAGCCGATCCGGCGCGCATGATCTTCTCTACACCGGCAGGCCGTGCAATTAACGCCAGCGTGATTGATATGGGCGATCGTTTCCGCTTACTGGTGAACGTGGTCGATGCGATTGAACAGCCAAAACCGCTGCCGAAGTTGCCGGTGGCCCGCGCCTTGTGGCGTGCGCAACCCTCGCTGGCGACAGCCTCCGAAGCGTGGATTTTAGCCGGTGGCGCGCACCATACGGTATTCAGCCAGGCGTTAACACTGGATGATATGTATCTGTATGGCGAGATGAACGACATCGAAGTGTTGGTGATTGATGAACAGACACAATTGCCATCATTCAAAGATGCGCTGCGCTGGAATGAAGCCTATTACCGCATGAAACGTTGATAGGTTAGCGGGTTAACTCTCATTCAGCGGTAAAAAATCGGAGCGGTCAGTCGCACTTGATGGGCAGCTCCGTAAAGACGCCATTGCACGTCCGCCCTATCCCCGGCGGACGTTTTACTCCTCTACCCATCATTCACGCCTTTATTCCCTCGCTTCACTTGTTTTCAAACCTGCCCCTTGCGTGAATTAACAACACCGTGTTTTCATCTTTCAAAAACCCCTTTAATGTTGCCCAGCATGGAAGATAACAATGAAAATCCAACTTCTTAGTGAAGCGTCCTCATTTCCTGCTCAAACCGCACATCTCCTGTTCCGCGAATGGTCTGCCTTACCTGCCTGGTCAAATCAATCCGCCATCCTGCAACGGCTCAATGCGCGCAATGATTCAGCGCACAGCGAATTCACACTGGTTGCGGAGCACGCTGACAAAGTCATCGCCACCAGTAGCGTGATCCGTTATGAACTCAATGATGCTTTGGCGCGTGAATATTGGCTGGGCGAAGTGGTGACTGACAGCGCGTTTCGCGGACAAGGCATTGCTAAATCATTGATTAGCCGCTGCGTTGCGCTGGCGAAGCAGAACGGTATTAAAGCGTTGTGGCTCTACACGCCAGATCAACAGGCGTTTTATCAACGCTTAGGCTGGCAGGCAGTTGAGCAACGGGTCATTGCTGACGAAGAGGTGACATTAATGGTGATGTCGCTCGATTCATGACACTAAAAAGGCGGCTCGTTTTGAGCCGCCTGATGTTCAATACCTCATTTTTACAACATCATTTTTTAAGAGGTACTGATGCGTTTAACGGGCGCGTTCTTCTGACGATCCCACATCACCGTGAGCAAACGTTGCAACGCAATAAAGGCGAAAAGCAGAATACCGATGGCGATTTTGGTCCACCAGGAACTCAGCGTGCCGTCGAAGTTGATCCAGGTTTGAATCAGTCCCTGAATCAAGACGCCGAACAGCGTGCCCAGCACGGTTCCAACCCCACCCGACAACAGCGTGCCGCCAATCACCACTGACGCGATGGCATCTAACTCAACGCCCAAACCGGCTAACGCGTAGCCTGCCGAGGTATATATTGAGAACACGATCCCCGCCAGCGTCGCAAGCGTCGTAGAGAGCATGTAAATTTTGATGGTGGTAGCGCGGGTTGAAACGCCCATTAACTGGGCTGAAGTCAGGCTACCGCCAATGGCATAAACCTGATTCCCAAAGCGCGTGCGGTGGGCAAGAATAATGCCCACAAACACCACCAGCAACATGATCACCGCCAACAAACTGAGCCGACCTCCACCGGGGATTTTCCAGGCAAAACTGGAGAGCGTGGTGTAGAACGGATGATCAATCGGAATCGAGTTTTCAGAAACCAGATAACTGCAACCGCGCAGAAAAAACATCCCCGCCAGCGTAATAATAAAGGCCGGGATCTTCAGCGCATCAATCAACCACCCCATCATGGCACCGAACAACGCGCCCAGAGACAAAATCAAGGCAAAGGCCACCAGCGGATTAAGATGGAAGTCGCCAATTGCGCGTGCCAGAAACACACCGGTAAAGGCGATAACTGCGCCTACGGACAAATCTATTCCGCCGGACAGAATCACAAACGTCATGCCGACAGCGATAATGCCGAGAAAAGCATTGTCGGTAAGGATGTTGCAGATCACCCGCGTGGAAGCGAATCCCGGGAACTGGCTCAGGCAGAACAGATAACCCGCCACAAAAACCAGCAAAGTGATCATCAAGGGAAGATGGCGCTTGATCATGATGAACGTCTCCGTTTAAACATCGCTATAAAGCGCGGCGACTGCAACAGCAGCACGCACATCACCACCACCGCTTTCACGACCTGATTCAGTTCAGGCGGGAAGCCAGAGAGCAAAATGCCGGTATTCATTGACTGGATGATCAACGCACCAATCAGTGACAACGCAATATTGAAGCGCCCGCCCATCAGCGACGCGCCGCCAATCACCACCGCTAAAATGGCATCCAGCTCCAACCACAAACCGGCATTGTTAGCATCTGCACCGCGAATATCTGCGGCGATAATCAAACCCGCTACTGCCGCACAAATACCGCTGATCACGTAGGTTGACATCACCACCAGCCAGCCGGTTACGCCTGCATTACGCGCAGCGCGCAGGTTAATTCCCACCGCTTCGATAAACAGGCCCAGCGCGGTTTTGCGCGTAAGCAGCCAAACCAGCAGCGCCACCGCCACGGTAATCCATACTGGCACCGGCAACATCCAGAGCGAACCGTTGCCAAACCAGCCCAAACTGTCGCTGTCGAAAGTGACGATTTGGCCTTGCGTGATAAGCTGTGCAACGCCGCGCCCGGCAACCATCAAAATCAGCGTGGCAACGAACGGTTGGATACGCAGCAAGGCCACCAAAACACCGTTCCACAAACCGCACAAAAATCCGGTTCCCAGCGTGGCGAGAATAATAAACAGCAAACTGTGTCCGGCAACGGTTAGGGTGGCTGCGGTGGCACCGGCAATCGCCATTACCGCGCCCACCGATAAATCGATGCCGCCGGTCGCGATCACCAGCGTCATCCCAATCGCCAGCAAGGCAACCGGTGCCGCCCGGTTGAGAATATCAATGGGGCTGCCAAACAGACGTCCGTCCTGCAAATGCACGGCAAAGAAGTTATTGGCAACGAAGCTGTCCACCAGCAAAACCAGAATTAACGCCGCAATTTGCGGCATTCCCGGTGGCAGCTTCCACTTACGTGGTGATTTTTCAGGTGTCATATGGGATTCAAGCATGTTGTGCTCCTCCGTCGGCGATGGCGTTAACGATCGACGCCACCGAAAGCTGTTCCAGCGGGATTTCGGCCACCTGCTTTAGATCACGCATGATCAACACGCGGTCGGCGTAGCCCACCAGCTCTTCGAGTTCAGAGGAGATAACCAGCAGCGCAAGTCCATCTGCGCACAGGGATTCAATGAGACGAATGATCTCAGCGTGCGCACCCACGTCGATGCCGCGGGTTGGCTCATCCAGGATCAGAAATTGCGGTTTGGTCACCAGCCAGCGCGACAGCAAGACCTTTTGCTGGTTGCCGCCCGAAAGCAACTCAACCGACTGCTCGGCATGCGGCGTTCGAATACCCAGGCTTTTTATGAAACGTTCAGCAATGGCCTGCTGCTCGCGCTTCTTAATGGGTCGTAACCAGCCGCGCTGCGCCTGCAGAGCCAAAATAATGTTTTCTCGCACCGAGGCCGCGCCAATAATGCCGTCGGTTTTACGATCTTCCGGGCAAAAACCCATTCCCAGCCGTGACGCTTTGGCAGGCGTACGAATATGCTGCACTTTGCCTTTTATGGTGGCTGTACCGCGATCGGCGCGACGAATACCGAACAGCACTTCAGCGGTTTCTGTTCGTCCTGAACCCAATAACCCCGCCAGGCCCACCACTTCGCCGGGCCGAACCTGCAAATTAAACGGCTCGATGGTGCCCTTTTTGCCGTAATTTTCGAATGAAACCACCGGTTGATTGCTGCGCAAGGTGCTGCCTTGACGTTGCAAGGCGGTTTCCATCAGATCGCGGCCTAACATCAATTTAATCAATTCAATCTGCGGCAGCGAGGCGGTATCACGCGTGGCGATAAACTGACCATTGCGCAACACGGTAATGCGATCGGTGATGCGATAAACCTGGTCAAGGAAGTGAGTCACAAAAATCAGGCTCATGCCTTTGGCTTTCAACTGCGCCATTAGGGTAAACAACATTTCCACTTCACTGGCGTCAAGGCTGGCGGTGGGTTCATCTAGAATCAGCACCTGAGCAGAGAGATCGACCGCGCGGCAAATCGCAATGATCTGCTGCATCGCCACTGAGTAATGGCCAAGTGGGCGAGTGACATCGAGGGCAAAACCGTAGTTACGCATCAGGGCATCCGCATCACGGATCATCCGTTTACGATCGATCATGCCAAAACGATGCGGTTCGCGACCAATATACAGATTGTCCGCCACCGACATATTGGGCAGCAGATTCACTTCCTGATAAACCGTGCCAATGCCTATCTCCTGCGCATCCGCTGTGCTGTGAGGAGAAATGGCATTGCCGTTTAATGTGATAGTGCCGGCATCGCGGGTATAGACACCGGTTAACACTTTGATCAGCGTGGACTTCCCCGCGCCATTCTCTCCCAGCAGCGCCATAATTTCGCCTTTGCGTATGCTGAAAGAGACATTATCCAGCGCCTTCACGCCGGGAAAACCTTTACTGACGCCGCTGATGGTTAACAGTGCATCTTCGTTGTGTATGGTCATTCGGCTAGCTCCGCCTCAGGTCATGAAAAACCGCCCCAAAGGGCGGTCTTCAACTCAGTAACCCATGCCTTTTTTCTTGTCCAGCTCGGCCTGAGCATCAGCAGGTAAGAACAGTTTTGATTCGGTTTTGATAATTTTTGGCGGCAGCGTGCCCTCTTTTTTGAATTTCTCCAGCGCGTCGAAAGCTGGGCCCGCCATATTAGGGGTTAATTCAACGTTGGCATTGGCTTCACCCGCCAGCATCGCTTTGTAGATATCGGGTACGCCATCAATCGAACCGGTCAGAATGTCTTTGCCCGGTTTCAAACCCGCTTCTTTGATCGCCTGAATCGCACCGATGGCCATGTCATCGTTGTGCGCATACACCATGCAGATGTTTTTGCCGTTATTCTCAGCTTTGATGAAGCTCTCCATCACCTCTTTGCCTTTGCTGCGCGTGAAATCGCCAGACTGTGAACGAAGCACTTTGATGTTTTGATGGCCGCTGATCGCTTCGGCAAAGCCTTTCTTGCGGTCAATCGCCACGCTGGCACCTACTGTGCCCTGCAACTCAACCACGTTACACTGCTTGCTACCCACCGTTTTAACCAGCCAGTCGCCAATCAGTTTGCCTTCTAATACGTTGTCTGCCGTGACGACGGCCATATACAGCGATTTATCTTTAACCACGATGGCGCGGTCTAACAGGAATACCGGAATCTTGGCATCTTTGGCTTCTTCCAACACCGGTTCCCAGCCTGTCTGCACCACGGGGGCGATAAAGATTGCATCGACGCCCTGTGCGATAAAGGAACGTACCGCTTTGATTTGGTTCTCTTGTTTCTGCTGTCCATCGGCAATCTTCAACGTAATGCCGCGCTTCTGTGCTTCGCTTTTCGCCACGTTGGTCTCTGCTGAGCGCCAGCCGGATTCAGAACCCACCTGCGAGAAGCCAACCGTCATATCTGCTGCCAGCACCGGACCAGTCAACGCGGCGCTGACCAAAGTAGTCAGAAGTAAACGTTTCCACATAATTTTCATTCCTCTGAAGGGCGTTTGCTGTATAGGGTAAAGAGCCTGTTTAGCCTGGACTAAAACCACGCAAATAATGGCGACCTGCTTCACAAAATAGAGCAATATAAAGGAGTTACGCATACTAACAGGCAATTTAAGGCAACAGGGTTATGGATAAATTGACTGCATTTAAATTGTGGTCAGGTTAAATAATTGTAATAAACAGAACCGCTTATGCGCTCAGCAACTGGAAGCGATTACAAGGATGCGTAAAGAATGGTTATGAGTAACCTGAAAAGATAAATAATTAATTTTGTGATTACCCGCACAAAGGCGCGCCTTATGGCCTAAGTACATTCAGCAACCTTGTGACGCCGATTGAAAAACGGGAATAACTCTCACGCTGCGGTTAACCGTCTAAAAAGGCCACTAAACACGGCTAATTATGGGCGGACAATGCGCGTTAACGCGCAAAAAACAACACAGCTAAAATTTTTAGCTTTTGGGTCAATTAAGGCAATGAGGCAGAAAAACCGGTTAACGTGCTGTTTAAGCCAGAAAATGAAAGTGAAGAAGTCGCACTGAAACTCTTAAAAACATCCGTTTTAACGTCACATCTCGTCAGTTAGTCTTAATTTACGCTTTTTTTCTAATCGAGATCTGGACAGCTAAAGGTTGCTCTTTATACTGAGCACTCCTTTGTTCCCACTACTGTTATGGCAATGATGACTGCGCAAGATTACCTGCTTAAATTTCGCAAAGTGAATAATTTTGAAAGCCTGGAAAAGCTTTACGACCATCTCAATTATTCGCTCACCGACGACAAAGAAATTATCAATATGTACCGCGCTGCCGATCATCGACGTGCCGAGCTCACTTCTGGCGGACGTTTATATGATTTGGGCCGCGTACCCAAAACGGTCTGGCGTTACGTGGTTTAATCTTTTTTTGCCGCGCCACTTTTCTCCATTTTATCAATCCTCTTGTCCATGTCGGGCGTGCCCCGTTTGGACATGCTATTCTGCTGCGCTTCGATCCCAAAACAGGAACACTTGCTATGAATGAACAGGTTGCTGTGCCGCGTCTTGGTGGCTGGTTATTGCTGCCGCTGGCCTGGCTGATCATGACCCTGTTAACCACAGCGCTGGTGATGGCGATGTACCTTACGCCCTTATTTAATGCGGAATGGCGCACCACGCTGTTTTCACACGGCAGCAGTTTATTAATGCAGTGGGGATTTTCTTTGCTGACTGCTGCGGCTGTCTGGTTATACAGCTTGTGGGTTTGCTGGCTGTTCTTTAAACGCTCGCACCGTTTACCCCGTCACTATGTGTTGTGGTTATTGGTTACGGTATTACTGGCACTGAAAACCTTCGCCTTTTCACCCGTTTCAGATGCTAAAGCACTGCAAACTTTACTGTTTTCCTTGTTAGCCGCAGCGGTATTTGCGCCCTACTTCAAACGTTCTCAACGCGTTAAAGCGACTTTTGTCCAACCGTAACGCGGTGAGAAACGTCAATAATTTAATTCTGAGTGCGGTCTTCCACGCCTGATTGGGCGTGGGAGTTGAGATAGAGGCTTTTATCCCTGATAATAAGCCGCTTCTTGAATTTATGGCGAAAAAATGACCGATTATCTTCTTCTCTTTGTTGGCACAGTGCTGGTGAACAACTTCGTATTAGTGAAGTTTCTCGGCCTCTGTCCCTTTATGGGCGTTTCCAAAAAACTGGAAACGGCAATTGGCATGGGACTCGCCACCACTTTTGTTATCACGCTGGCGTCAATCTGTGCCTGGCTGGTAAACCACCTGATTCTTGTTCCGCTGGAGTTGGTCTACCTGCGAACCATGGCTTATATCCTGGTGATCGCAGTAGTAGTGCAATTCACCGAAATGGTGGTGCGTAAAACCAGCCCGTCGCTCTATCGCCTGCTGGGTATTTTCCTGCCGTTGATCACCACTAACTGTGCTGTGCTTGGCGTGCCGCTGTTGAGCGTTAACCTCAACCACACTTTTCTTCAGGCTGCGCTTTATGGCTTCAGCGCCTCGTTGGGCTTCTCGCTGGTGATGGTGCTTTTTGCTGGCATGCGTGAGCGGTTGGTGCTGGCGAATGTGCCGATGCCCTTTAAGGGCAACTCGATTGCGCTGATCACCGCCGGTCTGATGGCGTTGGCCTTTATGGGCTTTACCGGTCTGGTGAAATTCTGATGACCGCGATTTGGATAGCTATTGCTGTATTAAGTGCCCTGAGCCTGGTATTTGGTGCCCTGCTGGGATACGCCTCACGCCGCTTTGAGGTCGAAGAAGACCCTATCGTCGAACAAATCGACGCGATCCTACCGCAAAGCCAGTGTGGTCAATGCGGTTATCCGGGTTGCCGTCCGTATGCAGACGCTGTCGGCAATAATGGCGAAGCGATCAATAAATGTGCACCGGGTGGCGAGCAGACCATGCTCAAGCTGGCTGAATTACTGAACGTGGATCCACAACCGATTGACGGCGACGAAGAGGCCAAAGCGCCGGTGCGTACCGTCGCGTTTATCGATGAAGAGAACTGTATCGGCTGCACTAAGTGTATTCAAGCCTGTCCGGTTGATGCCATCGTAGGCGCAACGCGTGCTATGCACACCGTGTTGAGCGACGTTTGCACCGGCTGCGATCTCTGTGTTGCGCCTTGTCCTACCGACTGCATTGAGATGCGTCCCGTGGCAACCACCACTGCCAACTGGAAGTGGGATCTTGAAACCATTCCTGTTCGGGTAATTCCGGTAGAGCGTCATGCTTAATCTGTTAAATTTCTTCAAAAAAGATAAGATCTGGGATTTTCAGGGCGGCATTCATCCGCCCGAAATGAAAACCCAGTCCAACGGCACGCCCCTGAGCGAACTGCCGCTGCCGCACCGATTCATCATTCCCCTAAAGCAGCACATTGGTCATGAGGGCGAGATTTGTGTTTCGCCTGGCGATAAAGTGCTGCGCGGTCAGCCGCTGACCTTTGGGCAGGGTCGGATGTTGCCAGTCCATGCACCAACGTCAGGGGTGATTGACGATATTGGTCAGCACATGACAGCGCACCCTTCCGGCTTGTCTGAGCTCTGTATTTTCATGACGCCGGATGGCGAAGATCGCTGGATGCCGCTTGATCCCCTGCCCAATTATCGCCAACACGAACGTGCTGACATCGTGCAGCGCATTCACGACGCAGGCGTGGCGGGTTTAGGCGGCGCAGGTTTTCCGACTGCGACCAAGCTCAAAGGTGGTCTGCGTGGCATCAAGACGCTGATCATCAATGCAGCCGAATGCGAACCTTATATCACCGCAGACGATCGCCTGATGCAGGATTGCGCCGCTGAAGTGCTGGAAGGCAGCCGCATTCTGGCGTGGACGCTGCAAGCTGAGCGCGTGCTGATTGGCATTGAAGACAACAAGCCGGAAGCGATTGCGGCGTTAAAGCACGCCTTAGGCAGTGAGCGGGATTTAGAGATCCGCGTCATTCCAACCAAATATCCTTCGGGCGGCGCCAAACAGTTAACCCAGATTCTCACCGGTAAAGAAGTGCCGCACGGCGGACGCTCCACCGATATTGGCGTACTGATGCAAAATGTCGGCACCGCGTGGGCGGTGAAGCGCGCCATTATTAACGGTGAGCCGATTACCGAACGCGTCGTCACGTTAACCGGTGAAGCCATCGCGCAGCCGCGTAATGTCTGGAGCCGCCTTGGTACGCCAATCAGCCATTTACTGCATCAGGTCGGTTTTCGTCCCGCACCGCAACAGATGGTGATCATGGGCGGGCCGTTAATGGGCTTCACGCTGCCCTCGTTAGATGTTCCAGTGGTGAAAATCACCAACTGCATTCTGGCTCCCTCCAGCCACGAAATGGGCAATAACGACGAAGAACAATCCTGTATTCGCTGTTCTGCCTGTGCCGATGCCTGTCCCGCTAACCTGCTGCCACAGCAGCTTTACTGGTACAGCCAGGGCGGCGATCACGATAAAGCGCGCGCGCATCATATTGATGACTGCATCGAATGCGGGGCCTGCGCCTATGTGTGCCCAAGTAATATTCCGCTGGTGCAATATTACCGCCAGGAAAAAGCAGAACTGCGCGCCATCGATCTTGAAGCAAAACGTACATTAGAAGCCAAAGCCCGTTTCGAAGCGCGTCAGGCCAGGCTGGAACGTGAAA
This sequence comes from Pantoea sp. MQR6, assembly GCF_022761075.1. Taxonomy (NCBI): domain Bacteria; kingdom Pseudomonadati; phylum Pseudomonadota; class Gammaproteobacteria; order Enterobacterales; family Erwiniaceae; genus Pantoea; species Pantoea sp. MQR6. Next base: position 1,261,050 of record NZ_JAKYXB010000001.1, read on the forward strand.
AACTGGCGCGTGAAGCACGCCATGTTGATGCTAAACAGCGCGCTGCGCGCAGCGATAATGCTGAGTTTGCCGCCGCTAAAGCGCGCGTGAAAGCTAAGCAGGATGCCGAGGTGGATGACGCGACGCTGGAAGCGCAACGTGAAGCGCGTCATGCGCAGGCACGTTTGCGTCAGGCAGAAACACAAGCTGAAACCCAGGCATTGAGCCGCCAGGTTACCGATCCGCGTAAAGCGGCAGTTGAAGCCGCCATCGCGCGCGCCAAGGCGAAGAAAGCCAGCTCACCCGCTGAAGCCGTTGAAATACATGAGGAGCCAGCAGCGGATCCACGTAAAGCCGCCGTCGAAGCCGCGATTGCCCGTGCCAAAGCGAAAAAAGCCGCCGCAGCGGAGGCGCCGGTGGAAACAGCTGCTGAGCCTGTTGCCGACGCGCCGGAAGATCCGCGTAAAGCCGCCGTCGCCGCAGCTATTGCCCGCGCCAAAGCGAAAAAAGCCGCCGCAGCGGACGCAATGGTGGAAACCGCGGCTGAGCCTGTTGCCGACGCGCCGGACGATCCGCGCAAAGCCGCCGTCGCCGCAGCCATTGCCCGCGCCAAAGCGAAGAAAGCCGCCGCAGCGGACGCGCCGGTGGAAACCGCGGCTGAGCCTGTTGCCGACGCGCCGGACGATCCGCGCAAAACCGCCGTCGCCGCAGCCATTGCCCGCGCCAAAGCGAAAAAAGCCGCCGCAGCGGAAGCAATGGTGGAAACCGCTGCTGAGCCTGTTGCCGACGCGCCGGAAGATCCGCGTAAAGCCGCCGTCGCCGCAGCCATTGCCCGTGCCAAAGCGAAAAAAGCCGCCGCAGCGGAGGCGCCGGTGGAAACCGCTGCTGAGCCTGTTGCCGACGCGCCGGACGATCCGCGTAAAGCCGCCGTCGCCGCAGCCATTGCCCGTGCCAAAGCGAAAAAAGCCGCCGCAGCGGAAGCAATGGTGGAAACCGCTGCTGAGCCTGTTGCCGACGCGCCGGAAGATCCGCGTAAAGCTGCCGTCGCCGCAGCCATTGCCCGCGCCAAAGCGAAAAAAGCCGCCGCAGCCTCCACGGCAGCAGACAATGCCGCGGCTGAAGCCAGGCAAGAAGCGCGTGATACAGCCGAAATGGCGCATATCGCCCGCACTCAAGTCGAAGATGCTGAGCAGGCAGAAGAACAAGCCAACAGCGCCTATGCAGAGCCTGAACAAGCTCCTGAACTGAATCAACCCGAAGATGCGCGCAAAGCTGCTATTGCTGCTGCCATCGCCCGTGCCAAAGCGCGTAAAGCGCAGTCGACTTCGACGCTTGAGGAATAAATGGCTTTTCGTATTGCAAGTTCTCCTTATACCCACAACCGCCGCAGCACAGGCAATATCATGCTGCTGGTGGGGCTGGCGGCTGTACCCGGCTTCGCCGCTCAGTGGTATTTTTTTGGTTATGGCAGTCTGATTCAAGTCTTGCTGGCTACGCTCACGGCGTGGATCACAGAAGCCGCCGTTTTACGCTTACGCAAAGCGCCGATTGCCAGCAATCTGGCTGATAACTCCGCCTTGCTTACCGCCATTCTGATTGGTATCAGCTTGCCGCCGCTGGCCCCTTGGTGGTTGGTGGTAGTCGGTACGGTGTTCGCCATTGTAATTGCCAAACAGCTTTACGGGGGTTTAGGGCAAAACCCGTTTAACCCGGCAATGGTTGGCTACGTCGTGCTGCTTATTTCGTTTCCGGTGCAAATGACCAGCTGGATGCCGCCCGACACGCTGCAGGCGATTAAACCGACGCTGCTCGACTCCCTTAGTATGGTGTTTACTGGCCACACCTTGGGCGGTGACACCATGCAACAGTTGCAGATAGGTGCCGATGGTGTAAGCCAGGCGACGCCGCTCGACACCTTTAAAACCGGTCTGCGCGCCGGACACAGCGCCGATCAATTACTGGCTCAACCGATCTACAGCGGCATGCTGGCAGGATTGGGCTGGCAATGGATCAACCTGGGTTATCTGGTCGGTGGCCTGTTTTTGCTGTGGAAAAAGGCCATTCGCTGGCACATTCCCGCAGCCATGCTGCTCTCGCTGGCGTTCTGCGCCACGATCGGCTGGATTTTTTCGCCGGAAACACTGACTAGCCCAACCCTTCATCTGTTTTCAGGTGCCACGATGTTGGGTGCGTTTTTTATCGCGACCGATCCCGTTACGGCATCAACCACCAATCGCGGACGTCTGATCTACGGCGCACTGATTGGCTTGCTGGTGTGGCTGATCCGCAGTTTCGGCGGCTACCCGGATGGGGTTGCTTTTGCCGTATTGCTGGCGAATATCTGTGTGCCGCTGATCGACTATTACACCCAGCCGCGCGTTTACGGCCATCACAAGGAATAAACGATGCTGGAAACGATTCGTAAAAACGGCGTCACGCTGGCAATATTCGCGGCGATCACCACAGGCTTTACGGCGGTAGTGAACACCGTAACCAAACCGACGGTGGAACATCAAACCCAGTTGCAGCAGAAAAATTTGCTGGATCAGGTGGTTCCTACCGAGCTTTATGACAACAACATTCAGAAAGAGTGTTACGTTGTCACTAATCCTGCATTGGGTAATAGTGATCCGCATCATCTCTTTCTGGCGCGTAAAGGCGATCAACCGGTTGCCGCCGCACTTGAGACCACCGCACCAGACGGTTATTCTGGCGCGATTCAAATGCTGGTTGGGGCTGATTTCAAAGGCAAGGTGCTGGGCGTTCGCGTGGTTGAACATCATGAAACCCCGGGCCTCGGCGATAAAATCGAACTGCGCATTTCCGACTGGATCAACAGTTTTAACGGTAAAGTGGTACATGGCGCCAATGATACGGCCTTCGCAGTGAAAAAAGATGGCGGTGAGTTTGACCAGTTTACGGGTGCCACCATCACGCCGCGTGCGGTGGTGAATGCCACTAAACGCGCCGCGCTGTTAATTGAAACCCTTCCTGGGGAACTCTCTTCGTTACCCGAGTGTGGAGACGCAAATGAGTGAAGCTAAAAACCTGCTGGTTGGCGGGTTATGGAAAAATAACTCGGCGTTGGTGCAGCTGCTGGGCCTCTGCCCGCTGCTGGCGGTGACTGCAACCGCCACCAATGCATTAGGTCTGGGCCTGGCGACCACGTTGGTGTTGACGCTGACCAACAGCTTTATCTCCGCCTCGCGCCGCTGGGTGCCTTCGGAAATCCGTATTCCCATCTACGTAATGATTATCGCGTCGGTAGTGAGCTGCGTGCAGATGCTGATCAACGCCTACGCCTACGGTTTGTATCAATCATTGGGCATCTTTATCCCGCTGATTGTGACCAACTGTATTGTGGTGGGCCGTGCGGAAGCGGTCGCCTCGAAAAGCAGCATTCCCCTCTCCGCGCTCGACGGTTTCGCTATTGGTATGGGTGCGACCTGTGCGATGGTGGTGCTAGGATCGATTCGTGAAATCATCGGCAGCGGCACGCTGTTTAACGGTGCCGATCAGCTGCTCGGCCCGTGGGCCAAAGTGCTGCGTATTGAGGTGGTGCATTTCGATTCACCGATGCTGTTAGCCATGCTGCCACCGGGCGCGTTTATCGGCCTCGGCATGATGCTGGCAGGTAAATATCTGATCGATCAGAAGATGAAACAGCGTGCAGCGCGTCGCGCTGAAGCGGCTGCAGAGGCTGAACTGTCAGGCAATACCGGGAAAGCCGTGTGAATCAAGCAAAACGCGTCGAGATCCTGAGCCGTTTGCAGGCCAACAATCCGCACCCTACCACCGAACTCAATTTTGCTTCGTCATTTGAGTTGCTGATTGCGGTGTTGCTGTCAGCGCAGGCCACGGATGTCAGCGTCAACAAGGCCACCGCTAAACTCTATCCGGTGGCGAATACCCCGGCCGCGATGCTGGCGCTGGGCGTTGATGGCGTAAAGGAGTACATCAAAACTATCGGTCTGTTTAACAGCAAAGCAGAAAATGTGATCAAAACCTGCCGCATCCTGCTGGAACAGCACGGCGGTGAGGTGCCAGAAGATCGCGCGGCGCTGGAAGCGTTACCGGGCGTAGGCCGAAAAACGGCTAACGTGGTGCTGAATACCGCCTTTGGCTGGCCGACGATTGCGGTTGATACGCATATTTTTCGCGTCTGCAATCGCACTAACTTTGCGCCGGGCAAGAACGTTGAACAGGTAGAAGAGAAGCTATTGAAAGTGGTGCCAAAGAACTTCAAGGTTGATTGTCATCACTGGCTGATTCTCCATGGTCGCTACACCTGCGTAGCACGCAAGCCACGCTGCGGTTCATGCCTGATCGAAGATCTGTGCGAGTACGCTGAAAAAGTTGAATAAGCGTGCGCCACGCCTAATAAATACCGCCTGATAGCGCATGCACCTGCTGTTTGCGCACAGCGAATTGATTCAGCGGCTCCGCCAACCCTAAATGCTCACGCAGCGTTTCGCCTTCATATTCCGTACGATATATGCCCCGCGCCTGTAGCAGCGGAATCACCTGATCGACAAAATCGTCGAACGCAGTCGGCGTGCCGCCTCGGACACGCCCTGAATGATGGCGCCAGGCAGACATGTTGCCGGATACGCCCTGAATAATGGCGCCTAAACGAAGCTGGCGTTGTGTCTGACTCATACTCTCTCCTTTAAATTTGCGGCTGCCAATCCGGTAGCACCGGCAGCGCCTGTAACAGTTTTTGCGTCCACGGATGTTGCGGCGCAGTAAAGACCTGATGCATTTCGCCGCTTTCGACAATGTGACCGTTTTGCATCACCAACACGCGATCGCAAAGGTGCTGAATGACGCCCAGATCGTGGGAGATAAACAGCAGCGCCGTGCCGTGCTCGGCCTGCATATCGGCCAGTAAATCAAGCACCTGCGCCTGCACCGAGACATCCAGCGCACTCACCGGCTCATCCGCCACCAGTAACGCCGGATTTGGCGCAAAAGCCCGCGCGATGGCGACGCGTTGTCGCTGGCCGCCCGAAAGTTGCTGCGGGTAGCGGTTCATAAAGCGATCACCTAACTGCACTTCATCCAGCAGTTGCCTTACCCGTTGACGCCGCGCATCACCATTAATACCGACGCTGTCGAGGCTTTCACCGATGATCTTTTCCACGCTGTAACGCGGATCAAAGGAGCTGAACGGATCCTGAGCAATCAGCTGTAAACGCGCGCGACGACTGCGCCGCACCTTTTCGCTCTGACGATCCCAGCGTTGTCCTTCAAGCAGCAGCGTGCCGCTGTCGGGTTCCGTTAATCCCAGCACCACTTTGACGAGCGACGTTTTTCCTGAGCCCGATTCGCCCACCACGCCCAGCGTTTCGCCTGCATGAAGCTGAAAATGAATGTTGTTAAGCACCTGCCGTTCGCCGTAAGACTTATTGAGCCCGATCGCCTCCAGCAGCGGTTCAGCCGTGCGTTGGGGACGCGGCGGAAGCGGTGTCGGTTGGGCTTCACTCAGCCGCAATCCACGCGTCGCGGGCGTCGGCACGGCGCGCAGCAAACGTTGCGTCCAGTGATGTTGCGGCTGACGCAGCAGCACGCGGCTGTCGCCTTGTTCAACCACTTCGCCATCGCGCAGCACCAATACGCGATCGGCCAACTCGGCGACCACCGCGAGATCGTGACTGATCAGCAGCAGCGCGTGACCATCCTCACGCCGCTGCGCCAGCAGTTGCAGAATTTGACGCTGTACGGTCATATCCAACGCGGTGGTGGGTTCATCCGCAATCAGCAAGGTTGGGCTTCCGGCCAGTGCCGTGGCAATCAGTGCGCGCTGTCGCTGACCGCCGGAGAGCTGGTGCGGATAGCGCGCCAGCCGGCTTTCGGCATCAGGCATTCCCGCTGACTTCAGCAGCGCCACGCTGCGCGCGTGCAAGGTGCTTTTATCGCCCTGACCCGCCGCCGTCAGGGCATCCGCCAACTGTTGCTCAATGCGCCGCAGCGGATCAAGCGACACCAGCGCATCCTGCAATACGTAGCCGATTCGCCGTCCACGTAGCGCACGCCACTGCGCCGGGCTAGCATTGAGCATGTCACACCCTTCAAGAACAAAGCGATCGGCGCTCAGCGTTGCACCTGGCGGTAACAGGCCAATCAAGCTGCGCGCCGTCAGAGTTTTTCCCGAACCGGATTCTCCTACCAGCGCCACCGATTCGCCCGGCCAGAGTTGCAGCGAAAGGTTTTTCACCACCTGCTGCGACCCGAAGCGGATAGAGAGATTTTGAATGTCGATCACGGGATGACTCATGCTTCCCCTCCTTCAAAACGCCCCTGCCAGTAACGTCCTAGCGTGTTAACCGCTACCACGGTTAGCGTGATAAATACGCCCGGCCACACAGCGATCCACCAGGCGTTGCGTAAGTAATTTCGCCCTTCTGCCAGCATTAACCCCCATTCCGCTGTGGGCGGCTGCGGTCCCATGCCGAGAAAGCTCAAGCCAGCGGTGCCAATGATCGCAGTACCTAATCCCAGCGTTGCCAGCGCGGGAACCTGCGCAATGGCGTGTGGCAGAATATGGCGGGTAATAAGAGTAAAACGTGACAAGCCGAATGTGCGCGCCTGCTCAACATAGCCCGAATGCATCACTGAGAAGGTTTGCGCCCGCACCACGCGGGCAAAACGCGGTATGGACGCCACGCCCAGTGCAATGATCAAGTTATTGGTGCCGGGACCGGTAAAGGCGATCAGCATCAGCGCCAGCAGCAGATCGGGAAAGGCGGAGATCACATCCACCGCACGACTCAGCATTTCATCTACCACGCCGCGCGCCAGCGCAGCCAGTAATCCCAACAGCGTACCCAACACTACCGCCAGCCCCATCGCCGCAATACTGATCAACATGGAGTAGCGGCTACCGTAGATCACGCGGGTCAGCAGATCGCGCCCGAGCTGATCGGTGCCCAGCCAGTGTTGTGCCGAAGGCGGCAATTGTGCGTTGACGGGATCGGCCAACAGCGGATCGCCAGAGCTCAACCAGCCAGGCGCAATAACCGCCAGCGCCACCAGCAACAGGCAGAACAGCGCACTCCAAATTGTCAGCGGAAATGCACCAGGTAAACGTTGTAATAGTGCAGTCATCGCTGCTCCTCCCCACGCAGACGTGGATCAATCCACAGCGCCAGAATGTCGACTAAGGTGCTCATTGCCACGTAAATCGCCGCCGAAAGGATCGCCACCGCCAGTACCACCGGCATGTCGCTCGCCAGCACCGCGTCAACCGTGAGTTTGCCGAGGCCGGGGCGACCAAACACCTGCTCAGTGATCACCGCGCCGCTGAGCAATCCGCCCACCAGCCAACCGGTGAGCGTGACGGCGGGCAGCGCCGCATGCCGCAACGCATGGCGCAGACGAAGCGTGGTTTCACCCACGCCCCAGGCGCGTAGTGTCAGGGTAAAGGGCGATTCCAGCGCCTTTTCCAACTCCCGGCGCAGCACCTGAGCAATCACTGCGCCCTGCGCCAGCCCCAATGACAAAGCCGGTAACACCAGTGAAGAGAGATGGCGATCACCCGCGACCGGGAACCAGCGCAGCGTGAAGCTGAAGAAAAACAGCAGCACAATGCCCATCCAGAAGGAGGGTGTTGAGGCCAGCAACAGCTCCACCCCGTTGGCAATGCGCCGTCCCCAGCGACGATTCGCCGTCGCCACCGCAACAGTGACGGCAAACACCACGCTGACCAGCAACGCCGCCAGCGTGAGTTTCAGCGTCGGCCAGAGTTGAGATTGCATCAGCTGCGTAACATCCATATTGAGGATGTAAGAGCGTCCGAGATCGCCGTGCAGCACGCGCCAGATATAATGCAAATATTGCCACCACAGCGGCTCGTTAAGGCCCCATTCTGCGCGGATCGCCGCCTCAATAGCGGGCGTGCGTATCTGCTCGCCAATCAGCAAACTCACGATGTCGCCCGGCGCCAGATGCACGCCGAGAAACGCCAGCGTTACCGCCGCCCACAGCACCAGCACGCCACCCAGCAGTCGCCCGGCAATACGACGTGCCAGCACATTGCGCCATCGCTTCACCGGCTTGATGCGCGGTTCGCGGCTAATGATGCTCTCAAGGCTCATGCTTTTTTCTCCCGAATTAATGATCGCTTAACCAGACGTCGTAGGCATTTTCTGGCATCTGCTTGAAGCTGCGGAAACCCACGCCATGCACATAGCGGGCGGCTGCAATCTGATCTTCCGGCTCATACAGCGGCACGGCGAGCGCCTGCTGCGGCAACGCATAGCGCTGCAACTCGCTGTAGAGCTGGCGACGCTGGGTGAGATCAGCCGTGTCGGCCGCCTGATCCAACCACGTGTTGATCTCTGGGCTGTTGACGCGGCTGTAGTTGATCGATCCCCCCGCTTTAACCGGACGATAGTGGTTTTCGATGTCGATGCCGTCCGTTTCGGTATTGGAGTTGGCAATTGAGCCAAATTTGCCGGTGTTACGCACCTCGGTATAGGTACCGGAGTCGACGTAACGCAGCTTCAGCTCAACACCCAGCCGCTGGCGCGCCTGCGCCTGAATCGCCTGTAACAGTACATCGCGTTGATCACGTACCGTCGCCTGCGCCTGAATCACTTCAATGCTCAGGCGCTCGCCATTTTTGCTGCGGAAACCTTGGCCGTCGCGAGTTTGCCAGCCCGCCTCATCCAGCAGTTTATTGGCCTCATCGGGCTGGTTGCCGTACTTGCCTTCCAAATCGTTGTTGTAGAGCGGATCGATAGGCGACGTAATCCCCCATGCGCGGGTGCGCTCGCCGCGGTACACCGACGTGAGAATCGGATCGATATCCAACCCTTGCAGCAGCGCCTGACGCACTTTAACGTCTTGCGTTGCGCCGTATTCAACGTTCAGAAACAGCGAATAAGGCGTGCCGGTATTCAGCGCATGCTGATAGCTAAAATCCTCATTTTCTTTGAACTCACCGGCATCGTTACCCGAAATGCCTTCAATGACGTCAACCTGACCTGAAAGCAACGCACCGGTTCGTACCGATGATTCCGGGAGAAAGCGATAGGTGATGCGATCTAAATAAGCTGGCCCTTGATGTTTTGCCGTGGCGGGCGCCCAGTTGTAGTTCGGGTTTTTCACGAAAGTCACCTGCTGCCCTTTCTCGTAGCTTTCGAGAATGAACGGCCCGGTGCCCGCAATCTCTTTGCCACCCGATTTCAGCTGGGTTGAATGCCAGCTGCATGGCGACAAAATCTCCAGCGACGCAGCAAAAGAGAGAAACGGCGAATAGGCTTGTTTCAGGGTGATCACCAGCGTCTGCTCGTCAGGCGTTTCAATGCTGGCGATGCGATTACCCATCGCGCAGAGGCTTGAACCGGCGCAGTAAGCGGCATCTTGCGTATGGCGAAAGTTCTCCGCAACCGCGTTGGCATTGAGCTTTTCGCCAGTGGAAAAGGTGACATCGCGGCGCAGGGTAAAGCGGTAGGATTTTCCATCTTCACTGGCTTCAAAACGCTCCGCCAACCAAGGCACAAAGCGGCCATCCGGCTGGCGAGCCAGCAGTGATTCCCATACCGAACGCAGTACCACTTCGGCCTTTGACTGGCCATTCAGCTGCGGGTTAAAGGGGCTGGGTTCGGTTTCCACGCCCCAGGTAAGCGAGCCGCCTTGTTTGGGCTGTTCCGCGGCGTGAAGAGATAAAGAGGTTCCCAGCAGGTAGGTTAAGCCCAGCGCGATGCGCAAAGAATTCGCGTTCATATAATCCTTGTATAATGCAGGTTTATTATTCGCCCTGTTTTTCGCAATATCAGGCGTGTTGACTATTTTTACTGACGGCTGGCGTAAGCGTGGAATTAAGATCCTTTTTCAAGAAGACCAGCGCTTCACCTAATGGATTGGTGCGATGATGGAAAGGTTGATAACCGCGTTTCTGATAAAGTTCGCTGAGCCAGGGATGTTTAACCGCTGTCGCCAAATAAACGCCAGGTGCTTTTAAAGTCTCCCTCAGTAAATTATTTTCCGCCCAGGTTAATATTTCTCGGCCATAACCCTGGCCTTTAAAATCGGGGTCCACGGCAAACCAGTGAATAAAAGGCAGATTGGCAGGGGCATTGTGATCCTGCGTCCAGGGAAAGCGCACAGTGACCGTTGCCAGCGCCCGTCTCCCTTTGCGCAGCACCAGCACCGTCTCACGCTGGATGGTGGCGCGCACCTGCTCAACGGTGCCCTGACTGATGGTGAAATGGATATTCAGCGGCAGCAAATCCGCATACGCGCGCTGGAGCAACGCAAATATCTCTTCTGCATCTTCAGGTTTTGCCGTCTGAATAAATTGACTCATTTTGCCGTTTCCTTGGGTTGATCACGCAGCGATTATTAAAATTCGCAGGAAGAAATGTAAACCTAGAAATATGACAATGGATTTGAGAAATATGGGATATTCAGTTTCGCTTAGGGTTCAGCATCACTATTTAAACCTTATGGTGAAAACCAATGAATAATTTCAGCTAAGGTTGTTTTAAATATGAAAAAACGGCCTGGAGAGTCATTATCCCGGCCGCAATGCATTGGCAGCGATTAATGCGAGTCTGGTCGCGCGGCTAACTCCAGGCTGCTGCGGAAATCGTGACCTTGATAATCCTCATCCAGCAAACCGCGCTTACGCAGTTCCGGCAGCAAGCCGTTCAGCAGGCGATCCTGTTGATCAGGCTGTCCCAAACCATGCAGCGAAATCACGTCCAGCACGCCCGCCTGATAACGCGCCTGAATGGCATCCGCCAGCGATTCAGGTGTTCCGGCGACAAACCAGTGTCCGGTCTCTTCCGCTTTGATAATCAGTTCCCGCAGCGTTAAGCCTTGCAGAGCAAATTCACGGAAGATCGACGCGCGTCCTTGTCGCCGGTTTACCTGCGCCAGATCGGGAATGAGAAAACTCGGCAGCGGTTGATCCAACGGCAGAGTGTTGAGTTCTATCTCCCCGCCGAGCATGTCAGCCAGCCGCAGGCGACCTTGCTGATAATCGATACGTTCATGCTTTTCACGCAGGCGCCGTGCCACATCTGCGTCGCTGTCACCAATGATTGAGTGAAAGGAGTTCATGATCAACGGCAGATTTTGTTCGCGCCCAAAGCGCCGCGCACGCGCTTGCACATCACTGACAAAACGTTTCGCGGCACTCAGCGTGGGCTGCGAGGTGTAGATCACTTCAGCATAACGCGCACCCAGCGTGACGCCCGCGTCTGACTGACCCGCCTGAAACTGTACCGGACGCCCTTGTGGTGGTGGCGGCACATTCAGCGGTCCCGCCACCTGGAAGTAATCGCCGCGATGGTTGATGGCATGCAGACGCGCGGGATCGATGCGAATGCTGCCGCTGTCGCTACGCTGTACCGCGTCGCGGTCATTGGCGTCAAACAGCGCATTAAAGACATCAATAAATTCGGTGGCGCGCGCGTAACGCTCTTGCGGTGAGGGCAGCGGTGTATCGCCGAAATTTTCTTCACCCACTGAAGACGTTACCGCGTTCCAGCCTGCGCGCCCGGCGCTGACGTGATCGAGCGTGCCAATCAGCCGCGCCAGCGTGTAAGGATGTTGCCAACTGGTGCTGACAGTGGCAATCAAGCCAATCTGTGAGGTCGCCTGACTAAGCGCGGCCAGCACGATTAACGGATCCTGACTGCCGGTGGTTCCTGCCAACCCTGCGGGATCGGCTTGCAGCAGATCGGCGGTGAACAGACCGGTGATTTTTTCCCGCTCGGCAATTTTTGCCAACTCGACGGCATGCGCGATGCCTTTTCCCGGCGCGTCGTCATTGGCGGCAGCGACCACGTTCGCGGCACCCACCAGGGTTTTTAGTTTTCTACGCGTCATAAGATTCTCCTTTAAGCGTGCCCGCGGGCAAAATGGGCTTTTACCTGCTGCAGGCGCTCCGGTTCGGTGAGTAAACGTAATCCGCTGCGTGCCAGTACGCGCGCACCGGTGATCAACGCCTGGTAGCCCTGTTCGGAATTAGCGGCTTCTCGGAACGGCACGGTATGAAAGATCAGGTCATCGGGGCCAATCTTGAGAAAGGGGTGCGCTGTCGGCACCGCGTGGCTGATATCGCCCGTATCGGTAGAGACTTTGCCCTGCTGTGGCGAAAGATCGACGGTTTCACCCGCCGCCGTCAGCTCTTCATGCAGCAAGGCGTCCAGCGCGCTGTTGCGTTTGAAATCACGAGGGCCCACCTGATGATCAATCTCGACACGCGTGCCGGTTGCCAGCGCCACCCCTTCTGCAATGGCACGCAGACGCGGCTCCAGTGACTCCACCACTTCACGGCTGTCGGCGCGAATGTAGTAATGCGCTGCCGCATAGTCAGGAATGACATTCGGCGCCTGTCCGCCATGGGTGATGATGCCGTGTACCCGCACGCCATCCGGCAGTTGCTGACGTAATACGCTGATGCCGTTGTAGAGCAGCACCAGCGCATCCAGTGCGTTAATCCCTAGATGCGGCGCACTGCCTGCATGAGAAGGTTTGCCATGAAAGTGGAAATAGAGATGGTTATTCGCCAGCGTCTCTTCAGTCAGCCGCGTTTTACCCGCCGGGTGCATAATCAGCGCGACATCGACATCATTGAGCAGGCCCGCCGCCACAAAGCGCGCTTTCACATTGCCTTTCGGGCCGCCTTTTCCGCCTTTGCCCCCCTCTTCTGCTGGCGTGCCCAGCACCACCACGCGACCGCCGGTTTCATCAAGCACCTGTGAAAGTGCAATCGCTGCCGCCACGCTGGTGACGCCAATGATGTTGTGTCCGCAGGCATGTCCAATCCCGACCAGCGCGTCGTATTCAGCCAGAAACGCGATGGTCGGGCCTGGTTTTTGGCTCTGTTTCACGGCAAAGAAGGCCGTTTCATGACCCGCGACGTGCCGCGTGACCGTGAACTGCTGCTCACTGAGCAATCGGGTTAGCTCACCGCTGGCGAAGTATTCGTCATTGCCGGTTTCAGGCTGCTGGTGAATGGTTTTAGCCAGCGCGATATAGCGGGCAGCATGCCGTTCAAGGTTGCTTTCAAGGTTCAGACGTAATGCGCTATCACTCATCTCCATGCTCTCTTTTCGTCATCGATGGCGATTAATCTAAGCTTGTTGCTCTCGATTGTTTAAAAAGAAAAAGTGCTATCTAAAGTGGGAAACAGGGCATAAGCGCTTAACCATTACAGTTTGTCGGGTTGTTACGATGATGCTGATGATGGAAAATTGCCCGCCTCAACCATAAGAAAATGTTATGACGCACTCAGTGAAAAAATAAGTGAACAAGACAATGGACGAACAGCCCAAAAGTTGGCTACGCAGAACGCGTATTTTTTTGTCACGTCTCTGGCCGCATCCGCTGGCCGTGGGGAAAAAACAGATTTTCTTAGCCAGCCTAGGCGCAGGAATTGGCTTGGTTTTGACCAGCCTGCTGAGTCACTGGATGTTGGGTGAGTTGAACCTGTGGTTTGTGGCGCCAGTGGGTGCCTCTGCGGTGCTGCTGTTTGGTGTTCCCGCCAGCCCACTGGCACAGCCTTGGTCGGTGGTGGGTGGCAACGCGCTTTCTGCGTTTGCGGGCGTAACCGTCAGCTTACTGATTCCAAATCCTGCACTTGCCTGTGGCGTGGCCGCCTGCCTCGCCATTGTCTTGATGTTTCAACTGCGCTGTTTGCATCCACCCGGCGGCGCGGTAGCGCTCACTGCCGTGATTGGCGGTCCGGCGGTACAGCATCTCGGTTATCAGTTTGTGTTAACGCCGGTGCTGCTCAACTCTGCGACGCTGGCGCTGTTGGCGATTATTTTTAATAATTTATCGGGCCGCCGCTATCCTCATCCACTGGCCCCAGAAGAGGTGAAGCCGCAGCCGCTGTCATTGCCGATACCGCTGACGCGCACCGATCTGCATGAAGCTTTGCAAAGTGGTGAGCTGCTGGATATTGATGAAGATGACTTGCAGGCGCTGTTACAGCGTGCTGAGCAGATTGCCGAACGCCGCCTGCTTAATAGCTGAATCACCTCAAACGCGTCATGTGTACAACTTCACTGCTTATCGATGCCGCGCCTGTCACGACGCAGACCCGTTCTGATAAAAAAACAGGTAAGTTGATCTACCCCACAGTTTTATCACAGACATCGCACCGGTAAAATTGTAACACCCTGATAACAAAGCAGCCCAGGCCGAACGCCCAGTTTGGCTTGGGCCGATGCCTATAGAGCCTGTTTTTTCAGCCACCTACACTGCTCTCTCTAATTTCGTCGTCAATGAGGAAGAGAGATGGATACCGCTGTATCAACTCAGCACGATGCCTTGATCGCCTCCGCCATCAAAAAATTCTTTACCCGAATTATCCCGATGTTGGCGGTAATGCTGATCATCAATCAAATCGACCGATCCAATATCGGCTTTATCAAAGCTGAACTGCAAACGGACGCCGGAATCAGCGCCGCTGCCTTTGGCTTGGGCGCGGGCCTGTTCTTTATCGGTTATGCGCTGTTCGAAGTGCCCAGCAATATCATGATGAAACGCTTCGGTGCGCGAGTTTGGCTGACACGCATCATGATTACCTGGGGACTGGTGGTGGTGCTGACCGGCTTTGTCACGTCGCCAGTGCAGTTTTACGCGCTGCGTTTTTTACTCGGCGTGGCAGAAGCGGGCTTTTTTCCTGGCGTGCTGTTCTATTTTCGTCAATGGGTGCCCAACGCCTGGCGTGGACGCGCGACGGCCATGGTGCTGAGCGCCACCGCTGGGGCGTTTCTGTTCTCGGGGCCGCTGACCGGTTCCATCCTGATGATGCATGACATTTTGGGCATTGCCGGTTGGAAATGGGTGATGTTCCTGGAAGGCGGCGGCTCGATTCTGGTCGGGATCGTTGCGGCAGGCGTGCTGGTTTCAAAACCCATGGATGCACGCTGGCTGAGCGAGGAGGAGAAACGCGCGCTGGCTCAACAGCTTCATAACGAAGATGTTGAGCGTGACCAACTCAACCGTGAGCCAGGCAAGATGTCGCTGTTGCGCAATCGCAGCCTGCTGTTTTTCTGCGTGATCTTTTTCACCATGACCATGACCGGCTATACGTTGGTGTTCTGGCTACCACAGATTATTCAGCGTATTCAGGGCTTCAGTAGCTTTGGCATTGGTCTGCTGACCGCCGTTCCCTGGCTCTGCGCGATTATCGCCATCAACCTGTTGAGTGGTTTTTCCGATCGCCATCGCAATAAGCTGGATAAAGCGCTGGGAATGGCCATGTTGGTCGCGGCCTGCGGCACTTTTATGGCGACGTTGGGTTCACCCTGGTTTGGTTTCGTTGCCATGATCGTGGCGTGTATCGGGTCAAAAGTCAGTGCCACTTTCTTCTGGCCAATGCCGCAAGGTGAGCTTCCTGCTTCTATTGTCGCGCCCGGCATTGCGCTGGTGAACTCGATAGGTAATCTCGGCGGCTTTTTCGCCCCAACCGTTTTTGGCTATCTCGAAATGAAAACCGGTTCAACAACCGGCGGCCTGTATGCGCTGACCAGCGTGTCAATTATCACCGGTTTGTGGTTGTTGCTGCGCCGTAAACCTTCCCCGCCTTCCCCTCAACTGGAGAAAGATCATGTCAGACAGTCCAGTCATTAAAAGCATGCGCGTCATTCCGGTCGCCGGATACGACAGTATGTTGCTGAATATCGGCGGCGCGCATAACTGTTATTTCACCCGCATTCTGGTGATGTTGACGGATTCAGCAGGACGCACCGGCGTGGGGGAAAGTCCTTGTCACGCCTCAACGCTGGCATTACTGGAACGCTTTAGGTCGCAGATTGAAGGCAGCGATCTGTTGCGCCTCAATGCGACCATCGGCACGCTGTTTGCCAGTGATGCGCGGGTACAGCAAAGCGCGCACACTGATGAGATTCATATTCCCCAGATGAATCCCGAAAAGTTTTACAATGCTGCTGCTGCGATAGAAGCCGCGCTACTTGACCTCTTGGGTCAACATCTCAATTTACCGGTTGCCGATCTGCTGGCCAGCGGTAAGCAGCGCGATCGCATTCCGGTACTGGGTTATCTCTTCTATATTGCTGACCGCAAACTGACCACAATGAATTATCAAACCGGCGATCAGCAGGGAGATGAGTGGTTTTGGTTGCGTCATCAGGCCGCAATGAGCAGCGAGGCCGTCGTCAGGTTGGCTGAAGCGGCGACCGAACGTTACGGATTCTGCGATTTCAAACTCAAAGGTGGCGTACATCACGCTGAACAGGAAGTGGAAACGGTTGAAGCGCTGTTAGCACGTTTTCCGCAGGCGCGCGTGACGGTCGACCCTAACGCCAGCTGGTCTCTGGATGAGGCCATTCGATTCGGTAAACAGCTTGCCGGACGCATTCCTTATCTGGAAGACCCTTGTGGTGCCGAGCAGGGTTATTCGGGACGTGAAACGCTGGCGGAGTTCAAGCGCGCCACCGGCGTACGCGTTGCCACCAATATGATCGCCAACGACTGGCGTCAGTTGCAACATGCCTTGCAGCTTAATGCGATTGATATCCCGCTGGCCGATCCGCATTTCTGGACGATGCGTAATGCTCATACGGTGGCGCAACTGTGCAATGAATGGGGCTTGATTACCGGCTGTCACTCCAATAATCATTTTGACGTTTCGCTGGCAATGGTGGCGCATTTAGGGGCTGCTGCACCGGGCGATCGCATTACGGCCTTTGATACACACTGGATTTGGCAGGATGGTCAACAGCTTACTCATGAAGCGCCTCAGATTCGCAATGGGCATCTGGAATTGCCGCCTGGACCAGGACTTGGCATTACGCTCAATATGCAGCGCGTAGAAGAAGCCCATGCGCTTTATCAATCACTGCCAGATAAGAACCGCAACGATGCGCTGGGCATGCAGTTTCTGATCGATAACTGGACGTTTAATGCCAAACGCCCTGCACTTTTGCGTGGCTGAACTCGCTTCATTGGATAGGTAAATCATAAGCCTGTGAGATTTCACAGGCTATTTCTGGCTTAACGTTGCGCCAGTGCAGCCTGCATCCAGGCCATCACCAACGGAGAATCTTTTTCCTGCAACGCAGCACGCTCCGACTGAAACAGCGTTGCCACAAAGAATGGATGATCGATCAGTTCAATGCCGCGCACATCACCCGCTAAATCCCAGGAAGTAATACGCAGATTATGGTCCGCCAGCGCCGCGCTGAATTCTGGGTTTACGCCAAAATTGCAGTGATAACCCTCTTCGCTTTTCAACGCGCCATACGCTTTAGCGATACGCGAGTCAGCTGTAAAGATCACTTCACCGCGCTGTTCTACCAGCGAGCAGCTTAATGGCGCAATGACCATTCTGCCGCCTTGATCCGTTTCAGCATGGTTTGCATCCTGCCAGCCCAGCACATTGCGGGCATATTCAATTATCGCGTACTGAAAACCGCCACATGACCCCAGGAAGGGTTTGTGGTTTTCGCGTAACCAGCGAAGTGTGGCGAATACGCCTGGATCATTTTTATAGGGGCTTCCTGGCACCACCCAAACTGCATCGCTCTGCTTGATCACGCCCAGATCACCGAGCGTTTCGGTGGGTATCCAGTTTGCTTCAACAGCGATGTTCAACTGGGCGGCAGCGCGATCAATGGCGAGCGGAATAGCCTGGTGGGCAACAGCGTTTGCACGGTAATCACCAACCAAAGATAAGCGTAAAGCAGAAGACATGATGAGATCCTTCAGGGGGAAATGACGAGGTTAGCGGAGTGTTAAGTTGTTGTCGAGAATGGCGTTGATGCGTGACATCAATGTGTTCAGTCGGAGATAAGGCGATGCGTAAAGCCGCCGTAAATACCGCCTTGTAGACTCGTCCGCCGCATCCTTGTGGTGGACGCTTTACGGCACAGCCCTTATCTCCTCCTTGGTTTAGAAGGCACCTGCTTTTGCAACAGAAGCGATAATGAGCCTACGAATGAAAAGTGAACGTTAAGAAAACGTGCGTTACGCCAGGTCAATACAGGAATGGGCGTTCACCCGACACGTTTCGCTTTATGGCCTCACAAGAGGACACTTAACCGGGTTATTTTTCGCTTATTAAAACGATAAGGGCGAAAAATTTTGGCGCGCAAATTTCAGCCACGCAAACGTTTACTTCTTTTTCTTCCTGAATTAAATCATCTATTTGTGCGCAAGATCGTCATTCGCTCACTTATGCGTCAATCCCGCGCGTTGAGCGTACGCAATTTAGCCAAAAAGACCCTATAAGCCCTATTTGCTCGGCAATTATGCTGCATAAATAACCTTGAGCAACGTATATAACCAGATAACACGCCAACAGCAGCTAATGCTATTTTTATCATCTCACCACCTCGCGCCCATGCTTTTTATACTGGTATAATTCATCTACTCGAAATTTAAATCCGATTAAGGGTTTTTTATAAGGATTTTAACCCTACCTTAACAAGGTATTACAGTGGTTAGAAAATTCTTGCCCTGCTGAGCTTAATCAGACAAATTAGGCGCCGCCTTTCCCTTCTAATAACAATCTTGCGCATGAAATGTTCACATGACGCAGACTTAATTCCTGTCACGAAGCAGGGTATGAAAAAACTGAGGTACTCGTGTCAACTGCAAACAAACACACTGATGAGGCTGTCAGCCTTAACGCGTTTAAACAGCCAAAGGCGTTCTACTTAATCTTCTCAATCGAGTTGTGGGAACGTTTCGGTTTTTACGGCCTGCAGGCCATCATGGCGGTCTATCTGGTAAAACAACTGGGTATGTCCGAATCCGATTCCATCACTCTGTTCTCCTCTTTCAGCGCACTGGTTTACGGCCTGGTGGCGATTGGCGGCTGGCTGGGCGATAAAGTGCTAGGCACCAAACGCGTGATCGTTTTAGGTGTCATGGTGTTGGCGCTGGGTTATGCGCTGGTGGCGTTTTCTGGCCACAACGTGAGCATCGTTTATATCGGTATGGCGACGATCGCCGTCGGTAGCGGTCTGTTCAAAGCGAACCCCTCTTCACTGCTTTCGACCTGCTACCAGAAGGATGATCCGCGTATTGATGGTGCTTTCACCATGTTCTATATGTCGATCAACATCGGTTCGCTGTTCTCGATGATGCTGACACCGTGGCTGGCAGCGAAATATGGCTATAACGTGGCGTTCTCGCTGTCGGTTATCGGCCTGGTGATTACCCTGTTCAACTTCCTGTTCTGCAAACGTATGGTGAAAGATTACGGTTCTAAACCGGACTTCGCCCCGCTGAACATCGGGAAACTGTTAATGACGTTAGTCGGTGTGGTGCTGCTGGTTGCACTGGCCAACTGGATGCTGCATCACCAGTCGATTGCGCGTTTAGTGCTGGCGGTCATCGCTTTGGGTATCGTGCTGGTCTTCGCTAAAGAAGCGTTTTCTCTGCACGGTCTCGCGCGTCGTAAAATGATCGTGGCCTTTCTGCTGATGGTTGAAGCGATTGTGTTCTTTGTGCTGTACATGCAGATGCCAACGTCACTGAACTTCTTTGCTATCCGCAACGTTGAACACAGCATTCTCGGCATTACCTTTGCCCCCGAGCAGTTCCAGGCGCTGAACCCGTTCTGGATTATGCTGGCCAGCCCGATTCTGGCTGCGGTTTACAACAAACTGGGCGATAAACTGCCCATGCCGCATAAATTTGCGATTGGTATGGTGCTGTGTTCCGCTGCATTCCTGGTGCTGCCGGTCGGTGCGAAGTTTGCCAGTGATGCCGGTATTGTCTCGGTAAACTGGTTGATTCTGAGCTACGGATTGCAAAGTATCGGTGAGCTGATGATTTCGGGCCTGGGCCTGGCGATGGTGGCACAGCTAGTGCCGCAGCGCTTGATGGGATTCATCATGGGTTCATGGTTCCTGACCACCGCAGGTGCCGCCGTTATCGCCGGTAAAGTGGCGAATTTGATGGCAGTGCCAGAGAACGTAACCGATCCGCTGATCTCGCTCGTGACTTACAGCAAGGTATTCCAGGAAATTGGTATTGCTACCGCGGTCATCGCGCTGCTGATGCTGATTACTGCGCCATTGCTGAACCGTATGACGCAAGATCCGCAGCAAAAAATGCAGAAAGCCGAAGCGTAAGACTTCAGTTTTCACTCAGCCGGGCTATGCCCGGCTTTTTTGTTTTTGTCCTACGGGTAATTCCCTGATCCTCATCACTGGCAATTCCGCGTTGACGATTTATTATGCAAAGATCCCATCGCAACCTGGAGTCAACATGATGAAACTCTATTGCAAGGCAGGTGCCTGCTCGCTCTCACCGCACATCGTAATGCGTGAATGCGGGCACGACTTTACGCAGGTGAATGTCGATTTGGCGAAGAAAATAACCGAGCGCAGTGAAGATTACTGGCAGATCAACCCTAAAGGACAGGTCCCCGCGCTGGAGCTTAATGATGGCACGGTGCTGACGGAAGGCGTGGCGATTGTGCAGTATCTGGCTGATTTGAAGCCCGATCGCCATCTTCTGGCCCCCGTTGGCAGCCTGACACGCTATCACACTCTGGAATGGCTAAGCTTCATTAGCAGCGAACTGCACAAGCGATTTAGCCCGTTATTCAGCTCGACGACACCCGAAGAGTATAAAGCGCTGCTACGCGCGCAGCTGGAGAATAAATTCAGTTACGTCGATGACGCGTTGCGGGAGAAGCAGTGGCTAATGGGGCTGCGTTTTAGCGTGGCAGACGCTTATCTGTTTGTCGTCACGCGATGGGCCCATGCGATTAAATTAGACTTGTCTCACCTGGATGCATTGGAAAGCTGGTTCAGTCGCGTGAAGGAACGTCCAGCGGTACAGGCGGCGCTGAAGGCGGAAGGGTTAGAGTAGAGACAAGGGCCGACAAGTCGGCCCTTTTGCGTTATAACTTCTCGGCAGCAAAGTGCTGCGTAGGTTGCGCAATCGCATCCTGCGCGGCGACCAGTTGCAGTTCATACTCGCCCATTTCATGGGTTTTCAGCATCACTTCATATACCGCTGCCGTGACGTGCTCTAGTGCATCTTGCAGTGACTTTCCGTGCAGCAAATCGACCAGCAACAGGCCGCTGGTTAAATCACCGACGCCAACCGGTTGGCGAACACCAAAATCCACCAGCGGGCGGCTGATGTGCCAGGCTTCATCGGCAGTAACCAGCAGCATTTCAAAGCGATCGCTACGACGTCCGGCACGCGCCAAATGTTTAATCAGCACCACTTTCGGCCCTTGGGTAATCAGCTGACGTGCTGCGTCCACGGCGGTTTCCACGCTGGTGACAGTGCGCTCGCTGAGCATTTCCAGCTCAAGCAAGTTCGGCGCAATGATATCGCTGGCGGGTAAAGCCATCTTGCAGTGAAATTCCGCCACGCCAGGCGCAACGATGCAGCCTTTTTCAGGATGTCCCATGACTGGATCGCAGAAATACCATGCATCCGGGTTGGCCGCTTTCACCTGACGCACGATCTCAAGGATCTGCTCGCCCTGCTCGGCTGAACCGAGATATCCGCTCAATACCGCATTGCAGGTTTTGAGGCGATCGATATCCGCAATGCCTTTAACGATATCCGTCAAGTGCGTCGCCGGCATTACCGTGCCGGTCCAGTGACCGTATTGCGTATGGTTGGAGAATTGAACCGTGTTTAATGGCCAAACGTTTGCGCCCATGCGGCGCATCGGAAATTCCGCTGCCGCATTCCCGGCATGACCAAAAACAACGTGTGACTGGATTGCGAGAATATTTTTCATTTTACCCTGTACTGCCCTTGCCATAAAAAAGGGCCGAAAGTCGGCCCTGAAAGCTTACTGCCAGTTGATCAGGCAGTAATGTTTTTTACCGCGACGCAGCAGTGTGTAGCGGTTAAACAGTTTGTCAGTATCACTGAAGCGATATTCGGCGTCAGACTGTTTTTCACCGTTGAGTGCCACGGCATTGGAACCAATCATGGTACGAGCCTGGCCGCGTGATGGCACCAGCTCCGCTTTCACCAGCGCCTGTTGCAGATCGTCCTCAGCGCCCAGCGAAATGGTTGGCATGCCATCCTGCGCCAGCTGCTCGAAATCTGCCTCAGTCATGTCGTTGACCGAGCCAGAGAAGAGGCTCGCGGTGATGCGTTTAGCGGCGGCTAAGCCCTCTTCACCGTGTACCAGACGCGTGACCTGTTCAGCCAACACATATTGCGCACGCGGCGCGGTACCACTGTTTTTGTCCTCTTCTTCCAGCGCATTGATTTCGTTGATGCTTAAGAAGGTGAAGAATTTCAGGAAACGATAGACGTCAGAGTCTGCGGTGTTGATCCAGAACTGATAGAACTTGTATGGGCTGGTTTTCTTGGCATCGAGCCAGACCGCGCCGCCTTCAGTTTTACCAAATTTGGTGCCATCCGATTTGGTGATCAGGGGAACGGTTAAACCAAACACCTGGTTTTGATGCAGACGACGCGTTAAATCGATACCCGAAGTGATATTGCCCCACTGATCGGAACCGCCGATTTGCAAAGAAACGCCGTGCAGTTCGTTCAGGCAGGCAAAATCGTAGCCCTGCAACAGGTTGTAAGAGAATTCGGTGAACGAGATACCTTGATCGTCACGGTTCAAACGCTGCTTCACCGCTTCTTTATTGATCATCTGGTTCACAGAGAAGTGCTTACCGATGTCACGCAGGAAAGTCAGCACGTTCATGCTGCCAAACCAGTCGTAATTGTTGGCCGCGATGGCACTGTTACTGCCGCAATCAAAGTCGAGGAACGGCGCGACTTGCTTACGGATTTTCTCAACCCATTCACCCACGGTGTCGCTGGTATTGAGTTTACGCTCTGCGGCTTTAAAGCTCGGATCGCCAATCAGGCCGGTAGCACCACCGACCAGCGCAACCGGCTTATGTCCGGCATCCTGAAAACGCTTCAGGCAGAGCAGCGGTACCAGATGGCCCAAGTGCAAGCTGTCAGCAGTGGGGTCAAAGCCGCAATAGAGCGAAATTGGCCCTTGCGCCAGTTTCTCTACTAACGCGTCTTCATCCGTCACCTGGGCGATCAAGCCCCTCTCCTGCAATTGTTGTATCAGGTTACTGCTGGTCATCACTGACTCCAAATTGATCAGACTGCACCTAGGCTGGTACACAGCTTTCCGCTGAGTTGCGGAATCAAAAAAAACGAGGGCTATAGCATAAAGCGCTGGCGACTTCTGTGCCAGCGTTGAAAGGCGAGAAAGGTACAGTTTTAAGGCGCGAGTCGGTCGATTTTCCAGCCATCGCTTTCACGTTGATAGATGAAGCGATCGTGAAGACGATGTTCACCGCCCTGCCAGAACTCAACGGTATGAAATTTCACCCGATATCCGCCCCAAAAACTCGGTAAGGGCACTTCCCCTTGCTGGAATTTTTGCTTGAGCTCAAGGAATTTTCCTTCCAACACGCCACGCGCAGAGATGCGGCTCGACTGTTTCGACACCCATGCACCAATTTGGCTGTCTCGCGGCCGGCTGTGGAAGTATTTCAGCACCTCGAGCGGTGACAGTTTTTCGACTTCACCCAGCACCATTACCTGACGCTCAAGAAAGTGCCACGGAAAATGCAGCGCAATGCGCGGATTGTTGGCTAACTGCAGCGCTTTACGGCTGCCAAGATTGGTATAGAAAACCATGCCTTGTGCATCATAATGTTTGAGCAACACGATGCGTTGGTAAGGTTGTCCATTTTCATCCACCGTCGCGACAGTCATGGCGGTAGGATCGGGCAACTGGGCTTCGCAGGCTTGCTTCAGCCAGTTTTCGAACAGAACCAGCGGATCGTCGGGCAGATCCTTACGGCGTAATCCGCCGCGGGTGTACTCGCGACGCAGATGGGAAATAGTTTGAAAAGATGCGCTGTCGCTCATGATGATGACTCTTTCAAATTAATTGGCAGGTTGCAGCTCACAATCGTTGACGACAATCTTATCATTACGCTCGATAAATGCGCCGTTGCCCTTTGACCAGAAAACATAATTATCGTCGCTGTAACGCGTGCCAGAGGCAGACTGAGTCTGCTTCAACGTGAGCGGCTTGCCATCCATAATAAAGCTGACTTGCTGTTGCGCATTATCCAGCGTGACAGTCAGTGGCAGCGTTCCGCAACGATAATGCAGCGTTTTTGGCTGCTCGGGCTGCGTGTGCATCAAACTGCACCCAGACAAAACCAGCACAGCGCCAACGGTCAATCCTTTCAACATGGTGGGATCTCCTGAGCAAATGGTGACAACATTATAAGAAGGAATGAATGTTAAGTAAGTCAGAATCCACACTAATCACCGTCGGAGTGAGGTAACGAAACGTTACTCGCGCTGTTTTAGGCTCATGCGATGGGGCATGACTGTTGCCGTGGCTTTACAGGCGGAGGTGCTCATCGCCTCAAATGAGTGAATAAAGGCCCCGCCAAACTGTCAGTACCTCCCAGCAACGCCTGTTCATTTTGCGCATTCCCCGCATACACTTTCCTGCCTGAATATGTTTGAATTCGCCCTAACATTTTTAGGCATATGGTTATGATGAGTTACATTAAGGATTTAACGAATTTCATTGAGGGCAATGCGTTTCTTTCCGCCACCTTCAGCATTATTTTATTAATTTTGACAGGTATGATTGCGCACCTGATCTGTAAGTTCTTTGTGGTTAAAGTGGTGAGAAAAGTCTTTTTTAGCAGCCATAAAAAAGATGTCCCCCTCGATAAAGATGTCAGAATTTCAGAGAAACTCTCGAATTTTATCCCTGTCATTACCGTCTATTATTTTCTGCAATTTATGCCGGAACTTCCCGAGCATTTACTTATTGCTATCAAAACCATTTGCGGCATTTTGTTCTTTATTTATCTTTCACTGTTTTTTACCGAAGTGCTGGAGATCGTTAATAACTCCTATTCGAAAAAGTCGAAACGCAAAAATCACTCGATTAAGGGCTACATCCAGATAGGAAAAATACTGGTTCATATCCTCTCCGCGATCATGATTCTGGCGATTATGTCTAATAAGTCGCCAGCGATTATTATTTCCAGTTTGGGTGCTGTGGCCGCCGTCTTGATGCTGATCTTTCAGCACACTTTGCTGTCACTGGTGGCAAATATCCAGGTTTCCTCCAATGATGTGCTGCAGCTCGGTGACTGGATTGAAATGCCTGAAAACAGTATCAGCGGCGAAGTGATTGATATCGCCCTGCACACCATCACCATACGTAACTGGGACAATACGATTTCCCGCATTCCGACTAAAAACTTTTTGACGGAAATCTATACCAACTGGCAGGCGATGTTCTCCTCCGGCGCGCGTCGCATCATGCGAAGCTTCTATTTGGATCAGCGATCGGTGACTTTCGTGAATCAGGAGATGCTTCAATCGATGAGCCAAATACGTGCGGTCAGTGAGCCGCTTTCGGTGCTGCTTGATGGTCGTGATATCACGGCCGTTGGCGACCGCTGGTTTTTGGAAAATGGCATTACCAACCTCACTGTTTTCCGCAAATATCTCACCGCCTTTCTTTCTCAACGTGATGATATTAATAAAGAGATGTATATCGTGGTGCGTGCGTTAAAGCCTTCACCCGATGGTTTACCGATCGAAGTTTACTGCTTCACCTCCTCCACCTTGTGGATCGATTACGAGAACACGCAAGCAGAGATATTCGAATACATCTATGCCATTGTCGGCTACTTCGATTTGCGGCTCTATCAGCACCCGGCAGGCACTGATTTCTCACGCCTCTCACAGCAGGCTCCGGCAATCAATGCGCGTGATAACCACGTTTGATACAGAACGGTCTGAGTCGTAGCAGGAGGGCATCAGCGGTCATGATGATTTATTCATACCTTCGGCTGGGCTGCCGATACTTTCCTCAGCGTATGGGGAGAATTCAAAATGAAAAATTATGGCGCAGCCTTGGCCGCGATAGGTCTGTTTGCCTGGTTTACCTTGCTCTTAGCGTGTTTTCGCAGAGCACAAGAGACGGGTTTCAATCCGCTGCTCACCCTCTTACTTTTATTACCGGGTTTTTATTTCATCCTGCTCGGTGTGAATGCTTTAAAGCGCATGAACACCCCGCCCAGCAAGTAGCGTCGATAAGCCTACACACCAGGTTTACTTAACCCGCAAGCGTAATAAAGCCCGCCAATGTGCGGACAGGTCACTTTAGTGCGACACTGCGCTTGCCTGCCGGGGAGTCGCTTGACTATTCTGTCTGTTTTAACAGTGGAGGTAATATGTCAGACGAAGATCGCATCAAGAACCTTGAAGACACGGTGCATCAACTGAGAATCGAAACCCACGTATTAAGAGAAATTATGGGGCAGCAGATCGCCCTCAATAATCTTAACTACAAAGGCAAATTCGATGACGTGCTTGAAGCCTTGGCCAAAGAGTATGCAGGTCGCGGCCTGGATGAAGGTGATAACAGAGACATTCACGACGCTGTTCGTCAGTACATTAAATATGAACCGCCTTCAATGGATTGACAGTGCATCTCAGGCCACGTTTCAGGTGGCCTGCCTTTTCCTTAAATTTTGTCGTTCGGCATCACGCTAGCGTCTCTTTCCCGCCTTTTATTTATCGTCATTATAAATTTTTAGCCTCTGAATCAGTTTTACACAGCGCTTTATTTTTCCTTGGCTGTTGAAAAATATTTAGCACAGTGCCTTTTAAAGATAATTCTTAGTAACCGATTTCAGGCTTAGCAAGTAACTGTAATAAATAAAAATAACCAAAAGATACTTTTTAATTGCATGATTAATAGCTCTATTTTTTAAAAAAGGTCCCTACATCTTTTTTAACGTTGTCTATATTCAAATGGCTCTGTGACGAAATCCGCTCCGGTCGCAGAGCATGTACTAACTCCTACCCTTTAGCCCCCCAAATCAGGGGGCTTTTTTAATCACTTCTTTAAACAGTATTTTTATTGCAACAATAAGATTGAAGACCTTAATTAACCTCAAGACCGGCTGCCCTTACAAAGCGTTGTGGCTATCTCTTTAACTCACGTTACGCAAGATTATTTTATGCTTCCCGCGCGACCCTATCCTTAATCAGCTTGTGGCTAAAAGAGGGTGTTATAAACAGCCCTTTCATGACACCTCAGACCACACAATTTGCACCGGATAAAATTGTACAAGCCTACTCTTTTTGTATAACGTCATGCGGTGGCATTCAGCCACGCGTAACG
Source organism: Pantoea sp. MQR6 (assembly GCF_022761075.1). Classification (NCBI taxonomy): domain Bacteria; kingdom Pseudomonadati; phylum Pseudomonadota; class Gammaproteobacteria; order Enterobacterales; family Erwiniaceae; genus Pantoea; species Pantoea sp. MQR6. Next base: position 1,288,168 of record NZ_JAKYXB010000001.1, read on the forward strand.
AACGATGCATTGCATCGCCTCTGCAGGTGTTATGGATTTCCACCTCCAGAGGCTTTTTTTTCTGTCATCTTTTTTGAATAGACCTTTTTCCTGACGGTATCAAAGCGTTATTGAGTCTTCCCTTTCCTGATTTTAAACCCCTGATTACACGTTCTTGGTTTCAAGTTCCGGATTTTAATTTCCCAGATTTATTGCAAACAGCTTATTTCTGCGTCTCAGTGTCATTACCTCATCGCTCTGAATGCCAAAATTAGAATGACGCCAGTAATTTTATAAAACACCTTTTTCTTTTTTTCTGTAACCCTGACGCTGATAAGAGCCGAAAGCGTCACGTAAACTGTTAAGAAATCATTAATTTCTCTTTGCTTTTGTTAGTTTTTATTTCAATTAAAACGACACTTAAATTCCACATTTCACAACTTGTTGAATACAATACTTATCCCAAAAATTAGTCAGCTAACCTTTAGATGGAAAACCTTTTTTCCAAAGATCAGCCCTCTAGACCGATTAGCGCAGTATGTTACAGTGAGGAAACTCTTTGAGTCATGCCTTCACCAGGGAAATGATTTAAGAGAGATTCTAAATTCGACAATTTCTTATATTTTCCTCTCAAAAGAGAGGATTTTTTTTGGAAAAAACACGCGCTTTTAGACACCTCGTTCATCACTGAAAATGGATATTCGTTACCTCTGCCGTTTTTATTAACGGGCTATGCAGAAGTAAAGAGGTCTCTTTTATTATCCTGCCCCAACCTAAAACGCCTGCCTGTAAAACGTATTCAACTTCGACAGCCTCAGAAAAATGTAAATTTTTTTGACGTATTGGCTGTCAGCTTCTTCACTGTAGAGGTCAGGTATTCATCAGGAGAAATAACAATGACTGAGCTATTACATATTCTTTCTGTTAGCGCGATTGTGGCAGGCATTTATTTAATCGACTGAACGGCTACTCAACAGCATAGCAGCCCTGCTCAGCATTAATTCAACGCAAAATTTCTGAAGAATAGCGTGAAATTGACGTAAGCAGAGCAATCAGTCATTTATTGTTGGCAATAGTCGATTTGAAAAACAAAATAGTTGCAGTAAAAATAGCATAAATTCAAATGTAAATTTAAGCTTGCAGCGTGTTTAATTGTGAACACTTGTGCTTATAAAAACGTCGTTACTTTTGCAATAAATGCTTTTAACAAGACTCTATATAGCCAGGATTATTCTATCTGACTGATTTTGTTGTTTAATTATTATCCAGTCACTTAATTCCAAGCGGAAATTTTTCAAATATTGTCTACGCTATTAAGGTCTGTTTTTAATTCAAGGAGATGAAAATGAATATGAAATCCCTTTCAACTGTTGCTTTATTGGTCATTTCTTTAGGTACGCTTGCTGGATGTGCTGCCAACCAATCAATTAAGACCACAGATGGACGCACAATCGTGACTGACGGCAAACCTCAGATCGATAACGATACCGGTTTAGTCTCTTACAAGGATGCACAGACTGGCAAGGAAGAGCAGATCAACCGCAATCAGATAAGCAATATGAGCGAACTTGATAACTAATATAAGGTGACTGATATGAAAAAATTCCTGATTTTACCGCTGGCAGCAGTATTGGGTATGGCTGCATTGACGGGCTGCACCAGCACAAGTTATGCCATTCATACCAATGATGGCCGCACGATCATCAGTGACGGCAAACCTGCAGAATCAGATGCAGGTTTGCTGGCTTACACCGACGCTAACGGTGTTAAACAGCAGATTAATAAAACCGATGTAAAATCGGTTTCAGAAGTACCGAAGTAAGTATCGAATCGATTCCCCCAGCCGCCTCAGGGCGGCTTTTTCTTTGTGACGTTACAGCAATGATGAACTTTTTTACTCAATCCCTGTATTTTTTTACGATTACGCTATGATTTAAGCGCGACAGGCGATCTCTCGCTCACGGAAAACCGGTCTGTAGATTACGCTTTGCCAGAAGATAAGTGGCATCTGGCTCCGAAGCGGGTGAAACACAAATGATTGATACGCGCCCCAACAGCAAACCATTTACATCAACTTCACAGTTAAGTGACTTGTTACTCAGAGGCCCTCATGAATACAGTATCCAATGCATCCATGGTGTCATCGGCATTGACCTTACTGCTTTCGCTAACGAAAAAAATTTCGGATAAGCGAGTGGAAGTATTCAGCGGATATCCTGCCAATTGCAGTACCTGGCTGACTATTTATCATCGTCGGAAATCAGACAGCTGGTCTTTTGAATGGTATGACAAAAGTGGATGCAGGCGCCCTGCTGCCTTAGGGGACGTTTCTGTTTGCTTGATGCGTGAGGTCACTGACAGAGGCGCATCCGATGCGGAGCATATGTATGCGCGCAGATTGCTAGAGAAAACCGGGTTTTATGATGCCTGATAGGCGCAGGTTCAAGTCGATTTTTGATCCTGCCCTTGTCGGTTTAGCGCATGTACTGCGCCGTCAAAAGCGTCCGTGAATTAAGACCAACCTGTCCGACTTGCTTTCCTGATGAAGCCCTATACAGAGAAACAGGCTGTTAGCGCTCTGTTTTATCTGCAAGGGCTGATTTATTTATTCGGCCAGCTTAATGCTTTCTGCTGTTTACAGTAAAAAGGGATTATTACATCTCATCGAAATAGGCTGGCGAATATTATTTAATGGAAAAATCAATTTCACCTTCATGATACCTATCGCGTTGTTGTTTCCTGTTCTCACTGTTTATCTTTATCAACCACAAACTAAACTGCTTAATAAGCTGATTCGCCTCAGCTTCGTCTGCAGCAGAAGTAATAAACAGTTTGCCTTTCGCATTACTTGTTTGGTCAGTTACGTATATTTCATAATCTGAACCATATTGGCTGCTGATGACTGCTGAGAAATAAAGTGTGGACCAAAGCTCAATCCTGGTTTGAAACTGCTTAAAGTTCATTACATCTACCTGGTTCTATTATCATTACGCCCAAACGCAACCGATCTGGTCGGGCCAGGTAAATAATAGTGTAATCACTCGTCGCAGCAGTGATAAAAAAAGCTTTTTTCAACCTCATCTAACGCATTGATTCGACGCTTCAGCAGAACAGTTGTTGCCTGCTTTCATTGGTCTGGCCGCACTGTGTCAGCCAGACCCGCCGCCATTCATGTGTCAGATGAAACTTTTCATTACGCCGACCTTATTGATCGATAAACAATCAGGCCAGCGCCTGCTTCACAAATCTATTTTTTTTCACTGCGTGCTGTCAGCCAAGTGATAAACGCAGCCAGCAGCAACAGCGCGGCGCTTAGGGCAAAGGTGCTTTGATAACCGCGATGATCAAACATCAGGCCACCGGCGGTTGAACCGAGCGCAATGGAAAGTTGCACCACCGCGACCATCAATCCACCTCCCGCTTCGGCATCGTTTGGCAGGGTTCGTGCCAGCCATGTCCACCAGCCAACAGGAGCTGCAGTGGCGACTAATCCCCACAGTGCCAGCAACACCATTACCAGACCGGTTTGATGACCAAAATCAATCAGCGTAACCGCGATGATCGCCATCGCGACTGGAATCACAATTAAGGTGAGATAGAAGTTTGCCCGGAGAAACAGGCCAATCAGTAAAGTCCCCATAAATCCTGAGATACCTATCGCCAGTAACGTCAGAGATAAGGTGGAGACATCAACCTGCGTGATGTTTTCGAGGAAGGGACGCAAATAAGTGAAGAGCGCAAATTGCCCCATAAAAAACAGGCCACAGCCGAGCAGCCCGCTAACCACTAAGCGGCGAGACAGCAGGGATATCACCCCGCCACGCTTTTGCTGCGCTTTATCCATGGCCAAGGTCGGTAAACTGATCCATTGCCAGATAAAAGCAACTAAAGAGACGGGGATCAGGCAAAGAAACGCGCCTCGCCAGCCCATCATCGCGCCGAGATAGCTGCCTAATGGTGCAGCGATAACCGTTGCCAGCGCATTACCGCTGTTAAAAATTGCCAGTGCTCGCGGCACGCTGGCGCTGGGTACCAGACGAAGAGCAGTAGCCGCCGACAGTGACCAGAAACCGCCGATGGCTACACCGATCAACGCTCTGCCCGTCATATAGATAACGTAGCTGTTTGCTAAAGCGATTACCGCACTTGAGGTCATCATCAATGCCGTCATAGCCAAAAGCAGCTGTTTGCGATCCAGGCTACCGGCAACGGATGAAATCAGCAAACTGGTCAACACCGCCAGCGCACCGGAAATCGAGATTCCCTGTCCCGCCAGCCCTTCGCTGATGTGAAGATCCTGAGCAATAGGACTCAGCAAACTGACTGGCATAAATTCTGATGCCACCAGCGCAAAGACACACAATGTCATCGCCAATACACCGCTCCAGCAGGCCGTTTCCTCAACTTCTTTTTTTACCATCTGTATCTGATCAGTCATAACTTTCCTCGGGCGCCATTAATGCGCAGGTAAATTTCAGGCAAGCCGAAGCCTTTGCGTGTACCAAAAGGAATACGCAGAAATTTTTAAAATGCATGGGGATAAAAGGTGTCGTTAAAATTCTACAGAAGTCGCACAGCAGGACAAGCTAATGAATGCTTACTGAGGTTATAAGTAACATTTATAAATGACAGGGGTGATCGGCATGATCAAACGTAATCTCAATGACCTGCTTTCCTTCGTTACCGTGGCACGTGAAGGCAGTTTTACCCGAGCGGCAGCCCATTTGGGCGTGACTCAGCCCGCGCTGAGCCAGGCGATTACTTCTCTGGAAAACCGTTTGCAGATTCGCTTGTTAACGCGTACCACGCGCAGCGTATCGCCCACCGTTGCTGGAGAGCGCTTATTGCTGGCGATTGGGCATCGATTCGATGAAATCGAGACGGAACTGGAGATTCTTACTGAACTTAGAGAAAAACCGGCCGGCACAGTGCGCATTACCAGTGGTGATCATATTTTACGTACCACGCTGTTACCGAAACTCACGCCTCTGATGCATCAATATCCGGATATAAAAATTGAGTTCAACGTGAATTATGGTTTCACCGACATTGTCGCGGAAAGATTTGATGCGGGTGTGCGTCTTGGCGATACCATCGATAAAGATATGATTGCTGTACCGATTGGGCCGCAACTGCGAATGGCGGTTGCCGCCTCGCCTGCCTATTTCTCACAGAACCCGCCTCCCCTTACGCCGCGTGATCTTATGCAGCACAGTTGTATCAATGTGCGGATGGTAAGCGGCGGCGGGCTGTACGTTTGGGACTTCGAACATCAGGGTAAGCAGGTGAACGTACGGGTTGATGGGCAAGTAATTTTCAACTCCTCTCTGCATGTGGCGGATGCCGCGTTGGCGGGGCACGGCATTGCCTGGTTGCCTGAAGAGGAGTTATCACCCTATCTTAGCGAAGGTAAATTGGTGCGAGTGCTTGAAGAGTGGTGTCCCCCTTTTGCTGGCTATTACCTCTATTACCCCAGCCGTCGCCAGCCGTCGCCCGCGTTTTCACTGGTGGTTGATGCGCTGCGCGTTAAAGGCGCGTCAATGCGCATTGCTGGCAGCGAAGCGTAATGCCAGCGTCATTCACCATGCGCTTTTAACAACGTCTCTGCCGCAAGTTTACCTAACGCGTTAGCGGCAAACGGGCTATCCCCGGTGAGTACTTTGCGGTCTTTATGCACCGTGCCTTTTATGTCGTCGTTTATGAGTTTAAGACCCAGCGCTTCCAGTTTTTCACCAAAATACCAGGTCAGATGCCCAGGCATGTAACCGATATCCGGCGTTTGCTTGTCAATAGCATCAGGGAAAGCAGCGATGGCGTAACCCTGCAATGGGTTATCCCCTTTATCCAGAGAGATAAACGCCGCAGGCCCATGGCAAATTGAAATCAGATGGCGGTCGTTTGCCAGCGTCCAGCGGATAGCGTCAGCAACTGCCTGGCTTTCAGGCAGACCAATCAAAGCGCCATGTCCACCCGGAATAAATATCCCCGCATAGTCTGAGTGAGGATTGAGTGCCTTAACCACTTCGCTCAACTTCAGAGGCGAACGAAACAGCGGCAAACTACGGTTAAGAAATCCCACTACGGCTTCATCCTGTTCTGGCATGGCCCAAAACTCAAACTTGACCATTTGCCCTGAGAGGGTAGCAACGTCAAAGTTAAAACCCGCCTGATGCAGGTGATACAAGGGAAGTAGCGTTTCAACCGGATGGTTCCCGGTTGAAAAGAGCGTATCGTTTTCAAGCGGCAAATACCGCTCATCGGTGCAGATCACCAAAATTTTTTTATTGCCTGCGTAAGGCTTTTCGTACTCGGTGTCGTTGAGGTCAGATTTAGGCTGCGTAAACTGGCTGAGCGAATACGCTGAAGGAAAATAGGCGTTGTGTTCCGCTTTATCGGGTGTGGGTAGTTTGCTGAGTTCGGCTGACATCATTTTATCTCCATGCTAGTTACGGTTAAGCATAGAACATCGCAGCAGTGCATTTTGAAACCACAAACCATGTGACGGGCTTATGTTTTCTGTGTGCGTTCGCTGTTGCTTGGGTGAGTTATCTTATCGTGAAGTCAGCAGCAGCCGATGCTGATAAGGGTTACTGTGTGTTTTCGCGTTCATTAAGCTCATCGGCTGCATTGCGTTTTTTGGGGTTAGCTTTTGACTTCGACCAGTATCAGCGGGCACTTCTTCACTTTGCATGCCTGCGAATAAGCCAGTGAACAGACAGAACAAAGGTCTCTCATTGATTCATATTCATACTCCATGAAATAACGGAACCGTCCGCCGCAAGAGTCCGTTCTCCAAAATCTTTGCGGCTCAAGAATTTCATCCAACTGCATGAATGTCAGGGCTGATGGGTTATGAAACCCGACTCGTACACGATATGTGGTCATGACCTGATTATTCCTGCACAACCCCTTCCCGGCCAGACGGTATTTATTTTCAATGCGATAGCCTTCGCTTATCAGCTCGGCTGATAGCTAATGCCTGTGGAGAGAACCATTCACCGTTAACGGTTGTTATTGGGCACGGACGGGAATGCGCGTTGAACTGCTGCAGGTAATCAGCACGCTCGGATTATTAGCCACTTTACAGTCGCCTTCTAGCCGCAACAAAAGGCGTAATCAGGATAAGTTGCGGTGTCGTTTTAATAGGCAATCAAACCAGGGGATGATCAATTCTCTCTACTAACTCTGCCCCCTGATGTTTAATGCTGCCGACGGCTTTATCAACCGGATGCCAGGCAAACGCCTTTTCCGGCAGTGCGGCGTCTTGCGCAATTTCTTCCGCACGTTCAGGCGTTGTTTCAGGGCTTAGCCATTCGGCAACGGCATCCGATGAGAGCACCAAGGGCCGGCGATCGTGAATATCGACCATGCCTTTATTGCTGGCCGCCGTAATAATCACAAAGCCTTCATGACCATGATCTTTGTCGTAAGGCGCTTTGCCGATGGCCGCAAAGAACAGCGGCTGCTTGTTCTGGTGATAGATAAAATAGGGCTGCTTGTGGCTGGCATCTCTTTTCCATTCGAACCAACCGTCAGCAGGTACAACAGCGCGTCCATGGTGCCACAGCGGTTTAAACATACGACCACTCGCTGCCGTTTCGCCGCGCGCGTTGATCAGCGGTTGTTTATGCCACCAATCTGGACCATAACCCCAGTAAACCGGATCCAGATGAAGATGTTCATCTCTTTCATTCAACAGCAAGACTTTAGTGCCAGGTGCAACGTTAAATCGCCCTATTGGCTGCGGGTCGTAAATGATTTCGTCATCTTTGATCTTTAATGCATCAAAATATTCATTTCTGCTGTTGTACTGCGCAAAACGTCCACACATGGTGTTTATTCAACGATGTGATTGCTCAATATTCAAAGCATAGCAAAGCAGAAAATGAATTGGCGTTGAGCATAATTTTCATGAGGCATTATGCATAACGTCGTCACTGGCTGGCGGTGTTAAGCCAGCGAATGCGCAGCGTATCGCGAGCCATACGTTACAGAACAACGACGCCATCTATTTTTGCTGCTGACGGAATCGAGCGACTTTTGCTCGGTTACCGCACAGCGCCATGCTGCACCAGCGGCGGCGATGTGCTTTGGTGCGGTCAAAAAACCAAAGCGTGCATTCTGGATGTTCACATTCACGCACCAAATTGAAATCCTTTTCTGCGAGCAGTGAAGCAGCAAGATCCGCCATCGGCTCCAGCCACTGAGTGGGCGTTTGATTGGCATAAATCCGGGTAATTCTCAGCAAACCCTGTTCGTCCGTGACAAGCTTTTTATAACTGTTTGCCAGCGCCAAATAACGGTTCAACTCTTCAGGATGAAGCCGCTCACCCTTTTTTTTGTGCAATACCAAACGTCTGATCGTTTCGCGCAGTTGGCGCGCTTCCTGCAACAGTGCGCCGGATTCATATTCGGTTGAGTCGGATAGCCTGTTCAACCCAGCTTGTGTGAACCAGGTTTTAACATCGTCATCTGTTTGGAAAAAATCATGCGGTTGTCCATCGACCTGCGCCACTGTATTGATGAAATCAAGCGCAGCATGATCCGCGAGATACCACGGGCCGCTTCCTGAGTGCGTTTGAACAAGAGAAGACATTGAACACCTCAAAACTGTAAAAACCTATCGCCATAGTAACCGATAAAATCACATTTGAACAGTTACTGCATAGCCTGCTCAACGGCTAAAAAAATAAAAATAGCGTCTCGATACCTGAATATACCTTTGATTATGAAGGTTTTTATAAAATAATTTATATAAGAGTCGCTTTGGCAAAACCCGTAACCCTTAAATTAGCAATTGACTGGTTACAACAGGCGCGCATACTGAACACCGTAACCTCTAAATCTATTTTTAACAGTTACCCTTAAGGAATATTGCCATGACAATGAATCAGCATTTCCCGGTGCGCTATCAATTTGCCAAAGCCGATGGCGTCCGGGTTTTCTACCGCGAAGCCGGTGAACCTTCTCATCCCACCCTGCTGCTATTACACGGTTTTCCAAGCTCCTCTCACCAGTTTCGTGAGTTGATTCCTTTGCTGGCTGATAAGTTTCATCTGATTGCCCCTGACTTGCCCGGTTTCGGTTTAACTGAAGTTCCTCCAGAACGTCATTATCACTACAGCTTCGATTCACTTGGCCAAACCTTAACGGACTTTGTTGATGTTCTGGGGCTGGAAAGCTATGCATTATATGTCTTTGATTACGGTGCACCTGCGGGCTTGCGGCTTGCCCTTAATTATCCTGAACGGGTAACGGGTTTCGTTTCGCAAAACGGTAATGCGTATCTGGAAGGATTGGGTGACGCGTGGGCACCGGTTCAAGCTTACTGGGCTAATCCCAGTAAGGAGAATCGCCAGGTTGTTCATGACGCCATATTGAACCTGGAAGGCACGCGTTGGCAGTATCTGCATGGCGTAACAGAGCCGGAACGCGTCGCGCCGGAGGCGTATTATTTGGATGCTTTGTGGCTTGAGCGTCCCGGCAACAAGGAAATTCAGCTCGATCTGTTTCTGGATTATGCAAACAATCTGTCTCGTTATCCCGATTTTCAGGCTTTCTTCCGTAAAACGCAGTTACCTGCGCTGATTATCTGGGGGGAGCACGATCCCTTCTTTATTCCACCGGGCGCTGAAGCTTACAAGCGTGATAATGCCAATGCGGTGGTTGAGCTGCTGGATACCGGACATTTTGCGCTTGAAACCCATGTTGGTGTGATTGCCAAACGCATCCGCGACGTGCTTGGCGGTGAACAACGTTGATCCTTTTTCTGAAACTGCCGTGCGCGTCATGGCAGTTTTACCGTTAATAAACCCAACCGATAAAGCGATAAATGCGCTCAACGCTTTTTGCTCTGTGACCTACCTAGCAAATAATGCAGATTACCCGTTGACCGTTAACACTCAGGTTATAATTGGTTGGAAGATTATGAAAACCGTTGCCCTTTCGTTATTAGCGTATTCGATGAGAATCATTTTATTTTTTCAAATGACGCATTAATATTATTTTCAATATGTTTAATGTGAAGGTTTTTAACAGACGGTGGATAATCATCCTAATAATTACGCTGTTCTTTTTTGCATTGAAAATACAATGAGCATCAATCCTTAGGCAAAGCATTAAAGATGGATATGTGCTGCCTTCACCTGCCAAATGAATATGCGGTGAAATGACAGCAAAATTAAATAGGTAATTCAGCGATCGCTAGAGGTTTACTATGATCCAGCTCCGAATTCCTTTTCTGGTCATTTCACTTTTACTCACCGGTTGTCAGGTTACACCTGATGACGCAAGAAATAAGCCTGCTGCTTTCCAGATGCATAGCAATAGATCTTCTCAGCAATTAAGCGAGTGTATTTATAATGCCTGGTCAACAACTGCCGTTATTGCTAAAGATGAGACATCTCATATCGAAAAAACAGAGCAGGTAATCAGCGTGTATACCTGGGAAGATTCGATGTTTGCTGATATCTATTCAAGAGGAAAAGGGTCTGAAGTGAAATTCTATAAAACCTTTGAAATGGGTGATACCGTGCAGAGCGATCGTCTGTCACTTCTCAAAGCCTGTCTGTAATGCGGTGAATGGCTGATACGATTCTACGCGCACGGGTACTAACCCGTGCGCGTAGCTATTAGGCTCTTTTTTGATAGAGCCAATGTTCCATATCGCTGGCTGGCAGCGGTTTCGAAAAGAAGTAGCCCTGAATTTGGTCGCAACCATACTCTTTAAGCAGGCGCAAAGTCGCTTCTGTCTCGACCCCTTCGGCTAATACCGTATAGTCCAGCTCTTTTAACATGCGAATAATGCTTTTGACAATAATGTTGGATGGAGCATCATTTCCCAGACGTGTAATTAATGACATATCAATTTTAATGACATCCAACGGAATATCCTGAAGATAACTGATATTGCTATAACCGGTACCAAAGTCATCCAGTGAAATAATAAAGCCGTAGGATTTGAGCGATTCCAACCCTTTAATAGCGACATCGCTTTCCGTGATTAGCTCATTTTCCAGACATTCAATACCAATGAGCGTTCTCGGCAGTTCCGCTGCATCTATTTTTGCTGCTAGCGTGCTGGCAAAATCAGCTTTAGAGAAGTCTTTTTCACTGACGTTAATCGATACGGGAATCAGCGTATACTCGACGTTCCATTTTTTTAATTGATCAATGACCCGACTAATAATCCATTCGGTGAGATCAGAGAGTAGGTTGGTTTTTTTCGCTAATGGAATAAAATCTGCCGGGAATAATTCCCCTCTTTCAGGATGATTCCAGCGAATCAAGGCTTCGAGTCCCACTGTTTTGCCGGTCTTCAGGCAAACCTTCGGCTGATAAGCAACATACAGGCCCTCATCCTTTTTCAGCGCCACGGCGAGATCATTCATGATAAGAAAATCATCGGTGTGGCGTGTGTCATAAGATTCATCGAAAGACATCGCGCTAATGTCTTGTCCAATGGCTTCATGCAGCGCACTCACTGCCTGACGTAGTATCTCATTGGCACACATCTCAGCGGGAGTAAACACCGTTTCTCCGGTATAAACCTCCAGTTCAATCGCAATATTTTCGGCCAATTCCGCATTCATACCTTGCAGGAGCTGGCTAACTTTTTCCGCGTTCAAAGCCCCTTCACTCTCCTGAATGATCGCAAAGCGACCTGGAGCAAACGAATAAAGCTTTTTCCCCGCTTGTAAGTGAAGACGATCGGCCACCAACGAGGCCATCTGCCGGAGCAATTTCTCAACCGGAGCAATGCCTACCGTGCGTGCGAGTTCATAAGAGCGCGGAATATCGATGCAATCGATCAATATCAATCTAAAGGTATGATGAGGCTGATTGACCACAAGTTGCTGAATATCTCTGATCAGCCGTTGGCGGTTAGGCAAATGCGTCATGAAATCTGCGAAACCGGCATGGCTCCAGGCATCCAGAAATGACATCACCAGATTTGCCATTAATTTTAGCGTGGTGAGTTTGGCTTCACTGAATTCGTGAGGTTGCACATCGGTGACGCAAAGCGTTCCCAACGCGGAACCTTCATTATTCATCAGTGAAACGCCCGCATAAAATCGAATATGCGGTTCACCTTCGACAAAAGGATGCGCCGAAAAGCGAGCATCGAGCAGCGTGTCATGAATGACAAGTTGCCCCTCTCCCTCTATCACATGACGACAAAGAGAATCTTCTCGGGTTGACTGTTTAAGCGCAAAATTGCGTGCAGCTTTAATATATTGGTTGTCATCATCAATGATGGAAATGAAACTTCCTGAAATGCCTAGCACTTGTCCGGCCAGATGAACAAACTCTTCCAGCACCAGATCCCTGCTTTCATCAGGTGACATAAGCGCTTTAACCGCTTTGAGACGTCTTTCTTCGTAGCCACTTTGATTACTTTGCACTGAAGCCTCCATCGACTGCGGGCGAAAAACACAAAAAATTAACGCCAAAAATAGAGGAAGAAAATAGCATCCACTTCTATTAGTTTATGCGCGAAACTGTATCACAGGCTCCGCAATTCCTTACTAACATTTACATCTGAATCAAGACGATTCGTATTTCACCCAAGTCAAAAGAATTATAGATCCACTGTCGTCAGGATTTCATTGAAAAAACGCTTTATGCGCAAAAAAGGTTAAACGATTCAGCCTGCTCCAACCCTCTACATGAAAGGGTATATGCAGCGAGCTAAAAAGAGGTGTACATGCCCTGTCAGCCCTGTTTTATCGAAAGTTTTGCGGCTTTTCCGTTCTGAATCCCAACCCAATCAGCCGGCCGAAAACGAAGCGCAGAAAAGGAAGGCGGCGAATCAGGGTGGGCATCTTGCTTTTACCCGTGGATTTTCCTTTGTTGCTGCTCATTTTTATCTGCAGAAATTGGGTAGCAACCGTAGGGAACTGCCGCCGCTTCTGTACTTTCTCCAGATCGCGCAGTTGCACTTCGCCCTTTAGCAACGGCACGGTTAACGCGTTGGCCGTCGCAACGGCATCCTGAATGGCCAGATTGACACCGACACCACCAATGGGCGACATCGCATGTGCCGCATCGCCGATGCAAAGCACGCCGGGCTTCATCCATTTATCAAGCCGGTCAATGCGAATAGAAAGCAGCTTGAGCTGATCCCACTCAACGAGTTCATTCATACGCGTTTCGGAAAAAGGGGCGACCGACGCAATGCTCTTTTTTAACGCGGGCAGACCCGCCGATTTCAGTGCAGTGAAATGGTCTTTCGGAATGGTATAGCCGCATTGCCAGTTATCGCCGCGATCGGTGATGATGAAATTTTGACGCGGGCCTTTGTGTCCCATTTCCCATTTCGGATCGCCCTGTTGTTTACGCAAGCTAAACCAAATGACATCGCGTGATGCTCCGAATACCCGGCTTGTCAGACCAGTTTTTTCTCTGACCGCTGAACGACGCCCATCGGCACCAATTACTACGCGTGCACGAATAGCGAACAGCCGATGTTCTGCTGAGGCCTTTACCCCGCAAACCGCCTCTTTGTCATACAGGAAGTCATCAAACCGGGTCGATTTAAGCAAAGTAAAGCCGGGGAATTGAGCACTTTTCTCTGCCAGAAAATTCAGGAAATCCCACTGTGGCATAAAAGCAATAAAGCGGCACTTTACCGGCAGACGTGAAAAGTCGGCCATGGTGACTTCCTGTCCTGCCACTTCTACCTGAAGTTTTTCTGCGCGTTGATGAGGTAACTTAAGCAACGCTTCAAGTAACCCAAGGTGATGCATGATTTGCAACGTAGAGGGGTGAATGGTGTCGCCGCGAAAGTCGCGCAGGAAATCAGGGTGTTTTTCGATCACCACAACGCGCAAGCCTGCGCGGGCAAGCAGGTAGCCAAGCATCAAACCTGCCGGGCCAGCGCCGACGATACAACAGTCCGATGAGATGATTTCAGTAGAGGATGACTTCATAGCGAATCCTTCATTTTGTATGAAGTCAGTTTATGATAATAATTATCATTTAGACAAGGAGAGAGTCAGCTTACTTTCCTTCAAAAAAGTCTTCAGGCAGCTGACCGGGCGCCATATTAATGACGTCGTCATTATCAGCCCCTTCATTTTTCATATAGGTTACCTGAGCAAATTCAGGAATGATCACATAGGGATAAGCCGGTCCCTCATCTCTAAAACGATGCATATCATCAATGAACTCATTCTGATAGCAGATGGTTTTTTCGGGATGTTGCCCTTCTCCGGCTATCCATTGCGGAAAGAATATCGTGCCATGCACAATCTTCCTGTTCAGGTCAAACAGCAGACTCACGCATGTGCCTGTGGGTTCGTGCCAGTCAGCTTTAAAAATACCCGGTGCAAACTGTACAGCATGCATTTTTTGGTTAGTTACCCACCTGCCACCTACCAAGCCTTGGTGTATTCGATAATCACAAGTGTTGTCATTGCGCGCATACCATTCATATTTCCAGCCATTATCATAAGTATAAACAAAATGTGTACCAACAAAATTTGACAAATCATTTGATATAGCTTGATTAGGATCAATAGACATAGAACGCCTCATTTACGCCAGGTGAAAGGTTATGTTTAGCGCCTGATAGCGCTAACGCCGAGAAATAAAAAGATGCTTTTTATACTGATAGCTGCATTACGCATTAACGCAGGCACTGATGTTAAAAACATAATAAATTTCGATCCAGTCAAAAAAACAAGCAACAGTTAGATCAGCGTTTATGCATTACTTTATAACCGAATAATTTTTAATGGGTATAAATATTCTTAACGTAATAGTTTGTAACTAAATTGATAAGTAGCATTTTAATTATACTTTTTAAATCCACTCTTTGATGACGGTTTTATTACAAATAAAATACAAATGTTATTGAAACTTAAAGAAAAAAAACAACTTAAACATAATCTAAATGACATTGAAATTTATATAAACCTACTGGCAAGCGTTAATTTAGCTGTACCCCTTTCGCCTTTCTTTATGTCAGGTTAATCCCATCAAGTGATACCTCAGGCAGTCTCATTTATGGGATTCGAACTGTGACCACCATTCCAAAATAATGGAAAAAAGCAATAAATCCTGGCCCTGAACATAACTAACAGGACGTATATCGCCGAATGAAATTATAGACTTACCCTTGTTAAAATCAGTCTGTTTTAGAAAGCATAATAGAACGCCCTGCAATTTCCACATCAAGCTGAAATAAAAAATATTAATCTAACAGAGCGAATTTTATTTGTAATGCTAACAGATGCAGCTACCCTGTTTAGGGTGTTATTAATAATGAAACCCTTTAATGAATATATTTTCTTCAGGCATAGCATTGCCTGTAGAACCCCATGAACCGTATTGCAGGATACCCTTCTATGAACTTGCTTCATGAAGTATTTCGTCTGTCGCCGGAACTCGCCCTGTTTCTTTCGCTCGCTATCGGCACATGGATTGGTAAGTTCAAACTGGGCGCTTTTCAGCTGGGCGGCGTGGCCGGTGCGCTGCTGGTTGCCGTGTTAATTAGCCAGGTTGGAGTCACCATCGACAGTGGCATTAAAAATGTACTGTTTGCCGTTTTTATCTATGCGGTAGGTTTTGAAAGCGGTCCTAAATTCTTCTCCTCATTAGGGCGACGGACGATTCGGGAAATTGCTCTGGCGCTGATTCTGGTTATCTCGTCATTGGTTACCATAGTGGCGATGGCCAAAGTGTTTGCGTTGGATAAAGGCATCGCGGCAGGTATTGCTGCGGGTGCACTTACCCAATCGGCCATCATCGGCACGGCCAGTGCGGCGATAGCCAAACTGGGTCTTGATCCAACACAGCTGCAACAAATGCAAGGTAATGTCGCTGTTGGCTATGCGGTGACATACATATTTGGATCGTTGGGCGCCATCATCATCTGCGTGAACATCCTGCCAAGGATCATGGGCCGTTCCATACGTGAAGATGCCCTCAAGGCAGAACTTGAACTGATGCAGGGAACCACGGTGCTTGCGCCCGGTCAGGAGCCAGCGCTGCCCGAATTAGTCGGACGGGTATTTCTCGCTGGGCCGGCTGGAGGCAAGACCATTGCAGAAATTGAGGCCAGCGCAGATCCTCTTTTTCCCGTCACGCTGGAGCGCCTAAAACGCAACGATAAAGTGATTGCTGTCACACCTGAAATGCGGTTGAACGAGACCGATGTGTTGCTGTTAGTGGGTCGCCGTAAAGGCATTATTTCTCTCGCCCCTTCCTTCGGAAAAGAACTGGCTGCGGATGAAGGGCCAGAGATGACCATGCAAACTACGGATACCCTGCTGACAAATCCCTCGCTAGTGGGAAAACGCATTGGTGAGCTTCGCCATCAAATCTCCGGCGAAGTTCGACACGGCATTTATGTGGCAGCACTTAAGCGCGGGGAAACCCTGGTGCCGGTAAAAGAAGACACCGTCATTCAGCATAATGACGTTGTGACGCTGTACGGCAGCGAACAGGATATTCAACGTGCCGCGACGTTAGCCGGTCCGGTGCTCATTAAAAGTCCCAAGACCGATCTTATGTTTCACGGTTTGGGACTCTCTTTTGGTTTGATTTTGGGCTTGTTGGTGCTGCGCATCGGGGCGGTGCCGCTCACGCTGGGCAGCGGCGGCGGTGCATTACTTTCAGGCCTGCTGTTTGGCTGGTATCAGGCCCGCAAACCGCTTATCGGTAATATGCCGCTTCCCGCTTCAGGCTTACTGCGTGATCTCGGTCTGGCAGGATTTGTTGCTGTAGTGGGGTTGCAATCAGGCCTGCAGGCCGTGCAGACCGTGATGACTAACGGCATCTCAATTTTTTTAATCGGCATTGTGGTGACAGTGGTGCCTTTGATGATCACCCTGCTCATTGGCCGCTACCTTCTGCATTACGACAACACTGCTGTTTTTGCCGGCGCGCTCTCCGGTACGCGCAGCGCGAACCCTGCCTTTGGTGAAATCCTTGATAAGGCGGGCAACTCCATTCCTACCGCGCCGTTTGCGGTGACCTATGGATTGGCAAACGTGTTTCTCACGTTGCTGGGCCCGCTTATTGTTGCGCTGGTCTGACCTTTACCTGTACGTAAATGCTTCCTTCAGGAGAGTATTATCATGTCCAATCCTTACGAGAAATATGCATCACTTAGCCCCTTTGAACTCAAGGATGCGCTGATTGAGCTGGCCTCAAGCAAATCCGACCGCCTTATGCTCAATGCGGGTCGGGGCAATCCTAATTTCCTTGCCACTCTGCCTCGGCGTGCCTTTTGGCGACTTGGACTGTTTGCAACCGAAGAGGCGGAGCTTTCTTACTCTTATCTGCCTCATGGCATTGGTGGCCTGCCGCGTCTTGAAGGCATTGAGGCGCGCTTTGACGCCTATTTGTCACGTGAGCATGAGCACCCTGGTGTCGCCTTTCTCTCACGCGCTGTCAGCTACGTTCGCGATCAGTTAGGTCTTTCAGCTTCAGACTTTTTACATGAGATGGTGGAAGGTATTCTTGGCGCAAATTATCCGGTTCCGCCGCGAATGCTAAGACTCAGCGAAAAAGTGACCCGTGAATATATCGTTAAGGAGATGATAGGCGGGCTTATTTCTGCTGAAGATGTTGATCTGTTCGCTGTGGAAGGTGGCACCGCAGCCATGACCTATTTGTTCAATACGCTGCGAACCAACGGGCTTGTTAAAGCGGGAGATAAGGTGGCGATGGGTGCGCCTATCTTTACGCCTTATATCGAAATTCCACAGCTTGAGGATTACCAGCTGGAGAGTGTGATGATCAACGCCTCTCCTGAAGAAAACTGGCAATACCCGGATGAAGAACTCGATAAGCTATTGGATCCCGACGTGAAGATTTTTTTCTGCGTCAATCCCAGCAATCCCGCGTCGGTGAAAATGGACGCGCGCAGCTTAGAAAAGATGAGCAGTATCGTTGAGAAACGGCCCGATCTGATCATCCTTACTGATGATGTCTACGGCACCTTTGCACATAACTTTAAATCTCTGTTTGCTACCTGTCCGCAAAACACCATTCTGGTCTATTCGTTTTCAAAATATTTTGGCGCAACCGGCTGGCGACTGGGCGTGATTGCCACGCATCAACAAAATATTCTTGATGATAAAATCAGCAAACTCAGTGCGGATGAGAAAAAACGGTTAGACGAACGCTATGTTTCACTGACGCCGGATGTGGCTGCACTCCGTTTCCTTGACCGCGTGGTCGCTGACAGTCGCAGCGTGGCGTTGAACCATACCGCTGGCTTATCTACCCCACAACAGGTGCAGATGGTGTTATTCAGTCTGTTTGCATTGATGGATGGCGAAAATGGCTACAAATCTGCCGTGTCCGAAATTATTCGTCGGCGTCAGGCGGTGCTATACCGAGAGTTGGGTATTTCCCATATCGATAATGAGGAAGCGGTAGATTATTACACGTTGCTGGATCTTGAGGCGATCTCGCGTCAGGTTTACGGTGACGAGTTTGCCCAATGGGTCAATAAAACGCTTAACCCAACCGATCTGCTGTTCAAGATTGCAGAGCAAACCGGCATCGTCATGCTGCCAGGGAGAGGATTCGGCACGCAAAAACCCGCAGGACGCATTTCTCTGGCAAACCTCAATGAATATGAGTATGCCGCTATAGGTAAGGCTTTACGCAAGATGATGGAGCAGGCGTATAAAGAATATAGCCTTGCGACTAAGAAAAAATAGCGGAAATAAGGCTGAGTTTGTTTAGTGCTAAAACACGATAATTTCTGACCGCCATCGACTGAAAAAGCCCGGGAAACCGGGCTTATTAAAAAGCTATCCTGCGTGGAATGTGACATTACGCTACTACTTATCCTTTTCGCTTCTTTATCCTGTTGATTTTATCTAAAATATTTATTCGAACAAAAACCATGAAAGCTATAAGGCCAATTCTTTAACTGCCTCTTAGTGGAACAGTGGGGGTTTATTAAAGAATTGCGATGTTTTTCAGTACGGATGCCACCAGGCTTGCCAACGGATTTATATCCCTCATTCACCAATCGGCAAAAAAACTCGCGCCCTGTCGTCAGGGAAATAATAATAACGAAAGAATTTAAAAATTAACTGGATCGACGCCTATTAACTCATTAGAACAGAAGAAATAAATAATTTCATCGATTACATAGCCGACGCCGTTGCCCCCTATAACAGAGAGCCATACTTTCCGTTCGGCAAGTGTAAACGGGAACGGGCAGCAGGACTTGAACCCGCATCGTCAGCTTATCAGCTGCCGTAATGCCTTATACCACGCCCGTATCGCTTACTGATTTTCAGTTTTTCCTGTCTGTTTCGGCCAGAGAACCGCTAAGCGCCCGATAATCAGAATGCGCAGCGGTGTTTTGAAGACAGGATTCGAACGTCATTATGGCCCGGCATTGCGCGCAGGATGCTCCATGGCTGCGCAATCGCGTTTCGCTGCAAAAAGTAAATTGGAATTTTTTACAGCCGCATGAGGGACATTCAAAAGTTAGCATACTAAGAATCTCAGCCTGGATTAAAAATGATGGCTATAGATATTATCCATAGATTAGTAGCATTGATAATAATGCGCTTATTTATTGAAGCAAGCGCAAGCGGCAATTAACCCGCAAATGCGATCACCCTTTTTAGCTAAGTCGTTCATTTATCCAGTAATATAATCGTGTGCTATATTATTATGTTATATACCCTGCGCAATTAATTTTGAATAATTTGGTAACCCGCTCATTTCAAAGAGGATATTATTATGCCGCTAGGACAATTTTACATATTGGATAACCCTGACATTGAATTTACAGGAAATTATCACATTGACACGGTGAATGATAAATCCTTCCCCTCGCGGATAGTGCTTGAAATACAGAAACAAGCCCAACCAGTGGAGGCGTTCAGTTCAATGAGCATTGGCCAGGATATAACATTTGTTTCCTCAAGCGGCGAAGCCACTCACGTCTACTTGATTAGCGAAACGGAAAACCACTTTATATTTTCTTCACGCGGGTAACGTCGGCCCTTTAAGCGCGAGGCGGCAATAAAAAGTGCCCTGATAAGGTATTAATCGAGTTTACCTGGAAAGGCAGGGGAAATCTGGCGGCAGCGGCTGGCAGAGAAGCAAACAGGGGCGAAAACGCCCCTGTAAACAATTAAGCCGGAACGGAGAGTGCTTTCTGACTGCGTGACCAAACGCGATGTGATGCCATCGCAGAAAGGAATTCATTCATGAACGCATCTTCGGCTTTGCTGTCTTCGATGATTCCCTCTTCAACGTCAGCATCGCCCAAACCAAACTGCGCTTTGAAACGACGGGCATCGCCACTTAAACCGACCACTTTTAAGTGCTTATACGCTTCCAGCAGGAAGTAACGCGCATCACCGCTGAGCAGCAGCGCGTCAATGTTGCCGTCTGGGACGATAACAGCGTCAAAGGTGAGCGAAGGCAAGCCGTTGAACGTTGCGTCGACAGGCAGCACCGAGCCATCATCTGCACGAACCTGACCCATGTGCGAAGCCAGCAGTTTTGCATGTACACCCTGCGCTTTCAGTGCCTGCAGAATCGTTAATACATCGGCAGATTTTACCCCATCACTCAGCAGCAGCGCGACCTGGCGGCCTTTGATACTGCCGCCTGGCGTGGCGTAAAGGCTGAGGCTGCTGTCTTTGGTCAAGCCATTCACCTCTTTTGGCGGCGCCGTATTCAACTGCTCTTCCGTCAACGCAATACCAAGATTTTCCGCCACGCCCTGCGCGAGCTTTATATCTATACGCAGCAGGTGATCGAGTACACGTTCACGAATATAAGGGCGAGCCACCTTACTCAGCTCGAACGAATAGGCACCGATAATATGCTGCTGCTCAACAGGCGTCTGGCTTTGCCAGAACAAACGCGGCTGAGAATAATATTCACCGAACGACGCGCTGCGCTCGCGGACCTTATGACCTTCTACGCGTTCCTGATAACTCTCAAAACCGCCCCCTTTCGCTGCCGGTGGCGTTTCGCGCGGCCAGTTGTCATTAATGGAGTTAGGTTCATAGTTGGCAGGATTGGTGTCGATCTCCATGCGATGCATGCCCTGACGCTGGAAATTATGGTAAGGGCAAACGGGGCGATTAATCGGAATCTCGTGGAAGTTGGGTCCACCAAGTCGGCTAATTTGCGTATCGGTATAGGAGAAAAGACGGCCCTGCAACAGCGGATCGTTCGTGAAGTCGAGACCGGGAACAATATGACCGGGGTGGAATGCAACCTGTTCAGTTTCAGCAAAGAAATTGTCTGGGTTACGGTTCAGCACCATTTTACCCACCAGCTGAACGGGAACCAGCGCTTCGGGGATCAGCTTGGTGGCATCAAGAAGGTCGAAATCAAACTTAAACTCATCTTCTTCTGGAATCAGCTGTAGCCCCAACTCATATTCTGGGAAATCACCCGCTTCAATCGCTTCCCAGAGATCGCGGCGATGAAAATCAGGATCGCGGCCGGTGAGCTTCTGCGATTCATCCCACAGCAGTGAGGCTTTACCCGCTACCGGCTTCCAGTGAAAACGCACAAAGGTCGCTTTGCCTTCGGCATTAATCAGCCGGAAAGTGTGGATACCAAAGCCTTCCATTGTGCGGTAGCTGCGCGGAATACCACGGTCAGACATCGCCCAGATGACGTTGTGCAGCGTTTCGGGTTGCAGCGAAACATAATCCCAGAAGGTGTCATGTGCACTCTGCCCTTGCGGAATTTCATTGTGCGGCTCTGGTTTTACTGCGTGGACAAAGTCTGGAAATTTGTGAGCATCCTGGATAAAGAAAACCGGCGTGTTGTTACCGACTAAATCAAAAACGCCCTCTTCAGTATAAAATTTCGTGGCGAAGCCGCGGATATCGCGCACGGTATCGGCCGATCCTGCGCCGCCTTGAACGGTAGAGAAACGAACAAAAACCGGCGTAATCTTGTCGGGATCGTCGAGGAAATCAGCTTTAGTGAGATCTTTTAGTGAGCGGTAAGGCTGAAAATAGCCGTGCGCTGCTGAGCCACGGGCATGGACGATACGCTCCGGGATACGTTCATGGTCAAAATGCGTAATTTTTTCACGTAAAATGAAATCTTCAAGCAGCGTCGGGCCGCGTGTGCCGGCGCGCAAGGAATTCTGGTCATCTGAAATTCGTAGGCCCTGATTGGTGGTTAGGGCGGCATTTTCACCGTTTTTTCGGTTAGCAGCTAACTGGTCAAGCTTAGCATTGTGCGTATCAGGCGCTTTAAGACTCCCGGGCGCCGTAGGCTCTTTCCCTGGCGGTGTAGGATGTGAAGAAGGTTGATGTGAAGCATCTTTAGGTGCCAGTGAACCTAACCCTGGTTTAGCAGATTCCGGCCCGGTTGACGGCGCGCGGTGGCTCATCTCTTTATTGTCTTTCTCTTTCGACATTGCGCATTTCTCCTGTAGTTATCGCTTATCACGCGATTAACTATAGAACACCCTTTTGGATACACTGAGAAATAACAAGGATTTAGTAATTTATCTGGAGGATGTGTTCAATCAGAGTGGGAGACGCGGAATAATGGCGGTTTGCGGAAGGAACGCCCGATAAAGTTTAATGGGCTTCGTTATCTGCAGTAAGCGAGCCATCTGAAAACAGCCAACGTTTTAAGATCGCCCGCAGCGCCAGATAATGCGATTCTTTGGAATAAACTCGTCTGCCTGCGCGTTTACATGATGCTAAAACTCAACGCCGATAGAGAGGGTTTGCGGGATAGATCGCACCCAAAATGCTCTTTTCACGCGCCCCCGTTACGGCAGGCAGGTTGCCCGGCATGCCTGACATCGTGCGAAAAGCCAGCCAGGCAAAAGCCAGCGCTTCCATATCATCACCGCTGATGCCTGCTGCATCGGTGGTGGTGACTTCGGTTCCGGGAAGATGTGCTGCAAGACGCGCCATCAACAATGGATTTCGGCTACCGCCACCACACACCATTAACCGATCGCAGCCATCATTGAGTTGAACCTGCTGTGCGATAGTTAATGCCGTGAATTCAGTGAGTGTTGCCTGAACATCTTGCGGTGCCACACCAGGAAAGGCACGCAGATGCTGTTCCAGCCAACCTAAGTTAAAGTATTCACGCCCGGTGCTTTTGGGCGGCGGCAAAGCCAACCAGGGTTCGCGCAGTAAATTCTCCAGCAGCGCAGAAATCAGCGTACCGCTTCGGGCCCAGTGTGCATCTTTATCGTAAGGCTTGCCCTGATTACGCCAAATCCAGGCATCCAGCAGCATATTGCCTGGCCCGGTATCAAAACCACGCACCGGCTGGCCAGGGATCAGTAAAGAGAGATTGGCGATACCGCCAATGTTCAGCACCATGCGACGTTCAGTGGTGTCCATTAACAGCGCCTGATGAAAGGCGGGTACCAGCGGCGCGCCTTGTCCACCTAACGCCATATCACGCCGACGAAAATCGCCCACCACGGTAACGCCGGTTGCCGCGACAATCTGATTATTGTCACCAATTTGTAGGGTATTGGGTGCTGCGCTTAGCGGCTCATGCCAAACCGTTTGCCCATGGCAGCCAATAGCGACCACATCGCTGGCTTCCAGCGATTCACGCTGCATTAAGGTCAAGACCGCTTCAGCAAACAGCTTGCCCAGACGTGCATCTAATTGGCCCAACTGCGACAGTGTTAATGTTTGTCCCTGGCAAATCGCCAAAACCTCATGACGCAATGCCTGCGGTATTGGATGGCAGTAGCTCGCCTGTTGTGCAACCATATTTTCATCAATCGCTGCCAGCACGACATCGACACCATCCAGACTGGTGCCGGACATTACGCCAATATAACGTCCTGATTTCATTGTCATTCCTTACTTCCGCCGGGAAGTTCATTGCTGATGTGGGTAGCCTGACAAATTCTGCTGGCTAATTCTATGATTAAATGATTCTTTCTACCGTGACACAGCAGCAAATACCGTAGGGCAACACTATTTTGTCATCGATTGAATTATTGTTGACACCTCGTAGTCTATGCTTCCGCCAACCGCGTTTTTTTCGGACTAAGATTAATTTGCCAGGTTTGTGCTTATACTGTTTTCAGGATATCGCGATAAACGTGGCGCATTCTCGATTAAAGGAGTTTTTAAATGATTAAGCGTGTAATTGTGGTCGCTTTGACCGGTGTGATGCTGGCAGGTTGTAGCAATACAGATACCTTGTCAGGTGATACCTATAGCGCAAATGAAGCTAAACAGGTCCAGAGCGTTTCTTATGGCACCTTGGTTTCTGTCCGCCCGGTTAAGATTCAGGGTGGCGATGAAAATAACGTAATTGGTGCGATCGGGGGTGCTGTGCTAGGCGGTTTCCTGGGCAATACCATCGGCGGCGGCGCGGGTCGCAGCCTGGCAACAGCCGGTGGTGCGGTATTGGGCGGCGTAGCGGGTCAAGGCGTGCAAGGTGCGGTTAACAAAGCCGACGGCGTTGAGCTTGAAATTCGCAAAGATGACGGCAACACCATCATGGTGGTGCAAAAACAAGCCGCCACGCGCTACTCAGTGGGTCAGCGCGTCGTAATGGCGTCGAATGGCAGCCAGATAACTGTTTCACCTCGCTAAACAATGCATAAAAAAACCGACGCCGGGCGTCGGTTTTTTTTTACTGCTCGCGTGACTCCTCATACGACTTTCCGCATTATTTCTCGCGATTCTGCAGTTCCAGAATGTTTTTTTCGAGTCGGGTAATCAGCGTTACCATCTGCGTAATCTCATCGCGACTGATTCCTGCCAGAATATCGTCGCGGGTTGCATCGATCACATTTTCAACTTTTTCGATAATCGGCTCAGCCTGACGGGTCAGTTTAATGCGTTTGGCACGGCGGTCATTGGCGCACGTCGAACGGGTAATGAGCCCTTTTTCTTCAAGCTGATCAAGCGTACGAACCAGCGATGGCTGTTCGATACCAATGGCTTTGGCTAATTGAATTTGCGACTGCTCTGGCGGCAGTTGATGAATATTGTGCAACGTCACCCAGTGAGTTTGGGTCAGCTCAAGCGGTTTTAAACGCTGATCAATCAACGCGCGCCAGATGCGCACCAGGCGAGATAAATCCGTTCCGAGGGGCGTATCCATTTCATCTCCTTATAATTAGCTTGCTAGCTATCAAGCCAGATTTTACACTATTTTGCGAGGTTAAAGGACAAATTACAAATCTCAGGCCAAGTCGCTGCCTCTCATCTACGCTTTTTGAGACAGACACCTGGGTTAACAAAGGATGATGAACGTGCCCACATCTCATTTTGCTGGCGCCAAACCGCTTACTGACCTGGTTTTTGGTGCTTCACTCTTCTTTCCTCCCCTCTTTAAAGCGGTGCTACTTGGCTTCTTTTTTTGGTTGCTCATCCATCCCTTGATACGCGGCTGGGTTTATTCGGGCGATGTTTGGCATCCCACTTTATTCGATTTCTCGCTGTTTGTGCTGTGCGTTACCGCTGCACTTTGGATTATTGGTCACGGATAATTATATGAAATTCAATGCGGTAAAGTATTTCTCAACCCTGATTGTCTTCACCTTAGCGCTGCTGGCAGGTTGGTGGATTTGGAATTACTACATGCAGTCACCGTGGACACGAGATGGCAAAGTGCGCGCTGAGCTGGTGGATATTACACCGCAGGTTTCAGGACGCATTGTGAGCCTCGCGGTGAAAGACAACCAGTTCGTACATAAAGGCCAGCAACTGCTCACTCTCGATACCGTGCCATGGGAAATCGCGCTGCATAATGCGGAG
This sequence comes from Pantoea sp. MQR6, assembly GCF_022761075.1. NCBI lineage: Bacteria > Pseudomonadati > Pseudomonadota > Gammaproteobacteria > Enterobacterales > Erwiniaceae > Pantoea > Pantoea sp. MQR6. Next base: position 1,313,874 of record NZ_JAKYXB010000001.1, read on the forward strand.
GCGCAGTTAAACAAAGCGCAGGCCGATCTCGCTAAAGCGCAACATGAAGCTAATCGCCGTGCCAGCCTGCCGCGCAACGTGATTTCTGCCGAAGATTTAGATGCCTATCGTTTGAGCGCCAATGCCATGGCGGCAAGTGCCAAAGCTGCGCAGGCGACGTTGGATCAAGCGCGCTGGAACCTCCAGCAAACCACCGTTACCGCGCCAACTGACGGCTGGATCAGTAACCTCACTTTGCGTCCAGGGAATTACGCCACTGCCGGAACGCCGCTGTTTGCGCTGGTCGACAGCCACTCTTACTACGTAATGGGCTATTTTGAAGAGACCAAACTGCGTCATATTCGTCCCGGCGCAGCGGCGCAAATTGTGCTGTACAGCAATGGCGCACGCTTGCAAGGCGAAGTCGAAAGCATTGGTCGCGCCATTTATGATCAAAGTATTGATACGGATAGCCAGCTGGTTCCTGATATCAAACCCAACGTGCCGTGGGTGCGGCTTGCGCAGCGCGTACCGGTGCGTATTCGCCTCGCCGCGATTCCCGATAACGTTCCATTAGTTGCAGGTACAACCTGCACAATCAACATTCAGCCATGAATTTTCAGTGGCTCGCCTGGGATCAATTGCCCTGGATAAAAGCTAACGCGAATCAGTGGCGCTATGCGTTACGAAATGCGCTGGCAATGTGTATGGCGTTGAGCATTGCGTATGGACTGGAGCTGGATGAGCCTTACTGGGCAATGACTTCAGCTGCTGTGATTAGCTTTCCTACCGTCGGCGGTGCGATCAGTAAAAGTCTTGGGCGTATTGTTGGCAGCTTGCTTGGTGCAACTGCTGCACTGCTGATTGCGGGTCATACACTGAATGAACCCTGGCTTTTTACCTTTGCTATTGCGGGTTGGCTGGCTTTTTGTACCTGGATCGCCAATCACTATCAAAATAACGTCGCCTACGCTTTTTCGCTGGCGGGCTATACCGCTGCAATTATTGCCTTTAGCAGCGTTGATATTACCGATGTGTCTGATCTCTGGACTATTACGCAGGCGCGGGTCTGTGAAGTGATTTCAGGCATTTTATGTGCCGGATTTATGATGATGGTATTACCCAGCACCTCCGACGGCGATGCCCTTATGAATTCGCTGAAACAGATGCATGCGCGTTTGCTGGATCATGCCATCCTGCTGCTACAGCAGAATGATGTCGATAACGTGCGAACGGCACATGAAAACGTCATTAGCCAGATCCTGACCATGAATTTATTGCGCATTCAGGCCTTCTGGAGTCATTACCGCTATCGACGGCAGAACAATGTACTGAACTATGTACTGCATCAGCAATTGCGGCTGACCAGCGTGCTCTCAAGTTTACGCCGTATGTTATTGAACTGGCCGGACGCTCCCGCAGCGCTTTACGCTGCTATGCAGCAGCTCACAGAAGAGTTGGCCACGCCGCACTGCAATAAATATCGTCTGGCACAAATACTGCGCACTATCACCCCCGCCGCAGACGGTGATTATCGTCAGCGCGCATTCTGCCAGCGCCTGCGCTACTTCTGCTGGATGTACTTAAACGTTTCGCGTTGGATCCGCTTACTTGAACACGCCGATGCTGACACCCGTTTTCAGCCGCCGCGCGTGGCTTCGCTGGCCCGTGAAAGCGACAGCGCTGAGGCGGGCTGGAGCGCGCTTCGCACCTTTAGCGTCATCGTATTAGGCTGTGCTTTCTGGATTAACACCCAATGGTCATCTGGCGCTTCTGCCTTGACCTTAACGGCCATCGCCTGTGTGCTCTACTCTTCCGCCCCTTCGCCCAGTGGCAGCGTGAGCTTGTTACTGAAAACGCTGCTGTGGCTGTTCGTGTTCAGCTTTGTGATGAAGTTTGGCTTTATGGTGCAGATCAATCAGCTGTGGCAATTTCTGCTGTTGCTGTTTCCGCTCCTGATCACTTTGCAACTCTTTAAGCTGCAACAAAAACAGCGGGCAGGCATGTGGGGGCAATTTATTGTCTTTATGGGATCGTTTATTGCTGTGACCAATCCACCCAGTTGGGATTACGCAGACTTCTTCAATGACAACATTGCGAAAGTCTGTGGTGTATTACTGGCATGGTTGGCGTTTCAGATTTTACGACCGAGTTCGGATGCACGGCGCAGTCGCCGTCATATTCGTGCGCTACGCGTAGCGTTTCTCGATCAGCTACGACGGCGGCCGCGCTTAAGCGAAGATCGGTTTGAGTCACAAATTTATCACCACATCAGCCAACTGAGTAACAGTCGTGATGAGCAGGCGCGCGTCTGGTTACTGCGCTGGGGCGTGGTTTTGCTTAACTGTTCGCACATCGTCTGGCAATTACGTGACTGGCAGCCTTCATCACCCTCGCTTGGGCAAATACGCGAGGGCAGTCTGCATAATTTACAGCAAATTATCAGCAGCCATGGTGTGCGGCATGGCTCGCTCGACAATACGCTGGATGAACTGGCCACGACTATTGATAAGCTACTGACGGAAGAAAACAGTGAGGCCAATACATTAGCGGGAATTCTCTGGCGTTTACGCTGTTCTTTGGCACAACTTAAACAGGCTGTACCTGATTAATTACCGGCAATATTGCTGCTGTTGGCGGCTAAATTCATCCTGCAGTTGCTGCAACGTTTTGTGCCCTTCGAAACGCGTTTTGTCCACTTCCGCCATCGGCTGAATCACCAGCGCTTTCTCATCAGGTGAAAAGATAAAGCGCCTGATAATAGCGGTACCGGTAAAGCTTTTGCCTTCAATTCCGCCGCACACCATGGTCATGGCGCGGTGCGTGATGGTGGTATCAGTGAAATTGGTTTCAGTGGCGCTGCGCAACACATCCTGACAGCCTTTGGCTTCCAGCTTGCGCATGGTGTTTTTGCTCAGCCACTCACGGCCTTTAGCAATATTTTCGCAGACGCCGCGCATCGGATTAGTATCGATGGTGCGTTGAAGTTGCCGCCCAGTTTCGGTCACCAACTGCGTGTCATTAGGTTGATCGCATCCCACTAGCAGCAGACACAATAATAATGCGCCCGATAGTTTCATTCACCTGCTCCTTAGCTCATCAACCTTTCTTACTTGAATCAACATCATAGGGGGGAACGGTTTATGATGATAGCGCTAAAGAGTAAACAACGTAGAGGAAAGCAGGCGGCAAAGGCTAGCCGCCCGTAAAGTCAGATTACGCCGCAGGCATAACGCGCCCCGCCGCCGCCCAATGGCTGAGGATGGTCAGCATGATTGTCACCGCCTACGTGTACCATCAATGCTTTACCTTTGACCTCGCTGAGCGATTTGATCCGCGGTGCCAGCACCGGATAACTGGCCATGCCTTTATCATCGACATAAACGGCCGGTAAATCGCCTAAATGACCTTCACCGTATGGGCCGAGGTGTTTACCCGTGTTGGCGGGATCCAAATGTCCACCCGCTGCACCGGCCGCTACCGTTTTGCCTTCAGAAGGCCCCGGTTCACAGCTTCCTTTAGCATGAACATGGAAACCATGAATACCGGGTGTTAATCCCTGTAATTTAGGGGTGAACTGTAAACCATACTGCGTTTCTTCGATTGTCACTGTGCCAACCGTTTTACCGATGCCTTCAGCCGTAACCTGATGGAGGGTGACCTGCTCTGAAGCCGCTTGTGCTGCGCCACACGTTAACATTGCCAATAACGCTATCGTTTTCATTGTTACTCCTTTTACATTCCAGGGTTCCATAAGCCTGGCCTTAGATGCGTTATCTTGCTCAAGTTTGACGCAATTTTACGCTTTAGGGCACGTCGTAACCCAGCGCCGCTTTACGAATGCGGAACCATTGCTGGCGATTCATCTTCAATTGCACAGCACCTGCAGCTTCGCTAACGCGTTGTGTTTTACCCGAACCAATGATGGGCAATGGCTTGCTGGGCAGCATCATCACCCAGGCATACACCACCTGTTCCAGACTTGACGCACCTATCTCCTGCCGCACCGTTTCGAGCTCATTACGCAGCGGTTGATAATGTGGATCGCTGAATAAAAGTCCGCCCCCCAAACATGACCAGGCCATTGGGCGAATGCGATGTTGTTGGCATTGATCCAACGATCCATCCAGTAACACACTTTGCTGAACCGGCGATATTTCTAATTGGTTTGTCACTAAAGAGAAAGGCAAGCGCGTTTGCAATAGCGTGAGCTGTGTAGGTGTAAAGTTGGAGACGCCAAAATGGAGCACCTTACCGCTCTGATGCAGCGCAATGAACGCTTCAGCGACTTCATCTGCATCCATTAACGGATCGGGACGGTGAATCAATAACAGATCTAAATAATCGGTCGCTAAATGGCTGAGTGATTTTTCAGCGCTGCTCAGGATGTGGGATTTATCGGTATTGTAGTGACCAATGTGGTGCTCTGGCTTAGCGCGTGTGGCGATACCGCATTTAGTGACGATCTGCATCTGTTTGCGTAATGCTGGCGCCAGTTTCATCGCTTCACCGAAGGCAGCCTCACAGCGATATTCACCGTATATATCGGCGTGATCAACAGTGGTAATGCCTAACGCAAGATGGTGTTCTATAAAGGCCACCCGCTGCTGCGGCGTCATGTCCCATTCCATCAGGCGCCAATAGCCCATAATTAGCGGCGAAAAAGTGGGTCCGTGCGGTGCGATCAATTGCGGTTCTAACATCGTGAACATCCTGTATTGAAAGGGCTGAAGGCGTGTAAGGGAGTATAACGGAAACGGGGAACGCGTCAGAACAATGAAGGTTGTTCAGGATCAAGCGGCTCGTCTATTTTCTTCTGGCGCAGCATGCGTATACGGCGTTGCTGACATAAGCGCAATACTTCACGCTTTTGTCCATCGCTGAAGCGTATCCAGTTAAACCGCTCATCACGGCTGCGCAAACATCCCACACAAAAGCCGCGCGCATCCGTCTGACAAATGCCGCGACAAGGGCTGGGAACGGGAAAAAATTCAAGTTGCTCCGCCACCGCATCTCCGAATAAAAAACATGAGGTCTAAAAAGAGCGTAGTGTTTTTAAGCAAGAAACCCCAATAAACGGGCGTAATTTGCGCTATTGCTCTCCCTACAAACTAAACAGTATGTGCCGAAAGCGCAATTTGGCATTGCAATAGACCAACTGGTCTAATAGTCTGGCCGACATGAACATAACGCGACAACGCAACGATACCCGAGAACATTTGCTGGTTACAGGCGAGCAGCTTTGTCTGCAACGCGGTTTTACCGGCATGGGATTGAGCGAACTGCTGACGCTAGCAGAAGTACCGAAAGGCTCTTTCTATTATCACTTCCGATCAAAGGAAGTGTTTGGTGTTGTCTTGCTGGAACGTTACTTTGCACGCTATTTGCAAGATGTTGAGTATCAGTTGCAGCAAGAAACCGGAAGTGCCCGAGAACGATTACTTAACCATTTTCGTCGCGCAGAGCGTTTGTTTCGTGAAGAAGGTCATATTGTGGGTTGTTTAGGCGTTAAGCTTTCAGCCGAAGTGTGTGATCTCTCTGAACCGATGCGAGAGGCTTTGCAACTCGGCGCCAGTAAAATCATTGCTGTTTATGCTCAAACTTTGCAGACCGCGCAGCAGCAGGAAGCGGTCAACTTGCCGCAACAGCCTGCGCAAATGGCCGAATTACTCTACCTTTTATGGTTGGGCGCAAGTTTACAAAGCAAGATTTTCCGTGAGGTGCAACCTATGCATCTCGCACTCATTACCATCGAACAGTGGCTAAATGCGCACTGATTTTAAAATGGCACTTTTGAGATTTTAAAAAGACAATTTTGTTTTTTAAAATGCCACTTAATAGATGACTGGTCTACTAATAAGGAGTTTACATGGCGAGTACCCAGCTGTTTCGTCCGCTAAAAGTCGGTGCAATCACCGTTCCAAACCGTGTTTTCATGGCGCCGCTGACCCGTTTGCGCAGCATTGAGCCAGGCGATATACCGACTCCACTGATGGGCGAATATTATCGTCAACGTGCCAGCGCAGGCTTGATTATCACCGAAGCCACGCAGATCTCTTTCCAGGCTAAGGGCTATGCCGGCGCGCCGGGATTGCACACCCAGCCACAAATCGCGGCATGGAAAGAGATCAATAACGGTATTCATGAAGCGGGCGGTCACAGCGCTGTACAACTTTGGCATACCGGACGTATTTCGCATCACAGCGTGCAGCCAGAAGGCAACGCACCGGTAGCACCAGCGGCTATTCCTGCAGGTACGCGTACTTCACTTCGCGCTGCTGATGGCAGCGTTTATCGTGAAGATACCTCGACACCGCGCGAATTAAGCGTGGCGGAAATCCAGCAGATCGTAAAAGATTTTGGTCAATCGGCGACAAACGCGCGTGAAGCTGATTTCGATTTGCTTGAGCTTCACTCAGCACACGGGTATCTGATTCATCAGTTCCTTGCGCCAGATTCAAACCCGCGTACCGATGAATATGGCGGCAGCATTGAGAAGCGTGGCCGTTTTGCGCTGGAAGTTGTTGATGCTGTGATTGCAAACTGGTCAGCCGATCGCATAGGTATTCGTGTTTCTCCCATTGGTAGCTTCCAGAATCTGGATAACGGTCCAGACGAAGAAGAAGCTGCACTGTGGTATATCGGTGAATTGGCGAAGCGTAACATTGCCTATCTGCATATGTCTGAGCCTGACTGGGCTGGCGGCACGCCCTACACCGACGCGTTCCGTGAGAAAGTGCGGAAGCTGTTCCCTGGCGTCATCATTGGTGCCGGTGCCTATACAGTAGAAAAAGCGGATGACCTGATTGCGCGTGGACTGATTGATGCCGTGGCGTTTGGTCGCGATTATATCGCCAACCCCGATCTGGTCGAGCGTCTGCAGCAAGATGCGCCACTTAATCCTCAGCGCCCAGAAAGCTTCTACGGCGGCGGTGCTGAAGGCTACACCGATTATCCCACGCTGTAAGTGACTGTGCTGTCGTAACGTTTTGTTGCGGCAGCGATTATTCTTTCACTCTGTTCGTCGCTATACTTAGCGCTTGTGTCATCATTCGATGACGTTTTGATTAAAGAGGATGTTATGCGTTTACTTCACACCATGCTTCGCGTTGGCGATCTGCAACGCTCCATTGATTTTTATACTCGCGTGCTGGGTATGCGTTTACTGCGTCAGAGCGAAAATACCGAATATAAATATACGCTGGCGTTTGTAGGTTATACCGAAGAGAGCGAAGGTGCCGTGCTTGAATTGACCTACAACTGGGGCGTAGAGAGCTACGATCTGGGTAATGCTTATGGCCATATCGCGTTGGGCGTGGATGATGCCGCTGCAGCGTGCGATCGTATTCGCAACGACGGTGGAAAAGTCACCCGTGAAGCGGGCCCGGTCAAAGGCGGCTCTACGATCATCGCTTTTGTGGAAGACCCAGATGGCTATAAAATCGAGTTAATCGAGAATAAAGACGCCGGTAAAGGTCTTGGTCACTAAACAAGATTGCCTCAGCCTGCCCTTGTTGTCGGCAGGCTGATATTTCCCCAGCCCTTTGTGGCCTGCTGCACCCAACGCTGTTTTTTGTCATAATGCGCGCTGCCCATTCCCTGCAATGAGATCCTGATGTCTGAATCGAATTCCCCAAACGCGCTCAATCAACGCTTCCGCGGCTTCTTTCCGGTGGTTATTGATGTAGAAACCGCTGGCTTTAATGCGCAAACCGACGCGCTGTTAGAGATTGCCGCTACAACGCTGAAAATGGATGAAGATGGCTGGATTCACCTCGACCAGACGCTGCATTTTCACGTTGAGCCTTTTGAAGGCTCGCTGTTGCATCCCGAAGCGTTGGCTTTTACCGGCATCGACCCGCATAACCCGCTACGTGGCGCTGTCGATGAACATGACGCACTGCATGCCATTTTTAAAATGGTGCGCAAAGGGATCAAGGATACCGGCTGTAACCGTGCCATTATGGTGGCGCACAATGCGACCTTTGATTTGAACTTTATGAACGCTGCTGCTGAACGGGCAAACCTCAAGCGTAATCCTTTTCATCCCTTTGCTACTTTTGATACCGCAGCATTGAGCGGTTTAGTCTTGGGACAAACGGTTTTAGCGAAAGCGTGTAAAGCGGCAGGCATGGAGTTTGACAGTACACAGGCGCATTCTGCTCTTTATGATACTGAGCAAACTGCCACGCTGTTTTGTGAATTGGTTAATCGCTGGAAGCGGCTGGGTGGATGGCCCTTACCCTTTGCAGAAGGCGATGCGGCTGAAAGCGCCTCAGAATAGATAACGTAAAAAGGCCGACATTTGTCGGCCTTTTTCTTATTCCGCTTCTTTAAACTTCTCAGCGGTTTCTTTGATCAGCGATTGAAGTTCGCCACGCTGGAACATCTCAACGATAATGTCACAACCGCCGACCAGTTCGCCATCAATCCACAACTGTGGGAAAGTTGGCCAGTTTGCGTATTTCGGCAGTTCAGCACGAATATCTGGATTCTGCAGAATATCCACGTAAGCGAAACGCTCACCACAGGCTGACAGCGCCTGAACCGCCTGAGCAGAGAAACCACAGCTTGGCAGTTTCGGCGAGCCTTTCATGAACAGCAGGATCGGGTTTTCTGCGATCTGGCGCTGAATTTTTTCTACAGTACTCATAATTGCCTTCCTTAATTCGTCACTTCGTGTTTGTTTATTGTAGCGACTTCGCCCTCGGACTGAAAATGAGAATTTACTTTCGGAAGGTCAAACCGCCATGTTTGTTAAGTCGCTGTATAAGAAATAACACTTTCATATCATTAATGCGCATTAATGTATTAATAATTAGCAATAATTTCGCTGATATAAGGTGCTGAAATTGCTCATTTTCGCTCCAATTTCAATCAGCTAACAGATTAATAGAAAAAGGACTTACTTTTTTAAAAACATCTGGACTAGAATGGCCTCGGCACTGATCCTGGATCAGATTTTTCCAACCCTGTTATGGCCGTTTTTAACCTGACAGCTCAACTGTAACCGGACTATGCGTCTAATCATTACGCTTTTCATACTGGCTTTTGCCCAGCTGTTCTTTAACGTCGCATCTGCTTCACCGCATGCGCCGGTTAAGGCCAGCCAGCATAAAGTAGAGAAAAAAAGTGCACGCGAAGATGAGCGGCGTAAACGACGCCCGGTAAAAACCGCAGTTAAGAAATCCCGTCTGACTTCCGTTCAAAAACTTAAACTCAAAAAACAGAAGAAAGTCGAGTTAGTTGCACATAATACCTCCGCTAAAAAAATTACGCTTAAATCCTCAAGTAAACATTACGGTCGTCAGCGTTCATCAAAAGTTATCGCAGCCGAAACCAATGAGCTCGGTACGATTAAGATGAGTAAGGCCCATCGTCAGCGCTATCAAAAAGCGCGCGAGACAGCGATGGCAAAACTCATGGGTCAGTTGGGCAAACCTTATCAGTGGGGCGGTACTTCTCCACATACCGGGTTCGATTGCAGCGGTCTTGTATGGTATGCCTACAAAGATTTGTTGAAGTTTAAAATCCCACGTACCGCCAATGAGATGTATCACCTGCGTGATGCTGCGCCGATCAAGCGAGAATTGCTTGAGAAAGGTGATTTAGTATTCTTTCGCATCAATGGACGCGGCACCGCCGATCACGTCGGCGTTTATTTAGGCGATGGGAAGTTTATTCAATCGCCGCGCACCGGCAAAGATATTCAGATCAGCGCATTAGGCAAAGATTACTGGCAGCGTCATTATATTGGTGCCCGACGAATGATGACGCCGAAAACCATACGATAGAATCATTAAGCATAAAAAAAGCCGGTTAAACCGGCTTTTTTTATTAATGCAAAATAGCGGTAAAGCTAAAAGCGACGATCATCAATAATGCCCCGCCAGTGGTCATCAATGCCAGTTTCATCTCGGTACTCATCATCTCTCCTTGGCCTCACAGTTTGTGTGGATAAAGCATTTTCCCATAAGGCCCAGTAAAAATCTCGTTTTATCCGTTCAGCCTTGTTAGAATCCCGCCTTTGTTGCGCAACGCGCGCAACGTCGGTTCCGTTCGCTGTCTTCCTTTGGCTTTTTTTTCCGCACAGACGCCATATTACCGGCAAAAAAGCAGTATATTTGCGGGCAAAACCCTACGTTGACGCAAACGTTTAACATCATGCTTATCAACTAGTTAAGATAAGCTCGGGAGTCTCTTTTTCATGGCAACAATCAAAGATGTGGCGAAACGCGCGGGAGTTTCTACAACGACCGTCTCTCACGTCATTAATAAAACGCGTTTCGTGGCAGAGGAAACGCGTAATGCGGTCTGGCAAGCCATTCAGGAGCTGCATTATTCGCCGAGCGCAGTGGCGCGAAGCCTGAAGGTAAATCACACCAAAACGCTGGGATTGCTCGCCACCTCCAGCGAAGCGCCCTACTTTGCTGAAATCATTGAGGCTGTGGAAAATCACTGTTTTGACAAAGGCTACACCCTGATTTTAGGTAATGCGCATAACGATTTGCAAAAACAGCGCGCTTACCTGTCCATGATGGCGCAGAAACGCGTTGATGGCTTATTGGTGATGTGCTCCGAATATCCAGACGATCTGCTGAAGATGCTGGAAGAAAATCGCAATATTCCCATGGTGGTCATGGATTGGGGTGAATCGCGTGGCGATTTTACCGACACCGTGCTCGATAACGCCTTCCACGGCGGTTATCTTGCCGGGCGCTATTTAATCGAACGTGGACACCGCGACATTGGCGCCATTCCGGGCCAAATGGAACGCAACACGGGTGGCGGACGTCACGCAGGTTTCCTGAAGGCCATGGAAGAAGCCAATATCCAGCCTCGCGCAGAGTGGATCGTACAAGGTGACTTCGAGCCTGAGTCAGGTTATCAGGCGATGCAGCAAATCCTCTCGCAGAAACAAAGACCGACTGCCGTTTTTTGTGGTGGTGACATCATGGCGATGGGTGCCATTTGTGCCGCAGATGAAATGGGATTACGCGTCCCACAAGATATTTCCGTGATCGGTTATGACAACGTGCGCAACGCACGCTATTTCGCACCCGCATTAACTACCGTGCATCAGCCAAAAGCGGAGTTGGGGGAAAAAGCGTTGGATATGTTGTTGGATCGTATTACCAGTAAACGCGAAGAGTCTCAGACCATTGAGGTTCATCCCACACTGATTGAGCGTCGCTCAGTAGGTTATGGCCCTTTCCGCGATTACCGCCGTTAATCCTCACTTAACCATTCCTGATTAAGTGTTTGCGCATCACCTAGATAGCTGAGCAACCAACCCAGCGCCGGTGATGCGCGATCTTCCGCCCAGCTTACGCAGCAAGGACTTTCTGGAAAACTTTCCGGTAACGTGAGTTCAACCAGTTCACCTGAATCGAGTAACGGGCGAGCCAGATGCCCCGGCACCATGGCAACGCATAACCCCGCCAAAACACAATCCAACCCTGTTTGCCATTCCGGCACGACCAAACGTCGCTGATTGTCCAGCGTCCAGGTCATACGACGCGGCAGCGCCCGTGATGTATCTTCTAATACCAACGACGGCCAACTGCGCAAAGTGTCATCATCTAATGCCTCTGCCTGTGTTAAAGGATGCTCACGCATCACTACGCAGCGCCAGTTGAGCGCGCCCATATCTTTAAAGGCGAAGCGTCCGCCCACAGGAATAGCCTGGGTTGCCCCAATCGCGACGTCAACTCGCCCGTCTGCTAAGGCATCCCACACACCATTAAACACTTCGTAACTGATGATTAATTCCATGTCGGGAAAATGACGATAAAAGTCTTTCACTAACTGCCGCGTTCGTTCTGGTTTAACAATGCAGTCTACCGCGATGCTTAACTGCCCGCGCCAGCCATTTGCCAGTTGTTGACACTGACGTCGGGTTGCCAGCATTTTTTTGATAACAGTGCGTCCTTCGCGGACAAAATGTTCGCCTGCGGGGGTTAAAACCACTTCGCGATGATGACGTTCAAATAGCGGAACCGCCAACCAGGTTTCAAGCTGCCGTACCGTATAGCTGATGGCAGAAGGAACGCGGTGTAGTTCCTGTGCGGCTGCGCTAAAACTTCCACCGCGTGCTACCGCATCCACAACTTCCAATGCATATTCTGACCACATAATCTGCCTTCAAAATTTTTAACAGCCAGTGGCAAATATTAACGTTTCACAGGTTTAAACGCACCTTTTACACTCTGCCGCGTTCATTCTGCAAAAATGAGAAAAAGATGTTATCGAATAAGAGCTTTATCCCTTACCTTGCGCTGCTCAGTATGCTGGGCTTTTTAGCAACAGACATGTATTTACCTGCGTTCGGCGCCATGCAACAAACGTTTAATACGTCACCGGGTATCATCAGTGCCAGCATGAGCTTGTTCCTTGCGGGATTCGCCTGCGCGCAGCTTTTCTGGGGACCGCTGTCTGATCGCATTGGGCGCAAGCCCGTTTTACTCGCAGGCCTGACGCTGTTTGCCTTGGGCTGTGCAGGCATGTTGTGGGTGACTGACACTATTTTGATGCTGGTGCTGCGCTTTATTCAGGCGGTAGGTGTTTGTGCCGCAGCGGTGAGTTGGCAGGCTTTAGTGGTTGATCGCTATCCGCAGGCGCGCGCGAATAAGGTATTCGCGACGATTATGCCTTTGGTGGCACTTTCACCTGCGCTTGCGCCGCTGCTGGGCGCATGGCTTATCGGTCATTTTCATTGGCGTTCAATTTTTTTGGTTTTGACACTCACAGCAGTTGCATTGATTGCCGTGACGTTGCGTTTACCCTCCACACGTAAAGTCTCCAATAACGATCTGCAAAAGCCCGGTTTTATCACCCTGCTTCGCTCTTCAGTTTATCGCGGAAACGTCATAATTTACGCTGCCTGCTCGGCCAGCTTTTTTGCCTGGTTAACCGGTTCGCCCTTTATTTTGGCAGACATCGGATTAACGCCTGCCGATATTGGCTTGAGCTATGTGCCGCAAACCATCGCCTTTTTGATCGGTGGCTTTGGTTGTCGCGCCCTGCTCAATCGCTTTAACGGTGCGCAGCTATTGCCGTGGATGTTAGTCATTTACAGCGTGAGCATTCTGGTGCTGTTTGCTGTTGCACTGGCAGGTGTCAATAACCTGACGGCGCTGCTACTGCCGTTCTGCGGCATGGCGTTAGCTAACGGTGCAATTTATCCCATTGTCGTTTCCAGCGCCCTACAACCTTTTCCTCATGCAACGGGCAAAGCGGCAGCGCTGCAAAACTGTTTGCAATTAGGATTATGTTTCGCCGCCAGCCTTGCCGTTTCTGCGGGTTTGCAACATGCCTTACATACCACCACAATGATTATGGCACTGACAATCTTGCTTGCCCTGCTAGGATACCGTATCCAACGCCAGGTGAGCGCACAAACTGATGTTGCCTCGTCAAAATCCGTTTGCCAGGATAATCACTGAGGCGAAAGATTTTAATTAGCAACCTAACAATAAGTCATTGAATACTGACCCGAGTGATAATATACTCATTCGGGTCAATAAATCTGCTACAAATCAACAACATAATTAGAGTGTTTTTAGCGACTTTGTCGCTGGGATGGCGTCTGCACAATATCTCTGTTTTCTATTGTGAGAGACCAACATTGTTCCTTTTCAATCCTCTGTAATACGTCGGATATCAGGCGCACGGGCCATTCCGTGACTTTTCTCAAAACCCCTGAGAAATTGGCTATTCTTTTTCTCAGGTTCAGGTTGGACAGGTGATGGAGAAGCTATGAGTTCATCGTTTATAGAAGAAGTGAGCCTTGAAGAAAACCATTGGTATCGCATCGTTCATGAAATGCTGGAACAAGCAGATATCGAAATCAATGGTACTCGCCCCTGGGATATTCAGGTTATTAATCCTGATTTTTTCAAACGTGTCTTGCAGGAAGGTTCGCTCGGTTTAGGCGAAAGTTATATGGACGGCTGGTGGGAGTGTGAACAGCTGGATATATTTTTTCACCGCGTGCTTAAGCACAAACTGGACCAGAAATTACCGCACCATTTCAAAGATACTTTGCGCATTGCTGCCGCGCGATTAACGAATCTACAATCGAAAAAGCGCGCATGGATGGTAGGTAAAGAGCATTACGACTTAGGCAATGATTTATTTACGCTGATGCTCGATCCCTATATGCAATATTCCTGTGCTTACTGGAAAGACGCAACAACCTTAGAGGCGGCTCAGGAAGCCAAATTAGATATGATCTGCCGCAAGCTGCAGCTTGAGCCGGGTATGTCGTTGTTAGATATTGGTTGCGGATGGGGCGGACTCGCCGCTTATGCGGCGCGTCATTATGGCGTTAAGGTACATGGCGTCACGATTTCAGCTGAACAGCAAAAACTGGCCCAGCAGCGCTGTGAAGGCTTGGATGTCACTATTCTGCTTCAGGATTATCGCGATCTTGATCGGCAATTTGATCGCATCGTTTCAGTGGGTATGTTTGAACACGTCGGCCCCAAAAATTACGCGACCTATTTCGATGTAGTGGATCGTAATTTAAAGCCTCATGGCCTTTTCTTACTTCACACTATTGGCGCCATTGTAACGGATATGAATGTTGATCCATGGATTGATAAATATATCTTCCCTAACGGCTGTTTACCCTCAATGCGCCATATTGCTGACGCCAGCGAGCCGCATTTTGTTATGGAAGACTGGCACAACTTTGGTGCTGATTACGACACGACATTAATGGCCTGGTACGCGCGTTTCTTACAGGCATGGCCTGAGCTGGCAGATAATTATGGTGAACGCTTTAAGCGCATGTTCTCATATTATCTGAATGCGTGTGCGGGCGCGTTTCGTGCTCGAGACATTCAGTTATGGCAAGTGGTGTTTAGCCGCGGTGTCGAAGGTGGGTTACGCGTGGCACGCTGAAGTCTGGATTAAAAGCAGAAGGCGCTCAATGCGCCTTCTGCTTTTTATTCTCGATCGCCCTGCTCGGATAATACTTTAATCGCGGCGGACTCACGCTGAGCCAAAACGCGCTCTACCGTCTCCACAATCGCCTGTGTGTGTGGATCAATTTCAATGTTGATTCGATCCCCAAAGGTCTTCGCACCGAGCGTTGTCCGCTCCAGCGTTTCTGGGATCAGGTAGACACAAAACTTGGTTTTCGTGACATCACCCACTGTTAGACTAATACCATCAATGCCGACAAAACCTTTATGCAGAATATATTTCATCTGCGCCGGATCCTGAATTTTAAACCAGACTTCACGGTTGTTTTCAGACTGGATAATTTTGCAGATTTCAGCAGTGGTCATAATATGACCTGACATCAGATG
The DNA here is from genome assembly GCF_022761075.1 of Pantoea sp. MQR6. Lineage (NCBI taxonomy): Bacteria > Pseudomonadati > Pseudomonadota > Gammaproteobacteria > Enterobacterales > Erwiniaceae > Pantoea > Pantoea sp. MQR6. The sequence continues at coordinate 1,329,170 of NZ_JAKYXB010000001.1, forward strand.
GCCACCAATTTCATCGCTGAATTTCGCTGCCCGCTCTATATTCACGATATCGCCCGGCTGTAGATCGCCAAGGTTGGTTACGCGCAATGTTTCTTTTATTAAATCGAAACTCACCAGATCGCCCTCAATAGCAGTAACGGTTAAACAACAACCGTTATGTGCTACTGATGCGCCCAATGCTAAACCTGGCAATAATTCTTGCGGCAGTCTGACTACATGGGTACGAAACAACTCTTTTTCTTCAATGGACACTATTTCTGCGGTGCCCTGCACAATACCGGTAAACATAGTCTTTGCCTCTGCGAAGTTTGCGCTAGTTTATCACAGCTAATGAAGGCTGTTAGGTTTCAGCCCTGCGTGTTGCTTTACAGCTTAGCAAAACGCATCGTGTGACAAAGATTGGCGAATCTTGTCACGCCAGTTACACTAAGCCGCGCTTTTCCCCGGGGCTTTCAGCGTCCCTTCATTAATTAAATAAGTCAGGTGTTTACGTGCAGAAGTATTTAACAGAAGCGCGTCAATTGCTGGCCCTTGCGATTCCAGTCATCCTGGCTCAGGTGGCTCAAACCGCAATGGGATTTGTGGATACCATTATGGCCGGCGCAGTCAGCGCCACGGATATGGCCGCCGTTGCTGTCGGCACTTCCATTTGGCTTCCGGCCATCCTGTTTGGCCATGGTCTTCTTCTTGCATTGACGCCCACCGTTGCGCAACTCAACGGCTCAGGTCGCCGCGAACGCATCGGCGAACAAATTCGCCAGGGATTCTGGCTGGCCTTTTTTGTTTCTATTTTAATCATGCTGGTGCTGTGGAATGCGGGCTATTTGATTCGTTCGATGCATGACATCGATCCGCTGTTAGCCCTTAAAGCCGAGGGCTATCTCCATGCGCTGCTGTTCGGTGCGCCGGGCTATCTGTTTTTTCAGGTCCTGCGTAACCAGTGCGAGGGTATGTCAAAAACCAAACCAGGCATGGTATTAGGATTCCTCGGTTTGCTGGTGAATATCCCATTAAACTACATCTTTATTTATGGTCACTTCGGTATGCCCGCGCTGGGTGGTGTGGGATGTGGTGTGGCAACAGCATCGGTCTATTGGGTGATGTTCATCTGTATGCGCTTTTGGGTTCGCAGAATGGGCAGTATGCGCGACATTCGCATAGAGAGCCGCTGGTCACCTCCTTCGCGTCCTATCCTTAGCCGTTTGGTCACGCTGGGGCTGCCCGTAGCGTTGGCACTCTTTTTTGAAGTAACGCTGTTTGCGGTCGTTGCACTTTTGGTTTCACCGCTTGGTATTATCAATGTCGCAGGCCACCAGATAGCGCTGAACTTTAGTTCTCTGATGTTCGTCTTGCCCTTATCACTGGGGGTCGCTACTACCATTCGCGTGGGTTACCGGTTAGGGCAAGGTTCCACCGAGCAAGCTCGCGTGGCAGCATGGACGGCCCAAGGCGTTGGCATCAGCATGGCGGCGATAACAGCGCTTTTTACCGTGACATTCCGCCACGACATTGCGCTGCTTTATACCGATAATCCTGAAGTTATTACATTAGCAGCCCAACTCATGCTGTTGGCCGCTATCTATCAATTCTCTGATTCTATTCAGGTTATTGGCAGCGGTATCTTACGCGGTTACAAAGATACGCGATCAATCTTCTTTATCACGTTTATTGCATACTGGCTGCTCGGCTTTCCAACGGGCTATATTCTGGCAATGACTGATTGGGTGCTGCCACGCCTGGGTCCGGCAGGCTTCTGGTGTGGCTTTATTATTGGCCTAACCTCTGCCGCAATAATGATGCTGTGGCGCATCCGACGTTTACAGCAGTTACCCACGCAATTAATTCTGACACGCGCGGCGCGCTAAGTCGTTGAACGGGCCTGAAAAGGCCCGTTATGTCTAAAAAAACGGCGCATAGCGCAGTTGCTCGACAGTCATCACGAAAAAAACATTTTTCCCCTTGCCAGTCTCTTAGCGTGCCGTTAATATTCGTCCCCGCTGTCGCCCTGACAGCATGTTGCGCTCTTAGCTCAGTTGGTTAGAGCACCACCTTGACATGGTGGGGGTCGATGGTTCGAGTCCATTAGAGCGCACCAAGTGCGTCCGTAGCTCAGTTGGTTAGAGCACCACCTTGACATGGTGGGGGTCGGTGGTTCGAGTCCACTCGGACGCACCAATTTTTAAATGCGCTCTTAGCTCAGTTGGTTAGAGCACCACCTTGACATGGTGGGGGTCGGTGGTTCGAGTCCACTAGAGCGCACCACTCTCATTTTTTATCCTGTTGCGCAAACCCCGTTTTTCTTGATCTACATCGCAAACCCGTACCGCTTTTTAATTGGTTTTCGCATACTTAGCGATTATACTGTGCCGCGTTGTTCACTTGAAAGGTTTCAGCGATCACGTGCTTACTGCGATAACTCAGATTATTTGCGCAACAACAACGTGGTGGTTATCTAGCGTAACCGCACAACTTCCCTGCACGCCTGGCCTTCGTCACCTATTCTTACTCTGTATCGCCCGTTTCGATTTCAATCAGAATTTTCACTTCGGTGCATCGCCATCGAATCTCAACCTTTATCATCCATCACAACTTATAGAAATCCTGTCATGAAAAAGACTAAGATCGTTTGTACTATCGGTCCAAAAACCGAATCTGAAGAGATGTTGACCCAACTGCTTGAAGCAGGCATGAACGTTATGCGCCTTAATTTTTCTCACGGCGACTACGCCGAACATGGCCAACGTATTACTAACATGCGCGCCGTGATTAAAAAAACCGGTCATCAGGCAGCCATCCTGCTGGACACTAAAGGTCCTGAAATTCGTACCATGAAGCTTGAAGGTGGCAATGATGCTTCCCTGAAAGCGGGTCAAACCTTTACCTTTACTACCGATCAAAGCGTCATTGGTAATAGCGAACGCGTTGCTGTGACTTATGCAGGCTTTACCGCTGATTTGAAAATCGGCAACACGGTATTAGTAGATGACGGCTTAATCGGCATGGAAGTGACCGAAGTCACTGAAAACACCGTGGTTTGCAAAGTATTGAACAACGGTGATCTCGGTGAAAACAAAGGCGTAAACTTGCCAGGCGTATCTATTCAACTGCCTGCATTAGCTGAAAAAGATAAGCGCGACCTGATTTTCGGTTGTGAGCAAGGCGTAGATTTCGTTGCGGCTTCATTCATCCGTAAACGTTCTGATGTGCTGGAAATCCGTGAGCACCTTAAGCAGCATGGCGGCGAGCATATCCAGATCATCTCTAAGATTGAAAACCAGGAAGGCCTGAACAACTTCGACGAAATCCTTGAAGCTTCTGACGGCATCATGGTTGCACGTGGTGACTTAGGTGTTGAGATCCCGGTTGAAGAAGTGATCTTCGCTCAGAAGATGATGATCAAAAAATGTAATAAAGCACGCAAAGTGGTGATTACCGCTACGCAGATGCTGGATTCGATGATCAAAAACCCACGCCCTACTCGCGCTGAAGCGGGTGACGTTGCCAACGCCATTCTGGACGGCACCGATGCCGTTATGCTGTCTGGTGAGAGCGCTAAAGGTAAATATCCGCTGGAATCGGTCACCATCATGGCGACCATCTGCGAACGTACCGATCGCGTCATGAAATCACGCATCGATAGCCAAAACGATACCCGCAAACTGCGCATCACCGAAGCCGTTTGTCGTGGTGCTGTTGAAACCGCAGAAAAACTGGAAGCGCCATTGATTGTGGTTGCAACCGAAGGCGGCAAGTCAGCGAAAGCAGTACGTAAATATTTCCCTAACGCCACCATTCTGGCGCTGACTACCAACGCGACCACAGCGCGTCAGTTAATTCTGAGCAAAGGGATAGAAACGCGTTTAGTATCCGAAATTGCTTCAACGGATGATTTCTATCGTCTGGGTAAAGAAGCGGCATTAGAAAGTGGCTATGGTCAGAAAGGCGATGTTGTCGTGCTGGTATCCGGTGCGTTAGTACCAAGTGGAACCACAAATACTGCCTCAGTACACGTACTTTAATTAATAATTGAGTATTTATTTAAAAGCGCCTTCAGGGGCGCTTTTTTTATTTTGTACTTAATACAAATGCAGGAAAATTCCAATAGAAAATAACTATTCAAATTCGCTTTAAATTAAGGTTAATCCGATTAAATCTCTCTGTTTTCGCTAAATTTTTTTATCATATTCTGCTAACCGCTGCTTCTTTGAGCGAACGATCATGTTTAAGCATCTTCTCATGAAAAATTTATTCTCAACTTAAAAAGCTTTGTGTAATACTTGTAACGCTACATGGAGATTAACTCAATCTAGAGGGTATAAATAATGAATCGTACTAAACTGGTACTGGGCGCGGTAATTCTGGGTTCAACTCTGCTGGCTGGTTGCTCAAGCAACGCTAAAATCGACCAGCTGTCTTCAGACGTTCAGACTCTGAACGCTAAAGTTGACCAACTGAGCAACGACGTGAACGCAGTGCGTTCAGACGTTCAGGCTGCTAAAGATGACGCAGCACGCGCTAACCAGCGTCTGGACAACCAGGCTCACTCTTACCGCAAGTAAGAGTTCTGGTTTAAAAATGGCGCCCTTGAGGCGCCATTTTTTTTGCTTATCGTTCCTGACTCAAATGTATTATTGAGGCAAAGTCTCAGCACTCTCACCCATTGCCTGACTGATGGTCGCGCTTTGTCCTTCCTGCGCTCCCTGCAGCACAGCTGGCAGCGGCGTATCATCCTTAACCTTCTCACCGCTACTCACCAATATCGGCATCCCTGAGCGGCGTTCTATTGTCGCCTTGATCAGTGCCGTGTCGCTCTTATCACTTTTCATAAAGCTTTTGAGATTAGCGCTTAACGCAATCGGCATGGTTTGTGGGTCATCTTTGTCGGTACGTGACAGCGGCTGATGCGCTTCCACATAGCGTTTACCGTCAGGCTCCACCGCATACTTCACCGGCTGGTTCACGATTTGCACCCGCGTACCTTTTGGCACGCTATTGAACAGCGCTTCGATATCTTCAGTACGCAGGCGAATACAGCCAGAACTTACGCGCATCCCGATACCAAATTTTGCATTGGTGCCATGAATAAGATATTGACCTGTTCCGCGCGCCAGACGCAACGCAAAGAGGCCCATCGGATTATCGGGGCCAGCAGGCACTACAGCAGGCAACGTAACGCCCTCTTTCGCATAACGCTTACGGATGTTCTGGGTAGGCGTCCAGGTCGGGTTAGGGACCTTCTGACTGATGCTGGTGACCATCGTTGGCGTTGCTGCACCTAACTGGCCAATCCCGATAGGATAAACGATCACTTTGTCTTCGCCTTTCGGATAGTAATAAAGGCGTAACTCCGCGAGATTGACCACAATGCCTTCGCGCGGCGTGTCAGGCAGAATCATCTGTAGCGGTACGGTCAGTTGTGTTCCCGCTTTCGGTAGCCAGGGATCGGTACCGGGATTCGCTTCCAGCATGCCCAGCAGCCCTACTTTGTATCGGGCAGCAATATCTTCAAGAGGACGTTTGTTATCGGGAACCTGGGTAAGCGTATTCTCACCAATCAGGCGACTATCAGGGGGAGGAAGAGGATATTCCGTGGCAAATGTGGGTGCAGAGAGCCCAAAACAGGTCAGCAGCAATGCACCGGCCATACATAAAGCAGGTTTCATGCAATTTTCTCTTTAGATAAAAAAACAGACGCCGGTTGGCGTCTGTGGAGTTTAGCTTAGGAGAGGTTCTGAGCGGTATGGCGAATAGACCGAATCATCGCTTCCAGCCCCTGCGAACGCGTGGGCGTAAGATGCTGCATCAAGGCCAGTTCACCGAACCAGTGACGCACATCGAGCGCGACAATATCAGCCGCAGAGAGGTTTTGATACAAACTAAAAACCACTGCAATCAATCCCTTAACGATTGCCGCATCACTGTCACCTTCAAAGGTGATGGTGCCATCTGCCTGTGGCGTCATTTTGATCCACACTTGGCTTTGGCACCCTGAGATCACGTTCTCAGGCTGATGCAAGCTTTCAGAGGATTCTGGAAGTTTTGCGCCCAGTTCAATGATGTAAAGATATTTCTCTTCCCAGTTAGCGCAACGATTGAAGTTGCGCACCAGCTTCTCTTTTTCTGGCAAATTCGCCATTTGTGACTCCGTTTACTCTACTCAACCACCCAGCAGACGATGAATACGCGTCAGGCCTGCCGCCAGGCGATCCACTTCCTCTTCACTGTTATAGAAAGTGAAAGAGGCGCGGCACATCGCTGGTACAGCGTAATGGCGCATCAGCGGCATGGCGCAATGATGTCCAGTACGAATCGCAATGCCGTATTGATCGAGGAAACTGCCCACATCAAACGCGTGATGCTTGCCGAGGTTAAAGGCGATCACGCCTGTGCGTGTTGGCGGCCCATAAATGTGAATATCTGGTACCGACGAAAGCTTGTCTAACGCATAGTTCATCAACACGCTTTCACGTTGATGAATGGTATCAAGTCCCAATGCTTGCACATAAGCTAACGCCGCGCCTAAACCGATAATGCCGCCCGTATTCGGTGTACCCGCTTCAAAGCGCCATGGCGACGTGTTCCACGTTGTGCCGGTTGGCAGCACTACGCTGGAAATCATTGAGCCACCGCCTTCCCACGGTGGCATCGCGTCAAGCAACGCTTTGCGGCCGTACAAGATACCAATGCCGGTGGGTCCATATAATTTATGGCCGGAGAAGACGTAGAAGTCGCAGTCAATATCTTGCACATCGACTTTGTCGTGCATCACTGCTTGCGCACCATCAATCAGCGTGACCAATCCTGCTGCTTTGGCTTGCGCCACAAGCGCTTTGACAGGGTTAATCGTGCCAAGCACGTTAGAAACGTGCGTCACCGCCAGCAGGCGCGTACGGTTATCAATCAAGCCTGCAAGCTGATCTACAGCCAGTTCACCGTTATCGGTTAATGGCAGAACGCGGATTTCAGCACCGGTACGCTCAGCCACCATCTGCCACGGCACGATGTTGGCATGATGCTCCATCTCCGTAATAATCAGGTTGTCGCCAGGCTGCAGCTGACTGCCGCCCCAGCTGTTAGCAACCAGGTTAATACCTTCTGTGGTGCCTTTAACAAAAACAATTTCTTCTGGCGAAGAGGCATTCAGAAAACGTGCAGCCTGATCGCGCACGTTTTCCATGTCACTGGTCGCTTGGGCGCTCAAGGTATGAATGCCACGATGCACGGCTGCATAGCCGTGCTGATAAAAATGGCTTTCGGCATTAATCACCGTCAGCGGACGTTGTGCGCTGGCCGCGCTATCAAGGTAGGCCAGCGGATGACCGTTGACCTCACGCTTCAGGATAGGAAAATCCTCCCTGATCCGCTCGAGATCGAATTTCATCATGCATCGCCTCCAGGAAAGCGTTCAGCAATACGCTGCAGTACTGCTACACGCAGCACTTCATTTTCCAGTGTTTCAGTCAATTCCGCCGCAAAAGCGTGAATGATCATGGTCTGTGCTGCATCCTGTTTAATACCGCGTGAACGCAGGTAGAACATCTGCTCGTCATCAATGCGACCTATCGTTGCACCGTGACCACACTTCACATCATCCGCATAAATTTCGAGCTGCGGTTTGGTGTCCACTTCCGCCAAACGTCCCAGCAACAGGTTGTTGTTGGTCATCTTCCCGTCAGTTTTCAGCGCGTGCTTGGCCACTTTAATATGACCATTAAATACCGCACGCCCTTTGTCACGCACGATGGTTTTGTGCATCTGACGACTGGTGCAATAGCCTTTGTTGTGCTCCAGATAAGTACGGGTATCCGCTACTTCCTGTTTCACTGGCAACACCAAGCTGTTAATTGCCAGCTGGGTGTTTTCACCGTTCAGCTGCGAGCTGGTGTTGTGACGCGTCAGGCCTGCGCCCAGCAAGAAGCTGGTGCTGCTGACGTCTGCATCACGACCAATGACAATATCATTGTGCGCAAAGTGATAGCTTTCGCTGCTTTCAAACGCCAGCTTGGTGTGCTTCAACCGTGCGTTATCAGCCACGTCAAACGTAAAACGTGAGCCCGTGAAATGCGTGGTCGCATTCAGCGTCACGTAATGCTCGATGATTTCCGCCTCGGCGCCTTGTTCAAGCTGCAGATGATGACGGTGATGTACCGTGTTCATACCATCTTGTTGACCACTAGTGATATGCAGCAAATAGAGCGGACGCGCCGCAGATTTGCCACGCGCCAGGCGAATCGACGTCACCTCTTCCGCCAGACTTTCCGTCAGGTGCAAAAAGACTTCCGGTTGAACAGGTGCAGGCAGCGGACGGCGTTCGGCCGCCAGGCTGTGCTGAATCTCAAACAGTTCAGTATCACGTGTGCTTAAAGCGGCCTGAAAACGGCCATCAACAAACACCAGGCGGATAGCGTCAAGCGGTAAGGCAAAACCATCAACCTGTTCGGCACTGAGCGCTTGCCCCTGCGGGAGAACAAACTGCTGAGACAGCAGCGTATCTAGCGGGGTGTATTTCCAGTTTTCATGCTTGCGGGTCGGTAAACCCACACGCATTAGCTGCTGCCAATGTTGCTGAGCCTGCAGCGAACGGACTTCACCGCGTGATTCAAACAGGTGATGCCACTGTTGCAGCGCGTTCTCACTCTTCGTCGGTAAGCCAGCCATAACCCTGCTCCTCCAGCTGTTTCACCAGCGAGAAATCGCCAGATTTAACAATTTTGCCCTGATACAGCACGTGCACGAAATCTGGTTTGATGTAATCCAGAATACGTTGATAGTGCGTAACGATAATGAAAGCACGCTTCTCGTCGCGCAGGCTGTTTACGCCGTTTGCTACGGTTTTCAGCGCATCGATATCCAGACCGGAGTCGGTTTCATCAAGGATGCACAGCTCTGGCTCCAGCGCGGCCATTTGCAGAATATCGTTACGTTTTTTCTCACCGCCGGAGAAGCCAACATTGACTGAACGGGTCAGCAAATCTTCTGGCATTTTCAGCAGATGAATTTTGTCTTCAATGAAATCCTGGAAATCAAAGCGATCTAACTCTTCCTGCTGGCGATATTTACGTACCGCGTTTACCGAGGTTTGCAGGAAGAACTGATTGCTGACGCCTGGAATTTCTACAGGATATTGAAACGCCATGAAGATGCCTTCGCCTGCGCGTTCTTCAGGTTCCAGTTCCAGCAAATCTTTGCCTTTGAACGTTACCGAACCGCCAGTTACTTCGTAATCTTCACGCCCCGCCAGCGTAGCTGACAGCGTACTTTTACCGGAGCCGTTTGGGCCCATGATGGCGTGAACTTCACCCGGTTTAATCTCAAGGTTCAGACCGCGCAGAATGGCTTTGTCTTCAACGCTAACCTGTAAATCTTTAATGCTTAACATACTTAATCCTTCACATTGCTTCCGGCAACGCATGTGCCGGCAATCAGCCCACACTGTGCTCAAGACTGATAGCTAACAGTTTTTGTGCTTCCACGGCGAATTCCAGTGGCAGCTCAGAGAAAACGTCTTTACAGAAACCATTGACGATCATTGAAATCGCATCTTCTTCACTGATACCGCGCTGCAGACAATAGAACATCTGATCTTCGCCGATACGTGACGTCGTCGCTTCGTGCTCAAGCTGCGCCGTATTGTTACGCGTTTCAACATACGGGAAAGTATGTGCGCCACAATCAGGGCCGATAAGCATAGAATCGCACTGAGTGAAGTTACGTGCATTCGTTGCGGTTGGCATAATTTTCACCAGCCCGCGATAGGTATTTTGGCTCTTACCGGCAGAAATACCTTTAGAGATGATGGTCGACTTGGTGTTTTTACCAATGTGAATCATCTTGGTGCCGGTATCCGCTTGCTGACGGCCGCTGGTCAAGGCAACGGAATAGAATTCGCCAACCGAATAGTCGCCACGCAGAATGCAGCTTGGGTATTTCCAGGTAATTGCCGATCCGGTTTCAGACTGCGTCCACGACATTTTGCTGTGGTCGCCCTCACACAGCGCGCGCTTGGTAACGAAGTTTAAAATACCGCCTTCGCCTTCGCCGCCTGGGAACCAGTTCTGGACCGTTGAATATTTTACTTCGGCATTTTTGTGGATGATCACTTCTACTACCGCTGCGTGCAGCTGATAGGTATCACGCACAGGCGCAGAACATCCTTCGATATAGCTGACGTAGCTGTCTTCGTCGGCAATCAAAATGGTGCGCTCAAACTGACCCGTTTTCGCCGCATTGATGCGGAAATAGGTCGACAACTCCATTGGGCAACGCACCCCTTTCGGGATGTAAACAAAGGTGCCATCGGAGGCGACTGCAGAGTTCAGCGCGGCGAAGAAGTTATCGTTCGGCGGGACAACCGTGCCGAGATATTTTTTCACCAGCTCAGGGTGATCATGAATCGCTTCGCCGAATGAGCAGAAAATAATGCCCTGCTCAGCCAGTTTGCCGCGATAGGTCGTGGCGACGGAAACGGAGTCAAAAATGGCATCCACAGCCACTTCCCGGCCTTCACGTACCGGAACGCCCAGCTGGTTAAACGCGTTTTCAACTTCCTGCGTCAGATAATCGCTGGCAGGTGTGCTGCCAGAAGCTTGAGTTGCTCCCGGTTCAGATTCACAGCTGTCATCGCAGTTACCGCAAGAAGGCGCGGAGTAATAGCTGTAATCCTGATAATCGAGCTTCTCGTAATGCGCTTTCAGCCAGTGCGGCTCTTCCATTTCAAGCCAGGCGCGAAAGGCTTTTAGACGAAACTCCAGCATCCACTCTGGCTCGTTACGCTTGGCCGAGATTGCGCGCACCACATCTTCATTGATGCCGTGAGCAAATTCTTCGGTTTGCAATTGGGTAAAGAAGCCCTCTTTGTAATTGAGCTTGCCTTCCCACATTTGTACATCGTCAGATGCTTCGCTGTGTCGTGACATATTTCACTTACTCGACGCCAAAGCTTTCACCACACCCGCAGGCGTGCTGAGCTTTAGGGTTATTGAATTTAAAGATCTGATTCAGGCCTTCGCGAACGTAATCCACTTCGGTGCCATCAACAAACGGCATCGCCTGAAGCGGCACAAACAGAGTTGCGCCATGAAACGAGAACTGAAGATCGTCATCGACTGGTTGTTTAACCAGATCCATAACATAACCAAAACCGGCACAGCCGGATTGTTTGATGCCCAGTCGCAAGCCCTTGACTTCCGGGTCCTGTGCGACCAGATTGAGAATTTGCTGCGCTGCGGTTTCGGTCAGTGTTAACCCTTTCCAGACGAAATCGTCAGGTGAGAAAGAGTCTGCATTAACAGATGCCATGTTGATACCTCTTGAGTCCGGACCTTTTCAGGCTATCCCCCTATGGTAGTGATCTGCGTGATCACTTCAACCTCTTGTTTTGCAGGGATAATCATCTTGTGCTGTTTTTAATTGCTGCTTTATTAAGCATAGCCTCTTCAACTCACTTTGCGGCGAGACAGCCAATATGAAGAGGCATGATGTAACCTGTTAATAAATAGTGAAATTTATTTTCACCACTTTCTGGTAAAAGCGTAATTGATAGGTTACGCCTTTCTGCGATGTAAACAGATTGTTATTTCCAATTGTTTTAACAGGCGAGATAAATCGATAAATATTTCTGCCCGGCAATTGCAATCCTGACCTAATTGAATATGATAATTATTATCATTCACGCTTCAGGATGGCTTTATGACGCTTTCTGTCTCAGCCTGGCTTCAGCACAAAATCGACGAATATACGTTTTCAATGCGCGATATCACCGTCGACTTTTATATGTCGCAGGCAAAACTTGATCGGGCCGACTGTACTATTCAACAGTTACGCCAGTTCAACGATACCTGTCTGGATATGGCTGAAATCTGCCAGCTCAATGGTGACGATCACAGCTATCTGCATGCGATGGGTAAACTGCATCACCGTTTAGTGCAGGAAATGGGTAATGCCGATCGCGATCGCCTGTTCCGCATTCAGGCCTACCAACTTGCGCGTTTATCACTCACTCGTCTTTGTCATCAACTGGCGATGGTCGGCGAGTGGGACAAAGCGACCACGCTACAAAGCGACTTTGTCCGCCACGCGGGCTGGATATTCTAATCCAGCCACGTCGTGACGTCGCGCACAATTTTTTTACACTATCTCTAACAATGCCTGAAGTGGATGACGCATGCCATTACCTTCAACGCGTTTCACCTGGCTGCGGCAGGAATACCCCGTTGCCAGACAGCGCTGTCGCGGGAGCTTTTGCAACTGTGGGTGCCAGGAAAGTGCGTAAATCCCTAACGAGTTTTCGAGGTTTTTGCTTTCGTGACCGTAAGTTCCCGCCATGCCACAACAGCCAACATTGACGTTTTCTAACTTAGCGCCAAAGCGGGAGAAAATATCTTGCCAATGATTAGGCGTAGCAGGTAACGCAGTGACTTCCGTACAGTGCGCAAACAAATACCAGGCTTCTCCGCTACTGTTCTGCACGGCTCGCTCAGCTAGCGCAGTTTGCAACCATTCATGCACCAGCTGAACGTTGAAGTCGCCGCGAGCTTCACCCAACGTTTGGCGATATTCATCGCGATAACACAACACGGTAGCGGGATCGACGCCCACCATCGGCATGTCCAGTTTTGCCATACGATTCAGGAAATCAGCCGTTTTACTGGCGGTACGCGCAAAGCGTTGCAGAAAACCTTTCACATGCTGCGCTTTGCCGTTCGGAGAGAACGGCAGCAGCACCGGACGATAGCCTAGCTTCTCAATCAGCTTCACAAAGTCATTAACCAGCTTAGCTTCATAGAAACTGGTAAAAGGATCCTGCACCACCAGCACATACTCTTTACGCTGTGTATGGCTTACGGCCTCCAGCTGTTCCAGCGTCATATTCATGGCGGAATGACCACTTAGCTGCTGCTTAAGCGTAGGTGACGAAAGCAGCGGCAAATCAACCATGCCAATGTGCTTTTTACTCATATCACGCATCCAGGGTTGCCTGAGGAAGTAGTTAAACACCTTTGGCGCTTTCGCCATTAGCGGCGCATAACTCTCTACCGCAGCCACCAGATGATCGCCTATCGGACGCAGATAGCGCGTGTGGTAAAGCTGAAGGAAGCGTGAGCGGAAGTTAGGCACATCAATTTTGATCGGGCATTGTGTCGAACACGCTTTACAGGCCAGGCAGCCTGACATCGCCTCTTTGACCTCATGCGAAAAATCATATTCACCTTTATTCGCATGCCAGCTGTTACGCGTGCGACTTATAAAGGTACGCATTGAAACCCGATTTTCAGGCAGCTGTTTTTCCAACTCAAGCGGATCAACGCCCTGCTCTGCCAATAGCCGTAACCATTCACGTGTCAGCGTAGCGCGCCCTTTCGGCGAGTGAATGCGGTTGCGGGTGATTTTCATCGACGGACACATCGGACTGCGCGCATCAAAATTGAAGCACAAGCCGTTGCCGTTACATTCCATTGCACCACGCCAGTCGTTACGCACCGTCAGCGGAATCTGACGATCGTAAGTACCGCGTTTCACCGCATCAACCTGCATCATTTCCGCATGACTTTCGAAGGGTGTACAAATTTTGCCTGGGTTCAGACGGTTATGCGGATCGAAAACCGTTTTAATACGACGCAGTTCGTTGAACAGCGTTTCGCCGAAAAAGGCGGGACTGTATTGTGCGCGGAAGCCTTTACCGTGTTCCCCCCACAACAAACCGCCGTAGCGTGCTGTCAGCGCCACGACTTCATCGGAGATCTGTTTCATCAGCATCTCCTGTTGAGGATCGCACATATCCAGCGCTGGACGCACATGTAAAACACCGGCATCCACATGACCAAACATGCCGTAACTCAAGCCGTGACCATCCAGTAACGCGCGGAACTCAACGATATAGTCAGCAAGATTTTCTGGCGGCACTGCCGTATCTTCCACAAAGGGAATCGGTTTGGCGCGGCCCTTGGCATTACCCAATAGTCCCACTGCTTTTTTACGCATGTTATAGATGCGCTCAATACCGTCGAGTTCGTTGCAAAGCTGATAGCCAATCACGCCGCCCTGCTGCTGAAGCATTAATTCATCCAGCCGCACACACAAACCACTGATCTGACGCTCAATGAGTTCGGCGTTATCACCCGCAAACTCTACGATGTTCAGTCCCTGCATATCTTTTTCCGGCACATCCGCGATCAGTTCTTTAACGGAATGCCAGACGATATCTTCACGCGCCAGGTTCAACACTTTTGAATCGACCGTTTCTACCGACAACGCTTTTGCTTCAACCATAAACGGCGCGTTACGCAGCGCTGAATCAAAAGAGTCATATTTGATGTTAACCAGTCGACGTACTTTCGGAATGGGTGTGATATCCAGTCGCGCCTCGGTAATGAAAGCCAGTGTGCCTTCTGCGCCACACAGCAGACGCGTCAGGTCAAAGGTTTGCAAATCGTCGCTAAAGACGTGGCGCAAGTCATATCCGGTCAGGAATCGATTGAGCTTGGGGAACTTTTCCAGGATTAATTCGCGCTGCTCGCGACAGCGGGTTAACACCTGCTGATAAATGCGACCTTCCGGAGTTTGAGTTTGCGCCAGCGTTTCCGCTAATGCGGTTGCCATCGGCCGGGTATCAAGAATATCGCCGCCTAACAATACCGCGCGTAAACCTAAAACGTGATCGGACGTTTTACCGTAAACCAACGAACCTTGACCTGAAGCATCGGTATTGATCATCCCGCCGAGTGTCGCACGGTTACTGGTCGATAATTCCGGTGAAAAGAAGAAGCCAAACGGCTTTAGATAGGCATTGAGCTGATCTTTAATCACGCCCGCTTCAACCCGCACCCATCCTTGTTCGGGATTGATTTCCAAAATGCGGTTCATGTGTCGCGACATGTCGACAATAATACCCTGATTGAGCGACTGTCCGTTGGTGCCAGTCCCGCCGCCGCGTGGCGTAAAGATCAAGCTGCCGAAGCGCTCCTCACCCGCTAAACGGGCAATAAGCGCCACATCAGCAGTTGAACGGGGGAACAGCACCGCATCAGGCAGCAATTGATAAATGCTGTTGTCGGTGGACAGCGAAAGACGATCGGCGTAGCTGGTCGCGGTGTCGCCGGTAAAGCCTTGCTCTTTCAGCGACTCAAGGAACGTCAGCACCAGTTGAACGAGGCCTGGCGCCTGGGAAATCTGTGGGATCATGAGTGTGAGACCGAGATGTTGTAAACGTTTGCGTCTGCATTATTTGCGTTAATCCTTCGTTTTATCACATTTTTAATCGGGCTGCCGTTTTTTCAAGAAACGTAAAATCGTTTCCTTTGCACCCTGTTTAAACGGCATTAAATAGCCCATGATTAAGCTGGGCGCATAAAGCCCGGAATTGAAGGATTCAAACGAGGTCATGAGTCACTTATGAAAAGCCTGTACCGGGATATGGATCTACCGCAGATACTGTTCACCCTGATGTTTATTCTCCTGCTGATCGTTGCCTGTTTATGGGTGGTGCAGCCTTTTATTCTGGGCTTTGCCTGGGCCAGTATGGTGGTGATTGCAACCTGGCCACTGATGTTGAAGTTACAAAACCTTTTATGGGGAAGACGGTCATTAGCGGTCATCGCCATGACGATTATTTTGCTGCTGCTGTTTATCTTTCCCATCGCGTTATTGGTCAACAGCTTGATCGATAATAGCGCGCCCGTTTTTGCATGGGCAACGCAAAGTCATATGATGCCAGAGCTGACCTGGCTGAACAGCATTCCGATGATTGGCGAGAAACTTTATTCCAGCTATCACAAGTTAGTGGCAGGTGGCGGCGCGGCAATCATGACGCAAGTGCAGCCTTATATTGGCCGCACCACCGGATTTTTCGTGGCACAAGCTGGCCATTTTGGCCGCTTCATGATCCACCTTGCCGTCATGCTGCTGTTTAGCGTGTTGCTTTACTGGCGCGGTGAGCAAGCTGCACACGGTATCCGCCACTTTGCCTTTCGTATGGCAGGCAGGCGTGGTGATGCGGCAGTATTACTGGCTGGACAAGCGATTCGCGCTGTGGCGTTGGGCGTGGTGGTGACGGCGTTAGTGCAAGGCATATTGGGCGGCATTGGGCTGGCGATTTCTGGCATCCCTTATGCCACGCTGCTAACTGTATTGATGATTCTTTGCTGCCTGGTGCAAATCGGCCCGCTTTTAGTCTTGGTGCCCGCCATCATTTACCTTTACTGGAGCGGTGACACCACCTGGGGCACGGTATTACTTATCTGGAGTTGCGTGGTCGGCACGCTGGATAACGTGCTGCGTCCGATGCTGATCCGACTAGGCGCTGACTTGCCAATGATCCTGATTTTGTCTGGCGTGATTGGCGGATTAATCGCCTTTGGCATGATTGGACTGTTTATTGGTCCCGTGGTGCTGGCAGTCTCTTATCGTCTGGTGTCAGTCTGGACGCATGAAGCTCCTCCACCCAGCGATGATCCCTTGGCTGTGGTCGAAGAACTCGCCGAGCACGACGAAGAAAATCCAGTCGTCTAATCCCTTTATCCCTTCTCCTTACAATGATTAGGGCGGTTAATGGTAGTTAACTGCCCTGATTCTTTTTCGTCACAACATTATTTTTATCCATTAGCGAATTTTAAGAAAAAAGCCAGTTTCCGGGCAAATTACCGCTAACATGCTTAAAAAAGATTATTTTATGCACTGTTTTTTAACCCAAACGGCCTGGTAAACGTGACAAAATATTATTGGCTTTAAACTAATAAGAGGATTCTTAAAGACGCCAGAGGGCCGGGTGAATAACATGTTTCTTATGTTTTGAATCAAACCCCTGATTTCTAAAACAACCTTATTTCCCTGAGTAAGAAAAGAATTGCTGTGTGTAGTCTTTGCCCATCCCCTGTGATGGGCTTTTTTTTGTCTGCCAGATAATAAAAAAGGCCAGCAATGCTGACCTTTCCCTGTATTGGTCTCTCTCTGGATAGTTATGCAGGCTTATCTAACTCTGCCAAACTCAACCAGGTTTCAACTACAGTATCTGGGTTGAGCGACAAACTGTCGATGCCCTCCTCCATAAGCCAGGCTGCGAAATCCTGGTGATCTGAAGGTCCTTGTCCACAAATACCGACATATTTTCCTTGCTTCTTCGCGGCACGAATCGCCATCGACAGCAGCGCTTTCACTGCCTCGTTGCGCTCATCGAACAGTGCAGAAACCACACCTGAGTCGCGATCTAATCCCAACGCCAGCTGCGTCATATCATTTGAGCCGATAGAGAAGCCGTCAAAGTGTTGCAGGAACTGATCGGCCAGCAGGGCATTTGAAGGGATCTCACACATCATGATGATTTTCAATCCATCTTCACCCCGTTTCAGCCCTTGGCGCGCCAGCTCTTCAACCACCGCTTCGGCTTGCGCAACGGTACGGACGAAGGGCACCATGATTTCGACGTTTTTCAACCCCATATCATTACGCACACGTTTAACGGCTGCGCATTCCAGTGCAAAACAGTCACGGAAGCTGTCAGCAACATAACGGCCCGCGCCACGGAATCCCAGCATTGGGTTCTCTTCATGCGGTTCGTAACGCTCGCCACCCACTAAGTTGGCATACTCGTTAGATTTGAAGTCCGACAAACGCACAATAACGCGCTTCGGCGCAAAGGCTGCGCCCAGAGTTGCAATGCCTTCCGTTAGACGAGCGATATAGAACTCGATGGGATCATCAAAGCCTTTCATCATCTTGCGAATTTGCTGCTGCAGCTCAGGCGTTTGCTGATCAAATTCCAGCAACGCTTTGGGATGCACGCCAATCATGCGGTTGATGATGAACTCCAGACGCGCCAGGCCGACGCCTTCATTCGGTAAACAGGCAAAATCAAAGGCGCGATCGGGATTACCGACGTTCATCATGATTTTCAGCGGCAGATCAGGCATCTCATCGACCTGCGAGCTGGTGATATCGAAATCGATTAAATCGTCGTAAACGTAGCCGGTATCCCCTTCAGAGCAGGAAACCGTCACTTTATGGCCATCTTTCAGTAAATCGGTGGCATTGCCACAACCAACAACGGCGGGAATACCCAGCTCACGTGCAATGATGGCGGCATGACAAGTACGCCCGCCGCGATTGGTGACAATGGCTGACGCCTTTTTCATGATCGGTTCCCAGTCAGGGTCGGTCATGTCTGTCACTAATACGTCGCCTTTTTCGATGCGGTTCATTTCACTGATGTCGTGGATGACTTTAACTTCACCCGCACCAATGCGATGCCCTATCGCACGACCTTCTACTACAACGGTGCCTTTGCCTTGCA
This sequence comes from Pantoea sp. MQR6, assembly GCF_022761075.1. Taxonomy (NCBI): domain Bacteria; kingdom Pseudomonadati; phylum Pseudomonadota; class Gammaproteobacteria; order Enterobacterales; family Erwiniaceae; genus Pantoea; species Pantoea sp. MQR6. The sequence continues at coordinate 1,347,453 of NZ_JAKYXB010000001.1, forward strand.
GGTTATAGCGCTCCATCACCTGGCCGTTTGAACGTACCGTTTCCGGGCGCGCCTGAACGATAAACAGCTTGCCAGTATGGCCATCTTTAGCCCACTCAATATCCATTGGACGCTTGTAGTGTTGCTCAATTAACACGGCTTGATGCGCCAGCGCCTGTACTTCATCGTCGCTTAAGCTAAAGCGATCGCGTTCAGCTTCAGGCACATCTTCAATACGCACCTGTTCACCATGTTCCTGTGAATCAGCGTACACCATGCGAATTTTTTTCGATCCCATGTTGCGACGCACAATCGAAGGACGATTAGCCGCAAGGGTCGGTTTATGTACGTAGAATTCATCCGGGTTGACCGCGCCCTGTACCACCATTTCGCCAAGGCCGTAGGCAGCCGTGATAAACACTACTTGATCAAAGCCCGATTCAGTATCAATGGTGAACATCACACCCGCAGAAGCGAGATCAGAACGCACCATACGCTGAATACCTGCAGACAGCGCCACGCCTCGGTGATCGTAACCCTGATGCACGCGATAAGAGATAGCGCGATCGTTAAACAATGAAGCATAAACGTGCTTCACTGCAATCATCACCGCATCAATACCCTGTACGTTCAGAAACGTTTCCTGCTGACCGGCAAAGGAGGCATCAGGCATATCTTCCGCAGTGGCTGAGGAGCGCACCGCAAATGAAGCTTCCGCATCATCAGCGGAAAGTTGTTGGTAGGCTTCGAGGATGGCGGCTTCCAGCTCCGGCTGGAATGGCGTATCCACAACCCATTGACGAATCTGCTTACCGGCTTTCGCCAGTTCATCAACATCATCAATATCGGTCTTGTCCAGCAGTTCATAGATACGCTGGTTCAGCCCGCTTTGATCGAGAAACAGATTAAATGCATAAGATGTGGTCGCATAACCATTGGGGACGGAAACACCCAGCGACGACAAGTTGGTAATCATTTCACCCAGGGAGGCATTTTTGCCTCCCACCCGATCAACATCATGCATGCCAAGCTGGTTATACCAGAGCACTAGCGGCTGTTCGCCTTTATTGGACATTGAGCTTATCCTTTAAAAATGAGTGGGCACATGGAATATCTTGCAATTTGCCAAAACAGCCTGGCACATTGCCCAAATAAAGACTAAGTGTTGAATCGTTAAAGCTAACGATAATTCTTAATTTCGGAATTGTACCTATTATTGCTGGACGTTGCGCAAACAGCTTAATTTTTGCTAAATGACTGATGGCAATGTAATTGGCTCGATTTCAGCCACTTATGCGCTATTTTTTGTTGCGCAACAAAAAACCGCGCTATTACTGCTTTATATTGAAGTGGGCCGCAAAATAAAAATTTAAGAAACAGCATTTCATTTATTTATGCGGGATGAATCCGTATCATTATTAAAAAAATGAAATATTCATAAAAATAAAATATGGATTTTTTGTTTTACTTAATCTTATGTGAATCGTCCTATTCCTTACATTCTACGTCAAAGGCAGGCATCGATTATGAGTACTGACAGAAGCGTTTTTTATATTTCCGATGGTACTGCTATCACCGCTGAGGTGCTGGGGCATGCCGTGCTTTCGCAATTTCCGGTAAACATCACCAGCCTGACGCTACCTTTTGTGGAAAACGTCCAGCGTGCGCAAGCCGTCAAAGCGCAGATTAACGCGCTTTATCAACAAAGTGGGGTTCGGCCCTTAGTGTTCTTCTCGATTGTGACGCCAGAAGTGCGCGATATCATCGTACAAAGTGAGGGGTTTTGTCAGGACATAGTTCAGGCACTGGTCGCACCGTTGCAGCAGGAGTTGGGCTTATCACCAGCGCCTGTCGCGCACCGAACTCACGGCCTGGATGCCACCAACCTCGGTAAATACGATGCGCGTATTGCGGCAATTGATTACACCCTGGCGCACGATGACGGCATTTCGTTGCGAGGATTGGAGCAGGCGCAGGTCATTTTGTTGGGCGTGTCTCGTTGCGGTAAGACGCCCACCAGCTTATACCTGGCGATGCAGTTTGGCATCCGTGCAGCAAATTACCCGTTTATTGCAGATGACATGGATAACCTTAAATTGCCGCCTGCATTACGAGAACATCAGCACAAACTGTTTGGACTTACCATTGACCCCGAACGTCTGGCCGCCATTCGGCAGGAGCGTGCGGAAAATACCCGTTACGCCTCGATGCGCCAGTGTCGGTTGGAAGTGGGTGAAGTGGAAGCGCTGTTCCGCACGCACCAGATTCGCTATCTCAACAGCACCAACTATTCGGTTGAAGAGATCGCCACTAAAATCCTCGATATCATGGGGCTGACTCGTCGCATGTATTAATTAACTACGGCGGCGATGTAAAGCGTCGCTGCCGTAAGTTATCTCCTCTTTTCGGGTACTTGGGTTGAATTCGCAGGCTAATGGTTTATTGTGACCCTCATCACTTCCCGGTATTTCACCGTTGCGAAGAACAGCTTTCGAGAAACCCATGAACAAAACTGACGAACTGCGTACAGCACGTATTGGCGGCCTGATAACGCCAGCCAGTCTGGCAGCAGAACATCCGATTTCCACGGCTATTGCCGAGAACGTTACCGCCGCACGTAAACGCATTGCGCGCATCTTAACCGGAGAAGATCCCCGCCTGCTGGTGATTATCGGCCCTTGCTCTTTGCACGATCCCGAGGCGGCCCTGGATTACGCTAAGCGCCTTAACGCGCTGCGTGAACGCTACCAGGATCGGTTAGAAATCGTGATGCGCACCTATTTCGAAAAACCGCGTACCGTGGTTGGCTGGAAAGGATTAATTTCTGACCCGGATCTTGATGGCAGTTTTGATGTGAATCGCGGCATTGGGATTGCGCGGCAGCTGCTGATTGACATTAATGCCCTCGGCCTGCCCACCGCGACTGAATTCCTCGATATGGTGATCGGCCAGTTTATTGCCGACTTGATTAGCTGGGGTGCCATCGGTGCCCGCACCACTGAAAGTCAGATTCACCGTGAAATGGCTTCTGCCCTCTCCTGCCCGGTAGGCTTCAAAAATGGGACTGACGGGAATGTGCGGATTGCCGTCGATGCCATTCGCGCCTCGCGCGCCAGCCACATGTTTTTATCACCGGATAAAAATGGCCAGATGACGATTTATCAAACCAGCGGTAATCCGCACGGTCACGTTATTCTGCGTGGTGGTAAACAACCTAATTATCACGCCAGCGATGTCGCAGAGGCGGCAGCAAATCTGCGTGAATTCAACTTACCCGAACAATTGGTGATTGATTTCAGCCACGGTAACTGCCTGAAACAGCATCGTCGTCAACGCGATGTAGCGATTGAGGTTGCGCAACAGATTCAATCTGGTTCGCATGCGGTCGCGGGTGTAATGATTGAAAGCTTTATTGAGGAAGGCAATCAGAAAGTCGTAAGCGGCGAGCCGTTGGTTTATGGCCAGTCGATTACCGATCCTTGCCTCAGCTGGCAGGACAGCGAAGATGTGCTTGCCCTGCTGGCCGAGGCGGTCTCAAGCCGTTTTTAACTTAACTGGAACAACTCACTTCTAACGTTTTGCCCCAGTCTGGCGGTCGCTGACGATATTCAGCGGCCGTTTCATCACTGAATGGCTGCTGTAACGCCTGGTGCAATTGCGCTAACGCGCTTTTTTCACCCTTCTCCGCCTCTTCAATGACCTGCTGTGCCATATAGTTACGCAACACCAGCGCCGGATTCGCCTTCTTCATGGCCGCTTGTCGTGTTTCATCGCTGACTTCGTCTTGCAACAGACGCACACGATAGCTCTCATACCAATCATCAAAAGCTTGCCGATCAATAAATTCATCACGCAAAGGTGAACGCGCCTCATTTTGTTGCGTATCGCTGAGCATGCGGAAAGTCAGGGTGTAATCGCTGTGCTCTTTGGTCATCAGCGTCAGCAGGCCGGACAATATTTCGTTATCTACGCTGTCGGCACTGAGTAAACCTAATTTAGCTCGCATGCGTTCGCCCCAGACACGCATCAGTTCAGGTTCATAATGGCTTAATGCCTGTTTAAGCTGCTCGGTACTCATTAACCCTGACAGAGCATGTGCCAGACGATTGAGGTTCCATAATCCAATCATGGGCTGATTTTCGAAGCTGTATCGTCCCTGGTAATCGCTGTGATTACAAATAAAGTCGGGCTGATAATCATCGAGAAAACCAAAAGGACCGTAATCCAGCGTCAAACCCAAAATCGACATGTTGTCGGTATTCATCACGCCGTGCGCAAATCCCACGCTCTGCCATTGCGCAATCATTCCAGCGGTGCGTTTTACCACGTCAGTGAACCACAACAGATAACGATCGTGTTCATCAACCCATTGCGGCCAGTGATGACGAATAGCGTACTCCGCCAACAGCTGCACTTTGTCTTGCTGGTTGCTGTAATAGAAATGCTCAAAATGACCGAAGCGTAGATGACTCTCTGCGATGCGCATTAGCATGGCACCGCGCTCGGTAGTTTCGCGGCGTACCTGTTCATCACCAATCGCAATTGTCAGCGCGCGTGAGGTAGGAATACCTAAATGGTGTAATGCTTCAGAGGCTAAAAATTCACGCACCGTTGAGCGAATCACTGCACGGCCATCACCCATACGCGAATAAGGCGTCAGACCTGCCCCTTTTAAATGCCAGTCAAGTTTACTGCCATCAGCTAAACGCTGTTCGCCAAGTAAAATGCCGCGCCCATCGCCCAATTGGCCGGCCCAAACGCCAAATTGATGACCGCTATAGACTTGTGCCAAGGGCTGCATACCGGGTAATAACGCAGCGCCATGCCAGACACCGTGGCCCTCGCCTGCAAATAAGGTCTCGTCCAGTTCCATGGCGCGCGCTAAGGGCGCATTGTGGTAAAGCAAGCGTCCGCCTTCCAGCGGTGTAGGATTCAGGGCGGTGTAACATCCTTTCAGCTCATGAAACCAACTGTTGTCGAATAACATAGTTTCTCCCGAGCAGCGCTCATTTCACGCTGTCGTTATAAAACCTTCAGTGTAACGTCGAAAACAGAGTTTAGACAGGTTATAGCGGCTGCTGTGACGTGCTCAGGCAGGTATAGGCGTACAAGAGTTCCTCAAGTGAATCAGACTTAACCACCGGGAATAGGGCACCTTGTAAATCCGCACCCGATAATTTATTTACCTTATTCAGTAATTGATCATCATCTACACCACAAATTATCATTTGCTCACAGTGAGAACGAAAATTATCAAGAATGCTTTGAATAAAGGATGGGAAGGACGCGCGTTTAGCCAGTGAATGAATAAATTGTTTATCCATTTTTATGCAGCTAAATAAATTATCGTAAACCGCGTTAGCTGGAGATTTTCCTGCACCAAAATGTGAAAGTGATAATCGGAATTGCTGATGAAGGGCGGCGATTAAAGGATCGTTGAGACCTTGTGCTAAATGTGGAAAGGATTCGCTTAAATCTAATAACAGAAAGGAGAGCTGTTTTATTTTCCGCGTCAGGAAATCACTTTCAAGGAGGGTTTGAGACATATTAGCGTCAACACGCATCAAGGCCACCACACCCTGCGCCTCAAAAAAAGCCTGGTGCTTTTCAAGCAGCAAAATTTGACTTTGCAACAGACGCAGTTGCTGCGCTTCATCAAGCTGCGGCAACAGCAAGTCCTGCGGCAAGGTGATAGGCGCACTTTCATGGATGAACTGAGTGACCAGCTCAACCGCGGTTAACTGCCCATTTAATGCATAAGCAGGATAAAGCCAAATCTCCGACTGGTAGTCGGCGGATATGTGAATTTTCATTTCTGGAGCCAGTATATGTGGCGATTGGCGCATCGTATATGATTGAAAACAAGCAGGCAATAGATCCAAATCATGGAAGAGGCGGTAACTTAATACCTCAGTTTCACTTTGCTGCCCGACATCCAACCTTAAGCCAAATAAACCGGGACGTACTCCGGTTGGGATTGAAAATAAATTTTCAGCGCTATTGTTATAATTAAAAACCCTTCGGGTAAAGTACCATTCTAAATAAGAGCCTAAAAAAGGCGGTTTCGTCTGATTTAATAGGCCTTAAAAATGGCAATATGCGCTGTATCTATATGCGCCTTGCCTGCCAAAACACTTTTCGCCAGTAGACATTATCTAATGATGATCGAATAACCCCTTGGCTGGTCGAGGCGTGAATGAAAGCGTTGTCGGTATCATAGATCCCTACATGCAAACCGTTTTCGCCACCGCCGGTTTTGAAGAAAACTAAATCGCCTGGCAAGAGGTCGTCTTTATCGATGCGCGTTCCCATATCACTTTGTGCCCTTGTGGTGCGCGGCAACTGAAGCGCAAATTTATCGCGAAAAGTCAGGTAGACAAAGCCAGAACAATCGATACCACGGCGGCTCATGCCACCATAACGATACGGCGTACCGTGCCAGTGACCCAGTTGGTCATCAAGTTGCGCAATCACGGTAATTGAATCGGAAAGACGTCCGTTAACCGGCGGTGCGTGATGACTACAGCCCGCTAACAGCAGCACTAAAATGAGCAATCCCATCCGCATCGCAGAACGTCCTTTTTAAAATCGTAACCGCGTTAATGTAGCGGCAAAGCGCTGTGCGTGGCAAGCCGTCACGGCATGACAGTGAGCAGCGTGCGCCCTTCCAGTTCCAGCTGACGAAACGTGATGTGATACAAGGGTGACAGGCGCTCTGGCGTCAAAACGCGTGAAGGTTCACCCTGCGCCATGAGCTTGCCTCGATGCAGCAACCACGCGCTATCAGCATGAAGCAGGCTGTGGTTGAGATCGTGGCTACTGGCAATAACGCAAATACCTGCCTGACACAGTTCTTTGATGACCTCATCCACCGCTTTTTGCTGTGCAATGTCGAGTGCGGTCATCGGCTCATCAAGGATCAGCAAGCGACCTTGCGCATTAATCTGCGGGTCGACTTGTGCGCAGGCCGCGACCAAACGCACACGCTGCCACTCGCCACCGGAAAGCTCGGTTAACGATCGCCTGAGTTTGTCGCGTAGTTGGAATTTATCCAGTAATTCAGTGAGCCGTTGATCGGCCTGCGGCAGTGTAGATTGCAGATGCAGACGTATATAGTGATAAACCGGCATTGGGCTGAGGGGAATGTGCTGCTGCGGTAACCACGCACGCAGCTGAGCTAATGCAGATCCGCGCCATTCATGCAATGGATTACCCAATAAACTGGCTTCGCCATCATAAGGTTGTAAACCGGCTAACAGCGCAAGTAAGGTGCTTTTCCCGGCCCCATTTGGCCCAACAACATGCATTAACTTACCGCTGTGTAATTCGGCGGTAAAAGGCAGCAGCCGTCCAGAGACGGCTGCGTCTTTCAGGCTAAAGAACATCTATTTTGCTAAAGCCGCTTTAATCGTTTCGAGAATAATCGGATCTTCTGGCAACATATCAGGCGCAAATCGCTGTACCACCTGTCCATCGCGACCAATCAGGAATTTTTCGAAATTCCACAGGATATCGCCTGTCGCCTTAGGTGCACGCCCTTTACTTACCTGGCGCTCGTAAAAACCACTGCCCTCTGGGCGCACCGCATCGGGTTTTGCTGCTGTCAATAACGCATACAGCGGATGGCGGCTTTCTCCGTTGACGTCCGTTTTGGCAAACATCGGGAAAGTTACGCCATAGGTGGTACTGCAAAAAGTTTTGATCTCTTCACTGCTGCCCGGCTCTTGCTCAAGAAACTGGTTGCAAGGGAAACCCAATACGCTAAAACCCTGCTCCTGCCAGGCTTTATGGATGTTCTCCAGCTCTTCATACTGAGGTGTTAAACCGCATTTTGACGCTACGTTAACGACCAACAATACTTTGCCTTGCCACTGAGACAGTGAGGTTTTTTCCCCATCAAGCGTAACCAGTTCAGTTTGATAAATGCTCATAACGAATTCCTGTTGTTGATGCATTAAGCCAGCCGAAGCTAGCGCGAAGATTTCACTAATAGCGCAATAAACAGAGGCGCGCCAAGCGTTGCCGTGACCACACCAATTGGCAGTTCTGCGGAGGTTAACACCAGACGAGCAATAATATCAGCACCCAGCAGCACGCTGGCACCCGCTAATGCCGCTGCCGGTAATAAATAGCGATGATCGCTTAATCCACTCAGCCGTAATAAATGCGGAATGACCAAACCGACAAAACCAATTGCACCTGCCATCGCCACGCTTACGCCGACCAGCCATCCCATCGCCAGCACCAGTATATTGCGCCAGAAAAAAAGCGACAGGCCGAGCTGGCGTGCTGAAGTTTCTCCCAACGCCAACAGATTAAGCACGCGTGATGTTTGAGTCAGCGCCAACGTCACGGGCAATAAAGCCAACATCATCCAGCCATAGCGCCAGTCGATACCGCTGAAGCCCCCCATCATCCAATACATCAACTGCCGTAAATCGAGGCTGGTACTGAAGTAAACGGCCCAGGTCATGATGGCGCTGCAGATAATGCCCAAGGCGACGCCAGTTAACAGCAAACGCGTGACCGAGAGCTGACGATGAGCAAAATGCAGCAAAATTAAGGTAATGATCAGGGCACCTGAGATGGCTGCCAGACTGAGACTCCACAATGAACCGCTGCCTAGCAGCACGCCAAGCACCAAGCCAATGCCAGCGCCATTAGATACGCCAAGTAATCCCGGCTCTGCCAGCGGATTAGTAAACAGTGCCTGCATCACCACGCCACACACCGCTAACGCGGCACCGACCAGCATCACCGCTAAGGTACGCGGCATGCGCAATTGCCAGACAAAGAGCTTGCCGCTGTCGCTCATCCACTGTGAAGGTGCGATCCAACTGTCACCCGCACACAGACTAAAAAATAACAATATAAGCAGCATGAAACCTAAGCCGTATAACCATTTTTGGCTACGACGATCGGCCTGACGGGCGAGCTGGTCTAGCAGAGACATAAGCAGGATTGGCTGAGAAAACAGAGATTTGATTGTAGTGGGATTGTAAAAAAAAGAAAGGATAGAGAAGCGGCGCCTGAGGCGCCGCAAACTTATTTATGTGGTGGAATCGGTTGACCGTTGTTGCCATGACCATTGTTGTCATGATTTTGCTGCGGTTTAGCCTGATTCTGCTGGGTGTTATGGGTCTGCGGTTTGTTGTCATGCCGCTGTGGTGCTTTTGCTGGCTGACGATTGCCTGGATGCTGTGACTGCCAACCATTTCCATTCCAGTAACCGTGCGGGCCTTTCAGGCCAACGTGGCGCCCCTGATGCTGCTTCCACCAGGTAGGCTGACGCCAGTCAAAACCGTCCCAGTAATAACCGCGATTATCGCGATCGCCAATATGGACGGAAACGCCCGGCGTGTTAATGCTCACGGAAACATTTGCGTTTGCTAGCAGCGGCATGCCTAACAGGATGCTTAATAAAATAGCTGTCTTTTTCATCAGCCTGACCTCTTGTTATGTGATGGCGCTGTTATAACAAAAGCCGCTGGCAGGTCACTATCAGTAGGTGCTGATTTTCCAGATGTTTTCCAGAAGCTTACATAATCCTGACAGAGTGAAGATATTGTGAGCGCTTTTAAGGTTATCTGCGGACGCTGGATATGAAAAAGGCCGCTTTCGCGGCCTTTTTTGAATACTGAAATTAGTCAGTTTCTTTGGGTGTAGCGTTCTCGACGCGGCTTTTCAGCTTCTGCCCTGGACGGAATGTCACGACGCGACGCGCAGTGATTGGGATATCTTCTCCCGTCTTCGGGTTTCTGCCTGGACGCTGGTTTTTGTCTCGCAGGTCGAAATTACCAAACCCAGACAATTTTACCTGTTCTCCATTTTCCAAAGCGCGACGCACCTCCTCGAAAAACAGCTCCACTAACTCTTTTGCATCGCGTTTGCTAAGCCCGAGTTTCTCAAACAGGTATTCTGACATTTCAGCTTTTGTAAGCGCCATAGGTTCAATCCCTCAAGGTTGCCTGGAATCGCTCTTTTAATGCCGCAACGCATTTGCCAACGGTCGCGGCAATCTCCTCTTCTTCGAGTGTCCGGCTGGTATCCTGCAAAATCAGGCTGATAGCGAGGCTCTTAAAGCCCTCGGAAACGCCCTTACCGCGGTACACGTCAAACAAGTTTACGCCAACTACCTGATTTACGCCAACTTTCTTACACTCCGCGATGATATCTGCTGCTGGGACGTTTTCAGCCACCACAACGGCGATATCACGACGGTTTGCCGGGAAGCGTGAAATCTCGCGCGCGTCAGGCAGGACGCGGTCTGCAACCTTATTCCAAAGCAGTTCAAAGACTAAGGTGCGACCATTGAGATCAAGCTTACGTTCCAGCTCAGGATGAACCACCCCGATAAATCCGATTCGTTCATCCTGTAAATAAATGGCTGCGCTTTGCCCCGGATGCAGTGCCGGATTGGCTTCTGCACGGAAGCTAATGTTATCCAGTTTGCCGGTTAAATCGAGCAGCGATTCTAAATCGCCTTTTAAATCATAGAAGTCAACCGACTGACGCGCCAGATCCCAATGCTCTTCGTTACGATTACCGCTCAATACGCCAGACAGCATAAGATCCTGACGAATACCTAAATCGGCTTGTGTATCCGGCACAAAGCGTAATCCGCTTTCAAAGAAGCGAACGCGGCTCTGTTGGCGATTCTGGTTGTAGACCACCGCACTCAACAATCCAGTCCACAGTGACAGGCGCATAGTCGACATGTCGCTGGAAATCGGGCTTGGCAGGATCAGCGCTTCTTCACCCGGATGCAGCAGCTGTTGAATTTTTGGATCAACAAAGCTGTAGGTGATCGCTTCCTGATAACCTTTATCAACCAGCAAGGTTTTGGCACGCTTCAGGGAAAGATTCGCTTCACGATGCTGAGTCATGATCAAACCAGCCTGAACCGGCACGTCTGGGATGTTGTTGTAGCCGTAAATACGCGCGACTTCTTCAATCAGATCTTCTTCAATCGTCATGTCGAAACGCCAGCTTGGCGCAACGGCTTTCCACTCACCTTCGCTCACAGTGACCTGGCAACCCAAGCGCGTCAGAATATCCGTCACCTGATCGTCTGCAATCGCATGACCAATGAGGCGGTCGAGTTTTTCACGACGCAAAATAATAGTGGCCCGCGGCGGCAAAGATGCCTGGTGCGTCTGGTCGATTATCGGACCCGCTTCGCCCCCACAAACGTCCAGCAGTAGTTGCGTAGCGCGTTCCAATGCTTTGTGCTGCAACGCCGGATCAACACCGCGTTCGTAGCGATGCGAGGCATCGGTGTGCAAACCTTGACGGCGGGCACGCCCCGTAATCGCCAGCGGATCGAAAAAGGCACATTCAAACAGGATGTTTTGCGTTTCAGTATTTACACCAGAATGCTCACCACCAAAAATACCGGCCATTGCCAGCGCTTTATGATGATCGGCAATGACCAGCGTGTCGCTGCTCAATTTGGCTTCAGTACCGTCCAGTAACGTTAAGGTTTCACCTTCTTTCGCCATACGCACCACTATTCCGCCATCAATGCGGTCAAGGTCGAAGGCGTGCATCGGCTGGCCCAGCTCCAGCAGGACGTAGTTAGTGATATCAACCACCGGATCGATAGATCGAATACCACAGCGACGTAGCTTTTCTTTCATCCACAACGGTGTGGAGGCAGCAACGTTAACGCCCTTCACTACGCGGCCCAAATAGCGTGGGCAAGCTTCTGTTGCATCAACGCGAATCAGGAAAGTGTCATTGATGGTCGCAGCAACCGAATTGATTTCCGGTGCGTTGAGCGGTAAACCATTCAATACTGCGACATCGCGGGCGATACCGATGATACCGAGGCAATCTGCGCGGTTTGGCGTCACGCTGATTTCAATGGTGTTGTCATTGAGCTGCAGATATTCACGAATATCGGTGCCAATCGGCGCCTCTGCAGGCAGTTCAATAATGCCGTTATGGTCATCTGAAATACCCAGCTCTGAGAATGAACACAGCATGCCTTCAGACGGCTCACCACGCAGTTTTGCGGCTTTGATTTTGAAGTCACCCGGCAGCACTGCGCCAACGGTAGCCACTGCGACTTTGAGGCCCTGGCGGCAGTTTGGTGCGCCACAGACGATGTCCAGTAGGCGCTCGCCACCTACATTGATTTTGGTGACACGCAGTTTGTCGGCATTCGGATGCTGTCCGCATTCAACAACTTCACCCACTACCACGCCATGAAACGCGCCAGCAACAGGATCTACGCCATCGACCTCTAAACCTGCCATGGTGATTTGCTCAGACAGCGCTGCGCTGTCCAGGGCTGGATTTACCCATTCGCGTAACCAGAGTTCACTGAATTTCATTGGATAACCTGCCCTTACTTAAATTGTTTGAGGAAACGTAAATCATTTTCGAAGAAAGCACGCAGATCGGTTACGCCATAGCGCAACATGGTCAGACGCTCCATGCCCATACCAAATGCAAAGCCAGAATAGATTTCAGGATCGATGCCTACGTTACGCAGAACGTTCGGGTGCACCATGCCGCAGCCCAATACTTCAAGCCACTTGCCGTTTTTACCCATTACATCGACTTCTGCTGATGGCTCGGTAAAGGGAAAATAGGAAGGACGGAAGCGGATCTGCAAATTCTCTTCAAAGAAGTTGTTCAGAAAATCGTGCAATGTGCCTTTCAGATTGGTAAAGCTGATGTTTTTATCGACAATCAGGCCTTCCATCTGATGGAACATTGGCGTGTGCGTTTGGTCGTAATCGTTACGATACACGCGCCCTGGCGCAATGATACGAATGGGTGGCTGCTGCTCTTTCATGGTACGAATCTGTACACCCGAAGTTTGCGTGCGCAGCAGGCGCGTAGCATCAAACCAGAAGGTATCGTGATCGGCACGAGCGGGATGGTGCCCCGGAATATTCAGCGCATCAAAGTTATGATAATCATCTTCAATTTCTGGGCCGGTAACGACTGCGAAACCTAACTCACCAAAAAAGTTTTCGATACGATCAATGGTGCGCGTAACCGGATGCAAGCCACCATTTTCAGTGCGGCGACCCGGCAGAGATACGTCGATGGTTTCTGCTGCCAGACGTGCATTCAGTGCTGCAGATTCCAGCGCATCTTTGCGCGCAGTCAGATGCTCAGTCACTTGCTGCTTGGCTTCATTGATTACCGCGCCTGCTGCTGGGCGCTCTTCTGCCGGCAGCTCGCGTAGTGTGGTCATCTGAAGCGTCAGATATCCTTTCTTACCCAAATATTCGACGCGTACTGCGTCAAGGGCGGCGATATCCGTCGACCCGTCAATGGCCGCCGTGGCTTTGGCCACCAGTTCTGCGAGTTGGGACATGTTTTCCTCTTCTTCCAGTCAGGCTGGTCAGTTCTCGTTGGGACCTGCTGGTCCAATGTACTATCGCCAGAAACAAAAAAGCCTCCACGAGGGAGGCTTTCGGCGCGATTTTTCGTTTCTTTTCTTATGCGCAAAAGCCCCTAATGTCAGGCGCTAAAGTAAAAAAAGAAACGGAAAATAGCAGCATTCATGCTTGCGGTTACCTTGTTATTAATTAAGGGTGCTATTGAAATGCGCAGCGGTGAAAATGTCAATCTTTTGCTTGAGTTACAGGCAATAAAAAAGGGAGCAAGCTCCCTTTTTCAACTGACTTACGCCAGAGCTGATTTCGCTTTTTCAACAAGTGCAGAGAATGTCACTTTGTCGAATACGGCGATGTCGGCCAGGATTTTACGGTCAATTTCAATGGCAGCTTTTTTCAGGCCATTGATGAAACGGCTGTAAGACATACCGTTCTGACGCGCCGCAGCGTTGATACGTGCGATCCACAGCTGACGGAACTGACGCTTACGTTGACGACGGTCACGGTAAGCATACTGACCAGCTTTGATAACAGCCTGGAAGGCAACGCGGTATACACGTGAACGTGCACCGTAATAGCCTTTAGCTTGTTTTAAGATTTTTTTGTGACGTGCGCGAGCAACTACACCACGTTTAACGCGAGCCATATGAGCTCTCCTGTTCTATATTCTGTTTAAAAAAAATGGACTTATGCGTACGGCAGGCAGGCAATAACCAGACCCAGATCGCCTTTAGAAACCATGCCTTTAGGGCGCAGGTGACGTTTACGCTTAGTAGATTTTTTAGTCAGAATATGACGCAGGTTTGCGTGTTTACGCTTGAAGCCGCCAGAAGCGGTCTTCTTGAAGCGCTTAGCCGCGCCACGTACAGTTTTAATCTTTGGCATTTTAAAAAATATCCACTTCGCATTGTTAATAACATGACCCAGACAGGCGAACACATCCCCGCACAGCGCGAACGCTGCGCGGTTGGTGTTACTTGAAAGCCTACTGTTTCTTCTTAGGTGCGAGCACCATGATCATCTGGCGGCCTTCAATCCTCGAAGGGAAAGATTCAACAATGGCCAATTCCAGATCTTCACACAGATCTTTACGGACGCGATTAAGCACTTCCATACCGATCTGCTGGTGCGCCATCTCACGACCGCGGAAACGCAGCGTGATTTTGGCTTTATCGCCTTCTTCCAGAAAGCGAATCAGGTTGCGTAGTTTGACCTGATAGTCGCCATCATCGGTTCCAGGACGGAATTTAATTTCCTTAACCTGAATAACTTTTTGCTTCTTCTTCTGTTCCTTAGAAGATTTGCTTTTCTCATAGAGGAACTTGCCGTAGTCCATGATGCGGCAAACCGGCGGTTCGGCATTCGGGCTGATTTCTACTAAATCAACGCCCGATTCCTCAGCTTTTTCCAAAGCTTCACGTAGACTGACAATGCCAAGCTGCTCGCCATCAACGCCTGTTAGGCGCACTTCTGTCGCGCGGATTTCACTGTTGATTCGATTTGGACGCGTCGGTTGTACTCGTTTTCCGCCTTTAATACTTTATTCCTCCAATTGGTGAAGATTTCGGCTGCGAATTTCTTGTTGCAGTTTCTCAACAAACACATCGACATCCATCGACCCAAGGTCTTTACCACGGCGGGTGCGAACGGCCACTTTGCCAGCTTCCACCTCTTTATCACCACAGACCAACATATAAGGGACGCGACGCAATGTGTGTTCGCGGATTTTAAAGCCTATCTTCTCGTTTCTCAAGTCTGCTTTTACACGAATGCCAGCATTCTGCAACTTACGTGTCAAAGACTCAACATATTCTGCTTGTCCGTCGGTAATATTCATTACTACAGCTTGCAGCGGTGCCAACCAGGTAGGGAAGAAACCGGCAAACTCCTCGGTCAAAATGCCAATGAAGCGCTCCATCGAACCCAGAATCGCGCGGTGAATCATCACTGGCGTCTGACGGTCGTTGTTTTCACCCACATAAGTGGCTTCTAAACGCTTCGGCAGTGAGAAGTCTAGCTGAACTGTCCCGCACTGCCAGGCACGATCAAGGCAATCGTACAAGGTGAATTCGATTTTAGGACCATAGAAAGCGCCTTCGCCAGGCTGGAATTCGAACTCAATATTGTTCTCGTTCAACGCAGCAGCAAGGTCTTCCTCGGCACGGTCCCACATGTCATCGGTGCCAATACGCTTTTCTGGACGGGTAGATAATTTTACCACAATCTTTTCAAAGCCGAAGGTGCTGTACATGTCATAAACCATGCGAATACAGCTATTCACTTCGTCACGAACTTGCTCTTCAGTACAAAAAACGTGGGCGTCGTCTTGGGTAAAGCCACGTACACGCATCAAACCATGTAACGCACCTGATGGCTCGTTACGGTGGCAGCTACCAAACTCAGCCATACGCAGCGGTAGATCGCGGTACGACTTCAAGCCTTGGTTGAAGATCTGCACGTGGCCCGGGCAGTTCATCGGCTTGATACAATATTCACGGTTCTCAGATGAGGTGGTGAACATCGCTTCTTTATAGTTTTCCCAATGCCCGGTTTTTTCCCAGAGCACGCGATCCATCATAAATGGACCTTTAACTTCTTGATACTGATATTCTTTAAGCTTGCTGCGAACAAACACTTCTAGCTCGCGGAAGATGGTCCAGCCGTCATTATGCCAGAACACCATACCCGGCGCTTCTTCCTGCATATGGTAGAGGTCAAGCTGCTTACCAATCTTACGATGGTCGCGTTTTGCAGCCTCTTCCAAACGTTGCAGATAAGCCGCCAACTGCTTTTTATCTGCCCAAGCGGTACCGTAAATACGCTGCAGCATCTTATTATTGCTGTCACCGCGCCAGTACGCACCGGAAATTTTCTGCAATTTAAAATGATGGCAGAAACGCATATTCGGCACGTGCGGACCGCGGCACATGTCGATGTATTCTTCGTGATGATACAGGCCAGGATGATCGTCATGGCTGATGTTCTCATCAAGGATGGTGGTTTTATAAACTTCACCACGCGCGGCAAAGACGTCGCGTGCTTCCTGCCAACTCACTTTTTTCTTCACAACATCATAATTGGACTCAGCCAACTGATGCATGCGTTTTTCCAGCAGGTCGATATCTTCCTGGGTCAGGGTACGATCAATGTCGACATCATAATAGAAGCCGTTATCAATCACCGGACCAATCGCCATTTTTGTGTCTGGCCACAGCTGCTTAATCGCATGGCCCAACAGATGCGCACAGGAGTGACGAATAATTTCCAGACCAGCTTCGTCTTTCGCAGTGATGATGGCGACAGAGGCGTCTTCGGTGATGGGATCAACTGCATCAACCATCTCACCGTTTACACGCCCAGCAATGCAGGCCTTGGCTAAGCCTGGACCAATATCCAGCGCGATATCCATGACACTGACAGGGCGATCAAAAGAGCGCTGGCTGCCATCAGGAAGCGTAATTACAGGCATTTCATATCCTTAATTGCAGTGGTAAGCCACACGAAAGCCTACATGCACATTGAGTAAATTTATTTGCCTGGCGTAATGTCAGACCCACATTGTCGGAATGACGCCAGGATTGTAGTGCGGCGCAGATGATAGCAGTTTTACGCGAGGAGAAAAACCCATGCCTTTTCACCTAAGCCTTGGAGAGATCAAAAAAAAGCAGCCTGACATCAAGCCAGGCTGCTTTTAACCAAGATCGCTAAATCGCGATTACATCGCGTAAGAAAGCATGATCGATGTTTTGGTATCGGTGCGATCTGGCGCAGATTCTGGCGGATTGTTATTCCAGGTCACGTTATAAGCCAGTTTCAACGCGAAGTGATCGTTGATCGCTACCTGCAGGCCAGTTTCTGAGTTCAGCGTGGTATCTTCACCGAAGCTGCTTAATACAGACACACCTTGTACGAACTTGGTGGTGTCAGTCAGCTGCCACTGGTAGCTAACAGCGCCATAACCCAACGCTTTAGTTTCATGTCCACCGTCGTGGAAATCGTCATAGCGTACACCCGGACCGAATTCAGCACGCAGCGAATGCACTGGACCATTCAGAAGCTGACGACCGTAACCCGCGGTTAACACGTCACGTGAATCGTAACCGTTGAAACGGTCGCTCAACCAGCTTGCCTGACCAAACAGGTAATCGTAGTTGCTCACGTTATAACGGCTACGGCCGCCAATGTTGTAGGTTTCGGAAGAACGCTCATCGTTAGATGAGGTATTAGCCGCATTGCCCCACAAGCTATAAGCCATTGAGCTTTTATACCAGGTCATGTTGGTTTGCGCGGTCAGCGATGAGCTGGTGGTGTTACCGGTTTGAGCCAGATAACCTGCAGCCGCAGAACCTTCAAACGGTTTTTTGGCCGTGGAAGGATCATCCATAGACGTAAAGACGGCGTTATCGGCCAATGCCTGATGACAAAACGCTCCAGCAGAGAGCAAAAGAACAGCAGACAGCTTGTTGAAGGCTTTCATTAAATGTGATCCGTGCGACAGTTTAAAAAACGGAGAGTTTGAAGTGTTTCCTAAGTCAAGCAATGCAATTTACGGTAAGATTTGTAAACAAATATTAACGCTGCAAAAAGCGCGCTTTTTGGCCTGACACCGCTTGATTATTGGGATCCTTCTGATTAACGCGGGGCATTATAGTGGGCAGTTAACGCAAATACATCCTGATAAACAGAAGATTTTTCTTAAGATGCATTTATCGCCTTACATCTCTTTACTCGCGAAATTAACAAAAGTTTGATCTCATCTCCTTAATAACTCGCCCATTTTTTCATCGTAGTCTACGCTGAGGACAGTAAAAACACGTGGAGGTGAAGAATGAGTAGCCAATCGTTAACCCGTTATATTGTGACCTTTCATTTTCAAGAATCTGGTCTAGGCGATATTCTCGAATTGACCAGCAGCATGACGTCAGCAGGCTTCACTACCACGCTGACGGATGATGAAGGGCATCCCCACGAACTGGGTACCAACAGTTTTGGTATCGTCACAACCCTTGAAGAAGCGGAATTGAAACAGCAGGCCACGGCGGCAGGTGAAAGCATTTTAGGAAAGCCTCCTGAAGTGACTATTTCAACGCTGGACGCTTTCTTACAAGACGCCGCGAATAAAAGTTCTTCTCCTTAACCAGATAAGCCGTGCATACGCGGCGGTTTTGGTGAATATTTAAGCGTGACAATCGATCTTACGCAGCGAATAAAGAGGATAGCCCAATGTGGTCAGCCATTAGTCGTCTGTTAAGCGAGCAGTTAGGCAACGCCGAAATCACACAACGCCATGAACTCCCCGGCGGAGACGTCCATCCCGCCTGGCATGTTCGCTATGGCGAGCACGACGTGTTCGTCAAATGCAACAGCCGCGAAATGTTATCGCTGTTTACCTGGGAAGCCGATCAACTGGCGCTGCTTGAGCGCACGCAAACTGTGCGCGTGCCTAAGGTTTATGGTGTAGGAAGCTATCGCGATGACAGCTTTCTCCTGCTTGAGTACATCGCTCCGCAACCGTTGGATGAACAAAGTGCTTTTCAGCTAGGCAGGCAGCTGGCACATCTGCATCAGTGGAGCGAACAAACTCAGTTCGGCCTCGACTTCGATAACAACATCACTACAACCCCCCAACCCAACAGCTGGTTACGCCGCTGGTCAGTTTTCTTTGCTGAACAACGCATTGGTTGGCAACTGCAACTCGCGGCTGAAAAAGGGGTTCAGTATGGTGATACAGATCTGATTGTGGCCTGCGTTCAGCGTGTGCTGGCTTCCCATCATCCGCAACCTTCCCTGCTTCACGGCGATCTCTGGCCTGCAAACTGCGCTAGCAGTGTACAAGGCCCGTGGATTTTTGATCCGGCCTGTTACTGGGGCGATCGTGAATGTGATTTGGCAATGCTGACCTGGTTTGAGGATTTACCGCGTCAGATTTATGAGGGTTATCAAGCAGTTTGGCCGTTACCAGATGGTTTTTCGCAGCGACAACCGGTTTATCAACTCTACTATTTGTTGAATCGCGCCAATGTCTTTGGTGGTAACTGGCTTGGCGAAGCGCAATTCGCCATTGGCCAGTTATTGGATGAAGATGAGTTAACACAGCATCAGGCCAAACCGGCCTGATTGCTTAAACGAATCCCAGCAGGGAGAGCGCGAAATATCCCGCTATCGCAATGACGACAGGCAAAACATAAAGCGGAAAAACCTGTAGGAACAGGGTGTGACGCGGCACACGAATCTTCTCTTCTAATTGCTGACGCGAGCGCCCTTCGCTGCCTTTTGCCTGCTCAAGGATCATTTGATCCTCAACACCTTCTTTTATATGACGCGCCTGGCGCCCCATGCGTGAACCTGATGCTTCCAGCGCCAGCCCCACAAAAATCAGAATATAGATAATCCAGAAGCCGAGATTCATTTGACCATTAAAATCGGGCACCGGCGAGTTATGCCAGAAGAAGCCCAGGAATGGCGTATTGAAGCGCACCATATCGATTATTACATGCACAAAATCCAGCATCACAGCATCAATACCTGGCTGCTTTTCACTGTGCTTAAACATAAAGCTCAGCACGGAAATTACCGTTGAAAGCAATGCCAGCAAAAAGATTATCCAGCCAGCGACGCGCTTAAGGATGGCGATACGGCCAGCCTGTTGATAGGTCATGATATCTCCTGAACCCAAAATCCAATGTGCACTCAGTCTACCTGCGCAGGGGGAAATTTCCCAAAAAAATGAGCCTACTGCGCCCGTTAAGCACACCTCATGCCGTCGTGTTAAGGTAGCGCAAACTTAAATAAGGAGACGTCGTATGTCTTATCACCGCCCTGTTCTTGCTGCCTTATTCGATATGGATGGATTGATTATCGATTCTGAACCTCTCTGGGATCAGGCTGAAATGGATATCTTCTCGACGCTGGACGTTGACCTGACGCGCCGTAATGAGCTGCCTGACACACTCGGCCTTCGTATCGATCAGGTGGTGAGAATGTGGTACGAAACACTGCCGTGGAATGGCCCAAGCCAACACGAAGTGACGAACCGCATTATTGCGCGTTCGCTTTCACTGATTGAGGAGACGCGTCCGCTGCTTCCAGGCGTGAAAGATGCGTTAGAACTGTGTCAGCAGCAGGGAATGAAAATTGGCCTCGCTTCTGCTTCACCGCTACATATGCTTGAGCGCGTATTAGAAATTTTTGATTTGCGCGCCTACTTTGATGTCCTGGTTTCTGCGGAATCCTTGCCTTACAGCAAACCGCATCCGCAGGTTTATCTGGATGCCGCTGCCAAACTCGGTATCGATCCCTTGAACTGCGTCACGCTGGAAGATTCGTTTAATGGCATGATTGCCACTAAAGCCGCACGCATGCGCTCTATTGTTGTACCCGCAGCCGAATACCGTGACGATCCGCGTTGGTCGCTGGCCAATGTTAAACTCGACGATCTCACGCAATTAACCGTTGCCCATCTTCAAGGCTAAATTCAGCCCGCCAGCAGGCGGGCTTTTATTTACCAAAGTTCAGAGAATTGATCTCTGCCGCAAATAAATAAAACAACGTTTCATTTTTATTGAATTCACATACCACTCTGCCTAAGATGCGCAAAGAATCCCCCAACCGGGGCGCGCACAACAATTTTGCAGAGAGGCCTGAGATGGACGTTCGTCAAAGCATTCACAGCGATCACGCCAAGCAGTTGGATACCGCCGCGCTTCGTCGCGAATTTCTGATTGAGAAAATCTTCGAAGCAGATACCTACACGCTGACCTACAGCCACATTGATCGCATCATTATCGGCGGTGTAATGCCGGTGAACAGTACCGTTAACTTCGGCGATGAGCTCGGCAAGCAGTTTGGCGTGAGTTACTTTCTTGAGCGACGCGAACTCGGCGTGATCAACGTAGGCGGGCCGGGCGTGATTGAGGTTGATGGCAAAACCTGGGAAATTGGCAATCAAGAAGCGCTGTATGTCGGCAAAGGTGCCCGCAACCTCAGTTTCCGCAGCGCCAATCCCGCTCAGCCCGCAAAGTTTTATTACAACAGTGCGCCCGCGCACAGCACCTTTCCTGATAAAAAAATCACGCTACAAGAAGCCTCGTCGACAACGTTAGGCGATGCAGCCACATCCAATCGCCGCACAATCAATAAATTCATCGTGCCCGATGTTTTACCCACCTGCCAACTGACCATGGGTTTAACCAAACTGGAAGAAGGCAGCTTGTGGAACACCATGCCATGTCACACTCATGAGCGCCGCATGGAAGTCTACTTCTACTTTGATATGAGCGAAGAAACTGCGGTGTTCCATATGATGGGCAAGCCGCAAGAGACACGCCATCTGTTGGTACACAATGAGCAAGCCGTCATCTCGCCTAGCTGGTCAATTCACGCTGGCGTGGGTACACAGCGCTATACCTTTATCTGGGGCATGGTGGGTGAAAATCAGGTCTTTGATGACATGGATCACGTCAAAATCAGCGAACTGCGTTAAGCAGAGGAGAAGCAAAATGATACTGAATGCATTTAATCTGGAAGGTAAAGTGGCGCTGGTAACCGGCTGCAACACCGGTTTAGGACAAGGAATGGCGCTTGGACTGGCGCAAGCAGGTTGCGATATCGTTGGTGTCAACCGTGCCGGTCCTGATGACACCCAAAGCAAAGTCGAAGCGCTGGGTCGCAAATTTTGGGCCGTGCAGGCCGATCTTACTCATCCTGAAGTGGTTTCTCAGGTTGTCGAAGAAGCCGTCGCCGCCGCCGGTAAAATTGATATTCTGGTAAACAATGCCGGCATTATCCGTCGCGAAGATGCGCTGAACTTCAGTGAAAAAGACTGGGATGATGTCATGAACATCAACAGCAAAAGCTTGTTCTTTCTCTCTCAGCAGGTAGCACGCCAGTTTATTGCCCAAGGTCACGGCGGCAAGATCATCAACATTGCCTCCATGCTCTCCTTCCAGGGCGGGATTCGCGTTCCTTCGTATACGGCTTCAAAAAGTGCAGTGATGGGTTTAACCCGCCTGATGGCCAATGAATGGGCAAAACACCACATCAATGTAAATGCCATCGCGCCGGGCTATATGGCGACCAATAATACCGAGCAGATACGTAACGACGAATCACGTAGCGAGGAAATTCTTGGCCGCATTCCAGCCGGACGCTGGGGTAATCCTGATGACATGATGGGACCGGTTGTTTTTCTCGCTTCTGCCGCCTCCGACTATATCAATGGGTATACCCTCGCCGTTGATGGAGGATGGCTGGCACGTTAATGATTTGGGCGGGCCACGTAACGTTGCCCGCTATTATTTGAAAAAAATTAACGCTTCGTTACAGCGTCACATGTTCTCATTTACTGGTTAAATCCCTATACTGGATGCATCGACAGTTTTTTGCAGCCAGGTTTTATCATGACGGGCGAAGGCCACATCATTTTTGCCATTGCCAGCGCTATATTCGCTAAACGCGCCGAACTCACGCCAGTGATGGCGGAAGCGGATTGGTGGCATTTGATCCCAGCAACGTTACTTACCTGCTTGCTGCCCGATATCGATCACCCTAAATCCCTGCTCGGCCAACGATTAAGATGGATTTCTCAGCCTATCGCACGCGTCTTTGGTCATCGCGGATTCACTCACAGCCTGCTGGCAGTCGCTGCGGCATTATGGTTGTTTCAAGTCAACGTTCCCAAAGATTGGCCGCTTCCGGCTGATGTGCTGCAAGGCATGACGCTGGGTTATCTCAGCCATATTGTGGCAGACATGCTTACACCTGCAGGTGTACCGCTATTGTGGCCCTGCCGCTGGCGTTTTCGCTTGCCGATTCTCAGAAGCCAAAAAGGCAATCAGCTGGAACGTGTTTTGTGCCTTGGCTTGGTGGGATATGCCCTGTGGTTTCCGGTCGGAATGCCTTCCTTTGGTGCAAACGGTTGGCCCAGCCAATTGTTTGATACGCTGCAAAATGGCGTCAGTCGCCTTATTTCTGCACAAAGCGCACAGTAAACAGACAAATCACGACATTAAGTTATAAAGCATTCCATTTGGATATAAGGCTGCACCACAACCTGCTGATACCATTCGGTCAGGCTTAATTCGTGATTAACATTATGCTGCATACCGCTTACTTTCTGCAGCATTACTCTGGAGTTTCAGTATGGACCTTCCTCTTATTCTCAATATTGTGGCTTTTGTGCTGCTACTGGCGCTGCTTTCGCGGTTCGGTCGCAATTCATGGAGCCTGTCGAAAAAAGTGCTGACCGGTTTAGTGATCGGTGTGCTTTTTGGTTTGGTATTACAGCTGATTTATGGTGAAAACAGCGCAACGCTGAAAACCTCCATTAGCTGGTTCAATATTGTCGGTAATGGTTATGTGCAGCTCCTGCAAATGATCGTCATGCCGTTGGTGTTTGTCTCCATTCTCAGCGCCGTGGCACGCCTGCATAACGCCTCGTCATTGGGTAAAATCAGCGTACTTACTATTGGTGTGCTGCTGTTTACTACGGCGATTTCAGCGTTGGTTGGCGTATTTGTTACCGGCCTGTTTGGCCTGAGCGCTGAAGGTTTAGTGCAAGGTGTGCAAGAAACCGCGCGCCTGAGTGCTATTCAAAGCAACTATGTTGGCAAGGTTTCCGATCTCAGCGTTCCACAACTGCTGCTCTCCTTTATCCCAAAAAATCCGTTTGCCGATCTGACAGGCGCGAACCCAACCTCGATCATCAGCGTGGTGATTTTTGCTGCTTTCCTCGGCGTAGCTGCACTGCAACTGCTGAAAGATGATGAAGTAAAAGGTCAGCGCGTGCTGGTGGCGATTGATACGCTGCAATCCTGGGTAATGAAGCTGGTGCGTCTTATCATGAAGCTGACGCCGTATGGCGTGCTGGCGTTGATGACCAAAGTGGTTGCCGGTTCGAACCTGCAAGACATTGTTAAACTCGGCAGCTTCGTGGTGGCCTCTTATCTGGGTCTGGCAATGATGTTTGCCGTGCATGCGCTCCTGCTGTCGGTAAATGGCATTAATCCGATGCGCTTCTTCCGAAAAGTTTGGCCGGTAATTACCTTTGCTTTTACCAGCCGCTCCAGCGCTGCCAGCATTCCATTAAGTGTTGAAACGCAGACGCGTCGCCTGGGTGTTCCTGAATCCATTGCCAGTTTTGCCGCCTCATTTGGTGCCACCATCGGTCAAAATGGGTGTGCTGGACTTTACCCAACCATGCTGGCGGTAATGGTGGCGCCTACCGTCGGTATCAACCCATTTGATCCACTGTGGATTGCGACGCTGGTTGGCATTGTTACGCTTAGCTCTGCAGGCGTAGCAGGCGTGGGTGGCGGTGCGACTTTTGCAGCGCTGATTGTACTGCCTGCAATGGGCCTGCCGGTAACGTTGGTGGCGCTGCTAATCTCCATCGAACCGTTGATTGATATGGGCCGTACCGCCTTGAACGTGAATGGTTCAATGACAGCAGGCTCGTTGACCAGCCGCTGGTTAGGTTTAACAGACAAAAAAGTGTTGGAAAGCGACGAGCACGCCGAGCTGGCGCATCGCTAAATTCAGCCCAAAGCCTGGCGACTTTACGCCAGGCTTTCTTATCTTCCCGCAGAAAGTCCTCCACAATTTCTCGCCATCATGGCGGCCCCGTTAAGAAAGCGTTAAGCGTAGTAAGCAGGCGAAAAATCGCTGTTTTTCAGCTTGTCTTTACCCGCTAAAAAGAGAATCCTGCAGGCAGTCTTAGTAGGAGAATACGCATGAAAAAAGTTATCGCCTCGGTACTGGCGTTAACCCTGTTATCGCCTGTTTTTGCCTTTGCTCATCCTGGTGATTGGGGGCATGGGCCGGGCCCACATTGGGGAGGCGGAGGTCGACTGGGTTTCCTGCCTGACGCCGCTACCGCCGTATTGATTGGTGGACTCACCTATTACCTGCTCAATGGCAGTTACTATCAGCGACAGGGCGACAATTACGTTGTCGTTGAGCCTCCTGCTGAACCTTCCGGCGGCGGCATGCGCGTCCTGGACTTTAACGGCAAGCGGTTTTATGTGCAGGATGGTCACTACTATCAGCGTGAAATCAACGGCGATTATGTTGAGGTCCCGCGCCCTTCGGGTTTATAACCCCGTAACGAAAAACGGCCCGTCATTGACGGGCCGTTTGTTTTCAATCTGCGATTACTGATTAGCTTGTGGGTCAGTATCGTACTCAGCACAGCTCTGGAAGCCATAATTCATAACGCGACCGGTATCGCTATAGCTCACGAAGTAGGTCTGCGGTTTTCCATCGCGCTCGCCCAGTACATAAGTCTGGCAAGTGCCGCGTGCGTGAACCATCGTGATTTCAGTTGACGGCGTACCGGCGATTTGGCGAACCTGATCGCGCGTCATCCCTTTTTTAACATCCTTAACTACCGGCTTAGTCACGTAGCTTTCTGCGCGATCGTAAGTCGTACAACCAGACAGAGCAGCCAGCGTCAGCGCCGCAGCGATACATCCCATCACTTTATTCATCTTGTTGTTCCTCATTTTTTGTCCATGTCAGAGAAGCCTGGAACATAAATGCAGGTTTATCAAGTTTATGGCGAACTTTAAGTGCAGTCCGAAGCGTCAGGTTTTAGTAAAGAAAGCTGTTTTGACGTCAAGGCATCCGTATAATCGCCAGCGAGAATAAGCACTCTCAAAACTATTATTTGGAGTTGGCATGACTAAACAGCGTGAAGCCCGAGAAGAACGCCATCGTACCCGCAAGGATGAAATCATCTCAGCGGCGCGTCACTGCTTTCGCCAATTCGGTTTTCACGCGGCCAGTATGGCGCAGCTGGCAAGGGGGGCAAATCTCAGCGTCGGGCAAATTTATCGCTATTTTCCCAGCAAAGACGCGCTGATTGAAGAGATGGTAAAGCGCATAGTCGACAACAAAGTTGCGGCCATGAGCGACCATTTCGACGCCCAGCACATTGCAACCCTGCTTGCCTGTCGCATAACGCTAAGCGAGGAGGATGAAATGCTGATGCTGGAAGTGGCTGCCGAAGCGAGCCGCAATCCACGCGTGGCAGAAATACTGAGCGCTGCTGATGAGCGTATTTTCAGTAATGCCTGCCATAACATGCAGCTGAATCATCCGCAGCTTAATGAAGAGCAGATTACCGCTCGCGTTGAGGTACTGGCGGTGCTGGTTGAAGGTACCGCTTTTCGTCAGTTGACACCGCAGAAGGCGTCAGCCACCTCCCTTCACTCCCTTTACCACGCCTTGATTCATCATATTGTTAAAAATTCAGAGGATAAATGACACCTGCACACTCTAACCGGCTGGTCTATGCCATCACGCTGGGATTACTGGCAGCACTTGGGCCGCTTTGTATCGATCTCTATTTACCTGCGTTGCCACAACTCGCGCACGATCTGAATACTGAAACCTCCACTGCACAACTCAGCCTGACAGCAGGTTTATTAGGGCTTGGCGCGGGACAACTTTTGTTTGGCCCGATGAGTGACAAATTTGGCCGCATTCGCCCACTGATGTTATCGCTGGTTCTGCTGTTTATCGCCTCGATAGGGTGCGCACTGGCACAGGATATTAACCAGCTTCTGCTGGCGCGCCTGTTCGAAGGATTAGCCGGTGCGGGCGGCGCAGTGTTATCACGTGCGGTGGCGCGTGATATGTACAGCGGGCACGAGCTTACTCGCTTCTTTGCTCTGCTAATGCTGGTTAACGGTCTGGCGCCCATCGCTGCGCCCGTGCTGGGTGGCGTGCTGATGACGGTGCTTAACTGGCGTGGCATTTTTGTGGTGCTGGGCTGCATCGCCGTGTTGCTGATCTTCCTCGCACGTTGGAAATTGCATGAAACGTTACCTGAAGAGCGCCGCAGTAAAGGATCCATCTTTTCAGCCTATGCCGCTTTAGGTCAGGTGATAACGCATCGTCCCTTTATGGGTTTTTGCCTGACCCAAGGCTTTATGATGTCAGGCATGTTTGCCTATATCGGCGCTTCACCTTTCGTCTTACAGCAAATTTACGGTTTATCGCCGCAGGCCTTCAGCTTCTGCTTCGCTGCCAATGGTGTTGGCCTGGTTATCGCCTCGCAAACCAGCGCCCGCCTCTGCCCGCTTTGGGGTGAATATCGCGTGCTGAAAGGCGGCTTGACGCTGGCCTTTGTCGCCTCAAGCCTGCTGTTGCTGGCCGCCCTCACCGCTGCGCCATTACCGCTGCTGCTGGTCGCGCTTTTCTTTACCATCGCCAGTAATGGTGTGATTGCGACCACGGCCTCTTCATTGGCAATGCAGAGCCAGGGGCATCGTGCAGGCAGCGCATCGGCTGTTATTGGCGTCACGATGTTCAGTCTGGGCGCTTTGGCTGTGCCGATCACCGGTATCGGCGGAACCTCAGTCTTAAGCATGACGGCAACGATCTTTGGCTGCTTCATGTCGGCGATAGTGATGTTCACGCTGCTGGCAAAAAAACCTGAACCCAAGGTGAAAACTGCCTGATTTAGCAACGGTTAACCGAAAACATCCGTCGCTTTGACTTGTTGTTTTCGGTTATGCACGTTAGCTTTAATAGACAGTTCGCATCGTGCCGACAGGCTACTGACTTGAGGAGATGTTCATGTCACTGCAGCAGGAAATCATTGAAGCCCTTGGCGTTAAGCCAACAATCGACACTCAACAAGAGATTCGCACCAGTATCGATTTTCTCAAATCCTATCTTAAGCGCCATACAGGCTTAAAAACCTTGGTACTGGGTATAAGTGGCGGCCAGGATTCCACGCTCGCTGGTAAATTATCGCAGTTGGCTATCGCTGAGTTGCGTGAAGAAACAGGCGATAATGATTACACCTTTATCGCGGTGCGCTTGCCTTTTGGCGTGCAGGCGGATGAGCAGGATTGTCAGGATGCGTTGGCCTTCATTAAGCCAGATCGTTCGCTGGCGGTGAATATCAAGGAAGCGGTGCTTGCCAGTGAACGTGCATTGCAAGAGGCGGGCATTACGCTTTCCGACTTTATCCGTGGTAACGAGAAAGCGCGTGAGCGCATGAAAGCGCAGTACAGCATTGCGGGTATGACCAAAGGTGTTGTGGTCGGCACCGATCACGCCGCAGAAGCCGTAACCGGCTTCTTTACCAAGTACGGCGATGGCGGTACCGATATCAATCCTCTGTTCCGCCTCAATAAGCGTCAGGGTAAGCAGTTACTAAAAGAGCTGGGTTGCCCAGAGCATCTCTATTTGAAAAAGCCGACTGCAGATTTGGAAGACGAACGTCCTGGCCTGCAAGATGAAGTCGCGCTTGGTGTCACTTACGAGATGATTGATGATTACCTTGAAGGCAAAGAGGTTGCACCTGAAACTGCCCATATTATTGAAGGCTGGTATCTGAAAACCGAGCATAAACGTCGTCCACCGATCACCGTTTTCGACGATTTCTGGAAGTAAGCCCACCGATTTCCCCTGCCTGCGTGCAGGGGAAATACTCTCCACTCAGTCCTGTTGAGTCATCAATGCTAACCCCGCTTTCTCGTGCCACCCTGATTGGTTTTACCGCAATTTTGCTCTGGAGCACTACCGTTGGCCTGTTACGCAGTGTCAGTGAGGCTTTTGGTGCCACCGGTGGCGCCGCGTTAATTTATTCGACAACCGCATTATTACTCTGCTTCACGCGCGGTATCCCCAACATCGGCGCTATGCCGAAAGCCTATTTATGGGGAGGTGGTGCGTTGTTTGTCGGTTATGAAATCAGTCTGGCATTAGCGATTGGCCTTGCCAGCAATCGCAACCAATCGCTGGAACTGGGGATGATCAACTATTTGTGGCCCTGCCTGACCATCATCCTGGCGATTCCCTTTAATCAGCAGCGTTTTCGCCTGTGGCTGTGGCCCGGATTAGCGCTCTCACTGCTGGGGATTATCTGGGTGATGAAAGGTCAAAGCGCAGGATCCCCCGCTTTGCTGTTGAACAATCTTTCAAGTAATCCGCTGGCTTACGCATTGGCCTTTATCGCGGCCATCGCCTGGGCGCTCTACAATAACATCACACGGCGTTATTCACGCGGAACCAACGGTGTGACGCTATTTTTTATGATGACCGCGCTGGCGCTGTGGCTGAAATATGTCTTTGATGCACAAAGCGCACCGCTGCACTTTGGCCTGCGCCCGCTGCTGGAGGTGCTGTTTATGGGAACGTCCACCGCCATTGCCTATTCTGCGTGGAATCACGGCATTCAGCATGGCAACCTCACGCTGCTGGCGACGGCGTCCTATTTCACACCCGTATTATCCGCCTTGCTGGCATCTTTGTGGCTGGGTTTAACGCCTGCGCTGGCTTTTTGGCAAGGCGTATTAATGATCACGCTGGGATCGATAGTCTGCTGGCTGGCAACGCGGCGACTTTAAGCCGCTGGCGAACATTTCACCGCCCTGTTAGACTGTATGGACAACCAGTAATTGGAGTTCATCTTGGTCCGACGTGCAGCAACGCACCGCCTCGAGTTCGACGCGGCTGCTATTTATCAATATCCCGAACACCTGCGTGAATGGCTGGAAGGCCTGCCGAATGTACCCGGCGTGTATACCTTTCATGGTGAAAGCGAAACGCTGCCACTCTACATCGGTAAAAGCGTTAATTTACGTTCACGCGTGATGTCCCATTTCCGAACGCCGGATGAAGCCAAAATGCTGCGTCAGTCGCGCCGCGTGACATGGATCCCCACCGCAGGCGATCTCGGCGCGCTGCTGCTTGAAGCGCAGATGATCAAAACCCAGCAGCCGCTGTTCAACAAACGCCTGCGAAAAAATCGTCAACTCTGCTCCTTGCAGATCACCGACGGTAAACCGCAGGTGGTGTATGCGCGTGAACTCGACTTTACCCAGTCACCGAATCTGTTTGGTCTCTATCGCAGCCGTTTTGCCGCACTGGAAAGGCTCAAACAACTGGCGGACGACTATCAACTCTGTCATGGATTATTGGGACTGGAAGCGCTTAGCGCCCAGCGCGGCTGCTTCCGCTCAGCGTTACGTAAGTGCGCGGGGGCGTGTTGCGGTAAAGAGCCGATCAGCGATCATCAAGATCGCCTGCTAACAGCACTGGAGAATGTCCGGGTGTTTTGCTGGCCATGGCAAGGTGCGGTGGGATTGGTCGAAACCGGTAAAAATATGACGCAGATTCACGTCATCGATCACTGGTTCTATCTGGGCTCGGTTACGACGCTGGAAGAAGCAAAGTTGCTGAAGCGTGCGCCGGGTGGATTCGATCACGACGGCTACAAAATTCTCTGCCGCCCGGTTCTGTCGGGTGAATATCCGATTCATCCTCTGTAGCACGCCACTAAAAGCCCTGGCAAAACAAAACCGCCGACGCTGCCCACGACACGAATGAGGTGGACAACGTCGGCGGTCTCAAGACCTTAGAGTATCAGCGCGAATTACTCCGCTGGTGGTGGCGTCATTTTGCCGTCATGCGGGCCTTTCTCGGTCAGGTGCTTTTCAAAATTCGCGTTGTACTGTTTTTTCTGCTCAGGCGTCAGCACGTTATAGAGTTTGTTCTGCGTTTCCATCATGGCAACCGCATTCTCTTTTGCATTGACGGTCATTTTATCAGCCTGCGCTTCAGCTTTGGCTTTATCGAAGCTATCAGCGGCGATCAGCGCATGATTAGCACGACGCTCTTCCAGCGACGGACGCTTCATCTCTTTGCGGCTCTGTTTCATGATATCGCGCATCTCTGTTTTTTGCGCATCGGTCAGGTTCAGACCTTTAAACATCATGTTCATGCCATGGTGCATCGGCGGCTTATGCATTGGCTTTTCGCTACCGGCTGCTGGTGGTGGCGTCAAGTTGTCAGCCGCAGCGTGGACAGCGCTAGCTGCACCAAACGCCAGCGAAGAAGCCAGTAAAAGGGAAGTCAGTTTACGCATAATAGTGTCCTTATTATTCAGATTAATGACGACAGCGCTCTGTCGTGTCTTCGGAAACAAGCATACGACGCTGAACGTCAACTACTCAGAGGCTGAGTAAAGCCGTGAAAGCATAAAAGACAGAAATCCGGCAATCATGAAGAGAATGAGAAGAAATGCGTGAGGAATTGCAAAAGAGTATGAATTTACTGCGGAAACGCGAGAAATTAAGGAGGAGTGTAAGGGTTCTGGTAAGAAAGCGGAAGCAAAACTCCCGCGGGTTTAGGTCAAAAAGAGCCCATTCTAGAGTGGCAGCGCCTGGGTCTGCTCGCCCTCTTCTATTAACATCAATCCTGCACGCAATCCCAGTGCGACATTGGGATTAGGAAACAAGACATATTCTCGTGCCTGCTGAACGTAGTAGCGCGTCTCGCCATCCTCCGCTAACAACGTCCCTTGTGGAAACGCCGTGAAGTTCAGCGTGTCGCTGCCCATATGCAAAACGAAACTTTCGCTCTTGCGCGTAATCTGTTGCGCTACGCGATAATGTTTTGGTCGTTGCGTAATATCCGGTAAAGCCTCGCCATAAAGCAGTGCAGCCAATGCTTGCTGAGCAGCGGAGAACTGAGACAAATCATTCTTACCAAACGGCAGCGCTTTACCCAGCTCCAGCGTACAGCTGGCAGCCGCAAAATGTTCACAGCTAAAATGGGTAAACGTGCCAGCGGGCGCGCGATGAAATACCAATGCTTCCATACCCGCCGCTGCCAGCCAGTCGAGAAACGCCGGCGGCCATGGACGATCGCTCTGCGGCATCACGCCAAAGCGCGTGTGATATGAGCCGCGAATAGCGGTATGCAGGTCCAGATGCCAGCGCGTTTCGTCCACCTCACACGCTTGCCAGAACGTTTCCACCGCTTGTTCAAGATGCAAGACGCGGTGCGCTTCATCCCCATCGACAATCTGCTGCCAGCGTCCGCCAAACAGGCGATTAATATCGTAATGCATGTAACGCTTACCGGCTTTTAACGCGATCGGATTGCCCAAGATCACTAACAGCCGCTGTTGCAGCGGTTTTTCGCCGTTTAATAACGGCAGCAACAGCTGATTAAGCATCTCCACCGGCGCGGTTTCATTACCGTGTATCCCTGCTGAAATCACCATTGCCTGAAGCGCTTTTTCTTTTGGCTCCATCAACAGAATGCCGTGGTCGAGCCATTGCCAGTGAAGGTGCGCAGTTTCACCTTTACGTTTGCGTGGCGCTCTACCGGACAGCGTCTGTTGTAAAAAATCCTGCATCGTTCCTCCTTATCGCGTGAAGTGAAGGGCAGCCGCAGCTGCCCGCACTTCACTGCTGAAATGCGTACACATTTCCTAAGTCTAGCAGCTTGGTCAACGCATCCAGCGCTTCACGTCCTTCACGCAGTAGTTGTGGGTCAGCAAGATCGGCTTGCGTCAGGCGATCACGGTAATAACGATCAATCCAGTCATTCAGCTCAGTAAACAGACGATCATTCATGAATACGGCTGGATTCACTGCCCGCTGCTCTTCCGGCGTCAGTACCACACGTAAACGAAGACACGCTGGGCCGCCGCCGTTTGCCATGCTTTCACGCAGATCAAACACCTTAAGCGCCTGCAGCGGGCCGCCCTTTTCGACTTCCTCACAGAGGAAATCCCAGACGCGGGCATGTTGGCGTGACTCTTCAGGTAAAACCAGCATCATGCTGCCATCAGGCCGGCTAAGCAATTGGCTGTTAAACAGATAGGTGTTCACCGCTTCCTGCACGCTAACCCGATTTTCTGGCACTTCAATCGCAACAAAACCGGGCACGCGCTGTTTCAGCTGTGCCAGCAACGCGGCCTGCTCTACGAATGCGTGCTGATGGCAAAACAGGACGTTTTGATTACTGACCGCAATAACATCGTTGTGAAAAACGCCCTGATCGATCACTGCCGGGTTTTGCTGAGCAAAGAGCAGCTGATCAGCGGAAAGCTGGTGCAAGCGCGCCACCGCTTCGCTGGCTTCACGGGTTTGTCGTGCGGGAAAACGGTGAGGCGATGTCGCCTCGCGGCTGGCTTCGCGTCCATAAACAAACAGCTGTACACCCGCCTCGCCATAATCACCGCCAAAGCGATTGTGGTTGGCCGCCCCTTCATCACCAAACATTGAAACTTGCGGCAGCGCGTCATGCACGCTGAAGTGCTGCGGATCGCGAAAGATAGCCTGAAGTAATTGCGCCGTTTCTGGGGCTTCAATTGCCCGGTGAAATTTATTGTTGAGGTTGGCAACCGTAAAATGCACCCGGCGATCGGCGCTGTCCGCTGAAGGGGAAACCGTTGCCGCATTCGCCACCC
The DNA here is from genome assembly GCF_022761075.1 of Pantoea sp. MQR6. Classification (NCBI taxonomy): domain Bacteria; kingdom Pseudomonadati; phylum Pseudomonadota; class Gammaproteobacteria; order Enterobacterales; family Erwiniaceae; genus Pantoea; species Pantoea sp. MQR6. Next base: position 1,381,008 of record NZ_JAKYXB010000001.1, read on the forward strand.
ACATTGCCGAGGCGGAACTGGCAGAAGACAATAAACCCGGCGCCGTCTGCGCGGCGTTAGCCAGCACCTGCTCATCGCTGCCGCTGAAACCCAGCTGGCGTAGCAAAGGCAGATTAGGACGCTCATGCGGCGGAATCACGCCTTGCACAAATCCCATGTCTGCCAGCGCTTTCATTTTCAGCACGCCCTGTTTGGCTGCCAGCCGTGGATTAGAAGGCTGGAGCTGATTACGCGTTGAAGCGACGTTGCCAAACGACAAACCGGCGTAATGGTGAGTTAACCCCACCAATCCGTCAAAGTTAGCTTCTTGCGCTTTCATTTTGTCGCTCCTGAGAAATCCAGACCCGGCGATAAAGCGGCAGGCAGCGTGAGATCGGGCGTTTCCAGCGAAGCCATTGGCCAGGCACAATAATCGGCGGCATACCAGGCGCTGGCTCGATGATTACCAGAGGCGCCAATGCCGCCGAATGGCGCCGTACTGGCAGCACCGGTTAACGGTTTATTCCAGTTCACAATCCCGGCGCGCGCTTCCAGTAGCAGCTGATCGAAATGCGCACGTGAAGGCGAGATTAAACCGCATGACAAACCGTACCGCGTCTGATTTGCGAGCCGAATAGCCTGGTCATAATCGTCATAGCGAATAACGCCCAGCAATGGACCAAACACCTCTTCATCGGGCAGGTTTTGGACCTCGGTAAGATCGATAATGCCTGGTGTGAGCAGCGCGCGTTGGCGATCGGGCCAACGCATTTCCAGCAGCACGTTACCGCCTGCGTTCACCCGCTGCTGCCATTCATGGAATATTTTCTCTGCCGCGCTGCAAGAGATCACGCTGCCCATAAAGGGCTGTGGCTCGGCATCCCAAGCGCCCGGCTGTAAGCGTGCACTAACTTCAACCAGACGTTGCAGGAAAGCATCTCCCGCCGCTCCCCGCTTTACCAGCAGGCGGCGAGCGCAGGTACAGCGTTGACCCGCAGTGATAAACGCTGATTGCAACGCAACATGCACTGCGGCATCAATATCTGCAGGATCTTCGACGATCAGCGCATTATTGCCGCCCATCTCCAGCGCCAGCATTTTCTCAGGCTGTCCGCCAAACTGTCGATGTAATTGATACCCGGTGTTGGCGCTGCCGGTAAACAGTAATCCATCAATTTGGTTATCCGACGCCAATGCCTGTCCGGTTTCGCGTGCGCCTTGCAACAGCGCCAACACGCCTGCAGGCAATCCGGCTGCCAGCCATAAGCGCACGGTTTTCTCAGCCGTCAGTGGCGTAAGTTCGCTGGGTTTAAACACCACACAGTTGCCTGCCAGTAAAGCGGGCACAATATGTCCGTTCGGCAGATGGCCCGGAAAATTGTACGGCCCAAATACCGCTAACACGCCGTGTGGACGGTGGCGCAGCGAGCTTTCGCCATCGGCTTGTTCACCCGTGCGCGTATGGTAGGCTTTGATGGAAATTGCGATTTTATTGATCATCGCCCCAACCTCGGTCAACGCTTCCCAGCGCGGCTTACCGGTTTCGCGCGCAATGGTTTCTGCCAGCTCAACTTTGTTGGCTTCAAGCTGGGCGGCAAATTTTTCAACGTACACCTGGCGTTGCGCAAAAGGTAACTTCGCCCACGCAGGAAAGGCTGCGCGGGCAGCTTCACACGCGGCCTCAACCTGTTGTGCTGACGCAGCCTGACCTTGCCACAGCGTTTCGCCGCTGACCGGATCCTGTTTAGTCAGGGTTTCAGCGCTACCGGCCAACCATTCGCCTTTAATCATCTGCGTCATGCTGTTTTCTCCTCGCGGTTCTTATTTTCATTGAAAAGTGTCACTACGCGCAGGCTATCACCCGGCTGACATTTCAATGCCTGCATCTGTGCATCCGTTAATTGCACGCTGCCGCTTTCAGGATCGACCGGCAAGAGCGCCACGCGAAACTGGCGATACTGGCTGTTCGCTACCAGGCAGAGTGGACCCTCCGCCTCGGTTTTACCCTTTACGACATTCACTACACGGCTTTTGCGCACCGCGCGAATGCGATCGATATCGCATTCCAGCGTTGGGCCACCATCAAAGATGTCGATATAGTTCAGGTAACGGAAACCTTCCGCTTCCAGCACCGCGCGCGCGGGGGCGGTTTTAGGGTGAACTTCGCCAATTACCGCCTGCGCCTCTTCGGTCAGGTAATGAATGTAAAGCGGATGTTTCGGCATCAGCTCGGCAATAAACGCCTTCTGACCGGTGCCGCTGAGAAAATCAGCCTGGCTAAATTCCATAGAAAAAAAGCGGCTACCCACGCTGTCCCAGAAGGGTGAATGCCCTGTTTCATCGCTGACGCCACGCATCTCTGCCACGACCCGATCCATAAAGCGATCGCGGAAACTGGCCATAAACAGAAAGCGCGATTTAGACAGCAGATAGCCATTTTTGCCGTCGCGGTAATCGGGATCGAGAAACAGGGTGCAAAGCTCGCTGCTGCCGGTGTGATCGTTGCTTAAATAGAGCGTGGGTAACGCTGCATAGACGTTGAGTTCTTTGGAGGCATGCACATGCGTGCCAACACGAAAGTTGTACCAAGGATCTTGTAAACCCACCGCCACTTCAATGGCGCAAATGCCGACCGCGCGATTGTCTTCGCTATCCGCCAGGACAAATACATAACCCTGCTCGGCGCGTGGCAAGCTGCCATCCCAGGTTTGTAGCGAACGTTCGATACGCGCCTGCAAGGTGGCGCTGTCAACGGGCAGCGAGGTTAGCCCGCCACCGGTTTTGCCCGCCAGCGCCATTAACTGGCTTAAATCATCCCGTTCAACCGGACGAATAACCATCATGACGATGTTCCTCGCGCAAAGGATTCACACGCCTCGGCAAAACGTGCCATACCTGTTCTGAGTTCTTGCTCGCTGATATTCAGTGCAGGGGCGAAACGCACTACATTTGCCCCGGCGATCAACACCATGACGCCCATCTCAGCCGCAGCAAGATTGATCTGTTTTGCCTTACCGGCAAAGTCATCACTCAATACCGCGCCAATCAGCAGTCCGAGTCCCCGTACCTGTTTAAACAGATGTAAACGCTGATTCAGCTCATCCAGCGCCTCAACAATCCAGGTATGACGTTGTGCCACGCCCGCCATCATTTCTGGCTGATTGATCAGTTCCATGACTTTGCCTGCGACCGCGCCCGCCAGCGGATTGCCACCGTAAGTGGTGCCGTGCGTGCCCACGCCCATGACCAAGGCTAAATCTTCACGCGTCAACATGGCACCAATTGGGAATCCGCCGCCAAGCGCTTTGGCGCTGGTTAATACGTCCGGCGTGATGCCGTAATGCATATAGGCATAAAGTGAACCCGTGCGGCCCACGCCACTCTGCACTTCATCAAAAATCAGCAGCGCCTGATGTTTGTCACACAACTCGCGCAAGCCGCGCAGGAAAGCGGGCTCGGCCGGTAATACACCGCCTTCACCCTGAATAGGCTCAACAATCACTGCACAGGTATTTTCGTTGATCAGCGCGGCGGCGGCTTCAAGATCGTTGAACGCAGCATGCTGAATATCGGGCGGCAGCGGCGCAAAATCTTTTGAATAGGCAGGTTGACCACCCGCAGAGACAGTAAATAAGGTGCGACCATGAAAGGCGTTAGTGAAGGCGACAATGCCGCTTTTATGCGCACCAAAGCGATCGTGTGCAACTTTACGGGCCAGCTTTAATGCGGCCTCATTGGCTTCCGCGCCTGAGTTACAGAAAAAGACCCGATCGGCAAAAGTGGCATCAATCAACTGTTTTGCCAGACGCAGAATCGGTTCGTTGGTATAGCCATTACCAGTGTGCCATAGGCGAGCGGCCTGATCTTGCAACGCCTGTTGCAGAGCAGGATGCGCGTGGCCCAATGCGTTAACGGCAATGCCCCCCGCAAAATCGATATAATCTTTTCCGTTTTGATCCCAAACCGTTGAGCCTTCGGCACGCACCGGCACAAAAGCAGCAGGCGCATAAACCGGCATCATCCATTGATCAAAGTCGTGACGTGAAACGTGCAGTGACATAACTCTCTCTCCTGCTTTCCCGGCTGGGTAAAGCTATTGTTTTAAAGTTGTTAAATTCTTGATTAACGCTGCTCTACTCTAGATTGCAGATAGCGTGCCAGCCAAGGACAAAAATGCATAAAACGTTTTGACTTACCAAATATCAATGAGTTAAGTGCGAGTACCATTCACTTTATTTGCATAATTAGTGAATAATTATCTTAACGAGGCGCTTGCGCCGAGTATTAAATAGCGGAATTATGCAATTGCGCTATGAAATATCGCTTTTGTGATCGCTGATAAATTAATTGTCCAAAAACGGGCATCTGCTGCCCAATTTGAGGGCAATTTGCGCATTTGCAGTGCAAGCGAGGAATCACGTGAATTAAAGAAAGGGGCAAACGGGGAAATAAGGGATAAACAAGCCAGGTTTTTATTATCTATATTAAACAGAATTTAAACAAAGCAAAATTTAGCATGCATTTTAATCATCAATAAAACGCACTGTGCGTTATTCCATATCTATTTCTAACCTTATTAGAAAAGCAGAAATATCTTGTCTTGCTGTGTAAAAAACAAACATGATCAGGCTAATCATTAGATATGGAAATGCTTTTATTTGATAATGAAGCCTGATCATATTGCTATAACACTTTTTTTGTTCTACTCATTACCCGAACAACTTACTTGAATGGAATTAAGTCCACTTAAATCATTAAATGCTTGATCTTTAAGTATAATAAAACAAAACCGGCGATTTATCTTTCATATGAAAATCTAATCTCTTTAAGGAAAAATAAACCTTAAATATGCGTTTTTGTGATAACAAAGATTAAATATACATTTTGTTACAGTTATTACGCTAGGATGAATTATGTTTCTGTGTCATTTTCTTTTCACCCCTTCTCTGGGGGATAATAATTAATTGATACAGGTAAATATTAAAATGATGAAGCGCTCTTTACTGGCGGCTGTAATGCCGTTATTGATCAGTATCTCCACTGCTCAAGCAGCAGAAATTTATAATAAAGACGGTAATAAGCTCGATTTAGTGGGCAAGATTAACGTTTCTCACCTGTTTTCTGATGATGACAGTAACAATGGCGATACATCGTCCTATGCGCGCTTTGGTTTCAAAGGTGAAACGAAAATCACCGATCAGTTAACCGGTTACGGATTTTGGCAATATCAATACAGTTTGCGCAACTCTGAAGGCAGCGATGCACAAACCGGTAACCGTACGCGTCTTGGCTACGCGGGCCTGAAATTTGGCCAGGCGGGATCGCTGGATTATGGCCGTAACTACGGTCTGGTTTATGACGCGCTGGCTAACACCGACATGTTGCCATTCTTTGGGGGCGATTCCGGTTATACCGACGCCTTCTTGTCTGGCCGTTCAACGGGCGTGCTGACCTGGCGTAACAAAGATTTCTTTGGTCTGGTTGATGGCCTGAATATCGCCGCCCAGTATCAAGGGAAAAACGATCGTAGCGGCAATACCGACGGCGTGCGCCGTTCAAACGGTGATGGCTATGCGCTGTCTGCGACCTACGACTTTGATTTTGGTTTGAGCTTCGCCGGCGCATTTGCCAGCCTTGATCGTACTGAAACCCAGAATGCTGCCGCACGCGGTAAAGGCGAGAAAGCACAACATTGGGCAACAAGCGTGAAATATGACGCCAACCAGATCTATCTGGCAGCAATGTACGGCGAAACGCTGAATGCCACACCAATTTCTGGTGGTTTTGCTAATAAAGCGCAGAACTTTGAAGCCGTTGCGCAGTATCAGTTCCTGAACGGCATTCGTCCTTCTGTCGGCTACGTTTCGTCAAAAGGTAAAGAGATCGAGAACATTGGTGATGCTGACATCATCAAATATACCTCTGTGGGTGCGACCTATTACTTCAACAAAAACATGTCGGTCTACGGTGAATACCGCATCAACCTGTTGAAAGATGATAACGCACTCGGCTTGGCGACCGACGATATCACTGCACTTGGCTTGATCTACCAGTTCTAATCGCCCTGCCCTCACTTAACGGCCCGGCCTGTGTCTTCCGGGCCGTTTTCTTTTTATGTCAGGCGATAATATTTATCCGGCTGCATGGGCAGCGGCAAGTCGGATTCACCCGCCATCTCGCGCAGATTGATCTCAATATTGGTGCAGATAGCATCCATCGGCAGGTGGTTGTTTTCATACCCGAACGGCATTTCCAGCTCTTCCGCCAGCGTATCCAGCGAGAGAAAGGTATAGGCAATAAACATCGAAACCAGCGGCGTCATCGCATGCAGATCGGGTGCCAACGCAAACGGTAGCAAGGTACAGAAAAAATAGACTGTGCGGTGCAGCAGCAGGCCGTAAGCAAAAGGCACCGGCATGCTGGCAAGACGTTCACAACCGCCCAATACTGCGGCAAGCTGGTTGAGGTTATTGTCGATATTGCCCCAGACAACATCGCTGATATTTCCCTGACGACGCTGCTCTGCCAGCCAGTGTGAGAGCTGCAACTGCAACACGTTTGCAGGTGAATGCCGCTGAAGTAACCCTTCCGCTTCATCCCCTAATAAACGCGTTAAATCTTCACGCGCATCGGTGCGACGAAGCTGATGTTTAAGGCTGGCGCAAAATGCCAGTAACAGCCTTTGTACTCGCGGCGCATCAGCGGGGCAAACCGCCATCACCTGACGCTGGAGAGTACGACAGGCGATAAGCAAGGCACCTAAAAAATGCCGCGCTTCACTAAAGCGGGCAAAACAGACGCTGTTGCGAAAACCGAGAAACACCGCGATAGACACCCCCAGCAAACTAAACGGCGCCAGAGTGAGTTTAATGCCCAGCGTTTCATACCAATTCAGTGATGCCAGCGCGATCAGTGACATCATTAAATTCAGCGATAAGCGAAACAAAATATCAGGCAGCACAGAGCCGTGCCAGGCGAACAAACGAACGAACCAGTGGCGTTGCGGACGAAGGATCATGGTGAGCAGGTGTATAAGAATTTTCGCTGATTCTGCGAGTTTCCTTAAAAACTTTCCACTGGAAAAGTGTGACAATTGTCACACTTTTTTTGCGTTGGATCAGAGACTCATCGCTGGGCTCTTTTCGGTGGGTGCCATCAAATCGTAGCGATCATCCTGCTGCTCGCGAACAGCCATGGGCGGCTGAAGTTTAAGGGTGATCCAGTTGGACGTGACACGTTGCTGCTTGGTGTCTTCCAACGTCACGGACAAGCGATATTCGTTCGTCGCATCGGGGGAATTGTCCCATGGCGGCAGAATGACGCTCCAGCCTTGTGGATCATTATTATCTGATGACGGTGTCAAACTCAGCGCTTGTGTATCGCCTTGCCAGCTCACAGCTTTGATTGCGTTGCTGGCGCGAATTTGCAGCTTAAGCGGCAGGCTTTCGCCGCCGTTTAGCTGCCAGGGCGGCGTAGCAAGAAAAACGGATAAGTTTTTACGCTGACGGAACGACAGCACCGGCGTGTCGCTGCGTGTTACGTTGTCGTAGCGGCTTCCCCGCAGCGAGTGCGCAGCCGCGACGTTATTGGCATTGAGTTGTTGACTCAACGCCACGCCAAAACGGTAATTCAGTTTAAGGCCGAGTTGTTCCTGGCTCTCGCCCGCGCTGCTGGTTTTATGCGTAGCAGAAAAGGTCACCAGCGGCACCGGAGTGTATGAGAGGCCAAACGTCATCGCTGAAGGGTTGTGATAGCGGTTGCCGCTGTTAAACAGATCGACATTTTGCCCCAAATATTGCTGCCAGCTCAAAGACATACCCACCTGACGATAAAACGGCAGGTAGCTTTGTGTGGTAATGTCATAACCGCGCGCCATACGCTGCTGCTGGTTATCGCCGAGGTTTTTCCAACCCGAAAGCGGATGATAATAGTTAGCGGAAAAGCGCAGATTATCACTCCACGCTTCCGTACCCACTGAAGCGCGCTGTAAACCGCTGCTGAAAATGCGATCGATAAACGTGTTGTAACCGAGTAACCACTGCCCCGCTTCCCAACGCTGCCCCAAACCCGCATTCCCGACTAATCCATCTGAAGTGTCATGGAGGCCAACCTGGCTAAACGTAAGATAACTGTTTTCATCTGCTAACGCGCTAAACAGATCGCCACCCGTGCCGGTGAAGTTGCCATCCATGTCGACCATGAGATCCAGGGTCGCATTGCCATAAGGAGAAAGCAGCGACTGTCCTTCGTTCTCAACGCGATCCGCCACTTCATCACGTAGATGGTTAAACGCCCATACGCCAGCTTGCTGACCGAATGAAGCCTCACTGCTGCTGTTTTGACTGGCTTCACCAATGCTTTTCGCTACCGAAGCGAGCTTTTTGCTCCACTCCGCGCTGTTATCGTAATTGCCCAACGAGGGCAGATTCTCCAGCGATTGGCGGAAACGGGCGGGATCGTCAAACGGCGCTTCTGCTACCCGAGTTTCGGGTTGTAGCGCAGCAGCAGGCGCAGTGGAGACGATTGTCGAGGCCACCAAACAGAATGTCAGCGATTTTCGTTTCAATAAGGTTGAAGACATAAGCAATGAGGTCGTTTTTGGGTCTTAAGGTGGAAGAATTTACACAACCAAGTGAGTTTACCTTAACATATTGTGACAGCCGTGCAGGACAGGTCTCATCTTTTGTGCTTATCCGAGAATTTTCTGAGGTTAAAAAACAGGCAAAAAAAAGGGTTTGCCACCTGGCAAACCCCTGATTACAGCGGCAGGAATTAAGAGAATATTAACCCGCCATCCACATTAATGGTTTGCCCGGTGATATAGCGAGCATCGTCTGAGGCGAGAAACGCCACCAGCCCGGCAACATCATCTGGCTGCCCGGCACGTTTCAACGGAATATTTTCAACCCACTCCGCCATCAATTCGCCTTTGCCGTACGTTTTCTTGTCGCTGCTCAGAATCTCGCCCCACACGCGATCGTTGTAATCCCACATTTCGCTTTCGATGATGCCTGGGCAAAACGCATTTACCGTGATGTGCCACGGTGCCAGCTCCAGCGCCAGACTTTGAGTAATGCCGATCACGCCCATTTTACTGGCGGCATAATGGGGCGTGTAGATAAAACCTTGTCGCCCCTGCCCCGAAGAGGTGTTGATCAAACTGCCGCTGTTCTGCTGCACCATATATTTCGCCGCCTCGCGGCAACACAACCAGACGCCGGTGGTGTTGACCGCCAGGATCTTCTCAAAATCACTTTTAGGCATTGCGTCAAACCGGTCAATGGTGATAACTCCGGCGTTTTGAATTGAAACATCAATACTGCCAAACCGTTTAAATGCTTGCTGATAAAGCTGCTGCACCTCGCTTTCAACGGTGACATCAACCTGTAACGACAGAATCTCGCCGCCAAACTGCTTTTGTAAGGTATTGGCCGTCTGATGCACGCGATCCGCATTCGATACCATGACCAGGTTCGCCCCATCGCGGGCAAAGCGGGCCGCAATGCCTGCACCAATTCCTCGACAGGCGCCAGTAATCACCACCGTTTTTCCACTGAAATCTCGTGTCATCTTGCCTCCGTTTAGCCATGACTGACGTTAGATGTTGGGGTGGATTGCTGCTTTTGCTCATGGCGACGCAACAGCACCACTTTGCTTTGCAGACGTTGTTGGAACTGATCGATAACCACAGCTGTCACAATCACCAGTCCTTTAATCACCATCTGCCAAAAATCACTAACGCCCATCATCACCATGCCGTCGGCAAGGAAAACGATAACAAACGCACCAATAATCGAGCCGGAAACCCTGCCGCGACCGCCTGTCAGCGCGGTGCCGCCCAAGACGGTGGCACCGATGGCATCCATTTCAAACATGTTGCCGGTCATCGGATGTGCAGTTTGCAACTGCGACGCCACCACTAACCCCACCAGACCCGCGCACAAGCCAGAGAAGGCGTAGACAAAAACTTTTACTTTGATGATAGGTACGCCAGCCAGGCGCGCCGCCCCTTCATTACCGCCGGTGGCGTAGATGTAACGCCCAAGCGGCGTTTTACGGGTTAAGTAGAGGCCCAACAGCAAAAAGCCGAGCATTAACCAGATCGGGATATAGACGCCCAGTAGCGTGCCCGAGCCGAGGAACGCAAAACCGGTATTACCCAGTTGCGGCAGACCGACCAGGTTGGCGTAAGTGCTACCGTCGTTGAACAGCAGCGCCGCGCCGCGTGCGATATACATCATGCCGAGCGTACAAATGAAGGGAGCAACACCCAGCCGGGTGATCACTGCCCCGTTGATCAATCCCACCAGCACGCCAAAAATCGCCACCACAAGAATCACTTCGGGCACGTTGAGGAACAGCGTATTACCGCCCCAAAGCGGCACGCCGTTGGTGAGCAGCGCACCCGCTACCATGCCGCAAATCCCAGCTACCGCGCCCACGGATAAATCAATGCCGCCGGTCAAAATCACCAGCGTCATGCCAATTGCCAGTAAACCGGTGATGGCGACATGTTGAGTCATGATCAGCAGGTTGGACGTCGTCAGAAAATTCGGCACCATTACGCTGAAAAAGCCCACCACAATCAGTAACGCGATGAAGGTTCGCGCCTTGAGGAGATACATATAGAGCAAATATTTTTGATTCATGAAATTCTCCAGCAACCTTAAGCTTGCGGTGTCGAAGCGCTGATCAGTTTTTCTCGTGTCGCTTCAGCGCGCGGCAGATCGGCGGTAATGCGTCCATCCGCCATGACTAAAATGCGGTCGGCCAGCGCCATCACCTCGTCCAGTTCGGATGAGGAAAACATCACCGCCAGCCCCTGCTGTGCCAGGTTGCCAATCAGGTGATAGACATCGGTTTTTGCGCCAACATCAATACCGCGCGTGGGTTCATCCAACAGCACCACTTTCGGCCCGGTCATCAATGCCTTGCCCAGCACCACTTTCTGCTGGTTACCGCCGCTTAATGAGGTGATCGGCAGCTCGGCATCGCTGACTTTGATCGCCAGATGCCCAATCATTTCATTAACGCGCTGATTCTCTTTACCGGGATTAAGCATTCGCAGCGCACGGCGAAAGCCACGCAGGCTGAGATCGGAGAGCGTCATATTGGCGGTGATCGACATCAGCTGCACTACGCCTTCGGCTTGGCGATCTTCCGGCACCAGTGCGATGCCGCGTTTGAGCCGCTGCTGGAAATTACGCTTCGCCAGATTTTCACCGTTGAGCAACACACTGCCCGACTGACAATGCATCAAGCCAATCAGCCCTTTAAACAGTTCGGTGCGTCCTGCGCCCAGCAAACCGTAAATGCCGATCACTTCCCCTTTTCGTAGCGAAAAAGTGACGTCATTGAGCTTGTATCCGCCGTTTTGATGCAGCGCGGTCAAGCCTTCTACCTGCAAGATCGTGTCACCTTGCGCCGCCGCGTGATAATCGAAGTGCTTTTTCTTGTCGCCTACCATTTGCTCAATGATCCACGGCACGCTGGCATCACGCACTTCGCGCTCACTGATAAAGCGCCCATCGCGGAAAATTGTGATGTGATCGCCAATTTCCATCAGCTCTTCGAGCCGGTGAGAAATGTAGATAATAGTGACGCCACGTCGTTTGAGCTGTTCAATGACGTTAAACAGCACCCTGACTTCCGACTGGCTCAGCGCGCTGGTCGGTTCATCCATGATCAGCACGCGGGTGTCTTTCGATAGCGCACGTGCAATTTCTACCAGCTGTTGATGACCAATGCCGAGTTCACCTAGCGCCGCATAGGGATCAACGTCCAGCTCCAGCCGCTCCAGCAGCGTTTTTGCCAGCGCATATTGATACTTTTCATTGATCACGCCGCGCTGAAAAAACTCATTGGCAATGAAGATGTTATCCATCACATTCATGTTTGGAAACAGGTTCAGCTCCTGAAAAATTATGCTGATCCCTCGCTTCTCTGCTTGCTGCGTTGAGGTCAGCGACACCGGTTTTCCCTCCAGTAAAATCTCGCCTGATGACGGCGTCTCTACACCCGCCAGCATTTTCATCATGGTGGATTTTCCTGCGCCGTTTTCGCCAATCAGCACGTTCACTTTGTTGCGATACACGCGGTAATTGACCTGATCGAGCGCCGTTACGCCAGGATAAACCCGCGAGACATTGCGCGTTTCAATGATCACATCGGTAGCCTGTTGCGATTGAGGATTTTGCATATGCCCTCCTTACTGCCGCGTGATTTGCGCTGGCGTGATATCCGGCAGTTTCTGCGGAATGTCCCAGGCACTGAATACGCCCGCCACCGTGATTTTGTCGCCCACTTTTGGCTTGAACTGCTGCATTAATGTGGAAGCCTGCTGATTGATCGCCCGGCCATAATCGCCAAACATCACCTGATCGTTGAAGTCCTGATAGCTGGCCCCTTTATATGCATCGCGCAGTGCAGTGCCGCGAATGATTGGCCCAACCTGAATTGTGACGCTGTCACCTGAAATATCTTTAACCGTCATCTTTCCACTGCGAGAAGTGGTGTTAACTGCGGTGACATCACCGCTGACACTCACGCTGAATACGCAGGGATTCTCTTCCTGGCTGCGATAACCGTAGGTTTTACAGGCACTGTCAAAATCGGGAGCCGACTGCAAAGACTTCATCAACTCAGCCAGCGGTTTCGCTTCACCTGCGACCTGCGGCACCAGTTTTTGCTGCCAGGTTTGCGCAATATTCGTCATGTTTGGATTGGGGGGATTTTTCAGATCAGCCAGCTCCTGCTGCGACACAATACGGCAACCACCGAGCACAACTGCTATCAGCATCAGCCAGAGTCGTTTATCCATCTCATTCTCCCTGGCGCCCGTTTTCACGGGCGCGGCGGCGGTTAATTACGACTTATAATTGAAGTCCTGCACACCTTTGGCATTTTCTGGCGTGATCAAAATGCCGCGGAACATCACCCGCTGTTTGGCCGGTTTGATCCCTTTCTGGATGAAGTTGTCGATATCAGTGACGCCCTGCGCGGCAATCGCCTGCGCCTGAAGCATGACGGTGGCTTTCAGCGTTCCTGCGGTAACCGCGTCGCGCTCATCGTTGCTACCATCAATGCCCACCACCGTGACGTCATCGCGTCCTGCGGCTTTCAGCGCCGCAATCGCGCCCAGCGCCACTGGGCCGTTACCGCAAATTACGCCTTTTACATCGGGATGCGCCTGCAGAATGCTGTCCATGATGCGCTTGCCATCAATCAAGGTGCCTTTAGCATCCTGACGCGCCACGCTTTGCATGTCGGGATATTGATCGAGTACCTGATGGAAGGATTTGGAACGGGTTACGCAGTTGTTGTCGGCGAGATTACAGGTCAGTTCAGCGTACTTGCCCTTTTCTCCCATCTTCTCAACAAAGACGTTGGCAACATCGGAACCGGCCTGGAAATTGTTGTGGGTAATCTGCTCCAGCGCCACGTCATCAACCGGGATTTCACGGTTAATCAACACCACGGGAATACCGGCATCTTTGGCTTTTTTAATCGCCGCCACGCTGGCGGTGGAATCGGCGTTGTCCAGAATAATGCCCTGCACTTTTTTACCAATCGCGGCATCGATCAGTTCGCTTTGCTTCTTCACATCTTCACCGTGAGACAGCACGGAGGTTTTGTATCCAAGTTGTTGCGCTTTGAGGTTGGCGCCTTTGGCTTCTGAGGCGTAATAAGGATTATCGAGCGAGTTAACCAGAATCATGATGGTGCCTTTCTCTGCAGCAAATGCCGCGTGAGAGATCAGGCAGGCCGCCATTGCAGTGCACAGCAAAGTACGTTTTTTCATGGTGATGTTCTCTCTATTTATCGTTATCGCAGGGTGTTTTGTTTCTCTGGAATTGGCACAGCATTACCAAATGGTGAAACCGCCATCGATCATCAGATCGGCGCCGGTGATCATGTCGCTGCCGTTGCTGGCAAAAAACAGCACGGCGGCGGCGATTTCGTCGGTGTAGGCAAAACGGCCCAGTGGGATAAGTTTTTTCATTTGCTCGCCTTTTTCACCGCGCCAGGCTTTCTCACCCATCGGGGTTAATACCACCGTGGGCGAGAGCGTGTTGACGTTAATACGATGCGGCGCAAATTCTTTCGCCATGACCTTGGTCATGCCAAGCAAGCCCGCTTTTGCCGAGGTGTAAGCCACGTGATTATCGATAGCGATTGAGGCTGCCTGAGAGGCGATATTGATGATTTTGCCGCCGTTGCCCGCCTTAACCATACGTTTACCCACCGCTTGTGAGCAGAGAAATGGCCCGGTGAGATTGACGGCAATCTGCTTCTGCCACTCGGCAAAATCAGTCTCCAGTACCGGTTGCAGCATCACGTAACCGGCGCAATTCACCAGAATATCGATATGACCGTAATGTGCTTCAACCTGATCAAAAGCCTGTTCAACCGAAGCAGGATCGGTGACGTCACAGCAGACAAACTGCACGCTTTCTGCTGCAAACCCGACACTGAGGCTGCTGACTTTCTCCGCTTCAAACGGCGGATAGAGCAGCGCCAGACGTGCGCCCTTTTCCAGCAGCATGGCGTTGCTCGCCATGGCAATACCGCCGAGTCCGCCGGTCACCACCGCGACTTTGCCGCTGAGATCTTGCGCCGTGTCCACGCCATAGCGCAGATTTACGTCATATTCACCGCTCATTCGTTACACTCCTTCAGGGTTTAACTTTCTCAATCGCAAATCATCATTTTCGAACAAAAATATATGCTATCGAATTGAAAGGATGTGTGGGTGAGATCAAATTTCATACAACTCGGCGAGAGATATTAATTATCTTATTGAAAAGACGTGATGTGCATTACAAACAGAAAAAATCGCATGGATAAAGATGCTGAACCCAATGTGAAGATTCAATAACCTGTTTATTGTTTATTTTCGTTCGAAAATCATTGGCCGTTTTCATCATCTCGCATTCGCAAAAATGGCGCGGTAGACTCAGCATCAGGTCCACGTTCGCCTACACCTAACGCGATTGGAAAAGGGAGCATTTCGATTGAAAAGCAAGAGTGAGCAGTTGGCTGATATGCAGCAACGCCGCGAAAAGATTCTGGAAATGATCCGTGAGGATGGCACGGTCACCGTCAAAGCGTTGACTGAAACCTTTGGCTTAACGGAAGCCACGTTACGTACCGATCTGCGGATGCTGCAAAAACAAGGTTTTGTACAGCGTTACCACGGTGGCGCAACATTAATGACCGGAAAACAGAATACCGGCGCGCTGCTGCTGGAGCGGCAAACACATCTTGAAGAGAAGGAAGCGATAGGACGTTTAGCCGCGCAGCATATCGAAAATGGCGACACAGTGATTTTCGATTCGGGTACCACTACCACCGCCATTGCCGAAGCGATCAGCCATATTCGCCGTTTATCGGTAGTCACAACCGCCGTGAACATTGCGCTGAAACTGGGTGGCGAGCCGGGAATAAATATCTTGTTAACAGGCGGGACGTTTAAATTTCCAACATTGTCGACATCTGGCGAAAAAGCGGCAAACTTCTTCGAAAATGTATTGGCAGAGAAGCTGTTTCTGGCAACCGCCTGTATTTCACCGCGCCTCGGTTTGAGCTTTCCCAGCGAAACCGACATTAAAGTTAAAATGGCGATGATCAACTCGGCCAACACGGTTTATGTGGTCGCCGATTCCAGCAAGATCGATAAGGTGTCGATGTTTGCGCTGCCGTGTGACTGGAGCAAAATTCACTGCCTGATTACCGACAACGGTATTTCTTCAGCACAGGTTGATGCATTCGAAGCGTTGGGCGTGAGGGTGTTGGTTGCGCCGTTGCCGTTGAGGCGGGCGATGTGAGTCCGTTTTAAACGCGCCGTAAAAAAACAGGGTGTCGTTCAGTTGGGAATAAAGGGCGATTGCGTAAAGACGCCGTCAATACCTCGCTGTAGGCGCATCCGCCGCAGCCCTGCGGCGGATGCGCCCTACCTGACTCACGCACGCCAGATAAAGTCATATCAGTAATTTATCTACACCTGTTTTATAGATTCATCTTCAGCAATCTTTAAATCAGCACGGTAATAACGCACCACATCACCAATCATCAGCAACGACGGTGAAACCGGCTTTTCATTTTCAACCGTTTGCGCTAACGCCTTCAATGTCGTGATCAACACGCGCTGCTCGGGTCGCGTCCCATTTTCGATGATGGCTACTGGCGTATCCGCATCGCGCCCTTGAGCCAACAGCTGCGCACTGATTGAGGCACTCCAGCTCAATCCCATATAAAACACTAACGTCTGATTCGCAGCGGCCAACGATGCATCATTCAGTTGCGGTTCACCGCTGCGCCCGTGTCCGGTAATCAGTCGCAGCGATTGCGCACAATCGCGATGCGTCAGGGGAATTCCGCTGGCGGCGGCGCAACCCACCGCCGCCGTGATACCGGGTACCACCTCACACACAATACCGGCTTGTTGCAGGCTCACCATCTCTTCACCGCCACGCCCAAAAATAAAGGGATCGCCGCCTTTTAGCCGCACCACGTTGCGTCCACTCAGCGCTAAATCCACCAGCAGCTGATTGATTTGCGACTGCTTTAACCCGTGATAACCAGGCCGCTTACCCACATCAATACACAAGGCGCTGTCGGGCACTTCCGCCATCACCGCCTCGCTCACCAATCGGTCATACACCACCACTTCCGCTTGTTGTAACAACCGTAACGCTTTTACCGTGAGCAGCTCAACATCACCGGGACCCGCGCCCACTAACCAAACACGTCCATGTTCCGAAGCTTCGCCATTGGGCGTCAGCAGTTTATCCAATGCATCAATAGCAAGCGTCATGATTCCTCCGTCACGCATGATGACAGCAGTTGTTTTAGCTCCGGGATGCAGGAGCCACAATTTGTTCCGCACTTGAGTTTGGCGCCCAGCGCCTGTGTGCTACGGCAGCCTTGGGCCACCGCATTTAAAATGGTTTGTTCGCCTACGCTAAAGCAGCTGCAAATAATGCGGCCCGCCACGTCACCTTGCGCAGCTTGCCCCGCCAGTAGCGAATGACGATCGATGGCACGCGTTGGCGCAGCCTGAAAAGCCGCAGTAATGAAAGCGTGATCGAGGTGCGGTAAGCGAGAAGCGGCATAAAACGCCAGCTGTAACGCACCGTTGCGCCACGCCAGTAGCCGATAATCCTGGCCGCCTTCGGCAACCTGCAACTGCATTGAAGTCAAATCCGTGTGTGAAGCGAGCCAGTTTGATACAGAACCTTCTCCGCCCAATACAAAACGCTGCGCGCCCTGTTGTGGCGCACGCGCCCAATAGCGAAGATTTTTCGGCGCTTGATCGCTGCGTTGCCATAGCCAACCTTGCCAATCTACGCGCAGCGGTTGAATACGCACCGCCGTCTGCTTTAAGGCGGGTTGCCCCGATGCTGGGCAGCAGAGTGCGGCTACCAACATGTCTACATTGCTTTGCTGGCTGAACTGACGGTTCCAGTGCATCGGCACGAAAAGTTCGCCGCGTCGAAGTCCGCTGTCGTGGGTAACGCGTGCAGTGATCCAGCCGTGAACCGATTGCACGCGCGCCAGTGTTCCTGCAGGTAAGCCATACGCAATGGCATCTTGAGGATGCAGCGCGACAAAAGGCTCATCGCAGTGTTGCATCAGACGCGGCACTGCCCCGGTACGCGTCATGGTATGCCATTGATCGCGCACGCGACCGGTGTTCATTAACAGCGGATAATCTCTATTAACAGTGACTGTTTTTGTCTCTGCGGACGGCAGCAAACGCGCCTTCCCGTCAGGATGAAAGAAGCGACGATCGCTGAATAAACGTGCGCAACCATCAGGATGCTGTGCATTAACCGGCCATTGAATCGGACGCAATTTATCCCAGCCGTCGTCACTTAACTGCGCCAGCCCGCTGATATCAAAGGCGCGCTGTCCGTGGTTTTCAAAGCCGGAAAGTGCAGCGTGTTCGCGGAAGATCTGCGCCGGATGGGTCCAGCCAAAGGCGGCGGCGAAACCCAAACGCTGCGCCACTTGCGCCAGCAGCCACCAATCGGGTTTGGCATCACCGGGCGCAGCTGCAAACGCACGCTGACGGGAGATGCGTCGCTCGGAGTTGGTTACTGTGCCATTTTTTTCACCCCACCCCAGCGCGGGCAATAGAATGTCAGCGAAGGCGCTGGTATCGGTTTGCGCTAATACATCGGAAACAATCACCAACGGACATTTTGCCAGCGCCTGCGCAATGCGATTGCCTTCTGGCATCGACACCGCTGGATTGGTGCCCATAATCCACACCGCTTTTACGTCACCCCGCTCAATAGCGTCGAACAGCTTTACCGCCGTCAAACCAGGCTGACGCGCTATGGTTGGGCTTTGCCAAAAGCGCTGCAAACGATCGCAATCGGCATCATTAAAATTCATATGGGCCGCGAGTTGATTCGCCAATCCCCCCACTTCACGGCCCCCCATCGCGTTGGGCTGACCCGTAAGTGAAAACGGCCCGCTGCCCGGCAAACCCACTTTTCCGCTGAGCAAATGTGCATTGATAATGGCGTTGTTATTGTCGCTGCCGCTGACGGATTGGTTAACGCCCATGCACCACAAGGTCAGCACGCGTTGCGATGAGGTAAACAGCTGCCAGAAAGCAGTAACCTGTTCCGGTTCAAGATCGCAGTGCGCAGCAACCCGAGCAAGATCCCATTCGCGCGCCGCGAGCAGCGCCGGTTCCACATCGGCCAAGTGCGCGAGCATGCGGGTATCTACACCGTTGTTTTCTACCAACCAGTTCAGCAAACCGGCAAACAAAACGCTGTCGCTACCAGGACGTAATGCCAAATGCAGATCGGCAAGATCGCAGGTTGCGGTGCGGCGTGGATCGATCACTATCACCTGCATTTCTGGTCGCTGCTGTTTGGCCTTGACCAGCCGCTGATACGCAACCGGATGTGCCCATGCTGCGTTTGATCCTACCAGGATCACGACATCCGCGCGTTCAAAATCCTCATAGCAACACGGCACTGCATCGGCACCGAACGCGCGTTTATAGCCTACAACAGCCGATGCCATGCAGAGCCGCGAATTGGTATCGATATTGGCGGCCCCGATGAACCCTTTCATCAGCTTATTGGCGACGTAATAATCTTCTGTCAACAACTGGCCCGAGCCGTAAAATGCCACCGCCTGCGGGCCATGTTGTTCAATGATCTCACGCAGCCCGTTCGCTGCGGCCTCTAGCGCCGCGTCCATGCTCACGCGTTGCTGATTGACCTGCGGATAAAGCAGTCTCCCGTCCTTTTTCAGGGTGTCACCCAGCGCGGCCCCTTTTACACACAGCCGACCGAAATTGGCTGGATGTTGGAGATCGCCCGCGACCTGCGCCTGTTCATCGCCCTGTGGCGTGACGCTAACGCCGCAGCCGACGCCGCAATAAGGACAGGTGGTTTTCATGATGCCTTCGCCATGAGATTAAGTGGTCGGTTTGCCAGCCAGATTTGTCCCGCTTCCAGTTTCACCGGCCAACAGCGTAGCTGGTGCTGCGGATTATCCAGGCTTTGCCCGTCACGCAGCCGCACGCGCTGCTTGTAGAGCGGCGAAATCACTACCGGTTCGCCACCCACGTCGCCGAGAATGCCGCGCGACAGCACGCTGACGTCGCTGCCTGGCTCACGATCTTCCAGCGCGTAGAGTTCATCGCCAAAACGGAACAGTGCAATGCGCTCGCTGCCAAGGCGTGCGCCAATTCCTGCCTGCAACGGCAGAGAATCGAGATCGCATACCCTGCTCCAGGGTTCAGCGGGCAGATGCATAACAGGGATCGCGTTCGCGGCGGCGGGCTGACGCTGTCCCCGTACTTGCTCATAACGCAAGGTTTCATCAGGTTCGTTGCTGTTCACCGTTGGGGTAAACAAGGCGCGGCGTGACGGATCTTGCAGCGTGGTTTGCCATTCGCACTGGTAGCTTTCCACCACGTGCTGCATCTCTTGTTCCAGCATGGCGCCAATGCCGAGGCTGTCTTCAATGATCACGTCACGCAGGTAGTCGAGGCCGCCTTCCATGTTGTCCATCCACACGCTGGTGCGCTGTAAACGGTCGGCGGTACGCACATAAAACATCAGGATACGGTCAACGTAGCGCAGCAAGGTTTCATCGTCGAGGTCGCTGGCGAATAAGTCCGCGTGGCGCGGTTTCATGCCACCGTTACCGCACACATACAGGTTCCAGCCTTTGTCGGTGGCGATCACCCCGATATCTTTGCTCTGCGCTTCGGCGCATTCACGGGTGCAGCCTGAAACGGCCATTTTGATTTTGTGCGGGGCGCGCAGGCCCTTGTAGCGGTTCTCCAGCGCGATGGCAAACACGGTGGAATCCTGCACGCCGTAGCGACACCAGGTTGAGCCGACACAAGATTTCACCGTACGCAGCGATTTACCGTAGGCATGACCGGTTTCGAACCCTGCCATCAGCAGCTCTTCCCAAATTGCGGGCAGCTGATCGAGGCGCGCGCCAAACAGGTCGATTCGTTGACCGCCTGTTATTTTGGTGTAGAGATCGTAACGTGCTGCCACTTGTCCAATCGCAATCAGACCTTGTGGCGTAATTTCCCCCGCGGCGACACGCGGCACCACCGAGTAAGTTCCATCTTTCTGGATGTTGCCGAAGTAGCGATCGTTGGTATCTTGCAGGGGCAGATGAGCCGGTTTTAACAGGTAATCATTCCAGCAAGAGGCCAGCAGCGAAGCCGCCAACGGCTTACAGACTTCGCAGCCGTGACCGCGACCATGCGCCGCCAGTAACGCATCAAAGGTTTGGATTTTCTCTACCCGAATCAGGTCGTAAAGCGCCTGACGTGAATAGGCAAAGTGCTCGCACACCTCTTTTTTCACTTCGACGCCAAGGTTTTCCAGCTGGAATTCCATCACCTGCTTCACCAGCGCGGAACACCCTCCGCAGCCTGTTGCTGCTTTGGTGCAACTTTTCACACTGGCCAACTCGCCACAACCGTCTCGCACCGCTGAGCAGATATCGCCTTTGCTCACATTGTGACAGGAACAGACCTGAGCGCTGTCGGGTAATGCTGCCACACCCAACGCTTTACTCGGTGTACCAGCCAGTGCAGGTAAGATCAGCGTTGCTGGCGAAGCCGGTAATGGTAGCTGATTCAGCATCATCTGTAGCAGCGATGAATAGTCTTCGCTGTCGCCTACCAACACGCCGCCAAGCAGCAGTTTGCCGTCTGCTGACACCACGATTTTTTTGTAGACGCCTTTAGGGCCATCGGTCCAGTGATAGGTTTGACTGCCCGCTGTACGCGCGTGCGCATCACCAAACGAGGCCACTTCCACGCCCAACAGCTTGAGTTTAGTACTCATATCGGCACCGCTAAAAGCGCTGGCTTCGGCGGCCAGATGTCCTGCCAGCACGCGCGCCATTTGATAGCCTGGCGCAACTAAGCCGAAAATCTGCCCGTTCCATAATGCACATTCGCCGATAGCAAAAATATCGTCATCGCTGGTTTGGCAGTGATCGTTGATCTCAATGCCGCCACGCGGGCCGAGCACCAGATCGGCGTCACGCGCCAACTCATCACGCGGACGTATGCCCGCTGAAAACAGCACCAGATCGGTGGGCAGTTCGCCGCCGTCAGCAAAGCGCAACAGTACGCTGCCATCTTCTTGCTTTTCAATCGTTTCAGTTTGCTTTGAGGTGTGCACGGTGACGCCCAGCGCGTCAATTTTCTGACGCAGCATCAATGCGCCGCCCTCATCGAGCTGAACCGCCATCAGGCGCGGCGCGAACTCCACGACGTGCGTTTCCAGGCCTAACTGTTTCAGGGCATTCGCCGCTTCAAGACCCAGCAGTCCGCCGCCAATCACCACACCGCGTGTGCTGTTTTTGGCGCAGGCCGCAATCGCATCGAGATCGTCCAGTGTGCGATAAACAAAGCAGCGATCGCCATCGTGGCCCGGCACTGGCGGTACGAAGGCACGCGATCCGGTTGCCAGCACTAACTTATCCCACGCCAGTTCGTTTCCGGCGCTGTCACGCACGCTGCGCTGCTGGCGATCAATCGCAACGACCTGACAACCGCGACGCAGCTCAATGCCGTACTGCTCAAAAAAGTTATCGCTCACCAGCGACAATTCTTCCGCGCTTTTACCGGTAAAATACGCTGAAAGATGCACGCGATCGTAAGCCATGCGCGGCTCTTCGCCATAGACCACCACGTGATAGTGCTGATGCAGTTCACGTGCGACCAGCTGTTCCAAAAAATGGTGGCTGACCATGCCGTGACCCAGCACAGCTAATGTCGGTTTATTCATCACAAAGCTTCCTGCAGCCTGCGGCTGCGTTTCAGGTTCATCAAGGCCAAACAGCGTGTTCAGACTTATCTGCTCGGCAGCGTTTAGACGGGTTAACAGCGATGCGCCCTGCTGGCTGTCGCCAAACAACAGCACGCCGTTGAGCCGTCCGTGCTTGAGAAAAAGACGGCGATAGTGGCCAGAAAGCGGATCAAAACTGGTCAGCGACGGCGCTTCTCGAATGTCGCCCGCGCTGAACAGAGAAATGCCGCTGACCTTCAGGCGTGTGCCGCTCTTTTCGTGGTAAAAATCGGCGCGTGGCGCGTCGGCCAGCTGCGCGCCTAATACTTCAGCCTGCGCCAGACAAGGCGCGACCAGGCCAAAGGTCTCTCCGGCTATCTCGCAGCATTCACCCACGGCGTAAACATTGGGAATTGTGCTGCGCAACTGACGATCAACGCAGATGCCACGTTGACAAGGCACACCCGCCGCCTGCGCCAAGGCACTTTCCGGTTGCACACCGATGGCGATCACCACTTGCTCCGCCATGACGACGCTGCCGTTAGTCAGAACCGCGCCCTGTTCAGTGACTTCAGTTACGCCGCTGTTGAGTTCGCAGCGAATACCGCGACGGCGCAGTTGGGCGAGCAGCAATTCCCCCGCTTTGGCATCCAGCTGGCGATCCAACAGCCAGGGTTTGTGATGCACCAGCGTCACGTCACGGCCTTGCGCTTTCAGCGCTGCGGCGGCTTCAATACCGAGAAAACCGCCGCCTAACACCACGACCGGGCCAGATGCGCTGAGTAATTTTTCAACATCTCGCAGGCTGCGAAAGCCGCTGACTTTAGGATGATCGATACCAGGAATCACCGGCATCCGCGGCTGCGAACCGCTAGCAAATACCAGTCGATCCCAGTGCAGCTGACGTTGATCGGTCTGCACACAGCGGGTTGCCAGATCGACGCGCTCAACCGTTTCACCCGCCAGCAGCTGAACGCCATTTTCGACATACCAGTCACGATCGTGGATCAGCGTGTCGGCAAACGCTTTTTCACCCGCCAGCACCGGAGACAGCAGCACGCGGTTGTAATTGCCCAGCGGTTCACGACCAATCACGGTGATGGCGTAACGCTGCGGGGCCAGTGCCAGCAGGGTCTCTACCATGCGCATGCCCGCCATTCCGTTGCCAATTACCAGCAGCTGTTGCTTCATGGTGCGATCCTCACGCCGCAGTGGTCTGTTTTTCGTAGAGGAAGTGCAGGATCTTCTGGCGCAGCTGGTGATAACGCGGCTCGTCAGCCAACGCGACGCGTGAACGCGGACGTGGCAAGTCGATATCGAGCATATCGCCCACGTGCGCCGCAGGTCCGTTGGTCATCATCAGCACGCGATCCGACAGCAGCACCGCTTCATCTACGTCGTGGGTGATCAGTACAATGGTGGTATTCAACTCTTGCTGGATGCGCATCACGCTGTCCTGCAAATGGGCGCGGGTTAATGCATCCAGCGCGCCAAAAGGTTCATCAAGCAGCAACACGCGCGGCTTCATCGCTAAGGCGCGTGCAATGCCTACACGCTGTTTCATGCCGCCAGAGATTTCGCCCGGACGTTTGTGCATCGCATGGCTCATCTGCACGCGATTGAGGTTATGCTCGATCCAGTCGCTGATTTCCGCTTTGCTCATCTTGCCTTTGAATACCTGCTTTACCGCCAGCTCGACGTTTTGGTAGGTGGTTAACCACGGCAGCAAGGAATGGTTTTGGAATACCACCGCACGCTCTGGGCCGGGACCGGTGATTTCACGGTTATCACACAACAACACGCCGCTGCTGGGGCGCGTTAGCCCGGCGATCAAATTCAACAAAGTAGATTTGCCACAGCCGGAATGGCCGATCAGGCTCAAGGTTTCTCCTTCGCGGATGTCAAAACTGACGTTATCGAGCGCGAGGAAATCGCCGCCAGATGTGTTAAAGCGCTGGCTGACCTGCTGTACGCGAATGATATGTTGCATGGCGATCCCCTTATTTTTCCCAGCTAAAACGACGGACCAGCAGCATCAAGCCCTGCTCCAGCAGCAACCCAACCACACCGATAATCAGGATGGCGATCAGGATGTTTTCCACGTTGAGGTTGTTCCATTCATTCCAGATCCAGAAACCGATGCCCAGGCCGCCGGTTAGCATTTCAGCGGCGACAATCACCAGCCAGGCGATACCAATAGACAGGCGCACGCCGGTTAATACCGCCGGTAACACCGCAGGCAGTAAAATGCGACGCATCACCGTCCATTCGGAGAGTTGCAAAACCCGTGCAACGTTGAGGTAATCCTGCGGAATACGCTGCACACCTTCGGCGGTGTTGAGGATCATTGGCCAAATAGAGCAGATAAAAATGGTCCAGCTGGAAGCGGGTTCAGCGCGTTGAAATAACAGCAGGCCAATCGGCAACCACGCCAGCGGACTCACCGGGCGCAGCAGCGCAATAATTGGATTGAACATGCGTGACATAAAGGTAAAGCGCCCCAGCAGAAAACCGGCGGGAATGCCCACCAGCGCAGCCAGCCCAAAGCCAATGGCGACACGTTGCAGTGACGCGAGCACGTTCCAGCCGATACCCTGATCGTTCGGGCCGTTGTTATAGAACGGATCGGCGAACAGCGTTTGTGCCGCCTGCCAGGTTGCATACGGCGTGGGAAAACCCTGGCTCGACAAGGCGGCGATTTGCCACACCAAACCCAGCAGCAGCATACCGCTCAACGCAGGGATGACACGCTCTAGCAGTGGACGCAGACGGGCCGGTTTAGCCGCCGCTTTAGGGGCAATCTGTAGCGGAATAATGGTTGCGCTACTCTCTGTTTTCGCAGGTTGCGCCAGGGCGCGAGCTTCAGTTTTCATGACAACCTCTGTTAACGTTTGATGGCAAAGCTGGCGGCGTAAGCGGCAGGATCGGTTCCATCCCACACTTTGCCGTCAATGAAAGTACTGCTGCGCATCTCGCTGGCGGGCAGCGTGACGTTACCGACCGCGCTGGCGGCCTGCTTGTAGATATCTATGCGGTTGATTTGGCGTGCCACGGCCAGATAATCGGGATCAGTTTTCACCAGGCCCCAACGCTTCATCTGCGTCAGGAACCACATGCCGTCTGATAAATAGGGGAAGTTGACGCTGCCATCGTGGAAGAAACGCATGGCGTGAGCATCTTGCCAGGTTTGTCCCAAACCGTTTTCGTAGTGGCCAAGCATCCGGCCTTCCAGCGTCTCGACTTTGGTGTTGATCCATGCGCGCCCCGCCAACGCCTTGACGGTTTCACGGCGGTTATCGTCTGAAGCGTCGATCCAGCGAGCCGCTTCCAGCACGGCCGCGGTTAGCGCGCGAGCGGTATTCGGATTTTCAGTGACCCATTGCGCACGTGTTCCAAGCACTTTTTCCGGGTGATCTGGCCAGATCTGCTGGCTGGTCACGGCGGTAAAACCAATGTTGTCGCTGATGGCACGCTGGTTCCAGGGTTCACCGACGCAGTAGCCGCTCATGTTGCCAATCTTCATGTTCATCACCATTTGCGGTGGCGGCACGACAACGGTGCGCACATCTTCAAATGGGTCGATACCGGCATTCGCCAGCCAGTAATAGAGCCACATGGCGTGAGTGCTGGTGGGAAACGTGTGGGCGAAGGTGTAGCTGCCCTTGGCTTTAGCATCGATGGCTTTTTTCAGGCTGGCGGCATCCGTTACGTTTTGCGCTTTCAACTGGTTAGAGAGGGTTATCGCCTGACCGTTGTTGTTGAGTGTCATCAGGTTAGCCATGTCGTGCTGCGGTCCTGCGACACCCAGTTGCAGGCCATAAAGCATGCCGTAAAGCACATGCGCGGCATCCAGTTCACCCGATGTGAGCTTGTCGCGCACCGCAGCCCAGCTGGCTTCTTTGCTGACCTGCAGCGTAATGCCATATTTCTTATCGAAACCTTTCAACGATGCCATAACGACCGGCGCACAGTCGGTGAGTGGAATAAAACCGACACGCACCGTGGTTTTTTCGGGTGCATCCGATCCCGCCGCCCAGGCGGCATGATGCAAACCTGGCAATAAATAGCTGCCACCTACTGCGGCTCCAGCCAATAACAACTGACGGCGTGAGAGTGAAAAAGGCGTTTTGCTCATCATTGGCACCTGAAAAAATGAAATAAAAAAAGGCGTCCTCCGACATGCCGTAGCACGCGGATGGACGCCTTTATCCAAAGCACTCGCTTCACCGCCGTTGGCGAAACAAATGCGCATTGTCTGTAAGGTAAAGCAAAGCCTGTGCCAATGTGTTGAAAGCCAGCTGGCAAGGCTTTTCCATCACAACTGATGGAAAATCACACAAATTTGCACCCTGCTGACGCACTCTACGCACAGGCTTTGTGCAACTACCTCCTTTGAGTTACCCCTTTAACGTGGCCGCCACAGCCAGCACGGCATTAGCGATGTCCAGGATGCGTTTGTTTTGATTCATGGCGCTTTTACGCAGCGCCTGCCACGCAGACTCTTCACTGTGACCGTGCTGCTGCATCAACCAGCTTTTGGCCTGATCGATAATTTTTCGCTCATCCAGCGTGGCACGCATTGAAGCCAGTTCCTCAGCCTGATTGCGTAAACGCTGAGCCTGTTCGCCAATCATTGACAATACCGAACGTCCTAATTGCGGCGCTAATCCATCGCTGTTCAGGGTTGCGGCTTCGCCATTGAGCCAGTCAGCGCCGGAAACATACAGGGCAAAACTGCTGTCACCTTGCGCCACCTTGAGTGGGGCTTCCGCCTGTAATTTTGCGACGGCAATAGCTTCACGGCAGCGCGTCATTAACGTTGCCGATAAATGATCTTCTATGCGTTTCATGTGATCGATACGAACCGACAGCAGCGAAAACCAGTTCAGCGCACCCGTCTCTTCGCTTTGACCGCCGGTGCAGGCGATGCGCCGTAAACGCTCGATTTCACGGCTGGCCTGCGCCAGCGGTTGCCAGCAAGCCAGCGCGTCGACATCTGCAAACTGGCTGAAGGTTGCGAAACTCTGCTCTTGCGCATCAATCAGCGCCACCATGCAGCGACGCTGCTCCGCGCTAAATTGCCCTACGGTGAATCCTGCCGAACCGGTTGCACGCTCCTGGCCCGCCAGCTCTTTTCCCTGCATAAAACTGAACAATGCGATCAACGCGCGTGAAATTTCGGGATGGCTGGCGGTGTCAGCGGCTTCAAACACCAGATTTAATAAGCTGCGAATAATGTGATTAAACGCGGACATCGCCTGCGCGTGACTCAATTGCTGATCAGAAAGTTGAAGGCGAAGCGTCGGGAGATCGTTTAACGCCTGTAAAGTCGCCGCAATCAGCATAAACATCCGGCTGTAACCCGGTTGCGCCAGCGCAGGCGGTAAAACCTGGTAAAAAGCGTGCTGGCACTGAATCACATCCTGCTCGCGCGCCCGCCGCTCTTGCGCGAACAGTTTTCCCTGTGAGCAGATCCAGATATTACTTGCGCCACGTTCTCGCTGCAGTTGATGTACTAATTCGCTCACAGCAGCCAGTAACTGGCCGGTACGCAGCAAGCGTTGCAGGCTGGCAATATCACTTTCACATGAAGCTTGCAGGTACTTCAGCGCATCCGTCATCGCCCAACCCTCATCGCGTAAAGTTCAATTCAAGCAAAAGCCATG
Organism: Pantoea sp. MQR6; assembly: GCF_022761075.1. Classification (NCBI taxonomy): domain Bacteria; kingdom Pseudomonadati; phylum Pseudomonadota; class Gammaproteobacteria; order Enterobacterales; family Erwiniaceae; genus Pantoea; species Pantoea sp. MQR6. The sequence goes on from NZ_JAKYXB010000001.1 coordinate 1,408,954, forward strand.
CCGCTTTATTAAAAGAGTGAGATCGCCGTTACCCCGGAAATTCTGATTTTGATGAGAAAATTAAGTGAAAGACGTTAAGATTTCTGTTAACAAGTAATTAGAAAAACTTAATAGTTTCCAAGATAAGCGGTGCGTGACAGGATAGGTTCCACTATCATTACTTCCTTTATGACGTTAATCATTTAATTCGATTTAACTATCACAAACTACAGCGTTTTTTTTGCGCCTTCGTTTACCTAAAGGCCCTCGCGTTAACACGCATCGATGAGGTGCGCAATGGTTTGAATTCTCAAAAGTCTTAGGTAGACTGAGGGCGGCACTACCTCAATGTAAGTTGGCCGTTTTTTTAACCGGCAATTTTAATCACGGCGCAAAGCCAGCCTCGGCGAACAACTGCATGATGCCGGGCAATATGCAGATACTTTGATGGGATCACGACGAACATGGTGAAAAAGAGTTTCGCGTTAACGCTGTTGGCAGTGTTGGCTTTGGCTGGTTGTAAGGCTCCGCCGCCCCCTGTCACCGATGATACGTTGGTCACCAGCGTCGTTAACAACGTTAAATTGGTACATCGACACGCCGTGTTAGCACCGAAGGAATTTGAGCCAGTTAATCAAACCTGGCGCGCTTTATATAGCGCATCTGTGATGACCACCCCAGATTACGGCGGCAAAGTGGTGCGTTATCTGGAAAGTGGTAAACCTTTTGAAGTGTTAGGCAGCGTGGAAAACAACTGGCTTGCCATCGCCGACGAAGCCGACGGCCCAATGATTGGCTATGTCCCATTGAAATCAGGCGTGGAAAGCAGCCGTTATGAGGCGACCGTACGTAGCGATCGTCCGCGTCCACGTAAGACAAAACAAGTCTGCGTTGCTGTTGGCGGCGCAAGTAAAGCCTGTCGCACTAACGATACCGCGACCTGGATCTTAGACTAAACATGGAATCCGGCGCATATTGCCCGCAGCACCGCCCTGGTCTGCGGGTTCAGGGATTTGCCATTGGCTGGAAGAACACATATTAATGACTGTGGAATCCCCTGCGCGTGAGGCAACTACCTCAGGCAATGAGAATCTATTACTGAATGCTGCAGCGCCTTTGCTGAACGCTGTAGTGCAAATTCGTCAGGCGGCTACGCATGACGATCCTGCCGGTCTACGCCAGTCACTTATCGATGAAATTCGTCAGTTTGAACAGCGCTGTAAACAAGCCGGCTTGCCCTTTGAGATGATCATTGGCGCGCGATACTGCCTGTGCAGCGCATTGGATGAGGCGGCGGCGCAAACGCCTTGGGGTACGCGCGGCGTCTGGTCCGGCAACGGCATGCTGGTGACATTTCATAACGAAAGCTGGGGTGGTGAAAAATTTTTCCAGCTGCTCTCGCGCATCTCTCAAAGTCCACAGCAACATCTTTGGCTACTGGAAGTGGTGCATTATTGCCTGTTACTTGGTTATGAAGGCCGCTATCGCGGTAATGAGAGTGGCCGCGCCCAATGCGAAGGCATTCGCAAACGTCTGGCAACCTTAATCGATGAAACCCGTGCGCAGCGTAGCGTGACACCTGCACCGTTAGTGGTGGTGCACCCGCTGGTCAGCACATTGGCACGTCCGATGGTGCCGCTCTGGGCCTGCGCCACCTTGGTGGCATTAATCGCCTGCCTGATATACAGCGGCCTGAACTGGCGATTAGGCAACGCTGCTGAGCCATTGCTGCGCGCTATCTATCAGACGCCTTTGCCGCAAATTACGGTAGGTCGCCGCCCTTCTTCGCCTCAGGCGCTGCTGGATTTGCGCCAGCGTCTTAATGATGTCATTGCTGCCGGTCAGCTGGAAGTCAGCGATGGCGCGTTCGGCAGTAAAGTGATTATTCCTGCTGACAAGCTATTTGCCGCCGAAGGCACGGCAATCAATCCTGTGGGTCGTGCCTTGCTGGCGCGTGTTTCCGCAGCGATGAAGGACGTGAAAGGAACGATTTTGGTGTCGGTGTTCACTGACGATCGTCCGGTCGACAACAGCCGTTTCGCCTCAAGTTATGAATTTTCTTTCGCCCGCGCTCGTGCAGTGACGCAATTAATGCAGGTTCAACTCGCCGATGGACACGTCATTCGTTCTGAAGGCCGCGGTGACAGCGATCCGCTGTTGCCCAATGACAGCAGTGAAAACCGCACCCGCAACCGTCGCGTTGAAATTACCTTGTTTGCCGCGCCCGAAACGCTCAGTAATCATCAAGGAGCTCAATAATGCGCGCTTCCGTTCGCTTGCTTTTAACTCATCGGCTGCTGTGGAGTTTTATTGGCGTAACCGCGCTGAGCTGTCTGCTATGGATGCTTGGCCCGCTCTGGGTATGGGGTGATACGCGCCCGCTGGAACCCGCGCTGAATCGTCAATTAACTGTCGGCGCGCTGATCGTCTTGTGGGTGCTGTTTCAACTGCTTCCGTCCTTGTATCGTGCCTGGTTCAATAGCCGATTACTGACGCAACTGCAGCTTTCAGACAGCGACGATCCGGCTGAACGCCAGATTACGGAAGAGTTGCTCAACCAACGCTTTAGTGACGCGGCGACGCAGTTAAAACGCGCCCAGTTTGGCCGTCGCCAGCGCGGCAGTTGGCTATCCAGAGTCAGCGCCAACTATCTTTATCAGTTGCCGTGGTATTTAGTCATGGGCGCGCCAGGCGCCGGTAAAACCACCGCATTGTTAAATGCGGGCCTGGAATTTCCCCTGACTGACAGTTTTGGCAAAAACGCGATTCGCGGCGTGGGTGGCACGCGCAACTGTGACTGGTGGTTTACCGATAGCGCAGTGTTAATCGATACCGCTGGACGTTATGCCCTGCAGGAGAGTCAGCGCGCTCGTGATGCCAGCGAATGGCGCAGCTTTATCAATTTACTGAAGCGCTATCGCACCCGACAACCGATTAACGGTGTGATCATGACTATCAGCGTCGCCGATCTGTTGAGTGACTCTGCTGAAGCGCGTTTTGCTCAGGCAACGGCGCTACGTGAACGCATGGCGGAATTGCATCAACATACCGGCATTCATTTTCCTGTTTATGTGATGGTGACAAAGACCGATTTGCTGAAAGGCTTTATGAGCTTTTTTGGCGCTATCGACAAGTCACAACGTGACGCTATCTGGGGCTTTACCTTTAACTGGGAATTGGGCAAGCCGAACAAGGATGACTGGCACGCCAATTTCTCGCAGCAATATCACCGTCTTGAGCAACAGCTTCAGCAGCAATTAGCGCAGCATATGGCGCAAGAGCGCGATCTGAATCAGCGGGCTGAATCTTTCTTGTTTCCGCAAGAATTCGCTTCACTGCGCCCTTTACTGAATGAATATCTCGATATTGTTTTTTCCGATCATAAAGATGCCGTGGCGTGGAGTCCGCGCGGCCTGTTCTTTACCAGCGGCACCCAGGAAGGCTTGCCGTTTGATCGTGTCATGGGGGAGTTGAGCCGCAAGCTGCAACTGCGCCAGCCAGGCGATCATTCAATTGCGGCCTGGGATAGCGTCAATCGCAGCAGCCCTATTCCCGGTAACAAAGGCCAGAGCTTCTTTATTCGCGATCTGCTCAGCACATTGATCTTTAGAGAGAGCGGTTTGGCTGGCAGCAACCGCCACTGGGAATACCGCAACCAACTTTTCCACTGGATTGGCTACGGCGTGCTGGCGGGAGCCTTACTGATTTTGTCTGGATTGTGGTCACTCAGCTATTATCAAAATCAGCACTACTTGCAGCTGGTGGAAACGCGCGTCGCGCCAATTATCCAACAAAGTCAGCAAGTGATTCATCAGCCAGCCGATAATATTTTCGATCTGCTACCCTTTCTAAATAGCCTGGTGAAGCTGCCGCTGTCGGATAAGTTTTCTCTCGATAATCCGCCGCTTACTATGCGGGTTGGCTTATTTCGCGGTACGCAAGTGAGTGACGCCGCGTGGGTGCTTTATCAAAATGCGCTTAAGTCTTTACTGCTGCCGCGTGTGGCTCAGCAGGTAACGAATCTGCTGCGTAGCGATCCAGGCGATGACAATACCTATAGCCGAAATGCATTACGCGCCTATCAAATGCTTTATGAGCCGCGTAATTATGATGGAGAATTTCTGCGCGCCTGGCTGTTACAGAATTTGCAACGCACGCTGCCCAATAATGTCAGCGCCCGTGATTTACAGCAGCTTGACTGGCATCTGAGTCAGTTGCTGGATCAGCAAATTCAATCTTCGCCTTATGCGCGCGATAACGCATTGATGATGCGTAAACTTGCGGAAAATCTGAAAAATGCGGGTCACGATAGCAATACGCTTGCCGTAACGCCTTTGCGCGTTGGAGAGCGATTGACCCTGCATAGCGAGTAATGGTGAGGTGAACATGGCTGCGTATACTGTTCCCGGCTGGTATGGCAAGTTGCCTTCAACAGGCGACTTTCTACATCATCGACTCAGCGAGAAGCACATCACGCCCTGGAGCCACTGGTTTCAGCAGGGTTTGATACAGTGGCATATGCAAGAAAATGCCAACTGCGCGGCTTTTTTGCGCGCACCGGTGTGGAATTTTGTTTTGCCAATAACGCCGGGCAGGCAGCAGATTCAGATGGGGTGTTTATTGCCCTCGTGCGATCGCGTGGGCCGCGCCTGGCCGCTGGTGGCGCTGCACAGCTTCTCACTGAATCAATGGCACCCGGCGCAGCTGACTATTTCCGGTGACTGGTTTCAGGATCTCGGCGCGACCTTGCTACAGGCGGTACAACAGCCGCTGAATGCTGAACAGCTAGAGCAGCATATTCAACGCTTGCCCCCGTTGCTGGTGCCGGTAAAGCAGCCGTCAGACATCATGGATGTGATTGGTTTTCAGGATCTGCCCTGCACGCTCAGCTGGCGTGAAGTGGCGGAACGTTTCGATCCCCAGCAGCACATGAGTTACTGGTGGAGTAATCGCAGTGATGGTTTCGTGCATGCCACTCACAAGCACAGCGGCAACCTGACTGCAGATCTGTTTTCGTTACTCTTTAACCCGGCGGCAGGTGCACAGCCGGGACGTAATGGCCTTTATCCACCAATGTTTGAGTGAGGCCGGTTGCGTTTGCCCTTCAATACGGGATGACCCATGCAATTTACCATTGTGCAATGCACTACAGAGGTTCCGATGAAAACCGTGGCGTTCCTTCCGCCCGGTGGGACTATTGGACGCAGTCAGGATAACGATCTGGTCTTGCCTGATGAATCGCGGGCAATTTCACGTTTACAGGCGTTGGTGCACCTCTCCAACGAAGGCGAGTGCCGTCTGACCAATCAAGGCAGCGTCACGCCGGTTGAACATAACGGTGTCACGCTGGGTCGCGGAATGCAGGTGCATCTCAAGCACGGTGATGCGCTGCGTATTGGCGAATATGCTTTGGAAGTGCGCGATCCTGCACGCAGTCATGAAAGCAAAGACGATCCGCTGGCATTCTTCAGCGCTGAAGCTGCGCAACTCACCAATCCATTGGGCATTGGTGAACAGCATGATGTCGATGCCTTGGCGGTGGAAACGGAGAGCAGCCCTACACGTCATGAGCGCCACAGCGACGCACGTCTGGCAATTGATCCCCAAACGAATGAACCGCAGCGTCAGTCTCATACGCAGCCTTACGATCAAGACAAACTGATCGCCGCGCTGCTGGAAGGCATGGGTTTGAACAACGGCCATGCTACGCCGATTGATGAGGAACAGATGCGCATTACCGGCCGTATGTTAAGCCTGTTTTCGCAAGGTACCGTTGCCTTAATGTCATCGCGCTCTATTCTTAAGCGCGGCGTGAAAGCTGACATGACGATGATCCTCAACGAGGCCAATAATCCCTTCAAAATTTTGCCCTCAGGTAAAACCGTTTTGATGCAAATGTATCAAAGCCAGATGCCTGGTTTTATGCCGCCGGAACAGGCGGTGCGCGATGCGCTGGTGGATTTGCAGGCGCACCAGCTAGGCATGATAGCCGGTATTCGCGCCATTATTGCCGCCATGCTGCAATCCTTTAATCCGCAACGTTTGGAAGAACAAGCGCGCGTTGATGGTATGTTGCCGAAGCTGCCATTCTCCACCCTCAAAAAAGCCGCGCTGTGGGACTATTTCATGCGTAACTATCAGCGCACCGCAGGCGAAATTGAAGATGACTTCCACACCTTGTTTGGCGAAGCCTTTCTTCATGCCTATGACATGGAAGTCAACCAGTACAAAGATTCTCAGACGCGAGTGGATGAAGCATGAAAATTGTTTTTGCCAGCCGCTGCCAGCAGGGTTTACGCGATGAAAATCAGGATCGTACCGGTGCTGAACTCGACGACAGTAAAGCCTGCTTTGTGGTGTGCGACGGTGTTGCTGGTTTACCTGGCGGTGACAAAGCGGCCCAACTGGTGCGTGATAGCCTGATCAATCAACTCAAAGCGTGTGAAGATTTTTCGCCCGCGTTTACCCAGCGAGCCGTTGAACACTGTCGGGCATTACTGCATGAAGCCCAAGGAAAAAATCCGAAATTTTCACGCATGAGCACCACGCTTGCGGTCCTGTTTATTGACCGTGAACAACAGCGCGCATGGTGGGCGCATGCAGGTGACAGCCGGGTTTATCACTTTCGTCACGGCATGCTACATCAGGTGACGCGTGACCACAGTCTGGCGCAACAGCTCAAAGAAGCAGGCTATGAAAATACCGGCATTAACAGTAATTTACTCTATAATGCGCTCGGTGCAGCCCCGTCTCGTCCGGTGAGTTTTTCTGATGAAATTCAGCTTGAAGATGGTGACGCCTTTTTAGTCTGCACCGATGGGTTTTGGCTTAACCTGACCACCAATGAGATGGAACAAGCGTTACGCATGGTTAACGCTTGCGAAGAGTGGTTGGCGCTGATGGAAGGCGCGGTGAGCCGTAGCGTTAAAAAAGATAATCTCAGTGCTTTGGCTGTTTGGATTGGTGAGCCTCAAGAGGCCACCTTGCTCTATTCGCTGGCTGATTCGGCTCGTTTTCTGCCGCCTCGTTATTGATTCCAAGGATTCATATGAAATTGTGGTTGCCCGGCATTGCCACCCTGCTGATTGCCTTTAACGTGCAGGCGGAAAATTATCGTGTGGTTTATTCGCCCAGCCTGGCGCTGGAAGTCTATATCGATAATGTGGTGAGCAAAGCGCCTGACGACTGGTGTAAAGAGACGCTGCCGTTGCGCATCGTTTCGGGTAAGAGCAAAGATTCGGCGGTTCTTACCACTTTTTTACCGCGTGTTGGCACGCTGTTAGCTAACCAATGCGGCACGCTTGATGTTGTGCCGTGGCAAATGACGGACAAAGATGGCGGCGTTTTAGCCAGCGGCAGCGCCAGCAAATTACAAAACTGGCGCCCCATTGTCATGGCTGATGCCACCACGAGCGCCAGCGACAGCAATGCCGCCCCACTCGATTTATCGCGTCCGGCTGACAGCACGCCATTGCAGCACTTTGATCTGCCCAGCGGCTGTCATTTTCGCACCGCGTGGGATGATAATGCAGAATCGATGTTTATTCCTGATGTCCGCAAACAGCAGTGTTCACCAGACGGCTGGGTAGAAGGCAAAAGTGAGTTGACCCTGGCGGGAACAGGAAAGTCCGTGAATGTGCCGGTTACGTTTTATCAAGGTTACCCGATCGCTAATTTATCCATTAGCGGCAGTCCGTTAGAGGTGGTCTCCGCCAATAATCAACGCATGATAGTTACGCGTCCGGATGCTACCGATAGCTGGTTGATTTTGCCCTTTGATGCAAAACAGCATCTCTGGCGCTTTAATGGCACCTTATTGGTGAAGATGGAAAAGAGTACTGCAGAGCAAGACGCCAACGCGGTGAAATCGCGAGTTGAAACCTTGCGTGCCCTTTGGGGGCCGCATTTTATGCCACAGCAAAAAGTGAATGTGTTACTCATCGACACCCTGCACGCGGATCTGGTTGATCCGGCCATCGGTGCCTGGCGTAACATCAATTAATTACCGCGCAGCCTGGCGAACAGGCGTGTTCAGAGAGTTCACTATGTCGGCTAATGATAATCAAAAAATGGTTCCGAATGCTCTGCCTGACGGTTACCGGTTTAATGAGTTTGAGATCAAGGAAGTGATTGGTGGTGGCGGCTTCGGCATTGTCTACCGCGCATGGGATCATCAGTTAGAACGCACCATCGCAATCAAAGAATACATGCCGGTTTCACTGGCGCAACGCGCCACGGATTTGTCACTTGAACTGCGTGGCGAGCGTTTTCAAAAATTATTTAATGCCGGACTGAACAGCTTTATTCAGGAAGCTCGTCTGCTGGCGCGTTTTAATCATCCCGGCTTGCTGCACGTTTTGCGCTTTTGGGAAGAGAACGGCACCGCGTATATGGGCACGCTCTATTACAGCGGCATGACGCTCAAAGAGTGGCAGACAACCAGCCCTGAATCGATTTCGGAAGCCTGGATTCGCCGCCTGTTGCCGCCGCTGTTAGGCGCCATTAATACCATTCATCAGGCGGGTTATCTTCACCGTGATATTTCGCTCGATAATATCCAGATTCAAGATAATCAATTGCCGGTGTTGCTCGACTTTGGATCAGCGCGCAAAGAGATTGGCAATTTATCGGATGAAACCGAGATTATGCTCAAACCCGGCTTTGCGCCGATAGAGCAATACAGTGAAGAAGGCGAAGTGGAACAAGGTCCCTGGACCGATATCTATGCGCTGGGTGCGGTGTTACACAGCCTGATTACCGGTAATCCGCCACCGGTGAGCGTAGTACGCTGCATTGAAGATAACTATCTCCCGTTGGTTGAGCGCAAGCTGGAAGGTTTTTCGCTGTCGCTGTTGCACGCGGTAGATTGCGCATTAGCGATGAAGCCAGGCGATCGTCCGCAGAGCGTTGATGCATTCGCTGCCCTGATCGACTTGCCGGTCAGCGACGTTGAAGCCGTGGTTAACAGCCTGCAAGCTGCGGCGGATATGCCGCCTGCGCCGGTAGTTGTGGCTGAAGAGCCCGTTGACGCACCTGAACCGGTGGTGATGGCGGTCAATCATGGCGCATCCATCATTGAGCCGGTCACGCCTCGCAACGTTCGTCGCCTGTCGCCGGGTTTGTTGGGCATCGCTGGCGTGGCATTGCTGGCTGTCATTGCCGTAACATGGATGGTGAATAAGCGCAGCGTTGCCCCAGTGGCTGAGAACACATCCGTAGCGCCAACGACCTCGGCAAACTCGCCAGCCTCCAGCAGCGTTGCCGCCGTGCCTGTCGCTTTGGCCACGGTTTATCTCAAGCTGGGGAATGGTGAAAGCATCGTGTTGAATGGTCAACCGCTTGAAGTGAAGCCGGGAAGCAGCGGTTTTGCGGCATTGAATCTGGCTGCGGGCCAATATCGCCTGGAAGTGCATGCGGGCAACATCACGCACACGCAATCTCTGACCATTGATAAACCAGGCACCTGGTTAATTAACCCAGGAAATTAACGCTTAACCTTTTAGTGAAAAAAGCTTGCCTGATGCAGAGTAAATCGCCGACTCGTTGGCGCTTTACTCTTCAGGCGAGTTTTTCTTAAACGGAAGCATTATCGCCCTCTTTAACCAAACAATTTCCTGATTCAGTCAACCGGGCAGCACACGCAAACGGTCAGTTATCCTTGCGCCTGATTGCAACAAGATTGCAGCGCCCGCACCTGATGCGCCAGCCGACTCAAGTTTTCCTCTTCCATCCCGCGCTTTGCCAACTCCTGCTCCAGTGAAAACAGGTATTGCGCATTGGAGCCGAGCGGCCCAGTCGCGGCAGCAATTAAGGGGGCAATCGCATCCGGGCAAGAATCGGATTCATACAGCGGATGACGCGGATCCATGATAAACGCCAACGCCGTTACGCTACGACCATCATCCAAAGCGAGTTCGCACCAGGTTGGCAAATAGCAACCGGTAATCATCTCGCGCTTCCACAGCAACGCCAGCTCTTCATGCAGGCGTGCTTCCGGCAAACGAAAGGCCAATCCGCTGGTTTTGCCGCCCTCTTTCAGCGCTAACATGCGACCGGGATGACTTGATGTTCCGCGCCCCGCAATCAAACGCAGGCAAAAGGCGCGATGCCAGCCTTCCAGTGAACCGGATGCGACTTCATCCGCTTCAAAAATAGGGTTCCACATCAGAGAGCCGTAGCCGAAGATCCATACCGGGCTGTGATCGGGACGGCATGCCAGTGTGGCCGCCAGTGAAGCCGCACGCTGCTCGCAACTCCATAACAACGTCTCTTCGATATCACCGAACGACGTTTTACAATCCGCTTTTAATAAAAATTCCCGAGTTAACAATCTGACCTCCTCGACACGTTTGACGTCCTGTCTGAATGACTCACCTCTTGTGCTGACCTAAAGCGATCTCGCGCTTCGTTCTATAAAACGACAGTAATTCATTTTTATTGAGGGTTACAAGCGTGATGGTGCTCACAAGATAAAAAAAGAAGGCGAACCTTTTGGGAAAAAAATAAAAAAGGGCCAGATTTTTCTGGCCCCGAAGGGAATGAGCACTCAATGCTTGGGATGCCACTTATTATCTTCACCTTTTTCGTACTCTTTTTTCACGGCTGACCAGGCAACTTTATGCGCCACCTCTTCTCGCGAGTCATCGCCGCGACGATCCTCTTCATCTTTATATTGCGACCAAGCGCTATTAAACGCCTCTTGATAGATATCTTGCGCATGTGCGGGTAGCACATGCTTAACGCTGTCCGGTAATCCACTTCGGCTACTGTAAGGCATAACTCCTCCTGTGTTTAACACCGACTTTAAGTTTGGTCGAAGTTGGGAAAATCTCAAACTTGAGTTAATACGACCTTAGCTTATTAAACGAAATTTAAACGAGATAAAACGCATTAATCCACCTTAAACAAGAGGATTAATCGATTGATAAGTGTAAATAGCAGAATCACATCCTGCTGATTAATAATCACTAAAATCAGATAACAGCTTCTTAATTCCGTTTTAACAAAATTATTGCTTAAAGTAAAAACCAGTAAATATTTACATCTTATGACGGTTAAAAGTTAAACTGGTTAAGTTGATTATTTTCATTATATTTTACGGGTGCGCTAACACGTTCCGTCTATTTGAACAGCTTAAGAGGATGGTGAATGCCAACACATGAGAAAACGCGTCACAAGGAATTCTGGCTGATATTTCCCCTCATCACGCTGGGTGTCCTCTATTTTTTTAGTGGACAAACTTCAATGCCAATCGTTATTGGCATCAACTTGTTGGCGCTGATTGCTATTTTAAGTAGTGCTTTTAGCGTAGTACGACATGCCGACGTGCTTGCGCATCGCTTGGGTGAACCTTATGGATCACTGATTCTCAGCTTGTCGGTGGTGATCCTTGAGGTGAGTTTAATTTCGGCATTGATGGCAACGGGCGACGCAGCACCCGGATTGATGCGCGATACGCTCTATTCAATCGTCATGATTGTCACCGGTGGATTGGTAGGTTTTGCCTTACTGCTGGGTGGGCGCAAATTTGCTACCCAATATGTGAATCTGGCGGGCGTTAAACAATATTTGATTGCGATTTTTCCGCTGGCTATTTTGGTGTTGGTCTTTCCCAATGCCCTGCCAGGCGGTAACTTTACTACGACGCAAGCGCTGATTATTGCCGCCATTTCTGCGGCGATGTATGGCGTATTTTTGCTGATTCAAACCAAGACGCATCAAAGTCTGTTTGTCTATGAACATGAAGATGACAGCGACGATGGCGACCCGAGTCATGGTAAACCGTCCGCACACAGCAACGTTTGGCATACAGGATGGTTGATCGTCCATTTAATCGCCGTGATTGCCGTGACCAAAATGAATGCCAACACGCTGGAGTATTTACTTTCAGAGTGGAATGCACCGCAGCAGTTCACCGGTTTCCTGGTGGCGCTGTTAATTTTGTCGCCGGAAGGTTTAGGCGCAATCAAAGCGGTGTTGATGAATCAGGTGCAGCGAGCCATGAATCTCTTCTTTGGCTCAGTCCTGGCGACTATTTCGTTAACCGTTCCAGCGGTAACCATCATTGCTACGTTGACCGGCCAGGATTTGATATTTGGTCTTGAGCCACCGCAAATGGTGATCATGATGGCATCATTGATTCTGTGTCAGATTTCCTTCTCAACCGGCCGCACAAACGTGTTGAACGGTGCAGCACATCTGGCGCTGTTTGCCGGTTATCTGATTACCATCATGTTGTAATTCAGCCGACTGATGCAGCTTATTCAGCGCGAAAAAAAAGAGCGATTTCTCGCTCTTTTTTCTTTTTTGCGGCTGATTACTTACTGGTGTCGAGTTCCGGGAAACTTTTTACCAGCTCATCAATCGCTTTCATCTGCGCCAGGAACGGCTCAAGTTTGTCGAGCGGCAGCGCTGATGGGCCATCGCACAGCGCGTTAGCGGGATCAGGATGCGATTCGATGAACAAACCTGCAATGCCAACCGCCATACCCGCGCGAGCCAGCTCAGCAACCTGCGCACGACGTCCACCTGAAGCAGCACCAAACGGATCGCGTGTTTGCAGCGCATGCGTGACGTCGAAAATCACCGGGCTGTTATTGGTGACTTTTTTCATCACGTTAAAGCCCAACATGTCGACCACGAGATTGTCGTAACCGAAGTTGCTGCCGCGATCGCAAAGAATCACTTTATCGTTGCCGCCTTCCGCAAATTTATCAACGATATTGCCCATCTGGCTCGGGCTGACGAACTGCGGTTTTTTCACGTTGATAACGGCACCGGTTTTCGCCATCGCTTCAACCAGATCGGTTTGACGCGCCAGGAATGCCGGCAACTGAATAACATCAACCACATCCGCAACCGGCTGCGCTTGTGAAGCTTCATGCACATCTGTGATGATTTTCACGCCAAAGGTCTGCTTCAGCTCCTGGAAAATCTTCATGCCCTCTTCAAGGCCTGGGCCACGATAAGAGTGAATAGATGAACGGTTCGCTTTATCAAAAGAAGCTTTGAACACGTAAGGAATGCCGAGTTTTTCGGTCACTTTTACGTAGTGCTCGCAGATGCGCATGGCGAGATCGCGTGATTCCAGCACGTTCATACCACCAAACAGTACAAACGGCAGATCGTTTGCAACCTTGATATCACCAATACTCACGACTTTCTGTGTCATGCCCTTTCCTTATCTGTGAAGGCGCCCTTAATGCAGCGTCACTTGTTTTTGTTCAATTGCGTGTATCTGAACTTTAATCATTTCGCTAACCGGATCTTCAGGACACTGTTCAACGAAGTACGTTAAATCAGTGAGCGCGATATGTTCGCACTCGAGCTGCGCGTAGATCAAACCGCGATCGCGAATTTCATAAGGATCATCAGGATCAATACGCAGCAGAACCTGGCTCACATTCAGCGCCAGCTCCATCTGCTTCTCTTCCATCAATGCAGCTTTCAACGTATCGAGCATCTTGCGCATTACGCTGACTGTTTTCGCGCCGTCCAGATCATCGTCATACAGACGTGCGGTTGGGCTGATATTGCCTTTTAACCACACTTCAAGCGTATGTTTATCCAGCGTTTCGCCATTGAAAGGATTGATCAGCCATTTGTCACCATCAATCCAGTCGGCACGTAGAATAAGCTGGGTTGGAAAAATAACCGGCATCAGCGGCAGTTCTAACTCGGCAGCGATGTGCAGCAGAATGACGCCCAGCGACACCGCTGTACCCTGACGCGTTTTCAGTACGTTATCTAACCACAGCGCATCTGAAAGATTGTATATGCCGCTTGCCCCGCCAAATCCCCATTGGCGATAAAACAGTTCAAGCAGCTTTTCGAGTTGCAAATCGGCATCTTTTTCGCAGCTGACATACTCGCGTGCTTCAGCCACTAAGGCCGCCAATTGCGCTTCCACTGACAACGCCGGGAAATCGGCGCGGATGGCAAGCGTGGCACCAATCACCGCTTCACACAGCGGCGTCTGGCTATAATCTAATTGTTCGGTGGCGGTCATACGATCCCCAATAACGGCATTTTGGTTACCGCCAGCTTGATGACTATCACCAGCGCGATTAACGCCACAATAAAGGCGATCCAGCGGGTGCGGTCAGTTCGCGGACGACGACTCAGTGCCACGGAAGCTAAGGCGATGTAGATGATAACCCCTAATAGCTTCTCAGTCAGCCAGCTTCCTTGCGGAGAAAAAGGGTAAAAATGGGTGATCATAACTAACATGACGCCCGTAATGAGCAGCAAAGTGTCATTAACGTGCGGCAGAATGCGTACCCAGCGGCGCATCATCATGGCAGAACTGCTGCGTTGCCAGTAAAAACGCAACAAGAAAAGTGTGATAGTGATCGCCACCGTGAGCAGGTGTAAATGTTTGATCAGAGGATAATAAGCAAACATGTCAGTTCCTTGTTAATTTGCCAGTTGACCAAAGGTCACGCGCGGATTACCGCCATAATCATTTGCCGTTGCCACGGCTTGATAACCGTTTTTAATCATCAACTGGCGCACCGCGTGTTCCTGCTGCCAGCCATGTTCCAACAGCAACCAGCCGCCCGCGGCTATCCAATGCGGGGCTTGTTCAATCAACGTTCTTAAATCAGCTAATCCCGCTTCCTCTGCCACCAAGGCGCTGCGCGGCTCAAAGCGTACATCGCCCTGTCCGAGATGGATATCATTGGCATCGATATAAGGTGGATTGCTAACGATAAGATTGAAACGGCTGGGGGCAAGGTCACGGAACCAGTGACTCAGCGAAAAAGAAGCATTAGAAAGTCCGAGCTGTTCGGCATTAAGCTGCGCCAGCTCCACGGCCGCTTCGATACGATCTACGCCTACCACCTGACAGTCGGGACGTTCGCTGGCTATCGCCAGAGCAATCGCACCGGTGCCAGTGCCAAGATCGAGTATGCGAGAAGGCGTAGCCGGTAGACGCACTAGCGCCTGCTCAACCAGAATTTCGGTATCCGGGCGCGGAATCAAGGTCGCATCGTTGACGCGCAAAGGCAGCGACCAGAATTCTCGCTCGCCAATCAAATGCGCTACCGGTTCACCCTGCGCTCGACGCAGCAGTAACGCGTCCAATTGTGTAAGCTGTTGGTCGTTAAGCAACGTTTCATCAAATGCCATCAGCCAACTCCGCGATTTGCCGGTGACAAAACTCAGCAGAATCTCTGCATCGCGCTTTGGGCTGTCACCCCCGCATAAGGTCGCAATCGCGTGTTTTAGCCAGTGACGAATATCCATTAATCCTGACCAGCCAGCGCCGCCAACTGATCTGCCTGATATTCCTGCACGATAGGCTCAATCAGACTTTCCAGTTTGCCTTCCATGGTTTCATCCAAACGATAAATTGTCAGGTTGATACGATGATCGGTGACGCGCCCTTGAGGAAAGTTATAGGTGCGGATTCGGTCAGAACGATCGCCACTGCCCAAAAGGTTGCGACGCGTATTGGCTTCTACCGCATGACGCTTTGCCATCTCTGCCGCGTGAATACGGGCACCCAACACCGCCAGTGCTTTGGCTTTGTTTTTATGCTGTGAACGCTCGTCCTGACACTCCACAACGATGCCGGTTGGCAAGTGAGTAATACGAATCGCAGAATCGGTGGTGTTGACGTGCTGACCGCCCGCACCCGACGAGCGGAAAGTATCAATTTTCAGATCGCCCGCGTTGATTTCTGGCATCTCTTCTTCTGGCAATTCCGGCATCACCGCCACGGTACAGGCGGAAGTATGAATACGCCCTTGTGATTCGGTTTCTGGGACGCGTTGCACACGATGACCACCTGATTCAAATTTCAGCCGGCCATAGGCGCCTTCACCAATGAAGCGAGCAATCACTTCTTTATAGCCGCCATGCTCGCCTTCGTTGGCGCTGACAATCTCTACGCGCCAGCGACGCGCTTCGGCGTAGCGGCTGTACATACGAAACAGATCGCCAGCAAAGATCGCGGCTTCATCGCCGCCCGTGCCTGCACGGACTTCAACAAAACAGGCGCGTTCATCATCGGGATCTTTCGGGAGCAGCAAGACTTGCAGCTGCTGTTCCAGCGTTTCACTTTGCTCACGCGCCTGCTGCAACTCTTCCTGTGCCATATCGCGCATTTCGGGATCGTCGAGCAGCATTTTGGCGGTTTCAATATCTTCTTGCACCTGCTGCCATTCACGGAAGCAGCGAGTGACATCACTGAGTTGTGCATATTCGCGCGAAAGCGCACGGAAACGATCCTGATCGGCAATCACAGCCGCGTTGCCCAGCATAGCTTCCACTTCTTCGTGGCGCTCCTGCAGCGCTTCCAGTTTGGCAACAATTGAGGTTTTCATTTAAATGTGGGATTCCCGTAACAGGTGGCAACAGCCAGTTGTCTACTCGAGACCCAGGCTGTCGCGAAGAATCTGCAGGCGTTCTGAATCGCCGTCGCGGGCGGCCTGCTGAAGAGATTTGGTTGGTGCGTGAATCAGGCGATTTGTCAGTTTATGCGCCAGTTCCTGCATGACTTTCTGCGGATCGGCACCTTGCTGCAAGGCCTGCAATGCGCGGCCTTCTAGCTCAGCGCGAATGTCTTCCGCCTGTGAACGGTATTCGCGAATCGTGTTAACTGCGCCTTGTGCACGCAGCCAGGCCATAAATTCGCCACTCTCCTGTACCACGATGCTTTCAGCCTGAACTGCCGCTGCTTTGCGCTGCGCCAGGTTCTGCTCAATGATCGCCTGGAGGTCGTCTACGCTATAAAGGTAGGCGTTGGCCAGTTTACCCACTTCCGGTTCGACATCACGTGGAACGGCAATGTCGACCAGTAACATCGGTTGGTTACGACGCGCTTTCAGCGCACGTTCCACCATGCCTTTACCGATAATCGGCAGCGGACTGGAAGTGGAAGAGATAATAATGTCAGCTTCGGCCAGGCGTGAATCAATGTCTGCCAGGCTAATGACTTCCGCGCCCACTTCCGCGGCCAGCGTTTCAGCACGCTCGCGGGTACGGTTAGCGATAATTAATTTTTTAACCTGATGCTCACGCAGATGGCGCGCCACCAGCTCAATGGTTTCACCTGCGCCAACCAGCAGCACATTGACCGTTGAAAGGGACTCGAAAATTTGGCGTGCCAGCGTACAGGCAGCGAAAGCCACAGAAACGGCATTAGCACCAATTTCCGTTTCAGTACGCACGCGTTTGGCAACAGAGAAGGTTTTCTGGAACATGCGCTCCAGCTCACTGCTCAGTGCATGACCGCGCTGAGAATCAGCAAAGGCTTTTTTAACCTGCCCCAAAATTTGCGGTTCACCCAGCACCAGCGAATCAAGACCGCTGGCAACGCGCATTAAATGACTCACCGCTTCGTTGCCATGATGCCAGTAAAGGCTGTTGCGCACGTCATCCTCATCCAGCTGATGGTACTCACACAGCCAGCTCACCAAACGCTCCTGGAGGTCAACCTGCTGCTCTACACTCAGGTAAAGTTCGGTACGATTGCAGGTCGACAATACCACGCCGCTCTGCACCATTGGCTGAGAGAGCAAGCTATTTAAAGCCTGCTCCAGCGTCTCCGGCCCGAACGATACACGTTCGCGCAGAGCAATGGGGGCAGTTTTGTGATTGATTCCAAGTGCGAGCAGCGTCATGGTGATTTGAGTTGGGATGTCCCAATAATGTCAGGGTTTTGTGAGGCGCATTCTACAAGATGCAACAGATCAAGAAAAGCCATACAAAGCCTATGACTGTAATAAGATTAACCTGAAGGTATGCAATTTCGCGTATAACAGCATTGACTGCTTAAATGCGGATGGTTAGCGTTATCCGTTACGAATTAAAAACGTGTCTGAGGAGATGACCACTTGATGCTTAATTCCCCACGCAATCTGTTGCGCCTTTTACCCCTTGCCAGCGTATTACTGGCCGCCTGTAGCGTTAACAAACCGCAACAAGGTCCGGGGCCAAGCGTTACCGCGCCACAGTGGCAACAGCATCAGCAAGCGGTCACAAAAGTGACGCATTACCAGACGCGCGGCGCGTTTGCTTATTTATCGGACAAGCAAAAAGTCTACGCCCGTTTTAACTGGCAGCAAACCGCACCCGATCGCTATCGCTTGCTGTTAACCAATCCGCTGGGCAGCACTGAATTGCAGCTTGATGCGCAAGGTTCGGTGGTGCAATTAGTGGATAACAAAGGCAAACGTTACGTCAGCACTGACGCTGAAAAAATGATTTCGCAATTAACCGGTATGGATATTCCGCTGGCTAACCTGCGTCAGTGGATGATGGGTTTACCGGGTGACAGCAAAGCGTATCAGTTGAACGACCAGTATCAGCTAAGCAGCCTTAACTACAGCCGTGATGGGCAACAATGGCAGGTCACTATCTCGGATTACGACAGCAAGGTCACGCCACCGCTGCCGGCTAATCTGGAGCTGAAAGAAGGCGACCAACGCATTAAATTGCGCATGGACAGCTGGACCGTTCAATGATCACTACCTGGCCTGCTCCGGCAAAACTGAATCTGTTTCTTTACATCACTGGCCGTCGTCCTGACGGCTATCACAACCTGCAAACGCTGTTTCAGTTTCTTGATTATGGTGACACACTGCATATCGAACCTGACCAAAGCGGCAACATCAGCTTATTGACGCCGGTTGCGGGTGTGTCCGATGAGCAGAACCTCATTGTGCGGGCCGCTAAACTGCTCAAACAGGCTGCAGAGACATCAAATCCACTGCTTGCTCAGGCTGGTGCGCGAATCAGTATTGAGAAAACGTTACCGATGGGCGGCGGTTTAGGGGGTGGCTCATCAAATGCGGCAACAGTTTTAGTCGCGCTAAATTATTTATGGCAGTGCAATTTAACATCAGACGAACTGGCAAAACTGGGCCTGCAATTAGGTGCCGATGTGCCGGTTTTTGTTGAAGGTTTTGCTGCATTTGCTGAAGGCGTGGGTGAGCAGCTACAGCCCGCCCAGCCTGAGGAAAAGTGGTATCTGGTGGCACATCCTGGCGTCAGCATTGGTACGCCTGAAGTGTTCAATGATCCGGGCTTAACGCGTGACACGCCTGTGCGTGATTTAGCAGCGCTTTTAGCTGCTCCATTCAGCAATGATTGTGAAGCAGTGGTAAGAAAACGTTTTCGTGAGGTTGATGAGCTTGTTTCCTGGCTGCTAGAATACGCGCCGTCGCGCCTGACTGGCACCGGTGCTTGCGTGTTTTCTGAATTTGACACCGAGTCCGCCGCACGTCAGGTGCTGGAACTTGCTCCGAAAGGAGTACGTGGTTTTGTAGCAAGAGGTGTTAATGTCTCTCCGCTACGGCGTACACTTTCCGAGCGACCAGCGACTGCGTGACAGTGTCACCACGTTCCAGACACTGCACGTTTCGCATTAACACACCCGTGTGAACGCCTATGACTGTATTCGCCGGTTACTGTCATGACGTTCATTCTCTGGACGCAAAGCCTGAGGTTCTTCTCGTGCCTGATATGAAGCTATTTGCTGGTAACGCCACCCCGGAACTAGCACAACGTATTGCCAACCGCCTTTACACCAGCCTGGGAGACGCCGCAGTTGGCCGTTTCAGTGATGGTGAAGTAAGCGTACAGATTAATGAAAATGTACGCGGTGGTGATATTTTCATCATCCAGTCCACCTGTGCTCCAACCAATGATAATTTGATGGAACTGGTTGTGATGGTCGACGCGCTGCGTCGTGCTTCTGCTGGTCGTATTACCGCAGTCATTCCTTACTTTGGTTATGCCCGTCAGGATCGCCGTGTGCGCTCTGCGCGTGTGCCGATCACCGCCAAAGTGGTGGCAGACTTCCTTTCCAGCGTTGGAGTTGACCGTGTTCTAACGGTTGACCTGCACGCCGAGCAGATCCAGGGCTTCTTCGACGTCCCGGTTGATAACGTATTTGGCAGCCCGATCCTGCTGGAAGACATGCTGCAGATCGGTCTGGAAAATCCGATTGTTGTTTCCCCGGACATTGGCGGCGTAGTGCGTGCTCGCGCTATCGCCAAACTGCTGAACGACACCGATATGGCAATCATCGATAAACGCCGCCCTCGCGCGAACGTTTCTCAGGTTATGCACATTATTGGTGACGTTGCTGGCCGCGATTGCGTGCTGGTCGACGACATGATCGACACCGGCGGCACGCTGTGCAAAGCGGCTGAAGCATTAAAAGAACGCGGCGCAAAACGCGTGTTCGCTTACGCTACCCACCCGATTTTCTCTGGCAACGCGGTGGAAAATCTGCGCAAATCAGTGATCGATCAGGTTATCGTCTGCGACACCATTCCGCTGTCTGAAGAGATGAAATCTCTGCCAAACGTCCGTACGCTGACTTTGTCTGGCATGTTGGCCGAAGCGATTCGCCGCATCAGTAACGAAGAATCAATCTCGGCAATGTTCGAGCATTAATCTTCGCTAAACCGGGCCACGCGCCCGGTTTTTTCTTTTTAAAGCACAACGCTACGTCGATTGTTCTCTGTATTAACCTGCTTTCTCATCTGATATTCCCGCGATAATTATTCACCAAAACCGTTATTGTAAAAGCCAATCACTTTTTTCATCTCAGCCTGGCATCAAGGCTTTTGCCACAAATTAATTAATGTTAATTTGCTCGGCACTTTTCACGAGAACGCCTAACACCATGAACCTCGACATTTATACCTTGTTTATATGCGAGCTCTACGTGCTGGGGTTTTTGAGTATCATCATGGTTTTTGCCTGGATGGGGTCGCAGTACGATCGCGTATTGGGCTTCACCTGCCTTTCACTGATTTTAACGCTTGTCGCGGTTTTCCTCAGTAGCTTACGCAGCATGGGTTTGCAGTTTTTACCTGTCGCAGTGGGAAATATCCTGATGATGCTCGCCTATGGCGGCTTACTTAATGCCTTTCGACTTTTTTGCGGAAAATCCATTGGAATCAGTTGGTTATTAGGTGGGTTGCTCTGGGCAGTTTTGTGCTTCTTCCCTGCATTTTACTTTTCGCTGCCTAAACGCGTGTTCGTGATATGCATCATCTGCATTATCTATACCTGCGCGCTGATACATCTTTTGTGGCTCAAGCGAGCTACGCTCAAAGTCACTTTTTGGCCCGCTCAACTGCTGTTATGGATTCACTTACTGTTTCATCTGGCGCGTATTTTTCTCGACAGTGCTGCCGCCAGCCCACTTAAAGGTGCCATCGGCGGATCGACTTTTTCGGTCTATGTCATTTTGGAATCCATCTTGTTTGTGATTGGCCTGACATTCACCATTTTGGCGATGGTTAATGAGCGTACCCAGATCGCGCACAAGCACGCGTCATTACACGATCCCCTGACCAACGTCTGGAACCGCCGCGCATTATTTAATGACTCTGAGAGAATTGTGGCACGTTGCCGACGTCAAAATAGCGCCTTCACAGCTGTCTTGTTTGACCTCGACCATTTCAAAAGCATCAACGATCGTTTTGGACATCAGCAAGGTGATCGTGTGCTGATTGATTTTTGTGAGGTAGTACAGCAGTTGTTGCCCAAAGAAGGCCGTTTTGCCCGTTTGGGTGGGGAAGAGTTTGCGGCCATTATTCCGGCACCAGCAGCAGAAGCGTGGTTATGGTGTGAGCGCGTGAGACTTGCGACGGAAAATTCTCAGCCCGATACGATCAATTATACCGTGAGCATCGGTTTTGCCTCCTCTAACGACAGCGAACGCCGATTCGATATATTACTGGCGCTGGCCGATGAAGCGTTATATCGCGCCAAGGCCAGCGGCAGAAACCGTACTGAACAATATCTCACCCTCAGTGCTGTGATTTAATGTGAGGAATGGCGCGAGCGGCGGCAACGTTTATCACCGTAATGGCGCAACCAATAATAGCGATCTTCAATTTTTTCGCGTCCGCTAACGCGGGCGCCCGCTAACCAAAGCAACGCGCCAATGAAGATACTGAACATTGCACCGTGCGCTAAAAACTGCGGCAGGTTAAGTGCAGGCAGCTGATTCAGAATCGAATAACCGACGCCCAGCACCATGGTTAATAGTCCCAGCACCATCAAGGTATTACCCGCCACATGAGAATGATGACGTTTCATTTTCCACCTCCATCTGTATGAGCAATTAAAACCGCACACAATGTTAACTCGTCATAAGTTTAGGCAATGGCTGGCAGCAACGTTGCGTGTGCGATCACACATCGACAACAAACGCTGACACATCTTTACGGGTAGCGTGTTGATTTAGATGAAAAATGATTAATCACCGCAATGAACTATCTTGCATTTGCAGCCTTTGTCATCTCGGCAGCAGCGAAGTAAACTAATGCCCTTTTCGTATAACAGCAGGATATTCATCGTGAGCAGCATTAAACTGATTGTTGGCCTCGCCAATCCGGGCGCAGAATATGCCGCCACGCGCCACAATGCGGGTGCCTGGTATCTGGATTTATTGGCAGAGCGCCATAATCAGTCTTTAAAGGAAGAAGGTAAATTCTTCGGCTACACGGCACGGCTGGCGATTGCTGGTGAAGATGTACGCCTGTTGGTGCCAACCACCTTTATGAATTTGAGTGGCAAAGCCGTCGCGGCGATGGCGACCTTTTACCGCATTGCGCCGGAAGAGATCTTGGTCGCACACGATGAACTCGATTTACCGCCAGGCGTGGCTAAATTCAAGCAAGGTGGCGGCCATGGCGGACACAATGGCCTGAAGGACATCATCAGTAAATTGGGAAATAATAATAATTTTCATCGCCTGCGCATCGGCATTGGTCATCCGGGCGATCGCAATAAAGTCACCGGTTTTGTATTAGGGAAACCGCCTGCAAGCGAGCAGAAGTTGATTGATGATGCGGTAGATGAAGCCGTGCGCTGCACTGAATTGTGGCTGAAAGAGGATCGCATAAAAGCGATGAATCGTTTGCACGCCTTCAAGCCAAGCTAAACGTCCAGGTCGTCGCGATTCTGTGTATAATGCGCGAAATTTTTTATTTCGTTTCCGATAAAGCATCCTGCGATGTTTTATCCATCCAGTTATAAAGGGTATCAAACCATGGGATTCAAATGCGGTATTGTGGGCCTGCCGAACGTCGGTAAATCCACCCTGTTCAACGCGCTCACCAAAGCGGGCATCGAAGCAGCAAACTTCCCTTTCTGCACCATTGAACCCAACACTGGTGTGGTGCCAATGCCAGATTTACGCCTCGATCAGCTGTCAGAAATTGTTAAGCCGCAGCGTGTGGTGCCGACTACCATGGAGTTCGTCGACATCGCCGGTTTGGTTAAAGGCGCATCCAAAGGTGAAGGCCTGGGCAACCAGTTCCTGACCAACATCCGTGAAACCGAAGCGATTGGTCACGTGGTTCGTTGCTTTGAGAACGACAACATCATTCACGTCTCAGGCAAAGTAGACCCGGCCGAAGATATTGACGTGATCAACACCGAGCTGGCGTTGTCGGATCTGGACACCTGTGAACGTGCCATTCAGCGCGTGCAGAAAAAAGCCAAAGGCGGCGATAAAGATGCTAAAGCTGAGCTGGCTGCGCTGGAAAAATGCCTGCCGCACCTGTCTAACGCCGGTATGCTGCGTTCGCTGGATCTGGATGCTGACGACAAAGCGGCTATCCGTTATCTGAGCTTCCTGACGCTAAAACCCACCATGTACATCGCTAACGTCAACGAAGACGGCTTCGAGAACAACCCGTATCTCGATCGAGTACGTGCTATCGCTGAAGCTGAAGGTTCGGTTGTGGTGCCTGTGTGTGCCGCCGTTGAATCAGATATCGCTGAGATGGAAGATGAAGATCGTGCCGAGTTTATGGAAGAGTTGGGTCTGGAAGAGCCAGGCCTGAACCGCGTTATTCGCGCCGGTTATTCGCTGCTGAATCTACAAACTTATTTCACCGCGGGTGTGAAAGAAGTGCGCGCCTGGACTATTCCTGTTGGCGCGACTGCTCCACAAGCTGCAGGTAAAATTCACACCGACTTCGAGAAAGGTTTTATCCGTGCGCAAACCATCGCATTCGATGATTTTATTGCGTTCAAGGGTGAACAAGGTGCTAAAGAAGCTGGCAAAATGCGTTCAGAAGGAAAAGAGTACATCGTTAAAGATGGCGATGTGATGAACTTCTTGTTTAACGTCTAAAATCTGTTGTCTCATGAGGTTTTACTGAACCTTATGAAGATTAACAAATGCCATAAAATCCACGCCGTTGCGTGGATTTTTCATTTTAAGTGAGTACAACAACGGTAAAAGAAATGAACATTTGCCCTTCGGTAAATGGTGACTTTTCATCGGCACAGCCTCCGCTCAGGGAACTGTTTATCATGCCGGAATTCTGTGTCTGAATGGAGCAGGATTTCAGGCAGGATCAACAGTGAGTCCAGTCCGCCCTTTTGAATATATTAACGTCCGGTGTTTATCAGAGACAGGTCTTCATATCTTCGGAAAAATAAAAAGCAAGATTAGTCTTGATGGATGGGGTTAAGGAGAGACTGAAATATAATAACTTCATGGAATGTCCTTTTCCCGATCAGAAAATGAAAGAGAATTAACTTCTTGTCTAAAAGACCTGGCGACTACGATTTTTTAATTTCTTCTCTCGTTAATTCTTTATTATTCCATTTAGCACATCTCATTATAAATCAAATAAAGATGATGACGCGCTTACGAAAGGCGCCTGTTTTAATGTGTATGACCCAGCAGATTTTTAGACTGCCATGGTCGACAATCAATGCCTGACAATTAAGGGCGGGAATGGGTTCATCTCAACAAAGAAGAAAAGCCTCTATATTTATCTTCATTTGATTCAGCTTTAAGGGATAAGTGCAGCACATTTTCAATCAATCTTTCTCAAGAAATGTAGCTCGATTTTCTGTTGATTTGCAGAGAGCCTTGTACTCACGCACTTTATTCATGACCCTATATCCTGTGCTTTTTTTTACCCCTGACAGACTATTACAATTAAGCCATTCAGATATTCCTCTCGGCAGCGATATTACGTAACCCTAATTTTTAGCGCCTCACTTGCTTTAAGAGAACCTTTAATGAACGCAGGAAATTTCCTATATTTTCACTTATCAAAAAACCATCTTAAATATTGCCACCCACAAATAAACCGGTAGAGTATAAATTGTAGTTAAGGACAACCATTAATATGGAATACACTCATGGAAGAGAACGCAGGCATATCGCTTGCCGTCAGCGCATATGCACTGGCAATAGGCATTATATTTCCTCATGTAGCGATCGCTGCTGAGCAGGACATCATTCAACAACAGCGTCAGAAAGCGATTGAAGCGCAACTTCAGCCGCCAGTGCCTGACGTGCGTTTATCCACACCAGCGGTCAGCTCTTCCCGCGTCAGCTTCCCGGCGGAAAATCCCTGTTTTGATATTCAGCACATCACGCTGAACGGCCTGAATGATTTTCCGGGCTGGTTACCTTTGCAGCGTCTGGCCAATCAGGGTCAGGGACATTGCCTGGGCGTCAAAGGGATTAATTTGCTGATGAGCATGCTGCTGAACCGCATGATCGACAGCGGCTACGTCACCAGTCGGGTGCTGGCGCCGCCGCAGGATTTAACCGAAGGCACGCTCACACTTCAGCTAGTGGCCGGAAAAATTAGCCATATTGGTCGCACCGATTCCAGCGATCGTTACGTGACGCTTGCCACCGCCCTGCCCTCGCGCGAAGGCAAGCTCTACGACCTGCGTGATACTGAGCAGGGACTGGAGAACCTGCAACGCCTGCCTACCGTTCAGGCTGATATGGCGCTGATCCCCGGCAGTGCGCCCGGTGAAAGTGTGATGGCCGTGCAGTGGAATCAGAGCAAGATGTGGCGACTGGCCGCATCGCTCGATGATTCCGGCTCAACGTCCACCGGACGCTATCAGGGCGGACTGACGCTCTATCTCGATAACCCCCTTTCGCTGAGCGATATGCTCTATGTCTCGGCAAGCCATGATTTGCAGTTCGGCAATGACAAAGGCACGAAAAACGTTACCGGCAGCTATTCGGTGCCGTTTGGCTACTGGCTGGCGAGCATCACCACCAGTGATTACAGCTACCACCAGACGGTAGCTGGTGCGTTCACCGATTATGAATATAGCGGCAAGAGTAAAAGCCTAAACGCGAATCTCAGCCGCGTGCTGCACCGCAACGGCAGCCAGAAAACCACGCTGAGCTATGACGTAATAACGCGTGAAACCCGCAACTTCATCAACGACACAGAAATCGACGTGCAACGCCGTCAGACTTCGGCGTGGCGACTCGGCTTGCAGCATCGCCACTATATCGGCAGCGCCACGCTGGATGCGGGCGTGAGTTATCAGCGCGGTACCCGCTGGTTTGGCGCTCAGCCTGCGCCTGAAGAGTACTGGGGTGAAGCCACCGCGCTGGCAAAAATTGTCCAGCTTAACGCCCAGCTGGCCGTGCCGTTCTCACTGCTCAGTCAGCGATTCAGTTTTAACACCCAGTATCTGCGCCAGATGAGCAATACGCCGCTGACGCCGCAGGACCAGTTTGCCCTCGGTAACCGCTGGTCGGTGCGCGGCTTTGACGGCCAGCGCACACTGAACGCCGATGAAGGCTGGACTCTGCGCAACGACATCGGCTGGGCCACGCCGCTGCCGTCACAGGAACTCTATCTGGCGCTGGATTACGGCGAAGTCAGCGGACGCAACAGCGGGCAGGATTATCTGATCGGCAAGCATCTGGCCGGAGGCGCAGTGGGACTGCGCGGCTACGCCCTGCGCACCAGCTATGACCTGTTTGCCGGTATTCCGCTCTCTAAGCCTGCTGGTTATCAGACCAGCAGCCTGACGCTCGGCTTCAACCTGAACTGGCACTACTGATGGAGATCAAGGGGTACCGGTTAATTGCGCCGTGGCTGGTTGCGGATGAGGCCAGCGAGGCCGAAGTGCTGGGCATGGCGGTATGGCTGTGGATGCACTCGGATCGTCACCGCGATGCACCGCTGCACACCTTGCCGACGCTTCTGCTGCCGCTGATTAAACAACAGCAGTACGCCATCGCCGTAAAAGATGGCAGGCCGGTGTTCTTCCTCGGCTGGGCGTGGATGGATGAAGAGGCTGAACAGCGCTATCTCACGCATGCCTCGGTGATGATGAAAGAGGCAGACTGGACCAGCGGCAACCGCCTGTGGATCACCGATTTCATTGCGCCGTTTGGTGACATCCGCAACCTGCTGCGGCTGATGTGTGAAGTGATCCTGCCGGAGCAGTGCTTCCGCTGGCAGGATCAACAGGGCAATCTCCGCGGCCAGCGGGTGCATTTTTATCATGGAAAGAAAGTCAGCGGGCGCGACGCCCTGCAATGGCAGCAGGCACATCCACTGAGCGTGGCGTTGCCTGAAATCGGATAAGGAGATCAGATGAACAAACTTCTCTATCGCATCATTTTCAACAAAGCGCGCGGCATGCTGATGGTGGTCGCCGATATCGCCCGCAGCGGTCAGGGCAAGCAGGCGCGTGCGTGCCGGATGCAGCGGACTTCCAGCCGGATATGTGCGCTATCGGCGCTGCGCTTCGCCCTGCTGAGCGCGCTGGGCTGCGTTACCGTATTGCCTGCACAGGCGCAGATTGTTGCTAACAGCCAGGCACCGGGAAACCAGCAGCCCACCGTTGTCAGCGCGACCAACGGCACGCCGCAGGTAAACATTCAGACGCCCAGCGCGGGCGGCGTATCGCGCAATAACTACAACCAGTTTGATGTTGATCAGAAGGGCGTGATCCTCAACAACTCACAC
Source organism: Pantoea sp. MQR6 (assembly GCF_022761075.1). Taxonomy (NCBI): domain Bacteria; kingdom Pseudomonadati; phylum Pseudomonadota; class Gammaproteobacteria; order Enterobacterales; family Erwiniaceae; genus Pantoea; species Pantoea sp. MQR6. The sequence goes on from NZ_JAKYXB010000001.1 coordinate 1,436,676, forward strand.
GGCAACACTAATACTCAGCTTGGCGGCATGGTCACCGGCAACCCGTGGCTGGCACGCGGCGAGGCCAGCGTGATCCTCAACGAGGTGAATTCACGCAACCCCAGCCAGCTCAATGGCTATGTGGAAGTCGCCGGTAGAAAAGCGCAGGTGGTGATCGCCAACCCGTCCGGTATCACCTGTGACGGCTGTGGCTTCATCAACGCCAACCGCGCGACGCTGACCACCGGTCAGGTGCAGGTCAATAACGGCAATCTGACGGGCTATCAGGTCAGCGGTGGTGACATCGTCATCAACGGTAAAGGGCTGGATTCACGCGGTCAGGATTACACAGACATCATTGCCCGCACGGTTAAGGTGAATGCCGGCGTCTGGGCCAACGATCTCAGGGTCACTACCGGTCGTAATCAGGTGGACGCGACGCATGAAACGCTGACGGCAGGCCAGACTGATGCGGCCAGTCGTCCACAGGTGGCGCTGGACGTGGCGGCGCTGGGCGGCATGTACGCCAGTAAAATCCGCCTGATTGGTACCGAACAGGGCGTCGGCGTGCGCAACGCCGGTTCACTGGGCGCGACGGCGGGCAACTTTACGCTTTCCAGCAACGGTCGCATTGAGAACAGCGGCAGCATCAACGGCGCGCAGAATATTGCGTTGGCAAGCCAGGCCGATATTCGCAACAGCGGCACGGTTTACGCTCAGCGCGACGGTCAGGTTCAGGCCGCTGGCGAGGTAATTAATCAGGGCGTAATGGCATCCGCGGGCAATAACCGCATTCAGGCAGGTTCACTTAATAATGCCAGCAGCGGGGTCCTTGCCGCTGGTATGACGTCCGATGGCGCGCTGGGCATACAAGGCGATTTGAGCCTGACCACGCATGGGCAACTCGCCAGCAAGGGTCGTCACCTCGCGGCGGGTAATCTGAATGCTCAGGGCACAGCGGTCGATCTCAGCGGCAGCCAGACTTACGCCAACAACATTAATCTGAGCGCCAGCACGGGAGACGTCAGCACCCGCAGCGCAACGGTTGAGGCAAAGAGCAGCCTGCAAGCCAGCAGCAGCATGCGTATTAACAATGACGGCGGCAAAATCCAGGCGGGCAAGCTGGCGTTAAGCGCCCCACTTCTCTCCAACCGCCAGGGCGTACTTAATCAGTTAGATCAAACCGATCTGCTGCTGTCGCACGCAGCAGGTATCGACAACAGCAGCGGCACTATTGCCAGCAACGGCGACAACCTGACGCTGTACACCGAGTTGCTGGATAACGGCTTGGGCAAAATTCAGCACGCGGGCAGCGGTGAGCTGAATATTTCTGCCGCCACGCTGAACGGCAGCCAGGGTAGCCTTATCACCAACGGCGGGCTGCAGCTGCGCGGCGATACCCTCAATCTTGACGGCGCGACCACCGCCGCTGCGCAGATCCGTATTGATGCGAACACCCTTTCTCATCGTCAGGGTGAGATGGTGCAAAGCGGCAATAGCGCAATGAATATTAGCGTCGCCTCGTCGCTGGATAACAGCGACGGAAAAATTGCTGGTAACGGTGACGTGCACCTGAACGCCGGTGCGCTGAATAACCAGCACGGACACGTCATTGCCGCCGGTTCCGGTTCGCTGAATACCACCATCGCGGAGACGCTGGATAACCGCAGCGGCACGCTGGCGGCGAGCCAGAACTTTAACGTTCTCGCCGCGGTGATAGATAACGCTGCGGGTGCCATCAGCGCCGTTGCGGGCAACACACAACTGACCAGCCAGAGACTGAACAACAGCACGGGCAAAATCAATGCCGGTCAGACACTGTCGGTGACCAGTAACGGTTTGAACAACAACGACGGGCTGCTCACCGCCGCAAACACCACACTGCAGCTTGGCAGTGGCACGCTCAACAATCAGCGTGGCGTGATTGCCGCTGCTGAACAACTCAGCATCAGCAGCGGTTCATTCGATAACACCGCCGGACTGCTGCAAAGCCTTGGCGATGTGCGCATTGATACGTTGGGTAATGCCTTTATCAACCGCGACAGCGGCACTGATGGTGGCGTTATCGCGCTCGGTTCACTGACGCTTCGTTCCGGCCTGTTGGATAACCGCAATGGCGTCATTAACGCCCAGAATATGAGCCTGTTCAGCGGCGATATTCGTAATCAATATGGTCTACTGGCAGCGCAGAACGCGCTGAGCATCACGGCAGACGATATGGATAATCAGCAGGGAAATCTGGTTGCCGGACAGTCGCTGCTGCTGCGTAGCAATGACCTGCTTAATAGCAACGGGCTGATCATGAGCAGCGGCGCGGCAACGCTTGCCACAGCAAATCTGAATAATCGCCAGGGACAAATCGGCGCAGTCGGGGATTTAACACTTAACACGCAACGGCTGCAAAACGATAACGGTGGCCTGATTCAGAGCGGTGCGGCACTGAGTATCAACACCCACGGCCAGCGGCTGAGCAATACCAATAGTGGTGACAGCGGTGGCCTTATCAGCCAGGGCGATATGCTTCTGGCTACAGGTGAGCTGGATAACCAGCGCGGCGCGTTGCTGGCATCCGGTGCCATCAACCTTGCGTCCGGACAGCTGCTAAACCAGTTCGGGCAAATCACCGGGCTGAACGGCATCACCACACAAACGCAGTCAGTCAATAACCTGCAAGGGACCCTACAGTCCGGCGGCGTTCTTGACTGGAATACGCAGGGCAACGCCTTCAACAATGCCCGCGGCCTGATTAGCGCTCAAGGCGATTTTATCCTGCGCAGCGGCGATGTAAGCAACCGTGAAGGCCAGGTCATTTCCGGCAACAATCTGGCACTGGATAACACTTCCCTCGATAACACCGACGGCACGCTCGCCAGCAAAGGCGATTTCTCTCTCGTTGCCGGCGCGCTGACCAACCTGCGCGGCGCACTGCAGTCCGCCGGAAATATGGCAGTGACGCTGGTGAACAGCTTCACCAATCAGGGCAACCTGCAGGCCAACGGCAATCTGGCGCTCGTGAGCCACGGCGACATCCGCAATGAGAAACTGATTCAGGCCGGTGAGACGCTGCACGTCAGCGCCGCCAATCTGGTTAACCTGCAGGACGCTGAACTCAGCGGTTACAGCACAATCCTCGACGCCAGTAACACGCTGATCAATTACGGCCTGATCGACGGTTATTCCACCCGGCTGAACGGACAGACTGTCAGCAATATCGGCACCGGGCGCATCTACGGCGATTTTCTCAGCATTCAGGCGGGCACGCTCAATAACCTCGCCGAAAACGGCATCGCAGCCACCATCGCAGCACGTCAGCGCCTGGATCTCGGCGTGGGAACACTCAATAACCGCGACCACGCGCTGATTTACAGCGACGGCGCAATGCGCCTTGGCGGTGCCATCGACGCTAACGGGCACGCCACCGGACAGGCCGGAACCGTTAATAACCACAGCGCTACCCTCGAATCCGCCGGAGATATGCTGCTTAACGTCGGTAGTCTGAACAACATCAACGACCATTTTGAAACCGAGATTGTCGAAGTGTCGCGGGAAAACATCGAGGAATATCAGGTCTCCGGTAATGCCAATCGCTACGGTCGCGATGAGGTGAGTTTTGAGCATGATGAGGTTAATTTCGTGCTGACGCCTGATTATCCATGGCGACAAAACGATAAAAACGACAACTGGTATCGCTACGAGTACGAACGCACCGTTGATGAAACGCGGATTAAAACCAGCGACCCGGCGCGGATTATCGCTGGCGGCAATCTGACGATTAATGCTGGCAACGTGCTGAACGACAAGAGCCAGATCATCGCCGGAAATAATCTGGTGATAAACGCCGCCACGCTCGACAACGTGGAGGTGGCCGGAGAACGGCACATCAGCGACGCTGGTAAGGCTTTCCACTACTGGCGCATTCACGACAAAGGTGGCGACAGTCAGGGCAAAAGTACGGCGGATTACATTCCGCCCACCGTTATCCAGAACATCACCTTAAAACCCAGCACCCTTGAAGAGCATCAGAAAATTGACGGAAGCGGTCTGGTGATTGATAACCGGACGGGCGGTAGCGTGGGCGAAATCTGGCTGGGCGATCTCAGCGCAGGCGCAGCGTTTAATCCCGGTAACGCGGTTTTGCTGCCGCCGGGTAAAACCTTTGAAGTACCGGTGAATACCGCTGCGAATGGCGATGCGGCGGGCAGCGTGATCCGCACCCAGGGCCCGAACACGCGCCTGCCGGATAACAGCCTGTACAAAATGAATCCGACTGGCAGCGATTACCTGGTTGAAACCGATTCGCGCTTCACCAACGCGCAGAAGTGGCTCGGTTCCGACTACATGATGCAGGCGTTCGAGGCCAATCCTGACAACGTGCACAAACGCCTGGGCGACGCCTATTACGAGCAGAATCTTATCCGCCAGCAGGTTATTGGCCTGACCGGCCAGCGCTATCTGGAGGGCTACGACAGCGATCAGACGCAGTACAAAGCGCTGATGGATGCCGGCATCGCCTTTGGTCAGCAACTGAATCTGGCACCAGGTATGACGCTGACCGCCGGGCAGATGAGCCTGATGACCGGCGACATGGTGTGGCTGGTGACGCAGACCGTCACCCTGCCGGACGGCAGCCAGCAGCAGGTGCTGGTGCCGCAGCTGTTTGCCAAAGTGCAATCTGGCGACCTTGACGGCAGCGGCGCGCTGCTGGCCGGGAAAAACGTCAGCCTGAACCTGAGCGGCGATTTGAACAACAGCGGACGCATCAATGCGCGCGCTGACACGCTGGTAGTGGCAGAAAATATTAATAATCTCGGCGGACTGATTCAGGGCGACAGCACCGGCCTGCAAGCGCGCACCGACATCAATAATTTCGGTGGCGTGCTGAAAGGCAGCTCTGCGCTGGCGGCGCTGGCCGGCCGTGACATTAACGTCACCACCACGGCCCGTATGGCTGAAAGCGCCGACGGCAACTTTGCCCGCACCAGTCTCGATCGTATCGCCGGTATTTACGTGGATAAAGGCGATGGCACGCTGGCGCTGCAGGCCGGACGCGACATCAACCTGACCGCCGCGCAGGTGGTTAACAGCAGCGAAAATGGCAACACGGCTATTATCGCCGGACGCGATCTGAACCTGAACGCCGTCACCACCGGTAGTCGCGATAATCTCAATTTCGACAGCGACAACTGGCTGCATCAGTCGTCATCCACGCAGCGGGGAACGGAGATTGTCGGTAAAGGCAACGTGGGCCTGGCAGCAGGCAATAATCTGCTGGCGACGGCGGCAGACATCAACGCAGGTGGCAAGCTGGCACTGAGCGCGGTCAACGATCTGAGCATTGTCAGCGGCGAATCCCGCACGCAGATGGACGAGCATACTAAAGCCAGCGGCAGCAGCGGCATCGCATCAAAAACCACCCGTGAGACACACACCACTATTGATGCACGTACGACGGTGGGCAGTTCGCTTTCTGGCGACAGCGTGCAGTTGCTGGCCGGTCACGACCTGCTGGTTAAGGGCAGCGATGTAGTCGGTACGCAAGATGTGCGGCTGGCGGCGGGCAATAATCTGACCGTTACTACCGCCGCTGAGCAGCGTGATGAGTCGCGCATGATTCAGGAGAATAAATCGGGCCTGTCTGGTACCGGCGGCATCGGCGTCAGCTACGGCAGCACAGCACAGAAATCCACGACAACGACGCATACTGACAGCGTGCGTGGCAGCACGGTGGGCAGCGTGCTGGGCAACCTGACGATGCAGGCAGGCAACGACCTGCTGGTACACGGCTCAGATGCCATCGCCGGTAAAGATCTGTCGCTGGTCGGAAAAAACGTCACGGTCAGCGCCGCCGAACAGGGGCTGAGCCAGCGTGATACCTATGAAACGAAACAGAGTGGCCTGACGCTGGCGCTCTCCGGCGTGGCGGGCAGCGCGCTGAATACGGCGGTAACCAGCGCGAAAGACGCCCGCGACGAGAGCAACGGCAGGCTTCAGGCGCTGAAAGGCGTACAGGCCGCCCTTTCCGGTGTGCAGGCGGCGCAGACGACCCAGCCGGGTGCGGTCAGCAGCGATAACGCGATTGGTGTCAGCCTCTCTTACGGCAGCCAGCAGTCGAAGTCTGAGACAAACCTGACACAGAAAACGCATCAGGGCAGCACGCTCACCGCCGGTAATAGCCTGAACGTCATAGCCAGCAGCGGCGACATTAACGTTCAGGGTAGCCAGCTGCAGGCGGGTAATGACGTGCTGCTTAACGCCAGCCGCGACCTCAACCTCACCTCCAGTCAGAAAACCGAGCGCTCGCGCGGCACCAGCTCGTCGAGCGGCGGCTCGCTGGGCATTGGCTTTGGCGGCGGTTCGGGCGGCGGCGGCATCAACGTTTCAGCGAGTATCAACAAGGGCAGCGGCCATGAGAACAGCGACAGCCTGAGCCACACCGAAACGCAGGTCATGGCCGGTAACCGCGTGACGCTGGTGAGCGGACGCGATACCACCCTCACCGGCGCACAGGTCAGCGGCGAATCCATCAAAGCTGACGTGGGTCGCGACCTGACGCTGACCAGTGAACAGGACAGCGCGACCTATGACGCGCAGCAGAAAAACACCAGCGCGGGCGCGAGCTTCAGCTTTGGCTCGATGACCGGCTCGGCCAGCATCAATATGAGCAAAGACAAGATGCACAGCGACTACACGTCGGTGCAGGAGCAGACCGGCCTGCTGGCGGGCAAAGGCGGCTTCGACATCACGGTGGGCGGCCACACCCAGCTCAACGGCGCGGTTATCGGCGCCACCGCAGATGCAGGCCTGAACCGGCTCGACACCGGCACGCTGGGCTTCAGCGACATCCACAACAGCGCGGCGTTTAAAACCGAGCACCAGAGCGCGGGCATCAGCACCGGCGGCAGCATCGGCAGCCAGTTTGCCGGGAATATGGCCAACGGCCTGCTGACCGGCGCGAACAACGCGGCCAGCGCGGACAGCACCACCAAAGCGGCGGTATCGGATGGCACGATTGTTATCCGTGACCAGCACGCGCAGAAACAGGACGTCGCCGACCTGAGCCGCGACGTGGAGAACGCCAATCCGGGGCTGGGACAAATCTTTGATAAGGAAAAAGAGCAGAACCGGCTGAAAGAAGCGCAGCTGATTGGCGAGATTGGTAATCAGGTGGGCGATATTGCCCGCACGCAGGGGCAGATTGAAGCATCGAAAACAGCAACGGATAAAATGAAGGACGTGACGCCGGAGCAGCTGCAGGCGGCAAAGGATGACTGGCGTAAAGCCAACCCCGGCAATACGCCAACGGCGGACGACATCAGCGGCCAGGCGTACCAAAACTTCTATAACCAGGCCTTTAGCGAAAGTGGCTTTGGCACCGGCGGGAAAGTTCAGCAGGCTATCCAGGCGGCAACAGCGGCGGTTCAGGGGCTTGCAGGCAGTGACATCAGTAAAGCACTGGCCGGGGCTTCTGCGCCGTATATTACCAATGTTATCGGCCACAGCGGAATGGATGATGCTGGCAAGGTGCTGGCCCACGCAGCGGTCAATGCCGCACTGACAGCGGCTCAGGGAAATAATGCTCTCGTTGGTGCGGGCGGTGCCGCGACGGCGGAGATGGTCGGCATGATAGCCGTAAATGCTTACGGCAAACCGGTCAGCGAACTGAGCGAAACCGAGAAGCAGACGGTAAGCGCGCTGGCAACACTGGCTGCTGGCCTGGCAGGCGGTCTGGCTGGCGGTAGTACGGCGGATGCGGTTGCAGGGGCTCAGGCCGGTAAGACGACTGTTGAAAATAACTATCTGAGCGTGTCTGAAAAGACAGAGCTTGAGCTGGCGAAGCAGAAACTCAACAGTAAAGACCCTGTTGAACGCGAGAAAGCGCAGCAGAAAGTTAACGAACTGCGTGAAAAAGATATCACCAGTGACCAGAAGGTCATTGATGCCTGTGGTAACGGAAATGCAGGAAGTGCGGGTTGTGCCAGTGCAAGGCTGGAAGTCATTGCTACCAAAGGTGAGTACGAGAACACCGGTAACTACAACTCAAAAGCCAGCCAGCAGTACGGCGATGCTTACGGGCAGATAGTGAACCTGCTGAATATCACCAGTGTTGATGCCCAGAATCAGCAGCAGGTGAAGGATGCGATGGTGAACTATGCCATGGTGCAACTTGGGGTTGACAAGGCGACAGCGGAGCAATACGTATCAACATATGACGGGATGAAGATTGTTGCTGCATCTATAGCTCCTATGCTGGGAGTCGCCGCCGCAAATAAGATTAGTTCTTTGGCCAAAGATGTGACCAAAGAAAGTATTCCTAAGAACCCTAATTCTTCGAGCGGAGTCACAGATAATGAAGCCGGAGGTTATTCTTACTACGACAGGTTCAAGAATGCTAATGGTGGTTGGGATTGGCCTAAGAATTTGGGATTTGAAGGAGATCCTGTCAAAACTACAATTCCGGTAGGCACTCACTTGGATAGATATGGAGAGCCTAATGGTTCTTTCCTTGCACCAAAAGGAACACCTTACGAACAACGTGCTCTTGCGCCGGGAGCCAAAGCTGAAAAATACTATGAATATGAGGTAATAAAACCATTACCTGCTATACAAGGAAAAATTGCCCCCGCTTTTGGTGAGCCAGGTGGCGGCATCCAAATATTACCTAATATGCAAGAGCGAGTGAATGTGGAATGGCTCTTGAAGAATGGATATATTCGTGAGGTTCACTGATATGCTACTCAATATAGATGAAATACAAAAAAAAGTTGACGAGATGATTTTAGACGCTGGTCTCCCAAGATTTTCGGTTAATCTTTGTACCGCTCCTATTGGTGATGGCACTCCATATATTACATTTGAAAATAATGTATATAATTATATTTATTCAGAAAAAGGCTATGAATTCTCGAGGAAAGTTACTAGATCGTTAGATGAACTACTTTATTGGATCATGTCAGCGCTTGCTTATAAAACAGCATTCCAATATGAGTTAGAGCACAGGGTGAAAGGCAGAGATGGAAGACGCATTGCTTTTCCAAAATTCATTGAATTAATGGCGAATCTGAATTCAGCATGGGAACCAGAAGCACGACATGAAATTCAAAAAATTCTGATTGAATCGCCCTACGACGATAGCCTTTATCTATAGGTGAGCGGCTGGCCGCCGGTGTTGGCATCTTAGTGCGGCGTGGCGCACAGGCTGCGCCTCTGCTGTGGGCTTCAGTAATCGTTCTTCAGCATCGCAGTCGCCGCCGTCCGTGGCGGCTCCTCGTCTGTCCTGGCCTCAGCGGCAATCCTCAGCAAACACCTCAAAGGGTGGTCGGCCGTTGACCTCCGCTTAAAGCGTTCATGCCCGCCCGGCTGCGTCTGCCCGTCACGGCTCGCACTGCGTTGCTCGTTCCCGTGTCGGTCAGCTTCCGCAACCCGCCCCGGTTGTGTGTGGTCATGCAAAATCAAACCCCGGTCTGGCGGCAGTGCAACATACGGGCCTCGCTAGCCCGCGCCCGGCCAACCTGTAGCGGAGCCACAGCAAGCAGCGGCCCCGCTACAGGTTCGGGTAATGATGGTGGTCACAAAACAAAATCAGGGGATTACCAGCGGCTGACGGCACCGTTTACTGCCGCGCATTAAAATCCTCTCCTCCCTGCTTATGCTATTGCTGGCTCTAGTACTCAGTACCGGGGCGTGTGCGTCCGTGGGTGAAAAGTGCGTATCAGGGAATTTTACCTGGCCGGGAAGTGAGTACTGGGCGAAGACGTCTTCGGAAGGCGCACCGCGTCTGGCATTGCTGTGTCCGGTGGAGAAGTTCACGCCGGATAAAGTTGTTGTGGAGAAAAATGCGCTGAGTCTGGGGATGCAGCAGTACGGCATGTCTCAGAGTTCACTCGGTGCGCAGATGCTTAGGGATGGCGCAGGAGTAGATCAGATATCTGAAGCTTTAGCGAAAGCGGCTAAAGGAGATATGCCGGAAGGCCAAGATGCGGTTAAAGGTCTGTTGACCGCCTGGGGTGAGTTCTTCGGGGTGCCGGTCAGTGCGTTGACGTCGAATGAAACGATGACGCCGACGAAAGCCGCGGAAATCATAGCTAGCGGTATGCCGACCAGTGAAGCGAAGCTGGTGCAGTATGTTCTGGCTAAAGCGTATTTGGCTGTTTCTGAAAGTGCTGGCTCAATTAAAAATGTGAATCCAGGGTATCCTGAGCCAGGCCGCACACATAATTGTGTGAACTGCTCTGTTGCCACAGATGCTACGTTGGCTGGAAATCCTGCATCGGCTTTGCCTGTCAATCATCAAAATGGTATTCCCTTGACCGTTTTGGAAAAACAATATGGTAACAAATTCAAATACGTATCTTCGTCTGAAAATATTATGCAGCAAATGGCAGATGCAGGTTCTGGGTCGAGGGGGATTGTTTTTGGCTCATATGGCCCAGGCCAGCCTGGGCACGTATTTAATGTTGTAAACCAAAATGGTACGATCCGATTCCTTGATGGACAAACCGGTAAACCTGCCGATCTTAGCCAGTTTAAATCATTCCAATTATTGAGAACGAACTGATGATTAATTTTGATGAGGCAGTAGAAAAAGCGACAAATTATCTGAAAGATGCAGATATTCCTGTAGTTATTACGCTTCAGGGACGTTTTGCAGAAGGATGGTTTTTTTGCTTTCAATCCCGCGAATATCTTGAGACTGGAGAGTTTTCCGCTCAACTCGCAGGGAATTCGCCGTTCATAATTGATAAAGATACTGGTGAAATACATGAGCTTGGAACAGCCTACCCCATAGAAAAGTACCTACAGGACTACGAAGAAAAGAAAAATAACCTGAACTAGCAAGATCCCGGCTGATTAGCCGGGATCTTTGTTTTTACGCTGTGAAAACCCATCTTCCCGTCGCCGTAACTGGATCATGTTAGAGGCTGTGGTGAGCTTCAGCACAGTCGCTCATGAGTGGTTCATGTAATGAGGCCCGGCCATAGCGCCGGTTTTTTTATGCAAGTCAGTCGACAGAGCTAGTAATGAGATCTCCGCAAAAACGCCCACTGGCTCAAAAGGTAATCCGCTAAATATTATAGATGGTCAGAATAAGCCAGTAATGATAGGAAATCGTGACTACTCTGGGCACTCATTAGACCGTATGCAGAAGCAGGGTATAACGCCTACTACTGTGGAAAATGCAATACGACCAGAAAATGCGATACAAGGTAAACGACCCGGTACAACAGCTTATTATGACAGTAAGAACAATATAACCGTTATTGCTGATACCAAAACTGGCACAGTCGTAACTGTCGACTTTGGAAGGATAAAACAATGATTTTACTGTCAGATATGAATATCAGTGAGTACGATGAACGCCAGATCTCTCTGATGAAAGAAACATTGTCCCTTTTTGAATCAGGGAAAGTTACTCTTAAAAAACTGATTGATAATTTAGAAGGTTTATTATTTTGTCTACAGTCGGTAGATATTCAGTGGAAAAACGATTTCCATGAATATTGGTTCGTATTAGAGCAGATATATGCTGTTGCTTTGTTCAGAAATGAATCTATTTCTCCAGATGATCCTGATTTACTTGATGCTCTGAGGCATCTTAATGAACTATTAAGCAAATAACCTTAGAGATCCCGGCAAAATTGCCGGGATCTTTTTTTGTCACTCAGTCGCAAGCCGGATCACCAGTTGCCCCCGCTCAACAGCGATAGTAACTGGTGTATCTATCCCAAATCCCGCCTCGGCCAGCCAGTTGATGGAGAAGACAGTAGCCAGCCGCATCTGTGCGGGTTGCTGGAAGTGGGCGATGTGAACCGGTCTGGGGCTGAGCAGTCGGCCCCCGGTCGGGGTGTGGTCGATAGTCAGTCGGATAGTGGAAAAGCAGCTTAAGGCCAGACGGCACAAGGGTTAGCGGCCCACGCAGCGGTAAATGCCGCACTGGCAGCGGCTCAGGGGAATAATGCTCTCGTTGGTGCGGGCGGTGCCGCGACGGCGGAGATGGTCGGCATGATAGCCGTAAATGCTTACGGCAAACCGGTCAGCGAGCTCAGTGAGACAGAGAAGCAGACGGTAAGCGCGCTGGCGACCTTGGCAGCTGGCCTCGCGGGCGGTCTGGCTGGCGGTAGTACGGCGGATGCGGCTGCAGAGGCTCAGGCGGGTATGACGACGGTGGAGAATAACTATCTGAGCAGTAAGCAGATAGAGGCCAGGTCCGCTGAAATGAAGCAGTGTCAGGCTGGCGGCGGCGACTGCGGCGGCATTGTCACCAAGTATGAAGAACTGAGCACCGCCCAGCAGAAGCAGCTTATCAGCGACTGCGTGACCAGTCCGGCGACCTGCCAGCAGAAATACGGTGATGTACTTACCGACAGCATGGCGGTGAAACAAGCGCTGGATCGGGCGATGGGCGAAGATATCCCGATCAGGATGGTCTACGATCTGACAGCGACCTGGGCGCATCAGATGGACGCTGACGGGATCGTTGCCAGCAATAAAGTGTCAGAGCAGATTATGGCGAAATATGGCCTTGATCAGGCTCAGGCAGATATTATTGCAGGCGTGGCGTTAAGTGCGCTGGGTGGAGTGAGTAAGGCCGGGAAGCCTAATTACATCTTAAATAAAGATGGAGCAATGCTTGGTATAAATGGTCCAACGGTTCCAAGCAAAACCTTATGGATGGGGAAAGGAAAAGAGAGGATAGATGTTGAGAATCCTGCGCCAGGAAAAAGAGCTGGTCAAATACATTATCAAGATAGTAGTAATAACAAATATTATTATGATCCGATAACACAAACATTCCCCGGAGCACCTAAGGGTGTAAATGATAAGCTGAATGATCCTGCTTTTAAAAATGCGATCGATAAAGGCATAAAAAAATATCTTGGAGAAAAATAATATGCTAACCAATAGATTAATGCGTACCCAGCTTGTCAAGATTAATTGGACGGAAATAGGAAAAAACTGCCTGACTTATGAGCTAGAAAGTATTGTATCTGAAGGTTTTATTGAAATTTGCGGGTGTTTTTTGTCCAAAAAATTATTTTCATATTGCCAATCAAACTCTCCTGACAATTTTGAAGACGAAATTTCATTTGAATGCTTTGTAAACTCTTTTCATATGGATGATTATGTAAATGAAAGATATTTTGAATATTCAATTATTTTTAGTAATTCCATAATTAAAAAGTGGAATGAAATATATGTTGATAAATTAAACGTTATTATATCTCTGGATGATGAGACATTGTTACCAACAATTAAATTTCATCTAAAAAGAGACGGTCTTTCATGGTTGGATGAACATAACCTTGATGCGAGTATTCAGGCAGTTCTAATAACTACAGATGAAATTACCATAGCTCAAACTTAAGTAAAACAGAAACCCCAGCCAATCAACTGGGTTTTTACTATGCATACCAGTCAGTTAACCTTCATCCGCCAGCCGGATAATCAGCTTTCCAGCCTCCGGGATCACCTTGATCCTCTGGCCGGTCTCAAATCCAAAATCTGCCATCCAGTGCCCCTTAAGGGTGATGGACGGTGACGGCTGAAACTTCTGCTGATCCCGGATGTAGCTCCCGGTATAACGCCGGGCTTTGGTTGAGATGTGTTCGCACTTATGATGTTGCGCAGCCATAGTAACTACCTCATATAGTTGTTGTGGTCAGCGGGCCGAAAAAACAAAGCTTACACAGCAGCTTTAGCATCAGGTGGATTGTTATATTTACCTGGTGGAATGCAGATGACAGCGGGTATTGGCGCAACCGCAAATGCGGGTATCCAATACCTGGTTAATGGAGCAATAAATCCAACAGATGTTCTAATTGCCGGTTATGTAGGTGCATTTACTGCAAATACAGGCTTCCTTGGAACTGTAGGTTGGAATGCGACAGGTGGCGTGACATCAAGCTATCTGATCGGAGATGACCCGATAAAAGGTGGTGTAATAAGTGGTGCTGCTTCGGGGTTCGGTTATGGAATCGGTAAGGCGGCCACAATTTCATTAGATAAATGGGTAAACCCAGCATGGAAAAATTACGAGTGGGTTGATATGGATATGGGGATAAGTAAGCCATTACCTTTATCACCAATACCCGGAATATCCGGTAATGCTATTTCATCAATAATTACAGAAGCAACTGGACAAGGTGGTTCTAAAGCTACGAATAGCTTGCAACTGGGGAATGAAAATGAAAAATAACTTTTACCGTTGGCTCGCTGTTTTTATGGTTCTGATGATAATAATGAGTTTAAGTTCATTTTTTGCACTATTCATCAAACCCATTATTTTTTATTTTGAAACAGGTGATATCAATATTTCTGTTGTTGATATTTTGTTTTTGAGCATTAAAATTGGTTCGTTTGTTAGCGGTACAATCGTCCTTGGATTATGGATTAAATATCGATTTAATATCTAATAACATAAACAATCTGGGCCAGAGTAGCCAGCATGAGGAATAATTTTTTCGGAACTGTTGGGTGGGAAATATCAGGTAGCGCACTAACTTATCAAATAAATGGTGATGACCCATTAGTAGGGGCAAATAGAGAAGCAAACGGTGAGCGCGCTCGCTCCCCTGCCGGCTGGGTTTGCGGGTAGTCTGTCTGGAGGTAATACGGCGGATGCGGTTGCGGGAGCACAGGCCGTTAAGACAACGGTTGATAATAATGCGTTCAGTCTGGGAACGGGCATGACGAGTATTGGTGCGGCGAATTAATCGTGGAATCAGTACGCGGAAAATAACAATCTGACACCGGAACAGAAACAAGCCGGACTAGATAAGATCGCCAAAGGTGATTTGCCTGAAGGTGCGAATATTACCAAAGCTATTGTCGAAGGTTATAAGGATGGTGTTTTGGTAGCAGGTGCGACTTATCTTGGGCCAGCGGCGTCTCTTGGTCAGTTTGTAGCCGGAGCGGCGATAGGCAGTGGCGCAAACACGGGCTACCAGTTCTATGAAATGAGCAACCAAGGCAACAAAAATAAGGCGTTTGATTAATGGAGTGCTGCGGCGGCGGGAGCAACCGGCAGTCTTGCTCCGGGACGTGGTCTATGGACAAACGTTGGGATTGCGCTGGGAGGAACAGCATTTACTAATGGGCCTAATCCTATAGCATTATCTGGTGCTGGAGTAGCCTCTGGATTAAGCGGTGCATTCGGCAAATTTGCTCCTATTGGAGTTGATAAAATCATCGACGATAATAGTGTGCCGGGCTTAGCGTACGATATCATTGGTGCAGGTGATTTTGAGTTTATCAATGGATTTGTTAAGGATGGATTAAACAGCCCTCCTAAAGATGAGAAAGGAAATGAGAAGTAATGATTAAATATATAAAGCTATTTATTTATTCTTGCATTTTTTGCGTGCTGGCCAATCTGATTGTGGGGGTGGGCGGAGCAGCATTAATTTATATATCCAAGGGGCATTTTTACTATCCATTTCATCAGGTGATAAGAGCTATTTCTTTTGGGGTAATTGCAGGCTCAGCCATTACACTCGCAGCAATTTTATTTAAACTTATCGATATGTTTAAAATAAAAAAACGTTAAATACACCCCATTCCTTTTTGGATGGGATCTTTCAAACCTGCCAAACGCACACACCTACTCGTTAGATAATTGGATTTTGGTTATCCCCCCGCCATTTAAAATATTTTCAACCCTGATAAATTGACATAAATATTAAATATGGAGGTTTTTTATTTATAAAAGTGGACCCACAGCAAAATAAATTGCTGGTGAATCTGTTGGGAAATATGCGCCCGATTTGTTAACGCCATGAGTAGGATCTTTTTCGGGCTTAGCGGATTTTTATTACCAGAAGCGATATTGCTGATCCAGCTGATGAATCGATTCCTGACGCTCCATACTTTCACTTTCTTGTGATTTCACTGCTAACAGCAAATCCGCATCTTCCTGACAGATAACATACACCGACTGACGTCCCGGCAGATTCACGGTAATAATGCTCTCCTCAACAGCATCAAGCACTTCATCATGTTGGCTCAAATAACTATAAACGTGTTCCACAATTATCTCCTTATATTGAAAGACGCGCAGTGTACGAAGAGTTGTAACTTACTATCGACAAAACCTGATTGATCTTGAACGCATTCTGACTTCTGAACTTGCTGCACTCTGACATGCGTAGTTGACTATTTTATGACAGCAAACCGTGATTCATCCGATCTACCCGCGCGGCGCATCTTCTCTTTCAGCGTATTTTCTCACAGCGACAACCCGTCGTTGATAAAAACGGGCGCGCTGCAACGGCTGCAACACGCCCGAGAGATTAGAAGAAGCCCAGCGGCTGAATGCTGTAACTTACCAGCAGATTTTTGGTTTGCTGATAGTGATCAAGCATCATTTTGTGGGTTTCACGGCCAATGCCCGATTTTTTGTAACCGCCAAATGCCGCATGTGCCGGATAAAGATGGTAACAGTTGGTCCAGACGCGTCCGGCTTTGATTGCCCTGCCCACGCGATAGGCGCGGTTGATGTCACGCGTCCAGACGCCGGCGCCCAATCCGTAAATCGAATCATTGGCGATGCTGACCGCTTCCGCCTCATCTTTAAACGTGGTGATACCGATCACCGGCCCAAAAATCTCTTCCTGGAATACCCGCATGCTATTGTTGCCTTTCAGCAGCGTCGGTTGAATGTAATAGCCGCTGGAAAGCGATCCTTCCAGTTTTTCCACGCCACCGCCCACCAGCACTTCTGCGCCCTCTTGTTGCGCAATCTCCAGATAAGAGAGGATCTTATCGAACTGCTGCTGTGACGCTTGCGCACCAATCATGGTTTCGGTATCCATCGGATCACCACGCTTGATGGTTTTGATGCGTTTTAACACGGCGGCCATGAAAGGTTCATAAATTGATTCTTGCACCAGCGCACGGGAAGGACAGGTACAGACTTCGCCCTGATTTAGGAAGCCGAGCACCACGCCTTCTGCGGCCTTCTCAATAAAGCTCTCTTCCGCCTGCATGATGTCTTCAAAAAAGATATTCGGTGATTTTCCGCCTAACTCAACGGTAGAAGGAATCAGGCTTTTCGCTGCCAGTTCGAGAATATGGCCGCCCGTGGCGGTTGAGCCGGTAAAGGCAACTTTGGCAATCCCAGGATGCGAGGCCAGTGCTTCACCCGCTTCTTTACCGAAGCCATGCACCACGTTTATGACACCCGGAGGTAATAGATCTTTGATCAGATCAACAAAAAGCGTGATAGAAAGCGGCGTCTGTTCTGCGGGTTTTAACACCACGCAATTGCCTGCCCCCAGCGCCGGAGCGAGTTTCCACGCCGCCATCAATAGCGGGAAGTTCCACGGGATAATCTGCGCGACCACGCCCAGCGGTTCATGGAAATGATAGGCCGCAGTAAACTCATCAATCTCTGCCGCACTGCCCTCTTGCGCCCGCACGCAGCCCGCAAAATAGCGGAAATGGTCAACAGCCAGCGGCATATCAGCAGCCAGGGTTTCACGTACGGGTTTGCCATTATCCCAGGTTTCGTTTACAGCAATATATTCAAGATTCTCTTCCAGCCGATCGGCAATTTTTAACAGCACCAGTGCGCGCTGCTGCGGCGAGGTTTTCCCCCATGCATCAGCGGCAGCAGCGGCGGCGGCCACGGCATTATCGACATCAGCGCTATCGGAGCGCGGAAACTCCCCCACTGTTGATCCGTTCACTGGCGAGGTATTGGTGAAGTAGTTGCCATTAACCGGCGCTACAAACTCACCGTTAATAAAGTTGCCATAGTTTTTTTGTAGCTGAATGAGAGAACCTTGTTCTCCGGGAGCGGCGTAACGCATGGTGTTTCTCCTTGTAGAGTGCAGGATGTAACAACAATTAAACTTATTATTAACATGGCTGATCTTCGTCAGACTGTCAGATTTAGAGAGAGGAAACTGTGACCGCGACGAAGGAATAGTTGCGCGACGTAAAGCTACAGATAATTCCGACTTTTCCCCGCTGCGCTCACATAAAAGAAACTTGTCGCTGAGAAACAGTCAATATGAGGAAGTATTCATACAGGAGATCAGCATGCTGGCTTCGGCTTTTACCTTAATGCGCAAAAAAGCAGACTTCGTTCATCAGTTCATTCGTAATCCGCGCAAAATGGGCAGCATTACGCCTTCGTCAGGCACACTGTGCCGAGCCATGACCCATTCAGTCGCGTGGGATAATCAACTGAATATTGCGGAGTTAGGTGCAGGTGATGGGGTCTTAACCCGCCAACTCCTGGCGCGTATGTCGCCGGAAGCGACGCTGGATGTGTTTGAGATCAGCGGTTCGCTGGCAGAGAAACTCATCGCAATGGACGATCCTCGCATGACGGTTCGTACCTGTTCAGCGGAATACCTCAACGGGAAATACGATGCCATTTTCTCTGGCCTGCCGCTGTTATCACTGCCACCTGCTTTGCGTGATGCGATCCTGCGAGCAGTATTTAATGCGTTAAGCCCAACCGGCGTATTTGTACAGTTTCAATATACGTCACTGACGCAACCCGATCTGTCGCGCTATTTCACCTGGGAACGCCAGCGGGTGCTTAAAAACGTGCCACCCGCCTGGGTTTATCGCTGCACGCGCCACTATGCGCCTTGAGCCTGCTTGATTGCCGGGCGCGTCTGTAACCAGAACGCGCTCAGCAACTCCCGCGCCCAGTCAGCGTCTTCTGATTCTGCCCCGCTCATTTCCACACCTTCTGGCAAACAGGCACGCATGATCTGCTGAGTAAATTCTGGGTGAAACTGCACAGACAATGCCTGCGGTGAATAGCGCACGATTTGATAGCCATCTTTGGCAGAATGCGCCAGCACCTGCGCCTGCGGCGGCGGTGTAATCACCGATTGTCGATGTGAAAGCCAGACACTGAAAGATTTGGGTAGCGCGGACAGCAGCGGATCCTGTTGCGCCTGCGCGCTGCACACCAGCGGCAATAAACCGCGTTCCCAGCCTTGCGGATTGTCTGCCACTTTACCGCCTAGCGCATAGGACATCAGCTGATGCCCATAGCAAACGCCAAGCAATGGCAACTCAGCGTCGATAGCGGCGCGTACCCACGCTGCGCTGCGCTCGCTCCATTCGGCGTGGTCAGTCACCATCGCCCAGGAACCACTGAGAATAGCAGCGGAAATTTGGCTAAATTCAGGCAGCGCTTCACCCAAATGCGGGCGCACAATAACGTACTCATCGGGCTGTAAATCTAACGCGTCAATAAACCAGGCGGGCTGTTCGCCAATTTGTGCCACGACGTTTGCGGGAGGAACTTCTAGCTGAATTAAGGCAAGGGGTAATGCAGGCGTTTTTATCATACCGAATCGAATCCTCTGCGAAGTGGGCGTTTCGGAAAATCAGTCTGCCAGCAATCGCCTTAAAAGTCTTATGATTTTCCATTGGAAGTAAAAACAGAAAATATCTTTCATCTCCTGACAGAATGCCCCCAGATCGTGCCATCATTAGTGTGCAAAGGTAACTAATTAAAGGATGGTATTGTGGCGGCGCGGCATTTTTTTCTGGTCTTAATGGTGGTGTGTATCTGGGCCTTCAATAACGTAGCAGTGAAATGGGGCTTGCTGGAGTTACCGCCGCTGTTCCTGACGTGGATGCGTTTCGTGGTGGTCGCCATTATTTTGGTGCCGTTCTGCCGTATAAACCGGCAGCAATTCCCCTGGCTGCTGCTGCTGGCCTTCACCTTCGGTTTTATGCACTTCTCGTTGCTGTTCGTCGGAATGCGCTACACCGATGCCGGAACCGGCGCGATTGTGGTGCAGCTCGGCACGCCGATTGCCATGTTGCTGGCGATGGTGGTGCTGAAAGAGAAGCTAAAAATGGTGCAGCTGTTTGGCATTTTGGTTTCACTGAGCGGCGTGGTGGTGCTATCCGGCAGCCCAACCATTCCTACGTGGTGGGTACTATGCCTGCTGTTGTGCAGCGCTACCGGCTGGGCCGTCAGCAACCTGATCGTCAAAAAATCACCCTCGATTAAACCACTGACCATGACCGGCTGGATTGCCTTTTTGGCGGTTCCGATTGTTGGCGTTGCTTCGTTAGTCATGGAATCTCATCAGCTGACGGCGTTGAGTCACGCAGGCTGGCGCGGCTGGTTTGCCATTTTTTACAGCGCTATCGCCTCGTCGATTGTTGCTTACACGCTGTGGTACATGCTGTTGAAAAAATACAACGTCAATTTGATCATGCCCTACTCGCTGCTGACGCCAGTCTTGTCGGTCTTGATGGGGATTGTGGTATTGGGTGACAGTCTGAACAGCTTTAAAATTATTGGCGCCTCGCTGGTGATTTTGGGAACAGCGATTGCCGTGATTAACCTGCGTAACCTGCGCATGCACGCACGTTTCCCGCGTCTTCGTCGACGTTAAAGCAGCGTGCTATGCTTGAGAGAACGTGATTCTCAGGAGCATAAACATGGACCATCAGCTCGCCGCGTCACTTTGGCAGCAGATGTGGCAAGGATTGCGCGGCAATATTGCACCGCAACCGTTGCCCACCTTTGTTGATACCCGCACATTTCCCTCCGCTTATGCCGTCAGCGAACTGGCGGCCAGCAGCCTTGGCCTGGCGACCCAAGCTGCCGCAAACCTGATAACTTCATCGCAGCCCGTTGAGATAAACGTGCGGCTGGCTTCGCGCTGGTTTCAACACAGCTTCATGCCTCTTAACCGCCCTGCGCCCGCGTTGTGGGATCCGTTTGCGGGCGATTACGCCAGCGCGGATGGCTGGATACGTTTGCACACCAACGCCGCCCATCATCGCCAGGCGATGGAAAGCGTGCTGGGCCGGCATCCCGATCGCCAGGCATTAGCGCAGCAGGTGGCGCGATGGCAGACGACTGAACTGGAACAGGCGATTATTGCTGCTGGCGGTTGTGCCGCTGAGATGCGCAGCGCAGAAGCCTGGCAGCAGCATCCTCAAGGCCAGGCGGTGAATCAGGAACCGCTGATCGCCTGGCAAACCACTGCGCCCGGCCCTGTCCCCACCTGGACGTTGCCTACTGCACGTCCGCTGTTGGGCATCAAGGTATTGGATTTAACCCGCATTATTGCCGGGCCCGTTGCAACACGCTTTCTTGCCAGCCTCGGCGCGAATGTGCTGCGTATTGATCCACCCGGCTGGCAAGAGCCGACGCTGGATGAAGAGATCACCTGTGGCAAACGTCGTGCGGTGCTGGACTTAAACCTTCAGGCGGATCGCGAGACGTTCACTCAACTGCTGCGTGAAGCCGATGTTTTGGTGCAGGGTTATCGCGCCGATGCGCTGGAAAAGCTTGGATTTGATGCCGAAACGCGGCAGCAGCTGGCGCCCGGTTTAGTGGATGTCAGCCTGAATGCATGGGGATGGCAAGGCCCATGGCGTAATCGTCGGGGTTTTGACAGCCTGGTACAGATGGGATGCGGCATTGCTGAACAAGGCATGCGCAGTCAACACAGCAATAAACCCACGCCGCTGCCCGTGCAGGCGCTGGATCATGCCACCGGCTATCTTATGGCGGCTGCGGTGCTGGAAGGATTGCGTCAGCGTAAAGAATCAGGCAATGGCAGCCAGGCGCGTTTATCGCTGGCGCGAACAGCATTAATGTTGCAACAGCATCGCTATCCCGAGGGAAGCCAGCAATCCGGTATTCATGCTGAAGTCAGCGATAATCTGGCGATGTTTGAGTTAACGCAATGGGGTTTGGGCGTGCGCTTGCGTTCTGCGGCTTACCTTCCTGGCACCGCGCTGATCTGCGCGACGCCAGGATGCTTGCCGGGTACGCATCCGGCGAGCTGGTAACTTATTCGTCGTCTTCGTCTTCTTCAGCGCTTTCAGCCAGTTCGTTATACATGGCCTGAATCGCTTCACGACTCAATGCAGCCAGCGTGCGATAAAACGCGCTGGTCGCATGCGCTTCGACTTTACCCAGAAACGCACCGCACCAAGGCAGTAAATAGCGTTCAAACAGCGCTAACTGGGCCGCACTTTCATCTTCCGCAGACTGATCTTCCAACCAGGAAGCCGCCAGCATCAACACGCCAAAATGATCGGCAGGCGCATCGCTCAACGGCATTCCGCGTGAGGATAAAAATGCGCGGACTTCCGCCTCTGTTTTCCCTTCTGGCCATTGTGATGCATAAGGCGGAACTTTACAGTCGCTGCCGACAAACAGCGCGTTGTAGTCTGCGGCTAACGCCTGTGGATCGCTGCTCTGCTGTAAACGCTTTAACAGATCGTCTTGTTCCAGCGGCCATTGCGCCTGCAATTTGCCCTCACGCAACAGCGTAAACAGCGGCACCAGCAGCGGATCTTGCGGTTGG
Source organism: Pantoea sp. MQR6 (assembly GCF_022761075.1). Taxonomy (NCBI): domain Bacteria; kingdom Pseudomonadati; phylum Pseudomonadota; class Gammaproteobacteria; order Enterobacterales; family Erwiniaceae; genus Pantoea; species Pantoea sp. MQR6. The sequence continues at coordinate 1,458,965 of NZ_JAKYXB010000001.1, forward strand.
CGATTAAATAGCGAGCCGATCACGCGGCACAGAATGGAAAACTCATTCATGAGTCAGAATCCTTGAAGCAATAAAGTTAAAAATCAGCCAGTTCAGCAATGTGTTTGCCGGTACGCTGCTCAAGGAAATCGAGCAGTCGACGCGGCGTGACATTTAACACGCGATCTTCAGGAAAATCCACTTCACGTGTAATCCGCAAACAGTGCTCAAAATGACCCAGCGTAAAGGCGGTATGGGAATCTGAACCAAATGCCAGACGTCCGCCTGCATCCCGTACCGCTTGAGCAATCGCGCGGCAGTTTGGTTCACTGCCTGGGCGCGAATGGGTAAAGGAGGAGTTATTGATCTCTAGCGCAACGTCATAATGTGCAGCCGCTTCAGCAATCGCCGGAATATCTACCGGAAACTTCGGATTACCCGGATGGCTAATTATATGCACCAGCCCGCCCGCCATGGCAGCAATCATCGCGTCGGTGTGATGCTTTTTATCCCGTGGGGCATAAACCGGCTCGTGGAAACCGGCCACGATTAAATCCAGCGCATCCAACATCGGGCCAGAACAATCAATCTCGCCCTGCTGGTTTTTAATATTCGCTTCGATACCGCGCAAAATCGCCACGCCATCGATCACGCGCGGCCAGATGCGCATGTTGACGAAATGCCAGTAATGCGGTGCATCTGCCATATCGGGACCGTGATCGGTAATAGCAAACAGCTTTAAGCCGTTCTGTTTCGCCTGCGCGACGTAATCGTGCAGCGTACTGTACGCGTGGGTACTGGCGACGGTGTGCATATGCAGATCTACCGGATACATCTTTTTCTCCTGCTGATCGCCCGTCATGGGCTGGGATAAAAAACAGAGCTTTAATAATTAATAGCCGCGCTGGCGATCAACGCAACCTCGCGGCATTTCACCTGCTTCGCGCTGCGTGATGGCGTGAGCGATATAATCCATCGCCTCTTCCGGTAACGTGACAGCCGCATTATGTGGCGTAATGGTGACACGCGGATGTGACCACAGCGGATGACCTTCTGGCAACGGCTCAACCTGAAACACATCCAGGGCGGCAGCTTTGAGTTGACCACTGTTCAAAGCAGCCAGCAGATCGTCCTCAACGACTTGCGCGCCTCGCGCCAAATTCAGGAAGAAAGCCCCTTGCGGCAGCTGTTGCAAGAAGTCCCGATTAATCAGGTTATGCGTTTCGGCAGTGCTAGGCAGTAGATTGATTAACACCTGCGTGCCGTGCAAAAAATCATTCAGCGATTCGCGTCCGGCAAAGCTGGTGATGCCTTCAAGCTGCTTAGGCGAACGGCTCCAGACCCGCAGTGGGAAGCCCCAATATTTCAGGCTTTCAGCGACGCGTTGGCCTAAAACCCCTGCACCGAGAATACCAACGGTAAACGTTTCACGTTTGTAGCCCGTCAACGGCTGCCAGCACGGCTGCTGCTGTTGCAGTCGGTAATCATCAAAGCGGCGAAACCAATCCAGTACGCGATGCGTCGCGTACTCTTGCATCTGACGCGCCATGCCGGTGTCTTCAAGACGAAACAGCGGCACCGCATCGGAGAGCATGTCGGGATGGCGTTTAAGCTGCGCGAGGATCTCATCCACGCCAGCGCCCAATGCAAACACGCCGCGTAGATTTTCTCTTCCACTCAACATCTCTATTGGCGGTGAACGCACCAGCGCGTAATCGGCGGGTGCGTTATCGCCCGGCTGCCAACGACGCACGCGTGCTTGCGGCAGTCGTTGTTGTAAGCCCTTGATCCAGAGCGTGGCGTCTTGCGAGGGGTGAAACCAGATAATCTCCATACTGCTCTCCTTTTTTCTTTTCAGCGTCGGGGAAAAAGGCAACGAAGACAAGGAAAAATCCATACTAAATGCAGGATTTTGATTCCCTGCTTTTAGCGATTTATTCCCGCGCCTTCACATTTCCGGCTCGCTTCAGGGTGAAACACTGAGATAGCGTCTAAAGTTGTTCGAGTGGTCAATGCGTTACGCGCGACCCGCTTTTCGGACAAGGAGAACAACCGATGATAAAAACTGAGGTAAACGCCACTGAAGGGCGTCAGGGCTACGCACCATTACTGCTTACGCTGTTGCTGAGCGTGCCCGCATTTACTGTTCACGCAGATGATAATTCACGCATGCTGAGCAATCAGCCGCAGCCGCCCGATGTGCGTTTAGGGCCATTATTTAACGCTGTGCAACAAGCAAAATTTTATCCTGATCAAAAGACCTTTGCTGATGCGCTACCTAAATATGATCCCGCCTCGATTCTTGCCGACTGGCAGATGCAAAAGAATCAACGCAGCTTTGACCTAAAACGCTTTGTGTCAGCGAATTTTACGCTGCCCACTAATGGCGACAAATATGTGCCGCCAGCCGGTCAAAGCCTGCGTGCACACATTGATGGTTTGTGGCCAGTACTGACTCGCACCGCCAAAAGCGCCGGGCAATATGACTCGCTGCTGCAACTGCCGAAACCTTATGTTGTTCCCGGCGGCCGCTTCCGTGAGGTCTATTACTGGGACAGCTATTTCACTATGTTAGGTTTGGCAGAAAGTGGTCATTGGGATCGCGTGCAGGATATGGTGGATAACTTCGCCTCACTGCTGGATCGCTACGGCCATATTCCCAACGGCAACCGCAGCTATTATCTCAGCCGTTCACAGCCGCCCTTCTTTAGTTTGATGGTTGATCTCTTGGCTACCCACGAAGGTGACAAAGCCTATACGCGTTATCTGCCGCAGTTGCAGAAAGAGTATGACTACTGGATGGCAGACAGCGACATCGTGGCAGCCGGCGATGCCAGCAAGCGCGTGATTAAACTCGCCGATGGCACCCTGCTCAATCGGTATTGGGATGCCCGTGATGTGCCGCGTACCGAATCCTGGATGGATGACGTGAACACCGCGAAAAAGGCCCCGCAGCGCGATAAAGCGGAAATGTACCGTGAGTTGCGCTCAGGCGCGGCGTCTGGCTGGGACTTCAGTTCACGCTGGTTTACCGATGCACATAACCTGGCCACAATCCGCACCACGCAGATAGCACCGGTCGATTTGAACAGCCTGATTTTCCATCTGGAAAAAGTTCTCTCGAAAAGCTACCTGCTGAATAAACAGGGCAATGTGGCGAAGCAGTACGCTGACCGCGCTGAGAAGCGTCAGGCCGCGATCAACCGCTATTTATGGGACAGCAAGCAAAGCTGGTACGCAGATTACGACTGGAAGAAAAAGCAGGTTCATCCGCAGCTCACCGCCGCAGCTCTGTTCCCGCTCTACCTGCACGTCGCCAGCGATAAGCAGGCCGACAGTACCGCCAGCGCGGTTGAAAAACAGCTGCTGAAACCGGGCGGATTAGTGACCACCACGGTGAATAATGGCCAGCAATGGGATGCACCTAATGGCTGGGCACCGCTGCAATGGGTCGCGGTAGAGGGTTTGGAACACTACAAAAAACCGCAACTGGCCAAACAGGTTGGCCTGCGCTTCCTGCAAAACGTGCAAACCACCTACGATAAAGAACATAAACTGGTAGAAAAGTATGTGGTTGAGGGTAAAAACCTGGGTGGCGGCGGTGGCGGTGAATATCCGCTACAGGATGGTTTTGGCTGGACCAACGGCGTCACGCTGATGCTGCTCGACAAGTATTGTCCAAAAGACAAAACCTGTAACAGCGCCCACGACATTCCTCAGAGTTCCGCTTCAACGCAGTGATCCTATTCTGATACTGTCGGATCAAACCGACAGTATCAGCTTGTTTACCTTGACTTCCTTTCATCGGCAGGCAGAATTGCACTCAATTTAACAAATGGTAATGATTCTCAATATAACAATGAGAATCTTTACCATACTGTTTCCTTGCCTTAATCTGACCTGAAAGGATCGCTAATGACACTGCCTTCTCCTGTGAAACGCAGCGCGGTTTACTGTGCGCTGGCGCTTACTGCTCCGACATTTTCCTTCGCGGCTGAAACGTTGATTGTCACGGCACAACCAGAAGAAAGCGCCGAATCACCAACGCAGGGGTATTTGGCGACCACCAGCCAGGGCGCGACTAAAAGCGATCGGCCGTTGATCACCACACCCCAATCCGTATCGGTGATTACTCGCCAGCAGATTCAGGATCAGGGTGCACAGGATCTCAATCAGGCACTGAATTATACGCCAGGCGTCTTCACCAATTTTGCCGGTGCGGCGACGCGTTACGACACCATTTCGCTGCGCGGTTTCCACGGCGGCGATGTCGATAACACCTTTATCGACGGCCTGCGTGTTATGAGCGATGGCGGCAGTTTCAATGTCATGCAGGTGGATAACTGGTTTCTCGAACGCGTTGACGTGATCAAAGGCCCCTCTTCGGCGCTCTATGGTCAAACCGTGCCGGGCGGCCTGGTCAATATGATTACCAAACGCCCGCAATACCGCGAAGAGGGACATTTTCAGCTTTCAGCAGGATCCAACGCGACCACCAGCGCGGCTTTCGATTACACCAATGCGATCAACGATCAATGGGCATTTCGCCTGACTGGCATCACGCGCAACAGCGATACGCAATACGATCACACCCGCGAAGAAAAATATGCCCTGATGCCGCAGCTGATGTGGCAGCCGGATGAAGATACGCACCTGATCCTGAAAGCCTATCTGCAGAAAGATCCTTCTGGTGGTTATCACGGATCAGTGCCGGGTGAAGGCAGCATTACCGAACACAACGGATATAAACTCAGCAACGGTTTTTATGAAGGCAACAGCGATCTCGACCAGTTCAAGCGCCATGAGCAAATCTACAGTTTCGACTTCTCGCATCGCTTTAATGAAATTTGGTCTTTCTCTTCAACCGGCAGCTACAGCCACTCGAATGTCGATCTCGATCAGGTGTATCAGATTGGGTGGAACACAGCGAACAGCGATTTACTGAACCGCTATTATTCAGGTGAACGTTCATCACTTTCTGCATGGGCTACCGATAACCGCTTGCAGGCGGAGTTCGCAACGGGCGCGCTGGAGCATCGCGTTAATGTTGGTGTCGATTTTCACCGTTACAAGAATGAGATCAGCCAGGCGTCAGGTGATGCTAACCCGCTGAATGCCGTAACCGGTGAACAAGTGGGTGCGATGCCGGGCTACGGCTGGACAGAAGCGACGCGTCGCTATTATCAAACCGGTCTTTATCTGCAAGATGAGATGAAGCTGGATCGCTGGCATCTCGATCTTTCAGGTCGCTATGACCGCATTGTCGCTAACAACAGCGGCAGCGATCGTCGTCAGGACGATCACATCAGCGGACGCGCAGCCCTGCTTTATGCCTTTGATAACGGCTTATCGCCGTACGTGAGCTGGAGTCAGGCGATTACGCCAACCGCGCTGACGGATAACAACAATAATCTGCTAAAACCCACCACCGCAGAGCAGTATGAAGCGGGTCTGAAGTACCAGCCGAACGGCACGCGCGATCTCTACACCTTAGCGATCTATGATTTGATGCAAAAAAATGTCTCTAACCGCGATGTGATCACGGCAACTTTTACCCCCTCAGGCAAAGTGCATTCGCAAGGTATTGAGCTAGAGGCGCGTAATCAGATCACCCCACGATTCAGTACGATCGCGGGCTACACGCTTAATCATTTGCGCTTCAAAGATTCAGTGGATGGCAACGATGGGCACACACCTTACGTGACGCCAAACAGCATGGCCTCATTTTGGGGACATTATCAGTTCGATTACGGTCTCAGCGCGGGCGCGGGTGTGCGTTATATCGGCAAGCAGTGGGCTGATAACGAAAACACCACGCGTTTGCCTTCCGTTACGCTGTTTGATGCTTCGGTACGCGCAGATTTAGGGGCCTGGAACAGCAGCTTGAAAGGCACATGGGTGCAGGTTAATGCTAATAACCTAACCGATCGCAATTATGTCGCGGCCTGTTACGGCACCGGTTATTGTTACTGGGGCGCAGAACGTACGGTGATGGCGACGGTGGGAGTGGATTTTTAATCACCACTGAGATGACAAACATACAGTTTTAAGCGTAAGACGCTAAACGCAAAACATGAAAAAGGGGACGAATCACTTCGTCCCCTTTTTTGTTTAGATCGTCTTTGACGCTGAACGTCAGCTGCGAACTTTACGGTAGATAAACAGCACCACAATGGCACCAATTACCGCAACCACGAAACTGCCGAAGTTGAATCCGTCCACACGACCGAAACCAAACAGGGTGCTGATCCAGCCACCAACAACTGCACCGATGATACCGAGCACAATGGTAAGAATAAAGCCGCCGCCGTCTTTGCCCGGCATAATCCATTTAGCGAGAATACCGGCGATTAAACCAAAGATGATCCATGAAAGAATGCCCATTAACTACTCCTTGCGTTTTTTCTGATTACATTGTGTTCGCCTGATTAATCAAGCGGTTTACCGCAATAAGTATAGACACAGTTTTCAATTTTGCCTGTTGTGTCACAGTTAAAAAATTTAGTTAGCAAGCTAAAGCTTTTTTTGTGCAGGTCGATAACGGACAAGTGGCAAAGGAAACAGAAATGATGACGAAGCAATCATTTGGAGCCAGTGAGTGAAAGAATCCGATAACGAACAATACCTCAAAAGAGGAACGCTAGCTGTCCTGGGAGTAATGAAGGAGCTGCTGCGCTATCAAACACCGCTCATGGTGACCTTTTCACGTGGGCAATTTATCAGCCGCATGTTAGCCGCAGATGAAGATCGTATCGTGTTCGATTTAGGCAGTAATAATCTGGACAACGATTACGCGCTGAACTGTCGCGAAGTGAGTATTTCGGCTGAAACCAAGGGTGCCAAAGTAGAGTTCAGTCTTGCCGCGCTGGAGATGACTGAACATGAAGGCTTGCCTGCATTTAGCGCTGGGCTGCCTGCGTTGCTGTGGCAGATTCAACGCCGGGAATTTTTCCGCATTGATGCACCACTTGAACCGCAATTTTGGTGTCATACGCAATGGCCAAATGGGCAGAAAGCCCGTTTTCGTCTGCAGGATCTCTCGCTAGGCGGTATTGGCGTGCTGGTTGATGAAGCGCTGCCTGAAGCGTTAAAACCTGGCGATGCATTCAAGTCTTTCCGGGTCGAGCTGGGCGAATATGGTCATTTCGAAGTAGGGGCAAAGCTGATGCATATTGGCGAGCGCAGCCTGGTCTCCAGCAAAAACGAAACGCGCATCACGCCGCGACTGAGTTTCCGTTTTACCACTATCGAACCGCTTCAGGAACGGCAGTTGCAGCAGGTTATTTTTGCCTTAGAACGCCTGGCACGGGACAAAGCTAATCGTTTTCAATAAGTTCCTTTCTGGATGTGCCGTACACATTTGGCGCATCCAGGCTATGCTTCTTCTTGCTTATTCCCTCAAACCGGATCCCAGCAAGGAGATTCTCCCCAATGGAAAACTGGCTTTCATCACGTCATTTTCAATCGATATTTTTTAACCAAACCTTCTGGATTAACAGCGCTATCGTGGTGGTCGCCACGCTAGTTATCTACTGGATCCTCCGTTCACTGATTAGATTCATATCCAACCGTATCGCCCGCTACAGCGAGCACCGCCACGTTCGTGCAACTGCTATTGTGGTGGAGATATTACGCAGCACCAGCCAGACGCTGTTGCTGATTTTTTCCCTGTTGATTGCGCTGAAATTCGTTGATCTGCCATCAACCTGGAGCAACACCATTTCGCATGGCTGGTTTCTGGCCTTTATTGTGCAACTTGCGTTGTGGATCGATTGCGGTATTCGGCTGTGGCTTCAGAGCCTGCTGCGCGATCCGTTGCATGTGCGTAATCCAGTCACCACCGTGATCCTGGGTATTCTGTTGCGCATCCTGGTTTGGGTGATGATGGTGCTCGCCATTCTGTCGAATATGGGCATTAACATTACTGCGCTGGTCGCCAGTTTAGGCGTTGGCGGTATTGCCATTGCACTGGCGATTCAGACGGTGCTGAGTGATGTGTTTGCTTCTCTGGCGATTGGTTTAGATCGACCGTTCGAACATGGCGACTTTGTGGTGTTTGGCGACATTGCCGGTTCGATTGAACATATCGGCTTGAAGACAACGCGCTTGCGCAGCCTGAGCGGTGAGCAAATTGTCTGTTCGAATACCATTCTGTTGCAGCAGACGATCCATAACTACAAACGCATGCAGCAGCGCCGCATCGTGTTCAAATTTGGTATCAGCTACGCCACGTCATCAAAGCAGGTGCGTGAAATCAGCACGTTGGTCAAAGACATTATTCAGGGCATTGAGATGACACGTTTCGATCGTGCGCATTTTCTGGCTTTTGATGACTCCAAACTGACCTTTGAAGTGGTCTATTTTGTCCTTGATGCCGACTACAACAAATATATGGATATTCAGCAGGAAATTAACTTGCAGCTAATGGCCGCGTTAGAAGAGCGCAACGTTCGTTTCGCCTTCCCAATTCGTCAGGTCGAATTCAGCGGCGGCAGCTTACCGCAAGTCGATTTAAAGGCGGTCGCCAATGAGTAAACCTCAACGGCAAGGCAGGTAAAAAATCGCCTCATCCCCTTTTCGTTTAGGGATGAGGCGTTGAAACCTTAACTGTGTTGATAACAACTTACGCCCAGATAGTTGCTGAACGCTTCTTGCAACACCGCGGCAGTGGCTGAATGGTTCATCGCCACATGATGCTCAAAGCCGTTACGGCAGATCCACGCCAGTAAATTTTCCAGTTGAGGCACCTGAATCACAGCGCGGCATCCCACTGTGTCCAGTGGATCATCAACGGATAATCCTTCTCCGACGTAAGCCTTGATCTCGCCGTTAAAATCATCCGTCGAGAGGCGGAAATAGGTCAGATCACCGCTTTTCATTCGTCCATGCACCGCGCCGCAGGTGTTCTCTTTCCCGACGGTAGTGCCAATGATATCGGCGGTTCCCATGGTTGGTGATTCCAGGCTGGCGCTGGCAAAGTTGCCGCAATGGAACAGCACGCATTTATCGCGATCGTCACCGAAATTATTATTCCAGTCCGCTAACGACGCGGGATTGAGTGAACAGCTGGCCAGCGCATACATCGACAGCGCGCCCATTACATCAACCTCACACGCACTGGGCATCAGTTGACCCGACATCACACTCATAATGGAGCAGACATTGATGCCAAGATTCTCCTGTAACGAAGTCCAGCACTGAATTGCGGTGGTATCAATATCGTTTTCATTCACCCACTCGCTGATCACCACAAACAGCTTCGCCATAGTTTGCAGCTTTTCATCGGGGATGCCGCGCGCGTCGGCGTTCGCTTCAAGAATTTCACGCTTTTCGGCTACCCGAATATCATCGTCACGCAGCCGCTTGATGCGGCTAAAAATTTCTGACAGATCGAGGGTTTCTACCGCGATGCCCATCTTTTCCAATAATTTTTCACTGTATCGCACGGTATTAAACCCCGCCGGACGCGCACCAATCGCGCCGACGCGTACCCGCCGCATGGCGTGGACGACCCGGCACAACTGGGTGAAACGCTGCAAATCTTGCATGAATATTTCACCGCTTAAGGCGCAAACGTGCTGACGCGTTAAGCTGAAAGGAATGCCATATTGGCGCAGGTTATTGCACAGCGAGATCTTGCCGCAGAAGCTGTCGCGGCGCGTCGCCAGTCCCATTTTATCGAGGTTATCTTCTTCTGCCTGCACCAACACCGGCACATTCAGCCCCGAAAGACGCAACGCTTCCGCAATCGCTTTTTCATCGCCAAAATTAGGCAGTAAAACCACGATGCCGTGAATATTGTCACGATGCTGGCGGAACAGCTCGGCGCAGGTTTTGGCTTCCTGGCGCGTTTCAACACCGCCGAGGTTGGTTTGCGATTCATTCAACATCACGGTATTGATATTGAGTTTTTCAAACAGCGCTACCGCCTGCTGGCGCGCTTCGCCCACCAAATAGCTGGGGAAAAAACCGCGGTTGCCAATGATGACGCCGAAGGTCAACTGCTGAGGAAGTTTTGACATTGCTCTGCTCCGAAGAAAGTTATTGTGGCTGATAGCGGCAACGGGCCACCGCATCGAGCCAGCCTTTATAGTTTTCCTGCATTTTTTGCGCGTGGTGTTCACGCGGCAGAATTACGCTGCCGCCTTGAAGCGCCTGCATTTCATTGCCCTGCTGCCACCAACCCAGCACTTTTCCTGCCAGCAAAGCGGCCCCCAGCGCAGAGACTTCAGCGGTTGGCACGCGATGAAGCGGACGCTGTAGTACATCGGCCTGTAGCTGCATCAGCCAGCCGTTTTCAGTTGCGCTGCCATCCACGCAGAGCGCGGGAAGGTGCTGGCCGCTGGCTTGCTCCATGGCGAAGAACACGTCAGCGATTTGAAAGGTGATCGACTCTAACGCGACGCGCGCTAAAACCGCGGGTGTGGCGGCATCTGTCAGCCCACACACCATGCCGCGGGCTTTGAGATCCCACCAGGGCGCGCCCAGTCCCGAGAGTGCTGGAACAAAATAGATGCCTTGATTATCAACGGTGCTTTCTGCCAGCGCAGTCAACTCGCGTGGATCTTGAATACCCAACATTTTACCCAGCCAGGCCGCGCCCGAACCGGTGTGAGTAATGTTGCCTTCAAAGGCATAACGCAGCTCGCCGTCATGCCACGCCACGGTGGTGCTCAAACCATTTTCGGTCATCAATGGCGTCGCCATTGACATCATCAGTGATGAACCGGTGCCATAAGTGGCTTTTACCACTTCTGCGTCGCCCCGGCGTTGGGCCTGTAACGCCGCATGAGAATCGCCGATACGCGCCAGGATTGGTGTGCCCGGTGATAAACCCGCAATGTCATTCACGGCCACCACACCCTGTTCACTGGCCGAGGGGGTAATGGTCGGAAGCGCCGCGCGCGGCAGCTGAAAAAGGGCCAGCAGCTCATCGTCCCAGTCATTACGGTGCAAACTGTAAAGCTGGGTGCGTGCCGCGTTGGCATGATCGGTAATAAAACAGTCGCCTGCAGTAAGTTGCCAGGTAAGCCAGCTCTCCACAGTGCCGATGCACAGTTCGCCCGCAGCTGCACGCGCTGCGCCGTCGGGAATGGCTGCCAGCATGCCGGTGAGCTTGGCAGCAGGAAACATCGGGTCAACCGCCAGGCCGGTCAGACCGGTGATGCGCGGCGCTTTTCCTGCCTGATGCAGATCGCGACAAAACGATTCGGATCGGCGATCCTGCCAGCTCACCAGCGGCGTGAGCGGCGTGCCGTTGCTACGCTGCCAAATCAACACCGATTCACGCTGATTACTGATCGCGACCGCCGCAACGGATGCGCCAGCACACTGCGCCAGACATTGTGTGATCGCCTGCTTAACTGCCTGCCAGATGGCCATGGGATCCTGCTCCGCCAGCCCCGGCTGCGGATGTTCCAGCGTCAAACTCTGGCTGCCGCGTGCCACCACCTTGCCCAGACGATCAACCGCAATCGCTTTTGCATTGGTGGTGCCTTCGTCAATCGCCAGAATCACAGGTTCTGTCATGCTTACGCTCCTGCGCAGATGCGCAATGCATTTTTTACCAGGCTGGCAGCGTCAATGCCGTGATGAGCGCGGGTTGAGGCGCGATCGCCCGCAATGGCGTATTCCCCGTCTGGAATGCCCAAACGCAGCAAGGGAATGCCACAACCACCTTCTGCTAAGACTTCTGCGACCAGGCTGCCGACGCCACCATTCACGTTGTGCTCTTCAACGGTAATCACCGCTGGATAGTGATTTAACAGGTTGCGCAGTTGTTGGGTATCGCAAGGTCTAATCGATGGAATGGCGATCACACCGGCTGAAATACCTTGCTCAGCAAGTTGCGTCGCGGCGTGAACTGCTTCGTGAACCGTGGAACCCATCGCCACCAGTGCAATCTCTTTGCCTTCCCGCAATTGATCGATTTGACCAGGCTTGAATCGATAGCTCTCCTCATGCAGTTGTGGCAGGTCTTTACCGTCGAGCCGGATGTAAACTGGCCCCACATGTTCCAGCGCATAATCAATGATTTGGCGGCACTCAAGCGGGCACGAAGGCGCGTAGATTTCAATGTTGCCGAAGCCGCGCATGACGGCGATATCATCAATGCTGTGGTGGGTGCTGGCGAGCGGGCCGTAGCTGGCGCCGGCATTCAGGCCAAACAGTTTGACGTTAGTGTTGTTGTAACAGACGTCAACTTTGACCTGTTCATTGGCACGTGAGACCAGAAAAGGCGCGGCATTGCAGGTGACGGCGACTTTACCGCCCAGCGCCAGGCCAGCGGCGGTGCCAACCAACGTCTGTTCGGCGATCCCGACATTGATGAGACGATCCGGGAATGCTTTGATGAAAGGCGAAATTTTGGCGGTTGAGGTTGAATCTGCGACCACCGGTACCAGATCCACGCCACGGTTCACCGCATCGATAAATGCGGTCACCATCACGCTAGCTAAATGTTGTGCATTACTCATCTTTCAGTTCCTCCATGGCCAGGTCTATCTCTTCCCCTTTCGGCACACGGTGATGCCATTCGGGTTTGCTTTGAATGAAGGAGATGCCGAACCCTTTTTCGGTATGGGCGACGATGACCTGCGGCTTGCCGTTTTGCGGCAGGCTTTCGATGGCTTCGACTACCGCAGCCATGTCATTGCCGCTGCATTCCCTGACCTCAAGACCGAAGGCGCGCCATTTTTCGGGCAGCGGATCGGTGTTCATGATCTCTTGGGTACTGCCCGCTAATTGCAGTTTATTTTTGTCATTGATGATGATCAGGTTGTCGAGACCGTAATGGGCCGCCACCAGCGCCGCTTCCCAGTTGCTGCCTTCCGCCAGCTCGCCATCCCCAGTGACCACAAAAATACGGCGTTTGCTGTTGTCTTTCTTGGCGGCAATGGCAATGCCAACCGCCACCGGTAAACCGTGTCCCAGCGCGCCGGTATTCAACTCCACGCCGGGGGTTTTCTGCCGCACTGGATGGCCCGGCAAATGCGAATCGGCATGCTGATAGGTCGGCAGCCACTCCGTGGGAAAATAGCCCGCTTCGGCTAACACGCAGTAATAACCGCCTACCGCATGCCCTTTAGACTGGATATAGATATCGCGCTGATCGTCCTCTGTGCGATCGGGCGCGCAATTCAGAATGCGGAAATAGAGCGCCGTCAGAATTTCGACCTGCGATAAATCAGCACCGGTATGGCCGCCCGCTGGGCTGCCCGCGTTGAGTTGTATAATGCGACGGCGTATCGCACGCGCTTTGCTTTTCAGCTCATCCACCGAGAGATTGAAAGGATTCATACACTACCTCTGAATTTTAAATCGTTTATGAATATATATTCATAGCAGCCAAAAAAAGGGTGCAAGCAAGCGTGGCTTGCACCGTTACCGATTAACCTTTTGCTTCACCGCCCTCCTCTATCAGCGCTTTCTGCGCAACCACAGCGGCTTTTTGCTGCATACGATTCTGCGTCTGATCAATGATAACGGCGATGATAATGACGATGCCTTTGATCACCATCTGCCAGAATTCGCTCACGCCCATCATGATTAATCCATCAGCCAGAAAGCCAATAACGAAAGCGCCGATTAAGGTGCCGAGAATAGTGCCGCGTCCCCCCGCCAGCGAGGTTCCACCTAACACCACTGCGGCAATCGCATTCATTTCGAAGGCGGTGCCGTTAGCGGGATGGCTCGCCACCAATTGCGACGACACCACGATGCCCGCTATCGCGGCGCAAAAACCGGACAGCGTATAGACCCATATTTTGACCCGTTTAGTCCTGACGCCTGAAAGCTCAGCCGCACGTTCATTATCACCAATGGCATAAACCTGACGGCCAAACGGCAGCCGACGGGCGATATAGGCGATAACCAGCGCCAGCACAACCATCATCCAGATGGCGTAAGGTAAGCCGAGGAAATTGCCTGCCCCGATTTTATCGAATCCGGTGTTGCCCAGTTGCGGATTGCCTTGCAGACCGGGAAAGGTTTCGCCACCGGAAGTCAACATCGCGGCACCGCGCAGGATATACATCGTGCCGAGCGTGCAGATAAACGGGGCCACGTTATAGCGGGTGATGATCCAGCCGTTACCTGCGCCAATTAAGGCGCCGACCAGCAGAACAATCGGTACGATGAGCCAGACATCGAGGAAAATCGCGATACCAAACCACGGCAGCACAATGCCTTTAGTGATCAGCCAACCCGCAATCATGCCGCATAGACCCAGCGTGGCGCCGATGGAAAGATCGATGCCGGCGGTGATAATGACAAAAGTGATACCCAGCGCCAGAAAGGCGTTAATGGCGATGTGTTTCACCATGATCACCATACTGCCCACCGCGAGAAAGTCCGGCACAGTAATGGAAAAGAAGCCGACGATAAGAATCAGCGCAATAAAGGTGCGCAGCTTCAGCAGCAGTAGCAGAAAGCTTTCGCGCGAATTAAACGCCTTGACGGGTTGAGTGGCCAGCGCCACGGCTGGATTGGTTTTCATGTTTAAAACCCCTGCGCACTTGCTTTAACCAGCGCTGACTCTTCCGCTTGATCACGCGGAATATCAGCCGTGAGTTTGCCGCCGGACATCACTAAAATACGGTCGGCCACCGCCATAATTTCTTTGAGATCTGAGGTCGAAAACAGCACGGCAATGCCCTGTTTTGAGAGCTGCACCATCATGCGAAATACCTCCGCTTTGGCACCAACATCAATGCCGCGACTGGGTTCATCCAGCAGCAGCAAACGAGGATTGGTCAACAGCGATCGGCCAATTACCACCTTCTGCTGATTACCGCCACTTAACGCGCTGATCGCCACCTCGGGTGAGGAGACTTTGATCGCCAGATTCCCTACCGTGCGGGCAACCGCCTCCTGCTCCTGCTGCTGAGCGATAGCCACACGATGCGATAACCGCCGCCACAGGCTGGCAATGGTGAGGTTACTGGCCACAGACGAGACCGGGAAAATACCGGAGCGCTTGCGATCTTCGGGCACCAGGCTCATGCCCATGCGGATGCGATCGGCGGTAGGTAGTCGGGTTGGCAGCGGCTTGCTGTCGAGCCACAGCTTGCCGAGATAATTGCGCTGGCTACCTAACAGGCATTCAAACAGTTCGGTGCGACCCGCGCCCATCAAGCCATAAATACCCACAATTTCGCCGGCGCGTACCTGAAAACTCACATCATCCACCAGCGTATTGCCGTTTGGGCTAACGCAGGTGATGTGCTGCGCTTCGAGCATCGGCGCACCAAAATCACGCTCTTCTGGCAGGAAGTTAGTCACGGGTTCGCTGCCCAACATTTCGCGCACAATCCACGGCACATCGATTTCAGTGACGTTGGCTTCCGCCTGAAAACGTCCGTCGCGCAGGATAGTGATCACATCACCAATCGCCATCAGCTCTTCAAGCCGGTGCGAGATATAGATGACCGAAACGCCCTGCCGCGTCAGTTCGCGGATTACGCGGAACAGAATTTCCACTTCGGTTTTACTCAACGCCGAAGTCGGTTCATCGAGGATCAGAATATCTGCGTCTTCCGCCAGCGCTTTAGCAATTTCCACCAGCTGCTGCTGCCCAACCTTGAGGTTACCCACGCGCTCTTTGGGCGAGATCTTTTGATCCAGCCGCTGCATCAGTGCGGCTGTGCGGCGCTCCTGCTCCGCTTCATTAATTGGCCGAATGCCGCTTTGCAATTCTCGGCCCAGAAACACGTTTTCTGCCACCGACAGGTTTTCAAACAGGTTTAACTCCTGATGAACCATACCGATGCCGTGACGTGCTGCATCCCGCGTGCTATTCAGCGTCACTTTTTCGCCATTAAGAAGCAGTTCACCGCTGCTTGGCTGCTGAACGCCGGCGAGAATTTTCATCAGGGTCGATTTACCCGCACCGTTTTCGCCGATAATCACATTAACTTTGCCGCGCCAGACGCGGTAATCAACCCGATCCAGCGCTAACGTGCCGGGAAACAGCATCGAAATGTTATTCGCCTGCAGAATGATGTCATTGCTCATCAGGGAGTCCCCGGCTTCAGCTCAACTGCGACTACATCATCAACATTGCCGCGTTGCATTGTCACCGCCATCAGTGCTTGCACCGGTTTGTTGACCCAGCTTTCATCGACCTTGGGCAACTGTTTCACCGCATGTCGGTTCAACGCGCGAGTGAGTTGCGCGTACTGCACCTGATTCGTGAACTCTTCAAAGCGGAAACCGGCGGCATCGCGGATGCCATTACTGCGCAATACCGGGCCGATATTGATGTTCACCGACTTGCCGTTGATCGTGACGGTTAATTTATGTTCTCGGGCATTGCTGGTATCAAAAGCCGTGACGATGCCGCTGGCACGCACGAACACGCTTTCGCTGGTGCCCGCTTTTACCGTCTGGCTTTTGGTTTCCATATCAGCCCAGCTCAGCGCATGGCCGTTTGCTGTTTCCATTACACGAGATTGCCAACTCTCCTCCGCGATCTGCTGCGGCGTTTGATCGGTGTAGCCCGGCTTGGCGTTAGGATCTTTTGGCAGGATCGGCTTGCCGTCTGCATCCAGATCCACCACCGTACAGGCGCTTAGAAATGTCATCGCCCCGAACAGAATCAGCATCCGCTTCATGCGCACTCCGCCTTATTTAGCCAGATTGAAGTTTTTCAGTTTCGATGCATTGCTGTCGTCAATCAGCACGCAATCCATTAACTGCTTCTCTTCTTTCTGCGCTTTACCGTTTTTCAGGTAGTAATCCGCTTGCGTGATGGCCATTTGTGCCTGATCCCAGCCAGGTTGCAGCACGGTGGCTTTGATGTTGCCTTTATTCAGAATGGAATCACGCGTGTAGTCGCTGCCATCAAAGCCGACCACAATCACTTTGGTTTTGCCTGCAGCTTTCAGCGCGGCTTCGGCACCCAGCGCCATGGTGTCATTACCGGAGATCACACCAACGATGTTGGGATATTTTTGCAGGATGGTTTCCATGCGGCTGAAGGCTTCGGTTTGGCTCCAGTTAGCGCTTTGCTGCGCCACCATTTTCATGTCGCTGTAATCATCCAGCACATCGTGATAACCCTGCGAACGCACGCCTGCATTGGTATCGGACTCTTTCCCCAGCAGCTCAACGTAATCCCCTTTGCCGCCTAACAGCTTGGCGAACTTTTCTGCACCGAGTTGCGCGCCTTGATAGTTATTGGAGACGATCTGCGCCACCGCTATGCCGGTTTTATTGATTTCACGATCAATGAGGAAGGTCGGAATGCCAGCATCTTTGGCTTTTTGTACCGGACCAACGGTGGCATCCGCGCCGGCGTTATCCAGAATGATCGCTTTGGCTTTGCGGGCAATAGCGGTTTCGATCAGCTGATTCTGTTTGTTCACATCATCATCATGTGAGGCGACCAGCGTGGCATAGCCCAGCTCTTTGGCCTTGGCTAACGCGCCGTCGGCTTCGGCTTTAAAAAATGGGTTGTCGTGTGAAGGGGTAATAATTGCCAGCAAGCCTTTATCTGCGGCCAGCGAAGCGGCTGAAAATGCCATCATTGAAGCCAGTAGGGTAATTTTGACGAGAGGTACGTTCATCGGTTATTCTCCGCTTGAATAAATATTCAATTGCGATTTTATATGCAAACTGACTATGCGCCTGCCTTGGCGTATCGTCCAATGCCAGATCGTCAAAAAGCGAAAACGATCACAATTTGTCCTGCGTTGTGATTTTTGCCGCCCTGGTTAACAATACCGGGCAGAATCAGAGAAGGAATAATCGATGGCTAAACAGGATGAACAGCGGCTGATGGTAAAGATTGCCACGCTTTACTATGTCGAAGGGATGAAGCAATCAGAGATTGCCCAGTCGCTAAAATTGTCGCAATCGTTTGTCTCACGCATTCTTAATCGCAGCGTGAAAGAAGGTGTGGTGAAGATCAGCGTGGTGCCACCTGCCAATGTATTTCCTGAACTGGAAAAGGCCATCGAGCAGCGCTTTAGCCTGCCGCAGGCGATCGTGGTAGATGTACCGGATAACGCGTCGGCACTGCAGATTAAGCAGGCCATTGGTTCAGCGGCAGCGCACTATCTGGAGACGCGTTTACGTGCTGATGAGCTAATTGGCATCTCCTCCTGGAGCGGGACTATTCGCGCCATGGTGGATGCGCTGCATCCGTTGAATTCACCCTGTAAAGGTGTGATCCAATTGCTGGGTGGCGTGGGTGCCAACGGCAATGTGCAGGCAACGATTTTAACGCAGAATCTTGCCGCCCTGTTGAATTGTCCGGCCTGGTTATTGCCTTCACAGTCGATTGAACATTCAGTCAGCGATCGCCAGCGTTTATCAGCCAATGCCGATGTCGCGGAAGTGCTACAAAAATTTGATGAAGTCGATTTAGCCATTGTCGGGATTGGCGATTTGGAACCTTCGGCGCTATTGCGTAATTCTGGCAACTATTACGATGAAGAGATGTTGCGCACGCTCGCCGAACGCGGCGCGGTGGGCGATATTTGTCTGCACTATTTTGATGCTGCTGGCGAGCCGGTTTTAACGGCGGACGAAGATCCGGTGATTGGTATGGAGCTGGCGCAGGTTAAGCAGTGTTCACAGGTCGTGGCGCTGGCGGGCGGAAAAGATAAAGCGCCTGCGATTCGCGGCGCACTGCGTGGCGGTTATGTGAATGTACTCATCGTGGATTATCCGACGGCGCGGTTATTGATGGCGTAAACCGGACAGCCGTTGATGCTCTGTCCGGTTAGAATTAAATGGTGCGGTAAGCGGTTGTCACTTTCCAAAGATAGCGCGGTGCCTGCGCAGCCGGATGTTTGTTTTGCACATGCTGATAAAACTCATCTGGCGACATGGCATTGATCATTGCAATGGCCCGATCGCGATCGCGTGAGAAGGTGCGTAATAATGCGCCTGCGCCATTTGCGTAAGAGACGATGGTGGCATAACGCAGTGTCAAGGGATCGCGAATACCCGACAATACTGAATCCTGCAGGATCTTCAAATACGCCGTACCGATATCGATATTTTTGGCCGGATCGCGCAGCTCGGCGCTGCTCGGCTGACCACGACGTCCTTGGGTGCGATAGACCTCACGTCCTGCGGTAGAGGCTTTAATCTGCATCAAACCCACTGCATTAGAACGGCTTACTACCGTTGGATTGCCACCCGATTCGACACTAATAATGGCGCTGATTAACTTCTCATCAACACCATAATGACTGGCGGCATCTTCGGTAAAGAACGCCCAGGCGTCATTAACATTCGAAGGCGCTGCCTGCGTTAACGGCGTGTTCTTCTCTTTGACGTGGGGTTTTGGCGGTTCGCTGGCACAGCCAGAGAGTAATAAAGCCGAGAGCATAAGGTGGCGAATTTTCAGCAATTTTTAATCTCGTTGCAGGAGTTACGCTGGCTATCATACCTGGCGTGCGGTAGAGCAAAATTACCGTTTATCCTAAATGCATAAAAAAGGGGGTGGCGGGATGACTTCATCGTCACTTTTCGTCATTATCGCGTGAGAATGATCCCCCGCTAACAGCAGGAAAGCATTATGGTTCCCCGTCAAATTCGTCTCATCTCCCCTTCCGGTTATTGTCACAACCAGCTTGCCGCATTACGCGGTGTCGAACGTTTGCGTGATGCCGGGCATCAGGTAGAAAATGACGCCGTGATTACGCGTCGGTTCCAGCGTTTTGCCGGCAACGATGAGCAGCGACTGGCCGATATTAATCAGCTAGCGCAGCTGCAAACACTGCCGGATATCGTACTGGCGGTGCGCGGCGGTTATGGTGCCAGCCGCTTGCTGGAGTCGATCGATTACATTGGTTTGCAGCGTCGTTTACTCAATCAACCGCTGGCGTTGTGTGGTCACAGCGATTTCACCGCCATTCAGTTAGCGTTGTTAGCGCAAGTGGGGTTAATTACGTTTAGCGCCCCAATGTTAGCGGGAAACTTTGGCGCAGAGGTTTTATCTGAATTTACGCTGCGTCACTTTTGGCAGGCGGTCTCATCACCTACAGTCAATGTGGCGTGGCAAAGCGATACGCCGGACAGCGGCGAGTGGCAAGGCACGCTATGGGGTGGGAATCTGGCGATGATCTGCTCGCTGATTGGCACGCCGTGGATGCCGCAAATCGAAAACGGCATTCTGGTGATTGAAGATGTCAATGAGCACCCTTTTCGTATCGAACGTATGCTCATTCAGCTTCAACAATGCGGCATTTTGGGACGCCAGCAGGCGATTGTGACGGGTAGCTTTACCAGCACCGCGCTGTCTGATTATGACAACGGCTTTGATTTTTCTACCGTCTGGCAACGCGTCCGTGATACAAGCGGACTGCCCGTTATTAGCGATCTTGCCTTTGGCCACGCGGCCGACACCGTAACGTTGCCGTTGGGTGCCAGCGCTCGCTTGCAGGTGATGCAAGGTCAGGCGCAGCTGCAAGCGACTGGACAGCCTGTTTTGCGCTAAATTTTTGTAGTTTGGGAGATCGACATTGAAGCCGCTGTATGACGATTTGTGGATCTCAACCCCGGAATTTCCGGTGGAAGATGCCGTTAATGATTTAATGATGCACGGGTTTATGTTGCGTCATCCACGCGGCAACCTGTTGATTGGTCGTGTAGAAAACCCCCTCGACCATGAAGTGTTAGCCGATGCCGGCGGCGTGATCCGTCACTACCTCACGCACTGGCATGAATCTGCACCCGGTGCGGCAATAATTCAGCAACGCTTTAATAGCGCGCTCTATTG
Organism: Pantoea sp. MQR6; assembly: GCF_022761075.1. Lineage (NCBI taxonomy): Bacteria > Pseudomonadati > Pseudomonadota > Gammaproteobacteria > Enterobacterales > Erwiniaceae > Pantoea > Pantoea sp. MQR6. Next base: position 1,479,678 of record NZ_JAKYXB010000001.1, read on the forward strand.
CCATAATCGTTCACTCGGGCCTATCAGCCGTTTTGTTGAGCCTGACGACACCTTCAGCCAGCAGGAAACCCACTTTGGTGATTTTCATCTGCTGCCCACGCCAGGCCATACACCCGGCAGCTGTAGCTTTCTCTATCACTCGCCGCTGGGCCTGACTTATCTTTTTGTCGGCGATACCATTACACGGTCGCATGAGCGCTGGATCAGCGTATTGGTGCCGGATAGCAATCCTGCCGAGCTAAAAAAGTCGCTGGAGTTTTTCCGCACGCTACGGCCTGATGTGGTGCTGATGAGCACCACGCGCGGGCACCTTTCGTGGAAAAAGGTGACGTTACAAAGTTGGTTAGCGGCGATAGATGAAGCGGAGCAACAGCCGCTGGATTTGCGCCAGCAGCCGCTGTTTTGATTAAAGGGCTTTACTTAAATAGTGACGCTGATGATGGCGCGGATAGTGATCAAGGCTAAACCGCAGCGTATAACCTAACTTTTCGTAGAAAGGGCGCGCCTGAAAGCTCACGGTATCAACTTGTGCATACAAGCAACCGCGGCGGCGCGCTTCCTCCTCTGCGGCTTGCATCAACTGACTGCCCACGCCCTGCCCGCGCATCGCCTCACTCACCCATAACATATCAATGCGCAGCCAATTACCGCTGGTTGAGCCGGTCAATCCGGCCAGTTTTTTGCCCTGCGCATTGCTGACAAACACGCCAATAGATTTGACTTCATCGATATTAATAAATCGGCTATTAAACGCGTTTAAGCCTAAGCGGATCTCATCTAAATCGTGATGCGTAACCTTGTCAGTGATGTTCAGTTGCATGCGTGCTCCTGTCGCGACCGGATTAAGAGTTAGGATGTTGGCTGTCGTCGTAGCGCTCCAGGCTGATGATATCGACATCGCGCTTGTCAGTACGGCTACAGGGCAGCAGTTTATCGCTGTCGCGATAGACGAAAAACATCTGATCGCTGCTTTTATTAACAATCAGCTGATCGCCATTACGAAAGCGGGTAATCGCCACTTTATCGCCATCTTGCAGGCGTGTGCGTTGTTGGCCCGCAGCGACCTGAAAATGGCCTTTCGGCCACATCACGGTGCTAAGCCCATATTCGGCGCGGGAAACGGTCATAGTGGGGCGACCTGGACAGTTGATTTGGAACTCACTTTCACTCCAGGCTGGGGCAATGTGGCAGGCCAAAAGTGTTGCGGCAATAATTGCAGCCTTCATTGGGTCTCTCCGCTGAAGATTTATGATTTTGTTGGGATTTTTTTAGCTTAACATAATCGAACAGAGAAGAAAGGCGAACGGCCCGTAGGAAACGGGCCGAGATGTGCAGTTCACATCACTGCAGCGTCAAGCCGCATGGCTAATTAATGATTAACAGTAGACATCTCTGTTAACTGGTCACGATTAATTTGCTGCTCATGACCGTAAATATCTTTGTAAGTAATCAGGCCGGTATCATCATCAACCTGCGGCTTGCCTTCCACCACGATGGTGCGACCATCATGCGTGTGCAAGATATGATCATCTGCGCAACCTGCCAGCACTAACCCGCTGGTTAACACGCCAATCAGCATCAATGTCTTTTTCATCGGATTCTCCTTGGTTGAGAATCATCAGGTTTAGCACAGCAAGGTGGAATTGAGACCAGGAAAAGGTGGAATTGAAGCGTAAGGAAAGAAGCAGCAAAAGTCTGCACCGCGTCCTACGATGCAGACTTCTAAATAATTATTCCGCTGCGACCTCTGCCGCAATTAACATCAGTGCTAATCCAGCATAATCATCATCATACGCCTGCATGACTTCACGAATTGCACCGGCACACGCATTGACTTGCTGCTTTTTTTCAACGTCAAGCTTCTCAATCGCGTGCTGAATAATCATTAGACTGGCTTCTTCTTCTTTCATCATTTATCCCTGGTTTTGCTTAACTGTCGCGCAAAGATGGCAAGAATACCGTTTAACTGTTACCAAAGTCACCCTTTTACATTCCTGTTGCTTACCTATTAAACAAATAGCAAATGGGAACCTGCTTTAAAACTGCTATGATCAAGCTATTAGTGACGCAACGCGATAAAATCAGCGTCACCGGATTCCCAGGGATTGAAGCAGGAACAGGATCATGTTGCGACTCGGCATTTTAACACTCTTTATTTTTCTCACCGGATGTTCATCTGGCCCACAAGGCGTTGATTGTCCGGGAGAAGTTTCAACTATCTATGGTCGACCCATGGGACAAACAAACGCCCTTATTTTTGACTTGGTCAACGCTTTCACCGTGAGCAAAGACAACGTCACCGTGGAGAGTGGGACATTGAAATCAGTGGATCGTTTCAAATATGTGCCCTCCGCCGTTACGCGTGAAGGTTATTACGCCCAAAGGCTTTCCAATAAACAGTTTCGTCTTATAAATCCTCATCAAGACACGCAGATTACCTGGACGTGCCCTTAAAGGGTGAATCCTGCCGCCAGATGGTTTATTGTCAGAAAACGTCAAGCGGCAGGTCATCCTTCTTATGGAAAAGCGTCTGGATAACAACGGTTATATCGATTTCCCCTTCCCCACTACGCATAATGCCGATGGCTCCGTCAATCCGTGCGGAATTGATCTCACGCTAGAAACCGATCGCATTGAAGAGATTGCTGTTATTCGCCATTCCGCTAATTTGCGGCGTCTGCTGGAAGAGGTGAATTTGCAGGATGGCAAATTCATGACGCTAACCTGCGACTGGCAGCAAAAAAGCGATGCAGTATACGGCTTCATCGATGTGGCTTTTCGCCCAGATTTACTGCGGCACACGCATGAAGAAGCGCTTCAGCTTGAACACGCCTTTTACAGCTACCTGACAGAACAAGAAACGCAGCACGCTATGGCTGCCGGTTCGCTGGTGAATTATGCGCGATCGGTGCTGGACTGGTGCTGGTCACCCCTGCGTCAACGTCAGCGCGACTACGAAAAAATCACCATCCAGTTTTATTGCCAACAAGCGGAAGATGCGGAATGGTGCTTTGATCATTTACGTCATTTTCTGGTGAGCTGGTATCCCGCGTCTGCGCCCTTGATTTCGCCCTAAATAACACAGGAATCGATATGCGACTGTTTGCGCGCCCTGCTTTACCGCTGCTTTTTGCCTCACTGTTTTTTGCTTTTTCTACACAGGCGGCCAACTGCCTGCAAACGCGTGCCGGCATTGATATGGGTTCCGGCACCACTAAAATTGCGGTTGCACAGGTCGATGTCTGTCACCATCGCATTGAAAAAGTGCTGTATGAAGATCAGCGGCCTGTGGGTTACAACGATGCCTTGTCACATGCCAGCAATAATCAGCTCGATGTCACCATTGAGCAGCAAGGTCTGGATGCGCTGATGCAATTAGTCAGCCACGCTCGCCGCTATCATCCTCAACGGATGACTGGCGTTGCCACGGCCGTGTTTCGCTCGGCAAATAATGGTCAGGCTGTGATTGACCGCTTTAACCGTCAGGCAGGCGTTCAGCTCAGCATCATTTCCCAACAGCAGGAAGCCGAACTGGGTTTTCTTTCCGCTAAAGCTGCGCTAGATGATCCGCAGGTTAAGGATCAGGATTTGCTGGTGTGGGATATTGGCGGCGGGTCAATGCAGATGACAGCGTATCGCCCAGAGCAAGGTCAACCGATTGCTGATGTTTATCAAGGCAAACTGGCTTCAGTCACGCTCAAAAACTTTATCCTGAGCGTGTTAAGAAATGTGCCTTCGCAGGGATCGCCTAATCCGATTGGTTCCTGGCGCCAGTCGGTGCTGCGTTTCGTTGAATTTTACGCCAGTAACGATGTTTCGCCACAGATCAAGCAAGATGCCTCTACACGTCGTGTGATTGGTATTGGTGGCGTACATGGCTTCTCCATTAAAAACCAGCTGCCTGACAAACAGAATCGCTACACCTTAGCGGCGTTGACAGCATTGTCGAAACAGCAAGTCTGGAAAGGCGACAGCGAACTAAACGGTGACTACCGTGCAACTGATGTCAGTAATTTATTGTTGGTAGAAGGTTATATGCAGGCCCTGAAGATTAATCAGGTGGAAGTGGTTAAGGCGAATTTAATTCAAGGTGTGCTGCTGCAGTAAAAAGAAAAACCGGTTGAATACCGGTTTTTTAACCTCAGGGTTTTATCAAGCGAATCGCATGTTCAAGCATTTTCTGCTCATCGCGTTCACTGCGTGCGCGATGATGCCGGGTGCGTTTTAACAAGTCGAATATTTCGTCTCGTTTGGTGTCATGGCCTGCTTCTGCCAGCATAATCACAGCATCGCCAATCACCCGACAAACTTCATCATAATCGTCTTCATTCAGCACATCACGTTTCATGGTTCCTCCGTTTTCGCTGTTGAAAGGAGCTGCTTCGAAAAGGTTAGACAGTAAACGCTTAGCCTGCAAAGTTAACGCTGTTCACAGCCGGAAATGATTTTTAGTGATTCATTTACTTTCTTTCGCCGCAGAATCAGCCACGTTTGCTACGCTTTGAGGTGTAACTAAAACCAAGGAGATAAAGATGTCAGGAAAAATTGAAGACGCAGTAAAAGAAGCAGCGGGTGCAGCGCAAGAACAATGGGGTGAAGCGACCAATTCACCTAAGCATCAAGCTAAGGGTGCAGCACGTCGCTATTCAAACCAGGCTAGCTATGCTGCACGCGATGCGGCTGATTGCATCAAAGATCAGGTGCAGTCGAATCCGTTTGCTGGATTAGCTGTAGCCGCAGGCGTCGGTGTCTTCATCGGCTTCCTGCTGGGACGTAAATAATCCCCTTCTATTAACGGAAGCCTGTGGCTTCCGTTATCTTATTGCTTGTCTGTGTTCCCCATTCTGCTTACACCTTTTTCCAAAATTGATTTCCATTCTGCTTTCACCCCCAGTAATAAAGCCTCTCCTTTCAGATAAAACCCATGAAAAATAAACACATTTTACTGGATGGAATGGTTTCGTTGTCTATGCTTAAAACTTCGCAATTTTAGAAACACTTTCATTAACTTTCCAAAAAGGTGGTCACATGAAGAAGGCTTCAGCATTACTTCTGGTTGTAGCAACGCTTACTGCTCTGGCAGGTTGTTCACATCGTAGCAGCGCAGTGAAAGAAGATGGACGTCCACATGCGCCAAGTGGTCAGGCATCACCGGGTGGCACCCTGGGTTCGGGTCCGGTAGGACAGCCGCAGTCATAATAAAAAAACCGGCCTGGGCGCCGGTTTTTTTTATCGTACCCAAGCGCTAGCGGCTAATAATGAATGCGCCGACGACTAATATCGCAAACATAATGCCGAAGGTAATGTAGCCGTGTTTTGCTGTCCGTGACATACCCACGAACACCGAGACCACCAGAAATAACAGCGTCAACGCCCCCGCCATTACCCAAAAAAGATATTGCTGATTCGCCATGGTTAATTCTCTCCACACCGGCCTAGTCGCTTTGGTGGCAGATTGTATAACATTATCAACGCGCTTGATAATGGCGGCACTGGAACCAAAAATAGAGGCCAAGAAAATAATCATAAAAAAAACCCCGCGATCGCATTAGCCATCGCGGGGTTTTTGGGACGACAGCAATTACATGTTTTCGATAATTGCGTCACCAAACTCTGAACATTTCAGCAGTTTGGCTCCGTCCATCAGACGTTCGAAATCGTAAGTCACGGTTTTGTTAGCGATAGCGCCTTCAACACCTTTTACGATTAAGTCAGCTGCTTCGAACCACTCCATGTGGCGCAGCATCATTTCTGCGGACAGGATAACTGAACCTGGGTTCACTTTGTCCTGACCTGCATACTTCGGCGCAGTACCGTGAGTCGCTTCAAACAGCGCACATTCGTCACCGATGTTCGCACCCGGCGCAATACCAATACCGCCAACCTGCGCCGCCAGGGCATCAGAGATGTAATCACCGTTCAGGTTCATACAGGCGATAACGTCATATTCCGCTGGACGCAGCAGGATCTGCTGCAGGAACGCATCGGCGATCACATCTTTAACAATGATCTCTTTGCCGGTGTTCGGGTTTTTGAACTTCATCCACGGACCGCCATCGATCAGTTCGCCGCCGAACTCTTCTTTCACTAACTGGTAACCCCAGTCTTTGAAAGAACCTTCGGTGAACTTCATGATGTTGCCTTTGTGAACCAGCGTCAGTGAATCACGATCGTTGGTGATGGTGTATTCAACCGCTGCACGAACCAGACGTTTGGTGCCTGCTTCTGAACACGGTTTAACGCCAATACCGCACTGCTCTGGGAAGCGAATTTTCTTCACGCCCATCTCTTCACGCAGGAATTTGATCACTTTATCTGCTTCCGCAGAACCCGCTTTCCATTCGATACCGGCATAGATATCTTCTGAGTTTTCGCGGAAGATCACCATGTCGGTCTCTTCTGGACGTTTAACCGGGCTTGGCGTGCCTTTGTAGTAACGCACTGGACGCAGACACACGTACAGGTCGAGTTCCTGGCGCAGGGCAACGTTCAGAGAACGAATACCGCCACCGACTGGGGTGGTCAGCGGGCCTTTGATGGCAACGCGATATTCTTTGATTAAGTCGAGGGTTTCTTGCGGCAGCCAAACGTCCTGGCCATAAAGCTCAACGGATTTCTCACCGGTGTAAATTTCCATCCAGGAAATTTTTCGCTCGCCGTTGTAGGCTTTTTTCACAGCGGCATCAACCACTTTCAGCATGACAGGTGATACGTCAACGCCGATACCATCACCTTCGATATAAGGAATCACTGGGTTATTTGGGACAACCAGTTTTCCCTGATCCAGGGTGATTTTTTGACCTTCCGCCGGAACAACTACTTTGCTTTCCATCAACCTCTCCTTCGAGCGATTTTTTGTTAATGATTTGTAAGATGCGGATCAATACTACTTGAATATTTCCGCTACGCCAATCACCGCAATTTCGCGTTATAATGCGCCGATTGTTTCTGACTGCAAAGCCTATGCGAAAAACTTCTCAACGAATTCACCAGGATAAACGATTCAGCCGCCCAGCACGTCCGGTACGGCGCTCGCCCACGCGCCCAGATGCACCGCGGCGCGTCATACTCTTTAACAAACCTTTTGACGTGCTACCGCAATTTACTGACGAAGCGGGACGGCGCACGCTGAAAGATTACGTAAGCGTTAGCGATGTTTACGCCGCTGGTCGGCTGGACCGCGACAGTGAAGGTTTGATGGTGCTCACCAACGATGGTGCCTTGCAGGCCGCGCTTACGCAGCCTGGCAAGCGCACCGGCAAGGTCTATTTTGTGCAGGTTGAAGGCGAGCCGCAGGAGAGCGATCTGCAACCGCTACGCGATGGCGTTAATCTGAAAGATGGCCTGACGCTGCCCGCAGGTATAGAAAAAGTCGCCGAACCAACGTGGTTATGGCCGCGTCAACCCCCTATTCGTGAACGCAAAAACATCCCCACGCAGTGGCTTAAAATTACCCTGTATGAAGGGCGTAATCGCCAGGTTCGCCGCATGACAGCACATATCGGTTTCCCTACACTGCGCCTGATTCGCTATGCGATGGGGAATTTTACGTTGGATGATTTGCCTTCTGGCGAATGGTGCGATGTCACTGAAACGCCCTAAATGCCCTGCCGTTTTGATAACGTCAGGTTAACAATTGCGGAGATTCAATGTTTAAACCTCATGTCACAGTGGCCTGTTTGGTTCACGCCCAAGGTGAACTGCTCGTGGTTGAAGAGCAGATCAACGGTTGCGCAACCTGGAATCAGCCAGCGGGTCATTTAGAGGCCGATGAAACGCTGTTAGCCGCTGCACAGCGTGAGCTGTATGAAGAGACCGGCATCGATGAACCGATGCACTATTTCCTCGGCGTTCAACAGTGGATCGCACCGGACAATACACCTTTTGTGCGTTTCCTTTTTGGTCTGGATCTCGCTGAAAAGCTGCCGACCGCGCCACAGGACAGCGACATAGATTGCTGCTGGTGGTTGCCGCCAGCGCAGATTCTCTCTGCCTCTAACCTGCGCTCGCCTTTGGTGGCAGAAAGCGTACGCTTATGGCAGCAAGGTGCGCGTTATCCTTTACATTTGGTCAGCCCATTTAACTGGCCTTTTCATGAAGGTGCGCGCCACGCCGACGCATGATAGAATGCGCCGCCTGTTTTTTTATCGTTATGCGAGCCTGTGATGTCTGATATTTCCCGGAACACTCTTCAAAACTGCAACCTGGACAACAGCCAGAAAAAAGTGATCGTCGGTATGTCCGGCGGCGTTGATTCTTCCGTTTCCGCCTGGTTACTGCAACAGCAGGGTTATCAGGTTGAAGGTCTGTTCATGAAGAACTGGGAAGAGGACGACGGTGAGGAGTATTGCACCGCCGCGGACGACCTGGCCGATGCGCAAGCTGTGTGCGACAAGCTTGGCATGAAGCTGCATAAAGTTAACTTTGCTGCGGAATACTGGGATAACGTCTTCGAGCATTTTCTCGAAGAGTATAAAGCGGGCCGTACGCCGAACCCGGATATCCTCTGTAACAAAGAGATCAAATTCAAAGCTTTCCTTGAATTCGCCGCAGAAGATCTGGGCGCGGATTTCATTGCCACCGGTCACTATGTGCGTCGTCAGGACATTGATGGCCAAAGCCACCTGCTGCGCGGCCTCGATGGTAATAAAGATCAAAGCTATTTCCTTTACACGCTCAGCCACCAGCAGATTGCACAAAGCTTGTTCCCGGTGGGCGAACTGGAAAAACCCGAGGTTCGCCGTATCGCCGAAGAGTTGGATCTGATTACTGCGAAGAAAAAGGATTCCACCGGCATCTGCTTCATTGGCGAGCGCAAATTCCGTGACTTCCTTGCGCGCTACCTGCCGGCTCAGCCGGGCGAAATTGAAACCGTTGACGGCGACGTTGTCGGTGAACATCAGGGCTTGATGTATCACACGTTGGGTCAGCGCAAAGGTCTCGGCATTGGCGGCATGAGAGAGAGCAACGACGATCCTTGGTATGTAGTCGACAAAGACGTTGAGCGCAATCGCCTAATTGTTGCCCAAGGGGGCGATCATCCTCGTCTGATGTCGGTGGGTTTGATTGCACAACAGCTGCACTGGGTAAATCGTCAGCCCATCACTGCGCCACTGCGTTGCACCGTGAAAACGCGCTATCGCCAGGCTGACATTCCCTGTGAAATTATTCCGCATGGCGATGATCGTATTGAAGTGCGCTTTGACGAACCTGTGGCTGCGGTCACGCCGGGCCAGTCAGCGGTGTTCTATCTTGGCGAAATCTGCCTTGGCGGCGGTATTATCGAAGAGCGCCTGCCGTGGGTTGCCGCTTAAACGTCGACCTTAACGACGCGTACACAGGAGTAACCGTGGCTAAGAATTATCAAGAAATTACCGTTGCGCTGGCCGGCATTTGCCAGGCCGCGCATCTGGTGCAGCTACTCGCGCATCAGGGACATTGCCCGTCGGAAGAACTTGCCGTATCGCTGCGCAGCGTGCTGGATTTGAATCCCTCTTCGACCCTGGCGGTGTTTGGTAACGAAGAAGCTAACCTGCGCCTCGGCCTGGAAACATTAATGGCGGTACTGAACAGCAGCAGCCGTCAAGGCTCAGGCGCGGAGTTGACGCGTTACACGTTGAGCATGATGGTGTTGGAGCGCAAACTCAGCGCTAACAAGCAAGCGATGGCGACGCTGGCCCAGCGTATTGGACAGTTGGATCGTCAACTGGCGCACTATGAGCTGGAGTCTGAAACTATTCTCAGCGCTATGGCCGGTATTTATGTCGATGTCATCAGCCCGCTCGGCCCACGCATTCAGGTGACGGGTTCACCAACGGTATTACAGAATCCACTGTTGCAAAGCAAAGTACGCGCGACGTTGTTAGCGGGTATTCGTGCAGCGGTGCTCTGGCAGCAGGTTGGCGGTGGCCGCCTGCAGCTGATGTTCTCGCGCCAGCGTCTGCTGCGTGAAGCAAAAACCCTTTTATCCCGGCTGCCACTGACTTACTAAGTCAGTGCGGCATTTTTGTTTAATGATTCAGGAGTTGCACTGATGGAATTATCCTCTCTGACCGCCGTCTCACCTGTCGATGGTCGTTACGGCGATAAAGTCAGCCCGCTGCGTGCGATTTTCAGCGAATACGGTTTGCTGAAATTCCGCGTTGAGGTTGAAGTACGCTGGTTACAAAAACTGGCTGATACCGCAGAGATCAAGGAAGTTCCTGCATTTGATGCCGACGCAAACGCTTTCCTTGACGCGATTGTGGCTAATTTCGACGAAACTGACGCTGCACGCATCAAAACCATCGAACGTACTACCAACCATGACGTTAAAGCGGTTGAGTATTTCCTGAAAGAAAAAGTGGCAGACGTGCCTGCGCTGCATGCCGTTTCTGAATTTATCCACTTTGCCTGCACTTCTGAAGATATCAACAATCTCTCTCACGCTTTGATGCTGGAAACCGCGCGCCGTGATGTGATCCTGCCTTACTGGCAGCAGTTGATTGATGCTGTAAAAGGTCTGGCGCACGAATACCGTGACATTCCTCTGCTTTCACGTACGCATGGTCAACCGGCTACGCCTTCTACCATGGGTAAAGAGATGGCTAACGTCGCTTACCGCCTGGAGCGTCAGCTGCGTCAACTCGGTCGCATTGAAGTGCTGGGAAAAATCAACGGTGCCGTGGGCAACTACAACGCCCACATTGCGGCTTACCCTGAAGTTGACTGGCATCAGCTGAGCGAGAACTTTGTCACCTCGCTGGGCATTACCTGGAACCCGTACACTACCCAAATTGAGCCGCATGACTACATCGCTGAGATGTTTGACTGCATTGCGCGTTTCAATACCATTCTGATCGATTTTGATCGCGATGTTTGGGGTTACGTGGCGCTGAACCACTTCAAGCAGAAAACCATTGCCGGTGAAATTGGTTCGTCAACCATGCCGCACAAGGTCAATCCGATCGACTTCGAAAACTCTGAAGGCAACCTGGGCTTGGCCAATGCGGTAATGCAGCATTTGGCCAGCAAACTGCCGGTTTCTCGCTGGCAGCGCGATCTGACCGATTCAACCGTACTGCGTAACTTGGGTGTGGGCATTGGCTATGCGCTGATCGCTTATCAGGCGACGTTAAAAGGCATCTCAAAACTGGAAGTGAACCGCGATCGTCTGCTCGACGAACTGGATCACAACTGGGAAGTGTTGGCTGAGCCGATCCAAACCGTGATGCGTCGCTACGGTATTGAAAAGCCGTATGAAAAGCTGAAAGAGCTGACCCGTGGTAAACGTGTTGATGCTGCCGGTATGCAAGCCTTTATCGACAGCCTGGCGCTGCCAGAAGAAGAAAAAGTTCGTCTGAAGCAGATGACGCCAGCCAACTATATTGGCCGCGCTATTCAGATGGTTGATGACCTGAAGTAATGCCTGACGCAGGCGGGTGCGTACCCGCCTGCGTTAACCTGCTGTTTAATTCACTTCGCGTATACTTCTCTCAATTCGTTTCGTTTTGATGGTAAGGAAATTCTATGCGTGTTCTGGTTGTGGAAGATAATGCCCTGCTGCGCCACCATCTTGCGGTTCAACTGCGTGATATGGGTCATCAGGTTGATGCCGCCGAAGACGCCAAAGAGGCCGATTACTTTCTGCAGGAACATCTGCCGGACATCGCGTTAGTTGATCTGGGCTTACCGGATGAAGATGGCATGTCACTGATTCGCCGCTGGCGCAGTGATTCAGTGCGTCAGCCGATTTTAGTGCTCACTGCCCGCGAAGGCTGGCAAGCCAAAGTGGAAGCGCTAGAAGCCGGTGCTGACGATTATGTCACCAAACCTTTTCATATCGAAGAAGTCGCCGCACGACTGCAAGCCTTGATGCGCCGTAACAGCGGTCACGCTTCGCAAATCATCGACATGTCACCGTTTCAGGTTGATCTCTCCCGTCGCGAACTCACCGTTAACGAACAGCCGGTTAAATTGACGGCCTTTGAGTACACGATTGTTGAAACGCTGATTCGTAACGCAGGCAAAGTGGTCAGCAAAGATTCGCTGATGCTACAGCTTTATCCCGATGCCGAGTTGCGCGAAAGTCATACCATTGACGTGTTGATGGGCCGTCTGCGCAAAAAAATTCTGGCGCTGCATCCCACCGAAGTCATCGCTACCGTGCGTGGGCAAGGTTATCGCTTTGACCTGTAAACATGTCCTGGCTTAAACGCTACCGCCCTATTTCGCTGCGCGCTCGCTTCCTGTTAGCGTCAGCGGCCATCGTACTTTTCCTGTCCCTCTCCTACGGCATGGTCGCTGTGATTGGCTATGTCGTGAGTTTTGATAAAAATACCTATCGCGTGATGCGCGGTGAGAGCAATTTGTTCTTTACGCTTGCTCAGTGGAAAGAGAATCAGCTCACCATTGCTCAACCCGAGCGCATGACGTTGAACTTCCCGACGCTGGTATTTATTTATGACGAACAAGGCAAGCTGCTGTGGCAGCAGCGCGATGTGCCTGAGATTCGCAATAAGATTCACCGTGACTGGCTGCTCAAGCCTGATTTCTACGAAATCGATACCAGCAATCGCACCAGTCTGGCAGCGATGGGTAACAATATTTCAGCGCAGCGACGGCTTCACGCCTGGGATACCGACAGCGACGACACCTTTACCCACTCGGTAGCCGTGAATCGTTATGATGCCACGACCAATTTGCCCGCACTGACCATCGTGGTGGTCGATTCCATTCCCCAGGAATTACAACATTCCGATGTCGTGTGGTCATGGTTTAGCTATGTGTTAGCGGCCAATTTGATTTTAATTATTCCACTGCTGTGGTTGGCCGCACACTGGAGTTTGCGTCCTATCGGTCATCTTGCTCAGCAGGTACGTGAGCTGGAAACCAGTCAGCGTGAAAATTTGGCTGATAACCCGCCGCAGGAATTGCAAAGCCTGGTGCGCAATCTCAACTTGTTATTAACCAATGAACGGCAGCGCTATACGCGCTATCGCACTACCTTGTCAGATCTCACGCACAGTTTGAAAACCCCGCTGGCGGTGCTGCAAAGTACCTTACGATCGTTACGCAGCGGCAAGGAACTGACGGTTGAGCAGGCTGAGCCAGTGATGTTGGAACAGATTAGTCGGATTTCACAACAGATTGGCTATTACCTGCATCGCGCCAGCATGCAGGCCGATCACAATCCTTTGCAGCGCGACCTACATTCAGTTTCAGGCTTGCTCGACAGCTTGTGTTCCGCTCTCAACAAGGTTTATCAGCGCAAAGGCGTGGCAATCACGCTCGATATTTCACCTGAGCTGACCTTTTTTGGCGATCAAAATGATTTTATGGAAGTGATGGGCAATGTGCTGGATAACGCCTGCAAATATTGTCTGGAATTCATCGAAGTCAGCGCGCATCAAACCGAGAAGTCTTTGCATATCTATATTGATGACGATGGTCCTGGCATACCAGAAAGTAAGCGCGACCTGGTCTTCGTGCGCGGACAACGTGCCGACACGCTGCGGCCCGGACAGGGATTAGGTCTGGCGGTGGCGCGAGACATTCTTGAGCAATATGCCGGCAAGATTATTGCCTCAACCAGTTCGCTGGGTGGCACACGGATGGAAGTCATTTTTCAACGCCAGGAAGTCTGACATCGCCGCGAGTAGAAAGGCGTTCGGGCTGTTATACTTGCGACATTTACAGCCCTAAGCGGAACCTTCTATGGACTATCAGCTCGATCTCAACTGGCCCGATTTTATTCAACGCTACTGGCAAAAACGTCCGGTGGTGTTAAAGCGTGGCTTTAAAAACTTCATTGATCCCATTTCTCCTGATGAGCTGGCTGGTCTGGCAATGGAAAATGAAATCGACAGTCGCCTGGTCAGTCATCAGGATGGCAAATGGCAGGTTAGCCACGGTCCGTTTGAAAGTTTTGATCATCTGGGTGAGAACAATTGGTCGTTGCTGGTGCAGGCCGTTAATAACTGGCATGAACCCTCCGCAGCGCTAATGCGCCCTTTCCGCTTTTTGCCTGACTGGCGCATCGATGATTTGATGATTTCGTTTGCTGTACCGGGCGGCGGCGTTGGCCCGCATCTCGACCAGTACGATGTCTTCATTATTCAGGGCACCGGACGCCGTCGCTGGCGTGTGGGTGAAAAAGTGCCAATGAAACAGCATTGTCCCCATCCAGACCTGCTTCAGGTTGAACCCTTTGATGCCATCATCGATGAAGAGATGGAACCCGGCGATATTCTCTATATTCCGCCAGGTTTCCCGCATGAAGGTTATTCGCTGGAAAACGCCATTAACTATTCGGTTGGCTTCCGTGCCCCAAGCGGCCGAGAATTGATCAGTAGTTTTGCCGATTACGCGCTGGCTAACGAATTGGGCAGTTATCGCTTTACCGATCCTGATGTTCCTTCGCGTGATTGCCCTTCACAGATCCTGCCGCAAGAAATTGAAGGCGTGCGTCAGGTGATGCTGGATGTGATCAACCAACCGGAACATTTTGCCCAATGGTTTGGTGAGTTTATTTCACAATCACGCCATGAGCTGGATGTTGCGCCACCGGAGCCGCCGTATCAGCCTGATGAAGTTTACGATGCGCTACAGCAGGGCGATGTACTCTCTCGCTTGGGTGGCTTGCGCGTGTTAACCATTGGCGATGCGGTTTTCGTCAACGGTGAGCGTATCGAATGTTCGCACCCGGAAGTCTTGACGGTGCTGGCGCATCATCAAGATATTACGCTGGAAGAGTTAGGTGACGCGCTAGACGATCCTTCAGTGCTGGCACAGATCGCGGCGCTAGTTAATGCCGGTTACTGGTATTTCAGCGGCGAGTAATTGCCTGAATGTGCGCACCCGTTTCATCCGGTGCGCACAGCTTCATTAATGCTGTTTCTGACCCGCCAACTCAGCCAAACGGACAATCACTTCCACCGATTGCGCCATAATATTCAGTGACGCGAACTCATGTTTGCCGTGGTAGTTATAGCCGCCGGTAAACAGGTTTGGACAAGGTAAACCTTTCCAGGAGAGTGATGATCCGTCCGTTCCACCACGAATCGGTTTTACGTTCGGCTCAATGCCACAATCACGCATGGCCTGCAGCGCCAGATCAATAATGTGGGGAAACGGCTCGACTTTCTCACGCATGTTGCGATAGCTGTTGGTGATATCGACCTTCACTGAGCAATCCGGATGCAAACCCTGGCTTATCTGCTGAGCGATCTGTTCCAGCACCTGTTTGCGCTGCTCAAAGCTTTCGGTATCAAAATCACGAATGATGTACAGCAGCTCGGCATTTTCTACCGTGCCTTTCATCTGGTGCAGGTGATAGAAACCTTCGTAGCCTTCGGTATATTGCGGCTTCTCTTTAGCCGGCACCGCCTGATGAAACTGCGTGGCTAACTCCAGCGCATTGACCATGACGCCTTTCGCTGAGCCGGGATGCACATTATTGCCCGTGATTTTTACCGTCGCCGAGGCCGCGTTAAAGTTTTCATACTCAAACTCACCCAGATCGCTGCCGTCCACGGTATACGCCCAATCGGCGGCAAAGCCCTCTACATCAAAGTAAGACGTTCCACGGCCAATCTCTTCATCTGGGGTAAAGGCCACGCGAATCGCACCGTGTGGAATATCCCCTTTTGTCAGGCGCGCCATTGCGGTCATGATTTCTGCAATACCCGCTTTATCATCGGCACCCAGCAAGGTTTTGCCGTCGGTGGTGATTAACGTGTGCCCTGTTAGTTTATGCAGCACCGGGAACATAACCGGTGACAGCACTTCATCACCATTACCCAACGCAATATCGCCGCCGCGGTAGTTTTCAATGATTTGCGGATTGACGTTTTTTGCCGTGTAGTCTGGCGAAGTATCCATATGCGAAATAAAGCCAATGACCGGCGTTGGCCAGTCAACATTAGCGGGCAGCGTGCCCATGACGCAGCAGTGATCGCTAAGCGTGACATCAACAAAACCCAGCGCCAGTAACTCCTCCTGTAATTGCCGTGCCAGTGTCCATTGGCCTTCACTGCTGGGCACCTGACGCGCCTGCGGTTTTGCCTGGGTTTCCACTGCCACATAACTTAAAAAGCGCTCAAGTAACTGTTCCATTTGCCATCCTTAAGAAATTGCCGTCGGTTATTATTAACGGACCAGCCAGACGCCAGGTTGCGTCAAATCATTATCAAACAGGTTAACGCTGTCTAGGCTGTTTCGGGAAGTCAACATGCACAAAATCTTGTTGAAAAGCGCATTTATTGCGGCAAGTCTCGCAACATGTTCACCTTACTCAGTTTTATCGCTTTTGAGGGGCGGCAAAACATGGCATTGCGTCTTTTTTCAGGTATCATCCCGCCCTCCTTGCTGGCTGGTCGTGTTATGCGGCTATGCTGTTACCTGTTCGCCCTTTGACAGACTGAGACTAAAATGACGCAAACACGCGCACACCAGGCGCTGGTTACGCTTTCTGGCATCAGTAAAGCTTTCGATGGCAAATCCATCATTGAAGATTTCAACCTGACGATTCGTCACGGTGAGTTTATCACTCTGCTCGGCCCGTCTGGCTGCGGCAAAACGACCATTTTGCGCCTGATTGCCGGGCTGGAAGAAGCCGACAGCGGTCGCATCACCTTAGACAATCACGACATCACAGATACACCGGCAGAGCATCGCCACGCTAACACGGTGTTTCAAAGTTATGCCCTGTTTCCGCACATGTCGGTATTCGAGAACGTCGCCTTTGGTCTGCGCATGCAGAAAACGCCCGAAGCCGAGATAACCACACGGGTTAACGCGGTGCTGGCCATGGTTCAGCTGGATGCGTTTGCCGATCGCCGCCCTCATCAATTATCAGGTGGCCAGCAGCAGCGTGTTGCTATCGCTCGCGCCGTCGTGAATCGCCCGAAAGTCTTGCTGCTGGACGAATCCCTGTCGGCGCTGGATTACAAATTGCGCAAGCAGATGCAGAACGAATTGAAAGCTTTGCAGCGTAAACTGGGTATCACCTTTGTTTTCGTGACGCACGATCAGGAAGAAGCGCTGACCATGTCCGATCGTATTGTGGTGATGCGCGATGGTAAAATTGAACAAGACGGCACACCGCGAGAGATTTACGAAGAGCCTAAAAACCTGTTTGTCGCCCGCTTTATAGGCGAAATTAATGTCTTCGACGCTGAAGTTATCGCCAGCGAAAACGCGCCGCGCGTGCGTGCGCGCGTAGAAAGTCGCGAATGCGATATCCATTGTCCTTTCCCGGTGCAGCCCGGCGACAAACTGCATGTCATGCTGCGCCCAGAAGATTTGCGCGTTGAAGAGATTCACGACGACAGTATGTTTGAAGGGCTGATCGGTTATGTACGTGAACGCAACTACAAAGGGATGACGCTGGAATCCACCGTTGAGCTTGAGAATGGCAAACTGGTCACTGTGAGCGAATTTTTCAATGAAGACGATCCTGACTTTGACCACTCGCTGAATCAAAAGATGGCAGTGAATTGGGTCGCAAGCTGGGAGGTAGTGCTGCCGTATGAAACTGATGCGTAATCGTTTCCAGAAGAGCGTTATCGCGCTGATCGTCGGTTGGTTGGCGCTGTTCGTTTTCTTGCCTAACCTGATGATTTTTGTCACCAGCTTTTTAACCCGTGACGATGCGCATTTTGTCAGCATGGTATTTACCTTCAGTAATTACACGCGCTTACTTGATCCCTTGTATGCCGAAGTGCTGCTGCACTCGCTGAATATGGCGTTTATCGCCACCGCCTTCTGTTTGTTGCTGGGTTATCCTTTCGCCTGGTGTCTGACTAAATTGCCTGCACGCCTGCGTCCGCTGATGCTGTTTCTGTTGATCGTGCCCTTCTGGACCAATTCCCTGATTCGTATTTACGGCCTGAAAATTTTTCTCAGCACTCGCGGCTGGCTCAACGACTTTCTGCTCTGGATCGGGGTAATCGATAAGCCATTTCGCATTATGTACACCTCGGAAGCGGTGATCTTGGGTCTGGTCTATATCCTGCTGCCGTTTATGGTGCTGCCGCTCTACTCCAGCCTGGAAAAACTCGATAGAAGTTACCTGGAGGCGGCACGCGATTTAGGTGCCAGCAAGCTGCAAACTTTTTTCCGCATTATCTTGCCGCTGACTATGCCGGGCATTGTCGCAGGCTGCTTGCTGGTATTGATTCCGGCAATGGGGCTATTTTATGTCGCCGATTTAATGGGCGGCGCGAAAAATCTGCTCATCGGTAACATCATAAAAAGCCAGTTCCTGAACATTCGCGACTGGCCTTTTGGCGCAGCCACCAGCATCGTGATGACGCTTTTAATGGGGCTGTTGCTGCTGATTTACTGGCGCGTAGCGCGCCTGCTGAATAAAAAGGCGGAACTGGAATGATGGCTCGCCTGCTACGCGGCGGTTTTATGACCGTTATCTACGCCTGGTTTTATATCCCGATTGTGATTTTGATCGTTAACTCATTTAACGCCTCACGTTTCGGTATCAACTGGCAAGGTTTCAGTACGCAGTGGTACAGCCTGCTGATGAACAATGACAGCCTGATTCAGGCAGCACAGCATTCGCTGATAATGGGCGTGCTCTCTGCCAGCTGCGCCACGCTTATTGGCTCGCTAACCGCCGTCGCGCTTTATCGCTATCGCTTTCGCGGTAAACCGTTTGTCAGCGGCATGTTGTTTGTCGTGATGATGTCACCTGACATCGTGATGGCTATTTCGCTGCTGGTGCTGTTTATGTTATTGGGTATTTCGCTTGGCTTCTGGTCGCTGCTGTTTTCCCATATCACCTTCTGCTTACCCTTTGTGGTGATTACCGTCTATTCGCGGCTCAAAGGATTTGATGTACGGATGCTGGAAGCCGCAAAAGATTTGGGTGCCAGCGAAACCACTATTTTACGTAAAATTATTCTGCCGCTGGCGATGCCTGCGGTTGCGGCTGGTTGGCTGCTGAGCTTTACCCTGTCGATGGATGACGTGGTGGTTTCGTCGTTCGTCACCGGACCAACATTTGAAATTTTGCCACTGAAAATTTACTCAATGGTCAAGGTGGGCGTATCACCTGAAGTGAATGCACTCGCCACAATTTTGATGCTGCTTTCGTTGCTGTTAGTCGCTGGCAGCCAATGGTTGCTGCGTGACAAAACTAAAACCTAAAGGGGAATAATGATGATGAAATGGTCTCACTGGCTGGCGGCTGGGGCGCTGGCGTTGAGTGTGCAAGGCGCGCAAGCGGACGATAGCAAAACGCTCTACTTCTATAACTGGACTGAATACGTGCCGCCGGGACTGCTGGAGCAGTTCACTAAAGAGACCGGCATCAAAGTGATTTATTCTACCTACGAATCCAATGAAAGCATGTATGCCAAGCTTAAAACGTGGAAAGACGGCGCGTATGATTTAGTGGTGCCCTCAACCTATTTCGTCGCAAAAATGCGTAACGAAGGCATGCTACAAAAGATTGATAAGTCACAGCTAACCAATTTTAAAAATCTGGATCCAAACCTGCTGAATAAGCCTTTTGATCCGAACAATGATTATTCCATTCCCTATATTTGGGGTGCGACGGCAATCGGTCTTAATTCAGACGAGATTGATCCGAAAAGCGTCACAAGCTGGGCTGATTTGTGGAAACCAGAGTATAAGCAAAGCCTGTTGCTGACCGATGATGCCCGCGAAGTGTTTCAAATGGCGCTGCGCAAACTCGGGTATTCCGGTAATACTCGCGATCCTAAGCAGATCGACGCCGCTTACCAAGAATTAAGAAAATTGATGCCAAACGTCCTGGCGTTCAACTCCGATAATCCGGGCAATCCTTATATGGAAGGCGAAGTGAATCTGGGCATGATTTGGAACGGTTCCGCTTATGTGGCTCGCCAGGCTGGCACACCGTTGCAGGTTATTTGGCCGAAAGAAGGCGGGATTTTCTGGATGGACAACCTGGCGATTCCAGCGAACGCCAAAAATAAAGAGGCCGCACTTAAGCTGATTAACTTCCTGCTTCGCCCAGAAGTTGCAGCAAAAGTCGCCGAAACCATTGGTTATCCAACCCCTAACCTTGAAGCCAAAAAGTTGTTGCCAAAAGCCGTCGCAGAGGATGCATCGCTTTATCCCTCTGCTGAGGTGATCAAAAAGGGTGAATGGCAGAATGACGTGGGTGATGCCAGCATCCAGTACGAAACGCTGTTTCAGAAGTTGAAGGCAGGTCGTTAATGCTCACGGGCGGCAGCGCTGCCGCCCTGTTATTGACTGCTTATTTGTATAAGCCACGTAACAGCGTATGCACAAATTCAGGCACCACTTCACTGGCTAAGCCGTAATGGCTTTCGGCAAATTCGTTGCCAACCTGGCTTGGCTCCAGATTCAGCTCAACGGTATGCGCACCCTGCAGTTTGGCTTCATGCACAAATCCTGCTGCCGGATAAACATGCCCTGACGTGCCGATAGCGATAAACATATCCGCGTTTTCCAGCGCCTGATAAATCTCTTCCATGCCGATGGGCATTTCCCCGAACCACACCACATGAGGACGCAGCACTGAAGGGAACTGGCAGCAAGTACAGCGATCCTCTGCGGTGACATCACCGGTCCATTCGATGACCTGCCCGCTGGTAGCACAGCGCACTTTCAGCAATTCGCCATGCATATGCAACACGCGTGAATTACCCGCACGTTCATGCAGGTTGTCGATATTCTGCGTTACCAGAAAAAAGTTATCGCCTAATACCTGCTCCAGTTCAGCTAACGCAATGTGCGCAGCATTTGGCTGGATTTCAGGCTGCTGCAGTTGGTCACGGCGTTCATTATAGAAACGTTGTACCAGAGCCGGATCGCGTCGAAAACCTTCCGGCGTCGCAACATCTTCAACCCGATGCTCTTCCCACAACCCGTCGGCGGCGCGAAAAGTACGAATACCCGATTCCGCTGAAATGCCAGCGCCCGTCAGAACCACCACATGCGGCAGAGGATGTGCAGCCATTTCAGCCTGACGATCGCGCTCAAAAATGCGTTGGCGAAAGCGTTGATGCACCTTTCTCCGGGTCTTTTTGAGTCGGGCGAGTCGTAAGCGTCGACGTGGTGTGCGCATAAAGGCTCCTTGTGCAGCGGCTTCGGCGAGCCGCTATAAACAAATTTTGGGGCTTATAAGCCCGATAATAACGGTTGCGCATGACAGCGCTATGCTGCTGAGCCTGAAAATGTGCGCGGCGCGCAGATTCATTCTGGCGCGCCGCATCTTTCAGGCCTTTATTGTCCGCTCAAAACCCGCGCCGGGTCGATGCGGCTGGCGCGTCTTGCCGGATACCAGCTGGCGACCAGACTTAATATAATCGCGGTTATCAGCACCGAGAACACATCTATCCAGTGCAGTTCAGACGGCAGAAAATCGATAAAGTAAATGTCACCGGCCAAGAGATGATGACCGGTTATGTTTTCCAGGCCGCGTACCAGCGAGGTTAAATTCAACGCCACCAGCACGCCAACCACGACTCCACTCACGCTGCCGAGCAGTCCCGCCAATAAACCGTACCAGATAAAGATGGCGCGAATCAGTCGATCTTTTGCACCCAACGTTCGCAGCACGGCGATATCACTGCTCTTGTCTTTCACCGCCATCACCAGCGTGGAAACGATATTAAAGCAGGCGACGCCGATAACCAGCACCATCGCCAGATACATGATGGCGCGAATCATTTGAATATCGCGATACATATAGCCGTACGTACCGATCCAGCTTTTGATATAGACATACGAATGCGTGGCTTCACCCGCATCGCGGACCAGCTTCACGGCCTTAAACGGATCATCCATTTTCAACGCGATGCCAGAAACGTTTTCACCCATATCAAGGTACTTTTGCGCATCCGCTAACGGCACCAGCGCCAGGCTGTGATCCAACATGCCGCTGAGCTGTAAAATACCGCTAACCTGCAGGCGCACACGCTTGGGCTGCGACAGTTTGTTGTCGCCATCATTATTGGGGATCATGATGGTGATCCAACTGCCCTGCTTCACATTAAGCGATTTTGCGATGCCACCGCCTAAGATGATTTGCTGTTTACCTGCCGCAAACGTCGACCACTGATTGTCAGCCACAAAACGTGGCAGCGCACTTAAACGTGGTTCCTGAGCAGGATCCACGCCTTTTACCTGCAGCGCCTGAAGTTTTGCGCCGCTTTCAATCAAGCCGGTAAAATTGACGTAAGGCGCGGCGGCGGCAATACCGGGAACCTGTTCGATGGGTGCAATCATTGACTGCCAACGCTGAAATGGCTGGTTGACCGCCTCAATTTCACCGTGAGGAACCACGGCCAAAATACGGTTATTGAGTTCACGCTCGAACCCGTTCATCGCGCTCAAGCCGATAATTAATACTGCGACACCCAACGCAATGCCGATGGTGGAGATCACCGAAATCAGCGATACCATGCCGCCGCGACGTCTGCCACGGCTAAAACGTAGCCCCAACAGCAGCGATAACGAAGAACCCATTACACCGCTCCTGAAAAGATCAGTTGATCGCTCAACTGTCCGTCACGCATTTCCATCTGGCGCGTCATGCGTTTAGCTAAATGGAGATCGTGCGTCACCACCAGAAAGGCTGTGCCTTGACGCACATTCAGTTCGCCCAACAGTTCAAAGATAGCGTCAGCGTTACGTGCATCAAGGTTACCGGTAGGTTCGTCAGCCATTACCAGACGCGGGTTATTCACCAGCGCACGCGCGATAGCCACGCGCTGGCGTTCACCACCCGATAATTCAGAGGGGCGATGGCTCGCACGATGTGCAAGTCCTACCGCTTTCAGCATTTCATGCGCACGCGCTTGCGCTTCTGCTTTGTGGATTTTGCCAATCAGAAGTGGCATCGCAACGTTTTCCAGCGCACTAAAATCTGGCAGAAGATGGTGAAACTGATAGATAAACCCTAATTCGCGGTTACGCAGTTCAGCTTTGGCTGACGACGACATTTCGTTGAGTGATTTACCCTCGAACACGACATCGCCCGAGGTGGGCGCATCCAGGCCGCCCAGCAGATGCAGCAGCGTACTTTTGCCGGAACCGGAGCTGCCAACAATAGCCATCAGTTCGCCCGGTTGCAGGTTAAAAGTCACATTGCGCAGCACATCCGTCTGCACGCTGCCTTCCTGATAGCGTTTGCACAGATCGCGACACTGCAACAAAGGAGAATTACTCATAACGTAAAGCCTCAGCGGGTTGTACGGCGGCAGCGCGCCAGGAAGGATAAAGCGTAGAAAGCAGCGCAACGACCATGGCGCAGAAAGCGATGGTCACCACTTGCCATAAATTGATATCAACCGGCAGCGCTGCGCCATCCAGGAACAGGCCAATCACTGGCATCAGGTTATTTAACTGGCTGGCAAGCAGCACGCCGAGCAAGGTACCCAACAGCGTACCGATGATGCCAGCGCTGGCACCCTGCACCATAAACACCGCAACGATTTGACGGCGCGTTAAGCCTTGGGTTTGCAGAATCGCCACTTCACCCTGCTTCTCCATGATTAACAAGCCGAGCGAAGTAATAATGTTAAAGGCGGCGACAGCAATGATCAGGCTCAACAGCAGCCCCATCATGTTTTTCTCCATGCGTACGGCCTGGAACAGATCACCTTTACGCTCGCGCCAGTCTTTCCATACCATGCCTTCCGGCAGGGTTTGCTGACTCAAACTGTCAACCTCCAGCGGTTTATCCAGCCAGAGACGCCAACCGGTAACATTGCCCGCCGGATAGCGCATCACGCGTGACGCGTCTTGTTGATTCACCAGAATTTGGTAGCCATCGACTTCACTATTGGCTGCATACGTGCCGGCAACGGTAAAGATACGCTGGCTTGGCACGCGCCCCATCGGCGTGAACTGGCTGACTGAAGGCACCATCAAACGCAGCTGATCGCCGCGCTTAACGCCCAGCTGGTTGGCCAGCTGTTCACCCAGAATCACGTTGTACTGCCCCGATTTCAGCACGCTTTGCTGCGTGTTGACCAGATAAGGTGTCAGCGGATCTTTTTCCTCGGGGGTGATACCTAACATCACCCCAACCGAGACACTGTGTGCACTCTGTAGCACCACATCTGAAGTCGTTAACGGCGCAACGCGGCTAACGCCCTGTAGCTTAAGCTGGTCGGGAGGTTGCTGTTGCGGATTGATGCTGCCTTTTTGGCTGGTGACCAATGCTTGCGGCATCAGCCCGAGAATATTGCCTTCCAGCTCTCGCTCGAAGCCGTTCATCACCGATAGCACGGTGACCAACGCCAATACACCGAGCGTAATGCCAATAGTAGAAAGCCAGGAGACAAAGCGACCGAAGCGATCCGATGCTCGTCCGCGCATATAGCGCAGACCGATAAATAGCGCGACTGGTTGATACATGGAATCCAATGTGCGGTTGCCTGAAAATGAGTAGTGGGATGATAAAGGAGCCGCTTGCTTTATGAAACCTCTAACCCTCTGAGTCTGCGGCAAAGTTGCGTCAGAATACGTCATCAGCAACGTTCATCGGCAGGAATGCGACAAAAAGATGATGCTAATTGTACGATTATCCGGCAGCGGGTGCGGTAGACTACAATCAGATAGACGATAAGAGGTTAAATATCGCGCAGACGTAAAGAGGTAGCGACCATGTTCAAATTTCCCAAAGGCAGTATTGTTAAACACAAATCAGGGGAGATCAGAGGCGAAGTCGTTAACGTCTTTGAGCAAGGAGATGCGCCAACCGGATACTACGTGAAGTGGGACGACGGCAATCACAGTTATCACCTTGAGCGTGATCTGTGCTGGGCCAATGTTGACCGCCCGCGTATGCACTACACACAGCAATCTACAAAATAAAGCCCATTCAGAGGCTACGCGGCACTAAAATTGTGCCGCAGAGGTGATCCCCTTGGCGTAATATGGAATGATTACGCCTTGGTAAAAATGGAGAAACCTCGAGATCCCATGTCCGAACAGACTCGCTATACCCTGCCCGTAAAATCCGGTGATACGCGCCAGCTCGGTCAGCTGATCGGCGCCGCGCACGCGGTCGAGTGTGCCAACATCGCCGAGCGTCATGCTGGCCCAGTGCTGATGATTACGCCGGATACACAAACCGCCTTGCGTTTACTGGATGAAATCCGCCAGTTTACTGACTTGCCGGTTAGCCATCTCGCTGATTGGGAAACGCTGCCTTACGATAGCTTCTCGCCGCATCAGGACATTATCTCGGCTCGGCTTTCCACGCTTTATCAATTACCGACCTTGCAGCGCGGCATGCTGATTCTTCCAGTCAACACGCTGATGCAGCGCGTGTGTCCGCACAGCTTCTTGCATGGCCACGCTTTGGTGATGAAACAAGGGCAAAAACTGTCGCGCGATCGCCTACGCGATCAGTTGGAACAAGCCGGTTATCGTCACGTCGATCAAGTCATGGAGCATGGCGAATACGCCACGCGCGGTGCGCTGCTTGATCTGTTTCCGATGGGCAGCGAACAGCCTTATCGCATCGACTTCTTCGATGATGAAATCGACAGCCTGCGTCTGTTTGACGTTGATAGCCAGCGCACGCTCGAAGCGGTGCCGGAAATCAACCTGCTGCCCGCACATGAGTTTCCCAGCGATAAAGCCGCGATTGAACTGTTCCGCAGCCGCTGGCGTGAAATTTTTGACGTACGCCGTGAACCGGAACATATCTATCAGCAGGTGAGTAAAGGCACCTTCCCCGCCGGTATCGAATATTGGCAGCCGCTGTTTTTTGATCAGCCTTTGCCTACGCTGTTTAGCTATTTGCCGGATAACACGCTGCTGGTTAACTGTGGCGATCTGGAAGGCAGCGCCTCACGTTTCTGGCAAGACGCCAATGCGCGCTATGAGAATCGCCGTGTTGATCCGATGCGCCCGCTGCTTGAGCCCGTCACGCTTTGGCTGCGCCCGGATGCACTGATGGGCGAGCTAAAAAGCTGGCCGCGTGTGCAAATGACCAACGATGAGTTACCCGAAAAAGCCGCGAATACCAATCTTGGTTATCAGCCCCTTCCCGATTTAACCGTGCAGGCCCAGGCCAAAGCGCCGCTGGACCATCTACGCCAGTTTTTGGAGCAATTCCACGGTGCGGTAACGTTCTCGGTAGAGAGTGAAGGTCGTCGCGAAAGTCTGCAAGAGCTGTTGGCTCGCATCAAACTTCGGCCGCAGCCGGTACATCGTCTTGATGAAGCGGGTGAAGAGCGCTACACCTTTATGATTGGTGCCAGTGAACGTGGTTTTATTGATACGCAAGGCCATCGTGCGCTGATCTGTGAAGGTGATCTGCTTGGCGAGCGCGTCAGTCGCCGCCGCCAGGATACACGTCGCACCATTAATCCTGACATCCTGATTCGTAACCTGGCTGAACTGCATCCGGGTCAACCGGTGGTGCATCTGGAGCATGGCGTGGGCCGTTATATTGGCTTGACCACGCTTGAGGCGGGCGGCATTCAGGCCGAATATCTGATGCTCTCTTATGCCAACGACGCCAAACTCTATGTCCCGGTTTCATCGCTGCATCTCATTAGTCGTTACGCCGGTGGCGCAGACGAAAATGCGCCGCTGCACAAATTAGGCAGCGATGCCTGGTCACGTGCGCGACAAAAAGCGGCGGAGAAAGTACGCGATGTGGCGGCTGAGTTGCTGGATATTTATGCCCAACGCGCCGCCAAAACAGGCTTCGCCTTCAAGCACAACCGCGATCAATATCAGCTGTTCTGTGAAGCTTTTCCTTTTGATACGACGCCCGATCAGGCACAGGCCATTAATGCGGTATTAAGCGACATGTGTCAGCCGCTGGCCATGGATCGTCTGGTTTGCGGTGATGTTGGGTTTGGTAAAACCGAAGTCGCGATGCGTGCGGCGTTTCTGGCGGTTGAAAACAACAAGCAGGTCGCGGTGCTGGTGCCCACCACGTTACTGGCTCAGCAGCATTATGATAATTTCCGCGATCGCTTTGCTAACTGGCCAGTACGCATTGAAATGCTTTCACGTTTCCGTACTGCCAAAGAGCAAGCACAGGTGTTAGAACAAGCCAGTGAAGGCAAAATCGATATCCTGATCGGTACGCATAAATTATTGATGACTGACTTGAAATGGCGTGATTTAGGTCTGTTAATCGTTGATGAAGAGCACCGCTTTGGTGTGCGACATAAAGAGCGCATCAAGGCGATGCGTGCAGATGTCGATATTTTGACGCTCACCGCCACACCGATTCCGCGTACCCTGAATATGGCCATGAGCGGGATGCGCGATCTGTCGATCATTGCAACGCCTCCTGCACGTCGTTTGGCAGTGAAAACTTTTGTGCGTGAGTTTGACAATTTAGTGATTCGCGAGGCGATCCTGCGTGAAGTGCTGCGTGGTGGACAGGTTTATTATCTCTATAACGACGTCGAAAATATCGAAAAGGCCGCACAGCGCTTGACTGAACTCGTCCCGGAAGCACGCGTCGCCATTGGCCATGGTCAAATGCGCGAGCGCGATCTGGAACGGGTGATGAATGATTTCCATCACCAGCGTTTTAATGTGCTGGTCTGTACCACCATTATTGAAACCGGTATCGATATTCCAACGGCTAACACCATTATCATTGAGCGTGCAGATCATTTCGGTTTGGCTCAACTGCACCAGTTGCGTGGTCGCGTCGGACGATCGCACCATCAGGCTTACGCCTGGCTGATGACGCCGCCGCCCAAAGCGATGACCACCGATGCCAAAAAGCGTCTCGAAGCCATTGCTTCGCTAGAAGATTTGGGAGCTGGTTTTGCACTTGCCACCCACGATTTAGAAATTCGTGGCGCGGGCGAGTTGCTGGGTGAAGAGCAAAGCGGGCAAATGGAAACCCTGGGCTTCTCGCTCTATATGGAGTTGTTAGAGAATGCCGTGGATGCGCTGAAAGAGGGCCGTGAGCCGTCGCTTGAGGATTTGACCAACAATCAGACCGAAGTCGAGCTGCGCATGCCTGCCCTGCTGCCGGAAGAGTTTATCCCGGATGTGAATACCCGCTTGTCACTCTACAAGCGCATTGCCAGCGCCGAAGACGAATCTGAGCTGCAAGAATTGAAGGTTGAGATGATTGACCGCTTTGGCTTGTTACCCGATCCGGCGCGAAATCTCCTTGATATCGCCGCATTGCGGCTTAATGCGCGAACGCTGGGCGTGCGTAAAATCGAAGCCAGCGACAAAGGCGGCTTCTTTGATTTCGCTCCGCAAAACAGCGTAGATCCAGCATGGCTGATTAGCTTATTGCAGAAAGATCCCAAGCAGTGGAAGCTTGATGGCCCAACGCGTCTACGCTTTACCCGTGAGCTGGCAGAGCGCAAGGTTCGTATGGAATGGGTGCAGGGATTCGTGGCGCAGCTGGCGCAGAACCGGGCTTAATGTTGAAAGGGACTGATTCACATTGCTCGGAGTAATATCTGATGTGAAACAAAAAAAAGCGCATCATCCCTGATGCGCTTCTCTTATTGTTTGCTGTGTGGCCGCTAACGCGGCAAATCTTTGCCCAATCAAGCCTGATCGTTGTTAAGAATCAGCTGGCCATTACGGTCGAGTGGAATACGCGTACCAGGATCGTTTTCCGTGCGGATTTTGCCCTGTTGATTGCCTATTTTATAGGTCACGTCATATCCCAGCATTTTTTCTTGCTTGTCATAAACCGTTTTGCAGCGCTGTTCCGTGGTGGTGTAAGTATCACGGTTTTGCATTCCGGCCTGAACCTGATTGCCTGCGTAACCGCCTGCAACCGCACCTGCTACGGTTGCGACATCCTTACCGCGACCGCCACCGAACTGGTGACCTAAAACGCCCCCCGCGACTGCACCTAACACTGAGCCCGCAATACGGTTATCATCCTGCACCGCACGACGATGAGTCAGCGTTACGTTGCGACATTCCTTGCGCGGCTGTTTGATGCTTTCTTTAATTGGCGTTGCTGACAGCACCTGCGCATATTGCGGCCCGCGGTCAAACACGTTCATACCCGCTACGGCGGCAACACCCAGCGCCGCTGCCACACCAATACCGATACCCGCTAACATTGATTTATTCACAGGAAGTTCCTCCTGAAAGTGTTACCGCGCATTCCTGCCGCTGTCGCATCCTTCACAGCAGAGGCCTAACTCGGCGTGCGCGACCCGCCGTGTTTGTTGAATGAAGTTTTACAGATGGACCGAAATTGCAACATCAGATAAATGGAGGAAATCTATACAAGAGCCTTCAGGTCCAGCTTTTAGGAGAGTTCCGAACGAGGCGGGAAAGCGCTGATCTCAACATAGAAATGAAATTTTCTAGTTTTAAATCAGCGCAATAGCAATATGAAAGGCGGTAAGCCGCCTTATCATCTTAATGCAGCTTGAGGCGTGGACGTATAACGCGGTTGATACTGCCTACTAACATCATCAGACCCGTTTTGAAGTATCCGTGGAGCGCAATCTGGTGCATACGATATAAGGAAATGTAGACAAAACGCGCAATGCGTCCTTCTACCATCATCGATCCACGCATCAGGTTACCCATCAGGCTTCCGACCGTACTGAACCGCGACAGTGATACCAGCGAACCGTGATCTTTATAGACATAGGCTTTCAAGGGCTTGTTATTGCGCTGCGCCAGAATATTTTCCATCGCACGTGAAGCCATTTGGTGTGCAGATTGTGCACGTGGTGGCACAAACCCACCGGATGGCAACGCACAGGAAGCACAATCGCCGATGGCATAAATATCATCGTCCAAGGTGGTTTGCAGCGTATCTTTTACCACCAGCTGATTAATGCGGTTGGTTTCCAACCCACCAATCTCTTTCATGAAGTCAGGCGCTTTGATTCCTGCCGCCCATACCATCAGGTCCGCTTCGATATATTCGCCGCCTTTGGTATGCAGACCTTTTTTGTCGGCACTGGTCACCATGGTTTGCGTCAGCACGCGTACGCCAAGCTTGGTCAACTCTTGGTGCGCCGCTGCCGAAATACGCGGCGGCAAGGCAGGAAGAATACGTTCGCCCGCCTCGACCAGCGTCACGTTCAGCGCTTCACTGCCCAAACCTTTGTAGCCATAACTGTGTAATTGCTTAACCGCATTGTGCAACTCGGCAGAGAGCTCAACGCCGGTTGCACCGCCACCGACAATGGCAATATTGACCTGTCCGGTCTGACCTTCGCTTGCAGAGAATTTCAGGAACAGGTTAAGCATTTCATTATGGAAACGACGTGCCTGATGCGGGTTGTCGAGGAAAATACAGTGATCTTTTACGCCCGGCGTGCCGAAATCATTTGAGGTGCTGCCCAGCGCCATCACCAAAGTGTCGTAAGGCACTTCGCGCTGTGGAACCAGCACTTCACCTTGTGCATCCAGCACTTCTGCCAGAGAGATAACCTTCTTCTCGCGGTTGATGTCGGTTAAGGAACCAAGCTGGAACTGGAAGCCATGATTGCGGGCGTGTGCCAAATAACTCAGCGCATCGATCCCTTCATCCATTGAGCCAGTCGCCACTTCATGCAGCAGCGGTTTCCATAAATGACTGTGATTGCGGTCGACCAAAATGATCTCGGCTTTGTTCTTTCGGCCCAATTTATGGCCAAGCTGAGTTGCCATTTCAAGACCGCCGGCGCCACCTCCGACGATGACAATTTTCTTAATAGATGTAGTCAACAATGACCCCCTCAAATTGTGAACCAATAGTTAATCAATGGTTAAATTAAACCTTAATAAACATAGGGTTGGCGAAGTTAAAATCGCTATCTGAAGGCAGAATAACATGCTGCGAAGTGCGGGGCACAGCAAAATTGATTTACATCAAATTTATGAGCTAAAACTCAGAATATTACGCATAAAATCAAGGCACCTGAGAGGCGCCTTAACTATTAACCTAATGTTTTAAAAGCTTTTATTCGCTGAAGATGGGGAGAGATATTCTTAAATTTATGGCCTTCATTTTCATCCCACACAATTTCATAAAAGGGATGCAGCACCTGCGCGGTGCGTTGACCATCAAGCGCTTCATCTTTGCGTGACAAAATAGCTAAACAGCGATCACGGTTTTTCTCACGGAAGTCGCTTACACACTTGGTAGCAATATCTTCATACTCTTCAGGACGATCAATTTTCCCTTCCATGTTTTCATAAGGGAAAAGATTGGGATTGAAGATTACCTGCCGGATACCACATAAAAAGCCAATGCGTTCAGACCAATAGCCACCCAGCCCCACGCCGCAGATCAATGGACGATCGTCATCACACAACGTGATCATTTTGTCCGTCTCTTTTAGCAGAAACTGCATGTCATGTTTAGGATGACGCGTGCTGTAACTGATCATTCGCACATCGGGATCGATGAATTGCAGTTGCAGCACTTTTTCGTGATTGCCCGGGCTATTGGAATCAAAACCGTGCAGATAAATAATCATGGTTTTCCTCAACGTGATGATGCGCCGGGCTGTGAATTTACCTCGACGCTTTATGAGCCAGCCAGCGCTGCTGTAACGAACTCAACTGCTGTGCATTGTTTTTCCAGCGCGAGCTCGCTTGCAAACTTTGGCGAGTAAACGTTCCTCGATGGTACAGCTGAGAGACACGCTCAGCTTCGATCACGGTCAAACTATCCAGCACACTGATAGCGCCCTGACGCTGATTACACACCAAAATCATATCGCAACCTGCAGACAACGACTGCTGTGCCCGTTCAGGATAGCTCCCCATCACCGCTGCCCCTTCCATCGATAAATCGTCGGAAAAGATGACCCCCTCAAAACCCAGCTCTTTGCGCAGCACGGTTTTTAGCCAATATGGCGAACCGCTGGCAGGCAAATCGTCGATTTCAGTATAAATAACGTGAGCGGGCATAATGGCATCAAGCGCCTGCTCAGTAATCAGGGTACGAAATATCGCCATATCGTGCTGTCGCAACGTAGCTTCATCGCGCGGATCGCGTGGGGTCTCTTTATGCGAGTCGGCACTCACGGCACCATGTCCTGGAAAATGCTTGCCGGTGGTTTTCATTCCCGCTTCATGCATACCAGCAATAAAGCGACGCGCCACGGCTAGCGCAATCTCAGGATCTTCATGGAAGGCGCGATCACCAATGGCCGCACTGATATGCCCAATGTCCAGAACGGGCGCAAAACTGATATCAATGTCTAAAGCGATCATTTCTGCGGCCATTTGCCAGCCCGCCTGCTGTGCCAATTCACCGGCGGTTTGCCTGTCATGCAGCGCAGCGAAAGATTGCATCGCAGGTAATTGAGTGAATCCTTCACGGAAACGTTGGACGCGACCGCCTTCCTGATCTACTGCAACCACTAATCGCGTATGTGAAGCTGCGCGAATTTGCCGCACCAGCTCTGCAAGCTGGGCAGGATCGTGGTAATTGCGGGCAAACAAAATCAGCCCGCCCACTAAAGGATGTTTGAGAATTTCGCGTTCTTCTGCATCCAGCTCGTAACCTTCCACGTCCAGCATCAGCGGACCGGGTAAATGTGTAGTCATGACCTAAATCCTGTGACTTTACGCAATCAGCATAAAGCGATTAAATCTGTTCCCAGCTCTCACGAGCCATCTGTTGCAAAGCTTTTTCGCCGCTTTGCTCGGCGCGTAACTGATACCAACTAGCCATGAGTAAACGCAGCCATGGCTGCCAGTGGTTTACCTGCCGTTGTAGCTGCGCACAGGGTAATTGCGCGGCTTGTGCATAGGTTGTTAACCAACGAAGCTGTTGCGTGGGATCGGCAGCGCATACCGCTGCCAGTTCCAGTGCGATATCACCATCAGCTGCATATTCCCAATCGATAAGATGCAGACCTTCGTGCGCCACAATGATGTTTCCGGCATGAACATCCATGTGAAGCGGGGCTAATCGCAGCGGCGAAGGTTCGCCAATCCGCGTTAAGCGTTGAAGCGCTTGCAGCCAGGGCAGATTGCGCTGGCGACAAAGCTGCCAGTATTGCCACAACAGTGGCAAGAGTTTGAGGCGATAACCGGTTAACGGCTGCTGATGCAAATGCCGTAACAGCGCAACGATTTGTGGCACATGTAGAGAGAATGCCTCAGGTTTCATCGCTTCGCCCTGCTGCCAGGCTAACAATAGGCCATATCGATCACCTGCCAGCGGTTTGGCCGTTAAACCGCCAGCGTGCAGCCTGTTCAAAAGGCGATATTCACGTTGACGATCGACAAACGGGATGTCAGGCTGCGGCGCAGGGCGTGCTATAAACTTTCCCTGCGCGCATTCAATGACTTGGCTTTGTCCGGTTAACCCCGCTAGCGGGGTCACACGCGCCAGAGCACTCTCACCTAAATGGCGGGCAATCATCCGCTGCATTGCAGAATTAATTCTGAGCGACGCCGTTGCCAGACCAGATAATTTCGCCGGTTTGCACCAACATCAACTGCATCTGTAGCGTTGGCGTTTTCACATCACCCTGCGCGTTGCTGTACAACACATATTGCGCATTAAGGTAACGCGCCAGGCCAATCGCCTTACTGCGCGAATTTAAGCTATCGTCTGCCGGCAATCCCAGCGTCTGTTTCGCTTGGGTAATTTGATCGGAAGAGACCAGCGTATATTTGCCATTGTTATTCAATGCATTTTGAATCGAATCGGTGGCTTTTTCACTTTGCAGTGCGCCATTGGTGCTGTTTTTAATGCGATCCACCAGCAATACGCTGCCGGCTTCAGGGCCTGCGGCATTCAGCATCTGCGCAACCAGTGGCTGCACGCTGGCATCCCAGTTGATGGTTTTAAGCTTTGGCGGCTGCGGGATCGGTTGCGGTTGCGGAATCGGTTCCGGCGCAGGAACAGGCTGAGTCGGCTCAACGGGTTGAGTCGGTTCAACCGGAGCAGGCTGTTGCTGTTTCACCACACAACCTGTAAGAATGAGCGCCATCAGTAGCACTCCAGTACGATTTACACTGCGAATCACGTAACAGTCCTCAGAGATAAAGATAGAGACGAACCTTGCTGGCGGTCAGGTTGCCGAGTTGAGAAGTAACAGCAAGGCTACTAAGTGGCGGAACCGTAACGGTTTGAGCCGGTTCTTGCGGCGTGATTTCCAACCCTTTTTCGTCATACCAATAATAACGATAGTGCACAATCACCGGTGTTTCGCGTTGATTATAGAGCACGCTACTGGCACGTTTCTGGCCATCCTCTTCGTCAAGCTTAGGATCATCAGTAATGATGCCTGCCGACAGCACCGCAGACTCCATCACCAGCGATTGCGAGGTGTCAATCATCGGTTTGTCGCTGCTGCAGCCAGCAAGGCTGAGCAAGAACGGCAGGCTGATTAGCCATTGGCGCATAGCACGTTTCCGTTCAAAGGATCAGTTAGAAAGCATTGGGCCAAGCGGTTCACCACCCAGCAGATGCATATGGATATGATAAACCTCCTGCCCGCCATGTTTATTGCAGTTAACGATTAGGCGGTAGCCATTCTCATCAATGCCTTCATCACGCGCAATTTTAGCCGCAGCCGTAAACATGCGACCCAACGCGTGCTCGTGGGCTTCGGTGACATCGTTAGCAGTAGGAATTAATACGTTAGGAACAATAAGAACATGCGTGGGTGCTTTAGGTGAAATATCACGGAACGCCGTGACCAACTCATCCTGATACACCACATCAGCGGGGATTTCGCGACGAATAATTTTACTGAAAATCGTTTCTTCAGCCATGATGCAATTCCTTTAGCCTGAGTCGTAATCAATCAGTATGCGGGACAAATTTGTTTTCTTTCAACCTCAGGACCACTTTTATTGGATTGATTGCCTGCCTTTAAACCATTTCTTCGCTCTACCTTCTCACTTGCAACGCCACCCACGCTTCTGGTGCGTAATCGCCCACAAAAATGAAACACTGTTTTATAAATTAGAATTTAATCGTCCTTTTCTTTGTTATTTTGCCAAGTCCACGTAAGAGGTTGCCAAATCGCGAAGGTTTGCCCGCGCTGACGGCTCTACTTTCTAACCAATCCGAGAAAGAAGTCCGGAACGATGAAGGATGTACAGACTTTTACATACAAGGAGCACCCGTGATGCGCTCACGTAAAATTGGTCTTGGTCACTATCTGGCCTACGGCTCCGGAGATTTTCTCGGAGCGGGCACCACGGCGCTGACCGCCGCCTGGCTGTTATACTTTTACACCACCTTCTGCGGCTTAACGCCTATTGAAGCGACCCTGATCTTTGCCGCAGCACGCGTGCTCGATGCGGTAATCAGCCCATTAATGGGATTCCTGACGGATAACTTTGGCTCAACCTGGCTAGGTAAACGTTTTGGCCGTCGCAAATTCTTTATCATGCTGGGTATTCCGTGTGTCTTTAGCTACAGCCTGATGTGGATTAGTGACATGAACTTCTGGTGGTACCTCTGTACCTACCTGCTGTTCGACATGGTTTACACCATGATTTTGGTACCTTACGAAACGCTGGTGCCAGAAATGACGGATGACTTCAAACAAAAAACCCGTTTTTCAGGTGCTCGTATCGCACTGGCTCAGCTTTCAGCAATTCTTGCCGCCTTCCTGCCGGGCATTTTGTTGGGTGCGCTAGGCAAAGATAATCCTCAATCCTTTTTCTACGCCAGTTTGGTCTTCTCAGTGATTTGCGCAGTGGTACTAACACTGGTGTGGCTCTTTACCTGGGAACGCGATGCGAGTGATTTTTCTGAAGAATCACGACGTGCAGAAGAAGAGAAGCAAAGCCTGACGTTGATGCAGAGTCTGAAGCGCTTATATGTTGAACTGGCTTCAACGCTGCGCATTCGTATTTTCCGTCAGCATCTTGGTATGTACCTTGGTGGTTACATCGCGCAGGACGTGTTTAATGCCGTCTTTACCTGGTATGTAGTGTTTGTGCTGATGCAAAGTGCGCAAATTGCCTCCAATTTAATGGGTACTATGGCAGTTCTGCAGTTTATTGCGGTAATGGGGATGATTCCGCTCTGTATCCGTATGGGACCGGCACCCGCTTACCGATTGGTGGTAGTGCTGTTTGGTCTTGCAGCGCTTTCATACGCAGGCCTGTGGTACGCCGGCATGAACGATAACTTCTCGTTACTGCTACTGATTTCAGCCGTAGCCGGTTTGGGCCGTGGCGGTATCAATTACGTTCCCTGGAATACTTATACCTATATCGCCGATGTTGATGAGGTGATCACCGGTCAGCGTCGTGAAGGTATCTTCGCCGGTATTATGACATTAACGCGTAAGGCCTCTCAGGCCGGTGCGGTGATGTTTGTCGGTATCGTTCTGCAATTGTCTGGCTTTGTATCGGGACAAGCAACCCAGGTGCCTGGCGTCAGCCATACCATTTTAGCGATTCTCAGTATTGGTACGGTCTGTGTATTGGCCTGCGGCTTCCTCGTCTCTTTGCGTTTCAAGCTCAACCTGCAGACACATACTGTGCTGCGTGAAGAAACGCTAAAAATGCGCGAAGCGAATCGCGTAGTACCTGAAGGCATCACGCCTGAAGCACGCCAGATTGTCGAAACACTGGCTGGCATGCCTTACGAAAATTTATGGGGCAATAACAACATTGGTTTTCTCAATCGAGATAAGCCCGCTGCCCCGCCGCTGCCCAATCAGCGTGCTGTACTTTCCCCCTTGACCTCGACGTTAAAAAGATAGGAATGAACCATGACTGTATTTCCTGTGAAACAAAGCGCCCTGTTGCGTCAACCTGAACATTTGCTGCCACGCAGCGAACTGGTGCAGCTGATCCAAAAATTGACGCAAAATTTAGTCAACATCACCGATGAAACGGGCGAATTTTTATTGCGCCTTGATGATGGCCGTGTGATTGATACCAAAGGCTGGGCGGGTTGGGAGTGGACACATGGCATCGGCCTGTACGGCATGCTGCACTATTATCAGCAGACGGGCGATCAACAGACGCTGAAGGTAATCGATGACTGGTTCGCCGAAAGACTGGCTGAAGGCACGCCAACAAAAAACGTGAATACTGTTTGCCCGTTCCTGACGCTCGCCTACCGCTACGAGGAAACTGGCAATGCAGCCTGGCGGCCTGTACTGGAGCGTTGGGCTGAATGGGTGATGTATGAAATGCCGCGCACTGAGCAAGGTGGCCTGCAACATATCGTTTATAACAACGAGAATCATCAACAGTTGTGGGACGACACGTTGATGATGAGCGTGATGGCTCTGGCAAAAATCGGTCAACTGCTTAATCGTGAAGAGTGGGTTGAAGAAGCCAGCTATCAGTTTTTGCTGCATACCCAATACCTGATGGATCGTCAAACTGGACTCTGGTTTCACGGCTGGAGCTTTGATGGCCGCCATAATTTTGCTAATGCGCGCTGGGCGCGTGGAAATAGCTGGTTAACCATTGTCATTCCTGACTTTTTGGAGATGATGAACTGGCCGGAACACCATGCTACACGTCGGTTTTTACAGCAGGTGTTGGAAAGTCAGGTAAAAGCATTACGAACCTGCCAACACAGCAGCGGCTTGTGGCCAACCTTACTTGATGATCCTGAGAGCTATCCAGAAGCCTCGGCTACGGCTGGATTCGCCTATGGCATTCTCAAAGCGGTGCGTAAACGTTACTTACCGGCTGAGTATGGCGAAATGGCGGAAAAAGCGTTGCGTGGCGTGATCGCCAATATCGATGATGCAGGTGAATTGAAACAGGTCTCATTTGGTACGGCGATGGGGAAAGACCTGGATTACTATCGCAACGTACCGCTGACTTCAATGCCTTATGGTCAGGCAATGGCGCTGCTTTGTCTGACTGAATATCTGCGCGTTTACCTGTAAACAGCAGGCATAAAAAAAGCCCCAATCGGGGCTTTTTTCTTTTCCAGCTTTTATAAGCTGCGGATGTAATCATCCATATCCGTTTTCAGGTTATCGGATTTAGTTCCGAAAATGGCCTGAACGCCTGAGCCTGCAATCACTACGCCACGGGCGCCAAGGTTTTTCAGCTCAGTTTGGTCAACTTTCGTGACATCCGCCACGCTGACACGTAAACGCGTAATACAGGCATCAAGGTTAGTGATGTTCTCTTTACCACCAAACGCTGTCACCAATTTACCCGCCATTTCAGTGCCGGTTGCCGAAGACTGCTCGCTGAGCGTTTCTTCGCGGCCTGGCGTTTTAAGGTTCAGTTTAGCGATCAACACGCGGAACACGGTGTAGTAAATCAGACCGTAAATAATACCGATAATAGGGAACAGCCAGATTTTGCTGCTGTTGCCGCTCAGTACCACAAAGTCGATTAAACCGTGTGAGAAGCTGGTGCCGTCACGCATGCCGAGCAAAATACAGATTGGGAATGCCAGACCCGCCAGGATAGCGTGGATAACATACAGAATCGGCGCCACGAACATGAACGAGAACTCGATCGGTTCGGTGATACCTGTCAGGAACGAGGTCAGCGCAGCGGAGATCATGATGCCGCCCACTTTAGCGCGGTTTTCCGGCTTGGCTGAATGCCAAATCGCAATCGCTGCCGCAGGCAAGCCATACATTTTGAACAGGAAGCCGCCAGAAAGTTTACCTGCAGTTGGGTCACCTGCCATATAGCGAGGAATGTCGCCATGGAAGACCTGACCGGCTGCGTTGGTGAATTCACCAATTTGCATCTGGAAAGGAACGTTCCAGATATGGTGCAAACCAAACGGCACCAATGCGCGCTCAACTACGCCATAGATACCAAAAGCCACAACTGGGTTTTGATATGCCGCCCATTGCGAGAAGGTTTGAATCGCTGTACCGACAGGAGGCCAGATAAAAGAAAGTACGATACCCAAGGCGATAGCCGTTAAGCCGGAGATAATCGGTACAAAACGTTTACCGGCAAAGAAGCCAAGATATTCAGGCAGTTTGATGCGATAAAAGCGGTTGAACATGTAGGCGGCAATGGAACCCGCGATAATCCCGCCTAATACCCCAGTATCCGCGAGATGCTTGGCCTCAATCTCTGCCGCAGGCAGATGAAGCACCAATGGCGCCACCACCGCCATGGTTTTCACCATGATGCCGTAAGCCACCACTGACGCTAGCGCAGAAACGCCATCATTGTTGGTAAAGCCAAGTGCAACGCCAATCGCAAAAATCAGTGGCATGTTGGCGAATACCGATCCGCCCGCTTCTGCCATGACATGCGAAACCACGGCAGGTAACCAGCTAAAATTAGCCGAACCAACCCCTAATAAAATACCGGCAATCGGCAGAACAGATACCGGTAGCATGAGCGATTTACCGACCTTTTGAAGGTTGGCAAAAGCATTTTTAAACATAGCCTGAAGCTCCTGAGTATGAGTGCGTTTTCGCGCAGTGCGCGTGGCAAAGAGGGAGGATTCTTTACCGGTTGGCGTTATACGCCTTTGATTTATTACGAAGGGTAAAATAAATCACTAACGGGTACTTTGACGGCTATCACGTTTCCAGAAACAGACCGCTCTGCTTTAAGGAATTTCTTACTGACTCGCGCGGATTATAGGCGATAAAAAGCTGGCCTTGTCACAATTTTCAAGGCCAGCCTGGCGTGATACAGATTAATTACAGCGTATAAAATAAAAAGGACTAATCGACCAGACGACTCATCGGAATATGAAACAGGTCAGAGAAGTTTTTGGTCGTCGCGACTGCCAGGGTTTCAATATCGACCCCTTTAAGCACGGCAAGGTAATCAGCGACATCGCGGGTGTAAGCGGGCTGATTCTCTTTGCCACGGAATGGCACCGGCGCGAGATAGGGAGAATCTGTCTCAACCAGCATACGATCCAAAGGGACATAGCGCGCGGCTTCGCGAAGTTGTTCAGCATTACGGAATGTCACGATGCCCGAGAAGGAAATATAAAAACCCATGTCGAGCAGTTTGGCCGCTGTAGCCTGATCCTCAGTAAAGCAGTGCAGAACACCACCGCAGCGCTCAACCTGCTCTTCACGCAAAATCGCCAACGTATCTTCACGCGCATCGCGGGTATGCACGATAATCGGTTTGTTCAGTGCAATACCGGTACGAATATGTTCGCGAAACGAAAGCTGCTGCTGCGCTTTGGTTTCTTGCTGATAATAGTAATCCAGCCCTGTTTCGCCCAATGCGACGACGCGCGGGTCAGCAGCCAGACGGCGAAACTCTTCAACATCGTAAGCATCTTCCTGATTGAGTGGGTGAACACCACAGGAAAGCGCAATATTTTCACGATCGCCGACCAGCGCTTTAAGCGTGTGGAAGCCAGGCAGTGTAGTAGCGATAGCTAGCATGAACTTGACGTCACGCGCTGCGGCTTTAGCGATCACATCATCCAGATCGCGATGGTGTTTTTCATAATCCAGGCCATCAAGATGGCAATGGGAATCAACAATAAACATACATTTTCTCGTTTGGTTTTAGCCGACCAGAGCAGGCTTAAGTTTATCAGCCCAGCTTAATAAACAATCGGTTAACAGTAATTCGCGGTTAACGGCAGCCACATGCAAAAGCTGTTCACGACATTGCATCCAGTCGCGGGCGCTGGTGTTAAGAGCACTGGCAGAAAAGTGCTGCGCCAATAGCGCGACCACATCCTGACGATCAACATTGCTTAACCACTGGGTTGCGCCTTGCTGCCACTTCATGGCGTCTAACAGTAACGACAACAACCACCCAATACGCACAGCTGCATCATCCGCGTTGAGCACGGATAGCAATTGCAATATATCTTGCTGGAGCGCGCCAGCTAATCCATCACAGAGTTTTTGACGCGCCTGTAAACGGCTCGGCTCCAGTAACGTCATCGCAGCTGCAGGCGCGCCCGCACTTAAACGCAACGCCGATAACAGTAATTCATCGTTTTGCGGCGACTGTTTTTTCAGCCATTGCAGACTTTGCGCTTCATCAGGAGGCGATAAATGCAACGTCATGCAGCGACTGCGTAGCGTTGCTAATAAGCGAGAAGGTTCACGACTCGTTAGGAAAAACCAGCTGTTCGCGGGCGGTTCTTCCAGGGTTTTGAGTAAGGCATTCGCTGCTGCTTCACTTAATTGCGCGGCATCAGGTAACCAGACGACTTTAGCGCCGCCCTGCTGACCAAAATGGTACATTTTTTCGGTTACCTGCCGAACCGCATCAATGCCCAGCGTGCTTTTGCCTTTTTCCGCTTCCAGCCGATACCAGTCAGGATGCGTATTGGCTTGCATTAGCTGACAGCCGTGACAATGACCACAACTTTTAAGCCCTTCTCGCTGTTGGCACATCAACCAGCGACTCATTCCCCACACCAGGGCGTCATCACCCATGCCATCAATCGCCTGAATTAACAGCGCATGATGTCCGCGGCCCCCCTGATGTTGACTGATGACCTGACGATAAGGCTGATTCAGCCAGGGATACCAACTCATGCGGATTGCCCTGCTAACCAGGAAGACAACGTCGCTTTAAGTGACGCGGTCACTTCTTTAAGGGGTTGAGTCGCATCTACGCTTAAGATTGTGGGATCGTTTTCAGCCAGCATAAGGTAGCGCTCACGGGTACGTTCAAAGAATCGCAGCGATTCTTGTTCAATGCGATCCAGCTCGCCTCGCGCACGCGCACGCTGTAAACCAATCTCGGGCGTGACATCCAGATACAAT
The DNA here is from genome assembly GCF_022761075.1 of Pantoea sp. MQR6. Taxonomy (NCBI): domain Bacteria; kingdom Pseudomonadati; phylum Pseudomonadota; class Gammaproteobacteria; order Enterobacterales; family Erwiniaceae; genus Pantoea; species Pantoea sp. MQR6. The sequence continues at coordinate 1,521,248 of NZ_JAKYXB010000001.1, forward strand.
GTCAGATCGGGACGAAAATCACCCAGCACCGCGTCGCGTAAGGTATGCATTAGCTCAACGTCAAGACCACGTCCACCGCCCTGATAAGCTTGGGAAGAGAGATCGTGCCGATCGCCAATAACCCAGGCACCACGCGCTAAGGCTGGTTTGATAACCGTTTCAACCAGCTGAACGCGGGCTGCGTACAGCATGAGCAATTCTGCTTTATCTGTAACCTGTTCGCCTTCAATGCCTTGCTTAACTAATACGCGCAACTGCTCAGCTAAAGGTGTTCCGCCTGGCTCTCGTGTAAAAACAATATCCTGGATACCTTTCTCACGCAGCGTCTCAACAATCGCATTACGAGCGGTGGTTTTACCGGCGCCTTCAAGACCTTCAATGACGATAAACTTACTTTTCATTTTTTTCCTTCAACGCGAGCCGATAAGCCTGAACGGCACGATTATGGCTAGCGAGATTGGTGGTAAAGGTGTGCCCGCCTTTGCCATCAGCAACAAAATAGAGGTAATTGGTTTTTTCTGGATGTGCCGCTGCGTCTAATGACGCTTTGCTTGGCATCGCAATCGGCCCTGGCGGCAAACCGTTAATGGTATAGGTATTGTAATCGGTTGGTGCATCGAGATCTTTACGGGTCAGAGTGCCGGTATAGTTATCACCCATCCCATAAATCACCGTAGGATCGGTCTGCAGACGCATGCCAGTCCGTAAGCGGTTGATAAACACTGAAGCGACTCGGGCGCGCTCTTCGCTCACGCCCGTTTCTTTTTCAATGATCGAAGCCATGGTGACCAGCTGTTGCTGGTTTTTATAAGGCAGATTGTCCGCACGCCCTTTCCACACTTCATCCGTCGTTTTACTCATTCGCGTATGTGCCCGCTCAAGTATCGCCATATCGCTCGTGTTTGCAGTATAGAGATAGGTATCCGGGTAAAAACCACCTTCCAGCTGACTTTGTTCAACCTTGAGCTTGTCGGCTAATGTCGCGAACTGATCGTCTTGTAAAGTGTGTTTGATATAGGGCGCCGTGCGTAACGCACTCAACCATTCCTTGAGCCGCTGCCCTTCAACAAACCGTAGAGGAAATTGCGCCTCTTTACCGCTTGCTAATAGCTGCAGCAGGCTGCGCACAGTCATGCCTTGCTCTAGCCGGTAAGTTCCCGCTTTAAAGTTTGCTAATTCGGGTTCCAGCTTAAGCAACGCACCAAACCAGATGCTGTGCGGAATAATATGCTGGCTTTCAAGCTGCGCTTCTAATGCTACTCGTCCAGTGCCTGCCGGCAGCGTATAGATGGTTTCCTGATGCAACGTTAAAGGGGTCGACGCAAATTGTTTAACCTGCCAGTAACTAAAGGCAGCCGCGAGACCCAAAATCATCACTGTTCCGGTAAGAATTTTTTTACTTCGGCTCATGTTTCTTCCATTTTTTTACAGCTTTTCTGCAACTGGTTAAACAGTGTGCGTTGTTTAAAGTTCACCGCATCTATCTGTCTGACCGGTAAAACCGGCATCAACGCGTTACAAATAATCACTTCATCTGCCGCTAAAATCTCTGCAGGCTTGCTTTGAACTACCTGACACGTTTGGCCTGCTGCACTCAGTTGCGATAGCAGGTAGCGGCGCATAATTCCGTTAACGCCAGACGTTTCCAGCGTCGGGGTAAAGATAGCCTCACCTTTTCGCCAAAATAAATTGGCCGCGCAACATTCCACTACCCAGCCCTGAGTATCAAGCACCAAGGCTTCATCCGCATCTGTCTGGTCAAGATGAGCGCGGATCATCACCTGCTCAAGGCGGTTAAGATGCTTTAGCCCGGCAAATTGTGTGCTGCGCGCTAAGTTAATGGGGCTAATAGCAAGCTTTACACCTTGCTGCTGCAGTTGAATATAGTGCTGTGGCCAAGGCGACAAGGCTATTATTCGCGTAGGCTTACCGCAACCAATGCGGCTATAGCCCCGCCCGCCAACGCCCGCGCTAATGATCACTTTTAATACCGCCTGCTGCTGACGTTGAGCAGCATTGCGCATTTCATTTTCGAGCTGTTGCCAATCCACATCGTAAAGCCACAGCTGTTCACAACTCTCTTTTAACCGTTGTAAATGCCGTTCTAATAGCAGGATTTGCCCGTTTTTTATAGCAGCGGTGGTAAAACACCCATCGCCGAAATGTGCCGCACGATCACTGGCAGGAAGCTGATTTTGCTCGATACCGTTAATCCACATCCATCATCCTCCGGTTGCCTGTTTGTTCTATCTTAACGATTCAGAAAGATGTGATCAGTACCAGAGCGTGACTAAATATAAAAAAAGGCCCGCATTGCGGGCCTTTTTAGCAGAGCAGGTAGATCAAACTTTACGGAAAATCAGCGAACCGTTGGTACCGCCAAAACCGAAGGAGTTGCACAAGGTATATTCCAGACCATTTACCTGACGTGCCGTATGTGGGATGAAATCGAGATCACAGCCTTCATCCGGGTTATCGAGGTTAATCGTTGGTGGAACTACCTGATCACGCAGTGCGAGAATCGAATAAATTGACTCTACGGCACCTGCAGCACCCAGTAAGTGACCTGTCATTGATTTAGTTGAGCTCACCATGACGGTTTTCGCTGCTTCACCAAATACAGATTTCACTGCCTGCGCTTCCGCTTTATCACCCGCTGGCGTAGAGGTGCCGTGTGCGTTGACATAGCCGATTAGCTCTGGTGAGAGTTGTGCATCACGCAGTGCATTTACCATAGCGGCAGCAGCACCAGCGCCATCTTCTGGCGGAGAGGTCATATGATAGGCATCGCTGCTCATACCAAAGCCGACGACTTCCGCATAGATTTTAGCGCCACGCTTCTTAGCATGCTCATACTCTTCAAGAACGACCATGCCAGCACCGTCGCCAAGTACAAAACCGTCACGATCTTTATCCCACGGGCGGCTTGCCGCTTGCGGGTTTTCGTTACGAGTAGAGAGCGCACGCGCCGCACCGAATCCACCAACACCAAGCGGTGTACTGGCTTTTTCAGCACCGCCGGCCACCATAACGTCAGCATCGTTATACGCAATGATACGCGCAGCATGACCGATGTTATGTACGCCAGACGTACATGCCGTTGCGATAGAGATGCTAGGGCCTTTAAGGCCGTACATGATGGTTAAATGTCCCGCCACCATGTTTACAATGGTTGAAGGTACAAAGAACGGACTAATTTTACGCGGGCCGCCGTTTACGAGTGAAGTGTGGTTATCTTCGATCAACCCCAATCCACCAATTCCGGAACCAATTGCCGCACCTATACGACCAGCATTTTCATCGGTTACAACTAAACCGCTGTCCTGCATAGCCTGAATGCCAGCAACGATACCATATTGGATGAAGTCATCCATCTTGCGCTGATCTTTGCGCGAGATGTAGTCATCACAATTAAAATCTCTCACTAAGCCCGCAAAGCGTGTTGCGTAGGCACTAGTATCAAAATGGTCGATCAGGCTGATGCCGCTCTGACCGGCAAGGAGAGCACTCCAGGTAGACTCTACGGTATTGCCGACAGGAGACAACATGCCAAGACCAGTCACAACTACACGACGCTTAGACACGTTCGTCCTCCAGGGAGGGGAAAAAAGAACTATGTGGGACAAACATAAAACTCAGGCGGTCGAGTGACCGCCTGACGGTATTCATTAGGCTTTGTGGCTATTGATATAGTCGATCGCTGCCTGAACGGTGGTGATTTTCTCAGCTTCTTCGTCTGGAATTTCAGTATCAAACTCTTCTTCCAGAGCCATAACCAGCTCAACGGTATCAAGAGAATCGGCACCCAGGTCTTCTACGAAAGATGCAGAGTTGGTTACTTCTTCCTCTTTCACACCCAGCTGCTCACCAATGATTTTCTTAACGCGTTGTTCGATATCGCTCATACTATTTAATTTCCTATCAAAACTCGCTTTCGCGATGGTTTTCGTAGTGTATAAAATGTTGAAAAAGATGCAACAAAATCCCGGCTGGTCTAACCACGATTTACGTTATTTTGCGGTTTTTCCCGCAAATAATGCAAATGGTTTCGTGATTATCAGACCATGTACATGCCGCCATTGACGTGCAGCGTCTCACCCGTGATGTAGGCTGCTTCGTCAGAGGCTAAGAATGCAACAGCATTGGCGATTTCTTGCGCGTCGCCTAAGCGACCTGCAGGTACTTCCGCCAAAATACCAGAACGTTGATCTTCGTTCAGTGCCCGCGTCATGTCCGTTTCAATAAAGCCCGGTGCCACGACGTTGACCGTAATGCCACGTGACGCGATTTCACGCGCCAGTGATTTGCTAAAGCCAATTAAACCCGCTTTTGCTGCAGCGTAGTTTGCTTGGCCCGCGTTACCCATGGTCCCAACAACGGAACCAATGGTGATTATACGGCCCACGCGTTTTTTCATCATGGCACGCAAAACCGCCTTGGAAAGACGGAAGACGGAAGAGAGGTTGGTATCTAAGATATCCTGCCACTCATCGTCTTTCATGCGCATCAGCAGATTATCACGCGTAATGCCTGCATTATTGACTAAAATGTCCACTTCGCCAAATTCAGCGCGAATTTTCTCTAAAACGCTTTCGATCGATGCGGCGTCTGTCACGTTCAGCAGCAGACCTTTACCGTTGTCACCAAGGTAAGCACTGATTGCATCGGCACCGCTTTGGCTGGTTGCGGTTCCAACCACTTTAGCACCGCGTGCCGCCAGGGTTTCCGCAATCGCACGGCCAATGCCGCGACTCGCGCCGGTTACCAGCGCAACTTTACCTTCAAAACTCATGTTATTCCTCTTATTCCTGTCCTAGCGCACTTTTTAACGAGGCAGTATCGTTAACGGCTGCAGCAGTCAGGCTATCGACAATACGTTTGGTCAAACCGGTCAGGACTTTACCTGGACCCATTTCCATTAACTGTGTTACGCCTTGAGATGCCATCGCCTCGACACTTTCTGTCCAGCGTACCGGACTATAAAGCTGACGAACTAATGCATGACGAATCGCATCTGCATCCGATTCAGCTTTAACATCTACGTTGTTAATAACCGGAACAGACGGTGCATTAAAGGTAATGTCTTGCAGCGCAATGGCTAATTTATCAGCAGCGGGCTTCATCAACGCACAGTGCGAAGGGACGCTAACCGGTAAAGGCAGCGCACGCTTAGCGCCTGCAGCTTTGCATGCCGCACCAGCACGTTCAACGGCTTCTTTATTGCCGGCAATAACAACCTGACCTGGCGAATTGAAATTTACTGGCGAAACAACTTGTCCCTGCGCGCTTTCTTCACACGCCTGGCGGATTGCCGCATCATCCAGACCAATAATCGCCTGCATTGCTCCCGTACCTTCCGGCACAGCTTCTTGCATCAGCTTGCCACGCAACTCAACTAATTTAATGGCATCGGCAAAATTCAGTACGCCAGCACAAACCAGCGCAGAGTATTCACCTAAGCTATGCCCTGCCATCAAAACCGGTTGCTCACCGCCCTGCTGCTGCCATACGCGATAGATAGCGACCGATGCCGCCAACAGTGCTGGCTGTGTTTGCCAGGTTTTATTCAGTTCTTCGACCGGACCTTGGCTAACGAGCTGCCATAAGTCGTAGCCCAGCGTGTCAGACGCTTCGCGGAAAGTCTCTTCCACCAGCGGATAGGCTGCGGCCAAATCAGCCAGCATACCCACAGATTGTGAGCCCTGACCTGGGAAAACAAAAGCAAATTGCGTCATTTTCAGTTCCTGTCAATCAAAAGCGAACCAGCGCAGAGCCCCAGGTGAAACCGCCACCAAAGGCCTCCAGCAGAATGAGTTGTCCGGGTTTGATACGGCCATCGCGTACCGCTTCATCAAGTGCGCTTGGCACCGACGCCGCAGAGGTGTTGCCGTGGCGATCCAGTGTTACGACCACTTTATCCATGGTCATACCTAATTTTTTCGCCGTTGCGCTAATAATGCGTAGGTTTGCCTGATGGGGCACCAGCCAGTCGAGCATCTCACGATCGAGATTATTGGCCTGTAACGTTTCATCAACGATATGCGCCAGCTCAGTAACCGCAACTTTAAAGACTTCATTACCTGCCATCGTAAGATAGGCGGGTTGATCCTGCTTCGCACGATCCTGATAGGGTAAGGTCAGCAACTGGGCATAGCGACCATCAGCGTGCAGATGGGTTGAAATAATGCCCTGCTCTTCGCTCGGTCCGAGAACGACCGCGCCAGCGCCATCACCAAACAGAATAATAGTGCCGCGATCGTTGGGATCCAAAGTACGTGCAAGCACATCAGCACCAATCACCAACGCATGCTTAACTGCACCGTTTTTGATGTACTGGTCGGCAACGCTCAACGCATATGTGAAACCTGCACATGCTGCAGCAAGGTCAAAAGCTGCGCAGTCTTTAATGTCCAGCATTTGCTGAATCATACAGGCTGAGCTTGGGAAAGCATGGCTGGACGATGTTGTGGCGACGATAATCAGTCCAACATCATTGGCTTCAACACCCGCCATTTCAAGCGCGCGTTGGGCTGCTTGTGAACCCATGCTTGCAACAGTCTCATCTGGCGCTGCAATGCGTCGCTCACGGATGCCGGTACGGGTAACAATCCACTCGTCCGAAGTCTCAACCATTTTTTCCAGATCGGCATTTGTGCGAACCTGGCTGGGCAAATAACTGCCCGTACCGATAATTTTGGTAAACATCTAGGCTTTGTCACTCCTGGCTAATACAGCGTCTAGGCGCGCAGCAATTCGTTCTGAAACTTGCCGCCGCACCGCCTGCTCTGCCTGTTCTATCGCCACGGCGAACGCACACTGATTGGCTGCGCCATGGCTTTTGATCACTGTCCCGCGCAATCCTAACAGACAAGCGCCATTGTACTGGTCGGGGTTGAGATGTCCGAAGCGCTTAGCCAGACGTTTTTGGATCCAACGTCCCAGCAACTTCAACCACCATGACCGCTTTTTGCCTTCGCCTGATGATTTGAGCAGCGAAAGAAACATTCTTACCACGCCTTCCATAGTCTTCAACGTGACGTTTCCGACGAAACCATCACACACCAGCACATCCGTTTTGCCCGTGAGGAGTTCGTTAGCTTCAAGGTAACCAATATAGTTTATTTGCGGGGTTTCTCTTAGGGTTTCCGCTGCTTCGCGGATACTTTCAAGCCCTTTGGTCTCTTCCTGACCAATATTGAGAAGCGCTACGCGGGGTTTATTGATGCCAAGCACCTCTTCCGCCATTACCGCGCCCATCACCGCAAATTGCACCAACATTGCACTGTCTGAATTAACGTTGGCACCTAAATCTAACACCACTGTTTTGCCCTGCTGCTGATGAGGTAAAACAGACATCAGCGCCGGACGTTCAATACCCTTCAGCGGCTTCAACAGCATTTTTGCCAGACCCATCAATGCGCCGGTATTACCCGCACTGACGCAGGCTTGCGCACGCCCCTCTTTTACCAATTCTAACGCCACGCGCATTGAGCTGCCGCGACTGTTTCGGATGGCTTGAGCGGGCCGCGCATCACTTGCAATAACCGATTCGGCAGGAATGACCTGCAAACGCCCCAGTAAGGAGGAATCCGTTTTGGCAAGCAATGGCATGAGGGTGTCGGGATTGCCGACCAGAAGAAGGTATAATTGCGTATGAGAGGCCAGTGCCTGCAATGCTGCAGGCACTGTCACGCAAGGACCGGAGTCCCCGCCCATGGCATCAATCGCCAGGGTCAAACGTGTCAAGGTATCGCCTTGCTAAGCGCAAGTCTTATTTAACGATAACCTTGCGACCGCGGTAGTAACCATCCGCAGTGATGTGGTGACGCAGATGAGTTTCGCCAGAAACTTTATCTACTGACAGAGTTGCAGTGGTCAGCGCATCGTGCGAACGACGCATGCCACGCTTAGAACGGGTGGGTTTATTCTGTTGTACGGCCATGGACCTTACTCCTATTACTTACGCTTTAAACTGGCTAATACGGCAAATGGGTTTGGTTTTTCGACCTCTTCAGGCAATTTACCAAAGACCATGTCCGCCTCGGACACTTCACAGTGTTCAGAATCATGCACCGGAACGACAGGCAGCGCGAGGATCACTTCATCCTCAACGACGGCCAACAGATCGATTTCACCATACTCGTTGACATCGACCGGCTCGTACGCTTCCGGCAACGCTTCGGCCTGCTCTTCAGAAGAAACAGGGCTAAAGCAATAGCTTACGTGGACATGATGCGGAAACACCTGGTTGCAGCGTTGGCAGCGCAACGTCACTTGTACATCAGCAGTACCAGTCAGTACTGCCAGACGTTGGTTGTCTACCGCAAACGACATGGAGCATTCTACATCACTGTCCACACTAACGACCGACTCGGCCACGCGCTCCACCTGTACAGGTGTGTACACACCTTGATAATCAAGGCGTTTTTGAGCGGTGCGGACGGGGTCCAGCGTTAGGGGTAATTTTACCTTTTGCATAGGGCGCGCATATTAACTTTGTAATCTTATAGAGTCAAAGAAAAAGGCCGGTTTACAGCATCTTTCAACCACTATTCGCATCCAGTGCGGCACACAGTTTAAAATGACTGTCACCAATTCGCTATCAATATTGAAAAAAAATGACGGCATCGATTCTTTTAGCATCCACCTCACCCTTTCGTCAGGCGTTATTAACCAAACTCGGTCTGACCTTTGTTACCGATTCACCCAACGTTGATGAAACAGCGTTACCCGGAGAAAACGCCGAAACATTGGTGAAACGTCTTGCAGTGGCAAAAGCCCAGGCGCTGGCAGAAACCTATCCTGAACACTGGATTATCGGTTCAGATCAGGTTTGTGTGTTAGATGGAGAAATTACTGGCAAGCCGCATACCGTAGAAAATGCGCATAATCAATTACGCGCAGCCAGCGGTAATCGCATAACCTTTTATACAGGTTTAGCGTTATACCATCCCAGTAGCCAACGTTTAATCCAGTGTTGCGAACCGTTTATCGTACATTTCCGTGATTTAAGTGACGATGAGATCACAAATTATATAAAGAAAGAACAGCCGCTTCAGTGCGCAGGCAGTTTTAAAAGTGAAGGGATGGGGATTTGTTTATTTGAACGTCTTGAAGGACGCGATCCAAATACGTTAATTGGCTTACCGCTTATTGCGCTCAACGCGATGTTGCGAGAGGCAGGCATCAATCCCTTGCTGGACTGATGCCCAATGCGTCAGCTTTTTTGCTGACGCAGCTTCTCCAGACAACGTTTTAATCCATCATCCAGCGGCGCTTCCATTCGCATGATTTCGCCAGTATTAGGATGCGTAAACGTCAGCGCAGCCGCGTGCAAAAACAGGCGTTTCAGCCCCGTCGATGCCAGCTGGCTATCAAAATCACGCTCACCGTAGCGATCGTCAAACGCAATAGGATGTCCAGCATGCAGCGTGTGTACACGAATCTGATGGGTTCTTCCCGTTACTGGGCTGGCCTTAACCAGTGTTGCAAACTCAAACCGCTCTTCAACCTTGAAACGCGTTTCTGAGGGTTTACCTTCTGCATTCACCCGCACAACACGTTCGCCACTTTGTAAAATGTTTTTGAGCAGCGGCGCCTGCACCACTTTCAGATGCGAAGGCCAGTTGCCACGCACCAATGCCAGATAATCTTTCTGCATGCCTTTTTCACGCAACTGCTCATGCAGCGAACGCAGCGCTGAACGTTTTTTGGCGACCAGCAAAATACCGGACGTGTCGCGATCAAGACGATGAACCAATTCAAGGAAGCGCGCTTCCGGGCGCAACGCACGCAAACCTTCAATTACGCCGAAGCTCAAGCCGCTGCCGCCGTGCACTGCAGTTCCTGATGGCTTATTCATCACCAACAAATAGTCATCTTCATATAAAATGGCATCGGCCAGCGACGCCACTTTTGCCAGCTTGGGTGAGACAGCATCTTCGTCACGCTCAGCCACGCGTACGGGCGGGATACGCACTTCATCGCCCTCTTCCAGTTTGTATTCGGGCTTGATACGTTTTTTGTTTACCCGCACCTCACCTTTACGGACGATGCGATAAATCATGCTTTTTGGCACACCCTTGAGTTGGGTGCGCAAAAAGTTATCAATTCTTTGACCGGCATTTTCAGCCGTGATGGCGACAAAGTGTACGCCAGGATTCTCTGTTTTCATGGCGGCGATTCTAAATAGTGTCCCCAGATAGCGCCACCCCTTTTTCTGTGCTTAACTCTTTCGTGTTGCTGGTTTAAGCGAATCGGATGCTGTTTTTTTCAACGATGCGCCTAATCACCCGCCATATTAGCGAGTTAAATGTAAAGAAACTTTATCAGGCTGTTAAAGTCGCCTTGCTATATGAAGGTTAGCAATGGAATAATGCTTAAGTTTCTTACCTTGAGAGTTTCAAGGCAGAAAACAGCGAAATTAGTCATTTTGCCGGATTGAGCAGACACGCAGCAATGGCGTAAGACGTAATGCGAAATCAGGCACTTAGCGGGCTGCGGGTTGCGGCCTGGACAGAAGTTTGGAATGCACGGGTTTTCAAATTCTCTCTGGCATTTCCACTATCTGGTGCTGTTATTCCTTATGAAAAACAGGCCACCGACGTTATTTGCGCCCCCCGCGCGGTCGACAACCGTGAGATTGACGACATTGCACTCAGTCACGGGGCCATCGGTTGATACTCGTCCAGGGTAACTATGCCCGCAGCTTTAATCACTCATGAAAGAATAACGAGTAAGTCACGATGAAAAGAATGTTAATAAACGCAACTCAGCAGGAGGAGTTGCGCGTTGCCCTGGTTGACGGTCAACGTCTGTACGATCTGGATATCGAAAGTCCCGGACACGAGCAGAAAAAGGCCAATATCTACAAAGGTAAAATCACCCGTATTGAACCCAGCCTTGAAGCTGCGTTTGTCGATTACGGCGCTGAACGTCACGGTTTCCTCCCTCTAAAAGAAATTTCCCGCGAATACTTCCCAGCCAGTTACAACTCACATGGTCGTCCGAACATCAAAGACGTATTGCGTGAAGGCCAGGAAGTGATCGTTCAGATCGATAAAGAAGAGCGCGGCAATAAAGGCGCAGCGTTAACCACCTTTATCTCTCTAGCGGGCAGCTATTTGGTACTGATGCCAAACAACCCGCGTGCGGGCGGTATCTCGCGTCGTATCGAAGGCGACGATCGCACTGAGCTGAAAGAAGCGCTCTCAGCGCTGGAACTGCCAGAAAACATGGGTCTGATTGTGCGTACCGCTGGTGTCGGCAAATCAGCCGAATCGCTGCAGTGGGACCTCAGCTTCCGCATCAAGCACTGGGAAGCGATCAAAAAAGCCGCTGACAGTCGCCCTGCTCCGTTCCTGATTCATCAGGAAAGCAATGTGATTGTGCGCGCCTTCCGCGATTATCTGCGCCAGGATATCGGTGAAATTCTTATCGATAACCCAAAAGTTTTGGAACTGGCACGTCAGCATATCGCTGCGCTGGGCCGTCCAGACTTCAGCAGTAAAATTAAACTGTACACCGGTGAAATCCCGCTGTTCAGCCATTATCAGATTGAGTCTCAGATCGAGTCCGCTTTCCAACGCGAAGTGCGTCTGCCATCAGGCGGTTCGATTGTTATCGACAGTACCGAAGCGCTGACCGCGATTGACATCAACTCAGCGCGTGCAACGCGTGGTGGTGACATCGAAGAAACCGCCTTCAACACCAACCTTGAAGCCGCAGACGAAATTGCGCGTCAACTCCGTCTGCGTGACCTTGGTGGCCTGATTGTTATCGATTTCATCGATATGACCCCGGTTCGCCATCAGCGCGCGGTTGAGAATCGCCTGCGTGAAGCAGTTCGCCAGGATCGCGCCCGTATTCAAATCAGCCATATTTCACGCTTCGGCCTGCTCGAAATGTCCCGTCAGCGCCTGAGCCCGTCATTGGGCGAATCCAGTCATCACGTCTGCCCACGCTGTAGCGGTACCGGCACTATTCGTGATAACGAATCGCTGTCACTCTCTATTCTGCGCCTGATTGAAGAAGAAGCGCTGAAAGACAACACCAAAGAAGTTCACGCGATTGTTCCGGTTCAGGTTGCCTCTTACCTGCTGAATGAAAAACGTGAAGCGGTTAATGCTATTGAGAAGCGTCAGGGTGGCGTGCGTGCGGTTATCGTCCCGGATGATCGGATGGAAACACCGCACTATTCCGTGTTGCGCGTCCGTACTGGCGAAGAGACACAAACCCTTAGTTATCATTTGCCAAAGCTGCATGAAGCAGAAATGGCGATGCCGTCTGAAGAAGAACACGCTGAACGCCGTCGTCCAGAGCAGCCTGCTCTTGCTGCTTTCGTGATGCCAGATGCACCACCAGCGCCTGTTGAAGTTGCGCCTGCAGCGCCAGTTGCAGAAGCGAAACCCGCGGTTAAAGCGGCACCAGAAGCGCAAGCAAACGCAGCAGCCAGCACCGGTTTCTTGGGTCGCCTGTTTGGTGGGCTTAAAAAGCTGTTTGCCGGTGAAGAAACGCCTGCCGCTGCGCCTGCACCTGCTGTTGAAACCGAAACTGAGCCGAAAAAAGCCAGTGACGATGAAAACGGTAATCAGCGCGGCGATCGTCGTAATAACCGTCGTAATAACAATCGTCGCGAGCGTACGCCGCGTAACGGTGATAATGCGCAAGCGCGTGATAACCGCGAACCGCGTGAAAACCGTGAACCGCGTGAGAATCGCGAACCGCGTGAAAACCGTGAGCCGCGTGACAACAATGGTGATAATCGCCGCAACAAGCGTCCTTCAACGCCGAACGACGTGCGCGAAGAGCGTCCAGTCCTGAGCGATGAAGCACGCCAGCAGCGTGATGAGCAGCAGCAGCAACGCCGTGAGCAGCGTGCCGAGCGCCAGCGTCGTCGTCAGGAAGAGAAACGTGCCCAACAGGACGCGCCAAAACCTGTTGAAGTTGCATCGGTTGACATCATTGAAGCCCCCGAAGCGCTGGAAGATGAGCGCGTACAGGTGCTGCCGCGTCGTAAACCGCGTCAGCTTACGCAGAAAGTGCGTGTGGGTGATGCCATCGAGCAGCCGCTGGTTCAGGCTGAAGCGCCAGTCAAGCAAGAAGAAGTGCGCCAGGTTCAACCGCTGATTGAAGCGCCGCAGGTAGAAGAGCAGTTGGATGATACCGAAGGCCGTGACAGCAACAACATGCCGCGCCGTTCACGTCGCTCACCGCGCCATCTGCGTGTAAGTGGACAGCGTCGTCGTCGCTATCGTGATGAGCGTTATCCAACGCAATCTGCTATGCCATTAGAAGCTGCCGCAGCTTCACCGGAAATGGCTTCAGGTAAAGTTTGGGTGCGTTATCCTGTCAGTCAGGCTAATGAAGAGCTGGCGACACAAGATACTCAGAACGAAGCGCAAGATTATAGCCGTCAGGAAACGGCCGCTGCAGTGGCAACTCCAGCTGCAGTTGAATCAACTGAAGCCGTTGCACCACAACAGGAGCCGGTTCAATACGCTGAACCACAAGCTGAAACCCCGGTTGCCATCGTGAATACAGATGACACCACGGCTATCGAAGCGCCAGTTAATGAAGAGCCTTCAGTGATTCCTGCTGCTGCAGAAGCTAAAGCAGAAGTTATTGCTGAGCAGGCAAAACCCGCTGCTCCGGTGATCGAAGCGCCTTCAGTACAGCAACCTGATGCAGTTTCTGATGCAGTTTCTGAGCCAGCGACCGAAACCGAACGTTCTACTGCGTTCACAGCCCCGGCCACTGAGCAGCCAGCAGAGATTGCTGAGCATTCAGCCGTTGAAGTCAGTCCGCGCCTTGAAGCACAGGTTGAAGAAGTGCTGAATGCGCCAGTTGCAGCGGATGCAGACGTTACGCCAGTAAGCGAACCGCATGCACCAGTCGCAGCGCGTGATAGCGCCCCTGCTGTGCCAAACGATGGCACTCGCTGGAAGCACTTCGCTTCTGCGCCGATGACCAAGGCACCTGCGCCAATTTGGCAGCCAGAGCCTGTTCGTCATAGCGACTGGGTACGTCCGACTTACCAGTTTGACGGAAGAGGTTCCGCTGGCGGTCACAGCGCAACTCACCAGTCGACCGCGCCGGCCACCAAGCCGTAAGCATTACACATGCATTAAATCCAACCCCGGCACCTGCCGGGGTTTTTTATTGCTTACAACGTGGCGCGGCACATGAAATCACAGATAAAAAAAATCCCACTGCCTCTTGTGAAGGCCGTGGGAGAAAACAAGCGCATCCGGTTAAAGTACGCTTAAATTTGCAGGTCAGATTAGGAATTCAGTTGGAACAGCGACAGCTGAGACATATCAGTAAAGGTCTTATACGCTGCCTGAAGTGCAGTCTGCTGCATGGTGTAGCTAGAGATCGCCTGAGTGTAATCAACGTCAACTAAGTCACTCATCTGGGTACTGTAAATCACGTCGCGATCGTCGCCTTGTGCATCCAGCGTATCAAGCTCGGAGAGCTGCGTACCAATCGTAGAACGTACGCTCAATACGTTGTTCAGGGAGTTGCTCAAACCACGGTTGGTTTTATCCATTGCATCCTGAAACGTCTTTTGGGTCGCCTCATCTGCATCAGCTTGCGGCACTTTCAGGGCAGCGATGGCGCTGTCCAACATGGCAAACAGATTGGTTTCACTGGCGCTACCGTCTGGCTCTGCCGTGGAGTTGCCGGTGATTGACATAAAAATATCATCACCCGTATGGCCAACCGTCATTGTGCGGCTGCTGTCCACTTTCTGTGTGATAGCGTCAGTTCCACCGGCATAGGTCACGCCCGTCGTCGCATCATCAACAAAAGGGGCACTGTCCGTTTTATATCCGGCAAAGATATAGCGGCCATTACCATCTTTACTGTTAGCCTGATTGAGCAACTGTGCACGTATTCCTTCCAGCTGCGTTGCGATTGAGCCACGGTCGTCATCACTCAAGGTACCGGTTGAGCCATAAACAATCAGCGTTTGCGCATCCTGAATACTGCTCGTCACGCTGCTTAACGCATTCTCTTCCATCGACAAACCCTGGCTGGCAAAGGTGCGAGCCACAGCATACTGGCTGCTTTGCGCCTGCGTTTGCGACAACACTACCGAGCGCGATGCTGCAATAGGGTCATCAGAAGGATTTGTTACGCGGCGACCGCTGGAAAGCTGTTCGCCGACTTTCAGCCAGGAAGATTGCGAATCGGTAATACCGCGCACCTGCTGGTTAAAGATCATGTTGGTACTGATACGCATAGTGTCCTCTACCCTTAGCGGATGCTCATCAAGGCATCAAAAATGGCGCTGGCGGTTTGCAGCACTTGCGCATTCGCCATGTAATATTGCTGATACTTAGTCAGGTTGGCGTACTCTTCATCGAGGTTAACGCCGGAAACAGATTGCTGGCGATCGGTGAGCTGATTCACTACGTTTTCCTGCGTGGTGCTGGCGGTCTCCAGCGAGCTGGTTTTGTTCCCCACGGTGCTGACGATACTGGCGTAAGCCTGTGCCAACGTCGCGTTGCCGTTCACCACATTAGCATCTTGTAAATCCAGTAGTTTCTGCGCGTTACGGTTGTCGCTTTCACCGCCAGTGGCACCCGCAGCAGCAATCTGTGTTTCATCAGTGATCGCTACCGACATACCCGCGATAACGTTTTGCACGGGCTTCACGACAAAGCTGTCGTTTTTTGCCGCAGTGCCGCTTACGTTCAGGGTCAGGCCATCAAAACTCAGCGTAGTGTCGGTGCCAGAGGTCACAGGCGTTAAGCTGATTTTTACATTGTCAGACGCGCGTGTAGCGGTCCAGTTTGTACCGTCATAACTTACGGTGTAGTTAGAGGCTTTCAGCGCGCTGCTGTCACTCCACTCCGCTGTCACGGTCGCGCCAGGTTGGCTGTTCTTGCTGTTGCTCAATACGGTCGGGCTGCCGATGTTAAAGAAATCCACACCCTGATCGCCGTTGCTGTCAAAACCTTCTTTATGCACTTCGTTGAAGCTGGTGGTAAACGCCGCCGCCAGTTGCCCCAGCTGGTTCTGCGCCAGATCAAGATCCTGAGTACGGAACGCTAATATTCCTCCCAGCGAGCCGGTAGTCAGCAATTTTTCTGGAATCTCAACGTTGCCCGCGGTTTTATCGACGTAGCCCACGGTGGTGCGGGTTGGATCGCTGCTGGAATTCATCGCCACTAAATCAGTGGATTTGTTGCCATTCACCAGCGTCAGGCCGTTAGCCATGGACACCACGTAAGCGCCATCCTGTTGTGAAACTGACACGCCAACGACGTTATTCAGGTCATTGACCAACTGATCGCGTTGATCGAGCAGGTTATTAGGCGCATCGCCATTGCCGGTAGTCAGTTTGGCAATTTGCTTGTTTAGATCGGCAATCTGCGTCGTGTAAGTATTGATCTGATCAACACTTGAGGTGACATCGGTATTAACGCTGCTTTGCATGTTGGTCAGGTACTGAGAAGTACTCTGGAACTGATTGACCAAACCCTGAGCATAACTGAGCATGGATTGGCGCGCAGAAGGATCATCTGCGTTGCTCACCACGTTCTGCAGGTTGGTAAAGAAACTTTGAATAGACGTCGACAGGCTGGTGGTTGAGGTCGACAGCAGATCATCGATATTTGATATCTGATTATATTGCGTATTAACCGCGCTATAAGTCGCACTGGAGCCTCGCAACTGTGATGTGATGAACTCATCATATTCACGCTGCACACCGCTGATATTTACACCGTTGCCGTAATAGCTGCTGCCCTGCAACGTGCTATTAGCCTGCGCCAAAATAGTGGTTTGACGCGAATAGCCCGCCACAGTGTAATTAGTGATGTTATTGCTGGTGGTGCTTAATGCAGCCTGCGCGGCACTCAATCCGCTCATAGCGGAGTTAATTATGCTGGACATCTCGGTTCCTTACATTCCCCGTCAACCGGGCTGGCAGTCATCAATCTGGGTGCCAACGCGCACAAGCGCCCTTGGCTTATGATGTTGTTATCGGCGTGCTTAAGTGAAACTTGAGGCAGATTTATCAGAACAAATCGTTTAAATCCTGGCTATAAGCCTTGACCACCTTTTCACCCATGTTTTTGAATTGCTGGATCATTCCCACTAATTTTTGGGCATATTTAGGATCGGTAGCGTAACCCGCAGCCTGTAAAGCTTGCGCGCCCTGTTCGGCGCTTGAGGCGTTGGCAACCGCGGCATAGCGCGGGTTATTTGCGATCAGCTTGACGTAGTCGGTTAACGCTTCGAAATAGGAGTTGTAAACGCGGAAGCTGGCGCGCACTTTTTTGGCTTCGCCCTGTTCATATTCCGTGGTCATGATATCGGTGGTTTCACCTTTCCAGCCGCTGCTGGCCTTGATACCGAATACGTTGTAACTCGGCTTACCGTCACGCGTGAGGATTTGGCGCTGCCCCCAGCCTGACTCCAGCGCGGCCTGTGCCAGAATCAGATGATGCGGTATACCACTTTGCTGGCTGGCAGCCTGCGCTGGTTGTGCAAGCTGGGCGATAAATTCACTGCTGTCGCTGGGCAAGTTGGTTGGCGATACCGGTAAACGCGGCATCGCTTTACGCACCATTTGCTCAAGCTGTTGTGCGGGTGGAACGGCGTTCAAAATAAAACTGTTATCCAGTTTCATCGGCACCGTGCCAGCGCTTTCATCGGGCGCTTTGGCGGGCATCATCTGTTTGACGATAGTCTCCGCCAGGCCGAGGCCGCGCTTACTCATTTCCTGCCCAAGCTGCTGATCGTACATTGAAGTGTAAAGCCGCGTCTGATCGTTGCTTAAGATGCCATCTTGCGGTGACGCCTCACGCATGCTTTTCAACATCATCTGCACGAACATGCCTTCCACCTGGCGTGCCACCTGCAACGCTTTGCCTTTCGGATCGTTGCTTGCCTGACGCTTCAGTTCATTCAGTGAGCGGCTGTCATAAGCCGCATTCATCAGCGATTGGGTATCAACCATTAGATAATTTCCACTTTGGCACGCAAACAACCGGCGGTCTGCATCGACTGTAGAATCGACATCAGTTCGATAGGTGACGCGCCCAAGGCATTCAGTGCACGCACCACGTTGTTCAGGTTGGCGCTGGCACTAACACGCTGCAATGCGCCGCCGCTTTGACGCAGATCGATCTGTGTTTGTGGCGTGACCACGGTTTGGCCGCCCGCCAGTGGCGTATCAGGCTGGCTGACGTTCTGCTGCTGATTCACCGTCACCGACAAGTTACCCTGCGCAACCGCACAGGTATTCAACGTCACTTCGCGATTCATCACTACCGAACCGGTACGCGAGTTGATGATCACTTTCGCGTCTTCAATTGGAATCGCCACATCGATGTTCTGGATCTCGGCCAGCAGACGCACTTGCGCGCCATTATTTGGCGAAACGCGCACCTGCACTGTGCGCGCATCCAGTGGCTGGGCTGCACCATAACCGCCACGTGCGTTAATCGCATCAGCGATACGCTGCGCCATCGAGAAGTCTTCGCTGTTCAGCTGCAGGTTAATGGTGTTCTGTGAGCCGAAATTGCTCTGCAGCTCGCGTTCAACGGTTGCGCCGCTGGTAATGCGTCCGCCGTTCAGCTGGTTAACCTGTACGCTGCTGCCGCCTGCGGATGCACCCGCACCACCGACTAAAATATTCCCCTGCGCCAATGCGTAAACTTGATTATCGACGCCCTTCATTGGCGTCATTAATAGCGTACCGCCACGCAGGCTTTTCGCATTACCCAGTGAAGAAACCACCACATCCAGCGTTTGGCCTTGACGGGCAAATGACGGTAATTTAGCGGTGACCATCACGGCCGCCACGTTTTTCAACTGCATGTTAGTGCCGGTTGGCACGGTAATACCCAACTGCGAAAGCATGTTGTTCACCGTTTGGGTGGTGAACGGCGTTTGCGTGGTCTGGTCACCGGTGCCATCAAGACCGACAACTAAGCCATAACCCAACAGCTGGTTTTCACGTACGCCCTGTACAGTGGTCAGATCGCGGATACGATCGGCTTGGGCCAGCAGGCTCACGCCCAACAACAAACCTAAACCGAAACGCAGTAGCGTTAACTTTTTCATCGTAACCTCTTACATCGGCGAGATGTTTAAGAAGAAGCGTTGCAGCCAACCCATGGACTGCGCTTCGTTGATATAACCGTTACCGACATACTCAATACGTGCATCGGCGACCGCTGTCGATAACACCGCGTTGCTGGCGCTGATGGTGCGTGGATTCACCACGCCCGAGAAGCGAATGAACTCGGTGCCCTGATTAATCGCGATCTGTTTTTCGCCTACAACGTGCAGGTTGCCATTCGACAAAACCTGATCCACGGTGACGGTAATCGTGCCGGTAAAGGTGTTATTGGCAGAAGCGCCGCCTTTGCCTGCGAAATCATTTTTACCTTCTGCGCTCAGGTTGGCTTTTTCGCCGCTGGCGCCGACTAAACCGGCCAAAGCCGTTGGCACGGTGGACAAACCAAAGCTGTTGCTGCCGTCACGGCTGGCATTCGCAGAGGAGCTTTTACTGGCGCTGACATTCTCTTGCAGCGTGATCGTCAGCGTATCGCCAATATTGCGTGGGCGACGATCTTCAAACAGCGGCTGGTAGCCGTAGTTCAGGGGCGCGACACCCTGGAAAATAGAGCCGTTCACCACAGGTGGTGCAGAGGGCATTGGCTGTGCCGTAGTGGCCCCTTCAACCAGCGGCGTGCGCGGCACTAATGCGCAACCGTTAAGAGTCAGCAGCAGCGTGGCTACTAACCAATGTCCAGGCTTGAGAATCTGTTGCTTCGCCACGGAGTCACGACCTTATAAATGTCTATTCTTCAGGCCAGCCGAAGCTGGCCGTAATCACCAGCGTTACAGCTGGGTTAATTTCGCCAGCATCTGATCGGAGGTACTGATCGCTTTGCTGTTGATCTCATACGCACGTTGCGTCTGGATCATGGAAACCAGCTCTTCCGCCACGTTAACGTTGGAGGTTTCGGTATAACCCTGATACAGCAGACCGGCACCGTTCTGGCCAGGCGTGCTGTCAGTTGGCGCGCCAGAAGCCTGCGTTTCCTGATAAAGGTTTTCACCTACGCTGTCGAGGCCGGCATCGTTCATAAAGGTGCTCAGCGTTAACTGTCCAACTTGCGCAGCCTGGGTTTGTCCCTGCTGCGTCACACTCACAACCCCGTCACGCGCAACGGTAATGCTGGTGGCGTTTGCCGGAATGGTGATGCCAGGCTGTACTGGAAAACCGGAGTTGGTCACCAGCTGACCGTTTTGATCAACCTGGAACGCACCATCGCGGGTATACGCAGAGGTGCCGTCTGGCATCTGAATCTGAAAGTAACCTTGACCATTAATCGCAATATCTTTCGAGTTGCTGGTCTGCGACAGGTTGCCCTGCGTATGTAAACGTTCGGTAGTCACCGGACGTACACCCGTACCAATCTGTAAACCGGACGGCAGCGTAGTCTGCTCAGACGACTGCGTACCCGGTTGACGCATGGTTTGATACATCAGATCTTCAAACACGGCACGCGAACGCTTAAAGCCATTGGTGCTGACGTTTGCCAGGTTGTTGGCAATTACGTCCATGTTCATTTGCTGTGCATCAAGACCCGTTTTGGCGATCCATAAAGAACGAATCATCTTTTTATCCTCGCGCCTTAGCTGCTCATGTTCAGCAGCTGATTAGCTTTCTGTTCGTTTTCATCGACGTTTGTGATCACTTTCATCTGCATCTCAAAACGTCGGGCGTTGGCAATCATATCGACCATGGTTTCCACCGGCTTGACGTTGCTGCCTTCTAACACGCCAGGCATAACTTGCATGGTGGCATCAGCCTGTAAGGCGGCTCCGCGTGTTGCCTGCGTTGCTTGCGTCGGGCGAAACATGCCGTCATCGCTGCGCTGCATCTCTTTTCCAGTGGCTTTCACCAGCTTCAATCGACCCAGCTGTACCGTGGCGTTCGGCGCATCACCGGCGTTCAGTGATGTAATCGAACCATCGGCCGCAATGGTGATCTGCGCGCCTTGCGGGATCACAATTGGACCGCCATCGCCCATCACGGGATTGCCCTGAATGGTTAACGTGCCGTCCGGGCTGGTCTGCATGTTGCCGTTGCGGGTATAAGCTTCGCTGCCGTCAGCGGTACGCACCGCCAACCAGCCATCTTGCTGAACCGCCACGTCCAAAGGGCGCTCGGTGTAATCCATCGCCCCCGGTGACATGTCTGCACCCGGCGTCGACGCTGTCACCAGCGTGCGCGTCGGTAACGACCAGCCATTAACAGGCACCGCACGCAGCGCGTTGAGCTGCGCACGAAAACCCGGCGTTGAAGCGTTGGCGAGGTTGCTGGCGGTAACGGCCTGCTGATCCAGCGTCTGACTGGCGGCACCCATCGCGGTATATATCGCGTGATCCATAGAACAATCCCGTTAGCGAATTAACGTAAGTTAACCAGCGTGTTAAGAATCTGGTCCTGAGTTTTGATGGTCTGGGCGTTCGCTTGATAGTTGCGCTGCGCCACGATCATATTCACCAGTTCCTGACTCATGTCGACGTTTGAGGCTTCCAGTGCGCCTGCTGTCAGGGAGCCGAAAGTACCGGTGTTAGCCAAACCCACGGCGGCCTGCCCTGAAGAGCTGGTCGCAGACCAGACGTTATCGCCTTCAGACTGCAACCCTTCTGGGTTAGAGAAGCTGGCTAATACGATCTGACCCAGCAGCTGGGTTTTCTGGTTGGAATAGCTACCGGTGATGGTGCCGTCGTCATTAATGGCGTAGCTGGTCAGATCGCCAGGTGCATAACCATCCTGAACAGGGTTCCCAAAGGTGGTGGT
Organism: Pantoea sp. MQR6; assembly: GCF_022761075.1. Lineage (NCBI taxonomy): Bacteria > Pseudomonadati > Pseudomonadota > Gammaproteobacteria > Enterobacterales > Erwiniaceae > Pantoea > Pantoea sp. MQR6. The sequence goes on from NZ_JAKYXB010000001.1 coordinate 1,543,089, forward strand.
ACCGGTGTTCTGCTGCGCACTGCCCAACATGCTGAGGGAAATAACCTGGTTCGCTGCTGCACCATTCGCTGCCACAGTGGCAGGCGCGGTTGCGATGTTGATGGTTAAAGGAACCGTGCCATCCGTTGTTGTCGTGCCGCCGCTGGTGATGCTGGTCAGTTTACCGTTGGTATCAAACGCCATGCTGAAATCGCCAGCCGCATCACCGGTGGTGGAGTCGATGGCATGCACGGTCCAGCTATTGGACGCGGTATCTTTGACGTAGTACATATCCAGGGTGTGATCGTTACCCTGCGAGTCATACACCGTCATGGTGCTTTTAGAGTTATAAGTATCCGCGTTGCTGGCAGAGAAGGTTCCGCCGGTTGGCACGGTATCTGTCGAGTTCAGGTTTGCAACCTGTGTTGCTGTCGTGGTGGCACGCGCAGCCATCTGAGTGGTCGGCACGCTAATCGCTACCGGGTTAGCACCGGTTTGAATCGTTGGCGGTACGCCGCTAGCCGGGTAACCCGTGACGGTCAGGCCTTGGGTGTTCACCAGATTACGGTTTTCGTCGAGGGATAACTGACCATTACGCGAGTAATAAACCGCGCCGCTGGTGTCTGTCATACGGAAGAAACCGTTACCGCTCAGCGCCACATCCAGGCCACGGCTAGTGGTGGTGGTGCTGCCGTCGTTGAAGTTCTGGATCACCGCCGCTACTTTGGTACCGAGGCCGACGTTAGAACCGGCGAACATATCGGCAAACGCAATGGTGCTGGACTTAAAGCCCGCAGTCGCGGAGTTGGCAATGTTGTTACCAATGACATCGAGGTTACTTGAGGCAGCGCCGAGTCCGCTTACCGCTTGGGAAAATGACATGTTTGTTTCTCCTGGTTACAGGTTAATCAGAGAATCTGACGTACTTCGTCAAGGGTGGCGGAGCCCATGGTGCCGAGATCCAGTTTTGTGGTGTCGTCCGTTGTACTTACCCCATTCACATAGGCATAGTTCAGCGGTTGCGCTACCAATTGGGTGCTGCCATTGCTGGCGGCAATTGAAACCGTATATTTGCCATCTGGTGCAGTCGAACCGTCAGTCAACGTGCCGTCCCACGAGAAGGTGTGAACACCAGCACTCAATGCACCGAGATCCACCGTGCTGACGGTGTTACCGCTAGCATCTTTAATGGTGGCGCTGGTCGCCGTAGAAGCGGTGGTCAGTGACACACCAAAAGGTGTGGTGGTGCCGCTGCCGACCAGCACTTGCGAACCATCGACCATCACGCCATGACCAATCAGCGTAGAGGTTTGCAGCGACTGACTCGTGGTGATCTGACCCGAGATCGAACCCAAAGTAGTGTTGAGTTTTTCAATGCCGCTCAGGGTATTAATCTGTGCCAACTGGGTGGTGAGCTGGCTGTTATCCATCGGATTGGTTGGATCCTGGTTTTGTAACTGCGTTACCAGCATGGTCAGAAACTGGTTTTGTAAATCTTGCGCACTGTTGCCGGTGCTGCTGCTGGATGAGCTCAGAACACTAGGATCCAATGACTCATTAACGCCTACCGAGATACCCATTTTTATTCTCCGTTATTGACCGATCGTCAGGGTTTTCATCATCATCGACTTCACCGTATTCAGCACTTCAACGTTCGCCTGATAGCTGCGTGAGGCGGACATGGTATTGACGGTTTCTGAAACCACATCCACGTTTGGCATCTTCACGTAACCCTTCTCATCCGCCATCGGATTGCCTGGGTCATAAACCAGTTTTGCCGGTGACGGATCGTTAACCACTTGCGCCACTTTCACGCCGCCGGTGGCTGCGCCCGGTGCAGCATCGGTCTGGAAAACAACTTGCTTTGCCACGTAAGGTTGGCCATCGGGGCCTGTCACGCTGTCGGCGTTAGCCAGGTTACTGGCACTGACGTTTAATCGCTGTGATTGCGCGGTCATCGCTGAGCCGGCAATGTCAAAAATATTCAGCAAGGCCATAATTATTGCCCTTGTAACACGCTCATCATGCCTTTGATCTGGCTACTGATAAGGGTGAGGTCGGTTTGATATTTCAGGCTGTTATCCGCGAATTGCGTACGTTCGCGGTCCATATCTACGGTGTTGCCATCGGCGGCGGGCTGATCGGGGATGCGATACAGCAAATCCATCGAGGGCGCTGAGTTAGTTTGTGCTTCTATGTGACGAGATGAAGTGACTTTGAGTGACAAGCTGCTGCCTTCAGCACGCCCGTTCGCCATCACTTTGTTCAACTCGCTAGCAAAGTCGATATCACGAGCCTGGTAACCCGGGGTATCGGCATTGGCAATGTTTGACGCCAGAATCTCCTGACGTTGAGCACGCATGTTGAGGGCTTCGGTACCGAATTTAAGTGCCGCATCCAGTTTGTCGAGCATGCTTCCTCCGCGAATGAGAATTTCGAGTTGGCAGCTTAATCTGGAGAATGCAAGGGCGATCGTCTGAATAACGCCCCAAATCGTCGCTATTTTTGCTCTTGAATATTTTTTTCTCTCCGTACACTTATGACCATCATCAGTGAGGAGCAGCACCATGCGCGGATATCTCATCCTGTTGACCAGCCTGCTGGTCACGATCGCCCTGCCAGCCAAAGCAGCCGATCTCAGTGCACAACTGAATCAATTTTTTAAAACCCGCGATCCACAACACGCCGTGGGCATGAATGTGGTCGTGCGCACACCACAGGCACAATGGCCCAGTTGTGACTCGCCACAATTTACCCTGCCGGGAAACAGCCGTTTGTGGGGCAATATCAGCGTGGCGGCCAACTGCGATGAAAATCGCCGGTATATTCAGGTTCAGGTTCAGGTCAGCGGCCAATATCTGGTGGCTAAGCGCCAATTGGCGCGCGGCAGCAGCGTGACAAAAGAAGATTTTCAACTGCAGACCGGTCGTCTCGATACATTGCCAGCGCGTACGCTGTTTGATAGCGCGTCAGTGGCCGATGCGGTTGTCCTGCGTGATATTCAACCCGGTCAGCCCGTTAGCTTGTCGATGTTGCGTCAACCGTGGCGAGTGAAGGCCGGGCAGAACGTGATGGTTATTGCCAGCGGTGACGGATTTGATGCCAGTGGCGAAGGCAAGGCGTTAAACAACGCCACCAGCGCACAATGGGTTCGCGTACGCATGGGAAATGGCCAAATTGTTAGCGGTCGGGTCGGCGATGATGGGAATATTCTGATAACCCTATAAAGCGCTAAAGAAGCCTGTTGTTCTGCCGATAGAAGAATCAACTAAGCAATTACGCTATTCTGATTCAGGTGGCAGACTCCCCTGACCGTACAGGAGCTTGAATATGAGCATCGATCGAACACAACCTCTGAATCCCGTTAGTACTGTCCAGACTCGCGACACTAACGAGCAGAGCAGCAGCAAAGTGCGTCAAAACGAGACAACCCAGGCAACCACACCCGGTGCCGCACAGGTTAAGCTGAGCAGCGCTCAGTCACAGTTGATGCAACCAAGCAGCAAGGACATCAATGTCCAGCGTGTTGAAGAATTGAAAACGGCCATTCGTAATGGCGAACTGAAAATGGATACCGGCAAGATTGCAGATGCATTGATTGCTGACACCAAGGCGTATTTAGAGGGTAACTAACTCCCCATGAGTAACTTGTTGACCACATTAGATAAGATGCAGGAAGTGCTGTCTTCACTGGCTGATTTGCTCAACGAAGAGCAGCACCAGCTGTCGGCCGGCCACATTAACAGCAACCTGTTGCAGCGTATTACCGAAGATAAAAGCGCGCTGCTCACAACGCTGAATTATCTGGACGAGATGCGCCGTACAACTGAAGCCAGCCTGAATACCAAGGCGCCTTATCGTGGTCAGAGTGACATGTCGCGTCGCTGGCAGAGTATTCAACAGCACACCCGCCGTTTACAGGACGCCAACGTCCATAACGGCTTGCTGTTACAGCATCAAATTCGCTTTACCCAAGATGCGCTTGAGGTGTTGAAGCCGCACCAAACTCAGGCGTTCTACGGCCCAGACGGTATGGGAAAAGGTCAATCGACACTGAGTCGCAAGTTCTGATTCAGCGCGGTGCTGGCATGCTTTGGCACCTAAAAAAAAGCCCGCGATCTCTCGCGGGCTTTTTTATGTCTGCTTACAGGTTATTTGTTTAAGCCACGGTACGTCGCGCGTAATCACGTAAGCGAAAGCCCAATAAACCCAGCACCAGAAAATAGGTTCCACCGCCTACAGCACAAACGGCAGCCAGACGTAACAGACGCCACAACATTGCGCCCTGCTCCCATACTGGCATCACTTGCAGAATGCCATACAGCGCAGCCGCCATGGCAATAACTGCCAGCACCAGGCGAATCAGGAAACCCGCCCAACCCGGTTGTGGCTGAAAAAAGTTTTTCTTTCGTAGCTGCCAGTAAAGCAGCGCAGCGTTTAAACAGGCGGCCAGGCCAATCGACAGCGATAAACCCGCGTGTTTCAGTGGGCCGATAAAGGCCAAATTCATCAATTGCGTCATGATCAAGGTGATGATAGCGATCTTCACCGGCGTTTTAATGTCCTGACGCGAATAGAAGCCCGGCGCCAACACTTTCACGACAATCAATCCCATCAATCCCACTGAATAAGCAATCAGCGCACGTTGCGTCATCAAGGCATCAAAAGCGGTGAATTTTCCATACTGGAACAACGCAATGGTCAGCGGGCCGGACAACATGCCTAATGCCACCGCGCTGGGCAGTGCCAGCAGAAAACAGAGACGTAAACCCCAATCCATCAGGCGTGAATATTCGTCGTGATTGCCGCTGGAAAAACTTTTCGCCAACGAGGGCAGCAAAATGGTGCCTAACGCAACACCCAGAACGCCAGAGGGGAACTCCATCAGGCGATCGGCGTAATACATCCAGGATACGGAACCGGAAACCAAAAAAGAGGCGAAAATGGTGTTAATAATCAGCGAAATTTGACTCACCGAGACGCCTAAAATCGCCGGACCCATTTGACGCATTACCCGCCAGACACCCGCATCTTTTAGGTTGACGCGCGGCAGCACCAACATACCGATTTTTTTCAGGTGCGGCAGTTGATAACCCAACTGCAAAACACCACCGACCACCACGGCCCACGCCAGCGCCATTACTGGCGGATGAAAGTGTGGCGCGGCAAACAGCGCAAACCCAATCATGCTGACATTCAGCAAGGTGGGGGCAAACGCTGGTACAGAGAAACGGTTCCAGGTGTTAAGCACCGCGCCAGCCAGCGAGGCGAGGGAAATCAGTAAAATATAGGGAAAGGTGACGCGCAACAGCGCGCTGGTGAGCGCAAATTTATCTGCAGTATCGGCAAAGCCGGGGGCAGTAACCAGTATCACCCAAGGTGCCGCAAACATCCCTAATAGGGTGACGACGGCCAATACCAGCGTGAGCAGGCCAGAAACATAAGCCAAAAAGAGTTGGGTTGCCTCGTCGCCCTGCTTGCTTTTGTATTCAGCCAGAATCGGGACAAAGGCTTGAGAAAAAGCGCCTTCGGCAAAAATACGGCGCAGCAGATTAGGCAATTTAAACGCAACGAAGAAGGCATCGGTAGCCATTCCGGCACCAAATACCCGCGCCACGATGGCATCTCGGGCAAAGCCCAATACGCGGGAAAACAGGGTCATGGAACTGACCGCTGCCAGCGATTTCAACAAGTTCATAATTAGCGGCGCATCCTGAAAAGGTTCGGCAAAAAGAGAGACTTAGCGCAGGCATCAGCTGATGCCCGGCGATAGTCTACTTGCCCGGTGAGAAATCACCAGCGCTGAGTGTTACAAGGGGTTATTCGCGAACGGACTCGCGCCACATTTTTTCCACTACCCGCTGCGCCAGCAGGGCCTGTTCGCCACTGGTTTCAGGCATCGTCTGATTTTGCACGCAGTGAATAAAATGATGCGCCGCGCCGCTGAAGCCGCGCTGAGTTAAATGGCTTTGCCAGGCGGGCGGCGGTGTAATCAGTAAGCCGCTGGCACTCTCTTCCTGCCAGTCGCGCATGTCGAGCACATCAATACATTTTCCCTCGCAGACTGCGCTCACGCGCTCGCGTTGACTGCCCGCACGGCGATGCATACTGGTAGTAAGGCGTAACCGCCCCGCAGCGAAGTGATGTTCGGCATACAGCATTTCACCCAAATCGTTGGTCTCTATATGCCCATGTAAGCTGGTCGCGGCCTTTCCACTGAGCCACAGCGCGGTATCAACAACATGCAAATAGTCATCCAACAAGGTGAAGCGCAGATCGTGAGGGCCCACGCTGTCGCTGCGATGTTTCTCCATACGCAATGAAGCCGCGTTGGGCATTTCAGCTTTTAGCTGCTGATAACGGGGAGCAAATCGCCGGTTAAAACCCACCATTAGTTTGCGCTTCTGCTTCTCAGCTAAGGCCACCAGCGCTTCTGCCTGATTGAGATTTTCTGCCAACGGTTTATCAACGCAGACATCTTTGCCGGCCAGCAATAACGCTTTGACCACATCAAAATGCGTGGCGGTGCTGCTGTGCACGAATACAGCATCGCAAGCCGCAGCCAAATCGTTTAGAGAGCTGAAACAGGCCATGCGAAAACTTTCGCAAATAGGTTTGGCTTTAGCCTGATTAGGTGAGAACGCGCCAACCAGCGTCCAGTCGGTTGCTTGCGATAACACCGGTAACCAGGCTTTCTGTGCGATACCGCCTAATCCCACCACACCAATGCGCAACGTCATTTCACTGCTCCTGCTGCTGTAATAATTGGGCGATTTGCGCCTGCAGTGCATCGACTCGCTGCTCCAGCGTGGCGACGCGTGTGGTTAATTCACTCTCTTCGACTGGGTCGATGTGCGTTTGCGCTTCGTCCTGTTCGCCCGCAAAAAGATGCCGATAGCGGCTTTCACGTTTGCCTGGCTCGCGTGCCAGACGCACCACCATCGCGCCATCTTCGCGCTGGCTTAAGCTTTCCAGCGTCTGTTCCACCTCAGAGACATCTGCAAACTCATGCAGCCGCCCGCTACGAGTACGTAATTCGCCCGGCGTTTGTGCGCCACGGAGAAACAGCAGCGTTAATATTGCGACTTCAGCACTGTTCAGTTGCAGGTTGCCAAACGCGGAGTTGCAAAACCGTTGTTCATATTTCGCGACGCGCTGACCAAATCCATTGTTTGAGGTGACCAGATGCTTTTTGACCAACTGATCCAGTTGATCCTGCACCTCGCCTTCTGACAAATTCATGACCGGTTCGCGGTTAGACTTTTGATTGCAGGCCGTGACAACACCATTAAGAGAGAGAGGATACTGCTCGGGCGTAGTGACCTGTTTCTCCAGCAGGCAACCGATCACACGCAAGGCTTGCGCCGATAAAGCCATCTTCATGCAAAATTCCTCATCATTATCCGCGCCGATCCGGCGTCCATTCCGTGCTGGTTAACGCCGTCAGCACATGATCTTGCCAACGTCCGTCAATCAATAAATAGTTTTTGGCATAACCCTCTTTTTCAAAGCCAAGGCGAGCCAGCAGATCACCGCTGCGCTGATTGTGCGGCATGTAGTTGGCCATGATGCGATGAATGTGCTGTTGGCGTTGCATATAGCGAATCGCTGTCTGCAGGGCTTCAAACATGAAGCCCTGCCCTTGCCATTTTTTGCCCAGTGAATAGCCGAGATAACAGGCGTGAAATGAGCCACGCAGCACATTGCTGAAGTTCGCCACGCCGCGCACCTCGGTCTCATTAGCATCCATTAAAATGAAATAGAAGGCCGAGCCTTGCTTGTGCATGTCAGTGATAAGCCCAAGGCGAGCTTGCCAACCGGAAGGATAACAATGACTTTCATCACGAACCGGTTCCCAGGGTTTGAGGAAAACGCGATTTTCTGCGTAGTAATCCGCCAACCGCCACGCATCGCGTTCGTGTACCAGACGTACCACCAGCCGATCGGTGGTCAATCGCACCTTTGGCGCGGCAGAACGATAGCCAAACATCTTGACTCCTGAAATACATGGCTGAGAAAGAGACACCTATTTAACGTTTCACTTCACTATAACCGCCGCCTGGGCTGCGGTAAAACGTTACGAATAACTCTGCAGGAAACGTCTTGATTTAGCACCTTAAATGCGGGCTCGCTCGATAAAAAAATATCATCTAAACAACGCTATTTTTCCCGCATGTTGCGGAGGAGAATAGACCATCTGGTCCGATTCTTTCCCTTTGTTATTAATCTACTTGCTCAGGAATCAGCATGTCACGGGTTGCGCTGGCACGACGCCGCAGTAAAGTTTTTCTTTTGGTTGATAACATGTTGGTGGTGATGGGATTTTTCGTCGTCTTCCCCCTCATTTCTATCCATTTTGTTGAGCAGCTCGGCTGGGCGGCACTGATGGTCGGCATCGCGCTTGGCTTGCGTCAGCTTATTCAGCAGGGCTTAGGCATCTTTGGCGGTGCGATTGCCGATCGCTTTGGTGCCAAGCCCTTGATCGTTATCGGCATGTTGATGCGCGCAGCGGGTTTTGCCTGTATGGCGCTGGCACACGAACCCTGGCTGCTGTGGTTAGCCTGTATGTTATCGGGTTTAGGCGGCACATTATTCGATCCCCCACGCAGTGCGCTGGTGATGAAATTGGTGCGGGCACGCGAACGTGGGCGCTTTTTCTCGCTGTTAATGATGCAGGACAGCGCAGGCGCGGTGATTGGCGCACTGATTGGCAGCTGGCTGCTGGCCTGGGATTTCCGTCTGGTCTGTTGGGTTGGCGCTGGCGTGTTTGTTCTCGCCGCGCTATTCAACGCGATTTGGCTGCCTGCGTGGCGCATCTCTACGGAGCGGGTTGCTATGCGCGAAGGGCTAAAACGCGTCTGGCACGATAAGCGTTTCCGCCTGTATGTCTTGACGCTAACCGGCTACTACATTTTGGCGGTACAGGTGATGTTGATGCTGCCGGTCATGGTTAATCAGGTGGCGGGGGCACCTGCGGCAGTGAAGTGGATGTATGCCATTGAGGCGATGCTGTCATTGACACTGCTGTATCCGCTGGCGCGCTGGAGTGAAAAGCATTTTCGCCTTGAGCAGCGTTTAATGGCCGGTTTAACACTCATGACCTTCAGCCTGCTGCCGATCGGCATGACGCACGATCTCACCGCCTTGTTTACGCTGATCGCCGTGTTTTATCTCGGCTCCATTATCGCCGAACCTGCGCGTGAAACCTTAAGCGCCGCGTTGGCCAGCGCCCGATCGCGTGGCAGCTATATGGGGTTCAGTCGCCTTGGGCTGGCGTTAGGCGGCTTGATTGGATACAGCGGCGGTGGATGGATGTTTGATATGGGCCAGCAACTATCGTTACCTGAATTACCGTGGATTTTACTCAGCAGTATTGGTCTGGTCACACTGCTGGCGCTGTGGCGGCAGTTTCAACCGCGCGATGTTGCACCCGCTATTCTTAGCAGCTGAGTTTGCCCCATCCGCTAATCTCTTCCATACTTCCCGCAAGTCCGAAAACAGGGCGAATGTCTTTCGCCCTGCTAAACAAAGGAGAACGGGATGAAGCTTTATATCTACGACCATTGCCCTTTCTGTGTCAAAGCACGCATGATTTTCGGCCTGAAAAATGTGCCCATTGAATTAGTTGTCATGCTGAACGATGACGAAGCCACGCCGACCAAACTGGTTGGTCAAAAAATGGCACCGATCCTGCAAAAACAGGACGGCAGTGCGATGCCTGAAAGCATGGATATCGTGCGATTCATCGATAATCAAGATGGCGAGCCGCTGATTGTGGGTAAAACAAACCCGGCAATCAATGACTGGCTGCGTCACGTCAACAGTTACGCAAACAAGTTGCTGTTACCGCGTATCGCTGAAGCGCCATTTGCTGAGTTCGCGACCCCGGAAGCACGCGAATATTTCCGTGTTAAAAAGCAGGCTAATATCGGCGATTTCCATGAACTTATGCAACATGCGCCGGGCTTCATTAAAAACATCAGTGACGATTTGCGACAACTGGACAAACTGATTGTTAAGCCCAATGCAGTTAATGGTGAATTATCAGAAGATGACATTAACTTATTTCCGCTGTTGCGTTCGCTGACATTAGTGAGCGGCATTGAATGGCCAAGTCGCGTAGCGGATTACCGCGATAACATGGCGAAACAGACGCAGGTTAATTTGCTCTCTTCGATCGCGCATTAAACCTGCTTTGATGAGAAACGCACGCGCGTTTCTCATCCCTTCCTTGATGACACCCGCTCCGCATTCAGGCACGCTATATACAGTTTTAGCCCCACAACATCCTGGATGAGGAACACATGAAAAAGGCCTTTCTTGGGCTCACCGCCCTGTTTATTGCCGTCATCTTAAGCGGCTGTAATCAACTTACGCAGTACACCATTAGCGAGCAGGAAATCAATCAGGCGCTGCAAAAGCGCAACAACTACGAAAAAGATATTGGCGTTGCAGGATTGGTGAATGCGCACATTGTTTTAAACGATCTCAGCAGCCAGATCGGGCGTGAAGAACCCGGTAAAATTACCTTGTCAGGCAATGCCAAAATTAACGTGAGCTCTCTTTTTGGCCCTCAACAGGCAGATATGCAGCTGAAAATGAAAGCGCAACCGTTCTTCGATCAGCAGCAAGGCGCTATCTACCTGCGTGATCTCGAAATCGTTGATGCGCAAGTTCAGCCAGAAAAAATGGCGTCAATCATGAAAACCCTGACACCTTATCTGAATCAATCGCTGAAAAGTTATTTCAACCAAAAACCGGCTTATGTCCTGAGTGAAGATCGGAGTAAAGCGGAGTCGCTGGCGAAAAAATTCGCTAAAGGTTTAGAAGTAAAGCCGGGTCAATTGGTTATCCCTTTCACCCACTAATTTATTCACCGCGCCCTTTGGCGCGGTTTTCTCGATTCTGCCTAAAAAACCAGGTGCAAACGGTTGCCTGAATCCTTATGCTTAGACCCCGGCCTAAACGTGCCTTTCGTTTCCTTTCTGCCGGAGCTTCATCGATGACTGCACAAACTCAGCAACTCACTCTTCGCCGCCCAGACGACTGGCATATTCATCTGCGTGATGACGACATGCTTAAAACGGTCTTGCCTTATACCAGCGCGGTGAACGGTCGTGCCATCGTGATGCCAAATCTGGTGCCACCGGTAACCAGCGTGGCGGCAGGAGAAGCGTATCGCGAACGCATCCTGGCAGCATTACCTGCCGATCATGCCTTTACACCTCTGATGACCTGTTACTTAACTGACTCGTTGGATCCCGATGAGATCGAGCGCGGCTTTACCTCAGGTTTGTTCACTGCCGCCAAACTCTATCCTGCACATGCGACCACCAACTCCAGCCATGGCGTAACCAACATTGCCTCAATTGCGAATGTGCTGGAGCGCATGCAAAAACTTGGCATGCCATTGCTGATCCATGGCGAGGTTACCGATGCGCATATCGATATTTTTGACCGTGAAGCGCGTTTTATTGAAACGGTAATGGAGCCGCTGCGTAAACAGTTTCCTGAACTGAAAGTGGTAATGGAACACATCACTACTAAAGACGCGGCGGATTATGTTGAAGCGGCTAACGAAAAGCTTGGCGCAACCATTACACCGCAACATTTGATGTTTAACCGCAATCACATGCTGGTAGGCGGCATTCGCCCTCATTTGTATTGTCTGCCGATTTTAAAGCGCAATATTCATCAGGAAGCCTTGCGTAAAATCATTGCCGGTGGAAACCCTCGTTTCTTCCTTGGTACTGATACTGCCCCGCATCTGCAGCATCTGAAAGAAGCCAGCTGCGGCTGTGCCGGTGTGTTCAATGCGCCAACCTCGCTGCCGGCTTATGCCACGGTATTTGAGGAGATGGAAGCCCTGCACCTTCTTGAAGCTTTCTGCTCTGAGAACGGTCCGCGCTTTTATGGTTTGCCGCTCAACGAAGATACCATCACACTGGTACGTGAGCCGTGGACAGTGGAAAGCCACATAGAAATGGGTGCACATTCTCTGGTGCCTTTCCTTGCAGGTGAAACTTTAAACTGGCGTATCAAAGCGTAATAGTATTTGCCTCCAGAGGATAATTACTGTAAATATATACAGTATCTTATCTGGAGGCTTTTATGCGTGTTGAAATTACCGTTGCCAAGACCCAACCTCTTCCCGCCGGCGCGATGGAAGCGTTAAGCCAAGAGCTTGCTCGTCGCATTGATGAACAGTTTCCTGATTCAACGCATCACGTCAAAGTACGTTATGCCACCGCCAACCAACTCAGCGTATTAGGCGGTAATAAAGAGTCCCGTGACCAAATCAGTGACATTCTCCAGCAAACCTGGGAAAGCGCTGATGATTGGTTCATCACCGATTAACCGCCACTGTGCTGTTTTTTGCCGGGTGTCGCCATCCGGCTTTTTTATCTCTTTTCTTCCCTCGCCATAAGCCTCCGCTGCATCTAGACTCTGATCGATCAATCCCCTATCCTTGCGCTCGTCATGCTTAACAGGAGGTGCGACAACATGACTACTGATAAACCTGAAGAAGCGATGACTTTTGGCGAGCTTTTAGCGCTAATAGGTGATCAGCAACGTCGATTGACGGTGCTGGAAAATGCCTTCTCCAGTCTGATTTTCTGCCTTGACGATCGTGCCAGTCAGCTTCTGGTGCATAATCTGTCTCTTGAAGCACAAAATCAAAACCATGATGAGCAATTGCAACTACACTTTGCCCGGCTGGCAGAATCACTGCAGAAGCGCAACGGTGGCACAACGTCAGAACCACTGATTTAATGCAATACTGAACGACGTTTCTCTCGCAAAAATAGTATTTTTTATCCTTTCAAATTGCTGGTTAAAATGCCTGTTTCATCAGGCATTTTATTTTTCATTTCGTGTCTTATAAAAGCAGTTATTCTATTTATCCGTTTTTCAACGCATTTTTTAATCAGTAGGCGGGTCTTTTACTGTTATAATTGTCTCGCTACTGGAATAAAAAAGCCGCATTGAACCTCATCAAGCACTTCGTTTAACGAGTAATATGGAGGTTATAATGGACAGAAATAAAGATGTGATTCAGACCCATTCGCTGGTGGGCTGGGACATCAGTACCGTTGACAGCTATGATGCCATGATGATTCGTTTGCACTCACTTTCGTCACAAGAGCAAACAGAAGAAGAGGCGGACGTTGGCCCGACATATTGGCTAACAACGGATGTGGCAAGGCAGTTCATCTCTATCCTTGAAGCGGGCATCGCCAAGATAGAATCTGCCGAGCAGGTAGAACGACTTCTCAAGAAACATTAATTCCTGCCACATCAAGAGGCACCCTAAGGGGTGCCTTTTTCGTCTCTGTTTCTGGTATGCTTTTGATTGTGTGACCCTTTCAGGAGTTTCGTCTCAATGATTTACGATCTTATTGTGGTAGGCAGCGGTTCCATCGGTGCAGCAGCAGGCTATTACGCAACGCAAGCAGGCTTGTCGGTATTGATGATCGACAGCGCCCACCCACCGCATGACCAAGGCACGCATCACGGTGACAGTCGACTGATTCGCCACGCTTATGGTGAAGGCGAGCGCTACGTACCATTAGTATTGCGAGCGCAAGCGCTTTGGGACGAACTGGAACAGCAGGCTGGCGAGCGTATTATGCACCGCAGCGGCATATTAAATCTGGCGCTGCTGCAGTCGGAGTTCATTAACAATGTGATTGACAGCGCCAAAGCCTGGCAACTGGATATACACATTCTGCAGGCCGATGAGGTGCGTAAACGTTGGCCGCAAATAAACGTGCCTGACGGTTATATCGGCGTATTTGAACCTCAATCGGGTTACTTAAAATGCGAGCAAGCGGTTCGCAGTTATATTCAACTCGCCGAACAGGCGGGTTGCGCGCAACTGTTTAATTGCCCGGTCAGCGAAATAGGTCGAGACGGCGATCTACAACAGGTCACAACACTGGATGGCGTGTATCGCGCCCGGAAGATGTTAATCAGTGCAGGAACCTGGGTAAGTAAACTGGTTTCCGGCTTGCCGGTAACACCTACTCGCAAAGTCTTTGCCTGGTATCAGGCGGATGGCCGCTACAGTGAAAACAACCACTTCCCCGGTTTCACTGTTGAGATGGAAAACGGCAGCCAGTATTACGGTTTTCCCGCCGATAATAATGCCCTAAAAGTGGGACGCCACGATGGCGGCCAACCGATGACAAAACCAGAAGATCGCAAACCTTTTGGTACCGTAGCGGCGGACGGCAACGAGACGTTTGGATTTCTGCGTCAGTTCCTGCCTGGCGTAGGCGTTTGCCTGCGGGGCGAAGCGTGCAGCTATGATTTCACGCCAGACGAAGATTTTATTATCGATACATTACCTGGTGAACCTAATCGACTCATTATGACGGGCTTAAGCGGGCATGGATTCAAATTTGCCAGCGTATTAGGTGAACTGGCTGCCGAATTTGCGCAGGATAAACCTTTCTCGTTTGACCTCACGCCATTTTCACTTGCGCGTTTCGACGTTTAATGACTTTTCTTGTCTTAAATAAAATGTGCAGCATCATTAAATATGATGCTGCACACTGACGTTAACTGACACTTATTCACATTACCCCACACTACTCGCCTTCGCACCGCCCAAAAAGTGAATCCAATTGAAATTTAATTTATTTCGGACTGGATTAATTCAGCCTTATTCAATAAAACTGCGTTTATTAAGCGTGATCATTTCATGAATTTCACATCATCAAGATAATGTTATAGAAGCGTAAGCTTCATTGATTTTTTATTTCAATCTGTGGATGCTTATTTCCACTTATTACTACAGAAATAAAATTATGCCGTTACGTAATTCCACTCAAAACTTTGGATTGATTAGCGTCACGCTGCATTGGTTAATGGCGTTAGTCATTTATGCCATGTTCGCTTTGGGCTTATGGATGGTGGGCTTGGGATATTACGATAGCTGGTATCACGACGCGCCAGAGATACACAAAAGCATCGGCGTAATATTAATGCTTATCTTAATTTTCCGTCTGATATGGCGCGTTGTATCGCCCTCACCTTCTCCCCTTAAAAGTTACACCACATGGGTTCGCCTAAGCGCCGTAGTCGCCCACTGGCTGCTTTACAGCTTATTGCTGGCCATCTTAGTGAGTGGCTATTTGATCTCTACAGCTGACGGTAAACCGATTTCGGTATTTGGCTGGTTCGAGCTTCCCGCTTTAGTTAGTGGGGCCGGAGAACAGGCCGATTTAGCGGGCGATATTCATTTATGGCTCGCCTGGAGCGTGGTCATCCTTTCCGTGCTGCATGGCTTAGCTGCTCTAAAACATCACTTTATCGATCGCGATGTCACTCTGAAACGGATGTTAGGTATGCGCATCCCTTTACCCTCTGAAAAGGATCATTAATATGCTGAAGAAAACCCTGC
Organism: Pantoea sp. MQR6; assembly: GCF_022761075.1. NCBI lineage: Bacteria > Pseudomonadati > Pseudomonadota > Gammaproteobacteria > Enterobacterales > Erwiniaceae > Pantoea > Pantoea sp. MQR6. The sequence continues at coordinate 1,558,477 of NZ_JAKYXB010000001.1, forward strand.
TTGCCGTAACCGCTGCGAGCTTGTTGTTGAGTTCTGTTACCGCTAATGCTGCTAATTATAAAATTGATAAGGAAGGCCAGCACGCCTTCATCCAGTTTCGCATTCAACATCTTGGCTATAGCTGGCTGTATGGCACGTTTAAAGATTTTGATGGCAGCTTTAGCTTTGATGCAAGCAATCCTTCGGCCGACAAAGTCGATGTCACCATTAATACCAACAGTGTCGACACCAACCATGCGGAGCGTGACAAACATTTGCGCAGCGCAGATTTCCTCAATGTGGGTAAAAATCCACAAGCCATGTTCAAATCAACATCGGTTAAAAAAGAGGGCGATGAACTTGAGATCGTTGGTGATCTCACGCTGAATGGCGTAACCAAACCCGTAACGCTAGAAGCGAAGCTGTTAGGTGAAGGCAAAGATCCATGGGGCGGCTATCGCGCAGGATTTGAGGCGGAAGGTGAAATCGCATTGAAAGATTTCAACATAACTAAAGATTTAGGGCCAGCCTCGCAAAAAGTTCAGCTGATGATTTCAGTTGAAGGTGTTCGGCAATAGATCACAACAACCGCCTGAAGCTGAGCTTCAGGCGGGATGACATCACTTCTTAAGCGGAGCAGGAATGGTCATGTTTAACAATCCACGAGACTTGTTGAACACTTTATTTCCATTTTCTCGTCCGGCGCGGCGCGCGCGCTGCTCTTCTGGCGACAGTTTCGCTTCTTCCTGGCACAGCGGACTGCAGCAGTTTTCATAGGTCTCAGCACAAGCTGGACACTGAATAAAGAGCAGGTGGCAGCCATCATTCACACAATTCACGTGGGTGTCACAAGATGTTCCACATTGATGACAATGTGATAAGACGTCTTCTGAAATACGTTCGCCCATGCGCTCATCAAAAACAAAATTCTTGCCCTTAAAGCGTACGGGCAAGCCTTGCTCACGAGCACGGCGAGCATATTCGATGATGCCACCTTCCACATGATAAACATCTTCAAAGCCGTTATGACGCATCCACGCACTGGCTTTTTCACAGCGAATGCCGCCGGTGCAGTACATCACAATTTTTTTATCTTTCTGATCTTGCAACATATCAACCGCCATCGGCAGTTGGTCGCGGAAAGTATCAGCGGGCACTTCCATGGCGTTATCAAAACGTCCCACTTCATACTCGTAGTGGTTACGCATATCAACGAACACGGCATCGGGATCGTCCAACATGGCATTCACATCAGCCGCTTTCAGATATCTGCCAACGTCGCTGGCATCAAACGTATTGTCTTCAATGCCGTCCGCCACAATGCGGTCACGCACCTTCAGGCGCAGTACCCAAAACGATTTGCCGTCGTCATCCAGCGCCACATTCATGCGTAGATTATTCAAGGCAGGATCAAAACCATAAAGGAATGACTTCATTTTTTCATACTGGCTGGCGGGCACGCTGATTTGCGCGTTAATGCCTTCGTGTGCCACATAGACACGACCAAACACTTTTAGCCCGGTTAAACCAACATACAACGCATCACGAAAGGCTTTTGGATCAGCAATTTGGAAATATTTATAGAAAGAGACAGTGGTGCGCGGCTCAGTTTCAGCCAACATGCGCGCCTTCAGCTCTTTATTGGAAACAAGGTTGTGTAACACTGGCATGGTGTTCGTTCCTGTTATCAATAGGAGAAATTTAGCGCGCACATGATACCTGAAAACACCCAGATGCAAAGTGCATAAGGGAAATTGATTTGATGCAGTGTAAATTTTTGGCGGTTGTGCTTTTCATCTGCAACGCTTAGCTGCTTGTTACGCCGGTTCGCAATATTTCCGCCTGGGACAAAAACTGGCACAATAGGGAAAATCAACGAGATAACGGCGCCATAAGGTGCGTGACGCAGGATAATACTATTTCACATGACCCAATTGCCTCAATTTTCGCGTGAACTTCTTCATCCCCGCTATTGGTTTACCTGGCTGGGTGTCATTTTTCTTTATGTTTTCGTGCTACTTCCTTATCCCCTGCTCTACGTTTTGGGTTGTGGCATTGGACGTATCGGCATGCGTTTTATGAAACGTCGCGTCAGTATTGCGCGGCGAAATCTGGAATTGTGCTTTCCGCAGATGCCCATAAACGATCGCGAAGCGATGGTAAAACATAATTTCGAATCAGTTGGCATGGGGTTAATTGAAACCGGTATGGCGTGGTTTTGGCCAGACTGGCGCATCCATAAATGGCACAAGCCCTCGGGTTTAGAACATATCCAGCAGGCGCGAGACAATCAGAAAGGTGTGCTGTTGATTGGCATGCACTTTTTAACTCTGGAAATCGGCGCACGCATGTTCGGCATTCATAATCCGGGTATTGGTGTTTACCGACCGAACGACAATAAGCTGATTGACTGGCTTCAGGTGCGTGGCCGCATGCGCTCGAATAAGGACATGTTAGACCGTAAAGATCTCAAGGGGATGATCCGCGCTTTAAAAAGAGGCGATATCATTTGGTACGCACCAGATCATGATTATGGTCCACGCAGCAGTGTTTTTGCGCCCTTTTTTGCGGTGGAGAATGCAGCAACCACAGCGGGTACGCATATGCTGATGCGAACCAGCAAACCTGCCGTTATCCCTTTCGTTCCGCGTCGTTTACCGGATGGCCGTGGCTATGAGTTAATGATTTTGCCTGACGTAAGCGGAGATTTTCCTCTTACAAATGATGTGGATACAGCGATGCGCATGAATAAAGTGGTTGAAGAAGGCGTATTGTTAGCACCAGAACAATATATGTGGTTGCACCGCCGATTTAAAACCAAACCTGAAGGTGAACCTTCACGGTACTAATTACATTCAGGAGGGGAAATATTTCATCTCCTGAATCATTTTAAATTAATTACTCACTATACTATCACTGTAAAAAACTTATTCACCGCTTCGTATACTGTCCAATGTTAAATTGAGTGACTATTCTTTAAAAGCCAAAGATTATTTGATATTTCTGCATCATAATTAAGGAATTGCCGCTTAAGATTAAATGCCACGCACAAATTCTTAGATATTTGCACAAAAACATTGAGTGAAACGTTAAGATAACTTATTAAATTCAGCCTAAATATTCTCCTGCTTCGGCCCTGTTTTTTAAAATTCCAGGTCTTTTCCGATTTAATTAACCTTAATGCTTTGGCTATGCTAATCAGTCCAATAAAATTAACTTATTTTACAAGGCTTTGTCCTGGCAAGTCATCCTATATACCTTTTTAGAAACTTTTAACTCTTTTATATATTCTTATGGAATTTGAATATCAAATTTTTTGCCGGTAATTTCAACCTAACGGTTAATTTTATTTAACTGCGCATTTAAAAATTATAAGAAGATTACCCACAGCAAACCCTTCGTAGGAATATTTTATGAATAAAGGTATTTATTATTACGTGACAATCAGCACCGATCAGGAAGGTTATCATTATTTACATCGCAAGGAATGTAAGCGCATGCCCGTTAAGGAAGACGTCATTTTTATCGGCACGCTTTATAATTTGAATCAGGCATTATCCATCGCCAGGATAAATTTTAAGAAAGTTAAACCCTGTATAAAGTGCTGTATTCGCTATTCTGCTCCGATAATTCGCGAATCAGTACGTCCGGTTTTGCATTTCCCCCAGAAAGCAATGTAAATCCGAATCGGCGGGAATCGTCTACTTTCCCGCCGGTTGTCCTGTCAGCAACTTCCCCTCCCCCATTTTTCGTCTATCCTTCTGTGAAATCCCGTTAAACAGGCATGGAGAATAGCGATGAGCATGTTCAGTACATTAGAAGAAGCCATTGAAGCGGCGCGTGAGGAATACCTCGCCAATCATCCCGAACTCGACGAAGCCGATGCATCGATTAGCCAGTTTGGCCTGCAAAAGTATGTAATGCAGGACGGCGATATTATGTGGCAGGCTGAGTTTTTTGAAGATGAAGGCGAACCGGGCGAATGCTTGCCAATCCGCAGCGGAGAAGCAGCGCAGGCTATCTTTGATGGTGACTTTGAAGAGATTGAGTTGCGTCAGGAATGGCTGGCTGAAAACACGCTACACGAGTGGGATGAAGGTGAGTTTCAACTGGAGCCACCGCTGGATACCGAAGAAGGTGAAGCGGCAGCGCAAGAGTGGGAAGACGACAACAGCGATTCAGACCGCAGTTATTCGTAAGGTCCGTGACTGGCATCAACAGGCAGTAAAAGCGTATCCAACACCAGCGACAGCGGCAGATCAATAATGGTCAACACCCGCCATGCGCTGTCGCGAACATCCCACTGTACGCCAGGATAATATTGATTACCGTGTCCCTGACCGGGCACGGTTCTACTGATAATGCTACCGCAACCGCTCAACAGCAAAACGGACAAGGTTAAAACAGATAGTTTCAGGAAACGATTCACAACAGTTTCTCTTAATGGAATTGACGCTATTTTAGTGACCCACACACAGAAGTAACACCTACATTTCCACTGAATTACGTAAAGTTCGCGTTAAATCGCTGCGTTAACCCGAATCTGAGCCATAAAAAAAGCGGCATCCCTGCCGCTTTTTTGCTTAGGCGTTTTGTGGCAACGCCTGTGGATTCAATTTCAGCTTTTGATAACTTTCAACCCACTGATGATACTTCTCTGCGTTTTCCCATAAACGGGTATGAACGCGTGCCAGCACCACCGGATCGCTGATCAGCTGCAATCGCTGTTCACGGTTGAGTTTCTCGGGTGCATCGCTTAATGCCTGATCGACGCGACGATCGCGCGCATGCTCCAGCAGCTGGCTTTGCTTGTGACGAGATGTCGCAAGCGCCGTTGCCAAGGCATTGAACGCCGGGTGGAATACCGCATGCATAAAGCCATTTTCCAACGCACGTTCGCGGTTGAGCTTCAGATAGAAGTCGGTATCCACCAACTCTTTCGGCGGCTCATACTCTTCAGGGATCAGGAACAATTTTGCATTTTTGCTCTTAATACCCAACGTGGCACGGCTCGACATCACTGAAACAAACGGTGAAAGGATCAGCGAGAAGACGATCGGTGCTAACCACCACAGGAAGTTGAGATCCAGCCAACCCATACCTGCCGCCCAGACAATCCCTAACGCCATTTGAGAACCGTGACGTTTGAATGCTTCACTCCACGGCGTAGCATCGTCATCACGTTGCGGCGAATTCCACACCACTTCCCAGCCAAGGAATGCACTGACCACGAACACAGTATGGAAAAGCATACGTACCGGCGCCAGCAATACTGAGAACAGCATTTCCAAAAACAGTGAAAGGGTTACGCGCATTACGCCACCGTAAGGTTTAGCGCCTTTGAACCAAATCAGCACCACACTCAACAGTTTTGGCAAGAACAGCAGCACCATTGTGGTTGAGAACAGGGCTATCGCCAGTTCAGGACGCCACTGCGGCCAAACCGGGAAGAGCTGTCGCGGTTGCAGGAAGTAAGTTGGTTCCATCAGCGTATGCACAATCTGCAAGGCGGTGGAGAGCGCAAGGAACATAAACCATAACGGCGCGGAGAGATAAGACATCACCCCCGTCAGGAACACCGCACGGTGAACGGGATGCATTCCTTTCACCAGGAACAGGCGGAAGTTCATCAGGTTACCGTGACACCAGCGACGGTCACGTTTAAGCTCATCCAGCAAGTTTGGCGGGAGCTCTTCATATGAACCCGGCAGATCGTAAGCGATCCACACCCCCCAACCGGCACGACGCATCAGCGCAGCCTCAACAAAGTCATGCGACAGAATTGAGCCCGCAAATGAGCCTTCACCAGGCAACGGCGCTAGCGCACAGTGCTCAATAAACGGCTTCACGCGAATAATGGCGTTATGGCCCCAGTAATGCGATTCCCCCAATTGCCAGAAGTGCAAACCGGCGGTAAACAGCGGACCGTAAACGCGTGTTGCGAACTGCTGACAACGCGCGTAGAGCGTGTCCATGCCAGACGCTTTTGGCGAAGACTGGATAATACCCGCATTTGGATTGGCATCCATCATGCGTACTAAGCCGGTAAGACATTCACCGCTCATTACGCTGTCAGCGTCCAGCACCACCATATAGCTGTAGTTGACGCCCCAACGACGACAGAAGTCATCAATGTTGCCGCTTTTACGCTTCACGCGACGACGACGACGGCGATAGAAGATTTTGCCCGCGCCGCCAACATCACGTACCAGTTCCATCCAGGCTTTCTGCTCGGCGATGGCAATATCAGGATCGTAGCTGTCGCTGAGGATGTAGACGTCAAAATGTTCTGCATTGCCGGTACGGACGACGGATTCCCAGGTCGCTCGTAATCCAGCAAATACGCGCTCAACATCTTCATTACAGATCGGCATGATCAACGCTGTACGGTGCTCAGGGTTAAGTGCTTCATCGCCTACTGTTGAGTAAGAGATGCTGTACTTGTCGCGACCAATAAGCAGCTGTAAAAAGCCCATCAGCGCAGTCCAGAAACCGGCGGAGACCCAACAGAATAGGATGGCGAACAGGAACAGAATTCCGGTTTGCAGCACGTAAGGCAGAATCTGCATCACTGATTGCTGCCAGTTCTGATTGATCATCTCCATCGGGTCGAGCAGCGTCCAGCCCTGATACGGCAGAATGGTTTTCATGTACCAGGTTGCCACAACGGTCTGGAAAAGCGTCAAAATCAGCAAAGTGTAGCGACGCATTGATCCTACGTGACGCCACTTCTCTTCAGCACGCTGCTCTTCTGGATTGGCGTAGCGCGGCAATGATTTTTGTCCACGTAATGAAGACCAGGCACGCACCAACGGGTTAGTACGCCAGGCTTCCGGGAACATCAGCGAGCGCTTCACTTTCGGCATGGCCTTCAGCGTGGTGCGATCGAGATAATCTTTGCCGAGCTGTTGGCCATCAGCAAGCGAGTCTGGCCAGGCCATTTTCACCCGCGATGAAACAGATTTCAGTGGCGCATCGTCAGGGCGATCGCTGGCTGCCACATCCTGGCCCAGCGATTCGTGTATGAAGTGAAACGCCTCGGCATTTTGCAGCGAGGCGCTTAAACGGGCTTTTCCTGCCGCATCCAGCGGCAGGGATTCCACGTAACTTTGAGGTGTAAAAGTCGATTTATTCATTGGCAGGTAGCTGATAGCTCCAGGTTTCCGTCAATGTCTTGTCGCCGCTAACCAGCGCCGCACGCATTTCGGTTGGCTGCTTGTTGTCTTTCACACGCAGACGCAACACCAAACGCCAGCCTTTATTGACCGGGTTATAGCGTACGCTCTGCTCAACCACATCCGCGTTATTACCCACACTCACCTGTGGTGCAACCTGGCTGTTTTCCGGCATTTGGCTCATCGCTTTACCCACAAAATCGAGAGTAAAGGCGATGCTGCCATCCGGTTGACGCACCAGATTAGACTGCTTAACGTCACCGGCAGAACGCAGGGTGTTTTTCACCCATGCCGTGTCGTCCGAGTGCAGTTGGCTTTCGTCACGCGTGAAGTGTAGACGGTATTTGAAGTTCATCTCTTTGCCCGGATCCGGCAGGTTCTCCGGTGTCCAGAAGGCAACGATGTTGTCGTTGGTTTCATCCGCAGTAGGGATCTCCACCAGCTCGACGCGGCCTTTACCCCAATCGCCTAAAGGCTCAACCCAGCCACTTGGACGCTGATCGTAACGATCGTCAAGATCCTGATAAGCGCTGAAGTCGCGGCTACGTTGCAGCAGACCAAAACCTTTCGGGCTTTCGATGGTGTATGTGCTCACCGCCAAATGGCGCGGATTATTCAGCGGACGCCAAATCCATTCGCCGTTGCCGCTATGGATGGAAAGACCATCAGAATCGTGCAACGAAGGACGGAAATTATTAACCGGCGACGGCTGGTTAGCACCGAACAGGAACATACTGGTCAATGGCGCCACACCCAGTTTGCCCACTTTGTCGCGCAGATAGACTTTAGACTGCACGTCAACGACCGACTCATTACCCGGACGAATAACAAAACGGTAGGCACCGGCTGCTCGAGGCGAATCCAGTAAGGCGTAGATCACCAGTTGCTTATCTTGTGGTTTCGGACGTTCGATCCAGAACTCTTTAAAGCGCGGGAACTCTTCGCCAGAAGGCAACGCGGTATCAATCGCCAAACCACGCGCCGACAAGCCATAAACCTGGCCCGCACCGATCACGCGGAAGTAGCTGGCACCCAGAAAACTGGTGATCTCGTCATCTTTACCTTTGGTATTTAATGGGTAAAGGACTTTAAAACCCGCGAAGCCCAGGTTTTTAACCGAATCGGCGTCATGTTTCACATTGCCGAAATTAAAATAATCAGGGTTGTATTTGATTTCACGCACCGCGCTAGCCGTGACTTCATTAATTTGTACCGGCGTATCGAAGTACATACCCTGATGATAAAATTCCAGCTTGAATGGCGTACGCAATTTGCCCCAATACGCTTTATCGTGGTTAAACTGGATCTGCTGATAATCAGCAAATTTCATTTCACGAAACTGAGAGGGTAAATTGCTTTTAGGCGCTTCGAAGCTTTTCCCTGCCAACGCTTTGGCTTGTTTGGCTACATCATCGATGTTAAACGCCCAACTGTTATTGGCGTACAACGCCAGCAGAACTGCAGCGCCAATCCAACGCACCTTTTTCAGTTCTGGTTTATTTTTCTCTTTAGTCAGCACATCCCCCCCTTTCGTGTGCTTAAATCAAACCCGCTTATCTTAAAGGATTATTCGGTTTTCCGACAGCTTATGCGCAAGAATGTTCCCTTTATTCGTAAGCCAGATGTGTGATTTTAGGACAATTAAACGATACAGATTTAGCTGATAGTATACCTCGTTTATCACAGGTAGAATTTCACTCCGGCATAATCCGGTTTCAGGGCGAAACTGGCTAAAACAGACTCACAACGTACTAACGAACAGGAACTTTATGAGTACAGCAAAACCTGAACGTGAATATTTTCTCGACTCCATTCGGGCTTATTTGATGTTATTAGGGGTTCCATTTCACGTTTCCCTGATTTATTCCACGCAAAAATGGGCAGTTAACAGTACCGACGCTTCATTATGGTTGACGCTGTTTAATGATTTTATTCACGCCTTCCGTATGCAGGTCTTTTTTGTCATCTCCGGCTATTTCTCCTACATGCTCTATTTGCGCTATCAGCCGCAGCGGTTTTTAAAAGTACGGTTGGAGCGTGTCGGCATTCCGCTGCTTACTGCCATTCCGCTGATCACTCTGCCGCAATTTTTTATGCTCAAAGAGTGGACGCAGAAATTGTCTGGCTGGGATAATTTTAGTCTGTACGAGAAATTTAATAACCTGATGTGGGAGTTAATCTCTCACCTGTGGTTTCTGGTGGTGTTGGTGGTGCTAACCACGCTGGGCATGCTGACGTTCCGCTGGTTACGCGATCAAAAACACGCCATTGATTACCAACGTGTGGGTTGGGGTTCGCTGACCTTAGGCGTTATGGCGTGGGCGTTGTTATGGTGCCTGTTACGCCGTGCGATCTTTATTTTCCAGCCTGACTGGTTAATGAATGGCTTGTTCAGTATTGGGGTGATGCAATCACTGTTCTTTATGCCTTTCTTCATGCTTGGCGCGCTGTCGTGGAAGCATAAGGCGCTGAAGCAGTTATTTGTACGATTCAATCCCGTGATGTGCTTTGGCGCAATTGTGGTGTTTGTTGCCTACTGCGCAAATCAGCGGATGAGCAGTGGTGAAGGTTGGTTATATGAACTGGATGCGCTGATCTCCACCCTGATGGGCTTGTGTATGCTCAACGTCTGCTTCTGCTTCGGCCATAAGCTGCTGAACTCACATTCGCCGCGCATCATGTATCTGGTCAATGCTTCGCTGTTTATCTATTTGGTCCACCATCCCCTGACGTTGCTGTATGGCATTTATATAACGCCGCACATCAGCAACAACACGCTGGGCTTTTTCGTTGGCCTGATAATGGTGTTTGGCATCGCCTTTCTGTTGTATGAGATTCACCTGCGCATTCCGCTGCTGCGCTTCTTGTTCTCCGGTAAGCCGCAGAACAAATAATAAAAAAGCGATCCCGTTGGGGATCGCTTTTTTTAAAGCAGCCATTCAATAGGCAAACGCCAGACTAATCGCACCTGCAATCGCTGCCACAGCGAACAGCCCGGTTCATGTTTATGCACCACTTCTTCTGATTCGTTCGGATACTCAAGCCAGTTTACCCTGCCCCACTTATCCAATCGTAGTGTCCAGGCACGATCGCGCATTGAATCAATGAAGCGCTGATGGGTTTTCATTGCCAGCGTTTCGCTTTCAATCACTAATCCCATTTCCGTGTTGAGTTCTGCTGAACGTGGGTCAAAATTAAACGAGCCAATAAACAACGTTTTTTGATCGACCGAAAAGATTTTGGCATGCAGACTCGAACCCGAATTACCGGTCAAACCGCGATCGTGTGGCGCATCCTGCAAGGCGGATTGCGGTTTAAGTTCATACAGCGCGATACCGTGACGTAATAGCTTCTTGCGCCATTTAGCGTAACCCGCATGCACAATGGAGACATCATTCGCCGCCAGCGAATTGGTCAGAATGGCGATTTTCACCCCTTTACGCTTTAAGGCTAGTAGCTGCGCCACGCCCGCACGCGTCGGCACAAAATAGGCTGAAATAATATCGAATTGATGCTGCGGCGTACCTATCACTTCCAACATACGCTGCGGCAGCAAGCTTTTGCGCTTTGCTTTGCCTAAACCTTTACGCGGATCGTCGCTGAGCAAACGAGATTTCGCCCATGTCAGCTCCAGGGTGCCCTGTTCGAGTTGGCTGACAAACGCAGAATTATCCAGCCGTTTGAGGTAGACCTGAACGGCTTCGCTGTGGCGCCAGGCTTCCGGCAAACGCACCGCGCTTTTGTCATCGCTGGTTTCATCCAGCACCTTTTTCAACGGCGATACCGGTTTGCTTTTCCAATAGCGCTCAAAATCTTTGCTGACCTCTTCTACAACCGGCCCAATGGCCATCACATCGAGATCTGCAAACAGCGGTTCATTACCGGTTCCGAAATATTCATCACCAATATTACGTCCGCCCACCAACGTGGTAATGCCATCGACGGTAAAACTTTTATTGTGCATACGTCGGTTAAGACGTGCGAAATCAGTCAGATAACCCAGCGCGCGCAGGGTTCGAAATGAGAAAGGATTGAAGAGCCTGACGGTGATATTGGGGTGACGATCGAGCTGCGCCAGGGTTTCATCCAGGCCCGGCGTATTGTTGTCATCCAGCAGCAAACGGACTTTTACTCCGCGTTCTGCGGCGTCCAACAGGGCGCTAAACAGCAATCTCCCAGACATGTCGTTTTGCCAGATGTAGTACTGAATATCGAGCGAGCGTTCAGCTTTTTCAATCAGCATATAGCGGGCGGCGAAGGCATCCAGCCCATCGCTGAGCGGATGAATCCCGCTGAGGTCGGCACGGTGCACTCGCTGTGGTTTAAGCCGCTGTTCCAGCCAGCTCTCACAAAGAGTGGGCGGATGCAGGTCAAAAGCTTCGGTCATGTTAATTCCCTGAATGATGCAGTTATTTTTATTATTCACCGGTCTTAGGAAACACGCTATGCGAGCCTTCCTACTTCACTACACGGCTGTTGATGTTTTTAGTCTAGACTTAGCCGAACCATCTGTGACCGGCAATTGCCTGGAAGGAGAGGAAAATGACGCAGCAATCCCTTACCGAAGGTTCACATCGCCATCATCCCCACCTGTTTCGCAGCTTCTTTCAGGGCAGCTTCCCCTGCTCCACCGCCTGTCGTGCGCCAGGAAAAAGGCTGGACATGGTGATCTCCAGTGGTCATGACATGTTGCTGAATAAAGATTACGCCACGCTGGTGGAACAGCACATTTTGACGGCGCGCGATGGTGCTCGCTGGCATTTGATTGAGAAAACGCCCGATGTCTATGACTGGCACTCTTTCCTGCCGATGATCGAGGCGGCACAGCGTCATAATCTGCAAATTATCTGGGAGCTGGCGCATTTTGGCTATCCCGATCATCTCAATATCTGGAAAGCAGAATTTGTCGAGCATTTCGAACGCTTCGCCCGCGCCATGGCACAGCTAATGCGAGACCACGGCATCGAGCAGCCTTTCTTTACGCCCATCAATCAAATCTCGTTTTGGTCATGGGCTGGCGCTGACGTTGCCTGGTTTAATCCTCACGTGGCGAATCGCGGTAAAGAGCTGAAGCGACAGCTGGTGCGCGCTTCGCTGGCAGCCATTCACGCTATTCGTGAAGTCTATCCCGACGCCCGCTTTGTATTAACCGATCCGCTGGTGCAGATCGCCACACATCCCGACAACCCAGACAGTAAACCTTATGCCAATGCGCAACATCAGGCGCAGTTCGAAGCCTGGGATATGTTAGCGGGTCGCCTCGATAAAGAGTTAGGCGGCAGCGAAGCGTGTCTCGACATCCTGGGTTTGAATTATTATCCCGACAATCACTGGTTTTTCCCGGATCTCCCCATGGAAGCCGATCACCCCTCAAGGGTGCCGCTGCATACGCTGCTCGCGCAGTGCTGGCAGCGTTATCAACGTCCCATGCTGCTGGCAGAAACCGGCGCAGAAGGTAATGCAGGCGCAACCTGGTTGCAGGAAGTCAGTGAAAATGTGTCGGTGGCGCTGGAAAATGGGATTGCCATCGAGGGCGTTTCGCTTTACCCGGTGGTGGAATATCCCGCCTGGGCTGATGATCGCCGCTCGCCAGATCCGCTGCTGGGATTAGGCGATCCCAATGGTAATCGCACCCTGCATGAGGGGCTGGCGCTGGTATTACGTAGCCAACAGATCAAATATGAAAAACGCGATCAGGATGGATGAGAGATTGGCGGGTGAGGCTTGGGAGAGCAGGATTGCACGTCAAGAGAAGGATCGGTGGGATGGCGCACATCGGTGAGCCATGTCATGGTAAACAGGAACGTAACCCCAATGAGACACGCAGCCAGCAGGCCAATAATCGCAATCAGTTTGTCATCTCTGTTTTCCATTGCCTTCTCCTGATGAATGTCCTTTTCACGCCTGACCTCTCAACTCATCCAGAGCGTAACCATCAATACGAAGATAATCAACGTCACTGAGGTCACAACAAGCACCACAATAGCGAACTGGGCATCGTCTAAAGATTGACGCAAAGGTTCGTCGTGTTTGTCCGGTGGTGAAGGTGCTGACATGACATCTCTACAGAATGGGATGAACCTGTTTAAGGTACGGCGCGCAACAGTGTAAAGGAATCCGTTTGATTGATCAGATTTATTCGCAAAATAAACGGGGCGCATGATGCGCCCCGTTGCGTTGAAACTCAGGTTGATTAGAAGTCGTAGCTCATACCGACTTTCAGCGTACGTCCATCACCCTGTGATAAATACGTGCCGCTGTCATCAATGTTGGCCCAATATTTCTCATTGGTTACGTTCTCAACACCGACACGCCAAACCATATCGCTCTGGTTAACTTTGGTGCGGTAACGCAAACCCAGATCCAAGGTGGTGTAGCTGTCAATTTTCTTGGTATTCGCAGAATCTGCCCATTGTGAACCGGTGTGGTTCAGCAAGGCGGTTGCGGTCAGTCCTTCAACCGGTTTGATATCATATTCTGCGCCCAACTGGTAATCGTAGCGAGGAACGCCCACCGCCTGCTTGCCGTCGTAGGTGCCACCCTCGGTTTTTTGCATGACCGGATCGATCCAGGTTGCGCTGGCATTCAAGCGGAAACCTAATACCGGCTCGCCGAAGATGTTGGTTTCAACACCACGATGGCGCTGTTCGCCATCCATTACGTAGGCGTTGTCACCGTTGAGAATGCCGGAAGGCTTCTTGATTTCAAACAGTGCCAGCGAGCCGCCAATCCGGCCGAAATCCGTTTTCACGCCAATTTCATTCTGCTTCGAATGCGCGATGCCCGTGACAGAACCGTAGTTGCTGCTGCCTTGTGGCGCGACTTCACCGGGTTGCAATGCTTCGGTGTGGTTCGCATAGAGAGAAACGGTCTCCCACGGCTTGTAGACTACGCCATACGTTGGCATCCAGCGGCTGTTGTCATAACGCGAAGCGACATCCTCTGCGCCCGTGCCGTAAGCGTAGTTACGCACCACCACTTTCTGATGACGCGCACCCACTGTAAACAGCAGCGAATCATCAAACAGGCCCAAGGTATCGCTGAGCAAATAGCCTTGCGTACGCGAGCGTGCGGTGGTCAGCGGATCAGAGAAATTACCACCGCTAAAGTTCACGGCGGGTTCTGCGATATCGTTGGTGTGATAGATATTGGTTGATGCGCCGCTCAACGCCATGCCGTAAGCATTTTTGGCATTGGTGGTCAGCGCCGAATAGCCAATGTTCACTTTGTGCGAGACGAAGCCGGTATCGAAATTGCCACGTAATCCCACCATGCCGCTCATGTTGTCTTGAATGCGGTTAGTGTTGAAGGTGGCAATGGTTGCATCACCGTTGCTGTTGGTGATCTTTGGCGTGGCGTAGTTGCCGGTTTCATGGGCATGCTGCGCGCCCAAGCCTGCGTAAGCTGTCCAGTTATTGGTGATATCGTATTCCGCTTTGGCGATACCAAATTCGGACTCCATATCGCTGTACACCCATTTTTGGCTGTAGTTATGCGAGTTTGACGGCACCGCAGGAATAAAGTCGATACCGCTGATGTTCACGCCTAATCCACCGTCGTGGAAGGTCTTTTTCTGATAACCCACATCAAGTGACGTGCGCAGACGATCGCCCCGATAATCAAGGCCGATCGACGCGGCGGTGGTTCTTTTCTTCTCGTCATCTACGCCAGTTTCACCTTCACGATGCACCGCGTTCACCCGCACACCGAACTGGTTGTTATCGCCAAAGCGTCGACCGATATCGACATTGGTCCCCACCTGCGAGGAGGTGGTGTAATCCACGCCAACGCGCGTCAAAGGCACATCATCTGCATGTTTCGGTTCAAGGTTGATCATACCGCCAACCGCGCCGGTGGCTGAGCCGTTCAGCAAACTGTTTGCACCTTTAAAGATCTCAACGCGATCGATCAACGCCGTATCCATTACCTGACGTGGCACCACGCCGGGCAAGCCGCCAAAGGTCATGTCATCGCCATCCATCAGGAAGCCACGGATGCGGTAGCTTTCAGCAAAGTTGCCGTAGCCCTTCACGCTCTGCACGCCAGCATCGTTTTTCACCACGTCAGCGATGGTATGTGCCTGCTGGTCCTGAATCATTTTTGAGGTAAAGCCGATGACGTTGAACGGCACGTCCATCGCTTTTTGCTCGCCGAGCATGCCCAGGCGACCGCCGTGAGCAATTTGCCCATCGAGATAAGCGGGCACCAAATCGTTGCCACCCGCTTTAAAATCATTTTCCGGTGTCGCCACCACGGTTAAGGTCTGTTCTTTATTGTCCGCTGCTGCATCACTGGCAGCGTTATTCGTCGTCGTAGTCTGAGCCATCACTGGCAAACAACCGGCGCTGACGAAAATAGCGAGCAGCGTCGGTTTGAATCCTGGGGTTGAAAGAAGTTGGCGCATCGTCGTTCCCTAATGGTAAATATACTGAGAATCATTATTATTGCGGTTTGCGATTATGCGCGGGGCGGAAGTGAATGCAAGAAAAATCTTATGCTAAAGCGCAGGATTTACAGTCTGATAACGGATGAAAAAACAGTGAAGGCGCTGCCGAAGCAGCGCACTTGATCAGGCGTCGCGCCAGCGTTTGAAGATAAGCGAGGTATTAATGCCGCCAAAGGCGAAATTGTTGGTCTGGATAAAATCGGTTTCCAGCTTACGCGGCTCACCGATAATGTAGTCCAGCGCACCGCATTCTTGTGCAGGCTGCGTCAGATTTAGCGTCGGTGCAAACCAGCCTTCGCGCATCATCTGAATGCTCATCCAGGCTTCCAGCGCACCGCACGCGCCCAGCGTGTGACCAAAATAGGATTTCAACGAAGAGACGGGCGTTTGGTCGCCAAACACGGCTGCAGTTGCCAGGCTTTCAGCAATATCACCCCGATCGGTGGCTGTGCCGTGCGCATTAATATAGCCAATTTGTGAGGCTTCCAGCCCGGCACTTTTCAGTGCACGCTCAATGCAGATTTGCATGGTTTCGCGCTGCGGCTGCGTAATATGTGCCGCATCGCAATTGGTGTGGAACCCCACCAGCTCGGCGTAAATTGTTGCGCCACGCGCCTGCGCATGTTCCAGCGATTCGAGAATCAGGGTACCCGCACCTTCGCCAATCACCAATCCATCACGATGCTGATCGAATGGAGAAGGGGTACTTTGCGGTGCGTCATTGCGCTGGCTGGTGGCAAATAGCGTATCGAATACCGCCGCTTCAGAAGGACATAACTCCTCTGCGCCACCGGCTACCATCACCGTTTGGTAGCCGTGGCGAATCGCTTCCCACGCATAGCCAATCGCCTGGCTGCCCGAGGTACAGGCGCTGGAAGTGGGGATCACACGACCACGTAAACCAAAAAACAGACCGGCATTCACGGCGGCGGTGTGCGGCATCATCTGCACATAGGTGGTGCCGGTAATATTGTTGGTGTGCTTTTCAGTCAGCATAGTGGCGAATTCGCTCACCGGCCCGGTGCTGCCGGTGGAAGAGCCATAAGCAATGCCGGTTTCACCATTGGTCAGTACCGGATGATCGATCAGCCCAGCCTGTTCCAAAGCCAGTTCGGTGGCGCGGGTAGCCAGCAGCGAGACGCGGCCCATGGCGCGAATACGTTTACGGGTATAGTGCGCAGGCAAGGTAAAATCATCAATCGGCGCGCCTAACAGCGTGTGCAGCCCATCATAAACTTGCCATTCCGGCATCTGCCGCACTGCGTTTTTACCTGCAAGAATACGTGCCGCAACCGCCTGCCATTGCTCGCCAAAAGCGGTGACACCGCCCATGCCCGTGACAACTACGCGCTGAATCACAGCATGCCTCCGTTAATCGAAATCACCTGACGCGTGACATAACCTGCAATGTCAGACATCAAATAGCTGGCTAATCCCGCCACTTCATCCGCTGCGCCCATGCGTTTCATCGGAATAATTTTCAGTGCTTCCTCAACGACTCGCGGTTCAAGCCCTTCCATGCCGGTATCAATCAGGCCGGGCGCGATGCAGTTTACGGTGATTTTACGTTTTGCCAGTTCAATCGCCAGCGCTTTGGTTGCGCCGATGATGCCCGCTTTTGCCGCGCTGTAATTGACCTGGCCGCGATTGCCCATCATGCCAGAAACCGACGACAGTGTGATGATCCGACCGCCACGACGCAGACCAATCATGGGCATCACGCAGGGGTGAATCACATTATAAAAGCTGTCGAGATTGGTATGAATCACATCATCCCACTCAGATTCTGTTAGCGCAGGGAAAGCGCCATCCCGGGTGATCCCTGCATTGCTGACAACGCCGTAATAGGCACCGTGCTGCTCAATATCCGCCTCCAGAACGCTGCGGGTCGCGGCGCGATCGGCAACATCAAAACCCAGCACCCGCCCGATTCCACCCTGCTCCACGATGTGCTGCAACGTGTGTTCAGCGCCAGCACGGTCGCGATTGTAATGCACCACCAGTTCGAAGCCGTCCTGCGCCAGGCGCAGCGCGATAGCGCGGCCAATGCCTTTACTGGCGCCCGTTACCAATACAGAACCTCTCATGGCTGATTTCCTTGTGACATCAGTTGCTGTAGCTCTTCTTCATTCGGTTGATAGGTATTCAGGCGTCCGCTGGCCAGCAGCAGATCGCCATAATGGATTTCGCCCTCAAAACTGCCCATCCGATCGTCGCGCATCAGTAGCCGCATAGTGATATCCAGCGTTGCGTTAGCCGGGAAATGGGGCTGCGTTGCCCGCCAGCCGCGCCCGCCCAACAGCATGCCTGGGTGGATAAGGATTGCTCCGGCACGTTTCGCTTGCCAGCCAGACCAGACACCAACGGTTTGCGCCATGATCTCTACGCCAAACCACGCGGGCAGTTCACCCTGCTGATTAAGAAAAGGAGCCAGCACGCCTGTTTTGGCCGTTGTCACTCGGCAATGCACGCTTTCTTCATCCACCGCAATCAGCTGTTCGACCAGCACCATAGGCGTTTCATGCGGCAAAAAATCCGCAGCACAACCCTTAATTGTCATCGCACCGTCCCAAAATTAAACAGGTATTATTGCCACCGAAAGCAAACGAGTTGGACGCGATAATCGGACGCGCCAGCGGCTGAGAGTGCAGCAGCAGGCCGCACTCTGCCAGGCTTTCGTCGCGAGCGGCGACAGAAAAATCTTGCGCCGGCAACGGCAGATTCTCGCTGAGAATCAACGCGCTGAGCGCGGCTTCGCACACGCCCGCTGCACCGAGCGTGTGCCCGGTAAGGTGTTTCGTCGAACTGCAGGGTACATCACTGCCAAACAGGCGATGGATCACTAACGCTTCCATCTGATCGTTAAGCGGCGTCGCGGTGCCATGCAGGTTGATGTAGCCGATATCCTGCGGCGCTAAACCCGCCTGTTGCAGCGCCATGCGCATGGCGCGCTCTGCGCCCTCACCTTCTGGATGCGGCGCAGACATATGCCAGGCATCAGAAGATTCGCCCGCGCCCAACAGCGCTAACGGCTGCGGTTCTCGCGTTAACAGCATCAGCGCGGCCCCCTCACCAATCGAAATACCATCGCGCTCACGGCTAAACGGCACGCAGCGGCGTTCAGAAAGTGATTCGAGACTGGCGAAGCCGTTAACCGGCATGCGGCTTAGTGAATCTGCACCGCCTACCAGGGCAACATCCGCCAACCCTGCAGCAATCAAACGTTCGCCGCTGATCAGCGCACGAGCGCTGGAAGAACAGGCGGTGGAGATGGTATAGGCTGGGCCATTGAGTTGCAGATATTGCGCCAGAAAGCGCGATGGATCGCCCAATTCTTGCATCTGGTAATGGTAGCGCTGGCGATCGCCACGAATCTGCTGATCGCCTTCGTCAACACCCGAGGTGCTGGTTCCCAACACGATCGCAACGCGATCGGCACCATATTTCGCAACAGCAGCATCCAGCGCTGGACGAATTTGCGCTAACGCCGCCAGCAGCAGCTGATTATTACGGGTGTCATGCGCAGCAAAGGCAGCGGGTATAGCAGGCAACTTGGCCTCTACCGCACCCAGCCAGCAGCGTTTGTCCGTCGTTAGCCAGCCTTCATGCTCACGCATACCAGGCGCAATACCGCTGATCAGGTTCGCGGCAATCTGCTGATTATTGTTCCCAAGCGCATTGAGCATCCCGAATGCAGAAATGTAGATCATGATGCATCCAAATGTTGAATTTGAATCAGGTAACCAAACGCGTGCTGCTGAAGGGTGATCGGCTCACGTCGCTCGCCGCGTTGTAGATAGGTAATCTCCGTCACGACCTGGTTATCGGCATCTCGCAGCACGCGCTTCAATCCTTTGTCTTGTAGCGTCCAGCCGCGCGGCAGCTGTTTTTGCCATACCGCAATCGGCCAGTGACTCAACATAATATCGGCCAATACCTGACTGGCGGGCGGCATATTGGGCAGCGGCATCAGCTGTTGCGTATGAATGCCCCTGGCATCGTAACTGACACGGAACAAGCGAATCCCCACCGATGATAAGCCCGCTAATTCTATTTTCTGCGCATCGGCGCTCAGCAACACCAGCAGCGACTGGCGGGTTCCTTTTATCTGGCCGGTTAACAGTTGCTGCTGTTGAAATGCAGGCGTGATGCCCGGCGGTGGCAGCATAATCTTCACGCCAGGCTTCAGCCAGGCGGTAGGCTGCGTATTATCTGGCTTAGGGCTGGCGCAGGCGCTGAGCAACAGACTGAATATCAACATCATCGCTGCGCGAATCATCTTTTTTTCCTCGATTTAGTGGGCCGCATGGCCAGCGGTGAGAGCAGAAAGGCGCTAAAAATACCGCTGCACAACACGGTGCCAAAACCAGCAATGGCGCTGGTGCTGCTGAAAACCAACATGCCCAACGTCAGCAACGTTGTCATCATCGCCAGCGAGACCGCCAACAGTGAAGTCAGCGGCGTACCCTGCGGATTGCTAAAGAACAAGGTGTAATTAATGCCAATGCCCAGCACCAGAATCAATGCCAGCAGCGCGAACAGATTCAACGACGCGCCCATCCAGCCCAACGTTGCCAACGCGGTTGCCAGCGACAGCAATGAAGGCAATGCACTGCGCAAACCCGCTTTAAGGCCTAAACGCAGCACGTAGCTCAGCGCAATCAGCGCTAACGCCAGCAACAGTAAGCCGCTCAACAGCGAGCGCCAGAAGCTGAAAAGCGTATCGTAGCTGGCCTTACGATCGACCCAACTTACGCCTGGATATTTTTGCGCCAGCGCACTGAGCGCCGCGCTATTTTTTACGCCGCTGGTCGGCACCAGCACGCCGCTGCGCCCGTCAGGCAGCGACAGCCATAACAGTCGCCAGCCTTCACTCAGCGGACTGTTTAGCCAGGCTTCTGGCGTTACCGTCATCGGTTGAAGATCGGGTGCGGGCACGCTGATCCCCGCCTGTTTTAGCCGCGCCACGATCTTCGGCGCGGCCTGTTGCAGGGTAGCAATGTCTTGCTGCTGCTGTTCCAGCGAACGTAACGGCAGTAAACGGAAGTTTTGCAGCGCACCTTGCTGCTGCGCCTGTTTTAAATCTGGCACCAGCTGCGCTAAACGCTGCAGCGTCTGCTGTGCGTTATCTCCCCACACCACAAACCAAGTTTGATCGGCGCGTTGACCTGTCAAATCCGCCAGTTGGCGATCCTGTTCGAGCAGATGGGCCGGCGCGCTTTGTAGATGGGCAATATCATCATCCACCTTTAATTGCACCATACCGCCCAGCGCGTAAATCGCCATCGCCAGCGGCAAGCCAATTCGCAACGCTTTGCGACGACGCCACGCGGCTAACCAGCGCGCAAGCGGCACCATCAACGGCACAGGACGAACCGGTAAACCGCGCACCAACCATGGATAGAGAAAAATCACCGTTAAACAGGATGCCGTTAAACCGCTGGCCGCAAAAACCGCCAACTGACGCAGACCCGGAAAAGGCGCCAGCAGCATTAATAGCCAGGCAATCGCGGTGGTGGCTAACGCCAGCAGCAGCGTACCGCGCACTTTGCGTAGACTCTGCCACGGCGTGGCGTGTTCACCATGTACCATGCGTTCGGTGAGGTAGTAGAGCGTGTAATCGGCAGAGATGCCGACAATGCTCAGGCTCATCACCAGCGTCATGATGTGCAGCTCGCCAAAACAGAGCAGCGTGGCGACCGTGCCCGCTATCGCGCCAATGGCGACCGATGCGAGGCATAGCAGCAATGGGCGCAACGAGCGGAACACCAACAGCACCAGTATCAACACGCCGCCCAAGGTTATTGTGCCGAGTGTTTCAACATCGTGTTGCGCACGCTGGCTGGCATCATCACTGAACAGTACTGTGCCGCGCGTCAGCAGTTGTGCTTGCGGCCAGCGCTGTTTTAGCGCTTTTTCAAGCTGCCTGAGTTGCGACACAAGTTGATGGCTCTGCGTAATGCTAAACGCATTATTTGCCAGTTCGCCATGCAGGAAATAGCCGCGTTGGCCTTGCTTATCCTGCACCGTTAGCCAGCCATTGTGCAGC
Organism: Pantoea sp. MQR6; assembly: GCF_022761075.1. NCBI lineage: Bacteria > Pseudomonadati > Pseudomonadota > Gammaproteobacteria > Enterobacterales > Erwiniaceae > Pantoea > Pantoea sp. MQR6. The sequence continues at coordinate 1,580,126 of NZ_JAKYXB010000001.1, forward strand.
ATCATGCGATCGGCATTTTGCTGAAGTGCCAGCTGTGAGCCTCGTACCAGCATCAGCGGATCGTTTTGTAACTCCTTGCTGCCCACCCCAGAAAAGGCGGAAAAGAGTTGGCCTAACAGCCAATCAGCTTGCGCATCGCCGCCGTTTTGCAATCGTGCACGGGTTGCATCATCAATCAGGCCGTTACGATGTTGCCAGGCAAAACGGCCCCACTGCTGCTGCTGATTTTCATTGAGATCGCCCTGCACCTGTTTGAGTGCAGGCAAAGCGCGTAATTGCTCAAGCCACCAGCGCGCCACCTCTGGATCGTCGGTTTTTCCTGGTAATACCAGCCAGACCATTTGTCGATCCAGCCGCTGCATAAAACCTTCCTGCAACTCCGCAGGCGCGGCACCGAGGTTTTGCTGCGGCAACAACGCCAGTACGCTGCTGTTGAGATGGCTGCGCGGCAACAGCAGCACCAAGGCGACAGCTAAAACCATGCAAACCACTAACCACAGCGCGGCGAAGAATTTATCATTACGGCCCGGCAAAACGTGTGCGCTCCTCGTCACTTAATTGCGGCGGCTTAATGCGCGTGTTGCTGAGTTGAATGTGGGTCTTATCACCCTGCTTGTCATCCAAATCGATACGTTCGAGAAATTCGCTGCCCGCCAGATCGATACGATTAAATATCATGTTAAGCGGCGCGGCTTTAGGCGTGAGTCCCAGCGTCCAGCGCTGGTTGCCTTTGTCCTGAAAATCGAGCGTAAAGTTCTCTTTCAAGACCTTCTCATCTGCCTGAAACAGCGCGCGCAACAAATGATTGAACTGGAACATTTGTGGATTACTGTCTGAAGTGATGACTTGCGGCGGCTGATTATTCAGCGTTTGTACCATGCGCTTATCATCAAGCAGCAGCGTCATGACAAACGGCGTACTTTGATGCCACCACAGTCCTTGTTGTTGCGCGATCAGCAGGTTGCCATGTGATACCAGCGGCTGCGCCATGCCGGAAATGGTGCGTGTTTGAACAAAATCTGCGCGAATGATCGGTTGGCTGGCAAAGCGCTGTTGTAACTGTTCCAGCGTGACGGCGCTGGCCGCGCTGGCCCACAGTAGCAAACTGGCAACGATAATTTTTAGCATTCTTTCACCCCTAGGCGTTCCAGCAAAATATCGGGCGTAACAAAGCATAAGGTTTCTGTTGCCTGCTCCACCGCAACCTGCAAAGTGTGCGCTTTGGTGGTGATCTCCCCTGCCGCGTTGCGGACCTGGTAGTCGATGCGTAATCGGTTTTCATATTCGGTGATGCTGGCGCTGACGGTGATCGGTTCCTCACAGCGCAGCGGCTGGCGATACTTAACGCGGGTGTCGACCACCGGCCAGATGTAGCCGCTGGCCGCCATTTCGCTGTAGCTGTAATTAATGCTGCGCAGCAGCGCTTCACGGGCCACTTCGAAATAACGGAAGTAGTTACCGTGCCAGACCACGCCCATCGGATCGCAGTCGTGAAAAGAGACCGTGAGCGCGACTTCCACGGTATGCAGGTGATCAGGCATTGTCGGACTCCTCATGGCGCACCCGATCATCGGGCAACGTCCAGAAATCGAAAAAGTTAAACCAGTCGAGCGGTGCCAGCAGTGCATGGTGCGCCAGACGATCCGCATAGCGATCAACCGTGACCTGTAGCGCCTGTTGACGCTGTGCGCGTGGCAGCAGCAGCGGATCGGCAAAAGGTTCGCAATGAATCTGTAATTTACCCTGCTGGCGCAAGGCGAACATCAACAGCACCGGGCAGCGCAGCGCCGCAGCTAACACAAACGGGCCTTGGGGAAAGGGTGCGGGACGACCCAAAAACGCGCTCCAGACTACGCGACGCTCCCCGCCGCGCTGGCGGTTAACGGCGGTGCGATCGCCGACGATAGCAATCCATTCGCCCGCATCCAGCTTTTGTTGCAGCAGAATGGCTGTTTCCGGGCCGATATCGCTAACCGGCAGCAAATTAACGCCCGCGTCGGGCGCGATAGTTTCCAGCACCGCACGGAAACGTTGGGCATTGTCAGTGAATACCAAGGCGTTGATCACCAAGCCGCTGACCTGTTTTGCCATGGCGCGGCAGGCTTCTATATCACCCAGATGCGAGGCAAGAATCAGCTTTCCGCGTTCGCCGGGCGCACGGATCACCGCTTCTGCACCTGGCGCAAAATCGATATCGTGTCCCCAACGCAAATCGCCACGCCAGCTGGCTACCTTATCCAGCATCGCTTCAGCAAATCGCAAAAAGTGGCGATAGCTGTTAAGCGGTTTGGGCAGCGCAACCTGCTGTTGGCTGGCGTAATCACTGACTCGCGTGATCCATTGCTGTGAAGCGTGACGGGCGCGCTGTCCGCTCAGCCAGTAAACCGCCACCACCGGCCACAGCAGTACCAGAAAAGGCAAGCGGCCACAGCGACGATAAACTGCCAGCATGAAGCGCAAACCGAATTGCCCACGACGCTCCGGTTCGCCGGACCAATGTTTTTGCTGGCGACGCATGTTTACCAGACGCGGAATGCGCGGCAACATGCCGAAAAACAGGCGTGTATGCATCCAGGAGATGCGCAGATTGTCATACAGCGCATCAAAGTGTGACACTCCGGTTTCTGGGTAAGTCACACGCGTGGTGAGAAAGCGGCTTGGTGTGCCCTGCCAATAGAGTCGCACCATGATTTCAGTGTCAAAATCCATGCGCTGACCGATCGCACGCTGATCGCACAGCGCCAACGTTGGCGATAACGGGTAGACGCGAAAGCCGCACATGCTGTCTTTGATCGAAAACGACAGCGTTTCGATCCACACCCAAAAATGGGTGATGTAGCGCCCATATAAACGTGACTTGGGGATCGAACTGTCGTACAGCGGCTTACCAGAGATCAAACATTCAGGATAACGCCGCGCTTCCGCCAGCATGGCTGGGCAATCTTCAATCTGGTGCTGTCCATCGGCATCCAACTGCAGCGCATGGGTAAAACCCTGCGCAGCGGCAGCTCGCAGTCCCTGTATCACCGCCGCACCTTTGCCCTGATTGTGCGTTAAACGCAGTACGGTGATCTGTTCAGCCCGCACGCTTTCCAGTTGCTGTTGGGTGCTGGCTTCGCTGCCGTCATCCACAATGATCACGGGCAGGTTAAAAGGTGCCAACCGTGCCAGCACTGAAGCCATCATCGCGCCGTGGTTGTAGCAGGGAATCACCACGCACGGTGAGAAGTCAGACGAAAATTGAGGTGTTAACACAGCTGAATTTTTCCGCTGCTGACGCTCAGCGCGTTACCGTCACGCAGCAGGCTGTAACAAAAGCTGAGGCGGGATTTCGTCGCATCCCACTCAATATGCAGTTGCAACAGCGAATCCGGCGCTACCGGCTGTTGAAATTTGATGTTTTCGACCGCAGCAAACTGTTTGCCGGGTGCCAGACACTGCACCGCGTAATGCATAACCCAATCGAGTTGCGCTACGCCAGGCAGAATCGGCAACGTGGGGAAATGGCCTTGAAACCAGAACAGATCGGTAGCGACATAAAGCGTTAGGGTTACGCTGTTGTCCTGAATCTGGCGGCTGCGTTCAACCGGCAACATGAAAAAGCTCCTCAATTTGTGGCCAGGCGCGTTTGCTTTGTGTGGTGACGGGAATGGTCGCCACCACACGCCAGTAACGCGGCAGCGCCACCGACTCCAGCAAAGGTTGCAGATGCTGCTTCCAGCGTTTTTTCTGCGCCGCTAGCTGATGATCATCAAGCGGCGTCGCCAACGCCAGCACCACGCCAATACCCTGACGATCGTGGCGCGTAATAGCCAGCGCGGCGGCATCGACGACACCGGGCAGCGCCATTAAGCGCCGTTCGATTTCACTCAGCGAAATGCGTTTATCTTCGATTTTTACGATGCGATCGTGGCGACCGGTTATCTGAACGTGGCCTGCGGCATCAACCTGCAAGCGATCGTCGAGCTGCCAACCTGCAGCGTTTTCAATCAGAGCGGAAGAGACTTGCCAACGATCATCGTCGATCTGTTGTAGCCTGACGTCAGGAAAACAGATCCAGGCTGCGGCGTCCGAATCGCGCTGCCGCCAGGCGATCACGCCGGTTTCCGTGCTGCCGTATATTTCACTCACCGGACAATGCATTGTCTGCTGGGTATGTTGCGCATCCTGCCAGGCCAGCGCCCCGCCCGCTGAAACAATCAACGTGCAGGCGGCTACAGGGAAGTGATCATCCAGGCGGCGCAAAAATGCGGGGCTACTGATTAAAGTGTGGCGATAATCTGGGTGCCGAAGCTGTTCAACCAGTTGTTCACTGTAGAATAGCTGCTGCGCCGCAAAGGGTTGACCCAACGCCATAGGCAATATGATGCGAAAGGTTAAGCCATAAAGATGTTGATGACTGACCGAAGCAAGGATGCGGCAATCTGTGAGCCTTTCACCCCAGAGCGCAGCCAGCCAGCGCGACTCCTGCTCCAGCACCGCCAGTGATTTTACGACACGACGTGGCGCGCCGGTTGAACCTGAGGTAAACAGCACCAGCGCGGCATCGGCGGGCAAAGCGGGAAGTTCACCTTCAGCTTCATCATCCTGCCAGCGTTGCAACGGCAAATGAATATCTAACGGCAGATCGCTGATCACGCCATCCAGCGCATCGCCCATTTCATTGAGCTGCGCAGCGCGACAATGGCCCGGGATCACCGGTGTTTTTTCCGCGTACCAGGTTGCCAGCAGCGCGACGCAAAATCGGTAGCTGTCATCAAAACAGAGCGCCCACTGCGTGCCGGGCTGCCTCCGCAACGTCTGGCTAAGCGACAATACCTGACGGCGCAGCGTGCTCAACATCAATGTGTGATCGCCACGCCACGCCACTTCGCGATCCTCGCCGGTTAGCCACGCAGCAATGGGTTGTGCGATCATGCTTTGCGTCTCACGCGCTGGCGTACCAGCCATTCGGCGCTCATCAGCGCGCCCATTAACAGATAGCTGATGCCGCCATTCCAGAGCGTCCACAGGCGAAGATTTCCCATCAAACAGGTGCTCAGCGCTATGCTGCCGTTAAAGATAAAAAACAGGCACCAGACTTGCGTGACGCGTCGCGTATAGCGCACGGCCTGCGGCGGCAGCGTGGATTCACGCAGTCGCGCAAGTCGTTCAACCAGCGGCATGCTGCTCCATAATGACGCGCCAAATATGATCAGCATGGCCAGGTTGACCGCCACCGGATACCACAACAGCAGATGCTGACTGCGCAACGTCATGCTGCTGATACACAGCAGCGCGCCGAGTAGAGCCAGCCAGCCCATCACGTTGTTAAATGCGGTTTTCTGCCGACGCAGGGTAAACCAACGCAGACCGAACAGCGCGGCCAGTAACCAGAACAGCGCATGCCATTGTGGTTGAGTCAGCGCCAACCAGACCAAAAAAGGCCAAGCCAACAGCGTGAGAAGGTTGATCAGGCGTAGCGCAGCATGCATGTTGAAATCAGGCGCCTTCGCGCATCAACTGTTCTACCGCATCCACCACATCCTGCACGGTACGTACCGAACGGAAAGTTTCTGGTTTGATTTTACGGCCAGTACGTTTTTGCAGGTGAACCACCATATCAACCGCATCAATGCTGTCGAGTTCCAAATCTTCGTAAAGGCGTGCGTCCGGGCGAATGTCATCCGCCTCAATTTCAAACAGGTTAATCAGCAGTGAGGCGACTTCCTGATAAATTTCATCTTTGTTCATCATAATTTTGTCTCAGCGATCAGGCGCATTGTTGGTTCACGAACGCCGCCAAAGAGGCAACAGAAAAAAAGTGCGCACGCAGGGTTTCGCTCTCGGCGGAAAGTGCCACGCCATAGCGATTTTTTACCGCCAGCCCGAGTTCCAACGCATCAATGGAATCGAGTCCAAGCCCGTCACCAAAGAGCGGGGCCTCTGTGTCGATATCGTCGAGGTCGACATCTTCAAGGTTCAGCGTATCGATGATCATCTGTTTGATATCGTTGATTAATGAGTCCATACCGTTTTCCGCATTACACATCTTGGGGAACCAGCGCCTGCTGCAAATGGCGGGTCAGTCGACGCGCAGCTAATGGCTGCGCATCTTGGTTGCTTTCGCCAAACGACGTGCTGTCGATTCGCGCATGTACGCGCACGGTAAACACAGGTTTTACCGGCGGGATTTGATACCAGCGGCTCTGTTTATCGAGCATACGCTGAGTACAGGTAATGTGGACTACGCGTAAATCGCAGCCCGCGCGCACCGCGATGTTGGCGGCACCGCGTTGCAGCTTTAGTGCTTCGCCATGACGCGTGCGCGTTCCTTCCGGGAAGATCAAAAGGGTATCGCCACGCGCCAGTCGCTGTTGGCTGTCGGGTAGCAGCGTCTCCGCTTCACTGTTTATCAGGTAATCTGCGGCGCGAATGACGCCTCGCAGGAAAAAGTTTTTTTGCAGCTCCGCTTTCACTAAACAATCCATTTCCGGCAGTACCGAGGCGATCATCACGTAATCGATCAGTGAAGGATGATTGGCGACGATTAAGCAGCCACGATCGCGACGGAGCTGATCGGCGCCCTCAATGTGATAGTCGTAAACGCCAACAAAACGGCAGAAGCGCAGGAAGCAGCGAAAACTCCAGGCGATGCTGGCGCGCGCGATACGGCGGCGGCGATGTTTGTCGCGCTGGATCAGCAACAGCAGATTAAACCACGTCAATGACATCAGCAGACCGCCCACGCTAAACAGTGTAAAGCTGACGGCAGTCATAACCAGGCGCCAGTAATAGTTAAACCCGGGCCGGCCATGGCGCAGCGACAGAGAAGAATCAGTCATGTGAATTCACCCAATGCCAGTTAAGACGTTCACCCAGAAGGGTGAAGCTGTTGCTCTGCGCCAGCACGTTATGTAGAAATTCAAGGCTCTGCGGCAGCATCGGCTGCGAAACCGGCTCGGTATTCAGGGTGGTGGTGCATTGCAACACGCTGCCAGCCGCAAGCAGCAACGCCACTGCATAAGGTGCGTTGCAGCCTGCTTCCGGTAGCCACGGCAAATAATAATCAGGAATGGTGCCATCAAAGTCGACCAGCAACACCTGCTGATACCCAGCCTGATGCAGTGCGCTGACTTCAAGTAATCCTTGCTGAAAGGAGTCGATGCCAGCAGAAATAGAGGTGGAAACCAGCGGCTTTTTTGCTGCGATAGTCAGGCTGCCAACAGCAGAATTATGCACCGACATCGCAAAATCAGTGGGCGACAACGCCTGCCGCTCCGCCAACGTGGTAAGTATCCGCAGGTTCCGCTCCAGTTCGCCATGGCGACTGGTAAAGACGATGGCATCGACACGTTGGCGCGCCAGCAGCACTAAACCACTTTCAACCGCTGCACGGCTTCCGCCGCTCAGACGCCGCGCAGTCATCATCGGAAGATGCTGCGGCTTAGCAAGCGATTGTGTGCTGTCGAAGGTGGCAGCGTGCTGCGCCCAACGATGCCAGGCTTCACGTTCGGCTAACCCCGGTGCCAGGGCGTGCCAATCAATTAGCGAATAAGCGAGTTTCATACCAGCGTTCTTTTATAAGCTTGGTGGAATTGCCGTCCATGGGATCGTCAACTCCCTTCCCTGCGTAAGCAAAGAATCATCCCTGAAATACCTGGCGACGTCTGACGTGGTCCATCACGGTATGGGTTTACCCCACGGACAGCAAGAGTAGGACATCTGATTTGTCGGCAGACAGGTTTATTTCTTTATTACCTTGCGTGTTATTACGTTAATTCCGTGATGACACACAAGGTATTCAAGGCACTATTTAATACTTTGTGCCGCCAGACGCAGCTGAATATCTTGATCCAGATTATTAATCCAGCGGTTGTAGTTACCGTGAATTTTACCGTTTTCCGCTTTCAGATTTTCGCTGCTAACGTACTGAATGCTATAGCTTTGATCGGTATAAGTAACGCGAATATTGGCGGTGAAACCGCGCTGAGACAGTCGGCCATTAAGGATGCCCGGTGCGACAGGTGTCATCACCCATTTACGACCAATGCCCGCCTCAATTATCGCCACTTTCATTTGATTATCGGTGTAGCGTTGTGACAATGATTGATTCACATTATGAATCGGTGCGGTACCGGCGCAGCCGGTTAATAAAGTGGCGGTCAGCGCCAGCATCAAAATAGTGTTAAGCTTCATGATTTTCCTTTTTTATTTCCCTGTTATTTCAGGCAGTTAAAATAAATAACTGCCCCACACAAACGTCACTGAATGTGCATTTTTCCGTTCAGGCTGTGTAAAAACCGGCGCATGATAACACCTTTTATAAAGACGCGTAAGACGAAGCATAACGCGTAAATTGCCGTTATTTACGTAATAGAGAGGAGAGTTAAGTCGCGTTTGGGCTGAAGAATATAGCCGTTTTTTTACACGACTATTTTACTCACAGCTGGATCGATGAAAGGATAAAAAACAGGGTTTGGGGCAGAAAAGGCGGCCCTGATTAACAAAAGCTATTGATGGCGCTCTGTTTTGCCCGTTGCTGACTCAGTCTGGCCTTTTCTGCCCGCGTTGATTATTGCGTAATGTTCTACTGCTTAGGTTATGGATGCGATGGATTAACCTGCCAGCCGCCGCCTAACGCGCGATAAAGATCAATTTGCGCCAACAACAGGTTGTTTTTAACCGTGACTAAATTGAGCTGTGTACTGAACAACGTGCGCTGAGCGTCAAGTTCATCCAGATAAGAGGCGTAGCCATTCTGATAACGATTGCTGGCAATGCGCAGCGCTTCGGCAACATATTTCTCCTGCTTTTGCAGCTCTTCTTGCTGTGCTTCACCCTGGCGAATGGCATCCATTGCATCATTCACTTCTGAGAACGCGTTGCGAACCACTTTTTCATAGCTGTACAGCGCCTGGTTGCGCGTCGCCATTGAGACATCAACCTGCGCGGTTAACGCTTCACGGTTCAGAAGCGGCGCCAGCACGCTGCCGCCAATGCTCCAGAGACGGAACGGATTGTCTACCAGCTGATGCAATATTGAACTCTGCATAGTGCCTGTTGCCGTCAGATTGAGATTGGGCAGCAGATCCGCTTTTGATGATTCGAGGCTTGCATCGGCAGCCAGTAACTGGCGCTGCGCCTGAACAATATCAGGCCGGCGATTCATCAGCTGTGAGGGCAACAAATTGGGCATCTGCTGTGGTGAAATCTGCGTAAACTCAGGACGACGCGCAATCTCACGCGGATTCATGCCGACCAAAATACTGAGTGCATTCTCCTGCTGTCCGATTTGATGCTGTAACTGCGGCACTTGCGCTTTGGCAGATTGATATTCTGATGCGGCCTGCATCCATTCAAGCCGCGAGGTATAGCCTGTTTCGTACTGGCGCTGCGCCAGTTTCAGCGAATTGCCACGCGTTTCCAGCGTCGCTTCGGTCACGCGCAGCTGTTCATCCAGTGCGCACAGCGTGAGATAACCCGAAGCCACCGAGCTGGCGAGGGTTAATTCAGCCGCAGAGGCGGCGGCACGCTGTGCCTCCAGTGAAGCCTGTGACGCGGCGATGGAACTGCTGCGTGCGCCCCACAAATCGACATCGTAATTGGCTTGTAATAATCCCTGAAACACGGCTGTTTCATAGGGCTGTCCGGTAACGGATGAGAGCGTACGTTCACGCGTTGCCGCGACGCCCGCGCTGAGCGTGGGAAAGTTATCGCCCTGCGCCGCGCGCAGTTGGGCACGATATTGATCGACGCGCGATCGGGCAATCAAAATATCGGGATTATTGCGCAGCGATTGCGTCACCAGCCGATTGAGATTTTCATCCCCAAAAGCGCGCCACCACTCTGCTTCTACGGTCGATGATGGGCCAACCTGTTCACGCCACGCCGTCGGAATGGGCAATGATGACGGCGCTTTTTCAACCTGAGTGGCACACCCTGCTAATGTCATCGCCAACATGCTGGCCAGCACGCTACGACGCATCATGGCGTCGCCTCATCTTTTACTGGCGCATCAGTATCAATACTGACTTCCACTGACATACCGGGACGCAACTGCTCAATATCTGTTGAATCAATGCGAATCCGCACCGGGATACGCTGGGCAATTTTCACAAAGTTGCCGGTGGCATTATCAGGTGAAATGGCGCTGAATTCTGAACCCGCTGCCGGTGAAATGTACTCAACGCGGCCATCAAAGTGTTTGCCGTCGAGGGCATCCACGCGAATATTTACCGGCAAACCAGGCCGAATGCGTGCCAGCTGCGTCTCCTTCATATTGGCGATGATCCATTTAATATTCGGCACCACCGAAGTCAGACGTGTACCCGCGGTAACGTATGCGCCTTTGCGCACCGAAAGCTGACCAAGCTGACCATGATCTGGCGCGATAATGCGGGTGTTAGCCAGATCGATATCCGCCAGTTCCAGTGCGGCTTGCGCGCTGGCGACATCGCCTTCCAGCGAGGCGCGATTTACAATCACCGTTTGCAGATTCTGTTGCGCTACCGCTACTTGCGCATCAGCCTGGCGCACCTGCGCCTGCGCTTGTGCATTAGCGGCTCGTGCGGCATCACGCTCTCGCACTGAAAGCGAACCATCCGCCGTCAGGTTTTCAACGCGTTTGAGATCAAAGCCGCTTTTCAGTGCTTGCGCTTTGGCATTTTCCAGCGCGGCTTTATTGCTCTGAATCGTCGCTTCTGCACTTCGACGTTGTTGTTGGTTATTTTTCAGTGCGGCCTGCTTCATTGCCAGCTGCGCCTGAGCCTGATGCACGCGCTGACGATAAATTCGGTCATCAATCGTCATCAGCAACTGGCCCTTTTTCACCGGTTGGAGATCGATAACATCAACACTGGTGAGATAACCGCTGACCTGTGGACTGATAAAGGTGACTTGCCCGCGCACATAGGCATTTTCGGTGCTTTGCACGGAACTGGTAAAGGGCCACAGTTGCCAGGCGTAAAGGATCACCAGCACACCCAGCACCACAATGCCGCCTCCGGCGGCGATAGAAAGAATACGGCGACGATTCGCGCGTTCGCGTTCTGCAGCCTGAAGTTCATCCTGCTGACTCATTGTTGCTCCGTTCGTTCTTGTAAGGCGGCAAGTTGCTGCTCACGCCGGTTATATTTTGCTTGTCGCCAGTCCAGAAAACGGCGTCGGGTTAAGCGCCACAGCACCCACATCAAGGTAGTCAATGCCAGCGCAGCAGTTAATAAATAGGTGTCATTATAGGCCAGTACATTTGATTGTAGCGTCGCCACCGTTTGCAGTTGGCTGGTGCTCTGCGCACCGCGCAAAACGCTGTCACCGACCAGGTTGTTGTAGAGCGCATTATATTGATTAAGGCGTTCAGTCACGTTGGGATCGAGCAGCGATAATTTGTCGGCCAGTAGACTGGAGTGGTATTTCTCACGCCAAACCTGAAAGGTGCCGAGGATCGCCGAGCCAATCAAACCGCCAAGGTTTTGACTCATGCCGAACAGCACAACAAAGCTGACCAGGTTTTTGGGTTGCGTCACCACGCTGCCCATACCAATCAGCAACGCTGGTGCAAGGAAAAAGGCGCTGCCGAAACCCAACAGGAATTGACTGAAATACATATTATTACCGCGCGTCAGCGGGCTGGATTGAGCATCCATTAGCGAGGCGATAATCATCACCACCAGCGAAGTGACAATCGGCCAGTTGAGATGGGTTGGTTTGATGGTCAGCGCGCTGGCGACAATGCCAACAATGACGCCAGAGATAATCGCCAGCGCCAGGCCACGCATCTGATCGTTAAGCAAACCGATTTGCTGTAAAAAGCCGATCGCGCCAGTGTTCTGCTCCGCCAGGACGATACGCATCATGATCATCACGATACCGAGACGTATCATCATGCCGCTACTAATCCAACGGGTATTAATTAATGGATTGCGCCGATTATGCTCAATGACAAAGGCCGCCACGATCAGCGTGAGCGCAATGGCGGTGCAAATACCCAGCCACGGCGTGGTAAACCACCATTCAATACGGCCTAAAGAGAGCACGCCACACAGCAGCGCCATGCCCGGTGCCAGCAGAATAAAGGTGACAAAATCCATTTTTTCAAAGGCTTTGATACGGTCGCCGGGCGGCAGCTTTACCACCAGCACGCAACCCAGCGCAATCAGCGCCAGCCCCAGTTCGAACAGATAAAGCCCACGCCATTCGTCCAGTTGCAAAAGCTCGCTGGAAAAGAGTCGGGCCAGTGGAATCGCTAACTGCGATGCAGTTAATCCAATCACCAGCGCCTTCAGGCGGTGTTTCGCTGGCCACGCCTGAATTTGATAATAGATACCCAGCGAACTCAGCGCGGCACCGACCATGCCATGGGCGGTACGCACAATGATCGCTGAAGCGAGATCGTTGGCAAACAGGTGAAAAAAGGCCACCAGGACATAAAGCACCAAAAATGCTTCAGTAAAGACGCGCAGCCCGAATTGCTGACGGAATTTAACCAGCAGCAGGTTGATGGAGATATTCCCCATCACATAGACCGCGGGTAACCAGGCAATTTCGTTAGAATAGGCGCCGAAGGTGCCTTGAAGGTTGGTGAGGTTGGCGGTAACTAGCGCATTGCTCAGCGCGCCAGTCAGAGAAATCAGCAGGCCAATCAGGCCAAAAGCGATACGTTTAGGTGTTGAATGCAGCGGTGTTGACGGCGAGCCCGGCAGCATCGGTTTTTCATGCGGCAGCCATTCACGTGCGGCATAGGGATTACGCCGGGCCATGATTACATGGTTCCCAGGCGCGCCAACAGCTGCTCTAACACGCGTTCCGTCACGGCTAACTCTTGCGGATCAATATCCGCTAACAACGCGGCACGCAGCGGATCGGCCTGGTCTTTGACCTTCGCGAAAGCGTGATTGCCTTTTTCGGTTAACACCAGATGACGTTTGCGGCGATCTTCCGGTGGCTGAACGCGTGACAGCAACTCTTGCTTCACCAGACGATCAACCAGCGGCACCATGCTGGCGTCTTCCAGTCCTAACAGTTGGGCTAACTCAGTTTGCGTCAGGCGACCCGGCTCACTGGCAATAATACCAATCGCCATCCAGCTACTCATGCTTAAACCGCTGTCTTTCAGATGACGATCAACAGCCAGGCGCCACGCGTGAGCGGTGAGATAAAGTAAACGAGTGAAAGTCTGATTGTGCTGCGTCAAAAATTAGCACCCTAATGGTTAGACATCTAATTAAGTAATATCGTTATTATACGCAAAGCCAAACGGTAATGAAAAGAGTCGCTTCTGTTAAAAATGGGTGATCCACGGCACAATGTCCAGGTGTCGCCACTGTGAAGAGGATTGATATGAAACAGGCAAGGCAAAATTGGGTTGATTTGCGCCACGATCCTATTAGCGGCATTGAAACAATACGCGCGCATTTCACGGGCCATGCTTATGATCCGCACTGGCATGATAGCTATCTCATTGGCGTTACCGAGCAAGGCGTTCAGCAGTTTCATTCACGTCGGAAACAGCATCAAAGCCGACCCGGTACAGTATTTATGTTGGAGCCTGAGGAGTTGCATGATGGCGATGCCATTAATGCCCAGGGCTTTACCTATCGCATGTTGTATCTTTCTCAGCAGCAGGTTGAGCAGCAATTGTCTCCGTTAATTGAACAGGGAACGCAACAGCGTGAACTCAGTTTTGCCGCTACGCTGCGGGACGATCAACAACTTGCCTATGCGGTATGGCACGCTTTTGAAGCGCTGTGGCATAACCATCCAGAAATAATCAAAGATGCCGCGCTGGATCGCCTGTTTGTCCAGCTTAGTCAGCATCCGTTGTGGCATCATCGAAACGAAATCATCAACAAGGATGCGGTGCTGGCACAGCAAGCGCGTGAATGGTTGATTGCGCATCACGCTGAAAACCCCGGTTTGCAGACTATGGCGCAGGCGCTAAATATTGATCGTTTTCGTCTTTCGCGCCTTTTTCAGGCGCATTGGGGATTGCCGCCACACGCCTGGCTGGTGCAATGGCGACTCTGTCAGGCGCGCCAACAACTGGCAAAAGGTCAGCCCCCGGTCGATGTCGCAGCCGCGCTGGGTTTTGCCGATCAAAGCCATTTGGGACGCTGGTTTAAACGCGCCTGTCATCTCACCCCTTCCCGTTATCAACTGGCTTGCACAAATCTTCCAGACCTTGCTTAAGCGCCTTGTCACAATGCGCTTTTACGTAAGGAGAAAAAGATGCAAGAACCCCGTTGTGTCATGATTTTGAATGCGGATCTACCGCCAGGAAAAGCCACCAATGCCGCAGCAGTTATGGCCTTAACGCTGGGACAGCGCCATCCAACAATGGTCGGTGAAGCCCTGGAAGATGCCAATGCGCGTCGCTATCCTGGTTTAATTCCGGTCGGCATTCCGGTACTGGCTGCCAGCATCGAGCAGTTAAACAGTTTGCAAATGAAATGTGATGAGCTCAATTGTGATGTGGTGCTGTTTCCTGAAGAAGGCCAAACCACCACTGATTACCAAATGTTCAGTGATGCAATGCGTCTCATCCCCGGTGCAGAATGGCGTCTTTTAGGCTTAGCCATTGTGGGTGACAAGAAAGTGCTACGTAAATTAACTGCCAAACTGAATTTGTTTAGCTGAAAACGCTACTTACCGTTTAATAGCAGCATTTTTCAGTCCCTTTTTTGATAAATTATTCACCTGTACAGCTATTTTGTACAGGTTTTAACGAATTAAATTAAAATTAACTTTTTGATAAATAAGAAATAGCATTTTTTGATTAAGATCATCATTTTACAAATCCCACTTCCTTGTATAACTTTATCCCCCGTGAGTTGTCTACGACTCTGTAACGAATGATGCGCTTGCGTCGCCTCTGAAGGTGTCAGTGGATTTCCACCTTCAGAGGTTATTTTTTTGCAAATTACTGTGTGTTTGAATTATCGGGCTCCTACGCATCTGTCCATGCGCGGGTTTTTCCTCTTGTCCTGACATCTGAAGCGGAAGTTCAGGCTGTTTTGAAGGGCTGACACATGCAAAATGCTTTACCTCAAACCGATAAAGAAATTGCCGAATATTTCAACGCCGCAGCCAACAAACCGGCCAGCGAGATGGAAATTCTGGGTGCCGTGGTGGCTGAGATTTTGCAAGCTGGTGCCCCAATCAGCAACAAAGCCATTATTTCGAAGCTGATTCATCGTCTTGAGCTGGAATCAGATGTTGCATCGCTCGATATCTATCGTCAGCTGCTTGAATTAGTCGTGCATAAAACGCCTGACGATTTGTCGGTGTAATCGTGACTCCACGGATGGAGTCTATACGGCTTTCGCTGGAAACTTCCCGCCCTGCCCGGTAACATTACCGCCTCATGATTTACCCAACCTTTCTCGCCTCTCGCGCGAGAGCAAAATTAAAAAGAGCCTGCACAAACTTATGACTAAATCGAATGATGTCGCTACGCCACGCGTTGTGGAAAGCGATCTCAGTGTTGGGCGCGTATTACGTTCGCCTGCACTGCTCACGCGTGAATGCCTGGCTGGCACTATTACCGCTCTGGCGCTGATCCCGGAAGTGATCTCTTTCTCTGTGATTGCGGGCGTTGATCCCAAAGTCAGTTTGGTGGCTTCGGTGGTGCTCTGTTTGACGTTATCGATCCTGGGAGGGCGACCGGCGATGGTCACGGCTGCGGCCGGTTCGGTGGCGCTGGTGATTGGCCCAATGGTGCATGCGCACGGCGTGGAATACATTCTGCCGGCGGTGGTGATGGGTGGCATAATACAAATATTGTTTGGCCTTGCAGGGCTGTCGCGCATGATGCGCTATATTCCGCGTTCGGTGATGCTGGGGTTCGTAAATGCTTTGGGCGTGCTGATTTTCTTTGCACAGGTGCCGCATGTTTGGGGGCAATCGCCGTTGGTGTGGGTATTCTTTGCCGCCACGCTGGTTATTGTGTTGCTGTTGCCACGCGTATTAAAAAGCGTGCCGTCGCCGCTGGTGGCGATTGTGGTCGTGACCGCCGTTGCGCTGCTGATGGGTTATCGCGTGCCAAACGTCAGTGATGAAGGTCCAATGAGCGCTGGATTGCCAGATTTTAATCATTTAATGGTGTCGCTCAACCTGCAAACCTTACAAATTATCTGGCCGACTGCCCTGAGTATTGCCTTTGTGGGTTTAATGGAATCATTGCTGACGGCGAAGCTGGTGGATGACATCACCGATACACCATCAAGTAAGCGTCGCGAGTCTTGGGCATTGGGCGTAGCCAATATTTTTGCGGGTTTTTATGGCGGTATCGCCGGTTGCGCGATGATTGGCCAAACTATCGTTAACGTTGAACTGGGCAAAGCGCGTAGCCGTGTTTCAACCGTTGCCGCTGGTTTAGTGTTGTTGCTATTAGTCACTGGGTTGAGCCAAATTATGGCGCAAATACCGATGGTGGTGCTGGCGGCAATTATGATGGTGGTGGCGGTAAAAACGGTTAACTGGCATAGCCTGCAACCAGCGACCCTAAAACGGATGCCGTGGTCAGAAACATTGGTCATGGTGTTGACCGTTATCGTCACCGTCTGGACAGGTAACCTGGCGCTGGGCGTACTGGCGGGTGTGATTGTGGCAATCATGCTGTTCGCACGTCGTATTGCTCACGTTATTCACGCTCAGCGTAGCCTGAGTGAAGATGGCGAATCAGTACGCTATCTGGTGCGTGGCCCGCTGTTTTTTGCCAGCAGCAACGATCTGTTTGAGCACTTCGATTACGCCCACGATCCCAAAAACGTCACGATTGATTTAACTCACGCGCAAATATGGGACGCTTCAAGTGTGGCAGCATTAGACGCCATTGAATATCGCTATCAGCGTTATGGCACTCAGGTCACGATTGAAGGTTTGGATGATCGCAGTAACGATTTTCATCGTCGCCTGACGGGAAATCTGGGTTAATGACGCAGACCTGCTGCAAGGTTGCAGCAGGTCTGTATTAAGCTTGCTGCTTGCGTGCTTTGTAACGTGCGATCATGGTAGCCAATGCTTGATAAATCAGGCCTGCATATAAGCTCATCACAATCGCCATGCCAATTTCTTTGCCTTGCGCCTGCCATGACATAAACCACATGAACACGCCCCACAGCACCGAAAAAACCAACCAGCCCCGGACGAACTTCAAAATGCCATTCATAACGACTCCTTTAAGATGAGGCGCTACGATACCTTTGAGTGAGGAGGAACGCATGATTAACAGTGCAAAGTTGAGAGGCACCTCTAATATCCTGTAGTAAATCGACATACTTTTGCAGCAGCGCTTATTGCCCTGCCACCCAGGTTTTCCGATGAGGTTTTCTATACTTAATCGTCAAATCACTTAACAGGGAAAATCATATGAAGCGTACAGCATGCTTAATTGCCGCTTTAGGTCTTGCCGCCACACTTTCAGCTTGTGCACCACGCCATCACGGTGGAGATGCCCCGCCTCCCCCGCCAAGCGGACAGCAACCCACCGGCGCACCGGGCGGCAGTGGGCCGGTGGGTCAACCACAGTCCTGAATGAGCGGCTTTTAGCCAGCTCAATAGCAAAAAGCCAGTGTAAAGAAGCGATCCGTGCACTGGCATTGTTGTTCAGGAGATGAACTGTCAGCGATCAATGGCGGCTGGCACATCCGCACTTTGTCATTTCTCCCAGCACTTCTTTTCCCAGGTGCGAATGCCTGATCTGCAGTTCACCCTGTCGCCATGCACCCTGCTCATCTGCACGTTGTTCCAACAATCTGTTTAGCGCCTCAGTAACCAGTAAATCGACGCGCTGAGTCCAGGTGGTCAAATGCCAGGTTGATGAACGCGCTTCGTCAACATCGCCACAACCCACGATGGCAATATGTGTGCCTTGGCCAAAATCTCGTATTGCCTGCATCGCACCAAACGCCAGCAGATCATTTTCACAGTACAAAGCTTCAATGCGCTCGGCTGCTCGCGTCTTTTTCAGGTAAGTCATCATTGCCTGATACGCTTGTTCGCGCTCATAACCCTCTGCTATCAGTACCACTTTAAGCATTTTATCGGCTGCATTCAGGCTGGCAATATAGCCTTGCATCTGCTTTGAAGGGCTTGAGAGAGTGTTATGCGATTGCATAAAGCCCAAACGTTGATATTGCTGCTCAAGCAGCAAATTTCCGATGGCAAAGCCAGCTGCGTAATCATCCGGGCTGATACTCTCTGAAGGGGTTTGAGTGTGGCAAAGATAGATGGACGAGACGGCATGATGATCGAGAATCGCGGCATCATCAAAACGGTTGGACAAGTAAACCCATCCTTCTACCGGCAACTGCTCAGCCTTTTGACGCAGCGTTGCGTAGCAATCTTGTGCGTCGGCATTTAGCAGCAGCGTCAGGTAGCCGCGTGCATTCAATTGCCGGGTAATCTCATCAAGCATTGTTTGGGCATGTGGATTAGCAAGGCCCGCGCTGACTACGCCAATAAAACGGGCCTTGACTACTTTTCCCTGCGTCTCTTGTAGCGTGTTCTTCATGTTTAACTATTCGCTTGCGCTTCGACCTTATTAGATAAAGGAAAGCATAAAGTAAGAATGAAAATTTCAAAAGATATAGAAAAGGAATTTTTAGTGCATTTGTGAGCCAGCTAGCGGAAGTTGCGAATCTTTTATGATCGCGATTAACTGAGCCCTGGCTGCATGAATGATTATTTTTACTGTGTTTTTTCTGAATAGATACGGCTTACTAAGATTTGCGCTTAAGTGCAATCTGGTCACTGCTTTTAACGGCTTATAATTAATAATCTCGACATGCTGAACCCGGAGGAATGTCCGTCAATGAAACAGGATGATATTTTTCTGTCAGATATAACGCGTCTCGTCTTAGGTCAAAATCCCCCGATCTTTTTGATAGAAGTGATTATCCGCGCGCTCGTTTGCTTTGTTCTCATCATTATTACGCTCCGCCTGTTGGGACGTCGCGTTGCATCACAATATACGTTGATCGAACTTTCGGCGGTGATCACGCTGGCCGGTACCATGGGCGTACCGTTGCTGGATGACAAACGCGGGTTATTACCGCCAGTGTTGATTATTTGCGGTCTGCTCGCGATACAACACCTGTTTGGTCATCTCAGCCTCCGCTTTCGTAAGCTTGACCGTGTATTGGCAGGCACAGAGCGCGTGGCGTTAGATGATGGTCGCCTACGTCTGGAGACGCTTCGCGGTACAGTGTTATCACGTGAAAAGCTCTTCTCACTGTTGCGTGGCCGTGGCGTGCAGCATCTCGGCCAGCTTAGCCGGGTTTATATTGAACCTTCCGGTTCATTAACACTGGTGTGGAGCGACACACCACGACCCGGACTCGCGATCATTCCGCGTTACGACCAAGCCCTGATTACGGCTATGCAGGATGATAATCATTACGTGTGTGCTTCCTGCGGCAAATTGACTGAAAGTAAAGAAGAGCACAATCAGCCCTGTCGATGTTGTCATGGACAAGACTGGCTACCTGCTTCCGTTTCGCTGGAGGATTGAAAGTGAACAACGTCTTTCATAAATGGCTGATTGGTGAAGCGCCCTGGCGTTTTGCGGGTGAAGTACTGCTGCGTTTTGTCATTATCTATCTTATTTTATTGCTGGTACTGCGCTTGATGGGCCGCCGGTTCGCCGGTCAGTTGAGCATCGTTGATTTGGCAATTATGGTTATGCTGGGCGCGGCCATTGGCGCGCCGCTGCAAACGCCCGAAAAAGGCATTTTACCCACGGTGCTGTTACTGCTTACGCTGCTGGGCTGTTTTCGCCTGCTTTCATTGCTCTCTTTTTATTCCCACAAGATCGAAACCTTTACGCAGGGAGATGCCACGCTGCTGGTTATGGATGGTCGGCTGGCGCTGGAGCATCTGTATCACGCGGAGTTTTCCCGTGACAGAACGCTCTCAAAGCTGCGTTCATTGGGCGTTCAACATCTGGGTGAAGTGCGGCGTGCCTGGTTGGAACCTACAGGCCGCGTAAGTCTGTTACTTTACAAACAGCCACATGTCGGTCTTTGGCTTTTGCCCGATCAGAATGAGGATTTTAATAAGCGTATCAAGGTGGAAGGCAGTTTTGCTTGTGCCAATTGTGGATTTGTCATACAGAGTGACAGCGCACCCGAAACACCGTGCGACTATTGTCAGCATCGTAACTGGCAACCCGCCGTTAAGCGGCTTGGGACGGAGAAAATCTATAATCCGCACCAAAAAGAGCATGACACCGAGGCCAACGAATAAGCCTGTATGGGAAAGCGTTTGGCTCTCATTTCGACACAGCTTGTGTTCTGTCAGATGGTTCAAAAACATGAACCGGCTGGTAGGCGGTTTTGAGAAAACAAAAAAACCGCCCTTGGGCGGTTACGACATTACTGCATATTGCTTTGATTTTATTTGGTTTTCTTTACTTCAGAAAATGGTGCCCGGGGCGGGACTTGAACCCGCACAGCCATAAAGCCGAGGGATTTTAAATCCCTTGTGTCTACCGATTTCACCACCCGGGCAGGGTATATCTGGAGGCGCGTCCCGGAGTCGAACCGAGGTACACGGATTTGCAATCCGCTGCATAGCCACTCTGCCAACGCGCCTTAAACTGATGTGCTTTCAGGTTACCCTGAACTGCAAATTTGGAGCGGGAAACGAGACTCGAACTCGCGACCCCGACCTTGGCAAGGTCGTGCTCTACCAACTGAGCTATTCCCGCAAATCTCAGCAACTCCACAGAACTTGCTGATTTTCTTTATCTTCTGACAGACTGGCTGCCGTTCGATGCGATGCATTCTACTGACCTGACGCAATGAGTCAATAAAATTATCCTGACTCCGTGTCCGTTTGCTGCTTTTTAAATCGCATCGATCACCGTTCGAGCAAATCGCCGCGCGCTGCGCTCAAATATTGGAACATTGACCAAAAAGTTAGCACGGCTGCGATGTACAACGCGACCACACCAACACCCACAACCGTACTGTCAGGACGCCACAACAAGGCAAACAGTGAAAACATTTGTGCGGTGGTTTTGACTTTTCCGATCCAGGATACGGCCACGCTACTGCGCTTACCAATTTCTGCCATCCATTCACGTAACGCAGAAATAATGATTTCGCGTGCGATCATCGTGGCAGCAGGCAAGGTAATCCACCAGGCATGAAAATATTCAGCCACCAGCACCAACGCCATCGCGACCATCACCTTATCGGCTACCGGATCGAGAAAGGCACCGAAGCGCGTTGTCTGCTTCCAGCGACGGGCAAGAAAACCGTCAAACCAGTCAGTGACGGCAGCAATAATGAAAATCAAAGCGGTAGCAAACGGTGCCCAATAAAAAGGCAAATAGAAAGCCAGCACAAAGAATGGAATGAGGACGACTCGAAACAGGGTGAGACACGTCGGTATGTTAAATTGCATATGCCGGTAACTGTCTGGAATGGGTAGAATTTAACGTATGTTCCTACATTGCCCACCCCGTTTCAATGCTAGTGTTTCAACGAGTAGTATATTTTTTCTGCCAAAGCGATGGATATGCCCGGTACATTGGCGATTTCTTCCACTGATGCATTCATCAAAGGTTGCAAGCCACCCATGTATTTAAGCAGTTGCTGACGCCGTTTCGGTCCTACACCCTCAATGCTTTCAAGTGCGCTGGTGTTCTTCACTTTCGCCCTTTTCTTACGGTGGCCCGAAATTGCATGATTGTGAGCGTCGTCACGAATATGCTGAATGACATGGAGCGCGGGCGCGTCTGGCGGTAAGGAAACACCCTCACCTTCGGGTTCAAAGAACAGCGTTTCCAGTCCTGCCTTACGATCGCTACCTTTGGCAACGCCCAATAGAATCGGGTGAGATTTGTCCCACGGTACCTCCAGCTCGGCAAACACCTGCTTCGCTTGCGACAGTTGCCCTTTGCCACCATCAATCAAAATTACGTCAGGAATTTTATCTTCTTCGATAGCTTTGCCGTAACGACGACGCAGCACCTGATTCATTGCCGCATAATCATCGCCGGGCGTAATGTCATTAATATTGTAGCGACGATAATCGGCGCGCAGCGGCCCGTTCTGATCAAAGACCACGCAAGAAGCAATGGTTTGCTCACCCATGGTATGGCTGATGTCGAAACATTCCATGCGACTAATTTTGTCGAGTTCAAGGAATTCAGCCAGCGCAGCCAGCCGTTGGTGAATGGTCGAGTGCTGCGATAAGCGTGTGGTTAACGCCGTTGCCGCATTGGTACGTGCTAACTTCAGATAGCGCGCACGATCACCCCGCGGTTTACTCTGAATGTTAACGCGTCGCCCAGCCAACTCACTCAGCGACTCCGCCAGCAGCTCGCGCTCTGGCAAAGTGAAGTCGAGCAGAATTTCACCCGGTAGCGTTCGCGCTTCGCTGCCTTGCAGATAAAATTGCCCTACAAACGTTTGCACGACTTCCGCCAAATCCGTACCTGAAGGGACTTTAGGAAAGTAGCTACGACTGCCTAATACTTTTCCCTGACGAATAAACAGCACGTGCAAACAGGCCATGCCAGCATCATATGCAACGCCTATCACATCGAGATCATCGCCTTGATTAGAGACGAACTGCTTTTCAGTGACTCGGCGCACGGCCTGGATTTGGTCGCGCAAGCGAGCTGCTTCCTCAAAACGCAGCCCAATACTCGCTTCTTCCATCCGCTTCACCAGCAGATTCAGCACCTGGTCGTCTTTGCCCGCCAGAAACAGCCGCACATAGTCGGTTTGCTGTGCATACTCTTCCTCACTGACCAAACCAGCAACACAAGGGCCGAGGCAGCGACCAATTTGATATTGCAGACAGGGGCGCGAACGATTGCGGTAAACGCTGTTCTCACACTGGCGAATCGGGAACACTTTTTGCAGTAATCCCAGCGTTTCGCGCACGGCATACCCATTCGGAAAGGGGCCGAAATATTCACCTTTGGCGTGTTTAGCGCCGCGATGTGTAGCCAGACGTGGATGCGTATCGCTGCTCAGAAAAATATAGGGATAGGATTTGTCATCGCGCAGCAGCACATTATATCGCGGCTGGTAGAGCTTGATGTAGTTATGCTCTAGCAGCAGCGCTTCGGTTTCGGTGTGGGTTACGGTGACATCGATATGCTGGATATTGCTTACCAGTGCTTCGGTTTTGCGGCTGCCTACCTGACTCCGAAAATAGCTGGTTAGACGCTTTTTAAGGTCTTTGGCTTTGCCCACATAAATAACCGTTCCCGACGCATCATACATGCGATAAACGCCGGGTTTGCTGGTCACCGTACTCAGAAAGGCTTTGGAATTAAAAACGTCACTCACTACTGATTAACGGCTCCGCATTGAACAGGCCATGTCGTATGGCCAGATGCGTTAACTCTACATCACCACTGATATTCAACTTGCTGAACATGCGATAGCGGTAGCTGTTAACGGTTTTAGGACTGAGATTGAGTTGCTCGGAAATTTCCGTCACCTTTTGTCCCTTGGTGATCATCAGCATAATCTGCAATTCCCTTTCCGACAAACAGCTGAAGGGGGATTCGGTTTTTTGCGGCTCAATTTGACTCAATGCCATCTGCTGAGCAATGTCAGAAGCGATATAGCGCTGGCCGGCGTTCACTGAGCGAATCGCGCTTACCACTTCCTGCGGCGCGGCACCTTTGCTGAGATAACCTGCTGCGCCTGCCTGCATCACTTTGGCGGGCAACGGATTTTCGGTATGAATTGTCAGCATAATGATTTTGATATCTGGATTGTAGCGCACAATTTTTCGTGTCGCTTCCAGGCCACCAATGCCGGGCATGTTCATGTCCATTAAAATGACATCAACTTGATTCTGGCGGCACCATTTCACCGCGTCTTCGCCACAGTTCGCTTCACCTGCAATCACTAATCCTTTGATATCTTCCAAAATTCGGCGAATACCGGCGCGAACCAGTTCATGGTCATCAACAAGAAGCACACTGATCAACGAGGGGCACTCCGCAGGCTAAATAAAGAGGAAGTAATCAACAATTGCGAAAGATAATCATACCTGCTTTTCACTTAAAAGCACATAAACAAAGCCGAAGATTGAGGCTATTTACTGATTTAAATCAAGGGATTTCAAATCCCAATAATTAATAGAGTGACTTAGGTAACTTATTTAAAAGTTATATTTAAAAAGCAATATATTTCAATTGATTAAAAATAAACGCACTTCAACCTTCTAAACGCTGTGCTTTATTAATTTCCCTTGGCAAAAAACGCATTTCGCTGCATTTTTGAATTGTTTCACGCGATGGAATAGCGGTAAAAGATTAACAAAACGCGGCGAGACATCAGGTTATCAACGCTGTGATATACTCACGCACTGCTGTGCGGACAGATTGCCGACACGTTGTACATCACCAAGGAGAATTTATGAGCGACGAAGATTTTTCAACCTCGCAGGAAACCCAGAAACTGTCTGATGAAGTTGCCTGTCTGAAAATGATGGTGACGCTGATTCTGAAAGGAATGGGCCAAGCAGACGCAGGGAAAGTGATTATTAATATGGAACGTTATGTCCAAACGCTGGGCGATAAGCCGCAGGCTGAGGTCTTTAGCAACACCATTAAGCAGATCAAAACCGCTTATCGCCAGTAAGCTGAATTGCCCCCGCATTACGGGGGCAAAGCGTTAACCGTGTGATTGCCAGTTAACCGAAACACCCAACGATGGCAGCACCTCTTCCGGGCTAAAGCGACGCGTGCCACGGTACTTTTCCGCCAGCGCAGGTTGAATAACCGGAATGCGAATCGCAAACAGATTATCTTCTGACTGAATCAATCCCGGCGTCAGTGGCTCGTACGCGACCTGATGCTGCTCAAACATCTTTTCCAGCATCGGCGTTGCCGAGCTAATAATATATTCAATACCATTTAGCTCAGCCAACTGCACAGCGTGCCACAGAATATTGAGCGGCAGTTCAGAATCAACGTCCAGCCGGGCTGAGAAACGTGACATTTCCCATACTTTTTCTTGTTCGAAAGGTAAGATAATGCCTTCATTTTGCTCAGGCTCAAACCACGGCATTAAACGTGCGCAGCCACTGATCCCTTCGCGCGCACTCCAGGCAAGTAGCCAGGTTACATCTGATCGATCATAACGATCATATTCCTGCCCCGGCGTACTTAAACGAGGTGGAATTGACCACCCTTCGCCGCGTGCAAAAACGCTGTAACGATAGCTGCCTAACTCGGCAAGCAAAGAGGACGGCATATCCTTTAATTGCGTTTGAATTATTTTCATCATGCGCCTTTGACATCCCCATGTTTGCAATGATTTCTTTGCGCCAGCCTGGCAAAGCTCCGGCGCAGGGTAGACAACTGACTCAGTCAGAGGAACTACTAGATTTAGTAGTTGCTTTTTATTTAAATCAGTCCGATCGCTGCTGCATAACAAGCAATCTGCGTTTTATTGGAAACATTGAAACGTTTTTGCATCTTTTTTTGGTGAAAATTCACCGTGTGTTCAGAAATAGATAAAATAAGCGAAATCTCAACCGAGGTTTTTCCTTCGGCGGTCCATTTTAAAATTTCCAGTTCTCGCTGACTAAAGTCATTCTTCAGGACCAGCATCGAATCATCATTCAAACGCTCTAGCACGCGCAAACTCAGCTCCGCCAGGAAGTGCAGTTTCACTTCCAACTCGACGCGCCGTTGTTGCGTGGTAAAAGGTTGATGCGATGATATAGATAATATACCAATGGCTCGATTTGGTGCCATTGCTGAACAAGAAAAACCACTGTGCAAGCCAAACTCACCTGCTTCTTTCCAAAGATTGCCCGCGCCAGTAAACAGATCGGCAGTCCATTCAACGCCTCTGCCTGGTCTTTGACACAAAAGCAACACCGGATCTACAGCAAAGTAGTTCTGCTTTTCATATTGCTTAACCCATAATTTGGGATAAGTGCTGTGTACATGAATGCCCGGCCGGGTAAAAGGAACCGGATGTTGAATCAAAAAAGCAAAGCAATCAAATCCCAATGATTCGGTATAGCTCTGTAATAACCGCTTCAATTGAGGCGCAGCTGTTAAATGTTGAAATTGACTTTCCGCCTCAGCTCGCCAGGCGAAATAATTCTCGGTGGTCATATTCCCTCAACGTTATTCTCACGCAGATGCGTTTTGTTATTCATTATTCTTCACCACAAAATATTAATTGATTCGAGCAAAAATATTGATTGCTTAATGCGCAATAATTTAAGTAAAAAAAATCCAAAGAGTTGCAAAAATAAACTTCAACCAAAAACCATGAAAGGTGAACCGGTGAAAAAGTGTTGAAGCACCGCAAACTTCCACCTTGCATCAGAATAAGATTTTTCCGATAGGAATTCAATCTCTGAAAAGCAGACATCATCCTTCGACACAAAAAGGTTATGATTATTTGTGGGCAAAAATCAGAGGTTCAACCCCTAAATTATTTTTTATACAGTAAGTTAATGGTATGCAAAATATAACCGAAGCGGTAAATATTGTTCATCACACCTAAAGAATTTACTGGCTTGAGACATTTCCGTCCGCGTGCTTTGAAGCTACGCTTATTCCATTGTCCGCCTTCAGTCCTCACCAGCAATCGGCATCGGGCAGCTTAGCGAGCAGGTTTGCGCCGCGCTGCTGGACTTTAACTTTCTGTTTCAGGGGTTGATTATGATGGATAAATTGGCATTGCCTTTTTTAGTTTTAGGTCTTTGCACGGCGTTGATGATTGCTAAGGATATTTTCAAGCATCCTCACCCGGTTCGCGTAATGAATATCATTTGGCCAATCACCGGACTTTATATGCCGTTCATTGGATGGCTGGCTTGGTGGTTTCTTGGGCGTCAACCCTCTCGTCAAGCAAATCTGGCTTTATTAATGCCGCAAAGAGCAGCCCGTCATAACAGCTGGCAGACAATATTTGTCTCAACCACTATTCCAGCAGCAGCCTGTATTTTTGGCGACGTAATAACATTACCTATAATTTCACTACTAAATCATTTGAATATTCTGATAGTTATATGGCAAGAAGCGATCATTTCTTTGGTTCTTTCATTGCTTATCGGCTTATTTTTCCAGGTGCTCGCCATTAAACAGCGTGAAAAAAATTCATTATGGCGTGCCTTGTTAATAGCATTAAGAATCGAAACCTTTCCTTTGGTTATTTACCAAACAGGCATATTTATCTTTATGGCACTGGCCCTGAAATTTGTATTAAATCAACAAATCAACCCGCAGCTCAATGCCTTCTGGTTTATGCTGCAACTGGCAATGATGACTGGATTTGTTTTTTCCTGGCCAGCCAATCATTTCTTGATAAAGCGCGGTATCAATCCGGCACATTAATACTGCATTAAATGCCGTACTACGGGCTCAACGACAATAGCCTGCACCGCGCATACCTAAATGGAAATGGCTGGCATGCGCAGCGTTATAATCTGGCCCCAATGCATTACCGAATACCCGACATCCCTCCTGCCACAAACTATGCAGCGTTTGCGCCTTCGCTGCGGGTTGCTGCCAGTTTTTGCCTACCTCAAGACGCTGTCCATTAGCCAATTGAAAAGCAGTAACATCCCAGGCATCCGCTGTGGCATGCTCGCTCAGGCGCCCCTCAGCGCGATGATAAATATTTCTACAGGCATAACTGCCAACGTGGCTGATGCGCACCAGCGGGCTTTGCTGCTGTTTTGTTATTTGATCGCGACTGCGTAAAACATACATGGTGCTGGCAACCGCCATCGGACAGCTCGCCAGAAAACTGCTGCTAAGACTTACCGGCCCAAATTTTTGGATGCGCAATGGATTAGCCAGCGGACATGCGCCCGTTACTGGCGGACGCTGGCTAAAACTGACTAATCCTGCTTGCTGAGCACGATTCATCACATCCAGACAGGCAGCAGGATCACTCGCTAGCCGCTTCATTTTCAGTTGCGTCATCCAACCTGGCGGATCGGTAACTGCAAGTGGCGTGAAGGGATTGAACTGAGGCGGCAGATTCTTTTTGATCCACGGCAAACTCCCCCAACCCACCGCAATGAATACCAGTAACAGGATAAGCGTGCGCATTTCCCCTCTCGCAGCATGATGATAAGCAAAAGAAAAGTGTAGAAGCTCTCAGTTAATACGCAGTCAATCTGGCACAAAGTGATTAAAACTTACGCATCCTGACGCAATAGTGTGCTGCGTAAACAAAACCTGCCGACGATAAGGTGATGAAAGGTCACAATTGTTCAAAAAAAATTACCGACTTCAAGGTGCTTTCCACTATCTTATGCCGACTTGCCCTTGAGGCAGACTCGCCTAATAACAGCCAGTAGAGCTGACACAACATCAAGACAGGAAAGACAATCATATGGTTGATCACTCTAAAGACGCGGTGGTTACGCAGGAGAACCCCGAAAAACTGCAGCGCAGCCTGCATAATCGCCACATCCAACTCATCGCAATCGGCGGTGCCATTGGCACTGGGCTGTTTATGGGCTCGGGTAAAACCATCAGCCTTGCAGGTCCTTCGATTATTTTTGTTTATATGATCATCGGTTTTATGCTGTTCTTCGTCATGCGTGCCATGGGCGAACTGCTGCTTTCCAACCTTGAATACAAATCTTTCAGTGACTTCGCTGCCGACCTGTTAGGGCCTTGGGCAGGATATTTTACCGGCTGGACCTATTGGTTCTGCTGGGTTGTCACCGGTATTGCCGACGTAGTGGCGATAAGCGCCTATTTCCAGTTGTGGTTCCCCGGTTTCTCAATATGGATGAGCGCCCTGCTTTGCCTGTTTGTCTTTGTGACGCTGAATGTCGCCACGGTAAAGCTGTTCGGTGAGATGGAATTTTGGTTCGCGATTATCAAAATCGTCGCCATTGTCGCGTTGATAGTCACCGGTATCGTACTGGTTTCAATGCATTATCCTTCGCCAGGCGGCGGGACTGCATCACTGAGTAATATATGGGATCATGGCGGCATGTTCCCGAAAGGGTTAAGCGGCTTTTTTGCCGGTTTCCAGATTGCGGTGTTTGCCTTTGTCGGCATCGAACTGGTGGGTACCGCGGCTGCCGAAACACACGATCCGCATAAAGTTTTGCCACGCGCTATCAACGCCATTCCGCTGCGCGTGATTATGTTTTATGTGTTGGCGCTGATGGTAATCATGGCCGTGACGCCGTGGACCGCAGTACAGGCCGATCGCAGCCCATTTGTTGAGATGTTTGTCCTGATTGGCTTACCGGCTGCCGCCAGCATCGTGAATTTTGTTGTACTGACTTCTGCGGCTTCGTCTGCCAACAGCGGCATTTTCTCCACCAGCCGCATGTTGTATGGCCTGTCACAGCAAGGCGTGGCGCATCGTGCATTTGGACGTCTTTCAGCGCGCGCGGTGCCGACTACCGGTCTGTTTTTCTCATGCCTTTGCTTGCTGAGTGGCGTGGCGCTGATTTATCTGATCCCGGATGTCATGACAGTATTTACGCTGGTGACGACGGTCTCAGCGATTCTGTTCATGTTTGTCTGGACAATCATTCTCTGTAGCTACCTGGTTTATCGCAAAAAATATCCACAGCGCCATGCAAAGTCGGCGTTCAAAATGCCAATGGGTAAATTGATGTGCTGGGTTTGCATCGCTTTCTTCGCTTTTGTGCTAGTGCTGTTAACCTTGCAGGAAGATACGCGTCAGGCATTAATGGTAACGCCAGTGTGGTTTGCCTTGTTGACGCTGGGTTGGTTGTTGCGCCGTCGCGCTAGCCGCTAATTCATTTAGAATGACAAAAAAGCCCGGCCAATCATGGCCGGGCTTTTTATTTACAGACGATCGGCTAGCGCGCTAAAGCTGGCGCTCAACGCAGGCCGTGCTGAAGGTAGCCGCTGCGGATGGGTTTCCCACTGCTGAGGCGAGCCGAGATTAAAGGTAAACGTATAGTTTTGCCCTTCTCCCATGCGTAAGTCAGCAATTGTGATCTTGCCATTTTTCTCATTCATCGCATAAAAACCGTGGCTGAACCAGGCCACACGTTCGGCATACCAGTCTCCCTTTACCTGTGCAAACAGTTCAGGATGACGAGGCTGCCAGCTAACATTAAGCGGACGATTTGGCGACAGCAGTGACCAATAGGCTTCGCCATAACGATCGGGGGTAATGACCACGCTGCGCCACACCAACGTGTTAAATGCAGTGGGTGTGACCAGCACTTTGTCGGCTGGAAGACCCTGATCAACCAGTGATTGCTTAATCTCTCCGGTAGCAATGCTCTGGATCACCACGCTCCATGCCAGATAAAGCGTGCTCAGCGCCAAACCGATACGGTTCCAGCGCAGACCAGGATCGCCTCGCCGCCACAGGGCAACACCAAGACAAATCAGCAGCGGCAAGGTATAGAGCGGATCAACAATATAGATGCTGCTCACTGCATAAGGATGATCGGTGATCGGCAGTCCAAGCTGCGTACCATAAACAGTCATCAAATCCAGCAGCGGGTGTGTAATCAATGCTAACCAAATGGCAGGCCACCACGCTTGCCATTTCACATTGCCACGAAAAAGGCCCGCGACCAACCACGCCAGCAGCGGCGAAACCAGCGTCAAATAGAGCAAAGCGTGGCTTTCGGTACGGTGTAATGTCATGTTGCGAATGGCATCGCCGTGATCAAGAAAGACATCAAGATCGGGTAATGTGCCGCATACCGCACCCACGGCGGCGGCTTGCCAAAGCGGGACGCGTCGGCCCATCACCGCCACGCTGACGGATGCCCCCAGAACAAACTGCGAAACAGAATCCATTTTTTACTCCGTCGCAACAACGTATGGCCGTAAAATTAACGCACGCGGATACCTTCAATAATCATGCGCTGCACATTATCTACCGTCTGATCGAAAAATTGCGGATCGCTCAACGTTTGCCCGGTTACCGCCTCAACCTGACTGGCGAAATCGGCGTAATGCTGCGTGGTTGCCCATAGCATAAAGATCAAATGCTGCGGTTGTACGCCAGCCAATCGGCCTTCATCAATCCAGCGTTCAATAATCGCGGCTTTTTCATCCACCAGCTGTTTGAGATCGCCAGCCAGTTCGCCCTTCAATAGCGGTGCGCCTTGCAGCATCTCCAGACAAAACAGCCGTGATGCCTGCGGGAAATCGCGTGACACTTCAAGTTTCAGGCGAATATAGCGGCGTATAGCCATCAGCGGATCTTGATCGTGGGCTAACGCGCGAAGCGGTGCCAGCCATACGTCAAGAATCTCTTTCAGCACGGCTACGTACAAAACTTCTTTGGAAGGATAGTAATAAAGAAGATTGGTTTTAGAGACATCGGCGCGTTCGGCAACCTGGTCTAGCGTGGTGCCGTGAATACCGAATTGCGAGAAGAATGCCAGCGCAGCATCCAGGATAGCTGCACGCTTGGCCGCTACAGCTCGCGAACGGCGCGTTGGTTTTTTTTCATCTGTTTTCACACTGTTACCTTATCCGCTCTGCATCCCCGCATCATAGCAAAGCTGCCGGCAGCTGCCCATTTCTGCTCTTGCACCTTTTTTGCTCAGGTTGCATGGAAAACGTGCAGCTTATTTTGACCAGATGGTCCAAAACAGACCAATCACTCCAGTTAACTCTTTCGAGTTATATTTAACCTTTTGTTATTACTCGATTTACAAATTGTGGCACAGCCTTTGCAAAATCTTTGATTGAGCGCCGCCATCAAGGATGACGCAGGATGCAGCGCAGCGCGTGAAACAGTCCCACCCTAATTAATTGAGGTTTCACATGAAGATAGGCGTCTTTATTCCGATTGGTAACAATGGCTGGTTGATTTCATCTACTGCACCGCAGTACAAGCCGACTTTTGAACTGAACAAAGCGATTGTGCAGAAAGCTGAGCATTATCATTTCGATTTCGCGCTGTCGATGATCAAACTGCGCGGCTTTGGCGGAAAAACGGAATTCTGGGATCATAACCTCGAATCTTTCACGCTGATGGCAGGTCTGGCCGCCGTGACTTCACGCATTGAGATCTATGCAACCGCCGCCACGCTGACTTTACCGCCCGCCATTGTGGCGCGCATGGCTGCCACCATTGATTCCATTTCCAACGGGCGCTTTGGCGTCAACCTCGTCACCGGCTGGCAAAAACCAGAATATGAGCAAATGGGTTTGTGGCCTGGTGATGAGTATTTCGGTAGCCGCTACAAATATCTGACCGAATATGTCACGGTGCTGCGCGATCTTTGGGGCACCGGCAAATCAGACTTTAAAGGTGACTTTTTCACCATGAATGATTGCCGCGTCAGCCCGCAACCGCAAAAACCGATGAAAGTGATCTGCGCGGGTCAAAGCGATGCGGGCATGGCATTTTCGGCGCAGCATGCGGATTACAACTTCTGCTTTGGCAAAGGCGTCAATACACCAACGGCGTTTTCCTCGACCTCAATACGCATGAAACAAGCGGCAGAAAAAGCGGGCCGCGATGTCGGCTCTTACGTGCTGTTTATGATCATTGCGGCGGAAACCGATGAAGAAGCACGCGCCAAATGGGAACACTACAAAGCGGGCGCCGATGAAGAAGCGCTGGCCTGGCTGACCACACAAAGTCAGCAAGATACCAAATCGGGTAGCGACACCAATGTGCGTCAAATGGCTGATCCGACTTCAGCAGTAAACATCAATATGGGCACGCTGGTCGGCTCCTACGCCAACGTGGCTCGCATGCTGGACGACGTCGCTGAAGTTGACGGCACGCACGGCGTGTTACTGACTTTTGATGACTTCCTGCAAGGTATTGAAGACTTTGGTCAACATATCCAACCGCTGATGGCTTGCCGCAGCGCACTGATTGATGCTCAGCAAGAGGTAGCTTAATGAATACGGTTTATTGCGCCCACACTCCCGACATTCCCCAGGTTGAACTGCCTGCACGTCCTGAAGCTATCGCCTTCCCGCCCAGTCAAACGGCGTTGATTGTGGTGGATATGCAAAATGCCTATGCCACACAAGGCGGCTATCTCGATCTGGCGGGGTTTGATGTTTCAGCCACCAAACCGGTGATTGCCAAAATTCACCAGGCGGTAACGGCTGCACGTGCAGCGGGTATTCAAATCATCTGGTTTCAGAATGGCTGGGACGAACAGTATGTCGAAGCGGGCGATGCAGGTTCACCCAACTTCCATAAATCGAATGCCCTGAAAACCATGCGCAAACGTCCTGAATTGCAAGGCACCTTGTTATCAAAGGGCAGCTGGGATTATGCGCTGGTTGACGAACTCACACCGCAAGCTGGCGATATTGTGTTGCCAAAACCGCGTTACAGCGGCTTCTTTAACACGCCACTCGACAGCATGCTGCGCAGCCGTGGCATTCGCCATTTAATTTTCACCGGTATCGCGACCAACGTCTGTGTGGAATCGACATTGCGCGACGGCTTCTTTCTGGAATATTTCGGCGTGGTGCTGGAAGACGCAACCTATCAGGCTGGGCCAACTTTTGCCCAACAGGCCGCCATTTTCAATATCGAAACGTTCTTTGGCTGGGTATCCAACGTTGATACTTTTTGCGAAAGCCTGCAACCCTCCGTCTAAAACGGTTTCACCTGCTGATAAAAAGGAAACGTTGCTATGCCGAAAAGTGTGATTATCCCGCCAGGTACCACGACGCCCATTGCGCCTTTTGTTCCGGGAACGCTGGCAGATGGCGTGGTTTATGTCTCGGGCACATTGCCGTTTGATGAGAATAACAACGTGGTGCATGTCGGTGATGCGGCCGCGCAAACCCGTCACGTGCTGGAAACCATCAAGAAAGTGATCGAAACCGCAGGCGGCAGCATGGAGGACGTCACGTTCAACTCCATTTTTCTTACCGACTGGACAAACTATGCAGCGGTGAATCAGGTCTATGCCGACTATTTTCCTGGCGAAAAACCGGCGCGCTTCTGCATTCAATGTGGCTTGGTCAAACCAGACGCCTTAATCGAAATCGCCAGCATTGCGCACATTGGTAAACAGGAGGCGTGATGCACGTTGAAATTCATGGCCAGCCTGCTGACGAAGCGCCCACGCTGGTGCTCTCTTCCGGGTTGGGCGGTGTTACCGGCTTTTGGCAGCCACAGTTAGCGACACTTTGTGAACGTTATTGCGTGGTGCTGTATGACCAACGCGGCACCGGGCGTAGTGCTGATACGCTGCCGGAAGGCTACAGCATGAAAATGATGGCGGCAGAGTTAGCAGAGGCGCTAACTCTGCACGGTATAACAAAATTTGGCATTGTTGGTCATGCGCTAGGCGGCTTGATCGGTTTACAGCTGGCGCTTGATTACCCAACACGCGTTGAGCGCGTCGCGGTGATTAATGGTTGGTTAACGCTTAATGCGCATACCCAACGCTGTTTTCATGTGCGTCAGGATCTGCTGCTCAACGTAGGCATTGATGCCTTTGTTCGGGCGCAGCCGCTGTTTCTTTATCCCTCTGAGTGGATGGCGCAGCATCAGGCGCGGTTGGAACAGGAAGATGCGCATCATGTCGCCCATTTCCAGGGAACGGAGAATCTGTTACGCCGTTTGAACGCATTGATAACGGCTGACTTCAGCACCCGCGCAGCCAGTATTACATCGCCGGTGTTGGTGATATGCAGCCAGGACGACTTGCTGGTGCCGTGGAGTTGTTCAGTACAGCTCGCTGCCGCCTTGCCTGATAGCCAGCTGGTAGAAATGCCGTGGGGCGGCCATGCAATGAGCGTGACCGATCCTGAACCGTTTAATGCACTGCTCATGCAGTGGCTGAATGACACCGACACTGTGCTAAAAACAGCGCACGTGGCGGGCTAAACCGACGAAGCCGGAGAAGAGTATGAGCAGAGAAGATCTTCCACCCTTGGTGGAAAAACAGGACTTCCGCAACGCCATGTCGAGATTGGGCGCAGCCGTCAACATTATCACCACTGAAGGTCCTGCAGGCCGCGCGGGTTTCACCGCCTCGGCGGTATGTAGCGTAACGGATTCACCGCCCACTTTACTGGTGTGCCTGAACCGTTCGGCCTCGGTTTACCCTGTATTTCGCGAAAACATGCAACTGTGTGTCAACACGCTGGCATCGGGTCATGAAGCACTTTCAACGCTGTTCGGTGGCAAAACACCGATGCCGGAACGCTTCATCGCGGCAGAGTGGACCACCGCGATCACCGGTTCACCCATTTTACAGGGCGCGGTGGCTTCTTTTGACTGTCGCATTAGTCAGATTGTAAGCGTGGGAACACACGACACACTGTTTTGCGAAGTACTGGCGCTGGTACGCAATGACGACACGCATGGCCTGATGTGGTTTGATCGCGGATACCATCCTCTTTTGCGGCAGGAAGCCTGTTAATCCGCCGGCTATTAGCTGACCTTTTATAGCGAAATTGCGCGGCCCCGGCATTTATCTCTTTTTGGAGTAAACGATGGCGAGTTCCTGGTTTCCTCAGTGGCAAAAGAAGTCGGCAGTAACCGATAACGGGCTGATCGCCCCCGATGAAACGTTGCCAGCGGGACAAACAATTGTTCTCGGCTTGCAACACGCAGTTGCGATGTTTGGCGCGACGGTATTAATGCCGCTACTGATGGGGTTGGATCCCAACCTGGCGATTTTAGTTTCAGGTATTGGCACGCTGCTGTTCTTCTTTGTTACTGGTGGTCGCGTGCCCAGCTATTTGGGATCCAGCGCCGCCTTTGTCGGGGTGGTGATTGCCGTTACCGGCTTCAACGGTCAAGGCCTGAATCCTAATCTCAGCATCGCGTTGGGCGGCGTTATCGCCTGTGGTTTGCTGTATACGCTGATTGGTTTCGTGGTGATGAAAGCCGGTACGCGCTGGATTGAAAACCTGATGCCGCCGGTGGTAACGGGTGCGGTAGTGATGGCGATTGGTTTGAATCTGGCACCCATTGCTGTTCACAGCGTCTCTGCCTCCTCCTTCGACAGCTGGATGGCGGTAATGACCGTTTTATGTATTGGCTTGGTGGCGGTATTTACCCGTGGCATGATTCAGCGGCTGCTGATTCTTATTGGCCTGATCGTAGCCTGGGCAATCTATGCGCTGCTGACCAACGGTTTAGGATTTGGCAAACCGGTGGATTTCACGCTGCTCGCTCAAGCGCCTTGGTTTGGACTGCCGCAAACCACCGCACCCACGTTTGATATGCAAGCCATTGTGCTGATCGCGCCGGTGGCAATTATCCTGGTAGCAGAAAACCTCGGACATATTAAAGCAGTAGCAGGCATGACCGGGCGCAATCTCGATCCCTACATGGGGCGCGCGTTTGTCGGCGACGGTCTGGCCACCATGATTTCTGGCACCCTGGGCGGCAGCGGCGTCACAACCTATGCCGAAAACATTGGCGTCATGGCGGTTACCAAAGTCTATTCCACGCTTGCGTTTGTCGCAGCAGCGGTGATTGCGTTGATCCTCGGCTTCTCACCTAAGTTTGGTGCGCTGATTCACACCATTCCCGGGCCGGTGATTGGCGGCGCATCCATTGTGGTCTTTGGCTTGATTGCTGTGGCGGGTGCGCGTATTTGGGTGCAAAACCATGTCGATTTTAGTCAGAACGGCAATCTGATCATGGTGGCAACAACACTGGTTTTAGGCGCAGGCGACTTTGCGCTGAAAATTGGCGAGTTCACGCTGGGCGGTATTGGCACCGCCACATTTGGTGCGATCATCCTGAATGCCATTCTGCGCCAGCGCGGTAAGGCGCTGGCCGAGAATAAGATTGTCGGTTAGTTACTCAAGCGGTGTCGGCGCTCGCTGCACCGCTTTTTTCCGCTTAAAACGCAGTTCGCTAACAATCACACCGCAAACAATCAACGCACCGCCAAATAAAGCGGCGGCCGGTAAACGCTCACCAGCAATTCGACCGACAACCCCTGCCCACACCGGTTCGCCGGCATAAATCACGGTAGCTCGGGTTGGCGATACGCTGCGCTGCGCCCAGTTCATCGTCACCTGAATTAACGCGCTGGCCGCGCCCAAACCCAGCGCACTCAACAGCAATGTCGGCGAAAACGCAGGCAGAGATTCGCCATTGGGTATCATCAGAAAAAATGCGCAAACAGAGGCGACAGCCAGTTGAATTAACGTTACGCGGCGCACATCGACCTGGCCGGCAAAGCGACTAATCAGGATAATCTCAGCCGCGATCGCTAATGTACTGATCAGGGTAGCAATCTCGCCCTGATTTAAATTGATGCGCCCATCTTGCGGCCCTGCTACCAACAGCAAACCACCAAAGGCCAGCGAAATCCCCAGCCACGCCATCACACTCGGTGGACGACGCAGAAACACCCATTGTAATAACGGCACCACTGGCACATAGAGTGCGGTTAAAAAAGCCGACTGGCTGCTGGAAATGGTTTGCATGCCATAGGTTTGCAATCCGTAACCGCCAGCAATTGAAAGGCCAATCAGTGTGCCCGCTTTTATTTCCATCCAGGTTATTGCGGCTAAATAGCGTCGAAAAAACAACGCCAGCAGCAGTGCCGCCGTGGCAAAGCGCAGGCCAACGAAGAAAAAAGGCCCGGAGTACTGCACAGCGTGGTGCACCACCAGGAAAGTGCCGCCCCAGATCATCGTTATAAAAATTAAAACCAGCTCCTGGCGCGAAATGCGCAAGGATAAACTGCGGATAGCGTCCGACATAATTCACCTGCAAAGGGATTCGGGCGCCATTTTGCGGAGTGAAAGGAGATAAAGCAATGATGTTAACCGCCGGTATTTCCCGGCGGCAGAAGAGGATTAGGCATCAGCAGATTTTTTATTACTGCTGCGTCCGCCTTTTTCGCCAGCACGTGCGGCGCGTTGTGGGTCATTTTTAAAATTGCCGCCGCTGTTCTTACCCCCTTTCCGTCCGGCTTCTGCCGCACGCTCACGGTTTTCGGCGAAATTTCCTGAACCTCCACGATGTGTAGCCATAATTTACTCCGATCGCTTAATCGTGTTGCTGAAATCATCATTTACCCGGACTGGCGTAAAGCCTGTTGATTGCCGATTTATACAGCAGCGTTTCATACAGCAATCATGATTAAAGCTTAGCCAGTTTTCGCTCACGTCCCGGCAACCGTTACATTTAGCAACAGATAATGCGCTAGCAATTTGCGTAAATATCGAACATTCAACCAGCTTTTAATGCAACGTCTGCCGGTTAAAGGTCCTAAAAATGGTTTTGCTCCTGCCTCAGACTCGCAGCGCAATAAAGCTCTTCTATACTTCTTTTTACGCTAAATAACCTGAGAGAGATGTTGATGGCTAAGATCCTGGTGCTCTATTACTCAATGTACGGACATATAGAAACGATGGCGAATGCGATTGCCGAAGGTGCCCGCAAAGTCCCAGGCGCAGAAGTCGATATCCTGCGTGTGCCAGAAACCATGGATGCAGAACGTTTTGCACAGGTTGGCGGTAAAACGCAACAAGCTGCTGCAGAAGCCACGCCCGACATCCTCCCACAGTACGATGCCATAATTGTTGGAACACCCACCCGCTTTGGCAATATGTCTGGTCAAATGCGTACCTTCTGGGATCGCACTGGCGGACTTTGGGCTTCTGGTGCCCTGTTTGGCAAAATCGCCAGCGTCTTCTCCTCAACGGGAACCGGTGGCGGGCAAGAACAAACTATTACCTCGGTCTGGACCACGTTAGCCCATCACGGCATGGTGATTGTCCCAATTGGTTATGGCACTAAAGAGCTGTTCGATATCTCGCAAGTCCGCGGCGGCACGCCTTATGGTGCAACGACGCTGGCGGGTGGTGATGGTTCGCGTCAGCCCACGGAAGATGAACTGAATATTGCCCGCTTTCAGGGTGAACACGTTGCCGGGCTGGCAGTTAAACTCAAGGACTAATTTTACTCTGGATTTCATTTAAGGAGACCTTTATGGCGACCGATCAAGCGAAAACACATCACGTTGGCGAATGGGCCAGTCTGCGTCACACCTCACCTGAAATTGCTGAAGCCATCTTTGAAGTGGCAAATTATGACGAGAAACTCGCCGAAGAGATTTGGCGTCAGCAAGGCAGCGATGAAGTCCTGTTCCGCGCCTTCGATAAAACCGATAAAGACGTCCTGACCTGGGATGACAAAACCGTAGAACGTAAAAACGTTTAATTCTGAGGCGGGATTTTCCCGCCTCACATTTTTAAGTTATTGACCAAGGAGCGCTGTATGTCTTCCTATCAAAGTATCAATCCCGCTAACAACCAGTTGCTGAAAAGCTGGCCTTCCCACGACGCGACGGCAGTAAGCCAGGCGCTGGACGTGGCCGATCGCCTGTTCCATTCCAGCTGGAGCAAAGGGGATATTCAGCCGCGCGTGCAGGTATTAAAAAAACTGGCCGACCTGATTGACAGTCGTGCAGAAGAGCTGGCCACTATCGCCAGTAAAGAGATGGGTAAACTGATCGGCCAGAGTCGAGGTGAAGTAAAGATTTGCTCTCAAATCGCCCGTTATTATGCCGAGAACGCTGAACGTATTCTGAAACCACAATCTTATCCCAGCGAGCTGGGTGAAGCTTGGGTAGAATATCATCCAATTGGCGTGCTGGTAGCCGTCGAACCGTGGAACTTCCCTTATTATCAGCTGATGCGTGTGCTGGCACCGAATCTGGCGTTGGGTAATCCGGTGCTGGCCAAACACGCCAATATCGTGCCGCACTGTGCCGACGTATTTGAGAAGCTGGTAAAAGAAGCTGGCGCACCAGAAGGTGCCTGGACCAATCTGTTTATTTCAACCGACCAAGTGGCTGACCTGATTGCTGATAACCGCGTGCAAGGCGTTGCGCTAACCGGCTCCGAACGTGCGGGCAGCGCGGTCGCAGAGCAAGCCGGTAAACATTTGAAAAAATCCACGCTGGAATTGGGTGGCAACGATGTGTTCGTGGTCATGGATGATGCGAATATCGATGAAGCAGTACGCCAGGGCGTGCAGGCGCGACTCAGTAACTGCGGTCAAGTCTGTACGGCCGCGAAACGCTTTATCCTGCATGAGAAAATTGCGGAGAGCTTTATTTCAAAATTCAGTGCTGCGTTATCTTCCGCGACGCTCGGCGATCCGCTGGATGAAAAAACCACGCTCGGCCCTCTTTCATCCAGTGATGCGCGTGATCGACTCGTTAAACAGGTTGATGAAGCGGTAGCCAACGGGGCAAAAGTGCTGACAGGCGGCAAAGCGGTAGCGGGTGTCGGCTGCTATTATCAGCCCACAATCCTGACCGATATCAAACCGGACAATCCTGCTTATTATCAAGAGTTCTTTGGCCCAGTGGCACAGGTTTATGTTGTGGGTGACGATCGCGCGGCGGTTGCGCTGGCCAACGATTCTCATTATGGCTTGGGCGGCTCAGTTTGGACTCAAGATATCGATCGTGGCCGTAAGCTGGCTTCAGCAATCGAAACCGGTATGGTGTTTATTAATTCGCAGAGTGACACTTCAGCTGAACTGCCATTTGGCGGCGTAAAGCGTTCAGGCTACGGACGCGAACTTTCTGATCTGGGCATTAAAGAGTTTGCCAATCAGAAGTTGGTGGTCATTTCCGGCTAAACCTTTCTGATTCACCACCATAAAAAAACCCCGTCTTGACGGGGTTTTTATTTATTGCAGCTAATGTGGAATTAGCTCGCGGCGACAGGTTCTTTCGCTTTTTCGCTGTTTTCCACTTGAGCCGGCGCTTTGTCTGCGGCAGCTTTATCTGCAGCGGCTTTTGCTTTGTCGGCTGCCGCTTTATCTGCTTTGGCCTTCTCTTCTGCGGCTTTTGCATCCGTGGCTTTTTGCGCGGCGGCTTTTTCAGCTGCGGCTTTCTCAGCAGCCGCTTTATCGGCTGCGGCTTTGTCTGCTTTCACTTTCGCATCGTCGGATGCAGGCGCGGCAGGCTGAGCGGCAGCAGGTTGCGCAGCCGGCTGTGGCGCGGCGGCGGGTTGCATTGGCGTGCCTTGCAGCGCACCGTTCAAAGCCTGGGAAAATTGATCCCATGCGCAATAGCCATTCGCGTCGGTTTGGCAACCTGCCAGTTGAAGCGTTACGCGCTTAGGCGGATTTTTCAGGCTTAAAACATCAGCATTACGCAGTTGATCGGCTGTTTGATAAACATATTCGACTTTCAGCAGATCTTTGTCATTTTTAGCATCATGCCAGCGCTCAAAGACGACCTGACCGCCAATGGGCGTTTTCTCGTAGGTATCTGGCAGCTCGTAAGGTTTAACCTGCAGCGCGCTTAGCAGTGAAGCGATGTTGGAATCATGTCCCACCATCAACGTAATCTTAGGCGCGTTGGCTTTATCTTGATCAACTAACTGGCTACGAATGTAATCCACCAGCGGCGCAGCGACTTCACGCGCGACATCTGGGCTGGTGAACAAAGCATCTTGATAACCATTTTTTATGGTTGAAAGCTCTTTCCATTGTTCAGGCGTTTTGATCTGACCCCAGGCAACCTGATCCAGCGGGAAACCTTCGTAATATTGCAGTGTAAAAGCATCCATCAACGAATTACCCACTTTCAGCGGGCCGCTAACGTTGGGCTCTTTGCCGTTGTCTGCGGAGAAGGTGTTCTCGGCGTTGCTCAGGTCACACTGCTTTTTGTTATTACAGGCAGGCGCTGATTTGTAATCAACGATCTTTTCCAAACGTTGGAAAGCAGGCTTTAAAGAGAGTTTTTCATTAGTCGCAGCCATAGCGGCCAGCGCTTTTTTATTGAATTCATCACTGTCATCAGTGACGACTGGATTAAAGATGGGATCCATGGTGCCCATAGCGTCCTGATGCGTGACAGCAACATCACAACCCGGGAAAGCACCATTAATGAAGAATTGAGCGGTCGCGACAGTGCGTTGCAGGCTGTTAGCGTAAACAAAAACATTATCGCTATCTGGGCAACTGCCGTTCTTTACCAGACCTTGTTGGGCTAACCATTGGCGGGTGTAATTGCCCATGTAAACTTCCAGCACGCCACCTTTGGTCGTCAACTGTCCGCCCGGTACATCCCATTGCGGCCAGTTTTTCTTGGTCGATTGCTCTAACACGCTGCCATTGTCGGCCAGTGGTGCGCGTAAGTTATGTCGACTCAACATCAGCACCTGCTGTAGCTGCATATCACCGTCAGCGGCTTGCGCCATCGTTCCGATCGGTAATGCAGCCAGCACCGACAATGCGCAAAGACTCAGTTTCTTGATCATTGTGCCTATTCCATATATTCAGTAGAGAAACACTCAGGCTATCAACCGATTAGCTCGCTTAAGAGCG
This sequence comes from Pantoea sp. MQR6, assembly GCF_022761075.1. NCBI lineage: Bacteria > Pseudomonadati > Pseudomonadota > Gammaproteobacteria > Enterobacterales > Erwiniaceae > Pantoea > Pantoea sp. MQR6. The sequence goes on from NZ_JAKYXB010000001.1 coordinate 1,622,341, forward strand.
AATTGCTGCACAGTGTAACTCAGCTCGCCTCGGAAAAGCGCCAGTGGATTGTAAAAACAGTTAATGGACTATAGCAGAGTTGCTGCAGTGAGTTGCAGACGTGACAGCAGATTGAAAAGCAACGGGATGTTTTTCGGAATCACTGAAGGGAAAGGACAAAAACGAAACAGGCCAGCACGAATGCTGGCCTGTAGAATGTGGCGGAGGAAGAGAGATTCGAACTCTCGGATGGTTTCCCATCGGCGGTTTTCAAGACCGCTGCCTTAAGCCGCTCGGCCATCCCTCCGTGTAATGCTTTGTACTGCGTGCGGCAAAAACGTTATGCGTTACGTTTCTGCTATTTCATCATTTTACATTGATGAAGTGGCGGAGGAGGAGAGATTCGAACTCTCGGATGGTTTCCCATCGGCGGTTTTCAAGACCGCTGCCTTAAGCCGCTCGGCCACCCCTCCGCAATGAGGCGCACTATAAACATCCCCCTGAGAGATGTAAAGCCTGCTTCAATTCGTTCGGCTGAAAAACAGTCAAAATAGAATTATTTGTTGTCAAAATCACCACTCTGCTCAAAGAATTAGCGGTTTGACGCGTAAAGAAGGGTAAAACGCCTTTTCCCCTTTTATTGCACTGCGTATTCTCAGCGCATATTTGGTGTTCTGCTAACAGGAGCGCAACATGAACAGAATGGACAGAGTCGCAACATCATCGTCGCAGCAGTCGCTGCTGAGTACGCACACAGTTTTGCGTAATACCTATTTTCTTTTGGGCCTGACACTGGCTTTCTCAGCGGTGACTGCCACAGCCAGCACCGTGCTGGGCTTGCCCGCGCCAGGTTTGATCTTAATGCTGGTCGGTTTTTATGGACTTATGTTCCTTACTTACCGTTTAGCAAACAGCCCAATGGGCATTTTGGCTGCATTCGCCTTTACCGGCTTCCTGGGCTACTGCCTCGGCCCGATCCTGAGCTCGTTTCTGACGGCCGGAATGGGTGATGTGATTGCGCTGGCGCTGGGCGGAACCGCTTTAGTGTTCTTCTGCTGCTCGGCTTACGTATTAACGACACGTCGCGACATGTCCTTCTTGGGCGGCATGATGATGGCAGGCTTTATTGTGCTGCTGGTTGCGGTCGTGGCAAACATCTTCCTGCAGCTGCCTGCACTTCACCTGGCAATCAGCGCCCTGTTTATCCTCTTCTCAGCGGGTGCGATTTTGTGGGAAACCAGCAACATTATTCACGGTGGCGAAACCAATTACATTCGCGCAACCGTGAGTTTGTACGTGTCGCTGTACAATATCTTTGTGAGCTTACTGAGCATTCTGGGCTTCTCGCGCAGCAACTAATCGGTCACAACGGATTTCACAAAACCTCGCTTCTGCGGGGTTTTGCTTTTTATGACGGCGTATTTTGTTAAAATGCGCCGTCGTTTTTTATGAGGAATTCAGGTGAATTTTAACGGTATTGAAATTGCAGTCGACGCCGAAGGCTATTTAAAAGATGGCAACGACTGGAGCGAAGCGCTGGCGGTAAAGATTGCTGAGCAGGAAGAGATTACCATGACCGAGGCTCATTGGGAGGTGGTGCACTTTGTACGGGCGTTTTATCTTGAATACAACACATCGCCAGCGGTGCGGATGTTGGTAAAAGCCATGGGCCAGAAATATGGCGAAGAAAAAGGCAACAGCCGCTACCTGTTCCGCCTGTTTCCTGACGGTCCCGCCAAACAAGCAACAAAAATTGCCGGTTTGCCCAAGCCCGCGAAATGTCTTTAATTAACCTGTGGTGAAATTCTCTGGTGCCTGCGCAGGCTGGTGAGGTTCGATTAAAACGTTATCAACATGCGCACTGCGCGGCCCGCCAGCTTTTAACCAATCAATTAAGGCTTCAACCTGCTGCGCTTCTCCGTAGGCCAAAACCTCTACGCTGCCATCATCAAGATTACGTGCGTAACCGAACACACCGAGCTTCTTAGCCTGCGCTTGCGTGCTGTAACGGAAACCCACACCCTGGACCTGACCTTGTACCCATGCTTTAAAACAGGCTGCTGACATTATTCTCTCCTGCTGCTGTTCGTTGCATTTTCCCGCTATCCACCGGACAATAGCGCCTCATTTTTTCAGGTAAGCATAGCAAACTATGACAGTTCGATTGATTCTTGCGAAGGGACGTGAAAAGTCCCTGCTCCGTCGTCATCCTTGGGTTTTTTCTGGTGCGGTCGCTCGCATGGAAGGCAAAGCACAACTGGGTGAAACCATTGATGTCTGTGACAGTAACGGCAAATGGCTGGCCCGCGCCGCTTATTCACCGCAGTCGCAGATTCGTGCCCGCGTCTGGAGTTGGCAGCAGGATGAATCCATCGACATCGCTTTTTTCGTGCGCCGCTTTGAGCAAGCACAGCAATGGCGAAAGTGGCTGGCGGAACGTGATGGGTTGGATAGCTACCGTTTGATTGCGGGTGAGTCAGATAATTTGCCTGGCGTTACCATTGATCGTTTCGGCAATTTTCTCGTGCTTCAACTGTTGTCAGCAGGCGCGGAATATCAGCGCCCTGCCATTATTTCTGCATTGCAGCACTGTTTCCCTGAGTGTGCTATTTACGATCGTTCTGATGTAGCGGTACGTAAAAAAGAGGGTATGGAGCTGACACAAGGCACCGTCACCGGTGAGTTGCCACCGCCGCTTCTGCCTATAACAGAACATGGCATGAAATTGTTGGTTGATATTCAGGGTGGCCACAAAACCGGTTATTACCTTGATCAACGTGACAGCCGCCTGGCAACACGCCGCTATTCTAAAGATGCTCGCGTGCTTAATTGCTTCTCTTATACCGGCGGTTTCGCGGTTTCTGCTCTGATGGGCGGCTGCCGAGAAGTAATCAGCGTGGATACCTCTCAGGATGCGCTGGATATTGCTCGTCAAAACGTTGAGCTCAACAACCTTGATGTTTCGCGCGCCCAGTTCCAACGTGATGATGTTTTCAAACTGCTCCGACGCTATCGTGACAGCGGTGAGAAATTTGATCTTATCGTGATGGATCCCCCGAAGTTCGTAGAAAATAAAAACCAGCTAATGGGCGCTTGTCGCGGTTATAAAGACATTAATATGCTAGCTATTCAGCTGCTTAATCCCGGTGGCGTATTAATGACTTACTCCTGCTCGGGGCTAATGGCTACCGATTTGTTCCAGAAAATCATTGCGGACGCCGCCATTGATGCGGGTCGCGAAGTGCAGTTTATTGAGCAATTCCGTCAGGCAGCCGATCACCCTGTTATCGCCAGCTATCCAGAAGGTCTTTACCTGAAAGGGTTTGCTTGCCGCGTAATGTGACTTGAAAAAACTGTTCTTGACGCCATATTGATCAGAGAACAGTTTTTTCGGAGGTCATAATGATTGCCAGTAAATTTGGAATTGGACAGCAGGTACGACATCGCCTTTCAGGTATTTTGGGTGTGATTGTGGATGTCGATCCAGAATATTCATTGGATGAACCTAAGTTGGATGAGGTTGGCGCTGCGGAAAAAATGCGTGCCGCACCTTGGTATCACGTGGTAATGGAAGATGAAGAAGGCGATCAGGTTCACACCTACGTCGCCGAGATTCAATTATCGGGTGAAACCACCTTTGAACACCCGGAACAGCCTTCACTGGATGAACTTGCTGCATCGGTTCGCAAACAGTTACAGGCTCCGCATCTACGCCATTAACAGGTGGCGGCTGTGTTAATCGCCGCCACTTTTGTTATGCGTGTTTAGCTGAAATCCCCAACCGTGGGATTTCCATTTTTGGGCAGCGATCCATAATCACCGTCATCCCAGCATCTTGCGCCAATACTGCAGCTTGCTCATTAATCACGCCGAGCTGTAACCATAGGGTTTTCGCGCCTATAGCAATTGCCTCCTGCGCCACGCCCCATGCCGCTTCAGAATGACGAAACACATCCACCATATCCACTTTGCCCGGAATATCTGCGAGACTCGCGTAAGCGGTTTGACCTAATAACGTTTGTCCTGCCAGTTTTGGGCTCACGGGAATCACGTCATAACCCTGATCAAGCAGATATTTCATCACGCCATAACTCGGGCGCTCAGGACGATCGCTGGCTCCTACCAGCGCAATACGTTGCGTACGCGTCAGCACATCACGAATCGTTTGATCATTCATTTTCATCTCCTTTAGCGACAAGCTTGATTGTAGATTGGCAGAACGAACAGTGGGCCATGTAGAGCGGTAATTATTAGGGCTGACGCACGAATAAATATGTTTAAATGTAAATTTACTGCCATAATGTAAGAATTTGCTACACACATCCCTTGCGCCCTATTTCCTGGAGTTGAAATGAAGCTGTCGCTGGCTGTCACGGGGTTGATGCTTTTCCTCGTAACGGCGTCCTGTTCTGCCATTACATTGAAGCTCGATCCACAGATCGATCTCCTCGTGCTTGATGGCCGCAAAATTTCGGGTTCACTGCTAAAAGGGGCCGACAGCTTAGAATTAGACCGAGGCCAACACCAGTTTCTGTTTCGTGTAGAACAACTGCGTGATGACCACAAAGATGCTTCGTTACGCTACCAATCCATACCCATGATCGTCACGTTTAACGCCGAAGTGAAAACCATCACAATTCGTTTGCCGCCGCTGGATAATAAGCGCGCTCGCCACCATTTTGATCGCACATTAAACTTTCAGCTCGTTGATGAGCATGGCAAAGAGATCGTCAGTATGCGTGATCGCTTGCCTGTCGCCGCGGGTGTTGATATGGAAAAAGCGATGTTGAATTACAACCGCGACGACCATATCGCCTCCGTTCCGCAATTCGCTAAAACAACTGCCGCTCCGCCTTCAGCCCAACTTACTGCCGATCTCGCGTGGGCCGATCAGCCTGAATTACCCTCACTCAAACGTTGGTTTCAGCGTTTTGATGAAGCGACTCGCCAACAATTTCTCAACCTCGTCAAAATGTTACGTACAAGTTGATTACGTTCAAGTTGATAGAGAGGAAAGCCAAGAGGTAAACTCGTGCAACAAATCTGGCGCACGTGACATTATCGGGAAGCCTCTATGGAACAAACGGCTCGTACTCTTGGCGTAAAAAAACATATCGCATTGGTTGCTCACGATCACTGCAAAGCCTCGCTGCTTGAATGGGTTAAGCAAAACCAGCCCGCACTCGGCACGCATGAACTTTACGCAACCGGCACCACCGGCAACTTAATCAATCGTCATACCGGTCTTGATGTTAACGCTATGCTAAGCGGACCGATGGGGGGTGATCAGCAGGTGGGCGCAATGATTGCTGAAGGGAGAATTGATGCGCTGATTTTCTTTTGGGATCCGCTTAATGCGGTGCCGCACGATCCCGATGTAAAAGCATTGCTGCGCCTTGCCACAGTTTGGAACATTCCTGTTGCGACAAACCGGACAACAGCAGACTTCATTATCCAGTCACCGCTGTTTGCCCAGTCCGTCGAGATTCAAATCCCTGACTATCAACGCTATTTGGCAGAGCGCCTAAAGTAACTCAGGCCTTGCGTAAAACCGGCACGCCAAGTTCGCGGAATTGATCGACGAAAACGGATGGTTGCTGCTTATCGAACATAAGAAACACCTGCTGGCGCGCGCGCGTCAGCGCAACATAAGCTAACCGGCGCTCTTCGGCATCCGGAAAAGCTTCTTCTTGCGGTAACAAGCCTTGCTCCATGATGGATTCGCGCGCCTCAGCCGGGAAGCCTTCTTTGCCCTGCTGTAATCCCAATAAAATGACGTAATCTGCCTGCTGCCCTTTACTGGCATGTATCGTCATAAACTCGAGTTTAAGTTTTGGCCATTTCGTTTTGGCCTTCTGCAAGACCTCCGGTAATAAATAGTGGTAACGCGCCAAGAGCAATATTCGCTCGTCGGGTTTGGCGTAGCCACTCAATTTATTCAACAGCGGTTCAAGCTGATCTTGCGATAAAAGCGCTATCGATTTCTTATTGCCTTTGATTAGGCTGTTAAGCGGCTTACGCAACTGATGAGGATTTTGCTGAATGAAACGGTTGGCAATATCACCAATGCGATCGTTAAAGCGATAAGTGGTGTCCAACATACAGCGATCGCCTTCACCGAAATAGTGATGAAAGGCGGTAGTCAGACTCATTTCAGCCCCGCTAAAACGATAAATGGCTTGCCAGTCATCACCCACTGCAAACAGCGTCGTCCGTTTATTTTGCTGACGTAGCGCAGTTAACAAGGCCGCACGCTGCGGTGAAATGTCCTGGAACTCATCCACCAGAATATGCTTCCAGGGGCTGATGAAACGCCCTTTTTCAAGAATGGCTACTGCTTGATGAATTAAGCCAGAAAAGTCCACTGCACCCTCTTCTTTCAGCGCTGTTTTCCAGGCCTTAAGCAGCGGAGCCATCAGCTTCACGCGTTTACTGAACAGGTCACGCCTCTCTTCGCTCACGTCAGCTATCATCGCTGCCTGCGCACCACCATGCATACGCATTAATCCCAGCCAGCGTTCAAGGCGCGATGACAGACGTTTCGCTAGAGCATCATCCTGCCAAAATGCACCTTCCGGCACTTCCCATTCCAACTCATCACGCAGCCATTGTCGCCAGCCGTTAGCTTGTGCTTTTTTCTCATTACACTGCTGACGCCATTCGGTAATCAGCAATTCACGACGCGCATCAGCATCGCTTTCTAATTTACTGATAAGAGGCTGTTTATTGCTGCCCTCGCGAATAATGTGCAGGGCTAATGAGTGGAACGTTCGTGCCTGAATCTCACCAGCGCCTAACCGGGACTGAATGCGATCGTTCATTTCGTCTGCTGCCTGGCGACCAAACGCTAACAGTAAGATTTGATCCGGTGCCGAGAGTTTACGCTGCATCAGCCAGCCTGCACGCGCAACCAGCACCGAGGTTTTGCCGCTACCTGCTCCAGCCAGTACCAGCAGCGCATCCTCACCGTTAACCACGGCTTCACATTGCGAAGGATTGAGCGGTGTCGTTTCGACGGTGGAGAAGAAATCTTTATAGTGCGCCAGCATTTTCGCTGTCCAGTCACCATTGCGCACTTTTAATGCGACTTCGCCCTGATCCAGCCAGTGCTGGCAGAAGGCCCAATCCTCGCGGGTATGATCGAATTCAGTGAGGCGCGACAAAGGCAATGGCAAGGCGTCGAATTGCTTCACTATTTTCTCTTTTAATGACTGGAGCTCGCTTCTTTTTATCCAACGATCCTGATCGCCAAACCCGTTGATCTCTTCACGCAAGGTATGAAGCACCTCACGACATACATCACTCATTTCGTGACTCCAACTTTGCCACGATTGCAGAAGGTAATGATGAAAACGCTGCGTTTCCTGCCATTCGGTGCCGTGCAGTCGCACCACTTTATCTTCAGCTAATAAGAACTCAAGTTCGCCCCACACCAATCCGCGCTTGCAGGTAATATTCAGCAATTGGTTAAAAGGAATTAAATACTCATGCTTATCCCCGCTCACTTCTACGCCAGCTGCGAGTAAACGAACCCGATTATAAGGATGTTGAGCAAGTCGCTTGCCCATGGATGTTGCTTTCAGTTCCACGTCCACACCAACGACTAAGAAAAGGATTATGCGGAGTTTACCTGTCAGACACTTGGCGCTCCAGCCTTAAAACAGGCTAAACTTGGCGGCACATCTTGCGAAATGCAAAAGGAAAAGATTGTCATGCGCACCGTTTTAAATATTCTCAACTTCGTCTTGGGCGGTTTTTTCACCACGCTGAGCTGGCTTTTTGCCACGCTGGTCACCATCGTCTTGATTTTTACGCTGCCACTAACGCGTTCCTGTTGGGAGATCACTAAGCTGTCATTGCTGCCTTTCGGTAATGAAGCGGTGCATGTGGATGTACTGCGTCCTGATGATAAGAGCCATATCTTGAACAGCGGCGGTACCTTACTGAATATTTTATGGTTGCTGTTTTTTGGCTGGTGGTTATGTCTGGCGCACATCTCTGCGGGCATCGTTCAATGCCTGACAATTATTGGTATTCCGGTCGGCATTGCTAACTTCAAGATTGCCGCTATCGCACTATGGCCGGTGGGACGTCGCGTCGTTTCGGTTGAGGAGGCGCGTGCCGCACGCGAAGCCAATGCCCGTCGTCGCCATTAATATGATGTCGAAATCGCTGCCTGGCTGGCGGCAATATTTGTTCAACAGCACCTGGCGCTATTTGTTGCGCATCTTTTTTGCCCTGGCTGGCTGTGCAGCGGTGCCTTGGTGGTTGAATCAAATCGAATGGACCATTCCGCTTACTTTGGGCGTAGTGGCTGCCGCGCTGGCAGATTTAGATGATCGCCTGACGGGTCGCCTGAAAAATTTACTGATTACGCTGCTGTGCTTTTGCATCGCTTCCGTTTCCGTTGAACTGCTTTTCCCGCACCCCATTGCTTTCATTATTGGTCTGGCGCTCTCTAGCTGGGGATTCATCCTGCTGGGTGCATTGGGGCAACGTTATGCCACTATCGCCTTTGGCGCCCTTCTCATCGCTGTTTACACCATGCTTGGCATCGGCCTGTTTGAGCAATGGTATATGCAACCCATGCTGCTATTGCTGGGCGCGCTGTGGTACAACCTGCTGACGTTACTGGGCCACATGATGTTTCCGGTACGGCCCGTTCAAGAACAACTGGCGGGCAGCTATTCGCAATTGGCGCGTTATCTTGAAGCCAAAGCCAATTTGTTCGATCCCGATGCGAATGAGCATGATGACGCTTCGTTAATCAATAATGCGATGGTGAACAGCCAGCTGGTGGCGCAACTCAACCTGACCAAAACAACATTGCAGAGTCGTTTACGCGGTGACCGCGGCTCTCGGGGAACGCGTCGCAGCTTGCATTATTACTTCGTGGCGCAGGACATTCATGAACGCGCCAGCTCATCACATCTGCAATACCATTTATTACGCGGTGACTGGCGTTACAACGAAATTTTGTTCCGCTTCCAGCGTCTGTTGAATATGCAGGCTCAGGCTTGTCGGCAGCTGGCGCAATCTATTTTGATGCGTGAGCGCTGGGAACATGATGGTCGCTTTGAGCGGGCTTTTGATCGTTTGCAAAAAGCTATAGAAAGGCTGGAACAGCGCGAGCCGGAAGCCACACATATCCGCGCACTTTATTGGTTATTACGAAACTTGCAGGCGATTGACGCTCAGCTGGCATCCATTGAATCGGAGCAAGCGCTGGGCGGAGACGATCCACAACACAGTGATAATCTGCTGTCCCGTGAAGGATTAAGTGGATGGAGTGATATTCGACTGCGATTCAGTCGTCATTTATCGCCCTCTTCCGCCCTGTTTCGCCATGCGGTGCGTATGTCAGTGGTTCTGTGTATTGGTTATAGTTTTATACAGATCACCGGGGTTGAGCGCGGCTATTGGATCTTGCTCACTAGCCTGTTTGTCTGTCAGCCCAATTACAATGCCACACAGCGGCGACTGGCATTACGTATCGGCGGTACGCTGGCGGGAATCGCTATTGGTTTGCCGGTACTGTGGTTAGTGCCTTCCGTCGAAGGCCAGTTGATTTTGATTGTGCTGAGCGGTGTGCTGTTTTTCGCTTTTCGCCAGGTGCAATATGCGCAAGCGACGCTCTTTATCACTTTATTAGTATTACTCTGCTTTAACCTACTGGGCGAAGGATTTGAAATTGCCCTGCCGCGTGTCGTTGATACCTTGCTGGGCTGCGCTCTGGCATGGTTTGCGGTGGCATTTATCTGGCCTGACTGGCGTTTCCGTCAATTACCTGCTGTCGCTGAACGCACCTTAAATGCGAATTGCCGCTATCTTGATGCAATCATGGAGCAATATCATCAAGGCAAAGATAATCGGCTGGCTTACCGTATTGCTCGCCGTGATGCTCATAACGCTGATGCAGAACTGGCTTCGGTGGTGTCAAATATGAGCAGCGAGACGCGGCCGGACCAAAAAACGCGGGAGTCTGCCTTTCAGTTGCTCTGCCTGAATCACTCATTTCTTAGCTACATTTCTGCTCTTGGTGCGCATCGCGACAAAATCTCAGAACCTGAACTCCTCCAATTGCTGGATGATACCGTTTGTTATGTTGAGGACGTTTTACAAATAGATACCGTTACCGATAGTCAAGCTGAAGCGATGCGCGTTTCGCTCGCTCAACGTATTACTGAACTGGCTACCGATCCGGAAACGCGTGCGCCGCTGGTGTTACAACAGTTGGGATTGCTGGTTTCGCTGTTACCCGATATTGCACGCCTGCGTCGCACGCTGGTCAGGCATTAACGCCCTGAACCTTCCGTAACAGACTAGCGCTTAACAGTATCCTTATACCATTCACTCAACTCAGCCCTTACCGCTGGCGGTAAGGCTGCATGGTGATGACCTGAGATAGCACCCTGCAACGCCAGCAAAGTATTCAAGCCAACATGCTTGTTAATTGCCTTTAACTTGAGCCAACATTGTTTAGCCCCCATTTCACGCAAATGCTTCACTGTGCAGATTCCAGCTTCTCGCAAAAGCATCTCAATTCGAAGGCTGAGATTAGGCAAATCTTTTAATCTCAGTGAGACATGTCTTGTCAATAACTCACCTTGGGCAGCCTGAAGCGCAGACGCCGAGAGCGCAAGAAGGTGCTCAGCGTTTTGCCACAGGGCCTCGTCAACTTTGAAATAGTTTAGGCTGACGGGTAAACCGCGTTTGCGAAAGATCAATGGCTCTAAAGGGCGTTCAATAACATACTCACGTAACGCTTCACTGGCGCGCAGATAGAGTTCGTCCTCATTCACCAATGCGAAAACGACCTTTTCTACGGCTAACGTGTACCCCCCAAATTGTGTGCGTGATTCTATTTTTCCTAATGGTGACAAGCATTCTTTTGAACGTTCAATAACCTGATGTACTTTCTTCATAGTCCCACCTCCATGTACAGGAAATTTCTCAAATAGCTTTGTATTCAGCCACTTAGAAGATAAGAAAAAGTGATAACAGGTTCAATGAATAAATGCATTCTTGCCCAACCTTGTGTCGTTTTTGCGAGCTGCTGTCAGAAATTTGGGTTGATCTTTATGCGGGATGACATTACTGTATATTCATACAGTCAATTGTTGAGTGATTAATTTATGCGGACACAACATACGAATAATGCACGCGATGCTCACCGTTATGCGTCTTCATCCATGCCACAGCAAAACAGCGGCTGGATAACCGAGTTACGCTACAGCGAGCAACCGGGTATGATGCAAATGTTGCTGTTACCGCTGTTGCAGCAGTTAAGTCAGCAATCTCGCTGGCAGCTGTGGCTCACGCCAGCGCATAAACTCAATCGAGCATGGTTGCAGCAGTCAGGTTTGCCACTGGATAAAAGCATGCATATCGCTGATTCAGATCGGCTCAATGCTGTAGAAACAATGATTAAAGCGTTAAGAACGGGTAATTACAGCGTGGTACTGGCCTGGATTCCCTACGAACTGGATGAAGAAGAGCGTCGTGAACTTGAACGTGCGGCGGCTGAAGGTGAAGCTTTAGGGCTCATTTTGCGTTCAAGCAATCCTGCCGAAGCGCCTCTCCGACCACAAAACGCGCTAAAAATTCAGTCGGATTTGTTTCATTAAGTAAAAATGGGATTTATCTCAGGCTATTTTTCTTATCGTTCATCGCTAAGCCACTGATTCTGTTACCTCCTGTATTGACAATGGCTTAGCACCTTTTTTACCCATTTTGCGGTGGCGATAATACAAGGCCAATTGTTAGAATTTGTGTATAAACGGCTGTTTTTTTACAGTAGCGCCTCACATCATACTTGTAAGTTTCCAATCTCGTTGTAGACTTTATCTCGCCAGGGTGCTCAATAACCTCCGTTTTTTCGGTAGAGTCATAAGCGAGCGTTTTGACCCGGCGAAGGATTTAAACCAAGAGCAACCTTTTTGCTCATTGCCTATTTGGATGATAACGAGGCGCAAAATGAAAAAGACAGCTATCGCAATTGCAGTGGCACTGGCTGGCTTCGCTACCGTAGCGCAGGCCGCTCCGAAAGATGACACCTGGTATACCGGTGCTAAACTGGGCTGGTCTCAGTATCACGATACTGGTTACTACGGTAACGGTTACGAGAACAATGACGGTCCAACTCATGAAAGCCAACTGGGTGCGGGTGCATTCCTTGGTTACCAGGCAAACCCATACCTGGGCTTCGAGCTGGGCTATGACTGGCTGGGTCGCATGCCTAACAAAGGCGACGTGACTAACGGCGCATTTAAAGCACAAGGCGTTCAGCTGGCTGCTAAACTGAGCTACCCAATTGCTGACGATCTGGACGTATATACTCGTCTGGGTGGTATGGTATGGCGCGCAGACTCTACTCAGACTAACCCAACGACTGGCCGCATCAGCGACCACGACACTGGCGTTTCTCCGCTGGCAGCAGTGGGTGTTGAGTACGCACTGACTCAAAACTGGGCTACTCGCCTGGACTACCAGTGGGTTAACAACATCGGTGACGCAGGTACCGTTGGTGCACGTCCTGATAACACAATGCTGAGCGTAGGCGTTTCTTACCGCTTCGGTCAGGATGTTGCTGCTCCAGCACCAGCTCCTGCTCCAGCACCAGCTCCAGTTGTTGAAACCAAGCGTTTCACTCTGAAATCTGACGTTCTGTTTACCTTCAACAAAGCTTCTCTGAAGCCAGAAGGTCAGCAAGCTCTGGATCAGCTGTACAGCCAGCTGAGCTCAATGGATCCTAAAGATGGTTCCGTTGTTGTCCTGGGCTTTACCGATCGCATCGGTTCAGAGCAGTACAACCAGAAACTGTCTGAGAAACGTGCTCAGTCAGTTGTAGATTACCTGGTATCTAAAGGTATCCCGTCTAACAAGATCTCTGCACGTGGCATGGGTGAATCTAACCCAGTTACTGGCAACACTTGTGATAGCGTGAAAGGCCGTAACGCCCTGATCGACTGCCTGGCACCAGATCGTCGTGTAGAAATCGACGTTAAAGGTATCAAAGACGTAGTAACTCAGCCTCAGGCTTAAGTTAATACGTAAGAAAAACCCCGCTCAGGCGGGGTTTTTTGTATCTGGTGATCATGCTGGAAAAATAAAGCAATAATTCAGAAGGTCGTTATTCATTTTCTGTACTCGATTTTCCCAAGATAGCCTGCAGATCTTGTTTAAGGCTCGACATCTGGGTTGCATACTTCTCTTTACGTTCCGCATCTTCAATCAATTGCACAATGGTTTCAGACAAAGTGCTGTTCCGCCGTTGCGCTAGCCCTGCCAGTCTTTGCCAAACCAGGTATTCCAAATCGATAGATTTTTTGCGGGTATGTTGATGCTCGGCGTTGAAATGACGCTTTCGGCGCGCGCGGATGGTCTGCTTAAGGCGGTTATCCAAATCAGGATGAATATGCTGGGCAATCCATTCACCCACATCTACCGGATGGTTTTCCATCGCCAACAGCACGTCTACCGCAGCTTTCGCCGCACTTAACTCAAGGTGACGCGTGATCAGTTCACCTTCCCGATGCTTTTTCACCAGGTATTTCCATTTCCATCCACATTCAAGATTTTCGAGTTGCTGGTATTTCATCGGAATCTCATCGTGATCACGTAACAATCTAAGAATAACAGCTTTTTTCCCGGATGTAGCAACGAAAAACATGTTGCCGCCGTCACATCTTCAATTGGAACTCTGCCGTGATTAACAAGGGTGATTCCTGTATAATCGCGCTTTTCTTCAATCAGATAAATGCGATTATTTTGACCAGCACTCAACTTACGTGGCAAAACTTACAGCCGGATAGTTCGCAATACCAATCCGTATTCTCCCGAATTGCTGATGAAGAGACCGATTCACTCGCATCGGTTCAGCCTCGGCTGCTCAATGCGCTGGCGCATTTACATCATCAAACACAAGGTTTTCCTCTGTTGTTAATTCGCAGTCAGGAAAATCGAGATTATCTTTCGCTTATTGCGCAAACTGCACAACGCTTCTCGGCTAATGCAGCCACATTATTTGGCGGTGATTACCATATCATTGCAGATAACGTCACGTTGCAACCGCCTTCCAATAAAGATCGCCCTTTTACCAGTCAAGGTGAAGTGCATTTTGCGGAATGGATTGAGATGGAGCAATTGTTTGGCTGCGTTCGTTCACATAAAGATCGCATTCAGCTTGAGCCAGGTTTAATTCACCGTGCCAACGGCGGTACGCTAATTTTGTCGTTACGCTCCTTTCTGGCGCAGCCGCTGCTGTGGATGCGCCTGAAAAAATGCGTTGAGCAAGGTTTCGTTGACTGGATTTCTCAGGATGAACGACGCCCGCTACCGGTGTCGATTCCACCTCTTCCACTTCAGCTTAATCTGGTGCTTTGTGGCGATCGCGAAGCCTTAGCTGAATTTCAGGAGCTCGATCCTGAAACCCACGAAATGTCCATCTACACTGAATTTGAAGAAAACATTCAAGTGCTGGATGAGGATGACATGTTCTCGTGGTGCCGCTGGACAGTGGATTTAGCCAAGCAAGCCAACCTGCCGATACCTGAAGCCGATTTTTGGCCAGAGCTAATCAAAGAAGGTGTCCGGTACAGTGGCGATCAGGAAACGTTGCCACTTTGTCCTCGCTGGTTGCTGCGACAGATACGTGAATCATCCTTAATGGGTGAAAGCATTTCCGCGGAAACCTTACGCGATGCACTTGATGCGCGTTTATGGCGTGAAAATTATCTGAACGAGCGAATGCGTGATGAAATTCTGCTGAAGCAGATTTTGATTGAAACCGAAGGCGAAGTGGTTGGTCAGATAAATGGATTGTCAGTAGTGGAATATCCTGGCCATCCACGTGCATGGGGTGATCCTTCACGTATTACCTGTGTGGTTCATCCTGGCGACGGTGAGTTTACCGACGTTGAGCGTAAAGCCGAGCTTGGCGGGAATATCCATGCCAAAGGTATGATGATCATGCAGGCATATTTGATTGCCGAACTCGAGCTTGAACAACAACTGCCCTTCTCAGCATCGCTGGTGTTCGAACAATCTTATTCAGAAGTCGATGGTGACAGCGCCTCATTAGCTGAACTTTGTGCATTAATCAGTGCGTTGGCGAATCAGCCAGTAAATCAGCAGATCGCCGTTACCGGTTCTGTTGATCAGTTCGGTAATGTCCAGCCAGTTGGTGGATTAAATGAAAAGATTGAAGGCTTCTTTGATATTTGCCATCAGCGTGAACTTACTGGCCAGCAAGGTGTAATTATTCCAGCCTGTAATGTTCGCCATCTTTGCCTGAATCAGGAAGTGGTGAATGCCGTTGAACAAGGTCGGTTCCACATTTGGGCGATTGATCGTGCCGACGAAGCCCTGCCTTTGTTAACCGGTAAAGAGTGGAATATAGAAAATGTCGAAGGCGATTGTTTGCTGGGCACTATTCAGGAACGCATCAGCCAGCTGAACCAACAACAGGACATTTCACATCGTCCGTGGCCGCTACGTTGGCTCAACTGGTTTAACCACCGCTAATCCGATTTGCTCAGCGTACAACTGTTCGCTAGTATTCGTGATTCACTAAAACAAGGCTTATTGAGAACATGGTAGATAAACGCGAATCCTATACCAAAGAAGACCTGATTTTATCTGGTCGCGGTGAATTGTTTGGCGAGAACGGCCCACCGCTTCCGTCAGGCAACATGCTGATGATGGACCGCGTCGTCAAAATGACCGAAGACGGCGGAAAATTTGATAAAGGTTTTGTTGAAGCCGAATTAGATATCAATCCAGATTTGTGGTTCTTCGGCTGCCATTTTATCGGCGATCCAGTAATGCCAGGCTGCCTGGGCTTAGATGCTATGTGGCAGTTAGTTGGCTTCTATCTGGGCTGGTTAGGTGGCGAAGGCAAAGGCCGTGCATTGGGCGTGGGCGAAGTGAAATTCACCGGTCAGGTGCTGCCAGAAGCGAAAAAAGTGACTTACCGCATTCATTTCAAACGCGTCATTAACCGTAAACTGGTAATGGGCGTGGCAGATGGCGAAGTGTTTGTTGACGGCAATCTGATTTATTCCGCCAGCGATTTAAAAGTAGGTCTGTTTAAAGACACTACCGCATTCTAAATGACAGAAACGAAAACCTCCGCGTTCAGCGGAGGTTTTTCCCTTTTCAGTGACATTCGGTTAGGCAACCGCCGCCGATCTGTCCTCCATGGCTTGTCGCCAACCTCCCAACCAGTGAGACTTAGCGTCAATCAATTGATACGGACACATCTCTTTTGAGCGTCCTGTAATACCTGCTTGGTAACCTCGTGAATGGGCGCGCTCGAGGCGGTCTCGTTTCTGTCTCTTCATACTCCGTGTCCCTCATATCAGGTCGGTGGAATCTGGTGGAAAGAAAAAGGTGGTGAATTAATGTTCAACCACTCTAATGTTCTACCCGCTCTGAAGAGAAAGATCAATGCGCAATATTCACGCCAATTTCATAATTGTGACCTGTATCTGAAAAAGAGTTTGGGTTTTGTGACAGAGATTGCTGTGCTATCTCGCTGATTCGTCTAAGAAAAAACCCCTGACCATCACAACGGTAACATCATGATTAATCAAGGGCTTAGATGATGCTCGTACTATTCCTAATTTATTTCAACCGCACTATTGGCGATTTGTTGTGCCGTTTGTTGCCAGCCTAAAGCCAGCGTTCTGACCAACGCATCATAGCCATCTTCTTTCTGCGGTAAGGTCAGATTAAACGCGCGTTTCGTTAACCTTCCTTGATGTTCTAGTGTCCATTCACCGCTGATGACTGCTTGGCCATCGTAGCGTCCCTGGAAACCTGTCACTGTCACGTTCAACGTGTCATGTTGGGCACCCAATGGCGAACCTGAAACCAGCCTTCCCGGTAAGGCTTTGCTGAGATTAGTAATCAACGTTTGCTGCAGTTGCTGATCCAGCGGACTCGCCCAAAGATTATTGGCTGCGATAACGTACTTAACATCGCTGGTTTGATAAACCAAGCCGTTACCCGCCAGATAATCTGGCACCGTCACCTGCTGCACCCACAGTGTGGGTTGGCCTTGCATCTGACTGGCGCTATTGACCTGCATTGAAGCTGCCCCGGAAGGCAGCTGATAATAGGTCGTATCAATGGTGCTACTGCATGCACTCAGCGCGAGCGCGGCAAAAAGTATTAACCCTTTTTTCACTATTTTGCCCTCTTTGGCTGGGGATCTTGTCCCGGTTTGGCCTCAAACACCAATGCATTACTCTTGGTATTCAGTGTCTTCAGCACAGGTTGCAGTTCTCGCAATACCTGATCCAGGCGTTGCATATCGCCGACCAATTTGCTGTATGCAGGGGATCCCGGCTGCAAACCTTTCATGCTGCGATTCAACTCTCGCAGGGTTTGCTGCATATCTTCCGGCAAGGTTTTCATCGCCGGACTGCCAGTAAGATTGTTGACGTTATCAATAGTACGCTGCAGATCACGCATAGTGCGCTGGCTTTCTTTCAATGTGCCGGTCGCTTGGGTAATCATACCGTCCAGCGGCAAGCCATTAATTTTATCCAGAGCCGCCATCAGTTTTTGTTGAATCTGACTTAAACCGCCGCTTACGGTAGGAATGATTTCATAACCCGAGATCTTTTCCGGTCCTTTATAGGCAGGCGCGTTATCGTAGAAGTCGAGATCAACATACAGCGAGCCAGAGAGCAAATTGCCTGTTTTCAGCGTGGCACGCAGGCCGCGTTTTTTACCATCTTGCAAATGTTGCTCAAGATCGAAGTTTTCACCTAAACGGCTAATAAAGCGGTCTGGTTCAATACGTATTAACACAGGAACGCGATAATCATTGTTCAGCGCCTGATCCACTCCCGCTTTCATAAACGGTGCTTCAGAAACTGTACCCAGACGAATTCCACGGAACTCTACCGGCGCACCTGCCTGCAAACCACGAATCGAATCGGTGAAGAACATCAGGTAATCAATGTGATTGGTATAGAGCGAATCCTGAATACTGCGCTGATCGTCAAACAGATGATAATCTGATTTGTTCTCTGCCGCTTTTCCGAGCTCCCAGCCATCCGGCACGTCAAAACTGACACCGCCGCTGAACAGCGTGGTTAAGGAGCCCATCTCGACACGCATACCTGACGCTGACATATCCACGGCTATTCCGCTGTCTTTCCAGAAACGCACATTGGTGGTGACAAGACGATCATAAGGCGCGGCGATAAACAGTTGATAAGTCATCATACGCTTGTCGGTGTCAAAGGTGCTGGTTTCCACCGTACCTACGCGATAGCCGCGAAACAGTACCGGATCGCCAGCATTCAGCTGCCCAGCTTTTTTACTGTCGAGTGTAATGCGAATGCCCTTGGCATCGGGTGGTGCGAGCGGAGGTGCATCCAACAGCTGATATTGTTCTGCCTGCTCATTCTTACTGCCCGGTTGTAATTCGATATACGCCCCGGAAAGTAAAGTGCCCAAACCGGATATTCCTTCGCGACCTACCTGCGGCTTGACCACCCAAAAAACCGAATCGCTGTGTAACAGTTTTTCCATCCCGGAATTTAAGCGCGCCTTGATTTCAACGTGATGTAAATCGTCAGTCAGTACCGCGCTTTCGACGATACCTACATCAACGCTGCGACTTTTAATGGTGGTTTTTCCTGCTTCAATTCCTTCGGCATTTTCAGTAATCAGCGTCACTTCAGGACCTTGATGGCTGAAGTGATAGAACAAAATCCATCCGCCAATCAGCAGTGTCACGATGGGGACAATCCAGACCGGCGACCAGCGCTTAATCTGTTCCACTTTGGCATGCCCGTGGTTAGTTTCCGTCAAGGCGCGGCTCCTTTAATTTATTTTCGCGAACACGATCCCAAGTCAAACGTGGGTCAAAAGTCATCGCAGCAATCATGGTCAAAATGACCACCAGCGCAAACAACACGGCTCCCCACGCTGGATAGACCTTCATTAATTGCCCCATGCGCACCAGCGCAGAGAGCACAGCAATCACAAATACGTCGATCATCGACCAACGGCCAACAAACTCGACCACTTCATAAATCAGATGCATTCTGTGGCTGTCACGGCGTCCACGTCCGCTGGCGTCCCAGCAAAGCCAGCCAATGGCCAACATCTTCAAGGTCGGTACCATAATACTGGCGATGAAAATCACCAGCGCGACCGGATAGGAGCCATCACTCCACAGCAAAATAACGCCCGCCATAATATTGGAGGGATACGCATTGCCAAGGGTTTCAGTCACCATGATAGGCAACAGATTAGCAGGAACATAGAGCATGACTGAGGTGAGCAGCAGCGCCAGCGTCCATTGCAGACTGTGCTTGCGGCGTGCACCGGCGACCACGCCGCAACGTGAACATGCAGGCTGATCAACCGCCAGAATTGCCGTACAACAAGGACAAGAACGGTATCCCTGACGCAAGCCAGTAACGCCCACTTCAGGTGGATGCCTTAACGCAGGCATTGGCGCAATGTTCTGCCACAATTCGCGGCGATCAACGCACTGAAAAGCGCGCAGTTGTAGCAGGCAAAACAGACACCAAGGCCAAAAGCTGGTTTGCAATCCGATGTCGCCATACGCCATGAGTTTAACGAAACTCACCAGCACGCCAGCCATAAAAATTTCGGCCATGCCCCAACTGCGAAGCTGGAAAAGCACGCGTGCCAAAATCCGTTTCACACCGGCAGGCATCTTAATAGGATTAACCAACAGAATAATCGTGAGCATACAAAAGGCAGGAATGCCTTGTACCACCAATAAAAACAGCGTGGCGAGGCTGCTGTAATCTTCAGAAACCATCACCTGAGGTATTTCCATTAAGGAAATTTGGCTGCTGATCCCCGCCACTTTCATGGTGATAAACGGGAAGAGATTGGCCAATAACAGCATGAACAACGCCGCCAGCGCATAGCCGGTGGGTCTTTTACGCGGTTCGTGCCAGTTGGCCGTCAAGGTGGTATGGCAGCGCGGACAAGATGCACGGCTGCCAACAGGAATGTCCGGCAGTCTGACCATCAAATCGCATTGTGGACAGAGCATCCACGCGCCAGTTTTATCTGCTGAACACATCCCTTATTCCTTTTAACTACCCGCCGTTTTTCAGTGACTCAAGCTCTTCCCAGCGAGCAAAAGCGGTTTCCAGATTTTGTTCAGTCTGAGCCAGTTCATCTAAAACCGGCTGGGTTTTATCATGTGGCTGACTGAAGAAATCAGGATGGCTCATTTTTGCCTGTAATTCGCCGATTTTCGCTTCCAGCTGCTCAAGCTTTTGCGGTAACTGTTCCAGCTCGCGCGCCAGGTTATAGCTTAGTTTGTTGGCGCTGCGTTTGGCAGAATCATTTTTTTCTGCCGCAGGTTTAGCCGCTGTGCCTGGCGCTTTTGACGCTGTAACCGATTTCTGCTGTTTGTAAGCCGCACGCTGCTGCTGTGCGTCATGATAACCCCCGACAAAAGTACCAATTTCGCCGTTGCCTTCAAAAATCCAGCACTCCGTTACGGTGTTATCGACGAACTGACGATCGTGGCTCACCAGCAAAACGGTGCCCTGATATCCATCAATCAGCTCTTCCAACAGTTCCAGCGTTTCAACGTCGAGGTCATTGGTCGGTTCATCGAGAATCATCAGGTTACTTGGACGCAGGAACAGACGCGCCAGTAAAAGACGGTTGCGCTCCCCGCCCGATAACGCACGCACGGGTGTCATCGCGCGTTTCGGGTGGAATAAGAAGTCCTGTAAATAACCCAGCACATGGCGCGGCTTACCGTTGACCAGCACTTCCTGCTTACCTTCCGCCAGGTTATCCATCACGGTACGATCGGGATCGAGTTCAGCGCGATGCTGATCGAAGTAAGCGACTTCAAGTTTGGTACCGGAATGTACGCGTCCGCTGTCTGCTTTCAACTGCTGCAACATCAAACGCAGCAACGTCGTTTTGCCGCAGCCGTTGGGTCCGATTAAAGCGATCTTATCGCCGCGCTGCACTTGTGAAGAGAAGTCCTTCACCAGCGTTTTGCCGCCCACTGAGTAATCGACGTTTTCCATTTCGAAAACAATCTTACCGGAACGTGAGGCTTCACCGACCTGCATATTGGCTTTGCCCATTACTTCACGACGTTCTGAATGCTCACGACGTAACGCTTTTAACGCACGCACGCGGCCTTCGTTACGCGTACGGCGCGCTTTGATACCCTGACGAATCCACACTTCTTCCTGCGCCAGCTTGCGGTCAAATTCGGCGTTCTGCATCTCTTCAACGCGCAGTGCTTCTTCTTTACCTTCAAGATAAAGATCGTAATTGCCCGGCCAGGAAACCAGTTTGCCGCGATCGAGATCGACAATACGGGTTGCCATATTGCGAATGAAAGAACGGTCGTGCGAGATAAACACAATGCTGCCGGTAAAGGTTTTCAGGAACGTTTCCAGCCAATCGATGGTTTCAATATCGAGGTGGTTGGTTGGCTCATCCAGCATTAAAACACGAGGATTACTCACCAGCGCGCGGCCTAAAGCGGCCTTACGCAGCCAACCACCCGACAGCGAAGAAAGCTCGGTATCGGGTTCCAGTCCAATCTGCTGCAACACGTCATTGATGCGGCTTTCGAGCTGCCACAAGTTTTGATGATCAAGAATGCCTTGCAGACGAGCCATCTCATTGAGGTTCTTATCGCTGGGATCTTCCATCACCACATGGGAAATAGCATGATAGGCTTTCAGGTGTTCAGCCTGCTCTTCCACGCCTTCAGCCACGAAATCGTAAACTGAACCGGTGATATTGCGCGGTGGATCCTGTTGCAGACGTGCAACCACCAGATCGGTCTCATAAATGATGCGACCATCATCCAGCGGTTGTTCACCATTAATGATTTTCATCAAGGTGGATTTGCCTGCACCGTTGCGCCCGACTAAACAGACGCGTTCATTTTCTTCAATGTGCAGTTCGGTGTTATCTAATAACGGCGCATCGCTGAAAGAGAGATAGGCGCCGTGAATACTGATTAATGACATGTAAACTTATTCCTTACCGGCGTGAGTGATCAGCCAGCAGTTGTGTATATGACGGTTACGCGCGAAATCCTGCGACTGGGTTTTCTGGGTGATATCCTGCGCTTGCAGACCTAATTCTTTCAGCCCTTCCAGATCCATTTTGAAACCACGTTTATTGTTCGAGAACATGATGGTGCCGCCCCGACGCAGCAGGCGTTTTAAATTACGCATCAACATCATGTGATCGCGCTGCACGTCGAAGCTTTCTTCCATGCGTTTGGAGTTAGAGAAGGTCGGCGGATCAATAAAGATCAGATCAAAGTTCTCATCACTTTCGTTCAGCCAGCTCAGACAATCTGCCTGCATCAGGCGATGCTGACGTCCAGTCAGGCCGTTCAGGCGCAGGTTACGTTCTGCCCACTCCAGATAGGTACGTGACATATCAACTGTGGTAGTAGAACGTGCGCCACCCAGTCCGGCGTGAACGCTGGCGGTGCCGGTATAAGCAAACAGATTAAGGAAATCCTTGCCCTGACTCATTTGGCCCAGCATCTTACGCGCGATGCGGTGATCGAGGAACAGGCCGGTGTCGAGATAATCAGTCAGGTTTACCCAGAAGCGCGCATTAAATTCCTGCACCTCAAAGTAATCGCCCTTTTCGCTTAGCTTCTGATACTGCGCTTTGCCTTTCTGACGTTCACGCGTTTTCAGGATCAGGCGATCTGCTGGCAGTTCCAGCACGGTCAGCGTCGCGCTGATCACGTCAAAGAGACGTTGGCGTGCTTTATTCGGATCGATAGTTTTCGGTGGTGCATATTCCTGAATAATGACCCAATCGGCGTAGCGATCGACGGCTACGTTATAGTCTGGCAGATCGGCATCATAAATGCGGTAGCTTTCAATTTTTTCCTGACGCGCCCACTTCTCAAGCTTCTTGAGGTTTTTGCGCAAGCGGTTCGCATAATCTTCGGCAATCTGGTTAGCGCTTTCGCTGCTGTTAACCGCCAGCTGATAGTTTTTCTGTACGCAGTCCAATGGGCCGTTTTTAGCTTTGAACTGACGATCGGCACGCAGTTGCAAGCAGCTCAGCAGTTCGGGCGAGGCGCTAAACAGCGACAAATTCCAGCCACCAAAGTGCTGCTTCATAATACGGCCAAGCTGGCTGTGCAGCGCAATCAACGCCGGTTCACTATCCAGTCGCTCACCATAAGGCGGGTTGCTCAAAACCGTGCCGTGAACCTCTGCTGGCAGCGGATTTTTCAGCTTCAACAAATCTTGTTGGCCAAAGGTAAACAGCTCGAATACGCCCGCGCGACGAGCGTTCGCCTGTGCCCATTCCAATACTCGTCCGTTGTTGTCGTAACCAAAGAAACGCGCTTCGGTGGCTGCGGTACCGGCGCGAGCACGCGTTTGGGCTTCAGTTTTTACTTCAGACCACAATGCCGCGTTGAACTGGCTCCAGGCGGTAAAGCCCCAGTGTTTGCGCAGCAGACCCGGCGCGCGATCGCTGGCGATTAAAGCCGCTTCAATCAACAGCGTACCGGAACCGCACATGGGGTCGATCAACGGCGTAGTCGGCTGCCAGCCAGAACGCAGTACAATCGCAGCCGCAAGGTTTTCTTTAAGCGGCGCCTGACCCGTTTGCTGACGATAGCCACGCTGATGCAGCGAACTGCCGCTGAGATCCAGCGCAATACTGGCACGATCGTTATTCAACCAGACGTTGATACGAATATCCGCCTGTTCACGGTCAACGTTAGGACGTTCCAGATTTTTGCGGGTGAAACTGTCAACAATGGCGTCTTTAACTTTCAATGCACCAAACTGACTATTACGGATCGCATCATTGGTGCCGCTGAAATGCACCACGAAGGTTTTGTCGCTACCAAACATGGTTGTCCAGTCAACGCTCTGCACGCCAAGGTAGAGATCGAGATCGCTGTAGACACCAAACTCGCCCAGCGGCAGCAGAATACGCGACGCCAGACGGCTCCACATCAGGCTTTGATACATGATGCGGTCATCAGCTTCGAAGTGAACGCCTCCCTGCACCACTTGCAAATCTTGCGCGCCCAGCGCGTCTAGCTCACTTTTTAACAGCTCTTCGAGCCCACGCGCCGTGCTGGCAAACAGAGAATTCATATCGTCACTTCTTACTCTTGAGAAAATTGTTGCGCATTATAGCGAATCAGAGACCTATGTCATAAAGTTAGCTTCTTTTGTCTTTCGCGCCTGGTTTCAAGGAGAACACCATGATCACGCTTTCCCGCTTATTTATTCATCCTGTTAAGTCGATGCGCGGATTGCACCTCTCACACGCGCAGGTTCTGGAGAGCGGATTGGCGTTTGATCGCATCTTCATGTTGACCGAACCGAATGGCACCTTCATTACTGCGCGTCAGTATCCTGAGATGGTGCGTTTTACACCGGCAATATTACCGGATGGGCTGTTTCTACAAGCCCCGGATGGAAGCCAGTCGCTGATTCGCTTTAGTGATTTTGCCCCGCAGGAAAAACCTACCGAGGTGTGGGGCAACCATTTTACCTCACGGATTGCGCCGGATACCATTAATCAGTGGTTAAGCGGCTTCTTTCCGCGTGAGGTAGAGTTGCGCTGGATAGGCGCGCAGCCTTCTCGCCGGGTCAAAAACTTCGCAACCGTGCCGCTGGGTTTCGCCGATGGTTACCCTTTCTTGCTGATCAACAGTGCTTCTTTACACGATTTGCAACAGCGATCGCCTGCCAGCGTGCGCATAGAACAATTTCGCCCCAATTTGGTGGTGAATGGTGCGGCAGCCTGGGATGAAGATAACTGGGCTGAACTGCAGGTCGGGGGCGTAACGTTTGAAGTGCCGAAACCTTGTAGCCGCTGCATTTTTACCACCGTGAGCCCAGAGAGCGGCCGCAAACATCCTGATGGTCAGCCCCTCGCCACATTACAGCGCTTCCGTAGTGCGCAAGATGGCAGCGGCGACATCGATTTTGGTCTTAACCTGGTTGCCCGCAACAGCGGCATTATTCGCGTAGGCGATGAAGTGACGGTGACAAAACGCCATACGCCGCGCGCTTATGGTGCGGGAGCCGTTGTGCAAACGCTAAAGCCGCAGCGGCAGGCAAAAGCGGAACTCACTATTGACTATCAAGGGCAACAATTTAGCGGTGACAATCAGCAGGTTCTGCTGGAGCAGCTCGAGATGCAGGGTTTCCGCATTCCCTATTCGTGTCGGGCAGGCTTGTGTGGCAGCTGTAAAATGACGTTGGTTTCAGGCGAGGTCAAAGCGTTGAAGCAGAGTGCCATTCGCAGTGATGGCACCATTTTGAGTTGTAGCTGTATCCCGGCGGGAAATATCGAACTGGCTTAACGCAATTACACCGCGCGAGCGTAGCGCGGTGCAATTTCCTGTTGCTGCGGCTGCAAACGGTCGTTCATCACCTTGATTGCATCCCCCAATACCATGCCTTTACCGGCGAGTGTTAAGGCAGGTTGCGCCAGCAGACAGAGTGCCGCGTTATCACCGTTTTCAACCACCAGCAAACGTGCTTGCTCACCGCTGTCAGCCAACGTCACTTCCACTATTTCACCCATGGCTGGCTGCACACTTTGCTGGCAGCTGGAAAAATGCCAACTTTTAGGCATCAGCGGTTTAAGGAAGCGTGCGGCAACCAATGCATTCAATACTAGTTCGGCGCGTTGATTATGGCTTAATTCACTGTGACGACACTTCTCTTCAAAAGTGAAATAAAGCGCGGCGTCATCGACGCAAAAGCCTGATTCGTTGAATGCATCGGGTGTGAGCATTTTGCGGGAATAACGGGAACGAAAAAGCATACCGTCTGCCAGATCAAGCATCATCCGGTCATGGTCAGCGTCAAAATACCAACGCCAGTTGTCATCAGGTTTGATTTTCATGGAGTGCCCTGTAGTAAACCGCTGTGTCTAATTACGCGAAAAAGTGCGAAATAAATGACATAAGGAAAAGCTGAAAAGCGCGTAACAGGCCAAAATATAAACGAGCCGAAGGGAGAAATAAACCCCCCGGCGCTATATTGTGAGAATTGTCTTAGAGATGGGTCACGATATCTTTAATTAACCCCGGCCCTTTATAGATAAAGCCAGAATAAATTTGAACTAAGGTTGCACCGGCCGCCATTTTTTCACGTGCTGCCGTCAGGGAATCAATACCGCCAACACCAATAATCGGTAAGCTTCCTTTCAGCTCTTGTGACAGGCGTTGGATCACCGCAGTGCTGCGCGACTGCACAGGACGCCCGCTCAACCCACCCGCCTCGTCACAATATTTCAGCCCGCTGACCAGTGATCGATCAAGCGTTGTATTGGTGGCAATGACACCATCAATTTGGTGACGTATTAAACTGTCCGCAACCTGCACCAACTCCTCTTCGGAAAGATCTGGGGCAATTTTTACGGCCACTGGGACATATTTAAGGTGACGCTGCTCTAGCTCTTTTTGTTTTGCTTTAATCGCCGAAAGTAGATCATCTAACGCTTCGCCATATTGTAAAGTGCGTAAACCGGGCGTATTAGGCGAAGAGATATTAATGGCGATGTAGCCAGCATGGGCATACACCTTTTCCATGCAAATCAGATAATCGTCTTTGCCCTGCTCAACCGGCGTGTCTTTATTTTTACCAATATTAATGCCGAGGATGCCATTAAACCGCGCCTTTTTGACATTCTCTACCAGATGATCGACACCCAGATTATTAAAGCCCATGCGATTGATAATCCCTTCCGCCTGGATTAAACGAAACATACGCGGTTTATCATTACCGGCCTGTGCTCGCGGCGTTACCGTTCCCACTTCCACAAAGCCAAAGCCCATGGCCGCAAAAGCATCAATACATTCCGCATTTTTATCAAGGCCGGCTGCAAGACCCAGCGGGTTTTTGAAGGTCAATCCCATGCAAGTTACCGGACGGGAGGGCAGATTCTGGCGAATCAATGCTTCCAGCGGTGTGCCACTGATAAAACGCAATTGCTGAAAGGTGAGTTCGTGTGCGCGCTCGGGATCGAGCTTAAATAGCGCCGGACGGACGATAGGATAAAGCATGCACTCTCCTGAAGGGCGGAAGCGATCGTGAAAGTCAGTGCACGGGTAAATGTGCGCCAGAATGGTAAAGTGCTCTGGCGCAAAAGTAAATTTATCCTGTGCAACTGAATTTGATCAATATCAGCGCTTAGGTGAGTAGCGGGACAATCGATTGCGGCAAGCCTGGAGTCCCACGAAAAGCGTTGGGCAATACCACAAAAGTTTCATGCGCGGATTTTGTTGAGTGACTTTGCGTACCAGGCGTTCAACCGGTGCGCGCCAGACAGCAGGAATTTGCATAGTGTTCTTACGAATCTGACTTAAGCATCCCTGCATTATTGTTTGATAATAATCATCCAGTAATTCCTCATCGATTTCTAATCCCTGGTTTTTTAAAAAAGTTTCACTGCTTTCGCGAGCGATAAAGTAATTTTCAATCCAAGAAAAATCTCGCGTACTTTGCGACAAGGAACTTAGCAAAAAACGTTTGTAATAGTAGCTCTGGCTAGTGAGATAAATTTGGTTAGCCTGCATATAAAGCGCAAACATATAGGGCGCGTCTTCGTGATTTTGAATCGATAAAAAACCGATAGATAATCGATTAATCAGCTCGCGCGAAATAATACTGCTCCAGACCACACGATGAGCCGACTGCGATTTCATCAGTTTCATCAATGTATCACTGCCACCCGACAGCAAGCCGCTGATATGACGCTGATGAATCAACTGATATTCCCGCTGATAGGCTGGCAGGTCAAAAAACATCTTTGCCCCGAAACAGAACAGCTCAATGCTTGAATGGCGAGCCTTCACGCGGCGAAAATCAGCAAACAGTTCGGTTGAAACAAAATCATCTGCGTCCATGAAATAGATGTAGTCGCCGCTTGCGGCGGCTAATCCCTTCATTCGTGCAGCACTCACTCCGCTGCGCTCGTTACGAAGCAAGGTAACGTGTGGATGGCGCGCTGCCAGATCGGTTAACCATTCAACGCTGCCATCTGTTGAACCATCATCAATAACAATGATTTCTTCAGGGGGTGAGGACTGGCGCAACAGTGAAGTCATAGCTTCAGCCAACCAAGGTTTGCAATTCCAGTTCGGCACAATCACTGATACCGTAGGGCCATCGCGTGAAGTCAGCATTGTCATCCTCTTCCCTCCAGGTTAAATCTCTTGAGCAAAGGCGTTTTCAAACGCTTAATCACCAGGCTGTGCAGCAGACAACACACCGATAAATTTACCAAGCCAATCAGCCCAAGCCACAGCAGATTGATCCAACGATTTTGATTCCACTCAATGGGAAGTAACGTGCTGAGCCAGGCAATCAGTGCTGATACGGCCCAGACCATCATTACATCACGTGTTAACCAGGAAAAATGAATGCCTGGTGCAAATCGCCGATGCACCAACCATGCCCATCCTGTGAGATAGAAAACATTCTGTCCTAGCCATAACCAACCGGTGCCCAACGCGCCAAAATGGACCGCTGACCAGATATTGAGGGGAACCAACACGATGGCAAAGAAAGTGAAACCTTTCATATGCAGCTTAAGATTACCGTTCACATATTGCAGATGATAGAGCAACCCACATATTGCTTGAATACCACTTCCTAACGCATACAGGCTGAGAATAAATGACATCTCATCAACTATCTGCTGCTTCTGGGTCCATGCCCAAAGCAAGGGGCCTGCGTAAAACGCGATAGTTATACTGAGCGGTGCCATAAAGATAGAAACGGCTTGGGTGGTGTAGCGGTAGAGCTTCAAAGATTCAGTGTCGCCGCTGCCTGAACGCGTTTTCATTCCTGTCATGCGGGGCACAATAGCCTGCATAATTGGGCTACTAAGCAGTAAAATACCCGTGGCGGCTGTAGCGACAACAGTAAACGAACCGTATTCGCTCAGTGGCAGGGTTTTAGAGAGTACCAGCCGATCAATTTGCGAAATAAATGTCCATACAGCACTAGAAAACGCCGCGCTCAGCGCGAAACGTAAGAAAGGTTTCAGCACCTCTTTAAGATCTTCACGTTTCTCTTGGCGCGCTTCGCGTGGAACAAGTTGGCACGCCTTATAAATACAGCATGCGGCTTCCACCACTGAAACCAACAATTGCCAGAAAAAGAAAGTCAGGACGGGATTAGGGAAAATTTGTATGACGAGAACGGCACCGAAAGTGCGTAAGGTCGTAATGATTAAGTTAACGCCGTTCAGCCAGACTTGATGCTCAAACCCAACAATAACGCTGCGATAAGGACTGGTGCGCCAACGTATAGCTGCAGTAATCACCATAATACCCACGGCCATCACTACATCATTTGCAGGAAGATGTTTAGCATCCAGCCAATGGGTAGCAATCCACGGCGTCGCAAGCCAGCCCAGCACCACAAGCAACAACGTTGAAATCAGAAAGAACTTCGTCAGGGCAGCAAAGAGCGATGGAAACCAAACAAACTCTTTCTGGTTTGCACGATAGCGTGCAGCTTCACGCATCAATGTTGTCGAAACGCCTGCATCAAGCAATTGCAGCCACGTCAATAGAATTGAAAAAAAGCCAACTAACCCGTAGGCTTCCATTCCAAGATGTTGAATATAAAGAGGGACAACTAAAATACCAGACAGTGTCAGGTAAATCTGGCCGATATAATTAGCAATAGCATTACGTTTAATTGACATAATTTTTAATGGTGTCTGGCTTACTTTCCTAGTATGCATAAGCGTGACATAAAAATATTCGCTCGCCCAGCGGGCTAATTCTTAAAATTAAAACTGGTACTGTGGTTGTAGCTTTCTTCTCAGTTTCATTAATGTGAAAAATATGACAGGTTGTTTCAGCATTAATTTTTCCCAATAATTTCTGGCTTTCATTTTATCGCCAAAATAATCGATTGCATGTTGAACATTAGCGGAAAGTTGACGCTGTTGTGAGCATTCGTCACGCATTAACTGCGTTAAAGCATGACGTAAATAAATTTCTCTAACGTGATTTTTTTCAGGGATAAATTGTGTCAGTCTCGTTAATCTTTCATAGTCTGAAATAAATTGTTGGTAGGAAACAGGGTGCTTTAATCCCGTTTGGGCGTTCATTGGGGATTCATTAACAGACTGTTGTACAACCCAAACCGACTGGGTATTTAACAACCCCATCAACATGACATCCTGCAAAGTTGTTTCTTTACTAAATTCTCTTAGTTGCGCTGCGCGCAGTACCACGGCGAACAAATCATGTTGCCATAAACCTTGTTCATGTAATTTTTGAAACAAGGCAGAAGAGTTTTGTAATCCCTGCGGCAATGCATTTTTAACCAGTGAAATCAGGTAACAGTTGAGTTCTGGCAGCGTGTCACTAAGGCTAGCAATCTCTTTTAAAAGATTTTCAGGCAGCGCATACGCCTCTGGACAAATCACTATAAAATCATCGTCATCCGGCGTGCCATTAGAGAAAATATACCCTGCGCTGCTGCTTTTATTCGCGATATATCTTCCACTGGGCAGGCTCTTTTGAAGCCAGTAGCATCCTATCGGTGACTGAGAGGCTGACAACTGTTTCGTACTCAACGTTGAAAGTAGCGTTTCATCATTATTATTGCTGTGTTGTGCATCTAAAGATTTCCCCATGATCATCTCCCTTAAGATGTGGGCGGACATTGATAAAATAAAGCGTCGCAAAATGCTATTATTTATGAAGGCTAACTTTTCTTATCAAATTTTTAATTCAGTCAGCTTCAACTAATTATAAACAGCAACAAAATAACGAAAAGATAAATATTACTTCATTAAAGTAACAGTAATGATTCATTGTTCAGTCTTGTTTCACACTCTTTAATAGAAACAGGGAAAAATTCATCAACACTTGTTACCAAACTTAATAAGGTTAGTTTTATTTTTTTGATATTGTAATCAATCAGGCAGAAAATCGGGCGCAAAATTAAGGCAGACGTGACACATTAACGCTACTCTCTTGCTGGCAGAAATCTGTTCCGATGAGTTAACCTTGCCAATTACCCTATTGCTATCAATGGCATTTGCGCTTTTTATGCCCTGAAATTTAGATCGTGACAACGTTTATCTTATACAGCTATTGGAATTAACGTTATTCATTAACTCAACTGATGACTAACGCACCTTAACTTATTTATTAGTTGAACGCTGAAACGCTATCATTTACCACTTTTCAGATAAAACTTAAAAAACATCAATTCGCGTCCCCCTTCATTTATATTTACCGCCCAATCCCGATTTTCAACAATCAATTGCCAGATAAATCATTTAAGACCCACCGCTTGCTCTGCCAGGATGAACGCATCAGTTCTCAACAATAGATAATCAATAACTTTTAGTTATAAGGAGTAGCGATGCGCGTTATTACGCTGGCGGGTAGCCCTCGATTTCCTTCACGTTCGACTTCTCTCCTTACGCTCTGCCAGCACAAGCTGGAAGCACGAGGTGTCGAGGTGATTCCATGGAACATCCATAACTTTCAGCCAGACGATTTGATCAATGCGCGCTTCGATGCGCCCGCTTTATTGGCACTGCGTGAAGATTTGCTGGAAGCGGATGGCTTGATTGTTGCGACACCTATTTATAAAGCCTCTTTTTCAGGTGCACTGAAAACGCTGCTTGACCTGTTGCCAGAGCGTGCGCTGGAACACAAAGTGGTTTTACCTCTCGCCAGCGGCGGCAGTCAGGGACACATGTTGGCGATGGATTACGCGCTCAAGCCGGTGCTGAATGCGCTAAAAGCGCAAGAAATTCTGCATGGCGTTTACGCAGAAGATAGCCAAATTACCCATTACGATCGTCAACCTGAACTGTATGCGCCGTTGGCTCAACGCCTTGATGAAGCCGTTGAATCATTTTGGTTGGCGCTGACACGCCACCGACACCCCGTTGCTCAGGCTGTATAAGGAAGAACAGATGAAAAGGCGTGTAGGAATATGGCTCACCACCGCGCTGTTATTCGCGGGTTTGCAGACGCAGGCCGCTGAACAAGATCCGGCACAGTTTCGCGTGGGTTACCAAAAGGGATCGGTCAGCATGGTGCTGGCAAAAACGCATCAGATGTTAGAGCAACGTTTTCCTCACACTAAAATTCAGTGGGTAGAGTTTCCGGCAGGACCGCAAATGCTGGAAGCGTTGAATGTTAACAGTATTGATTTAGGCAGTACCGGCGACATTCCACCGCTGTTTGCCCAAGCTGCTGGCGCGGACTTGCTCTATGTTGGCTCAGAGCCGCCAAAGCCACAGGCAGAAGTGATTCTGGTGGCGAATAACAGCCCACTGAAAAACGTGGCCGACCTAAAAGGCAAAAAGGTCGCCTTTCAAAAAGGCTCCAGCTCGCACAATTTATTGCTGCGTGCGCTTGAGCAAGCCGGATTGAGTTTCAACGATATCCAGCCGATTTATTTGACGCCAGCCGATGCACGTGCCGCTTTTCAGCAAGGTGATGTAGACGCGTGGGCAATTTGGGATCCCTACTACTCCGCTGCGTTGCTGCAAGGGAATGTTCACGTTCTGGTCGATGGTAGCAAGCTGAACCAAACCGGCTCCTTCTATTTGGCTACGCGTAAATTCACCGAAACGCACGGTGACTTTGTACAACACGTTTTGAAAACCTTCAGTGACGCCGATGCATTAACCCTCAGCCAGCGCCAGCAAAGCACTGAATTACTCTCTAAAGCCATGGGCTTGCCAGAACCGGTGATTGCCAGCTACCTCAGTCATCGCCCGCCCACCACTATTACACCGGTTAGCGCTAAAACCGCTGCAGCCCAGCAGCAAACCGCTGACCTGTTTTATGCCAATCATCTGATGCCAGTAAAAGTGTCGATCAAAGATCGCATCTGGCAACCGCATGCCGTTACGCAATAAGGAGTGAAAACATGAGCGTTTCCGTATTTTGGTTTCTGCCGACGCATGGCGATGGTCGCTATCTTGGTACTGCTGAGGGTGCTCGCCCTGTCGATCACGCTTATTTACAGCAAGTTGCGCAAGCGGCCGATCGCCTCGGCTTCGGTGGCGTGCTGATTCCCACCGGACGCTCCTGCGAAGATGCGTGGTTGGTTGCAGCCTCACTGATCCCTGTCACCCAGCGCTTGCGCTTTCTGGTGGCGCTGCGTCCAGGTGTGATCTCGCCTACTCAGGCGGCGCGTCAGGCAGCCACATTGGATCGCCTGTCAAACGGTCGTGCGCTGTTTAATCTTGTTACCGGCGGCGATCCTGAAGAGTTAGCCGGCGACGGCGTGTTCCTCGACCATCGTGAACGCTATGTTGAATCAGCGGAATTTACCCGCGTCTGGCGCCGGGTGCTCGAAGGCGAAACCGTCGACTATGAAGGCAAATACGTTAACGTACGCGGTGCGCGTCTGATGTTTAAACCGGTGCAGCAACCTCGTCCACCGCTGTGGTTTGGAGGATCGTCAGATGCTGCCCAAGACCTGGCTGCAGAACAGGTTGATGTGTATCTGACGTGGGGCGAGCCTCCCGCGCAGGTGAAAGAAAAAATTGAGCAGGTGCGTGCCAAAGCGGCGGCACAGGGCCGCAAAGTGCGCTTCGGTATTCGTTTACATGTGATTGTGCGCGAAACCAACGAAGAAGCCTGGCAGGCCGCTGATAAGCTGATCGCCAATGTGGATGATGCCACTATCGCTAAAGCTCAGGCTGCGTTCCAGCGCGCTGACTCTATCGGGCAACGTCGCATGGCAGCGCTTCATGGTGGACGTCGTGACAAGCTGGAGATCAGTCCTAACTTGTGGGCGGGTGTCGGTTTGGTTCGCAGTGGCGCAGGCACCGCGCTGGTGGGCGATGGACCAACGGTCGCTGCACGCATGAAGGAATATGAAGAGTTAGGCATCGAAACGTTCATTCTTTCTGGCTATCCACATCTGGAAGAAGCCTATCGCGTTGGCGAGTTGCTGTTCCCGCATCTCGATTTGAACGTGCCGCTGGTGCCGCAACCTCGCGTAGTACAAGCGCATGGTGAAGCGGTAGCCAATGATTTTACCCCTGAGAAAAAAGCAGCGCAGGGCTGAGGAGAGCATCATGGCGAAAGTCAGTAAACGCATATCGAATCAGCTGGTGCCGTGGCTGCTGCCCGCCCTGCTGATTGTAATGTGGCAAATCGCGTCGCAAACCGGCTTGTTATCAACGCGCATTCTGCCGTCACCCGAAAATATTGTTATCACTTTTTACAACCTCGCCGCCAGCGGTGAGCTGTGGCAACACCTTGCTATCAGCGGCTGGCGTGCTGCCATCGGTTTTAGTATTGGTGGTTCGATTGGTTTGATACTCGGTTTGATTACCGGCACCTCGCGTACTGGCGAGCGCCTTTTAGATACCTCAGTGCAGATGTTACGTAACGTCCCGCATCTGGCGCTGATTCCGCTGGTGATTTTGTGGTTCGGTATTGATGAAGCGGCGAAAATTTTTCTGGTCGCCTTGGGCACGCTGTTCCCGATTTACCTGAATACTTATCACGGCATTCGCAATATTGATCGCGGATTAGTGGAAATGGCTCGCAGTTACGGTTTGTCAGGTTGGAGCCTGTTTATTCAGGTGATTCTGCCCGGTGCTCTTCCTAACATCATGGTTGGCGTGCGCTTCGCGCTTGGCCTGATGTGGCTGACGCTGATCGTGGCTGAAACCATTTCAGCGAACTCAGGTATCGGCTATCTGGCAATGAACGCGCGCGAATTTTTGCAAACTGATGTGGTGGTAGTCGCCATCATTCTCTATGCCCTGCTCGGTAAGCTAGCCGATGTCACTGCGCAGCTGTTAGAGCGCGTCTGGCTGCGCTGGCATCCGGCTTATCAACTGAAGGAGGAGAACGCATGAGTCATACCCTTCCCCCAGCGCGCCTCAATACCGGTACACCCGTTGGCGTCAATGCGGTCAGCAAACACTATGGCAACCGCACCATTCTGAATAACATTGATTTGCACATTCCCTCCGGCCAGTTCGTGGCGGTAGTAGGTCGCAGCGGCTGCGGTAAGAGTACGTTGCTGCGTTTGCTTGCCGGGCTGGAACAAACTTCCAGCGGACAGCTACTGGCGGGCAATGCGCCGTTACATTCGGCACGCGAAGATACGCGCCTGATGTTTCAGGATGCACGCCTGCTGCCGTGGAAAAAAGTGATCGATAATGTCGGACTTGGCCTGCGCGGCCGCGAATGGCGCAGCGCAGCGATGGAAGCCCTTGAAGCCGTTGGCCTGGCTGAACGCGCTAATGATTGGCCAGCCGCCTTGTCAGGTGGTCAAAAGCAGCGTGTTGCGCTGGCGCGTGCGTTGATTCATCGACCTGGGTTGTTACTGCTGGATGAGCCGCTGGGCGCGCTGGATGCATTAACGCGTATCGAAATGCAGGGATTGATTGAATCGCTGTGGCAGCAACATCACTTTACCGTGCTGCTGGTGACCCATGACGTCAGTGAAGCGGTGGCAATGGCGGATCGTGTTTTGTTGATTGAGGAAGGTCAGATTGGATTGGATTTACTGGTCGATCTGCCGCGTCCGCGCCGTCGTGGTTCTGCGCGACTGGCTGAACTGGAGGCGGAAGTGCTGGATCGTGTAATGCGACGTGGGGAGAGCGATCAACCGGTACGTTACGCTCAGCAGCGCTAAAAAACGGCGGGTTTATGCACGTAGTGGCAAAACCCGCCGTTTCATTATCAGGCGTTCAACGCTTTAGCGATCTTCTCGTACAGATCGCCAGAAAGCTTATCCAACCCTTTCAGCTGCTCCAGCGCCTTGCGCATCAGCGCCTGGCGATCGGCATCGTAACGCTTCAGACGAATCAACGGTTCAATCATGCGCGCCGCGACCTGTGGATTGCGAGTATTGAGATCGGTCAGCATTTCTGTCAGGAACTGATAACCGCTGCCATCTTTATTATGGAAAGCTGACGGATTGCCTGAAGCGAAGGCGCCAATCAAAGCACGAATACGGTTTGGGTTGCCCATCGTGAATGACCGATGCTGCAACAGCGCACGCACTTTCGTCAAAACATCCGCCGCTGGACTGGTGGCTTGCAGCATGAACCACTTGTCCATCACCAAACCATCATGATGCCAGCGCTCGTCGTAAGCCGCTAACAGCGCTTCGCGACAAGGTAACTGCGCCGATACGGCAGCAGACAACGCAGCCAGCGAATCAGTCATATTGGTGGCCTGCTGATATTGTGCCTGAACCAGCTTATCCGCCAGTTCCACCTCGCTAAAGGCGAGATAATTCAGGCAGACATTTTTCAGCGTACGCTGACCGATAGCTGCGTGTTCAATTCGGTATTCACTTTGCTGATTCGCGTTGTATACCGCAAAGAACTCATCGGCCAACTCTTTCGCCAGCGTGCGCTGCAGCGCTTCACGCACCACGGTAATCGCCTGAGGATCAATAACCTCAAATAGCTCAGCGATTTCATTTTCACTGGGTAGCGACAGAATCAGCGCCGTCAGCGCCGGATCGGCGTGAGTATCAAGCAGCACCGCACGGAAAGCATCAGCCACATGCAGCGGCAGCGACAGCGGCTGGCCTTGCTGGTGACGCGACACATTCAGGCGAATGTAAGTAGCGAGCAAGCTTTGCGCAGCATCCCAGCGAGAAAAATCATTACGCGCATGGCGCATCAGAAACGTCAGTTGCGCATCGCTCCATTTGTAATCGAGCTTCACGGGCGCAGAGAATTCTCGCAGCAGCGACGGCACTGGCTGGAAGTAGACGTTATCAAAAATAAAAGTCTGGAACTCTTCAGTGATGTTCAACACGTTATGCACCGGATAACCATTGTGCTGCAACGGAATCACTTTACCTTCGCTATCGTAGAGTTCGATATCGAGTGGAATGTGCAGCGGCAGCTTCTCTTTTTGATCGGCGGTTGCTGGCGTGTGTTGCGTAACGTGAAGTGTGTATTGTTCCATTTCTGGATTGTAATCGTCGCGTACCGTCAGCACCGGCGTACCCGACTGGCTGTACCAGCGGCGGAACTGTGACAAATCGACATTGGATGCATCTTCCATTGCCTGCACGAAGTCATCGCACGTTGCTGCGCTGCCATCATGACGATCAAAATAGAGCTGCATGCCTTTCTGGAAATTTTCTTCGCCCAGCAAGGTGTGCATCATACGGATCACCTCTGAACCCTTTTCATACACCGTTAAGGTGTAGAAGTTGTTCATTTCGATCACTTGCTCAGGACGAATCGGATGCGCCATTGGGCTGGCATCTTCAGCAAACTGCGCACCACGCATAATGCGCACATTGTCGATACGGTTTACCGCGCGTGAGCCGAGATCAGAGCTGAACTCTTGATCGCGGAAGACGGTTAAGCCCTCTTTGAGGCTCAGCTGGAACCAGTCGCGGCAGGTTACGCGGTTGCCGGTCCAGTTATGGAAATATTCGTGGCCAATCACCGCCTCAATGCCGAGATAATCTTTATCGGTCGCGGTTTCTGCTTTGGCTAAAACATATTTGGAGTTGAAGACATTCAGCCCCTTGTTCTCCATTGCGCCCATGTTGAAGAAATCCACTGCGACGATCATAAAGATGTCGAGGTCATATTCGAGACCAAAGCGTTCCTCATCCCATTTCATGCTGTTTTTCAGCGAGATCATCGCCCAGTCAGCACGATCAAGGTTGCCGCGATCAACGAAGATCTCCAGCGCAACATCACGACCTGAACGGGTTTTGAAACTATCGCGCAGCACGTCGAAATCACCTGCCACCAGCGCAAACAGATAACAGGGTTTTGGGAAGGGATCTTGCCATTTTACCCAATGACGACCTTGTGCATCACGTCCGCTGTCAACGCGGTTGCCATTTGACAGCAGGAACGGATAACGCTCGCCATCAGCAATAATGGTGGTAGTGAAACGCGCCAGCACATCTGGGCGATCGAGATACCAGGTAATATGTCGGAAACCTTCCGCTTCACATTGGGTGCAGAGTGCTTCGCCTGATTTGTATAATCCTTCCAGCGCAGTATTTTGGTCAGGATGAATATCATTGATGATTTTCAGCGTGAAACTTTCAGGCAGCTGATTGAGCACCAATACGCCTTCATCTTCATGATATGCGGTCCACGGTTGCCCATTCACTTCAAGCGCAATCAGCGTAAGCGATTCGCCATCCAGACGCAGTTCAGCCTGGCTGTCACCCAAACGTTTTACCTGGCTGATCGCCGTCACGCGCGTGGTGGTGGCATCCAGCTCAAACGTCAGATCGATATCGGTGATGGTGTAATCTGGCGCACGGTAATCGTGGCGATTTTTAATTTGTGGCTGTTGCGTCATATTCCGTCTCGCATTGTTATAGGTTTACCGCCAAAGTCTAAGCTTGTTACTACAAGCTTGCCACGCACAATGCACGCATTGGCAAAAATCGCTACAATTCATTAACAATGGCACAGATTAGTCTCGACCTGCAGCCTTGAAATATGCTGTGATTGGCCTCAGTTACTGATTTATACTTTTGCGTCTTTATGACTTTTATCACACCGGGCTCTGCGCCACCGAACAGGATGCTGAAACGCGCCATGACAGGACATGCTTCCCCGATACTGACCTCATTGCTGGATACCGATGCGTATAAGCTCCATATGCAGCAAGCGGTTTTCCACCGCTATCATGACATAACGGTGGCGGCCGAGTTTCGCTGCCGTGGTGACGAACTGCTGGGTTTTTACGCTGATGAGATCCGTGAAGCGATTAACGCAATGCAGGCGCTAACGCTCAGCGATGATGAATATGCCTGGCTGGCTAGCCTTCCCTTCTTCCAGACCGACTATCTCGACTGGCTGCGAAATTTCCGCTACAACCCCGCTCAGGTCGAGGTGCGTAATCATCACGGCAAACTGGATATTCGTATTCAGGGCGCATGGCGCGAAGTGATTATGTGGGAAGTGCCGCTGTTGGCGTTGATCAGTGAAGTGGTACATCGTCATCGCACCCCGCAAATCGGCACACAGCAGGCTGTCGATCATTTACATATTAAGCTGGATGCGTTTAAACAGCAGGTTTCTGACCTGGATATGTCACGTTTCCGTCTAATGGATTTCGGCACCCGCCGTCGCTATTCGCAAGATGTTCAGCAATCCATCGTCAGTACCCTCAAGCAGGATTTCCCTTGGCTGGTAGGCACCAGCAATTACGATTTGGCGCGTCGTCTGGATTTGACGCCGGTCGGCACGCAAGCACATGAATGGTTCCAGGCATTTCAACAAATCAGTCCGGTTTTGGCTAACAGCCAGCGTGCGGCTCTGCAAGCATGGCTCGATGAGTATGATGGCCAGTTGGGAATAGCCCTGACCGATTGCATCGCCATGGACGCCTTCTTGCGCGATTTTGGTCTGACATTCGCTCGCCGTTATCAGGGATTGCGCCATGACTCAGGCGATCCCGTTGAATGGGGTGAAAAAGCGATTGCCCATTATCAAAAACTGGGTATTGATCCGCAAAGCAAAACGTTGGTCTTCTCAGATAACCTTAATCTGGATAAAGCACTGGCGCTGTATCGCCATTTTGGCCAACGCGCCAATGTGGTATTTGGGATTGGTACTCGCCTGACATGTGATATTCCTGGCGTGACACCGCTCAATATCGTGATCAAATTAGTGGAGTGCAACGGTAAACCGGTTGCCAAACTTTCTGATAGTCCGGGCAAAACCATTTGTCAGGATAAAGCCTTCGTCAGAGCCTTAAGAAAAGCCTTCGATTTGCCGCTGGTGAAAAAAGCCAGTTAAGCGTCCTCTTATCGGGGCGTTGATCCGCCCCACTTCTGCTGTAATAAATCTGCATTCCCCCGGAATTTTGCTTGTTTCCTGTTTAGCCGCAAGTAACATAGCAAAACCCCGGATGGGGCAACTTTTTTACTCACTTCTTCTATATAGAGAGATATTTATGAGCGTAGTGCCTGTAGCGGATGTATTGC
Organism: Pantoea sp. MQR6; assembly: GCF_022761075.1. Classification (NCBI taxonomy): domain Bacteria; kingdom Pseudomonadati; phylum Pseudomonadota; class Gammaproteobacteria; order Enterobacterales; family Erwiniaceae; genus Pantoea; species Pantoea sp. MQR6. Next base: position 1,662,288 of record NZ_JAKYXB010000001.1, read on the forward strand.
ACGGTCGCGTCGCGGTTGACAGTGAAGTCACCGTACGTGGTTGGGTGCGTACCCGCAGAGATTCAAAAGCCGGTCTTTCCTTCATCGCCGTTTATGACGGTTCCTGCTTTAATCCCGTTCAGGCTGTCGTCAATAATTCTCTGAATAATTATGAGAATGAAGTGCTGCGTCTGACCACAGGTTGTTCCGTGATTGTTACCGGAACCGTTGTGGCTTCCCCAGGCCAAGGCCAGGCATTTGAGATTCAGGCGACCAAACTTGAGGTAGTGGGCTGGGTTGAAGATCCAGACAGCTACCCCATGGCGGCTAAACGTCACAGTATCGAATACCTGCGTGAAGTCGCGCACTTGCGTCCGCGCACCAATCTGATTGGTGCCGTTGCGCGTGTTCGTCATACGCTGGCTCAGGCGCTGCATCGCTTCTTCCATGAAAATGGTTATTTTTGGGTGTCGACACCGCTGATTACGGCTTCCGATACTGAAGGCGCAGGCGAAATGTTCCGCGTCTCTACGTTAGATATGGAAAACCTGCCGCGTGACGATCAAGGCAAAGTTGACTTCAGCGAAGACTTTTTTGGCAAAGAAGCTTTCCTGACCGTATCAGGTCAGTTGAACGGCGAAACCTATGCTAGCGCGCTGTCAAAAATCTATACGTTTGGCCCGACCTTTCGTGCCGAAAACTCTAACACTAGCCGCCATTTGGCTGAGTTTTGGATGTTGGAGCCAGAAATCGCCTTTGCTTCACTTGATGATGCAGCGGCATTAGCAGAATCCATGCTTAAGTACGTGTTTAAAGCCGTCTTAGACGAGCGTGCTGATGATATGGCGTTCTTTGCTGAGCGTGTTGATAAAGATGCCGTAGATCGCTTACAGCGCTTCATCACCACTGATTTTGCTCAGGTCGACTATACCGACGCCGTCAATATTCTGATGAGCTGTGGTGAAACTTTCGAGAACCCGGTTTCATGGGGTATCGATCTCTCTTCCGAACACGAACGCTATTTGGCTGAGAAACATTTTAAAGCGCCAGTTGTAGTGAAAAACTATCCGAAAGATATTAAAGCGTTCTATATGCGCCTTAACGATGACGGTAAAACTGTTGCGGCTATGGATGTTCTGGCACCGGGTATTGGTGAAATCATTGGCGGTTCACAGCGTGAAGAGCGTCTCGATGTGTTAGACGCACGTCTGGAAGAAATGGGTCTGAATAAAGAAGATTATTGGTGGTATCGTGACCTACGTCGCTACGGTACGGTTCCACATTCAGGTTTCGGATTAGGTTTCGAACGTTTAATCGCTTATGTCACCGGCGTACAAAATGTAAGAGACGTGATCGCGTTCCCACGTACTCCACGTAACGCGAGTTTCTAAGATTCTGCATTAATTATAAGAAATTCATATATATAAAGAGGTCGGCATCGCCGGCCTTTTTTTATTTTTGTAAATTTAGAGTTCCCTCACAAAGTTCCCCTAATTTTACATTTTGTAATACATACTTTCTTTCTGAAACAAGAATACGAGATTAGTAGCATTTTCGAGGTAGAATTACCGTCGGTGTGATGGAAAGATGCGTGCAGACACAGGAAGACACCAAACTTCTTTCAAGGTTCCCGTAAAGGTTTCTTGACGGCAGTGGCAGGTGTACGAATAACTCCAATGAGGGTAATAAATAATGATGAAGCGCAACATTCTTGCAGTGGTTATTCCAGCTCTGTTAGCTGCTGGTGCAGCAAATGCAGCAGAAATTTATAATAAAGACGGCAACAAACTGGATCTGTACGGTAAAGCTGTTGGTTTGCATTACTTCTCTGACAACGACGGCAATGACGGCGACAACACCTATGTTCGCTTCGGTTTCAAAGGTGAAACTCAGATTAATGACCAACTGACCGGTTTCGGCCAGTGGGAATACAACGTTCAGGCTAACAACTCTGAAGGCTCTGACGCACAAGACGGTAACAGAACCCGTCTGGGCTTTGCTGGTCTGAAATTCGGCGATGCTGGCTCAATCGACTACGGCCGTAACTACGGTGTGGTTTACGATGCAATCGGCTGGACCGATATGCTGCCAGAGTTCGGTGGCGACTCAGGATACTCAGATAACTTCATGAACGGTCGTAGCACCGGTCTGTTGACCTACCGCAACACCAACTTCTTTGGTCTGGTTGATGGTTGGGACTTCGCTGTTCAGTATCAGGGCAAAAACGAGCGTGACGAAGTACGTCGTTCAAATGGCGACGGCTGGGGCCTGTCAACCTCTTACACCTCACCAATCGGTCTGGGTGTTGTAGGTGGCTATAGCAGCAGCGATCGTACCGACGCTCAGGCAGCGGGTACTGTAGCGCAAGACGGCACTGTTGTAGGTCAAGGCAAGCGCGCTGAAAACTGGGCAACTGCAATTAAGTATGATGCCAACAACATTTACCTGGCAGCAATGTACGGTGAAACCCGTAACTCAACGCCAATTTCAATCGTAACTGGCCCAACTACCACTGGTCAGGCATTTGCTAACAAAGCGCAGAACTTTGAGGTGGTTGCACAGTACCAGTTCGACTTCGGTCTGCGTCCGTCCATCGCCTATGTTCAGTCTAAAGGCAAAGACATCGACGGTATCGGCGATGCTGACATCGTTAAATATATCGATGTGGGCGCAACCTACTACTTCAACAAAAACATGTCTACCTATGTGGACTATCAGATCAACCAGCTGGACGACAACAACCGTCTGGGTCTGAACACAGACGACACCGTCGCTCTGGGTCTGGTATACCAGTTCTAAGTTGAACTCAGAATTGCAAAAACGGAGCTTCGGCTCCGTTTTTTTATGTCTACTCTCTGCTCTTTCTTTACCTCGCTTATCACGTTTATTATTAGAATCTTAAATACTCTTATCCCTGATCGTTAAATTGTGAATTTATCTCGCAAACGGTTGGCTTTTGCTCTGCTCAGCGCTAACCTGAGAGCTCATTTTGCTAAAGTTCACGCTACTGGACCTGACTCATGTTTGAATCGATCTCTGCTGCACCCGCTGATCCTATTCTTGGACTGGCCGATCTGTTCCGCGCTGATGACCGCCCCCATAAAATTAATCTTGGTATTGGCGTCTACAAAGATGAAACCGGCAAAACGCCTGTTCTGACTAGCGTTAAAAAAGCCGAACAGTATCTGCTTGAGAATGAAACCACTAAAAACTATCTCAGCATTGATGGTTTGGCCGATTTCGCGCGCTGCACGCAGGAATTGCTGTTTGGCAAAGAGAATGCATTGATCACCTCAGGCCGCGCGCGTACTGCACAAACGCCTGGCGGTACAGGCGCACTGCGTGTAGCCGCAGATTTCCTTTCAACCCAAACCGCGGTGAAACGTATTTGGGTTAGCAATCCAAGCTGGCCGAACCATAAAAATGTGTTCAATGCTGCAGGCCTGGAAGTGTGTGAATACCACTATTACGATGCTGAAAACCACCAGTTGGATTTCGACGGTATGCTGGCATCCCTTAAAGAAGCCAAAGCGGGTGACGTAGTCCTGTTTCACGGCTGCTGTCACAACCCAACCGGTATCGATCCTACTGCAGAACAATGGCAGCAGCTGGCACAGCTTTCACACGCTAACGGCTGGCTGCCGCTGTTCGATTTTGCCTATCAGGGGTTCGCGCGTGGCCTGGATGAAGATGCTGAAGGTTTGCGCATTTTTGCGGCTTCGCATCAGGAGCTGATTGTTGCTAGCTCCTATTCGAAAAACTTCGGATTATACAATGAGCGCGTAGGGGCAATTACGCTGGTAGCAGCCGACGCTGCCGTGGCTGATACTACATTCAGCCAGGTTAAATATACCATTCGCGCCAACTATTCGAATCCACCCGCACACGGTGCTGCTGTTGTAGCGACCATTCTTGATAACGATGCTTTACGTACTATCTGGGAACAAGAGCTTTCAGATATGCGTCAACGTATTCAACGTATGCGCCATTTGTTTGTAAATACCCTGGCGGAGAAAGGTGCTCAGCGCGACTTTAGCTTTATCATCAAGCAGAACGGCATGTTTTCTTTCAGCGGACTGACTAAAGACCAGGTTATTCGCCTGCGCGAAGAGTTCGGGGTTTATGCCGTGAATTCAGGCCGAGTGAACGTAGCAGGCATGACACCAGATAATATGTCAGCGTTGTGTGAAGCGATTGTTGCTGTACTTTAAGCAGAATTAGCGTCATAAAAAAATGGGCCAAATGGCCCATTTTTTATTGCAGAAACGTTATTGCAGGAAAGGATTGCTCAGACGTTCTCTTCCCAACGTTGACGTCGCGCCATGCCCTGGCACAAATTCAACATCATCGCCTAATGGCAGCAATTTTGTTTTAATTGCCTCGATCAGATGCTGATGATTTCCCTGCGGGAAATCAGTGCGACCCACGCCACCATTAAAGATCACATCCCCTGAGATCAGTAATCGTCCAACACGATCAAAAAAGACGATGTGTCCCGGCGTATGGCCGGGGCAATGTAATATATCCAGCGTCACTAGACCTACCTGCACGCTGTCGCCCTCTTCCAGCCATCGATCGGGCGTAAAGGCAGCACAATCGTCCAGACCGAACATACGGCTTTGCAGCGGTAACGACGCTAACAGGAATGCATCCAGTTTTTGTGGTCCAATAATCGGAGCTGAGTAAAACGCTGCCAGTTCAGCCGCCGCGCCTACGTGATCCAGATGCCCATGCGTTAACAAGATCTGCGCAGGCTTTAAATTAAGCTGTTCAAGCGTTTGCTTGAGGGTAGATGCATCGCCACCCGGATCGACCAGCGCCGCTTCGCGCGTGGTTTCACACCAGATAACAGAGCAGTTCTGTGCAAACGCAGTAACAGGAATAATGTGGTATTTCATAACGCTCCATGACCGACACACGCAGCGTTGCCGGTTTACGACCAGTGCCTGACCGGCCCGGTATCAATGTGCACAAAGTTGCTGCGTGGGTAATATCCTACACCACCAGCGCGCATTGTTAATGCCGCTTTGCGTACATTGCTTAGCGCAATGCCTTCAATATGGAAATCCATCGCCTGGCCTTTGGTGTGATAGCTATGCTTGGCTACACCCGGCCCGCTTTCGCGCAACATATTGTTCGTTGATAAAGAACGATAGCCGGAAATCAGCTGAACCGGTTTACGCGTTTCCAGCAATGCTTGCAGACGGAAAATTTGATCAAACAGATGGGGATCAATGCTTTTTACTTTGTTAGCGCGGAAATCGCGAAAGAAATGGTTCAAGCGCGATAACTCATCCTTGTCGTAACTTTTCCCGTTGAAAAACTCAGTTTTCAACGTTTCGCCAGTGTGCAGATTGTTGAGCGTCAATACACGTGGACGAGAAGTTGAAAGTGAGGCCCTTGCGGATGTCGGCAACAATGCCAGACCTGCGGCTGCGCTTCCGCAAAGCAGTAATTTACGACGAAAAGAATCAATATTAGACATGTAACGTGTTACCTGAGAGTGAAAGCTTAGAAATGTGCAAAAAGCGCACAAGGCCGAACCTTAACTTTCTCTCAAAGGATCGTCAACCCGTGACAAGGGAGTTTGTGCGGCGATCCCGCCCAGGACCGCCTTTTCAAGACATGGCTTACTTTTTATAAGCCTTGAAGAGTGAAGAAAAATCAACCACTAGAGCAAAAGCTGTTCTGCTCGCAGCAATACCTGACTGCCTGAGCGCGCAGTATCATCATAATTGTAAATATCTGTTCGATATTGTGGTTTGCCATCATCCGCCACCCATGCAGTCAGGTAGTAAAGATTAACCGGAATGCGGTGACGAATAGGGACATAGCGCGTGTCCCCTTCTTTAAGCGTACTTGAGATGCGACTGTCGTTCCAACCCGCATCTTGTAGCAGCAAACCCGCCAGTTCAGAGGCTTTATTGACGCGCACACATCCAGAACTCAGTGCACGAATATCACGCTGAAATAAGTTGTGGTTCGGCGTGTCATGCAGATAGATCGCGTCTGAGCTTGGCATATTGAATTTATAGCGGCCCAGAGAATTGGTTGCGCCAGGTGCCTGGCGTAAGCGATAAGGGAAAGAGGAAGCCGACACCATACTCCAGTCAATCATGCTGGGATCCATGACCTGCGCATCTGCACTCCATCCTGATAACAACGTGTAACCATGCTTGTAAAGGTAGGTAGGATCTTGCTTCACCTTCGGAATGATATCCTGACGTACCAGCGTGGTGGGCACATTCCAGGGAGGATTAAGCACCACATTGTTCAACGCGCTGCGCATCAGCGGTGTTTTGCGATCGGGACGACCAACGATAACCCGCGATGAAAGGATCTTGTTGCCGTTGTTGTAATAGATCAGCGAGTAGTTTGCGATGTTCACCATGATGCCGTTGTGCATATCATCCGGCAGCAAGCGAAGGCGCTGAATATTCAATGCCAGCAATGCGGCACGCATTTGCGGTGAGACATTTAGCCATTCGCGGGTACGTGGACCAATCGCGCCATCATCCGCCAGACCTTGCCACTGCTGGAAACGCTTAACGGCAGCCACCAGCGTGTTGTCATAAATATTTTCTGCGCTGACCTCTGCGCTCATATTTTGTACATTGCCCAGTGCTTGTGGTGGCTGCGCCGGCAGATCGTTAACGCTGGTTGCCGAAGGGCTCACTGCTATTGGCTGTTCACTTTGGCTCACCGGTTCGACAGCCGTCGGCACAGCATCATCGGTGGGTGCTGGCGTCGCGATTTGCGCCGTCATCATGCCGCTGCGCTGTAAGATTTCACGTAAAGCCGGTACATCGTCGCTGACCTGGCCTGGCCGTAGCGTTTGGCTATTTTTCAGCTGCGGCCAGGGAAGTTTATCGCTAAGCAGGTTTTTTAATGCCGTATGCATGGGTACATATTGAGGATGCTGCGGCGTTAAGGAGCTGATGAAAGCATCATTTGCCCCGGCATTCACTGCATTTAACCAATGATTCACGACCGCCACTGAGGGCTGAGCCAATTTGTAGGGCACGTTGCTGTAAAGCCAGGTTTCGCCTTGAGTAGGAACATTCGAGACAAATTGCAAATAGCCGAGCATTGCATCAGACAGCACCACATCGCGGGCAAAGCCTTTGATATTCGGATCGGTTAGACGATCAACCCAGCGAGTAAATTGCGGCTGCACACCAGAAAGCGCAACTTCGGCCAGCTGCTGCTGAAATTTCTGTACTGCATCCCGGTCTTGCCAAATCGGTTGCATCTGACGCGACGCATAAATTGTAGCCAGTGAAGCCTGGTAAAAAGGTCGATCGGCACCTGAGAAAGCCTGCTGAATTTGTTGCTGACTTTCACTGACCGACAGCGTTCCTTGTGTCGTTCCAGGTAACGCACTAATGATAGCGGCTTGCGATACGCCAACAGGAATAACGGTTAGCGCCAGTGCTAACAATGAAATAACGCGACGGTGTTTCAACTTATTGACCAGCAACATCCCTGCCCCCTTGATTAATCTACTGCGCAGCGTTCCTTGAGATTACTGCGATTGGGCTGCCACTTATATTTATGAGTATAAGAATAAAAAACGGCATTTGCCTCAATCGACAAATGCCGTCACCAGATTAACCAATGGCGCAGTTTTTGACTACGATTCCACCTGCGATTTTTCTATTGCGAAATGGGGACTGGAACCAGCCTCGCTTTCAGACCGCGTCGGCGCTGGATCGGCTGCAAAGCCGCGCAAACCCACAACGTGAACGTGCTCGATATTGTTAAATACCTTACGGACCAGTTTATAGGTTGTGCCTTTTTCCGGGCTGATGTTCTCTGGCGCTGCAATAACCAGCTGCATTTCCAGACGTTCGCACAGTTCAAACAGCGTGGCAATTGAGCGCGCATCCAGACGTGCTGCTTCGTCAAGGAACAACAAGCGACAAGGCGAGATGTCTTTGCCACGCAGACGGCGCGACTCCTCTTCCCAGCTCTGTACCACCATCACCAGAATTGACATCCCCGTACCGATTGCTTCACCCGTTGACAGCGCGCCACTTTCTGCGCGCAACCAACCGTCGGAACCCCGATTGACTTCCACTTCCATCTCAAGATAGTTACGGTAATCCAGCAGCTCTTCACCGATGGTTTGCGGCGTCCGCTGGCCCATATCAATCTGAGGATTCAGACGTTGATAGAGCTTCGCCAAGGCTTCAGAGAAGGTCAGACGATTACTGTTAAACAGGTCTTGATGCTGTTCATGTTCTTCCGACAGCGTGTCGAGCAGCATCGCATGGGTTTCACGCACGTTGACGTTCAGTCGCACGCTGCGAACCTGACCAAAACTCACCGTCTGCAAACCCTGATTCAGTTGGCGAATACGGTTTTGCTCACGCTGAATGGTTTTGCGAATGATATTCGCCACGCTGCGTGAGCTGATTGCCAGCGTTTGTTCACGCGCCGTTAGCTCTTCAGTCAGACGGTTCAGTTCAATTTCCATCTGCTCAATGGCTTCAACCGGATCGTCGGTACGAATAATATCCTGTCGAATACGTTCACGCAGATGCTGATAGACGGCGATGAAGAACTGAATTTTACGCTCTGGTCGCTTTGGATCTTCAGACAAGCGCAACACATCACGCAGGTGTTCATTATCCGCAACGGCCAGACGCAGCGCACCCAATGCCTTATCCGACATGGAACGCAGCTCATCACCGCTTAAATAGGCCAATTCACGACGGTGCAGACGACGTTCAACGCCATTGTCTTTCACCAAACGCAGCACTAAACACCAACCCGCTTTGGCGCTGACAACCTGGTCACGTTTCTGATGATAATCGCGTTCGAGGTGGCGCAGCTTCTTACGCAGCGCTTCCATCTCTGCTTCACAGAAGGTCAGCTGTTTTTCCAGCTGATTACGACGCGCACGGTTGTGGCTTAGCGCGGTATAAAGCTCATCACGGCGAATGCGGGCGCGCTCTTCAGCGCGGCTATCAGCGTGTACGCCAATATCCTGCATCTCCTGCTGCAACTCTTTCAGCATATCGCGCTTGGCGTCATAGGCGCTTTTCAACGAAGCCAGCACCTGTGAATATTGTGTCAGCTGCGCCTGATGCTCGCGCAGACGTTCACGCGTGCGGCTGCGCTCACCTTCAGCCTGCTCAAGGCGTTGACGCAATTTATCGCTGAGATCGTTGTTTCCGTTCAACATGCCAGCAGAATCTTCATAGCTGAAATGCGCCCGGCGCTGCACCACTTCAGTCAGCGCGAAGGCTTGCTGACGTGCATTGCGTTGCTGCTGTTGCGCCTGCTGATAATCAGCCTGCAGCTGTTCATGTTGCTCAGGATCGCTTTGCAAAACAGTAATCAGCGGTTCGAGCTTCGCCAACTTCGCGCCGTGTTGATGCAGGAAGCGTGCGGCATCTTGCGCTTCTTCGACCTGCTCACGGATCTCTTCACAGCGATCGGCCAGCGTCTCATCGAGCAGCAGGTTAACGCGCGGCAGCAAACGGTTCAGCTGCGCGACACCCTCTTTCGCCTGTTCGTACTGCTGACGCTGCTGCTGATTGTTGCTTTCATGTTGATTCAGCGCGCGTTCTAATTCACCGCGACGTCCGCCAAGCTGGCGAATCTGCGCTTCTGGATCATCATCAAACGCCACAGCCAAATGACTGCCGATAAAACGGCTGAACGACTGATGCAGACGCTGCGTTTTCTGCACATCAAATGACAGCGTGGCGTAACTCTCAGCCAGACGATCGCGCTCGGCATGCAGCAGTTCCAACTGATTTTCACGTGCGGCACGACCAAACAGCGGCACTTTCGGGAAGCGTGAATAGCGCCATTGACGCTCAGCGACCTTCACCACCACCGCGTTTTGTAACTCATCAACACTGAATACGCTGTCATCAAATGACTGCGGATCGCCCTCGATCAGATAAAGATCTTCTGGACACTCTTCGAGACCATCCAGCTGCTCGCGCACCAGTGACAGATCCGGCACCACAATGGCGTGTCGCGAAGGACCGTACAAGGCTGAGAAGTAAGGCGCATCGTCAAGCGTAACGTCATCATAGATTTCCGATAACAACACGCCGCCAAAACGTTCTGCCAGCTGGTTTAAGCGCGCATCATCTGCGCCACCAGGCTGACTAAGGCGTTCAATTTGCTGCTCAACGTCACGCTTACGCGCTGCCACTTCATCGCGGGCAACCGTGGTTTCGCGTTCGCGCTCCAGCAGTTGCTGCATGTATTCGGTAACGTGTTGGCTACTCGCCAATTCCTGCCCGGTTTGTTCACTCAGCTGAGTCAGAATTTCTTGCGCCGCCAGCCAGTGTGGCGCACGCGTAGTCAGCGCAGTAATGCGCTCGCGTAGCTGCTCCAGCTCCTGACGCATTTTCATGCGCTGTTCACCGGCATCCGCCACGCTGCTGTTCAGATGCTCAATTTGCGCTTCCAGTTCGCGCTGCAAACCTTCCAGAGCATCCGCGTCATAGTGCTGACCTTGACGCTTGCAGAACTCGGCTAACAAACGTTCTGCATCATGCTGCTCGCGCAGACGCTGCTCCAGCTCATTCAACCGCAGGCGCAGCGAAGAGAGTTGATCGGCGTGATGGCGCTGATTATTGGCATCGCGCAATAATTCACGTCCGGTTTGCCAAGCATCCTGACGGCTGACATCGCCGGCAATACTGGTAACCAAAGCCAACGCCTGCTCAAACTGGCTGTGCGCGGCTTCTGCTACGCTCAGCTTCTGCTCAAGGCGCAGCAGACGCTCGGTGGCCTCTTCTTCTTTGGCCTGGAAACTTTCCTGCCATTCAGCGGCATTGTCGATGGTTAAATCAGGTAACTGACACAGCGCGCGGGCACGCTCCAGCGCCTGCAAAGCTTGCTGATACTGAATCGCACGCGTTTGCTGCACATCAAGTGCTTGCTGGAAATCAGCCAGCTGGCTTTTTAGTTCATCCACTTCCAGCTCAGCGGCTTCGGCACGGGCCTCATTCTCTTCCTGAATTTCGCGCGCTTCAGCCACCACTTCAGTCTGCTCTTCCAGGCGAAGCGTGAGGTCTTCAATGTCACCGTCGTAGCGCTCGATTTTTTCCTGCTGGCGCATCGCGGTTTGCACTAAATTCAGGTGATCGCTGGCTGCCTGATAATCCACTTCAAGATCATTTTCCGCACCGCTGTGCTCCGACAATTCGCGCGCCATTTCAATGTGGCGATATTGCTCTGACGCCAGCTGCTTTCGGCTGCTAAACAGGTCATTACGCAGCAACAAGGCGCTATCCAAATGGATGCGGCGCTCGTTAGCGTGACGCATATAGTCAGCGGAAACGTAGTTTGTCGCTTCGGAGATCAGATGCTTAAACAGATCGCGATCGGATTGCGTTACGCGAATCGCTTCCAGCGTCATGCGGTTTTCGCGCAGCGCAGCTTCCATATCCTGGAACGCTTTACGCACGCCGCTGTTTTCCGGCAACAGATAATCACGCAGCGATCGGGTAATGGCGCTGGAAATCCCGCCATACAGCGAGGCTTCAATCAGGCGATAAAACTTGCTGCGATCGCTGGCCGAGCGCAAACGACGCGGCACCACGCCCAGATCAAACAGCATGGCGTGATAATCGATAACAGAGTTGTACTGACGGAACTGCACACCTTCTTGCGCTTCAACACGTTCTTTTACTTCATTGAGCGGCAGCACGCGCGCCTGACGGCTGTTCAATACTTCCGTCAGCATGTCGGTGGGATTGGTGTCAGTTGGCAAACCGTGAATGCTGAACGGTTTGATATCGACTTTTTTGTCGCGGCCCGCGACCTGCTGCAAACGAACCCCCACCACCACACGTTGATGGCGTGAGTTCACCACGTCCAGCATTGAGTAGCAGACGCCGGCACGCAATTTACCGTGCAAGCCTTTGTCGCGTGAACCCGAGGTTGCGCCCGCTTCCGTGGTGTTACGGAAGTGCAGCAGCGTCAGATCGGGGATCAACGCAGTCACAAACGCTGCCATGGTGGTGGATTTGCCAGCCCCGTTTCCGCCTGACAGCGTGGTGACCAACTCATCCAGATCAAAGGTACGTGCAAAGAAGCCGTTCCAGTTAATCAGCGTTAGCGAACGAAATTTTCCGCGTTCAATCATGCTTGCTGTTCCTCCGCGTTATCACTCGCTTCGCTGTCATTCTCTTCAGGCTCATCGGCTTCAACTGGCGCGGTTGCATTTTCGAACAGCATTGCTTCACCGTCACGAATCAAGCGTAACTGCGCTTCGCGGGCATCATCACCGCTGCGCACGTCGGCACCAAAGCGAAATACTGATTCAGTAATGCGAAATTTGCTGCTGTCATTGCCAAAGAACCACACCATACCCAGACGACGCAGGCGACTCAGCGAGGCGCGCGTTTTCTCCTGCAGTTTGGCGCGATCCAGATCCGAACCGGTTGAACGCTGATTAACCAGTTTCAACAGTTTATTTTCATCAGCCAGCGACAGCAGCTCATCGTAAAGCTCCTGCTGGGTGAAGATACCTTCATTGGCCAAACGTTCTGGGCTGAGATAGAGATAGCAAAGGATTTTGCCTACCATCATATCCAGCTCAGACAATACAGAACGCGGGATTAACGTTGTTGAACGCGGGCGCAGGTAGAAAAACCCCTCTGGCGCACGGATCAGCTCAACGTTGTAGCGAGCGTAAAATTCTTCAATATATTCCTGGTAATCCATCAGAAAAGCGTGGTTATCCAGCTCTTCAATACCTATATGTCGTCCCGCGCGTAACTGGCTGTCTAACGCAGGGAAAAGCGGATTTGCCAGTGCCTGGGCCAGTTTAACTGGCATCACTTGTTCAATATTTGTCGATGACATGTGCCTGCACCTTGGCTCCGTAATCATTAATGGCCTGCCATTCCACGGGCAAGCCGGCTAAATCAGCTTCTGCTACGCCGAGACGCACGGCCTGGTCCACCACAATACGCGCGAGATCGAAATGTCGAGCCCGTGGATATTGCGCCAGGTAATCGCGCATCACTGTGGCGAGGTTGAGCGGTTTTTGCTGAGACTTATACTCTTGCAGCGCTTCTTCAATCATCGCTGCCAGCTGCTCGCGAATTTCATTGAACTCTTCGTACTCAAGTTCGGCGGGCAGTTCACCCATCACCTCTTCATTACGCAGCGTCAGCTCTTCGTCACGCATGTCATACAGCCGCTCAGCGTTGGCGTAAGTGAGCGCCCATGGCGCATCGAAGTAATTTTGGACTGACAAGCGCAAGCGTTGTGCAAAGACGCGGTTTTTATCCATGTCGATGGCAGTACGAATAAATTTATGTACGTGGCGGTCGTAACCAATCCACAGGTCAATTGCCTGCTGGCCCCAACTGGTAATACGGTCGAGTTTGCTTTGCAGATCAAACACCAGCTTGTCGACGAAGCCTAAATCCGGGCTGTCGAGCGTGGCATCTTGAATGCGCAACAGGTTTTCTTGCAGCTTATCGCCAGCGGCTTCCAACGTATCTTGCAGCTCACGTAGCGTCCCGGAGGTTTCCGACAGCAACATTTCACAGCTGGATATCGCCGCTCGCCAGTCTTTATTCAGCAAATCGGCGATGTCATGTTTCACTGCCTGCTGCTGCTCATCCATCAGACGTTGAGTCATGTCGATGCTGTCGAAAATCTCAGCGACAGAGTATTTCAGCGGCGCGAATACGTTACGGTGCCAGTGAAATTCATCGCCATTTTCTTCGGCGGCATCAGCAGCGCGCTTCAGCTCATTCGCGACAATCGACAGCTGCATAGATAAACGCAACGTGGAGAACTCACGCTGGCGGATGTAATAATCGGTGATGCCGATTGCCAACGGCGTCAGGCGATAAATTGCATTGCCTTCCGTCAGTTCGCTGGTGAATCGGTTGAGTAAGCGCTGGCGCACCATGTCATTGATAGCGTTATTTGCGCGTACCAGCACGGTTTCGTGGGTTTGTTCGAAAGCTTTACTGACATGACGAAAGGCATCTATCAAATCGCCTTCACTCATTTCGCCATCCATCCGCTCACCGTTAAGGGTGGCGATGGCCAGCAAAAAGGCCAGACGTTCTACTGGCAGCGCAAGCGAAAAATCATTCTTACGCGCCCAGGATACCAATTCAGGTACCGTCTGGGAAAATTCACTCATAATTCGTCCTTCTGCCCGGGTTTGCGCACGGTTACGTGAATGTAGCGCCCTAAGCTCAAAAAGGGTTCCTGACGGCAATAGCGCCGCTCCATCTCAATGATCTCTTCGTCGCTTTTCGGCTCGCCTTTAGGCGGCTTCATGTAGTCACTGAAAACCCGAATGCCCGCACGTTGCTCGATAACAAATCCACACGCTTCAAGCCAACGGTAAACGTCATCAGGATTGCGCGGAAAATCGGGTGACAACGTACGCTTTTTACGTTTGGTTAAATTGGTTCGCAGATAGCCAAAATTGCCGAGTGTTAAGGTGCGTAGCGTTAAGCCATGCAGGTTATAAAACATCAGCGAAAGCACCCCGCCAGGTCGCAAAACATCGAACAAGGCTTTAAGAACTTTCTCAGGCTCAGCGACCCATTCAAGCACAGCGTGAAACAATACCAGATCCACTGGCGTATCCAAATGTTCGCCCACCTGCTGGGCGCTAATTTGTTTGAATTGCATGTTCTGGCTCACACCCAGCGCTTCAGCATTTTCCTGCGCACGGCGAAGCATCTCAGCTGAGAGATCGCACAATAAAATCTGATGCCCTCGCGCTGCCAGGCCACTGGAGATTTGTCCAACACCGCCCCCTGCATCCAGAATCTTTAACGGTTCAGCTGACAGGCTGGGAATAATGGTTTCAAGCTCATCCCACAAGATCGCCTGACGTATTAGTCCTTTGGTGGTGCCGTAAATATTTTGCGAAAATTTTTCCGCGAGATCGTCAAAGTTGCGATCCTGCATGGCGCTGGCTCCGGTATGCTGCGGTGAGACTTGTGCTATTTTGTCACAGGCACCAGAAGAATGAACCTTTCATCCTGTTCTTCTCTTCCAGCTGCTGTTTTTTCGGACAACAGGAGAGTTTTTAGATGCTTTTTAGCCTGAAAAAAGCGGTGGGCGGTCTGTTACTTCCCCTGCCGTTTCTGCTATTGCTAATGGCTTTGGGTATTTTACTGCTTTGGTGCAGCCGATGGCAGAAAAGCGGCAAAATAGTGATCTCAGTCAGCTGGCTTGTTTTACTGTTATTGAGCCTACAACCTGTTGCCGATCGCCTGCTTTTCCCTCTGGAAAATCGTTACGCAACCTGGAACGGTGCAGAAAAGGTGGATTATATCGTGGTGCTGGGTGGCGGTTATACCTTCAATCCGAATTGGGCGCCCAGTTCAAATTTAGTGGGCAATAGTTTGCCAAGAGTAACGGAAGGCGTGCGGCAATGGCGGCGCAATCCTGATTCCACGATGATATTCACTGGCGCAGCGGGGGGACAGAACCCCAGAAGCAATGCGTGGGTGGCAGCCTCAGTGGCTGAAAGCCTGGGCGTACCGCCTGAGCAGATTAAAATTCTCGATCAACCTAAAGATACCGAAGAGGAAGCGCTGGCGGTGAAAAGGCAAGTTGGTCAGCACCCTTTCCTGCTAATCAGTTCTGCTAATCATCTGCCCAGAGCGATGCAATTTTTTCAGGCTGCTGGATTGAATCCGATTGCAGCACCGGCTAATCAGATGGCCATTACCTCACCCTTAAACTGGTGGGAGCGCGCCATACCTTCGCCGCTTTGGTTGGGCCACAGCGAACGCGCTGTTTACGAAACGTTGGGGCAAGCCTGGCAACGCGTAAAGGCTGATGATTTACCGCTAACCGAGCCAGGGAAGTAGCTGCTGACGCGCATGGTCAAAACGCGGGCGATCAAATTCGCCGCTATGGATCAAAGTATCGATGCAATCCCATAATTGATAGACCCAACGCCGCCAGACAAATCCTTCTGAAACCGGTGCGCGCTGTAAGTAATCATGCAGCAGCGCCGTTTCTGCAGCTGACTCGCCTAAATGGATCAGCTCATATTCACGCGGTGCCCAGAGAATATTTCCCGGCTGCGTCATCGCGATGAGCTGATCACTGCGCGCATTTTTTATCATGCTTTGTAATCGCACATTGCCATGAAGCATTACACAGGGATCATCGAAGTCCCGCAACAAATGGGCTAATCGCTCGCGACAGCGAAATAAAATTTGGCGATCTTCAAGCGTGAAGTAAGGCGGCCGCAAATAGCTCATTGTTGCCCATAGAACTTCAACCCGTTGTTTAAACCATGCAGGCCAACTATTCTCTTGGGTGCTGTCAACCGTGCCGACTAAACCATGACTGTCGATGCGATGCCAGGCCAACAAGCCTTCAACCACCTGTTCGCAAAATTCCTGCCATCGCGCAGCGTCGCGGGTGGGCGCTTCTGCCGACACGCCATTGAGTCGCGCCAACAGTAACATTTCGTGCACTGGCTTTTGCTGGCTAATGACCACGCCATAAACTGCAGGCACGGCAATTAATCCTTCATGGCCTAGTAATGCCAGCTTTTTGGCTTCGAGCGCGGCACGCCCTTGATGGCGATAATATTTCGCTATCAGCGGCATCGGCTTGCCATCATGATCGTACAAGGCATAAAGCCGGGTTGGAGGCTGTTCACTGATGGTTTCCAGACGACTGATTTTTTCACCCAGCACCAGCGTTAATTCAGCTTTCAGGTGTTCCATACGTCATCCTCCTGAGATGAAATATCACACTATCCTGGAGGGCTTGATCATAAGAAGTTTAGAAGTGGATCAACTTTTTGACATAAGCCGGGGAAGTGTTCCCCGGCCTTTTTAAGCTTGCATGGCTAAACGCACGCGCACTAAATCTTCTGGGGTATCGACACCCACGCTCGGAATGGTTTTAGCCACAGCGACATGGATTTTTTCGCCGTACCACAACACGCGAAGTTGCTCGAGCAGTTCGATTTGCTCTAGCGGACACGGCGCCCAGGCAATATAGCGACGGATAAATCCAGCGCGATAGGCATAAATGCCAATATGACGCAGCAGTGTGTCACCAATAATGTCGCGAGACGCCGCATAGCGCTCACGATCCCAGGGAATGGTTGCACGCGAAAAATAGAGTGCATAGCCCTGTGCATCCATTACCACTTTTACGGCATTGGGATTGAATGCTTCTTCAGCATCGGTGATCGGCACAGCTAGCGTGGCCATACCTGCATCAGCTTTTGCCAGGTTGGTTGCGACCTGACGAACGATATCCGCAGGGATCATCGGCTCGTCGCCCTGCACGTTTACAATGATCTCATTATCAGCAAACTGATATTTTTCGATCACTTCAGCCAAACGTTCTGTGCCCGATTGATGATCGGCGCGCGTCATGCAGACTTCGCCGCCAGCAGCTTCAACCGCTTTTGCCACGTCGGGATGATCGGTTGCGACAATGACCCGGCTGGCACCGGATTCACGTGCACGCTCCATGACATGCACCACCATTGGTTTGCCATGAATATCGACCAACGGTTTTCCAGGCAAACGCGTAGAAGCATAGCGCGCAGGAATGATGGCAATAAAACTCATGGATGAATCTCTTCAATCGACAATGTACGGGCTTCATTTTCAAGCAAAACCGGAATGCCATCGCGCACCGGGAATGCCAGCGCATCCGGTTTGCAGATCAGTTCTTGTTGAGCATTGTTGTAATACAGCTTGCCATTACAAACTGGGCAGGCAACGATTTCGAGTAAACGGTGATCCATATATCCTCCTTCAAGGACCGAATTCTTAGGCTTCAAGCATACCATAGCGAAAGCATCGCGACTGTACGGAAACCAGATGAGGTTACGCACCCTTGCTGTTGACGCTCCACGACGAACTCCATGCAGAAAGCAACGCTTTTGGAGCCTGTTCAATAATAACCTGTTCTGCATCTTGCCAGGCTGCAAACCGCGTAATGGCACGCTGAAAATCCTGAATAAATGAGGGGGTCAGACGTGTATTATCTTCCAGCCATAGGTTTTTAATCACGAGCTGGTTGGATTTACGCATCATGCGTGCATCCAACCGTGCTTTAATCTGGCCTCGATGCAAGAAAGGCAATACGAAATAGCCATATTTACGTTTCGCTTCAGGCGTATAACACTCGATGCGGTAATCAAAATCG
The DNA here is from genome assembly GCF_022761075.1 of Pantoea sp. MQR6. Classification (NCBI taxonomy): domain Bacteria; kingdom Pseudomonadati; phylum Pseudomonadota; class Gammaproteobacteria; order Enterobacterales; family Erwiniaceae; genus Pantoea; species Pantoea sp. MQR6. The sequence continues at coordinate 1,680,423 of NZ_JAKYXB010000001.1, forward strand.
AACAGTTCTAGCACACGCTTACGATCCCATACCACGGGATCAAAAGGTGATAACAGTGCGCTGTGACTGGCGGAAAGAGGGGAATCAAGCAGCGAAAGAGAATCACGATGCAGCCACATTTCACCGAGCCCCGCCACGTTGACGGCCACAATGTCACCATTAGCCTGCATCTGCGTTAAAAAGGGTTTAAGCGCAACACGCTTTAGGCGGTAATAATCAGGCAACCAGGCGGCGCGAAAAATTCCCAGACTGCGAGCGCTATTGAGTAGCATGAGGCTGATCGCCTCAGTTTCATCAATGCTATGTAATTCATCTTGCCACTCAGGCATTACGCGGCTGCGTAAATCATAAACGCGTTGGAAATTTCGCCTTTCTGCTACCATCAATTCCCCTGCGCTAAAGAGATTTTCCAGATGCCGTTTATGCGGCTTCCATGCCCACCAGCCTGGTTTATGATTGTCGCCACTCGCAAAATCCGCAGCCCTTACAGGGCCATTTAGCCTGATGTGTTCAAGCAGATCGGTAATCTCTTGCTGATGTTCGCTCATCCAGGTTGCGTTATATTTCCAACCCAGTTTCTCGGGTGACAACATGCGATGACGCAGCAGTTTGTAATCCGCGCGAGGAATAAAGCACGCTTCATGCGCCCAGTATTCAAACAATTCGCCCTGCTTCAGCGCCTGCTCTAACCATGACGAGGGATAATGACCAAGGCGGCTGAATAGCACCAGATAGGGACTTCGCGCCACGACATTAATGGTATCGATTTGCAGCAGTGACATACGCGAGACGCAATCAATAAGATCTTGAAAGCGTGCGCGGTGAGAAGGTGTGCGCAGCATTCCCTGCGCAGCAAGATGAAGATTTCGAGCCTGTTGTAACGAAAGTGAATGTGTAACGTTCATCCTCTTCCTTATCCGACATCACCTGTAATTAATGATGCGGATCAGGCGAAGGTTTACGGCAAAGTTGTTCAATATCATTCAGCAAAGGCTCAACACCTTCACCCCGCAAATCAGCATCAACCGGTAAATACCACCAGTTTGGTTGCGCAAAAGCCCGACATTTCACCGCGTCTTTTTCTGTCATAAGCAGGTTCTGACCCGCTAAAAGCAAACGTGATAATTCTTCTTTGCTGTAAGCATGATGATCGGCAAAGGCAATTTCCGCTAGTGGCGTCAAACCCTGCTGCTTGAGCGTAGTGAAAAAACGGGGTGGATGGCCAATTCCGGCCATTGCCACAACATTTTCAAGCTGTTGGATGGACAGCTGCTCGCCAGTGAGTAAATTAGTCGCCTGACCGGGCTGTAAAAACATCGTCATTTCACCCGGCTGTGCTTCACCACCATTGACGATAATGGCATCTACTTCTTTGAGGCGTGAAGCTCGCTCACGCATCGGGCCTGCGGGTAGCCACCAACCGTTACCGAAACGACGTACGCCATCTACTACTACGATCTCTTTATCACGTTGCAACGCGTAGTGTTGTAATCCGTCATCAGTCACAACAACGTCAATGTCGCCACCTTCAAGCAATGCTTCAATAGCTAAACGTCGCTTCGGGGCCACCGCGACGAGTGCCCCGGTGCGCTGGGCAATAAGAACCGGTTCATCACCCGCTTGTTCGGTGGAGGTGTGAGCATTCACCCGCAGCGGGTAATGATCAGCTTTACCGCCGTATCCGCGTGAAACTACGCCGACCTGTAAGCCACGCTGTTGTAATGCTTGTACCAACCAGATCACCACAGGCGTTTTACCGTTTCCACCCGCGGTGAGATTCCCCACCACCACCACCGGAACCGGCGCTCGCCAACTTTTACGCCAGCCTCGCTGGTAGCTGTAACGAATCAAAGTAGAGATCGCCCCGTAGAGCAGGCTTAGTGGCCATAACAGCAACCACAGCGGCGATCGTCCACTCCAGATACGTTCAATCATTGGCCAAACTGCATTTTGTGAAGTTGAGCATAAGCCCCTTTCTCTGCCAGCAGCGTTGCGTGGGTTCCACGCTCTACGATCTGCCCATCTTCAACCACTACAATTTCATCGGCTTTTTCAATGGTAGAAAGGCGATGCGCGATAACCAATGAGGTACGGTTTTTCTGCAGTTCGTCCAACGCAGCTTGAATAGCGCGCTCTGATTCGGTATCAAGCGCTGACGTCGCTTCATCCAGAATCAATATCGGACAGTCACGCAGCAATGCACGCGCAATGGCAATACGTTGACGCTGACCACCTGATAGCAGCACACCATTCTCGCCAATGATCGTATCCAGACCGTTATCCATCTTGTTGATGAAGTCCATTGCATGCGCCATTGTTGCCGCTTTCTCAATCTCTTCACGGCTGTACTGTTCACTACGCGCATAAGCGATATTATTCGCAATCGTGTCGTTAAACAGATGTACATTTTGAGATACCAGCGCAACCTGGTTACGCAGCGAACGCAGCGTGTATTCACGTAAATCATGTCCATCCAACAAAATCTCACCCTGTTGAATGTCATAAAAGCGTGTCAGCAAGCTTGCCATGGTTGACTTACCTGAACCGGAACGTCCAACCAGCGCAACCGTTTTACCTGCAGGTAACGAGAGGTTGATGTTACGCAGCGCAGGTGTATCACGCCCTGGGTAAGTGAAGGTCACCTCGCGGAACTCAATGTCGCCTTTAGCGCGAGTGATTTCACGCGAGCCGTTGTCGTTTTCCTGCTCACTGTCGAGAATTGAGAACAGCGTTTGGCAAGCAGCCATGCCGCGCTGGAACTGGGCGTTAACGTTGGTCAGGGATTTCAGTGGGCGCATCAAGGCGATCATTGATGAAAACACGACGGTTATCGTACCGGCCGTTAATGTATCCATTACGCTTGGAAAGCTCGCCGCATAGAGCACAAATGCTAATGCGAGTGAAGCGATCAGCTGAATCACCGGATCAGAGATGGATGAGGCTGAAACCAGCTTCATGCCCTGCTGACGCATGCGATTACTGACTTTGCCAAAGCGCTCAGATTCCACATCCTGACCGCCAAAGATCAACACTTCTTTATGGCCTTTAAGCATCTGTTCCGCGCTGGTTGTCACCTGCCCCATCGTGTTTTGCATGTTCTTACTGATGTTACGAAAGCGCTTAGAGACCAGTCTAATAGCAAACGAAACAACCGGAGCCAGCACAATCAGAATCAATGACAGCTGCCAGCTGTAATAGAACATCATGATAAACAGGCCGATGATTGATGCACCTTCACGCACTACAGTGACTAACGCACTTGAAGAAGAAGAGGCGACCTGTTCAGAATCGTAGGTAATACGCGACAGTAGTGTCCCGGTCGATTGCTGATCAAAGAAGGCGACCGGCATTCCCATCATGTGGCTAAACAATCGACGGCGCATTCTCATTACTACATTTCCCGAGACCCAAGAAATGCAATAGCTAGAGATATAGCTGGTTACGCCTCGTATCAGCATCAAGCCAATTACTGCTAACGGCATCCACAGCATCACTGATCTGTCTGCTTTGCCAAAGCCATCATCCAGTAAAGGCTTCAACAGTGAAAGCATCAGGGTGTCGCCTGCGGCATTGAGTATCAGGGCTATCGCAGCCACAAATAAACCCGCTTTATGCGGCGCGATCATCGGCCAGAGTCGACGAAATGTCTGCCAGGTTGAGAGATCTTTATCTTGATGCATTATTTATTCACGTTGTTGGAAATAGCCGGCCATTCTACCTGGATTCGCGTTTTACGCCAAACCACTGATGATACCAACGGGGCATTAATTGTTCCCTTAGCGTCGCAACACGCATTTCACCGTTATTAATGAAGAGACTTATTTGACCTGACTGACCTGTGTCAAACCAGTTAAAGCCCGTTTTTTGGTAATTTTCCAGTACCGATTTTGCAGGCATGCGCCAGGCGTTATAACGTGCTACGGAAGCCAGCGCAGCATGGCCATTCAGGCTTCGCAAGAACAATGATGATGAGGATGTTCGGCTACCATGATGCGGAACCTGCACGATATCGACGTTTAAATTATGCTTTTCTAACGCAACCAGTTGGCGCTCTGCTATCGCTTCTATATCGCCTGTGAGCAACAGTCGAACCTTCCCATCATCTACGCTGATCACGCATGAGTCGTTATTATTTCCAGATGCAGACGCGTTTATCGGCCACAAGACTTGAAAATGCAGCTGTTTCCATTGCCACTGAGTTCCGCGAATGCACGATAAATGTTCAACATTATTTAATGCGCTTCTCACTTGAATCTGCGGCCAGCGCTGTTTTATGGATTCAAGTCCGCCGCTGTGATCGAGATGTTTATGGCTGAGAATGATCTGCTGCAACTGCAATTGCTTACGCTCAAGCCAGGGAATGACAACGCGTCCTCCTGCATCATCTGTTTTCCAGCGTGGGCCGGTATCATACAAAATGGCTTCTCTGCCCTGACTGATTACGATACTTAAACCATGCCCCACATCTAACATATCTATTCGCCAGCCCTGTTCAATTTTCTCCTGACGGCTTAATAGCATTGCAATGGCGATAGCACAGCAGCTAAGTGGTGCACTAAAAAAGATTTGTGCCCGCCAGATAATTAACCCACCCCAAACAAGAAGTGCGAGCAATGAAGCGTTATGTAACGGCCACCAGCCGGTAGGAAGAAGCGTCAAAACATAGACAAGTCCACGCAATGTTGAGTCAGCACACCACCAGATGAGTGCCGAGGCTGAGGAAAACGGCAGCATCATGGCAAGCAATATTAACGGAACGGTAATGAACGAGATAATCGGCACTGCAATCAAGTTGGCAACCAATGCCGTTACGCTGATGCCATTAAAAAGAGTGACTTGCAGCGGTGCCATTAAAATCATCATGCCAATCTGTAAATGCAATAATTGCAGCAATAACCAACGTCGCTGATGAAAACGAATCGGTAAAGGAAACCAGTGATACCAAATTAACAGCATGCCCACCGCTAAAGCTGAAAGCCAAAAACTTTCTGAAAGAACAGTTAATGGATCCGTAATTAATAGCAAGCCAATGCATAACGTCCATATTTGCCAGCCGTTTAGTTGAGCACCCGCAATACGAGTGGCTATCCAAATCGTTAATGCTAACAAGGCTCGCTGAGCAGGCGCGTGCCCGCCTGATAACCAAGTGTAAGTTGCAGCTAAAATCCAACTGGCGATAAGAGGAAACAGGTAACCGATGCGGTGTGCCGGTAAAAGAAATTGTATACCTCGCGCTAACAGCCACCCCACTCCACCCGCTAACGCTATATGCATACCTGAAATGGCCATGAGATGTGCAGTTCCGGTGTCACGCAACAGCTGACGAGTCGTTTTGCTGAGGTCATTGCGGATGCCAAAAGCCAGAGCCTTAAGCGTGGCCTGTTGCGAAAGAAACCCGATTTGCGCCTCATGATGTTTAATGAATTGCCAGCGCCAACTACATGCGGATGATTCCGCATCTTGTTTTATGATTCGCCCCTGCAGTGGGGTGTGATTAGCCAATGCAAAACGCTGGTTATCAAACTCTCCTTCATTTAACCGTGCATGCACTGCACGCAGCCGAAGTTGCATGCTCCAGCGCTGTCCGGGGCAATAATTTTGGCTATCACTATCAAATGATAGCCAGGCAAAACGTGGGGGGAAAATAAAGTGATCTCCCTCTTTTAAAAGCCTGACTTTAATTTGTTTATTTTCCTGACGAACCTCATCAACAAGGACATAGAACTGTTGAGGCTTGATAGTCAGCTTTTCAATATCATCAACGATCAGGCGAGCATCGTGAAGCATCCACACCAGTAACAAGAGCGCAATGCCCGCTATATGTATTGGTTGTATACGGAACTGCAGTAAAACAACCGCAGCACAGAATAAAGCGAGCAAAATTCCCGGTGCTGGCAGTTGAGGCAGCACCAGTAAAGGGAGAGCGGCGATAATCGTTATTCGAGCTAATGCAGTCCATGTCAACATAATGCAATCCATCTAAAAGATTTCAGCAGTTTGACAAGCTATGACGTATTTAAAAGGTGGGATTTAAGACTTTGGACGCTGTTATGTAGGAAGAGTGATGCTTTGCATCTTGCAGAACGTTGATTTAGACGTTGGCTCGCAAAAAGAATTTAAAGCAAAAAAAAACGACATCCAAAGATGTCGTTTATGCGATTCGGTATCGGCTTAACCGTAGATATTTGCACGATCACGCAATTCTTTGCCTGGCTTGAAGTGGGGAACATACTTACCTTCCAGATCCACTTTGTCACCCGTTTTAGGGTTACGGCCCGTGCGCGGTGCGCGATAATGCAATGAAAAGCTGCCGAATCCCCGGATTTCAATGCGTTCGCCCTGTGCCAACGTTGTGGCCATGTGCTCAAGCATTTCTTTTACCGCATCCTCAACGACTTTCGCCGGTATATGAGTATGCTGGCCCGCCAGTCTTTCAATGAGTTCTGACTTGGTCATTTAACCTCCGGTTAATCCCTATTGGAATGTATGACAGCCTTTTACCGAAACCGGGCGGTTTCCCGCCCGGTGCGTTAAGACGATTACTCGCCTTTCGCCGCTTTGAACGCTTCAGCCATAGCGCTAGAGAAGTTGCTTTCTTCCTGTTTGGTGTTAACAGTATTGATAGCTTCTTTCTCGTCAGCCTGGTCTTTCGCACGAACAGACAGGCTAACTACGCGGTTTTTACGATCAACACCGGTGAATTTAGCTTCAACATCGTCGCCAACATTCAGAACCAGAGTTGCGTCTTCAACGCGGTCAAGCGAAGCTTCAGAAGCGCGCAGGTAACCTTCAACGCCGTCTGCTAATTCAACTGTAGCACCTTTAGCATCAACTGCAGTCACTTTACCGGTGACGATTACACCTTTCTTATTCAAAGTGATGTAGTTGTTGAACGGATCTTCTGCCAGCTGTTTAACGCCCAGTGAGATACGCTCGCGCTCTGCATCAACCTGCAGTACAACAGCAGCGATTTCGTCGCCTTTTTTGTACTCACGAACGGCTTCTTCGCCAGTCGCGTTCCAGGAGATGTCAGACAGGTGAACCAGACCGTCGATGCCGCCGTCCAGGCCGATGAAGATACCAAAGTCAGTGATTGACTTGATTTTACCTTCAACGCGATCGCCTTTGTTGTGGGTCTCTGCGAACTGCTGCCATGGGTTAGATTTGCACTGCTTCAGACCCAGGGAAATACGACGACGCTCTTCATCGATGTCCAGAACCATAACTTCAACCACATCGCCTACGTTTACAACTTTAGACGGATGGATGTTTTTGTTGGTCCAGTCCATTTCTGAAACGTGTACCAGACCTTCAACGCCTTCTTCGATTTCAACGAAGCAGCCGTAATCAGTCAGGTTGGTAACACGACCAGTCAGCTTGGTGCCTTCTGGATAGCGCTTAGCGATAGCAACCCATGGATCTTCGCCCAGCTGTTTCAGGCCCAGAGACACACGAGTACGCTCGCGGTCGAACTTCAGCACTTTAACAGTGATTTCGTCGCCCACGTTCACGATTTCGCTTGGATGCTTAACGCGTTTCCACGCCATATCAGTGATATGCAGCAGGCCGTCAACGCCACCCAGATCAACGAATGCACCGTAGTCAGTAAGGTTCTTAACGATACCTTTAACTTCCATGCCTTCCTGCAGGTTTTCCAGCAGCTGATCGCGCTCAGCACTGTTCTCAGATTCGATAACAGCACGACGTGAAACCACGACGTTGTTACGCTTCTGATCAAGCTTGATTACTTTGAATTCAAGCTCTTTGCCTTCCAGGTGCAGAGTGTCGCGAACTGGACGTACGTCAACCAGTGAACCTGGCAGGAACGCACGAATACCGTTCAGCTCAACAGTGAAGCCGCCCTTGACTTTGCCGTTGATAACACCGGTAACAGTTTCTGCTTCTTCGTAAGCTTTTTCCAGCGTGATCCAAGCTTCGTGACGTTTAGCTTTCTCACGGGACAGCAGGGTTTCACCGAAGCCGTCTTCTACTGCGTCCAGAGCAACGTCAACTTCGTCGCCAACCTGGATTTCCAGTTCGCCGGCTGCGTTCTTGAACTGCTCTGCAGGAATTGCAGATTCAGATTTCAGGCCCGCATCAACCAGAACTACGTCTTTGTCAATTGAGACAACAACGCCACGAACGATGGAACCCGGGCGGGTTTCGATTTCTTTAAGGGATTCTTCAAATAGTTGAGCAAAAGATTCAGTCATATTGATAATCTTCAGGATTCTTCAATTTAACGTCCATCTGACTTCATGTCGGATGGGGTTGTTTCACATGCCCAGCACCGGGTCCTTGGTACAGGGTTATTAAATTCTGTCACACCGAGATATTAAATGCCCAATTTTTCACGAGCATATTTCAATGCTTTATCGATAACTTGCTCGATAGACATTTGCGTTGAGTCCAGAACCAAAGCATCTTGCGCAGGAACTAAAGGCGCAATTGCACGGTTGCGATCACGATCATCGCGCTCTTTTATCTCGGCTAAAAGGCGATCAAAGTTAACATTAAAGCCCTTCTCCTGCAACTGTAGCATACGGCGGTGAGCACGTTCTTCCGAACTTGCATCCAGGAAGATTTTTACCGGTGCATCTGGGAAAACAACGGTTCCCATGTCACGTCCGTCGGCAATCAATCCTGGCGCTTCGCGAAAACCGCGCTGACGTCGCAGCAGAGCCTCACGAACACGTGGAAAAGCTGCAACACGCGAAGCGGTATTACTCACTTCCTGAGTACGGATTTCACCGGTTACCTCTTCTCCTTCAAGGATGACCTGCATTTCCCCACTTTGCGATACAAAGCGCACATCAAGGTGAGCGGCAATCGGAACCAGCGCTTCTTCTGATTCAATATCAACTTGATGGTGTAATGCAGCCAGCGCCAGAACACGATAAATCGCGCCCGAGTCAAGCAGATGCCATTGCAAGGATTCAGCCATCGCTTTGCACAGGGTGCCTTTTCCCGCACCGCTTGGTCCATCAATAGTTATAACCGGGGCAGTCGCCGTCATTATTCTCTCCTGTTACCGCGCGTCTTTTGGCTTTTGAGCCCTAATAATGGCAAGCATTATACGCGGCCTGAGCCAGCTTAGTTACCCCTTAGCGTAGACGGCGTTAGAAATTACAGGTAAATCAGAGGATTTCTGGCGAGGCACTGCCATTTAAAAGAAGGAATCCGACGCATGGAACGTCGGATTATGACTATCAGGCGTTATGACTAATCTTAGCCAACTGTTCGAAATAATCAGGGAACGTTTTAGCCGTACAACCTGGATCGAGGATGGTTACTGGTGTATCGGAGAGCGCCACCAGTGAAAAACACATTGCCATGCGGTGATCGTTATATGTACCAATCTCAGCATGTGTTAATGAGGTTGGCGGCGTGATACGGATGTAATCATGGCCCTCTTCAACTTCAGCTCCCACTTTGCGTAATTCAATCGCCATTGCGGCCAAACGGTCGGTTTCTTTTACACGCCAGTTGTAAATATTACGCAGCTGGGTTGTACCCTCTGCAAATAATGCTGCAGTAGCAATAGTCATTGCCGCATCAGGAATATGGTTCATATCCATATCAATAGCCTGCAATTTTCCAGCGGTGCAGGCAATGTAGTCATCGCCCCATTCAACGTGCGCGCCCATTTTTTCCAGCACATCTGCAAAATGAATATCGCCCTGCACACTGTTACGGCCAATGCCTGTAACGCGCACCGTGCCACCTTTAATGGCTGCCGCAGCCAGGAAATAAGAAGCCGACGAGGCATCGCCTTCAACCAGATAGTCGCCTGGCGACTGGTACTGTTGTTGACCTTTAATGATGAAACGCTGGTAACCTTGGTTTTCAACATCAACCCCAAAGCTGCGCATCAGATGCAAAGTGATATCAATATAAGGCTTAGAAACCAGCTCGCCTTTAATATTGATAGAAGTATCCTGCTCGGCCAGGGGTGCCGTCATTAGCAATGCGGTCAAAAACTGGCTGGATACACTTCCATCGACACTGACTTCACCACCCGTAAACCCACCTTGCAGATGAATTGGAGGATAATCATTGTTTTCAAGGTAGTCGATTTTTGCTCCGCCCTGACGTAAAGCATCAACCAGGTGTCCAATTGGGCGCTCTTTCATACGAGGCTCACCCGTCAATACAACATCTTGCTGGCCCAGGCAGAGTGCGGCCGCAAGCGGACGCATTGCTGTACCCGCGTTCCCTAAAAATAACTCCAGTGGTTCAGACGAGAGTAGCGGCCCTGCGTTTCCCGTGACTTCACAAACAGTACGATCATCAGAAAGAGAATAACTCACACCCAGCGCTTTAAGCGCATTCAGCATGTGCTTGATATCATCGCTGTCGAGCAAATTAGTCAGTCGGGTGGTGCCTTTTGCCAGTGCAGCCAGTAACAATGCACGGTTCGACACGCTTTTAGAGCCAGGCAAGTTAACGGTACCGTCAACGCGTGCAATGGGTTGTAAAGTCAGGGAGTCCTGCATGTGAAACGAAATCCTCAAAAAAATACGAAAACCCCGCCTGACGACGGGGTCTGGTGCCAACATTCAGGCTGGCATGTCATTGATAATCAGCCGTGGCGACGTTCAAAATCAATCATGAAATCGGTTAAGGCTTTGACACCCTCTAAAGGCATTGCATTGTAAATGGAGGCTCGCATGCCGCCTACAACACGATGGCCTTTCAGAGCATGCAAGCCAACTTTCAATGACTCATCCAGAAAGACTTTATCCAACGATGCATCAGCTAACTGGAATGGAATATTCATGCGTGAACGGTTTTTAGTCGCGACATCATTGCGATAAAAATCACTCTTGTCGATCAGGCCATACAGCAAGTCAGCTTTAGCTTGATTGATCTTATCTATCTCACCTACGCCGCCCTTCTCTTTTAGCCATTTAAAGACCAGACCTGAAAGATACCAGGCAAAGGTTGGCGGTGTATTAAACATTGAACCATTTTCCGCTAAAACCTGGTAATCAAGAATTGACGGAACGTAAGGGTGCGCTTTGCCTAACAAGTCTTCACGCACGATGACCAAGGTCAAACCCGCAGGCCCGACATTTTTTTGGGCACCAGCGTAAATCACACCATAGCGATTAACATCGATAGGACGAGACAAGATGGTCGAAGAAAAATCGGCGACGACGATTTTATTACCAAAATCGGGTTGCTCATCAATAGCAATACCATCAATGGTTTCGTTAGGGCAAAAATGCACATAAGCCGCATCGTCACTCAGATCCCACTCGCTCATCGGCAAAATGGCACGTTTGCCATCGAGTGTGGTTTTCACATCAAGCGTACGTGGTGAACAATATTTTTCGGCTTCTTTAATTGCGCTATGCGCCCAGTAGCCGCCGTCAACATAATCAGCGCTGGATGCATTTCCTAAGAGATTGCCGGGTATAGCAGCGAATTGTGCACGTGCACCGCCGTGGCAGAATAAAACTTTGTAGTTAGCGGGTATTTTCAGCAGATCACGGAAGTCCTGTTCGGCTTCTTCTGCTACCTGCATAAACTCTTTACTGCGATGACTTATCTCCATTACGGAAGTACCCAAGCCATGCCAGTTTGTCAGTTCTTGTTCTGCACGACGGAGCACTTCTGCCGGCAGCATCGCTGGGCCGGAGCTAAAATTATAAACTTGCGTCATTTCCCCTCACCACTGTCATATCGAACGGTTATGAATAACGTATCGGTTTTATCACTGCCTCTCGGTGGCTGCAATCACAAATCGGGCAGCCATCACATTTTCTGAATTTGCCGCTCGGGAGGTTATGTTAGTTATACAAAGCACAACGAAATATTATGAGGCTGCTCGAGTGACATGATTTTACGGGTGGGTTAACAAAGGGAAGTGTGAAGAATAGCCAGGAGAAATTTATGACGCCTTAATAGCGAACAAGCAGTAAAGTCCGTATCATTGCGCGCTTTACGCACACCTAAAACAGAGAGAGCGGCACCATGACGCAAACTTTTATCCCAGGCAAAGATGCCGCATTGGAAGATTCCATCACTCGCTTCCAGCAGAAACTGCAGGACCTTGGCTTTAATATTGAAGAAGCCTCTTGGCTAAATCCTGTCCCGCATGTCTGGTCTGTACATATTCGTGACCGTGATTGCCCCCTTTGCTTTACCAATGGTAAAGGTGCCAGCAAAAAAGCGGCTTTGGCTTCCGCTTTAGGTGAATATTTTGAGCGCCTCTCAACCAACTACTTTTTTGCTGACTTCTGGTTAGGACATTCCATCGCGAATGGCGATTTTGTCCATTATCCCAATGAGAAATGGTTCCCGTTACCTGTAGACAATACTCTCCCTGAAGGCATTCTTGATAATCGCCTTCGTGCTTTCTACGATCCCGACAATGCGCTGGTTGGTTCTGAACTCATCGATTTGCAGTCAGGCAACAGCGAGCGCGGTATCTGCGCCCTGCCATTTACTCGCCAGTCCGATCAAGAAACCGTCTATATCCCGATGAACATTATCGGCAATCTCTACGTTTCAAACGGGATGTCTGCTGGTAATACTGCGAATGAAGCTCGCGTTCAGGGTTTGTCAGAAGTCTTTGAACGTTACATTAAAAATCGCATCATAGCCGAGGCGATCAGCCTGCCCGCCATTCCAGATGAAGTTATGCAGCGTTACCCAGGCGTGATTGAAGCTATCGCTCGCCTTGAAGACGAAGGTTTTCCAATTTTTGCTTATGATGCCTCGCTGGGCGGTAAATATCCGGTCATCTGTGTCGTCTTGTTCAACCCGGAAAATGGGACTTGTTTTGCCTCTTTCGGTGCTCACCCAGATTTTGGTGTTGCGCTTGAGCGTACCGTAACCGAGTTATTGCAAGGCCGTAGCCTGAAAGATTTAGATGTCTTTACGCCTCCAACATTCGATGATGAAGAAGTGGCAGAACATGCCAACTTAGAAACGCACTTTATTGATTCAAGTGGTTTAATTTCATGGGATATGTTCAAAGAAACAGCAGACTATCCTTTCGTTGACTGGAAATTTAACGGCACGACCGAGCAAGAGTTCGACACGTTAATGGCAATTTTCCGCAGCGAAAATCAGGAAGTCTATATTGCCGACTATGAACATTTAAGTGTTTATGCTTGCCGCATTATTGTGCCTGGCATGTCTGATATTTATCCAGCAGAAGATTTGTTGCTGGCCAATAACAGCATGGGTGCTGGCATTCGTGAAACGTTATTGGCTTTGCCAGAAAGCAACTGGAATCCAGAGGAATATTTGGATTTGATCGCCCAACTGGATGAAGAAGGCTTTGACGATTTTACTCGCGTCCGCGAGCTACTGGGTTTGGCAACCGGAAAAGATAATGGTTGGTATACGCTGCGCATCGGGGAACTTAAGGCGATGTTAGCATTGGCGGGCGGTGATTTAGATCAGGCACTGATCTGGACTGAATGGACGATGGAGTTTAACAGCTCAATCTTCACGCCAGAGCGTGCAAACTACTATCGCTGCTTGCAAACTCTCTTACTGCTGGCAATGGAAGATGAGCGTGATCCGCTTCAGTATCATCATGCCTTCACTCGTATGTATGGCGCAAAAGCGGTTGAAGCTGCCTCGGCAGCGATCAGTGGCGAAGCACCGTTTAATGGACTGCAACCCGTTGATAATGACTTGAAAGCTTTTCCGGCACATCAGTCATTACTTGCTGCCTACGAAAAGTTGCAAAATGCCAAGCGTCTTTATTGGCAAAATAAATAATCACTGCTGTTTTGTGATTTATAAAAAACGCTAAAAACGAAATTTAGGCACTGATATTTTGAAGTGCCTTTTTTTTCAAATCGCCTCAAGAATTCGGTGTGAAAAATAAAACCATCCTATTGAAAAAGCACTCTTTCATTTAACACCTTACTATCAATTCAAAAACATTCTTGTCGTATAAAAAGCACCATTAAAATAATTTAAAAAAATATTTTATATTTTAAAAATATTTTTTATCTTTGTTTTCAATAGATTGAATGAAATAAACAGTCATTTATTACCTTCCAAATCCCATCGCCTCGGCAAACATGATCCATATCAATTTCTAACCTATACTCCTTTGTTACTATTTTCACAGACATCTTTTGGAGAGAGTTAGTGTGAAAGCTGACAACCCTTTTAATTTATTGCTACCAGCCGCAACGGCAAAAGTTGCTGAAGAAGCCGGGGTTTATAAAGCAACCAAACATCCTTTTACGACTTTCTTCTTAGCCATAACCGCTGGCGTTTTTATTTCAATTGCTTTCGTCTTTTATATTACTGCTACAACAGGCAGTGCCGGCATGTCGTATGGCGTCGCGAAACTGATTGGTGGTATCTGTTTTTCACTCGGTTTGATTCTCGTCGTAGTCGGCGGAGCTGACCTCTTTACCTCAACAGTATTAATTGTCGTTGCTAAAGCAAGCGGACGTATAAGCTGGGGGCAGCTAGCGCGTAACTGGATCAACGTTTATATCGGTAATTTGGTTGGTGCTCTGTTTTTCGTCGCATTGATGTGGTTTGCAAGTCAACACATGGCCGCCAACGGCGCATGGGGTATGAATGTTTTACAAACAGCCGACCATAAAATGCATCACACTTTTATCGAAGCCGTTTGTTTAGGGATCCTTGCTAACTTATTAGTCTGCCTGGCAGTTTGGATGAGTTATTCCGGTCGAACACTAACAGATAAAATAGTGGTGATGATTCTACCGGTTGCCATGTTTGTCGCCAGTGGCTTTGAGCACAGCATTGCAAACATGTTTCTGATTCCTTTCGCCATCGTCATTCGCGATTTTGCTGGTCCAGAGTTTTGGCAGGCAACCGGCGCCAGCGCATCGCAATTTCAAGCGCTTTCCGTCAATAACTTCATTTTCGACAATCTGATTCCAGTCACCCTTGGCAATATCATTGGTGGTGGTCTGCTGGTCGGGTTGACTTACTGGGTCATCTATTTACGTGACGGTGACTCGGTGCATTAACAGTATCCGGACGGCACAAGGTATTTCCTTATGCTTGAATGTGAAAGTCTTCTTAGATAAGGCAGGTATATCATGACCGAACTTAATGCAAAACTGGCTTCGGCCTGGGAAGGATTCGCTGAGGGCGAATGGCAAAATCGCGTCGACGTACGTGATTTTATTCAAAAAAACTACACGCCTTATGATGGTGATGAATCATTTCTTTCCGGCGCAACACAAGCAACCACTCAGCTGTGGGATAGCGTGCTGGAAGGCATCAAAATTGAAAACCGCACCCATGCGCCGGTAGATTTCGACACCGATCTTGCTTCTACTATTACTTCTCACGATGCAGGCTATATCAATAAGTCTTTAGAAAAAATTGTCGGCTTGCAGACTGAAGCACCACTAAAACGCGCCATCATCCCTTTTGGCGGCATCAAAATGGTCGAAGGGTCATGCAAAGTATATGGCCGTGAACTTGATGCCGGCCTGAAAAAAGTCTTTACCGAATATCGAAAAACGCATAACCAAGGCGTGTTCGATGTTTATACGCCGGACATTATGCGCTGCCGTAAATCAGGTATTTTGACAGGCTTACCGGATGCTTATGGTCGCGGCCGCATTATCGGTGATTATCGACGCGTAGCGCTGTATGGCATTGATTATTTGATGGCTGATAAATTCTCGCAATTTGCCTCTCTGCAAAATGACCTTGAAAATGGCGTCAACCTCGAAGCAACCATTCGTTTGCGTGAAGAGATTTCAGATCAACATCGCGCATTAGGTCAGATCAAAGAGATGGCGGCTAAATATGGCCACGACATCTCGGGTCCGGCAACCAATGCAATCGAAGCTGTTCAGTGGACCTATTATGGCTATTTGGCCGCTGTTAAATCACAGAATGGTGCAGCCATGTCTTTTGGCCGCGTTTCGACATTCCTTGATGTCTATATCGAACGCGATCTGCAAGCTGGCAAGTTAAACGAAGAGCAGGCTCAAGAACTGATTGACCATTTGGTGATGAAACTGCGTATGGTGCGTTTCCTTCGTACACCAGAATATGATGAGCTTTTCTCGGGTGATCCTATCTGGGCAACCGAATCCCTCGCCGGTATGGGTGTAGATGGACGTACGCTGGTCAGCAAAAGTACTTTTCGCTTCCTGAATACGCTTTACACCATGGGACCTTCACCAGAACCGAATATGACCATCTTGTGGTCAGAAAAATTACCCATCAACTTTAAAAAATACGCAGCTAAAGTTTCCATCGATACGTCATCTTTGCAGTATGAAAATGATGATTTGATGCGCGCAGATTTCGACAATGATGACTACGCCATCGCCTGTTGTGTAAGCCCGATGATTGTTGGCAAGCAAATGCAGTTCTTTGGCGCACGCGCCAATCTGGCAAAAACGCTGCTTTATGCAATCAATGGCGGCGTTGATGAAAAACTGAAAATGCAGGTAGGCCCGAAAGGCGACAAAATTACCGATGATGTGTTGGATTTCGACACCGTCATGGAGCGTCTTGATCACTTCATGGATTGGCTGGCCAAACAGTATGTTACTTCACTGAACATTATCCATTACATGCATGATAAGTACAGCTATGAAGCATCGTTGATGGCGCTGCATGATCGTGACGTTTACCGCACCATGGCTTGTGGTATCGCAGGCTTGTCAGTAGCAGCAGACTCATTGTCCGCGATTAAATATGCCAAAGTGAAACCAGTTCGCGATGAAGACGGTTTGGCGATCGATTTCGACATTGAAGGTGAATATCCGCAGTTTGGTAACAATGACTCACGTGTGGATGATTTGGCCTGTGATTTAGTAGAACGCTTCATGAAAAAAATCCAGAAGCTGTCAACTTATCGTAATGCGGTGCCAACTCAATCAGTTCTGACTATTACGTCAAACGTGGTTTACGGTAAGAAAACCGGTAACACACCAGATGGTCGTCGTGCTGGCGCGCCATTCGGACCGGGTGCTAACCCAATGCATGGACGCGATCAGAAAGGCGCTGTTGCTTCTTTGACTTCCGTAGCGAAACTCCCCTTTGCCTACGCTAAAGATGGTATTTCTTACACCTTCTCTATTGTGCCAAATGCGCTGGGTAAAGACGATAACGTACGTAAAGCTAACCTGGCAGGTTTGATGGATGGTTACTTCCATCATGAAGCTGACATTGAAGGCGGCCAACATCTTAATGTGAATGTGATGAACCGTGAAATGTTGTTAGACGCTATGGAGCATCCAGAAAAATATCCGCAGCTCACCATTCGTGTTTCGGGTTATGCGGTTCGCTTTAACTCGCTGACAAAAGAGCAGCAGCAAGACGTGATTACGCGTACCTTCACGCAGTCACTTTAAAAATTCAGCTTTAAAATCGTTAAAAAGGCTCCTTTTGGAGCCTTTTATACAAAGTCTGCTTTGGTTGCTCTCTTAACAGGAAGCAACCAAAATTGATTTAATGTTTTAAGCGCGACAAAGATTGTGCTGCCTGCTTCAGCAGGCCTACCTGGAGAATACATCGCAATGTCAATCACCGGTCGTATCCACTCATTCGAATCGTGCGGTACCGTTGATGGTCCCGGCATCCGCTTCATCACTTTCTTTCAAGGCTGCTTGATGCGCTGCCTTTATTGCCACAACCGTGATACCTGGGACACCCATGGTGGTAAAGAGATCACAGTGGAAGAATTGATGGCGGATGTTTTATCGTACCGCCATTTCATGAACGCATCGGGAGGCGGAGTCACCGCATCGGGCGGCGAAGCGATTCTACAGGCAGAATTTGTCCGTGATTGGTTTCGGGCCTGTCAGGCTGAAGGCATTCATACCTGCCTTGACACCAATGGGTTTGTGCGTCGTTATGATCCGGTTATAGATGAATTGTTAGATGCAACCGATCTGGTGATGCTCGATCTGAAGCAAATGAATGATGATATACACCAGAACCTGGTGGGTGTTTCTAACCACCGTACGCTCGACTTTGCTCGCTATTTGCAGAAGAAAGACAAGCGAACGTGGATACGTTTTGTCGTGGTTCCTGGGTATTCCGATGATGATGATTCTGTTCATCGCCTTGGCGAGTTTACTAAGGATATGCAGAATGTTGAGAAAATCGAACTGCTTCCCTACCACGAACTGGGCAAACACAAATGGATTGCCATGGGTGAAGAGTACAAACTTGACGGTGTAAAACCCCCGTCAAAAGAGACTATGGAACGCGTAAAAAACATTCTTGCGAGCTACGGTCACAACGTCATGTACTAACTGACACGCACAAAAAAGGGAGCGATTCGCTCCCTTTTTCATGTCTATGACCCGATTTTAGGCATGTGCCACGGGTGTTGCCTGCTGATCGGCTTTGCGCAGCAGCATCACTAAGTAAACCAGCGCAACCGCCGCTATCATAACAAACAGCAAACGGTCAGAGTAATTTTGCATCAGCATAGCTGTCATGCTCGGACCCGCGAGACTGCCCGCCGTATAACTCATCAGTAACGCTTGGTTCATTGCAACAAGCTCATGATGGGCAACGGTTTCGCATGCCCATGACATCGCGACCGGATAAAGCGTAAAACCCGCCAGTCCCAGTACGAACAGCGCAGGTGCCATTGCAGCATTTGCTAACATAGCAATCGCACCGAGAATGACCACAAAGACCTGAACCCGCAGGACTAACATGCGACCAAAGCGATCGGCAAGTTTGCCTACTGGCCACTGTCCCACAATACCTGCGCTTACCAGCAATGCCATCCAGTATCCGACGTTCGCATCGCTCATGCCTTGATGTGAGAGATACAGCGGCATCAGGCCATATAGTGAACCTAATAAGATGCCAGAAATAATGCAGCCGTTGATACCCAGGCGAGAATTGCGACGACGCAACATCGGCCAGATACGACCTGGCGCCGCTTCAGCTGATTCGCTTTCTGAAGAAACACGCGTGAAAATCAAGGGTAATACGGCGCAAATAACCAGCGCTGTAACCCAAGGGATAACACTCAGAACTTCAGTCGAAACTTTACTCACCAGCAACTGCCCAGCGACCGTACCGAGATAGTAAACAATCATATAAGCAGCAAGAAGTTGACCACGGTTACGTACCGTACCGCTGCACAGTAATGCGCTCTCTACTACGACCCACATTAATGCGCAGCCGACGCCAGCAATAAAACGCAACGAAGTCCAGGCCCAAAAACCATCAAGCAGCACAAGACACACTGTGGCCACCGCAAATAACAGCGTGGCGAAATAGTAGCTCCGATTAAAACCGTGCTTTTTGATTAACCATCCCGCTAAAAGCGTGCCCGCTAAATTACCGGTGTAATAGGAGGAACTGACCATGCCTACTTGCCATGTAGCCAGCAAGTCATGCGTAAGCCACAATGGGACGAGCGTGTTAAGTACTGCTATTGAAACCGTCATTAACAGCAAGCCGCAAAGCAGCAACATCACAGGACGTGACCAGGTAGACATAGTGGATAAAACCAAAAGAAATGAAGGAAATTGCGCGCAGTTTGCCATTGCCTTTTTTAAAGTCAACGGCAAAAAAA
The DNA here is from genome assembly GCF_022761075.1 of Pantoea sp. MQR6. NCBI lineage: Bacteria > Pseudomonadati > Pseudomonadota > Gammaproteobacteria > Enterobacterales > Erwiniaceae > Pantoea > Pantoea sp. MQR6. The sequence continues at coordinate 1,699,954 of NZ_JAKYXB010000001.1, forward strand.
AGGTGCAGCACATTTTGCTGCTTAACAATTTAATTTACTAATCTTCAGTAGGTTACAGCGCGGTTAATGATGCTATAGAATTTTTCTATCTCTATGAATAATGAGATTATTAAGCTTTACAATGAATAAAGCGTCGATAACGTTTATTTGTGATAAGTTCCCGCTGCTAACTAACTTAATTGACGTTCTAAAGGCATAAAAAAACCCGGCAAAAACCGGGTTCTGTTTATCTGAAATTTATCAGCCGATGAATTCAATCCCTTTCATATAGGGGCGCAATACATCGGGTACCGCAATGCGACCATCAGCCTGTTGATAGTTTTCCAGGACCGCAACTAATGTACGGCCTACCGCCAGTCCAGAACCGTTCAGGGTATGAACCAGACGCGGCTTTTTCTCTTGCTTGCTACGGCAGCGAGCTTGCATGCGACGTGCCTGGAAATCACCCATGTTCGAGCAGGAAGAGATCTCACGATAGGTATCTTGCGCAGGCAACCATACTTCGAGGTCATAAGTTTTGGTTGAACCAAAGCCCATGTCGCCAGTACACAACAACACTTTACGATAAGGGAGATTCAGCAACTGCAGAACTTTCTCAGCGTGGCCTACCAACTCTTCAAGCGCATCCATGGAAGTTTCAGGCGCCACAACCTGCACCATTTCAACTTTGTCGAACTGATGCATACGAATCAAACCACGCGTATCGCGACCATAAGAACCCGCTTCCGAACGGAAACAAGGTGTATGGGCTGCCAGTTTGATTGGCAACGTTTCTTCTTCAAGAATTTCGTCGCGAACCAGGTTGGTTAATGGCACTTCAGCGGTAGGAATCAGAGCATAATTACTGCTGTCTGATTCTTCTTCCAGCGGCTTAGTGTGAAACAGATCTTCGCCAAATTTTGGTAACTGACCGGTGCCATATAACGTCTCATGGTTGACGAGATAAGGCACGTAAGTTTCAAGATAACCATGCTGCTCGCTATGAAGATCAAGCATGAACTGGCTAAGTGCACGGTGCAGTCGAGCGATTTGACCTTGCATCACGACAAAACGTGAACCGGTAAGTTTAACCGCTGCAGCAAAATCCAGACCTTTTGCTGCTTCACCGAGCTCAACATGATCTTTTACCTGAAAATCAAACTGGCGCGGCTCGCCCCAGCGGCTGACTTCCTGATTTTCAGTTTCATCTTTGCCCAGCGGAACTTCATCTGCAGGCAGATTAGGTAGCGCCAGCGCGAAATCACGAATTTGGTTTTGCAGCTCATCCAGCTCTGCTTTTGCAGCATCCAGACGTTCACCCAGCACATTGACTTCCAGACGCAGCGGCTCGATATCTTCCCCACGGGATTTGGCCTGACCGATAGATTTGGATCGAGAATTACGCTCGGCTTGCAGATTTTCAGTTTCGACCTGCAGCACTTTACGACGCTCTTCAAGGGAGCGCAGCGTATCCACATCCAGTTTAAATCCTCGGCGTGCCAGTTTTTCTGCGACTGCGTCTGGCTCATTACGCAGCAGATTGGGATCGAGCATGCTTATCCTGTGTAATTAAAGTTGATTGAATGAAGGGACGTGCTCCAGCTGGAACACGTTGAAATCCTTGCCCACATTACCGCAACGTCTGTTTTAGCGGTAGCGTTTTGTCGGGCTATTTTGATCCTGCTCAGCAAGCCAGGCGAGCTTTTCGCCAATTTTACCTTCAAGGCCACGCGAAGTTGGACGGTAATAGTGCGTTTGGGCCATTTCAGGTGGAAAGTAGACTTCACCGGCAGCATACGCATTCACTTCATCGTGCGCGTAACGGTACTCTTTGCCGAGCCCCATTTCTTTCATCAATTTGGTCGGCGCATTGCGCAAATGCTCAGGCACATCATAATCCGGGTTATCACGCGCATCGCGCATCGCAGCTTTAAAAGCTGTATAAACAGCGTTGCTTTTTGGCGCACACGCCAGATAAACAATCGCCTGAGCAATGGCACGTTCCCCTTCTGCTGGACCGACGCGAGTAAAGCAATCCCAGGCAGCGATGGCGACCTGCATGCCACGCGGATCAGCATTCCCCACATCTTCAGAAGCGATTGCCAGCAGTCGACGTGCGATATAAAGCGGGTCGCCGCCTGCAGTAATAATGCGAGCGTACCAATACAACGCTGCATCCGGGGCAGAACCGCGAATTGATTTATGCAGCGCTGAAATCAGATCGTAAAAGCGATCGCCTTTATTATCGAAACGCGCTGCACGTTCACCTGACACTTCATTGAGTAACTGCGGCGTGAGTTCTCGCAGACCAGATGCATTGGCTTCCGCCATATCCGCCATCATTTCAAGCGTATTTAAGGCGCGCCGGGCGTCGCCATTCACCAGTTCAGCAATCATGCGGCGAGTATTATTAGGCAATACAATGTCACTGTTGCCATAACCCCGCTCTTTATCCTGCATGGCTTGATTCAGAACCTGTTCAATATCATCACTGGATAAAGATTTAAGAAGATATACGCGTGCGCGTGATAACAGCGCCGAATTCAGTTCAAACGACGGGTTTTCAGTGGTAGCGCCAATAAAGGTAATGGTGCCATCTTCAATGTGCGGCAAAAAAGCGTCTTGCTGGCTTTTGTTAAAACGATGCACCTCATCGACAAACAGGATAGTACGCCGTCCAACTTGCTTACTTTGACGTGCTCGCTCAATCGCCTCACGAATCTCTTTAACGCCCGACGTCACGGCTGAAATACGTTCAACGTCGGCATTACCATAATGCGCAATAATTTCTGCTAACGTGGTTTTACCTGTGCCCGGTGGCCCCCAAAGAATCATTGAGTGCAGATGACCGGCTTCGATAGCGCGTGGCAACGGTTTACCCGCTGCCAGCAGATGTTGCTGACCAATGTACTGTTTCAATGTTTCTGGCCGCATACGTGCGGCCAGAGGTTTAAAATCTTCGGTGGAAAAATCCAGAGACAGAGTACTCACCGCAACCTCACTGACGTTGATCGTCCACCGTTACGCCTTTAGGCGGTGTGAACGTAAATTTGTCCGGGCTTATCGCACCGTTTTTTTGGCTCTTCAGCTGGTAGTTACTGCGTTGACCATCTTGCTCAATAGCGCTGAACTGGTTAATGGTGCCAGCCGGAGTCACAGTAATAGTGAACTGCTTTAAGTTGCCGTCGCTGTTTTTCGGCGTCAACGCAAACTCATCACCTTGCTGTTTGATGTTGTATTGCTGCCAGTCGCTGGATTGGTTACGCGCAATCAGCATGAAAGGTGTGTTGCTGGTTGCATCTTTCAACAAGCTAACCGTGGCTTGTTCAACAAATGGATTATAGAACCACAGCGACTTACCATCAGAAATGATGACGCTTTCATCCGGGGCGGTCATGTGCCAGTTAAACAGGCTGGGACGTTTCACCCACAATTCACCTTCACCGTCCTGAACATTTGCACCGGTGCCGTCTGTAACTTTTTGCGTAAAGCTGGCATGAAAGCTGCTGACTTTATTAAGACGCTGTTGCAGGTCACTTGAAGCATCAGCCAACACGCTGGCAGAAGCGAAAGAGGCCATCAGGCCAAAAGCAATTACACGTAATTTCATCTGCTTCAATTCCTTATCTTCTCGTTTCCCATTGATAACTGCATTAAGCCTGGCTGCAATCCTGCTTTTTAGACAGGAGAAAAAACCGAAAGCATAGTCTGATATGGGGATGATCTGCTGATAAACAATGAGCCAGTCTAAACTGGCTCATTGCTGCTGTTTCCATGCGTGTTTTTATCCGAACTACATTTCGTGCGGCGGCGGCGCTAACACTTCGCGATTGCCGTTGTGTGCCGGAGGAGAAACAATGCTTTGCGCTTCCATCTGCTCAATAATGCGCGCCGCACGGTTATAACCAATGCGGAACTGACGTTGAACACCTGAAATTGACGCACGACGTTTATCCACCACAAAGGCGACTGCCTGATCAAACAGCGGATCGAGCTCTTCGTCGCTGTCCATTCCGCCGCCACCACTTTCATTCTCTTCGCCAGCGGTGATGCTTTCGATGTATTGTGGGCGACCGCGCGCTTTCCAGTCCTGAACAACGGCATGCACTTCCTGGTCGCGAACAAATGCGCCATGAACACGCACCGGCATTGAAGAGTTAGGCGGCATATAAAGCATGTCACCCATCCCCAACAGTGACTCAGCACCGGCCTGATCAAGAATGGTACGTGAATCAATTTTGCTCGATACCGTAAAGGCGATACGGGTTGGAATGTTCGCCTTAATCAAGCCGGTAATCACGTCAACGGAAGGACGTTGCGTTGCCAGCACCAGATGGATACCTGCGGCACGGGCTTTTTGCGCCAGGCGGGCAATAAGCTCTTCCACTTTTTTACCGACGGCCATCATCAAATCGGCAAATTCATCCACCAGAACCACAATGTAAGGCAGTTTTTCCAACACCGGCGGTGTCATATCCATGCTATCGCCCGGCTTCCAGAATGGATCGGGTATTGGACGGCCCATGGCTTCAGCTTGCTCAACTTTCTCGTTGTAACCCGCCAGATTACGCACACCCAAAGCAGACATCAGCTTATAACGGCGCTCCATCTCGCCCACACTCCAGCGCAGCGCATTAGCGGCGTCCTTCATGTCTGTAACCACTTCGGTTAACAGATGCGGAATGCCTTCATAGACGGACAACTCCAGCATTTTCGGGTCAATCATGATGAAGCGCACCTCTTCAGGCGTCGCTTTATAAAGCATACTGATAATCATGGCGTTAACGCCCACAGACTTACCAGAACCGGTTGTACCCGCTACCAGCAAGTGCGGCATCTTAGCCAGATCCGCGACCACCGGTTGCCCTGCAATATCTTTACCTAACACGATCGCCAGCGGAGAAGGATTATCGCGGAATTTTGCGCAATCCAGCACTTCACGGAGATAAACCGTCTGGCGATGTTTATTGGGTAACTCCAATCCGACATAAGGCTTGCCCGGAATCACTTCAACTACACGCACCGCCACTGCAGAAAGCGAGCGAGCCAGGTCTCGTGAAAGATTTGAGATTCGCGCCGCTTTTACACCAGGTGCCAGATCCAGTTCGAAACGCGTAATGACTGGGCCAGGCGAAATACCAACCACTTCCGCTTTTACGCGGTAATCGCCCAAGCGAGACTCCACCAGCCGCGCCGTTTGCTCCAGCATAAACATATCCACCGGCTCTTCCTCTTCTGGCGGAGCCGTCAGCAGATCGAGCGTTGGGAGTGGCGTGGACGGTTTCTCCAACGGGTGTTCATGACGCATCAGGAAGGGATGGATCAGGCTGTCATGCACTGAAGGTTTCGCTTCTTCGACCGCTGGCGTTGGCACTGGCGCAGCATAAGAAGAATGTGCAGCCGGAACCGGAGGCTGAACTGGCGCAGCAAAAGTTGAAGGCGCTTCTGGCACCGGAACCTGTGCGGGTGCCTGGGGCGCGGAAACTTCTGCCACTTGCTGCCACGGCTCATGCGAAACCGCAGGTTCTTCTGGCTCTGGCGTAGCAGCAATAGTGAACAGAGGCTCGGTTGGGCCATCATCGATGAGATCTTTCATTGGAGAAAAATCAAAGGCGGAAGCCGTATCCAGATTAAATACGGGTGCCGCAGGCGCTTCACGCTCAGGCACATTACGCTGCTGCTGTTGTTCAGCAAACTGACGGGCGAGCGAAGCTTGCTGTAACGCTTCTTCATCCTCTTCATCTTGCTGCCAGCTTTCGCCATAGCGTTGCTGTTGCCCAGACTGGAACGCTTCACGCAGTTCTGCCTGCTGCAATGCGTCTTCGTCTTCTGGTGCCCAGATGGCATTTTGTTCAGAAGATACGGCTGACTGAACCGTGCTCGACTCTTCTGCTTTGGCTTTTTCTTCCGCCATGCGTTGTGAGGGTAATTTGATGCCGTAAGAGGCTAATTCACGACGCGTCGGCAACTTAACCGGATTAGGACGCGGCAACGAAGGCCCGATCCCTTGTTTGACCTGCGGGTTAGGATTCACTTCTGACGCAAGGTCAAATGTAGGGGTTGTTCTTGTTGCAACGGATGCAGCGGCTGTCGCTGCTACTCGCGTTACTGCAGAAGGCGTTTCTGGCATTGAAGATGCGCTTTCACGCCAGTTGCCCATCTTCGGCTCGTTATCTTCAAAGGCGGTAAACGGCGGTGCTTGAGCAGGTTTATCTTCTGGAATTTCAAACCGATAAAGCGGCGGCGACGCTTCTGGTGCAGTCTGAACCTGAGGTTGACCATTGTTTATCGGTGCAGGAACCTGTGCTGCTACGGCAGGTGCAACTGTTGATGGCACAGCAACCGAAGAAACTGGCGCAACGGCAGGTAATGGCGCTAATTCGACGTGCGCTGCTTCCACAGTTGTAGCAACAGCTGCGCTGGTTGCTGCAGCCGCTTTCGCTAACAAGGGATCCTGGTTTGACAAGAGAACATCTTCAGCTGAGACAGCTTCTTCAGCGGGCACGCTTTCAGCAGCCACATTACGTGGCGCCGCCAGCAAAATATCCTCTTCATCGTCATCATGCTGAATAGCACGTGAACGGGAGGTCGATGCGTGTTCAGCCTCATACTCTTCGTCTTCTTGCCATGGCTCATCGTGGCGCGATCGGTTGCTGGCAAAGGTTAATACACCCATGACCACACCCCCAATGCGCTCCGCAATGGTCAGCCATGACCAACCGGTGTAGAGCGTGACACCCGCTGCCCAGACACACAGCAATGCTAACGTTCCACTCGCAGGATTTAACCAAGGCGCCATGGCATTACTGACCAGGCTGCCGATCACACCGCCGGAAGCGAAATACCAAATATCATCAGCATTCAAAGCAGCCATGCCGCAGGTGGTGACTACCAGCGCCAAAACACCAATCAAACGCAGGCCAACCGCGAAATAGTCGAAGTAGTCTTGATTGTCACGCTGACGAAAAGCGATCCAACACAGCCCCAGAATGACCGGCGGAATGGCGTAAGCCATCACACCAAAAATGAAAAGTAAGGTGTCAGCAAGCCAGGCGCCAACGCTGCCGCCAATGTTGTGAATGGGTTCATGCCAGGCCGTTTGCGACCAGCTTGGATCGGAAGGATTAAAACTGACCAATGAAACCATCAAATAAATGGCAAAAAGCGCCACCAGGATGAGCAACGCTTCGAGTAGACGGCGTCCACTGCTCAGCGATTGTAACGAAACGTCTTTATCTTCTGTGTATTCCTGGCTCAAGAGAACTCTCCAGGTGCCTGTAAAGTATGAAGCAACAGCGTCGGGCACTCCCGACGCTGGTCCTGTATGAATTCACAGGAGTGTACCGAAATCCCACAGGTTTTGCACCTGCCCCGCATCAGCGAGTTTTGATCACCAGACGATTGCTCTGTTTGACCTCTTCCATCACCACATAAGTACGCGTGTCGTTAACGCCTGGCAGACGCAACAAGGTTTCGCCCAACAGTTTGCGATAGGCAGACATGTCAGGTACACGCGTTTTAAGCAGGTAGTCGAAATCACCCGAAACGAGGTGACACTCTTGAGTTTCCTCAAGTTTTTGTACAGCGGCGTTAAATTGCTCAAACACATCTGGCGCGCCACGATTCAGAGTAATCTCAACGAACACCAGCAGTGATGCATCCAGATAATGCGGGTTTAATTGTGCGGTGTAGCCCAAGATAAAACCTTGACGCTCAAGGCGGCGCACACGCTCAAGACACGGCGTAGGCGATAATCCTACGCGTTTGGAAAGTTCCACGTTTGAAATACGACCATCTTTCTGCAGTTCATTCAGAATATTTCTGTCGATTCTGTCGAGGTCTTTCCCGGGGCGTTTCTTATTGTCTACCATTATTATTGTCTCTCTTAATTCCTTCCCTTTACCTGCCACGCCCTGAAAACGCTCATTGTTCGGGGCATTTTTGAAGTGAAGTTGTAGAGCCTGTGCGTTAAGGCACTCATCCGCATGACGCATGTTGTCTGTCCACATCATGCGTCATTACCAATGTCAGGCTGCTTTTATTCGGTGTTGCGCGCAAAACGAGGCATTAAACCCTGTTTTGATCCGATTAACATTCTTCGCTTCTGACACTGTTTTCGCAAATGCGCAGGCGATTGTCAAAGTAAAATGTCCAAATCCAGTACAAGATGCCAGACAGTCCTCTGGGTAACTGTTTTTAAATGAGTATTTTTGAACAGCTGCACCACAAAAAGCCGATTTTTGCCCCCTTTTGGCGCAAAGGAGAGGCGGAAACTATCATCATCGTCTACGCCATTTGCAGCTATCGTTAACAAAATCGTGCAAGCCTTGTCATTCCATCAGGATATTCCCTACAATCGCAGGCTATGTCAGCCGAATGAAACTGAGGAAAGCATGAGTACGGCAAAACACAGTAAGTTACTCATTCTGGGCTCCGGTCCAGCGGGTTATACCGCAGCCGTTTACGCTGCACGCGCCAACCTGAATCCGGTTTTAATTACTGGGCTTGAAAAAGGCGGTCAGTTAACCACCACGACAGAAGTTGAAAACTGGCCAGGTGACCCGCACGATCTGACAGGTCCATCTCTGATGGAACGCATGCATGAGCATGCTGAGAAATTTAATACTGAAATCATTTTTGACCACATTCACACTGTCGATTTACAGAATCGTCCTTTCCGTTTGACCGGTGACAGCGCTAAATACACCGCTGATGCGCTGATCATCGCCACTGGCGCCTCTGCACGTTACCTTGGTCTGCCGTCGGAAGAAGCGTTTAAAGGCAAAGGCGTTTCAGCCTGCGCAACCTGTGATGGTTTCTTCTACCGCCAGCAGAAAGTCGCGGTTATTGGCGGCGGTAATACCGCCGTGGAAGAAGCGCTTTATCTCGCCAATATCGCTTCAGAAGTGCACCTGATTCATCGTCGTGACAGCTTCCGTGCAGAGAAGATTCTGATTGATCGACTGATGGAAAAAGTGAGTAGCGGGAATATTGTTCTGCATACTCACCGCACGCTGGAAGAAGTGGTGGGCGATCAGATGGGCGTTACCGGTTTAACATTGCGCTCCACGCTTAACGAGCAAGAAACTGAAGCGCTGGAAGTCGCAGGTCTGTTTGTGGCCATTGGTCACAGCCCGAACACCGCCATCTTTGATGGGCAGCTGGATCTGGAAAATGGTTACATCAAAGTCCAGTCTGGTCTGCACGGTAACGCGACCCAAACCAGCATTCCGGGCGTATTTGCCGCAGGTGATGTCATGGATCATATCTATCGTCAGGCAATTACTTCAGCGGGTACCGGTTGTATGGCTGCGTTGGATGCAGAACGTTATCTCGACGGTTTGGTTAAAAACGATCGATAAGTTATTCATTTCCTGATCGTAATCAATAAAGGCGACTGTTTTTCAGTCGCCTTTTTTATTGTCGCCATGCTAGATTCATGCGCCTATAGAAGCAGGAAACGTCCTGATTCTGCATTCGCCTTTGGCATTCTCCACGGTATCGCATGAACAAATCGCGGCAACAGCATCTTACCCGCTGGCTTCGCCAGCAACGCAGTCACGCTGGACGATGGTTGCGACTGACCACGCTGCTGGGTTTTGCCAGCGCGCTGGTTATTATTGCTCAAGCCTGGCTAATGGCCTCATTGCTGCAAGCGCTGATTATTGAACAACAATCACGCGATACGCTGCTGACCCATTTCATGCTGTTACTGCTGTGCTTTGTCCTGCGCGCGGCATTAAATTATGCTCGGGAACACGCTGGGTTTCGTGCTGGCCAGGCCATTCGTCAGGCCCTTCGAAAGCAGATCATTGATCGTCTGGCTGTACTCGGTCCCGCCTGGATTCAGGGGAAACCGGCTGGCAGTTGGGCAACGTTATTACTGGAGCAAATTGAAGATATGCAGGATTACTATGCACGCTATCTTCCTCAAATGACGCTTGCCGTACTTATTCCCTTTTGCATTCTGTTCACCCTCTTTCCTCTAAACTGGACCGCCGGCTTAATTCTGTTTGTCACCGCGCCTTTGATTCCGCTGTTCATGGCCTTGGTCGGCATGGGAGCTGCTGATGCTAATCGTCGTAATTTCAGCGCGCTTGCACGACTGAGCGGTGACTTTCTTGATCGCCTGCGTGGGCGCGAAACGCTGCGCCTTTTTCATCGGGGCGAAGCGGAAAAAGAGGCTATTGCGGCCTCAACCACAGATTTTCGCCAGCGCACTATGGAAGTGCTGCGCCTTGCTTTTCTCTCTTCTGCCGTGCTGGAGTTTTTTGCTTCATTGGCTATCGCGGTGGTCGCGGTTTACTTTGGCTTTTCCTATTTAGGCGAACTGCATTTTGGCGATTATGGCCATGGCGTTACGCTTTTTACCGGTTTTTTAGTGCTGATATTGGCCCCTGAATTTTTTCAACCGCTGCGTGATCTCGGCACCTTTTATCACGCCAAAGCGCAAGCAGTTGGCGGCGCTGATGCGCTTGAAAAATTCATGCACGAAACTCCGGACAACGTTGCCAATCAAGGTGAAACCCCTTTCGCGTCAAATGATTCGATTGAAGTCAGGGCTGAAAACCTGCTGATTTGCGCGCCAAACGGAAAAACGCTGTGTGGCCCGTTAACTTTCCATCTGCCAGCTAATCAACGCGTGGCGCTGGTTGGGCAAAGTGGCGCAGGCAAGAGCGCATTAATGAATGCATTACTGGGCTTTTTACCTTATCAAGGCTCTCTCCGCGTTAATGGGATGGAGTTACGCGATATTATTCGTGATAACTGGCACCAACATTTGGCTTGGGTCGGACAAAACCCCCATCTGCCGGCCTCGACAATTCGCGACAATATTTTGATGAATGAGTCTTATAGTGAAAGCCGTTTTACCGAGTTATTAAAAACCTGCGGAATAAACGAATTTCTACCGCGGCTGCCTCAGGGTCTGAAGACAATTCTGGGCGATGGCGGTACAGGTTTATCGGTTGGTCAGGCACAGCGCATCGCTGTTGCACGCGCATTGTATAAACCAGCACGCTTGTTATTACTGGATGAACCCGCCGCCAGTCTTGATGCCCTTAGTGAATCACTGGTCATGCAGGCGCTCAACCAAGCTGCCAGGCAGCAAACTACGCTAATGATTACTCACCAACTCGATAATCTTAAGGAATGGGATGCAATTTGGGTGATGCAAAACGGACAGCTAATACAGCAAGGAAACTGGCATCAGCTAAGTGAACAATCCGGTGCGTTTAAACAGATGATGAAGCACCGTCAGCAGGAGATTTCCTGATGTCTGCATTTCATCCTTTCCTCCGTCTCTGGTTGCGCCATCCTTATCGCTTAGCCTTAGGCATGGTGTTAGCCATGATTACTTTGCTGGCCAGCATTGGCCTTCTTACTCTTTCTGGTTGGTTTCTGGCGGCGTCCTCAGTTGCGGGTTTTGCGGGACTCTACAGCTTCAACTACATGCTACCCGCGGCGGGTGTTCGCGGTGCTGCCATCATACGTACCGCTGCCCGTTATTTTGAACGCCTTATGAGTCACGATGCCACTTTCCGCGTATTGCAACATCTGCGTGTGTTCACCTTTAGCCGCCTGATTGCCTTATCACCCGGTCAACTTGCTGATTTTCGTCAATCTGACCTGTTAAATCGTTTTGTTGGCGATGTAGATACGCTCGATCACCTTTATTTGCGTGTTATTTCCCCGCTAGCGGGTGCTTTTGTGGTCATTATGCTGGTCACGCCAGCACTCAGCCTGATTGACCTGCAATTAGCATTAATTTTGGGGGGCATCATGTTAGCAACGCTGCTGCTTTTTCCGCCGCTGTTTTATCATCTTGGTGCACCAGCAGGCCGGGCAATCGCGCAAGGGCGTGTTTATTGGCGCATGCAGTTCATGCATTGGCTGAGCGGACAGGCGGAACTCACGCTCTATGGCGCAGCTTCCTCTTGGCGGAAACAGCTTAATGATCAAGAACAGCAGTGGCAGCAAGCACAGCGTCAACAGCAGCGCCTACACGCTTTAGCACAAAGCCTACTGCTGCTGATTAGCGGTTTTACCGTAACTCTTCTGCTTTGGGTCAGCGCAACGACAATTGAAGCACAGCAGTTACCGGGCTCCCTCATTGCGTTAGTGGTGTTTTGCGCGCTAGCCGCTTTTGAAGCGCTGGCACCGGTTGCCGGTGCGTTTCTGCCATTATCCCAGGTCATTACGGCTGCGCAACGCGTAAATGACATCATTGGTCGAGAGCCTACGATAATTTTCCCTTCGGTTGCTGATGTCAGAACAGGTAGCCTTGAAGTCATTATCGAAAATCTTTATTTCTCTTATCCTGATCGACCCGACGCCGTGCTCAGCGATTTCTCCCTGAATATCCGGGCTGGTGAGCATATCGCTTTGCTCGGACCAACCGGTTGCGGTAAATCAACGTTGTTAGCCTTATTGACGCGCGCCTGGGAAAGTCAGCACGGCACCATAGCGCTCAATGATGTTGCGCTTCAGGCGTGGGATGAAGCGCAACTACGTCAGCGTATTAGCATGGTGACGCAGCGAGTCCATTTATTTAGTCAAACGCTGCGCGATAATTTGCTTATTGCTTCTCCAACCGCAACTGATGAGAAGCTCAAAGCAGTGCTGATTCAGGTCGAACTGCAATGTTTACTTGAGAACGATGAGGGCTTAAATGCCTGGCTTGGTGAAGGCGGACGCCCGCTTTCAGGTGGCGAACTGCGGCGTTTAGCCATTGCACGTGCACTTCTGCATGATGGCGATCTTTGGTTGCTCGATGAACCCACTGAAGGTTTAGATGCCAGCACGGAGCAACAAATTTTGACGTTGCTGAATCAGGTCACTCAGGGGAAAACGGTGATCATCGTTACCCACCGCCTGAGTGGCTTACATCTTATGGATCGCATCTGCGTAATGGAAAATGGTGCAATTATTGAGCAAGGCAGCCATAAGGAATTAATCTCAAAAACGGGTCGCTATTGGCGTTTCCAGCAACGCTTTGCGCTATAGTTCTAGCGAATAGCTGACAGGTAAAATAACGTCATGAGACTGGTACAACTTTCAAGGGAGTCATTGCATTTCCCACCGCCTGAAATGGCCTTGCGCGAACCGAACGGCTTGCTGGCAATGGGTGGCGATCTCTCCCCTGCTCGTTTACTGAATGCGTATCAACGTGGAATTTTTCCCTGGTTTTCGCCCGGCGATCCTATTTTATGGTGGTCGCCCGATCCTCGTGCCGTGCTACTGCCTGAGTATTTTCATCTCAGTCGCAGCATGAAGCGTTTCCACAAGCAGTCACCTTATCGCGTGACCATGAACGAGTCTTTCGCCGACGTTCTTGAAGGCTGCGCTACTGGACGTGAGGAAGGCACCTGGATTACTTTCGAAGTTAAACGCGCCTGGTTGCGATTATATGAACTCGGTCATGCGCATTCGATTGAAGTCTGGAATGGGCAACGTTTAGTCGGCGGCATGTATGGTTTAGCGTTAGGCCAAATATTCTGTGGCGAGTCGATGTTTAGTCGTCAGGAGAATGCCTCGAAAACCGCACTCTGGGTATTTTGCCAACACTTCGTAAAACACCAGGGGCGTTTGGTGGATTGTCAGGTACTTAACCCGCATACTGCGTCTTTAGGTGCGAGGGAAATCCCCCGTGTAGATTATCTGCAATATGTGCAAAGCCTTGCGTGGCAACCGGTCAGCGAAGGCTGCTGGCGTACGCAAACCCTTTTTTAAACCTACACAGATGTTTTGCACACATAAAGCGGTAAAAGTGATATAATAATCGAGTTTGGTATGTCGTCCGCGCTTCATAGTAGTAAGCCGGAATTGCCAGGCTGGGAATCTCAACGCACTCTCGGAACTGTTCAATCGTGCGCGTGTAACCGGTTGATACAGATTCTTAGCCCGCTAACTCCCCCGCAGACGTCACATAAAACACCCGAATTTAACCGAGATGCTCGCGTTATAACGCGAAGCACGGCGAAGCGTTGGCAAAATCGTCGACGGTTCTTTACATAAATCGTTGAATTGGGCATTATCTTGCCGGTTCAACTGAAAGGTAGTACACCCAGAGGATTCGATGGCCAAAGAAGACAATATTGAAATGCAAGGTACCGTACTGGATACGTTACCTAACACCATGTTCCGCGTAGAACTTGAGAACGGACACGTGGTTACCGCTCATATCTCCGGTAAAATGCGCAAAAACTACATCCGCATCCTGACGGGCGACAAAGTGACTGTCGAGTTGACCCCGTACGACCTGAGCAAAGGCCGCATTGTCTTCCGTAGTCGCTAAGCTGCTCTCATCGCGCTGCTGAATAATATCAGCAAGCAAAAAAAAGGCCGGATTCTCATCCGGCCTTTTCTCTATCTGACATCCGTGATTAATGCACAGTGCCCTCTGTTTTACGTTTTTCCGCACTCAGGAAATGATAGGTTAGCTGGCCTTTTTCTTTATCCAGTCCAACTGATACCGATCCACCATCCACCAGCGAACCAAACAGCAGTTCGTTAGCCAACGGTTTCTTCAGGCTTTCCTGAACGGTACGCGCCATCGGACGTGCACCCATCGCTTTGTCATAGCCTTTCTCAGCCAGCCAATCGCGCGCTTCATCACTGACTTCCAGCGACACACCTTTCGCATCCAACTGCGCTTGCAGTTCGACAATGAACTTGTCGACCACCTGATGAATCACCTCTGGAGACAAGTGACGGAACCAAATGATGTTGTCGAGGCGGTTACGAAACTCTGGCGTAAAGATCTTTTTGATCTCTTCCATTGCATCGGTGCTGTTGTCTTGATGAATCAGGCCGATAGATTTACGTTCCGTTTCACGCACACCGGCGTTTGTCGTCATCACCAGCACGACATTGCGGAAGTCCGCTTTACGCCCGTTGTTGTCCGTTAGCATGCCGTTATCCATGACCTGTAACAGCAGGTTAAAGACATCCGGGTGCGCTTTCTCAATCTCATCCAGCAGCACAACGGCATGAGGATGTTTGATTACCGCATCGGTCAGCAAACCACCTTGATCAAAACCAACGTAGCCCGGAGGCGCACCAATCAAACGGCTGACGGTATGACGCTCCATATACTCGGACATATCGAAACGCAGCAGCTCAATGCCCAACGCTTTTGCCAGTTGAACCGTGACTTCGGTTTTACCCACGCCCGTTGGACCCGCAAACAAGAACGAACCAACCGGTTTACGATCCTGGCCCAAACCCGCCCGGCTCATTTTGATCGCTTCAGTCAGGGCTTCAATCGCATTGTCCTGACCAAATACCAGCATTTTCAGGCGGTCACCCAGATTTTTAAGCGTATCGCGATCGCTTGCTGAAACGCTTTTCTCTGGGATACGCGCAATACGCGCCACCACAGACTCTATATCAGCCACATTGACCGTTTTCTTGCGCTTGCTGGCTGGCATCAGTCGAGCGCGAGCGCCCGCTTCGTCGATAACGTCAATCGCTTTATCCGGCAAATGACGATCGTTGATATATTTCACCGCCAGCTCTACCGCTGCACGCACCGCTTTCGCGGTATAACGCACATCGTGATGCGCTTCGTATTTCGGTTTCAGGCCATTCAGGATCTGAACGGTTTCATCCAGCGACGGTTCAGTGATATCAATTTTCTGGAAGCGACGTGCTAAAGCACGATCCTTCTCGAAGATGTTACTGAATTCCTGATAAGTCGTTGAACCCATAACGCGAATCTTGCCGCTGGAAAGCAGCGGTTTGATGAGGTTAGCAGCATCAACCTGGCCACCTGACGCCGCGCCCGCACCAATAATGGTGTGGATTTCATCGATGAACAGAATACTGCTGTTGTCCTGCTCAAGCTGTTTCAACAACGCTTTGAAACGCTTCTCGAAGTCGCCACGATACTTAGTGCCTGCCAGCAGTGAACCAATATCTAAAGAGTAAATGGTGCAATCTTTCATCACTTCCGGCACGTCGCCCTGAACAATACGCCAGGCGAGACCTTCAGCAATAGCGGTTTTACCGACACCCGATTCTCCCACCAGCAGCGGGTTATTTTTACGACGGCGGCATAAAACCTGAACGGTACGCTCAAGCTCCTTGTCCCGACCAATCAGCGGATCGATTCCGCCGACGCGAGCAAGCTGATTGAGATTGGTGGTGAAGTTTTCCATACGATCCTCCCCGCCTGCTTGCTCTTCGTTAACCGGATTTTCTGCATTCGGCGCATGGCCGGGTTCGTCTTTACGCGTACCGTGAGAAATGAAGTTCACCACATCAAGGCGGCTGACTTCGTGTTTGCGCAGCAGGTAAGCCGCTTGCGACTCCTGCTCACTAAAAATGGCAACCAGCACATTAGCACCGGAGACTTCGCTTCGGCCTGATGACTGGACATGGAAAACCGCACGCTGTAACACACGCTGGAAGCTGAGCGTAGGTTGCGTATCACGCTCCTCTTCACTGGCAGGCAGCACAGGTGTGGTTTGTTCGATGAAGGCTTCGAGCTCCTGCCGGAGAGCCACAATATCCACCGTACAGGCTTCCAGTGCCTCTCTGGCCGACGGGTTACTGAGCAGCGCCAGTAACAGATGCTCGACGGTCATAAATTCATGACGGTGCTCACGCGCTCTGGCGAAAGCCATATTTAAACTGAGTTCCAGTTCTTGATTGAGCATTAGGCACCTCCCCCAATTATCGCTCTGACGACCTGTTTCCTATATGGAGACGGGATCAGGCTTTTTCCAGCGTACACAGCAAAGGATGATGATTTTCCCGCGCATAATTGTTCACCTGGGCCGCTTTGGTTTCGGCGACTTCTGCAGTAAATACACCACAGATCGCTTTACCGTGGTAGTGAACTTTCAACATCAGCTGCGTTGCACGTTCAACATCATAAGAAAAGAACTTTTGCACTACGTCAATAACAAATTCCATAGGTGTATAATCGTCATTATTCAGAATGACTTTATACATTGAAGGCGGCTTTAACCCTTCGCGTACTTTGTCTTCGGCCAGATGTTCAAAATTAAGCCAGTCGTTATTGTTTGCCATAATGATCCGTTGAGATTCCGCACATCATTCATAAACCCATTGCAGTTCATATTTAGAGTTTAACACGCTTGTCAAGCTATCAGCCGATGATGGAAATTTAGCCGAAAAAAGCCTCCGCGACCTGTATCACAAAATTCGCAATAGCGTTAACTACCTCAAATTTTAGTGATTTTCTCCCTGCGCAGTCCGGCGCTTTGCTTGACGCCAGTGCCCGTTTCTCTACATTCTACGGACACAAGCTGATTGAGTTTTAATCAAACTCGACTCACAGCTTAAATGACCTCACCTACTTAATAAAATGTCTTGCGAGGGAAGTAAAAGCATGGAGACGGGTACAGTTAAATGGTTCAATAACGCCAAAGGCTTCGGCTTTATCTGTCCAATCGGGGGCGGCGAAGACATCTTCGCGCACTACTCAACGATTAAGATGGATGGTTACAGAACACTTAAAGCCGGCCAACAAGTTCAGTTTGACGTCCATCAAGGTCCGAAAGGCAATCATGCCAGTCTTATCGTGCCAGTAGAAGCGCAGGCTGTAGCCTGACGTTTATCCCCATTCTGAACATTCCCTAAAAAAATGCCAGCCCATGCCGCTGGCATTTTTTTGTTACCTTTCTAATCTGCTTTACCCTGCGCCAGCCAAATCACCCGTGAAAACATTTGGCGCATCAGCGTTGGAATAGCCTCGGGGCCGCGCTCGGCCGCCGCCATCGCCACGGCAATTGCCAGTTCCGGTTTCGACGCATGATGAAGAGCTTGGGTAATAATACGCCTTGCATTCATGGGCGCGTTTAACGGCAGGTGCGCCATCTGATGGTAAACTTCATCGAACCCTTGTTTATAAAGGAAATTTTCCATATCCAGCGCGGGAAGCTGGGTAAGATGATGTGATTCCTCGTCCCCCTCCTGCAATTGGCTGCGCGTTGTAGCTGCATATTTATTGCCGGCATCATCACCATCGGTTAACACATGCCAGGCAATGCCCATGCGGCGGGCAAATTTGAGTAAAGGCTTTAATCCTGACTGAGCAAACTCAATCACTTTTACCCCTTCTGCGGCAAAGTGATGACCGCATTGCTGCGCCAGCTCATTGATAATCCACACTTCAGTTTCGCCTTCCACCAGCAACCAGCAGCGGGCAAACAGTGCAGACGGACGATTAACGCGAATATGAAACCCAATGCGCCGGCTATCCTCCGCACTCAATCCTTCCGGGCCGATACGCCACGCAGCGACCCGCGACGGCTCTCGTACCAGCCGACACACATTCTCAATCGGCACCTGTGAAAGCAGCTCAGCTGAATTGGTGGTCGTGATTTTTTGCAGCGGCAGCAACACCAGTAAATTCCACGCCACTGACAACATAATCGGATGAAGTCGCGTTTCGGGATCTTCTATCAACAACAGCGGTCGTGCGCCAATAGCCAGCGGCTCACTGCCCTGCGCCTGTATCAGCAGCGTAAACATACGCAGTAAAATCAGCTGGCGACTGCGCGAATCCGTTCCCGATATCAGTTTATTCAGCCTATCCAGCGAGCGCCATCCTTGCATGCCATCACGCGCTTGCGGATCAATGCGGCGCGCTTCACTGGCATCTTTGGGATGCTGCACCAAAAAATAGTGCTCCATCAGTTGTTGCATGGTTTGCAAACCTTGACGCAGCACCTCGTCGCTCAACGTTTGCGGCTGCGTCACCAGATCTCGCGTGAGCGTATCAAGCTCCATCGCTAACTGGTTCAAGGTTGAGGTGCGCGTATCGTTATTGCTTTCGCTATCTCGCCTGCGACGACTAAAACGCGCATCACGCAATCGCAGCACCGGATACCTGTGCAGCAGATGATGAATAGCCGCTCCCGTCCCTTCTTCAGGTAACACGTTGCCCTGCTGATCGACAAAGCGCCGTGTTGTGCTGACATGGCCATCACGCAACTTCGCCCGCGTACTGTAAAAGAGCCAACGTTGCCCTTGTGCGTCCCGTTGCCAGAACGGCGTAAGCAGCGCGTCTTGATCGCTGTGGTCATCACGGAAATGGAACACAATCTGCAGACGTCTTCGCTGATCGTTAACGTCGCCTGGCGTAAAGTAAAAATCAGCAGGCGTAAATTGATAATCTTCCGTTTGCGGTGACAATAACAGTGTAAGTGCGTCCAGTAGACTCGATTTGCCCCAGGCGTTTTCACCGATTAACAGGTTGGTGGGTGTCAGCGGCAAGGAAAGCTGACTGATGCCGCGAAAACCGCGAATATCGATATGTTGCAGAATCATACGTGGCTCATCCTCTTATTAACCGAAGCATGGTTGGCGAACGCAAACCGGTCAAGCCACTCTCTCTACAGGGTTTACTCTTAGCGCCTTTTTCGCTAGCGTGTCGCCACTTTCGCACGGATGGCTTAAATAATTATGTATTCCGGACTTCTGATTATTCTTGTTCCACTGGTCGTGGGCTGGCTATTACCTCTGCATAAAACCGCAATTCTACGTGCAGTTAATCGCTTACTGAGCTGGATGGTGTATGTCATCTTGTTCTTCATGGGCATCAGTTTGGCGTTTCTTGATAACCTTAGCCGTAATCTGCTCACGGTATTTCACACCGCCGCAGTCGCCGCAGTTTGCATCATGTTATGCAATCTACTGGCATTGCTCTGGCTGGAAAAACGCTTGCCGTGGCAACACGCTCACAAACAGGAAAAATTGCCGTCGCGGCTGCATATGGCGCTGGAATCACTCAAGCTGTGCGGCGTAGTCATCGTGGGATTTTTATTAGGCCTGACACAGTGGAACTTTCTTCATCACGCCTCTGCAGCCAGTGAATACGCATTAATTTTCTTGCTGTTTTTAGTGGGAATACAGTTGCGTGGCAGCGGCATGACGCTGCGCCAAATTATCCTGAATCGCCGCGGCATGATTGTCGCCAGCGTCGTGTTAGTGAGTGCGTTGATTGGCGGTATGATTGCGGCGCTGCTGTTGGGTTTACCGTTAAAAACCGGTTTGGCAATGGCCAGCGGATTTGGCTGGTATTCGCTGTCCGGTATTTTAATGACCGAAGCGTTTGGTCCGGTCATTGGCAGCGCAGCGTTCTTCAATGACCTGTTACGCGAACTGATTGCTATTATGTTGATCCCGGCCTTAATTGCCCGTCATCGTTCCAGTGCATTGGGTTTATGTGGCGCTACCTCAATGGATTTCACCCTGCCGGTGTTGCAACGCGCAGGCGGCATGGAAATTGTTCCCGCCGCGATAGTGCATGGTTTTGTCATGAGCCTGCTGGCCCCTATTCTCATCGCCCTGTTCTCCGCTTAACGCCCTGAGCCGAAACGCAGCGCATTTTTTCACGGCTGCGTTTCGATAACCTCGTCTAAGCTTCTTTTTTTGCGCTTTCGGTTGTGCCATCGCCAGGATGGCCAATCACCAAAAGGAGAAGATGATGAAACAAACCATTGCGGCGCTGCTCGCAAAAACCCTTGAGAATGCAGGCGTCAAACGCATTTGGGGCGTGACCGGTGATTCGCTTAACGGTCTGAGTGACAGCTTAAATCGCATGGGAACCATTGAATGGATGCCAACCCGCCATGAAGAAGTTGCTGCGTTTGCCGCAGGCGCAGAAGCGCACGTGACCGGTGAGCTGGCAGTCTGCGCGGGTTCTTGTGGTCCCGGCAATTTGCATCTGATTAACGGCTTGTTTGATTGTCATCGTAACCATGTTCCGGTATTAGCCATTGCCGCACATATTCCTTCCAGCGAGATCGGTAGCGGCTATTTTCAGGAAACGCACCCACAAGAGCTGTTTCGCGAATGCAGCCATTACTGCGAGTTGGTTTCTAATCCAGAGCAATTACCTCAAGTCTTAGGCATCGCGATGCGTAAAGCGATCCTGAATCGCGGCGTGTCAGTGGTGGTCATCCCTGGCGATGTTGCGCTGAAGTTAGCGCCAGAAACGGCGAGCGCGGCGTGGTATCCGCCACAGCTTCCACACATCCAACCGCAAGCTGCAGAGTTAGCGCGTCTGGTTCAAACCCTAAACGAAGCCAGTAATATTACTTTGCTTTGCGGGAGTGGCGTTGCAGGTGCGCATAAAGAAGTGGTTGAGCTGGCCGCGACGCTAAAAGCGCCTATCGTTCATGCGCTGCGCGGCAAAGAACACATTGAATATGACAATCCTTACGATGTCGGCATGACCGGGCTTATCGGATTCTCATCAGGTTTCCACGCGATGATGAATGCCGACACGCTGGTGCTGCTCGGAACGCAATTTCCCTATCGCGCTTTCTACCCGGAAAAAGCCAAAATTATCCAACTGGATATCAATCCCGGTAGCCTTGGCGCGCACTGTCGCGTGGATCAAGCCTACATCGGCGATGTGAAAACCACCCTGCAGACGATATTGCCGCAGCTGATGGATAAAACCGATCGTCAGCATCTCGACAGCGCATTGAAACATTATGTTGAGGCACGCAAAGATCTCGACGATCTCGCCAATGCCAACGACAAGCAGGCCATTCATCCGCAATATCTTGCTCAGCAGATTAGCCACTACGCCAACGATGACGCTATTTTCACTTGCGACGTGGGTACACCCACCGTCTGGGCTGCGCGTTATTTGAAGATGAACGGGAAGCGTCGTTTACTGGGCTCGTTCAACCACGGATCAATGGCAAACGCCATGCCGCAGGCCTTGGGCGCGCAGGCCATCGATCGCGATCGTCAGGTGGTCGCGCTGTGTGGTGACGGCGGTTTCAGTATGTTGATGGGGGATTTCATTACGGTGGCGCAGTTGAAGTTGCCGGTAAAACTGGTGATTTTCAACAACAGCGTGCTGGGTTTTGTCGCGATGGAGATGAAGGCTGGCGGTTATTTAACCGATGGCACAGAGCTAGACAATCCTGACTTCGCCGCTATTGCGCAAGCCTGTGGCATTAAAGGTATCCGCGTAGAAAAAGCGTCTGATCTGAATGGCGCGCTGGAACAGGCGTTTTCCCATGATGGCCCAGTGCTGATTGACGTTATCACCGCCAAAGAGGAGTTGGCGATGCCGCCACAAATCAAAATGGAGCAGGCCAAGGGTTTCAGTCTTTACATGCTGCGGGCCATTCTGAATGGTCGCGGCGATGAAGTGGTTGAACTGGCGAAAACCAACTGGTTGCGGTAAAACCATAGAACTTCGCAAGCGGGCGCCATGCCCGCTTTTTTTATTAATCAGGAAAGTTCAGGAGCGCAACGTGATCGATTTACGCAGTGATACCGTTACCCGGCCTAGTGCCGCGATGTTGCAAGCGATGATGACGGCAGAGACCGGCGATGACGTCTATCGCGATGATCCTACGGTTAATGCACTGGAAGCTGAAGCTGCGCACTTGAGCGGCAAAACTGCCGCGCTGTTCTTTCCAACCGGTACCCAAGCAAATTTGGTCGCGTTGCTCAGCCATTGCGAGCGCGGCGATGAATATATCGTGGGCCAGCAAGCGCATAACTACAAATATGAAGCGGGCGGCGCTGCAGTACTTGGCAGTATTCAGCCGCAGCCGATTTTAGCCGCCGATGATGGTACATTGCCGTTGGCGTCTATTGCTGCTGCAATCAAGCCTGATGACATTCATTTCGCACGTACTCGCCTGCTCAGTCTGGAAAATACCCATCATGGTAAAGTGCTGCCGCTGGCTTATCTGGCTGAAGCTTTTGCCTTTACCCGCCAACACCAACTGGCGCTGCATATTGATGGCGCACGTATTTTCAACGCTGTTGTTGCTCAAAAGGTCACGCTGGAAGCCATCGCACGCTATTGCGATAGCCTGACCATTTGCCTTTCTAAAGGGTTGGGTACGCCAGTGGGATCGCTGTTATGTGGCGATGAAGCCTACATTGAGCGTGCACGCCGCTGGCGCAAAATGACCGGTGGCGGCATGCGCCAGGCCGGTATTCTGGCGGCTGCCGGTTTGTATGCGCTGCAACATAACGTGACGCGTTTACAAGAGGATCACGACAACGCCGCATGGCTGGGACAACAGCTGCATGAAATTGGCGTTGAGGTCGTTGATCAGCAAACCAATATGCTGTTTGTCCGTGTACCTGCGGAACAGGTTGAACCGCTCAAGGCGTGGATGAAGGCGCGTGATGTGCTGATTAGCGTCGGCCCAGCAACACGTTTGGTGACGCATATTGATGTTGACCGTGCAGCGCTGGAACAGGTTGTCACGCACTGGAAAGCCTTTTTACAGCAGTAACAGCGTGCTATTCCGCCGCGCCATATTTTTCCAGTAGCGCGGCGGCAATCGCTGCGGTTTCTGCATCCGGTAGTCCGCGATAATCAGTTGGCCGAAAGTGCATCTGAAAGGCGGCGATCAGATTTTGCTGCTGAAGTAGCGTCATCTCTGGCGTCACCGCGTAACCGTAGCGCTGCAGCAATTCCATCACCTGTGCCGTTGGCACCGGCGTCTGCGCGGCTTTTCCGGCTAAATAAACCTGCACACGATCGGCATCTGGCCACGCGCCAATACCTTGCTGCGCCAGTTGCTGCCAAGGGAAACGGGGGCCCGGATCCTGTTTGCGCTGCGAAGCGATATCGCTGTGTCCGACTATATTCTCAGGCGCGATGCCGTAACGCTGCGCCACGTCTTTCACTAGTGCGCTTAGCGATGCGATTTGCGCCGGGGTAAAAGCTTGCCATTCGCGCCCGGTTAGCGTGCGTCGATAACCACTGTTCACCAGTTCGATACCCACTGACGTATCGTTGATGCGCGTAGCACCACGCCAAAAGCTGGGGCCAGCATGCCAGGCTAAATCACGCTCGGGAACTAACTGCCAGATAATGCCTTTGCCCTCGCGTTGTGGCGGCTGGCGCGGGATAAGGTAATGCGCACTGACCTGATTATCGGTCAAAGTAGCGAGTGAAGATGAGAAGTCTTCGGCGGTGTAGTGAATCACAATCACCTTGATACGCGGGCGCGCACCTTGAGCCGGATGGCGTAAATCGGCCCAGTAACCCTTACGTGATTCCACGCCAGACTGGCAGCCAGACAATAGGATCGCTGCCAGTATTAGTATCCATTTTTTCAACTAACGATGACCGCCGTGCCGCTTACACTCACCATCAACATGCTGCTGTCTTTGCCGACGGTTTCGTAATCGATATCAATCCCCACTACTGCATTAGCGCCTAATGCTTTTGCCTGTTCTTGCAGTTCTTTGAACGCGATTTCTCGCGCCTTACGTAACTCTTTCTCATAGGCGCCCGAGCGACCGCCGACGATGTCGCGAATACCGGCAAAAAAGTCACGGAAAATATTAGCGCCCAAAATCGCTTCACCCGTTACAACGCCACAATATTCGGTAATGCGGTGCCCTTCTAGCGTAGGCGTGGTAGACAATTTCATCGTGTTCTCCTTCTCTGAAAACCAGACTAAAACCTTAACAAAGCGGACTAAGGCTCTTTCGACTAAAAAGTACGGCTATACTCTATGCTAAAAATGGCGCTTTGCCAGAGAACAATAAGGAAATCGAGATGAGAAACAAAGCCTTTGCGCTGTTGATACCTGCGGCAGTGCTGCTTAGCGCCTGTACCACGGTTGAGCCGGTCATCAAGGATAATGGCCCACGTACAGCATCCTGCGCTGAGGGCGGTCCTGATAGCGTTGCCCAGCAGTTTTATGACCTGCGCGTTGCCCAGCCTACGCAGGGTTTGCCTGACAGCAGCACGCTGGCAAAATATCGTCCTTATCTAAGCGATCACCTTTATCAAACGTTACTTGCCGCCAACGGCAACACCAAAAATGGCGCATGGCGCAACGGCGATCTCTTCTCCAGCCTGGCGCAAGGTCCAACGGTAGCCAGCGTAGCGGACGCCTCCACTATTCCTAACAGCGATGCGCATAATATTCCTTTGCGTGTTGATCTGAGCCGTGACGGTAAACAATGGCAGGATGAAGTATTGATGATCCGTGAAGGCACCTGCTGGGTCGTTGACGACATACGTTATGCGGCCAACTGGTCACATCCGGGTAGCGGCACGCTGGGTCAGACGCTGGAATACGAGAAGAAGTAATACATTATTTTTCAGGTATTTAGTTAAAAAAAGCGTACTGCAGCAATGTGGTGCGCTTTTAGTTTCAGTTCAAGGATAAACACGCAACCCAGCCAAACGTGAAGGGGAAAGGCGCGATATTGTGCTACGCTTTTAGGGTTTTGCTGCTGTTTCATAAATTTTAACCCACCTCAATTGCATAACTATTCTGAGGACGTTAAAATCCACGACACTAATAGCTATTCATATTTGGCGCATGAGTATTCAACTAAACGCAATTAACTGCTTCTACGGTGCTCATCAGGCGCTGTTTGACATCAACCTGGAATGCCCGCAGGGCGAAACGCTGGTGCTGCTCGGTCCGAGCGGCGCAGGCAAAAGTTCTCTGCTGCGCGTACTGAATTTGCTGGAGCATCCGCGCTCTGGCCATTTGCAGATCGCCGGAAACCAGTTCGATTTCAGCAAAAAGCCCTCTGACGCGGCAATTCGCGAACTTCGCCAAAATGTCGGCATGGTTTTTCAGCAATATAATCTTTGGCCGCACCTCACTGTGTTGCAAAACCTGATTGAAGCGCCCTGCCGCGTCTTGGGTTTAAGCAAAGCGGATGCAAAAGCACGCGCCGACAAGCTGTTGGATCGCCTGCGCTTAACGCCTTATAGCGATCGCTTCCCGCTGCATCTTTCCGGCGGTCAGCAACAGCGCGTCGCCATTGCGCGTGCGTTGATGATGGAACCTCAGGTATTGCTATTCGATGAGCCTACTGCCGCGCTCGATCCCGAAATCACCGCCCAGATTGTCAGCATTATTCGCGAGCTGGCGCAGACCCAAATTACCCAAGTAATCGTTACCCATGAAGTGGAAGTGGCACGTAAAACTGCCAGCCGCGTGGTTTACATGGAGAACGGTCATATTGTGGAACAGGGCGACGCCAGCCGATTTACACAGCCGCAAACCGAAGCGTTTGCCAACTACCTTTCGCACTAAGTCAGGATGCTAAAAATGAAAAAAGTTGTACTTGCTGCACTGCTTGCTGGATTGAGCCTGAGCGCATCAGCCGCTCAAACGATTCGCTTCGCCACTGAAGCCTCTTATCCTCCGTTTGAGTTTGTTGACTCAGACAACAAAATTCAGGGCTTCGATGTCGATCTGGCTAACGCACTGTGTAAAGAGATCGACGCAACCTGTACTTTCACCAATCAGGCCTTTGACAGTTTAATCCCAAGCCTGAAATTCCGTCGTTTTGATGCTGTTATGGCCGGCATGGATATCACGCCAGAGCGTGAAAAGCAGGTTCTGTTCAGCAAGCCTTATTACGATAACTCTGCGCTGTTTGTTGCGCAGAAAGGCAAAGTGGCTGATGTGACAGCACTGAAAGGCAAACGTGTTGGGGTTCAGAATGGCACCACGCACCAGAAATATTTGACCGAAAAACACAGTGAAATTACCACCGTACCTTACGACAGCTACCAGAACGCGATTCTTGACCTGAAAAATGGCCGTATCGATGCCGTCTTTGGTGATACCGCAGTGGTAAACGAATGGCTGAAGCAGAACACTGCGCTGGCACCTGTCGGTGAAAAAGTCACGGACAAAGCCTATTTCGGTACCGGTTTGGGTATCGCAGTACGCATGGGTAACAGCGAGCTGCAGACTAAATTCAACGCCGCGTTGGATAAAGTCAAAGCAGACGGCACTTACAAAACCATCTACAGCAAATGGTTCCAACAGTAATTTTCAATGAATGAAATGATTCCACTCGCAAGCGCTGCCGGTATGACCGTCGGCCTTGCCGTTTGTGCTCTCATCGCTGGCCTGGTGCTGGCGATGATTTTTGCTGGCTGGGAATCGGTGCGCTGGAAACCGCTGGCATGGCTCGGTACAGGTTTAGTCACGTTGATCCGCGGCCTGCCGGAAATTCTGGTGGTGCTGTTTATTTATTTCGGCGCCTCGCAGCTGCTGCTGATCTTATCTGACGGCTTTACCCTCAATTTCGGCCTGTTCCAGTTGCCGATACAGATGCAGATCGAAAACTTCGACGTCAGCCCCTTCCTGTGTGGCGTGATTGCCTTGGCGATGCTTTATGCCGCTTATGCATCCCAAACCCTGCGCGGCGCATTAAAAGCGGTGCCGGTGGGACAATGGGAGTCAGGTCAGGCGCTGGGCATGAAGAAATCAGCCATATTTTTTCGTCTGATTATGCCGCAGATGTGGCGGCACGCCTTGCCAGGCTTAGGCAACCAATGGCTGGTATTGCTGAAAGATACGGCACTGGTATCGTTGATTAGCGTAAATGACCTGATGCTGCAAACCAAAAGCATTGCGACCCGCACTCAAGAGCCGTTTACCTGGTTTTTAGTGGCGGCGGCTATTTATCTGGTTATTACGTTGTTCAGCCAGGCGGTATTACGCCGCATTGAATTACGCACCACCCGTTTTGAGCGGGGAAACAGCTGATGCTTGAGTATCTACCCGAATTAATGAAAGGGCTGCATACCAGCCTGACACTGACTGTGGCCTCGCTGATCGTGGCGCTGGTGCTGTCATTGCTGTTCACCGTGGTGCTGTCACTTAAAATGCCGCTGCTGACACCGCTGGTAAAATGTTTTATTACGCTGTTTACCGGCACGCCGCTGCTCGTACAAATATTCTTGATCTATTACGGTCCCGGCCAGTTCCCGAGCATTCAACAGATTCCCTGGTTGTGGCATCTGCTGTCACAACCGTGGCTGTGTGCCATGTTGGCACTGTCACTAAACAGTGCGGCTTATACCACGCAGCTTTTTTATGGTGCTGTGCGTGCCATCCCTGCTGGTCAATGGCAATCCTGTGCTGCGCTTGGGATGAACCGCAAAGATACGCTACGCATCTTGCTGCCTTACGCCTTTAAACGCGCCCTCTCATCCTATTCCAATGAAGTGGTGCTGGTGTTTAAAGGCACCTCCCTGGCTTATACCATTACGCTGATGGAAGTGATGGGACACGGACAATTGCTGTACGGACGCACCTACGATGTCACCGTGTTCGCGGCGGCGGGTCTGGTTTATCTGTGCATCAACGGTTTACTCACTTTGATGATGCGTCTGATCGAAAAGCGCGCGCTGGCATTTGAGCGCCGAAACTGATATTTAGGCGAGAATTCTCGCCTTTTTCACTTATTTACTCACAGATATTGCATAAAGATTCATTTAGTGGCATCTTGTAACGCGTCCAAACGCTGTGCTAATGACGTTTTACAGGAGCCGTATCATGAAAAAATGGATTGTTGCCGCTGCACTGGCAACCCTGGCAATGAATGCCCACGCTGCGGAGAAAATCCGTTTTGCCTCTTCGGCAACCTATCCCCCTTTTGAATCTCTGGATCGTGAAAATCAGCTTGTCGGCTTCGATATCGATTTGGCTAAAGCGTTATGCCAGCAGATGAAAGCAGACTGTACGTTTACCAATAACGCTTTTGACAGCTTGATTCCGTCGTTGAAATTCCGTCGTTACGATGCGGTGATCTCCGGCATGGACATCACGCCCGATCGCAGTAAACAGGTTGATTTCACGCAGCCTTATTACGCTAACTCCGCCATCGTTATTGCTCGCAAAGGTAAATTCAACGATTTCAGCCAGCTGAAAGGCAAGCGCATTGGCGTAGAGAACGGCACCACGCATCAGAAATTCTTGCAGGATAAACATCCTGAAGTCGTGATGGTGGCCTATGACAGCTACCAGAACGCAATTTTGGATATGAAAAACGGTCGTCTGGATGGCGTATTTGGCGACAGCGCAGTGGTTAATCAGTGGTTAAAAACCAATAACGATCTCGCTACCGTGGGTGAACATGTCACCGATACCGATTACTTTGGCACCGGTTTAGGTATCGCAGTACGCAAAGGTAACGAAGAGTTACGCGAGAAGTTGAATAGCGCACTGGCTGAAATGAAAGCTAATGGCAGCTGGCAGCAGCTCAATCAGAAGTGGTTCCCCGAATAAGTATTATGGGCCAGCAAGGTCATTGTCTGACCGGTTCTGCACTGTCCTCAGTTCAGATGATTGCTACGCTGGCCCACCCTCGTTCATCAATCGCTCGGCAACCGCTAAAACCTGACAAAGCAGAGTTGCGGCAGGCGTGCGTTCAACGCTTATGGAAAAAGACGCGGCTGCTGACAGGCAGGAAAAGCAGCATCAGCACCACAACGTCCGGTAGCTTCTGCAACAGCGTATGGTGGATAATCTGCGCATTACTCTCACCGCTAATACTGAATATTTCTGGGTAGATCCATCCCATTGAAGCCATCAGCATATAAAACAACACAATCACCTGTGTCCCGACATATCCCCAACGTCCGCGATTGCTGCCCCGCATCAACGTAAACGCGCAACGTAGCTCAAACAGAAAAATCAGTTGGCTGGCAATAAAGATAAATGTGGAATCCCAGGCTTGGGCGCTGCGATGAACAAAATTAACGATTTCGGCGTAACCCAGTTCGTTAGCTAGCATCAATACGCTAAGGCAACGCGTAACGATAATAGCAATCCCTGCGACCGATACCGCCACGGGTGCTTCTGGTAAAACCGGGCGGTGTTTGAGGGTTTCCGACATGTTCCGTGCTCCGTACGCCATTGAAAATGGGCTGGAAAACCAGCCCATTCTTATAGTGGCAAAGCTTACGAGTTTCAGCCACGTTTAGCTTTCTGAATATCGCTTAAACGTTGTTTTTCTGTATGCGCCATGAAGCGCCAGGCAATAAAACCGACCAAACCGACAATGAACAGGATCAGCGAGGCCAGTGCATTAATTTCCGGGTTCACGCCACGGCGCACGGTGGCGAAAATTGCCATGGGTAGCGTGGTCGCGCCTGGCCCGGTGACAAAACTGGAAATCACCAGATCATCAAGCGATAGCGTAAACGCCAGCAACCAGCCCGTCACCAGCGCGGGTGCAATCATCGGCACGGTAATCACGAAGAACACTTTCAGCGGCGTTGCGCCCAAGTCCATCGCCGCTTCTTCAATGGAGCGATCCAGTTCACGCAGGCGCGAATTGATCACCACCGCCACATAGGCGGTACAAAACGTGACGTGCGCCAGCCAGATAGTTAACATGCCGCGCTCACTCGGCCAGCCGATGGCATTGCCAATCGCGACAAACAGCAACAGCAGCGATAACCCGGTAATCACATCCGGCATAACCAGTGGCGCTGTCAGCATAAAAGCAAAACCGTTGTGACCGCGGAAATGACCGAAGCGCACAATGATCACTGCCGCCAGCGTGCCCAATACCACCGCCATGCTGGCCGATAATCCTGCGATGCTTAAACTCAGCAGCACCGCATCAATCATCGCATCATCCTGAAACAGCACGCTGTACCAGTGAAACGAAAAACCTTCCCACACCGTGACCAGCTGCGAGCTGTTGAATGAATAAATCACCAACAGCAGCATCGGCGCATAAAGAAACAGGAAACAGCACGCCAAAATGGCGGTGCGCCAGGGCGAGCGGATCGTTGGCAGATTATTCATCCCTTCTCTCCCATTTCACGATTTTGATGCTTGTGGAACCAGATGATAGGCAGAATCAGTATCAGCAGAATAATCACCGCCAACGCAGATGCGACTGGCCAATCGCGGTTATTAAAGAACTCTTGCCACAAGATACGACCAATCATGATGCTGTCAGGCCCGCCAAGCAGTTCAGGAATCACGTATTCTCCAACCGCCGGAATAAATACCAACATCGAACCGGCAATAATCCCACCTTTGGTTAGCGGCACAATCACCTTGAAGAAAGTTTTCAGCGGACGCGCACCCAAATCCAACGACGCTTCCACCAGTGAATAATCGATGCGGGTTAATGCGGTATAGATAGGCAGCACCATAAACGGCAAATAGCAGTAAACAATGCCGATATAAACCGCAGTGTTGGTGTAAAGGATCACCAGCGGATGGTCGATCACGCCCAGCCACAGCAAGAAGCGGTTCAAAATACCGTTGTTGTTAAGGAGCCCCATCCAGGCATAAACACGCACCAGAAATGAGGTCCACGACGGCAGAATCACCAGCAGCAGCAAAATGGTGCGCATTGAGGGCTTACTGTGCGCCACCGCCCACGCCAGCGGATAACCAATCAACAGACAGATCACCGTGGAGATCGCCGCCACTTTCAAAGATTGCAAATAGGCGTCGATATACAGTGGATCATCAGTAAGTTGCAGATAGTTGGCAAAATTGAGAATCAGGCTGAACTGATCGTCGGCCCAGCTGATTAAATCGGTATACGGCGGAATGGCGCGAGCGATATCCGCGAAGCTGATTTTCAGCACGATCAGGAAAGGCAGCAGGAAAAACAGCACCAGCCAAATATAAGGCAATGCAATGACCAGCTTGCGGCCATGTTGCATTTTGATGCGCGTTACCCAGCGCTGCAGCGGCGTACCAACCAATTTGGCGGGCGCTTTGCTGCGTTGAAAAATCTGGCTCATTGCGCCTCCTTAAACCGTCAACACCACGCAGCTGTCGCTTTCCCAGTAGAGACGAACTTCGTCGCCCCATGTCGGCAACCCTTTGCGAAAGCGGTGTGCATTTTGCAATTGTGCACTGATCATTTGCCCGCTACGCAGGCGCACATGAAAAATCGACAAGTCGCCTAAATAGGCAATATGCACCACTTCACCCACCGCAAAGTTACAGCCATCTGCAGGAACTTCTTCACAAAGCATCACTTTTTCTGGACGCAGCGCGACGTGTACCGGCACGTTGTCTGTCACTGAGACGTCTGAGTCCACTTTCAGTGGATGCAGCAAGCCGGGGCTGTCTATTATTAGGCCATCCTCACGACGCTCGCGCAGCAGACCCTCAAAGACATTGACTGAGCCGATAAATTCGGCGCTGTAGCGGCTGGTGGGGTGTTCATAAATCTCTTCCGGCTCGCCAATCTGCACAAATTTGCCGCGGTTCATGATGGCAATACGACCCGCCATGGTCATCGCCTCTTCCTGATCGTGCGTCACCATCACGCAGGTCGCGCCGACACGCTCAAGAATATCGACCACTTCTAACTGCATGCGGTCACGCAACTTTTTATCCAACGCACCCATCGGCTCATCCAGCAATAACAGCTTTGGACGCTTTGCCAGACTACGTGCCAGCGCCACACGCTGACGCTGGCCGCCCGAAAGCTGATGCGGTTTACGTTTGGCGAACTCTTGCATGTGCACTAACGTCAGCATCTCTTCAACCCGGCTGCTGATCTCACCCTTTGGCAACTTGTCCTGCTTCAGGCCAAAAGCGATGTTCTGTTCCACAGTCATATGTGGAAACAGGGCGTAGGACTGGAACATCATGTTAATTGGGCGCTGATATGGCGCAACGTGAGACAAATCTTGTCCATCCAATACGATCTGGCCGCTGGTTGGCGGCTCAAAGCCCGCCAGCATGCGCAGCAGCGTCGATTTACCGCAGCCGGATGCACCCAGCAGCGCAAAAATTTCACCTTTGTAAATCGTCAGGCTGACATCATCAACAGCGTGCTGACCATCAAACGATTTGGTCAGGTTGCGGATTTCTAGCAGCGGCGTTAACGCCTTTGCGGTTTTATTTTGAGGACGAGGAATGGCGTCGTTCACTAACATTAATCTCCGGGGCCACGCGGAACTGCACGGCAAAGCCAGCCGCTAAAAATGGCACAACAGAGGCCATCACTGCACCTCTGTTGCTGTTTCGTTATAAGCCTATTCGTTTAGAACGAATTACTTACCACTTTTTACTTTAGTCCATGCACGCGTACGCACACGATCCAGTTTTGGATCTTGTACTTTCAGCACGAACAGTTTTGACATGGCTTCAGGCGTTGGGAAGATACCTGGATTATTACGCACGTCAGCGTTAATCAGCGGCAGCGATGCCTTGTTACCGTTAGCGTAGGACATCTTGTTAGAGACATCAGCGATCACTTTCGGATCCATCATGTAGTTCAGGAACTGATAAGCGGCATCCAGATTTTTCGCGTCTTTCGGAATCGCCATCATGTCAAAGAACGCCAGCGCGCCCTCTTTGGGTACGCTGTAAGCCAGATGTACGCCGTTTTTCGCGGCATCGGCGCGATCTTTCGCCTGCAAAATATCGCCTGACCAACCAATGGCCACGCAGATATTGCCGTTAGCCAAATCGTTGATGTACTGCGAAGAGTGGAAATAGCGAATATTCGGACGCAATTTCAGCAGCAGATCGGTGGCTGCACCTGAGTAATCCTTCGCATCTGAGCTGTTCGGATCTTTACTGAGATAGTTCAGCACGGTGGCGAAAATCTCTTCTGGCGCATCGAGGAAGGAAACCCCGCAGCCTTTCAATTTTTCCAGGTTCTCAGGTTTTAAGACCAAATCCCAGCTGTTAACGGGCGCATCCGCACCCAACGCCGCTTTAACTTTATCAACGTTATAACCAATACCGGTGGTGCCCCACAGATAAGGAATGGCGTATTTATTGCCCGGATCGTGCTGCGCGACTTTTTCCATCAGCGCCGGATCGAGATTTTTGTAGTTAGGCAATTTACTTTTGTCTAACGGCTGAAACACGCCAGATTGCAGCTGACGCGCCAGGAAGCTGGAGGATGGCACTACCACGTCATAACCGGTGCTGCCGGCCATTAACTTGCCTTCCAGCACTTCGTTGGAGTCAAACACGTCATAGACCACTTTAGTGCCGGTCTGTTTTTCGAAATTCGGAACGGTATCTGGTGAGATATAATCGGACCAGTTATATACGTGCAGCGTTTTATCTTCCGCCATTGTGCTGGCAGAAGCTGCCATCAGCACGCCAGCAACCACACCTGACAACCATTTTTGACGTTGGTTGGACATGTTTTACTTCCTCCTGAGCGGGTCATCACAACGCTACAAATACCTGATCCGAACGTTGCGTTCTGTGCGTAAAATTAGTGACACAATGAATCATTATTCAGCGGGAGTTTAATAGTAAAAACCTATACCTGCGCTGCATTTACAAGGCTGACGTAGCCCCGCAAGAATAGCCGCCCTGATGAGGGTTAACCAGACCTCAGCGTAAAAAACGCCTAATTGCGATATTTTATTCATCTTTAAACTATGAGGTTCGGCTTTGATGGCATAAAGAACGACAAATATCTGGCATTAAAGGGCAAAATGCAGAATAAAACGTGGTGGGGCATAAAGAAAAACTGCTGCATTATGCAGCAGTTAAATCTGGAAGGATTAATGCAGCATTGAGTGGCCTAGCAAGGTCGCCGGGCGCTCCTCTTCTTCATCTTCACTCATCATCAACAAATTGTTGGCAAACGCTTCCAGAATGACCATGGAAATTTGCTCTTCACTCTGCTTCATGAAATGTGAAAACTGGCCAAAGGTTAGACCCGCTGTGGTGGTCATCGACTGACACACAATCAGCTTCGGCAAATTATCATCCTGAATGTCGATAAAGGCTTTAACCGTGAGTGAACTGGCATTGATTTGCGACAGGTCGCCAACCAAAGGAATTAATGCCGTCGGCTTCACTTCCGCCAGCGCAGAAAACAGAATGACGTTGTCGACCAGATCGATTTTGGCGTCAAACACCCCTTCAAAGTTCTGCATGTGCGGCAGATGAAGTGCCTGACAGGCATCACATTCGAACCAGGTGATATTTTGCTGATCCAGCCAGCGACGCAACAGGTCGATATCCGGAACGACAAGAGAATCCATCGTAAAATCCCTTGGGGTGAATAAACAGGCGACTAAGCTTACGGAAAAATTGCCATTGACGCTATGAAAACCGCTGAAAAGCGCGGGTTAGCCAGCGGTTTTAGGACGTTGGCCGGGTAGAGCGTGTTGCTCAATCCAGTCAATCATCATACCGGCAATATTCAGCCCGGTGGAGGCTTCAATACCTTCTAACCCTGGCGAGGCGTTAACTTCCATCACTAACGGGCCGCGATGTGCGCGTAAAATGTCAACGCCTGCAATGTCTAATCCCAGTGTTGACGCGGCTTTAACAGCAATTTCACGCTCTTGATCGGTGATGTTAACCGGATGCGCTTTACCGCCGCGATGCAGGTTTGATCTGAAATCGCCCTCTTTCGCCTGACGCTCAATGGCCGCGACCACCTTGTTGCCAATGACGAGACAACGAATGTCACGCCCTTGCGCTTCCTTGATAAACTCTTGCACCAGAATATGCGCATTCAGGCCGCGAAAGGCGTCAATAACGCTTTCCGCAGCCTGCCGCGTTTCTGCCAGCACCACACCAATTCCCTGACTCCCTTCCACCAGCTTTACCACCAGCGGCGCGCCGCCCACCATCGCGATAAGATCTTGCGTATCGTCAGGCGAGGAGGCAAAACCAGTTACTGGCATATTAATGCCTGCCCGTGCCAGCAACTGCAAGGAGCGTAATTTGTCACGCGCGCGGGTAATCGCTGCGGATTCATTGAGCGGATAACTGCCGCACATCTCAAACTGGCGCAACACAGCCGTGCCATAAAATGTGATGGAGGTACCGATGCGAGGAATAACGGCGTCAACGTGTTCCAGCGGTTCGCCACAATAATGTACTGCAGGCGACGCGGGATTGATGTTCATGTAGCAAGAAAGCGGATCAATGATGTGAATAAAATGGCCACGCTGCTCGGCAACTTCACGTAAACGGCGGCATGAATAAAGCGATCCATCACAAGACAGGATGGCCATTTTCATCATCACATTCCTTGGGTCAGATTAGCGTGTCGCCCAACCCTGCTGATGCAGATAATCCAGCATAAATGGGCGCGTTTCTTTAATGATCAGGCGCTGAATCAGCTGGCTCCAGGTTTCGCTACGCTGGTTACTGTCGCGCCGCTGATAATATTCAGTAATCTGATTATCGTAATCGGCAAGCACCGCTGGATCCACCGATTGATAGCGATTTTCATGCACTAACATCGCCTGTGGCATACGCGGCTTCACATTTGGTGCGGATTCAGGATAACCCATGCAGAAACCAAACAGCGGCAGCACATATTTTGGCAGCTCAAGTAATTCAGTAACCTGCGCAATGCTATTGCGAATACCACCAATAAACACGCCACCCAGATCCATTGACTCTGCTGCAATCATGGCGTTCTGTGCCATCAATGCTGTATCAACACAACCTAACAGCAGTTGCTCAGCGCGACCAAGCTGCGCATCCGGGCAGATCTGCAGATGACGATTGAAATCGGCACAGAAGATCCAAAACTCAGCCGCATCCGCCACCCAAGGCTGTCCGCCAGATAAAGTGACCAGCTGATCGCGCAGGCCTTTGTCGGTGATGCGCACAATAGAAGAACACTGCAAAAAGCTGGATGTGGACGCCGATTGCGCTGCGTGAATAATTGCCTCACGTTGCGCTTCGCTGATGGCTTGATCGGTAAACGCGCGAATGGAACGGTGGCTACACAATAAATCAATGGTCGGTGTCATAAACTCTCCAGCAACATTATCTTTTTTTGTCGGTGCGATTAAACAACTGCGGCGCCATCGCTTTTGCGGTGCGCCACATTAATAGCCAGGCGGCAGGCAGCATCAAAATGACGCCAAATAACAACAGCCCGGTCGCCAGCGTTTTGCTGTCGACCGATGTTGACGCAGGCAGCCACTGATTGATCACCAGCAGTGCGGCAATAATCAGCAGGCCACCTATCGCCTCCATTACCAGAATGGGTTTCGGTAATCTCGCTACATTTCGCATTACTCCGCTCCTGCATCACACCTGAATGGAACGGTAATTATGGTTAACAAGTCAGCGCCTGCCCATACCCGACATCTTTTGAAAAGAAGTTAAGACCCGTACACAACGCTGACGCGCCTGCATTTTAGATCAAGACGGGTATAGACGGCGGGCATCAGACTAACAGGTAAATCCTGCTTTCTTTAAGCGGTACGAGCGGGCATGATGATTGTCATTCTTTTACCTGTTGCGTGATGCAGATCACACAACATAGTCTGCAAGGAGTTTTCAATGATTGCTGTAATTTTTGGTCGCCCGGGTTGTTCTTTTTGTGTACGTGCCAAAGAACTGGCTGACAAATTAGCGGCCGATCGCGACGATTTTAGCTTTCAATACGTTGATATTCAGGCGGAAGGGATTACGAAAGCGGATCTGGAAGCCAGCGCAGGCAAACCCGTAAACACCGTGCCACAGATTTTCCTCGACGAACAGCACATTGGTGGCTACACCGAGTTTGCGGCGTGGACTAAAGAAAACCTGGGCTTTGTTGCTTAAAGATGTATGAAGATCTCACGAAGCGGTTTAGTCCAAACGATAAACTGCTTCGCTAATATCCGCAAAAATTGATCACGCCGCTGCATCACAACGCTCTGAACGGTTTCATCTCTACGCCCACCTTAACTTCTAAGCGTTAACATTATCCGCAATAATCGCACCAGCAACGCGCCACAACCGGCCCAAAAAATGGCACTCAGGCTCCATGCAGTCAGAAAAAGCCAATTTGTGGAGGGAAATAACGCGCTGTTGAGCATCAATGCGGCTAACAACGATCCCCACAAAGCCATTAACAAGGTACTTTTCAGCGGGCTGTTCGTCTGCACTAAAGCCATAAAGACACCGGGAAGAATGAAAAGCAGTAATTCCGGCTGACCGCGGACAGCCGCTTTACCGGTCTGCCAAAAATCGTGCGCAAAAATGAACACCAGACTATAAATCACCACGCCCAGAAGACGGATAGTCCAGAGATAAGAACGCTGCGGCATATCACCCCACTCATCAACATTTAACATGACAAAATTCAACGCCCTACCTGCTGCGCTCAGGTGGAAATAAAAAGAAACAGTCCGCTGTTCGTCTGAATGATTTCAGCGCATAGCTGAGAAAGATTTTTCTGATTAGAATAGCCGCCGCATCACCCTATCCTGCAGCTGCATTTTTCAATGCAGGATGTTACGGCTTGCTCAAGATAACCAAAAACAAGCCACTCATCAATAAGTTACACGTAAACAAGAAGTTAAACAGTGAATATTAACGTCGCAGAATTGTTAAGCGGAAATGACGTTTTGTTATTATTTGTTGTATTGGCCCTCGGACTTTGTCTGGGTAAATTGCGTCTAGGCTCCGTTCAACTAGGAAATTCTATCGGCGTATTAGTGATTTCCCTGTTATTAGGGCAACAACACTTCGCGATAAATACGGACGCCTTGAGCCTGGGCTTTATGTTATTTATTTTTTGTGTTGGCGTTGAAGCAGGGCCTAATTTTTTCTCGATTTTTTTCCGCGACGGAAAAAACTATTTCATGCTGGCTATCGTCATGGTGGTCAGCGCGCTGGTTTTAGCGTTGGGTTTAGGCAAGTTGTTTGGCTGGGATATCGGTTTAACCGCGGGCATGTTGGCGGGCTCCATGACCTCAACGCCCGTGTTGGTCGGCGCAGGCGATACCTTGCGGCAAAGCATCAGCGACAGCAAACAGCTGGCATTGATGCAGGATCACCTTAGCCTGGGTTATGCCATCACCTATCTGATTGGTTTAGTCAGTTTGATTTTTGGTGCCCGCTACCTGCCCCGTCTACAGCATCAAGATTTATCAACCTGCGCGCAACAAATCGCCCGTGAACGTGGTTTAGATGCCGACAGCCAGCGCAAAGTCTTTTTGCCGGTGATCCGTGCCTATCGCGTCGGCCCGGAACTGGTGGCGTGGAGCGGCGGTAAGAACCTGCGTGAATTAGGCATCTATCGTCAGACCGGTTGTTACATCGAACGTATTCGCCGTAATGGCATTATCGCCAGCCCTGATGGGGATGCGGTTCTGCAACTGGGCGATGATATTTCGTTGGTGGGTTATCCCGATGCTCACGCCCGTCTTGATCCTAGCTTTCGCAACGGCAAAGAGGTTTTTGATCGCGACTTGCTGGATATGCGCATCGTCACTGAAGAGATCGTGGTAAAGAACCATAACGCCGTGAATAAGCGCCTGAGCAAACTCAACCTGACCGATCACGGCTGCTTCCTTAACCGCGTAATTCGCAGTCAGATTGAAATGCCGATCGATGACAACATCATTCTCAACAAAGGGGATGTGTTACAGGTCAGCGGTGAAGCGCGTCGCGTGAAAAGCGTGGCCGATCGCATTGGCTTTATCGCCATTCATAGTCAAATGACCGATCTTCTGGCGTTCTGCGCTTTCTTTATTGTTGGGCTGATGATTGGCCTGATCACTTTCCAGTTCAGCAATTTTAGTTTTGGCATTGGTAACGCTGCCGGTTTGCTGTTTGCAGGTATCATGCTGGGCTTTCTGCGTGCTAACCATCCCACGTTTGGCTATATCCCGCAGGGCGCGCTGACCATGGTGAAAGAATTTGGTTTGATGGTGTTCATGGCAGGTGTTGGATTGAGTGCGGGCAGCGGCATTAATCATGGCCTGAGCAGCGACGGTGCCTTAATGCTGCTGTGTGGATTGCTGGTCAGCCTGATTCCGGTGGTGATTTGCTACCTGTTTGGCGCCTACGTACTGCGAATGAACCGCGCCCTGCTGTTTGGGGCCATTATGGGCGCACGAACCTGCGCGCCCGCCATGGAGATTATCAGCGATACCGCACGCAGCAACATTCCAGCACTCGGCTACGCAGGTACCTACGCAATAGCCAACGTCCTTCTGACGCTAGCAGGTACGCTGATTGTGATTATTTGGCCGATATTGCCCTTATAAAAATTTTTTAGTGGAGTCCAGAACTTTTTAATGGGGGTGCAGTCTTAATAAGTGCCACTGCTTTTCTTTGAAATCCCCAAATTGTGGAGCCCGTTAGTGATTTAGCTAGCGGGTTTTTTTATGCCTGAAATCCCCGGTCAAAGCGCCTGCCCATGAGATACAGCCTTCATGTAAATGTCATTAAACCTAAACCGTTTTGCAACCTGCATGAAGATTAAGAACCCTGCTATGGACGAATGCATCGAATAATTCCAGGATAGCCTCTTTATTTTATTAGCATTTAGTGCGCTGCTGCTCAGCAACGCGGTCACATCAAACTGAGCCAATTTTGCCTGTTTAACGATGTTGCCTATCCAAAACAGAGATTGCTGAATGTGCTCGCGCACTTTTCAAAGAGGAAGCCCGCCAATAATGGAAGAGTTAAACCGCTCGCTGTTTATGTTGATTAACGCTACACCCGCTTCGCCCGCCTGGATGTTGCAACTGGCGACATTTATTGCCAAAGACTTGATTGCCATTGTGCCGCTGCTGATTGTAGCGCTGTGGTTGTGGGGGCCACACGAGCAGGTTAAATCTCAGCGTGTGCTGGTGTTGAAAACCGGAATGGCCTTGATTTACGCGTTAGCGATCTCCTGGTGCGTTGGCCAGCTGCTGCCGCATCCTCGCCCCTTTGCCATTGGCTTAGGGCATCAGTTCCTGCATCACACGGCTGACGACTCTTATCCCAGCGATCACGGCACCACCATCTTCACCTTCGCGCTGGCTTTTATCTTCTGGCATCGTTTGTGGTCGGGTGTAATTTTAATGCTGGTTGGCAGCGCTATCGCCTGGTCGCGCGTTTATTTGGGCGTGCACTGGCCAATGGATATGTTAGGCGGGTTTTTGGTAGGGATGCTGGGTTGTCTGGCGTCGCATCTTGCCTGGCAAATTTACGGCAACCGCATGCTGAATGTGATCAATCCGCTTTACCGCACCCTTTTCGCGTTGCCGATTCGTAAAGGCTGGACGCAAGGTTAAAAAAAGGGGACGCATTGCGGCGTCCCCTCTCTTCACGAAAACCACTTCCCGAACCAGCCGTTAAACTTCATCATCACAAAATCGATAATACGACTGAAAAAACCGCCTTCTGGCACATCCTGCATGACCACCAGTGGACGCTGCTCAATAGTTTTGCCATCCAGCTGGAAATTAATGGTGCCGACAACCTGATTTTTCTTCAGTGGCGCTTCTAACTGAGGCGAACTTAGCGTGTAGCTGGCCTTGAGATTTTTCATCTGCCCCTTCGGAATGGTCAGCGCGGCATCTTTTTCTACCCCAAGGTTCACTTGATTGCGCTCGCCAAACCAGACGCGCTGCTGGGCGAAAGGCGCATCAGCTTTGATCGGCGTTACCGTTTCATAAAAACGGAAACCCCAGGTCAGCAACTTCTCACTCTCGCGGAAACGCATAGCGTCGGTAGCAGTACCCAGCACCACGGAAATCAATCGCATGTCGCCTTCGGTTGCAGAGGCCACCAAATTATTCCCTGCGCCTGAAGTGTGGCCCGTTTTAATGCCATCGACTTTTAGGTTGGTACTCCACAGCAGGCGATTTCGGTTCATCTGGCGAATATTATTAAAGGTAAATTCTTTCTCTTTATTTAGCGCATACTCTTCAGGCACATCACGAATCAACGCCTGACCAATCAGCGCCATGTCGCGCGCGGTGCTATATTGCCCTTCCGCATCTAAACCGTGCACCGTCATGAAATGCGTATTTTGCAGCCCAAAGGCTTTGACATAGTTGTTCATCAAGCCAATAAACGAATCCTGACTGCCGGCGACATAATCAGCCAGCGCAATACAGGCATCATTACCCGATTGAATCACAATGCCTTTATTCAGCTCATGTACCGGAATACGGTCGCCCGGTTTAAGAAACATCAATGATGAGCCTTTGAGCTTCGGATTACCCGTTGCCCACGCATCCTGACCCACAGTAACCAGATCGTCGGGTTTAATCTTGCCCGCTTTAATGGCCTGGCCGACCACATAGCTGGTCATCATTTTTGTCAGGCTGGCAGGATCGAGTCGTTGATCGGCATTAGATTCTGTTAATACTTTGCCGCTGGCGTAGTCGATTAAAATCCAGGCTTTCGCATCGATTTGAGGGGCATTCGGCGCCTGTTCAGCAAAAACGCTGATCGGCGCAACAATGAGTAATGAGGTTGCAGCAAAAAGCCGCAAACGGGAAGCGAAGCGAGTGTTTGTCATGAGCGTGACCGAATTGTCCTTGTTAAATCGGGGTTTTAAGGCAAAAACCTTCAGTTAGAACGCTAACCGTTGGCGTCCGCGAAAAAAACCGATGAACCGTAAAGTTTTTTAGAGTTTAGTAGAGTAATCCTGGCATTCACGCCATGCGCCTCTTCTTCCGCTGACTCTTTTGCAAACTCTTTGTCTAACACGCTTTCCTCTCATAAACGTTCTCTCTTAAAAACTGCGTGAAATTCCGATTTTTCTCAGAACAGTTAAGACCGTCACAAAATTCAGCTAACCTGACTTGAGTCAGCCTGAGGAGAATGCCATGGACCTAGCCCTGTTTGATCTCGATGAAACGCTTATTTGCGAAGACAGCACCAGCCTGTGGCTGCGTTGGCTGGTCTCGCAAGGATTCGCATCCAGTGACCTTATTGCCGAAGAGCAGCAGTTGATGACGCAATATTACGCCGGCACGCTTTCTATCGAAGAATACATGAACAAAACGCTGGCACCGCTGGCGGGTATGGCCACCTTAACAGTCGAAGGTTGGGTGCGTCGCTTTATTCATCGCGATATCATGCCACGTGTGTTTCCAGCAGCGCGTGAACGCATAGAATGGCATCAACAGCGCGGCGATAAAGTGATGATTATCTCGGCCAGCGGCGAACACTTAGTCATCCCCATCGCCGAGCGTTTGGGTGCTTATGGCGCGTTGGCAATTGGAGTGGAAGTTGTAGACGACCGCTACAGCGGCCAAACCTACGGCACCATGACCTACAAAGATGGCAAAGTGACACGTCTAACGGACTGGAAGGCGTTACAGGAAGGCGAAGCGTTTGAGCGAACCTGGGCTTACAGCGACTCCATGAATGACCTGCCGTTGCTGGCACAGGCCGATCATGCGCATGTGATTAACCCCGACGCATTGCTGCATCAGGAGGCAATGAGCCGGGGCTGGGAAGTCTGTCACTGGGCAAGGTAATTATCCGCGGGACGCCGTGGCGTCCTGCGCTAATCCCACCTTGAGCAGTTTGCCGTTGGCTTCATCAGTAAGCACATAAAGATAGCCATCCGGTCCCTGACGCACATCGCGAATGCGCTCATTGCGATCCTCTAACAATCTCTGCTCCTCGACGACTTTCTCGCCGTTAACCCGCAGGCGAATCAGATTTTTCTCTTTCAGTGAGCCGATAAACAGCGAGTTTTTCCACTGCGGGAAACGGGCACTGTTATAAAATGCCATCCCGCTGAGCGCAGGCGAAACCTTCCAGTGAAACACCGGCTGCTCCGTGCCATCGGCATGTGTTCCTTTTGATTCCGGCACTTTCGAACCACTGTAGTCAACGCCATAAGTGGCCAGCGGCCAGCCATAATTTTTTCCCTTCTCAGGAATATTTACTTCATCGCCGCCGCGCGGGCCATGCTCGCTCTCCCACATTTCCTGAGTCCATGGATTGAGCGCCAGTCCTTGTGGATTACGCAGACCGTAGGCCCAAATTTCTGGTCGCGCACCGTCACGGTCAATAAAGGGATTATCTTTCGGTACGCTACCATCGCCGTTCAGGCGCAGTAATTTCCCTTGCAGCTTGTCGAGATCCTGCGCGGTGCTGCTGGCAAAATTATCGCCAAACGCTATCCAGAGAAAACCCTGACGATCAAACGCCAGCCGCGTGCCGATGTTATTGCCGCGAGAGAGCATGGGTGTCTGGCGAATCACTTCACGGAAATCGCTGAGTTGACGATTATCCTCGCTCAGCGTGCCATATCCGACCACCGCACCCGCCTTGCCGCTGCTGTTGGCTTCGGTATAACTCAACCAGACGCGTCGGCTTTGTGCGAAATCGGGTGCCAGCACCACGTCCAGCAAACCGCTTTGACGCTGCGCCCAGACTTTCGGCACACCCTGAATCGGCTCGGATAGACCGCTACCGGGTTGCCAGCTACGCAACTGGCCGGAACGTTCGGTGATCAACAGGGTTTGGTTATCGGGCAGAAATGCCAATGACCAAGGGTGATCGAGTTTTTCTTGCAGAACCTGCACGTGCAAGTCCGCCGCTAAGGAAGAAAAGGAACAGAGTAACGCGCCGCTGAGAGCCAACGCGACAGGGAAACGAACCATGAAATTCTCCTGGCTGGATACGATGCTGTTAAGCGTAGACAGCCCAGGCAGGATGATGTTGAGGATTTACAAAAGATTAAGGATGGCGACAGGCATCTGCCGCCATGGGCGATTACGGCGTAGTGAAACTTACCGCGTCGCGGATCATTTTGTCGATACCCGGTTTGAGATCGGCAAAGGTAATGGCCGTCGTGCTGTTATTGACGGTTTTACCAAAGGCTTTACGCACAACCCGAATCATCGGCTTACCGGTTGCATCGGTCGCTTCAAGTTCGAGGAACAGCATACTGTTTTGCGTGCGATGACCGGTGGCCGCCATGGTGCTGGCAACAACGGCCGCAACCGGTACCACTTCATAGAACTGCATGCCTTTGTTCTCGGCATTCACTGCGGTAATCGCCGCACGTACCATTAAAGTTTGCGAACTTTTGCTCGCAACCAGCGGCCAATGGGTGGCGATAGCCCCTTTTAGCTGAATATCGGTGTAGTTACGAATTTCATCCAGTGTTTGCTGGCTAATACGCTGAGAGGGATGCGCCGCTGGATAGTAAATTACCGGCGTGTAATGGGCATTTTTAAAATTACCTTTTTGGTAATCGGGTGAAATCCAGCGCAGCGTTTGCTCACCGCTGACAGATTCAGCCGGTTTTAACTGGCTGTAATCACCCAAGAATCCAGAATATTGCTCTTTATCAGCAACGTGAGACGTACAACCGGCAAGAAGCAATGATGAAACCGCGAGTAAAGCAGCAACCGAAGATTTACGCATAGCGAATTCTCTTTTGTAAGGAAGGCTTACAAGAGAATAGTTAAGCCAAATGCGCCTTGCTGTAAAATGTCGAATTTTTGAGGGGTTATGCGAACTCAATAGCAGAAAATCC
Source organism: Pantoea sp. MQR6 (assembly GCF_022761075.1). Lineage (NCBI taxonomy): Bacteria > Pseudomonadati > Pseudomonadota > Gammaproteobacteria > Enterobacterales > Erwiniaceae > Pantoea > Pantoea sp. MQR6. The sequence continues at coordinate 1,744,891 of NZ_JAKYXB010000001.1, forward strand.
GCCACAAACGCGGCGGATTGAAAAAATTATTCGAAACAGGTCTCTGGATTATCGGCCAGCGAAATAAACTGCTTTCCACCTTCAGTCAGCGCAATGATTAATCCGCTTTCAATATCGTAAACCCAACCGTGCAGACGCAGTGCGCCTTTACGCAACGCTACCGCAACGGAAGGATGGGTTTTCATGTTATTGAGCTGAGCAATAACGTTCTCTTTCACCATTTCGTTCAGCTTTTTCTCTGGCGTATCATATTGACGCTCTTCCACTACCGCTTTTGCCGCATCGGCATATTGCAGCCAGTGTTTAACCGCGGGCATCGTATCCATGCACTGACAGGATGCGATGGCATTCATGGCGCCGCAGTTAGAGTGACCACAAATAATGATGTCGGTTACGCCGAGCGCCACGACAGCATATTCGATAGTCGCTGAGACACCGCCCGGTTCAGGACCGAATGACGGCACGATATTGCCCGCATTACGGATAACGAACAGCTGTCCTGGTTCTTGCTGAGTCACCAGTTCCGGCACCAGTCGGCTATCAGAACAGGAAATAAACAGCGCTTTCGGATTTTGATTCGACGCCAGGCTTTTGAAAAGATCCTTCCTTTCAGGAAACACATTCTGTTGGAAACTCAGAAATCCATTAACGATCTCTTTCATTATTTAGCTCTCTCATTATCCACTTCGTCACCTGAAGGAAACGCGCCTTCAGTGTTGATTTGCCTGTTTATTATTAAGCGTAACAGGCAAATATCAACCGCGAATTTAAGCAAACGTCCAATCTAAACACAACCTTTGCGTTTTTTACGTAACCTTGCAAACCGGACGGCATTTTCATTCGTTACCTTCCCGCCAGCGATTTACTGGAAACAGTGCAAGCCTTCACGCTCGCAGTAGAACCTCTACTCGGCGGAGAATGAAAGTCAGATTTATTAACGCGTTGAGTGCATTAGCCATATTTTTGTTGGTGTGCTTTTTTGCGCGTTAGATAATCCTCGTCACCCCGAAGACGATCCCAATACGTTTTGAAGACCGCTGCCGCTGCGGCTTTTTCTTCATTGACGCCGCGCGGCAACTCTTTGCCTTCTGCATCATATTTGCGTCCACCTTGATGATTGCTGTAGCGGCGAGCGCGGGTGTACCCCATTTGAATAAACTTGCGCGCCATATCCATGCCAACAAAATCATCTTGCGCACGATACGCCTCGAACAGCTGCATAATTTTTGCTGCTGACTCTTCAGCAATCGGCACGGTACGAAAACGCCAGTGCGGTAAAATTTCGCCTTTATAGGGCTGGACCATCAGCACGCCCTGCTCACCGCGTCCCACCTGGTAGAGCTCCGGGTGTTTGCGAAAGTCGATGGTGCTGAAGTCTTGATCGTAATCGAAAGGTTTCATGTCTTTAGTTTAGGATCGAGTGCATCACGCAGCCCGTCACCCAGTAAATTAAAGGCTAAAACGGTGAGGAAGATCGCAAGACTCGGAAAGAGGGCAACGTGCGGCGCAATCACCATATCGGCTCGCGCCTCATTGAGCATGGCACCCCATTCTGGTGTCGGTGGCTGCGCGCCCAAACCCAGGAACGAGAGGCTGGCGGCGGTGATAATGGAGGTCCCGATGCGCATGGTAAAGTAGACCACAATCGGTGATACCGTACCCGGCAGCACGTGACGCATCAAGATCGTCCAGTCAGACGCGCCAATACTGCGTGCCGACTCAATATAGGTTTGATGTTTGAGCACCAGCGTATTGCCACGCACCAAACGGGCAAAGGCCGGGATACTAAAAATGGCGACCGCAACGATCACGTTGCTCATGCCGCTGCCCATGATCGCGACTACCGCAATCGCCAGCAAAATACCGGGAAAGGCAAACAACACGTCGCAGACGCGCATGGTAATACGATCCCACCAGCCTTCGTAATAACCTGCCAGCAGGCCAAACAGCGTGCCAATCAGGGCACCTATCGCCACAGAGAAGAAACCCGCAATCAGTGAGATGCGTGTGCCCACCAGCACGCGGCTGAAGATATCCCGGCCCAATGAATCCACGCCAAACCAGTGCATTAACGATGGCCCTTCATTCAGCCGGTCGTAGTCAAAATAGTTTTCAGCATCAAAGGGGGCGATGTAAGGGGCGATAAACGCCAGCACGATTAATATCACGACGAACAGCCCCGCCAATAACGCGACCGGTTGGCGCTTAAAGCGTCGCCAGAATTCCCCCCACGGCGTACGTACCCGATTTTCCGTCATCAGCGGCATGGTTTTCAGTGCCGCTTCGCGTCGCCAGTTTTTCATCGCGATTCCTTAAAGCGAATGGCTGGATTGATGACCGCGTAGAGCATGTCAACAAACAGATTGATCAATATGAATTCCAGCGAGAACAGCAAGACTTCGGCCTGAATCACCGGGTAATCGCGCATTGCCACTGAATCCACCAGCAAGCGGCCCAATCCCGGCCAGTTGAACACCACTTCCACCACAATCGACCCGCCGAGTAGAAAGCCAAACTGCAGCCCCATCATAGTAACCACCGGGATCATGGCGTTACGTAGGCCGTGTTTCACCACCACCAGCGATTCACGTACCCCTTTGGCGCGAGCGGTACGCATGTAATCTTCCTGCATCACTTCAACAAAGGAGGCGCGGGTAAAGCGCGCCATCACCGCCGCTACCGCAGCCCCTAAGGTGATTGATGGCAAAATATAGTGCTGCCAGCTGTCGGCTCCCACGGTTGGCAACCAGCCAAGCTCAACCGAGAAGACCTGCATCAGCAACATGCCAAGCGCAAAGGCGGGAAACGAGATGCCGGAAACCGCCAGCGTCATACCAATGCGATCGGGCCAGCGGTTACGCCATACCGCTGAAACAATGCCGATAGTCATGCCGAAAATCACCGCCCAAATCATGCTGGCCAGCGTTAACCACAGGGTCGGCATAAAACGTGAAGCGATCTCATCGGCTACCGGTCGTTTCGACACCATAGATTGACCGAAATCACCCTGCAGAGCGTTGAGAATAAAATGCCAAAACTGCTGAGGCAGCGGGAGATCCAATCCCAGCTCCTGACGTACCAGCGCCACCACCGAGGCATCCGCTTCGGGGCCAGCAATCAAGCGTGCCGGATCGCCCGGCAGCAGATGAACAAACAGGAAAACCAGCACCGCAACAATCAGCAGCGTGGGAATCAGGCCCAATAAGCGTTTTAGAAAATAATTAAACATGCAACATCCTGCGCAATAGCGGCCAGCCAACAAGGCTGGCCTGCTCCGTTACTTCAGGCTGGCCTCATCAAAATTGAATGAGGTGTCAGGCATAACGTAAAAACCGGTGAGGTTTTTGCTGTTCGCTGACACCAGCTGCTCAACCACCAGCGGGATCCACGGATGGTCATTCCAAATGCTATCCTGCGCGTCTTTATAGAATTTGGCTTTTTGCTCGCGATCGGTGGTTTTCAGCGCATCAGCCAGATCTTTATCGACCTGCGGATTACTGTAAAACGCGGTATTAAAAATGGCTGGCGGCCAGGCAGCAGTAGCGAACAACGGCGTCAACGCCCAGTCCGCTTCACCCGTTGAGGCGGACCAGCCAGTGTAGAACATGCGCACACCGCTCTCTTTCTGGCCTTTGCTTTCAACTTCAGCGGCACGCTGGCCCGCATCCATTGCCGTGACTTTTACTTTCACGCCGACCTGCGCCAGCTGCTGCTGAGTAAACTGTAATACTTTCTGCGCAGTGCTGTGGTTATGAGAAGACCACAACGTCGTTTCAAAGCCGTTGGGATAACCCGCTTCCTTCAGCAGTTCACGGGCTTTCGCCGGATTGTACTGAATGGCGGGATATTTTTGGGCAAAATCGATGCTTGGCGGCACGATACCGGTGGCTGGCGTGGCATAACCGGCAAACGCAACTTTTGCCAGCGCGTCGCGATTAATGGCATATTCCAGCGCTTCACGTACTTTCGGGTTATCAAACGGTTTCTGCGTGACGTTGAGACTGATGTAACGCTGCATAATCGATGGCGTGGTGACGACATCCAGCTTGGCGTTTTTCTCCAGCAGTTTGGCCTGCTCATAGGGCACCGGGAAAGCGAAGTTGGCTTCGCCCGTTTGCAGCATCGCCGCGCGGGTATTGTTATCTACGACCGGACGCCAGGTAATGCTGTCGAGTTTCGGATAGCCCTTTTTCCAGTATCCGTCCCACTTCTTCACCTTCACAAAGTCGGTCTGATTCCAGGTCACGAACTCAAACGGGCCGGTGCCTACTGGATGAAAACCGATCTCCTTGCCATATTTTTTCAACGCCGTCGGCGAAATCATTGCCGCCGCCGGGTGAGCAAGATTGTTGATAAAGGCTGAGAACGGTTGCTTGAGAGTGACTTTAACCGTGGTGGGATCCACCACTTCGGTGGTCGCGATATATTTAAACAGGTTATAGCGTTTCAGGTGATTATCAGGATTGCTGGCGCGATCGAGGTTCACCTTAACGGCTTCGGCGTTGAAGTCTGTGCCATCCTGGAATTTGATGCCAGAGCGCAGCTTGATGGTATAAGTCAAACCATCAGCGCTGGCTTGATAACTTTCAGCCAGCACGTTATTGAGCTTCATCTCTTTATCAAAGCCAAACAGACCTTGATAGAACGATTTCGCTACCGCCTGCGACAATGTGTCGTTGGCATCGTACGGATCCATGGTGGTGAAATTGGATGCAACAGCAATCACCGCATCTTGTGCCGCCCAGGCAGGCAGCGTCATTACGCTACTCAACACGCCCGCAGCCAGTAACCCTTTACGCATCGTAATGTGCATCTTACTCTCCTGTAATCCCTGTCTGGTTAGCCGCCGAAGCGGCGTGCTTTCATCATTCTTTGATCATGGTACTCAGGCCACGCTGATAACATGACGGGCAACAAAATGGCCCGGTGCCACTTCCATCAGCGGAGCCACTTCTGGTTCATCACCCAATGAACGGATTGGGCTAGGAATTTCATCTACCATCAATGCTCGCTCGCGACGACGATGCGCCGGATCGGCGACAGGCACCGCCGCCATTAGCTTTTTGGTATAAGGATGCTGCGGCTGTTCAAACACCGCCTGACGCGGGCCCATCTCAACAATTTGGCCAAGATACATCACCGCCACGCGATGACTGATGCGTTCCACCACCGCCATATCGTGGGAAATAAACAAGAAGGCGATGCCAAATTCGCGCTGTAGATCGAGCATGAGATTGATGATTTGCGCTTGAATTGATACGTCGAGTGCCGATACCGATTCATCAGCAATCACCACTTTTGGATTAAGCGCCAGCGCACGAGCAATACAAATACGCTGGCGTTGGCCACCAGAAAATTCATGCGGATAGCGCTGCGCATGTTCCGGCAGCAAACCCACCTTTTCCAGCAGCCAGGCGACGCGCTGCTCCGCTTCGCGGCGCGGCATGACGTTATGCACCAGCAACGGCTCCATAATGGAAAAACCCACCGTCAGGCGCGGGTCGAGCGAGGCGTAAGGATCCTGAAAAATGAATTGGATATCGCGGCGTAAATGCGCCAGCGCCTGACCGGATAAATCATCAATGCGTTGACCATTAAAGGTAATAGTGCCGCCCTGGCTGGCGACCAGGCGCAGCAATGAGCGTCCGGTGGTGGATTTACCACAGCCCGATTCGCCCACCAGCGCCAACGTTTCGCCGGCAAAGAGATCAAAACTGACTTTCTCCACGGCATGTACTCGACTTTTCACCCGATTTAATAAGCCGCCACGAATATCAAACCGGGTCACTAAATCACGCACCTGCAAAATAGGGGGTTCGGCGCGGCGAACCGTATCTTGCGGCGCTTCTTCACTGCTTTCACTGTGCAGCAGCGGAAATTTAGCCGGTAAGCTGAGTCCGCTCATTGAGCCGAGTTTGGGCACCGCCGCCAGTAATGCTTGTGTGTAAGGCTGCTGCGGCGCGCTAAATAGCTGCTCGACCGGCGCATTTTCTACCACATCACCGCGATACATCACCTGTACGCGATCGGCCATTTCAGCCACCACGCCCATGTCATGCGTGATGAAAATGACACCCATCTGCATCTCTTTTTGTAGCACACGGATCAGTTGCAGGATTTGCGCCTGAATAGTGACATCAAGCGCGGTAGTGGGTTCATCCGCAATCAGCAACGCGGGTTTACACGACAGCGCCATGGCGATCATCACACGCTGACGCATGCCGCCGGAGAGTTGATGGGGAAAACGGGTTAACACGTTTTGCGCGTCAGGAATACGCACTAAATCCAGCATATGGCGCGCTTCAGCCAGCGCCTGGCTGTGCGTTTTGCCCTGATGTAAGCGGATCGATTCGGCTATCTGTTCGCCGACCGAAAACACCGGATTAAGCGACGTCATCGGCTCCTGAAAAATCATCGCCATATCGGCGCCACGTACGCGTCGCATCTGGCGGGATGAGGCGTGCGTAATATTCAGCACGTCGCCGTTGCGACGCCGCAGCTGAATTTCGCCGCTGACTTCTCCGCCGGTCTGCTCAATTAAACGCATTAAGGCCAGCGAAGTGACTGATTTACCCGAACCCGATTCCCCCACTAAAGCCAAGGTTTCACCGCGATGAAGATCAAGTGAAAGGTGACGCACAGCTTCCGTTACCTTGCCTTCGTGACGAAAGCGCACATTTAAATCGCGCACCGCTAACACCTGATCCGGCGCCATTGGCGGCATCGTTTTCCGCTCAGTCATGCATGCTCCTTAGCTTTCGCGGTAGATCGCCACCTCAGCGGCTTCACCTACCCGCGCAAATCCGCGATACATGCCTTCACTGTTAAACGGCAGCGCGACATTCCCTGCATGATCGATAGCGATAAGACCGCCGCTTCCGCCCATTTCCAGTACTTTATCGTGAATAACACTCACAGTAGCCTGCTGCAGGCTACGTCCACCGTAGCGCATTTGCGCGGCAACATCGTAGGCGGCCAGCGTACGGATAAAGACTTCGCCTGTGCCGGTGCAAGAAACCGCCACGCTGTCGTTGTCAGCGTAGCAACCGGCACCTGGCAGCGGGGAATCACCCACGCGTCCGGCTTGTTTATTAGTCATGCCGCCGGTGGATGTCGCAGCAGCAAGATTCCCTTCGAGATCCAGTGCCACCGCGCCAACCGTACCAAATTTGCGATCGGGGTCGAGCGGATCATCACTGTGACGTTGTGCTTCACCATCATGATCAAGCACCATCTGATCGCTGTTTAGCGCACGTTGCAGCTGTTCCCAGCGCTCAGGTGTGGAGAAATAATCAGGTTCAACCTGCTCGATGCCTTGTGATGCGGCAAACTGCTCGGCGCCTTCACCGATAAACAGCACGTGCGGGCTCGCTTCCAGCACTGCGCGTGCAGCCAGTACAGGATTTCGAATGCGCGTGACGCCCGCGACTGCACCGGCTTCCAGCGTGCGGCCATCCATTACACTGGCGTCGAGTTCATGCGTGCCTTGATGGGTAAAAACCGCGCCTTTGCCCGCATTGAAAAGCGGACACTCTTCCAGCAGACGTACCGCTTCCGTCACCGTATCCAATGCGCTGGCGCCCTGCTCTAACATCTGTTGTCCACGCGTAACGATATCGGTTAATGCCTGACGATATAGTTGTTCTTTTTCTGCGCTCATCGCGGCACGCGTAATCGCGCCTGCACCACCGTGAATGGCGATAACTGCTGTTACCATAACGCTTACCCTGTCGTTGCATCAGATGGAAAAACACTGATTTAGAATGGTTTTCAGCCATTTTTAGTCGTTTTTGACTATAGAAAGCCTGCTAAGGGTTGTAAAGCGGAAACTGTCTCAACAGTCATAACCTTTTATTGTGGCTTATACCGTTGCAGCAGATGTGACTCCTTGCGCAAATGCCACCATAATAAGCAGCAAATGCGATAACCCAGGTTGATACCCAATGGAAAGCTTTACCGCAGGATTGATCTCCCTTGAGGAAGCTCAGGAAAAAATGCTGGCGCAGCTGACGCCCATTACCGATTCACTCAGTGTGCCACTGACCGAAGCCGCAGGACGTATTACCGCTCGCGCCGTGACCTCCCCTATTGATGTGCCGCCTTTTGATAACGCCGCGATGGATGGTTACGCCGTGCGCCTCGCTGATATCAACAGAGGTATTCCGCTGCCTGTCGCCGGAAAAGCGTTTGCCGGTGCGCCCTTTACAGGCAGTTGGCCCGCAGGCAGCGTCATCCGCATCATGACCGGCGCGCCGGTTCCCGCAGGCTGTGAAGCGGTGGTGATGCAGGAAGAGACCGAACAGCGCGACGACGCGATTATTTTTAACGCGCCGGTGAACGCGGGTCAGAACATTCGCCTGATTGGTGATGACATTCGTGCAGGCACAGGCGTGCTTGCGGCAGGCGTCAGGTTGGGTGCTGCAGAATTACCGCTGCTGGCCTCGCTGGGCATTGCAGAGGTCAGCGTGTTGCGTAAACTTCGCGTTGCGGTTTTTTCAACCGGTGATGAATTGCAGCCAGTAGGCCAACCCTTGGCAGCAGGCCAAATCTACGACACCAATCGATTTACCGTCTCTTTAATGCTGAAAAAGTTGGGCTGTGAAGTTATCGATCTCGGCATTATTAAAGATGATCCCAACGCGCTGCGTGCTGCCTTTGAAGAAGCCGATCGTCAGGCCGATGTGGTGATCAGCACCGGCGGTGTTTCTGTCGGTGAAGCTGATTTCACCAAAACCATGCTGGAAGAGTTAGGCGCTATTACTTTCTGGAAGCTGGCCATCAAACCCGGCAAACCGTTTGCTTTTGGTCGCCTGGCTAACAGCTGGTTTTGTGGATTGCCAGGCAATCCGGTCTCCGCTGCGGTAACATTTTATCAGCTGGTTGTGCCGCTGCTCGCCACGCTAACGGGCCAGAAAAAATCAGCGCTGCCGCCGCGTCAAAAAGTCCGTGCGGCAACACGCCTGAAAAAAACGCCGGGCCGCCTCGATTTCCAGCGCGGCTTCTACCGTCGTAACGATCAGGGCGAATTAGAAGTGCATTCCACCGGGCCACAAGGTTCACATGTTTTTAGCTCCTTCGCACAGGCCAACTGCTTTATTGTTCTGGAGCGAGAGCGTGAGAATGTTGAAGCGGGTGAATGGGTTGAAATTGAACCGTTCAACGCGCTGCTGGAGGGGTAAATGCTGCCCGAATTAAGCGACGAAGAAATGCTGCGCTATAACCGACAAATTGTGTTGCGTGGTTTCGATTTTGACGGACAAGAGCAACTCAAAGCCAGCCGTGCGTTGGTGGTAGGTTTAGGGGGATTAGGCTGTGCCGCTGCGCCCTATTTAGCCGCAGCGGGCGTAGGAAGCCTGACGTTGCTTGATTTCGACACGGTGTCGCTCTCAAACCTGCAACGGCAAATATTGCACCATGATGCAGATATTGGTTACGCCAAAGTGGAATCTGCTGCGCAAAGTCTGGCGATGATTAATCCACATTGCCAGGTGAATACCGTGAGCACGCGGCTAGAGGATGAAGCGATGCGCACGTTGATCGCCACGCATCATGTGGTGCTGGACTGCACCGATAACGTTCAGGTGCGCGAGCAGCTAAACCGCTTATGCCGTCAGCAGCGCGTGCCGCTGGTTTCCGGTGCAGCGATTCGTATGGAAGGCCAAATCAGCGTGTTTACCTGGCAGCCGAATACGCCCTGCTATCGCTGCATTAGCCGCCTTTTTGGCGAGCAGACATTAAGCTGCGTAGAAGCTGGCGTCATGGCCCCGCTGGTGGGTGTGATTGGAGCTATGCAAGCAATGGAAGCGATTAAACTGCTGACACACTACGGCACGCCCGCAACATCTCGCTTATTAATGTACGATGCCATGAGTGCAGAATTCCGCAGCATGAAGGTGGCGCAGGATGCGCACTGCGAGGTGTGTGGCGACAAATAGCGAAGAAAAAAAACGGGGTAGCCAGCGCTACCCCGTTTTTTTAGACGATGCCCTGACTGCGCAGGTAATCTTCGTAGTTACCGGTGAAGTCCACGATGCGATCTTCTTTCATTTCCATGACGCGAGTTGCCAGCGAGCTGACGAATTCACGGTCATGTGAAACGAAAATCAACGTCCCCTCATACATTTCCAACGCCATATTCAGCGATTCAATGGATTCCATATCAAGGTGGTTGGTGGGTTCATCCATAATCAGGATGTTCGGTTTTTCCAACATTAACTTACCGAACAGCATGCGTCCCTTTTCACCACCGGAAAGCACTTTAGCTGGCTTCTTAATATCATCCTGAGAAAACAGCAGGCGGCCCAAAATGCCACGAATGACTTGCTCGTCATCACCTTGCTGTTTCCACTGGCTCATCCAGTCAAACACGGTGAGATCATTTGCAAAATCTTCGGCATGATCCTGAGCGTAATAACCGATGCGCGCATTTTCTGACCATTTAACGTTGCCGCTTTCCGGCGTCAATTCGCCCACCAGCGTTTTCAGTAAAGTCGATTTACCGATACCGTTGGCACCCAGCACCGCTAATTTCTCGCCGACTTCAAGCATCAGGTTTAAATTTTTAAACAGCGGACCGTTATCAAAACCTTTGGTAATCGCTTCAACTTCGAGCGCATTACGGAACAATTTTTTATCTTGTTCAAAACGAATAAACGGGTTCTGTCGGCTGGAGGCTTTTACTTCATCCAGCTTAATTTTATCCATCTGTTTCGCCCGTGAAGTTGCCTGGCGCGATTTAGAGGCGTTGGCGCTAAAGCGGCTAACAAATGATTGCAGATCGGCAATTTGTGCTTTTTTCTTGGCATTATCCGATAACAGACGTTCGCGGGCCTGAGTGGCTGCGGTCATATATTCGTCATAGTTGCCCGAATAAACACGGAGTTCGCCGTAGTCTAAATCCGCCATATGCGTACAGACCATATTCAAAAAGTGACGGTCATGCGAAATGATAATCATGGTGCTGTCGCGTTCGTTAAGAACCTGCTCCAGCCAGCGGATGGTGTCGATATCCAGGTTGTTGGTCGGTTCGTCCAGCAACAAAATATCAGGATTAGAGAACAGCGCCTGCGCCAACAACACGCGTAATTTAAAGCCCGGTGCAATTTCGCTCATCGGACCATAATGCTGCTCAACTGGAATACCTACACCGAGTAATAACTCTCCGGCACGTGATTCCGCACTGTAACCATCCATTTCACCGTAAAGCACTTCAAGGTCTGCAACTTTATAGCCATCTTCTTCGCTCATTTCTGGCAAAGCATATATACGATCGCGTTCTTCTTTAACTTCCCATAATTCATGGTGACCCATGATAACGGTATCGAGCACACTATATTGTTCAAAGGCGAACTGATCCTGGCGTAACTTACCGATACGTTCATTCGGATCGTAAGAAACATTTCCGCCGCTTGGCACCAGATCGCCACCCAGAATCTTCATGAAGGTGGATTTACCGCTGCCGTTCGCACCGATTAAACCGTAACGATTACCGCCGCCAAATTTAACGGAGATGTTCTCGAACAGTGGCTTGCTGCCAAACTGCATGGTGATATTGCTGCTAACTAACACGGCATTGACCTTTGTGAAGAAGTGGATGAAAAAACGGCGGCTATTATGCCAGATGTGATGTAGCGCACGCCAGCGCAAGGCGTGCGGGCTAAGCAGAGTAGTTGATAAACAGGTGTAAATAAAAAAGCCGAGGCGCCAATATTGGCCCTCGGCTCCCGCATACAAGGATCGTGTCGATTAATCGATCAGGAAACTGTCCAGGCTCTTGCCTGAATCCAATGCTTTTTTAATCGCTGCTGGTGTACGGCCTTGGCCGGTCCATGATTTGGTTTCACCGTTTTCATCGGTATAAGAATATTTTGCTGGACGCGGAGCACGCTTAGAACGTTTTTTACCTGGCTCCAGAGCGCCTAATAATTCATTTGGGTCAATGCCGTCTGCCAACAGCATTTCGCGATATTTAGAGAGCTTTTCTTCTTTTTCGCGATTTTGAGTCTCTTCCGCTTCTGCTTCTTCGCGACGTTCGGTCACAACAACGGTTAATTTCTCGAGAATTTCTTCCAGGTCAGTCAGCGGCAGTTCACGAGCCTGGGCACGTAATGTGCGAATGTTGTTCAGAACTTTAAATGCGTCACTCATCACAATGTCCTTGATTGAGGGGGGTAATTAAAACTGTAGCGTTAAGATTACCTAATTCAAATAAAAAAATAAATTAATTTTACGCTACAGATTATTCTGAGCGCTAATTTAAATCGCTACGCTTTTTTTATCACCTCATTTTATGGGCTTTATTAACGTAGAATTAACAGTCTCGTGGCGTTAACCTCAAACTCTGGAATCGATTTCAGACGCGAGCATTTCATAAATTCTTCCTGATTGCTTTTAAACAAAATCATAAAAAGGTAACAGGATTATTCCCGCAGACGTTGGCGCGCGGCTTTTAACGGGGACTAAACCACGATCTCAATCAGAAGGTTCTACAAGCCACTGCTTTAAAAAAGCGGCTTAATAAATCAAATTTTTATAACCCTTACGAATTCTTCACGTTGGCGTTTTTTAATTACAGAGGTTAATGCTTGTGATTCTTCATCGGATGATAACCCATCATGCAAATAATCTTTCCTCTGTTCCAGGCGTCGGTTATGCGTTTCAGGAAGACACAAAATCACAAAAATGGTCTGCTATACGCGCTCGCGATACAGATAAAAAAGAGATCAGACAGCCCTGCGCTCGCCAGTAAAACAGGAAACATCAGTGAATTAATGAAATTCGCTGTCCCTATGGCAAATACTGCGCCATCCATAACCCAGGCGCGTAGGAAGAATTTCTAAAACAGCAATCATCTCACCGGTGAAAGCACGCCTTGATGAAAGCGATGAGACATAAGCATACGCAATAATCCCCTTTCACTGCACAAAACATCCGGCTAGCCATTCGCTGCTCCGGCATTAAATAGCCAGCGTTGTTGATAAATAATAAGCAAGCCATGCCATCCCATTTCCCCATCTTTGTTGGGGTACAGCGAGCTGTTTTTTCCAAAAGCTAAATACTGACTAACGCCATTAAAACAGAAATAGCGCCGTGGTAAGGGTGTTAAATAAGAATACCCTATCGCTCATATCCGCCACTTTTAACAACACTGGCGTGTAATAAATTCGGATTTTAACGCCGGTAAACGCCTGAATGGCCGCGATGACCATGCCAATCATGTGTTCGGGATGAAACCCGATCTCGCATGTGGCCGACAGGTCAGCGGGCTGTGATGAAACGTGTTTTCATCACAGCCGCGTATCCAAAATCAATAAGAGTGAGAGGTGAAGGGTGATTAATTTACCTGGGTTGCGGGGCCAAACACATCATATTGCGGCAACGTAACGTTCTGATACGTTTCCCAACCCCCCCCCAAGGCTTTATACAAGGCGACTAAGTCTAATCCGCTTTGCATCCTCGCTTGCGTCGCCTGCTCCTGCGCTTGCGCCAGTTGGCGCTGTGCATCCAGTACGTCAAGGAATGTCGACAGACCTTGGCGATAACTGTCGCTGGCAAGGTCAAACGCACGTTGCAGCGCACCCGTGGTTTCATCCAGCGCGGTGACACGCTGCTGGTCGGCGCGGTAACTTACCAGCGCGTTCTCCACATCTTGCAATGCGGTCAGTACCGTTTGGCGATAATCGAGTGCTGCGCTGGCTTGCTGCGCGCGCGCCAATTTCACACTGGAAACCAACTGACCGCCCTGGAAAATCGGAATCGACAGCGAGGGCCCGTAGCTGTAGAAGTGGCTGCTCCAGTTATCTAAATAGCTAACATCAGTGTTACGTACACCCAGCTGACCGGTTAATGACAGGCTCGGAAAGAGTTGGGCTACCGAGACGCCAATATTGGCCGTCTGCGCGTGTAGCGTGGCTTCAGCCTGACGTATATCTGGTCGACGACGAGCCAGTGTGGATGGAATGCCGACTGAAACAATTTGCGGCAGCGTTGGCAGCGCTTTTGGCGTATTGAGTTCTGCATCCAACGCGCCCGGCGTTTTACCCAATAACACGGCTAAGCCGTTCATCGCTTGACGCGCCTGAGCCTGATATTGCGGCAGCTGCGCCTGCAGTGTACTGAGCTGAGCGTGCGCATTTTCCACATCGGTCACAGGTGCTAAGCCGTTACGTTGCTGACTTTGCGTCAACTCTACGGTTTGCTGGGCAACATCGATCTGCTGCTGGAGCGTCTGCACCGTCGATTGCGCGCCGCGCAGTTGCAGCCAGGCACGCGCCACTTCAGCTTCTAACGACACTAACGCATCATTACGCTGCTCAATCGCTGCCTGCGTCTGTGCGTTCGCTGCCTCAACCTGACGTCGTACCCTGCCCCATAAATCAAGCTCCCAGCTGGCATCAAAACTGCCTTGATAGAGATTAACCGGCTGCGTCAGACTATTCAGCTGGCTGGTAACATCACTATCAAGCTGATCGTAAGCGCCATTTGACTTCAACAGGCCCTCGAGTCCTAGCTGCTGACGCGTCATTTTGGCTGAACCGTTCAGGCTGGGAAACAAACCGCCCTGCGCTTGCGCCAGCTGTTGTCGAGCGCCCGCAATGCGCAGCACTGCCTGTTGCAGCGTCAGGTTGCCTTCAATGGCACGCGCAATCAGGCTGTCGAGTTGCGGATCGTTGAAGCTGCGCCACCAACGAGCGTTGACCGCTGACGATCGCGGTTTAGAGGCTTCTTGTGATTCCAGCGAGTTGTAACCGCCCGGCATTTGCGGTTTCGGTGCCTGATAATCGGGCCCAACGGCGCAACCTGCCAGCCACATTGCCAGTGTTAATAAGCTCAACGGTTTGAGGCCGCGAGAAAACATAAACTTCATGTCAGTGTGCTCCTGCACTGCCTTCGCTTTTAATCGGCGACAGCAGCCAACAAAATGGAATCAATATCAGGGCGACGATGCTCAAACCTGAAAAGACGTCGATATAAGCGAGGATGCGCGACTGGGCAATCATCTCTTGATAAAGCTGCCCGGTGGCTAAGGTGATCGGATCGCCAACAGCCGACGTAAAGTCACGGATCGCCTGTGCCCAGTGCTGCACGGTAAGATTGAACGGCTCATTGAGCGGTGTCATGTTGTGCACCATGTGCGCCGACCGCACCTGTTCACGCTCGGTGATAGCCGCGGTAGAAAGTGAGATCCCAATCGATCCTGCCACATTGCGAAACATGGTGAACAGCGCGGAGGCATCGGCATTCAGTCGTTGCGGAATGGTGACAAAAGCGATGGTGGTCAAAGGAACAAACAAGAAACCCAGGCCAATTGACTGAGCACTACGCATCAACACCAGCGTGGTAAAATCGACATTCGGCGTTAAGGTTGCCGAATAGAAAAACGCCACGGCAAGACAGCTAAAACCAAAGGCGATGATATAGCGCGTCTGCACGATCGGCATCAGCTTAAGCACCAGCGGAATGGTCATCACGATCAACACGGCGCCCGGCGATAACACCAAGCCAGACCAGGTTGCGGTATAACCCAAATCCTGTTGTGCCAGCTGCGGTAATACCACCGAACTGCCGTACAGGATCATCGCCATACCCGCCATCAATAAACCCGCCACCCAAAAGTTACGATCCTTCATCACCAGGATGTCGACCACCGGTTTACGCGCATACATCAGCCAGTAAACCGCGCCAACAATGCCGATAACCGCCAAAATGGCAAACAACACAATGAAGTTTGAAGAAAACCAGTCTTCATCTTCACCGCGATCCAGCATCACCTGTAAACAGCCAAGCCCGAGGGTAATCAGTGATATGCCAATGTAGTCGATCTTCAGGCGACCTTTAGCCCACTTGCGTTCCCACGGCGGATCTTCCAGCAGTTGATAGATCGCCATTACGGTTAAAATTCCTACCGGAATGTTGATGAAAAATACCCAGCGCCAGCTGTAGTTATCCGTAATCCAGCCACCAAGCGTTGGCCCGATCACTGGCGCAACAATGATGGCGATAGAGGAGAGACCAAAGGCTTTGCCGCGATCTTCCGGCTTGAAGTAGTCAAGTAGCACCGATTGCTGCACCGGCTGCAAGCCTCCGCCGAAAAACCCCTGTAATACGCGGAACAGAATGATTTGCCACAGTTCGGTGGCGATACCGCACAGGAATGAGCAGATGGTGAACATCACAATGCAGATCAAGAAGAACTGCTTGCGGCCAAACAGGCGACTGAAAAAGGCAGAGATGGGCAGCACGATGCCGTTTGCCACCAGATACGAGGTCAACACCCAGGTTGACTCATCGTAGCTGGAAGAGAGCGAACCCGCGATGTGCGGCAACGCTACGTTGACGATCGTGGTGTCAAGGATCTCCATAAACACCGCCAGCGTAACCGTGATGGCAACTAGCCACGGATTACTGGCGGGTTTCCAGCTCTGCGTTGGGCTCATTCCACCGTCACCTTCGGTTCAACCGACAGACCCAGCGGCAGCGGATGATTGGGATCTAAACCGTGGTCAATAACGATTTTCACCGGCACGCGTTGAACAATTTTTACGTAGTTGCCGGTGGCATTTTCCGACGGGAAGGTCGAGAAACGCGAACCGGATCCCATTTGAATACTGTCCACATGCCCTTCCAGTTTCATGTCTGGCCAGGCATCGACAGTAATCGCCACTTTATCGCCTGGGTTCATGCGCTCAAGTTGCGACTCTTTAAAGTTGGCCGTAATCCAGATATCGGCTGACACCAGCGAGAAAAGTGAGCTGCCAGCCTGCACCAGCGTACCGACCTGAACATTACGTTTCGTCACGAATCCGTCGTAAGGTGCACGAACCTGAGTGTATGAAAGGTTTAACTCTGCCGTGTTGAGTTGCGCTTTAGCCTGTTCAACCTGCTGCTGACGCGCTTCGACATTGGTTTCCTGCTGACGAATTTGCAAAGCAACCTGAGAGGCCACTTCAACTTGTGCTTTGGCACTTTGCAGTTGTGCCTGCGCGGAACGCAGTTGCGCATTCGCTGTATCAATATTGCGTTGGCTGGTCGCACGCGGATCAACACCGCGCTGACGACGATAATCGGCTTGGGCATTCATCATATTTGCCTGCGCTTTGGCTTGATCGGCTAACGCCTGATCGCGCTGCGCCGGATATTGAACGCGAGACAGCGCCAGTTGCGCCTGCGCCTGATGTAATTGCGCCTGCGCTAAGCCAAGCTGGGCTTTAGCCTGATCGCGCTGCGCACTGGTATCACTGGGATCAATCTCAACCAGCAAATCACCCTTTTTCACCCGCTGGTTATCTTTAACCAGCAGTTTGACGACATAACCTGAGGCTTTGGGCGCAATAGTGACCGCATCACCTTCGGTAAAGGCATCGTCAGTGGTCTCTTCATTGCGGGTACTAAACCAGAAATAGAAGCCGACAATCAGCATCACCACAACGATAATCGCTAAAATAATCAGCGGTTTTTTACCGGGGCGTTTACGTTCGGGTTCATCGTTATTCTGGTTTTCTTGTGACTGACTGTTTTTATCCGCCGCGTTATCAGCGTCTTCCTGGCGTGGCTCGCGTTGATCTTTCTCGCTCATAGTTCCCATCACTGGCTAAGGCCCTAATTCCCGGGCATAAAAGGTCAAATTAACCTTAGATGGGAAACTGACAAATTCCAGTGCAACTTTACATAACTTGATGAAAGACGCACGTCCTGCCAATTAATTCATTAGCAGGACGAAATGATGTCAGGAAATCAGGCGCAGCAGCAGCCAGCCGCTCAACATTGCCCAGGCGAGCAATGGCAGGGAAAAGAGATGAAAGCGCCACCAAACGCGGCGATCTTTTGCCATGCGCAAGGCAATCAAATTGGCAAGAGAACCAGGCAGCAGACCGAAGCCACCGATATTTACTGCCCATGCGAGTACCTCTGAAGAAGGCACTTTTTGCAGCAGCAGAATAGTCGCCGGTACGTTGCTAATAACTTGTGATAACGCGATAGCCAGCAAGTAAAGCGCGCCGTCGCCAAGATGCGTAATCGCATCGAAATGCGCCTGTAAAACGGGCAAGCGCGTGAGTAAATAGACATCAACAAACATGGCGATAAAAACTGCCAGCAAGCTCCAGTCGATATTGAGCAATACCGGGCGCGCCATGATTAAAAAGCACAGCACAATCAACAGGAGTGCCCAGCCAGTGAGATGCCATTCCAACGCGGCAATAAACAGCACATACAGCAAGACGCTCACCGCAAACAGCGGCTTCCGCCATTGATGCGTTTCATTATTTTGATGTTTTTGTATTTCTCGCGTTGAAAAGCTCCACCAGGTCAATGCAACCAGGCTCAGCAGCAGCCAGGCCGCCAAGGGAAACATCTGCCCGATAAATCCCGCCACGCTGAGAGAACCGTGGCTCCATAGCAAAATATTTTGCGGATTACCGACCGGCGTTAGCAACGAGCCAGCATTGACCGCCAACGCTTCAAAAATGATTAAACGTGAAAGGGGTAAGCGAGAGAATTTTCGTAGCGTTAACGTTAGCGGCACCAAAATAAACAGTGCAACATCGTTCGTCAGAAAGGTAGAAAGCAGCGCCGCGGCTAACACCATAAACAAGGCCAATGCCCGCTCATGCTTAAAACGGCTGATTAATCGCTCGCCTAGCACATCAAAATAGCCGCTGACTTCTAATCCCTTTGTCAGGATCAACAATCCTGTCAGCGTAATAATGGTATGCCAGTCTACGGCGCCAGGCAGGTCTGACCAACGAAAGTTGGCCAGAAACAGCAAGATCGCTCCAATGATTAACAGCAGATGCAAAATTCGGTCATGCAAAAAGGAGCGAAAAAGAGTGGGCATGTTGGCCATTCGCCTTAAAGGTTAGCGATTTTCGTAGAATTTCTGGAAAACGGCCAGCGTTTCATCACTGACGTGATGCTCAATGCCTTCAGAGTCGCGGCGCGCGGTTTCTGGACTAATGCCCAGCGCTAACAAGAAGGTTTCAACAATGTAATGGCGTGCACGACTCTCTTCCGCCAGCTTTTCGCCTTCACTGGTTAAGAACACGCCGCGATAAGGAACCTGCTCAACCAAACCGGCGATGCTCAGGCGCTTCAGCATTTTCGCCACCGTCGGCTGTGAGACACCGAGGCGCGCAGCCATATCAACCTGACGCGCTTCGCCAAATTCACCAATCAAATCAGAGATTAGCTCAACGTAGTCATCAATAAGTTCACGGCGATGCGCTTCACGCACCTGCCGAAAACCTTCGACATGCTCTTCAATATCTTTTAGTGGTCCTTGCGGGGCAGTAACCACGCTTTTAGCACGACGACTCATTCAACTTCCTCTTTATTATTATCCGTATTCAACCTGCTCTACGGATTAGCTGCGCTCATTGTAAACCAGGTGCAAAGAAGCTCAAATTTTTCCTAATTAGCATTGGCTAAAGGATATAGCCAATGCTATATTTGTCGATAATGTAAGCAGCAACGCTGGTCAGCCAGTGAAGATCGTGCAAGATCCTTTTTCATCATTGCTGTTGTTCTAAGCTTAATTGACGATCTCTGCTCACTTTTGCGTCAACATTCATTGGGAGGTGATTCTATGAGCACCCTAAAAAGCTGTTTAGATTGCAGCAAATGCTTCCAGGCTGAAAAAACAACGTCCGTGGATATAAAATCCTGGTTGTGCCTGCTGACGCGTTCCCCTTTTACGCTTCGTCTGATGTTG
The DNA here is from genome assembly GCF_022761075.1 of Pantoea sp. MQR6. Lineage (NCBI taxonomy): Bacteria > Pseudomonadati > Pseudomonadota > Gammaproteobacteria > Enterobacterales > Erwiniaceae > Pantoea > Pantoea sp. MQR6. Next base: position 1,764,599 of record NZ_JAKYXB010000001.1, read on the forward strand.
ATCGAAAAATTGCTCGGTAAAAAAACTGACAATCGTCGCTGCCAAAACCTGATCTGGCGCGGCTAAACATCCCGCTTTTTAAGCCTTTCACATTAATGCTGAAGGGCTACCAATCTTGTTAACTCCCCTTCGACCGCGCTCGCTTCGTTAGGTTGTGCCCTTTTAATCTGCGACATTGCGTTGTTCAATCATCCGTTTAAATGTTCATCCGAATCTGGAAAGCGCAGTGCATTTCTGAGTCGAAAAAGTGCGCGCCTGACTCAATGATGGTGGGAAAGGTCAATGAATAAGGTGAGAAAAGACGAGGAAGTGCAGAAACGAAAAAACGGCCCATTAAGGGCCGTTTTGGAATAGGCAGTCTAAGCTGAACTTAGAAGCTGTAACCTACGCCAGCAATCCAGGTGCCAACGTCAACGTTACGGATGCGGCTCTGCTCGTAGCCCACGTCCAGTGCAACGTTTTCGATTGGGTTGAACTGCATACCTGCGCCGTAAGAGAAACCTACGTCGCTTGAATCAGATTTGTCGCGTGATGCGGTAGTGTTCTGCTCGAACTTACCGTAGCCGAGACCAACAACACCGTAGATGCTTGCCCAGTCGTTCAGACGGAAAGCAGGACCACCGGTAATGCCGTAGTATTGGCCTTTGTTATAAACGCCAGCTTCGGTACGATCTTTCTCGGTGTAAGTGAAAGAACCGATCCAACCCAGTGGGTTAGAACCGTCTTCGTAGCGGTATTTCAGGTTGAAGCCGTTAGCTTTGTTAGCAACGCCCTGATAATCGCTCTGCGCATAGCCACCAGATACAGTGCTTTGCGCCATTGCGGAACCTGCGGATACAGCCAGAACACAGGCCAGTGCTGAAAGACATGCAATTTTTTTCATAACCACCTCAAATGTGAAAGTACTACTCTCCTGACAACGCTGAAAATATAACAAAAAATAGCGAGAAACTCTGCCCAGATTTTATTGTCTAACAGAAAGTTTGGTGTAACAGGACGTTAATGCACGATCCTATGTCATTCTTTTTTCTTATAAAAACCATCATTTTTCTGCAATAAACTTTCGCCTTTTAATTTCCGCTTTAAGTAAAATCCTAAAAAATCCTGACGTTTCTTTACTAAATTGGCGCTGAAATTGCGCAATTCATGCGCAGTTAAACCAAATTTAAACCACGCGCCATCGTCTCTTTTGCCCATAAATTCCATTACACTGTGCACTTGTTAAGTAAATGATCAGGATGTAGCCACAGGATGTCACCTACCTCACCCCTAAGAAATCTCGCACCGGTTTTAATGCCTATTGCGGTACTGCTCATCGCGATGCTTTCACTGCAAGGCGGCGCATCGCTGGCCAAGTCGCTTTTTTCCACTGTGGGTGCCACCGGGATTACAGCGTTACGTTTAGGGCTGGGGACGCTTATTCTCTGTGCAATTTTTAAGCCGTGGCGTCTACATTTCACGCGTGCGCAGCGCATGCCGCTATTGATGTATGGCCTGGCGCTCGGCGCTATGAACTTCTTGTTTTATCTTTCTATTCGTACCGTGCCGCTTGGCGTGGCGGTTGCGCTGGAATTCACCGGTCCCTTAACGCTTGCACTGCTTGGTTCACGCCGCTTGCTGGATTTTGTCTGGGTCGTGCTGGCCGTGATTGGATTATGGTTTTTGCTGCCGTTCGGCGCGAACATGACGGCAATCGATCCGCTGGGTGCAGCATGCGCTGTTGGCGCAGGCGCATGTTGGGCATTTTATATTTTGGCGGGGCAACGTGCGGGCGCGGAACACGGACCTGCCACCGTGGCGATGGGTTCGTTGATTGCTTCTGTTATTTTTGTGCCGCTGGGTCTGACTTTTGCGGAAAGCGGCATCTGGCACTGGAGTGTGCTTCCCATTGCGTTGCTGGTCGCTCTGCTTTCCAGTGCCATCCCCTATTCTCTTGAAATGATCGCGTTAACCCGCTTACCGGCACGCATTTTTGGTACGTTGATGAGTCTGGAACCCGCGATGGCAGCGTTATCGGGCATGCTTTTTCTTGGCGAAACCCTGAATGGACAACAATGTCTTGCCTTGCTGGCGATCATCATAGCTTCTGCCGGTTCGACACTCACAATGAAGCCAAAAAAGAACCGGTTAAGTGAGGTTGAGTTAAATAATGCAGCGCCAAAATAAATTATTTGGCCTGTGAAAACGCGGGCCAAATAACAAGCGTATTAATCTTGATAAGCCTTCTTAATTAACGAACGGCTTTTACCGTATTATTTTGAAACAGTCAGATATACCACATTGACACATTAACCTAACCAACTGTAAATATTAAATTTTTAGCTCACGCTAAATTTAACATTGCATTAACTACCTTGGCTAAATGCTTATTTATAACCAGGAAGTGCTCTATTTCAGCCATCGGCATAGCCGTTACTGCAAACTCCCAAAGCGCTGCTATACTTATTCCCGTACTTGACTAGGACAACCATCAAAGAGAGGACTGAAACGATGAGTACCGCTAAACTGGTTAAAACAAATTCTTCTGATCTCATTTACACCCGTAATGACGTGGCTGAAAACGATAAAAAAGCCACCATCGAGGTGCTGAACCGGCTGGTAGTGGAGTTCATTGACCTGTCGTTGATCACTAAGCAAGCGCACTGGAACATGCGCGGTGCGAACTTTATTGGTGTGCATGAGATGCTGGACGGCTTCCGCACCACAATTACCGATCATCAGGACACGATTGCAGAACGCGTTGTGCAGTTGGGCGGCGTAGCACTCGGTACAGCGCAGGTGGTGAGTGATAAAACGCCACTGCAAAGCTATCCGCTGAATATTCATAGCGTACAGGATCATCTGAAAGCACTGGCAGATCGCTACGGTCTGGTTGCTAACGATGTACGTAAAGCCATCACTGAAGTGAAGGATGAAGATACCGCTGATATCTTTACCGCAGCGTCACGTGACCTCGATAAGTTCCTGTGGTTTATCGAAGCTAATATCGAATAAGTTATAAGTTAACGTTCAACATGATAAATCAGGCGGGGAAACCCGCCTTTTTTTATGCCTTGTTACCGGCTTTTTATGACTTCGTTAACAGTTTTCCCTTTCAGATTTTTACCGCCTCCGCTTTTACGTCACACTTCCTGTTGCACCAAAATAACCTTACGCACCAATATAGGGCGCCATTTTAGTGCAAAGCGCTAATGCGATGCAAAATCGTGTCAGCCAGCCTGTCCAACTCACTGATTTTAGTGATTTTGCAAAGTTGGCATAATTCTTTCATATGACAAGCCGCAAACACGGGTTTTATAACCTTGTAGTAATAAGGAAAAATGATGAAGTCACTGTTTAAAGTCTCTGTGGCCGCGCTGGCGCTGGCCTTCTCACTCTCTTCTACCGCAGCTGAAAAGAAGTTGGTTGTCGCAACTGACACCGCCTTTGTTCCTTTCGAATTTAAGCAAGGCGACAAATACGTCGGTTTTGACGTTGATTTGTGGGCAGCTATCGCGAAAGAACTGAAACTGGATTACACCCTGAAACCGATGGACTTCAGCGGCATCATTCCTGCACTGCAAACGCGCAACGTTGACCTGGCGTTAGCGGGTATTACCATTACCGAAGAACGTAAAAAAGCCATTGAGTTTTCTGACGGTTACTACAAAAGCGGCTTGTTAGTGATGGTGCGTAACAACGAAAACGACATCAAAGGCATCAGCGATCTGAACGGCAAAGTCGTGGCAGTGAAAAGCGGAACCGGTTCGGTCGAATACGCTAAAGCGAATATCAAATCTAAAGATCTGCGCCAGTTCCCAAATATTGACAGCGCTTATATGGAGCTTGGCACCAACCGTGCTGACGCTGTACTGCACGACACGCCAAATATTCTGTACTTCATCAACACCGCCGGTAAAGGCCGCTTCAAAGCGGTAGGCGACTCAATTGAGGCTCAGCAATATGGTATCGCCTTCCCGAAAGGCAGCGACGATTTACGTGAAAAAGTAAACGGCGCACTGAAGACCATTAAAGAAAACGGGACTTACAACGAGCTGTACAAAAAATGGTTCGGCAGCGAACCTAAATAATAATCTGGGCTCGGTTTAATTTTCAGCAGGGAACATTTCCCTGCTTTTTTCCATCGCAACATATCTGGAGTTCACCATGGAGTTCGACTGGAGCGTTATCTGGCCAGCCATGCCCGCGCTGCTTGAAGGCGCCAAACTGACCTTAATCATCTCCGTTATTGGGCTGATTGGGGGGTTGATCATCGGTTTGGTCGCAGGTTTTGCCCGCGCCTACGGCGGTTGGTTCACCAACAACCTCGCACTGGTGTTCATTGAAATTATCCGCGGCACGCCAATCGTGGTGCAGGTAATGTTCATCTATTTCGCCTTGCCCATGGCTTTCCCAGACTTGCGCATTGATCCGTTCAGCGCAGCGGTTGTCACTATCATGATTAACTCGGGTGCCTATATCGCGGAGATCACGCGCGGCGCGGTGTTATCCATTAATAAAGGTTTTCGCGAAGCTGGATTGGCGCTTGGCCTGTCACGCCGTGAAACCTTGCGTTATGTCATTATGCCGCTGGCGCTGCGCCGCATGTTGCCACCGCTGGGCAACCAGTGGATTGTCAGCATTAAAGACACCTCGCTGTTCATCGTTATCGGCGTGGCGGAACTGACACGTCAGGGTCAGGAAATTATTGCCGGTAACTTCCGTGCACTGGAAATCTGGAGCGCGGTTGCGATCATTTATCTGGTGATTACGCTGGTGTTGAGCTTTGTGCTGCGCCGTATTGAAAAAAGGGTGAAAATCCTGTGATTGAATTTAAAGACGTCTCGAAGCATTTTGGTAAAACGCAGGTGCTGCATAACATCGACCTGAAGATTAATCAGGGTGAAGTGGTGGTGATTATCGGCCCTTCTGGTTCAGGTAAATCCACGCTGCTACGCTGCATCAATAAGTTGGAAGAGATCACCAGCGGCGAGCTGATTGTTGATGGATTAAAAGTGAATGACCCTAAAGTGGATGAGCGTCTGATCCGCCAGGAAGCGGGGATGGTGTTCCAGCAGTTCCATCTGTTTCCACAGATGAGCGCGTTGGATAACGTCGCTTTTGGACCGATTCGCGTCCGTGGTGCGAAAAAAGAGGCAGCGCGCGCACTGGCGCAGGAACTTTTGGGCAAAGTCGGTCTGGCGGAACGCGCCCACCACTTCCCTTCTGAACTTTCTGGTGGTCAGCAGCAACGCGTCGCGATTGCGCGTGCGCTGGCGGTGAAGCCTAAGATGATGCTGTTTGATGAGCCAACCTCCGCGCTCGATCCTGAACTGCGTCACGAAGTGTTAAAAGTGATGCAGGATTTGGCCGAAGAAGGCATGACCATGGTGATCGTCACCCATGAAGTTGGCTTCGCTCAGAAAGTTGCCTCACGCCTGATTTTCATCGACAAAGGCCGCATCGCTGAAGATGGCAATCCCGATGCATTAATCAGCAATCCGCCAAGCGATCGTCTGCGCGAATTCTTGCAGCACGTCTCTTGATAAAACGGGCCGCTTTATAAGATTGCGGCCCTTTTTTATCTGCCCTTCTTCTTTCAGAATTTTGATTCGCCATCCCTGACTATACTTTTTCTCTTGTGAAGCAAGCATGTTGCTAAGGAGAAAGCCATGTTGTCAGCCTGCCCACCCCGCACATTTTTGCGGCGTTGGATTCTGCTCTGTCTGTTATTTTTCATTACGCTACCTACAGCACAAGCCGTTTCATTGCCCCAAGCCGCTGTTGCGGCACAACAAACCAAAACCGATTCAGGTAATGCGCAAGAACCTGGCCTGAGTGATAAAAAAGCCGCGTATGCGGCATTGGCAAACATTCTTGATAACGATCAGTCCCGCCAGGAATTAATTGAGCAACTGCGTAATGCCGCCGCGACACCCACCGATACCGGTACACCAGAACTGGCACCGCCAACCGAGGAGCCGGAAGAAAAGACCGTGCTGCAAGGGCTCACCGATATGACGCGCCAATATGGCGGTGAAGCCGCTACGCAATTCATTCGGCTGCACGACAATATTCTCTACGCGCCACATAAGCCCTTTAATCCCGTGACCTTTGTGAATGCGGTAAACCATTTTGCCGGCCTGGCCTTGGCGATGTTTGCCCTTTACTGGCTGCTGCGTCGTTTGGTTTATCCACTCTATCAACGTCTTGGAGCATGGGGACGACAGAAAAACCGCGATCACCGTAACTGGCTACATCTTCCCGCTACCATCATTGGCGCGTTTATCATTGACCTGTTGCTACTGGCGCTGGCGTTGTTTATCGGCCAAATTATCAGCGATAACTTTCACGGCGATAGTCGCACTATCGCTTATCAGCAGGGTTTGTTCCTCAACGCCTTTGCCTTAATCGAATTTTTTAAAGCGCTGTTGCGCCTGATTTTCTGCCCGCATTTTCCTGAACTTCGTTTTTTTCATCTCAACGATGAGCGCGCCAGCTACTGGAATACGCGGCTAAGCTGGCTCAGCGGCATTATGGGTTACGGTTTATTGGTGATCGTGCCGATTGTGTCTAATCAGGTGAACGTGCAAATTGCGGCGCTACTGAACATTGCCATTATGGCGATCATGACCTGTTGGGCGCAGTGGCTGATATTCAGTAACAAACGCAATATTCACAATGCGTTGATTGGGTTAGCCAACCGCAGCATGGCCTTTTTTGCCTTCTTCATTCGAGCGTTTGCGCTGTTCTGGCACTGGCTGGCGAGCGCGTATTTTATCGCGCTGTTTTTGTTTTCGATTTTCAATCCCGGCGACAGCCTGAAATTTATGATGTCCGCCACGGTACGCAGCCTGGCCATTGTCGGCATTGCCGCTTTTGTTTCCGGTATTTTGACGCGCTGGATAGGTAAAACCATTATTTTGTCACCCGATCTGCGCCGCAATTACCCTGAATTGCAAAAGCGCGTGAATGACTGGGTTCGCGCCATGCTAAAGCTGGCCCGCATTCTCACGGTTTTTGCTACCTTGCTATTGCTACTTAATGCCTGGAACCTGTTTGATCTTTGGCATTGGCTAACCATTGGTGCTGGCGAAAAAATGGTGGATATCCTGATCCGCATCGTGATGATTTTACTGCTGTCCGCGATCGGCTGGACGGTGCTGGCGAGTTTGATTGAAAGCCGTCTCGCCTCTGATTCACATGGCCGCCCAATGCCCAGCGCCCGCACACGTACACTGCTGACACTGTTCCGCAACGCGTTAGCCGTGGTGATTAGCACCATTACCATCATGATTTTACTGTCAGAAATTGGCGTCAATATTGCGCCTCTGCTGGCGGGTGCAGGCGCCTTGGGGTTGGCGGTTTCCTTCGGTTCACAAACGCTGGTGAAGGACATTATTACCGGCATTTTTATTCAGTTTGAGAATGGCATGAACACCGGCGATTTGGTGACGATAGGCGCCATTACCGGCACGGTCGAGCGCATGTCAATTCGATCTGTTGGCGTACGTCAGGATACCGGCGCTTATCACATCATTCCCTGGTCTTCGATCACCACCTTCGCCAACTTTGTGCGCGGTATCGGCTCGTTTGTTGCGAACTATGATGTCGATCGTAATGAGGATACGGAACGCGCTAATCGTGCGCTGCAGGCGGCAGTAAATGAACTGCTGGAAAACCCAGAGATTCGCGGCATGGTCATTGGCGAACCAAACTTTGCAGGTTTAGTCGGGCTGACTAATCAGGCATTTACTGTGCGCGTCTCGTTTACCACTCAGCCGCTTAAGCAGTGGACGGTACGTTTTGCTTTAGATGAAAAGGTGAAGAAGCATTTTGATGCTGCAGGCATCAAAGCGCCGCACCAAACGGTGGAAGTGATGCAAACCGGACCTGACGTTGCAGGCGCTGCCAGCTTACCGGCGTTACCGTCTCCGCAATAACCGCGCTATTTTTAGTCGGTGCCACAAGCAGAACATCCGCCACCTGAATACAGGTGGCGGATGCCATCAACAAACGTTGGATTAACGTAAACGCTGCGCGCGTGTCGCCGCAGGCATAAATGACCAGGCCAGGAAGCGGCTCTGTTTCTGGCCCTGCGCCATGTTCACTACGCGAACCTCTACATCCAGCGCCTGCAACTGTTTTTCCAGCGCAGCCAGATTATCTTTGCTGGAGATCAGCGACGTGAACCAGATGCATTGACGCGCCAGCGCCACGCTTTCCTGAATCATTTTGCTGACAAAGGCTTTTTCGCCGCCGACGCACCATAACTCATTATGTTGACCACCAAAGTTCAGCGGTGCGGATTTCTCCAGACCCAAATTACGCACTTTACGCTGTGAACTGGCCGCAGCTTCAGCGGCAGAGGCATGGAACGGTGGATTACACATCACGGCGTGGAAAAAATCGTTCTTGTTCACGACACCCGCCAAAATAGCATCGCTGTTTTTTTGACGGCGCAGGCGAATATTGCGCTGCAAACCAGGATTCGCAGCCACGATTTGATTCGCGGCTTTCAATGCGCTTTCATCAATTTCAGTGCCGGTGAAGCGCCAGCCATATTCAGCCTGACCAATCAGCGGATAGATGCAGTTTGCACCACAGCCGATATCCAGCACATCGGCCATCGGGATTTTTCCTTGATTATCCAGCGCCAGCAGATCGGCCAGATAATGCACATAATCTGAACGACCCGGCACGGGCGGGCAGAGTGAACCCGGCGCAAGTTGCCAGTCAATGCCGTAAAACAGCTTGATCAAGGCCTGATTCAGCAGCATCACCGCCTCGGGATCGGCAAAATCCACCGACTGCACGCCATAACCATTAGGGCGCACTTTCACCGCCAGCGGTGGATGTGCAGCGATTAAGGCGGCAAAATCGTATTCACTTTGATGGCGATTACGGGCATGGAACGGTGACGAACTGGCTGACTTTTTCATACTTTCTCTCAATTATTCGGGCGCGCGTACAATACGCTGTGCATCGCTGAAAATAAATAATGAATATGCGAAGAGCGTCGGGTTGAGACAACTACGCGGCTTCGCACAATCCGCTTACACAATTCTCGCCGACTCAATCAATGCTGTAAGACTAAGATAAAACAAAAAACGCTATCGGAGATTTCATGACGCACAAACGTTACTCTTACCAACCGCGCTCAGGTCACGGATTGCCGCACGATCCTCTCAATGCGATTGTTGGGCCACGCCCAATTGGTTGGATCAGTTCCATCAGCGCCAGCGGTCATCGCAACCTCGCGCCTTACAGCTTCTTCAACTGCTTTAATTATCATCCGCCCATCATCGGTTTCGCCAGCAGCGGATGGAAAGACAGTGTGCAGAATATTTCTGAGACCAAAGAATTTGTCTGGAACCTGGCAACGCGTTCGTTAGCAGAAGCGATGAACGAGAGCTCCGCTTCGGTGCCCGCCGATCAGGATGAGTTTGCTATTGCTGGCTTAACGCCGTTACCCGCCTCGCAGGTCAAGCCGAGTTTAGTGGCGGAAAGCCCGGTTAATTTTGAATGCAAGCTCACGCAGCTCATTCAGTTGCAGGATGCACAAGGTCAGCCGATTGATAGCTGGTTGGTCTTGGGTGAAGCGGTGGCGATTCATATTGATGAAACGCTGCTGGAAAATGGCATTTATCAAACCGCCAAAGCCGAGCCGATTCTACGCGCTGGCGGACCGAGCGCCTATTACAGCATCACTGAAGCGCAGCGTTTTGATTTAGTGCGCCCGGATGCTCGTCGGGCATAAAGCATCACAGCGCGTCTTCTCGACGCGCTTGTTTACACCTTTCCTTGCTCGATAAATGCCTGTATCAGCGGCTTCAACACCTTCTGTAGCGCGGTGGCGCGTTCCTGTCGCCAGGCAAAGGGGGGTGTTTCATCCATGTAATTGCATTGCGCCAGTTCGAGCTGCACCGCTTGCACATTCTCATCAGGTTGCGCGTAGGCGCGAGTAATGTAGCCGCCCTTGAAGCGCCCATTCAGCACCCAGCTGTATTTATCTTGCTCAGCACACACAGCCTGAATAGCGTTAATCACCGCTGGGCTACAGCTGGCACCGTCGTTGGTACCAATATTGATATCCGGCAGGCGTCCTTCAAACAGGCGAGGAATCACGCTGGCAATCGAGTGGGCATCAAACAGCAAGGCATAACCGTATTCGGCTTTGAGTCGCGCCAGCTCATGTTGAATTTGCTGATGATAAGGCTGCCAGATGTGATCAATATAGCTTTGGCGCTGTTCAGCGCTTGGCGTTTTTCCTTCCGCGAAGGTCGGTGTGCCATCAAACAGCGTTTCGGGAAACAAACCCGTGGTTGCGGTGGTGTACAGCGGTTGGTTGTCGGGCGGACGATTAAGGTCAACGACGAAGCGTGAGTAGCGGCCAATGATCACGCTGGCACCCAAATCGCGCACAAAATCGTACAACAGCGGAATGTGCCAATCGGTATCCGGCAAGCTGCGCGCGGCATCGCTCAACGCGTTTTCAACCTCTGGCGTAAGCAGCGTACCCGCGTGCGGAATGCTAACCAGCAGCGGGATCTTGCCTTGGGTAAAGTGGAAACAGGTGGATCCACTGCTTGTTTCGCTGATCTTTTCACTGCTCATTGTGCTTCTCCACGATAGATGACTTTACAGGGCAGCTCACCACCCAACCAGTAAACCAATTCTGCCGGACGGGCTAATGGCCAATGAACGAAGCTGGCGACTTTGCCCGCTTCAAGCGTGCCATGAGTCTGTTCCAGTCCAAGCGCTTTTGCTCCCCAAATCGTCACGCCTGCCAGCGCCTCTTCCGGTGTCATGCCAAATAGCGTGCAACCCATGTTTAACATCAAGCGCAGGGATAATGCCGGTGATGTGCCAGGATTCGCATCGCTTGCCAGCGCCATCGGCACGCCATAATGGCGGAACAGTTCAACCGGCGGACGCTGAGTTTCACGCAGCAGATAAAACGCGCCCGGCAGCAACACCGCAACCGTTCCATGCTGCGCCATGGCCTTAACATCATCTTCCGTGGCGTATTCCAGGTGATCGGCAGAAAGCGCGTCGTAACGCGCTGCCAATGCGGCACCGCCTAGCGATGAAAGCTGTTCTGCGTGTAACTTAACCGGCAAGCCCAACGCTGTTGCCTGATCAAACACACGCGCCACCTGCGCAGGCGACAAAGCCAGATGTTCGCAAAAAGCATCGACCGCATCCGCCAACCCTTTCGCTTTTACCTGCGGCAATAGCTGATTGCAGATGACATCAATCCAGCCGTCGGGATTGTGTTTGAATTCTGGCGGGAAACCGTGGGCGGCTAAACAGGTCGCGAGCACATCCGCTGGCACGCTTTCGCTTAACTCACGAATCGCCCGTAACATGCGCAGCTCACTCTCTTCATCCAGACCATAACCCGATTTGATTTCAACCGTAGTCACGCCTTCTGCCAGTAAGCGATCCAGTCGCCAGCGCGCAGAAGCCACTAACTCCTGCTGGCTGGCCGCGCGCGTGGCACGCACGGTAGAAAGAATACCGCCGCCCTGCGCAGCAATCTCAGCGTAGCTAACGTTATTTAATCGCTGCTCAAACTCCTGGCTGCGATTGCCGCCAAACACCAAATGGGTGTGACAATCCACCAAACCCGGCGTGATGATGCCACCCGAAAGTTGATGCTGCTCACGCGCGTGAAACGCCGGCATCGTTTCACGCGGCCCTACCCAGTGCAGCTTCCCGGCTTTTACCGCCAGTGCGCCATCTTCGATGATCTGGTACTTACCGCCCTGCATAGTCACCAGATCGGCCCCTAGCCACAGGCTGTCTATTGATAAGTCATCTGCTGTTGTCACCTCATCGCTCCTGAGATTTACACTGCGCATCAAAGTATGTATATGTATATACAACCACATCCGTTGAGGATCAACCATGGCGACTTTTTTTGCCTCCCGCGCGCTGCTTACTGAAGGCTGGCGCAGGCAGGTGCGTATTTCAGTCAATCAGGCTGGATTCATTGAATCAATCATTCCCGACAGTCAGGCACAAGAGGCGAGGCCCCTGCATGGCCACGTGATCCCCGCGATGGCAAACCTGCATTCACATGCGTTTCAACGTGCAATGGCGGGATTAGCAGAAGTCGCTGGCGATCCTCAAGACAGCTTCTGGACCTGGCGCGATCTGATGTACCGCATGGTGCAGCGCCTGACGCCCGAACAGGTTGGCGACATTGCCGCGCTGCTTTACATCGACATGCTGAAAGGCGGCTACAGCCAGGTCGCTGAATTCCACTATCTGCACCACGACCCGCATGGCGCGCCCTATCCTGATAATGCGATGTTACAGCAGCTGATTCACGCAGCCGAGACAGCTGGCATCGGTCAAACGCTGCTGCCGGTGCTTTACAGCTACAGCGGTTTTGGTGCGCAGCCACCTTCAGACGGGCAAAAACGTTTTATTCAGCAAACCGATCGCTATCTGCAGCAGCAGGCTTGGTTGCAAAGCAACCTGCGCAATAAGCCGCTGCACAATCAAGGTCTCTGTTTTCATTCGTTGCGGGCGGTGAGCGAAGCGCAGATGCGCGAGGTGCTGGCAACCAGCGACGCCGCTTTGCCGGTGCACATTCACGTCTCTGAGCAGGAAAAAGAGGTCAATGACAGTCTGGCGTGGAGCAGCGAGCGCCCGGTGGCCTGGCTGATGAACCGCTTTGAGGTTGATGCGCGCTGGTGCCTGATCCACGCTACACACCTGGATGAGCGAGAAGTTCGCCGACTCGCAGCCAGCGGTGCGGTAGCGGGTTTGTGCCCAACAACAGAAGCCAATCTGGGTGATGGCATTTTTCCCGCCGTTGATTACATCGCGCAGGGCGGACGTTGGGGCATCGGTTCCGACAGCCACGTTTCGCTCAGCGCCCAGGAAGAGTTGCGCTGGCTGGAATATGGGCAGCGTCTGCGTGACCGCCGACGCAATCGCATCACCACGCCTCATCAAGCTTCGGTGGGCGATCTGTTATGGCAACAGGCGGCGCAAGGTGGCGCGCAGGCGTGCGGCATTCGCAGCGGTGGACTCGCCGTGGGGCAACGCGCCGACTGGCTGGTGCTCAAGGATGATGCCTGGTTTAGCCATATTGACGATCGCGCCCTGCTTAATCGCTGGCTGTTTGCCGGTCAGCGCGATCAGATTCGTGATGTGTATGTTGCGGGCAATGCCGTTATCCAGGACGGTCATCATGCCGCAGAAGAAGCCTGCACCGCGCGGTTCAAACAGGCCATGGCGGCACTACGATGAAGCGCTTTTCCTATGCTGATTTACCGGTTAGCCGCTGGCGCAACGGCGGCGGCGAAACGCGCGAGATCGTCAGCTTTCCGCTTGGTGAAGCGCAGTTCGGCTGGCGCGCCAGTATCGCCACCCTTGCCGCGGACGGGGATTTTTCACTGTTTCCAGGGGTGGATCGGGTTATCACGCTGCTGCACGGTGATAACGTCTTGCTGAGTACATCGACTTTGCAGCATCGCCTGATCCCCCATCAACCCTGGGCTTTCCCTGGTGAGTGGGCACTGCAAGCCAGCCTTAAAGGGGGCGCCAGTGAAGATTTCAATATCATGACGCGGCGTGATGTCTGGCAATCTTCAGTTGCGGTGGTGACAAAACAGGCTGGCAGTGAAAACGGTGTGGTGTGGGTGTTATGCGGAGAATGGCAGCTGGCGAACGGAGAAACACTTTCTCGCCAGCAGGGCGTCTGGTGGATGGATGAAACGCTGCAGCTGACGCCTTTAGGCGATGATGCGCAGCTGCTGTTTACCCGCCTCAGCCGTGTCCTTTGAATCGGCCCAGCAGCTTGTAGCGTGAACCCGGATACAGTAAACGCGCATAGGTGACGATTTTGGTATCGCTCCACGTCTGGCGGCGGATCAGCAAGCAAGGTTCGTGCTCATCCAGCGCCAGATGTTTACGCTGACGCGCATCCGGCAATACCGCTTCAACAATATGTTCGCCCGCCGTCAGTGGCGCGACGCGCATCAAATAGGTGTAAGGCGTAAAGGTATGGTAATCCTGCGTCAGGTAATCCGGTGCCACGAGCGGATTGACCAGGCGATCTTCCAGCTGAACCGGCAGCTCATTTTCATAATGAACAATCAGCGAATGGTAAAGGGTTTGCCCGGTGCTTAGCCCTAAAACGGCGGCCTGCTCGGGATCGGCTTTGTTCTGACCGATGGCGAGGATTTTACAGCTGTGTAGATTCCCACGCTGGGCGATTTCATCGGCGATGTTATGCACTTCCAGCATCGCGGTGTAACCTTTCATCTCCGCGACAAAGGTGCCCACGCCTTGCATTCGCACTAAAAAACCTTCGCCAGTCAGCTCACGCAGCGCGCGATTGATGGTCATGCGGCTGACGCCCAACTCATTCACCAACTCGCTTTCTGACGGCACGCGCTGATTCGCTTTCCAGTGCCCTTCACGAATCTGACTCACGATTGCCTGTTTAACGCGCTGATAAATCGGTGCGGGTTCATCACTCATGGCCGCAGCCAGTTGTGCTATCGCCGTATGCTCGACCATTTGCTGTTCCTTATCCTGATAATACCCCGAGTTTACTGTCTCAACCTGCAAATGTATATACATCCATATCAGGTAGATGCACGTTGGTAGTGCAGCTGGCGCATCGTTGCAGTGCAAACCCTTGCGGTAAAAACAGCGCAACCACAGATGACAACAAGCATGAATTTTGTGATCGGTTTGGCACAGCCCTTGCTAATTGTATATACAAGGATAGACAAGATTAAACCCATATGCTTCACTCGAATAAATCCGCGGGGTCAATGCGCTTAACAGCGGCTAACAGCCCCAGCAAACTTGTATAGACAGGAGTAGGTTATGTCAGGCTCTTCTCAGCATTTGCGCCTGGTTCCAGGCGAGGTGGATCTCGCTACGTTACGCGCAATCTATCAAGGTGGTGTTTCGCTTAGTCTTGATGACCAGGCACGTAACGCCATCGCGCAGGCACAGCAAACCGTTGACGCCATCGTCGCCTCTGGCAACGTGGTTTATGGCATTAATACCGGATTTGGCAAGCTGGCACAGACGCAAATTCCCACGTCACGTCTGGCCGATCTGCAACGCAATCTGGTGCTATCACACAGTGTCGGCTTGGGCAATTTGCTACCGGATAACGTAACGCGCCTGATTTTGGCTACCAAGATCGTAAGCCTGGCGCGTGGACATTCTGGCGTGCGTATCGAACTGGTTGATGCGCTACTGGCTTTGTTCAACGCGGGCATCATGCCTTGCATCCCCGAAAAAGGCTCGGTTGGTGCATCTGGCGATCTGGCTCCGCTGGCGCACATGTCGCTGATGTTATTAGGTGAAGGTCAGGTCCGTGTTAACGGTGAGCTGATTTCTGCCGTTGATGGCCTGGCCAAAGTGGGATTAACCCCCATCGTACTGGGCCCCAAAGAGGGCTTGGCGCTGCTCAACGGCACGCAGGTCTCTACCGCATTGGCGCTGCGGGGATTATTCGAAGCAGAAAATCTGTTCGCAGCGGGACTCATGGCGGGCGCGCTGTCGCTGGAAGCGATCAAGGGATCGCTGAAGCCCTACGATGCACGCATTCATCAGGCACGCGGTCAGCAAGGTCAAATTGCGGTTGCCGCCGCAGTGACGTCGTTGATTGAAGGCAGTGAAATTCTGGGTTCGCACGCTAACTGCGGTCGCGTACAGGATCCTTATTCTATTCGCTGCGTACCCCAAGTGATGGGCGCATGTCTGGATAACCTGAGCCACGCCGCACGCGTCCTGCAAATTGAAGCCAACGCCGCATCAGACAACCCGCTGGTGTTCAGCGAGTCCGGTGACGTCATTTCCGGCGGCAACTTTCATGCTGAACCGGTGGCCTTCGCGGCTGACATTCTCGCCCTGGCAATCGCTGAAGTGGGCGCTATTTCTGAACGCCGTATGGCGCTGCTGCTCGACACTGGTTTATCCGGCTTACCGCCCTTTTTGGTGCGCGACGGCGGTGTGAACTCGGGCTTTATGATCGCGCAGGTGACAGCGGCAGCGCTGGCATCTGAGAACAAATCCCTGGCGCATCCGGGCAGCGTTGACAGCCTGCCAACTTCCGCTAATCAGGAAGATCACGTTTCAATGGCGACTTACGCCGCACGCCGTCTGGGCGACATGTGCTTTAACACCGCTGCGGTCGTCGGCATTGAAGCGATGGCGGCAGCACAAGGCATTGAATTCCATCGTCCGCTGCAAAGTTCGGCCTTAATCGAGCAGGAAATCAGCACCATTCGCGAGCAAGTGGCTTTCCTTGAGGAAGATCGCCTGCTGGCACCTGACATCGACGCCATGCGTCAGTGGGCAAGTCGCACCGCCTGGCCTCAATCCTTGACTGCGCTGCTGCCGAGTATGCGCGCTGTAACGTCTGCTGAATAAGGAACCTGTAATGAGCGAAACCCTGTCTCAGGCCGTAGCACGCGAAGTTCGTGCACCACACGGTAACGAACTGCATTGCGCTAACTGGCTGATTGAAGCGGCTTACCGCATGATCCAGAACAACCTCGATCCCGACGTCGCCGAGCGCCCCGAAGATTTAGTGGTATACGGTGGCATCGGTAAAGCGGCGCGCAACTGGGAATGCTTCGAGCAGATCCTGCGTTCTTTAGAAGTGTTAAAACCTGATGAAACGCTGCTGATTCAATCGGGTAAGCCGGTCGGTGTGTTTCGTACTCACGCCGATGCGCCGCGCGTCCTGCTGGCAAACTCGAATTTGGTTCCGCATTGGGCTAACTGGGATCACTTCCACGAACTGGATAAAGCCGGGTTGATGATGTACGGCCAGATGACAGCCGGCTCATGGATCTACATTGGTGCCCAGGGCATCGTGCAAGGCACTTACGAAACGTTTGTTGAAGCGGGTCGCCAGCACTACAACAACGACCTCAGCGGACGCTGGATTTTGACCGCAGGCTTAGGCGGTATGGGCGGCGCACAACCGTTAGCAGGTGTCTTAGCGGGCGCCTGTGTGCTGGCGATTGAGTGTCAGGAATCACGTATCGATTTCCGTCTGCGCACCCGCTATGTCGATCACAAAGCCACCTCGCTGGATGAAGCATTAGCGCTAATTGCAGAAGCGACCCAAGCGAAAAAAGCCATTTCCGTGGGTTTGCTGGGTAACGCGGCAGAGATTTTGCCGGAGCTGGTGAAACGCGCTAAAGCGGGCGGCCCACGCCCCGATATCGTCACCGATCAAACCTCAGCGCATGACCCGCTTAATGGTTATCTGCCGATTGATTGGGATCTGGCGCGCTGGCAGCAGGAGAAATCCAGCAATCCCAAGGCGGTAGAAAAAGCGGCGCGCGCATCAATGGCGGTGCACGTACAGGCGATGCTCGACTTCTGTCATATGGGCATTCCCACCGTTGATTACGGCAACAATATTCGTCAGGTCGCGCTGGATGAAGGCGTGAAAAATGCGTTTGATTTTCCAGGTTTTGTGCCGGCTTATATTCGCCCACTCTTCTGCGAAGGCAAAGGCCCGTTCCGCTGGGTTGCGCTTTCGGGCGATCCAGAAGATATCTACAAAACTGACGCCAAACTGAAAGAGCTATTCCCACAGCATGCCAGCCTGCATCGCTGGTTGGATATGGCGCAGGAACGTATCGCCTTCCAGGGTTTGCCTGCACGTATTTGCTGGTTAGGCTTGGGTGAACGTCATCGTGCCGGGCTGGCTTTTAATGAGATGGTGCGCAACGGTGAGCTCAAAGCGCCGGTGGTGATTGGGCGCGATCATCTGGACTGCGGCTCTGTTGCCTCGCCAAACCGTGAAACCGAGGCGATGAAAGATGGTTCCGACGCCGTTTCTGACTGGCCGCTGCTCAACGCGCTGCTAAACACGGCGGGCGGCGCTACCTGGGTCAGCCTCCACCATGGCGGCGGTGTGGGCATGGGCTTCTCACAGCATGCAGGCGTGGTCATTGTCTGTGATGGCAGCGAAGCCGCCGATGCACGTCTGAGTCGCGTATTGTGGAACGATCCTGCCACCGGTGTGATGCGCCATGCTGATGCAGGCTATGAGCAAGCGCAAGCCTGTGCTAAGGCGCATGGGCTGAATCTGCCGATGCAGAAGTAAAGAAGTGCGAGGTCGTTTGGCCCCCACCTCGCTCCTCTTGAGTGCGAGGTCGTTTGGCCCCCACCTCAATCCTCCCCCATACATGGGGGAGGAAGATGCTGCAATATGCGAGTAGTAAAGCTGCCTGTGGCAGCGTCTCCTTCTCCCGCTTCACGGGGCGAGGCTGGGATGGGGGACCGCGCGCGCTTCACTTTCTGCGCGCCTACGCTGACTCAAACCCATCGCACTTCCTTATTACTTATTCCATTTTGATTTAGCCTATAGCCAAAATTCCCTGTTTCGGCAATAGACGTGCGCTCGCCAGACCTCTAAAGTGAAATCTTCTCAATCCGTAAGGAGCGCGTTTCTGCATGACCCTTTCCCCTGCTCTGCTTGAAGATGCCCTGCGCTGGCGCCACCAGTTTCATCAGGAACCTGAACTCGGCTATCAGGAGCACAAAACCAGTGATGTTGTCGCTCAACAGCTCGAACTGGCTGGCCTGCACGTTTTTCGTGGATTAGCGGGAACGGCAGTGATTGGCACGCTGGAAAATGGTGCAGGTCCGGTAATTGGCTTACGTGCAGATATGGACGCCCTGCCTATCACCGAAAAAGGTGATGTTGCGTGGCGCTCTGCGCAACCTGGCGTCATGCACGCCTGTGGACACGATGGCCACACCGCCATTCTGCTTGCTGCCGCAAAACAACTGGCCGCAACGCGTCAGTTCAGCGGCACGGTGCACTTCATCTTTCAGCCTGCTGAAGAGAACCTTGGCGGCGCGCGGAAAATGGTAGAAGAAGGTCTGTTCCAGCGCTTTCCGATGGATGCGGTTTATGCCATGCACAACTGGCCAGGCATGGCGCTGGGCACGCTGGCGGTGAATCCTGGCGCAATGATGGCTTCGCTTGACTCCTTTGAAATCACTCTGAATGGCAAAAGTTGCCACGCGGCAATGCCAGAAAGTGGTGCCGATCCGATGGTGGTCGCTGCAGAACTGATTTTAGCGTTACAGACAATCCCCTCACGCCGCCTGTCGCCGCTGGCCTCTGCGGTAGTGAGCGTGACGCAAATCCACGGCGGCGAGGCAATCAACGTGATTCCCGAACAGATAAAGCTGCGCGGCACGGTGCGTTGTCTGCAAACCGACGTGCGCAATCGGGTACGTCAGTTAATTGAAGATTTTGTGAGTACGCTGCCGAAACCGTTTGGCGTCTGCGGAGAAATCGATTGGTTACCCGGTTATCCGGTAACGGCCAATCACGCTGAGCCAGCGGAACAGGTGCGCGCAGTGGCGCTGAACACGTTTGGCGAAGAGAACGTCAAATGGCAGGTTAATCCTTCCATGGCATCAGAAGATTTTGCCTGCATGATGGAAGCGTGTCCGGGTGCCTATTTCTGGCTAGGTGTGGATGGCGAAACGCCGTCGGCACCTTTGCACAACGCCCGTTATGATTTTAACGATGCGCTAATTCCGCTGGGCGTTGAATTTTGGCAGAACCTGGTTGAACAGGCGCTGCCAAAAGCCTGATTTAATAACCCGCCTCGCTAAGGCGCTGTAATCCCGCGTCCAGCGAGTCACTTTGTCCGCTGGCACGTAAACAGCAGGCGATCTGCAAACGCAGCGCTTCTGGCACCGGTCGCTGTTTCGCCAACACCGCGTCAATCCAACGCGCCGTCACGGCAGCTGTTTTATCGCCTGGCAGTTCCAGCGTGACTTCTGGCTGACGTTCAACCCACACCTCTGCTTCCGTTTCTGCGCCGTGAATGTAGCTGATTGCCGGACAGCGCTGTGGATTGGCATAAACCTCACCTTCAGTGCCGTTCAGTAAAAGGCCTGGCGCATCAATATCACTGAAGAATTTGCCCACGCGCGGCACATATTCTGGGTGCGACACGCTGGAAAGACGCAGCGCCTCACGCTCACCAAACGGGGTGGCCAATTTGACCAGCGTGTGCGCGCTGTTACGCACGCCCATGCGCCAGCGCAGCGACAGCTGTTTTGCCATGGGCGGGCAAAGGTTGTCGATGGTAATAAACACCAACTCGCCGTTATCCAGTTTTTCCTGCGCCTGCTGCTGTGTGGTCGCAGGTTGTACACCAAGTTCAGCAAAAACCGCTTCGCTGGTTACGCGCGTGGCATCTTCACTCACGCCATGCACCAGCACCGGAAAACCGAGCTGGTTGAGCAGCCGCGCCAGCAAAGGTGTCAGGTTGCCTTGACGACGTGCACCGTTGTAGCTGGGAATGACAATCGGCATAGGACGATCAACGGGTGCACGCAGCGTCATCATTTGCGTTTGCATCGCTTGATAAAAGCCGCGCATTTCGTCTTCGCCTTCGCCTTTAATACGCAGCGCAATTAAAATGCCGCCCAGCTCCAGATCGGGAACATCGCCCGCCAGCATTGCACTGTAAAGCGCCACTGCGGTATCGAAGTCGATGTCACGCGCGTGATTCTTTCCACGCCCAATCTCTTTAATAATCTTATTCAGTTCCATCACTCGCTTCCGTTAAAGTGCGCGGCCATTTAGCGCCGCGTGGGACGTTTTTTACGCACGGTTTGCGTGGGTGTGCTTATTATTTTTGCAGGTTCGGGCGCTGCTGGCTGCTCAATCGGAAACACCGGTAACGCCGCCAGCAAGCGGCTGCCGTATGCTTTGCTCAACAAACGGCGGTCATAAATGACAATTTCGCCATAACATTGATGGCTGCGAATCAGGCGTCCGACCTGCTGAATCAGCGTAAATGAAGCGCTGGGTAAACTCTGCACCTCAAACGGATAGCGTTTCAGGCTTTTTAGCCATTCACCTTCGGTTAAAATTACCGGACTGTCCACCGGGGGAAAAGCAATTTTATGGATATGCACCTGACTTAGCAGGTCGCCTTTTAAATCCAGCCCTTCGGCAAACGACTGCAAGCCAATCAGGATACTGGTTTCGCCCTTTTCCACTCGCTTGCGGTGCAGCTCCACTAATCGACTGCGCGGTTGATCGCCCTGCACCAGCATCGACAGACGCAAATCGGGCAAACAGGCGACAAATTGCTGCATGGCGCGACCGCTGGCAAATAACACCAGAACCCCTTTGTGTTTCTCTTCGTGCATTTGCTGACGGAAAAATCCCGCCATCTCAGCAATGTGCTCTGCTTCGTTAGCCATGACGGGCTCGTAACGCATCTGCGGAATCACCAGCTTGCCTTGATCGATATGATTGAACGGCGAGTCGAGCGCCACAAAGCGATCGCCAGCCTTCTCATTCAGACCAGACATCTCCTGCAAGCGATTAAAACTGTTCAACGAACGCAGCGTGGCGGATGTCACCACCACATGCGGTATTTTCCGCCACAGCATTTTTTCCAGCTGATCGCTGACGCGAATGCCGGCGCAGTGAAACAGCAAATGTGCCTGACCCTCACGCAGTTCTCGGGTGATCCATTTTGATACCGGCGCGCCAGAGGCTTTTTCCAACGCCGCCAGTCGCCATAATTTGCTCACCGACTCAAACCAGCCAAACTGACGATTGAGCTGCAACAGGTTGCGGTGCAACCGCACCAGATCCACTTTGCCCGTTTGCTCGCTTAGCGCGTTGATCAGCCCTTCTGTTAAGCCTCGCAGCGCATCACTGAGCTTAAACAGGCGCGCACAGAGTTCGAGGATTTCCTGCGGCAATTCGCCCAGCACAAAACGGAATTCGCCGGGCTGATTATGCGTAGGCAGCAGCGGATTGAGTGCGTTACTCATAATCGTGAGCAGCTCACGTAGCTCATCGCAGTGCGCTTTAAGCCGTTCAGGATTCGTCAGTGGCGGCGGCGATTTAGGTCGCATCTGAGTCATGATGCTGTCCACCAGCTTCACGAAAAGGTCGAGCTGCAAGCTGCTCCAACCGGGTGTGATATCAGCGCTCATTTCCAGCGCATCGCGCGCCACTTCGGGCAGATGATGCCCTTCATCAAGCACCAGCATCAGCTGTTTAGCAGGCGGCAACACCGATTCGTTTTCCATCGCCGCCATCACCAACGCATGGTTTGCCACCACTACATCCACCTGCTCAATTTCACGGCGGGCGACAAAAAACGGGCATTCGCGATACCAGCGGCAATGCGCGCCCAGACAGCTGGCTTTATCGGTAGAAAGCCGCTGCCATAAGCTGTCGCTGATGTTGTCTTCACTGTGATCGCGCAAACCATCCCACTGATAACGATCCAGCGACTTCTGCAAGCGTCCGCATTGGGTTTGTTCTTCTTTAGTGCTGCTGATCGCTTCGTCATCCAGATAAAGCAGCAGATCGCCCTGCTGCTCGTCATCCGCTGCCAGTGCGGCCAAATTGCGCGGGCAAACATAGCGACCACGACCAAAAGCAGCGGTAAAGGTGAGATCGGGAATGATTTTTTTAAGCAGCGGCAGATCCTTGGTGAAGATCTGATCCTGCAACGCCACGTTGGCGGTGCTGATCACCAACCGCTTCTCTTCAGCACGGCTCACCGCAATGCCGGGAATGAGATAGGAAAGGGTTTTGCCGACGCCGGTTGGCGCTTCGACCGCCAGATGACGGCCATCGTCACCGGCCAGGCATTTCGCCACTTCGGCGATCATCTGCCGCTGCGGCGGGCGCGGAATAAAGTCAGGCACCTGTTGCTGCAGCGCTTTATACCACTGCGCTATCTGGCTTTTTATTGCTGCTGTCAGGGCCATTGTTTCATTACCACCAGGAACGCTCTACTACAGGAAATTGCCTGTATTTTTACACAGTGTCTGGACGGCGTCAGCTTTCGCTGTGATTTTTTCGCGTCATGTTCAGAATTTCATGCGTTGTGATGTTCACTCTTTCACGGCTGCACAGCGTAAAAAATAAAATATTATGGCCAGTTGTCGCGGCAGATCAGATTGATTATCACGCCGACTTTTGCTGTAGTCGATGCCTGCTTTGCCCTGCGATATCAGCGGCATGACTTCGCCGCAGATAAACACTATTTTTTTGAGATGCTGTGCGATCTGCCCGGCCTCGGTGATCTGGAAAAACAGAATGCATGAAATGAACCTTGTCTTTCCCGCTCGCGTACTGCGTGGTGCAGGCGTGTTAAATCAGCTTGGCGGCCTGTGCGCCAGCCTGGGGCAGCGAGCCGTGCTGATTGGCGGTCATCAAGCTTTGCGAGCAGTTGAAACGCAGGTACGTGAACAGTTGCAGGCCGCAGGCGTAACGCTGCTGGCGCAAGAGTGGTTCGGCGGAGAAACCTCGCTAACGCACATTGATCGCTTAGCCGCATTGGCAACGGAATTAGCAGCAGAGGTGATTATCGGTGTGGGTGGCGGTAAGTCGCTGGATACCTGCAAAGCGGTGGCGGCGCAAATCGGGCTGCCGCTGGTGACCATTCCCACTATCGCCGCAACCTGTTCAGCGGTCACGCCGTTAGCGATTCGCTATGACGACAACGGCAATTTTTTCGATATCTTTCCCTTACCACAAGCGCCTGCTGCGGTGTTAATCGACAGTGAGTTACTGGCAAAAGCGCCGGCGCGCTGGTTAGCTGCTGGATTGGGCGACACGCTGGCAAAATGGTATGAGTTTCGGGCGGTCAGCCAACGCCATCCCGCCCGTGATGGCAATGCGCGCTCTTCACTGGCACACAGCAAAATCTGTTACGACGTCATTGCAGAGCAAGGCCCGAATGCCTATCAGGCCGTGTTAAATGGCGAAAGTAGCGCGGCGTTAGATCAGGTTTTGGATGCGATTTTTACCTGGGCAGGCTTAACGTCGCTGATGAGCAATGGCTCGCATGCCGCTGCGGCCCATGCGATTTATGAAGGTTTTACCTTCTGTGATAAAACCCGTGAGTTTGGTCATGGGCTGCTGGTTGGTTTCGGTAATCTCTGCCTGCTGGCGCTGGAAAATCGCCCCGACGCGGAACTGCTGAATGAGATGCGGCTCGCACGCGATTGCGGCGTCCCGCTGACGTTACAAGCCATTGCCTCACTGGACGACACCGAACGGGCATTGATAATCAAAGAATCGGTACACGCACCAGACATGGCCATGATGGCGGAACCGGTGAATGAAGCGCGTCTGCTGGCCGCTATTCAGCGAGTAGAGACGTTAGCAGAGCAGGTTTAATCTTGTACTTTATGCCCGGCTTACTGCGGTAAATCGGGCATAACACGTTTTGCTGGCCGTAACGGCTACCCCGCTTTACAACATCGTTCGGCGACAAGCTGTGTAACACACTAATCGCGCTAAACTTTTTTTAACACTTTAAACATCACCGTTGTGGCATCCAATATTCCCGCTGTCGATTCTGCATAAAACGGAATCGACCCAGCAATCTGCCAACCAAGCGAAAGGTAGAGATCGCTGGCAACATCACCGCTGCGCGTATCCAGCACCAGTAATACTTTATCTTGCTCGCGGGCACGCTGCTCAGCCTGTTGCATTAATTGACGCGCAATGCCCTGACGCCGAGCCTGCGGCCGCACCAGCAGTTTACTGATTTCAGCACGATGGCGGCCGTTCGGCATGCTGCTGTAATTCACCATCACGGTGCCTGCCACCACGCCATGCTGACGCGCGACCAGCAGCTCACACTCGCCGCTGGCGAGGCTACGTATTTTATTCTGCCAAAACTGCGTTATGACTTCCCGATCGTCGGCATTCACAAAACCAATGCTGGCCCCCTCAACCACGCACGCCTGTAGAACATCACATAACTGCGGCAAAACCTGTTGCGCCTGCCTCGCATTAAGCGGCTCATAATCGATCATGGTTTGCACACCACCAGTAAATAGCGCGCACCTTCTGTCAGATGTGCAGCGAAAGAGGATTTTCCTGTTAAGTGAAAACGTAAACTGTCACCCGCTTTCATCGTCCACTGCTGCGAATCCATGCTGACAGTGAGTTCGCCTTCACGTAGCCAGATATGTTGCTCCATGCCGTGCAGTGGCGGCGCGTCATAATCGATACGAGCGCCGGGACGTAACTTGCCCTCAACCAATTCGCATCTAAAATGAGTGGCAGGGGGTGAAACGTTACGGCGGTGAAACCCGCTGGTTTCATCTTGCCAGACCGGCTGCTGGTCACGCGTAAGCAGTAAGTCTACGCCCTCTTCTACTTCGCTTAACAAGCGTGACATGGTTAATCCATAAGCCACGCAGAGGCGATTAAGGAGCGCGGCTGTTGGGCTGGTCTCGCTGCGTTCAATACGTGATAATGAAGCGCGACTGATTCCGGTTGCGATTGAAAGTTCATCCAGCGACCAGCCGCGTTGCAGTCGAAGCTCTGCAAGACGCGCCGCTAAGCGTTGTTCGGTATCTTGAATCTGCATGATTATGTCTCACTTTTGGGAAATTATTCTCATAAGTGAGAATACAAACAAAATAAGCCCGCCGGCAAGTTGTACAGGCAAAAAAGTATTGTACAACTTAGCTTGCCTGGTTATGGTGTTTCGACTCAGGTCAGCATGAAGAGGAAAGTATGACCTTATACAGTATCGGTGATGTGGCCGAACGCTGTGGGATAAACCCGGTAACTTTGCGCGCATGGCAAAGACGCTACGGCTTATTAAAGCCACAACGCTCTGAAGGTGGACATCGCCAGTTCGACGACGTCGATGTTAATCGCATTGAAGAGATCAAACGCTGGATAGAAAGTGGCGTGCCGGTTGGGAAAGTCAAAGCGTTGCTGGAAGGCGGTGACGTTGATGCGCATGATGGCTGGACCGCCCTACAAGACGAATTGATTAGCGTTTTACGTCACGTTCGCCCCTCTAAATTACGCAATAAAATCGCGACAATTGGTCGTGAACATCCCGTTGATGCCCTTATCGATCATGTTTTCATGCCGGTAAGACAGAAGCTCGGACTGGATCAAAACACGGCGCGCACCATGTGCAGTCTGCTTGATGGCATATTGATCGATTACGTGGCTTTCTGCCTTACGGCAAGCCGCAAGAAAGCCGGTAAAGATGCATTGATTATTGGCTGGGGCACTGATGATCGTACCCGTATTTGGCTGGAAGGCTGGCGTCTTTCGCAACATGGCTGGCGTATCGATGTCTTGGCTGAACCACTTGATCTGCCGCGCCCAGAGTTGTTTCCAGGCATGAATATGTTTGTCTGGACCGGTAAAAAGCTGACGCGTCGCCAGCAGGAACAGATGGAACACTGGAAAGAGCAAGGTTATATCGTTCATCTGCACGAAACGCCTTGATAACAAAAACGCACGCTGGGCACTTTGCCTCCTGCCTCGCGCGCGCTATTATCCCCCGCTCCACGTCATCCACTCAGGTTTCTTCATGAACTGGCAAAAAATCTTCTTCGCAACTCTGTTTTTCATCATGGCTGTTGGCGGCACGGGCGGCATGATGCTAGTGGGTTATAGCCTTATCGTTCATTCAAACTAAACCAACGCTGCAAGCGCTCAAACAGGCGATCGCTGACAATCGCTAACAGCGCAACCAGCAAGGCTCCCTGAATAACGTAGGCGGTATTAAAGCCGCTCAAACCGATAATCACCGGCGAACCCAGGCTTTTTGCGCCCACGGTTGAGGCAATCGCGGCGGTACCTATATTAATGATCACCGAGGTACGAATACCGGCGATGATCACTGGCGCAGCCAGCGCTAACTCAACCTGCCATAAACGCTGCCATGCGTTCATGCCGACGCCTCGCGCAATTTCGCGACTGCTGGCGGGTACGCTATCAATACCCGCTAACGTGCCCTGCAAAATGGGCAACAGCCCATATAACAGCAACGCGACGATCGCAGGCCAGGCGCCGAATCCCATTACCGGCACAGCAATGGCTAATACCGCCACCGGTGGAACAGTTTGTCCAGCGGCAACAATTGTCTCAATCAAGGGACGAAAAGCGCGCCCGCTGCGACGCGTCACCGCTACCCCACTTCCCACGCCGATCACTATCGCCAGCAAACTGGCCGTCACCACTAAAAAAAGGTGCGCCAGCGTCAACTGCCAAAAGCTGTCCTGCTGATAAAGCGGACGCGCCAGCTCAGGAAACCAGTGGGCAAACAGCGGCGCGCTGTAAGGCATGGCGCTGAGCAGCGCAAGATAAAGGATAACCAACCACAGTAACGGATCTTTTAACCAGCGCATTGCACGCCCTCACGGAGATTAAGCTCGCGCAGATTAAGCAAATCATTGAAGTGAAGTACGCCAATCGGTTGTTGCCGATCGTCCACCACCGGCAATTTGTCGGTACGGCGGGTGATAAACTGCGACAGTGCTTCACGCAGCGTCAGCGCAGCGGCAATCGGTTCGCCTTCCAGCCATTCACCGCGCCGTGCCGCATTCCCCGCTTGTCCCAGCGCCAGTAACCGCACGCCCATTTCACTGCGGCCAAAGAAATTACGCACAAACTCATTTTTGGGCTGAGTCAGCAGTTCGACCGGCTTGCCCTGTTGCACGATTTCGCCCTCATCCATTAACACAATGTTATCGGCCAGGGTCAGCGCTTCGTCGATATCATGCGTCACTAGCACAATGGTTCGGCCCGATAAGCGATGGATACGCAACATTTCCTGTTGCAGTGCCCCGCGCGTGACCGGATCAAGTGCCCCGAAAGGCTCATCCATCAGCAGCACTTCTGGATCGGCCGCCAACGCGCGTGCCACGCCAACGCGCTGCTGCTGCCCGCCAGAAAGCTGATGTGGATAACGCTTTAGCAGTTGTCGATCAAGGCTCAGCAACGAGAACAACTCCTCGACCCGCTCGCTTACTCGCACCTTTGACCAGCCTAACAAGACGGGTACCGTGGCGATGTTTTTCTCCACCGTCCAGTGGGGAAACAGGCCGATGGATTGAATGGCGTAGCCCATGCGGCGACGTAAAGTGCGCGCCTCCATTTGACGGATCGCTTCACCGGCAAAACGAATTTCGCCCTCATCTGCCTCAATCAAGCGGTTAATCATTTTTAAGGTGGTGGATTTGCCTGAACCTGAGGTGCCCAGCAGCACGCTGAATTCACCCTTCCCCACCGTTAGCGACAGATTTTTTACTGCCGC
The DNA here is from genome assembly GCF_022761075.1 of Pantoea sp. MQR6. Classification (NCBI taxonomy): domain Bacteria; kingdom Pseudomonadati; phylum Pseudomonadota; class Gammaproteobacteria; order Enterobacterales; family Erwiniaceae; genus Pantoea; species Pantoea sp. MQR6. The sequence goes on from NZ_JAKYXB010000001.1 coordinate 1,792,681, forward strand.
TTTTCCGGCGAAATACTTGGTCACGCCATCAAACTGAATCATCTTTTTTCTCCAGCAGAGAGATCAGCAACCGGAACAGCGCATCAATCACCACCGCCAGCGCAATCACAGGAATAACACCCAGCAGCACCAAATCCAGCGCACTACTCAGCAGGCCCTGAAAAATAATGGCACCGAACCCGCCTGCGCCAATCAACGCGGCCACCACCGCCATCCCTAAAGTTTGCACCACCACCACACGCAGTCCCGCCAACCACACCGGCAGCGCCAGCGGCACGTCAACGGCAAAAAATTGCTGGCGCTCGCCCATTCCCATTCCGCGCGCACTTTCACGCACCTCATGCGGCACCTGCTGCAAACCCACTACCACGCTGCGAACCAGCGGCAGCAAGGCATACAGTACCAGCGCGATCAATGCGGGTGCCATACCAATACCGCTAATGCCCCACTCGCCCAGCCACGGAAAACGATTAGCCAGACCGGCTAACGGTGCGATCAGTAGCCCAAACAGCGCCACCGAAGGCACGGTTTGAATCACGTTGAGCACGCTGAATACGCTGCTTTGCCAGTGAGCCCGACGATAAAGCGCCACGCCAAGCGGCAGCGCAATCAGCAGCGCTGGCAGCACGGTGCCGCCCAGCAGCAGCAAATGTCGCGTTAGAGCTGCATCAAAAACGGCCTGCCGATTGGCATACTCTTTAAGTAATGACAGGTGCTCAAGCGTGCCGCTAAACAGCAGCAAGAGTGGAATGATCCATACTTGAAGATTCAGCAGCAGCTGCGCAAATCGATGGCGGGTTACGCGGCGTATTACATCCGTCATCAGTAATAGCGTTAATCCACTGGCGCACCACATGCCGCTGCCAAAACTGGTTCGCGCCAGCGGGCTACCTTGCTCCGCCAGCAGCGTCGCCTGATGGCCGCTGAGCCAGATCATTCCCGCCAGGAGCACTTCACTGGCGAGCAATGATAGCAGCAACGTTGTGCGCGACGACTTACACCACAGCAGCCCCAGCAGCAGCGCCAGCGGCGGCAACAACATCGCCGCATCTTTAATCTGCCACAGCATCAAAGGTTGCCCGCCAACCAGGCGATTGGCGGCGTATTTGAGAAAAGGCAGGCTCACTAAGCTGATGATAATCACTACCACCAGCAGCAGCGCAACCGGAGAATGGCGTGGGCGGATTATCGCATCCCGCGATAACAGCATGGTTACAAGAGCTTTTTCTGTTGCAGCCATTGAGTGGCTACGCTGCTGGCATCCTGCCCATCGACAGCAATTTTGGCATTCAGCTGTTGCAACGTTTTCTCATCCAGCGCACTAAATACCGGTTTCAGCCAGTTGCCGATCTCCGGGTAAGCTTTCAGCACTGACTCGCGAATCACTGGCGTAGGCGCATAGATCGGCTGGACGCCTTTCGGGTCGCTTAACGTTTGCAAACCCAGGGCCGCAACGGGACCATCGGTGCCATAAGCCATTGCCGCATTAACCCCGGAAGTTTGCTGCGCCGCTGCACTGATGGTGACAGCCGTATCACCGCCCGCCAGGGACAACAGCTGATCTTGTTTCAGATCGAAGCCATAGGTTTTTTCAAACGCCGGTAACGCATCGCTGCGCTCAATAAATTCCGCCGAGGCTGCCAGCTTGAAGGTGCCGCCCTTTTTCAAATATGCGCTGAGATCATCCAGTGATTTAAGCTGATTTTTGTCCGCGAGATCTTTGCGTACCGCGATCGTCCAGGTGTTATTAGCGGGCGCGGGTGTGAGCCAAACCAGATGATTTTTGTCTGCATCCAGCTTTTTCACTTTCTCGTAGCCCTGCTGAGCATTTTTCCATGCACTGTCTTTTTCATCGTTAAAGAAGAAGGCGCCGTTGCCCGTGTATTCCGGGTAGATATCTAGCTCACCGGCGGTAATCGCGCCGCGCACCACCTGCGTGGTGCCCAACTGAATTTTATTCACCGTTTTCACACCGTGCTTCTCCAGCACCTGCAAAATGACATTGCCGAGCAGTGAACCCTCCGTATCAATTTTCGACCCCACGCGTACCGGATCGGCAGCCTGCGCAACGCCCAGGCTGAGCAGCAATGCGCCCATCCCCACGATTCCCCGAAACTTAGCCATGACGCATTCCTTCTCTGTTTTTTGTTGATAGCGATGTGCATTAAAAGCGTAGCCTGGCATTGCCAATACGCGACCTACTTTAGCGCATCCTAATAACAATTCGAGATTGTTAGCTTATCATCTATAACTAAATAGAATTTACGTCTAGACGTCCAGACATTATTCTCAGTTACCATTTTTATAAAAAAACAGACAACATCATGTCCGAATTAACATCTTCAGCCCATGTGGCAACGGCAGGGAGTGCGCCTACGGGCGAAACGCAATGGATCCGCAGCGCGTCAGACGTTTCTAATCTGATAAACCACAGCGATAACGCCCGCAACAATGCGAGGATTGTGGTCGCTATTGCGCTTGGCGGCGTGTTTCTTGACGCGTATGACCTCGGTGCACTGGCGTTCGGTATCAAAGATGTCGCACGTGAATTTAACCTGACGCCAACCGGCACCGGCATGGTGGCTTCTGCTATCACCTTCGGTGCCATCGTTGGTGCGCTGATTGGCGGCTATCTCACCGATAAAATCGGTCGCTATCGGGTTTTCATGGCCGATATGTTTTTCTTTGTGGTCGCGGCTTTGGCCTGTGCGTTTGCGCCAAATGAGTACGTGCTGGGCGGTGCCCGCTTTGTGATGGGGCTTGGCGTCGGTATTGATTTACCGGTGGCGATGGCGTTTTTAGCGGAGTTCTCGAAACTGCGCGGTAAAGGCAACAAAGCCGCCTCCGTAGCGATGTGGTGCCCGACCTGGTATGCCGCCATTAGCATTTCCTATCTGCTGGTGCTGCTGCTGTATGCGGTGCTGCCAGAAAGCCATTCGGACTGGTTATGGCGTTTGATTTTAGGCTTTGGTGCGGTACCGGCTATTTTGATAATCCTGATTCGCAGCCGCTACATGAGCGAATCGCCGGTATGGGCAGCGAACCAGGGCGATTTACAGGGAGCCGCTAATATTCTGCGCAGCGCGTGGAATATTAATGCGCAGGTCGCAAAAGATGCGCCGCTGACGCCAGAAAAACCGGCACGTCGCGCCAGCTGGCGTAATTATGGCGCGCTGTTGCAGGGCGTTTACCTGCGCCGCACGGTGTTGGCGACCATAACCTCGATCGCCTCAGCGTTTGCTTACAATGCCGTGGCGTTTGGTTTACCGGTGATCATTTCCAGCTTCCTGGCGCAATCGATGCTCACCACCATTTTGGTGTCGCTGGCGCTGAACCTGCTGTTTGCCTTTGTCGGCGGGATCCTTGCGGTACGGCTGGTGCCGCGTCTGGGGGCGTGGAAGATGTCGGTGGCGGGATATGCGTGTCAATGTATTGCACTGTTAGGACTGGCCTTGATTGGTCGCCCGGAAGGCGGACAAGAAGCCGCATTAGCGATCGCGATGCTGGCGCTGTTCCTGTTTGGTCAGGGTTTTGGTCCCGGTTCGCACACCATGACGTATGCCTCGCTGAGTTACCCGACTTCGCTGCGCGGCGTTGGCGTGGGCTTTAACCAGACGCTGATGCGCGGCAGCTCAACCGTTTCGCTGTTCCTTTTTCCGGTGTTGGTCGCTGCGCTGGGCACCGGGGTTTTCTGGGTCATCTTTCTCGCTCCGCTGGCGGGTTTGCTGGCGCTGCTGGCGATTCGCTGGGAACCCTCGGGCTACGACGTTGATGCGGAAGATTTTAATCGCTAAGACACAAGCCGCACCCTAAAAGGTGCGGCTTTTTTTATGCCATTCTTGATTTATGCAGGGAAAGAAAAAGCGTCGATGTAGGCAGGAATACGCGGAAAGGTGTAAAGAAACCACGGCGTAAACTGCTGAGGATTTTGCTCCATCTGTTGCTGAATCTTTTCCATTGGACGGTATTCAAACGCATCCGCTTCTTCCGGGTTGAGGTGCGGCAATGCATCGCAAACGGCAAAAAATACGTGACCATATTCATGTTCGGTCAAACCGTTACTCAGCGGCAGGTTGTAGCTCAGCTCAAACATCGGCGTCAGTGAGACGTTCATGCCCATCTCTTCACGCAGGCGACGTTCGGCCGCATCCTGGGTGGATTCATGCGGATACGGATGGCCGCAACAGGTGTTGCTCCATAATCCGCCGCAGTGATATTTTTCGCTGGCGCGACGTTGTAACAGCAATTCCTGTCGGGAATTGAAGACGTAAACCGTCACCGCACGGTGCAATAATCCTTTCTCATGCACTTCCAGCTTTTCCATTTTGCCGGTGGGACGATCAAGATGGTCGACGAGGATAACTTCAATAGCAGACATGTCGGTTCCTTGAGCTTATTCCTAACTATTTTGGCACAGGATTTGGCATATGGAGCGCATAAAATCGTGCTATTTGCCGTCAGGCCATGTCAGACAAGGGTTTCGAGCGAGGAAAAAAATTGGGCCAGCCGCGCTGGCCCATTGAAAATTTACAATTTGAAGCTTTGAACCACCAATTCCAGCTGCACGCTTTGCACTTCCATAGCCTGCGCGGCGGCAGAGACTTGTTCAACCAGCACGGCATTTTGCTGCGTGGTGCCATCAAGCTGCGTAATGGCAATATTGACCTGCTCAATGCCCATGCTCTGCTCACGGCTGGCTGACATGATTTCACTCATTAAGGTGGTAACGCTGCTCACGCCCTGCATCAGCTCATCCATGGTGTTACCGGCCTGTTCCACCAGCTGACTACCCGCATCGATGTTGGCTACTGACTCCTCAATCAGCTTTTTGATTTCACGCGCGGAATTAGCCGAGCGCTGTGCCAGATTGCGCACCTCCGATGCCACCACCGCAAATCCGCGCCCCTGCTCGCCAGCACGTGCAGCTTCCACCGCTGCGTTCAAAGCCAGGATGTTAGTTTGAAACGCGATGCTGTCGATAACGCTGATGATATCCACCACTTTGCGCGATGAATGGTGAATTTCGCCCATGGTGGTCACCACCTGCCGCACCACGTCGGTGCCGCGTGCTGCCACTTGTGACGCGCCATCCGCCAGCTGGTTAGCATGGGTTGCGTTATCCGCGTTCTGTCGCACCGTGCCCGTCAGCTGCTCCATTGATGCCGCCGTTTCAACAATCGAACTGGCCTGATCTTCGGTACGTGACGATAAGTTGGCATTGCCACTGGCAATTTCACGTGAGGCGGCGGTGATCGCCAATGCGCTTTCTCCAACCTGACGCATCAGGCCTTGCAGGTAGCTAATAAACTGGTTAAAGCTTTGCGCTACCGCATTGAATTCTGGGCTATTGCTGGCAGGCAAACGCTGGGTTAAATCCGCGCCGCCCATTGATAACGCTTCAATATTGCTATTAAGCACGTTGAGGCGTTTCATCATGGTACGCACGAAACCCAGCAGCACCAGCAGCAGAATCACTGCCAGCGGGATCTGCACTAAACCCAGGCGCGTCAACATATTGTGGGATTGCGCTTTTAGCAAACTGGTGGGCACGCTGCTGGCGAGATACCACGGACTGTTAGGGATCGCCTGCAAGAACAGCGTTTGCTCGCCCTCATCACTGTCGAATGTTGACTCAGCGGGCTGTGTGCCTGCACCTGCCAGCAATGCTTTCAACGGTGCCGCCATCGGCGATTGCAGGTCAGCCAGATTCTCAAGCTTCGGTGTGGCATCAACCAGCGCGGCGTTTCCGACCACCTTGCCATCAGCTTCCACAATCAGCACGTTGCCCTGAATGGCTTCACCCATCTGTTTTGCCAGTTGATTGAAGAAGCCGAGCGTAACGTCAATGGTTGCGACCCCCCAAACGTTGCCATCACGATAAATGGCCATGGCACAGTTGGTGCGCGGCTGCGGGCTGGCAGCATCCTGGTACGCTTTTGCCCAAGCGCACTGCCCTTTTGCCGCTGCTAAGCCATCTTTGTACCAAGACTGCTCCCAATATTTGTCGGCAGCGTCAGAGTTCCAGTAGGTGTTTACCTGCAGTTGATTACTGGCATTACGGGCGAAAAAGCTGCTGTTTTTCTCTTTGTCAGCATCACGACGATTAGGTAACGGCCAGATGCCGCCGCCAAATACGTTGCTGTCCTGATATTGGTTCACTAACGTCGGCAGCAGCGTATCGATGGTGGCGCTTTCCATCACCGATGCCGCTTCAGTGATGGCGCGTTGCTGCGCCTGTACGCGGTTCATCTGCTCTACGATGCCGCTGGCAAGCGAATCAACCTGATAACGCACCAGACGGCTTTCGTTATGAATGAGCTGTGGTGCGACAAACTGGTTGATCACCAATACGGTAATCAGCATCAATAAAATAAAGAATGCGATGAGTGTTGCGGTGAAGCGGGATTGGGTTGTTTTAAACATCTTTGTTCCCTCGAGCCTGGTGCGGCGCAATTGCCTGATCCGGTTTAACGGCGCGGTCGTGAGGAACTTGAGGTGGGCGAGATCACAGATTGACGAAATAGTTGATAAGGGTAAGGATTTAGTTAGCAGGCGCGATAAAAAAACCACCGGCTCTGCTCCGCGTGCAGACGAAAGAGCCGGGATAAGAGCTAAAGGTTACTCGGGTGAATCAACCACTTGCTGTCGGGGTCGGAAAATATGATTGCTGCCCTGCGCGGTTAATAGCTCTCGCAGCCGCTGACCGCCCTGTTCATCCGCCTGAGCAAATATACGCTCCGCTTCTGTTACCGGCGTGGCCCACAACAGTTTGGGTCGGTCATCATCGCGCTTCGGCAATTTAAACTGCGCTTTGTCTTCGGCTAGCTCATTAGCCAGCAGGAAGCTCTCAAAGCCCACCGGCGCAACTTCTGATGCCAGCGTATGACCTTCGCCCAGCCAGGTCAGGCGCGCCCACGGCAGATGAACGAACTCCGCCAGCGCACTGGCCATCTGCACCGCATTGCTTTCGGTCATCACTTCGCCATCCACCGCCATCGCCAGTTCGATGCGGCGATACTGCGGGGCTAACTCGTCAAACAAGTAATCCACCTGCGGCATAGGACGAATGCTCATACCCAGCGTCAGGAAATACCAAATGCCTTTGTGCCAGTGCTGCGAAATCGCCATAGGCGGCCAGCTACCCTGATCGATGGCGTAATATTTTACCGATTCGCCAAACTGCGCCTGGTAACTCACCATCAATTCTTTTTGAACCCGGTCCCATTCGCTGCCGTCATGCCATTCGCGCCAGAACTGGCGCTGCTGCTCAGCACGTGCGTAGTATTCATTGGTAGAGGCGGAACCCAGCGGCGCGGTTAACCGATTCTTTTTGATGCAGCCCGCAGAAAAGCTCACTTGCTTATCCTGATACAGGCTCCATCCCGGAATTACCGCCAGCAGTTGGCCGTAATACCACAACGCCGCACCATCATCGCTGGGTTCCCACAGCACCTGAAGCCCGGCGGGATCCAGGGCAGGCTCCGCTTCCAGCGTGCGGCAGAATTCAGCGCTCAACAGCGGCGCAATGCCCTGCTCCATCGCTTCGCGATCTTCTAACGCGGGAGCGGGCTCAAGGTTACGCAACCAGCAGCCACGCACCGCATATTGGCTACGAAACAGATCCGTCGGCCAGATGTAGAAGTAAGCGGTGCGCGCATCCTGTTCGACAATCGCCGTCAGGGTACGTTGCTGATTGTGGACTTCGGCAATCAGAGGTTGGTACGTCATAGAGCCTCGACAAAACCAGGAGGAAGTCATTTTCCCCGAGATTAGAGCAGGATCCTGACTGCCGCCACATGTGACAAGGGTAAAACTCTCAAAGTGTGAAAAGCACAGTTTAAGCAAACTGATTAACGCAAACTGGAAATGGTGATTACCCCGATCAAACCCGTAATTTGGCTTAAGATTATATACCGCGCTTTATGCAGTTTATTCCGCGATTGGACCGAGTAAGCCAGTGCTATCGTCAACGGATGCGGATAAATGCCAGAGAGAGTTATCATGTTGCTGGGCACATTAGATTTTGGATTTCGTGAGGCGGTGATTTTGGCGATATTTGCCTGGCTCTATTATCGCCATACCTGGGTGATGATTGCTGTTACGTTAATGGCGTTAGGCTTGGTCATTATAATGATTTTACCTGCCGATCTTTATTACAGTCTGCCGCCGCTGGCGCTGTCTGGCTTTGGATTAGGCATGCTGTTTTATCACTATCAGCTACGACAAATTACACTCCGCCGGGAGGCTAAAACACCGCGTACTTATCACCGCAAACAGGATGGGCTCAAGAGTTAAAAGGCGTTAAAGGATCCGGTGACAATTAGCACAAATTTCCCGGTGTCCGCCGCGAAAAAAGCGTTCTAACCGGTTAGCCTGGGTAATATTTCAGCTTTGAGGATTTCTGCCCATACGCTGCATGGCACGCTGATAAGCGCCGCGCTGAATCGACCAACGCAGTGCGGCAGAGATAACGTTGATCTGCCGATCAAGCAGTGATTGCTGCCAATGCCCGATGCGATAACCAGACATCTCCTGCGCCCAATCCGGCATCAACCCAACACCCGCTTTCAGCATGGTTTTCATCACCGGTTTCGCCTGCCAGCTTGGTGCGGGCGCATTCATCAAGGTATGGGTGACGTCTGCGGTGCGTGTATCGAAACGCAATTCGCTGCGCATCGATTGCAGATAATCTTCTATATCTGCACAACTCTTTGGCACTTTTTCTGCGCCCAGCGCTTCAGCGACAATGGCCGCCTCGGCGTAGTAACGATCTTGTTCCGCTGGACTTAGCGACGGATTTTTATAGCGAAGATGGGCGGCCAGAAAGCGACTGGTTTCGGCGACGTGCACCCAAGTCAACAGATGCGGATCGCTGGCGGCATAGGGTTTTCCTTCGCTGTCTACGCCGCTGACTCTGAGATGGATACGCTTTACCTTCTCAATAAGAAATTGCGCGTCGTGTTGATTACCAAAAGTGGTGACGGCAATGAACTGGCTGGTGCGGCGCAGGCGCCCCATCATATCTTCACGAAAGTTGGAATGATCCCATACGCCTGCCAGCGCGGCCGGATGTAACATCTGCAAAAAAAGCGCACTGATGCCACCGCACATCATTGAGGAAAAATCGCCGTGTACGCGCCAGATTACACTGTCGGGGCCAAACAGGCCCGGATCACCCGGCGGTTGAGAAATATCGAATTCATTAAGCGCCAGACCATTCAGGCGAAAAACCTGCTGCTGGATGCGGTATCGGATGTTAACCATAGTGAGTTTTCTCAGAGTCAGGCGTCGTTTGCTCTCACTTCGGTCCTGTTAAGGGCGAGGTCGTTTGTCCCCACCTCAGCCCTCCCCATAAATGGGGAAGGAAGACACTGCCCTGTATCAGTGCTTTACCTGCATGTGGCAGCGTCTCCTTCCTACGCAAGCGGGGGAAGGCTGGGATGGAGGACAGCCAGCACAATCCAGGATCGGCCAGCACAAACGAAACAGACTTACAAATAATCGAACTGCGCATCCTGGGTTCGTACAGAATCCAACCCGATCATCACATTGAATTTACCTGGCTCAGCGACATGCTGCATCTGCTGATTCCAGAACTTCAGTGCATCAACGTCAATCTTAAACGTCACCGTCTGCGATTCACCCGCTTTCAGCATGATGCGCTTAAAGCCGCGCAACTCCTGCACCGGACGACTCATTGTCGCCACGGGATCATTCAGATAAAGCTGCACCACGGTTGCGCCGTCACGTTTGCCACTGTTGGTCACTGTCACGCTGGCGTCGATGGTGCCGTTGCGCGGCATGGTGCGCGAAGACATCTTGACCGGCGACACCGTAAAGGTGGTGTAACTCAGGCCATAACCAAACGGGTACAGCGGGCCGTTGACCGCATCATAATAATGCGAAGTGTACTTGTTAGGCTTCTCCGGATTGTAAGGACGACCCGTTGGCAAGTGATTGTAGTAAATGGGTATCTGTCCAACCGAACGCGGGAACGAAGCGGGCAGTTTACCGGAAGGATTGTAGTCCCCGAACAGCACATCAGCGATTGCGTTGCCGCCTTCAGTGCCGCTAAACCACGTTTCAAGCATCGCGTCGGCCATGTGATCTTCGTTGACTACCGTCAGCGGACGACCATTCATCAGGACAATCACCAGCGGTTTACCGGTTGCTTTCAGCGCGGCCAGCAAGTTCTGTTGGCTTTGCGGAATCACCAAATCGCTGCGGCTGGACGCTTCATGCGCCATGCCCTGCGCTTCACCTACCGCTGCGACAATCACATCCGCCTGTTTGGCTTTCTCGACGGCTTCGTCAATCAACGCCTGCGGCGAGCGCTTATCGACCGTTACCGCAGGTTCGTAGAGATTGAGGAAATCCTGAATGCCTTTATTGTCAGAAATGTTGGCACCCTTGGCATACAGCAGCGTCGCTTTGCCCGCTGTTGCATTGCGCATGCCTTGCAGCAGCGAAATGGATTGCTTCGCGACGCCTGCGGCTGACCAGCTGCCCATGATGTCACGTTGGCTGTCTGCGAGCGGCCCCACCAGCGCAATCGTGCCCGATTTCTTCAGCGGCAAGGTTTCCAGGCGATTTTTCAACAACACCATACTTTTACGCGCCACATCGCGAGCTTCCGCACGGTGCAGACGGCTTTCAGCGTTGGTGTCCTGAGGATCGCTTTCTTTCGGACCGAGATGGCTGTAAGGATCGTTAAACAGCCCCATATCATATTTAACGTTCAACACATGACGCGCAGCATCATCGATTTCCGCGATGCTGACCGCGCCACTTTTCACCAAACCCGGCAGATATTTGCTGTAGTACTCGTCGCTCATACTCATGTCGACGCCCGCTTTCAGCGCAATGCGCACTGCATCCTGCGGATCGCTGGCGACACCGTGCTTGATCAGCTCTTTGATCGCGCCATGGTCGCTGATGGTAATGCCTTTGAACTTCCATTCGCCGCGCAGCAGATCTTTCAGCAACCAGCCATCAGCAGTTGCCGGTACGCCATTGATGGAATTCAGCGAGACCATCACGCCACCGCTGCCGGCATCTAGCGAAGCCTTATAAGGCGGCAGGTAGTCCTGGAACATACGCTGCGGACTCATATCAACGGTGTTGTAATCACGTCCGCCTTCTACTGCGCCATACAGTGCGAAGTGCTTCACGCTGGTCATGATGGAGTAACGATCTGCCGCGTTTTTACCTTGCATCGACTGCACCATGCTGCGACCCATTTCAGAGGTCAGCCAGGTATCTTCGCCAAAGCCTTCCGAAACGCGACCCCAGCGCGGTTCGCGGCTGACATCAACCATGGGTGCCCAGGTCATATTCAAACCATCATCTGCGGCTTCATAGGCAGAAATGCGTCCGACATCGCCAACTGCATCCAGATCCCAACTGGCCGCTAAACCCAGCGGAATGGGGAAAATGGTGCGCTGACCATGAACCACGTCATACGCGAAGAACAACGGAATTTTCAGGCGGCTGAGCTGCATCGCCTGATCCTGCATCGCGCGAATATCCTGGCGCGTAACCGTATTGAAAATGGCGCCAACCTGGTTTTTTTGAATCATCTCGCGGATGACTTCTTTCGGATTGTCGGGGCCGACGCTTATCAAACGTAGCTGACCGATTTTCTCATCCAGCGTCATTTTTTTAAGCAGATCGTTGACGAAGGCATCACGTGCCTGCTCCGTCATCGGGTGATTACCAATCAGCTCCTCCGCTAAGGCGGGTTGAATAGCGAGGGAGACAGCGAGACTAACAGAGTAAATCCATTTCATCAGGTCGGGTTCTCTTAAGTGACTGCGCAATATCGAATTAACTGGCGGCAGTTTGCCACAAGAAGAGGATAGCAGGTAGCCGCTGCTGTCACACTGGTCCTGCGCGGTTGACGTGCTACAGTAAGGACGCATGAATAAGACAAGGGAATTGCCCATGATTAACGCCTCCGCCCTACTCGCAGATTTACGCCGTTTGGTCGGCTCTTCTCACCTGCTTACTGAAGCAGCACAGACGGCACGCTACCGTAAAGGCTTTCGCTCAGGCGAAGGTGATGCGCTGGCGGTGGTCTTTCCCGGCACGCTGTTGGAGCTGTGGCGAGTGCTGCAAACGCTGGTGAACGCCGACGCGATCATCTTGATGCAAGCGGCCAACACCGGCTTGACCGAAGGTTCAACCCCACAAGGCAATGATTACGATCGTCCGGTAGTGATTATCAGTACGCTGCGGCTTGATAAGCTACAGCTCATTGATGAGGGAAAACAGATCTTAGCGTTTCCGGGCAGCACGCTGTATCAACTGGAAAAAGCGCTGAAACCGCTGGGGCGTGAGCCGCATTCAGTCATCGGTTCATCCTGCATTGGCGCATCCGTATTGGGCGGAATCTGTAATAACTCCGGCGGTTCGCTGATCAAACGCGGCCCGGCATACAGCGAAATGGCGCTGTTTGCACAGAGAGATGCACAAGGCAAGTTGAAGCTGGTGAACCATCTGGGCATCGATCTTGGCACCTCGCCAGAAGAGATTTTAGGACGTCTCGATGACGATCGCTGGCAGACCAACGATGTTCAGCATGATGGTCGTCATGCATCAGATAATGAATACGCTGAGCGAGTTCGTGAGGTTGATGCCGATACACCGGCACGCTTTAACGCTGACGCGCGTCGGCTATTTGAAGCCTCGGGTTGTGCAGGCAAGCTGGCAGTATTTGCCGTGCGACTTGATACTTTTCCCACCGAACCGCAGCAGCAGGTGTTTTACATCGGCACCAATGATGTCTCGGTATTGAGCGACATTCGTCGTCACATGCTCGCGCACTTTAAAAACCTGCCGGTAGCGGGTGAATATATGCACCGTGACATCTATGACATCGCTGAAGTTTACGGCAAAGACACCTTTTTGATGATCGACAAACTCGGCACCGACAAAATGCCGCTGTTTTTCACATTAAAAGGCCGCGTGGATGCCTGGCTGACAAAACTCTCTTTTGTTAAACCGCACTTCAGCGATCGCCTGCTGCAGCGTCTGAGCCGCCTGTTCCCCGCGCATTTACCCAAGCGCATGAAGCAGTATCGCGATAAATATGCGCATCATCTCATGCTGAAAATGTCTGGCGACGGCGTGCAGGAAGCGCGCGAATATCTAAAAGATTATTTCCGCGAAGGCGGTGGTGAATTCTTCGAATGTGAAGGCAAAGAGGGCGCACATGCCTTTCTGCATCGCTTTGCCGCAGCGGGGGCCGCGGTGCGCTATCACGCAGTCCATGCTGACGAAGTCGAAGAGATTTTGGCGCTGGATATTGCACTGCGCCGCAACGATCGTGACTGGTTTGAAACGCTGCCCGCAGAGATCACCCAGTCACTGAGCCACAGCCTTTATTACGGGCACTTCTTTTGCCACGTTTTTCATCAGGATTACATCGTGAAAAAAGGGGTAGATGCGCACGCATTAAAAGAGAAAATGCTGGCGATATTGCAAGCGCGTGGGGCGGAGTATCCGGCAGAGCACAATGTCGGTCATCTTTATCAGGCCAAACCGCAGCTGGCGTCGTTTTATCGCCAACTCGATCCCACCAACACGTTTAATCCGGGCATCGGCAAAACCAGCAAACAGAAAGGCTGGGCGGTGAAACAGATTTAATCTGCGCGAGGAGAAACGCTGAGGGCGGTTTAAAGCAAAAGGCCCCCGCACATGCGGAGGCCTTTTTGTCTTTACGGCATTTGCTCTTCAGCAGCGGCAACCGCTGCTTGATGACGACGCTCAATAATCATCGTCTGCGGCGCGGACAGCATAATGCCCTCTTTGCGCAGTCGCGTCAGGATGTCGAACAGCAGATCGCTTTTGGCACCTGAAATCTGTCGTTGCCCTGCTACGTTTCCGGTTACGCTCAGTACAATGCCCTGCGGAGTCAGATCCTTGAACGAGACCGACGGTTCCGGTGTTTCCAGAATACGTTCGTTTTCGTTATACACTTCCAGCAAAATTTCACGCACCTGCACAGGATCGATATCTAATGGGAAGGTCAGCAAAATAGTGACCACACCTTGTGCATTGCCCATCGTTGCGTTGCGTACGTTTTGCGAAATGAGCTGCGAGTTCGGCACAATCACCGTGGATTTATCGCTGAGCTGAATCTCGGTGGCGCGCACGTTAATGCGACGAATATCCCCTTCGATTCCGCTTATGCTCACCAGATCGCCCACTTTTACCGGACGTTCAGTCAGCAGGATCAGGCCCGAGATAAAGTTTTTTACTATTTCCTGCAAGCCAAAACCGATACCGACCGACAAGGCGCTGACGATCCATGCCAGCTTATTCCACTGTAAGCCCATTATCGACAGCGTCAGCAGGATAATCAGTACGTAGCCTATATTGCTGAACAGGGTCACCAGTGAAACGCGCATGCCCACGTCCATGGTGGTTTTTGGCAGGAAATCGTTATCCAGCCAGCGGCGCACCGAACGCAGCACATAAATACCCACAATAAGACAGATAATCGCATTTACCATGTGCGCTGGCACAATATTCAGCGATTCCAGTCCCTTACCACCCCAGAATTCGATAGCTTTTTGCAGCAGCTCAATCGGCGTTGACGAGGCGAACGTACCATTCAGCAAGGCCAACGCGACAAACAGAATCAGAAATGTTTTGCCGATTGCCGCCAACACCGTTGCCGCCTGCTGTAGGTGGCGCTCATCGATATTCAGCGAACTTTGAATGCGTTTGCCAGAAGAGTTATTGGTTGAGAACAGACTTTCGCACCCGTCATTGACCAGATGACTGAGGAAGTAAAACGAGCCAAACAAGATGCCGCACCAGATCACCTCATAACTCAAGTAGCGGGCCAGCGTGACGTAGCCGATGATCAGCGACAGCAGAATCGCCACCGCTGTCAGCGTCAACGCCATTTGTATCAAACCTACCACGGTAGAGCGGGCTTCTGGCGGCGTGCCCGCCAGCGCCATGCGACGACGAACGCGATTGGTGCGCACGCTGATCGCCAGCGCTGTGCTGCCAATCAGCAGCGCGGTTAAGCCATTGGCAAAAATGGTTGTGTTCAGGCTGGTGCCAACACTGTAGTTAAAGGCTTCTACCGTCTGGAATATAAACACCAGCACCGCTGTAATCGGTGGGAACGGCTTCAGCGCCAGCGCCACTTCGTTGGAAAGCGCCGGTAAGCGCCAGCTTGGACGGCGCGTGGACAAGAAAGCGCGGCCTAAGCCCGCAATCAGCCCACAAAACACGCTGAGCTGTACTAATCGATCAACAAAATCCTGCACATCCGTTGAGACTTCATCGCGGCGGGTCAACGCTAATGCGATAAAGTTGAAGGTCAGCACCACCGCAGCCAGCGTGGTGAGTGCAATGGTCGCGGCGAGGAAGCTGCGACGCAATCGCCCTTCCGGCATTTTGTGAATGCTAACCCAGGCGAGAAACTCTTCGCTATAACGACGTCCTAACGTCATCACCAGCATCGCCGCAACCAGCCAGGCGATGGTGCCAAAGCGCCACCCCGATTCCCACGACATGGCAGCGGTATCTTGCAGTTCGCTGAGGAAGTCGTTGATTTTTTCGCCATCAAGATCCTGACTATTAAACACCGGTGCCCAAAAACGTGGCCCAAAAATACTGCCGGAGTTCAGCGCCAGCTGGCTTTTCAATTGATCACGACGCAGATTAACGATTTGCGATGACAGCATCAGCGCGCCGTTTTTAATGCCTTCGGCTTGCTTGATCTGTGCATCCATCTTGGCTTTCTGGCTTTCGAGGGCGCTACGTTTGCGCACCACTTCTGCGGTCTCTTTCATGCCGCTGTCTGGCTTGGGAGCCGGACCCAGCACCGCCAGTTGCGCGTCAAGTTGCTGACGATCCGGCAACAACGCTTGACCCAGCGTATCGGCGCTGCCCGACAGTTCAAGCGCCATCTCATTCAGCTGATTGAGTTTGCTTTCACTGGTTTCCCCCGACACCTGACCTTTGATCTTGTCGAGGATTTTTTGCATTTTCGGCAATTCAACCGCAGCGTTAACCTTGGGTTGCTCGTCTTGTTCCTGAGCGGCGCTAACCGCATCGTCCGCTGCCAGGCTAAGCGCAGGCGCAAAAGCCACCAGAGCCAGCATTAACAGCGCAAAAAAGGATTTTAACTTAAACATGAGAATGGGATTCCAGCACAGTAATCAGGCGATCTTCCCTCGCCAGTCGCGCGTAGTGTAGGGCTTTGCGAGAGTTGAGACTATAGGAATGCAGGTTAATTCTGAGGGTGCTCACCGAAGTGAGCACCGCTTATTTTTTACTCAACTTCGGAACTGCTGGCAGCGTTACTGGCCACCTGACCCGCTTTTTGTTTTTTATAGGCCAGTGCAGCAGCCGGGACTGGCGCAGCTTTGCCGGTTTCAAGCCAGTCGCGAAGGCGATTTGCATCAGCAAAATGGGTGTATTTGCCAAATGCATCCAAAACCACCAGCGCCACTGGACGATTGTTGATCATGGTGCGCATCACCAGACAATGCCCCGCCTCATCGGTGTAACCGGTTTTGGTTAACTGAATGTGCCAACCCTGTTTGTAAACCAGATGATTAGTATTGCGGAAAGGCAGCGCATAACTCGGATGAGCAAACACCGCCGTCTCTTCTTTAGTGGTGCTGAGCTGGCCCAGTAGTGGATATTCACGCGTGGCTTTTAGCAGCTTGATCAAATCTTCTGCGCTGGAGACGTTGCGAACCGATAAACCTGTGGGCTCAACGTAGCGCGTGTGGGTCATGCCAAGCGCTCGCGCTTTGGCATTCATGGCGCGGATAAAGGCGTTGTAACCGCCCGGATAAGCATGCGCGAGGCTGGCCGCCGCGCGGTTCTCTGAAGACATCAATGCCAACAGCAGCATGTTGCGGCGGCTAATTTGGCTGTTGAGTTTAACGCGAGAAAAGACGCCACGCATTTCTGGCGTCTGGCTCACATCCACCGTCAGCATTTCGTTCATCGGCAAATGGGCATCCAGCACCACCATGGCCGTCATCAACTTCGTGATGGATGCAATGGATCGCACGCGATCGGGATGACTGGAAAACAGGACTTTATTTGTATTGAGATCAACGATCATTGCACTGCCAGACGCGATTTGCGGCTGAGCAATCGGTGCCAGTTGCGACAGCGACGTCGCCGCCTGCGCTGGAAGAGAAAGCACCTGCCCGGAAAAGAGCAGCGCCAGCGACAGTAGAGAAAAACGAATTTTTGCAGGCATCGTAAGAAAAAACCCGGTTGAGATTGTGCGCTGTGTCAAACACAGGCCGCCCGCTTCAAACCTGTCAGAGCGCGGGCTGGCAGCAGCATCATACTCTGAAGCTTGAGAATTTTCCTGGTGAGAGTGTTTCCGAGCGTTAAAAATAAAACTGCCGCCAGAGCGGCGGCAGTCGCAGGATTAAAACAGTCGAGGTCCATAACCCCATAAAACAACAGTCATCGCCAGTAACACTTCGAATACCAGCACACCAATCGCCAGGGTTGATCCCGAGAAACGCAGGCTCTCTTCACGATCGATATTCAGGAACAACGGAATACCGACATAGAGCAGATAACCGGTGTAGACCAAGGCCAGCGCACCCGCCAAGACACACAGCCACACCAGCGGATAAAGCGCCACCAGCCCACTCAGAAACAGCGGTGTAGCGACATAACCGGCAA
Organism: Pantoea sp. MQR6; assembly: GCF_022761075.1. Lineage (NCBI taxonomy): Bacteria > Pseudomonadati > Pseudomonadota > Gammaproteobacteria > Enterobacterales > Erwiniaceae > Pantoea > Pantoea sp. MQR6. Next base: position 1,810,366 of record NZ_JAKYXB010000001.1, read on the forward strand.
ACACCGTACAGCGTTGCGTGCTGGGACGCTGCGGGTAATTACGCGCCATCCAGTGAATGACCCGACCCATAACGGCCACGCCACCGAGAATAATCAAATAAAATACAATGCCGAGTCCAATCCCGGTCAGCAGGTTAAGTTGAATATATTGCCCTTCGCCCAGATTCCAACCCAACTGTGTCGTGCCGATAAAAGCGCAAATTACCGGAATTGCAGCCATTAACAGAACATGGTGGGTGTAATGGTGCGAAACGCTTTCGTTCTCTTGCTTAATATCGCGCATTTCCTGATTAGGATGCGCCAGAAGGCCCCAGACATGATTCATACAGTCACTCCTCTGATGCGATGGGCCGCCCTCCTCTCAACTTCAGACTTGTCCTAAGGGCAGCTTCTTCTCAAGTATAAGCGTCACAGCAATTTCTGTGGCACTTGCTCAATAATTCATCGCTAAAAGCAGTAGAGGCCCTTTGCTGGGCGGAAGGAAACGCCGTTAGCGTATAGACTGAAAGTCTAATTCTCATAACAGGGAGGTCTGTTTTGCATTTTGATATCAACGGATTAATTACCCAATACGGTTATTTGGCACTTTTCATTGGCTGCATTGCTGAAGGGGAAACATTTACATTACTCGGTGGCGTGTCGGCACATGAGGGCTTACTGCATTTTGGCGGCGTGGTGCTGGCTGCGATGGCGGGCGGTATCGTCGGCGATCAATTGCTTTATTGGCTGGGACGACGCTACGGTACGCAAATTTTGCGCCGCATCAAAAAGCATCAGGACAAAATTGTTAAAGCGAACCGTTTGATTAAACGTCGCCCCAGCCTGTTTGTGATTGGTGTGCGCTTTATGTATGGCTTTCGCTTAATCGGCCCGATTATTATCGGTGCCAGCCGCCTTAATCCGATGAAGTTCTTTCTCCTTAACATAGTGGGCGCAGCCATCTGGGCACTGATCTTTGTCACACTGGGCTATTTTGCGGGCGGCATTATTGCGCCTTGGTTACACAAACTCGACCAGCACTTAAAACATCTGCTTTGGCTGGTCGGTGCGATTGTATTTGCCCTGCTGCTGCGCTGGGTGATCCGCCGCTGGCACACCAAACGTGCGGATGCCGATCAGTAACCTTTAAACTGCGGATTCGCTAGCATGAATCCGCCATCCACAATAAATGACTGTCCGGTGGTGTAGGTTGCCCATTCTGAGCATAACCACGCCACCAGACTGGCAATTTCATGGGTATCGCCGGGTCGGCCTGCTGGGATTTCCGGCATTTTTATCTGATGCGCATCGGCATCGCTCATCTCGTTCATCGGCGTGGCAATCGCGCCAGGCGCAACGGCATTCACCAAAATGTTATGCGGCAACAGGCTCAGCGCCATGGACTTGGTCAAGCCGCCAATGGCATGTTTTGATGAGGTATAAGCCACTGAACCTGGCAGCGGCGTGTGTTCGTGAACTGAGCTAATATTGATGATACGGCCACCGTCACCCTGCTCCACCATCTTACGTGCGGCAATCTGGCTACAAACGAATGCACCTTCAACGTTCACGCTAAAGACTTTGCGCCAGTCTTCAAATTTCACATCAAGAAAATCGGCTTTGATATTGACGCCAGCATTGTTGACCAGCACATCAATACGGCCAAACTTATCGATCAACTGTTGCAATGATTCACCTCCCTTTTGCGGATCGGAGAGATCGAGGTGAATAACTTCTGCACGTTGGCCTTTATCACGGACGCGCTGTGCGGTTTCGTGCGCGCCCTTGTCATCTGAGCGCCAGGTAATACCAATATCAAATCCCTGTTCCGCCAGCATTTCAGCGCAGCGGCTGCCGATGCCAGAATCTGATGCGGTAATGATCGCGACTTTGGTGTGTTGTGCCGTCATTGTTACCTCCTTCACGTGTATGTCCCAGAAGTATAGAACTTATCCTTCTGTGCCCAAGCGAGACCGCGCTGTGTCTCTTGTCTATAGTTAAAGTTGACCACGACCGGGAGAAAGGGATGAGCACCGTAAAACGCAAAATTGAGGATCACGGCGTTATTGGCGATTTGCGCACCTGCGCACTGGTCGCTAATGACGGCACCATTGACTATCTCTGCTGGCCAGAACTCGACAGCCCTTCGGTTTTTACAGCTTTACTTGATGGCGATGACAGCGGCCTGTTTTCTCTTGCACCCGACTGGCCAGATGCCCGCCGTCAGCAGCTTTATCTTCCTGATACCAATATTCTGCAAACGCGCTGGTTAGGTGACGACGGCGTGGCGGAAATTACCGATTACATGCCGATTTGCGACGATCGCGACAAATTACCGCGTATCATTCGGCGGATAAAAATGGTGCGTGGCAGTGCGCACTTTACGATGCGCTGTTCGCCGCGCCATGATTACGCTCGCGCACAAACCCATGCCGAAGCCCAGCGCGGCTGCATTGATTTTCATGCCGAAGGCCAGCCTTCTCTGCGCCTGGCGGCAACGGTTGTCATGACGCTGGAAGCGCACGCCGCCACCGCCAGTTTTACGCTCAAGGCGGGCGAGCATGCCGAATTTGAATTTGGTAGCGTCAACGATTCACATATCGAAGCGATCAAAACCGAACACTGCTTTCAGGAAACACTGGAATTCTGGTGCCGCTGGAGCAACAAAAGTAATTATCATGGCCGCTGGCAGGAAATGGTGCAGCGCTCGGCGCTGGCATTGAAATTACTCACCTCATATCAACACGGCTCGATCGCTGCTGCTGCCACGTTTGGCCTGCCGGAAGAGTTAGGCGGCGAGCGCAACTGGGATTATCGCGCGTCCTGGATCCGTGATGCGTCTTTCAGCATGTATGCCCTGATGCGTCTCGGCTATGTGGATGAAGCCAAGCATTTCACCCGATGGGTGGGTCGATGTGTGGAGAATAGCCATCACGATGAAATGCGCTTGCAGGTGATGTATCGACTCGACAGCGGCACCGAACTGCATGAAATGGAGCTACTCAATCTTTCTGGCTATGGCGACTCACGTCCGGTGCGCATCGGTAATGATGCCTGGCAACAAACCCAGCTGGATATTTATGGTGAATTAATGGACGCCGTTTATCTCGCCAACAAATATGGCGAAGCCATTTCTCAGCGCGGCTGGCGTCACGTTTCGCAGATGATTGATCGCCTGTGCGATAACTGGAATCAACCCGATGCGGGGATTTGGGAGATGCGCGGCGAGCCGGAGCATTTCCTGCATTCACGGCTAATGTGCTGGGTCGCGATGGATCGTGCGCTGCGTCTGGGCATGAAGCGCTCGCTACCAATGCCTTATGAACGTTGGGATCGGGTACGCCGCGAGATCCGCGAAGATATCTGGCAAAACTTCTTTAACAGCGAGCGCGGTCATTTTGTCTCAACCCGCAATGGCGAATATCTTGATGCTTCTATGCTGTTGATGCCGCTGGTGCGCTTTGTCGGCGCCACCGATCCAGACTGGCTGGCGACGCTGGACGCGATCAAATCACAGCTGGTCAGCGATGGCATGGTTCGTCGCTACAATATTCACCAAACCCCGGCTGATGGATTGAAAGGTGGCGAAGGATCATTTGGTGCGTGTTCGTTCTGGTATGTGGAATGTCTGGCGCGCGCCGGACGTATTCAGGAAGCCCATTTTGAATTTGAAAAGCTGCTCAGCTATGCCAACCCGCTTGGGCTGTATGCGGAAGAGTTCGATAGCCGTGGACACGCTTTGGGCAATTTTCCACAGGCACTGACGCATCTGGCGTTGATCAGTGCCGCTTTTTTCTTGAATCGGAAACTCAGCGGTGAAATCACGTTGTGGCAGCCCTAAAAAGGCCTGTTTCGTCTAAAATGGCGGAAAAAATCATCTGGATAACACGGTAAGTTACGTAAAGAGTAGTAAGACGGTTAAAATCCCGATTCACAACTTGAGATCAATGAACATATAATGCGCAGCAGGTCACTTTGACCAGCATGGGTTCGATACACTGACAAGCCTGAAACATGGCGATAACGACTTGTAAAATATGAAAATGAGCATTCGCGCGTTCGCTTCAATCGCTTTGGCTCTGGCTGCTTTCAGCCAGTCCGCCTTCGCTGTGGTTTACCCCTTGCCTGCGGCAAATAGCCGTCTGACCGGGGAAAATATCGAAATTACCGTTCCACAGGACAGCAAATTGCCGCTGGAAGCTTTTGCGGCGCAGTATCAAATGGGTCTTAGCAATATGCTGGAAGCCAACCCGGGTGTGGATGTTTATCTGCCTCAGGCTGGCCGTAAAATCATTATCCCACAGCAGTTGATCCTGCCCGACGCGCCGCGTGAAGGCATTGTGATTAACAGCGCGGAAATGCGTCTCTATTACTACCCGAAAGGCACCAAAACGGTCGTTGTGTTGCCAATTGGTATTGGTGAGTTGGGCAAAGATACGCCGATTAACTGGACAACCACCGTACAACGCAAAAAAGATGGTCCAACCTGGACCCCGACTAAAGCGATGCATGCGGAATATGCTTCACGCGGTGAAAACCTGCCAGAAGTCTTCCCGGCGGGTCCAGATAATCCAATGGGCTTATATGCGCTCTATATTGGTCGTCTGTATGCGATTCACGGCACCAATGCCAACTTCGGCATTGGCCTGCGCGTAAGCCATGGTTGCGTACGTTTACGTGCTGATGACATCAAGTGGCTGTTCCAGAATGTGCCCGTCGGAACACGCGTTCAGTTCGTTGATCAACCCGTTAAAGCCACGGTTGAGGCGGACGGTTCACGTTATATCGAGGTGCACAATCCACTTTCTACCACTGAAGAGCAGTTCAACTCGCGCGAACTGGTGCCGATTACGCTGACTCAGGCGGTAAGTAAAGTGTTGGTTGAAGGCAGCGTGAATCAGGATGCCGTCAATAACGCGATTCAAGCACGTACCGGCATGCCGGTAAAAGTTAACGGTGTAGAAAACAGCATTCAAACTGCCCCGGTTGACGTACCTGAAACGCAGGACGCGCAGCCAAAAGAAGAGCCAATGACGCCAATGACCTCACAAGGCGCTAACGTCACGGATCCCAACGCTGCTCAGCCGGCACAATCACAGCCTGCTGCTACCAGCAACGACAATTCGTAATTGTTGAGTGGTTCAAAAAAGCCAGCGCTTGCGCTGGCTTTTTTATTGCCATCGCGCTGATTTCCCGCCCTTTGTTAGATGAATCGATATTGATTCTGCTGCGTTCTCGTCGAATAATCGCCCGCAATTAACCCGCTCAGGAGAGCCGGATGGCGACGCCACTTTTTCGACAGGGATTTATCGATAGCCAGCAGCAGCCTACGCTGCAAGGCACGCTGGTGTTGCCGGTTCAGGGTAATCTCACGCTGCTTGCTGCGATCTCTTTACTCCTCTTGCTGTTGCTCATCTTGTTTCTGGCTTTTGGTAGCTATACGCGTAAAGCGCAGCTTCAGGGCATTATTTTGCCTGCTGCCGGGCTGTTTCACATCACCAGCCCGCGCGATGGCTATGTGCAGCGCCTGATGTTTCATGAAGGAGAGACTGTCTCGCCAGATGCCACGCTGTTGCAACTCAGTACGTCATCATTACAAGGGATCGGCGACGACAATTTACAGGCGCAGCGTGATTCGTTAGCGCGTCAGTTACAGCACCTGGTGCAGCAACTTATGCAGGAACAGGCGTTGATGCAGTTGCAACAGCAGCACAGCGAACTGCATCGTCAGCAGTTGTTAGCGGAGAGGGTCAGCGCTGACCATACGCTAACCCTTGCCAGGCAGAGATCAGCACTATTGAAACGCGATGCCACGCGCTTTCAGCAACTCCATCAGCATCAGTTCGTTTCAACCCGTGAACGCGAACAGCAGCAGCTGATGCTTAATGAAGCGCAGCTGGCAGAAACGCAGTTGCATCAGCAAAAGCAGCGGCTGGAGCGCGAACTTATTCAGCTTGATACCAGCCAGCTGCAACAAAACCAGCAGTTTGCCATCCGTCGCGAAACGCTGCTGGGCCAACAAGCGTTACTGCAACAACAGCAGTTAGCGCTGGCGGCTCAGGGCGAAAGCCATATTCGGGCGCCGGTTGCCGGTCAAATAGCGGCCTTGCTGGTGAAAGCCGGTGAAAGTGTGCGCGCCGGTGAACGCCTGCTGACGTTATTGCCCGCTGATGCACAGCTACAGGCAGAGCTTTACGCCCCGAGCAGCGCGGTGGGATTTATCCAGCCCGGTCAGCGTGTAGGATTGCGGCTTAATGCATTCCCCCATGAGAAATTCGGTATTCAGTGGGGCAAAGTGCAAACCATGACGCTGGTGAGCCTGCAAGCCGGCGATGTCTTGCCGCGCCAGCTGGCCACCTGGCAGCGCAGCGAGGCGCATTATCGCATCGTGGTCGCGTTGGATAGCGCCACGCTGCGCGCCTACGGACGCGACGAGCCGCTGCGCCCCGGCATGACATTAAGCGGTGCAGTAGAGCTTGAGCAGCGCTATTTGTGGGAATGGCTGTTAGAGCCGCTTTGGGCGTTGCGGGGTAATTTGTGATGCGCTATGAGATTCGCTGGCGGCGTCGTATGCCGCTGATCATGCAAACTGAATCAGCGGAATGTGGGCTGGCCTGCCTTGCAATGGTACTCGACCACTTCGGTCAACGCTGCGATCTTGCCAGCCTGCGCAACCGCTTTTCGCCCTCCTCTCAAGGCATGCGCCTGAATGAACTGTTGGCTTGTGCCGAAGCCTGTGAACTGCAAGGGCGTGCGCTGCGGCTGGAGATGGATCAGCTGCGGCAGTTATCCTGCCCGGCGATTCTGCACTGGGATAACCAACATTTCGTGGTGCTGGTAAAAGTCTCACGCCACGGGATTGTGATTCACGATCCCGCGGCTGGCCGCACAACACAAAGCTGGGCGGCAGTGAACCGCCATTTTACGGGTATTGCGCTGGCGTTAACGCCGCGTCCGGCGTTTGTGCCGCAGGATCAGCGCCGTGACATCGGCTTACGTCAGTTGTTGGGGCAATGTCATGGCTTGATCCCCGCGTTGGCACGCATTTTTTGTTTTGCCTGCGTCCTTGAAGTCTTCGCCTTGGGCGCACCGTTGCTGAACCAAATGGTCATTGATGATGTGCTAGTAGCGCGTGACAGCAGTTTGTTGACGCTGATTACATTGGCGCTATTGCTGCTAGTCGCGGTGCAAACGCTGCTCGGTCTGCTACGGCAATGGGCGATTTTATCGCTGTCGCTGTCGCTCAACGTGCAGTGGAGCCAGAACGTATTTCATCATCTACTGCGTTTACCGATCGCCTGGTATGAAAAGCGTGATACCGGCGGGATCAGCGCGCGTTTTGATGCGGTAAATACGCTGCAAAGCACCTTGACTAACACGCTACTCAGCGCGCTGCTTGATGCCCTTTTGGTTCTCACGCTGTTAGCCATGATGATGAGCTACAGCATAAAGTTGAGTGCTATTGCACTCGTCAGCGCCCTGCTCTATTTTTTGCTGCGGCTGGTGGCCTATCGCCCGTTTCGTCAGGCGACCGAGCAAAGTTGGCAAGCTGCAACGCGTGAAAACAGCCATTTTCTTGAAACGCTGCAAGGCGTGCTGAGCCTGCGTATCAATGCGGCTATGTCGGCGCGAGAGAGTGCCTGGCTGCAGCTTAATATTGCCCGACGCAATGCCGAATTGGCTGAGCAAAAGCTGTCAATGCTGTTTGGTGTCATTGAAATTGCCTTGTTGAGCCTGAGCGCCGCGCTGGTGTTATGGCTGGGCGCAACCGAAGTGCTGGAGGATCGTTTCACTGTTGGGATGCTGGTGGCGTGGCTCAGCTTTCAGGGTCGCTTCTCCAGCAGCATCAGCAACCTCACCGACAGCTTGTTTAGCTGGTTACAGGTTGGCGTCTATCGCGAGCGGCTGGCCGATATTGTGCTGGCGCCGCTGGAGGCCGCCGCTAATCTGCGGCCTGAACCTCTCGTTACGTCATCTGCGCACGTTATAGAGGCGCATCAACTCCGCTTCCGTTATCACCCCAACGCGCCATGGTTGTTGGATAACGCCACATTTACCTTGGGTGCCAATGAAATAGTGGCGATTACCGGCCCCTCAGGCTGCGGTAAAACCACGCTGGCTAAACTGCTGCTGGGGCTACATCCATTAGAAAGCGGCGAAATTATCTTATTGGGTCAGCGGCTCAGCGCGCAGCATTGCGCTAACGTGCGGCAAAACGTTGGCTGCGTGTTACAGGAGGATCGACTATTTAGCGGATCGATTCTGGAAAACATTACGCTGTTTAGCCAACCCGCCGATCGAGAATGGGCGCAACACTGCGCAAGTCAGGCACAGATTGACGATCACATTCAGCGCTTACCGATGGGATATCAGACCTTATTAGGCGAACTCGGCGGCGCGCGCTCTGGCGGCCAGCGTCAGCGCTTACTGCTAGCACGGGCGCTCTACAAACGGCCGCGTTTGTTGATTCTTGATGAAGCCACCAGCCAGCTCGACAGCGAAAACGAACGCCTGATCGCCAACGTGCTGCGCGATTTACATTTACCGGTGTTGCTGATCGCGCATCGGCCTGAAACCCTTGCCAGCGCCGATCGGGTGCTGATATTGCAGCAGGGTCAACTGTTGCCTTGGGCGAATACAGACACGCCTTAACCCCATGCACTGTTAAGCCCAGAATCGAACCCGATCATTTTTCTGTCATACAACGCGCGTATCACACTGCAAATACCGGGTGCGAAATGGCATCTGCAACCTGAAAGCCGAGGTATGCCATGAGTGAAAACAGCGTCTCTTCCCCAATAAACCGAGGGCGTCCTAATTTCGACAGCAAAGGCAACCGATATTCGAAGCCGCTGTTTCTCATTTTGCTGGTATCAGGTTTGGCCTTTGCCGGTCTGAATTTATTTCATGATGTCGAAGAAACTGGTGCGCCAGTGACCAGCTACGTGCCCTTTCTGCTGCTGGGTTTAGCGCTGCTAATTGCGCTTGGTTTCGAATTCGTCAACGGTTTCCATGACACCGCCAATGCAGTGGCAACGGTGATTTACACGCACTCGCTGACACCGGGCGTTGCGGTGGTCTGGTCAGGCATTTGCAATTTTCTTGGCGTGCTGCTCTCTAGCGGCGTGGTGGCATTCGGTATTATTTCATTGCTGCCGGTTGAGTTGATTTTACAAGCCGCCAGCGGCAGCGGCTTTGCCATGGTTTACGCGCTGCTGTTCTCAGCGATTATCTGGAATCTTGGCACCTGGTATTTTGGCCTTCCTTCTTCCTCATCCCACACGCTGATCGGATCGATTATTGGCGTAGGTGTGGCGAATGCCTTGCTGCACGGCCGCAGCGGTTTGAGTGGTGTCGATTGGGATCAGGCATTAAAAGTGGGTTATTCACTGCTGCTTTCGCCGATTGTGGGCTTCGTTTGTGCCGCCCTGTTGCTGTGGGCGATGAAGATGTTGATCCGCAATCGTCAGCTTTATCAGGCACCGGCAAACGATCAGCCACCGCCAGTCTGGATCCGCGGTATGCTGATCCTGACCTGCACCGGTGTTTCGTTTGCGCATGGATCAAATGATGGGCAAAAAGGCATGGGATTGATCATGCTGATCTTAGTCGGCACCATGCCGATCGCTTATGCGCTTAACCGCTCGCTGCCCCCCGATCAAATTCCGCGCGTGGCAGCATTAACCCAGGTGACGGAACAGTAACTGCTGCAAATTCAACCCGCCGCTAATCCGCTGCCCCCCTCGCGTGAGGTGCTCACCGAATTCGTGCGCAGCAGCACCCTGAATCCAAACGTTCTGCCCGCGCTGGCAATGACGCTAAGTGATATCGGCGACCAGATTCGTCGTTATGGCTCAATGGAAAATATCCCGGCTCAGTCTGTTTCCAATACTCGCAACCAGATGTATCTGGCATCAGAATCGATCAAGCATTTGCAAACCGCTGAAGCCAAATTGCCGGAAGAGACCGCTCGCAATTTAACAGCGATGAAGCATGAGCTGGACAGCGCAACGCGCTTTATTCCGATGTGGGTAAAAGTGGTGGTGGCGATCGCGCTGGGGCTGGGAACCATGGTGGGATGGCGACGAATTGTCGTTACGGTGGGAGAGCGCATTGGTAAAACTCATCTTACCTACGCGCAAGGTGCCAGCGCCGAATTAGTGGCAATGATGACGATTGGTGCTGCCGACGGCTTTGGCCTGCCGGTTTCAACTACCCATGTTCTCTCTTCGGGCGTTGCCGGCACCATGGCTGCGAACCGCTCAGGTTTGCAAATGTCCACATTGCGCAACCTTGCCGTCGCCTGGATATTAACGCTGCCGGTTTCTATTCTACTTTCAGCCCTGCTATATGCGCTGTTTATCCATTTTTAATCAAATGACGTTGCGCGGCATAATACCGCGCAACGCTTATTGGCTCTGACGCGAACGTTGCAAATGCAGCCGTAACGTCATCAGCATTGCACCCAGCACCATCATTGCGGCTGCCAGATAGACTGATTGCATGCCCCAATGGCTGATAAACAATCCCGCCACCGGACCGGTTAATCCCAGCCCTAAATCCAGAAAAGCTGAATAGGTACCCAATGCAGCACCCTGATCCTGCCGCTGAACCTGTTTTACGGCTTCAACGCCCAGAGCCGGGAAGATCAACGAGAAGCCGCAGCCGGTAAGAAAGGCGCCGAACCCTACGACCATTGCACTGTCGGCTTGCCAGATGATAATCAAGCCCAAACATTCCAGCAGAAAAGAGCCGAGCGACACCTTTAAGCCGCCAAAACGCGTGATGTAACGGCCAAAACCCAAACGCACCATCACAAAACCCAGGCTGAATACCGACAGCGCCAAAGCCGCGCCACTCCAGTCGCGGCTGGCAAAATAGAGCGTAATAAAGGTGGCGATAACACCAAAACCGATGGTGCCAAAACCCAGCGCCATGCCGTATAACCAGACACGCGAAAAGACGCGATGGAAAGGCGTACGTTCACCGACGCTCACGCTAACCGCAGGTTTGCTGCTCGCCAGCAAATAACCGCCAATGCCCATTAAGGCAATCAATCCGGCAAAACCGCTCATGCCAAACCAATTATTGAGCATCACACCCAGCGGAGCACCAATTGCCATGGCCAGATAGGTTGCAACACCATTCCATGAGATAACGCGCGCCGTTTGCAATGGCCCAACGACGTTCATGCCCCACAAAGTTGAACCGGTGCTGCTGAAGCTTTCACCTACGCCAAGAAACAAGCGCCCCAGCGCCAGCAGGCCCAAACTGAGCATCGGTGAATGACTCATAAGCGCTGCCAGAATGGTAAGCACGCCGCTCATGCCACAGCAGATCAATCCCAGCATCACCACGCGTTTTGGCCCGAGGCGATCGGCAAGAATGCCCGATTGCGGACGGCTGAGTAAGGTCGCAAAGTATTGCAAACTGATGATTAATCCGGCGATAAACGCGCTAAACCCCAGCTGATTTTTAACAAAACCGGGCAGCACCGCCAGCGGCAGACCGACAGAAAGGTAACAAAAGAAGGTGAAGATGATGACGGAGAGAATACGTTTGTTGAGTTGGCTGTTACTCAATACAGCGACGTCAGACATAGCAGGCTTTTAATAGAGGTGGAAATATCGTCCATCATACCCTTAGCATGCTAACCAGTCGCCTGCTTTTTTATCACAAGCCATGAACAGCCGCATGACGATCAATCGCTAAAGCAATGTCACTCGAGGTTTTTAACGCACGGATTTCGCTGAATAATCCGTCCGCTTCGCGGTAAGCTTTGCGCAGGTAGCCGAGCCACTGTTTGATGCGTGCGACATGATAAAGTCCGGTGTCGCCCTGCTTTTCCAGGCGGGTATATTTTTGCAGCAACGCAACGACATCCGGCCACGGCATTGGCGCTTCGTTATATTTCACAACCCGGCTCAGATTGGGCACATTGAGCGCACCGCGACCCAGCATTACCGCATCACAACCCGTTATTCGTAAGCAGTCTTGCGCGCTTTGCCAGTCCCAAATTTCACCGTTGGCGATAACAGGAATGCGCAGTCGCTGACGTATTTCGCCAATCGCCTGCCAGTTGATCGCTTCGGCGCGATAACCGTCCTCTTTGGTACGACCGTGCACCGCCAGCTCGCTGGCTCCAGCCTGTTGCACTGCATCAGCAATTTCCATGCTGCGCGCACTGGAATCCCAGCCAAGGCGCACTTTTACCGTCACCGGCAAGTCTGCGGGAACGGCTTCACGCATCGCTTTAGCACCGCGATAAATCAGTTCGGGATCTTTGAGTAATGTGGCTCCGCCACCGCTGCCGTTCACTAATTTGGAAGGACAACCGCAGTTGAGGTCAACGCCCCATGAACCGAGTTCTGCCGCACGTGCGGCATTCTCAGCGAGCCATTCAGGATATTGCCCCAGCAGCTGCAAACGCACCCGCGTGCCGGATGGCGTGCGGCTGGCATTTTGCAGCTCGGGGCAGAGACGATAAAAGGATTTTACCGGCAGCAACTGATCAACTACGCGCAAAAACTCAGTGATGCATAAATCGTAGTCGTTCACTTCCGACAGCAACTGGCGAACCAGCGAATCAAGCACGCCTTCCATCGGCGCCAGTAAAACCCTCATCGCTTAGACGTTCCCGGTACGCTTCGCAGCGGCAGGACGACGTGGATGCGCAGGCTTATCGCCATGCGTGGTAGACGCTGGTCCCTGACGACGCGGCTGTGGTGCACGTTTGTCACCCGAAGAGCGAGGCGCTGAAGAAGATGAACCGCCTGGGCCGCGACCACGACCACCGCCGCCGCCGCGCGTTTGCTGCTGCTGGCGACCATTCTGGATCGGTTCAGCTTTAATGCTTGGATCGGGCTCGTAACCAGCCATCGCTACGCGTGGAATTTCACGCTTCAGCATACGCTCAATATCACGCAGCAGTTTGTGCTCATCCACGCAGACCAGCGACAGTGCGGCGCCGGTTGCGGCTGCACGACCGGTACGGCCGATACGGTGTACGTAATCTTCAGCAACGTTTGGCAGCTCGTAGTTAACGACGTGCGGCAGCTCTTCAATATCCAGGCCACGCGCAGCGATGTCTGTTGCCACCAGCACACGAATGCCACCCGATTTGAAGTCAGCCAGTGCACGAGTACGCGCGCCCTGACTTTTGTTACCGTGAATCGCTGCGGCTGTGATGCCATCTTTGCCGAGCAGTTCAGCCAAATGGTTAGCACCGTGTTTGGTACGGGTAAAGACCAACACCTGCTGCCAGTTGCCTTCGCCGATCAGCTGGGACAGCAGTTCGCGCTTACGCTTCTTATCAACAAAATAAACTTGCTGAGAAACCTGTTCAGACGCCGTGTTGCGGCGCGCCACTGCAACCTCTTCTGGATTATGCAGCAGTTTTTCCGCCAGGCCTTTGATCTCGTCAGAGAAGGTGGCAGAGAACAGCAAGTTTTGACGCTTGGCGGGCAGTTTTGCCAACACGCGACGAATGTCGTGGATGAAGCCCATATCCAGCATGCGGTCTGCTTCGTCCAGTACCAGCACTTCAACCTGTGACAGGTCAACCGCGTTTTGATGGACCAGATCCAGCAGACGGCCTGGCGTAGCAACCAGGATATCGACGCCGCCACGCAGCTTCAACATCTGTGGATTAATGCTCACGCCGCCAAATACCACCAGCGAACGCAGCGGCAAATACTTGCTGTATTCGCTAACGTTTTCACCAACCTGTGCGGCCAGTTCACGGGTTGGGGTCAAAATCAGGGCGCGAACCGGACGACGGCCACGCACGGCGCCTGTTTTAGCACTGAGCTTTTGCAATAACGGCAACGTAAATCCGGCCGTTTTGCCGGTGCCGGTCTGGGCACTTGCCAGCAGATCGCGGCCTGCCAGCACCACAGGAATCGCCTGGCGCTGAATAGGAGTGGGTTCGCTGTAGCCTTGTTCAGCGACCGCGCGCAAAATATCGGCACTCAGGCCGAGAGAGTCAAAAGACATTAAGTGTTGTACTCCGGTCCGCTCTGACCGTGATTCACGGTGTAGTTTTCAGAGGGATAGTGACGCCAGCTGGTGCTGACGCGTGAAAAGGGCGCAAACTACGATGCGTAAGCGGGCGAGTGTAGCAGCTTTAATACAAAGGCGCGAGATAGCTCACATTTCCTGACAGAAATTGCTGAATGGATTTTTCGGTGAGGTGAGATGAAAGAGTGGCAAACGTGATTTAAAATAACAACGATGAGAGCGGAAACAAAAAGGCCACCTTACGGTGGCCTTTAACTTAGCTACGTTTTTTCTCGATGCGCCGCGTCGGCTCTTTCGCCAGCAGCGACACCAGCGCCGGTCCCACTAACATCACCAGGCCCAGACAGGCCAACAGCAGATTGTTATGGAAAATGCGGGACACCAGGAACAGCGTCATCATTGCCGCGCCAAAGTAGTAAGTGGTGGTCGCTTCTTCAAGGTAATCACCCAAAGTGCGTAAACGAGCACTACGCTGCGTGACCAGCATGGCGATAAACACCGCCACATAAGCCGCCACCAGGGTACTGCACACTTCAACCAGTGCTCTGTGTTTCCAGCCCCAGACCAGCGCCACAATTATCAACAGGTGCAGCGCGATATGCGCATACGTTTGACCCGTGGTAATTTGAATACGATTAGACCATTTCATTTTCTTCTCCTGGCGAACCTCAGAGGTCGCCCAAGTGCAACCGGCAAAGGCCGGTGACGTGTTTCCTCAATGTAAAGCAAATTTCGGATAACGCCCTAAATATCGCCCTTCTTCACCATCTGTTTGTGACAAAGACTACACTTTGATCCAATTGATGATGAAAAGGAGTGCGTCGCGAGTATGCCACAAAACAAGCAAGGATTTTCATTTAAAGTCCTGACGATCAATACACACAAGGGTTTCGCCCCTTTCAACCGCCGCTTTATCCTGCCGGAACTGCGAGAAGCTGTACGTGCAACGTCAGCCGATGTGGTCTTCTTGCAAGAGGTAATGGGTACGCATGACATCCACCCTTTACACCATGAAAACTGGCCAGACACACCTCATTACGAATTTCTTGCCGATACCATGTGGAACGATTTCGCCTACGGGCGCAATGCGGTTTATCCCGAAGGACATCATGGCAACGCCGTTTTATCCCGCTTCCCGATTCTTGAATATGAAAACCGGGACATCTCCGTTGCCGGCAGTGAAAACCGCGGCATGTTGCACTGCAAAGTTGCCCTGCCAGAACCGCACGGCACGCTGCACGTTATTTGTGTGCATTTGGGGTTAAAAGAGGCGCATCGCCACGCACAAATGAAAATGATGTGCGAGATGATCGCTTCGCTGCCAGCGGACGCACCGCTGGTGGTAGCGGGTGACTTTAACGACTGGCAGCATCGTGCCAATAAAATCTTAAAACATGGCGCAGGTCTGAAGGAGGTGTTCAGTATGACAACGGGTCGCCCAGCGCGTACCTTCCCGGCACGCTTCCCAGTGTTACGCCTGGATCGCATTTACGTGCGCAATGCGACCGTGAGTCATCCCTGGTTGCTTCCGCGCAAACCCTGGTCACATCTTTCCGATCATGCGCCGCTAGCCGTGGAGATTCATCTATGAATTTTCATTGGCAAGACGGTAATAAGCTGCGTCTGCTGGAAAACGGCGACGAATTTTTCCCTCGCGTATTCGGCGCTATTCAGCGTGCCGAGCGCACGCTCATGCTTGAAACATTTATTCTGTTTGAAGATGAGGTGGGCAAAGCGCTGCATCGTGAATTACTGGCAGCGGCTAAACGCGGCGTAAAAATCGAAGTGATGGTGGACGGCTACGGCTCGCCCGATCTCTCCGATGCGTTTGTTAACAGCCTGACCGGCGCGGGCGTGCGCTTTATTTACTACGATCCGCGCCCGCTGGTAATGGGTATGCGCACCAATGTCTTCCGTCGGTTACACCGTAAAATCGTGGTGATTGATGATGTGATCGCTTTCGTTGGGGGCATCAATTTTTCCGCTGAACACAACACCGATTATGGCCCCGAAGCCAAGCAGGATTATGCGGTGGAAGTGAAAGGCCCGGTGGTAGCGGATATTACCCGTTATGTGGAAAGCGCCATGGGCAGCGAACAAACCACGCGTCGCTGGTGGGGTTCACGCTCGCATCGTCCGGCAAAAAATGCCACGCCGGGTGATGCACAGGTGTTGTTTGTTTACCGCGATAACGACGATCACCGCGACGACATCGAAATGCACTATCTCGACATGCTACGTGACGCCAAAGAGGATGTGATCATTGCCAACGCCTACTTCTTCCCTGGCTACCGCTTACTGCGCGAGATGCGTAATGCGGCCCAGCGTGGCGTGCGTGTCAGGTTGATTGTACAAGGTGCACCGGATATGCCGATTGTGAAAGTGGGCGCGGAGATGCTTTACAACTATCTGGTGGATGCAGGCGTTGAAGTTTATGAATATATCCGCCGTCCGCTGCACGGCAAGATCGCCGTAAAGGATCAGCAATGGTCAACGCTCGGCTCGAGTAATCTTGATCCGCTGAGTTTGTCACTCAATCTGGAAGCGAACTTAATCATTCACGATCGCCAGTTTAACCAGACGCTGCGCGATAATCTGGAACATTTGCTGGCGGAAGATTGCCAGCGCGTACAGGACGATAAATTGCCGCCACGCAACTGGTGGAATCTCACCAAAGGCGTGATTGTGTTTCACTTCCTGCGCCATTTCCCGGCCATTGCCGGTTGGCTACCTGCCCATACGCCACTTCTGGCTCAAGTTGATCCGCCGGTGCAACCGTCGATGGAGACGCAAGATCGGGTTGAAACAGATAACGAAGGAGCGAAGTCCTGATGGCGAAAAAGCATCCGCGCTGGCAACTGGCGAAAAAAATACTGACCGGGCTCTTCTTTATTGCGGTGATCGTGCTGTTGGTGGTCTACGCACGTAAAGTGAACTGGGAAGATGTCTATGAAGTAATCGTTAATTACAACCGGTTTGTGGTGTTAATCGCTGCCGGTTTGGTCGTGGTGAGTTATCTCACTTACGGTTGTTATGACTTGATTGGTCGCGCTTACTGTGGTCATAAGCTGGCGAAGCGCCAGGTGATGCTGGTCTCATTCATCTGTTATGCGTTCAATTTGACGCTGAGCACGTGGGTGGGCGGTGTGGCGATGCGCTATCGCCTCTATTCACGTTTGGGTTTAGACAGCGGCACCATTACGCGTATTTTCTCGATTAGCATCGCCACCAACTGGCTGGGTTACATTTTGCTGGCAGGCATCGTGTTCACGGCGGGCATGGTGTCGATCCCCGAAGGCTGGTTTATTGGTGAAACAACGCTGCGGTTGATTGGTGCCGTTTTACTGGTGTTAGTGCTGATTTATCTTTGGGCCTGCGCCTTTTCCAAACGCCGTCGCTGGACAATCAAAGGCCAGACATTGCAACTGCCATCGCTGCGCATGGCGGTGCTACAGTTTGTGGTTTCCTGTGCCAACTGGATGGTAATGGGCACCATCATTTGGCTGCTGCTGGGCCGGGATGTCGGTTATCCGATGGTGCTGGGCGTATTGTTAATCAGCAGTATCGCAGGCGTGATTATTCATATTCCTGCAGGCATTGGCGTGCTTGAGGCGGTGTTCCTGGCGTTATTGAGCGGTCAACACACCACGCATGGCGCTATTATTGCCGCGCTGCTGGCTTATCGCGTGCTCTACTTTATTTTGCCGCTGCTGCTGGCGCTGGTGCTTTATCTGTTGCTTGAAAGCCGGGCGAAGCATCTTCGCGAGAAGAATGAGAAGAAGTTGCAGAATTCATCGTAATGATTGTGCTGGCTATCCCCCACCTCGCTTCTCCCCCATGCATGGGGGAGGAAGACGTTGCCTTATGTCAGCCCGGAGCCTGCATAGAAGACGCTGCCTTATGTTAGCTCGGCGCCTGCATAAATGCGCGTTACGCGCATGGGGCAGCGTCTCCTTCCCCTGGTAACACGGGGAAGGTCGGGATGGGGAACAATCAACGTCAAACCGAAATTAACACTCTC
This sequence comes from Pantoea sp. MQR6, assembly GCF_022761075.1. NCBI lineage: Bacteria > Pseudomonadati > Pseudomonadota > Gammaproteobacteria > Enterobacterales > Erwiniaceae > Pantoea > Pantoea sp. MQR6. The sequence goes on from NZ_JAKYXB010000001.1 coordinate 1,828,385, forward strand.
TGCAAAAATCAGCGGCGGTTGCCAAAAATTCTCAGCAGCATCAGGAACAGGTTGATGAAGTCGAGATACAAGGTCAGCGCGCCCATGATTGAATAACGACGCAGGTTCTCTGTGTCACGCACATCAATCTGCTCACCGATGTTTTTCAATTTCTGTGTGTCATAGGCGGTTAATCCCACAAACACCACCACACCAATGTAGGTAATCGCCCACATCAACGCCGGGCTTTTCAGCCAGAAGTTTACCAGCGATGCTAATACGATGCCGATCAACGCCATAAACAGCAAACTACCAAAACCGCTGAGATCGCGTTTGGTGGTGTAGCCGTAGAAGCTCATCGCGCCAAACATGCCGGCAGTGACAAAGAAGGTGCTGGCAATCGACGAGTAGGTATAAACCAGGAAAATACTCGCCATCGTCAAACCGGTTAGCGCCGAATAGAGCATAAACAGGCCGGTTGCGACCGCGCCGCTCAGGCGATGAACCATGCCAGACAGGAAAAATACCAGTGCCAGCTGCACGATGATCAAGCCAAAGAAGGTGATGCGGTTAGCAAACACCAGCTCCATCAACGCTGGCGTACGCGCAGCAAACCAGGAGACAAACGCGGTAAGCAGCAATCCGCACGTCATCCAGCCATAAACCTGCGCCATATAGGCCTGCAGCCCGCGGGTTGCAGGCTGAACAATTGAATCATTACGTGGATATCGGTCCATGATGCACCTCTTGTTAATCGGATTGGACACACCCCGCGAAATGGGGCCTCGCTAAGTGTGGCACAGCTCAGCTCAACTGTGCCACAACGCAGACGTTAACGGCGCGACATGCACTGCTGATAGCGGCTATCGACACGCTGTGCAAACCACGCCGTGGTGAGATTACGGGTAATTTTAGGGCTTTCCAGCTTGATGCCTGGCAACATTTCACGCGGCACACGGCGGCCTGCCATTTTATCGGCCAGCGTGAACACCTGTTTCCAGAGATCGCTGTCGCTAAAATCTGCCTTTTCACCTTTTTCTAAATCATCGCGAATTTCGCTGTTACTCATATCAATCCGCTTCGCCAGCGTCCGCACGGCTAATTCAGTGGAGCCCGCTTTTTCAGAACCGTAAAGAATTAAATCGCCATCCAGCGCCAGTTTCATACCCGTTGCGCGTGCTACGGCAGCCTGGAAAGCAGCGTTACGACTCGCGTACCATCCCGCGTTGAAATCTGCAAAGCGATAAAGCGGCTGACTGTAATCCTCCGGATAACCCAGCAGATGCATGATGCCGAAATACATGCCGCCGTGGCGGGTAAAGACTTCGCGACGAATGGAGCCGTCAACCGGCCACGGATACCCTTTGGCATGCGCTTCGGCAAAGTCGATGCTGACCTGCATCGGTCCGCCAGTATGAATCGGATTGAGGTTGCCAAACAGTTTTTGCCCCATCGGCACCATATCAATGAAATCATCAAAAATAGCGCTCAACTCTTTTTCACTGCGTACTTTATCCAGTCGTGCAGCGTAACTTTCGCCGTTGGATGATTTAATCATCAGCGCCGTCCGCACGACAAACGCCGGAACATGCACTTTAGCGGCGCGGCGATCAATTTCGCCCCAGGCAATTTTAGGTAAGCCTGACACCGCCGCTTCAGCACTGAAATTGGATTCCTGAGCGGCAACGGCAATCACTGAGCACAAATTACTGGCGCTGGGATCGATCTGTTGAGTACGGAATGAGGTGTAAATGTCATCAGCCCAGCCCGCTTTATTGCTCACCTGTGCGGGCAGGAGCTTTTGAATTTGTGCCTTAACATCAGCGGGTTGACGAACCGGCGCTTGCGGTTCTTTTTTAGTGCTACAGCCCGCCAGCACTAACACAGCAACCAGCGTCAACCGTTGCAAAAGAGATGGAGATGACATACCTGTCCTCGGAAGAAACCAAACGACTACCTTATCATTGCAACGCAATAGACGGCAGGTGCGATTTTCTGAACTACTTTTATCTTTTTAAGGTTAAAAGGATGGAACATGTTGAAAATCTTACCTCTCGCTGCGCTTACCCTGTTATTAGTCGGTTGTGGCGGCAATAATTCTCCGGCCAACGTCAACGCGCCGGGCGCACCTACGTCCCCTTCCCTTAAAGTGCTGGAAACCGGCGCGGATGCCTTGCAATCCCGCCCGCCTATTGACGCTATCAGCGCCTACCTTGATGGGTTTCATTTTTACAATGGTGATCAAAATGGTCAGATGGAAGCGCATCACTACGTTACGGTGTTAAACGAAGATGTGATGCAGGCGGTGATTTACGACGGCAATACACGCGACGCAAAACTCATGGGCGTGGAATACATTATCAGCGAGCGGCTGTTTAAAACGCTACCACCGGAAGAGAAGAAGCTGTGGCACAGCCATCAATATGAAGTGAAATCGGGTTCATTGATTGCGCCAGGTTTACCGGCTACGGCCGATCATGCGTTGATGAAACGCATCGCTAATACCTACGGGAAAACCTGGCATACCTGGCACACCGATCGCGATAAAAACTTACCGATGGGCATTCCGGCGTTGATGATGGGCTTTACAGCTGACGGCCAACTCGATTCTCGTCTGTTGGCCGATCGCGATAAGCGCTTTGATGTGGACAGTAAAAAAATCCGTGCTGAGCGCGCCGATATTGTGACGCATCCCGTGGTGCCCGGTGCGAATGCCTGGGAACAAGGTCAGGTTATTCAGTTGAAGCGTGTTACCGGCGGCGGTGAGCATGCCCATGGCGAAACGCACTTTGCGCCCGCCGAGCAGCTTAAAAAACCTTAATCCCAGCGCTGGGCTGACTGATGATCGCTGTCACGCGCATCCACCCAGCGATCGCCGTCATCGGTGGCTTCGCGCTTCCAAAACGGCGCACGGGTTTTTAAGTAATCCATCACAAACTCCGCAGCGGCAAAGGCGCTGCTGCGGTGTGCGCTGGTAACGCCGACAAACACGATTTCATCGCCGGGAAACAGCTCTCCAATACGATGTATCACCGTTACACGCTGTAACGGCCAGCGCTGGCGCGCATCATCGACAATGTCCTGCAATGCTTTCTCGGTCATGCCGGGATAATGCTCCAGCGTCAACGCCGCAACGTTGTCCCCTAAATTGTGATTGCGCACTTTGCCGGTGAACGTCACTACCGCGCCATCTTCGTGACGTGCCGCCAGCCAGCGATACTCTTCAGCCATGTCAAAAGGCGCATGGCCAACACGAATTTGCGTTTCCATCTATCCTCCCGTTACCGGTGGAAAGAAGGCCACTTCATCGCCCGCACGCAGCGGATGCGTCATTGGCACCAGGGTTTGATTGACCGCAGCCAGCAGCTTGCCGGACTCTAACGCCAGCGCCCAGCGGTCGCCCTGTTCTGTCAGCGCGCTGCGTAATGCTGCGACATCAGGATAGTCGGTTGTTATCTCAAGTTCGCTGGTGCCGATTAACTCGCGCACTTGGGCAAAAAACAGCACTTTGATCATGCTTCACCTGCCTGAAAGTCACCCGATTTGCCGCCGCTTTTGCTCAGTAAGCGCAGTTGATCGATAACGATATCCTTCTGCACCGCTTTGCACATGTCGTAAATGGTCAGCGCCGCCACCGAAGCAGCGGTCAACGCTTCCATCTCAACGCCGGTTTTACCGCTCAAACGGCACAGCGAGGTAATGCGCACGCGATTGAACTCTGGCTCTGCAACCAAATTGACTTCAACCTTGCTCAGCATCAGCGGATGGCAAAGTGGAATCAGCTCCCAGGTACGCTTAGCGGCCTGAATGCCCGCAATGCGTGCAGTAGCAAAAACATCACCTTTGTGGTGGCTGCCTTCAACAATCATTTGCAGCGTTTCGGGCTTCATCAGCACCAGCGCTTCAGCCTGTGCTTCGCGCACTGTTTCCGCTTTGGCTGAGACATCCACCATGTGCGCTTCGCCTGCGGCGTTTATGTGTGTGAGTTGTGACATGCTTACAGTTTCTTCAAATGTGAAACGAAATTACACGGACGCGTACGCGCATCCAGCTGATCGGCAATAATGCGTTCCCACGCGCTGCGGCAAGCATTGGTTGAGCCAGGCACGGCAAAAATCAGCGTTTGATTCGCCAGGCCAGCAACAGCCCTTGATTGCAGCGTAGAACTGCCAATTTCTTCATAGGAAATCATGCGGAACAACTCACCGAATCCACTGATTTCACGGTCAAACAGCGGCAGCAGCGCTTCTGGCGTGCTGTTCTTCAGATTGAAACCGGTGCCGCCATTGATAATCACCACCTGAATATCTTCACTGGCAATCCAGCGTGAGACGATGGCGCGAATGCGGTAGAGATTGTCGGGGACGATGGCGTGGTCAATCACGCTGTGTCCGGCTTCGCGGGCAGCTTCACGCAGATAATCACCGGACGTATCATTACTGGCTTCGCGGCTGTCCGAAACGGTGAGCAGCGCAATTTGCACCGGTTGGAATTCGCTGGTTGGTTTACCCATGATTGCTCCTTAATTATCCGCCAATGTAGGACAGGTTCTGCGTAATACCCGTATTGCCCTGATGCAGAAAATGTGTCTGTTTTTTCTTACCCAGACTGCTGGCGATGCGCGCCTGCAGTTCCTGTTGCTGATCATCCGAAGCGAGCAAATCGCGCAGCGGAAGGCCGCCGTCGCCGAACAAGCAAAGATGCAGATTACCCTGTGCAGAGACGCGCAGACGGTTGCAGCTGGCACAAAAATCTTTGGAATAAGGCATGATCAAACCGATCTCACCGACGTAATCAGGGTGATAAAACACCTGCGCCGGGCCATCGCTGCGCCCGCTTAAGCGGCGCTGCCAACCCTGCGCGATCAACTGATCGCGAATCACTTCGCCGGAAACGTGTTGCTGGCGGAAAAGCGCGCCGCCTTCGCCCGTTTCCATCAGTTCGATGAAACGCAGTTGAATTGGACGGGTACGAATCCACTCCAGGAAGGTCATCAGATTATGACTATTGATATCGCGCATCAGCACGCTGTTGACTTTGACCTGCTGAAAGCCAGCGTCAAAGGCGGCATCAATGCCTGCCATGACCTGATGAAACTTATCCTGGCCGGTAATAGCATGAAACTGGCGGGCATCCAGGCTGTCGACGCTGACGTTGAGCGCGGTCAAACCGGCGTCGCGCCACTGTTTGACGTCGCGCGCCAGGCGATAACCATTGGTGGTAACCGCAATATGGCGTATCGAGGCGTTTTCACGCACTGCAGCAATGATGTCCGTGAAATCACGGCGCAGCGAGGGCTCGCCGCCTGTCAGACGCACTTTTTCAGTGCCTGCAGCAGCAAACGCACGCGTGACGCGGCGAATTTCATCCAGCGAGAGAAAACTTTTGTTGCGGATGCCGTGCGGTTTGTAGCCGTCCGGCAGACAGTAGGTACAACGGAAGTTACACACATCCGTGACCGATAAGCGCAAGTAGTAAAACTTGCGCTCAAATGCATCAGTAAATTGTGACACCTGGACACCTTTCCAAATTCGGGAGATGCAGTCATTTCTTTCTGCACCCTGGCAGCGCGAAGGCTACGGCCTGAATCCCCTATCTTGCGACTTAGGCACTCAGGCTAGAGTGTACGTTGACCTTATGATCAACGCGGTTAGTGTGATGGTAGCGCGAAATTTCACACGATTCCACCGGCTGTTTTCGCTATATATTTGATGATATAGCGAATTTTCACCGCATTTTCGCAGCAGGATACGTTAAAATACGCCGCAGAATTTGCTGTATGTCATCCCTGCCCGGACTTGCGCTTAAAAGAGCCATAATCTGGGCGCGTTTTAAGGAGAAGTATGAATCGAACACTGGCCGATCTCGATCGCGTCGTGGCTTTAGGCGGCGGACATGGATTGGGACGCGTGATGTCAGCGCTGTCACCGCTCGGTTCTCGCCTGACCGGCATTGTCACCACCACCGATAACGGCGGATCAACCGGACGTATTCGTCGCTCAGAAGGCGGCATTGCATGGGGCGACATGCGCAACTGTTTAAACCAGCTCATTGCTGAACCCAGTGTCGCTTCAGCCATGTTTGAATATCGCTTTTCTGGCAATGGTGAACTGGCGGGACACAATTTAGGTAATCTGATGTTGAGAGCGCTGGATCACCTTAGCGTTCGCCCGTTAGAAGCCATCAATATCATTCGCAATTTATTAAAGGTTGATGCTTTTCTCATTCCGATGTCCGAGCAGCCGGTTGATTTAGTGGCGCTCGATAGCGAAGGCAACATGGTTTACGGCGAAACCGATATTGATGAGATGAAGCAACCGCCGCAAGAGATGATGCTGCATCCCAACGTGCAACCCACGCGTGAAGCGTTGGAAGCCATTGCTGAAGCTGATCTGATCCTGATTGGTCCCGGCAGTTTCTATACCAGTCTGATGCCCATTTTGTTAATGGATGAGATGGCACAGGCGTTGCGCCGCACGCCAGCCACCATGGTGTTTATCGGCAACCTGGGACGAGAACTTAGCCCCGCAGCCGCTAATCTGACCGTCGCTGATAAGTTAGAAATGATGGAGCGCTATATTGGCAAGCGAGTAATCGATGCCATTGTGGTGAGCCCAGCCGCGGATATCAGCAACGTCGAAAATCGGTTGATCGTGCGTGAACCGCTGGAAGCCGCCGACATTAAATATCGTCACGACCGCCAGCTGTTACGCGTCGCGTTGGAACACGCGATTCAGGGATTTAACTGAGCTACGATGCCGCAATAAACAGCGTGCGCAGTTCATGCAGCTGATCGCGCACGTTGGCTGCCTGTTCGAACTCCAGGTTCTGCGCATGCTGCTGCATCTGCCCTTCCAGTTCATGAATCTTTTTCTGCAACGCCTGTGGCGTTAATGACAGGTAATCAGCTTCGGCATCAGCGGCGCCTTTGCGGGTCGACTTACCTTTGCCGCGCACTTTCGCCACGTTGTTACCCAGTTCCAGAATATCGGTAATCTTCTTATTCAGGCCCTGCGGCACAATGCCATTTTCCTCGTTGTACAGTCGCTGCTTCTCGCGGCGACGCTCGGTTTCCTCAATAGCCCGCGCCATTGATGGCGTGATTTTATCGCCGTAGAGAATTGCTTTGCCGTTAATGTTACGCGCCGCACGTCCTATAGTCTGAATCAGCGAGCGTTCAGAACGCAGGAAGCCCTCTTTATCGGCGTCCAGAATCGCCACCAGCGACACTTCTGGCATATCCAGGCCTTCACGAAGCAGGTTGATACCGACCAGCACATCAAACTCGCCCAGACGCAAATCACGGATGATCTCCATACGTTCAACCGTATCGATGTCCGAGTGGAGATAACGCACCCTTTCACCGTGCTCTTCGAGGTATTCAGTGAGATCTTCCGCCATGCGTTTGGTTAACACCGTCACCAGCACACGCTCTTTGACTGCCACGCGCTGACGGATTTCTGATAACAAATCGTCAACCTGTGTCCCAACGGGACGTACTTCGAGGATCGGATCCAGTAACCCGGTGGGACGCACCAACTGATCGATCACTTCAGTGCCCGATTTTTCCAGCTCATATTTACCCGGCGTCGCCGAAACATAAATCGTCTGGGGCGCCAGCGACTCAAACTCTTCAAACTTCATTGGGCGGTTATCCAGCGCCGACGGCAGACGGAAACCGTATTCCACTAACGTCTCTTTACGCGCCCGGTCGCCTTTATACATACCGCCAATTTGCGGAATGGTAACGTGCGATTCATCCACCACCAGCAGGCCATCTGCCGGTAAGTAATCAAAAAGTGTCGGTGGCGCTTCGCCTGGCCCGCGTCCCGAAAGATAGCGCGAGTAGTTTTCGATACCAGAGCAATAACCCAGTTCACCCATCATCTCGAGATCAAATTGAGTACGCTGCGTAATGCGCTGCTCTTCCAACAGTTTGTTGTTTTCCAGCAAATTTTTCCGACGATCGGCCAGCTCGACTTTGATCTCTTCCATCGCCTGCACAATACGTTCGCGTGGGGTGACGTAGTGCGTTTTAGGGTAAATCGTGAAGCGCGGGATCACCGATTCCACTTGGCCGGTCAGCGGATCAAACAGTGACAGCCGCTCTACCTCTTCATCAAACAGCTCAACACGCAACGCAATATCATCCGACTCTGCCGGGAAGATGTCGATCACTTCGCCGCGCACGCGGAACGTACCGCGCTGGAAAGCCTGATCGTTACGCGCATATTGCAGCTCTGACAGGCGACGCAAAATGCTGCGCTGATCGATGATCATGCCGCGCGTCAGATGCAGCATCATTTTTAAATAGAGATCAGGATCGCCCAAACCATAAATGGCTGACACCGAAGCCACCACAATGACATCGCGGCGTTCCAACAGCGCTTTGGTCGCGGAGAGACGCATCTGCTCAATGTGTTCGTTTACCGAGGCGTCCTTTTCAATAAAGGTATCGGAGCTGGGAACATAAGCTTCTGGCTGATAATAATCGTAATAAGAGACGAAGAATTCCACGGCGTTATCGGGGAAAAACTCTTTCATTTCACCATACAGCTGCGCCGCCAGCGTTTTGTTAGGTGCCAGCACCATGGTGGGACGATTGAGATCGGCAATGACGTTGGCCACGGTGAACGTTTTCCCCGAGCCGGTTACGCCTAACAGCGTTTGATGGGCCAATCCATCCTCAAGCCCCTCTTCCAGACGGCGAATCGCTTCGGGCTGATCGCCAGAAGGTTTGAAAGCGGAGTTCAATTTAAAGGCTTTACTCATGAATGCGGTTCCTGCTGAAGAAGTCGGCGGGCAGGCAATCATTTTACTCTGCTATGGTGATTTTGCCAGAAATAAATACTGGATATAAAAACAGTAATGATGCACAGTTATGGAGAACCCCGCTGCGCCGTATTAACAAGATTGATAGCCCGCAACGTTAATTCTTGTTGCGCAAGGTTATCCCCAAGCAGAGCTTGATTTTAACATTTGTCAATAGAGCGTCATAAAATTACAGTTTGATTAACTGGCAGATAATCCTTAGGCTTGTTTTTTACTAATTCATTGATTTATATTGTTTATGCAGAAAAGCCCAGTTTCTCATCACAATGTAAGCAAGCCGCGTATTTCCTCGCTTCTAACCTGTTTTCATGAGCTAATGCACAAGGTTATCCACAGGAATGGTGGATAACTGAGGGCAGCCCAATCGCCATAGGCTGTGTATAATTTTTTCCCGCATTAGTTCCCTGCTAAAAATATTTTTTTTTCGATTTAATTTCACCACTTTCCCTCATGTATTAACTATGCTTTTGGAGCCTTAGCGTAAAAATTATGCATCTGAAGCGCGGGCCAAGGGCCATTCTTAATCAGACTCTATGCCTTCTAAATGTACAGATGCACCAGCAACGTTAAGCATTCCGCACCGTTAATGTGCATGCCTTTTATCACCCCGAGCAATTGTTAAGCATTGCTCATATTTTGCTGCGCTTTTTCCCCTCCAGTACGCTAAATTAGGCTTTTTTAGGAATTTGGCCTGGTAATTGCAGTACTCATTCCAGTACGTATCACCGCGCCAACCGGCGCACTGTGCGGCAATGGCGTTAACGCCATCGTTGATGACTTGTTTGCCAGACGACAAAGAGCGGAAGCATTCAGGCTAATTATCTGGAAGGAGTGTGTCAGATGCTGAGTTTACGTTCGGTGAATCAGTTTTACGGTCAAAATCACATCTTGTGGGATGTGGATCTCGATCTGCCGCCCGGCACCTGCACCGGTGTTTTGGGTCGTCCCGGCATGGGCAAAACCACGTTAGTTAACTGCATCATGGGTAAGCTGCCGATCAATAGCGGCTCAATATTTTGGCAGGAGAATGGCGCGCCGCCGGAGAATCTTCTGCTACAGCCGGCTGAACAGCGTGCGCGCAGAGGGATCGGTTACGTGCCGCAAGGTCGCCATATTTTTACGCAGATGAGTGTTGAAGATAATTTATTGATTGGCCTGTTGGCTGGTGCGGCGCAGACGGATCGCCATCGCGCCATTCCGGAAATAGTTTTCGACCTCTTTCCGGCACTCTATTCCTTACGCCAACAGCGCAGCGGCGATCTTCCCATCGATCAGCAACAGCAGCTTGCGCTGGCGCGCGCACTGGTTTTACAGCCTAAGCTTTTGATTCTGGACGAACCCAGCGACGGTATGTCGCCTTGGCTCGAAGAGGAAATGGGTAATTTGATTCGCCGCCTCAATCTGGATTATGGCATGACCATATTGCTGCTGGAGCAGCGCGTGTCACTGATTCGACGTGTAGCCGATTACTTTTTCCTGCTGCATCGCGGACGCAATGTGGCGCAAGGAAAAGTCGCCCAACTGGATGACAGTACCGTCAACAAATGGCTGACGGTAGCGTAATTTACTCAGGCAGGGTCAAATAAGCGCCGCAATCAGCGTGTTGAGCGATGTCGGTGAGATAGGGAATTTCACCTAGGCACGGTACCGGTAAGCGCTGTTTTAGGGTGGCAAGATATTCCTGATGGCGTTTTCCTGGCGGTACGACGGTGTTGGCGATCCAGCCCGCCAGACGCAGTCCGCGCGCCTGAATGGCATCGGCTGTCAGCATTGCGTGGTTGATACAGCCCAGTTTCACACCGACGACTAAAATCACCGGTAACTGTTCCGACGTTACCCAATCGGCGTAAGTATCGCGTTCTGACAGCGGCGTATACCAACCGCCCGCGCCTTCGATCAAAATCCATTCTGCCAACGGTTCCAGATCGCGCAGTCCAGCCGACAAGGTGCTGAATTCAATGGGCCGTCCCTCGTCTGCGCTGATGATATGCGGTGAAGTGGGTTCGACAAACGCCAACGGATTGATCTGCTGATAATCCAACGTCACGCTGCTATAGCGCTGTAAAGCCAGTGCATCGCTGTTGCGAACGCCTTCAGCGGTGATTTCGCAGCCCGAGGCCACCGGTTTGTAGCCCGCAGTACGATAACCTGCGCTGTTCGCGGCCTGCAGCAATGCGCTGCTGGCAACCGTTTTACCAACTTCAGTGTCGGTGCCAGTGATAAACCAGCGTTTCATGATGGGCTTACTCCATACATCAAATGGTAACTCATGCGAAATCCCTGCGCGTCTTGTGGCCAGTGTTTTTCTAGCTGTGCCAGACGCTGACGGGTTAATAAATGGCCTTCTCGCCCTGCATGCAGATGCGTTGCACCGATGCCTTTTAATGAACGCATCGCGCTAAGCGCATCAGGAAAATGCATTGTGATCACCTGCGCCTGACAATGTAATCCCTGCTCAACGCAGGCGGCAGTAATCTCCTGCTCACTCAGGAAGCGGTTAGCGTGGGCGACATCATCAATGTGCGACCACGCTTGATGCACCTCATGCAGCGATCCCGCGCTCAACGTGGAAAACAGCAAGCAGCCTTCAGGGCGTAAAACGCGTTTGAACTGGTGCAGCGCTGCACGCAAATTGTCGCTCCACTGCACCACTAAATTGCTCCACACCACGTCCATGCTGGCATTGGCGAAAGGTAAAGCATCAATATCGCCCGCTAAATAGTGTTGCGCTACGTTATTCGCGCGTGCCTGTTGCAGCATTTGTGGTGACAAATCCAGCGCCGTGACCTGCTTGCCGCGCTGCCGCCAGGTGCGGCTATACCAGCCCGTTCCACATCCTGCATCTAACAGCTTGTCACCGGTTTGCGCCGGGGCTAGTGCCAGCAAGGCGTCGCCGCTTAAACGTTGCAGCTCGGCGTGGCGATCGTAATGCAGCGCAGCACGCCCAAAGGCGCGAGCCACGGCGCGTTTATCTACCTGCAGCGTCATGCAGCGCCTCCAGTAACAGATCGATATCTTCCGGCGTGTGCGCCGCAGTCAAGGTAATACGCAAGCGCGCGGTGCCTGGCGGCACGGTCGGTGGTCGAATCGCGCTAACCCAGCAACCAGCATCAGCCAACGTTTTTGATAACGCCATCGCCTCGGCGTTGCCGCCAACAATCAACGGCTGGATGGCACTTTCTGATTGCATGAGCTTCCAGGGCAATGAAGCGGCACCAGCACGAAAACGTTGAATGTTGGCGTAAAGCCGCTGACGTAATGCATCGCCCTGTTGAATCTGCTGCAGCGCCGCCTGCAACGCGCAAGCTTGCGCGGGTGGCATGGCGGTTGAGTAAATCAGGTGACGTGAGAATTGCAGAAAATAGTCGGCGATAGCATCATCACACAGCAGCGCTGCGCCGCTGACGCCAAAGGCTTTACCAAACGTCACTACCAGCAGCTCTGGCTTCACGGCTTGCTGCCAGCAGCTGCCGCGCCCTTGCTCTCCTACCACGCCAATGCCATGCGCATCATCCACCAGCAGCCATCCTTCAGCGCGGCGAGTCTGATCGGCAATATCGCGCAAGGGGGCGCTGTCGCCATCCATGCTGAAAATGCCTTCGGTCACGACCAGCGTTTCACCTTCACATGGCACCGCTAAGCGTGTTGCGAGGCTGTGCGAATCGTTATGGCTGAAACGCCGCAGCTGCGCCGGACTGTGGCTTGCGGCGTCAAGCAGCGACGCATGCGCCAGTTTGTCGGCAAGGATACGGTCGTTTTTTTCCGCCAGCAGATGGATCACCGCCTGATTAGCGGCGAAACCAGAGATAAACAGCAGCGCGCGCGAGTAGCCCAGCCAGTCTGCGAGCTGCGCCTCTAAATCGGCGTGCAGACGGTTAAAACCGGTGACGTGACTGGATGCGCCCGCGCCTGCGCCTGCCAGGTCAGCGCCTCGCTGCCAGCCTGCGATTACCGCCGGATGCTGACTCAATCCGAGATAATCGTTACTGGAAAAATGGCGATAGCGCTTGCCCGCTAGCGTCAGCGAGCGAGTGTGATTCTCTTCAGTGATATGCCGCTGACGCCAGCCATCAGCGGCTCGCCGCTGCGCCAGCGCCTGCGTAATACGATGCTGCCAACTCATTACACCGCCGCGTTGTAAAACTGTTCAGTGTCAGCATTGAATAGCTGCTCGCTTAACTGCTGCTGCTGTTCATTATCGCCATTTTGCGTGTGCGTATGCTCCGGGTTCAGGCCCAGTTTGCGAAACAGCAGCATGTCTTTGTCTTCTTCTGGGTTTGGCGTGGTCAACAGTTTGCAACCGTAGAAAATGGAGTTCGCGCCAGCCATAAAACACATCGCCTGCGTTTGCTCACTCATCTGTTCACGACCGGCAGAAAGACGCACATGCGAGCTCGGCATCATGATGCGCGCTACCGCAATGGTGCGGATAAAATCAAACGGCTCAACATCATCGTTATCGGCCATCGGCGTGCCTTTCACTTTCACCAGCATGTTGATGGGCACGCTTTCTGGTGGCGTAGGTAAATTCGCCAGCTGCACCAGCAAACCCGCACGATCGTTAATCGTTTCGCCTAATCCGACAATGCCGCCGGAGCAAACTTTAATGCCCGCGTCACGCACTTTTCCCAGCGTATCGAGACGTTCCTGATAGCTGCGCGTGGTGATAATGCTGCCGTAGAATTCGGGTGAAGTGTCGAGATTGTGGTTGTAAAAATCTAGTCCCGCGCCAGCAAGACGCTGTGCTTGCGCCTCGCTGAGCGTGCCAAGCGTCATGCAGGTTTCCATGCCCATCGCCTTGACGCCTTCAACCATTTTTTCGAGGTAAGGCATGTCGCGATCGTTGGGGTTTTTCCACGCTGCGCCCATGCAAAAACGGCTTGAACCCGCCGCTTTGGCTTTGCGGGCAGAAATCAACACGTCGTCCACTTCCATCAGGCGTTCCGACTCAAGGCCGGTTTTGTAGCGCGCGCTTTGCGGACAATATTTGCAATCTTCCGGGCAGGCGCCGGTTTTGATAGATAACAAGGTGCTGACCTGCACCTGGCGCGGGTCAAAGTGCTGACGATGCACCTGCTGCGCTTCAAACATTAACTCGAGAAAAGGTTTATCAAACAGCGCTTGTGCCTGCGCGATTGTCCAACGTTGTGCCATTGCTTGCTCCAAAAAAGGGTGTCATCCCGACGATTAACGTGGTTATACTTGTAAACTATATTTTTTATTTTTGGTTTACAATACCCATGTTCACCCAAAGCGACATTGAGTTTGACCGTCAGCATATTTGGCATCCTTACACTTCAATGCTGGATCCGCTGCCCTGTTATCCGGTGGTGGCGGCGCAAGGTTATCAACTGCAACTGGCGGATGGCCGCCAACTCGTGGATGGCATGTCGTCGTGGTGGGCCGCCATTCACGGCTATAACCATCCTCGCTTGAATCAGGCGCTGCAGCAGCAAATGACGCAAATGTCGCATGTCATGTTTGGTGGCATTACACACCCTTCAGCCGTTGCGTTATGCCGCAAACTGGTAGAGATGACGCCCGCCGCGCTGGAGTGTGTGTTCCTTGCCGATTCCGGTTCAGTTGCCGTTGAAGTGGCGATGAAAATGGCGCTGCAATACTGGCTGGGCCGTGGTGAAACGCGGCAAACATTTTTGACGTTGAAGCGCGGTTATCACGGCGATACGTCTGCTGCGATGTCGGTCTGCGATCCCGATAACTCCATGCACAGTTTGTGGCGCGGTTATCTTCCTGAGCATCTCTTCGCTGCCGCTCCGGCTTGTGGCTTTGATGACATCTGGGATGAGCGTGACTTTGATGATTTTGCCCGCCTGATGGAACAACATCATCACCAGTTAGCCGCTGTCATTCTTGAACCTATCGTGCAGGGCGCAGGGGGGATGCGCTTCTATCATCCACGCTATTTGCAACGTGTGCGTGAATGTTGCGATCGCTATGGCGTGTTGCTGATAGCGGATGAAATCGCGACCGGCTTTGGTCGTACCGGTAAACTTTTTGCCTGTGAACATGCCGGGATTGCGCCAGATATATTGTGTGTTGGCAAAGCGCTGACCGGCGGCACCTTGACGCTGGCCGCAACGCTCACCACGCGGGAAGTGGCCGACACCATCAGCCGCAGCCCGGCGGGTTGCTTTATGCATGGGCCAACCTTTATGGGCAATCCGCTTGCCTGTGCGGTGGCGGTGGAAAGTTTGGCGCTGTTGCAGGAAGGCGATTGGCAAACGCAGGTGGCTACTATCGAACAGCAACTGCGTGAGCAACTGCTACCGCTGCGCGCTTCGCCGCAGGTTGCGGAGGTTCGTGTGTTAGGTGCCATTGGCGTGGTGGAGACGCATTCCCCTGTGAATATGGCCGCTTTGCAGCACTTTTTCGTTTCGCAAGGCGTGTGGATCCGTCCTTTTGGGCGCCTGATTTATCTGATGCCGCCTTACATCATTGCGCCAGCCGCGTTGAAAAAACTGGTTCAATCGATTGGCGCTGCGCTTGAGCATCCTCTGCATTTTAAGTCATAAAGCAGCCTACGCTCTGAAAGTGTTGCGCTTTTGGTTAAGATGAAGCGTGATTCCTCGACAACCAAAGGAGATGTAATGCGAGTATTTAGCCAGGATTTCAATGACGGCGACAAAATGCCAGAGAAGCATGTCTTCAATGGCATGGGTTATCAAGGCGAGAACGTGTCACCCCATCTCGCGTGGGAAGATGCGCCCGAAGGCACCAAAAGCTTCGTAGTAACCTGCTACGATCCTGATGCGCCAACCGGTTCTGGCTGGTGGCATTGGGGAGTAGCTAATATTCCTGCCAGCACAACTTCTCTGCCACAAGGCGCAGGCTCGGGTGTAGCAGCCTTACCGACGGGTGCCATTCAAACGCGTACCGATTTCGGCCAGGCAGGTTACGGTGGCGCAGCACCGCCGCAGGGCGAAAGTCATCGTTATATTTTCAGCGTACATGCTTTGGACGTGGACAAGCTCGAGGTCGATGAAGGGGCGAGCGGTGCCATGGTCGGCTTTAATGTGCATTTTCATGCGCTGGCTAGCGCAACCATTACGGTGATCTATTCGTAAGGCGTTGTCAGGCTGACAGTTAAAGCAATAAAGCGGGATGAGACTTGCAGGCAAATGTGATGCAGGATTTCATCCCGCTTTTTTCGTTTATCAAAGGTGTCAGACAAGATGACCAGGCCCTGTTGACGCCTGATAACATGACTTAAAAAAAGCCCGCTTTGAAAGCGGGCTTTATCAATCAATTAAGCATCAAGCTGATGAATCACAACCCACATTGGGCCTTGGCCTACAGCATAACGACTTAACGGTTTCAGCAAACCCTGTGGTTCGGTAATGCTGTAAATTTCGATATGGTGAGATTTCTGTCCTGCCGCGACCAAATACTTGCCGCTGTTATCGATATTAAAACCGCGTGGTTGCGTTTCAGTCGGTTGGAAGCCTTCAACCGCCAGGATTGCACCATCTTCACTCACGCTAAATATCGCCAGCGTGCTGCTGGTGCGATCGCAGGCATAAAGGTATTTGCCGTTAGGGGTTAAATGAATATCTGCAGCCCAGCGCGTACCATTGAAGCCTGGCGGCATCAAATCGACAGTTTGCACGCGGGCGACTTCACCGTGTGCATTATTCAGCGCCCAGACATCGACTGTGCTATCCAACTCATTGACACAATAGGCGTAATTGCCATTGGGATGGAACACCATATGACGTGGACCTGCGCCTTCCACCGTAGTGACTTGCGCCTGCTTACGTGGCGTTAGCTGACCTTCTTCACCCAGTTCAAACAGGCAAATGCGATCCTGTTTCAGCGCAGGAACAAACAGCGTTTGGTTGGCATTATCGATATTGGCGGAGTGGCAACCGGCCAGGCCGTTAATCACCTGGGAAGGTGCCTGAGGAATGCCCTCTGCATTAATGGGGCTAACGCTAACGCATTCGTCATTGTACGAGCCGCAAAACAGGAAATTGCCTGCGCGATCGGTTGAAATATGTGTTGGGCTACCCGGCAAAGGTGCCTGGCCCGCTTCGGTCAACGTACCGTCAGCCGCAATGCGGAAGGCTAAAACGCGGAAATTAGGCCGTACGCCAACATAGAGAAAATCTTTTTTTGGACTCACCACCATTGGCTGAACCTGACCGGCGACATCCGTCACCTGAAGCAGAGTCAATACGCCCTCTTCATTTAACTGCCAGACGTGAATCTGCTGACTCTCGGGACTGGCGGTATAGACAACTTGTTTCATGTATTCTCCTTTTACGCTGCCTGCTAATCTTCAGTGGGTCACTTTAGCGCGTTTTCCCCCCCTACGCTGGAATCATTTGTGCCTTGTTTTTTGTCTCCGGGCCGCCAGCAATGTAGACTTGACGCCTCGCTAATGCATACAGACGGAAGGATTAATGAGCTATCGTGTAATCGCCCTCGACCTCGACGGCACGCTGTTAACGCCAGCAAAAACCATTCTGCCGCAGTCCATCGAAGCGCTAAAACGTGCCCGTGAAGCAGGCGTTAAAGTCGCCATCGTTACGGGTCGTCATCATTGTGCTATTCATCCTTTCTATCAGGCGCTGGAACTGGATACGCCCGCCATCTGCTGTAACGGCACTTACCTTTATGATTATCAGGCGAAAAAAGTGTTAGCCGCCGACCCGCTGGATAAACAGCAGGCGCTGCGTGTTATTGACATGCTAGATGAGCAAAAGATTCACGGTTTGCTGTATGTGGATGATGCGATGTTGTACCAAACGCCCACTGGCCACGTTACTCGCACCCTAAACTGGGCCGAATCGTTGCCGCCGCATCAGCGTCCACTGTTTAAACACGTACCCGATTTGGCACAAGCGGCACGCGAAGCTGAATCAATCTGGAAATTCGCCTTGTCGCACGAAGACACCGTTGCACTGGAACTGTTTGCAGAGAAAGTAGAAGCGGAATTAGGTCTGGCTTGTGAGTGGTCATGGCACGATCAGGTCGATATTGCCCGTGGCGGCAACAGCAAAGGCAAGCGTCTGGCGCAATGGGTTGAGTCGCTGGGTCTGAGCATGAGTGAGGTGATCGCGTTTGGCGATAACTATAACGATCTCAGCATGCTGGAAACGGTTGGCTTGGGCGTAGCGATGGGCAACGCCGATGAAGCAATTAAAATCCGGGCGAAGAAGGTGATCGGCACCAATCTCGAAACGGGCATTGCCGACACCATCTACCAGGAAGTGCTGTAATCAGGGCGTCACTGAGACGCTTTTAATCTGGGCATACAGCCATTGTTCTGGCCGGATGCCCAGCTCATCTCGCGCCCAAGGCGAGATGCGCGCCCACAGTTCGCTGATACCGATGCGCAGCTTCACTTCTATCTGATCGCCAACTTCAATTAACTCCACCACCTGCGCCGGCAATATATTGCGGATGGAGGTGTTGTGCGGCGGTTGCAGCGCCAGTGAAACGTCAGCTGATGCGATACGGATACGCAGCGGCGTTTTTACCGGCTGGTTTACCCGGCTAACCCAGATGTGTTGATCGCCCAATGACAACGCCGTCATGGGGTAATCGGGATGCTGCTCCAGTACCTGTACGCGCAAAACGCTGGTGAGTTCATTCATTGGCAGCCAAGGCCGCATCGCGCTGCTGCTCCAGACGCGCTCTAGCGTGCCAAACGCTTTAACCTTTCCACTGTCCAGCACCAGGACGTTATCGGCTAATTGCAAAATCTCTTCGAGGCTGTGCGACACATACAGCAGCGGGATCTCAACCTGCTTCGCCAGCTTTTGCAAATAAGGCATCAGCTCGCGCTTACGCGGCAGATCCAGCGACGCCAGCGGCTCATCCATCAGCAAAATGTCGGGCGCACTCAGCAACGCTCGGCCAATCGCCACTCGCTGCTTTTCGCCACCAGAAAGCGACAGAGGGAAACGTGTTAACAGCGTTTCCAACCCGAGCAGCGACACCAGCGGGTCAAAATGTGCTTTCATTTTTGATGACATGCCATATTGCAGATTGCCCCGCACCCGGTAATGCGGAAACAGGCGAGCATCCTGAAATACGTAGCCAATGCGGCGTTTTTCAGGCGGCAAAGCGATCTGTTTTTCTGTATCGAACAAGACGCGATTATTGAGGTGAATATAACCGCGCTGTGGCTGGGTTAATCCACCAATGGCGTTGATCAGCGAGGTTTTGCCCGCGCCTGACACACCAAAAATCGCGGTAATACCTTTGGCCGGAATCTGCGCGTTGACCTCAAGCAGATGATCGCCCAGCTGCTGAGAAAAATTAAGTGACAGCATTAAGCCCCCATGCGCTTACGGCCCCAGCGGGCCAGCCATTCCGACATCAACAACGACGCCAGCGCCAAGACAATGGCAATCACGCATAATCGTGCTGCTGCGCCTTCTGCGCCGGGCGTTTCAATCAGGGTATACATCGCCAGCGGAATGGTGCGTGTTTCGCCGGGAATATTTGAAACGAAGGTGATGGTTGCGCCAAATTCGCCGAGCGAACGCGCAAAGGCCAGCACGGTGCCGACAATAATACCGGGCAAGGTCAGCGGTAAGGTGATGGTAAAAAATACCCGCCAGCGCCCGGCGCCCAGCGTGCGTGCTGCTTGCTCCAGTCGGATATCGACCGCTTCCAGCGCCAGACGAATCGCCCGCACCATCAGCGGAAAGGCGATCACAGCGGACGCCAGCGCGGCTCCTCGCCAGCTAAAGGCGAAGCTAAAACCAAACCAGTCATAGAGTTTTTCACCGATAAAACCGCGGCGGCCCAAACCAATCAACAACAGATAACCGACCACAACCGGCGGCAGCACCAGCGGCAGGTGAATCAGACTATCAAGCAGGGTTTTGCCTGGAAACCGGCAACGTACCAGAATCCAGGCCATCAAGATGCCAAATGGCAGGCTGCAGAGCACGGCAATGCCAGAAACTTTTAGGCTGAGCATCACCGCCTGCCATTCGAGATCGCTAAGTATCATGTCTTCGGTGTGAATCCGTAATGTTTAAACACGGTAGCCGCTTCCGGCCCTTTTAAATAATCATAAAAATCATTTACGGCCTTGCCGTCGTGATCCTTAACGATCGCCATTGGATATTCTACTGCTTTATGGCTCGACTCAGGGAAAGTCCCCACGACCTGCACTTTGTTGCTAGCGACAGCGTCGGAACCGTAGACGATGCCGTACGGCGTTTCGTTTCGTTCAACCAGCGCCAGCGCAGCACGCACGTTGTTAGAGCGGGCCAAAACAGGTGACAGCGTTTCCCAGGCACCCAATTTTTGCAGGGCTTCTTTGGCGTAAATACCCGCTGGAACATGATCGGGATCGCCCACCGCTAAACGCTCGCCCTTTAGCAAACTTTTCCAGTCTGTTTGCGCATTGATGGTGACAGCTTTCGCTGAGGCGCTTCGCGGTGCCACCAGCACCAAATCGTTGCCTAACAACGTGAAGCGGGTGGTGTCGATCATGCTTTTTTTCGCGACTGCATCATCCATCCATTGCTGATCGGCGGAGATAAACAGATCGGCGGGTGCGCCCTGCTCAATCTGGCGCGCCAGCGTTGAGGAGGATGCAAAAGATGACACCACTTCAACCCCACTTTTTTTCTGATACTGCGTGGCAATATCTTGCAACGCATTGGTCAGCGAGGCGGCGGCAAACACCGTGATTTTTTCTGCCGCCACGGCCTGTCCAGCAACCGATGCACTTAAAACAGCAGCCATACCCCATTGGGTGAGTGAAACAGACATTTTTATTCTCCAGTGATTCGTTGTATAGGCGATAATACAACGCCAGTTCTCGGAGTGTCATGAAATTATCGGCAGGAAACAGAGAAGGTTGAGGATGAGTAAGAAACAACAACGCCCGCAGCGTTGGCGGGCGTTGTGGGGATTAATTGTGCGAGCGGGATGAAGACTTTTCGCGATGACCAAATTTTGAGATGACGTTAAACACTTCACCCAGGCCATAAATCAGACCCAACATCAAGGCCATCACGATTGGCACCATTATCACCGCCACGGCGAGGCTTTTTAGCAATTCCAACATGGAGAGTCTCACTTTGCGATCAAAAAAGAGATTGTAACGGTTCAGGAAAAGATTGCGCAGCCCTTTTCGTGCTTTTACTTTACGAGCGAAACGCCGCTATCATCGCTGAATTGCTTACGTTATCTTTCCCCGGAGCTGCCATGCAAGCCGAACTTTCCCTTCATATTCGATTACAGCAGAAACTTTTTGCCGATCCGCGTCGCATTGAACTGTTAAAACGGGTTCAGCAAACCGGCTCGATCAGCCAAGGCGCTAAGCTGGCGGGCATCAGCTACAAAAGCGCCTGGGATGCGATCAATGAAATGAATCAGCTGGCGGATGAGACGCTGGTTGAGCGCGCAACGGGCGGTAAAGGCGGCGGTGGCGCCAGCCTGACGCGTTACGGCGAGCGGCTGATCCAGCTGTTTCAGTTAATGGAGCAAATTCAGCAGAAAGCCTTCGACGCGTTGCAGCAAGATTCGCTGCCGCTCGACAGTTTACTGGCGGCAATTGCGCGCTTTTCACTGCAAACCAGCGCGCGTAATCAGCTGTTTGGCAAGGTCATCGCCAACGATGCTCAGCAGGTCGTACAGCATCTGACTGTTTTATTAGCCGATGGCAAAACTCAGCTCAGCGTGGCGTTAACCCAACGCAGCGCACAACGCTTACAGCTTGCAGAAGGCAAAGAGGTTTTATTGCTGATCAAAGCGCCGTGGATTCGGGTTAATCATCAGCCAGGCGAAGAGGATAATCAGCTGGTCGCGCAGATTAGCGCGATCGAACCGGGCGAGCAGGTCAGCGAAATTTTAATGACGTTAGCCAGCGGTGAAACCTTGTGCGCCACCTTACCGAATGCTGAAGTGCAGCAGCAAAACTTCCAACCAGGCGATCCGGTTACCGCCAGTTTCAACGCCGAGCACGCCATCGTGGCGACGTTACTTTAGTTAATTGCTACCGCGTTTTAAGGGCGTGATTTGACTTCATCGCAGCCAGTGGTTACAACTCAGTAACTCGATGCATAAAATGGAACAGATCATGGCTTCATTGCAAATTTCGCAAGGCACGTTTCGTCTTAGCGACACCCGAATTCTGACCCTGAATGATGTGCACCTTCACAGCGGTGAAAGCTGGGCCTTTGTCGGTGCTAACGGCAGCGGCAAGTCATCTCTGGCGCGCGCGCTTTCCGGTGAACTCTCTCCGCTAAAAGGGACGTTCAGCACGACTTATCAACGCCCGACGCGTCTGTCGCTGGAGCAACTTCAGAAGCTGGTTTCTGATGAATGGCTGCGTAATAACACCGATCTGCTCAGCGAAGGTGAAGATGATACCGGCCGCACCGCGGCTGAAATCATTCAGGATGAAGTCAACGATGCCGCGCGTTGTGCGCATCTGGCAGAGCAATTCGGCATTAGTTATCTGCTGTCACGCCGTTTTAAATATCTCTCAACGGGCGAAACGCGAAAAACGTTGCTGTGTCAGGCACTGATGAAGCAGCCTGATCTGTTAATTCTGGACGAACCGTTTGACGGGCTGGATGTGGCGTCTCGCGCCAGCCTGACCAAAACGCTGCAAAGCTTGCAGCAGCCGGGCTTCACGTTGGTGCTGGTGCTTAATCGCTTCGACGATATTCCTGATTATGTCCAGCAGATTGGCGTATTGGCGGAATGCACGCTGACCCATGTGGGCGCGCGTGAAACTATTCTGGCTGAAGCGCTGGTGGCGCAACTGGCACACAGCGAGCAGCTACAAGGCATGGCGCTACCGGAAGCGGACGCGCCCGATCAGCTGCCGCCGCTGGCCGATGATGCGCCGCGAGTAGTTTTGCGTAACGGCGTCGTATCCTATAACGATCAGCCAGTGATTAACGGGTTGAACTGGCAAGTTGAATCAGGCGAACACTGGCAGATTGTGGGGCCAAACGGTGCAGGTAAATCAACGTTACTGAGCCTGGTGACCGGCGATCATCCGCAAGGCTACAGCAATGATTTAACGCTGTTTGGCATGCGTCGCGGCAGCGGAGAAACCATTTGGGATATCAAACAGCACATTGGCTACGTCAGTAGCAGCCTGCACTTGGATTATCGCGTTAGCGTGAACGTGCGAACCGTGATTTTGTCTGGCTTTTTTGATTCGATTGGCTTGTATCAAGCGGTATCGGATCGCCAGATGGCGCTGGCTCGCCAATGGCTGGCGCTGCTGGGCATGGATAATGCCCTTGGCGATGCGCCTTTCCACAGTTTGTCGTGGGGCCAGCAGCGTTTAGTGCTGATTGCACGCGCCTTAGTGAAGCACCCCACGCTGCTGATTCTCGATGAGCCGTTGCAAGGACTGGACCCTATCAATCGTCAGCTGGTACGCCGCTTTGTCGATGTGCTGATTGGCGAGGGACGAACCCAGTTGCTGTTCGTTTCGCATCACGCAGAGGATGCGCCGCACTGCATCACCCACCGCTTAAGCTTTGTGGCTCGTGAAGGCGGCTACGATTATGTGCAGGAAACGCTGCGCTAACTTTGCCTCCATCGCTTGCATCCGTTTCAGTAAACGCCGCATTGTCGGCGTTTTTTTCATCTCATAATGTAACCGCTACCATTTATGTTGCGCTTTTAAGGTGATTAGCTTCGCACAAAGCCACAAAATGAGAATAGTCAGCTTGTGTAAACGATACCATTTATTCAGACTTGATCACGCTTTCGCCCGTGCCAATGTGCTACTTTTTAACGATGCCTTACCGGCTTTTGACGCTTACCAGGATTAAACATGGAAAAATTCAACCCGGTCGATCATCCACATCGCCGTTATAATCCGCTGATTGATCAGTGGATTCTGGTTTCTCCCCATCGTGCTAAACGCCCGTGGCAGGGTGCGCAAGAAACACCTGCTACCAATACTTTACCGGCGCACGATCCCGACTGCTTTCTTTGCGCTGGCAATACGCGCATTACCGGCGATAAGAATCCCGATTACACCGGCACTTACGTCTTCACTAACGATTTTGCTGCATTGATGACTGACACACCGGATGCGCCCGCCAGCGACGATATTCTGATGCGTTGTGAAAGCGCGCGCGGCACCAGCCGGGTGATCTGCTTTTCTCCCGATCACAGCAAAACGCTGCCGGAAATGTCACTCAACGCGCTCGAAATCGTGGTGCGCACCTGGCAAGAACAAACGGCCGATCTCGGACAACATTATCCGTGGGTGCAGGTGTTCGAAAATAAAGGCGCGGCAATGGGCTGCTCTAATCCTCATCCGCATGGTCAGGTTTGGGCCAACAGCTTTCTGCCTAATGAAGCGCAGCGTGAAGATGATAAT
Organism: Pantoea sp. MQR6; assembly: GCF_022761075.1. NCBI lineage: Bacteria > Pseudomonadati > Pseudomonadota > Gammaproteobacteria > Enterobacterales > Erwiniaceae > Pantoea > Pantoea sp. MQR6. The sequence goes on from NZ_JAKYXB010000001.1 coordinate 1,852,545, forward strand.
CAACGCGACTATTTCGCTAAAAACGGCTCGCCAATGCTGGTTGATTACACCGCCCGTGAACGGAAAGATGGCAGCCGCACTGTGGTAGAAACCGAGCACTGGCTGGCCGTTGTTCCCTGGTGGGCGGCATGGCCTTTCGAAACGCTGCTGTTGCCTAAAGCACACATCAAGCGTTTGACCGATTTGACGGATGCCCAGCGCAAAGATTTGGCATTAGCGATAAAGCAGCTAACCAGCCGCTACGACAACCTGTTCCAGTGCTCTTTCCCCTATTCCATGGGCTGGCACGGCGCGCCATTCAACGGCGAAGCCAACGATCACTGGCAGCTGCACGCACACTTCTATCCACCGCTGCTGCGTTCAGCAACGGTACGTAAATTCATGGTCGGATATGAAATGCTGGCCGAGACCCAACGTGATCTAACCGCAGAACAGGCGGCTGAACGGCTGCGTTCTGTTAGCGATGTACACTTCCGCGAGGCACAACAATGAGTTTAAAAAACACCACGCATCAGGTTTTCTCTGACAGTTTCGGCTATGAGCCAACGCACACCATTCAAGCGCCAGGCCGCGTAAACTTGATCGGCGAGCATACCGATTACAATGACGGTTTTGTGCTGCCCTGCGCCATCGATTATCAAACAGTTATTGCCTGCGCCAAGCGTGACGATCGCCAGGTACGCGTCATTGCCGTGGATTACGACAATGCGCAAGACACCTTCTCACTGGATGAGCCGATTGTTAGCGTGCAAGAACCGATGTGGGCCAACTACGTGCGCGGCGTGATAAAGCATCTGCAAAAACGTCACGCGGATTTTGGCGGCGTGGATATGGTGATCAGCGGCAATGTGCCGCAGGGTGCAGGCCTCAGCTCCTCCGCATCACTGGAAGTGGCGGTGGGCACCGTGCTGCAACAACTTTATGCGCTGCCGCTGGATGGTGCTGCTATTGCAGTGAATGGCCAGGAAGCGGAAAACCAGTTCGTAGGCTGCAACTGCGGCATTATGGATCAGCTGATTTCCGCGCTAGGCCAGAAAGATCACGCCATGTTGCTGGATTGCCGCACGCTCGGCACGCGCCCGGTTTCGATGCCGGAAGATATCGCCGTGGTGATCATCAACTCCAACTTCCGCCGCAGCCTGGTGGGAAGCGAATACAACACGCGTCGTGAACAGTGTGAAACCGGCGCGCGCTTCTTTGAGAAGCAGGCGCTGCGTGATGTTGAGTTAGCGCAATTCGACGCGGCCGAATCAAAACTGGATCCGCAAGTGGCCAAACGCGTGCGCCACGTGCTGACGGAAAATGCCCGTACGCTGGAAGCCGCCGATGCATTGACGCAGGGCGACCTGAAACGCATGGGTGAGCTGATGGCTGAATCACATGCTTCGATGCGTGACGATTTTGAAATCACCGTGCCGCCTATCGATGCGCTGGTTGAGATCGTAAAAGCAGAAATCGGCGAACGTGGCGGCGTACGTATGACCGGCGGCGGCTTTGGTGGCTGCATCGTGGCGTTGATGCCATTGGATTTAGTCGATCAAGTCAAAGCCGCAGTAGCGGAGCAGTACGAAGCAAAAACCGGTATCAAAGAGACGTTCTACGTCTGTAAAGCGTCTGAAGGAGCGGGCCAATGCTAAGTGATGTGCAATCTCACGCACCTGATGGTCAGCCATGGCGTATTACCGTGCTGCGTAATGCCAACGGCATGATCGCAACTTTTATGGATTGGGGCGCAACCTGGCTTTCCGCACGTGTGCCAATGCAGGATGGCTGCGTGCGTGAAACGCTGCTCGGCTGCGCTACGCCGTCCGACTATTTGCATCAGGATGCTTATCTGGGTGCCACGGTTGGCCGTTATGCTAACCGCATCGCCCACGCCAAACTGACAACGCTTGATCGCCAACTGCAGGCAAATCAAGGTGAACACCAGTTGCATGGCGGCCCGGAAGGGTTTGATAAACGCCGCTGGCAGATTGTCAGTCAATCCGACAGCGAAGTGCACTATCGTATCGATTCACCTGATGGCGATCAGGGCTATCCGGGCAATTTGATTGCCGATGTACGTTTTCAGCTCGACGACGATAACTGTGTGTCGATCCGCTATGAAGCCCGTTGCGATCAGGCTTGTCCGGTTAACCTGACCAACCACGCTTACTTTAATCTTGACGCGCATCATGGCGATGCGCGTCAACATCGCTTACAACTGCACGCCGACCGTTACTTGCCGGTCGACAGCGCGGGTATTCCCAATGCGCCGCTGAAAGCGGTAGCAGGCACCAGCTTCGATTTTAATCAGGCTAAAACCGTGTCGCAGGACTTCCTCGCCGACGACGATCAAAAGGCGGTGAAAGGGTATGACCATGCGTTTCTGCTCAACAGCGCTGGCGACGCCAATCAGCCCGCCGCAACGTTGTGGTCGGCAGATGGCAAGCTGGAGCTTAGCGTGACGACGTCCGCGCCGGCACTGCAGCTGTACTCCGGCAACTATCTTGAGGGTACGCGCGCGCGCGAACAAGAAAGCTATACTGCTTTCCAGGGTATTGCGCTGGAGAGTGAATTTTTGCCTGACTCGCCCAATCATCCTGAATGGCCGCAAGCCGATTGCTGGCTGCAACCGGGCGATCGCTGGGAATCGATAACGCGTTATCGCTTCACGCCGCGCTGAGTTGCCGGATGAAAAACGCGCAACGCGTAATGCTCGGGCTTACGCGTTGCGCTGTTTTCCGTTATGGTATGGCGCTATCAATGCGCCGCTCGTCGGGCTGGCAGCAGCAGGTTTCCATTATCATAGAAACATTAAGTATTAAGGAGTTAAGCTATGGCCGTAACTAAGCTGGTTCTGGTGCGACACGGCGAAAGCCAGTGGAACAACGAAAACCGCTTTACCGGATGGTACGACGTGGATCTTTCTGACAAAGGTCGCACTGAAGCCAAAGCAGCCGGTCAGCTGCTGAAGAAAGAAGGTTTCGTCTTTGATTTTGCTTATACCTCTGTGCTGAAACGCGCTATCCACACGCTGTGGAATGTTCTTGATGAACTGGATCAAGCCTGGCTGCCTGTTGAAAAATCCTGGCGCCTGAACGAGCGTCACTACGGTGCACTGCAAGGTCTGGATAAAGCGGAAACCGCCGCTAAATATGGCGACGAGCAAGTTAAACAGTGGCGTCGTGGCTTCGCGGTAACCCCGCCAGAGCTGGATCGCAGCGATGAGCGTTTCCCAGGGCACGATCCACGTTACGCATCATTGACTGCTGAGCAGCTGCCAACCACCGAAAGCCTGGCGCTGACCATTGATCGTGTGATCCCTTATTGGAATGAAAGCATTCTGCCGCGCATCAAAAGCGGTGAGAAAGTGATCGTTGCTGCACACGGTAACTCACTGCGTGCACTGGTGAAGTATCTCGACAATCTGAGTGAAGACGAGATTCTGGAACTGAACATCCCAACTGGCGTGCCGTTGGTGTATGAGTTCGATGAAAACTTCAAACCACTGAAACGTTACTATCTGGGCGATGCCGACGAAATCGCTGCGAAAGCAGCCGCCGTGGCAAACCAAGGTAAAGCGAAGTAAGCTGAGGCTGAAACGCAAAAAGGCCAGACGCGAGTCTGGCCTTTTTTATTGCCTGCGGAAAATTAACCGCGACGCTGTTTTACCGCCGCCGCTAACTGGCGCAACACTTTATCGGTGTCGTCCCAACCAATGCAGGCATCCGTCACGCTTTTGCCGTACACCAGCGGCTCACCGCTTTCCAGATTTTGATTCCCTTCCACCAGATGACTTTCAATCATTACGCCAACAATACCCTGCTCGCCCGCGATAATTTGCTGTGATACATCATCCGCCACCAGCATCTGCTTTTGATACTGCTTGCTGCTGTTAGCATGGCTGAAATCGATCATCACCTGTTGAGGCAAACCGGCTTTTTCCAGGCCTGACTTAACTGCGCTAACGTGATGTGCGCTGTAGTTAGGCTCTTTGCCGCCACGCAGAATGATGTGGCAGTCAGCGTTGCCGCTGGTTTCCACAATCGCAGAATGACCATATTTGGTCACCGACAGGAAACAGTGCGGCGAACCGGCGGCGTTAATGGCATCAATCGCCACTTTGATGGTGCCATCGGTGCCGTTTTTGAAACCAACCGGGCAAGATAATCCCGACGCCAGTTCACGGTGAACCTGAGATTCGGTAGTGCGCGCGCCAATTGCGCCCCAGCTCATCAGGTCAGCAACGTATTGCGGAGTGATCATATCTAAAAATTCACCCGCTGCTGGTAAACCGCTGTCGTTAATATCCAGCAGCAGCTTACGCGCCATGCGTAATCCATCATTTAACTGGAAGCTGCCGTCCATATAGGGATCGTTAATCAATCCCTTCCAGCCCACCGTCGTGCGCGGCTTTTCAAAATAGACGCGCATCACAATTTCCAGCTCGCCTTTCAGCTCTTCACGCAGGGTCAACAAGCGTGACGCATACTCTTTGGCCGCTTCGGTATCATGAATAGAGCAAGGGCCAATCACCACCAGCAGGCGATCATCCTGACTTTGCAGGATCTGATGAATCGCCTGACGCGCCTGCGAAACGGTTCTCGCCGCGTTATCTGTGGCCGGGAATTTTTCAAGCAGCGCAACAGGGGGTAACAGCTCTTTAATCTCTTTGATGCGTAAATCATCGTTCTGGTAATTCATACATATTCCATATTATTTCAGGCCCAGCGCGCGCCGGGCACAACCCGAACAATGTAGCCCGTTGTGCTGGGGCTGTAAATTACCGTTCAGGTTAAAATGTGCGCGTGAAATTTGCATTTATCAGGTCATCAACTAAGCTTTTTACTTGTAAGCACTGAGGAACTGGCTGCTTACAAAATTAATATTTGCTAATAAGCCAAACGGTGAAACTTTATTTCGCCCGAGAGACTTTTACTCCAAATCTGCAGCAGAAGATTTGAGACAAGCAACTGTCATTAATTAACAGGAGCATAATGATGAATAAGTTTGCAATTATCTTTTTGACGGCAGCAATGACACTGGGCAGCGGCGCGGCAATGGCGGCGAGCAGCAATAACGGTACAGCGAACCAGGCCGCTGATGCAGGCGCAGCAGCAGGTGGCGCAAATGAAAATCTGCCACCTAACAAAGTTGATAACAGCAAAATCAACAACTCTGGCGTCAATACCAATTCTGCCGCTTCTGGCAGCAGCACCAGCAGCAGCGGTATGTCTGCTAATGATATTGACCAGAACAGCCAGTGCAAAGATGGCAAATGCCCGAACATCAATAAAAAAGTCCAGACTAAAGAAGGTGGTGGTGACGTAAACACCAAAACCGACGGGACTTCGCAGTAATTCATTGTTAAAGGAGAGCATTCGCTCTCCTTTATATTATCCCTTCTGTTCTTCCGCTATGCTGAGCCTGTGAAATTAACAGGGACATTTTCATGGCTTCTTTGCTACTCATTGACGATCATCCATTAGTTGAAGTGGCGTTGGAAGCTGCGCTAACCAAAGCCCCTTTTCCCATTCGCTTGTTTTCAGCCAGCAGCGAGAAAAATGCGCGTCCTTTTTTACAGCAACCGCTCGATATTATCGTCTTGGATATCGGTTTACCCGATGACGATGGGCTGGAAATACTACGTCGCTTGAAAGTACATCTGCCGAATTGTCCGGTATTGATCTATTCCGGCCAGCAAACCAGCCATTATGTGCGCCGTGCTCAAGCACTGGGTGCCGCAGGCTATGTTGTGAAGAGTCAGCGCATGGAGCAGTTGCTTAGCGCCATTCTGGCGATATTGGGCGGACAGTCGGCTTTTCCTGCTACCTGTGATGCGCCAGAGTTGCCGCTTACTACCAAAGAACGTCAGGTTCTCGCCTTGCTTGCCAGCGGCCTCTCTAATTTGCAAATCGCCGAACAACTCCATATCAGCAACAAAACCGTAAGTACCCATAAAAAGAATATCCTTGAAAAAACCGGCACGCGTTCAGTGGTCGAATTGGCTGATTTATGGAAGGCGCAGCAGTGAAATACTGGCTGTTCACTCTCCTGCTGATTACGACGTTCACGCAGGCCAATTTACGTCCGGTGAGCAGCGTCAATTTGCCGATGATGATGCCGGTTAAAGCCGCTGAAACCATGCAGGGCAAGATGCTTCGTGTAGGGATTCTTGAGGATAACAATGCACCCTGGACGATGCGGGTGGGCAACGATCTTTACGGCATTGATGCCGATTACCTTGCTGCGCTGCGTCAGCTTACCGGTGCGCAATTCACCCTGACTCAGTTCGCAACGCAGGCCGCCTTGTTACAGGCGCTACAACAGGAAAAAATCGATTTCGCGCTGGGCATGTTAATGCCGCCGCTGCCCTCTGGCACCTTAAGCAGTGATAACTGGTTCAGCAGTCCGCTGCGTATTTATCGCAATCAGCAGAATCAGCGCGCCGTGATGTTCAACAGTCAAAACGCCCAGTTAGCCATCAGCGAATCAACGCTGGCGCAGTTACCTGAAACATTGGCTGCACGTCACCAATGGCGAACCTACAGCAGCGATCTGCAGGCGCTGTATACGTTATTCAATCAGCAAAATGATTATGTGGTAGCAGATGAAACCAGCGCTGGTTTTCTGCTGAGTCAGCTACAGCAAGGGCAGATTTATCAAATCGCCTCAGGCATCGAAGCCGGTCAGCTCAACCTTCGCGCCTTTGCTCGCGATCCGGCGATGGTGAATTGGCTCAACCAAAGTTTGCGTCAGCTACCGGCTGAATTAATGAGTTCATTGCAAAATCGCTGGAGCACGCCGCTGCCACGTTATCAGGATACGCAAACGCTGATGCTTAGCGCGGCGGAGCGCAGTTGGATACACGCACATCCGGTCATTTATTATGCTGCCGAACGGGATAACTATCCGTGGAGCTACCGCGACAGCAACGGCACCGCGCGGGGTTACGGTATCGATCTGTTAAAAGCGGTGGCGCAAAGTACGGGTCTGCGCTTTGAACCGCGCTGGGTTACTAATCCGCAGCAGGCTGCCGCTTTGATGACTCAGCAGCAGGCGATGCTGCAATTGATGCAGCCGTTAAACGGTGAAGCGATGCAAAGCGCCAGCCTGCCGGTTTGGCGCGCGTTATGGGGAATTTATACCCTCCGCGATGCTGCCCCAGCCCACTGGAGCGATCTGCGTGGTAAGCGAATAGGGATTTTACAAGACGATTTAGCGTCTCAACTGCTCCCTGCTGACATGCAGGCGCAGACGTTTGCCGATCGCGCCAGTTTGTATGATGCGCTCTCTGCCGGGCAGACAGATGCCATTGTTGATAATGTGCTGTCGGCACGCTGGCGTATTGCCAGTCGCGATGACAGCAAGATTCACCTTGCCTTTGCCGCCAGCGACATCGCCTGGCCGATTGCGTTAGGTGTTACGCCGAATCAGGGAGTTTTGCGCGCCCTGCTTGATCGCGCGTTGCAGCAAATTCCCGCCGATACGCAAAGCCAGATGCGTGACAGATGGTCAACACCACCACAGCCGGGTAGTGTCATGGCGATGCGTTCCTTGCCGCTGATGGTACTCGTCGGCGCGGGTGTGGCGATTATCGTTTTACTGCTGTTGCTGGTGCGCCGTTACTGGCAACAGCGCCGCGATCGTCAGCAGCGTGAGCAGGCTGAGCACGCCAATGCCATGAAGAGCCAGTTCCTGGCGACCGTTAGCCATGAATTACGCACGCCGATGCAGGCGATTCTTGGTTTGCTAGAACTAGAAAAGCAGCAGCATCCTAATCCTAATCTCCGGTTACTGCATAGCAGTGCCCAATCGCTAATGACCCTGCTAAATGATTTGCAAGATCACGCGCGCATTGAAAGCAACAGCTTTAGCCTTGCTCCGCGTCCGCTGGTGTTGGCGCAATGGCTAACGCAGCAGCAGCACTATTATCATCCACTGATGCACCGGGATGGCCCGACCTTAACGTTTAACGCGCTCACCCCTTTGCCGCCGGCTGTATTGATCGATGCCGATCGTTTGCAGCAGGTGGTGAATAACCTGATGACCAATGCGCTGAAATTCACCCGCCACGGCGAAATTTGCCTGACGCTGGCCGCCAACGATGCGCTTATTTTCACCGTCAGCGATAGCGGCAGCGGCATTCCACTGCAAGAGCAGCAAAAGTTATTTGATCCTTGGTATCAGGCGCCGTCCGGCAAATCAGTATCGGTTCAGGGCAGCGGCTTAGGGTTATTTATCTGCCGTGAAATCGTGCTGCGCATGGGCGGTGAGATCAGCGTTAATTCAGAACCTGGCGTGGGAACCCAGGTCATTGTCACGCTGCCTTTGATCCTGTGTGATGCTCCTGAAATCAGTGATGAAGATGCGTTGCCGCTTTATCCTCATTTGCGCGTCGCTATCGTGGACGATCATCCTGCCAACCTGATGGTTATGCAGCAGCAGCTGGCCCGCTTTGCTATCCAGGCGGACTGCTTTGAGCAAGGCCGCGCCTTGCTGTTAGCTGATGCCCAGCAGCCTTATGATTTACTGTTTATTGACCAAATGATGCCGCGTCCAAATGGCATGCAGTTGCTTCGCCTGCTACGCCGACGTGACCGCCAGCGCAAACGTCAGCCGTTGCGTGTCCTTTGTTCAGCTGATGCACAAATGCTGAATGTCATGCTACAGGATAATGAAAGGGTGCTGATCAAACCGGTTCAACTGCAAGATATCGCCGCACTCCTTCAAACCTTGCAAAACGATCCGCTCACGGCTGTAGATGAAAACTTGTGGCAGTTGGCGCAACAGAATGAGAAATTTCTGACGCGCTTAAGTCACACATTACGTGACACGTTGACCACGGATCTGACGCAGTTAATAGCCGCACGGGAAGCCACTAATTGGTCGCTGTTGGCAGAAACCGCACATCGGATGAAAGGAAGCTGGCTGTTAATGGGTTTAAGCGAAGGCGCAGCGCTGAGCCAGCAGTTGGCCGAAAAAGCAAAACAGCACCAGGACGTGTCTGAGGAGTGGGATTTGCTGATATCATTAACCAACAGGTTACTGAAAAAACTGGATTCTTATGGCTCACACGCACTCACATAGCGGGCAAGACAGCAATCGCAAACGCCTCGCTGCGGCCTTTGCTGTTACAACCGTCTTCATGTTCGCCGAGGTGATTGGCGGATGGATGTCTGGCTCGCTGGCGCTGCTGGCGGATGCCGGCCACATGTTAACCGATGCCGCCGCACTGTTGATGGCACTGCTGGCAGTTCAGTTCGCTCGACGCAAACCCAACGCGCGCCACACGTTTGGCTTGCTACGACTTACAACGTTGGCAGCTTTCGTCAATGCTATTGCGCTGCTGGTGATCACGGCATTAATTGTTTGGGAAGCGATACGCCGCTTTTATCAACCGCAGCCAGTAACCGGCGGCCTGATGCTGGGGATTGCTATTGCTGGGCTCTTCGCCAACCTGCTGTCGTTTTGGTTGCTGCATCATGGTAGTGAAGAGAAAAATTTAAATGTGCGAGCGGCAGCGCTGCACGTGATGGGTGATTTGCTGGGTTCGGTAGGCGCAATTGTCGCGGCAGTCATTATTATGCTGACCGGCTGGATGCCCATCGACCCGATATTATCCCTGCTGGTGTCACTGCTGGTATTGCGCAGCGCATGGGCGTTGCTGCGGGAAAGTTTGCATGAACTGTTAGAAGGTGCGCCGAGTTCAGTAGACACCAACAAGCTTGCGCGCGACCTGACGTTGAACATTGCCGAAGTACGCAATGTTCATCACGTTCATTTGTGGCAGGTTGGCGAAAAACCGGTATTAACGCTGCACGTGCAGGTGATTCCACCTTACGATCATGATGCGCTGCTGCAACGTATTCATCACTATTTGCACCAGCACTACCAGATTGCCCACGCGACGGTACAAATGGAATATCAGCCGTGCGCCGGTCATGATTGTGACCTCGGGCTTAGCAGCCCTTCAGCTGCCGAGCATCACCATCATCATCATGGTGAACACGCCCACCCTCACTGATTGGACAACGCGCGTGAGCCCTGTTCACGCGCGCTTTTGATCCACATCCGCGAACCGTTCAAAGCAATCAGCGTCAAAATCATATACTCCAGCGACATGGCGTAGACGCCCTGACGAGCGAAAATCATTACGCTAATAACGTTGATGATGACCCACAACAGCCAGTTTTCAACGTATTTACGCGTCATTAAAATCATCGCCACGATCGACAGTACCATCATGCAGGAATCCCAAAACGGGAAAGCATCCGGCTGCAATTCAGGCATGACCACCGCCACGCCTAACCCATTCATCAAGCTCACCGCTGCATGCGTCAACACGGCGAATACCGGATTGATATACAGCGTCATCAAGCCAATGGCGATAACGCAGACCGCTCCCCAAAGCAGCGCTTTGTTCAACGACAGCCAGCGAATTTTAAGCGCGGCCTGATTATCCGACGTTTGTCGGCTCCAGGCATACCAGCCGTAAACGTTAGCAACGAAGAAAAACAGCTGCAACAGCAGGCTCGCATAAAGTTGGATTTGAAAAAAGATCACCGCAAACAGCGTGACGTTGATCAGTCCAAAAGGATAATTGATGATTTTTTCCAGGCTGGCGAACCAAATACACAGCAAGCCCGCCAGCGTGCCGATAGCTTCGATCCATGAAAGATCGTAGCCACCTGCGCCCAAAGGAATATGAACCAGAATATTTTGTGTGCTTAAGAAATCCATAGCGGGCACCTGTGAAAGAGACGCATCAGGCGTTTCCTTTCACTTTAAGTTTGAGTTCCGCTGCAAAGGATAGCATGCGATTCAACGGCAGCAATGCCGCTTCTCGTAATCCAGCATCAACATGGATTTCATGGGTTTTCCCACCAAATTCCAGGCTTTCTGCTATGGCTTTGAGGCCGTTCATCGCCATCCACGGACAGTGCGCACAGCTGCGGCAGGTTGCGCCCTCACCTGCAGTCGGCGCTTCCAGCAGCTCTTTATCCGGCACAGCTTGCTGCATTTTGTAAAAAATACCGCGATCGGTTGCGACAATCATTTGTGGATGCGGCAGGCTTTTCGCCGCCTGAATCAGCTGGCTGGTCGAGCCAACGGCATCAGCCAAATCAACAATGGCCTGAGGTGATTCGGGATGAACCAAAACCGCTGCATCAGGATAGAGCGCTTTCATGCGCTGCAGCGCTTGGGTTTTGAATTCGTCATGCACGATACAAGCACCTTGCCAGCACAGCACATCAGCACCCGACTTTTGTGTGACATAGCGGCCCAAATGACGATCGGGTGCCCAAATGATTTTCTCACCCAAGCTATCAAGGTGTTCAATCAGTTCTACCGCAATGCTTGAGGTAACAACCCAGTCAGCGCGCGCTTTTACTGCCGCCGACGTATTGGCGTATACCACAACAGTCCGGTCAGGATGCGCATCGCAGAAAGCATTGAACTCCTCAATGGGGCAACCCAGATCCAGCGAACATTCCGCCTCTAAAGTGGGCATCAAGACGGTTTTTTCCGGGCTAAGGATCTTTGCTGTTTCACCCATAAAACGCACACCCGCTACCAGCAGCGTGGTGGCTGAATGATTACTGCCGAAACGGGCCATTTCAAGTGAATCGGAAACACAACCGCCGGTCTCTTCAGCCAGCGCCTGGATTTCAGGATCGGTATAGTAATGCGCCACCATCACCGCATTGCGGGCCTTGAGTAACGTTTTGATTTTTTCGCGATAGAAAGATTTTTCATCATCGCTTAAACGGGCAGGTTTGGGCGGGAATGGGTAAATGGCGCTCTCAGGATCGAACATTACACTCATGACACAGCTCTCGTTTTATGAAATTAACGATAATCGCCTTTTAAGACGACTAATGGCGCTCATTCCGCCCTCGTGTTTTATATGCTAAACACGATAACGGAAAAGCCCCTGAGTGTCGTGCTTTTTGTGTTCATGTTTTTAACAATGCGAGACGCTACGCGCTTGCCGGAGTTTCAAGTTGCAACAGAAATGCTTTAACATCGAGCCCGCCCGCAAAACCGGTTAGCTTGCCGTTTGCGCCAATGACCCGGTGACATGGCGCGATAATAGAAATGGGATTTTTACCGTTTGCTGCACCCACGGCACGCATAGCGGCGGGATGGCCGATTTGCTCGGCAATCTGACGATAGCTGCGCGTTTCACCAAACGGAATCGCCACCAGCGCCTGCCACACTTTCTTTTGAAACTCTGTGCCAGTGAAATCGAGTGCTAACGTGAAGCGTTGGCGCGTGCCGGCAAAATATTCCAGCAACTGAGTTTGCGCTTCACACAACATGGGATGGTGATCGTTGCGTTCCAGCGGCGCCAGGCGTACGCGTTTAGGATCGTCGTTTTGCCATAATATGGCCGCCAGCCCATGATCGCTGGCAACCACCTTGAGTTCGCCAACCGGCGTTACAACAGATTTGTAGTAGTACATGGTTTTTCTCCCGCCAATGTTATGCCATGCATTATCGCACTTTTGTCTCAGCAAACTGGCTGTTTTCGGCCATCACGATAAACTGTTGTGCTGTCCGAAAACAGCCAGTTTGCTACAGGATTGCGGAGGTAAACTGCGTTTTATTTGTCGGAGACGTTCATGCTCAATCATGATATGGCTTACCAGGCGCTAACCTCGCGAGATACGCGTTTTGATGGCGTTTTTTTTGTTGGTGTGACCTCAACCGGCATTTATTGTCGTCCGGTCTGTCCGGTGAAGGCACCCATGCAAAAAAATTGTTTGTTCTTTGCCAGCGCAGAGGCAGCTGAGAAAGCGCATTTTCGTCCCTGTTTGCGCTGTCGGCCTGAGCTCGCGCCCGGTAATGCACCCGTGGATAATTCCCATCGCGTAGCCGATCGTTTGGTTCAGCGCATTGAAGAAGGTTTGCTTGAAGAACATGGCGGCCTGGATGAAATAGCGGCTGAGTTTGGTCTGAGTTCTCGTCAGTTAAGGCGCATCGTTCAGCAAGAGCTGGGTGTTTCGCCGTTAGAGCTAAAGCAGACGCGCCGGATGCTGTTAGCCAAACAGCTCCTGACTGAAACCCGTTTGCCCATCATTGATGTCGCTTACGCCAGCGGTTTTAGTAGCCTGCGCCGATTCAATGATGTGTTTCAGACGCGCTACCGCATGACGCCGAGTGCGTTACGCAAAGAGGTTACTCAACCTGCCCAACGCCATTCTGGCGATACCGCAACATTACGCCTCAGCTATCGGCCGCCTTACGACTGGCAAGCGATGCTCACTTTTTTGCAATTACGGCTAATGAAAGAGGTCGAGGCGGTTGAAGGTAATATTTATCGCCGTACGGTGGCATTGGGGAAATATCGTGGCTGGATCAGCGTTTCTCATCTGCCGGCGAAAAATGCTCTACTGGTTGAGTTCACGACGTCATTAACGCCTGTATTACCTGCCCTGCTGCGTAGGTTACGTGACTTGTTTGATTTGAATGCGCAGCCGCTGCTGATTGCAGCTCATCTGCGGCAGGATCCTTTGCTGATTGATAGCATCAACCGTTTTCCCGGTTTGCGCGTTCCGGGTGCCTTTGACGGCTTTGAGTTAGGCGTCAGAGCAATATTAGGCCAGCAGATCACGGTAAAAGCCGCAACGACCTTAAGCAGCCGCTTTGCTCAAGCTTTTGGTGAGCCATGCGTAACGCCTTTTGCCGATTTGTCCCGCTATTCTGCTCAGTCACAACCCGTTGCCGTTGCCACAATAGATGATATTGCCAGCATGGGGATTGTCAGCGCGCGTGCTAAAGCCATTCTCGCCTTCGCTAACGCCTGTATGACCGGGACTTTAAGGTTCAACGCAACGTTGACACCAGAAGAAATCATGGCGCTGCTGGTGAGCCTGCCAGGTATTGGTCCTTGGACAGCAAACTATATTGCCATGCGCGCGTTACGCTGGCCCGATGCCTTTCCGAAAGAGGATATCGCGATTCGTAATAACCTGGGCGGTCTGACACCTCGGGTTGCGGAAGAGCGTTCACAGCAATGGCGGCCTTGGCGCAGTTATGCGGTGATGCATATTTGGAAGAGCTTGTCGTAAATGGGATCGTTCCTTTTTAATGGGCTCGTTTTCTCTTGAGGTCATTGAGGGAGTCGGCTTTTTAATCGAAGTAAAGTCAGGCATAGACGACCCGATCGCAAAGGAATTTCATATTCATGTAGATCGTCCATCTCTCATTCTGCACGTTTGAGAGCTGTGCAGCAGAAACAAAAAAAGCGCCTGAAAGGCGCTTTTCTCTGAATTGGTGGGTCGTGCAGGATATGCCTCGGCCCTTCCGGGGCCTTGCCCTGCGGGTGATGCTGACGCATCAGCCTGAATCGCTCCCGGCGATTCAGTCGAACCTGCTGCAGATTCTCATCCTGCACGTTTAAGTCCTGTGCAGCAGAAACGAGAAAAGCGCCTGAAAGGCGCTTTTCTCTGAATTGGTGGGTCGTGCAGGATATGCCTCGGCCCTTCCGGGGCCTCGCCCTGCGGGTGATGCTGACGCATCAGCCTGAATCGCTCCCGGCGATTCAGTCGAACCTGCTGCAGATTCTCATCCTGCACGTTTAAGTCCTGTGCAGCAGAAACGAGAAAAGCGCCTGAAAGGCGCTTTTCTCTGAATTGGTGGGTCGTGCAGGATTCGAACCTGCGACCAATTGATTAAAAGTCAACTGCTCTACCAACTGAGCTAACGACCCGATGTCGCTTACAACCGCTCAAACAATCCGTTTCAAATTATCATTCAAAACAAACACAGTTTGTTTATTAGATGGTGGGTCGTGCAGGATTCGAACCTGCGACCAATTGATTAAAAGTCAACTGCTCTACCAACTGAGCTAACGACCCATCTAAGGTTGTGAAGCAATGCTGAAGTCATCTCTTAAGGAACATGTCCGGAGAAGATGGTGGGTCGTGCAGGATTCGAACCTGCGACCAATTGATTAAAAGTCAACTGCTCTACCAACTGAGCTAACGACCCATCTTCAGGCTTACCAGACACATCTGCAATGTGTCCCGGCAACGGCGGCATATATTACTGATTTACCGAGGTAGCACAACCCTTTTTTCTTTAAAAAGGTTTGATTGCTCACCTTTCATTCGGCAAGACCAGAAATCAAACGATATCCGGTCTGACCTGCAACAATTACAATCCAGAAAGACGTTTTTGTGCTTGTTTAGCCGACTCGGTGTTCGGATAAAGTTTGATCACCTGCTGGAAAACGGCTTTGGCTTTTGCCGTGTCGTTTTTCTCTTGCATGATGACGCCAACCTTAAGCAACGCTTCTGAAGCCTTAGGTGATTTTGGATAATTCTTTACCACGGTGGCGTAATAATAAGCGGCGTCGTCCTTTTTCCCTTTGTTGTAAAACAACTGGCCTAGCCAATAATTGGCGTTAGGCTGATAAGTGGAATCAGGGTAACGCTTTACCCATGCCTGAAGCGCGGTAATTGCCTGGTCGTACTGTTTTTTCTCAAGAATCAACGCAACCGCAGCATTGTAATCGCTATTAGCATCGCCGCTTTGTACAGGCGCGCCTGTAGAGGCCGCTGCGCCCGTATCAGCGCCTGTGCTAGCTGCGGCAGCAGAATCAGCGTTCGCATCACCAGCCGCCGCCTGTTGCCCGCCATTGCTATTGCTGCTCAGACTGTCGATCTGTTGATAGATCTGTTTCTGACGCTCAACAACTTGGTTCAACTGATAGGTGTTTTGCTGGATTTGCCCACGCAGCGAGTCAATATCGCTTTGGTTGTCGCTCATTTGCTGCTGCAGTTGTTGCAAAAGCTGAGCCTGAGCATTCGAGATTCGTTCAAGAGTGGTGACACGGTCTTCGACCGAGCCGGAGCCAACGCTACTGATTGACGCTTGGGCATTAGCGGCCCAAGGGACCGCTACGCCAATCAGTAACGACAGACTCATTAGATGACGTCTGAAGTTACTAACCATGTGATTCTCTTAGTAGACCAGAACTGCACGACGGTTTTTAGAATAAGCTGATTCGTCATGACCTAAGACGGCTGGCTTCTCTTTACCGTAAGAAACGATAGACATTTGGTCAGCAGAAACGCCTTTACCTTGCAGGTACATTTTAACGGCGCTAGCACGACGCTCGCCCAGGGCGATGTTGTATTCCGGCGTACCGCGCTCATCCGCATGACCTTCGATGGTCACTTTGTATGATGGGTTGCTACGCAGGAAAGAAGCGTGCTGATCCAGCATCTGAGCGTAATCAGACTGAACGTCATATTTGTCCAGGCCGAAGTACACGATGTTGTTCTGCTGCAGCTGTTGCATCTGCAGACGCGCTTGCTCGTCAGAAGACATGTTGCCGCTGCCGTTTGCGCCAGCACCGTAAGCACCATCAGCGCCGCCCATGCCGGTCTGATCGTTGTTGTTGTTTTTGTGTGAGCTACAAGCCGCTACAGCCAAAACCGGCAGAGCCAGCAGTAAACCCTTCAGCACTTTGTTCAGTTGCATTTCTTAAATCCCGTTATTGTTTATTGTTTGTGATGCCTGTTTTATCAGGCATTACAGATACGGCGACCAGGCAGGAAATTTGACCTGTCCATCAGTAGCCGGAAGACGCGCTTTGAAACGTCCGTCGGTTGAAACCAACTGCAACACGGAACCCATCCCCTGAGTAGAGCTATAGATTACCATCGTGCCGTTCGGTGCCAGGCTCGGCGTTTCATCCAGGAACGTGTCCGTTAACGTTTGAACGGCTCCCGTTTCCAGATCTTGTTTGGCGACGTGTTGAGCACCACCGTTGGTGCTAATCATCACCATAGATTTGCCATCAGTAGCGACATCCGCATCCTGGTTCTGTCCACCTTCCCAGGTAATACGCTGCGGCGCTCCGCCATTAACGCCAATCTTGTAAATTTGTGGTGCACCCGCCTGATCGGAGGTATAAGCCAGCGTCTGGCTATCCGGGAACCAGGTAGGCTCGGTGCTGTTGTAGCGACCATCGGTCACTTGACGTGTCTGACCAGACGCTAAATCCATCACATACAGGTTAAGGCTGCCGGTTTTCGACAAGGCGAAAGCGAGCTTAGAACCATCAGGAGAGAACGCTGGCGCACCGTTGTGACGTGGATAAGAAGCAACCTGACGGATTGCACCGTTAGAGAGCGTCTGTACTACCAGCGCTGATTTACCACTTTCAAAGGTCACGTAAGCAACTTTGCTGCCGTCTGGAGACCAGGCTGGCGACATCAGCGGCTGTGGTGAACGATGCACAACAAACTGGTTGTAGCCATCGTAATCAGCTACGCGCAGCTCATAGGGGAACTGGCCGCCATTCGTCTGTACGACATAGGCGATACGCGTACGGAAGGCACCTTTGATACCGGTCAGCTTCTGGAACGTTTCATCACTGGCGGTATGAGCCGCATAACGCAGCCACTGCTTAGTGATTTTGTAAGAGTTCTGAGCCAGCACGGTTCCCGGTGCAGCACCGGTATCGACCAACTGATAAGAAACTTGATAGCTGCCATCTGGGTTAGATTGAACCTGACCGACGACAACGGCATCAATACCTAATGCGCTCCATGCAGCTGGCTGCACTTCCTGTGCGCTGGTTGGCTGCTGTGGAAGACGTGAACGATCAAGCGGATTAAATTTACCGCTGTTACGCAAGTCTGCTGCGACGATACCACCGATATCTTCCGGTGCAGCGCCAGCGCCAGCCCATTTAAACGGAACCACACCAATTGGACGCGCAGTATTGACGCCTTGGGTGATCTCAATGCGAACTTCTGCATGCAGCACAGCTGCCCACAGTAATAGAAAAAAGCTTAACGATACGCGAAGTGCTTGCTTCATTTTCTCTCCCTTATCTGAACCTCAGTCCACGATAATTGGCACTGTTCCTGGAAACCATGAGTACAACTAAAATACGGCAAGCTAACCTTAGATCAACCTGCCATAAGTTACTGCATTATTGCGGCCTAAAACGCATAGGTGCGTTTTTAAACACTTCATATACCGCGGGTGAAGGCGGTTTTGGAATGCGTGCTTGCTTCGCCGCTGCGATTGCAGCCTGGCATAATGCGGGATCACCGCCTTCTGCCTTAACGTCAATCAACAAGCCATCTGGCGCAAGTTTAATACGTAAGTCACAGCTCTTTCCGCGATACAGATCCGCATCATAGAAACGGCTCTGAATTGCACTGGTGATTTGACCCAAATAGGCGTTCACTTCTGCACCTGAAGCACCGGCTTTCTTCTGATTCCCCTGCCCTGCTGCGCCGCCTGAAGCGCCACTTTTCGGTGCATTCTTACCTGAAGTTAAGCCACCTAATAAATCATCAACATCGCTGTCATTCTTCGCGGCTTCTGCAGCGGCTTTCTTCTTGGCGTCAGCTGCCGCTTTCGCTTTAGCAGCAGCATCCGCTTTGGCTTTCGCTGCGGCATCGGCTTTTGCTTTGGCATCAGCTGCCGCTTTCGCTTTGGCTTCTGTTGCGGCTTTTTCTTTAGCCTCTTCAGCAGCCTGAGCTTTAGCTTCCCTGGCTTCTTCAGCCGCTTTTTCTTTGGCCTCCTGCGCAGCTTTCGCTTTTGCATCCGCAGTTGCTTTGGCTTTCGCCTCCGCATCAGACTTCGCTTTAGCAGCAGCGGCGGCTTTTGCTTCCTCAACCGCTTTTTCCTTCGCGGCAGCAGCAGCAGCGGCTTTTGCCTGTTGATCAGCCTGTTTTTTAGCGTCGGCGGCCGCTTCCTTAGCCTGCTCTTCAGCTTTCTGTTTAGCGTCTGCGGCCGCTTTGGCCTGAGCATCTGCCTGTGCTTTAGCATCGGCTTTCGCTTTGGCGGCCGCGGCTTCGGCAGCTTTTTGCTGCTCCTGAGCTTGCTTAGCCGCAGACTCAGCCGCTTTCTGCTGCTCAGCCTGCTGTTTAGCCTGTTCCTTTGCTGTTTCCTGCGCTTGCAAACGCTCTTTCTCTAACTCTTTCAAACGCTGCTGCTCGGCGGCCTGCTTCTGCTGAAGCTCTTCAGCCTGCTGCTGCGACTGTTTTTTACGCTGCTGCTCAGCACGTTGGCTGTCGCTTTGCTGATTTTGCTGTCGGTTGAACTGTTCCACTACCGCACCAGGATCGACCATTACTGCATCGATATCGCTGCCGCCACCACCGCCGCTGGCTTCAATGTGCTCATTGAATGAGCTCCATATCAGCAGCGCGATCAGCACGATATGCAGAACCACCGATACAATTATCGCGCGCTTTAACTTCTCGTTTTGCTCGGTTGCCTTCGACACTCTCGGTTCCCAAAAAACGGTTCGATTTTAAATCGGCTGCGTCATCAAACCGACAGATTTAACACCCGCTTGGTGCAGCAGATTAAGCGCTTTGATGATTTCGTCGTAAGGCACTTCTTTCGCACCCCCGATCAAAAACACGGTCTTTGGATTGGATTCCAGTCGACGCTGCGCTTCACTGATCACCTGCTCAGGCGGCAATTGTTCCATGCGATCGTGATCCACCACGAGGCTGTATTGACCGACGCCTGACACTTCAACAATTACGGGCGGATTATCATCGCTGGAGACGGTTTTCGAATCCGTTGCATCCGGTAAATCCACTTCCACGCTCTGGGTAATAATGGGTGCCGTCGCCATAAAAATCAGCAGCAGCACCAGCAGGACGTCCAGCAGCGGAACAATGTTGATTTCCGACTTCAGTTCGCGGCGACCACCGCGACCACGCACTCTGGCCATCATTAACCTCTATTTACTTAGCGCTTTCGCTGGAGAATGCCTGGCGATGCAGGATGGCGGTGAACTCTTCCATAAAGTTGTCGTAGTTCTGCTCCAGTTTATTGACGCGCTGATTGAGTCGGTTAAAAGCCATCACCGCAGGGATTGCGGCGAACAAGCCGATTGCTGTAGCGATCAACGCTTCTGCGATACCCGGCGCAACCATTTGCAGGGTTGCCTGCTTCACCGCACCCAAGGCGATAAAGGCATGCATGATCCCCCAAACAGTCCCGAACAGGCCGATATAAGGGCTGATTGAACCCACGGTACCCAAGAAAGGAATGTGATTTTCCAGCGACTCTAATTCACGGTTCATAGAAATACGCATAGCACGGCCAGCCCCTTCAATGACCGCTTCAGGTGCATGACTATTTACCCGATGCAGGCGCGCAAACTCTTTGAAACCCGAATAAAAAATTTGCTCGGATCCAGAGAGTTCATCACGGCGGCTCTGACTTTCCTGATACAGGCGAGAAAGCTCAATACCGGACCAGAATTTATCTTCAAACGCTTCTGCTTCGCGCCCCGCCGCGTTCAAAATACGTGTACGCTGAATGATGATCGCCCAAGAGGCAATCGAAAAGCCGATCAAAATCAACATGATAAGTTTGACCAGAAGGCTCGCCTTCAGGAACAAATCAAGAATGTTCATGTCAGTCACTGCTTGAACTCCGCGACAATAGACTTGGGAAGCGCAATCGGCTTCATTAGATGTGGGTTTATGCAGGCAATCAGGACTTCTGCTTCATTGAGCACTTTACCTTCTGCATTCACGATACGTTGCGTGAACGTCATCGTCGCTCGCGTCATTGAAGTCACTTCACTTTGAATTTCAAGAAGATCATCAAGACGTGCCGCCGAAAGATAGTCCACCGTCATACGCCGCACCACAAAAGCAATTTGCTGTTCTAACAGCACCTGCTGATTGAAATGATGCTGACGCAACATTTCGGTACGTGCTCGTTCATAAAAAGCGATATAGCTGGCGTGATAAACCACACCACCGGCATCGGTGTCTTCGTAGTAGACCCGAACCGGCCAGCGAAACAGCGTTGTACTCACTCTACATCCCGGCCTCGTTTTAAACGTTGCTACTATACGCAAGACAATTCGGGTTTGGAATGGGTGTCCAGAGCCAAGAGAAAATAATTATCAGTCCGTAACAATCGGAACTATTTAAGGGAGGTTTATTGACCAAATGCTGACAAATAATCACCGCCAGCCTCGATTTTGCTTAGAAAAGCCAGCGATAAATGGGCTAAAAGGAAAGGAATGATATAACCCATGCCGCTAAGGGTGAAAATAGCGCCTGCCAACGGGTTTGGCTGGGACGAAAATCGATACCGTGATTAACCACCGTGCAAACCGCCCAAATCATCAAAAAAACGTGCCTCATGATGGACACCTGCTGCGAAGCGCGAAGGCGCCCACCTCACACATCCGACTAACAGCAAAGCCAGTATTCAAGAAAGGGCCCGAAACGGGCCCTTGTCTATTAGACGCTATAACGTCCGACTCAGCTGGCACATCAGGCGTGATCGTCTTCTGCAGCACGCTCTTCTATATGCTCAATCGCCAGCGCGGTGATGATTCCAAAGGCGCAAGCCAGCAGCGTGCCGAGAATCCAGGCAAAATACCACATGCGTCGTCTCCTTACTCAATACAGCGAGTGCGTGTTGCTCTCGATGTGTTCTTTGGTAATGCGACCAAACATTTTGTAGTAACACCAGGCGGTATACGCGAGGATCAACGGAACAAAAATGGCCGCGGCGAAAGTCATAATTTTCAGTGTCAGCAAGCTGGATGTGGCATCCCAAAGGGTTAGGCTGATGTCCGGCACCGTGCTGGAAGGCATAATGAACGGGAACATCGCAATACCTGCAGTCATGATCACGCACGCTAATGTCAGCGAGGAGAAGATAAATGCCCATGCACCTTTCTCAAGGCGTGAACAAATAATCGTCAACAGAGGCAGCAACACGCCCAGTAATGGGAACAACCACAACGTCGGCATGCTTTCAAAGTTAACCATCCACGCCCCCGCTTCGCGCACCACTGTTTTACCCAACGGATTAGACGCTGCATGATGATCAATGAGGCTCTTCACTACATATCCGTCGATACCGTATTTCACCCACAGGCCAGCAAGCACGAAACAGACCATCATCACCAGCGCGGCTATCTGCGCAGCAGCGCGTGAACGTACATGCAGTTCACCGGTGGTGCGCATTTGCAGGTAAGTGGCACCTTGCACCAGAATCATTGCCACACTGATCACACCCGCCAACAGGCCGAACGGATTAAGTAGCTGGAAGAAATTACCGGTATAAAACAGGCGCAAATATTCATCTGCATGGAACGGCACGCCTTGCAGCAGGTTGCCGAAAGCCACACCAATCACCAACGGCGGTACAAAACTGCCGATGAAAATGCCCCAATCCCACATACCACGCCAGCGCATATCTTCTATTTTCGAACGGTAATCAAAACCTACCGGACGGAAGAACAACGATGCCAGCACCAGGATCATCGCGACATAGAAACCAGAAAACGCAGCGGCATAAACCATCGGCCAGGCAGCAAACAGCGCGCCGCCTGCAGTGATCAACCAAACCTGGTTGCCATCCCAATGGGGGGCAATGCTGTTAATCATGATACGCCGTTCGGTATCAGTGCGGCCTAACACCCGCGTTAACATGCCCACGCCCATATCAAAGCCGTCGGCAACAGCGAATCCAATCAGCAAGATGCCAATCAGCAGCCACCAGACAAAGCGTAGAACTTCGTAATCAAACATGGTTGTTCTCCTTATCCACGCACCGGCTGAGAAAGAGTTGTCATTTCTTCATGGTGATAACGTCCGGTTTTCAGGCTGCTTGGCCCTAGTCGCGCAAACTTGAACATCAAATACATTTCGGCCACCAGGAACAGTGTGTACAGACCGCAAATCAAAATCATTGAGAACAAAAGATCGCCGACGGTCAGAGAGGAATTCGCGACTGCCGTTGGCAATACTTCACCAATTGCCCAAGGCTGACGCCCATATTCTGCGACAAACCAACCGGCTTCGATCGCAATCCATGGCAGCGGAATGCCATACAGCGCCGCTTTCAACAGCCAACGATTTTTGCCGATGCGATTACGAATCACACTCCAGAACGACAGCCCGATAATGCCTAACAAGAGCACGCCGCTGAGTACCATGATGCGGAAGGAGAAATAGAGTGGCGCAACGCGTGGAATCGAATCTTGCGTCGCTTTCTGAATTTGCGCTTCTGTCGCATTCGCGACGTTTTCGGTATAGCGCTTCAGCAGCAGGCCATAACCCAGATCCTGTTTACTGTTATTGAAGGCTTCGCGTACTGCTGGATCCTGACTTCCGCCGCGTAGCTCATTCAGCAAGGCATAGGCTTTCATGCCGTTGCGAATGCGGACTTCATGTTGCACCAGCAACTCTTTCAGGCCGGTTACCGGCGTGTCCACCGAACGTGTAGCGATAAGCCCAAGCAAATAGGGAATTTGAATCGCGTATTTGTTTTCTTGCGTTTCCTGATCAGGCAAGCCAAACAGTGTAAAGGCTGCTGGCGCAGGCTGGGTTTCCCATTCTGCTTCAATGGCCGCCAGTTTGGTTTTCTGTACGTCACCCATTTCGTATCCGGACTCATCACCCAATACGATCACGGATAATATCGCCGCCATACCAAAGCTCGCCGCAATAGCGAACGATCGCTTAGCAAAAGCCGTATCGCGCCCTTTCAGCAGATACCATGCGCTGATCCCCATAACGAACATCGCGCCTGCGGTATAGCCTGCCGCCACGGTATGTACGAATTTCACCTGCGCAACCGGATTCAACACCAGCTCAGAGAAGCTCAGCATCTCCATGCGCATGGTTTCAAAATTAAACTCGGAGGCGATTGGATTCTGCATCCAGCCATTCGCGACGAGGATCCACAGGGCGGACATGTTTGATCCCAGCGCCACCAGCCAGGTGACCGCCAGATGTTGCACTTTGCTTAGCCGGTCCCAGCCAAAGAAGAACAAGCCGACGAAAGTAGATTCCAGAAAGAATGCCATCAAACCTTCAATGGCCAGCGGCGCCCCGAAAATATCGCCAACATAGTGTGAATAGTAGGACCAGTTAGTCCCGAACTGAAACTCCATGGTCAGACCGGTCGCCACCCCGAGCGCAAAGTTGATACCAAACAACTTGCCCCAGAACTTGGTCATATCTTTATAGATTTGTTTACCACTGAGAACGTAGACCGTTTCCATGATTGCCAGCAGAAACGCCATACCCAGCGTTAAAGGGACAAACAAGAAATGGTACATCGCCGTCAAAGCAAACTGTAAACGCGACAGCTCGACGATATCTAGCATAATGACTCCTTGCTCCTCGCATACCCCTTTTTAGCCGCGTAAAAAGGCACTAAATAAGAGTCAGGAACGACTGATTATTAATTCCAGTTTTGTTATTGGCAGAACAGGTAAAAGTGCTGCCTGATAAAGGCGAATAACGAGACTTATAAACCCTGAAAAGCGTCAATACAGGCCGATTATTTAAACGGATGTGAGAAAAGTGGGGGGAATTTGATAGCACCCCATATTTCAGCAAATGTTTGAATCTTTTTATAAAAGGCTGGATTGATGCAGCGCAATTTAAGCCTTTAACGTTGCGCTTTTCCAGCAATAAACTTTTTTATAAGTCGCCAATAATTGATCTGGATTAACGCATTACATTTCCGAATAGTGTCAGGTAATCTGGTTGTTAAAAAAGTGTCAGTAATGATTGGATTTATTTGGAAACGTATTACTTTTAACCCTTTTTATTAACGCCCGTTTTCTCTATGAAAACCGCACAAAATTAATAGCGCACTGAAATAGGAAAGGTGAATAACATGCGGTTGCATTTAACATTCGCCTGTTTTGACGGGCAACTTAAAAAGGCAAAAAAAAAGCCACCCGAAGGTGGCTTGATGTCGCGAAAATTAAAGTTTATTTCGCTGGCAGAACCGCTTTGACGGCGTCGCCGATGTCAGCCAGGCTGCGAACGGTTTTCACGCCAGCTGCTTCCAGCGCGGCAAATTTCTCATCCGCCGTTCCTTTACCGCCAGCAATGATGGCACCTGCGTGGCCCATACGTTTACCTTTAGGCGCTGTCACACCCGCGATATAACCTACAACTGGCTTGGTGATATGCTCTTTGATAAATGCAGCCGCTTCTTCTTCTGCACTGCCGCCGATTTCACCGATCATCACGATCGCTTCAGTCTGCGGATCATCCTGGAACATTTTCAAGATGTCGATGAAGTTAGAACCTGGGATTGGGTCACCGCCGATACCGACGCAAGTCGACTGGCCATAACCGATGTCGGTGGTCTGCTTAACCGCTTCATAAGTCAGCGTACCGGAACGTGAAACAATGCCCACGCGGCCTGGCTGATGAATGTGGCCAGGCATGATACCGATCTTACATTCGCCTGGAGTAATCACGCCCGGACAGTTTGGTCCGATCATGCGTACGCCAGCTTGATCCAGCTTCACTTTCACGGT
The DNA here is from genome assembly GCF_022761075.1 of Pantoea sp. MQR6. Lineage (NCBI taxonomy): Bacteria > Pseudomonadati > Pseudomonadota > Gammaproteobacteria > Enterobacterales > Erwiniaceae > Pantoea > Pantoea sp. MQR6. Next base: position 1,877,845 of record NZ_JAKYXB010000001.1, read on the forward strand.
CAGCATATCCAGCGTTGGGATACCTTCAGTGATGGTGATGATCAGTTTGATGCCCGCGTCGATCGCTTCCAGGATACCGTCTTTACAGAACGGAGCTGGAACGTAGATCACGGTGGCAGTTGCGCCCGTGGCTTCAACCGCTTCGCGTACAGTGTTAAACACCGGTAAACCGAGATGCGTAGTGCCGCCTTTGCCTGGCGTTACGCCGCCAACCAGTTGCGTACCATAAGCCAACGCCTGCTCAGAGTGGAATGTGCCCTGTCCGCCGGTGAATCCCTGGCAGATAACTTTGGTGTTTTTGTCGATCAAAATGGACATTATTTACCCTCCGCAGCAGCAACAACACGCTGTGCCGCGTCTGTCAGGCTGGTTGCTGCAATGATGTTCAGACCGCTGTCCGCCAGTTTCTGCGCGCCCAGCTCGGCGTTGTTACCTTCCAGACGTACCACCACTGGCACGTTCACACCCACTTCAGCCACTGCGCCAATGATGCCGTCGGCAATCAGGTCACAGCGCACAATGCCGCCGAAGATATTAACGAACACGGCTTTAACCGCATCGTCAGACAGGATGATTTTGAAGGCTTCGGTAACGCGTTCTTTGGTTGCGCCGCCGCCAACATCAAGGAAGTTAGCAGGTTGACCGCCGTGGTGTTTAACGATGTCCATGGTGCCCATTGCCAGGCCCGCACCGTTAACCATACAGCCGATGTTACCTTCCAGCGCAACATAGTTCAGTTCCCACTGCGTAGCATGTGCTTCACGTGGATCTTCCTGACTTGGGTCACGCATTTCGCGCAGCTCAGGCTGACGGAACAGTGCGTTGCCATCAGCGCCCAATTTACCATCCAGGCAGATCAAATCGCCTTGTTTGGTGATCACCAGTGGGTTGATCTCAACCATCGCCAGATCGCGTTCCAGGAACAGATTCGCCAGACCCATAAAAATTTTGGTGAACTGGCTCACTTGCTTGCCGCTCAAACCCAGTTTGAACGCCAGCTCACGGCCTTGATATGGCAGTGGCCCGGTTAACGGATCAAGCGCCATTTTGTGAATCAAGTGTGGGGTTTCTTCCGCCACTTTCTCGATTTCCACGCCACCTTCAGTCGATGCCATGAAGATCACGCTGCGGGTTGCGCGGTCAACCACGGCACCCAAATAAAGCTCTTGATCAATGTCTGTTGCTGCTTCAACCAAAATCTGGTTTACCGGCTGACCGTGAGCGTCAGTTTGGTAAGTTACCAGACGCTTGCCGAGCCAATGTTCAGCAAACGCACGAATCTCTTCTTTACTGTTAACCAACTTCACACCGCCCGCTTTACCGCGGCCACCGGCATGAACCTGACATTTAACTACCCACGGTCCTGCGCCAATTTTAGACGCTGCTTCTTCCGCTTCACGTGGTGTAGTACAGGCGTAACCCGTTGGTGCCGGCATGCCATACCGTGCAAACAGCTGTTTCGCCTGGTATTCGTGTAAGTTCATGATGTTCTATCCATTCAGGTCTGAAAAGAGTAATAAGGTTGGGCGCGCCGTAACGCGCCCGATGAAAATCAGACGTCCAGCAGCAGACGTGCCGGATCTTCCAGCATCTCTTTCACCGCAACCAGATAGCCAACAGATTCGCGGCCATCAATCAGACGGTGATCGTAGGAGAGCGCCAGATACATCATTGGCAATACCACAACCTGACCATTTACCGCCATCGGGCGATCTTTGATGGCATGCATGCCCAAAATCGCGCTCTGTGGTGGGTTGATGATCGGGGTGGACATCAGCGAGCCGAAGACGCCGCCGTTGGTAATGGTAAAGTTACCGCCAGTCAGATCATCTACAGTCAGCTTGCCGTCACGGCCTTTTACAGCCAGCTCTTTAATTTTCTTCTCGATGTCAGCCATGCTCAATGCATCAACATCACGCAGTACTGGCGTTACCAGACCACGCGGCGTAGATACCGCAATACTGACGTCGAAGTAGTTGTGGTAAACCACATCTTCGCCATCAATTGAAGCATTTACTTCTGGATAGCGTTTCAGCGCTTCAACAACCGCTTTGATGTAGAAGGACATGAAGCCCAGACGCACACCGTGGCGTTTCTCGAAGGCGTCGCCGTACTGCTTGCGCAGATCCATGATCGGCTTCATGTTCACTTCGTTGAACGTTGTCAGCATCGCAGTGCTGTTTTTCGCTTCCAGAAGACGCTCTGCAACACGCTTACGCAGACGCGTCATCGGAACGCGTTTTTCGCTGCGATTAGCCACAGCTTGCTGCGGGGCCGCTTCAGCAGCAGGTGCAGCGGCTTTTGCGGTTTCCGGTTTCTTCGCCAGATGTTTTTCAACATCTTCACGTGTCAGACGACCACCCACACCGCTGCCTTTGATCTGCGAGGCATCTAAATTGTGTTCCGCGATCAGGCGACGAATCGCCGGGCTGAGCGCGTCATTGCTCTCTTCTTCCAGTGAGGCGGTCTGACGCTGAGCCGGTGTGGACTCTTTGCTGTCAGCTTTGGCACTGGTTTCTTTACCGGCACTGTTGCCCTCTTTCAAACGCCCCAGAATCTGGCGCGAGGTCACGGTTGCGCCTTCGTCTTCCAGTACAGCTTCGAGAACGCCATCGGCGGAAGCAGGCACTTCCAGTACCACTTTGTCAGTTTCGATCTCTACCAGCACTTCATCACGAGTGACGGCATCGCCTGGTTTCTTGTGCCAGGTTGCCACGGAGGCATCGGCAACGGATTCAGGCAGGTCGGGAACGAGAATATCTACGCTACTCATTATCTTTCCTTTTAATTAATCAACGTTCAGCGCGTCATTAACCAGGTCTTGCTGCTGTTTTTGGTGTACGGACATGTAACCCACGGCCGGTGAAGCGGATGCCGGGCGGCCTGCATAACGCAGAGTTGCACCGAAGGGTACGACTTCGCGGAAATGATGCTGACTGCAATACCAGGCGCCTTGGTTCAGGGGCTCCTCCTGACACCAGACAAAATCCTGCACATGGGAATACGCTTTCAAAATTTCTTGTACTGCCTGATGCGGGAACGGATAAAGCTGCTCGATACGCAGAATCGCGACATCGGTCTGCTCGTTTTTACGACGCTGCTCCAGCAGATCGTAATAAACTTTACCGGCACACATCACGACGCGTTTAACGCCTTTCGGATCGAGCGCATCGATTTCGCCAATTGCCGGTTGGAAGCTGCCTTCTGCTAATTCATCCAGTGTTGAAATAGCCAGCGGATGACGCAGCAGCGATTTCGGTGACATAACGATCAGCGGACGGCGCATACCGCGCAGCGCCTGACGACGCAGCATGTGGTAAACCTGCGCAGGCGTTGACGGAACGCAAACCTGCATGTTCTGCTCAGCACAAAGTTGCAGATAACGTTCCAGTCGGGCAGATGAGTGTTCTGGGCCTTGACCTTCATAGCCGTGCGGCAACAGCATCACCAGACCACACATGCGGCCCCATTTCTGCTCGCCGGAGCTAATGAACTGATCGATAACAACCTGTGCGCCGTTGGCGAAGTCACCGAACTGCGCTTCCCAAATGGTCAGGATGCGTGGCTCAGCGGTGGCATAACCATATTCAAAGGCCAATACCGCTTCTTCGGATAACACTGAATCCCAAACTTTGAACTGTCCCTGACCGCTGTGCACATGATGCAGCGGCGTATAGGTTGAGCCGTTAGCTTGGTTATGAATTACCGCATGGCGATGGAAGAAAGTGCCACGGCCAGTATCTTCACCAGATAAGCGAACCGGAATGCCTTCATCAACCAGCGTGGCGTAAGCCAGGTTCTCAGCGCCGCCCCAGTCAAAGGCTTTATTGCCTTCGGCCATCTCTTTGCGATCGTTGTAGATCTTGGTAACGCGCGACTGAACTTCCACTTCTTCTGGGATCTGGCTGATACGACGCGCCAGTTCTTGCAGGCGTTTCTTATCCACCTGTGCCGGATAAGCTTCATCCCACTCGTGGTTAAGATACGGCGACCAGGTAAAGGAGTGCAGGCTCATTGGACGCCATTCCGGCACCACGCATTCACCTTCATCCAGCGCGTCACGGTAAAGATTCACCATTTCGGTGGCATCTTCTTGCGTAGCAACACCTTCGCTTTCAAGGCGATCGGCATAAATTTTACGCGGGGTCGGATGCTTTTTGATTTTCTGGTACATCAACGGCTGCGTGGCGCTTGGCTCATCCGCTTCGTTGTGACCATGACGGCGATAGCACACCAGATCAATGAAGACATCACGTTTGAAGGTATTGCGATAATCCAACGCCAGGCGCGTAATAAAGGCGACGGCTTCTGGATCATCAGCATTGACGTGGAAAATCGGGGCCAACACCATTTTACCGATGTCGGTGCAATAAGGCGTTGAGCGGGCATCTTTCGGATTGGAGGTGGTGAAGCCAACCTGGTTGTTGATCACGATGCGAACGGTACCGCCCACTTCGTAGCCACGCGCCTGAGACATGTTCAGGGTTTCCTGCACCACGCCTTGGCCGATAATTGCCGCATCGCCATGAATAGTGATTGGCAACACTTTATTGCTGCTTGGCTCGGAGAGACGATCCAGACGCGCACGAACTGAACCCATCACCACGGGACTCACGATCTCAAGGTGAGATGGGTTAAACGCCAACGCCAGGTGCACTAAGCCGCCTTCGGTTTCAACGTCTGATGAGAAGCCCATGTGGTACTTCACATCACCGGTGCCGAGGTGTTCTTTGTGTTTACCCGCGAATTCGTCAAACAGATCCTGCGGCTTCTTACCCAGTACGTTAATCAGTACGTTGAGACGACCACGGTGCGCCATACCCAGCACCACTTCACGCGTGCCGCTTTTGCCCGCGTGACGAATCATCTCGCGCAGCATCGGAACCAACGCATCGCCGCCTTCTAACGAGAAGCGTTTAGCGCCTGGGAATTTTGCGCCGAGGTATTTTTCCATCCCCTCTGCCGCAGTCAGCTCTTTCAGGAAACCTTTTTTCTCTTCGTTGCTGAAGGAGGCCTGGCCCACCACTGACTCAAGACGCTGCTGAATCCAGCGTTTCTCGTCGGTGTTATTGATGTGCATATATTCTGCACCAATGGAGCCGCAATAGGTCTGGTTCAGCGCGTCGAACAGATCGGCCAGCTTCATGGTTTCTTTGCCACCGGCAAAAGAACCTACGTTAAAGCTTTCCTGAAAATCGGCGTCGGTCAGATCGTGAAAAGCGGGATCGAGATCGGAGACACGATCCTGTTTCCACAGGCCGAGCGGATCAAGATTAGCATGCTGATGACCGCGAAAACGAAACGCGTTTATCAACTGCAACACTTTCACTTGTTTGGAGTTTGTTGCTGGATCGGAAACTGAGGAGGTGTAACGAGATGCATCTTTCGCCAGGCGACGGAAATACTCGCGCGTGGTGGAGTGAAACTGTTCTGGTTTCACGCCGGTGCCTGGGAGCTGTTGGAACATCGTGCGCCACACTGCATCGACAGAGTCAGGATCGGTCAGGAAATCCTCATAGAGCTGCTCTATGTAAGACTGATTCGCGCCGGCCAGCCAGGAAGAGTCCAGCCAGGGTTTCATCGCGCTGTTCTGCATTGTGATCCCTTAAGCATTGTTATGCTTTTTTGAGGTTTCATTTGTTGCCGCTTACGCGGTTTGCCGTAGTGAGTTCAGCGATACGAGCACTGTGCGCAGCGCGCGCCCGGCCCGTAAGGGAACCTTTGTAAACGTAGTACACGACCACGTTTACAGAGGCTTCCGTAAATCGTCCGGGAACCTGAGGTTCCCGGACGATAAAAATACTTATGCCCCGCGTTGCAGCAGCATCGACTTTATATGGCCGATAGCGCGTGTCGGGTTCAATCCTTTAGGACATACGCTCACACAGTTCATGATGCTGTGACAGCGGAAAACACTGAAAGCATCATTAAGATTGTCGAGACGCGCATCGGTTTCGGTGTCGCGGCTGTCAATCAGGAAGCGGTAGGCTGCCAACAGGCCGGCAGGTCCAATAAATTTATCTGGATTCCACCAGAATGATGGGCAAGACGTTGAGCAGCAGGCGCAGAGAATACATTCGTATAATCCATCCAGATGCTCACGTTCTGCCGGCGACTGTAAATGCTCGCGCGCCGGCGGATTTTCCCCATTATTCAACAAGAAAGGTTTAATTTTCTCATATTGCGCATAAAACTGACTCATGTCCACAACCAGGTCGCGGACAACCGGCAGACCCGGCAGTGGGCGAATAACAATGGTTTTTTTACCGTTGCCCAACGCCGATACCGGCGTGATGCAAGCCAGGCCATTTTTGCCGTTCATGTTCAGGCCGTCAGAACCACATACGCCTTCACGGCATGAGCGGCGAAAAGCCAGAGTAGGATCTTTTTCTTTCAAACGGATTAACGCGTCCAACAGCATCATGTCGCGACCATCTTCCGCTTCGAGGCTGTATTCCTGCATGCGCGGCTTGTCATCGACGTCTGGATTGTAGCGATAAATTGAAAATTCGAGTCTCATGATCGTCTCTCCGCAAATTAATAAGTACGCACTTTCGGCGGGAACGCCGCGCGCAGTTTCGGCTGCATGTTCACCTCACGGCGCGTCATGCTCTCGGTTTGCGGGATATAAAGACTGTGGCACAGCCAGTTTTCATCATCACGATCCGGGTAGTCGAAGCGACTGTGCGCACCGCGACTTTCGGTGCGATAGTTTGCTGCCACCGCAGTGGCGTAAGCGGTTTCCATCAGGTTATCCAGCTCCAGGCACTCAATACGTTGAGTATTAAAGTCTGGTGAGCGGTCATCCAAACGCGCTGATTTCAGGCGTTCACGGATCACTTTCAGCTCAGCAAGCCCTTCTTTCATCGCATCACCTTCGCGGAACACCGAGAAATTGTTCTGCATGCAGCGCTGCAGCGCCTTGCGAATCTCAACCGGATCTTCGCCAGTGGTATTGTTTTCCCAACGATTGAAGCGCGCCATAGCTGCATCAATCTCTTCCAAAGAGGCATCACGCAGCTCGCCCTGCTCGGCAATCGACTCCAGCAGATGCAAACCGGCTGCGCGACCGAATACCACTAAGTCGAGCAGTGAGTTTCCACCGAGGCGGTTAGCGCCATGCACGGATACGCAGGCGATTTCACCCACGGCAAACAGGCCTGGAATGACCACATCTTCGCCCTGCTCGTTCACGCGCAGCGCCTGGCCCGTTACTTTGGTCGGAATACCGCCCATCATATAGTGGCAAGTTGGGATCACTGGGATCGGCTCTTTAACCGGATCCGCGTGAGCAAACGTACGAGACAGCTCAAGAATGCCTGGCAGACGTGATTCAAGAACGTCTTTACCTAAATGATCGAGTTTTAGCTTAAGGTGTGGGCCCCAAGGACCATCACAGCCGCGGCCTTCACGAATTTCAATCATCATCGAACGTGCCACTACATCACGACCTGCAAGGTCTTTGGCGTTAGGTGCATAACGCTCCATAAAGCGTTCGCCGTGTTTGTTCAGCAGATATCCGCCTTCACCACGACAACCTTCCGTCACTAATACACCCGCACCGGCAATACCGGTTGGGTGGAACTGCCACATTTCCATATCCTGAACCGGCACGCCTGCGCGCAGCGCCATGCCGACACCGTCGCCAGTGTTGATGTGGGCATTGGTGGTTGACTGATAAATACGGCCCGCGCCACCGGTTGCCAGCACAGTAGCTTTGGCTTTAAAGTAAACGGTTTCACCCGTTTCAATGCAGATTGCGGTACAACCGACAACTGCGCCATCTTCATTTTTAACCAAATCCAGTGCATACCACTCAGAGAAGATGGTGGTTTTGTTTTTCAGGTTCTGTTGGTAAAGCGTGTGCAGCAGCGCATGACCGGTACGGTCAGCGGCGGCGGCAGTACGTGCCGCTTGTTCGCCACCGAAATTCTTCGACTGGCCGCCAAACGGACGTTGATAGACACGACCATCTTCAAGACGCGAGAACGGTAAACCCATGTGTTCCAGTTCCAGAATCGCTTCAGGTCCGGTTTTACACATATATTCAATCGCGTCCTGGTCACCGATATAGTCGGAACCTTTGACGGTGTCGTACATATGCCATTCCCAGTTATCTTCATGGGTGTTACCCAGCGCGACGGTGATGCCGCCTTGCGCAGATACGGTATGGGAACGGGTCGGGAAAACTTTAGATAGCAAGGCACAGCTCTGGCCTGCTTGGGAGATTTGCAATGCGGCTCGCATTCCTGCGCCGCCTGCGCCGATCACCACGGCATCAAACTCTCTGATTGGCAAACTCATTTACACACCCCACACCACAACAAACCCATAAATCGCATAGGACAACAACGTCACCACGACCACCAATTGCAACACCAGACGCTGCGCTACTGATTTAACGTAATCAGTTAACACTTGCCACATGCCAATCCAACCGTGGATCAGAATGGAAAACAGCGTCAGCAGGGTGAATACTTTGGTAAAGGCCGAAGCGAAGAATCCACGCCAGATGTCATAAGTCAGCGTGTCTGTCATCACTACAAAGCCGAGTATGTAGAGGATGTAAAGCGTAATGAGAATTGCAGAAGCCCGCAGCAGCAGCCAGTCCTGAATGCCGTTGCGACCCAAAGCGGATGCATTGCTTACCATACGAGGACTCCAGCCAAAATTGAAAGCACGACAGTAATACCAATTGCCACCTCAGCCGAGCGCGAGCCTGCTTGCAGGGTCTCAGCCAGATAACCAAAATCCATCAACATATGACGAATCCCGCTCACCGCGTGGTAAGCCAACGCCGTTAAAATGCCCCACATAATGAACTTCGCGAAGAAGCCATCCATGATGGTTGCAGCGTGTTGGAAACCTTCCGGAGAGGAGAGAGACAAGCCCAGTAACCACAGCAGAATGGCAAGCGCAACCAAGGTAATTACGCCAGTAACGCGGTGGAGAATAGACGATATTGCAGTAACGGGAAACCGGATCGTCGAGAGATCCAAGTTGACAGGTCTTTGTTTTTTCACGGTTTTGCCCACACAGCTCTTTTTTATTTTGCTTCCTCCGGTCCTGAGGCGGAGTCGGATCACGCGACGTGTTCAGACTTTAACCGTCACCAAAAAAGCAACATCCAGTGTTAATTGACGCGGTAGAAACGCTGGGTGGCTCCTGGTGTCAGGGAATTCCGGAGACCTCGGCGAAGTATAGGAGGATCACAATCTGATTACAATTCCCCTACAAACACTTTGGGAACATTTCGGTTGAACAGTGATCTTACTCACGATTTTCACATTTGATACAAATTTAATTATCTGATTTGACAATAGTTAAACAATTCAGTTACAAACTAACCCAATAAACTCCTATGATGCACAAAAGTTATGGGGATACACTTTCCCCTAAGCTCAAGTTATGTAACATTGCGAGCGTGAGCCACAACAAGCATCAGGTTATTGGTTACCAAGAAGTTATGTCCAGACCGGATCTTTAACAACCTCGATATGCAGCATGTCATGGCTTTACGGTTCCTGACGGGAACATGCCTCTCACTCTGTACCCTGCACCAGACTTATGAACGCAGAGTGAAATTGTGAAGTTTTGCCACCCGCAACATGAACGCTTTTCAGGTGTCTAAAGATCCTTACCTACATAAGGCGCTATGGAGACGAAAATGACAGATAAAAAAGTGACGCTAACCCTACAAGATGATACGTCTTTTGAACTGGACGTGCTGGAAGGCACCTTAGGCCAGGATGTCGTTGATGTCCGTACCCTTGGCTCAAACGGCTTATTCACCTTCGATCCGGGTTTCACTTCTACAGCGTCATGCGAATCCAAAATTACCTTTATCGATGGTGACGAAGGTATTCTGCTGCACCGTGGTTTCCCGATTGATCAGTTGGCTACCCATTCGAATTATCTGGAAGTGTGCTACATCCTGCTGAATGGCGAAGCACCGACGAAGCAACAGTTTGACGAGTTCCGCACCACGGTTACCCGCCACACTATGATTCACGAACAAATTAACCGCCTGTTCCACGGCTTCCGTCGCGATTCGCACCCGATGGCGGTAATGTGCGGTGTAACTGGCGCGCTGGCCGCGTTTTATCATGATTCACTAGATGTTAATATTGAGCGTCACCGTGAAATTGCAGCTTTCCGTCTGCTGTCAAAAATGCCGACCATGGCAGCGATGTGCTACAAATATTCGATCGGGCAGCCGTTTGTTTATCCACGCAATGATCTGTCATATGCCGGGAACTTCCTGCATATGATGTTTGCAACGCCATGCGAAGAGTACAAGGTCAATCCTGTACTGGAACGCGCAATGGACCGCATTCTGATTCTGCATGCCGATCATGAGCAAAACGCTTCAACGTCAACCGTGCGTACTGCCGGTTCGTCTGGCGCTAACCCCTTTGCCTGTATCGCGGCGGGTATCGCATCGTTGTGGGGGCCTGCTCATGGCGGGGCTAACGAAGCGTGTCTGCGTATGCTGGAAGAGATCAGCACCGTTGAGCATATTCCTGAGTTCGTTCGTCGTGCGAAAGATAAGAATGACTCTTTCCGCCTGATGGGCTTTGGTCATCGTGTTTACAAAAACTATGACCCACGCGCAACCGTGATGCGTGAAACCTGTCATGAAGTCTTGAATGAACTGGGTATGAAAGATGATCTGCTGGAAGTGGCGATGGAGCTGGAGCACATTGCGCTGAACGACCCGTACTTTATCGAGCGCAAACTCTATCCAAACGTGGACTTCTACTCCGGTATTATTCTGAAAGCGATGGGGATTCCATCTTCAATGTTTACCGTGATCTTCGCCATGGCGCGTACTGTTGGCTGGATTGCTCACTGGAAAGAGATGCACGACGAAGGCATGAAAATTGCGCGTCCGCGTCAGCTTTACACCGGTTACACTGAGCGCGAATTTAACTCGCAGCTGGAAAAATAATTTCTTTTAAACAGTAAAAAAAGTGGGGATTTCCCCGCTTTTTTTATGACGCGTTCAGGCTAAACCTGACAGCCCGGACACCAGTAAAAGGGTCTGGACGACAGCGTTCCCTTCTCAATCAGTGTTCCGCAACGCCGACATTTCTTGCCCTGCCGATGAAACACTTCGAAGCGAAAAGCCGCTTCAGAGTGATATTTTTTCATCGTTCCTCGCATGCGATAAGCGTGACGTGGTACCGATAACAGCGCCTCGCTGAATGCTGTCAGCTGTGCTTCGCTTAATGAATGTGCCCGATGCTGCGGCAACAGTTCTGCTAACCACAAAATTTCAACCCGAAGGTAGTTACCCAACCCGGCAAGAAAGGCTTGATCCAGTAACAATCCACTGAACTGTCGGCGGCTGAAGCGCGGTGAAAGTAGCCGTTGTTTGACTTCTTCCACCGTCAACGTGCTGTCCAGCACATCCGGGCCAATGCGATTCAAAAAGGGATGGCTGGCGAGCGTATCCGCATTTAGCAGTTCAATATCTGACGCGCTATAGAGCAAAATCGCTTGCTCGGCGGTAGCCAATCGAACCCGCAGTTGCCGTTTCGTTTCTGGCTGGCTTTCAGGTAAGACAATACGCCAGACGCCATAAAGCTGATTGTGACTGTAAAGCGTTAAGCCATTGCTGAAATGCGTCAGCAACGCTTTACCCCGCGTTTCAATCGCCTGTACCTGCTCACCGAGCAGCGACGGTTCGTAGGTTTTCAGCTCAGGAAAGGCAAACCAGACATCCGTTAACGGTTGCCCGACAATGGCTGTTTCAAGCTGATCCGCCACACGGCGGATCTCCGGTCCTTCTGGCATTTATCCGCCTATTAGTGTGTTGCTCCACCCACGACTTTCAAATCCTCTTTTATCTCTAACGTGACGCGAACGGCAATTTCCAGCGCCTGAATCACGTTAGCCGAAGACATACTCGGTGCGCCAGGATGCTGTGCCGCCTGCTCTGGCAGATAAGGGATATGAATAAAACCGCCCCGCGCTGAACTGCCTTGGGTTTGCAGCCAATGCAGCAAACCATACATCACCCGGTTACAGGTAAAGGTGCCCGCAGTTTGTGATACCGACGCGGGAATGCCCGCTTCACGTACCGCCGCGACAATGGCTTTGATCGGCAAGCGTGAGAAGTAGGCCGCTGGGCCATCCTGCACAATCGCTTCATCCACCGGTTGTTTACCGGCATTATCGGGAATGCGCGCGTCATCCACATTAATGCCAATCCGCTCGACGGTAATGTCGCTACGTCCGCCCGCCTGCCCTACCGAAATAATCGCGTCAGGTTTAATCTCATCCAGCGCCTGATTAAGTACGTTCAACACTTCGCTGAACACTACCGGCAATTGGCGCGTAACAATGGTTGCGCCAGCAATTTGCTTGCCTTCCAGCGCCCGTACCGCTTCCCATGAAGGATTAACATCTTCCCCACCAAAAGGTTCGAACGCGGTCATCAATACAGTTTTCATTCTTTCCTCACAGGAACATCAGAAAATAGAGCAAAAAGACGTTAACGATTAACAGTAGCACACCGGTTGGCACCTGAGCCTTGATGACCGCGTTACGGTCTGGTAGCTCAAGCAATGCCGCAGGCACGATGTTGAAGTTAGCGGCCATCGGTGTCATCAACGTACCGCAATAGCCAGAGAACATGCCAATCGCCGCCATCACTGCTGGATTACCGCCATGCTGCAAGACAAGAATGGGGATCCCTACGCCTGCGGTAATAATCGGGAAGGCAGCAAACGCGTTGCCCATGATCATGGTCAACAGCGCCATGCCGACAGCATAAACCGCAACCGCAATAAAGCGATTATCGACCGCTAAATAGGTTTCCGTAAGGTGTGAAATCGCGCTGCCGACGCCTGCCGTAGTGAACAATAATCCCAGCGTGGCCAATATTTGCGGCAGGATGAATGCCCAGCCGATGGCATCAAGCAGACGGCGCGTTTCCTGCATCGACTGCACAGGTTTCTCGTGGGTCATTTTCAACGCCACCAGCCACCCCACCAAACACCCAACCATCATTGAAAACAGCGTCACCAGAGTGGAATGATTGCCGGGACCAAATACCGCGTCTTGCAAACCCGGGATATGGTTAAACGCTAAGACACCGACCACGGTGATTACCGGAATGGCTAGCGCAGGCAGAAACAGTTTGTTGTGCAAACGTTTTGCGCTGACCTTTTTTTCTTCGTCACTACGTTGATGATAGCGGCCTAATTTTACACCGCCTAAACCTGCGATGAGCGCCATCACCACCACCGCAACACCCACTACAATATGCAGCGTACGTGTGCCGACTTCCGGCGTTCCCATCAATTGCGTCATTAAATGCGTGGTCCAATCACCGACCAGAAAAATCAAGCCGTACAGCGCCCAGAACAAACCGGTGGTAAAACGACGCGGGTTGGCGCTGTCACGCCAGGAAAGTACCGCCACAACCAGCAGGATAATGCCTGCCAGCCACATCAAATATTGTTGCTGAAACATTATTGGCCCTCCTTGGCTTTCAATGCCTGGCTATTCAGCGTCTGTAATTCACGTGACAGTTTGCGATCCAAGCGAACCAGACGTGCTGAGTGGATTAGGAAGGCAGCAATCGCTGTTGGAATACCCCACAGCGCAATGTGCAAGGGCTCGGTCTGAATGCCTGCCGACTCTTGCATGAAGTTGTGCATGAAGATAATGGCACCGAAAGCCACAAAAATATCTTCGCCAAAGAATAAACCTACGTTATCCGTTGCCGCTGACATCGCGCGCAGACGATGACGAACCTCAGGTGAAACCTCACCATAACGATTCTCGGTAGCGCCTTCAGCCATTGGTGCTAAGAGCGGACGCACCATCTGTGGATGGCCACCCAGGCTGGTTAATCCCAGCGCGGCGGTGATTTCACGCACCAGTAGATAGACGATCAGCAAGCGACCGGCGGTCGCGGTTTTGATCTGAGCAATCCACGCTTGCGCGCGCTCTTTCAAACCGTGGCGCTCCAGCAGGCCGATCACTGCCAGCGGTAACAACAGAATCAGCGGCAGATTTCGCGTATTTAAAAAGCCTGCGCCCAGCTTTTCCAGGATGTCAGCAATCGGCATCATCGCAGCGATACCGGTCACGAAACCCGCAACAATCACCACCAACACCGGATTAAAACGTAATAAAAAGCCTACCACGATGGCGGCAATGCCGAGCAGCGGCCAAAGGTTCACCACGCTGTCCATATTTTCCCCTTATGAGATAAAAAAACCCGGCGCATTGCCGGGCTAACAGTCAACAATTTAAAGGCTATTCACGGCAACCTGATGTGTCGCAAAAACATCACGCAGGCGCTGAGCAAACTGCAACGCATGCGCGCCATCGCCGTGCAGACACACGGTTTGTGCATTCACCGCAACCCATTCGCCGCTGATGCTTTTCACTTTGCCTTGTTGCACCATTGCCAGCGTTTGTTCAATCGCCAGGGCTTCATCTTCGATCAGCGCGCCCGGTTGACCGCGTGGTACTAATGCACCGCTATTGAGATAGCCGCGATCGGCAAAAACTTCTTCACGGGTACGTAATCCGCAATCAAGGCCTGCGCGAATTAATTCGCTATTGGCAAGACCAACGACGATCAAATTAGCATCCACCGCTTTAATCGCCTGCGCTATAGCCCCTGCCAACACAGCATCCGCTGCGGCTTGGTTGTAGAGCATGCCGTGCGGCTTAACGTGCACCAATTTTTGCCCTTCGCTCTCCGCCAGGCTTTTCAATGCGCCAATTTGATAAATCATCTGGGCATAGACCGTTTCAGGTGGAAGCTGCATCGCGGTGCGACCAAAGTTTTCGCGATCGGGAAAGCTGGGATGTGCGCCAATGGCGACGCCAAACTCTTTTGCCCAGCGCACTGACTGCAGCATGGTTTGTGCATCACCCGCGTGAAAGCCGCAGGCGATATTGGCTGAACTGACTAATTGCAGCAGTGCGCGATCGCTGCCGCTGCCTTCACCTAAATCGGCGTTTAAATCAATTTTCATGAGCGAGTCCCCACACCATCTGGTCCAACGCGCGTTGCTGATGTTCACGCGCCTGTATTGCTTCTGGCAAAGTGCAGTGAATGAAGTGGATTGGATCACCTAAACGAATCTGTGCCAGATGATAAAGATCGGCTTCAATCACGCAGGCGATGCGCGGATAACCGCCCGTGGTTTGTGCATCTGCCATTAGAACAATCGGCTGACCATTAGGCGGTACTTGAATCACACCGGGTACCAAACCGTGCGATAACAGCTCACGTGGGGTTTCGCGGTTGAGCTGTCGGCCCTGCAGGCGATAACCCATGCGGTTACTTTGCGGACTGAGTTTCCATGCGGTACGCCAAAAAGCCTGCTGCGCCTCGCGGCTGAACTCGTGATACTCCGGCCCCGGCAAGGCGCGAATACGATTACCCCATAAGATTTGGCGCACACCGGCTTTCTTATCAAACTGGCGAGTTGGTTTGCCCAGCGGCAGGCGGTCCCCATCTTCCAGTTTACGCCCTTGCCAGCCGCCAAACCCCGCCTTGAGATCGGTGCTGCTTGAACCCAATACTTCCGGTAGATCAAAACCGCCATTGACAGACAAATAGCTGCGCATGCCGCGAACCGGCATCGACAGTGATAAAACCTGGCCCTTTTTCACTGGCAAACGCCAGCCGGTCCACACCGCTTTGCCATCCAGTTCAGCATGACAACCTGCGCCCGTTAAGGCAAACCAGCCGTCACGCGTGAATTCAGCTTTGAACTGACCGAGCACAATTTCCAGCACCGCGCTGTCAGGCGCATTACCCACCAGCAGGTTCGCGGTGACCATCGCTGGATGGTCGAGCACGCCGCTGACGCTGATACCATATTGTCGCCAGCCGTTACGACCGCTGTCTTGAATGCTGGTTGCGAGCCCGGCACGAAGAATTCTTAGCATACGCCCTCCTTTTGCGGCACAAACCGTACCGTATCGCCGGGACGTAACAAGGTTGGTGGTTGATTTTTTGGATCAAACAGCGCGACGCGTGTTTGTCCAATCAGTTGCCAGCCACCGGGGCTGGCGAGCGGATAAACGCCAGTTTGGCTACCGCCAATGCCCACCGACCCTGCTGGAACCAGCACGCGCGGTTCTGCACGACGCGGCGTGTGCAAACGCTGATCTAATCCGCCCAAATAGGGAAAGCCAGGCTGGAAGCCGATAAAATAGACCACGTAATTACTGCTGCTGTGCAGCTCAACCACTTGCTGAGGCGTCATGTTGGCCTGTTCAGCCACCACGTTGAGATCGGGCCCGCTTTCACCGCCATAGATCACCGGAATGTCAACCTGACGTGATTCTGGCAACTGCGCTTCACTCTCTTCCCACCAGCGCTGTAAGCGCTCAATAGCATCCAGCGCTTTATGTTGTGGATCGCGTAACAAAATGGTGATGTTGTTCATCCCAGGTATCACTTCAAGCACTTCTTCATGCGCTTGCAGCCGTTGATTCAATCCCCAAATGCGCTGTTGGCTTACCAATGAAATCGGCGGCTCCAGTTCCAGCACAACCGCGCGTTCGCCCAACAAATAACAACGTGCTCGTTGCAACACCCACCTCCATTTCACCTAAAATTACGCGCGCAAAAATCTTCAGGCGCGCGTTGCAGGCATTTGCTTATCGGTATAAAGCAGACAGTTATGCGAAAGTGACAGAGATGTGTCAATAGATTTAGGTCCTGCGCGAAAGTGCAGGACCCGTGAAGTGCTTAGGCGGGGTTAGGAATATCGATGAAAGTGACGTCGAGGCCGTGGTTTTCAGCCAGCCATTCGCCCAACGCTTTAATGCCCGCGCGTTCAGTCGCGTGATGGCCTGCTGCAAAGAAATGCAAACCTTGCTCACGGGCGCTGTGAATAGTCTGCTCGGAGACTTCACCGGTGATATAAGCATCAACGCCGAAGTCGGCGGCGCTGTCGATAAAGCCTTGGCCGCCGCCGCTGCACCACGCAACACGACGGATTTGCGCGGGTGCGTTATCGCCACAGTGCAGCGGTTCACGCCCCAGTTTCTGGGCAATGCGCTGAGCCAGTTCTTCCCCGGTCAGCGGCGTTTTTAATTCGCCCCAAAATACCAGTGGCATCACTTCACCGCGTACATCAATATCCAGTAACTGCGCCAGCTGTGCGTTGTTACCCAGCGTTGCATGCGCATCCAGCGGCAGATGCCAGCCATACAAATTAATATCGTTAGCCAGCAGCGCACGCAGGCGATTACGCTTCATGCCTTTAATTACCGCCGGTTCATTTTTCCAAAAATAACCGTGATGAACCAGAATCGCATCGGCGTTACGCTTTACGGCTTCATCCACTAATGCCTGACAGGCAGTAACCCCGGTAACGATAGTGTTGACTTCGGCGCGGCCTTCAACCTGTAATCCGTTGGGTGCGTAATCGCTGAAGCTGTGTGTATCCAGCTGCTGATTGACGATTTGCTCTAATTCGTAGTGATTCATTTCGGCTCCCTTGCCGCCTCAAGCCGCATTTTTTGCGCGCTCAAAGGCGTCTAATGTCTTTTTACGTGCCTCCTTATGTTCCACGATTGGTGCCGGATAATCGAGTACCTTGTTGTGTTTCTTCGCCCAAGCGTGCGGTTGGTGAATATCGCTGTCTGGCACGTCACTGAGCTCAGGCAAATAGTGGCGAATAAATTCACCTTGCTTATCGAAGCGCTCGCCCTGCGTTGTCGGATTAAAAATACGAAAATAGGGTGCAGCATCGGTGCCGGTTGACGCCGCCCATTGCCAACCGCCGTTATTGGCAGCCAAATCACCGTCAATTAATTGCTGCATGAAATAACGCTCACCGCCATGCCAGTGGAGAAGCAAATCTTTTACCAGGAAGCTGGCGGTGATCATGCGTAAACGATTGTGCATCCACCCAATATCATTCATTTGCCGCATAGCAGCATCAACAATCGGATATCCTGTTCTGCCCTCTTTCCATGCAGTGAAGTGTTCATCGTTTTGCTGCCATTCAACGTTATGTGTCCACTGAATAAAGGGCTGATGCTTGCACAACGCGGGATAAGCCACCATCAAGTGCCGATAAAAATCACGCCAGATCAACTCATTAAGCCAGACAAAAACGCGATTATCATCCAATGCCGCAGGATGTTCTTTCAGAACCCGATGCAAACACTGGCGCGGCGAAAGCACGCCGGTTGCCAGATAAACCGACAAGCGGCTTGTGCCATCAACGGCAGGCATATCCCGTGCGGATGAATAATCCAGAATCGGTTGAGTGGCGAAATGGCGTAACTGCCTCAGCGCAGCGGCTTCACCGGGAGGGAAAAGAGCCTGATCAAAGTCAGCTGCTTGATAACTAAAGGGGGGGATTTTTTTGTGAATTCTTAATGGCGCGCCGTCACGTGCTCTCGGCGCTGGAACACATTCCGGCAAGCCTTGATGCAGCCGACGGACAAAAGCTTTGCTAAACGGCGTAAACACCTTGTACATGCTGCGATCACCGGTTTGAACGCTGCCAGGCGCCAACAGCACGCTGTCATCAAAACCCTGACAAATTACGCCGTTCTCATCCAACTGTTTTTCAACTTTCGCATCACGCTGCCGCTCATT
This sequence comes from Pantoea sp. MQR6, assembly GCF_022761075.1. Taxonomy (NCBI): domain Bacteria; kingdom Pseudomonadati; phylum Pseudomonadota; class Gammaproteobacteria; order Enterobacterales; family Erwiniaceae; genus Pantoea; species Pantoea sp. MQR6. The sequence continues at coordinate 1,896,446 of NZ_JAKYXB010000001.1, forward strand.
GAATTCGTATTGGTAGTTATAGAAGAGGTTATCAATTTTATGTTGCTCACAGAATGTTGTGAGGTAGTCAACAGACGCATTGAAGTCAGTGCATTGATGATAATAAAGTTCGATACCGCGATCGGCTAAAGTCTCTTGTAGCAGCAGCAAGCTTTGATAAATAAAAGCAGCCTGCTTCGGTGCCATATCATGCTGCTGCCACTGTTTCGGCGTAGCAATGTACAGCGCAACCACCTTGGCTTTGCTGTCGCGACATGCCGCGTGCAAAGCCAGATTATCGTTAATGCGCAAATCATTACGCAGCCAAACTAAATGGGTGGTCATATCAGGTCCGAATTATTGCCCATAACGCAGGCGCAGCGCTTCGGGATAGGGATCAAAGTAGCGCTGTTGAGCCAGCCATGGATGCGGATATTCCGCCATGTAGTGCTTAAGAATGGTGATAGGAACCAGCAACGGCTGTGTACCCTGACGATAATGGTCAATCAAGGTTGCCAGTTCCTGCCGCTGTGGCGAGCTGAGTTGGCGGCGGAAATAGCCTTGAGCGTGCATTAATACGTTGGTGTGATTACGCCGTGATGCAGGATGCGACATCAGTTCCATCAGGCGATTGCGATACTCAAAAGCGAACGCTTCCAGCGAATCCCACTGGCTCATTGACGCGACAAAAGGCCCTAGCTCGCGGTACTTTTCTTGAGAATGCGCAAGTAGCAGCAGTTTATAACGGCTGTGGTACGCAATGAGACGCGCACGCGTCAAACCTGCCTTCCACATTTGATTGAATTCGTGCAACGCACAAATGCGTCCTACAAAGTTTTCGCGCAATGCAGGATCGTGCAGGCGACCATCCTCTTCAAGTGGCAGCCAAGGCATCTCTTTACGCAGAAACTCGGTAAAAATGCCGGTTCCCGCTTTGCGGTTGTTGTTGGATTCAGGCTCGTAAACGCGCACGCGTTCCATGCCACAACTCGGGGACTTAGCACACAGAATGTAGCCACACAGATGATGCATTGCTTTCACCCGCTGTTCAGACCATGTGCGCATTTCCTGCGTAACCTCTTCTCCCCCATCTTTGCTGAAGCAGAGATGCAGATCATCGTCTTCTTGCTTTACTAAACGTAATGCTGGACGTGGCGTGGGAAGACCAATCGCCATTTCTGGACAAACAGGTTCGAAGCGCACAAACGGCGTGAGCTGTTCCGTTGCGAAGGTTAATCGCTTGTGACCACCATCAAATCTGACGGTATCGCCAAGCAGGCAAGCACTGATCCCAACTGGAATTTTCTCACTCATACTTGTACAACCTCTGAAATCTTGTAGAGGTTTAAGTGTAGCTGAAAATTATTTGGCTGTAAGGGATTGAAGGTTAAGTTTAGAGAAATTCTGAGAAGATAATGCTTAAAAAAAAGCCCGGTAAAATGACCGGGCTGACTATTTGGATGGGTAAATTACCAAAAAATTCCTCCTGCCGCTTCTGACTGCGCCAGCCAAACGGGTTTAGCGCTGGTTTTACACCACACGCGATGCAGATAACTGTAAAAACGGGCGCGATCTTTACGGAAAAGCATGATCGGTAACGCCATAACGCCGAGTAAAATCACCAAGGCACGACGCAAAATAATTTTGTTGCGTGAATAAGCGGGATACATCGTTTGCCTCCTTTTTAAGCGTAATAAGTGAGTAAATGTGATCTGACTCTAATATTACGCCCAGCTGTGTAATTTTACTACTCATCCGACCACCCTCCAGACCAAATTTATCGCTTTTAAGAATGCACGCCGTAAGTAAGTTACACACTTGTAATGGCGTTGTTTCTTTAGTGGTTATTTTCTCAATTGAACATTCACGGACGCGCTGATCATTTGTTGTTAAAGTAGCGAGTAAATGTTGATTTGATGGCAGGTTGCACGTGGCTACGGTTTTGATCATTGAAGATGAAAAAGAAATACGTCGTTTCGTTCGACTGGCATTAGAAGGCGAAGCCTTAAAAGTGTTTGATGCGGACACCCTGCAACGTGGCCTGATTGAAGCCGCCACACGCAAGCCGGATGTGGTGATTCTCGATTTGGGTTTGCCTGATGGTGATGGAAACATGTTTATCCGTGAACTACGGCAATGGAGCGCCATTCCGGTGATTGTGCTGTCGGCGCGCAGTGATGAACAAGATAAAATCGATGCGCTGGATGCCGGTGCGGATGATTACCTGACCAAGCCCTTTGGGATTGGCGAGTTACAGGCGCGAGTGCGGGTGGCCTTACGTCGTTTTAGCGGCATTAATCCTGAGCCTAAAGTGGCGTTTGCAGACGTGACCGTTGACCTTGCTGCACGTCGCGTGATTCGCGCAGGCGAAGAGATTCATCTCACTCCGATAGAGTTTCGTTTACTGGGCGTTTTGCTGAACAACGCGGGCAAGGTGATGACTCAGCGTCAATTGCTTAGTCAGGTATGGGGGCCGAACGCGGTCGAACACAGCCATTATTTGCGTATCTATATGGGACATCTGCGGCAAAAGCTGGAGGGCAACCCGACTCAGCCGCTGCATTTGCTCACCGAAACCGGGATTGGTTATCGATTTATGCCATAAAAAAAGGCGCCAGCGGCGCCTTTTTCATTACACCTTTATCAGGCGTTTTTCAGCACTTCGCTGACGATTTCTACTGCTTCTTTCTCGATCTGTGCGCGATGTTCAGCACCAAGGAAGCTTTCACAGTAGATTTTATAGGCGTCTTCAGTGCCAGAAGGACGCGCTGCAAACCAGCCGTTTTCCGTCATCACTTTCAGACCACCAATTGAGGCACCGTTACCAGGCGCTGCAGTCAACCGTGCGGTGATCGGATCACCCGCCAGCGTGTCTGCACTCACCATTTCTGGCGACAGCTTAGAGAGCGCCGCTTTCTGTGCCGATGTAGCAGAAGCCTGCAAACGGTTGTAGCTTGGCGCACCAAAGCGCTGAGCCAGCTCATCATAATGTTGCTGCGGGTTCTTACCGGTCACAGCCGTAATTTCAGCGGCCAGCAAGCACATAATGATGCCGTCTTTGTCCGTTGACCATGGCGTACCATCGAAGCGCAGGAAGGATGCACCCGCGCTCTCTTCGCCGCCAAAACCGAAGCTGCCGTCGAAAAGACCATCCACAAACCATTTGAAACCAACCGGTACTTCTACCAGTTTACGACCAATGTCATTAACAACACGGTCAATCATCGCACTGGAAACCAGCGTTTTGCCTACGGCAACTTCTTTGCCCCATTGCGGACGATTCTGGAACAAATAGTTAATCGCTACCGCCAGATAATGGTTTGGATTCATCAAGCCCGCAGGCGTAACGATACCGTGGCGATCGTAATCAGGATCGTTACCAAATGCTAAATCGAATTTGTCGCGGTAAGCCAACAGGCCCGCCATTGCGCACTCGGACGAGCAATCCATACGCACCACGCCATCTTTATCAAGATGCATAAAGCGGAAGGTTTGATCGATAGCATCGTTAACGATGGTAAGATCTAACTTGTAGTGCTCTGCAATGCGCTGCCAGTAAGCCATACCGGAGCCGCCAAGTGGATCGACACCAATTTTCAATCCCGCTTTCTGGATTGCGGCAAAGTCGATAACCTGCGCTAACCCTTCGACGTATGGCTGGATCAGATCTTTTTCTACGATATGACCACTTGCCAGCGCTTCATCCAGCGGCAGACGTTTGACTTCTTTCAAGCCATTTTTGATCAGCTGATTTGCACGATCTTCCACCACTTTGGTGACATTGGTATCAGCTGGACCACCGTTTGGTGGGTTGTACTTGATGCCGCCATCTTCAGGCGGGTTATGGGATGGCGTAATAACAATGCCATCAGCCAGCGCGCCGCCAGACTTATTATGTTCAAGAATTGCGTTGGAGATCGCAGGCGTTGGCGTATAGCCATTATCCTGCTGAACAATAACGTCAACGCCGTTGGCCGCCAGCACTTCCAGCACCGACAAAATAGCGGGTTCTGACAGCGCGTGGGTATCTTTACCTACGTAGCATGGGCCAGTAATGCCATTCTTTTTGCGCTCTTCAGCAATCGCCTGCGCGATAGCCAAAATGTGCAGCTCATTGAAGCTTTGACGCCCTGCGCTACCGCGATGGCCAGATGTGCCAAATTTCACCGCATGTTCCGGGTTCGCCACATCAGGCTTCAGGACATAATACTGTGATGTTAATTGTGCAACGTTAATCAAATCGCTCTGCTGGGCAGGCTGCCCGGCACGGGGGTGATTGGCCATTGGCGCTTCTCCCTGACGCTTCAGTTTAAATGGTGCCGCAAACTTTCTCTGTCAGTTCCGGCGGGAACTGCATTGACAGCATAATGTGTTCGACCATGCTGCATTTGCGACCAGTATTGGTATTGGTGATCACCCAGTACGGCGTGCCAGGAACGTGCTTTGGCTTCGTGTGGGTGCCATTCTGCAACAGCGTGTGCTCATCGCCCGCAAAGTAAACGCGAGTACGGCCTTGCAGCGAGGCAGTTGCCTCGGCAAACGCTTCGGTATCAAGACGATAGAGTGTTGACAAAATCAGCATAAAGCGATTAACCGCTCGCTTCTGCTCCGCATACTCATCAGAAAGCATTAGCTCACGCATGGCTCTCACGCGATCTTGCGGGCGCGATTCTACACGCGCAGCTTGCGCGTCATTCACGTCTGGCTTCGCCGCGTTTGGCGCAGCCGCTGCAGGTGCCGTTTGACCGGCAGTAAACTTCAGCATGCGACGCAGAATATCTGATGCGCTTTCGCCAATATGTTGCGTATGGCTGGCAATATAACGGTAGAGCTCTTCGTCAACTTCGATCGTTTTCATCTTATTCCGTACGGTTTTTTACTCATGACAGAACCATGCATTACCTGAAAAGCCCTTAGCAAAGTTTGGCAATTCGAAATGTGAGCGGATTCTAACATCAGGATTATAAAGTTAAATTCAGGCGGGCTGTTAGCATTCAAACGGTTTATGGGCAAAAGTCAGAATATGTCCTAATGCCGCTGGAACCGGCGCGCCTGAAAAGGTGAATCCATGATAACCTAAGCTTAGGTCTCAAACTTAAGAACTTTGCCATGATTTTGAACGCCCGTCTGCAAACTGAACAATCTACTGTTGATTCCCGGCCCATCCTGCTTATTCATGGACTTTTTGGTAGCCTTGATAACCTTGGCGTGCTGGCGCGTGGATTAAAGGATGATCGTCCTCTCATCCAGGTTGATGTCCGTAATCATGGCATGTCGCCGCGCTCTGAGGAGATGAACTACGCTGTAATGGCGCAGGATATGTTTGACACGTTGGATGCGCATGGTATCGATCGCGTTTCTGTCATAGGTCACTCTATGGGCGGCAAAATAGCTATGACGATGAGCGCACTGGCTCCCGAACGCATTGAACAGTTAGTTATGATTGATATCGCTCCGGTTGATTATCAAACCCGTCGTCACGATGAAATTTTTGCTGCTATCCGGGCGGTCACAGAATCTGGCGTTAAGCTGCGCAGTGCAGCGGCTAATGTTATGCGCAACGTGATCAATGAAGAAGGCGTGATTCAGTTCATTCTCAAATCTTTTCAGGATGGAGAATGGCGTTTTAACGTGCCGGTACTGTGGGACAATTACGCGACCATTTCTGGCTGGAAAGATATTCCGGCTTGGCCACATCCTGCGTTATTCATTCGCGGCGGTGATTCTGCCTATCTGGATAATCAGTATCGCGATGCTTTACTGAAACAGTTCCCGGCAGCTCATGCACATGTGATTAGCGGAGCGGGACATTGGGTGCATGCTGAGAAACCTGATGCCGTTTTACGCAGTGTTCGTCGGTTTTTTGCGCTTTAAAAGCAATTACCTGGCGGTGAAAGTTTAGGATTGGCGTACGCGGTTAGCGTGGAGTATGATGGCGCGCTAAAAATTTGCCGACGGCTATTTCTGCCGCGGTAAGGGCCAATAATTTATAATCTGCGCAGCGTAAACGCCGCTCGCGCCCATTCAGTTTCACTAAGCCATGGCAAAAGAACACACTGACCGCACCACGCTTGATCTGTTTGCTGAGGAGCGTCGTCCCGGTCGCCCTAAAACCAGTCCGCTTTCGCGCGATGAACAGCTGCGTATAAATAAACGCAATCAACTGAAACGTGACAAAGGGCGCGGGTTACGCCGTGTCGAGCTTAAAATGAACAGTGAAGCCGTTGAAGCACTTAATACGCTGGCGGAACAGCGCAATCTCAGTCGCAGCGAATTGATTGAACAAATGTTGCTGCAACAACTCAAACTAGACTGACACGAGCAAAACGCACGCAAAAACAAATGTCACGGCTTTACAAGTTCCGCGCTTTTGTCACGTCTGCTATTATTCGCAGAAATGTGCTGTTTTAGCACACATCTCATCATCAGGATTTAAGAGGTTATTTTACCCATGGCACTCGTAGGCATCTTCTTTGGCAGCGATACCGGCAACACCGAAAACATTGCAAAAATGATCCAGAAACAGCTGGGTAAAGACGTTGCGGAAGTGCATGACATCGCGAAAAGCACCAAAGAAGATCTGGCAGCGTTTGATATCTTGCTGCTGGGCATCCCAACCTGGTATTACGGCGAAGCGCAGTGCGACTGGGATGATTTCTTCCCAACGCTGGAAGAGATCGACTTCAACGGCAAATTAGTCGCGTTGTTTGGTTGTGGCGATCAGGAAGATTACGCAGAATATTTCTGTGACGCGATGGGCACCATTCGTGACATTATCGAACCTAATGGCGCAGTGATTGTTGGACACTGGCCGACTGAAGGCTATCACTTTGAAGCCTCCAAAGGCTTGGCCGATGATAAAAACTTCTTGGGTTTAGCGATTGATGAAGATCGCCAGCCAGAATTGACCAACGAACGCGTTGAAAAATGGGTTAAGCAGATTTTTGATGAGCTACAGCTCAAAGAGATTATCGAAGCTTAATGCTTACTGATTCGATGTGGGCGCTGGCTCACATCGAATCAGTGGAAATTCCTATAGAAATAATAGCCACATTTTTTTAACTTTCTTCGTTTAATCTGTAGAATACCCCTATCGGTCATCCGCTTATTTCTCTGGATATGAGATGAGGCTGAACGAAATGTTAACAGACCTCTGTAGAAATCCTCCCCGGCTCGGTAAATTCCTCACAGCTAATGGTGATTTCCAGCATTTCACTCGGTTTTCATTTCGTTGCTTCGGTTCTATAATGAGACGCAAATGAGAATGGGTGTAGATCGACATTCAAGGCCAAGCGCCACAAAAGTGATTAAAGTAACAGGACAAAATCCGCATGACTGACAACAATACCGCATTAAAGAAGGCTGGCCTGAAAGTCACGCTGCCCAGACTTAAAATTCTGGAAGTGCTTCAGGAACCTGAATGCCATCACGTCAGCGCGGAAGATTTATACAAACGCCTGATTGATATGGGCGAAGAGATTGGTCTGGCAACGGTTTATCGCGTATTAAACCAGTTTGATGATGCTGGCATTGTAACCCGTCATAACTTTGAAGGCGGCAAGTCTGTTTTTGAATTGACGCAACAGCATCACCACGATCACCTGATTTGCCTGGATTGCGGCAAAGTGATTGAGTTCAGCGATGAGTCGATTGAAACGCGCCAGCATGAAATCGCTACCCGCCATGGCATTAAATTATCCAACCATAGCTTGTACCTTTACGGTCACTGCTCACTGGGTGATTGTCGCGAAGACGAAACGCTTCACGACAAGTAAGTTGCTCTGCACTGATATGAAAAAGCCGGTTTATAACCGGCTTTTTTTGCGTCTGGATCTCAGGCAACGAGTGTTTCCTGCAAGTAGCGCCAACGCGGAATCGAGGTGCTGCAATCTAAAATCGCCAGTGAAATGCGGCTCTGATTTTGACCGTTCATCATTTGCAGTTCACGATATTGAATGATGACTTCATTTTCTTGCTCAGAAATCACCACATGTTCACTGGTCGCAATACGCATCCCTTCACGCTGACCTTGTAGTTGAAGAAAAAGCGCTTCAGTTTCGTTTAAATTCAGTTGCCTTCCTTGCGGCGTCACCATACAAAAGTCGGGATGAAAGTGCGAAAGCAGGAGATGAAAGCTATCATCCGCTGTCGCTGTATTATTGAAAATACGTTCAATTAGTTGATGTAAAACTACGACACTGTGTTTAGCTTCCTGGGCGAGAACGGTCATTTTTTTTCCTTTTGTAACCCGCATAGCAACGCTTGAGAGCGCTTAGCCTACCTGAAAAAAAGCAATTCACACCTTGTAATTGATTAATTTTACTAAACTAAGATTTCTCCCAGATATGCTTGCAGGGTCAATTTGATGTAAAGCAGCATATCTGGTTGTATTGACAGGAAACGCAGTAATAAAAAAGGGCGATTAATCGCCCTTTTGTTTTTTTATCGTGTCGGTAATCGAAATTTTTAATCGCCGATTTTTGCCCAGGTATCACGCAATCCCACAGTGCGGTTAAACACTAGCTGTGAAGGCTTTGAGTACACGCTGTCAGCACAGAAATATCCTTCACGCTCAAACTGATAAGGTGAGGTCACTTCAGCATTTCGTAGGCCAGGTTCGACAAAACCGTGTTTTATTTCCAACGAATTTGGGTTGATGGCAGCAAGAAAATCTTCTGCCGCACCAGGATTCGGTACGCTGAACAAACGGTCGTAAAGTCGGAATTCGGCAGGTAGCGCATGCTCAGCAGAAACCCAATGAATCACGCCTTTAACTTTGCGGCCATCAGCAGGATCTTTACTTAACGTGTCCACATCGCACGTGCAATAGATGCAAGTGATATTGCCGTCTTCATCCTTAGCTACACGCTCAGCGCGAATCACATAAGCATTACGCAGGCGTACTTCTTTACCCAGCACCAAACGCTTGTACTGCTTGTTCGCCTCTTCTCGGAAGTCAGCACGATCGATCCAAATTTCACGGCTAAACGGAGCTTCGCGCGTGCCCATTTCTGGCTTGTTTGGATGATTTGGCATAGTGATAATTTCGTTATGGCCCGCAGGCAAATTCTCAATCACCACTTTTAAAGGATCCAACACCGCCATAGCACGAGGTGCATTTTCATTCAGATCGTCACGAATACACGATTCCAGCGAAGCCATCTCAACGATATTGTCTTGTTTGGTCACGCCAATACGACGGCAGAACTCACGAATAGAGCCCGCCGTGTAACCGCGACGACGCAGGCCTGAAACGGTCAGCATGCGCGGATCGTCCCAGCCTTCTACATGCTTTTCACTGACTAATTGCGTCAGCTTACGCTTCGACATCACTGCATATTCCAGATTCAGACGTGAAAACTCGTACTGACGTGGATGAACTGGAATAGTAATGTTATCCAAAACCCAGTCATACAAACGACGGTTATCCTGGAATTCCAGCGTACACAGCGAATGGGTAATGCCTTCCAGCGCATCGGAAATGCAGTGGGTAAAGTCATACATCGGATAGATGCACCACTTATTGCCCGTCTGATGATGTTCAGCAAACTTAATGCGATACAGCACAGGATCGCGCATCACAATGAAGTTAGATGCCATATCGATCTTAGCGCGCAGGCAGGCTTTACCTTCCTCAAATCCACCCGCACGCATTTTTTCAAACAGTGCCAGGTTCTCTTCTGGGGTACGATCGCGGTAAGGACTGTTTTTACCCGGCGCCGTTAAGGTGCCACGGTACTCACGAATCTCTTCAGGCGTGAGTTCATCCACATAGGCCAGGCCTTTATTGATGAGTTCGACCGCATAGTGATAAAGCTGATCAAAATAGTTTGAGGAATAACAAACTTCGCCACTCCACTCAAAGCCCAGCCATTGCACATCACGCATGATGGATTCAACGAACTCCACATCCTCTTTGACCGGATTGGTGTCGTCGAAACGCAGGTTGCATTGACCCTGGTAATCTTGAGCAATACCGAAGTTCAGACAAATCGATTTTGCATGACCAATATGCAGATAACCATTAGGCTCTGGCGGAAAACGGGTATGCACGCTGCTGTGCTTGCCGCTCGCCAAATCTTCGTCAATGATTTGACGAATAAAGTTAGTTGGGCGGGCTTCAGCCTCACTCATTACAAAAATCCTCAATACGAATAGCGGGTGATTTGTACCACGAAGTATCGGAGTATGATCCACAAAGCGTCGTAGGGAAACAACCGTTTGTTAAGCGTTTAAAACAAAAAGGCAGGAATCGCTTCCTGCCTTTGGGGTTGTGTCGCGGAGTAATTAACCTATTACTTCATACAGCCGGGTTTCGCCGGCAATCACCTGTCCGCTTGCTAACAGATTCAAACCGCCAAAATCATCACTGTTGCTTACCACAACAGGACTGATCATGGATCGTGCATTGGCATTAAGGAATTCAAGATCCATTTCCAGCACCGGCTGGCCAGCAACGACCGTTGCGCCCTCTTCGACTAAGCGTGTGAAACCTTTACCACCTAATGCCACGGTGTCCAGGCCCATATGCACCACGATTTCAACGCCATTATCCGTTTCAAGGCAGAACGCATGATTGGTGGTGAAGATCTTCACAATGGTTCCCGCAATCGGCGCAACCACCCGCTTATCGGTAGGCTTGATCGCTAAACCTTCGCCAACGGCTTTGCTAGCGAAAGCTTCATCCGGCACTGCATCCAGAGCCACAACCTCACCGCTGACTGGTGAGACCAGTGTGGCAATGACTTTTTTATCGCTGTTCAATACGGCTTGCGGCTTAGTCTCTGTCGCCGCTGGCGCGCTACTATTACTCGCTGCGGCAGCCACCGGACCTTTGGTCAGCACGCGTTTCATCGCAGAAGCAATGCTTTCAGCTTGCGTCCCTACAATGATTTGTACGCTTTGCTTATTCAGACGAATCACGCCCGATGCGCCAAGACGTTTAGCCACACCTTCATTGATTTGTGCAGAATCTTTCACATTTAAACGTAGACGCGTAATACACGCATCGATAGCTGTCAGGTTTTCAGAACCGCCAATCGCACCGATATAGCGGCGTGCCAGAGACTCCGTCGCGTTTTCGCCATCGCCCGTTTTATCAACGTTAACGTCGTAGCCATCCGTCTCATCACCCGCAACGGCTAATTCACGGCCAGGCGTCATCAGGTTGAACTTCAGGATAGTGAAGCGGAATACCACGTAGTAAAGGGCAAAGAAGACCAGGCCTTGTGGGATCAGCATGTACCAGTGAGTGGCTAATGGGTTACGGGTTGAAAGCACCATATCCACTAAACCGGCACTGAAACCAAAGCCCGCAATCCAATGCATGCTCGCGGCGATGAAAACAGAAATACCGGTTAATACGGCATGGATGAAAAACAGTACCGGCGCCACAAACATGAAGGAGAATTCCAACGGTTCGGTAATTCCGGTAAAGAAGGCTGCAAACGCAGCTGCCAGCATGATCCCGCCAACTTTGGCGCGGTTCTCTGGGCGTGCACAGTGAAAAATTGCCAGCGCGGCGCCCGGCAAGCCGAACATCATGATCGGGAAGAAGCCCGCTTGATAGCGACCTGTGATACCCACTGTTGCGCTGCCATCAGCCAGAGATTGCGCACCGCCAAGGAATTTAGGGATATCGTTAATGCCTGCAACATCAAACCAGAAAACCGAGTTCAATGCGTGATGCAGGCCAACCGGAATCAGTAAGCGGTTAAAGAAGGCGTAAACCCCTGCACCGATCGAACCAAGTTTTTGTATGTGCTCACCAAAGCTGACCAGCCCACCAAAAATAATCGGCCAGATGTACATTAAAATGAACGCGACCAGAATCATCAGGAAGGAGACCAGAATGGGCACCAGTCGACGACCGCTGAAGAAAGAAAGGGCTTTAGGCAACTCAACATGGCTGAAGCGGTTATAGACTTCGGCCGATAAGATACCGACAAGAATGCCGACAAACTGGTTATTTATTTTGCCAAATGCAGCGGGAACTTGTTCCACGGGCATTTTCTGAATCATTGCTACCGCAGCGGGTGAACAAAGCGTGGTAACGACGAGGAAACCGACAAAACCGGTCAGAGCGGCTGCACCATCTTTATCTTTAGACATGCCGTACGCCACACCAATCGCGAACAGCACAGACATATTTTCGATAATGGCAGCACCCGATTTGATCAACAACGCTGCTAGCGCATTACTTGCGCCCCAGCTGTCAGGATCAAGCCAGTAACCAACCCCCATTAATATCGCTGCTGCTGGCAGGGTTGCTACCGGCACCATGAGTGCGCGGCCAACCTTCTGTAAATAACCTAACATTTGCCCTTCCCCCTATGAGACACGCTTATTGCTTTGTTGCCGCTTACTCTTTTTTTGTCAGCAACAAAGATCTGTAATAACACTTTTGGTCACGCTGCGAGTGTAATGATAAATTAATTCGCCTCGCAAATTAAAACCGCGCTTTCTGTGATTTTTATCACCAAAAAACGTCTCTTGATGCAGCTGCGTCTGGCTATCACGCCAAACTTATTTTATGATCCAAAATATCAAGGCGCAGAATTACCATGGCGATAACGCGTAATCAGTTTAGGCTGATTATTAGCACAACGGTACAGCGTCTAACCTTTCCCAATTCTTTAATATTGAGGTGAAACATGAGACTGATTCCTTTAGCCACGCCGACCCAAGTAGGCAAGTGGGCTGCACGTCATATCGTCAACCGCATCAATGCCTTTAATCCAAGCGCCGATCGCCCTTTCGTTCTCGGCTTACCTACCGGCGGAACGCCGCTAGAAGCGTATAAACATCTTATTGAGATGCATAAATCGGGCCAGGTTAGTTTCAAGCACGTAGTGACGTTCAACATGGACGAATATGTTGGCTTACCGAAAGAGCACCCAGAAAGCTATCACAGTTTCATGTACCGTAACTTTTTCGATCACGTTGATATTCAAACAGAAAACATCAACCTTCTGAATGGCAATGCGCCTGACATTGACGCAGAATGTCGCCAGTATGAAGAGAAAATTCGTGCGCTGGGTAAAATTCATCTGTTTATGGGCGGCGTCGGCAACGACGGACACATTGCCTTTAACGAACCCGCCTCTTCTTTGGCTTCCCGCACGCGTATCAAAACGCTGACACACGATACGCGCGTTGCCAATTCACGTTTCTTCAACGGCGATGTTGATCAGGTGCCAAAATACGCCCTGACTGTGGGTGTTGGCACGTTACTGGATGCCGAAGAAGTCATGATTTTAGTGACGGGCCATGTCAAAGCGCAGGCGCTGCAAGCGGCAGTTGAAGGCAACGTTAACCACATGTGGACCATTAGCTGTCTGCAACTGCATGCAAAATCCGTTGTGGTTTGTGATGAGCCCTCCACGATGGAATTAAAAGTGAAAACGGTTAAATATTTCCGCGAGATGGAAGCGGAAAATATGAAAGGTGTTTAAGACTACGTTGTAGATGTCTGCTGTTGCCCTTAAATCAAAGCAGGCCTAGCCGGGAGAAGAAAGATGTATGCATTAGTTAACGGTCGTATTTACAGCGGCCATGAGATTTTGGACAACCACGCAGTGGTTATTGCTGAGGGTAAGATTGAGCGTGTTTGCTCTCACGAGGCGCTGCCCGCAGATATTGAGCAGCGCGATGTCTCAGGTGCCATCATCGCTCCCGGTTTTATCGATCTACAGCTGAATGGTTGCGGCGGCGTGCAGTTTAATGACGACATTGATGCGCTCAGCATTCAAACGCTGGAAATTATGCAGCGCGCCAATGAAAAATCGGGTTGTACCAGCTACCTTCCTACCTTGATTACCAGCAGCGATGCGTTGATGAAGCGCGCCATTGAAACCATGCGTGCTTATCTAAACAAGCATCAGCATCAGGCGCTGGGATTGCATCTTGAAGGTCCGTGGTTAAGCACGGCGAAAAAAGGCACCCATAATCCTGCGCTGATCCGTTTGCCCGATCCTGAAATGGTGCAATTCCTGTGTGATAACGCAGACGTCATCACCAAAGTGACTTTGGCACCAGAAAACGCCGGTAGCGATGTCATTCGTCAACTGACTGATGCGGGTATTATTGTCTCTGCAGGCCACTCAAACGCGACCTATGAAGAAGCCAAAACAGGTTTTTCAGCGGGTGTGACCTTTGCGACGCATCTCTATAATGCCATGCCTGTTTTTGCTGGTCGTGAGCCTGGTCTTATCGGTGCGCTGTTTGATTCGCCTGATGTATACTGCGGCATTATTGCCGATGGTTTACATGTTCATTACGCTAATGTGCGTAATGCAAAACGGATTAAAGGCGACAAACTGGTGTTAGTGTCCGATGCCACCGCTCCGGCTGGCGCAGACATCGATAAATTTATTTTTGCAGGTAAAACAATATACTATCGTAACGGCCTGTGCGTGGATGAGAATGGCACGCTGAGTGGTTCAGCATTAACCATGATTGATGCCGTGCGAAATAGCGTCGAACATGTCGGCATTGCATTGGATGAAGCGTTGCGTATGGCGTCACTTTATCCTGCACGGGCAATGGGCGTGGAAAAACAGTTGGGCACGATCGAAGCAGGAAAAATCGCAAACCTGACTGTGTTTACACGCGACTTTAAAATCACTAAGACGTTTGTCAATGGAGACGACGTCCTGAGCGAGTAAGCACTGAATGACCACTGGCGGCCAGACACAAATAGGAAATGTCGATCTTGTCAAACAACTCAATAGCGCGGCCGTTTATCGGCTAATCGATCAACAAGGGCCGATTTCGCGCATTCAAATTGCCGAATTGAGTCAGCTTGCGCCCGCCAGCGTCACAAAAATTACCCGCCAACTGATTGAGCGCGGCCTGATTAAAGAGGTGGACCAACAGGCGTCCACCGGCGGGCGCCGCGCGATTTCCATCATCACTGAAACCCGCAACTTTCATACCATCGGCGTGCGTTTGGGCCGTAACGACGCCACGCTAACGCTGTTTGATCTCAGCGGGAAATCACTGGCTCAAGAAGATTATGCGTTGCCGGAACGTACGCAAGAAACGTTGGAGCACGCGCTGCTGAATGCCGTCGCCGCCTTTATTGAACTCCACCAGCGTAAAATCCGTGAGCTGATTGCAATATCGGTGATTCTCCCCGGCTTAGTTGATCCTATAAACGGCGTGATTCGCTATATGCCGCATATTTCAGTCAGCCATTGGCCTCTGGTTGCCAGCCTGAAAAAACGCTTCAACGTGACCAGTTTTGTCGGCCACGATATTCGTAGCCTGGCGCTTGCTGAGCACTATTTCGGTGCAAGTCGTGATTGTGCTGACTCTATTCTGGTGCGTTTACACCGCGGCACTGGCGCAGGCATCATCGCTAACGGACACATCTTTCTGGGTAGCAATGGCAATGTCGGCGAGATTGGTCATATTCAGGTCGATCCTTTGGGCGAGCGCTGCCATTGCGGTAATTTCGGCTGTCTGGAAACCATTGCTGCAAATGGCGCGATCGAAAATCGCGTACGCCATTTATTGAGTCAAGGCTATCCCAGCGTGTTGACGCAAGATGATTGCTGCATGCCTCAGATTTGCAAAGCTGCAAATCAGGGTGATGCGCTGGCATGTGAAGTGATCGAATATGTCGGCCGCTATTTAGGCAAAGCTATCGCGATTGCGATTAACCTGTTTAATCCGCAAAAAGTGGTGCTGGCAGGTGAAATCACCGATGCGGAGAAAGTGCTGCTGCCCGCGATTGAAGGGTGTATCAATACTCAAGCACTTAAAGCGTTTCGCAAAAATTTACCGGTGGTGCGCTCACAGTTGGATCACCAATCTGCCATTGGCGCTTTTGCGCTGGCAAAACGTGCCATGCTCAATGGCATCCTGCTGCAACATCTTCTCGAAGACTAAGTCGAGCCTGCCAATCTGGCGGGCTGCATCGGAACGAAACTATGACAATTAAAAACGTAATCTGTGATATCGACGGCGTGCTGATGCACGACAATACCGCTGTGCCCGGCGCTAAAGAGTTTTTACAACGCATCGTGCAAAAAGAGATGCCGCTGGTGGTACTCACCAATTATCCCTCACAAACCGGTCAGGATTTGGCTAACCGCTTTGCCTCGGCAGGTATTGATGTACCGGATTCGGTTTTTTATACCTCAGCAATGGCCACTGCAGATTTCTTGCGTCGTCAGGAAGGCAAAAAAGCCTACGTTATCGGTGAAGGTGCGTTGATTCATGAGCTTTATAAAGCGGGATTTACGATCACTGACGTCAATCCCGATTTTGTTATCGTGGGTGAAACCCGCTCGTTCAACTGGGATATGATGCATAAAGCCGCTTTTTTTGTTGCCAGTGGCGCACGCTTTATTGCAACCAATCCAGATACGCATGCTCGAGGATTTGTCCCGGCCTGTGGCGCGCTTTGCGCAGGCATTGAGAAGATTTCTGGCCGCCGCCCTTTCTACGTGGGTAAGCCAAGCCCCTATATCATGCGTGCTGCACTTAATAAAATGCAGGCTCACTCCGAAGAGACGGTGATTGTCGGAGATAATTTGCGTACCGATATTCTGGCAGGCTTTCAGGCGGGACTTGAAACGATACTGGTGCTTTCTGGTGTTTCAACCTTGAGTGATATTGATGCCATGCCTTTCCGTCCAGACTGGATTTATCCTTCTGTGGCCGATATCGACCTGTTCTGATTCATTCTTCTTATGACGCAGCGATAAGAATGTGCGGTGCGTCATCTTTTCTTGCTGAAAACCGCCACACCCGTGATTAAATAACGACCAATTTCGTTATTTAATTATCGATTCATCAATTAAATGGTGATTTTATTGATGAATCATCAAATATATCGCACTACCAACAATCTTTTTATCAGTAAATCATGATTCCTCTTGCATTGGATGCATGAAATAGCGCATTTTCTTATGCATCAGGCAGCGACAGGCTGCTGCAAACACAAAAGATAACATCGCCGTTAGGTAAGCTCAGGAGTCAGTTATGTGTTCAATTTTTGGTGTGCTGGATCTTAAAACCGATCCTGTTGAGCTGCGCAAAAAAGCGCTGGAATGTTCACGTTTAATGCGTCATCGCGGACCAGATTGGTCAGGTGTCTATGCGGATGACCACGCGATTCTTTCACATGAACGCCTCTCAATTGTCGACGTCAATAACGGCGCACAGCCGCTGTATAACGCCGACCACACTCACGTGCTGGCTGTTAACGGTGAAATCTATAACCATCAGGCGCTGCGTGCAGAATTAAGCGATCGCTATCAGTTCCAGACCGGGTCTGACTGTGAAGTGATCCTGGCGCTTTATCAGGAAAAAGGCGTCGACTTCCTGGATGATTTGGAAGGCATGTTCGCATTCATCCTGTATGACAGCGTTAAAAACACCTACCTGATTGGCCGCGATCACATCGGTATCATTCCGCTGTATATGGGTAATGATGAGCACGGCAACCTGTATGTCGCGTCTGAAATGAAAGCGCTGGTGCCGGTTTGTCGCTCTATCAAAGAATTCCCGCCGGGAAGCTATCTTTCCAGCACTGACGGAGAAATCCGCCGTTACTGGCAGCGTGACTGGATGGAATATAAAAACGTTGAGCATAACGAAACCGATGCTGCGGGCCTGAAACACGCACTGGAAGAATCAGTGAAAAGCCATTTGATGTCTGACGTTCCTTACGGCGTGTTGCTTTCTGGTGGCCTCGACTCGTCCATTATTTCTGCGGTGACCAAACGTTATGCAGCAAAACGTGTTGAAGATCAGGATAAGAGCGATGCGTGGTGGCCACAGCTGCACTCTTTTGCCGTGGGTCTTGAAGGTTCACCGGATCTGAAAGCAGCGAAAGCTGTGGCCGAACATCTGGGCACCGTGCACCATGAAATTCATTTCACCGTGCAGGAAGGTTTGGATGCCATCCGCGATGTGATTTACCACATTGAAACTTACGATGTCACCACTATCCGCGCGTCTACGCCGATGTATCTGATGTCACGTAAGATCAAAGCGATGGGTATTAAAATGGTGCTGTCGGGTGAAGGTGCAGATGAAGTCTTTGGCGGTTATCTCTACTTCCATAAAGCGCCGAACGCGAAAGAATTCCATGAAGAGAACGTCCGCAAGTTGCTGGCACTGCATATGTTCGACTGCGCGCGTGCTAACAAAGCCATGTCTGCATGGGGCGTGGAAGCGCGTGTCCCCTTCCTGGATAAGAAATTCCTTGATGTCGCCATGCGCATCAACCCGGAAGATAAGCTGTGTGGCAGCAACGGTAAGATGGAAAAACACATTTTGCGTGAATGCTTCTCTTCTTACTTGCCGGAAAGCGTGGTGTGGCGCCAGAAAGAGCAGTTCTCAGATGGCGTGGGCTACAGCTGGATTGACAGTTTGAAAGAAGTTGCTGCGAAGCAAATCAGCGATCAGCAGCTGGCGACGGCGCACTTCCGTTTCCCTTATAACACGCCAAACTCTAAAGAAGCCTATCTCTATCGTGAAATCTTCGAAGAGCTGTTCCCGCTGCCAAGTGCTGCTGAATGTGTACCAGGCGGACCTTCTGTAGCCTGCTCTTCTGCAAAAGCGATTGAGTGGGATGAAGCGTTTAAATCAATGGACGATCCTTCAGGTCGTGCGGTTGGTGTGCATCAATCTGCTTATAAATAAGCAAGATAATTGATTTGAAAATGGGCCCTTTGTGGCCCATTTTTTTTGCCATTCGCCTTGTAAATACTGAATAATTGCCGAATAAACCATCAGCCTGGTTATAAGCCAAACAAACAGGCGCTTTAAGGTAAAAAACGACAAAAAAATTGTTGACGCTGTCTGGTCAACTCCGCATAATGCGCCCCGCAACGCCGATGAAGGTTGCGCGAAAAAAAGATGGCTACGTAGCTCAGCTGGTTAGAGCACAGCACTCATAATGCTGGGGTCACAGGTTCGATTCCCGTCGTAGCCACCATCTTTTTTTGCGGGAGTGGCGAAATTGGTAGACGCACCAGATTTAGGTTCTGGCGCCGCAAGGTGTGCGAGTTCAAGTCTCGCCTCCCGCACCATTTCATGATTCGGCAAGCGTGGATGGGGTATCGCCAAGCGGTAAGGCACCGGCTTTTGATGCCGGCATTCCCTGGTTCGAATCCAGGTACCCCAGCCAATTTTCGAAGTTTCTCGTGGTTGCGAGTCGACGAATGGGATATCGCCAAGCGGTAAGGCACCGGTTTTTGATACCGGCATTCCCTGGTTCGAATCCAGGTATCCCAGCCATCTTCGAAAAAGCAAAGCAATAAACGCAATAAAATTAGGCTACGTAGCTCAGCTGGTTAGAGCACAGCACTCATAATGCTGGGGTCACAGGTTCGATTCCCGTCGTAGCCACCATTTTATTGGGGTGTCGCCAAGCGGTAAGGCACTGGTTTCTGATACCAGCATTCCGGGGTTCGAATCCCTGCACCCCAGCCATATAAAGACAATTTGATTCCCATAATTGGGGTGTCGCCAAGCGGTAAGGCACTGGTTTCTGATACCAGCATTCCGGGGTTCGAATCCCTGCACCCCAGCCAAATTGCATAATAAAGCCCGCTTTTGCGGGCTTTATTGTTTCTGTCTGTTGCAGTTCACCTTTCAATAGCCCCGCGCACACTTACCGCACAGCATCGACATATCAAAAAACGCCTCTACACCCTGAACATTAAAATTCAGAAGTGTAATGTCCGTATATCCAGAGGCGCCAGATTTCAACGCGTTTCATCCTCTACGCAGATCCACCCATTATTTCGTTGTCATTACAGTCCTAATGCATAACGCAGCGCCTGACGTTTTAACACGCCAGAATGCTCTGCAGCGATCAACCCAAGGTTACGTATAAATTTAAGCGGTGGCAGGTGATTGCTAAAGGCGAAATAGAACAGATCCATGCCGCTTTGCATCAACAAATTATCGTTGCGTCGTTGTCGTTGATAACGTAACAGCACACGTTCAGAGGCCCAATCTTCTGCCTGACTGCGCGATTCGCTCAACACATCAATTAAGGCGTCAATATCGCGATAACCAAGGTTTACGCCCTGTCCTGCTAGCGGATTAATGGTATGTGCTGCATCACCTACCAACGCTAACCCCGGAAGAACATAGCGAGAAGCATGACGGCGTACCAGCGGAAAACCGCCTGCAGCGTGCGCTTTAAAGCGGCCTAAACGCGCAGGGAAATGGGCAGCAATCTCTTTTTCTAGCTGTGGCAGTGCCATCGTCTGTAATTGACGAATGCGCGTTGGCGAGTCATACCAAACCAGCGAAGCATGATTACCATAGAGCGGCAAAAAAGCACGTGGGCCTTGTGGAGTAAAGTGCTGCCATGTTGTATCGCCTGCTGGGTGTTCACAAGTTACACCAATCAATAAACATGACTGCGCATAACTCCAGCCATGAATACCAATGCCCGACATCTGCCGCACCTGCGAATTGGCACCATCTGCGCCCACCACCAAACGCGCATGCAAAGTTTGGCTATTATCGAGATTCAGCCGCCAGCCACCATTTTCTTCTTGTAGATGTTCTAACGTTGCCGGTGAGATCAGCGTAACCTCCAGCTGCTGCATCCGCTCCCATAAAGCCCGCTGCAAAACACCGTTTTCCACCATAAAACCTAATTCTGGCAATCCCAGCGACACCGCATCAAAATTGACCTGCGCGGTTTGCCATTCCCAGGTTTCTAACTTGCGATACGGCGCACAGCGCATGGCCTCAATACGTGACCAGACATCAAGCTGCTTTAGCATGGCTACAGAAGAAGAACCAATGGCAGAAATACGAATATCAGGCTCGCTGTCAGCCACAAACGGTGCCGGCTCCGCGCGCTCAATCACTGCTACGCGAAATTTTTCCAGCGCCAATCCGCAAGCCAGTGCTGCTCCGACCATGCCACCGCCGACCACCACGACATCAAACTGATTATCCTGCATTGCTCATATCCTTTTACTTTTCTCCGCCAGCTTCAGCAGCGAGCGGGACCGATTAAGCAAAGTGTACCGGAAAAAATCCGGCACGATCAGAAAAGCCCTTAGGCTGGTCACAACAGCATCAAAGCATTACAATACGCGCCCTGCACTTCACTGCTCTGAATCAATGGCTAGTTCGATGACAAAAAAACTGCATATCAAAACCTGGGGATGTCAGATGAATGAGTACGATTCATCTAAGATGTCTGACCTGCTGAACAGTACGCATGGCTACACGCTGACTGAGGAAGCTGAAGAGGCGGATATCCTGCTGCTTAACACCTGCTCTATCCGAGAGAAAGCGCAGGAGAAGGTTTTCCACCAGTTGGGCCGCTGGAAAAAATTAAAAGAGCGCAACCCTGATTTGATCATCGGCGTCGGCGGTTGCGTAGCGTCACAGGAAGGGGATCATATTCGCCAGCGCGCGCCTTGCGTGGATATCGTATTTGGTCCACAAACCCTGCATCGCCTGCCAGAAATGATTAACACCGTACGCGGAAGCAAAAGCCCGGTTGTTGATATCAGCTTTCCTGAAATTGAGAAATTTGATCGTCTGCCAGAACCGCGTGCAGAAGGCCCAACCGCCTTCGTTTCCATCATGGAAGGCTGCAATAAATATTGTACTTTCTGTGTGGTGCCTTATACCCGCGGCGAGGAAGTAAGCCGTCCGAGCGACGACATTTTGTTGGAAATTGCCCAACTGGCTGCGCAAGGTGTTCGCGAGGTCAACCTGCTGGGTCAAAATGTTAACGCCTATCGTGGCGCAGCCTTTGATGGTGATGTCTGCACTTTTGCAGAGTTATTGCGTCTGGTTGCTGCTATCGACGGCATTGACCGTATTCGCTTCACCACCAGCCATCCCATCGAATTTACCGATGACATCATCGAGGTTTATCGCGATACACCGGAACTGGTGAGCTTCCTGCATTTGCCGGTGCAAAGCGGTGCTGATCGTATTCTGACACTGATGAAACGTGCGCATACCGCACTGGAGTACAAAGCGATTATCCGTAAGCTGCGCGCGGCACGCCCGGAGATTGAGATTAGCTCTGACTTTATCATCGGCTTCCCTGGCGAAACGCAGCAGGACTTCGAGCAGACCATGAAGCTGATTGGCGACATCAACTTCGACATGAGCTATAGCTTTATTTATTCTGCACGTCCCGGCACGCCAGCGGCGGACTTGCCCGATGACGTCAGCGAAGAAGAGAAAAAGCAGCGTCTGTGGATTCTGCAAGATCGTATTAACCAGCAGGCACTGGCCATTAGCCGCCGTATGCTGGGCAGCGTGCAACGCATTCTGGTTGAAGGCATCTCGCGTAAGAACGTGATGGAACTGACGGGACGCACTGAAAACAACCGCGTGGTTAACTTCGAATGCTCGCCAGAGATGATAGGCAAATTTGTCGATGTCGAGATTGTCGACGTCTATACCAATTCGCTGCGTGGCAAACTGGTCCGCACTGAGGATGAGATGGGTCTACGCGTTGTTGAAAGCCCGGCGTCGGTCATTGCGCGTACGCGTAAAGAGAACGAAATCGGCGTAGGTACTTTCCAGCCTTGATCCCTGCTTTACTTTGCGGCAGCGCGCGCAGTGCTGCCGCCAAATTCAGTTTGTTGCACTTGGTTTCTGAAAGAGCCGCCCAAATATCTTTTCTGAAGCTTGCGTCCAGGCTTTACGACATAAATAATTTCGTTATGGCGCATTCGTTTAAGCCAAACGGTGCGTCAAACCCCCACTTCAACTGGCCCTCAGTGACCCAAAGGATTCGTTTGAATATCGAAACTCGTGAAATCGCCCTTGAACCGGCCGATAACCGCCGTCTGATGAGCCTGTGTGGTCCATTTGATGACAATATTAAACAACTGGAACGTCGTTTGGGCATTGAAATCAATCGCCGTGACAATGCCTTCAAGTTAGTTGGACGCGCGCTGTGCGTGAACGCGGCGGCAGATATCCTTAAAACGCTCTACGTTGATACGGCCCCCGTTCGCGGTGATATCCCCGATATCGAGCCAGAAAAAATTCACCTGGCGATCAAAGAGAGTCGCGTACTGGAACAAACCGCAGAAAGCGTGCCTGATTTTGGCAAAGCGGTGAACATCAAAACGAAACGTGGCGTCATTAAGCCGCGCACGCCTAATCAGGCGCAGTACATCGCGAATATCCTCGACCATGACATCACCTTCGGTGTCGGCCCGGCGGGTACCGGTAAAACCTATCTGGCGGTGGCTGCGGCAGTTGACGCGCTGGAGCGTCAGGAAATTCGTCGTATTCTGCTGACGCGCCCCGCCGTGGAAGCGGGTGAAAAACTGGGTTTTCTGCCAGGCGATCTCAGCCAGAAAGTTGATCCTTACCTGCGCCCTCTTTATGACGCGCTGTTTGAGATGCTGGGCTTTGAACGCGTTGAAAAGCTGATGGAGCGCAACGTTATCGAAGTCGCGCCGCTGGCTTACATGCGTGGCCGTACGCTCAATGATGCGTTCATCATCCTGGATGAGAGCCAGAACACCACCATCGAACAGATGAAAATGTTCCTGACGCGTATCGGCTTTAATTCAAAAGCGGTGATTACCGGCGACGTCACGCAGATAGACTTGCCGCGTCACACCAAATCTGGCCTGCGCCACGCAATTGAGGTGCTTTCGGAAGTGGAAGAGATCAGTTTCAACTTCTTCCATAGCGAAGACGTTGTCCGTCATCCCGTGGTCGCACGCATCGTTGTCGCCTATGAAGCCTGGGAAGAAGCCGATCAAAAACGTCGCGATCAACAGGCTGAAGAGCGTAAACGTGAAGCGCTGGCGGCGCATGTTGCCGCGCAGGAGAGCAAATGAGTTCGGTAATCCTTGATCTTCAACTCGCCTGCGAGCACACCACGGGCTTGCCGGAAGAAACACAGTTCCAGCGTTGGCTGGAAGCGGCGGTTATGCCCTTTCAACCAGAAAGTGAAGTCACTATTCGTCTGGTTGATGAAGCAGAAAGTCATGAGCTTAATCTGACTTATCGCGGTAAAGATAAGCCGACCAATGTGCTGTCATTTCCGTTTGAAGCCCCACCCGGTATTGAATTGCCGCTGCTTGGCGATCTGATTATTTGTCGTCAGGTTGTCGAGCAAGAGGCTGCTGAACAAGGCAAAACTGTTGAAGCGCATTGGGCGCATATGGTGGTACACGGTACGCTGCATTTGTTGGGCTATGACCACATTGAAGACGAAGAAGCCGAAGAAATGGAAGGAATCGAGACCGAGATAATGCTTGCTCTTGGGTATCCCGATCCGTACATTTCGGAGAAAGAAGACGCTTGAGCCTTTGGTTCAGGTCATCCTGCTGTTGGCACTAACGCCGACAGTTTTATTTTCTTATCAGAGAGATCGACAAAAACCGCCATGAGCGATGACCATTCTCAAAACAGCGATGCACCCAGTAGTAAAAAGGGATTTTTTTCCCTGTTGATCAACCAACTGTTTCACGGTGAACCAAAAAGCCGTGACGAACTGCTGGAGCTGATCCGCGATTCCAATCATAAAGACCTGATCGATCAGGATACCCGCGACATGCTCGAAGGTGTATTGGACATTGCAGAACAGCGCGTGCGTGACATCATGATTCCACGCTCGCAAATGATCACTCTCAAACGCAATCAGAACCTCGAAGAGTGCCTTGAGCTCATTATCGAATCCGCGCATTCGCGTTTTCCAGTAATCAGCGAAGACAAAGATCATGTCGAAGGCATCTTAATGGCAAAAGATTTGCTGCCATTTATGAGCAGTGAATCAGAACCGTTCAGCATGGAAAAAGTGCTGCGTCCTGCGGTTGTGGTGCCTGAGAGTAAGCGCGTTGACCGCATGCTGAAAGAATTTCGCTCGCAGCGTTATCACATGGCGATTGTCATCGATGAGTTTGGTGGTGTTTCAGGTTTAGTCACCATTGAAGACATTCTTGAGTTGATCGTGGGTGAGATTGAAGACGAGTATGACGAAGAAGAAGATCGTGATATTCGCCAGCTAAACCGTCAAACCTTCACTGTGCGTGCATTGACGCCAATAGAAGATTTTAACGAGGTGTTTGCCACGCAGTTCAGCGATGATGAAGTCGACACCATCGGTGGACTGGTGATGCAGGGATTCGGCCACCTTCCCGCACGTGGGGAAAGTATTGACATTGATGGTTACCATTTCAAAGTCGCGATGGCTGACAGCCGCCGTATCATCCAGGTTCACGTAACAATTCCGGAAAATTCGCCGCTACCTCACTTGGATGACGAATAAGTTTATGGTTTTAGCCTCTCTCTACTCGCGTCAGCGGGTACGCCTTCTGCTGGCTTTAATTATGGGTGCCTTTGGCACCCTCGCCTTTTCCCCTTATGATTTTTGGCCTGCTGCGCTGCTTTCGCTGTGTGGCCTGCAGCTCCTGACGCTCAATCGAACCAGCCCGCAGGCTACAGTCATCGGCTTCGTTTGGGGTTTTGGTCTGTTTGGTAGCGGCATAAACTGGGTTTACGTCAGCATCGCGACCTTTGGTGGCATGCCAGGACCGGTGAATATTTTCTTGGTGGTTCTGCTGGCCGCCTATTTAGCTATCTACCCCGCATTATTTGCAGGTTTGCTCAATCGATTTTGGCCGCGCGCTACATTGTGGCGTCTGGCGCTAGCCGCACCAGCATTGTGGCAAATCACTGAGTTCTTACGCGGTTGGGTGCTAACTGGCTTCCCTTGGCTGCAATTTGGTTACAGCCAGATTGATGGTCCGCTCAAAGGGCTTGCTCCGCTGGCGGGGGTAGAAACGCTGACCTTCGTGCTGATGATTATTGCTGGCCTGCTGGTGCATGCTCTGCAACAACGCAGCGGCAAAAGCCTGATCGCCGGCTTGATATTACTGGCACTGCCTTGGCCTCTACGCTACATCCAGTGGGTTCAACCGCTGCCTCAGCGCAGCGTTGAAGTGGCTTTAGTACAAGGTAATATCCCGCAGTCGATGAAGTGGGATCCTCAGCAATTACTGAATACGCTACGCGTTTATACCAGCCTGAGTCAGCCGCTGATGGGCAAAGCGCCGATCATTATTTGGCCTGAGTCTGCTATCACTGATTTAGAAAGCAACCAGCAAGCGTTTTTGCGTTCACTTGATGATGAATTACACCAGCGTGGCAGCGCATTGATTACCGGCATCGTTGATTCACGTCTGGAGCAGAACCGCTACCACGACTACAACACAGTAATCGCGTTGGGTGGAGAACAGCCTTATAACTACTTCAGCGCCAATCGTTATCAAAAAAATCATTTGGTTCCCTTTGGCGAATTCGTGCCGCTGGCTGATTTACTCCGCCCGCTGGCGCCGTTCTTTGATCTGCCAATGTCCTCTTTCAGTCGCGGTGCCTATATTCAACCGCAACTGAGCGTGGCGGGCTACCACCTTACTAGCGCGATTTGCTATGAAATTGTGCTGGGCGAACAGGTACGCGCCAATTTACGTCCCGATACTGATTTCCTGTTAACGGTATCCAATGACGCATGGTTTGGGCACTCAATCGGCCCGTGGCAGCATTTCCAGATGGCGCGAATGCGTGCATTGGAATTAGGCCGCCCGCTGTTACGTAGCACCAATAATGGCGTGACCGCAGTAGTGAATGCCAATGGCGATGTTGAGAAGATGCTGTCGCAGTTTACCCGCGGCGTATTAACTGAAAAAGTCACGCCCACTACCGGTGAAACACCTTATGCACACGCTGGCGTTTGGCCAGTCTGGATATTAACGGCCTTAGCGGCGCTTATTGCTGTTATCCGCCGTCGGCGTTAGGTTTATCTCAACGCAAAACGGCGAAGGCTCCTTCGCCGTTTTTTCTTCTCATAATCTCTGTATCCCACCTCTTTTCGTCACCCTCCGCTACCAACGTCTCTGCATCCTCATCTACTCGATCGCGCTTTCTGGCACGATGATTGCTATTTAACTCAGGAGTTTTCGCAGACATACCATTTGATGACGCGTTGCCAGGCCGTCTGCACCAAAAGAAATCAATCCCGCGCACCGCTATCGCGCATGGATGTGTTTTTGCCTTTTTTTGGTGCGAATCGCCTCGCAAAAAAGAAACTTTTTTGTTTCATCACGTTAACAATCCGCTATGTTAGTGACTATTCTGAGCGCGCTTGCGCTGTGGGATGACCAGAAAAGCAGCAGAAAATACACACAACATCATAATCAGCACAGGATAAATTCTGTGCAATTTCCATACGAAGGAGTTGGAACATGCAGATACGCAAAGTGGCATTATCTCTTCTGCTGTTAAGCGCAGCAGCTGGAGCGGCCCAAGCGGAAGATCTCAGCGGCACCCTGAAAAAGATTAATGACAATGATGTCATTGTCGTCGGGCACCGTGAATCATCAGTTCCCTTTTCTTACTATGACAACCAGCAAAAAGTCGTCGGTTATTCTCAGGCTTATTCCAACGCCATTGTAGAAGCCATCAAAGCGAAGCTGAACAAGCCTGACCTGCAGGTCAAAATGATCCCTATCACTTCACAAAACCGTATCCCTCTGTTACAGAACGGGACTTACGATTTTGAGTGTGGATCAACCACCAACAACCTTGAGCGTCAGAAACAGGCCGCCTTCTCCGATACCATTTTTGTGATCGGCACGCGCCTCCTGGTGAAAAAAGGCGGTCCGATTAAAGATTTCACCGACCTCAAAGGCAAAACTGTGGTCGTGACATCCGGTACGACTTCAGAAGTTCTGCTGCATAAGCTGAACGATGAGAAGAAAATGGAAATGCGCATTATCAGCGCTAAAGATCACGGTGATTCTTTCCGCACGCTGGAAACCGGTCGCGCTGTGGCCTTCATGATGGACGATGCATTACTGGCAGGCGAACGTGCAAAAGCGAAGAAACCTGATAACTGGGAAATTTTAGGCACGCCGCAATCGAAAGAAGCTTATGGCTGCATGCTGCGTAAAGAAGATCCACAATTCAAAACCTTGGTGGATGACACCATCGTTAAAGCGCAGTCTTCTGGTCAGGCAGAAAAATGGTTTGATACCTGGTTCAAGCAGCCGATCCCACCAAAGAATTTGAACATGAACTTTGCGTTGTCTGATGACATGAAAGCCCTGTTTAAAGAGCCTAACGACAAGGCACTGAATTAACAATGATAACAAGGGCAGCCGCGCTGCCCTCTCGATTGCTGAAACCGCGGCATGGACAGACAAACCTGTAACAGGTCGTTCCCCTGAAACAGGCAGTAAAAGCCGTTCATCAATCTTCAGGGTAGCTTAGCTACCCTTTTTTACCGGAGCTCGTTATGGGTATCGATTGGAACTGGGGCATTTTTCTCGAACAGGCCCCGTTCGGTAACACGACCTACCTTGGCTGGCTGTGGTCCGGTTTTCAGGTGACGATCGCCGTCTCCTGTTGTGCCTGGATTATCGCCTTCTGTGTAGGATCATTTTTCGGCATTCTGCGCACTGTACCCAATCGTCTGTTGTCGACCATTGGTACGTGCTACGTGGAACTGTTTCGTAATATCCCGCTCATCGTTCAGTTTTTCTTCTGGTACTTGGTGGCACCGGAACTGGTGGGTGAAAACTTAGGGATGTGGTTTAAAGCCGAGCTGGATCCCAACATTCAATTTTTCATCTCCTCTACGATCTGTCTTGGCCTGTTTACCGCGGCCCGCGTCTGCGAGCAGGTACGAGCGGCGATTCAGTCGCTGCCAAGCGGACAAAAAAATGCCGGTTTGGCGATGGGGCTAACCCTGCCGCAAACCTATCGTTATGTGTTACTACCGAATGCGTATCGCGTGATTGTGCCGCCGATGACATCGGAAATGCTTAACCTGGTGAAGAACTCAGCTATCGCTTCGACTATTGGCTTGGTAGATATGGCTGCACAGGCGGGCAAACTGCTCGACTATTCCGCACACGCTTATGAATCCTTTACGGCTATTACGCTGGCCTACGTGGCGATTAACCTGGTGATCATGCTGTTGATGAGTTTTGTAGAGCGCAAAGTGCGTCTGCCTGGCAATGTAGGAGGGAAATAATGTACGAATTTGACTGGAGCTCCATTGCTCCCAGCCTGCCCTACCTGCTAAACGGTTTGGTTATCACGTTCAAAATCACCCTCACCGCGGTGATCTTCGGCATTATCTGGGGCACCTTGCTGGCAGTAATGCGTTTATCTACTTTCAAGCCCATCAGCTGGTTCGCCAAACTTTACGTCAACCTGTTCCGTTCAGTGCCGTTGGTGATGGTGCTGCTGTGGTTTTATCTGGTGGTGCCGAGCTTCTTACAGCAGGTTCTGGGGATATCGCCGAAAACCGATATTCGCCTGATTTCGGCAATGGTGGCTTTTTCACTGTTCGAAGCCGCTTATTATTCAGAAATTATCCGTGCCGGGATCATTAGTATCTCACGCGGTCAGGGTAATGCGGCGTTGGCGCTGGGCATGACGCAATGGCAGTCGATGAAACTTATCATCCTGCCGCAGGCGTTCCGCGCCATGGTACCGCTGCTGCTAACGCAAGGTATCGTGCTGTTTCAGGATACGTCGTTGGTCTATGTCTTGAGCCTGGCTGACTTCTTCCGTACCGCTTCTACCATTGGTGAGCGTGACGGTACCCAGGTTGAAATGGTTCTGTTTGCCGGTCTGGTTTACTTCGTTATCAGCCTGAGCGCGTCGTTGTTGGTCAGTTATCTAAAAAGAAAAAGGACGGTTTAAATGATTAACCTGAAAAATGTTTCTAAGTGGTATGGTCACTTTCAGGTGCTGACCGACTGCTCAACCGAAGTGAAAACCGGTGAAGTGGTGGTGGTCTGCGGACCGTCCGGTTCGGGTAAATCAACCTTGATCAAAACCGTCAATGGGCTGGAGCCGATTCAGCAAGGCAACATCACGGTTAGCGGAACCGAAGTAAACAACAAGAAAACTAACCTGGCCAAGTTACGCAGCCAGATCGGCATGGTGTTTCAGAACTTCGAACTCTTTCCGCACCTCAGCATCATCGATAATTTGGTGCTGGCGCAAGTCAAAGTCTTGAAACGTGACAAAGCCGCAGCGCGTGAAAAAGGCCTAAAGCTGTTGACTCGCGTCGGATTGGCAGCACATGCACAAAAATTTCCAGGCCAGCTTTCTGGCGGCCAACAGCAGCGTGTGGCGATTGCCCGCGCGCTCTGCATGGATCCCATTGCCATGCTGTTTGACGAACCGACTTCAGCGCTCGATCCTGAAATGATCAATGAAGTGCTGGACGTGATGGTCGAACTGGCACAGGAAGGCATGACAATGATGGTGGTAACCCACGAAATGGGCTTTGCGCGTAAAGTGGCTAACCGCGTGATCTTTATGGATGAAGGTAAAATTATCGAAGACACCAATAAAGATGACTTCTTTAACAATCCGCAATCCGATCGCGCTAAAGACTTCCTCGCTAAAATCCTGCACTAAAAAACAGGCGGGCTGTGAGGCCCGCCTGTTTTATCAAACATTTAAATTAAGGTTCAAACGGCTGGCGTTGAAACTGATCGTGCCCGCATTCCGGGCAACGTGACAAAGTTTCGGGCGTGTAAATAGCGCGTGTAAACTGGCACTTTTCACACACCAGATTTCCTAACCCCACCACTTCACCACTTTGATATACGCCATGGTGATGCAGATCCTGAAACACCTCCCGCCACTCCAGCTGGCTCTTATCGGTGATGTCAGCCAACTCTTTCCACACGCTTTCACGAATCACTCGCATAAACACTGAATCACCTAACGGCTCCTCAACTTCAGCATAGCTGCGTGCAAACTCTTCTAAATCTCGCCGAACCGATGAAAGCGCCTGATCGACTTCACCAACGCTGAGGTCACTGCTGGCGAGCAACTGGCTACGTCGTTCAGCAATCAGCGTATCAACGTTACGATCGCCATGGCGAAGGCGCTCGGTCAAAACCGCTAACGACTCGCGATATTCCTGAGCCACTTTGTTCATTTAATTCTCCTTTATGCGCTCAATGCCTGCACTAAGTTTAGACGTTTTGGCATATTTGCCGTGTCGTCTGAGAGGCGAATGACAAAAGGGTGAAGGCTCAGGCGCTTTAAGCAGAAATCGCGCCAGCGAAAGTGGGAAGTGTTGTTGATACGCGGCCTTATGGGTATGCTATGCGGATCTTAAAGTAAGCAAAGTGTTATTCATTAAGGACCACAGGCAGCCATGCAAGAGCAATACCGCCCGGAAGAGATTGAATCCCGCGTGCAGCAGCACTGGGATGAAAACGAAACGTTTAAAGTGACTGAGCAGGAAGGTAAAGAGAAATATTATTGCCTCTCCATGTTGCCCTATCCTTCTGGCCGCCTACACATGGGTCACGTTCGTAACTACACCATCGGCGACGTAATCGCGCGTTATCAGCGTATGCTCGGCAAAAACGTGTTACAGCCGATTGGCTGGGATGCGTTTGGTCTGCCTGCAGAAGGTGCAGCGGTAAAAAATAACACCGCACCTGCGCCGTGGACTTACGACAACATCGCCTACATGAAAAACCAGTTAAAACTGCTGGGCTTTGGTTATGACTGGAGCCGTGAGCTAGCGACCTGCCAGCCAGAATATTATCGCTGGGAACAGTGGTTCTTCACCAAGCTGTACGAAAAAGGCCTGGTTTATAAAAAAACGTCGGCGGTGAACTGGTGCCCGAACGACCAAACAGTGCTGGCAAACGAGCAGGTTATTGATGGCTGCTGCTGGCGCTGTGACACCAAAGTTGAGCGCAAAGAAATTCCGCAGTGGTTCGTGAAGATCACCGACTACGCTGAAGAATTACTGAACGATTTGGATACGCTGGAAGATTGGCCTGAGCAGGTCAAAACCATGCAGCGTAACTGGATTGGCCGTTCGGAAGGTGTAGAAATCACTTTTGACGTGGCTAACAGTGAAGAAAAAGTCACCGTCTACACCACGCGTCCAGACACCTTTATCGGTGCAACTTACGTAGCGGTTGCCGCAGGTCACCCTTTAGCCACTCAAGCCTCCGTGAACAACCCGGCTCTGGCTGACTTTATCGCCGAATGTCGCAACACCAAAGTGGCTGAAGCCGATATGGCGACCATGGAGAAAAAAGGCATGGCTACCGGCCTGTCTGTTATCCATCCGCTGACGGGTGAGTCCCTTCCAGTATGGGTCGCTAACTTCGTGCTGATGGAATACGGCACCGGTGCGGTCATGGCCGTTCCGGGTCACGATCAGCGCGACTGGGAATTTGCGACCAAGTACGATTTGCAAATCAAGCCGGTTATCCTGAACCTTGATGGCAGCGAGCCTGACGTCAGCGCGGCAGCGATGACTGAAAAAGGCACGCTGTTCAATTCCGGTGAATTTAGCGGTCTGGATCACGCTGCCGGTTTCAATGCCATTGCTGAAGCGCTAGCAGCAAAAGGCGTTGGCGTACGCAAAGTAAACTATCGTCTGCGTGACTGGGGCGTTTCTCGTCAACGTTACTGGGGTGCGCCAATCCCAATGGTAACGCTGGAAGATGGCACCGTGATGCCAACGCCAGAAGATCAGCTGCCCGTGATTTTGCCGGAAGATGTCGTCATGGATGGCATCACCAGCCCAATCAAAGCCGACCCAGAGTGGGCAAAAACCACGGTAAACGGCCAACCTGCGCTGCGCGAAACCGACACGTTTGACACCTTCATGGAATCGTCGTGGTACTACGCACGTTATACCTGCGCTAACTACAACGAAGGCATGCTGGACCCGGCTGCTGCAAACTACTGGCTGCCGGTTGATCAGTATGTGGGTGGTATCGAACACGCCATCATGCACCTGATGTATTTCCGCTTCTTCCACAAATTGCTGCGCGATGCTGGCTTGGTTAACTCGAACGAACCGGCTAAACGCCTGCTGTGTCAAGGCATGGTACTGGCAGATGCGTTCTACTATTTGGGCGTCAATGGCGAGCGCAACTGGGTTTCTCCGGTTGATGTCACCGTTGAGCGTGATGAGAAAGGCCGCATTACTCAGGCTGTTGACAATCAGGGCCGCGAAGTGATTTACGCTGGCATGAGCAAAATGTCGAAGTCAAAAAACAACGGCATTGATCCCCAGCTGATGGTTGAGCGCTATGGTGCGGATACCGTGCGTCTGTTCATGATGTTTGCTTCGCCAGCAGAAATGACACTGGAATGGCAGGAATCAGGCGTCGAAGGTGCTAACCGCTTCCTGAAGCGTGTGTGGAAACTGGTGTTTGATCACACGCAAAAAGGTGCCACTGTGGCGCTGGATGTGGCCAGCCTGGACGATGATCAGAAAGCGCTGCGTCGCGATCTGCATAAAACTATCGCCAAGGTCGCCGATGACATTGGTCGCCGTCAGACGTTTAACACGGCGATCGCGGCTATCATGGAATTGATGAACAAACTGGCGCGCGCGCCGCAGGAGAGCGAACAAGATCGCGCCCTGATGCACGAAGCGCTGCTGGCGGTTACACGTCTGCTTTACCCTTTCACTCCGCATGCGTGCTACGTTCTGTGGCAAACGCTGGGTGGCGAAGGCTCGATTGATGATGCAGTTTGGCCAGTAGCCGATGAAGCGGCAATGGTTGAAGATTCACTGTTAGTCGTGGTCCAGGTAAACGGTAAAGTGCGTGGTAAAATCACCGTTCCAGCCGATTCAACTCAGGAGCAAGTTCAGGCACGCGCTGCGCAAGAACATTTGGTGGCGAAGTACCTTGACGGCGTGACTATTCGTAAAGTGATTTATGTACCGGGCAAACTGCTTAACCTGGTCGTAGGTTAAGTTCAGGAGGAACTGTGCGACATCCGATTATCAGGCTGTTTGTCACGCTGGCGGTGTTGATCACCGCTGGCTGTGGTTTTCATCCACGCGGCACCACGCAGGTGCCGTCTGAGTTGAAAACGCTGATTGTTAACTCTGGCGATCCTTATGGTCCGCTGACACGTACAGTGCGTCAGCAGCTGCGCCTTAATAACGTCAATATTGTTCAGGACACTAAGCAGAACCGCATCGATATCCCCACGCTGCGTCTTGGCGGAGAAAGGCAAGGTCGTGACACCGCTTCGGTATTTATCAGCGGCACCACCGCAGAATATCAGTTGGTGATGACGGTAACTGCGCAGGTCCTGTTGCCGGGTAAAGGCATCTATCCCATCAGCACCACGGTTTATCGCTCCTTCTTTGATAATCCGAATGCGGCGCTGGCAAAAGATGCCGAGCAGGACTTGATCGTTCAGGAGATGCGTCAACGTGCTGCAGAGCAGTTGGTGCGTAAGCTGCTTACCGTGCATGCTGCGCAAATCAACAACAAAGAGACATTACCTGAATCGTCCATTCCGGTGCCGGGTGAAGATTCAGCGGAAGTGCCCTCTTCCTCTGCTACCAGTTTGCAATGATCAGGATTTATCCTGAACAACTCAGCGCGCAGCTTCGTGAGGGGCTGCGCGCCTGTTATTTGTTAGCCGGTAACGAACCTTTGTTGTTGCAGGAGAGTGCCGATGCCATCCGCGTCACCGCGAATGCGCAAGGCTTTGAAGAGCATTTCAGCTTCACGCTGGATGCTCACACCGACTGGGACAGTTTGTTTGTCAGCTGCCAGTCGCTCAGCCTGTTTGCACAACGCCAAACCCTGACGCTACACTTTCCCGAAAATGGCCCCAATGCGGCGATGGCAGAGCAACTGCTCAAGCTGTCTGGACTGCTGCATGCCGATATTCTGTTGATTTGCCGTCTGGCAAAACTGACCAAAGCACAGGAAAACAGCGCCTGGTTCAAAGCGTTGTCGGCGCACGCTGTGTTAGTACCCTGTCAGACGCCAGAGCAGGCGCAGCTGCCACGTTGGGTTGTTAACCGTGCTAAAGCGATGCAGTTAAACATCGATGACGCGGCCGTGCAGCTGCTGTGTTACTGCTATGAAGGTAATTTGCTGGCGCTGGCACAAGCGCTGGAGCGTTTATCGCTGCAGTGGCCCGACGGCAAACTCACTTTGCCGCGCGTTGAAGAAGCCGTAAGCGATGCCGCACATTTTACCCCTTTTCACTGGGTGGATGCTTTGCTGGCGGGTAAAAGCCGCCGCGCCCTGCATATCCTTCATCAGTTAGAAAAAGAAGATAGCGAAGCGGTAATTTTAATGCGCACGCTGCAACGCGATTTGCTGACATTACTGCACTTGCAGCGCCATCAGACGCAACAGCCGCTGCGCACGCTGATGGATCAACAACGCATCTGGCAAAATCGTCGCGCTTTGTTTACCGAAGCACTACAAAGACTGGATGCTGTCCGTTTACAGCGCGCCATTCATTTGCTGGCACAGATCGAGATAACCTTAAAGCAAGATTATGGTCAGCCTGTTTGGCCTCAGCTCGAAACGTTGTCGTTATTGATTTCCAGCCGCGCCTTTCCAACGAGTTTTGCTCATGTCTGAACTACACGCGCTGTTTGGTGGCACCTTTGACCCGATTCACTTTGGCCATTTGCGCCCTGTTGAAGCGTTGGCGCAACAAGTTGGATTAAAACGCATTACCTTGTTACCCAATAACGTGCCGCCACATCGTCCTCAGCCAGAAGCGAGTGCCGCACAGCGCGTTGATATGCTGCGTTGCGCTACCGAAACGCTTCCGCTGTTTGAGATTGATACGCGCGAACTGCAACGTGAAACGCCATCGTGGACCGTCGCGACGCTAGAAACCCTGCGCGCTGAGCGTGGCCAACAGCAGCCGCTGGGTTTTATTATTGGCCAGGATTCTTTGCTTACGCTGGCAAAATGGCATCGCTGGCAAGATTTGTTGTCATTGTGTCACCTGCTGGTCTGTAAACGCCCTGGCTATGCCACCGAAATGGATTCGCCCGAGATGCAGGCGTGGCTTGATGACCATATCACGCAGGATGTTCAGCAACTGCATCAACGGGCAGCAGGGTGTATCTGGCTGGCTGAAACGCCGTTGTATAATATTTCCGCTACTGAAATCCGTCAGCGCCGCCATCAGAATCTCGCTTGTGATGATCTTCTACCTGCCGCCGTTATTGCCTATATCGACCGCGCTGGCTTATATCGCGACTGATTTCCCCATGCTATACTGCGCCGCTTGATTTTTGGCTGCGTCATTCCGTACATCATTTAGTCTGTGCATCATTTATTCTGAGCACTATCCGGGCTTTCAGCCGGTCCACCATCACCAGTTTTGAGGGGAACCTTTTGCAAGGTAAAGCACTCCAAGAGTTCGTTATCGATAAAATCGATGATATTAAAGGCCAGGACATCATTGCACTTGATGTGCAAGGTAAATCCAGCATCACCGATTGCATGATTATCTGCACCGGCACCTCGACACGTCATGTCTCTTCGATTGCCGAGCACGTTGCGCAGGAATCTCGCGCAGCGGGTATGGCGCCGCTGTCGGTTGAAGGTAAAAATGCTTCCGATTGGGTCATTGTTGATCTGGGTGAAGTTATTGTGCACATCATGCAGGAAGAGAGTCGCCAGTTGTATGAACTGGAAAAACTCTGGAGCTAACGCGTGAAACTGCAGCTCGTTGCCGTTGGCACCAAAATGCCCGACTGGGTGCAGACCGGTTTCATGGAATATCTGCGTCGCTTTCCCAAAGATATGCCGCTGGAATTGATTGAGGTTCAGGCGGGTAAGCGTGGGAAAAATGCTGACATCAAACGCATTCTTGAAAAAGAAGGTGAAGCGATGTTGGCGGCGGTCGGCAAAGGCAATCGCATTGTTACGCTGGATATCCCCGGACATCCGTGGGAAACGCCACAATTAGCGCAGCAGCTGGAGCGCTGGAAGCAGGATGGACGTGATGTCAGCCTGCTGATTGGCGGCCCGGAAGGTTTAGCGCCCGCCTGCAAAGCTGCGGCCGAGCAGAGTTGGTCGCTTTCAGCATTGACGCTACCCCATCCGCTGGTGCGCGTGCTGGTTGCTGAAAGTCTTTATCGTGCATGGAGCATTACGGCAAATCACCCTTATCATCGTGAATGACCGATAAGCCCACATCAGACCTTACAAGTAGCGGATGAAATTACAAAGCAACGCCTTTCGCGATTATAGCGCCGAACAGAAACTCTTTGTCCGCCGGGCGTTGATCGCTTTCGTCGGTATTTTAGTGCTTTCCTCCGTGCTGGTGGTCAACCTGTACCACCTGCAGATTTTACGTTTCGACGATTACCGTACCCGCTCAAACGAAAACCGCATCAAACTGGTGCCGGTTGCGCCCAGTCGCGGCATCATCTATGACCGCAACGGTACGCCGCTGGCGTCGAACCGCACTATTTATCAGGCTGAGTTAGTACCAGAAAAGGTCGATGATCTTAAACAGACGTTAGAAAATTTACGTCCGGTGCTCGATCTCAGCGACGAAGATCTTGAAGCCTTTGAAAAAGAGCGCAAGCGCTCACGACGCTTTACCTCAATTCCGGTTAAAACCGGCCTGAATGATATTCAGGTTGCCCGCTTTGCTGTTAATCAATATCGCTTTCCCGGCGTCGAAGTTAAAGGCTACCAACGTCGCTACTATCCTTTTGGTCAGACGCTGACGCACGTTGTGGGTTACGTGTCGAAGATCAACGATCGCGATGTCGCTCGCCTTGATAAAGAAGGTAAATGGCCAAACTACGCAGCGACTCATGATATCGGCAAGTTGGGCATCGAAAACTTCTATGAAGATCTGCTGCACGGTAAGACAGGTTATGAAGAAGTTGAAGTAAACAACCGCGGCCGCGTGATTCGTCAGCTGCATGAGGAGTCGCCACAGGCGGGCCGCGACATCTATCTCACCATCGATCTTAAACTGCAGCAGTATATTGAAACGCTGCTGGCGGGAAGCCGTGCGGCGGTCGTGGTTAGCGATCCGCGTACCGGCGAAATATTGGCGATGGTATCAACGCCAAGCTATGACCCGAACCTGTTTGTTGATGGCATCTCGTCAAAAGATTATCGCGCCTTGTTGGCCGATGAAAACCGTCCGCTCTACAACCGTGCGATACAAGCGGCTTACCCGCCAGCGTCAACCGTTAAACCCTATGTCGCCGTCTCTGCCTTAAGTGCCGGTGTGATCAATCGTAATACCAGCCTGTTCGATCCAGGCTGGTGGCAACTTCCCGGTTCTGAAAAGCGTTACCGCGACTGGAAAAAATGGGGACATGGCCGCCTCAATGTGACCAAATCGTTGGAAGAATCCGCCGATACCTTTTTCTATCAGGTCGCTTATGACATGGGTATTGACCGCCTTTCCGAATGGATGAACAAGTTTGGTTATGGTCATCGCACCGGTATTGACCTTCCACAGGAAAGCGCGGGCAACATGCCGACGCGCGAATGGAAACAGAAGCGCTTTAAAAAACCGTGGTATCAAGGCGATACCATTCCTGTTGGTATTGGTCAGGGATACTGGACGGCCACGCCCTTGCAGATGAATAAAGCGATGATGATCCTGATTAACGATGGCGAGATTAAAGTGCCGCATATGCTGCGTGCCACACGCGAAGGCCGTACGATAGTACCTTACCGTCAGGCACCCTCGGCCCCTATTGGTGATATCCATTCAGGTTATTGGGAAATTGCTAAAGATGGCATGTATGGCGTTGCCAATCGCCCAAACGGTACTGCACACAAAAGCTTCGCGGATGCACCTTACAAAATCGCGGCCAAATCAGGTACGGCGCAGGTATTCGGTTTGAAAGAGAACGAAACGTACAACGCGCATAAAATTGCCGAACGCTTACGTGATCACAAATTGATGACAGCCTTTGCCCCCTACGACAAACCACGCGTTGCCGTGACGATCATTCTGGAAAACGGCGGCGCTGGCCCGGCGGTCGGTACCGTGATGCGCCAGATTCTGGATCACATTATGTTAGGTGATAACAATACTGTCCTGCCGGACGCAGCGCCCACGCCGCCCGGCTATGAAGGTGAATAATCATGTCCATGAACGATAGTCCGCAAAAAAGATCGATCTGGACGCGTATCCATATCGATCCATTGTTTATGTTAGTTATTTTAGGTCTGCTGACCTACAGCGCCATCGTTATCTGGAGTGCCAGCGGGCAAGATCCAGGCATGATGGAGCGTAAAATTGGCCAGATTGTCATGGGCCTGGTAATCATGATCGTCCTGGCGCAGGTTCCACCGCGGGTTTATGAAGGCTGGGCGCCTTATCTCTATATTATTTGCGTCATCTTACTGATAGCAGTCGATGCTTTTGGTCAAATCAGTAAAGGTGCGCAACGCTGGCTGGATCTGGGCGTGGTGCGTTTTCAGCCCTCGGAAATCGCCAAAATTGCT
Organism: Pantoea sp. MQR6; assembly: GCF_022761075.1. Classification (NCBI taxonomy): domain Bacteria; kingdom Pseudomonadati; phylum Pseudomonadota; class Gammaproteobacteria; order Enterobacterales; family Erwiniaceae; genus Pantoea; species Pantoea sp. MQR6. The sequence continues at coordinate 1,935,691 of NZ_JAKYXB010000001.1, forward strand.
GTACCGCTGATGGTGGCGCGTTTTATCAACCGCGACGTCTGCCCGCCTACACTGAAAAATACCGGCATCGCCTTGATTCTAATCTTTGTGCCTACGCTATTGGTCGCGGCACAGCCTGACCTTGGCACCTCAATTCTGGTGGCGGCCTCAGGTTTATTTGTTCTGTTCTTATCCGGTATGAGCTGGAAATTAATTGGCGTCGCAGTATTGCTGGTGGCTGCTTTCATACCTATTTTGTGGTTCTTCCTGATGCATGACTATCAGCGCGACCGCGTGATGATGTTGCTTGATCCCGAGAGTGACCCGCTGGGAGCCGGCTATCATATAATCCAATCCAAAATCGCCATTGGTTCTGGTGGCCTGCGTGGCAAAGGCTGGCTGGAAGGTACGCAATCACAACTCGAATTCTTACCCGAACGTCATACTGACTTCATCTTTGCGGTGCTGGCAGAAGAGTTAGGCCTTGTTGGCGTGCTGGCTTTGCTGGCGCTTTATTTGTTGTTGATCATGCGCGGTTTGATTATCGCAGCACGTGCGCAAACCACGTTTGGCCGCGTGATGGCGGGTGGTTTAATGCTGATTTTATTCGTTTATGTTTTCGTTAACATTGGCATGGTTAGTGGTATCTTACCGGTGGTTGGCGTTCCGTTGCCGTTGGTCAGTTATGGCGGCTCTGCGCTGATCGTACTTATGGCGGGATTCGGCATTGTGATGTCGATCCATACTCACCGAAAAATGTTATCTAAAAGTGTTTAAGAGGCTGCAGATGCGTAAGGATTGGCTTGGCGTTGCACTGGCATCAATGATTTTGGCTGCCTGTTCCACCCCGGAACCGCAAAATAGTGCGCCGCCGCAACCGGCTTATAATGGCCCGGTGGTTGAAATTCCTGGTGTGGAACCGCGTTATGAGCCCGTCAATCCCGGCACCAACCAGGATTACAGCGTCAATGGCAAAACCTACCGCATCAACCAAAATCCTCAGAATTTCAGCGAGGTTGGTATAGCGGCCTGGTACGGTGATGAAGCAAAAGGCAATCGTACGGCAACGGGCGAAAGCTACGATCCCGATGCCTTAACGGCAGCGCATCCAACCCTGCCGCTGCCAAGCTATGTTCGTGTGACCAATATCGCCAATGGTCGTCAAATCGTGGTACGCGTTAACGATCGTGGTCCCTATACGCCAGGTCGCGTTATTGACTTGTCGCGTGCCGCAGGAGATCGCCTCAACATTTCCAACAATTCTCGCGTACGCGTTGACTACATTAACGTGGCACCAGATGGCACTCTTTCGGGACCCGGCACCATCGGTACCGTTGTCGCTAAGCAAAGCTACTCACTTCCTGCTCGCCCTGATTTGAGCGGCGGATCGGTGATGAACGGCGGCAGCGCAGCGCAATCAGAACCCGCTCCGCAAAACGTTGAGGCTATCAGCAACAGCACATTGCAAAGCAGCGATAATATGGGCGCACCGGTTCAAAGCAGCGGCTTTCTTGGCGCCCCTCAACCGCTAGCCAATGGCGTACTGGAGGGCAGCGAGCCGCAGCCCGCTCCAGTAATCGCGACCGCTGCCGCAGCATCTGCTGCCAGCCCTGCCTCATCCAGTAACAGCGCGCATCCGGTGGTCGGCTATGTTGTACAAGTCGGTGCATTAAACGATCCCGCTCGGGCGCAGCAAATGCAAAAAAGCTTAAGCCAGCGCTTTGGCGTGCCCGGCGCCGTTGAAGCTTCAGGCAACGTTTATCGTGTGCAACTTGGCGGGTTTAAAACCCGCGCTGAAGCAGCTGCGTTACAACAGCGATTAAATACCGAGGCACAAATTACGTCGTTCATTACCAGCGCGCGTCACGAAATGTGATGTAAATCACCTTAGTCGTAACGTCTGCTAACAACCCATTCATTAAGCCAGATGCCTGTAAATCAGGCATTTGTTATGATGAGTTATCTTTTTAAACCTTAAAACCACGGATGTTGTAGTCCTATACATGAACACGCTGAAATCATCTCGTTTGCTGAAACGCCTGACAGTGGGATCACTGATCGCTTTCTCTCTCAGCCATGCCGCTATTGCTGATGATGTTAATCTCAAGACTATGATTCCGGGCGTACCGGACATTGATGCCGAAGCTTATGTGCTCATCGATTACCATTCAGGTAAGGTGTTGGCCGAAAAGAATGCTGATGCGCGTCGCGATCCCGCCAGTCTGACCAAAATGATGACCAGCTATGTGATTGGACAAGCGGTTAAATCCGGCAAAATCCATCAGGACGATATTGTTACTGTGGGTCAGGATGCCTGGGCGACCGGCAACCCCGTGTTTAAAGGCTCTTCGTTGATGTTCCTGAAGCCTGGCGATCGTGTTCCGGTTTCACAGCTGACGCGCGGCATTGTGCTGCAATCAGGTAACGATGCTTGTGTGGCGATGGCCGATTACGTTGCCGGTAGCCAGGATGCGTTCGTTAACCTGATGAACAACTACGTAAAAGCCATCGGCCTGACAAACACCCATTTCCAGACGGTTCACGGTTTGGATGCGGAAGGTCAATACAGTTCAGCACGCGATATGGCGAAGATTGGTCAAGCACTGATCCGCGATGTGCCAGATGAATACGCGGTTTATAAAGAAAAAGAATTTACCTTCAACAATATCCGTCAGATGAACCGTAATGGTCTGCTTTGGGACACTAACCTGAATGTTGATGGGATCAAAACCGGTCATACCAACGCAGCGGGCTATAACCTTGTCGCTTCTGCTACCGAAGGCCAGATGCGTTTGATCTCTGCCGTAATGGGTGGACATACCTATAAAGGTCGTGAAACCGAAAGCAAAAAGTTGCTGACATGGGGCTTCCGTTTCTTTGAAACCGTCGCGCCACTGAAAGCAGGTAAAGAGTTTGCTTCCGAGCCGGTGTGGTTTGGTAACAGCGATCGTGTTCAGCTAGGCGTAGATAAAGATGCCTACCTGACCATTCCACGTGGACGGATGAAAGATCTGAAAGCCAGCTATGTGCTGAACAATACTGAGCTGCACGCACCGCTGCAGAAAAATCAGGTTGTGGGTAGCATTAACTTCCAGCTGGACGGTAAAACCATCGATCAGCGCCCGCTGGTGGTGTTAAACGAAATCACTGAAGGTGGATTCTTCAGCCGTATCGTCGACTACATCAAACTGATGTTCCATCACTGGTTCGGCTAATCTCTGCGGGCGATTGAAAAGTCGCCACAGCGCCCCCATATCACGTTATTATGATGCTCCCGCTCAGGCGGGAGCCTTTTTTATGCACCGGAGTCAATATGAAAACCAAACTGAATGAACTGCTCGAATTTCCTACCCCATTTACCTATAAAGTAATGGGCTTGGCACAACCGGAGCTGGTTGATCAAGTGGTTGAAGTGGTGCAGCGCCATGCGCCCGGCGACTATTCTCCCGAAGTGAAGCCGAGCAGCAAGGGCAACTATCACTCCGTCAATATTACTATTACCGCCACGCACATTGAGCAGGTGGAAAAGCTGTACGAAGAGCTGGGCAAGATCGAAATCGTTCGTATGGTGCTGTAAATGATAACGTCGGCAAAGGGAGTTGGTCTTACTGTTTGCCGACGTTATACTCAGCCTTTCCCCCTTTAGCGGACCCGCGTTTTGTCAGTCGAAACTCTTCTTGTTCGCCAGTTAGGTCTTTGCAACTGGCAATCCACTTCTGAAGCTATGCATCACTATACCGATCAACGTGACGGCAGCAGCCGCGACGAGATTTGGCTGGTGGAGCATGATCCGGTTTTCACGCAAGGTCAGGCAGGCAAAGCGGAACATGTTTTAATGCCAGGCGATATTCCTGTAGTACAAAGCGATCGCGGCGGTCAGGTCACCTATCACGGTCCCGGCCAACAGGTGATGTATGTGCTGATTGACATCAAGCGACGTAAAATTGGCGTCCGCCAACTGGTTACGGCCCTGGAAGAAACAGTGATTGCAACACTCATGCACTTTGGCGTTGAAGCGCGCGCGCGCGCCGATGCACCTGGCGTCTATGTTGGTGATGAAAAAATCTGCTCGCTGGGTTTACGCATTCGCAAAGGCTGCTCATTCCATGGTCTGGCGCTTAATGTCGCCATGGATTTATCGCCTTTTTTGCGTATCAATCCTTGCGGTTATGCAGGAATGAGCATGACGCAACTGCAACATTTTAATCGTGACGTAAGCGTTAACGAGGTTCAACCTTTGCTAGTAGCGGCATTTGCCCGCCTGTTGAATTATGAAAACGTTGAGTGGCAGACTGAGCCAAACCCAGTAATGCGTTAACTGTGAATGCGTATTTACAAATATGTAACGTTTCAACGCTCAGGATGGCTGCTTCCCGGCCAATCAGATGATATAATTTTTGCACTTTTTTCAAATAAAGTTGAAAGCACCCTTCTCGATGTGTGAGAAAGCTTTCAAATCGCAATCCGACCGGAACCTGCAGATTTTATGAGTAAACCAATTCAGATGGAACGCGGCGTCAAATATCGTGACGCAGATAAAATGGCGTTGATCCCAGTTAAGACTGTGACCACCGAACGGCAAGAGATGTTGCGTAAGCCGGAATGGATGAAAATCAAGTTGCCTGCGGATTCCAGTCGTATCCAGGGCATTAAAGCGGCAATGCGTAAAAACGGTTTACACTCGGTCTGCGAAGAGGCGTCATGCCCTAACCTCGCCGAATGTTTTAACCACGGTACGGCAACCTTTATGATCCTTGGTGCCATCTGTACCCGTCGCTGCCCATTCTGCGATGTTGCTCATGGCCGCCCTAACGCGCCTGATGCTAACGAACCCGGTAAGCTGGCACAAACCATTGCTGACATGGCGCTGCGTTATGTGGTGATCACTTCCGTTGACCGCGACGATTTGCGTGATGGTGGCGCTCAACATTTTGCCGATTGCATCAGCGCTATTCGTGAAAAAAGTCCTACCATCAAAATCGAAACTCTGGTGCCTGACTTCCGTGGCCGTATGGATCGTGCGCTGGAAATTCTGACTGCAACGCCGCCAGATGTTTTTAACCACAATCTGGAAAACGTACCGCGCGTTTACCGTCAGGTGCGTCCTGGTGCTAACTACGACTGGTCGCTCAAACTGCTGGAGCGTTTTAAAGAAGCGCATCCATCTGTTCCGACCAAATCAGGATTGATGGTCGGGTTAGGCGAGACCAACGCTGAAATTGTGGAAGTGATGCGCGATTTGCGTCGCCATGGCGTGACTATGCTTACGCTGGGTCAATATTTGCAGCCTAGTCGCCACCATTTGCCGGTTCAACGTTATGTCAGCCCGGCAGAATTCGATGAGATGAAAGAAGAAGCGATGGCGATGGGCTTTACGCATGCCGCCTGTGGTCCTTTTGTTCGTTCTTCTTATCATGCCGATATGCAGGCTAAAGGCCTGGAAGTTAAGTAACGCTATATAGGTCGTGCCACCTGGTACGGCCTGATTATCCCCTGCCCTTAATCTCTTCAACTAATCTGTCGCTTTATCCGCTGAGGCTATAAGCCATTTTGTCATTTTAATCCTCAGCTGCTTTTATAGGTCAGATTATGGAACCTCATTCCACCCCTTCAGCGTTTCCCGATTGGTTCATACCGGACGATACTGATCACCTGGCTAGCGATATGTTGTCTGGCGGTTCAGACGAAAATCTTGATGCCATAAAAATTCGAACTGCGCCTGTTAACACAACTAATCCTAACCTTACGGCTCACGCGAGTTGCGGCATGGCCGCGCTGGCTACTGCGCTTCATATTGAACAGCGCTATGCTGTTGAGCTAAGCCTCAAGACGCAGACTTCTCCATTAGCGCCTGCCGCGACGACACTCCCTTTATCACTTTATCCTTCCGCTGAATTCGTCAACGCCCATGCCTTATCAAATTCAGCATCAGTTTCACAGTCAGAATGGAAGAGTTGCTCTGCTGCTGAAATTGAGCCTCATTCGTCGCTTGCTGCTTTTGAGCCTGAAACGCTTAACCTCATCGGGTCCAGTTTGCTGGAAGTCCCCACACCGCTAAGCGATGTCTACAGTCATCCGATACAAAACACAGAACGTTATCAGCAAACAGTTAAGGATAATGCGAAGGATCAATCTGATGATGAGATAACACAGCCAAACCTGACGTTTGATGGCAGTTCAGAAGCTGATGCATTAATGGACATCTATCTCAACAGCATATTGGAGGGGAGTACCGTAACAGATGCACAAGTTCAATGGATTTCCGAGCAACCTGAAAATTGGGGAGAAGGATTATATCAACTAAACGCACTGCAGAGCTCAACATCAACGCTTGCGCCGGTGAGCGGTCAATACATGTTTGAAGCGGTAACTGCCCTGTTTTCTGAAGATTTATTAATTCCAGAAGATGAATTTATTTTACTGCAATCTGAGATCGAGCAGGGCTTTACATTACCCGTTGAGGATTTTGAAATTGATCTTTCGGAGATTGTCGACACGCTATCGCTAACGCTAAGTGAGACCGGTTTTGCCTGGGATCGGGTTAGGCCGGTTGACGTTGATCTCGAACTCAACTCAGTGGTCAGCCTGCATTAAAAAACAAAAACCAGACTGATTAAGTCTGGTTTTCTCTCTTCCATCAGAAATAAAAAGTAACATTTATTGTCAACTGACGTTGATTTACTCTTTATGTGATACGCGTTCTGCTGGAATTTCTTCAGCTGTGTTCTTAGTTGCGCTGGAGTCATCATCTTTCATGGCTTTTTTGAAGCCTTTGATTGCGGATCCCAGATCGCCACCCAGTGAACGTAACTTATTGGTGCCAAAGAGCAGTACGATAAGCGCACCGATGATCAGCAGTTTGGCAATACTGATACCTTCCATAATTAACTTTTAAACCTTAGCGAAAAACGGTGAATCTTATTTAGGCGCAGTTTCTCAATCACCTCAACTGCAATCTGTAACAGAGTAAGATCGCTTTGCGCGAAATCGATTGAATCTACCCTAATCATAAACGCTTAAATAAAACGACTTAAAAAAGCCTGCGTTCGTGGATGCTGCGGATTCGCAATGACCTCATCCGGCGTTCCTTGCTCCACCACCACCCCACCATCCATGAACACCACGCGATCGGCTGCTTCGCGTGCAAAACCAATTTCGTGCGTGACCACAATCATGGTTAAGCCTTGATCGGCCAGCGTGCGCATGGTGGCCAGCACTTCACCCACTAATTCAGGATCCAGCGCCGAAGTCGGTTCATCAAATAGCATTAAGGTCGGCTTAATCGCTAATGCGCGAGCAATGGCGACACGCTGTTGCTGTCCACCAGAAAGGTGTCGCGGCCAGGCATCCGCTTTGTCGCTCAACCCCACCGTTGCCAGCAGCTCTTTAGCATGCGCTAACGCTGCCTGACGGGGAAATTTATGCACACCAATCGGCGCTTCAATGATGTTTTGCAGCACTGTCATATGGGGGTAGAGATTGAACTGCTGAAACACCATGCCAATTTTCTGCCGTTGCTGGGCAATTTTTCGCGGTGACAAACGATGTAACACGCTGCGTTTTAGCTCATAACCAATCTGCTGATCGCCGACCATAATCGAGCCGCCGTTCATATCTTCCAGATGATTAATGCAGCGTAAAAAAGTAGATTTCCCCGACCCTGATGGGCCAAGAATAACCACCACTTCACCGGGATAGACATCAAGGTCGATGCCTTTGAGCACTTCATTGTCGCCATAACTTTTCTGCACGTTTCGCGCGCTGACTAAAGGTTCAGCTGTTTTCATACGTCCTCCTTACGCACCAACGACGTATTGGCAAATGGCGTAGCGGCACGTTTGGCCGTAACCGCCACGCGTTTCGTACCACGCGCGTAGTAGCGTTCAATAGCGGACTGTCCCACATTGAGAATTGAGGTGATGAGCAGATACCAAATTACCGCCACCATCAGCATTGGAATAATTTCGAAGGTGCGGTTGTAGACGGCCTGCACGGAATAAAGCAGATCGCCCATCGCGATAACGCTCACCAACGAAGTGGCTTTGATCATACTGATGAGCTGGTTGCCAGTAGGTGGAATGATGGAACGCATCGCCTGTGGAATAATAATGCGGCGCAGTGCACGCGCTCGACTCATCCCAAAGGCCTGAGTGGTTTCTACCTGACCGTTGTCGACCGAGAGCAGGCCAGCACGAATCACTTCCGCCATATAAGCCGCTTCATTCAACGCCAGTCCCGCAATTGCTGCCGTCAGCGGTGTGATGAGATCATTGGTATTCCAGCTGGCAAAAGTGATGTCGGTCCAGGGCACAGTAATCGATAAGGTCGGGAACAGCGTCGACAGGTTGTACCAAAAAATGAGTTGCACCAACAGCGGCGTACCCCGGAAGAACCAGATATAGAGACCGGAAAGACCGCTCAGTAATTTATTCTCTGACAAACGCCAGACCGCCAGAATTAAACCCAACAGGGTGCCGAGAATCATCGACACCACCGTGAGTCCGAGCGTGACCTGCAACCCTTTCAAGACTGTGCCTTCCGTGAACCATTGCAGCACCACTTTCCATTCGAAATTGGGATTGGTCGCTACCAGCCACATCAGGTTCGAGCCAATAACCAGCACCACAATCCAGGAGACCCAGCGTCCATATGAGGGCGCACTGTGGGCAAAAGCCACGTCGCGCTGTTGCACGTTGGCCTTGTCCATGGCTCGTGAATCGTTGGTGTGTAAACTCATTTAGCCGCCCCTTTCGCCAGATTAACGCCCGGTTCAGTAATCATGTTGCCGTCCAACTTCCACTTTTTCATGATTGCTGCATAAGTACCGTTTTGATACAGCGCTTTGTAACCATCCAGTACAACTTTACCCAGTTGAGAGTTTTTCGGCACAACGGTGCCCTGGAAGATATCGCCAAAACCATTTTTCTGACCTGTGCCTGCGAGTTCAAGCTGACCATTCGCCTGTTCAACAAAATAAGTCAGCGGCGCTTGTGAAGAGAAAAAGGCATCAGAGCGCTTAGAACGTACCGCCAAAATAGAGGAGGGTTGGTCGGTAAAAGATTGCACAGTGACCGCCGGTTTACCGGCAGCGGTACAAGCGGCAGATTGCTTACGAATAACTTGTTCGGCAGAGCCGGCAGCCATAACCGCAATCCGCTTGCCGCAGGTGTCGTCCAGACTATTAATTTTTGACGGATTGCCTTTTTGAACGCCAAAAACCACAAACTCTTGCACGTAATCGATAAAGTCGACTTTTTGCTGGCGGTCTGGATAATCGCCTACCGGACCGATTGCTAACTGATAGCGTCCCGAATTAATCCCAGCCAATACGCCTGATAAACCACTGACCGTTGCATGTTCAATTTTAACGCCCAGCAGCTGGCTGAGCGCTGTGGTTAAGTCAGCGGATGCGCCATCCATTGAGTGTGGGCCATTGACTATTTCATACGGAGGAAAGGAGCCGTTGTTAACTGAAATCATTTTCCCGGCTGTTTTGATCTCTTCTGGCAGACAATCGTGCAGTGCCTGATCCACTTTTTGAACCGCAATGGCATCAGCAGCATGGGCTAAAGTTGCAGTCATACCTAAAGCCAGCGTGAGTGCGGTCGCTATCTTTTTCATTATTTTCCCCAATGCTGTCAGTGTGTTTTTAGTTCTGGTCGTGCAAAACGACGATTTTCAAGGACCGGTAAAACGCTGCGAGCGTAGGCGATCCGCTGCGGATCGAGATCGGCAAACACCAACGCGGTGGATTCCGGCGCTTTTGCAATCGCGACGCCGAGCGGATCAATCACCAGGCTATTGCCAATATTGCGTGGTCCACATTCTCCCACCGCGACCATGTAGCAGGTGTTTTCCAGTGCCCGCGCGGTAGTGAGTAATTCCCAGTGCATCTCTTTCAGCGGCCCTTTGACCCAGGCGGCAGGCAGTACCAGCACATCGGCACCATCCAGCACCAGACGGCGCGCCAGCTCCGGGAAACGCACGTCATAACAGGTCATTAATCCCACCTTCATACCCGCCACCTCAACTAAGGGTGGAATGACATGGCCGGGATTAACGCGCTGTGATTCTTGCATGGCAAAGGCGTCATAAAGATGCAGCTTTTCGTAAGCAGCAATGATTTCACCATTGCGAATGGCGATCAGGACGTTGAGCGCCTTTTGCTCTTGCGTTGGCACATGGACACTCATCATCGTGGTGAGGTCGTTACCTTTACTGGCTGCCAAGAGTTGGGTTAAAAATGGGCCATCCAGCGGCTGCGCAGCTTTCAGAACTAAATCGGGATCGGCGATATCACGCGCCAATACGCCTTCAGGCAGTACCAGTAGATGCGCGCCACCCGCTAAGGACCGGCTCATTAAATCAAGGCAAATATCCGCGTTATCCTGCCATTCACGGCTAACGGCAAATTGCCCCATCGCGACTTTCATCATCATTCCCCCTTACCTGCCACCGGGAATAGAAGCTCCGGCGTCAGCAATGTTTTGGTCAGACCTTGTTGATACAGCTCATTGGCAAAGTCCGTGATCATCTTCTTGTTAACGGTAAAACCGTTTTCATTCCAGTTGGCTGGCAATTCCTGCGCGGTACGTCGCAAATCGTCCAGTAACCACGGCGTGGTGTCGGCATACTTTTCGCGCTTTTGCATCCATACGTGATAGGAACGGGTAATGAGGTCACTCAACGCCTGAGGCAGCCAAGGATGCTGCTCCGCCAGCGCGGGTTTCATTGCCAAAATGTGGATGCCTGGCACATATCCAACACGATTAAAATAATCAAGCTCGGCCTGATAAAAATCGGTTTGCAGTTGACGTAAGCCCGATTCCGCCAGGAAAAAACCTTCTGGCATGAAGGGGGTAAACACAGCATCCAGCTCACCCGCTTTCAGCAACTCAATCAGTGGGCGCTCTTCTGGCGCAGGTTCGATACGGCCCGGACGGCCAAATCCTGCCAAACGGTCAACAATCGGATGGTCGGCAGTTAATCGACCGGCAAACCAATAAGCATCATCAATTTCCACTCCCGCTTCACGCAGCACTGTGCGCGTCCAGGTGTTACCTGAATCTTGCCAACCCGTAACACCAATTCTCTTTCCTTTTAGCTGTGCTGGCGAAGTGAGCGGACTTGCGGTGGTGGTGATAATGCAGCGCTGGCGAAAGCCACGCATCAAAAAGTGCGGCAGGCCAAGCAGCGAGTGATCACCTTTCGCCCGGCCTTGCGCGTAACGGCTAAAGGAGACTTCGCCTGCGTCGTAATCAGGGCTGGTTGCAATGTCATTTACCAGCGTCCCGACGCGATCAATTTTTAAATCAAAGCCTTCCGGCTTGATGTCGCCAAGTGCCAGCGGCGTAAAATAGTCCCAGTCACGTACCGCTAGTCTGATGGTAAGCCTTTCCATTTTTTCCCCGTCTCTGCCAATGCAGTTGAGCTGCGATGATTTAATCACCAAATAGTGCTTGAATTTGATACTAGATCTGGAACACTATCCTGAACAATCTTTTCTTTGTTACTGAACAAATTATTTTCTTATGACGCAAACCGTAGATCTTCACTGGCTAAGTAGCCAAATTAATGATGCTTCCGTAAAAGGCATTGCGCTGGCTGCCTCCACGCTAATACGTGACGGCCAAATTGCGATTGGCATGCAGATGCCGTCGGTACGCGACTTAGCGGAAGTGTTAGGCGTAAGCCCAGCAACCGTTTCAGCTGCCTGGGCGCAGTTAAAGAAGCAGAAAGTGCTGGCAGGTAAAGGCCGAAGTGGCGTTTGGGTGAGTGGAAATAACGTAACGCCTCGCCCTATTCGCTTTGAGAAAATTGGTAACTATGGCGATAACATTCAAGCTGACCTGGCAATGGCATCGCCTGATACCGCTTTGCTGCCTGATTTATCGTCCGCTTTACAGGCGGCACTTAACTCTCCACAGCTCAACAGCTACTATCGTGAAGCCATTTCGCCGCAGTTGCTCAGCGCGATTCAACCTCGCTGGCCTTATCCGGCAGAAGCTTATTTAGCGACCGATGGTGGTTTTGATGCGATGAATTTAGTGGTGCAAACGCTGGTTTCGCCTGGCGATCGGGTCATCATTGAGGATCCGACAGCGACACGCTTGCTGGATATGCTCGACAACGTTGGCGCTGAAATCCTGCCTCTAGCTTGTGACAGCGAAGGCCCGTTGCCAGAGGTGCTAACAACATTGCTAGAGAAGTCGCCGGTGATGGTGATTTATCAACCGCGCACGCATTCAGCGACAGGGCACAATATCAGCCGCGGGCGTCGTCAGGCGTTGGCAGATGTATTAGCAACCAGCTCGACGCTGATTATCGAAGATGACGGCATTGGCGATCTTTCCGTGGAATCTGCCTGGAGCCTGGGGGAAGTTTTTCCCGACCGCACGATACACGTACGCTCATTCTCCAAAGCGTATGGGCCAGATTTAAGGTTGGCGGTGCTTTCTGCTACATCAAATATGGTCAAACGCATTCAGGCCTGGCGTAATTTTGGCGTTAGCTGGACCAGCCGTATTTTGCAGGATGCCGTTGCGTGGATGCTGGAGGACGCAGCGACTCAACAGCACATTAACGTCGCCCGGGAAACTTACCGCCAACGGCGGGAGAAACTCTTGCTGGCTTTAGCGAATCGTGGATTAGTACTTGAAGCGCGGGATGGATTGAGTATTTATATTCCCGTACTCTCAGAACAATTTGCGATGATCACCTTGGCGGCACGCGGTATCGCTGTGCTGCCAGGCGAACGCTGCCGCTTGGGCAACACGCAGTTTATTCGCGTCAGTATTGCCTGTATGAACGAGCAACAGTTGGAAATGATCGCCAATGCGCTGGTGATTGCTGCCGGACATGAAATCAGTTTGGGCGTAAATCTTTGACATGATAACTCGGCGATTCTTCGTAGCCTTCTCGCGCATAAAACTGATTAGCTTTTAGTCGTGATACGTGACAATGCACTTCCATGCGGTCGCAACCGCGTTGTGACGCCATGGCTTCAGCGTGCTGAATAAGCTGCTGACCGACACCCTTACTGCGCTCACCTTCAGCAATGCAGAAATAACTGATACGCGCAAAATCACCGGCCAACGCCAGCTGTGGAATAAAATGCATCGACAAAAAGCCCAGCACCTGCGTGCCATGCTCCGCAACTAAAAGCATTTCATTCGGATGCGTGATGAGCTGAGCAAGGCGCTGGTCAATAAAACTCTCCGTTCCGCCGTAGCCTAGCTCCGCTAACAACGCGCTCAATGCGAAACTGTCCTTTGCCTGTGCCTGACGTATATTCATTTTCTCTCCTGAAGGGGGTAATTCCTGTCGTTCTGTTATATAGCGTTGAGAATGAAAAATCTGCAAGTAACGCTTGTTATGATTATGTTACGAGAACTATTTGTGACTGACACCGCAGAATGTGCGCCGTCATCCGTAAGCCATTAAATTTGCATCTTCAACGCACCTGATGCCGGTTCGTGGAAAAAGAGTGATTCAGTCACCAAGATCGGGCATTGCTACGGTGGTGGGCAGGAGGGCTAGAGGAATATCAATGCATGGCAATTGAGGAATAACAGGCATAAAAAAACCCGCCAATTGGCGGGTTTTTAGAATTCTGACTGTTAACTTACAGACTGATAACGTTAGCAGCAGATGGGCCTTTCGCGCCGTCGGTGATTTCAAACTCAACGCGCTGACCTTCAGCCAGAGTTTTGAAGCCGTTGCTCTGGATTGCAGAGAAGTGTACGAATACATCTTTGCTGCCATCTTCAGGAGTAATGAAACCGAATCCTTTAGATTCATTAAACCACTTAACGTTACCTTTGATCTTAGACATCTAATATTACCTTTACATGAAAAATGGACACTAAACTGTGTCGGCGTCTAGTACAGCAATTGCAGAGAGATTTGTCCAGCTTGAATTGATGGAAAAGTGATAAATATCGACATTCTTTAGATGCGTCACACTTTATGTTTCTTTCGCTTGCCTAAAATGCCCAACGTAGCCAGGCAAAATAGACATTTCCATTGTTATAAGTGCCCGGAATGTAAGTCATTTGAAAACTCAATGCGCCATAACCTATTGAACCCAAGGGTAATAGCACAGGAACGGGGAAGTAATTCCAGTTATCTCGCGCTGTGGCTCCCACAGTAAAACCTACGCCCCAGTGGAATGACTGATTTTCTAACGGTCGCCAGGTCGCTTCCCAACCGTATCCACCGATCGGCTCCCATTTATTGAAAGAATCCTTAAAGGCCATGAGATACAGGCCATGCCAGTTCCCCTTTTCGTCATAACGAGAAACGCCGCCACCCGCGCCCCATGGATGTTCGTTATAGCGATCAATATGTTCCTCATCGTAGGTCCAGCGGTTATGCCAGGTTATCGCTGGCACATAGACATCCACGCTGTCTGGCTGCTGCCAGGTCTGTTGCACATTATGATTTAAGGTTTCCCAACCTGACTGCACTCCCTGAAGCAACGTTGCGGCCTGAAGTGAGAATGAGAGCATGAGTGCTGGAACAAGAGGCCAGATCACGAGAAGACAATACCTGTTCACTGCTTTTTCCTGCCGATTTTTTAAATGGCGAGTTCTAAACCCAGTGTTGAAGCCAAGCGGGCATCTTAATGAGGCGCTCCAAACTGGAGATAAACATGAAGTCGATTTTAAGAAATTGTGCCGCAGAAAGAGGTGAGGCACCGCCAAGAACTTTCGCATCTGGTCACATTAAATGCGAAAACAGGCCATTGATGGCGAGATTATCCGCAAACAGCTAAAAAACATGATCCTTATCAATGAAAAGGATTTTTGCGGAGCTTGAATTGCTCAAAAAACAGCTACGAAACAGGAAAATATTCTTAGATTCAATGCGCTAAAAGAAATGATCGCAACGTGTTATAAATTAGAAAATCTTAACTATTTTTGATGTGTTTTTGATAAGATTGGTCTTATTCAATTCCAGGAAGGAGGCGAAGATGCCATGGTGATGAAAATTCGCTGCACTGCATGTGGCAGCGCAAAGTTTACCTTTATTGATTGCAAAGCAAGTTTGAAACCTTTCCACGGCGCCTGTTGTGCATACTGTAAGAAACATCTTGCGGTAAAAGATTTGTTACCTGTAACGCGTAACAGCCCCCTCTCGCCCTGTTCACCCGTACGTCAAAACAGAGATTCAGGCAATTGAGAGGAAATTCGGGCACCCGGTAAGGTGCCCGCTTTATTAGAAAATGAGTTTGAACACCCCTGTCAGCGTTAACAGCCCAACGATAAAAATGATGGCGATGACCCACAAAATTATTTTCATTTCCCTCTCCCTTACCTAATAAAAAAGCCTTTCCTGTAAACAGTATAGGTGAAAATTTTACCTTTGCTGCTTCGCTCTCAAAGACCAACTCTGCCCCGTTAAGCCGCTTAGTGTCCATTTTTTTTCTGCGAGACAGGTCGCAAGATAATCATTATTTCTGGGACACCGCTTCGTTTAGCGAAGCAGGGCCAGCTAAAATTTAAGCGGCAAAGGCAGGCCAGAATTGTGATGAATTTGAAATCAGTAACAAGGAGATCTTATGAGCACGATTAATACCAGCATGGGTCGCTATAGTCTTAAGGCTAAAAATAGCGGCGATCACATCAAGGGTTCTTTCGCTATCAATGATGAAGGCGGTACTCAACTTACCTTGCAAGAGTTTGATGAACCCTATTTAGACGATGTGGTAAATAACGTGATTTATCCTGTCACGGGTGGTAACCGCGAAATAGCGCGTGCACTGCGCGAACAGATGGTGAAAGCCGGTTTCGAACAACCCCATTAATCCTCAAAACTTTGGGCCGCATTTTGCGGCCCTGCTCTTAAAAAGCCCCTTGATATCTAACCAACACTTGCCGCTGGCCTACCTTTCACTGCAGGATGAAAACCCTTCATAAAAAGGAGATTAGCGTGAGTCAATTGCATCGTATTAATGCCAGTCGATTACATCAGTTTGTTCAGGCGATTTGGCTTTATGCCGGCAGCACAACAGAAGAAGCTGGCTTGGTTGCCGATCATTTAGTTGCTGCGAACCTGGCAGGACACGACTCCCACGGCGTAGGTATGATCCCCAGCTACATGGCGTCGTTGGCACAAGGTCATTTGCAGCTTAATCAGCGCCCAACGCTGACCAAAGACGCTGGTGCGGTGTTGACGCTGCATGCCAATCAGGGCTTTGGTCAGGTTGCCGCTTGGGAAGCAATGAAATTGGGCATTGAACGTGCTCAGAAATTAGGGATTGCCGCGGTCGGTTTACATCATTCACATCATATTGGTCGTATTGGTCACTGGGCAGAACAGTGTGCAGCAGCGGGTTTGGTCTCGTTCCACTTCGTTAACGTTATGGGCGATCCCATGGTGGCACCCTTTGGTGGCAGCGATCGCCGTTTTGGTACTAACCCATTTTGCGCCATTTTTCCAAGACAAAATGCTAAACCGCTGCTGCTTGATTTCGCTACCAGCGGTATTGCTTATGGCAAAACGCGGGTTGCCTGGAATAAAGGCATTGAGGTCGCGCCAGGTTATCTGATTGATCACCAAGGTCATGCCACCACGCAACCAGGTGTGATGCATCAACAGCCGTTTGGCTCTTTACTGCCTTTTGGCCTGCATAAGGGTTACGCATTAGCGGCAATGTGCGAGATTCTCGGTGGCGCGTTGTCGGGTGGGCGCACCACTCACGATGCCACAGTGCAGAGCAACAGTGACGCCATCTTCAACTGCATGACCACTATCATCCTTGATCCTGCTGCTTTTGACGCGCCAGCGATGCAAGAAGAAGCCGAAGCTTTTATTGAATGGGTAAAACGCTCACCGAAAAGTGGTGATGAGGATATTCAGGTGCCAGGTGAATGGGAAGAAGCGAATCGCGAAGCGCGCGATCGTTTAGGCATTCCGTTAGATGCCACCAGCTGGCAGCAGATATGTCAGGCAGCGGCACAGGCTGGCATGCCAGATGAAGAGCTAAACGCGTTCCGTTTGTTGGCAGTATAAAGTAAAACCGCCGCGACACGTTGTCGCGGCGGTTTTTGCTTATAGGGCGTAAGAGAGCAGTAAGCAGCCGATCAAACCACATACGGAGATAATGGTTTCCAGCGCTGACCATGAACGAATCGTTTCGCCAATCGTCAGGTTAAAATATTCTTTAAACAGCCAGAATCCTGGGTCGTTTACGTGCGAGAAGATCACGCTACCGGAACCGACGGCAATCACCATAAGCTCCGGGCTGGCGCCACTGCTAACAATCAAGGGTGCCACAATCCCGCCAGCAGTAATTGCCGCCACGGTGGCAGAACCCAACGCAATACGTAACACCGCAGCAATCGACCAGGCCATGAAAATAGGTGACAGGTTGGTTTGGTTCATCATGTTGGCGATATATTTATCTACGCCGCTGTCCACCAATACCTGCTTGAATGCCCCGCCGCCGCCGATGATCAACAGCATCATTGCGATGATTTTGATCGAATCTGTCAGCGTATCCATCACCTCTTCCATGCTACGACCGCGGTTCAGGCCGAAGGTGAAGATAGCGATCAATACCGCGATCAGCGTTGCCATGACCGGGTCGCCGAAGAATTCGGCGTAAGGCAGCAGTACATGCCCTTTTGGCAGTAGCATTTCCGCCACCGCACGCAAAGCCATCAACACCACTGGAATCAACGCAGTCCAAACGCTCACGCCAAAACTTGGCATCTCCGCTTCAGTAAAGGTTTTAGGGTTGTAAAAACTTTCTGGGATGGGTTTATCAATTTTCTTCAGGAAACGCGCATACACCGGCCCCGCCAGAATAACGGTTGGGATCCCCAACAAGGTGCCGAACAGCAGCGTTTTACCCATGTCAGCGTCAAACAGGGTCGCGATAGCGGTTGGGCCAGGGTGTGGAGGCAAAAAGCCGTGCGTAACAGAAAGTGCAGCAGCCATTGGCACACCGACGTACAGCAGCGGCACACGCGCCGATGCGGCAACACTGAACACCAACGGCAACATCAGGACGAAACCAACTTCGTAAAACAGCGCAAAACCCACAGTGAAACCGGTCAGCACCAGCGCCCATTGAATATACTTGACGCCAAACTTCTTAATCAACGTCGTCGCAATGCGCTGGGCGCCACCACAGTCGGCCAGCAGTTTACCGAGCATGGCACCAAAACCCATGATCAGCGCCAAACTGCCCAGTGTTCCGCCCACACCGGTTTTAATTGAAGTAATAACTTTATTGACCGGCATGCCCTGCATCACACCGACCGCCAGCGCTACCAGAATCAGCGCGATGAAACCATTGAGTTTGAAGCGGATCATAAGCAGTAGCAGTAACGCAACGCCGATCGCCACGTAAAGTAATGGCATAATTTTTCTCCACCATGCGCACTGACGAGCTGGCTCAGTGCTGGTTTGTTATCGTGGTCCCCAAAGGGTGACAGAACTTAACGTCTGTAAGATGTTTTAACACCTCGACAAACGCTGTTACCGATAACATGTTAAGGGTAACATCGCGATGAAAGCATCACCCTCTCGATAGTGAATTTCTGTTTTGCGAAGGTGATCAACTTTTTGCCAACGCGTTATCAGAAAGTTTGCAGAGGCCAGCGGCGCGCTTTTAGTTACACTCAAATCTTAGCGAAAACTTAAAAGGATGCGCAGGTGAGTGAGAATTTGAGTGAGCTGTATAGCAATCAACGAACTCTGTTTGGCCGTGGAAGCATTGATAAACTGGTGCCGCTGTTAGCGCTACAGCAGCAGCCGACCCTGCTGTTTTGTGGTCAATCATTTCTGCAAAGCCCAGCTTATGCCCGGCTAAAGTCAACGTTGAACGATCACATCATCGGCTATGAAATTGTGCGAAATGAAGCGTCGCCCGCTGATATTGATGCCTGGGTCACACGTTGGCGTGGCCATGTCGATCGCGTTGTAGCCATCGGGGGCGGCAGCGTGCTTGATGCCGCTAAGGCATTTAGTGCGATGATGCAGCATCCGCTGCCGACGGCGCGTTATTTAGAGAAAGTCGGCGACAGCGCCGTTCAGCCAGTTACCCTGCCGATGATTGCGGTGCCGACTACAGCCGGAACCGGCAGCGAAGTGACGCAGAATGCGGTCGTGACCGATCAACACGATATTCAGGTAAAAGCCTCACTGCGCCATCCAGTCTTTGTGCCTCAGGTTGCGATTCTCGATCCCGATCTGTTAAAAAATGCCCCCGATAAAGTCCTGGCAACTTGCGGCATTGACGCCTTTACCCATCTGTTTGAAGCGTATTTATCAAATAAAGGGAATCTGTTTACCCGCCAGCTGGCGTTAACGGGCTTAAAGCAGTTTGTTCAAGCGTGGCCCCAATTAAATCGTGACGATGCAGAAGGTGATAAAGCGCGTGAAGCGATGATGATGTCTTCATGGTTAGGCGGTGTTAGCTTGAGCAGCGCCGGTTTAGGAGTGATTCACGGTATCGCCGGCGAGCTAGGTGCACTCAAGCCTTTTCATCATGGCGAAGTTTGTGGGCGGCTGCTGTTTCCGTTTCTTGAGGTTTTGGCAGAAAGCCACCACATTGAGCAGCAACAGTTAATGACAGCGCTTCATGCTCAGCTGTTTAGTGAAGCCACGGACTCTCCGGCGCGTTACATGAAAAACTGGCTGCAGCAGCAGGCGATCACACCATTTTGGCAAGATGGCCCTGCACTAACGCATCAGGAGGTAGAGTGGATTCTGGCGCGCGCCAACAGCAAAAATTCCTTGGTGGATTACAGCAAAGATGAGATGCGATCCATGATTGTGCAGGCATGGCCGATGCTTTGAAGCAAAGCTGGGCAGGCTTGAATGTTGCTCGGTGATAATCCACCCTTTTAAATACTGAACTCACCTGCGCCAGCTTCATCACCTGGCGCCTGAATATTTTCCGGCAATCCGCGCGTTAATTTCCTTCGCCGCCATCGCGCTGCGCCACTGCACACACTAGCGAAGCGCCGCGCCCATCCAGCTTGAGCCTATCGCTTCTAACGCGGTGTTTAACCCCGATATGATAATTTAAAAGTCGATAATGTCATTTTTGAATATCGGTAAAGCAAAGGATAAATCCAGTCAACGCGAAGGTGTAGGTGTAAAAGGTGCCTCGCCCGCTAGCATGTGCTCAATCACCTGCAATACGCCCTGCTCGTTGTTGTGCGGAGCCAGGTAGCGTGCGCTCTCTTTCACCCGCTGCGGCGCATTTTCCATCGCAAAACTGAATGCAGATTGCTTAAGCATTTCCAGGTCGTTGCCGCCATCGCCAAAAGCCAGCACTTCGTCATGCGAAATGCCCCAGCGTTTCGCCAGCAAATCGAGACCGTGCGCTTTATGGTTGCCCGGAACGATTAAATCAACAGAGCCATGCCCGCTGGAGGTCGCTGCCGCCGCGCCTTGATGTAAGCGCGTAATATCAGCCATCAAAGGTTCGACGTAATCATCAGAGAGGTTAAGTGCGAATTTGAACAGCTTGTCATCTTGTACTTCATCGAGGCTGCCGATCTTTTTCAGCCGATGGCAGTAATGACGCATTTTCGCTAGCCATTTTTCATCGGTATCATCGAAATAATAAGCGCTGTTGCGGCCGCAGAGCAGATAGCGCAAACCCGGATAATGGCCGTTTTGCAGCGTATCGATCACCGCGTTAATGTCGCTGCGAGAAAAGGCGCCGCAAAAAAGCTCCTCATCACGATCGATGATCCATGCGCCATTTTCAGCCACAAATGCAATTTCACTGGCGATGTCAGGAAAGAAAGACTTGAGCTGGTAATACTGATTGCCGCTGGCGACGACAAATTTTATGTTGCGGGCTTTGAGTTGGTGATAAAGGGCGAGAAAGCGAGGCGAGTTGTACTGTTTTTTATCATCAAGAAAGGTGCCGTCCATATCAACCGCAACCATTTTAACCATCGTCATCATGACTCCTTAAAAAGGGAACCTCAGAATGAAGTGTCAGAATAGCCTGGTGAGAAGGAAGCGGAAAGAAGCACGGATGGCCGTAGCCATCCGTGAGGGAAATTAATGGAACGCGTTGCTCAGGATCAGTGAGGTAATCACACCAGTAGCAGCAGCGATCAGCACATAGTTACCGTCAATATAGGCCCAGTGTTCACCGCGTGGCGGTTCACGTAAACCGCGTTCATGCCAGTCATTCACGCGATAATGGTCGCCGCGATATTCGTGTGGTACTGAGTGGCCGCGACGGAAGTCGTGGCCGTTCCAGGCGAAGTGATCGCGATCATTACCGCGTTCGCCATGATAGTCAGCGTGAGAGCCGCCACGATTGTCATGATCGCCGCGAGGGCCGCCTTGGTTGTGATGATCATCATGACCCGCCCCGCGTCCGCGATCGTCATGACGGTCGCCACCGCCCTGCTGTTGCTGCCACGGTTGCCCATGGTGATCGCCCGGGCCATCAGCCCAAGACGCGCTTGAAAACAGTGTGCTGCATGCTAAAAGTGAAGCGATAAACGTTAATGTTGTTTTTTTCATGGTACTACCTCCAATGGCAACGGCTGATGTATCGCCGTTGAGATGACTATTATCCATATGGAGGGTGTTCAGCATCTCCAAAAGTCTTAAAGATCGGTAACTTACACACTATTACGCTGCCTTATCGATTCCTTAACGATTGTCATAACTTTTGATACAGATGGCGCTGAAAGTTTATTTAGCAAAGCAGACTTTCAGGCATTTAAATAACCCAGAATAAATAAGAACTTTCTGATGAAATAGCGTTAAAAAACCAATGCCTGAAATGTAACCTTTGAAGAATGAAAATAACGGCATAATGCGGGGGAGAGTAAAGGTGAATAAAAACCCGATCGAAAACGATCGGGGATTAAATATCCACACCAACCAAACGGGGTAAAACCCTTACATTTTATTAAGGGAAAACTGAAGCACACAACACCACATCACTAGTGCCGCAGCGCAAGAATAGCATCTCCAGCACAGCGAATGGGTGAAAAATTGTCATGTTATACAAAATAATTTTCACTTATTAACTCAGCCGTAAATAAACATTTCCAAAAAAGATAAAATCCATAATAAGGACAAAAATTACTTTCGTAACTCAGCAGAAATAGGTCTGTGCTCTGACCAGATAGCGATAAAAATTAAATCAAGACTGCCCTGATAAATATAAAAACAGGAATAAATAAAAAAAACGCATGTCTCACAGCTTATATCTCATAAAACATGCCGGTTCCCCGGTATAGCCGTTCTGTACTGCTGTTAAGGCATCTCAGTTAAGCATTACTCATTATTCGTTCCCTCACTCACATGCTAATAACTGAACGCTGTAACCAGCAGATAAATCAACGCTAGCGAGAACGGTTTTGATTAAGACTTCAGGAAACGTTAAAGAGAAAATTTTGATCAGCGCCTGTTTGATGGGCTTCCGTGTGCGTTACAACGGCAGCGATAAAGCGCTGGTGCTGGATACCCTCGATCGCTGGCAGCGAGAAAATCGTTTAGTCGTTCACTGCCCCGAACTGGCAGCCGGTTTAGCAACGCCACGTTTACCGGCTGAAATTATTGGCGGCTCAGGTGAGGATGTATTGGCCGGGCGGGCGATGATTGTAGAAAGCGATGGCAGCGATGTCACACAACCCTATTTACTTGGGGCATGGCTGGCGCTAAAAACGGCTCAGGATGCGGGTTGCCGCTTTGCCCTACTCAGCGATGGCAGCCCAACCTGCGGCAGCCAGAGAATTTACGATGGATCTTTCAGCGGTCAGCAGCATCCCGGCGCTGGCGTGGCGGCAACACTTCTTCGTCAGCACGGCATTACTGTTTTTGCCGAGCATCAGGCTGGTGAATTGGTGTCTCATCTTGAACAACTCGCAGACCAGCGTATTGCAATCCGATTGAAGTAAAAAGAAGTTAAAAAAATGCGCCGGATTAAGCGCCGCATAGCGGCGCTAAACGTTTAACGTACCAGTGAGAAGAAAATCGCTGAAATTGCGATCAGACCAATCAGTACCACAAACACATTGCTGATTTTACC
Source organism: Pantoea sp. MQR6 (assembly GCF_022761075.1). Lineage (NCBI taxonomy): Bacteria > Pseudomonadati > Pseudomonadota > Gammaproteobacteria > Enterobacterales > Erwiniaceae > Pantoea > Pantoea sp. MQR6. The sequence continues at coordinate 1,958,699 of NZ_JAKYXB010000001.1, forward strand.
GCTGTATTTGCGCATTGCCGGGACTTTCTGGATGGCATACATCGGCATCAGAAACAGAATCACCGCAATGATCGGCCCGCCAAGCGTTTCAATCATGCTGAGTATATTGGGATCAAGTGTCGCCACCAGCCAGGTGGTAAGCAGCATAAACAGTGAAGTCAGGCGATTCAGCGTGTTCGGCGCGACCGATTTTCCCTGGCTGCGCAGCGCTTTGTTCACCAGCCCATTAAAGCCTTCACGCGCGCCCAAATAATGCCCCAGGAACGATTTAGTAATGGCAACTATCGCGATAATAGGGCCGAGCCAGGCAATAACCGGTACGTGGAAGTGGTTGGCAAGGTAAGAAAGAATGGTGATGTTCTGCGCTTTTGCTGCATGCAAATCGTCTGGCGACAGGCTCAGTACACAGCTGAAAACAAAAAACATTACCGTCACAACCATCAACAGATGCGAATATGCCAGGATGCGTGAACATTTTTTCTCCGCCTCCTGGCCATACTCTTCACGCTTCGCCACGGCAAAAGAAGAGATGATGGGCGAATGATTAAAAGAAAACACCATCACCGGAATTGCCAGCCACAGCGTCATCCATAAACCGTTTCCGCTGCTCTGATTCACCTCCATCGTTTGCAACGCCGCACCGTGCCAGTGAGGAATCAGATAGCACGCCATTAACATTAAAACGGCCACGAAGGGATAGACCAACACGCTCATTGCCTTAACGATCATCTGCTCACCGAAGCGCACAATGGTCATCATGCCCATAATCAGCACCAGCGACAGCAGCACACGCGGCGGTGCAACCCACCCCAACTGGTTAACGATCAGGCTCTCAACCGTATTGGTAATGGCCACGCTGTACATCAATAAAATGGGATAGATTGCAAAGAAATAGAGCAGCGTAATGACATTTCCCGCGCCCGTACCGAAATGCTCTTCCACCACTTCAGTGATGTCGCCCGAAGGATTTTTGCCTGAAAGGACAAAGCGTGTTAGCGCGCGGTGTGCAAAAAAAGTCAGGGGAAAGGCAAGAATCGCCATAATGATTAACGGAAGCAAGCCACCAACGCCTGCGTTGATTGGCAAGAACAACACGCCGGCGCCAATCGCGGTGCCGTACAATCCCAACATCCACATGGTGTCGGTTTTCTGCCAACCTTTTTCCGTTGACGTCTCAAGGGCACCCAGCGTGCCGGTTTGCGTGTTTTTCATCTGGTGATCCAATAAACGTGCAATCAACGCCGCTGCGTTTTGCGACTGCAAAATTAACGTCCACTTGCTGCTCTGCCCTGCTTCACAAGGATGAGCACAAGCGCGATGTGCCGGTGAGATCAATGACAACGGGCGCAACTTCAAGAAAATCCGCTGCCTTAGCGTTCAGGTGGTCAACAGGGACGAAGCCCCGTAAACGCGTCTCCACCCTTTAAAACGTAATCGATTGCGCGGCATCTTTTTACACTACTTGACGGTTTAACATCAAGTTCAGCGGCAACTTAAGCGTTAAACGCGGTAGAAACGGGCAAATTTTGCACGACGTGCACTTTCTTAGCGGGTGGCTGGCAACTGTTCATGTTGTGATTTAAACCGGCCAAAATACTGGCACTCCCATTGTTGCGATGATTGTCGACCTGCTGGCGCATACCTTATCGCGCTTGGTTAGAGGTGCCCCGAACGTTTAACTGCCTGTAAATTTTCCTGCCGTCGTGACGTAATCTTTGCCAGACTTTAAACAGTCCCGTTGAATTGATTTGCACTGTTTTGAACGGCTTAACAGGAGTTAAAACATGAAAATTGCTTGCCTGGGTTGGGGATCGCTGATTTGGAAGCCTGACGTATTGCCACTTGCAGGAAACTGGCAAGCAGACGGCCCCTTGATGCAGATTGAATTTTGTCGCATCGGCGATGGCGGTGAATTAGCCACTGCGATCTGCCAGAATGCCGACCCGATTCCCGTCTTCTGGGCCTGGATGTCGACATCGTCACTTGCATTAGCCTGCAAATCACTGCGCAAGCGCGAAGGCATTCCAGACGACCGTGTGGATGGCTTAGGCATGATGTTGATCGGTGATAAAGCCGAGGGAGGAATAGAGAAATGGGCACGCAGCAAGGGCATTGAAGCCTTGATCTGGACTGGCCTGCCCGCGCGCGTGGATTTTACTGAAGGGCGCATACCCAGCGTTGAGGAGGTACTCAACTACCTTCAACAGCTGTCTGGCGATAAACGCGCCCACGCGCGAAGTTACATTGAGCAGGTCCCGGCGCAAATCGATACGCCTTACCGACGAGCCATTGCCGATACGCTTGGCTGGCAACACGCAAACCCTCAGATTCCGGCGATCACGCCAGTAAATGACGACAAAAACAGCCAATCCGCTTAAATCCTACGCTTATGCCATTGGGCCGCTCGGCTTACTTAAATTGAGCTAGCTACACTTCAATGCAGGTTGAATAACCTGGCGGAAATGTATTCTGCATTCCCCACCCTGAGTCATTCTGATATTGCCGCAACGGTGTTCCTCTTGAATAGACGGCAATTCACTGATCAAAGGAGTCGAACAGATGAAAGCATTAACCTACCATGGCCCACATAAAGTCAGCGTTGATAACGTGCCCGATCCAGGGCTTGAAGCCGCTGATGACATTATTCTGCGCGTGACTGCCACAGCAATCTGCGGTTCAGACCTGCACCTATACCGCGGCAAAATTCCCGGAACCGATCACGGCGATATTTTTGGCCATGAGTTTATGGGGGAAGTTGTGGAAACCGGTAGCGGCGTCACGGCCGTCGCTAAAGGCGATCGCGTTGTCATCCCTTTTGTCATCGCCTGTGGCGACTGCTTTTTCTGCCATCTGCATCAATATGCTGCGTGCGAAAACACCAACAGCGGCAGAGGCGCGATAATCAATCGTAAAAAAATTACGCCACCCGCTGCGCTGTTTGGTTACAGCAAACTGTATGGTGGCGTGCCGGGAGGCCAGGCCGAATATGTCCGCGTCCCTAAAGCCAACGCCGGGCCGTTTAAAGTGCCGGAGACTTTATCGGATGAAAAGGTGCTGTTCCTTTCCGATATCCTGCCTACTGCCTGGCAAGCCGTGAAAAATGCCGAAATCAAAAAAGGCTCAAGCGTAGCGATTTTTGGTGCGGGCCCAGTCGGCTTATTGAGTGCGGCTTGCGCCCGACTGGAAGGTGCCGAGCAGATTTTTATGGTCGATCATAATGATTATCGACTGACATTTGCGCGGGAACGTTACGGTGTAATCCCGATTAACTTCGACAAAAACGACGATCCTGCCGCCTTTATCATTGAAAACAGTGCCGGCAATCGGGGTGTCGATGCGGTTATTGATGCCGTTGGCTTTGAGGCTAAAGGCAGCTTGACTGAAACCGTACTCACCAATTTAAAACTGGAAGGCAGCAGCGGCAAAGCGTTGCGTCAGTGCATTGCCGCAGTACGTCGAGGTGGCATTGTCAGCGTACCGGGCGTCTACGCTGGATTCATTCACGGCTTTCTGTTTGGTGATGCGTTCGATAAAGGGCTTACCTTTAAAATGGGCCAGACGCATGTCCATGCTTACCTGCCAGATCTGTTGAATTTAATCGAGCAAGGGCATTTGACCCCGGAAGAGATCGTTACCCATCACATGCCGCTGGAGGACGCTGCACGCGGTTATGAGATTTTTGAGAAGCGCAAAGAGGATTGCCGCAAAGTGATTCTGGTACCGGGCATGGCAGCCACGCAAGCCACGCTGTAATTCCCAAGGGGCGGCTTATTTTGTCGCCCCGCCTACCTTTTAGTTCTCGACCTGCCTCACGCCCACGCTTCGACCTGCCTGTACATTGCTGCTGCAAAAACCTATGTTTATTCTCTTCAACACTTTGCAGGAACAGGCAGCGTGAACATCAATCAATATGGACAGCAAATCGGATGGGCCCTGCCTGACTGGCAACCCGTAGCAAAACCTCTTCGTCAGGCGATTGTAGGGAATTACTGCCTTTTGGCGCCGCTTGACCCTGAGCACAGTGAAGCGCTGTATCAGGCTTTTTCGTTGGCGGAAGATGATCGTGACTGGACCTGGTTGAGTACTAACAAACCCAACTCCGTTGAAGAGTTGAGGTTTTGGGTAATCGATAAAGTCGATAATCTGGAATTAGTGCCCTTTACGGTAGTAGATAAAACAACGCAGCGCCCAGTAGGCGTGGTGTGCTTTGCCAATATTGAGGTGGATAACGGTGCGATTGAGATAGGTCATGTCACCTGGTCGCCCCTGATGCAGCGCAATGTTATCGGGACAGAAGCCCTGTATTTGCTGCTGAAGACGGTCTTTTCTCTGGGCTACCGCCGCGTAGCCTGGCGCTGTGACTCGACCAATCTGGCTTCGCGTCGTGCTGCTGAAAGGCTAGGGTTTACTTTTGAGGGACGCTTTCGCCAGACGATGACGCGCAAACAGCGCAATCGGGATACCGACTGGTTATCAATGATTGACAGTGAATGGCCGCGTATCAATCAGGCGCTATCCGGCTGGCTGGCAGAGAATAATTTTGATGGCGAAGGCCAGCAAAAGAAAAAGTTAGTCACCTTTTTCTGACACGCTAACCTCGCCGTTATTCACTAATGCAGACGGCGAGTTCTTAGCGCAACCGACCATAACGTCTCTTTGCAGCGCGAACAGGTTCTGCTCTGCCCCTTTTCTATCTCTTCCGTCTGCCCGCAATGGGTGCACGCGTACAAAGCCGTGAAAGGGATCTGCGCAAAATCCTGCCGATGTTCCGGTGGCAACACGCTGAGTCCTGCACGCATTTCATCATCATCATAAAAATAAATGCTGAGTTGCCCATCGACCTCAATCAGCGCCAGTCGAACCTGCCCGAGATGTTCTACTCCATCCTGACGCAGTTCCATAAAAAACTCATCTTCAGAAATATTGAGCTTGTCGAGACTTTCAAGAACATACAGGCCCTCTTTGATCAGCGTGACAACATCGCCCTGTATCCACTTAGAGAAGCGCACGCTACGCGCAGTGAGAAACGTGGTGAAGCGGTATAAGGCCAGCATCACGATAAACACTAAAACCACCGGCAATACCGGCACATCATCATAAAAAGTGACATCACCGGACGCCGATCCCAGCGTCAAAATCACTACCAGCTCAAACAGTGACAGCTGACGCACGCCCCGTCTTCCCGATACCTTAAGAAAGGTAAACACCACGACATAAGCCAGTAATACGCGCACCACCACTTCAAACAAAAACGTAGCCGGTTGGTCGTTGAGCAAAAATCGATGCCAGTCGAATGAAAGCATATAAAACATCCTGAGTGATGAGAGGTGAGCGCACTAAGCGACACCTTTCCCTGCATGCCTGATTATTTAGGCCATACCATAATCAAGCCGGTTTAAAGTTGCAAAAGAGAGTGGGAGCGGCATTTAAAGCGGAGCGCGTGTTATTAATCCTGAGATCGTATTAAACCGAAAAGGATCTTCTTCCGTTAAAAACAGATCTTGCCCCCTTCCTCTTAAAGTCTAATGTTTACAAAGAGATTTCCTGTTAAAGACCGGAACCACTTTACCGCTTTGCTTTTTCTTTTTTACTTCAATAGTTTGCTTAAAAATCGTGCTTACCTATACTTTCCAGTAAGGTTTCCTTTTTCATTTGAAATGTATGAGAAACCTATACAAATCAAAACCTCGATAGCGTTAGCGCTTCTCCCGCTATCTTCTGTTTGCCTGGGATGCATTTTCTTGCCCGCACAAACGTTCATCGTTTTTCGCATGGATCGTCTGACAAATCAGAAGGGTTAGGCCAGCCAGTCTGCATCGTATTTCTCTTCTTACCTGACTCGTCCTCCGACGACATGTCAGCGAGAGGCTTTTGCTCTTTTTTTTGTACAGGAGATGCAATGACGCCATTTTCCAGTTTTTGGCAGGCTGGCTATGAAGGTGCCGATCACGTTAATCCGCACGGTGAAGCATTGGCAATGAACCATATCAATGCTCATCAGGCGCGCTGCGCAGAGGATTACGCCGCACTCAAGCCCTTTGCAATCAACACGGCACGCGAAAGTGTCGGTTGGCGACTGTGTGAACGCGATGACAGCTATGACTTTTCATCCGTGGCGCAGCGTATGGCGATGGCAAAACAGCACGGCATTCAACTGAGCTGGACAATTTGTCATTACGGTTGGCCATCCAATGTCAGCCTGTTCGATGCTGACTTTATTCCGCGCTTCGCCGCTTTCTGCGGAGCGCTGGCGGGTTTTCTTGCGCCTTGGTATGACGACGCGCCGGTTTATTCCCCCATCAACGAAATCTCTTTTCTGAGTTGGGGTATTTCGGTTGGTCTGTTCGCGTTGCCCGATATTCCTCAAGAGGATCGGGCCGATGCCGCCAAGCAACAGTTGGTGCGCGCCACGCTGGCAGCGTGTGACGCGATCTGGCAGGCCGATCCGCGCGCGCGAATTTTGCACTGCGATCCGCTGATTCACATTGTGCCTGAAGATGAAAGCGAGGCCAGCCAGCAACAGGCGGAGAGCATGTGTGAGACGCAATATCAGGCATGGGACATGTTGAGCGGCAAGCGCAATCCCGAACTGGGGGGGGCTCCACGCTATTTGGATCTCGTGGGCGTCAATTACTACCACGACAATCAATGGGAAAACACCAGCAACCGCCGACTTTATTGGCACTTGGGCGATGCACAGCGCAAACCGCTGAATGAGATGCTCTCACATGTATATCAACGCTATCGACGCCCTTTGCTGTTAGCGGAAACCAGCCACGTCGGCAGCGGACGCGGTGCGTGGATTTTACAAGTCAGCGCGCAAGTAGCGCAGGCGCAGTTGTCAGGCGTTGAGCTGCTCGGCATCTGCCTTTATCCCATCATCGACCGACCGCTGTGGGAAGATCCTGGCTTCTGGACCCGAAGTGGACTTTGGGATCTTGATCGACTCGGCCCCGATCCCTTTGCGCGCCAACTGCAGCAACCTTACGCCAGCGCCCTTCGCCAGGCACAGCATGCCTTACAAGCTCTTACCTTCTCTATCCAGCACGATCAGGAGAACACTATGAAACAACCGGTTTTAATTGTATTCAGTCATTTACGGTGGGGATTTGTCTTCCAACGGCCACAGCATTTGCTGACGCGTCTGGCACGCTATTACCGCGTGTTATTTGTTGAAGAACCGCTGTATCAGGCAGGCCCGGCAGGATTGAAACAGAGCGCCCCCGCCGCAAACATTACCGTAATCCAGCCGCATACGGATATTGAGGCACCCGGTTTTCACGATAGCCAAATCGCGCCGTTGCAACTGCTGTTGGCAAGTTTGCTGGAAGAGAATGAGCGCCCGCTGGTGTGGTTTTACACGCCGATGGCACTGCCGTTGTTGACGCCCTTCAAGCCCGCGCTGGTGATTTATGACTGCATGGATGAACTTTCCGCCTTTCATCAAGCTCCGCGCCAATTGCAGCAGCGCGAATCTGCGTTGTTAACGCGCGCTGATTTAGTCTTTACCGGCGGCACCAGTTTGTATGAAGCGAAAAAAGACAAACATCCGCAGGTACACTGTTTTCCCAGCAGCGTTGATGCAATCCATTTTGAGCAAGCGCTGGATCGCAGCAATCATCATCCTTTGCATGATGACGTTCCGCCATTGCGCCTTGGCTATTACGGCGTGCTGGATGAGCGTATCGATTTGCCGCTGATTGCCGCGCTGGCGGATAGCCATCCTGAATGGCAAATCGTGATGGTTGGCCCGGTGGTTAAAATTGATCCGGCCAATTTGCCACAGCGGCCCAATATTCACTGGCTTGGTCAGCAGCCTTATCAGGCGCTGCCGCAGTTCCTTGCGGGTTGGGATGTTTGCCTGATGCCCTTTGCCATCAATGCATCGACTCGCTATATCTCACCGACCAAAGTGCTGGAATACATGGCGGCGCAACTGCCGATTGTCAGCACCGCCATTGTCGACGTGGCACGTCATTATGCCGATTTGGTTGCGGTGGCGCATAACCCTGCGGAATTTATCCAGGCTTGTGAAGCGGCGTTGCAGCTCCCGTCTGATGAGCGATTGACGCTGGCAAAAAAAATGCAGGCAAAGGTAGCCGCCACCTCTTGGGATCGTACCGCAGAGCAGATCCACGCACTGATGCAGCAGGCGCTGATACAGGAGAACGATGCCGCGCAGCGCAGCGGTGAACCCACAGAAAACGATTCGGCAGTGCGCTGGTTAACGCCACCCACTGAAGAGTCTGAAGCGGTGCCCTGCCTGATTATTGGTGCCGGGCCGACCGGCCTGAGCGCGGGTTATCATTACGGTGAAGGCGCAGTTGTGCTGGAAAAAAATGCGTCACCCGGTGGGTGGTGCCGTTCAATTGAAGACAACGGTTTTACCTTCGATTACGCCGGGCACATTATGTTTTCGCAAGATCCTTATGTCCTGCAACTTTATGAAATGTTGCTAGGCGATAACTTACATTGGCAAGAACGCGAAGCCTGGGTTTACAACGACGGGATTTATACGCGTTACCCTTTCCAGTCAGCACTGTATGGCTTGCCTGCCGACGTGGTGAAAGAGTGTATTTTGGGCGCCATTGATGCCCGTTACGGTGAGACGGAAGCGCGCACTGTGCCGCTGGATGTGGCGCGTCAGCGCCGTGATTGTTGTGCTGACGGCGCGATACCCGATGGCGATTCCTGTGCAGTTGAAGGCGAAGAAAGCGCTGAGAATTTCGAGCAGTTTATTATGCGCACTTGGGGAAAAGGCATCGCCCGCCATTTTGCCCTGCCTTACAACAAAAAGCTCTGGAAGGTGCCGCTTTCTGAGATGGAAACCTCCTGGCTTGGCGGTCGCGTGCCATTACCGGATTTGGCACAAATCATAGAGGGTGCAATCCAACCGCTGGCGAAACCGGTTGGGCCGAATGCGCGTTTTGGCTATCCGCTACACGGCGGTTTTCAGGCGTTGATGTCAGGCTTTTTACCGCATCTGAAATGTACGCTGGAAACCGATGCGGCGCTGGTGAAAATCTTGCCGCAGGCGCATATCGCCATGCTGGCGGATGGGCGTCATTACCGATATGAACAGTTGATCAGCACCATGCCGTTGCCGGAATTGATCAAAATAATGGGTGATGAAGTCCCTGAAAATGTGCAGCTTGCTGCCAAAAAACTACGATACGTCTCGGTACGCTGTGTGAATTTAGGCATTGATCGCGCCAACCTGACTGAAAAGCACTGGATTTACTATCCGGGTGACACGCTGTTCCATCGTATTTTTGTTCAAGGCAATGCCAGCCCGCACTGCAATTCACCCGGCGGATTTGGCCTGACATGTGAAATGACCTACAGCAAAGAGAAGCCACTCATGCTGCAAGGTGACGCACTGATTGAACGCTGCCGTGAAGACTGCATCAAAGTGGGCATGATTCGTCCTGAAGATGCGATTATCTCTGCCACTCAGGTAGATATGCCTTATGCGTATGTGGTTTACGATCATGCTCGCCAGGCGAATGTGGCCCTGATTCGCCAATGGCTGCTTACTCAGGATATTCATCTGTCGGGACGCTACAGCGAGTGGGAATATTACAATTCTGACCACGCTTTTCTTGCCGGAAAACGTGCAGCTGAAAACGTGAAAATGCAGCTGCCATCGCAAAGTACTCGCGTATAAATAACGGAATATAAATCAAGCCAGCTCATCTGAGCTGGCTTTTTTATAGACGACTGCCTGGCTTTAGGCCACGGCGGGTAGGCATTTAGTGGTTTTTAAACTTTCTAACTGATTTAGCCGCACATCCGCTTTTTTAGTGGCGGAATGTTTAGCCAACCCATTTCCCAAGCCAAAGTCACCAATAAACCCCAGCACCGTCAGCACATCGAAACGGCCCGTTTCGCTGATTTCACTCTGTACGCTGTGGGCTTTAACGATTTCCTGTTCAACGGCTTTGCAATCAAAAGCGGTGGTTTCTTCTGTCGTCACCGCAGGTGCTTGCGGATATTGTTTGGTCGCGCAGCCCACCAGCATCATGGCGACGATGATTAGCCTCAGTTCTTTCATTATCTTGCTCGTTTTTTGCTCGGTTACTCTCTTATCGGCAGATTCCGCTGCTTTCATTAATATTCTTAATCTACTTTTTTCAAACGAACCCGCTACGCTAATGTAGGCTTCTGTCCCGCCTGTTGCGGTAGGCACACCAACGCGCGTCGTTAAAAGGCCCAGAACCTGAGGAGAGAAGATGTCGACTTTTTCACTGCTTGCCATCCCTTTTTGGGATTGGCTCTGATCCTGCTGGCGCTGGCTGCGGTAAAAAAACAAAAAACCTTTCTTATTGTCGGTTATGTATTGATGACCTCATCGGTTGTAAATGCCGTAATCGGAATGACTTTAGGTTGACCAAGGAATGTTTTATATGAGGTTTTTCAATGCGCTTTAAAGGATTGAATATTGGGTTTTTCCTGCTGATTTTGGCGATCGTAACAGTCGCCTTCTTCGATGTGTTATCCCCTTACTTTTCTCCCATTTTGTGGGCTGCGGTATTAGCGGTAATCTTTCATCCGCTTAAATCACTGCTGCGCAACAAACTGGGCGACCGCAACGGGCTGGCTTCGCTGCTGACCTTGCTGTGTATCTGTTTGATCGTGTTCACGCCGTTGATGATTATTGCCTCTTCGTTAGCGGTAGAAATCAACGCGGTGTATACCAAATTGCAGGGTAATTCGACCCAGTTTCCAACGGTTTTTGCTGAGTTAATGCAGCATTTACCGCAGTGGGCGAAGCATTATCTAACGGAGCATAATCTGGATAATGCAGCGCAAATTCAGCAAAAACTCTCTGAGTTTGCCCTGAAAGGCGGCCAGTATGCGGCGGGCAGCGTATTTATCATCGGTAAAGGCACGTTTAGTTTTACCGTGGGCTTTGGCGTGATGCTTTACCTGCTGTTCTTCCTACTGAAAGATGGCTCTTATCTGGTGCATCTGATTTTAGAAGCGCTGCCGCTTTCGACCTACGTTAAACACCATTTGTTAGGAAAATTTGCCGCTGTCTCGCGTGCAACTGTCAAAGGCACGGTAGTCGTAGGCATTGTGCAGGGTATTTTGGGTGGACTGGCCTTCTGGTTCATCGACATTGATGGCAGCCTGTTATGGGGCGCGTTGATGGCCTTTTTATCCCTGATCCCCGCCGTGGGTTCTGCGATTATTTGGGCACCTGCCGCCATCTTCTTCTTTGCCACGGGTGCGTTGTGGAAAGGTCTGTTCCTGGTGGGCTTCTTCGTGATTGTGGTTGGCCTGGTGGATAACATTCTGCGCCCACTGCTGGTGGGCAAAGACACCAAAATGCCAGACTATATGATTCTGATCGCCACGTTAGGCGGAATGGAAATTTACGGCATCAACGGCTTCGTTATTGGTCCGGTGATTGCTGCGCTGTTTATCGCCTGCTGGAATTTGCTCTCTGGGCGCGATAACCGCCAGAACATTGAAGAGCTTGATGAAGAGGTTATCGAGGAAGGCAAAAAGCAGTCGGACACCGCAGTTGAAGAAAGCAAAAAGCAGCTGGACACCCCCGCTAAAGAGTAATGCTTCCAGATTGTGAATATGCCAACCATAAAAAAACCCACCGCATTGGTGGGTTTTTCTTTTAAACAACTTGCTAAATCAATTAGTTAGTTGCTTTGTTTTTCAAATCTTCTGCACCCTGCTTGGTTTTATCCCAGCCTTTCTCAGTGCCTTCTTTGGTCTTGTTCCAGTTTTTCTGCGCGCCTTCCTCAATCTTGCTGCTGGTGGCGTTGCTTTTGCCTTCCGCTGCGTTTTTAGATTTGAGTTTCAGCTCTTCGCCCTGGTGCTGAGATTGATGCAGTTTTTCTTTCGCTGTATCGGCGCCTTTGTGCGCTTCAGCAACCGTGTTATCGGTAGTCGTTGCGGCGAAAACAGGGGACGCCAGTAAAAGTGCAGACAGTGCAATCATTGTTTTCTTCATAATTCCCTCTTTTATAAAAAGTGCCGTGTCAGGTAATTATCCTGGCATATGAGGTTGTAGAAAGATTTAAGAATAAACCAGGAATGAAGAAAGTGGCTTGAGCGCCGAAAATTTAACCAAAAAACAGCATAATTCACCGTTAAAGCAGATCGAGCTGTGGGTTGGTGTCCTGTTTTTTCACTTTGCGCGTTTTTGCTACAGGCGCAGGCTTCTGCATTTGCTGATGAATCCAGTGCAGGATGACTTCAACGGCATACGCCTGTTGCTCAGTCGTCAATGCCTGATGCTGAGGAATCGCGTGCCACTTGCGCAAACAGCCGCGACAGCAGGTGCCGGTAGCATGTTGAGCAATAAATACCGGATGACCGCGCATCGGCGTTTGCTTGCCGTCATTAGTTGGTTCGGCTGCTGCCAACCTTTGTTTGATGAAGTCAGCCGCATGTTCGCGTACCTGAACTTCGCCTTTATTTAGGCAATAATCATATTCAATTTTACCCAATGCAAAGCGCTGCCTGAATGGAGAGCGCGACAGACGCTGAAAAAGATCGTCGAGTGGCGTCATAAAACCTCAGTGAACGAATGGAAAGGCAAAACAGCGGTGAAAAGTATACTGGATTTTATTCACGTTTTTGAGTGGCTGCAGAATCGAGTGATGTCCGAATTAAAAAAACCGCCTGGAGGCGGTTTTGAGTTTTTAGATGTTTTTAGCAGGATCGGGAAAGTCATTTCCATCTTCATCTTCCAGCGGATCAATCCCTTCATCTGATCCTTCAGGTAACTCTTCATCGTCATCTTCATATGCCGGATATTCGGCATCATCAGGAACCGGTTCTTCATAATCGGGACGTTCAGACATGGTGACCTCCGTGATTGCTGTGGTTGGTCTGTTAACTGTAGTCCTCCCACCCCAACAAGGCGTGCGGCACTTCACGAAAGCGTGAGAATAGCGCGTTATCTGCGGTGATTAAGCACTCTCTTTCCTTCCCGACAGATAACGTACGCCCTGCTCGCCAAATTCCTCGCGATGCGGCACGTTGGGTTGCAGATGAAAAATCTCTCCTGCCTGATAAGTCTTTTCGCTGTGTTCCGTAAAAATGGTGATGTCGCCATGAGTAATCAGCGCCATCGCCTCAAAAGAATGCACATGGTTATCGAGTTGCGTTTCGGGAGCTCGCTCAACCCAAACCGGTTCATCAAACCCTTTATCCGCTAATAATTTTCGGAATTCTTGCTCGGTCATCTCGCCTCCTGAGTATTGGCCTGCCTTAAGCATAGACAATGATGCTTTTGCGCTACTGCGCTGGGGTGAAGAACGAGCTGCCGCTGACTATGTTATCGCTGAGTACGGCCAACGAGTTTGCCCCTGCGCTGGGCACTTCGACCGAGTTGGTACACAACTTAACGGCTGAATCCAAAAAACATTGGGCATTGCTGGAGCGGCGTTCGCCGCCTTTCTGCTGCTGCGACAGAGTCGCCAATTTAGGGCCAATTCAATAAAGAGAATAAAAGAAGTTCAGATCAAAATCGTCCACATTTCGGTTGGCAACGGACGCTTTTATGGGCGGCGGCATGACGGCGAAAAAATGCAGCACCGATGACGGATGACTTGATGTTTATAGTCTTGAAGTTGCGCATTGGTAGCAAATGATCTCCCTGCTTTACGACATGGTACGCAGCACCGTTGGCGCACGGTTAGAGCATGAGTACAACCTCATTACATTAACGCGGATGGCGAAATTGTGGGTTAAATTCCGAAGCCTTAACAACGCGTTGAGCGTCTTTTCACCTTGCCAGAATGCGCTTACAGCGCTGCCTTTTAGGCCATAAAAAAAGCCACCCTGTCCGGTGGCTATTTCTAAAGTAAAAGCAGAATGCGTAATGTGGATTTCAGCACCAACCGCTTTTCTTAAGACTTATTCTAACAACTCGTCAATAAGATGCAAATGAAATGTAACTTTATAGAGGCGAAAAATCATCCTACTGAAACCGTAATATTTCGCTGTGTCAGGGGATTAAGCGCGTTCGATATGAGGGTAATAGCATAAGGGCTAACGCCAGAATTACATTAAAACAACCACACCGTAAATTCTCCTTCACTTAAAAGAATTCAGAGGATGTGGCTGAGATAAAGCTGCTGCTCCGGGTGCCTCCCGGTAAGCCATTGAATGGCCAAACCGGCTCATGTTCGATTACCCACAGTATTCACCGTGATGACCATTTACATCCTGCCGCTTAGGAGGATTAGCAGCAACAATGCAGCCTAACACTTGAATGGTAGATAGGCATGAGGGCAAAATCTTATATTGTATTACTAATGCACTTTTTATTATGTCGGCACTAATTTTTAGCCGTTTCGCTAATGAACGTGTTGGGTAAGAATGACAAGACATAACAGAGCCGCTCGCGTTACGTCTGCTGGTTCACTTCCATGGCCGCCGAGCTACAATTCAACTGCAAGATTCGCAATGCTCAGCCAACTTTTCAGGATTGGCTCTTACTGAACACAGTAGATACACATCAGAAAAATCAACATGTCGATTTTCACAAGGTGTCCCAGCCTGTAATTGACTTGAAATGGCATATTGACTCCAATAAAAAACCCGCCGAAGCGGGTTATATAAATATTTGTTTTAGTCGACTTTTTCGCAATCGTATGTGCCATGTATACGTATCTGGCTTTGGTGAGTACGAATCACCTCTACATTCAAAATCGCTTTGCCATCTCGATATATTTGTTCCATTCCCAGCATACCTGGCGCTTTAGCGTTTTTTACCCGCCACTGTAACTTAACGTTGTCATAGTCATCTTTCTCTTTCAGAAAGGTAATTTTCTGCGTCTCTGACCGTTCACCATTGACATAAATCCAACCACTTTTATTAGCCTTTAAATAGAAAGGGCCACATTGCGTTGCCGAGAAGGCGGAAGCAGTGAACATCATTAAAGAAATTAAACAGATTATTTTTTTAATCATGACCAACAAAACTCCGTTGAATTTTCAATGCAGGTAAATAAATCTGACAACCGTATCGTAAAGAGCCTCGATGCTTAATTTGCTCACTTCCTTGTTCTCATAAACATGTAGCAGGATAAATGCCAAAGGGAAACTGATGCAATGGGAAACAAATAACTAAAGACAATGAGCTCTGTAAGTCGCATTGAAATCGTTTCAGCCATAATCTTCTTCATGAAGGGATTTTGATTGATGCAGGCTATTGGTCTCTTTGAGAATTAATAACATAAGCCTGTTTCCAGCCAGTGTCGACAATGAAACATATAGCCGTCTGGCTGGGGGATGTTGCCGGTAATGAGTAATTGGTGTTTTGGTTATAAATAATTATTTTGTTTTTGTGAGGTAAATGAGTTTTTAGATTGCATACGTATGCAACCATGAGGGTGTAGAAAGAACAGGTATCCTGCGGGATTAGGCTGGGAGTAGAACAGCCATGAAATTTGCCCGCAGGTTTAAGTTGAAATAGGTAATCACTCAATGCGAACTATGCGTCTTGTACCACCGTCTGACTGCCGGGAAGAGATCGCCCGACGACTGGAGATAGTCGAGCAGAACCTGCACCTTAACGCGATTCTCGGGGTAAACCCGGAGGCCATTTCTCAAGCAGAAAAGTGTCAGCAATTACGCCGCGAAAAGAAAAGCTTGGGGCCCTTGCATGGCATCCCCCTCATTGTAAAAGATAATATTGCCTGTGCGTCTTTGCCGCTAACGCTGGGGTGTAAGGCGCTGGAATCGGTCATCGCGGCTAAGGATGCGTTAGTGATCCAGCGTCTGCGTAAAGCAGGGGCGATTATTCTAGCAAGGGCGAATATGTCAGAGTTTGCTTTTGATGTTCGCTCGCGGAGTTCTCTGGGGGGCGATGTCCGTAACCCACTGTGTCCGGCGTTAACCGCAGGCGGATCCAGCGGGGGCAGTGCTGCTTCTGTGATTGCCGGAATGGCAGATGGTGCGCTGGGAACCGATACCGGTGGTTCGATTCGCATTCCATGCAGCTACACCGGGTTGGTCGGACTGCGTCCCGCTTTCCGGAGACAGCAGCTCGCGGGCGTTGCGCCGCTATCCGTGAGCAAGGATACCGTTGGCCCCATGGCCCACAGTGTCCGGGATGCAGCGCTGTTACATGGCATTCTGCACGGTGAAGAGGTTGCTGAATTATCGCCAACATCGCTGAAAGGCGTGCGATTAGGCGTGATTCGCGCGCTGGAGTCAGAAAATAGCGATGAGCGAACGGTCTGGAACAAGGCGCTGGAGAGATTACGCCAGGCAGGCGCAGTCATCGTAGAGATCGCTCTGCCCATTCTGGCGGAGGTTGAATCACAGTCTTGCCTGAGCATGTATGAATTCCCGGTCGCCATAAACAGCTGGCTGGCGGCACAAACAGCCGTGCCGACAACGCTGCGGGGAATTGTGGATTCCGGTGAGTGTCTGGCTGAGTTTATCCCGCTGCTTGAAAAAATGCTGGAATGTCAAAGCCTGAAAAACCCGTTGTGGTTGAGTGGACGCCGCTTTCAGCGACGATTAACCCATGCACTCGGGCTGGCTGCAGAACAGAATCGTATCGAAGGTTTTCTTTATCCCACGGTTCGCCGACTGCCAGAAAGCCTCAATAAAATGCCCCCTGGCTGTGCGCCTGAACTGGCCGCCATCAGCGGTTTGCCCGCCATAACAATGCCGTGTGGCAGGACGCAAAAGGGGCTGCCGGTAGGAATGGAAATTCTGGGGAAGGAGTCGGATGAATTTTCTTTGCTCTCTCTGGCGTTGGGGTGTGAATGCGCCCTCATGAGCAATGAAATATAGGTATGGACAAAACAGACATCACGTTAAAAGTAATGTGGTCCGTAGCTGTTATCTGTTCATTGGCCCCGTGATTAAAAGGCGATCCTGTGCCATGAATATATGTTGGTCGTTGGTGAGGCGGATGGCGCGATCATGGTATCGTCAGTTGATTTTCAATCGCATCAAATATGACCAGTAAATGGTCTGCGACTGCTCTAACGCGTAGCTAACCTGCTCAGTCTGAATACATCACCAACCATAATGCCTGATCGAAACCGATATCAGGATTAACGCAATGCATATTTGTTTCTCTTGAATCGCCACGGATCATCAAGATATTTCCGAGTCGTTGATAATATTGGTTTTCGTATTCAGAAAGTGGCATCTGATTACTCGAACCATGCCGACGCCTACAGTTATAAAACATTTCGATGTAATCAAAAACATCACTGCGGGCTTCTTCCCGCGTTCCGTAGATCTTTCTCTTTATCCGGTCGCGTTTCAGTAGCGGGAAAAAGCTTTCCGCAACCGCATTGTCGTGGCAATGACGGAACCACAACAGCAAGCGTCAGGAAGATGCGCGTAGATTCCAATACCGCATGGCGGGCAGCATTAAAACGGGCAGGTATTGATGACTTCCGCTTTCACGACCTTCGGCACACATGGGCAAGCTGGTTGATTCAGGCTGGCGTTCCGTTATCGGCAATGCAGGAGATGGGTGGCTGGGAAAGTATTGAAATGGTACGTCGTTATGCTCACCTGGCACCGAACCACTTAACGGAGCATGCGCGCAAAATTGACTTACTTTTAGGTGATCACGACACAAATAAGACACAAGGAGGAAATCAGGTAGGATTGAAGCTTGCGTAAGTGCTTGAAAGGATTGGTACGCCCTACAGGATTCGAACCTGTGACCTACGGCTTAGAAGGCCGGTGCTCTATCCAACTGAGCTAAGGGCGCATGGAGATGGCGAGGATTATACGGGCCGACCCGAATGAGTCAACGCTTTTGACTTATCAATCAGCATGGTTGCTGAAGTTTAAGACAATGTCAGCAATTCAAAAACTGACAGCGCGTCGCGCTTCTGACAAAATAGGCACCTTCCCCGATTTAACACAACACAGTGGATTTCCTCTCTGATGGCAGCAAAAATTATTGACGGTAAAACGATTGCGCAGCAGGTGCGTCTTGAGGTTGCGGAAAAAGTGAAGCAACGTCTGGCAGCCGGAAAACGTGCACCGGGTTTGGCAGTCGTTCTGGTAGGTGAAAATCCTGCATCGCAGATTTATGTCGGCAGCAAACGCCGCGCCTGCGAGGAAGTGGGATTCATCTCCCGCTCTTACGATTTGCCCGCTACCACCAGCGAAGCCAGGTTGCTGCAGCTGATTGACGATCTCAACAATGACCCAGAAATCGATGGCATTTTGGTACAGCTGCCGCTGCCAGCGGGCATTGATAACGTCAAGGTGCTGGAAAGTATCACACCGGATAAAGACGTTGATGGCTTCCATCCTTACAACGTCGGTCGTCTGTGCCAGCGTTCGCCAAAACTGCGCCCTTGTACGCCGCGCGGCATCGTCACGTTGCTTGAGCGTTATAACATTGACACTTACGGCCTCAATGCCGTGGTCGTTGGCGCATCAAATATTGTTGGTCGCCCGATGAGCATGGAACTGCTGCTGGCGGGATGTACCACCACCGTTACCCATCGTTTTACCAAAGATTTACGTCATCACGTTGAGCACGCCGATCTGCTGGTGGTGGCGGTCGGAAAACCGGGCTTCATTCCAGGCGACTGGATCAAGCCGGGCGCGATTGTTATTGATGTCGGCATTAACCGTTTAGAAAGCGGGAAAGTAGTAGGCGATGTTGATTTTGAAGCGGCCTCTGAGCGCGCAGCGTATATCACGCCAGTACCGGGCGGCGTAGGCCCGATGACAGTAGCAACGTTGATTCAGAATACGCTGCAGGCGTGTGAAGAATTTCACGACAATGAGGTGAAATAATGGCGAACTTTTCTCTGGGAAAATTCCCGCACGTTGATCTTTGTGATTTGCTCAAGCTGGAAGGCTGGGTTGAAAGTGGCGCAAAGGCCAAGGTCGTAATTGCTGATGGTGAAGTGCGGGTCGACGGCGCGATTGAAACCCGTAAGCGTTGTAAAATCGTTTCTGGTCAAACGGTTGAATACGCAGGTCAACGCATCACCGTGACCGCATGATGTTCTGGCGTCCCTGCGGGGACGCCTTAAACCCACGCTTCTCCCACCACGCGCGTCTCGCCTTCTATTTGCTCCAGCTCAATATGATTCAACGCCGTATGCTGACGAATCAATGTGGCCAGTTTGGGCGAGTGACTGGTAATCCACAATTGACTGAACTGGCTGGCCTCAGCAATTAACCGCGCCAGAGCGGGTAATAAATCTTCATGCAAACTGTTTTCAGGCTCATTCAGCGCCATAAATTGAGGGGTCGCGGACTCAGCAGCGCCACGACTAAACAGAGAAAACGCAGTGTGCCATCTGAAAACTCAGCGCTCTCCAACGGCCGCAAAATACCTTTGCGCGACATCAGCATTTGAAACCGGCCATTCTGCACATCAACGTGAAACTCGCTGTCGGGAAACGCTTCACCCACCACCTCAAACAACAATTCATGATGACCACGCTCAACAATAGTGGCCCAGGCTGCTGCAAGATTGCTGCCATCATGCGCCAGCACCGGCGCACGCACGCCAATTTGTGGTGCGCGAATGGGCGAACCGGGCCAGACAGCAAACTCGTGATAGAAACGCCATTGGCGCAGTCGCTCACGCAGTTGTGACAGTTCAGGATAGCGATGCGGTTCACCTAGCTGCCCGAACAGCGACTCTTCCGGGTGCAATACCGCCGGATAAGCGATGCGCTCACCGTCAATATTATGCAAAAAAGCAGTCTGATTTTTACGCTGCATAATGCAGGCTGAAGGACGCCGTTGATGACCACTCATCCACAGATGTTCTTCCTTCACCAGTGGATCAAGGTTAAACAAGCTCGTTGCAAGCGGCTCAGGAAAGCCAACCTCCAGCTGATAATCCATATCATCCATTTGCACCGCGAGAGAAAGCCGTTTGGCATCGTGTCGGCGATCGCCTTGGCGCAAACCTCCGGCCCACATCGCTTTTTGGATGCCGCCCTCTTCCGCTAATGCCAAGGCCAGTTGCCCGCAGGCAGCTTCATGCAGCAGGCGCACCGCTTTATAGAGGTTGGATTTGCCGCATCCGTTTGGGCCGCTCACCACGTTTAACTGCTGCAGCGGCAGGGTCAAATCCCTTACCGAACGGAAGCCGCGAATCTGAAGCTGCTCAATCGACATAATAAAAAATCCGCATAATAAAAAAGGGCGATTTCTCGCCCTCTTCAGTTTACTTGCGTCGCCAGGTTGATCCCTGCGGGCCGTCTTCAACTATTACGCCGAGTTCGATCAGCTTGTCGCGTGCCACATCGGCTTGCGCCCAATCTTTAGCCGCTCGGGCTTCGGCGCGGGTTTTCACCCAATGCTCAATTTCCGCCACTTCTTCATCGTTCACCTGCGCGCCACTTTGCAGGAATTGCTCAGGATCCTGCTGCAGAATGCCAAGAACGTTGGCAATTTCACGCAGTTTTGCCGCCAATCCATTCGCCGATGCTGCATCTTCACCTTTCAGGCGATTCACTTCACGCGCCATGTCGAACAGCACTGAATAAGCTTCAGGGGTATTAAAATCATCATCCATCGCGGCACGGAAACGGGCCTCGAAATCATTGCCACCGCTCGCCGCCACGCTGTTATCCGTGTGGCGCAGCGCAGTATAAAGACGCTCTAAGGCCGCACGCGCCTGATTCAAGTTATCTTCACCGTAATTAAGCTGACTACGGTAGTGGCCAGACATCAGGAAGTAACGTACCGTTTCTGCATCGTAATGCTGCAACACGTCCCGCACGGTGAAGAAATTACCCAGCGATTTAGACATCTTTTCGCGGTCTACCATCACCATACCGGAATGCATCCAGTAATTGACGTAAGGCCCGTCATGCGCGCAGGTTGACTGAGCAATCTCATTTTCATGGTGCGGGAACATCAAATCAGAACCGCCGCCGTGGATATCAAAATGCTCGCCCAGTTGCTTGCAGTTCATGGCCGAGCACTCAATGTGCCAGCCCGGACGACCATTTCCCCACGGCGAGGACCACGCCGGTTCGTCCGCTTTCGACATTTTCCACAACACGAAATCCATGGGATTACGTTTCACTTCTGCCACTTCAACACGCGCACCGGCTTGCAGTTGATCCAGGTCCTGTCGCGAAAGCGCGCCGTAATCGGTGTCGCTCATGACATCAAACATCACGTCGCCGTTGTCCGCGACGTAGGCATGATCGCGTGCAATCAGCTTCTCAACCAGCTCAATAATTTCCGCAATATGACGCGTGGCGCGTGGTTCTTGATCGGGCGGAAGAATACCCAAGGCCGCAAAATCCTTATGCATCTCTGCAATCATGCGGTTGGTCAGGGTTTCAATACTCTCACCGTTTTCGTTAGCACGTTTGATGATCTTGTCATCAATATCGGTGATGTTGCGCACATAGTTCAGATCATAACCGGTATAACGTAAATAGCGCGCTACCACGTCAAATGCCACAAACGTCCGACCATGACCAATGTGACAGAGGTCGTACACCGTGATGCCGCATACATACATACCGATCTTACCGGCATGGATGGGTTTGAATTCCTCTTTCTGTCGACTCAGGGTGTTATAGATCTTAAGCATTGAACGTTTCCGTATTAACGTGTGCGGTTGGCACTTATTTTGGGTATTCAGACATTGTGCCGTATTTTTAACGCTCGTGCGATGCAAAGCAAGCCAACTGCGCCGCCCTGCTGACGCGTCATTGCAAATTATGATATAAGAACCGTCGAGAAAAATGGGCACGCCATTCTATGATGCGGCCTGAGTGACTGACGACAACCTTTACAGGACAACAAAAATGGTAACTTTCCAGACGAACCATGGCGATATCGTGATCAAAACCTTCGATGACAAAGCGCCGGCAACCGTACAGAACTTTCTGGATTATTGCCGTGAAGGTTTCTACGACAACACCATTTTCCATCGCGTAATTAACGGTTTCATGGTTCAGGGCGGCGGTTTTGAGCCGGGCATGAAGCAGAAAGCGACGAAAGAAGAGATTCGTAACGAAGCCAACAACGGCCTGAAGAACACCCGCGGTACTCTGGCGATGGCGCGTACTTCTGCTCCACACTCCGCGACTGCCCAGTTCTTCATTAACGTCGCTGACAACGACTTCCTGAACTTCCGTGACGAAAGCCTGCAAGGCTGGGGTTACTGCGTGTTCGCTGAAGTGGTTGAAGGCATGGACGTGGTTGAGAAAATCAAAGCGGTAGCAACGGGCCGCAGCGGCATGCACCAGGATGTGCCAAAAGATGACGTTGTCATCCAGAAAGTGACCGTTAGCGAGTAATGTCGCGCACGTTATTTATTGCAGATTTACATCTGTGTCAGGAAGAACCGGCGATTACCGCCGGTTTTCTGCATTTTTTACAGCGCGAAGCGCCGCATTGCGACGCGTTGTATATCCTTGGCGATCTGTTTGAAGCCTGGATTGGCGATGACGATCCCAATCCGCTGCATCAAAAAATCGCGAATGCACTGCGCGCCCTGCCCGTACCGGTTTACTTTATTCATGGTAACCGCGATTTCCTGATTGGCCGACGCTTTGCGCGCGACAGCGGCATGACGCTACTCCCAGAAGAGCAGGTTCTTGAACTGTACGGTCATCGATTACTGATCATGCATGGCGATACATTATGTACTGACGATCAAGGCTATCAACGCTTTCGCGCTAAGGTGCATCAACGCTGGATTCAGACGCTGTTTCTCGCGCTGCCACTGTTTATTCGTAAACGCATCGCAACGCGCATGCGTGCCGACAGCAAACAAGCTAATCAGCATAAGTCGTTGACCATCATGGATGTTAATCAGCAGGCTGTTGAAGCCGCGATGCAACGCCAGCAGGTACGTCTGCTGATTCATGGACATACACATCGCCCCGCTATTCACGCTCTGACGCTGCAAGGCAAAGCTGCTGAGCGTGCCGTTTTAGGCGCTTGGCATAGCGAAGGCTCAATGATCCAATTGGACGCCAGCGGTATTCAACTGATCGAATTTAACTTTTAAAAATCGGGCTGAATTGGCCCGTTTTAGCCTGACGCAACCGTTTTCCTTGCTCTCTTCTCATGCTATTCTCTGTGCCCTTCAAAACCTGTCCGCCCGGCCAGGTCTGTTTGTTTATTCACAGGAGTTGACCGCATGTCATCCAACGCCGCCCCGGCTCGCATTGCTATTGTTATGGGTTCCAAAAGTGACTGGGCCACCATGCAGTTCGCTGAGGAAATTCTGACCAGCCTGGACGTGCCCTTCCATGTTGAAGTGGTTTCAGCGCACCGCACGCCGGATAAATTGTTTAGCTTTGCCGAAACGGCTGCTGAAAATGGCTATCAGGTGATTATCGCGGGTGCAGGTGGCGCGGCACATCTGCCTGGCATGCTGGCGGCTAAAACCTTGCTGCCCGTGTTGGGTGTTCCAGTGCAGAGTGCAGCACTCAGCGGTGTCGACAGCCTCTACTCCATTGTGCAGATGCCACGCGGTATTCCCGTTGGCACCTTAGCCATCGGCAAAGCGGGTGCTGCCAATGCGGCGCTGCTGGCGGCACAGATTCTGGCGATTCATGACGCGGCGCTGGCTTCCCGCCTCGCCATCTGGCGTCAAACGCAAACTGACGACGTGCTGAATAACCCGGACCCGCGGGTGGAAGCATGAAGCCGGTTTGTGTTTTAGGAAATGGTCAACTGGGCCGTATGCTGCGCCAGGCGGGTGAACCGCTGGGTATTGCCGTTTATCCTGTGGGTTTGGACGCTGATCCCGATGCGCTGCCGATTGCTGAAAGCGTGATTACCGCCGAGATTGAACGCTGGCCTGAAACGGCATTGACGCGCGAACTGGCGAGTCATCCGGCTTTCGTGAACCGCGATATCTTTCCTCGCCTGGCCGATCGCCTTACGCAGAAGCAGCTGCTTGACCAGCTCAATCTTGCTACCGCACCCTGGCAGTTGCTGGCCAATAAACAAGAATGGCCAGCGGTGTTTAAAACGCTGGGTGAACTGGCCATCGTGAAGCGCCGCACGGGCGGTTACGATGGCCGTGGTCAATGGCGTTTGCGCGCCAATGAAACGGACTCGTTGCCAGACGAATGCTACGGCGAATGTATTGTTGAGCAAGGCATCAACTTTTTAGGTGAGGTGTCACTGGTCGGCGCACGCGGTCAGGATGGCAACACTGTGTTCTATCCGTTGACTCATAATCTCCATCAGGATGGCATTCTCCGCACCAGCGTGGCTTTTCCGCAGGCAGACAGCGCTCAGCAGCAGCAGGCTGAAGCGATGCTCAGCGCCATCATGCATGAACTGAACTATGTTGGTGTGATGGCGATGGAGTGTTTTGTCACACCAGAAGGTTTACTGATCAACGAACTGGCTCCACGCGTGCACAACAGTGGCCACTGGACGCAAAATGGCGCTTCAATTAGCCAGTTCGAACTGCATCTGCGGGCGATATTGGGTCTGGCGCTGCCAAAACCGGTGGTGATTGCCCCTTCGGTGATGGTGAACTTAATTGGTACCGCCGTGAATCTCAACTGGCTGCAGCAGCCGCTGGTACACCTGCATTGGTACGACAAAGAAGTGCGTGCGGGTCGTAAAGTTGGCCATCTGAATTTGACCGACAACGATCAGGCACGTTTGAAAGCGTCACTGAATGCGTTGGTGTCACAGCTTCCAGAAGAGTATGTGAGCGGTATTGCCTGGGCAGTGGCTAAATTATAACGCTTTGCCTGTTGTTCCCTCTTCTCTGACAGAGGGAACAATCCATTCCATCTTTGCGCGTTAATCTCTCATCTTCATCGCAACGTGATACCACTCATTCAAATGCGTTATTTGGTAGCCGTGCGCGGTAAATAGCGTGTTCAAAGAGTCTTCAGAATAGAGGGTGATGTGGCCATTACGCGGCGCAATATACCAATTGTTCATTCCTTGATGACTGACTGAGTCATGGGTTCCGGTACTGAAATAAAACACCCCACCTTTTTTCAAAAAACGCGTAATTTCTGCAACGGTTTGATGCGGATCTGGCGTGTGCTCAAGCACCTCAAAGCAAGTTATAAAATCATAGGCAGCCGTTTCGGGATAATCACCTGCAATGAACGGATCCCAGGCGATCATATCGATCCCTTCTTCTCGCATTAATTTCGCCAGCGTGCCGCTGCCGCCACCGTAATCCAGCATCTTGCTGCCATGATAGCGTTTGAATAATTGCAAAATAAAATCACGGTTTTTAAGCGGGCGGTTGATCTCATAATTAGGATCGAATTGCGCATAATCCTCGTTATAAATGTGCTGCTGGTAATCTGCCGGACGCCAGTCATCCAGCGCATGGGTATAAATCAAACCACACTGCTGACACTGATGATAATAAATCGCAACCCCGGTAAGGGGATAAACATAGCGGTTCACATTGTTTGCATAACAAGCGGTATTAAAATCGGTAACGCCATAGAGCGTGGCGCGGCCCTGGCAAATTTTGCAGCAGGCAGTGTCAGTAACGGGCTTGATGGCAAGGGGGAGCGATAAAGGTGAATGTGACAATGTAAGCGACTCTTTGCGGAATAATTGACCTGATTATTTCAAACGACACGTCCAGACCAGGTCTTAAGTCTGGCCTGGACGTTTAGTGCTATCCGGCGCTAAAATTTTTGAACAGCGCCTCTCCTTTTAACAACCGCACGCCCAGCCAGCCACCACACACCGACAGTAGCAGCGCACCGCCGATCGGCAAGGCCAGCCACAGCGTCCAGTCAGGCTGCCAGGGAAAGTCGAAAATTTTACGCTGCAATCCCCACAAAGCCGCTTCCGCTCCTAATGCCGCCGCAACACCCGATACCACACCGAGCAGCGCAAATTCACACCACAGTGTGGATCGCAATAAACGTTTGCTGGCCCCCAACGTTCGATACACCACCAACTCCTGACGGCGTTGTCGCATACCGACTTGAATTTGTGCCATCAACAGCAATACGCCACAAGCCGTAACCAACACCACCATGATTTCCAGTGCCTGGCTTACCTGCGCCAGTACCTGTCCGATCTGCCGCATGATACTGCCGATATCGAGCAGGCTCAGCGTGGGAAACTGGCGATTTAGCTGTGCCAGCAAAGCGGGATTGTTATCCATGCGGAAACTGGTTAACCAGGTTTGCGGCTGTGCGTCCAGTGCGCCAGGTGGAAAGATAAAGAAGAAGTTAGGTCGCAAACTCTCCCAGTCCACTTTGCGCAGGCTGGTGATTTTGGCGCTGAACTTTTGCGTATCACCCTCGAAGGTCAAGGTATCCCCGAGTTTCAGTCCCAGCCGGTCAGCCAGCTCAACCTCCATCGACACTTCACCCGCTTTTGGAGGCCAGTTGCCCGCTACCAGCGGATTGTGTTCAGGGCGCTCAGTGAGCGAGGTTAAATTGAGTTCACGGTTTAAAGCGTTATCCATTTTGGGATCCGCCTCTTTACCGTTTAACTCACTTAATCTGACCCGAGCGATAGGGTAAAAGGTTTCCGGTTTGATTTGATGCGCCTGCAAGAAATCCCGCACCTGCGGTACCTGATCTTCTGTCATGTTCAGCAGAAAGAAGTTTGGACTGTCTGCAGGGAGCTGTTGCTGCCAGCGATCCAGTAAATCGCCGCGCATGACTAACAACAGTGCC
Organism: Pantoea sp. MQR6; assembly: GCF_022761075.1. Lineage (NCBI taxonomy): Bacteria > Pseudomonadati > Pseudomonadota > Gammaproteobacteria > Enterobacterales > Erwiniaceae > Pantoea > Pantoea sp. MQR6. The sequence goes on from NZ_JAKYXB010000001.1 coordinate 1,985,302, forward strand.
AACAACATAAATGACAGCGAAAATGCAGAAAGCTGGCTAAGCGTGATGCCGGGCTGACGCAGCAGACGATTGATTGCCAGCCTTAGCGCCAGATTACGCACCACTAAACGGCGCAGCAGCAGCAGCGTTGCCCAGCCGAGCAGCGACAGCAACGCAGCCAGCAACACCACACCCGCCAGCAGCGCCCACAGCATTTTGCTGCCGCCGACCAGCAGCGCCAGCAAGACAACGACCAGCGCACCCATGGCAGGAAGGTAGAATTTTAATGGCCAGATATTCGCCACCGCATCCCGTCGCAGGACGCGTAATGGCTGCGTCGCCAGCAGCAAGCGATAGGGCCGCAATCCCACCAGTAGCGAAATCACGAACAGTGAACCCACCGCCCACACCCACGGCCACAAGCTGGCAGCGGGCAAGCTGGCCGGCAGCACCGGTTTCAGCATCGCCATTAACAGCGCTTCAACGCCCTGCCCGACCATGCTGCCGCACACAGCCGCCAGCAGCAGCACCGCCAGCCATTGACCAATCAGCAGCTTTTGCAAGGCGCCGTGCGTGGCACCCAGCGTTTTCAACACTGCGACTAAATCGTAACGGCTGCGACAGTAATGGCTCATTGCCACCGCTACCGCCGCAATCGCCAACATCAATGTTAGCAGAGCTGAAAGCAGCAAAAATTGCTGAGCACGCTGCATCGAGCGACCTAATGCATCTTCGGAATTTTCGATACTGGTCCAGCGCTGATCGGCTTTCAGCTGCGGCTGAATCCAGCGGTCATAGTTCGCCAACTGCTCAGATTCACCAGAAAATTTATAGCGCCAGGTCAGCCGGCTGCCTGGTTGAATGGCACCGGTTTTTGCTGCGTCTGCCAGATTGATCAACAAGCGCGGCGCCATCTGAAACGGATTAAAGCCGCCATCCGGTTCCTGAATCACCTCCCCGACAATGCGCAGCGTGGTGTCCCCGACATCCAATCGATCGCCGACTTTTAAATTCAGCAGCGCCATTAAACGTGGGGCCGCCAGCGCTGTGCCTTCAACCGGTTTCAGACCCGGCGGATCGGTTTGCAAATCACCAAACATTGGATAGTGATTATCAACCGCTTTTACCGAGGCCAGCTGCGGCGTTTGTTCAGCAAAAGTCATGGTCATAAAGCTCAGCTGACTGCTGACTGACAATCCCTCTTCACGCGCTTTCGCTAGCCAGGCATCAGGCACCACATCGCTGCTGCGCAAGGTGCGATCACCCGCCATGAAATCCCGACTTTGCTGACTTAGCCCCTTTTCCATTCGGTCACTGATGGAACCCAATGCCAGCACGCAAGCGACCGCCAGCGTCAATGCGAGCCAAACGATCAGCAGCGAGGGCGAGCGCCACTCACGCCAAAACCAGCGCCAAATCATTGCTCCTCCCACAGCTTGCCATCGCGCAACCGTAAACGCCGATCGCAGCGCGCCGCCAATTGTTCATCATGCGTGACCAAAATCAGCGTGGTCGCAAAATCGCGGTTGAGTGAGAACAGTAAATCGGCAATACGATCGCCGGTTTTACGATCCAGATTACCGGTGGGCTCATCAGCAAACAGCAAGCCGGGCCGACCGTTAAAAGCACGTGCCAGCGCCACACGCTGCTGCTCACCACCGGAAAGTTGCGCGGGCAGATGATGCAGACGCTCACCTAATCCCAACTGATTAAGCAGTTCTCGTGCCTGCTCGCGGCTTTGGCGATCGCTGTCGCCACGTAACAGCGCGGGCAACTGCACATTTTCCTGCGCATTTAGCGTTGGGACTAACATAAATGATTGAAAAACAAAGCCGACTTGCTTAGCACGCAGCGCGGCGCGTTGCTCCTCGTTCATCTGATGCAACGGCTTGCCCATCAGATTCACCTCGCCGCTGCTGCCATCATCGAGGCCAGCTAAAATACCGAGTAACGTGGATTTTCCTGAACCTGATTCGCCAATCAACGCGATGGTTTCAGCCGGTTTGACAACTAACTCAACTCCGGTAAGGATGGTCAGCTGATGCTCTCCCTGACCGACGGACTTAGTAAGATGATGAACTTCAACAACGTTTTCCGCTGGCATTATCCCTTCCTGTTATTGTGTCTTCTGCTGGTGTCTCGTCTTGCTGCGGCTGATACCCTGATGGTATTGGGCGACAGCCTCAGCGCCGGTTACCGTATGTCGGCTTCCGCCGCCTGGCCCAGTCTGCTCAATAAACAGTGGCAACAGCAACCCAGAGTGATTAACGCCAGTATTAGCGGCGATACCGCTGCACAAGGACTGGCGCGTTTACCGTCGCTATTAAAACAGCATCAACCACAATGGGTGTTAATCGAATTGGGCGGTAATGACGGTCTGCGTGGATTTCCGCCTGACGCCATCGCCCTGAATCTGCGCAAAGTGATCGACGACGTAAAAGCAGCCAACGCGAAACCCCTGCTAATGCAGATTCGTTTACCGGCCAATTATGGACGTCGTTATACGGAAGCGTTCAGCGGGATCTATCCCGATCTGGCACAGCAGTACAACATTCCTCTGGTGCCCTTTTTCATGGAGCAGGTTTACCTGAAACCTGAGTGGATGCAGCAGGACGGCATTCATCCAAACCCTGATGCACAACCTTTTATTGCCAATTTAATGGCAAAAGAACTCGCTCCTTTAGTTAAGCAGCAGTAGCGACAATGAGCGCGAAAATGGGTAAATAAATGCAAAGAACCGTGGTAATAACCGGCTGTTCCAGCGGAATTGGGCTGGCTGCCGCCAACGATCTGCTGACACGCGGCTACAAAGTCATTGCTGCCTGTCGTAAAACAGAAGACGTTGCGCGGATGAATACGCTCGGTTTTATTGGGCTGCAATTGGATCTCGACGATCCCGCGAGCGTAGATCGTGCCGCTGATGACGTGATCGCCCTAACGGAAAACCGCCTGTTTGCTCTGTTTAACAATGGCGGCTTTGGCGTATATGGGCCGCTGCATACACTTTCTCGCCAACAGCTGGAGCAGCAATTCTCGACGAACTTTTTCGGTACGCACCAATTCACGATGCGCTTGCTGCCCGCACTGCAAGCCAGCGGGAATGGGCGCATTATTAATACCAGCTCGGTGTTAGGTCTCATTTCTACACCTGGCCGTGGTGCTTATGCCGCCAGCAAATATGCGCTGGAAGCGTGGAGCGATGCGCTTCGCCTGGAAGTTTACCGCAGCGGCGTGCGTGTCAGCCTGATTGAACCCGGTCCGATCAAAACGCAATTCACCGACAACGTAACGCAAGGTGAGCAAAATAAACCGGTGCGCAATCCCGGTATCGCCGCACGTTTTACTTTGCCGCCAGAAGCCATTCTGCCTAAATTGCGCCATGCTTTGGAGAGCAAGCATCCGCGTTTGCGTTATCCAGTGACGCTGGTCGCACACATTATGGGCTTGCTGAAACGTTTGCTTCCGGGCTGGATGATGGATCGCATTTTGCGTAGCCATTAACCGCTCAACCTGAATTCAACTTGAAGCGCGGCCCGTTGGCCCCATATTCTTAGAACACTTTCTGCAAAGAGACTTATTCATGTCACCACAAGCTTCGATTATCGACATCAACGAATCCAACCTGCATCAGATTCTTGAGCAGTCGGCACAGCTGCCCGTGCTGTTTTACTTTTGGTCTGAGCGTAGCCAGCATTGTCAGGAGCTTACCCCATTACTGGAGCGCTTAGCTCAGGAATACGCGGGTCAGTTTATCCTTGCCAAACTCGATTGCGATAAAGAGCAAATGGTGGCGTCGCAGTTTGGATTGCGCTCTATCCCAACGGTTTATCTGTTCCAGAACGGTCAGCCCGTTGATGGTTTCCAGGGACCGCAACCGGAAGAGGCAGTTCGTGCCCTGCTGGAAAAAGTTTTACCACGTGAAGAAGAGCTGAAAGCGCAGCAAGCCATGGCGCTGATCGACGAAGGTAAACCGCTTGAAGCGTTGCCGCTGCTGAAAGATGCCTGGCAATTGAGCAACCAAATGAGCGAAATCGGCTTTCTGCTGGCAGAAGTATTAATTACCCTGAACCGCAGCGATGAAGCAGAAGCCGTGCTAAAAGTGGTGCCGCTTCAGGATCAGGATACCCGCTATCAAAGCCTGATCGCGCAGATCGAGTTGCTGAAGCAAGCCGCCGATACGCCAGAGATTCAGCAGTTACAATCCCAGTTAGAAAGCGATCCTTCTAACGCTGAACTGGCTGCTAAACTTTCGTTACAGCTGCATCAGGTTGGCCGCAACGAAGAAGCGCTGGAACTGCTGTTTAGCTTCCTTAAAACCGATTTGAACGCGGCTGACGGTCAGGCGCGGAAAATGCTGCAAGAGATTTTGGCTGCGCTAGGGACCGGCGATGCACTCGCCGCGCGCTATCGCCGCCAGCTTTACTCACTGCTCTACTAGGTGAGTAACAACGGGCCGAAGCGACTCGGCCCGTCAATCTGACAATCTGGAGGTTATATGTTGACTGTTATTCCGGTACTCATCGTACTGGCGCTGGTGGCTGTGTGGGCCTGTGTCAAAATTGTACCGCAAGGTTTTCAATGGACGGTGGAACGCTTTGGTCGTTACACCCGAACATTGCAACCAGGTTTAAGTCTGGTAGTGCCGTTTATGGATCGTGTGGGTCGCAAGATCAACATGATGGAACGGGTGCTGGATATCCCATCGCAAGAGATCATTTCTAAAGACAACGCTAATGTCACCATCGACGCCGTCTGTTTCATTCAGGCCGTTGATCCGGCTCGCGCCGCCTATGAAGTCAGTAACCTTGAGTTGGCGATCATTAATCTCACCATGACAAACATGCGTACTGTGCTTGGCAGCATGGAGCTGGACGAAATGTTATCGCAGCGCGACAGCATCAATACGCGTTTACTGCACATCGTTGATGAAGCAACTAATCCGTGGGGCGTGAAAATTACCCGCATCGAAATTCGCGATGTGCGTCCGCCGCAAGAGTTGATTGGTGCCATGAATGCTCAGATGAAAGCAGAGCGAACCAAACGCGCCGACATCCTGACCGCTGAAGGTGTACGTCAGGCGGCTATTCTGCGCGCCGAGGGCGAAAAGCAGTCGCAAATACTCAAGGCCGAAGGCGAAAGAACTTCCGCATTTTTGCAGGCCGAAGCGCGTGAACGTCAGGCGGAAGCCGAAGCGCGTGCCACCAAAATGGTCTCCGAAGCGATTGCGGCGGGTGATATCCAGGCCATTAATTACTTCGTTGCTCAGAAATATACCGATGCATTGCAAAAAATTGGCGAGGCCAATAAATAACAGCAAAGTGGTGATGATGCCGTTGGACGCCAGCAGCTTGCTGGGATCCGTCGCGGGTATCAGCGAGTTGCTTAAAGATTCACGTCCTGAGTCGAAACGCTGATGCTGGTCGATATTATTGCGCATCCCCACTGGTTCTGGCTGACCTTAGGTGGCCTGCTTTTAGCGGCTGAGATGCTCGGCACCAGCGGCTATTTACTGTGGAGCGGCCTGGCAGCAGTGATGGTGGGAATCATTGAGTGGTTTATTCCCTTTAGCTGGACGACCCAAGGCTCAATGTTTGCTGTGTTAACGCTGGTTTGCGTCTTCTTTTGGTATCGTTGGATCCGTTACCGTGAAGGCCAGCAGCAGCCAAACTCCCTTAATCAGCGCGGTAGCCAGATGATTGGCATGCACCTGACGCTTGATACGTCACTGATAAACGGCTTGGGTCACGTACGCATCGGCGACAGCAGTTGGCGCGTACAGGCCGAACAAGATTTAGTGGCGGGAACCCAGGTTGAAGTGATTGCCGTTGAAGGCATCACGTTGCGCATTCAGCCACGCTTTCCTGCCGTTTGAGCACAGCAGCCTGTTAGGTTATTGATGATGGGGCATTCAGCGCTGTCATCACCCGGACAGGCTTCAGCCAGCGCTAATAATCGGGCGCGCATGGCGTGTAATTCTTCGATATGCGCCGCAATTTCATCTGCTTTTTGTAGCGTTCTCGCTTTCACATCTGCGCTGTGGCGAGCGGGATCGTTAAACAGCAACACCAGTTCGCGGCACTCATCAAGGGTGAAGCCAACCTGTCGCGCCTGGCGCAATAAGTTGAGTTCTTCAATATGATGCGGATTATAGCTGCGGTAACCATTTTCACTGCGCAGTGGCGGCGTGACGACGCCCTTCTCTTCATAAAACCGAATCGCTTTGCTGGTCAGCCCGGTTTTGTTTGCAACATCGCTGATGTTCATTTTCTCTCCTTGACCTTCCCCTTGATGGAAGGTTTACGCTTTATAACTAATCGAAAGTGACCGCCCGGTCAAATGTCATGAAACGAGGAGTTAAGCATGTCACAGACTATTTCTTTGGCGCTGGATGGATTGACCTGCGGCCATTGCGTTAAACGCGTAAAAGAGGCGCTGGAACAGCGCAGCGATGTTAAACAGGCTGACGTCACGCAGCAGGAGGCGCAAATTGTCAGCGATGCTGATGCTGCCGAACTGATTGCGACGGTTGAAGCAGCAGGTTATCAAGCCACATTAAAAGCAGACGACAGCTACCCAAAGGCTGAACCGTTGACAGCAACAGAGCCGACGCCGAAGGCGCTGACAACGGAGTCCTTTTCTCAACCGGCAGAAAAAGTGCTACCCGCGCATTTTTTACTGATTGACGGCATGAGTTGTGCCAGTTGTGTTAGTCGGGTTGAAAAAGCGCTGCAACAGGTGAAGGGCGTGAGTCAGGCGCGCGTCAATTTAGGCGAGCGTAGCGCACTGGTGTTGGGCAACGTTGAGCCACAGCAGTTAGTGGCGGCCGTTGATGCCGCAGGCTACGGCGCGCAAGTCATTGAAGATGAGCAGGAACGCCGTGAGAAACAGCAAAACAGTGCCCGCAAAGCCATGCGACGTTTTAGCTGGCAAGCAGCTTTAGCGCTGCTGTTTGGCGTGCCGCTGATGATCTGGGGCATGGCTGGCGACATGATGCTGAGTGCCAGCAATCACTCAACCTGGCGGGTGTTGGGTATTATTACGCTGTTAGTCATGGTCATCAGCGGTAATCACTTTTATCGCAGCGCCTGGCGCAGCTTGCTTAATGGTGCTGCCACCATGGATACCTTGGTGGCACTTGGTACGGCTGCGGCATGGATCTACTCCTTCAGCGTGGTGTTGTGGCCAGACTTCTTTCCTCTGCAGGCGCGCCACCTCTATTTCGAAGCCAGCGTAATGATTATCGGCCTGATCAATCTCGGGCATGCACTGGAACAGCGTGCGCGTCAGCGTTCATCCAAAGCGCTGGAGCGCCTCCTCGATCTCACTCCCGCACAAGCTCGCGTAATGACTGAAGAAGGTGAATCGCTGCTGCCGGTTAGCGCAGTGCAATCGGGTATGACGTTGCGATTAGTAACCGGCGATCGCGTACCCGTGGATGGCGAGATTCAGGACGGCGAAGCCTGGTTAGATGAAGCGATGCTAACGGGTGAAGCCGTGCCGCAGGGTAAATCCACAGGGGATAAGATTTACGCGGGCACGCTGGTTCAGGATGGTGCGGTGCGCTTCATCGCCAGCGCCACCGGTAATCACACGGCGCTGTCGCGCATTATTCATTTAGTGCGTCAGGCGCAAAGCAGTAAACCTGACGTTGGCCGCTTAGCCGACCGCATTTCAGCCGTGTTTGTTCCTGTGGTGGTGGCGATAGCGGTGATCAGCGGTTTGATTTGGTATCTTTTCGGACCACAGCCGCAAATCGCTTACACGCTGGTTATCGCCACCACCGTGTTAATCATCGCCTGCCCTTGTGCGCTGGGTTTAGCCACGCCGATGTCGATCATCGCGGGTGTCGGTCGCGCTGCTGAGCTAGGCGTGCTGGTGCGCGATGCCGATGCACTACAACGTGCCAGCAAAGTAGACACCTTGGTGTTCGACAAAACCGGTACGCTCACAGCAGGCCGACCGCAGGTGACTGACGTTATTGCCTGGGGCGATGCCGATCGTCATACCATTTTGCAGGCTGCCGCCGCACTTGAGCAATCAGCCAGTCATCCGCTGGCAAAAGCCATCGTGGCTGAAGCGGGTGAAGCTAAACGGCCTGACGTTGAGCAATTTCGTACAATACGCGGCAAAGGCATCAGCGGCATACTCAACGACAAGTGGTTACTGTTGGGTAATGTGGCGCTGATGCGCGATCACCATATCGAGTGCCATTCTGCTCAAGCTGATATTGATCGGCTTACCCAGCAAGGCGCAACGCCAGTGTTGCTGGCGCAGGACGGTAAATTAGCGGGTTTGATTGCCTTGCGCGACACCTTACGTGACAGTAGCCGTGATGCTCTCCAACGGCTGCATCAGTCGGGATATCGTCTGATTATGTTAACCGGCGATCATGAAAAAACGGCACGCGCTATCGCCGCAGAAGCCGGTATTGATGAAGTGATCGCTGGCGTGCTGCCGGAAGGCAAAGCGGATGCGATAGCGCATCTGCAGCAGCAAGGCCGCGTGGTTGCCATGATTGGCGATGGCATCAATGATGCACCTGCGCTGGCGCAGGCGGATGTCGGCATTGCAATGGGTGGCGGCAGTGATGTGGCGGTAGAAACGGCGGCGATTACCTTAATGCGCGCCGATCTCAACAGCGTTGCGGATGCTTTAGCGCTCTCTTCAGCAACATTGCGCAATATTCGACAGAACTTATTTGGTGCCTTTATTTATAACAGTATCGGCATTCCTGTCGCCGCTGGCGTGCTTTATCCGCTAACCGGCATGCTGTTGAGTCCGATTGTGGCAGGTGCAGCGATGGCGCTCTCATCAATAACCGTAGTCAGTAATGCCAATCGCCTGCTACGTTATCGTCCGCCACGTCAGCAATAGCCGTTACGGCGCTGTTTTTCGACCGCTGAAATCGCTAGCATGGTGTTTTCAGCGAATTAAGGACAGGGAATGACAGGTAGCGTTTGGCACACTTTGCGCGGATTAATCAGTCGACTGTTTCCTACACACTATCGTTGGCCGGCAATGGACGTTCGGCTTGGCGATCGCAAATTGCATCTGGTCGGCAGCATTCATATGGGCACACGTGATATGCAGCCGTTGCCCAGCCGTTTACTGCGCCAGTTGCAGCAAGCCGATGCGTTGATCGTTGAAGCGGACATTACACAAGGCGGTTCGCCTTTTGATAACAGCGGCGAACGTGCGCCTTTAGCCGAACGTATTGATGCTGAAGCGATGGCAAAACTGGTGGCGCTGTGTAATGAACTCAACCTTGCCATCAGCATGTTTACTACACTGCCTGCGTGGCAAATCGCGCTAATGCTTCAGGCGCAACAAGCACAACGACTCGGTCTGCGCCCCGATTACGGCATCGATTATCAGCTGTTACAGGCGGCGAAAAACTGGCAAAAGCCGATCATTGAACTGGAAGGCGCGGATACGCAAATTGCGCTGTTGAAAGCGTTGCCTGATGACGGTATGGCGCTGCTGCAAGATACGCTGATCCACTGGCACACCAATGCGCGCTTGCTTCAGATGATGGTGAGCTGGTGGCTGGATACACCGCCGCGTCAGCCAGAGATTGCGTTACCGAGCACGTTTAGTCAGGCGCTGAACGATACGCTGATCAGTCAACGTAATGTGCACTGGCGTGATGCATTACAGGCATTGCCTGCGGGTAAATATGTGGTTGCGGTAGGTGCGCTGCATCTTTACGGCGAGGATAATTTGCCCGGTCTGCTTAGAGCGCCTTAAAAAAGCACTATAAAAAAAGAGAGCCGATAGTTTTATCGGCCCGTCAAAGAGGAATTTGTTTATGATTTTGGTTATCACTCAGCAATCAAGTTGCTGGCGCGGGCCAATTCTCACCTAAAGAACAAATTTTCGCCACCTTTATTCACCTCTTTTTATAATAAGATTTTTCTGATCAGCTGATTAAAACAGGTACGACTATGACGCCCGCGGTAAATCTTCTGGAAAAACAAAAAGTCAGCTTTACGCTGCACCCTTATGAACACGATAGTCAGGAAACAAATTTTGGTGATGAGGCGGTGCGTAAACTGAATTTGGATGCACGTCAGGTCTACAAAACGTTGCTTGTTGCCTTAAATGGTGACGCAAAACAGCTGGCCGTGGCGGTCACACCGGTTTCCAGCCAGCTCGATTTAAAAAAAGTCGCTAAAGCTTTGAAGGCAAAAAAAGCGGATATGGCCGATCCACACATCGCACAACGCGTTACCGGCTACCTGCTGGGCGGTATCAGTCCCTTAGGGCAAAAAAAGCGTTTGCCGACGGTGATCGATCACTCCGCTGCGACATTTACCACCCTGTTTATCTCTGGCGGCAAGCGGGGTTTAGATATCGAATTAGCGCCTCAGGATCTTGCACGCCTGCTGGATGCACCGTTCGCCGATATTGCGCGCCGCGACTAAACGCGCGGCTGGGCGCAGAGTTGATCGATCATCCATCGTCCGGCGGGACCCGGCGGATTACGGCGCGACCAAATGACTTCGATAGCAATATGCTGCGGCCAGCCCGCTAACGGCAGCTCTTGCAAAACGCCGTGACCAAACTGGCTCACTAACCAGCGCGGTAGAATGCTCCAGCCAAAACCCTGCTCAGCCATTTCCAGCAGTAAAAGATAGTTAGGTGCAGACCAAACGCGCCCCAGCGGGGATGTTTCCCGCTGATCAACCCATGTATTCAGACGTAAATGACGCACTTCCTCAAGCTGGTTTTCGCGGATGATCGCTTGCTGCGCCAAGGGATAATCGCGATGCAAGTAAATCGCCATCTGCGCTTCTACCTGCAAACGCGCCATCGCAATATCATCAGGCAGTCGTGGCTGAGCGCGAACCACACCCAAATGCACACGGCCTGTTTGCAGCAGATCGAGCACATCTTCGTCTTCCGCCATCATGCATTCCAGTTCAATGTCGGGGTAGCGCGCATCAAACTGCTTAAGAAGATGTTCGTGGTGATCGGTTTGCCAAAAATCAGAAACGGCAAAACTCAGGCGCGGTTCTACCCCTTCTGAGAGCTGAACCGCCAGCGTACTTAGCCGCTCATTGGCCGCCAAAATTTGCTGCACCTGTGGCAATGCCCGCCGGCCTTGCTGGGTCAGCTGAGGCTGCCTGCCGCTACGATCGAACAGGATAAAGCCGAGGTCATCTTCCAGATTCGCCACTGCGGTGCTAATGGTGGATTGGCTTTTACCCAACGCTCGTGCAGCGGCAGAAAATGAACCGCTGGTGACAGTTTGTACAAAAGCTTCAAGGGATTCGGGGGAATACCGCATTTCATCCATCGCTTTTATCGATAGCTATTCATTTTATCTTAGCATTTTTCCGTGAGAAACTGCGCCGCATCACCCAAAGGAGTTTTATGATGCGTACTCGCTCAATGAAAGAACGTTTTTTACATGCTGCAGGTTTTGAAACGTTAGCGATCCTCACGGTTTCGCCGCTTGCCGCCTGGGCCATGGATAAACCGCTGTTTCAAATGGGCTCGCTGGCCATCATGCTGTCGACTGTCGCCATGTTGTGGAACATGATCTATAACAGCGGATTTGACCGTTTCTATCCGCCTGGCCAGAAACGTAGCTTTGGCGTGCGTGCTTTACACGCGCTGGGCTTTGAAGGGGGGTTTATAGTGATCGGTTTACCGATTGCCGCATGGATGCTGAACATCACGCTGTGGCAGGCGTTGTTGGTAGAAATTGCTTTCTTCCTGTTTTTCTTGCCCTACACCATCGTCTACAACTGGGTGTGGGACAAACTACGTCAACGCTGGATTGCACGTAATTCTTGCGAAATCTGATAAAAAAGGAGGCGCTAGCGCCTCCTCATTTTTACCTTTCACGCTTTACTGGACGTTAGCGGTTTCCCGACCCCAAGGCCAAATCCACGCCAAAAACATTTGTGGATAGTTGCGCTTACGGGATTTTTCTGCCGCTTCATCACGCGCCTTTATTTCCGCTTCCGTCAGATGAATAATCTCACCCTTGGTGGCGTAATCGCTGGCTTTAAGCGGCGAATGCGTCTTAAACCAATTACGTAGAACCTCCGCATCAACATCGCCGCTATTCACATAACCCGCGTGATTATCGAGTCGTGGATAACCATCTCCGCCCGCTGCGTTAAAGCTGTTGGTCGCCATGCGATAGCTTTGCTTGTCGTCAATCGGTTGCCCTTTGATGCGAACCTCGCTCACTGACTTTCCGTCTGCTACCAGGCTCACATTGCTGAACTGAGCGTAACCACCAGAGTTGGGTTTAATATTGGCCACTACCGCCAGATACTTTTTGATTTCCGCACCGGTCAGCGTGACTGAAACCACCTGATTACCGAACGGTTGTACCTGCAATAAATCACGCCAGCTAATCTTGCCGGACTTCAGTGAAGTGCGTATGCCTCCGCCACTCATCACGCCAAAGTCAGCTTTGGCATGTGCCATCTGCGCACGCAATATGAGCTGCCCAAGGTTGGTCTGCTCAGCGCGCACTTTGTCGTTTTCACCCTCAAATACGCCCTCAGTACTGCCAACATTCACTATCAGCTTCGCGTCTGCACGCTTCTGATAGGGCGTTAACAACTTCATCATCGCGGTATTTTTTGGGATCTCTTCTTGCCAGGTCAGCCAGGATTCGCTGCCATCCATATTATTGATTTTATGCTTGAGATTTACCGGCACCAGCTGGTACGACGCCAGCGTGATTTCACCATTGCGGTAAGTGAAGTCACCGCGACCCACATATTTTCCCCACTTATCAGCCTGCATGATCCAGACACCGTTTTGTTGATCGGGCTGACAAGGCTGACCTGGCTGATAATTTTTGACGCTGACGTTCTCTTTTTCCATGCAAACCGCATCATGAGAATGGCCGCCGACAATCAGATCGAGGGTTCCTTTTGGCAGGCTACGCGCTAACGTTACATCGCCCGGTGCATTGCTGCCGTGTTTACCGTCTTCGTCATAACCCAGGTGCGTCAACGCGACAATCACGTCAGGCTTTTCAGTGGCGCGTAATTCAGCCACAGCTTTCTCTGTTTCGCTGATGGGATCGCGGAACTCAATATCCTTCAACGCAGCCGGATTCGCCAACTGCGCGGTTTGCGGGGTAATCAAACCGAGCACAGCAATTTTCAGCCCCATACGGTTAAATACAGCCCAAGGCTTGAACAGGCGCTGTCCGCTGCTTTTTTGATAGACATTTGCGGCTAAAAACGGGAATTTTGCCCATTTTTCCTGCTTACGTAGGATATCGAGCGGTTTATCGAACTCGTGATTGCCTAACGCCATGGCATCATAGCCAATCAGATTCATGCCACGAATATCGGGTTCGGCATCTAGCTCATCCGATTCAGGCACGCCGGTGTTGACGTCACCCGCAGACAGGATCAGCGCACCGCCGCCTTTGGCCTGCACGTCATAGCGCAGTGTATCCATCAAGGCCTTTTGCGCCGCCAGGCCATATTCGCCCTGCTCGTTGAACCAGAAATGTCCGTGCTCATCGTTGGTATGAAGGAGGCTAAAACGGTAGGTACGATCAGGCACAGCGGCCTGAGAAAGCATGGGTGTCAGCGCCAGTAACAGCGCTATTCCTTTTCCTGACCATCGTGGTATTAACAAAGCCAATCTCCTTATCACGCATCTGGCCCGTTTATCTACGGGCTCGCTCGCTAAATCGACCTCCTGTGTCGCACATTCCTCTCTTTAACTCAAGGCCAAACACGCTTAGGGTCAATTAAGCGGATGTTCTTAAAGCGCTGATTTACCTTCCTGGAATGTCTGGTCTGGCGATAACACCTTTTCTCTGGCGTATCCGTCGTGTCATACGACTTTTAGAGGGATAATTATTTTTCCTTACGTCCCTTGATTAACCGCTATTACGGCCAATATTAAAGATAATGAGTAAAAATAGAGGTTCGATTGCGTTTTCTTCGTATTTAATGAGTTTTTTCCCTTAATCCCACAAATTATTCAGCGTACCACTGCTATTTGCATTAAACTCATTTGTTACAAGCGGATACAATTGCACACAAGGAGACAGGCATGCATCACACCACACCGTTGATCACCACCATTGTCGGGGCACTGGTTCTGGCTTTTCTCCTTGGCATGCTGGCTAATCGCTTACGAATATCTCCGTTAGTCGGCTATTTAATGGCTGGCGTGCTGGCAGGCCCTTTTACGCCCGGTTTTGTCGCTGATACCAACCTCGCTCCCGAACTGGCGGAATTAGGCGTCATTTTGCTGATGTTTGGGGTGGGTCTGCATTTCTCTTTAAAAGATTTGATGTCGGTAAAACACATCGCTATTCCCGGTGCTATTGCGCAAATTGCCGTAGCAACCTTGCTGGGAATGGGTTTGTCGTGGTCGATGGGCTGGTCATTAATGACGGGCCTAGTGTTTGGGCTCTGTCTTTCAACCGCCAGTACCGTGGTGTTACTGCGCGCCTTAGAAGAACGCCAACTGATTGATAGTCAACGCGGGCAAATCGCCATTGGCTGGTTAATCGTCGAAGATTTAGTGATGGTGCTGGCGCTGGTTCTGCTGCCTGCGATTGCCGGAATGTTTGAAGAAGGCAACGCCAGCGCGAGCTTACTTGCCTGGGATCTGCTGTTGACCATAGGTAAAGTCGCTGCCTTTATGGTGTTGATGATGGTGGTAGGACGTCGCGCGGTGCCGTGGATCCTTGCCAAAAGTGCCGCAACCGGTTCGCGCGAGCTTTTCACACTCGCGGTGCTGGCGCTGGCGCTGGGCATTGCGTTTGGTGCTGTAGAATTTTTTGATGTCTCCTTTGCCTTGGGCGCGTTTTTCGCGGGCATGGTGCTGAACGAGTCTGAATTGAGCCACCGTGCCGCACATGACACGCTGCCGCTGCGCGACGCGTTTGCGGTGCTGTTCTTTGTTTCGGTAGGGATGTTGTTTGACCCGATGATTTTAGTGACACAGCCGTTAGCGGTGCTGGGTGCGCTGGTGATTGTCGTGGTGGGTAAATCGGTCGCGGCCTGGTTGCTGGTCACGCTGCTGGGTCATTCACGTCGAACAGCGTTAACCATCTCCGTGAGTCTGGCGCAGATTGGTGAGTTTGCCTTTATTCTCGCAGGGCTCGGTATTTCCCTGAATATCCTGACCGAAGAAGGGCGTAATTTGGTGCTCGCCGCCGCCATTCTGTCCATTATGCTGAATCCTATTCTCTTTACCTTGCTAGAACGTTATCTGGCAAAAACTGAAACCATGGAAGAGCAAACGCTGGAAGAGGCGATTGAAGAAGAGAAGCAAATTCCGGTCGATATCTGTAATCATGCGGTGATTGTGGGATATGGCCGCGTGGGAAGCCTGATTGGTGAGAAGTTGCTGGAGGCGAATGTGCCGCTGGTGGTGGTAGAAAATTCACGTCCTCGCGTTGAAGCGCTGCGTGAACGCGGCATCAGAGCGGTGCTGGGCAACGCCGCTCGCGCCGAAACTATGGAGCTGGCACGTTTAGACTGCGCCCGTTGGCTGCTGCTGACGATTCCCAATGGCTATGAAGCGGGCGAAGTGGTGGCAGCTGCCCGTGAAAGACATCAAAGCATTGAGATTATCGCGCGGGCACATTATGACGACGAAGTGGAGTACATCATGGAACGGGGCGCAACGCGCGTGGTGATGGGCGAGCGTGAGATTGCCAATAGCATGTTGCTGATGCTCGAACAGGAGATGGCGCAAGATCATCAGGATTTAGCCTGCGAAACTGTACGGGTCACGACCAACAGCTAATCCCCTCTTTAAGGCGAGAAGGTCATTAACAGGACCTTCTCGAACCGACCCGCTTAAATCATCGATCCCAGTAGGACTCTTCCAGGCTATCCTCACGCTCTGGTAAGCCGCGCGTCAGGCGCGGTGAATGCTGGTTCAACACCTGATAACTGACGCGGTTGGCATATTTACACACTTGCGCCAGCGAAGAGTAAGTCAGATAAGGGCGGGCGTGTTTACTGGAATTCGCCACTTTAAGACGGTGATAGTTGTTCGCCGTAATGTCATGTAGCAGAGCCGCCAAAGCACCATCACCCGCACCGTTGGTATTCATGATTTTCTCTGGACCGCCCATATAAGGTGCGATATGAGAGAAAATACGCAGCGGTTGCTGGCAATCCTGCAAACGCATTACGCGGCTGAATTCGTACTGGTTAAACTCTGCAATCGCACCGGGCAGCAACGGATGATTGGTTTTGCGCTTGAATTCGTCTTCGGTATAACCCGCCATGTATAAACCCGTCGGGCCTGCGGTACACAGCACCAGGTCTACCCATTCCAACGCCATATCAGATGCCAGCAGCGGATCCGCTTCGCCGGTTAACGCATAGGCTTCTTCTTCATTCATTGCCACGATAGAGACGTGATCGCGCAGGAAATCGCGCCAGAATTGCGGATTATCGCCAATGACGTGTTTAGTCCCCAACGTTAGCACCACCGGCACGTTATGCTTTTTTGCGTACTCAATTGCTTGTAGCGTGGCATGCGGCATCGGCTCGCCCTCTTTGCAACGCACCAGATAGGATGTCAACACCAGCGCCGAGGCACCCGCAATCACCGCTTCCGGGATGTTGGCTGGCTGCAACTGGTTCATCTGGCCGGGACTGATAGCAAAGGTGCGTTCGCCCTGCTCGCCAACTAAAGTGAAGCAGCGTCCAATCGCGCCATCAACACCCTGCAGATAGTTGAGATCCATGCGGCTGGAAGTATTGCAAAGATAGCGATAAGCGTAACCGCCAATTTGAATGTTATTACACATCACGCCCAGCAGTACCGAGCGATCATCAGCCAACACGGAAAAATTGTGCAAGGTGTTGCCAATGGTACCGCCCGCAAACTGATGGCTGATCAGCTCTTCACGCATTAACTCGGTGTAAAGCGCTTCAGCAACGGCATCGTCAATCACTAAAGAATGGCCTGCGCTTAAACCGTAGCGAGCTAAAAAGTCATCATCCACTTTGGCTTCGATATCAACCAATGTCTGATCGATACCCACCACCCAGCTGCCTTCTTCAACGTCGTGTTGAGTGGGTTGCAATAAAGGATCGCGAGCGCTAACAGGGAAATAGTGTTTGGATTTTCGTTTGCCGGGAAATTTCATGAAGGCTGCCGTAGGGGGAAAACAGGCAGAGAATGATATCACACTCTCTGCCTGTGAATTAACGGCGTGCGTTGACCAGCTGCACCATCATGTCGATGTGAGCTTCATCATCGTTTAAAGCTGGGATGTACTCAAACTTCTCACCGCCTGCGTGCATGAAGAACTCGCAGTTTTGCTCGCTGATCTCTTCCAGCGTTTCCAGGCAATCTGCCGAGAAGCCAGGACTCATTACCTGAACGTGCTTGATACCTTTGGCCGGCAGGCCTTGCATCGTCTCATCGGTATAAGGCGTCAACCAAGGCTCACGACCAAAACGCGACTGGAAAGTCAGTTTAAACTGGTCGTCGCGCAGGCCCAGCGCTTTAGTCAGGGCTGCGGTCGTATCCGCGCAGCGCTGCGGATAGTCATCGCCTTCATCTGCAAAACGTTGTGGAATGCCGTGATAAGACATCACCAGCAGATCGGGCTGACCATGCTTGGCAAAAGAGCGTTCAACCGAGGCTTTTAACGCAGCAATGTAAGCGGGATGCTCAGCATAATCGCGAATGAACTCGACATCAGGCAGCGAGCGGTAATCTTTAAATACCGCGGTTAAGCCGTCCCATACTGCAGCCACGGTGGAGCAGGAAAATTGAGGATAAAGCGGCAGCACGATCAATCGCGTTACGCCCTGCGCCATTAAACTGTCGACGGCACTTTTCAGGCTGGGATTGCCGTAACTCATGCCCAATG
Organism: Pantoea sp. MQR6; assembly: GCF_022761075.1. Classification (NCBI taxonomy): domain Bacteria; kingdom Pseudomonadati; phylum Pseudomonadota; class Gammaproteobacteria; order Enterobacterales; family Erwiniaceae; genus Pantoea; species Pantoea sp. MQR6. Next base: position 2,003,129 of record NZ_JAKYXB010000001.1, read on the forward strand.
CAACCGGCATATCGAGCTTTGCCGCAAGCGCATCACGTTGGCGCTGGCTGAAAACCATCAACGGCGAACCGCCTTCCATCCAGACCGAAGCATACAGTTTTGAGACTTTTGGCGATCGGAATGGCAAAACGACGCCATTGAGGATCGGCCACCAAAGCCAGCGCGGCGTATCGACAACGCGCGGATCGCTCAAAAATTGTTTTAGATAACGTTTAACTGCAGGTGTGGTTGGGGCGTCTGGCGTACCTAAATTTACCAGTAACACGCCGGGCTTATCTTGCCTCATTGCTATTCCTTGACGAATACGGGGGTGCGTGAAAACGAGGGAAATTGTAGCGGAATTAGTGGGAGGTAACAGCGATTACTGCAAAAGGGGCCAGCATAACCAGCCCCAACGCACTTAGCCGAGGATGTTCGCCAGCTCTGCGCTTACTTCAGGCACTTTACGGGTGCCATCAATTTTGTGATAAGCGGTGTTGCCCGCCTCAGCTTCTTTGCTGTAGTAAGCAATCAGCGGCGCGGTCATCTGATGGTATTCCACCAGGCGCTTACGCACGGTTTCTTCCTGATCATCTTTACGGGTGGTCAGCTCTTCGCCCGTCACATCATCTTTGCCTTCCACTTTTGGTGGATTAAAGTTGACGTGATAAACGCGGCCAGATGGCGCATGGACGCGACGGCCCACGATGCGTTCAACAATCAGTTCATCCGGTACAGCAAACTCCAGCACGTAATCAACGTTGATGCCGGCATCTTTCATCGCGTCTGCCTGAGGAATGGTGCGTGGGAAACCGTCCAGCAGGAAACCGTTTTTGCAGTCTTCCTGTGTAATACGCTCTTTTACCAGCGCAATCACTAATTCATCAGTAACCAGCTTGCCAGCATCCATAATGGCTTTCGCCTGGTTGCCAAGGTCAGAGCCTGCTTTAACTGCTGCACGCAACATGTCGCCGGTGGAGATTTGCGGAATGCCATATTTCTCCATGATGAATTGGGCCTGAGTCCCCTTACCTGCGCCCGGAGCACCGAGCAGAATAATACGCATTGCGTAAATCCCCTTGCGAATCGCATTGATCTATCTGAGAAGGCGAAGAACATACCATTATGATCCGCGCATCACAAGAAAGGCGCGGATCCTGTCAGGTCTACTTTATTGGCTTTCCTCTCGGATACCTAGTAGCGATTCAACGTTGCGCCTTTTTCAGATTTGTTGCTAGCGGCAAACAAGTTTTGCAGCCGCTTGCACACCTGATGCGTCACATTGACGCTTTTTTTGCCACCGCCGCGCACATTGGCATTGAACTGCAAGCGTTCCAGTTTTGGCCACAACATCATCTCGTCCGAACTCTTTAAGGTCGCCAGCAGCGAAGCGGGCAAATAAAAACTGGCAAACGGCAAGCCAGGCTGATGGCTGGAATTCAATATTACCGGCGAGGAGATCGAGATATTATCCACAACCGCAGCGTTATAAGGCCGCCAGTCATCATCGTCCATTCGCTTGAGGGTATGTTGAATCGCATTTTCCAGCGTTAAACCTTGTTCAAACAGGCGCAATTCGCTGCGTACTAACGTACTGAAATCCTGTGTACGCAGCGCCACCAGCACTAAATCATTCCCTAACTCAGCGTGACGATCAAAACGGGTGACAAACAGCTGAGCCTCATTGATCAGTGACTCATGCAGCATGCTGGCAAAGCTTTCACTGGCATCGGTCACACCCTGCTTTTGGCAATCGCTCAACGTTCGTATTACGCCGCGCGGCATTTCAATATGCGGAATGAGCGTGATATTGCCTGACATCAGTGGAATAGCGGGCAGTACATTGAGTTCGGTAACAGGATAATGGGAAGCGTAGCGGGTTTGATTACGTGCCTGTTCCTGGCGAAAAAAGAGTTGGGAGAGCAGTATGCGCGCAACATGTAACGACGGAGTAAAGAACAGATCGAACTGCTCTAGTTTATAGAGTCGTGACAATGTGAGGCGCAACCTATCTCGCGCCTTTGAAGCACGCTCAGATGAAGAAGATGAGGAAGCCATCGTACTTTTTTCTCGTGTTTTTGCAGTGTGATGGCGAGCGGCTCGTCTTGAGCAAGGCGGAAATAGCCGATAAAGGCACAGACAAACGCATCAGTCAACCCGCCAGAATTTGCCCTAAAGGGTAGGTCAATGCGGCTGGACTTTAAAATGATATAAACTGACAATCCCTGTTAGGTTTTTACACAGGGGATGAGTATGACCGGGCTACCACCGCTGAGGGCGCTGCACTATTTTCATCAGGCCGCTTTGAACAGCAGCTTTAGTCTGGCGGCCGAACACCTGCACGTCACACATAGCGCTATCAGTCATCAGATACGCCAGCTTGAAAACTGGATGGGCAAGCCGTTATTTGTCCGTTCTAATGGACGCGTCAAATTAACCTCACATGGTGAGCGCTTACTCATCAGTTGCCAGAAAGCCTTCAGCGAATTACACAGCACCAGTGAAAGTATTCGTACTGGCATGCGTCATCATCTTAAAGTTTCCTGTTCACCCAGTTTTCTCTCGCAATGGTTGATTCCACGTATTGCGACGTTTTATCAGCGACATCCCGAAATCGACGTTCAGTTTCAGGCGCTGGCTGACGTTGATCAGTTGCGCAGCGAACATACTGACGTGTTGATCCTCAGCTACGAGCAGCCACCGGATGGCGATATTGATGCCACCTTGGTTAGCGAAGACTATATTGGCCCGCTCTGCTCACCCCTGTTTGCCCAACGCTTTCGCAGCGAACAGGATCTGGCAGAATTGCCGCTGCTCCATGCCGATACACGCTTACATGCCTGGTCAGAGTGGGCAAAAGCCGCAGGCGTGCGCGGGAATTTTCGTCCCGGTAAGCATTTTGAAAATCTGACGTTGGGTATTCAGGCGGCACGCAATGGTCTCGGCGTGATCATGGCGCCGCGTTTGCTGGTTCGAAAGGAGCTTGAAGATGGCACGTTGATTGCGCCCGTAGGCTTTGTGCGGGTTGAACGCGCAACCTGGATGATGACCAAGCAAGCGCGGCGAAACGATGCCGAGATAAGCCTGTTTCGACATTGGCTCCGCGACGCTGCGCAGCCATAAAAAAAGCCGGTGATGTGCGTCACCGGCTTGATAGTTTAGGCCGTCAGCAGCTGATTCATGCGACGGATAAACTGGTTCGGATCATCCAGCGTACCGCGCTCAGCCAATAGCGCCTGATCCAGCAGCAGTTCAATCCACTCGCCAAAGTGCGCTTCGTCTTGCGTATCCGCAACGCGTTTGACCAATTGGTGATCGGGGTTGATTTCGAAGATGTATTTCACCTCTGGCACTTCCTGACCCGCAGCCGCGAACAGCTTCGCCATTTGCGTGGTCATTTCATTAGCGTCAGTGGTGACAATCGCTGGCGTGTCGGTTAAACGATGCGTTAAGCGCACCTCTTTAACACGCTCGCCCAGCAACGTTTTAATGCGCTCAACGAACGGTTCCAGCGCCTTCTCGGCTTCTTTTTGCTCTTCGGTTTCTTCATCGGCCAGCTTGCTTAGCGAATCATCCGCTTTGCTGACAGATTGGAAGGTTTTGCCGTCGAACTCGGTCAGGTAGCTCATCATCCATTCGTCGATGCGATCGGAGAGCAGCAGAACCTCAATGCCTTTTTTGCGGAACAGTTCCAGATGCGGGCTGCTCTTCGCTGCGGCATAGCTGTCGGCAGTGATGTAGTAAATCTTCTCCTGCCCTTCTACCATGCGGCTAACATAGTCTTCCAGCGAAATGGTTTGCTCTGCACCTTCGCTCTGCGTGGTTGCAAAGCGCAGCAATTTAGCGATGGTTTGCTGGTTGGTGTTGTCTTCAGCAGGGCCCTCTTTCAGCACCAGACCAAACTCTTTCCAGAAGGTCTGATATTTGTCGCTGTCCTCTTTTGCCAGTTTTTCCAGCATTTGCAGCGCACGCTTGGTCAGCGCACCGCGCAGGCTTTGGGTTACGCGGCTGTCTTGCAGAATTTCACGCGAGACGTTCAGCGGCAGATCGTTGGAATCAATCAGGCCACGAACAAAGCGCAGATAGTTCGGCATGAACTGCTCAGCGTCGTCCATGATGAACACGCGCTGTACGTAGAGTTTCAGGCCATGCTTGGTATCGCGGTTCCACATGTCGAATGGCGCACGTGCCGGGATATAGAGCAGGCTGGTGTATTCCTGCTTGCCTTCAACCCGATTATGGCTCCAAATCGCTGGATCGCTGAAGTCATGTGCGATGTGCTTATAGAACTCGGTGTACTCTTCATCGCTGATGTCAGACTTGTTACGCGTCCACAGCGCCTGAGCTTTGTTGATCTTTTCCCAGCTGGTGGTGTCGTTTTCTTCGTCTTTGGTCTCGATTTCAACCGGCAGCGCGATGTGATCAGAGTATTTACCAATGATGTTGCGCACACGCCAGGCATCAAGGAACTCATCCTCACCTTCACGTAAATGCAGCGTGATCTCGGTGCCGCGATCGTCTTTGGTGATATCCGCGAGGGTATATTCGCCTTCCCCTGCTGATTCCCAGAACACGCCTTCGTCAGCAGCTGCACCCGCTGCGCGGGTGCGCACGGAAACTTTGTCTGCCACGATAAAGGCGGAATAGAAACCGACACCAAACTGGCCGATGAGCTGGCTGTCTTTGACCTGGTCAGAACCCATGGATTCAAGAAACGCTTTGGTACCTGATTTCGCAATCGTACCGAGGTTATCAATCACCTCGTTTCGACGCATACCAATGCCGTTATCGCTCAGCGTAATGGTGCGGTTGTCCTTATCAACAGAGAGACGCACGCGCAAGTCGCCATCACCTTCGTAGAGGCTGGCATCAGACAGCGCACGAAAACGCAGCTTGTCCGCCGCATCTGAGGCGTTGGAAATCAGTTCGCGCAGGAAAATCTCTTTGTTTGAATAGAGAGAATGGATCATCAGGTGCAGAAGTTGTTTTACTTCCGACTGAAAGCCACGGGTCTCTTGTCCTTTCATGGTCATTGCTACCTCAACAAAACAGGTTGAACAAACGTTGAGGAAGATGTGGGGATAAGTACGAGGATTTCAAGCCGGTGTCTTACATAACACCGGCAAGCGTTTAAAATTTAATCTTGTGGCGACCGGCCAGCGAGTGCGACAGCGTGGTGCCATCAACCATTTCAAGTTCGCCGCCCACCGGAACGCCATGGGCGATACGGCTTGCATCGACACCATATTGCCCGCACAGCTCGGCAATATAGTTAGCAGTGGCTTCGCCTTCAACCGTTGGGTTGGTCGCGAGAATCACTTCATTGAGGGTTTCACTCTCTAAGCGCTGCTCAAGGCGATCCAGGCCAATATCCGCCGGGCCAATGCCGTCAAGCGGCGAAAGATGGCCCATCAGCACAAAGTAGCGACCGGCAAATTGCCCGGTTTGCTCAATGGCGTGGATATCTGCCGGGCTTTCCACCACACAGATTTGCCCATTTTGTTGACGCCGGGGATTGGCGCAAATGGTGCAAATTTCCTGCTCGGTGAACGTGCGGCAATCGGCGCAATGACCGATTTCCGACATGGCCCGTGTAAGCGCCTGCGCCAGCCGCATGCCACCGCTGCGATCGCGCTGCAACAGCTGGAATGCCATGCGCTGTGCCGATTTCGGCCCAACGCCAGGCAGACAGCGCAGCGATTCCATCAAAGACTCAAGCAGTGGACTGGTTTGCATTAGAACGGCATCTTGAAGCCAGGCGGCAATTGCATGCCTGAAGAGACATCCGCCATCTTCTCTTTCTGGGTTTCATCGATGCGGCGTGCTGCATCGTTGAATGCCGCAGCGATCAGATCTTCCAGCATGTCTTTGTCATCTTCCAACAGGCTTGGATCGACTTCAACGCGGCGACAGTTATGCGCACCGTTGATGGTGACTTTTACCAGACCCGCGCCTGATTCACCGGTGACTTCCAGTGCAGCGATCTCTTCCTGAACTTTGGCCATTTTGTCTTGCATCTGCTGGGCCTGTTTCATCAGGTTACCCAATCCGCCTTTACCAAACATAGTTTTCTCTCTCAGCTGTGGCCACAACGCTATCCATTGGACAGCGGCAGCGTGATCAAACGGGTCGGATACTTTCTTCATCCAGATCGGCATCGAAAAAGCGACGCAGCGTCTGAATGTGAGTATCGCTGGTGATCGACTGACGCGCTTGCGCCAGCTTCTCTTCGTAAATGGCCTGACGCCACTCCAGTGGCGTCAACACCGTAGAATTATCGTCTTCAATGACCGACAGTTCAACTGTCTGTCCGGCTGCCTGACTTAACGCTGCGCTTAATGCCTGCTGCGCAGCGGTAGAATTCAAATGGCGCTGGCTGGAACGGAGGTGCAAACAAACACCGTTCTCAGTGGTTTCCTTCCATGCATTCAAGGCTAACTGCTGTACCAGCTTAGGCAACTGCAGGGTGGCGATTTCAGCAGCCCAACTGTCACGCTGCAACGCTTCTTCCGCCAGCCGTGCCGCCAGCTCAGGGGTTTTCTCATGCTCAAGCGCAGAACGCAAGGCTTTTGGCGTAGCGATGGGTTCGGCAATTTCCACCGTCTGGTTCTGCGATTTCCAGCGATAGGCCTCTTTTTTTACCGGAGCGGCAGGTGCGCTATCTCGCATGCGCTGCTGGCTTCGCTCAGTGACTGAAGCCAGCCGCTCCAGCGCGGAGTTGGCCGGCCGCGCTCCAGGCGCCGCCGGCTCACTCTTTTTTGGTTTGTTCGCTCCCTGGCGCAACAGTTGCGTGCGCGCCTGCAGGAGCTGACTGGTGGAGCTGGATAAAGAGGGATCCGGTGCCGCCGCTGGCGACGTTTCATGATGCTGCGTCGCAGGTGCAGCATCAGGCGGTGCCATTTGTGGCTGTGCCGCCGTCGGTTGTGGCTGCGACTTTGCAGTTTGCGGCTGCGCGGGCGAACGTTGCGGCTGCAAATTGGCAGCTTGAGGCTGTGCCGGCGGATTTTGTGGCTGTACTTCTGCCGGTTGCGCCACCAAGGCTGAACGTGCTACGGGATCAGCAACCTGCGCTTTAGGGTGAAAAGCCAGCGCACGCAGCAGCGTCATTTCAACGCCCATGCGGCGATCGGGCGCAATCGGTAAATCTTTGCGTCCCATTAACAAGGTTTGGTAATAAAGCTGCACATCCGCTGGCGGCACGACGCGCGCCAGTTCACGCAAACGCTGCGCATTGCTCTCTTCATCATCATTTAATGATGTCGGCAGCAATTGCACCATGGCAATGCGATGCAGTAAACGCAGCATTTCAACCAGCAGAGCTTCCCACTCCACACCGCGCGACGCCGCCTGGTTCAACAGCGACATCACCTCTTCACCGTTGCCATCAACCACGGCCTCGATCAGTCCCAACGGCTGTTCGCCATCAAGCGTGCCCAGCATGGTGCTGACGGTTGCGCTGGTTACTGCGCCTTGCCCCATCGCAATCGCCTGATCGGTTAGGCTCAGCGCATCGCGCATACTGCCATCCGCAGCGCGGGCTAAAAGCTGCAGCGCGCGCGGTTCACTTTCGATCTGTTCTTGCTGTAGAACATGGTCAAGCTGCTGGCGGATTTGATCGACATCCAGCGCCTTGAGATGAAATTGCAGACAACGAGAAAGAATGGTCACCGGCAGTTTTTGCGGATCGGTGGTTGCCAGCAGAAATTTAACGTGTGATGGCGGCTCTTCCAGCGTTTTTAACAGCGCGTTAAAGCTGTGACGCGAAAGCATGTGGACTTCATCGATCAAATAGACTTTGAAGCGGCCACGCGCCGGTGCGTACTGAACGTTATCGAGCAGATCGCGGGTGTCTTCCACTTTGGTGCGCGAAGCCGCATCGATCTCAATCAGATCAACGAATCGGCCCTGTTCAATCTCGCGACAATTATTGCACTGGCCGCACGGCGTCGCGGTAATACCCGTTTCGCAGTTAAGACCTTTGGCCAACAGACGCGCAATGGTGGTTTTCCCTACCCCGCGCGTGCCGGAGAAGAGATAAGCATGATGGATACGTCCCAGAGACAATCCATTCGCCAGCGCCGTCAGAACATGTTCCTGACCAACAACATCAGCAAAAGCCTGGGGACGCCATTTTCGCGCAAGTACCTGATAGCTCATGTGGATTCGACGAATTTGGATGGAAAGGTGAGCGCAGAGATCTGCAACTCCTGTATATCGTTGCAGTAGTCTAACAGCGAGAAATGCATCTGCCTATCACTGGTTATCTCAGTGAAGCGTGTGAAGACCTCGCCTTGCGGCAAGGCCTGCAGAATCGTTTAGTGGCCGGGGAAGTTGACCAGACTGTAGCACTCTACGCCAAGCGCTTTTAGGCGGGTTTCGCCCGTTAAATCAAACAGGTTAATGATGAAAGCGGCATCCGTAACTTCACCACCGGCACGACGAATCAATTTCACTGTCGCTTCAATGGTGCCGCCGGTTGCCAGTAGATCATCAACCACTAACACCACATCGCCCGGTTGGATAGCATCTTTGTGCAGTTCCAGTTGGTCGGTGCCGTATTCCAGCTCATAGGTTTCGCTGTAAGTTTCGCGCGGCAGTTTGCCCGGTTTACGCACGGGGACAAATCCCACGCCCAAACCTAACGCCACTGGCGCACCAAACAGAAAACCACGCGCTTCGGTTCCTACAACTTTAGTGATGCCTTTGTTGCGATAACGCTCGACCAGCAGCGCGATTGACGCCGCATAGGCTTTTGGATCTTCCAGCAAACTGGTGACGTCACGAAACAGGATGCCCGGTTTCGGATAATCAGAAATGCTTTTGATGCTGTTTTTAATGTATTCAAGCTGCTGCGCAGTGTCGGTCATAATGTTACGCCTGGTAAAAAATTCTGTTTCGCGCAGCTTCTATAGCGCCAATACCTATTAAAAGGCTCAGCGGGAGAGTATTCACAAGGGAAAGCCACGCACGAAGACGCCCAAATCTAAGCAAATGGCCGGATAAATGCAACTTTATCGCGGTGTCTGCGGCGGATCCGCCGTTTCTGCCACCACCGGAATACGCCACATAAATGCCACCAGCAACGCTAACATCACCAATAGCATGATACGTACCCACACGATTTTCACCAAAAAAATGGAAACGCTAAAGGTAATAACAATCAGTAAGATAGCGCGACCTTTCGTGCCTGGCGGCATGGCACGATGTTGATCCCAGTGGCGAAGATAACGGCCAAAGGGTGAGCGCCACAGCAGCCAGTGATGAAAGCGGGGTGAAGAACGGGCAAAGCACCAAGCCGCCAAGAGCATAAATGGCGTGGTAGGTAATAAAGGTAATACAATACCCAATGTGCCCAGCACAATTGCCAGCCAGCCGAGGGTTAATAACACAATGCGTTGCATGAATGCCGCCCAAAAATTCCTGAGTTCGCACACGTTAGCACAATTGGCTGGCGGATTATGAGCCTGAGTTCCGTTCATCAGCGACTGCATCATTGCATTCTTAGCTTGCGTGAAGAGATTGCCCGCCATCCCGATGGACGCTGTCGTCAACCACGCTTCGACAGTCAACTCTTCCGTGCTAAAGGCACAAGACTGGCCGACTATCTGCAAGAAATTGAGCAAAATTTTCAGCGATTGTGTACAGAGGCAGAGGATCTGACTCGAAGTGCCTGGTTAGCTGAACGTTTGGTAGATCAAATCGCAGCCCTGCAACGAGAAGCGAGTACCCAGCAAATTCGCACCTGGCGCGAGCGACCGCAGCGGAATCTGCGAGAATCCAAATATCAGGAATATCGTGAGTATGAGCGACGATTGCAGGCCATGATCGATCAGCGCGAGCAGCGCATGGCGTTGGCTGAAACCCTGGCGGTACAGCAGCAGTTGAAAAAAGATTTGGAAATTCTTGAAGGCAGAATGGCGCGTTGTCGACAGGCTATCCGTTCTGTTGAATGGGCGTTATCGCTGCGTAGTGGCAGTGAAAGCGAATAAAACGTCACGGCAATGTCTGCTTCTATTATTAAGAGCGATACGCTGGCATAAGAGATGGGACAGTAACGACGTCCCCTGTTAAGGAGAGATTATGTCTTTGGAAAATGCCCCTGACGACGTCAAGCTGGCGGTGGATTTGATTCAACTTTTGGAAGAGCATCAGCTTCCAGTAGAAACGGTGCTCTCAGCATTGGCCATGGTACAACGCGATTTTGAAAGAAAACGCGACAACAGCCATTCTGATTAAACGTTAACGGTTAAGGTTGGGCTTAGCCGTAACATATCAATAAACGCTTCAACCAGTTGTGTGGCATCACCGGCTAAATCGAAGCTTTCCGGCGTAAATAACCAGCTTTCCATCATTCCATTAACGTAACCGCGCATAATAAGCGCTGCCTGACGCGTGTTAAGATGCGGCGACAGCTGTTCTGCTTCAATACACTGACGCAGAACGTCTTCTATTTTTTGGTAACACTCAAGCAGTAAACTCTGCTGAATGTTTTTCAGTGCCGCCATTTCACCGACGAATTCGCACTTATGGAATATGATCTCCATCAAGGCGCGGCGTTGTGGATCCTTTGCTGTTGCTTCAAAGATATAGACTAACATCGCCCTTAAAACAGAAAGTGGATCGCCCGGGTATTTTGTCTGATACTCAAGTTCCACATCATCAAGCCCGGCGTCGCATCGCAACCAGATTTCATGCAAGACATCAGCTTTATTTTTGAAATGCCAGTAAATGGCACCGCGCGTGACATTAGCGGCTGCGGCGATATCTGCTAATGAGGTGGCAGAAACACCCTGTTGTGAAAACAGAATAATGGCGGCATCAAGAATTTGATGTCGAGTTTCAAGTGCTTGCGCTTTGGTTTTTCGTGCCATAGGTAACTTTTTTTACAAACAGGCAAGTTTACATACATTTGTGAATGTATGTACCATAGCACGACCCGCGATCTGACGCAGCAATGGGTTTTTCGGTTTGTGATCCATTGATCATTTGATATCGAACTCTAGAGGTTTATTTATGAATAAAATCAGAGGATTATCGCCTCTGGCGGCCGTCCTGATGTTATCAGGCAGCTTTTTGTTAACAGGATGTGATGATGGTAAATCCCAACAAGCCGCCCAGCAACAACCTCCTGAAGTAGGTGTTGTCACGTTAAAAAACGAACCTTTAAAAATTTCTACCGAATTACCGGGCAGGACTTCCGCGTATCGCGTGGCTGAAGTTCGGCCTCAAGTTTCCGGTATTATTCTGAAGCGTAATTTTGTTGAAGGCAGTGATGTAAAAGCGGGTCAATCGCTTTATCAAATCGATCCTGCAACTTATCAGGCCGCTTATAACAGCGCCAAAGGCGATTTGTCTCAGGCTGAAGCTAATGCGCGCATTGCTCAGCTCACGGTGAAACGTTACAAACCTCTGCTGGGTACTAAGTACATCAGTCAGCAAGACTATGACACCGCGGTTGCGACTGCTGCGCAGAATGATGCTGCAGTTCAAGTGGCAAAAGCCAACGTCGAAACAGCGCGTATCAATCTCGCTTACACCAAAGTAACTTCGCCTATCAGCGGCCGTATCGGTAAATCTTCCGTTACGGAAGGTGCATTGGTGCAAAGCGCGCAAACTACCGCGCTGGCTACCGTGCAGCAGCTTGACCCGATGTATGTTGATGTCACGCAATCCAGCGACGATTTCCTGCGCCTGCGTGGAGAACTGGAGTCAGGCAAGCTGAAACAGATTGACGGTAAAGCAAACGTCACCCTGTTGATGCAAGATGGCAGCAGCTTTTCTCAACCCGGCACACTGGAATTCTCTGACGTAACCGTCGACGAAACCACTGGCTCTATCACCTTGCGTGCGATTTTCCCAAATCCACAACATTCATTGTTGCCGGGCATGTTTGTACGTGCACGTTTGGATGAAGGAACCAACCCAGAAGCCTTGCTGGTACCGCAACAAGCGGTAACGCGTACGCCAACCGGTCAGGCGACGGTAATGGTGGTGGGCTCTGACAATAAAGTCGAATCACGTACCGTGAATGCCGCTCAGGCCATTGGCGACAAATGGCTGGTGACGGACGGTGTTAAATCGGGCGAACGTGTGATTACGACAGGTCTGCAACGTGCAAAACCGGGCGCACAGGTTACGCCACAAGAAGTCTCAGACGATGCTAAAGCTGCACCTGACTCGCAATCGCAGTCTCAGTCTGAAAAATCATCGTCATAACAGGAGCCGTTGATACATGGCTAAGTTCTTTATCGATCGACCCATCTTTGCGTGGGTCCTCGCCATCATCATCATGTTGGCGGGTGTGCTATCGATTCTCAAACTGCCGATAGAGCAATATCCCAATGTTGCGCCGCCGGCAATTGAGATTCAGGCCACCTACCCAGGTGCGGATGCGAAAACGCTGCAGGATTCGGTAACGCAGGTTATCGAGCAAAATATGAACGGCATTGACGGACTGATGTACATGTCCTCAAGCAGTGATTCATCCGGTACGCTGACGCTGACAATCTCTTTCCAGTCTGGAACTGACGCAGATATTGCCCAGGTCCAGGTGCAGAACAAACTGCAACTGGCAATGCCTCTGCTTCCGCAGGAAGTGCAGCAACAAGGGATTCAGGTTAAGAAATCCTCCAGCAGCTTCCTGATGGTGGCCGGTTTCATTAGTGATGACGACAGCATGACGCAGAATGATATTTCTGATTATGTTGCCTCCAACATTAAAGATCCGATCAGCCGTACTACAGGTGTTGGTGATACGCAGGTGTTTGGTGCGCAGTACGCTATGCGTATCTGGATGGACCCGCATAAGCTGAATAACTATCAGCTGACGCCGGTTGATGTGATCAGCGCGTTGGATACACAGAATGCTCAGGTTGCAGCAGGTCAGTTAGGTGGAACGCCACCTGCGCCAGGCCAGCAACTTAACGCATCAATCATCGCGCAAACTCGCTTAACGTCTACCGATGAGTTCGGCAAAATCCTGCTGAAAGTGAATCCCGATGGCTCGCAGGTGCGTTTACGTGATGTGGCGAAAATTGAACTCGGCGGTGAAAATTACGAGATCATCGCACGTTACAACGGCAAACCCGCATCCGGTATCGGTATCAAACTGGCAACCGGTGCTAACGCACTGGATACCGCAGATGCGGTAAAACAAGAACTGGCGAAGCTGCAACCGTTCTTCCCTGCTGGCATGAAAGTGGTTTATCCGTACGACACCACACCATTCGTTAAAATTTCCATCTTTGAAGTGGTGAAAACCCTGATGGAAGCGATCGTACTGGTGTTCCTGGTCATGTATCTGTTCCTGCAAAACTTCCGCGCCACGTTGATCCCAACGATTGCGGTGCCGGTGGTGTTGCTGGGTACATTTGCCATTATCAGTGCGTTTGGTTATTCGATAAACACCCTGACGATGTTCGGGATGGTGCTCGCCATCGGCTTGCTGGTGGATGATGCCATCGTAGTGGTTGAGAACGTTGAGCGCGTGATGGCGGAAGAGGGATTACCGCCAAAAGAAGCGACCAAACGTTCGATGGAGCAGATTCAGGGCGCGCTGGTGGGTATCGCGCTGGTACTGTCAGCGGTATTCGTACCGATGGCGTTCTTTGGCGGTTCAACCGGCGTAATTTATCGTCAGTTCTCCATTACCATCGTATCGGCTATGGCCCTTTCGGTGCTGGTGGCGTTGATTCTGACGCCTGCGCTTTGTGCCACCATGCTGAAACCCATCAAAAAAGGGGACCACGGCAAAACCACTGGTTTCTTCGGTTGGTTTAACCGTCTGTTCGACAAGAGCACCAACCACTACGTTGACAGTGTGGGTCACATCGTTCGCAGCACCGGTCGCTATTTAGTGATTTATCTGGTGATTGTGGTTGGCATGGCTTTCCTGTTCTTACGTCTACCCTCCTCCTTCCTGCCGGAAGAAGATCAGGGCTTGCTGTTAGCTCAGGCATCGTTGCCTGCGGGTGCCACGCAAGAACGTACCCAGAAAGTGCTGGATCAGGTGACGGATTACTTCCTGACCAAAGAGAAAGACAGCGTTAACTCCGTATTTACCGTCAATGGCTTTGGTTTCTCCGGCCGTGGCCAGAATACCGGTATTGCGTTTGTCAGCCTCAAGCCTTGGGATGAACGTGGAAGCAGTGATTTAAAAGTCCCCGCCATCGCTGGACGTGCGATGAAAGCGTTGGGTGCGATCAAAGATGCCATGGTTATTCCGTTTAACCTGCCCGCAATTATCGAACTGGGTAACGCTACCGGCTTCGACTTTGAACTGATCGATCAGGGCAACCTGGGTCACGATAAGTTAACCGAAGCGCGTAACCAGCTGTTTGGTATGATTGCACAGCACTCTGACACGCTGGTTGGTGTGCGTCCGAACGGGTTAGAAGATACACCGCAGTACAAACTGACCATCGATCAGGAAAAAGCACAGGCGTTGGGCGTGTCGTTGAGCGACATCAACACCACACTGGCTGCATCCTGGGGCGGTTCCTACGTCAATGACTTTATTGACCGTGGCCGCGTGAAGAAAGTGTATGTGATGGGTAAAGCTGATTCACGTATGCTGCCGGATGACATCAGCAAGTGGTACGTGCGCAACAGCAGCGGAACCATGGTGCCCTTCTCGGCCTTCTCATCGGCGAAGTGGCAATACGGTTCTCCGCGTCTGGAACGCTATAACGGTCTGCCTGCGATGGAAATCCTTGGTCAGCCTGCGCCAGGTAAAAGTTCTGGTGAAGCGATGAACCTGATGGAAGAGTTAGCGTCGAAGCTGCCAACCGGCATCGGCTATGACTGGACCGGCATGTCCTACCAGGAACGTTTGTCAGGAAACCAGGCACCGGCGCTGTATGCTATCTCGCTGATTGTGGTTTTCCTCTGTCTCGCCGCCTTGTATGAGAGCTGGTCGATTCCGTTCTCAGTCATGCTGGTGGTACCGCTCGGGGTGGTGGGTGCGCTGCTATTCACTACGCTACGTGGCTTGAGTAATGACGTCTACTTTGTAGTGGGGTTACTGACAACCGTTGGCCTCTCGGCTAAGAACGCCATCTTGATCGTCGAATTCGCGAAGGATTTGATGGATAAAGAGGGCAAAGGCTTGATTGAATCGACGCTGGAAGCATCACGTATGCGTCTGCGTCCAATCCTGATGACCTCGCTTGCCTTTATCCTTGGCGTAATGCCTCTGGCGATCAGTACAGGCGCGGGTTCCGGCGCACAGAACGCAGTAGGTACAGGCGTAATGGGCGGCATGGTAACGGCTACCGCGCTGGCTATCTTCTTTGTTCCGGTATTCTTTGTCGTGGTGCGTCGCCGCTTCGGCAAGAACAAAGCCGAAATTGAAAAAGGCCATCCGGTCGAACATACCCAATCACACTAAGGTGTGATGCTAAAAAGGCCGCGCAAGCGGCCTTTTTTATTGCCTGCGAAACCCGCCACTTTCCGTTCTCACACGCTTCGTTAATCGTGTTTTTTTTCTTCGGTTGCATTGAGACATCTGACGGCGCATAATATTGTTATATTATAACATTACATAAAGGTGAGTTTATGAAAGCCAATATTCATCCGCAATATCGTCAGGTGGTATTCCATGACACCTCAGCTGATGCCTGGTTCAAAATCGGTTCGACGATTAAAACCGATCGCACCGTGGAGTTTAGGGGCGAGACGCTGCCCTACGTGACGCTGGATGTCTCATCTGCCTCACATGTTCATTACACCGGTAAACAGAAAGATTTCACCAAAGAAGGCAGCACAGCACGCTTTAACCAGCGTTTCGGTCGCTTTTTGGGCCGTCAATAACAGGAGATAAATCATGCAGGTATTGAGTTCGCTGCGTTCCGCTAAACATCGCCATAAAGACTGCAAAGTGGTGCGACGCAAAGGTCGTATTTATGTGATTTGTAAAACCAATCCGCGCTTTAAAGCGGTGCAGGGAAGAAAGAAAAAACACTAGGATGTGTCGTGATGATTGGCCGGGAATTCCCGGCCTTTTTTATGCTTAACGCATACTGCTCAACATGGCATTAACGTTATGTTTAAAGGCGGCCTCATAAGTTGCAGCCGGACCAGATGCGGCAGAAAGCGCTTCGGGATAAAGTTCACCGCCAGGCTGTGCGCCGGTCGCGCTGGCAATTTGTTTCACCAGACGGGGATCGGTCTGATTCTCGATAAAGTAGCTGTTGATGTGCTGCTGTTTTAATTGATCAATCAAACTGCCGACATCGCTCGCGCTGGCTTCTGCTTCCGTTGAAAATCCAACCGGGGCCAGAAAACTAACGTCATAACGCTGTCCGAAATAGCCGAAGGCATCGTGGCTGGTTAATACCTTCCGTTTCTCTAACGGAATGGCCTGAAAAGCCTTTTTTGCCCAGCTATCGAGTTTTTTAAGCTGCTGAATATAATTTTCGCCACGCTGACGAATCGCGGCGGCATCATCAGGATCGGCTTTGATTAATGCATTCATCACATTCGTTGCGTAAATCACCCCATTTTGCATGCTGTTCCATGCATGCGGATCGGTAATACTTTTGCCCTCTTCCTCCATGCTACGCGTCGTTACACCGCGAGAAGCCACGACGGGCTGACCTTTATAGCCCGATGCTGTCACCAGGCGATCCATCCATCCTTCCAGCCCTAAACCGCTGACGAAAACCACATCAGCTTTTGACAGCGCCAGGCTGTCTTGTGGTGTCGGCTCAAAAGTATGAGGATCGCCATCTGGCCCTACCAGACTTTTTACTTTTACCTGATCGCCGCCAACCTGCTTAACGATGTCAGCCAGCACAGTGAAACTGGCTACGGCATTTACAGTTTTAGCCATGGAAAATGGGCTGATCGCCATCACGCCGATCGCCAGGCTAACCGGTAACTTTTTCATAAAAACCTCTTAAATTAATGGCGGTGCAAAATGCCACCGCACGGCCCTGTCAAAATAGAAATGAAAAACAGCATGGCGGCACTCAGCACCACCGCCGGTCCAGCGGGCAGTGAAAAATGCCAGGAAAGAATCAATCCAATAAATGAAGCGATCACGGCTAACAGCATGGCAATGGCGAGCATGGCAACCAGATGACGACTCCAGAAACGAGCACTTGCCGCGGGTAACATCATCAATCCTACCGACATCAAGGTGCCCAACACCTGAAAGCCAGCAACCAGGTTCAGCACTACCAACATCAGAAAAAGGCCATGCACCAGCGGCGCGCTCCATTTACCCTGCGCACGTAAAAAATCGGGGTCGAACGCGTCAATCACTAAAGGCCGGTAGATCAGCGCCAACATCAGCAAAGTAAAAGCAGCAATGCCACCGACCAGCAGCAATGCCGGGTTATCTACCGCCAGCAGCGAACCAAACAGCACATGTAACAGATCGACGCTCGAGCCTCGCAGTGACACTAATGTCACCCCTAACGCCAGCGAACCAAGATAGAAACCGGCAAAACTGGCATCTTCTTTTAGCGGCGTGTAACGGCTGACTGCGCCTGATAGCAACGCCACGGCTAAGCCCGCGATCAAGCCACCAATGCCCATCGCGACTAATGAAAGTCCTGAGATCAAATAACCGATGGCTGCGCCCGGCAACACCGCATGTGATAACGCGTCACCAATCAAACTCATCCTTCGTAACGAAAGGAACACGCCGAGCGGCGTCGCGCTAACGGCTAAAGCGATGCAGGCAACCAGCGCACGGCGCATGAAACCAAATTCAAGAAAGGGTTGAAGCAGCGTCACGGTGCCACTCTCCGTAACGGCAGTGAATGTGTCGGCATTTGGCTATGGGAAGCGTCATCCATCGACAAAACATCTGTGAAATAACGTGCGACTAAGGGGCGATCGTGTAGAACCACCAGCAAGGTGGTACCCGCTTGTTGCTGCTGCTGCAGGATTGACATGAGCAAAGTAACCGTTTGGCTGTCGATACCATTAAAGGGCTCATCCAGCAGCCATAGACGACTGCGTTGTAACATCAGGCGAACAAACAGAACGCGTTGTAATTGTCCACCTGACAAGGTCGCTGGCTGCGCATCGGCATAATCCATCATTTGTACCGCTTCAAGCGCCAGCCAAATCTCTTTACGTAAAGCACGAGTAATACCGCCGAACCAACCACAGCGCGGCCAGCAGCCAATCGAAACCAACTCAAATACAGTTAGCGGGAAACGCGTTTCCAGCTCGGTACGTTGTGGCAGCCAACCCCTCTCTTTTCGCGGTAGCAATAGCTCGCATTGTCCTGTTATAGGCGGCAGTAAACCGGCAATAGTTTTTAATAAGGTTGATTTTCCGCTGCCATTGGCACCCATTAATGCTGTCATGCTGCCTGCTAACAGCTGACCCGTGATCACGGGGGTAACGGCCTGACCCTGATAGCCTGCACGAAGCGATTTAAAAACAATCATTGATACATTCCCCACTCCATCGCACAGCTAAGCAGTGCAATCAGTGCCAACGCGATAAGCAATCGCCTGTTCAACGACAGCAGTAATCCACTGTGATTCATAATTGCACCTAAATGTTATAACATAACAATTATGATACGCGATTCTTTTGTCAGGGGAAGTGTTCAAAATGTTTCAAAAGATAACGTAGCGGGCAAATTATTGAGGGGAAAAAATCATTAAATTAGATTATAATCAACAACTTAAATAATAACCTATCTCAGCTATCGTTCGTCCGCTCAGTATCTCGCTTGCAAACTTCTTGCAGAACATTAATCATAGGTTTATCAATTGTAATTACAGACCCTGATATGCTGCATATTGAATGTGATATTGCACCTTGCGAAACAGATATCGCTAAAATAGAAACGATCATTCAGCGGAATATTCTCAAAATAGCGGAACCGCTTGCCGGAGATTTACAGTGGTATTCACACAATGCCCTGTTAGTTCCAGAGAGTTTTAAAATAAATTCAATAGAAGTTGTCGGGCCGAATAGATTTAAAATGCTTTACCATTTTGATTGGAATTTATTTAGTCCGTGTTTGGATCTAAATGAAACCATGACGCAAAAAGAGCAGGTAATGTTTCAAATCGTGCCCGGTGCGCTGGCGTTTGAGCTAATTGACAATACGCGTCCTTCTCCCGCCGACGAATTGTAATATTTAGTAATGGAGGTGAGCAAAACTAATGGTTTTACACTATATTTAAAGCACTCCGTTTATTAACAGCTCTATATAATCGCTTCCTGGCCGCTTTGCTTTATCACCCCGCATCGCGGTAACTGTGCTTGCTACGGAGGGGAAAAAGATGGACGAATACTCACCGAAACGGCATGATATTGCCCAGCTCAAATATCTGTGTGAGAGCCTGTTTGACGAAAGTATGGCAACGTTGACTGATAGCCATCATGGCTGGGTTAATGACCCCACTTCTGAAAGCAATTTACAACTCAATGATCTGATTGAGCATATCGCCTCTTTCACGATGAATTACAAAATTAAGCATGTTGAAGATGAAGCGCTGATTTCGCAAATCGATGAATATCTTGACGATACCTTTATGTTGTTCAGTAATTACGGTATCAATACGCAAGATCTCCAACGATGGCAACGTTCAGCTAAACGCTTATTTAATCTGTTCACTGAAGAGTGCGCTTTTCTCCAGCAACCAAGCCATTCGTTATAGTACTTACGTGAGAACGGTTTATTTATGAACAAAGCCCTAACTAAAACGGATTATTTGATGCGACTGCGTCGTTGTCGCTCAATCGATACCCTTGAAAGGGTCATTGAAAAAAATAAGTACGAATTACCTGACAACGAACTAGCCGTATTTTACTCTGCAGCCGATCATCGTTTAGCTGAACTGACAATGAATAAGCTTTACGACAAAGTTCCCGTTTCGGTGTGGAAATTCGTACGTTAGTCCTTCACTGCTTTACGTCTTTTCCCTACAACGCATCTATCCAGACTTAATAATCTCGCCTGCCGGCAATGGATCGGCCTCAGGCGAGTTTCGCCTGCCTGCTTTTTTTGAGCATCGTTTTTTGAGTAGAAAGAGGGGGAGGATAAAATTGGGTGGGGGCCCTGCCAGCTACATCCCGGCACACACGTCACCTGCTGCGGCTGCTTCCTTCCGGACCTGACCGAGTTCACAAGCTAGCATTGCGGGAGAACCAACAGGGCCCCCATTGATAGCCCTCATTACGAGAGCGCAGGCATTATCGGGGAAGCCCTTGGCAATTGCAAGCGCAGACGGGATGACCGTTGCTTTCTTGAACAACAAGCACTTCCGCGCATTCCCCTCTCGTCTGTCATGCTAAAGTTGAAGCCATTTTTTGCGACAGGACAAGCAGATGGACCAACCCGACAGCTTTCAGCAACGTATCTGGCAAATTGTCGCCGCCATTCCAGCCGGTAAGGTCATCACTTACGGTGAAATTGCCCAACTTGCAGGTTCGCCCCGAGCGGCAAGACAAGTCGGCGGCGTGTTAAAGCGCCTGCCTGCAGGCAGTACTTTGCCCTGGCATAGAGTGGTTAACCGTCACGGCACAATTTCATTGCAAGGTGATGACCTGCTTCGGCAACGCGATGCGCTGGAAGCCGAAGGTATTGAGGTCAGCGATGAGGGAAAGATTGCGTTGGAAAAATATCGTTGGTGCTATTAATTAATAAATTTGGGGCGAACGGCGTCGCCCCAGAACAGCGTTACAGACTGGTTGGCGCGGGTACAGAAGAGGATGGTGTCACCTGCGTCGGGGAGGTTGATGGCACCGTTGTCGCTGCGCCCGGTTGGGTTGGCATTGCCATCTGTGGAACCGGAACCAACAACAGTTCCGCTTTGGTACCGCCCTGATTGATCACGGGTTTTACCGCATCCGTGATAAAGGCCATTTTGCCGTCAACAGTAATCGCTGCACTCAGCAAGATACGCGCGTTAGGCTGAATATCTGCTGGGTTGAAAGGCAGGATAAACTGGAAAGGTGCCTGTTTGCCTTCAGTACGTACTACGCGCTGTGACAACACCTTAGAGGGTGCATCTGCCATTGAAGCATCTGAAAGCGTAACGGTTAATACTGCATCCGGTGGCAACGCAATGCGTTGACGAATATAAACCGAACCGCTAACGTTTGGCTGGGTAATTGCCGCTTGCTGTCCTGCCACTGCGGAACCTAAAGTCGGCGTTGCAACCGGCTTACCTTTATCGGCACACCCTGCGACAGCCACCGCCAATGCTAATCCACTGAACACTTGCCAGAATTTCATTGATGTCGTCTCCATTTGATCAAAATGATTATCAGCAGCGAATCTGCAGTACAGCGCTTCACTCGCCGTATGTCCTTAATGTTGGCACAGAATTCGGAAATTTGCCTGGCTGGCACTCAGGCGAAAGTCTGATTGACGACAACTGGTCGGATCTTTCAAACTGAGCAGGTTACTTTTCTGAGGAAAGCGCGATGAGCCAGGCACTGCAAAATCTGCTGAATTTATTAAATTTGGAAAAACTCGAAGAGGGTTTATTCCGTGGTCAAAGCGAGGATCTCGGTTTGCGCCAGGTTTTTGGTGGTCAGGTTGTCGGGCAAGCGCTGTATGCCGCCAAACAAACGGTCCCTGAAGATCGCATCATTCATTCGTTTCATAGCTATTTTTTACGTCCCGGCGACAGTGCAAAAGCCATTATTTACGATGTCGAAACCTTACGGGATGGCAAAAGCTTCAGTGCTCGCCGCGTCAGCGCGGTGCAAAATGGTCATCCTATCTTCTATATGACCGCCTCGTTTCAGGCCCCCGAAAGTGGTTTCGAGCATCAGAATCAAATGCCTTCGGTACCCGGCCCAGATAATTTGCCCTCTGAGCAGATGATGGCGCAAAAAATGGCACATTTGCTGCCGGAAAAAGTCCGAGAAAAATTTATCGCTGAACGTCCATTGGAGATTCGCCCGGTTCAGATTCATAACCCGATAAAAGGCCATGTCGATGAGCCCGTTCGCCAGGTCTGGATCCGCGCTAATGGCGTTCTGCCCGATGATTTGCGCCTGCATCAATATGTTTTGGGATACGCTTCCGATTTAAATTTCTTGCCCGTTGCGCTTCAGCCGCACGGTAAAGGCTTTCTTGAAGCCGATATGCAAGTCGCTACCATTGATCATTCTATGTGGTTTCATCGCCCCTTCGATTTCAGCGAGTGGCTGCTTTACAGCGTGGTAAGCACCTCTGCGTCTGGCGCACGTGGTTTTGTGCGGGGTGAGTTTTATAATCAACAAGGTGTACTGGTGGCATCAACAGTGCAGGAAGGGGTAATGCGTCAGCGAAATGAATAAAAACAGGGGCGATTGATCGCCCCTGATATTTTTTATTTTAGCGCACAGCTCTTTTTGAAGCGATTTCTTACTGGTTGTAAGCGTTTTCGCCGTGACTGTTGACGTCCAGACCTTCGCGTTCCTGCTCTTCTGGTACACGCAGACCCACAATCATGTCAGCCAGTTTGAAGCCGATGAATGCGGCCACGCCCGACCAAACAATGGTAACGCCAACGCTGAAGATCTGTACCCAAACCTGATGGCCCATGGTAACGCCCTCTGCGTAACCCACGCCGCCCAGTGAAGAGGAAGCGAAAACACCGGTCAGAATACACCCTACGATGCCACACACGCCGTGCACACCAAACACATCACACGGGTCATCAACACGCAGCCATTTCTTCAAGGTTGTGACGCCCCAAAGGCCAGCTAATCCACCCACCAGACCGATGATCAACGCACCACCGACACCGACATAACCACACGCGGGAGTAATCGCAACCAGGCCACCAATAAAGCCGGAACACGCACCCAGCAGAGAAGGTTTACCCCTAACAGCCCACTCGCCGAAGGTCCAGGACAAGACTGCGCCTGCTGTTGCTATAACAGTGTTCAGGAAGGCCAGCGCAGCGATTTCGTTAGCTGCTGAAGCTGAACCGGCGTTAAAGCCAAACCAGCCGACATAGAGAATCGCGGTACCCATGAAGACCATTGGCAGGTTATGCGGTTTAAACGCTTCTTTGCCAAAACCAGCACGTTTGCCGACCAGGTAAGCACCCACCAGACCCGCAACAGCGGCGTTGATGTGCACCACGGTACCGCCAGCAAAGTCCAGCGCGCCGTCCTGAGCCAGATAGCCGCCGCCCCACACCATGTGAGCGATAGGCAGATACGCCAGCGTCAACCAAACCAGCACAAAAATCAGAACTGCAGAGAAGCGAATACGTTCAGCAATCGCACCGACAATGAGACCGACGGTGATACAGGCGAAAGAGGCCTGGAATGCAACGTGAATATACTGGTAGAAGCTGCCCATCACGGCGGTCAGCTGGATATTTTTCAGCATTGCCCACTCGAAACCGCCGAAGAACGCATTGCCTTCGCTGAAGGCCAGCGAATAGCCATAAACCATCCACAACACGCAAACCAGAGAGAACGTTACGGCAACCTGAGTCAGCATCGACAGCACGTTTTTTGCACGGATTAACCCGCCGTAAAACAAGGCAATACCTGGAATTGACATAAACAGCACCAGCGCGGTGCAAATCATCATAAATGCGTTATCAGCCTTGTCCGCAACGGCAGGTGCAGCCATCGCGAGCGATGGTAACAGTGCCAGGCTGGTCAGGCCCAACTTAGTCAAAACTTTATTCATTTTATCCATCCCATCACATTACTGAGCTTAAATTACAGAGCTGCTTCGTCGGTCTCGCCGGTACGAATACGGATTACGCGCTGCAGTTCAGCCACGAAAATTTTACCGTCGCCAATTTTACCGGTGTAAGCCGCCTTGCTGATAACGTCCACAACTTCGTCAAGCTGATCGTCAGCAATGGCGATATCAATTTTCACTTTCGGCAGAAAGTTAACGCTGTATTCAGCGCCACGATAAAGTTCGGCATGCCCTTTCTGACGACCAAAACCTTTAACTTCGGAGACGGTCAGCCCCTGAATGCCAATAGAGGATAAAGCTTCACGCACATCCTCCAGCTTGAATGGTTTAATCACTACGGTAACCAGCTTCATAGGATCCCCTCCGGGTATTAAATAGGTGAGTCTCATGGACACGCAGAGATATAAGCAAAGCGTGTGCCACAAATATCGAAAGCGATTAATCAGTGAGTCAGGCGCGCTGGAGCTAGCTTTGTTTTGTGATGGATAACACAGAGAATAGTTTAAGCGGGGGAGTTAAGAGAAACGACTGCACTTCTTTGGTGCCTTCAGCCTCAAAGAAGTGCATTTATACAGATTAATCTGATAAAAGCGCGCAAAAAAGGTGCAGATCACCCTTCTGTTGTTAAGGGCATGCCCGAAGCAAGTTCATCCCCTGCTTGCTGTAACTGATACATTTGCCAATAGCGGCCTTGCTGCGCGAGCAGTTGCTGATGATTGCCACGCTCCACAACTTGTCCATGATGCAGAACTAAAATTGTATCGGCTTCGGTGATGGTTGAAAGGCGGTGAGCAATCACCACCAATGTGCTGTGCTGCCTTAAAGTGCGCAGCGTTTGCTGAATAGCCTGCTCAGTGCCAGAGTCGATATTGGCCGTGGCCTCATCAAGAATCAGGATTTGCGGTAATTCGACCAGCACCCGCGCCAGCGCCAACAACTGTTTTTGCCCAACAGAGAGATTATTGCCCTGCTCACCCAGCCGGGTGTGAATGCCTTCGGGCATGCTGCGGGCTAAGGGTGCCAGTTGGACTTGCTCAAGCACCTGCCAGACCGCCTCTTCACTGATATCGCGGCCTAAGCGTACGTTGGACAACAAGGTGTCCGCTAACACGACCGGATCTTGCTGCACCATCGCAATACCACGTCGCAGCACCGAATGTGTCAGTTCACTTATCGGACGATCGTCGAGGCGAATCTCGCCGCGCGTCACCGGGTAATAACCCATTAATAAGTTGGCCAGCGTACTTTTTCCACTGCCGGTATGTCCCACCAATGCAACAAACCCGCGTGAAGGAACCTCAAGATTGATATTACTCAGCACATCGCGATTTTCGCGATAGGCAAAGCTCAGGTTGTTAAAGGTGATACGACCTGAAGCGAGGGGGCGATCATCACTACCATATTGCTGTTGGGTGGCATCCATCAGCTCAAAAATGCGCTCACCCGATACTACCGCCTGCTGCAACATCGATTGTTGGGTGGTTAGTTCGATTAAAGGTTCGTTCAGGCGTCCCAGATAGGTAATAAAAGCGTAAAGTACGCCCACTTCAAATACGCCCGGCATGGAAAAGCTAAATAGCATCAACAAGCCACACAGCACCAAGGCCGAGAACAGGCTTAATAGAGGCCGCAGCAGGAATCCGTCCAGCCGCAGCGTTTCCATGCGCGCCAGATAGTGTGAACGGCTGGCCTCGCCCATGCGCTCACCAAAGCGCGCCTGCTGACGAAACTGCTGGATCACGCTCATGCCGCTGATCACTTCATTAAAACCGTTGTTGATTTCAGCCAGATAACTGCGTACACGGCGTGCAATAGGCGTGCTGTAGCGCTGATAAATCAACATCACCACCAGCACCATCGGGAAAATCAACATCGCCACCAGCGCCATGCGCCAGTCAAGGCTAAACATCGCGACCATCATCGCGCCGACTAACGCTGCGCTGCGCAACACTGTTGCTACCACCGTAACGTAGAGATCTTTGATCACTTCGGTATCGTTAGTAACGCGTGAGATGATTTGCCCAACCGGCTGCGTATCAAACGCGCTCAGCGGCTGACGCAGAGCCGCATTCATCACATCGCTGCGTAATCGCTGCACCACGCCTATCGCCGCGCGATTAAACAGCAGTGCCTGCCAGTAATGCAGCGCAGCAGCCAACAATTGCAGCAAAATGAAACTCACCACCAGCCCAGCCACCACAGCCCAAGGCATATGGTGTTTCGCCACTAATTTATCGATAAAGTAGCTGACCAGAACTGGGCCCGTGACTTCAGCGGCAGCGGCAATCCACAGCATTGCGACGGCTATCGACAAGGACTTACGCCAGGGTTTACCGTAGCTCAGCAGGCGTTTCAGTGTTGGCCACAAGCGTTGTGACTTAGCCATGCGGCACTCCTTTTTCATTCTCGTCGTCGTCTAGCGCGGCTTCCAATTGCTGATAACGATACATATCGCGATACCAACCTGGCTCTGCCACTAGCGTATCGTGATTGCCACGTTGCGCGACCGTACCTTGCTGTAGCACCAGAATCTCGCTGGCTTCAGTTAACGCTGACAGACGATGTGCACTGATGATCAAGGTGCGATTCTTGCCCCAGATGCGCAGGTTATGCAGTATTTCATGTTCTGTACGGCCGTCCACCGCGGACAAGGCGTCATCAAGGATCAGGATTTCTGCATTCAGCAATAATGCACGAGCAATCGAAAGCCGCTGTTTCTGCCCACCCGATAACATCACGCCGCGCTCACCCACCTCTGTTTCATACCCTTGCGGTAAACGTAAGATGTCATCATGAACGCAGGCCATTTTGGCTGCTTGCTCAATCTCTTCCTGCGAAGCATTGGGTTTACCCAGCGCAATGTTACTCGCCACGCTATCCGAAAACAGGAAGGGCGTTTGGCTCACCACGGCTAAGCGGCTACGCCAGCTATCAATGCGTAATTGCGGGAGCGGCAGATTGTGATAGCGGATATCGCCTTGTTGAATATCGAAGTGGCGCTGAATCAAGCTAAGCAGCGTACTTTTACCGCTGCCGGTTGGACCACATAAGCCCAACATTTCGCCGGGTTTCAGTTGGAAATTGAGATGACTTAATACCGGCCCGGAGCTGGCAGGATAACGAAACTCACGGATCGCCGCCTGCAAAAGACCTGGCTCTGCAGGCAGTGTTTTTTCACCATCTTCTACCGCCGGCGCTTCCGACAACAGGACGCGAATTCGGCTCCAGGCTGCACTACCGCGCTCGACAATATTAAACATCCACGCCAGCGCCAACATGGGCCAAATCATCAGACCGAGATACATTACAAAACTGGTGAGCTGACCTAGCGTCATTTGATCGTGCCACACCAGCCAGCTGCCGCCGCCAATCGCCAGTAGATTGGAAAAGCCAATCGCGATGTAAATGGTGGGATCAAACCGTGCATCAACGCGGGCCACGCGCAGATTTTTTTCACCTGTGTCGCGGGCAATGTCAGAAAATTGCTGCGACTGATGCTGCTCAAGACCAAAAGATTTGATCATGCGGATGCTGGTCAGGCTTTCTTGCGTCTGATCGTTGAGGCTGGAAAAAGCTGCCTGCGCCAGTTTAAAGCGTTGATGTAATTGGTTGCCGTAACGATGGATCACCAGCGCCATAATCGGCATGGGTATCAGTGACAGCAAGGTCAATTGCCAGCTGATTTGCGTGCTCATCACCACTAGCACGACGCAACCCATCACCAGTGAATCGACCAGTGTTAACACGCCTTCACCGGCGGCGAAAACCACGCGATCCACATCATTTGTTGCGCGCGCAATTAAGTCGCCAGTACGATGGCGTAAATAAAAGGCGGGATGCTGGCGACTTAGCTGACGATAAAAATCTTCACGTAGCTCTACCGCGAGCTGATAAGAGGCGCCAAACAGCAGCACGCGCCAGACATAGCGCAACAGGTAAACCACTATCGCGGTTGCTAGCATGATGCCAATCCACATCATGATTTGGCCAGTGCTCATACTATGGTGCGTAACGCCATCCACAATAACGCCCACCACATGCGGCGGTAACAACTGCAGAATAGCAATAATGATCAACAGGATGACGGCGCCTACATAGCGTCGCCACTCACGTATAAAATACCAACTTAACTGGCTGAATAATCGCACAACGCTGCTCTCAATCTTTTGCCCTCAAGGGGCGACAGGTAAAGCCGTGGTGTATTTAATTTCTTCCATGGCGAAGCTGGAGGTCACATCAATCAAACCCGGAACGCCGTTAACTAAGCGCTTATAAAAGCCATCGTAGCTTTTCATATCGGCAACCTGCACGCGCAGCAGGTAATCATATTCGCCCGCCATACGGTAAAAGGCCATCACCTCGGGCATACTTCGTACCACCGACACAAACGCCTGATACCAGTCGCTGCTGTGTTGCTGCGTCTTAACAAACATAAACGCCGTCAGCGATAAACCGAGTTTTTCACCGTCCAACAAGGCAACGCGTGCGCGAATAATGCCATCTTCTTCCAGCTTTTTCAGGCGTTTCCAGCATGGCGTTGTGGTGAGATTAACCGCATCCGCCAGCGCCTGCAGCGATAACGTACAATCCTGCTGCAGCAGCGCCAGCATTTTAAAGTCTGTTTTATCCGGCATTTGGCTTTTCCGTAGAAATATTTTCTCTATTAACGTGATTTTAGCGGCAATATAGCAATCTCTTTTTCCCACCAGTGCCTTAAAATAGCCGCCATTAACGCTGCCGGATGCTTAACATGCACACTTGCTGGACTCGCCACGCCATTAAAGAAATCAACGCAGATTTTCAACGATCCGCAGAAACCCATTTGATCCGCTTTGATCTGGCCGATTTCCCTGGCATCTGGTTTTACCTGAAAGATGAAAGTACCCATCCGAGCGGCAGCTTAAAACATCGTCTGGCGCGTTCGCTGTTTTTATATGGCCTGGCCAACGGCTGGATAAAGCAAAATACCCCGATCATTGAAGCCTCTTCCGGCAGCACCGCAGTATCTGAAGCCTATTTTGCGCGACT
This sequence comes from Pantoea sp. MQR6, assembly GCF_022761075.1. Lineage (NCBI taxonomy): Bacteria > Pseudomonadati > Pseudomonadota > Gammaproteobacteria > Enterobacterales > Erwiniaceae > Pantoea > Pantoea sp. MQR6. The sequence continues at coordinate 2,031,777 of NZ_JAKYXB010000001.1, forward strand.
GCTGGGTTTGCCGTTCATCGCCGTGATGCCCGCCAGCACCGCTAAACGTAAAATAGAGCAAATTACTTTTTATGGCGGGCAATGCCATTTTGTTGAGGATCCTTGCCAGCTTTATACGGAATCGGAGCGGCTGGCGCGTGAAATGAACGGGCATTTTATGGATCAGTTCACCTATGCGGAGCGTGCAACTGACTGGCGCGGTAATAATAATATTGCCGAGAGCATTTTTCGTCAGATGACGCTTGAACCTTATCCTACCCCGCATACCTTGATTATGAGCGCAGGAACGGGCGGCACTTCTGCCACACTAGGGCGTTACATTCGCTATCAAGGCTTCGATACGCATTTATTAGTGGTCGATCCGCAACACTCTGTGTTTTTTGATTACTGGCACAGCCGCGATACGCGTTTGCATAGTACACGTGGCAGCATGATTGAAGGCATTGGCCGGCCACGTGTAGAGCCCTCTTTTATGCCAGATGTCATTGACGAGATTATGAAAGTACCGGATGGCGCGACCATTGCTGCGATGCTGAAGCTGGAAAAATTACTGGGACGCAAACCTGGCGCATCTACCGGCACCAATTTTTGGGGCATGATTCAGGTGGCAAAACGGATGCGTGAAAACAACGAAAAAGGCGCGTTAGTCACTCTGTTGTGTGATAGCGGCGAGCGTTACCTCGACAGCTATTATCAGCCGGAATGGGTAGCAAAAAATATCGGCGATATTCAACCCTGGCTGCGCGAGCTGGAATAAAAAACCGGACTTCCTGTCCGGTTCACTGCAATCCTCAGCATTCGGGGGAATACGCGAGGTCAGGTGTGGAAAGCCAGTGATTTAAATAGTGAGACACCGCCTGTGTCTCGCAATGACCAATAATGGGCAGATGCGGCAGCGCAGCTTTTAACTGGCTCATCGCATTGCCCATCACGAAACCTTTGCCCACTTGCGCCAACATCTCTCGATCGTTCATTGCATCGCCAAATGCCATGCAATCCGCCAAAGTTAATGAAAGATGCTGACAGAGCAGAGTTAATGCGCTGCCTTTGTTACAGTTAAGCGGTAAGACCTCCAAACAATCCCACGCCGAAAAACAGATGTTTGTCTGCGCACCTAATGCCGCTTCAAGCTGAGTTTTAAGTTTGCACAAGCGCGTATGTTCATCAATAAAACAGACCTTTGTCACATCATGTGCAGGGATAGATTTCAGATCGCGCAATTGATAATGAAAACCACTCATCTGATGGGCCGCAAGTAGCGCAGGAACCGCTTTGTCAGTGAACCAGCCTTGATCATTAAACACATGCATGGATGCCGTTGTATCCCAGTGCGTGTGAATGACCTCTTCCGCAACGGAAGGCGGTAAGTCGCTTGCGAACAGCAAATTGCCTTGTCTGTCGTGCACGCGCGTTCCGTTACCTGTGATCAGCCAGGCGGGAAGCGTGATTTTCTGCTGCAGGATTTGCATTTCAAGCAGGTGCCGACCGGTAGCAAACGCAAGCTGCACATCGCGAAGATGTAATGCCTGTAAACTCGCTAACGTCTCGCCGCCCAACTGATGGTTCGGCAGTAATAATGTGCCATCCATATCAAATGCTGCTAAACGTGCCATCACTTATCTCCCGCTGAAAAACTGTTGAGCTACTATCGCCTGTTAATTGCGGAAGTAATAGTGAATACTTTTAGAAAATTGTTCCGGGTTTACTATGCGCCAACTTAATCGTCTTAATCAGTTTCAGCGCTTGTGGCAGCAAAGTCAGGGCGCTCCACAACAAACGTGCGTGGCAGAAATGGCACGCTACTGCATTTGCAGTGAGCGCCATCTGCGCACGCTGCTGTCGCAATGGCAGCAAGCAGGTTGGCTACGCTGGCAAGGCGAACCGGGTCGTGGTAAGCAGGGGCGTTTGGAATTTATTCTTGCACCAGAGCAGCTGCGCCAGCAATTGTTGCATAGCCGTTTAGCATCAGGCGATGCGACAGAAGCCTTACAGGTTATGGAAGTTGCACCGGAGAAGTTAATGAGCCTGCTACAGCCTTTGATGGGCGCACAGTGGCAGAACAATGCGCCGGTACTGCGTATTCCTTATTATCGGCCATTAGAAAGTGTGCAGCCGTTACAGATCAGTGGCCGGGCCGAACAACATTTGGTACATCAACTTTTCTCCGGTTTGACGCGATTTCAGAATGATGATCCTATTGGTGATCTTGCGCACCACTGGCAACATCAGGAACAGGGACGAGTTTGGTTATTCTGGCTTCGTCCGCAGCTTTTCTGGCATAGCGACGAGCCGATTCAGGCCAGTCACCTCGTGGCGCAATTTGAAAAGATCATACAGAACGCGCGCGTACGTCAGTTGCTTGCCGATGTGGTGCATATCGATGCGCCCCATCCACTCGCGCTGCGTTTTCAGCTAAAGCAAAGCGATTACTGGTTGCCGCACAGATTGGCTCACCAACTCTGTTTGCTGCCGCATCCTGTTGATACTCACATTGGCAGCGGTCCCTGGAAGCTAAAGCATTTCACACCTGAACTGGTACGAATCGAAAGCCACGCGCGCTGGCATTTACAGCTTCCACTCCTGCAAGCGATAGAGTATTGGATTACGCCACAGCTATTTGATCGTACGTTGGGCACCAGTTGCCGCCATCCGGTGCAAATCGCTATTGGTGATACTGATGAATTGGACAGCTTACGTCCCGTCAGCCGGAGCATTAGCCTGGGTTTTTGTTATCTGGTTTGTCGCCCACGCAGTGGATTTACACCTGGTCAGGCACGTCGCTTATTTAATCTGGTGCAACAGAGCGACATCATTACTCAGTTACCTTTGGATGAGGGTCTCATCACACCAAGCAGAGAGTTATTGCCCGGCTGGCCGGTACCTCAGCTCAAAGAGGAACAACACCCGTTACCTGCTAACCTGACACTGCACTATCACTTGCCGGTTGAACTGCATGAGATGGCGCGGGCATTACAGCAGCTCCTGTTAGCAAATGGCTGCAAGCTTGAAATCATTTTTCACCAAGTGAAAAGCTGGCGAGATATTCATTCGCTCGCCGATGCTGATTTAGTCATGGGCGATCGTTTGATTGGTGATGCACCGGTTTTTACCCTGGCGACCTGGCTGCAGATAGACCCGCTGTGGCAGCCACTTTGGCATTCTGAGCAAGGCGCGGCAATGTATCAGCAGCTTTGTGAGTTGCAGCAAATTGATAGTCCAGACGATCGCTCCAGGGCTTTGCATCAACTCTATCAACAGCTCATGATCGGTGGTGTATTGCTTCCGCTCTTTAACTACCGTTACCAAATTTCCGCACCGCCGGGGGTGGAAGGGCTTCAGCTTAACACTTTAGGATGGTTCGATTTTAATCGCGCCTGGATACCGCCGCCGATTAGCACTTCACACAGCTGTTCAGCGACAGACTGAGGCATTACCATAGACACCAATTTTTGATCAGGATAAACACCATGAAACGCGCCGTTGTCGTTTTCAGTGGTGGACAAGATTCCACCACCTGCTTAATTCAGGCACTCCAGCAGTATGATGAAGTGCATTGCGTCACCTTTGATTATGGTCAGCGTCATCGCGAAGAGATTGATGTCGCACGTGAACTTTCGCTCCAGCTAGGGGCGCGTGCGCATAAAGTGCTGGATGTCACGATGCTAAACGAACTCGCAGTAAGCAGTCTGACACGCGATAATATTCCCGTGCCTGCCTACGATCCCGACGCCAGCGGCTTACCCAGCACGTTTGTTCCTGGTCGCAATATTCTGTTTCTGACATTGGCATCTGTTTATGCGTATCAAGTCGAAGCAGAAGCAGTGATTACCGGTGTATGCGAAACCGATTTTTCTGGTTATCCCGATTGCCGTGACGAATTTGTTAAGGCGCTGAATCATGCCGTGAGCCTGGGCATGGCGCGCAATATTCGTTTTGAAACGCCTTTAATGTGGCTGAATAAAGCTGAAACCTGGGCGTTGGCGGATTACTGGCAACACCTGACGTTAGTGCGTGAGCAGACATTAACTTGCTATAACGGCATTAAAGGCGATGGCTGCGGAGAGTGTGCAGCCTGTCATTTGCGCGCCAATGGCTTGCAGCTTTATCTCAACGATCGTTCTGGCATCATGGCAGCGATGAAAAGTAAAACGGGTTTAAACTGATCACAGGCGGCGAATGTTTCATTCGCCGCCCTGCCCTGCGATTACATCATTAATCCTTGCAAGCGTTGACGTAATTCTCCTTCAATTGGCACCGCTTTTTGGCTGTGCAAATCGATACAGACAAAGGTCAGCGCTGCGTCTGCCACTACAGTTTCTTCTCCCGCTAATAACACGCGCTGCGCAATAATGCCGCTTTTGCCGTTTAATTGCGTAATCTCACTGTCTATTTCGAGTACATCACCCAGCACCGCTGGGCGACGATAGTTGATGTTGATATTGACCACCACAAAAGCCAGCCTTTGTTCTACCAGCCAGTTAAAAGCGTCGGCTTCTTCTAGCCATTGCCAGCGCGCCTCCTCCAGAAATTCAAGATATCGTGCATTATTAACATGTTGATAAACATCCAGATGATAGCCACGCACTTTAATAGTGGTTCGCATTTAAAAACTCCTGCCGCAAATGAATAACTGGTTGGACCTGTTAAACTTAGCAAAACCCAACCTTTGCGGCAGGCTATCTGTCAGAGATGTGTGTCACTTCACAATTTCAAACGTGAGGCATTTCTTTCGACTAACGCATTACCAATCCCCGGCACCTCTTTTAACTGTTCAATCGCCGTGAAGGCGCCATATTGCTCGCGGTAACTCACAATTGATTGGGCTTTTTTCAAACCGACACCATTCATAACCTTCGACAGCTGTTCAGCAGAAGCCTCATTGATGCTGATTTGATCCTGTTGTGGCAAGAAAATCTGCGCTGCCTGCGCTTCAGCTGACGCTTCTTCGGCATGCAGTGCGGTTTGATAAAGCGCGCCGCCAAGCGCCAGTGAAAGACAAAGTGCATATAAAGTGGATTTTGCCATGCTGTGTTTCTCCTTGTGGTTAACAGCAGTCACAGCATTTCACGCAGGCAGGATTGACTCAAAAGACAAAAAACAAAAATGGAAAAGGCCGCGAAAGCGGCCTTTGTTTGTTTCAGTGATTACCTGATTATTTGCGAGGCTTACTGCATTTGTGCAGCAGCGCCGTACTTAATTTTTGCTTCTTTACGCAGGTTTTGTAGCAGCGCTTCAAATGCCAGTTGAGCATTGTTCTGCGTCACACCTTTAACCATTTCATCAATCTGCGCCTGCGGCATGCTACCGGTGCTAACTTTATCCACCGCTACCAGAACCACATTGCCTTGCATATCTTCACTTACACCCCATGAAGGTTTGTTGTCTGCTGGCTGTGGCAAATTGAAGGCTGCCTGAGCAACCGGATCTTGCGCGTTGCGGTCAACCGTCGTGGCCGCGCTCAGCGTCAAGCCCGCTGCAGTTAAAGCATCTTGCTTGCCGGCCTTCAAATCTGCCAGCAGCTTATCCGCTTGCGCTTTAGCTTGCTGCTGCGCTTTCTCGTGCTTCAATGTATCGCTAATCTGCGCCTTAACCTGTTCCAGCGGTTGCACGGCTTCCGCTTTGTGTTCACTGATACGCAGAACAAAAGCACGATCGCCATCGACGCTGATGATGTCTGAATTATTACCTGGCGCACCGTTCTGACCGACTAAACCACCGTTGAAAATAGCTTGTTTAACCGCATCAAAATCGAGTTCTTTGGGCAGGCTGTCATGACTAAACCAGTTTGTTTCAGTGGCTTTTAATCCCGACGCTTGTTCAGCACCCGCCAGCGATTCATTGTCGTTGCTGGCTGCTTCACTCACTTTCTGCTGAAGTTTGTAGAAAGCATCAACGCCTTTTTCCTGCTTCACTTTATCTGCCACTGCGCTCTGCACTTCGGCAAATGGCTTAACTTGCTCTGGCTGGATATCGTCGAGACGGACAATCAAGAAACCAACAGAAGATTTGATCACTGCTGACATCTGGCCTTTTTCCGTCAGGCCGGCGTTTTTCAGTTCATCAGGTGTTGTCGCGGGTTCTAACCAACCCATGTCGCCCCCTTTGCGTGCCGAAATCGGGTCGATGGATTTGGTTTTTGCCAGCTCAGCAAAGTCCCCACCTGCTTTCAGCTGCGTTAATAACGCCTCTGCATCCGCTTCGGTCTTGGTCTGAATCACGCTATAACGATTACGCTGTGGCTGAGAATATTCAGCTTTGTGTTGGTCGTACCAACTTTGAACCTCAGCTTCGCTGGGATTCTGCTGCATGCTTGCCGCATCAAGTTTGATGTAGCTAACACGGAATTGCTCTGGCGCCATAAAATTGCTTTTATGTTGCTGATAATATTGATTTATTTCATCATCAGTGACGGATTGTTTGGCAACAAGCGCATTGACATCAATCGTCGCCTGGCGAATATCACGCTTCTGTGAAACGAGGTCTACCAGCTTGCTGGTTTCACCTTTCAGCATGAAATCGGTATTGGCTACCGCATTGATCAATTGCTGATTTGATAACTGTTTACGCAGTGCTTCCGCATATTGATCGGCGGAATAGCCCATACTGGAGATCAAACCGTTGTATTTAGCGTTATCAAATTTGCCGTTGGTCTGGAAAGCCTTCTGATTGAAGATGGCTTGTTTGACTTGTTCATCGCTGATATCGATGTGCAGATCTTTGATATAAGCGTCGAGTAGCGCCTGATCAACCAGTTGCGAAAGCGCCTGCTGGCGAATTTGCTGCATATAACCGTCATTACTTGCCAGCTGAGAGAATTGTTCGCCCAACATTTGCTGCTGACGATTACGCTCATTATTGAACGCCTGCTCCAGCTGTGCCCGGCTGATCTCCTGACCATTAACCTTGGCTGCATAATCGCTGTTGCCGCCAATCAGATAGTTGCCAACGCCCGTCAGCACAAAGGAGAGAATGATCAACCCCAAAATAATCTTGAGCACGACATGGTTCGACGCCGCGCGTAAATTGTCCATCATGGTATGACAACACTCCGCTGTAGTGTGAATGTAAAGCTCGGGCGTAATACGCCGTGTTGCTGGCCCATTACGCAGCTGCAAGTTTAGCTGGCAGCATTAATCCTGCTGAGACACGTCTCACGACCTCTTTTCGCCGCTTCAGGATAAAAAAAGGCACATCAAATCGATGTGCCCGTATGTTACATGAGAACGCGTTAACCGTCCCCTAATCCACTGAAGAAAATGCTCCAATGAATGCATTCGTTGTTATTGATTGACTGCGTCTTTCAATGCTTTACCCGCACGGAAGCCGGGTACTTTGCCTGCCGGAATAGTGATTTCTTTACCGGTTTGTGGATTGCGGCCAGTACGTGCAGCACGGTCACGCACGGAGAAAGTGCCGAAACCCACCAGCGCCACTTCATCGCCGCCTTTCAGCGCGTCAGAAACAGAGCCCATGAATGCATCTAAAACACGTCCCGCTGCTGCTTTAGAAATGTCAGCATCTGCAGCAATTTTGTCGACCAATTGTGACTTATTCACTCTTTTCATCCCCTCTTTTATTATTTCACTTCGTATCCGCGCTTCCCGCCGAACACGAACGCGCAGCAAGTTATATCAAGCCTGTTATGCCGAAACAACGGTAATTCTCTTAGAACGCTGCTTCCACAGCCACCTAAACTAGCGGCACAAAAAAAAGCTGGCAAGCGCCAATTGCCTTGCCAGCTCTGCTTTTTAACGGTTTTTGCCGTTAATCACTATTTTGCTGTCGCGACCTGTATTCCGTATGGTGCATTTTCCAGTGCCAGGTTCAGCACTTCTTCAATACGTTTAACCGGATGAATGTCCAGATCGGCAATAACGTTTTGTGGAATTTCTTCCAAATCACGCTTGTTGTCATCTGGGATTAGCACAGTTTTAATACCACCACGGTGCGCTGCCAGCAGTTTTTCTTTCAAACCACCAATCGGCAAGACTTGTCCACGCAAGGTGATTTCACCTGTCATCGCAACATCTGCGCGCACTGGGTTACCCGTCAGACAAGAAACCAATGCGGTGCACATAGCAATACCGGCACTTGGACCATCTTTAGGTGTAGCGCCTTCAGGTACGTGAACGTGAATATCACGTTTTTCGTAGAAGTCGCCATTGATGCCCAGTTTCTCAGCACGAGCGCGTACCACAGTTAACGCAGCCTGAATCGATTCCTGCATCACTTCACCCAGTGAACCGGTATAAGTCAATTTACCTTTGCCCGGTACACAGGCGGTTTCGATAGTCAGCAAATCGCCGCCAACTTCCGTCCATGCCAAACCGGTCACTTGACCTACACGGTTTTCGCTGTCGGCACGACCATAATCGAAACGCTGAACACCAAGGAAGTCCTTGAGGTTCTCACCGTTAATGGTGATGTGTTTCTTGGTCTTATCCATCAACAGCGATTTCACTGCTTTACGGCAAAGCTTCGACAGCTCACGCTCAAGGCTACGTACGCCCGCTTCGCGGGTGTAATAACGAATGATGCCGACAATAGCACTGTCTTCGACTGTGATTTCGTGAGCTTTTAATGCGTTACGCTCGATTTGCTTCGGCAATAAATGCTGCAGCGCAATATTCAGTTTTTCGTCTTCGGTATAACCCGAAAGGCGAATCACTTCCATACGGTCTAACAGCGGTGCCGGAATATTCATCGAGTTCGATGTCGCGACAAACATCACGTCGGAAAGATCGTAATCGACTTCAAGGTAGTGATCGTTAAACGCAATGTTCTGTTCTGGATCAAGTACTTCCAGCAGAGCAGACGCCGGATCACCCCGCATATCAGATGACATCTTATCGATTTCATCTAACAGGAACAGCGGGTTTTTCACGCCGACTTTCGCCATTTTCTGGATCAGTTTACCCGGCATTGAGCCGATGTAAGTACGACGGTGACCGCGAATTTCAGCTTCGTCACGCACGCCGCCCAGCGCCATACGCACATATTTACGGCCTGTCGCTTTAGCAATTGATTGGCCCAGTGAAGTTTTACCAACACCCGGCGGTCCAACCAGACACAGAATAGGCCCTTTGATTTTGCTAACGCGACTTTGCACCGCAAGATACTCAAGGATGCGATCTTTCACACGCTCAAGGCCGTAATGGTCGATATCCAGCGTTTCCTGAGCTTTACGCAGATCTTTTTTCACTTTGCTGCGCGCGTTCCATGGCACCTGGACCATCCAGTCGATGTAACCACGTACAACGGTTGCTTCAGCAGACATCGGTGACATCATTTTCAGCTTCTGCAGTTCTGCTTCCGCTTTTTCGCGTGCTTCATCTGGCATTTTTGCCAAATCAATTTTGCGTTTCAGCGCTTCGTATTCATCAGGCGTATCATCCATCTCACCTAACTCTTTCTGAATGGCCTTCATTTGCTCATTCAGATAGTACTCACGCTGACTTTTTTCCATCTGCTTTTTGACGCGGTTGCGAATGCGCTTCTCAACCTGCAGCAGATCGATTTCGGATTCCATCATCGCCATCAGATATTCCAGACGCTCGTTCACGTCTGACATCTCCAGCACTGATTGTTTATCCGCTAATTTCAGTGGCATATGCGCAGCGACGGTGTCGGCAAGACGTGCCGCATCGTCAATATTATTCAGTGAAGTCAGTACTTCTGGTGGGATCTTCTTATTCAGTTTGATATAGCCTTCAAACTGATTGATCGCCGTACGCACCAGCACTTCTTGCTCACGCTCTTCAATCTCTGGAGATTCCAGATATTCAGCCTGAGCAACAAAATGGTCACCGTTGTCTGCCAGCGTCGTGATGTGCGCACGCTGTAAACCTTCGACCAATACTTTAACCGTGCCATCCGGCAGTTTCAGCATTTGCAAAACAGAAGCGACGGTCCCTACCGAGAAGAGATCGTTAATGCCAGGTTCATCCGTTGAAGCCTCTTTCTGTGCGACCAGCATGATCTTCTTATCATGATCCATTGCGGCTTCAAGGCACCGAATCGATTTTTCCCGACCGACAAACAACGGAATTACCATGTGCGGATAAACCACCACGTCGCGCAGCGGCAACACGGGGATTTCAATGCGTTCAGAACGCTCAGGATTCATAGAGCTCTCTCTTAGTTTAATGTCCGCCAGGTGATGGGAACCGCATCATGCATGAATGAAGTATGCAATTACCCACAGGTATCTGAGTATATGGGGATGATCGTCCGACATTCAACGTCACAGAGGCGAGAAAAACAAAAGGGGAAAGAATTTTCCCCTTTTTTAAGATAATAACATGGCTAAATTGATTATTTATTCGCCAGAAGCCTGCGCTTCGTGCTTTCCGTAAATCAACATTGGGTCTGACTGCCCCTCAATAACTGATTCATCAATCACCACTTTTTCAACGTCATCCATTGAAGGTAAGTCGTACATGGTTTCCAGCAAAGCACCTTCAACGATGGAACGCAAACCACGCGCACCCGTTTTACGTGACATTGCTTTTTTCGCGATGGCAGTCAATGCCTCATCACGGAATTCCAGTTCAACGCCTTCCAGGTTGAACAACGCCTGATACTGTTTAGTCAGCGCATTTTTTGGTTCACGCAAGATCTGAATCAGGGCTTCTTCGCTCAGTTCACTCAACGTCGCCACAACAGGGAGACGACCAATAAACTCAGGAATCAGACCAAATTTGATCAAATCTTCCGGCTCACACTGAGCAAGCAGGTCACCTTCAGACGCTTTCTCTGATTTGCCTTTCACTGTCGCGCCAAATCCGATACCAGAACCGGTTTCAACACGCTGCGAAATGACTTTATCCAGGCCAGCAAACGCACCACCACAAATAAACAAGATTTTCGAAGTATCAACCTGCAAAAACTCTTGTTGTGGATGCTTACGTCCCCCTTGCGGTGGAACGGCTGCTACGGTGCCTTCAATCAGTTTCAGCAAGGCTTGCTGTACACCTTCACCGGACACGTCACGCGTGATTGATGGATTGTCTGACTTACGTGAAATCTTATCGATCTCATCAATGTAGACGATGCCACGCTGTGCTTTTTGCACATCATAATCACATTTCTGCAGCAGTTTCTGGATGATATTTTCAACATCCTCACCCACATAACCCGCTTCAGTTAATGTCGTTGCATCTGCCATGGTAAACGGTACATCCAACAGGCGCGCCAGCGTTTCCGCCAACAGCGTTTTACCGCTACCGGTTGGACCGATCAGCAGAATGTTACTTTTACCCAGTTCAATGCCGTTGCTGGTGTCGCCGTTGCGCAAGCGTTTGTAGTGGTTATATACCGCCACAGCCAGCACTTTTTTCGCCTTTTCCTGACCGATAACATAATCGTCGAGGTGATGGCGAATTTCATGCGGCGTAGGCAGGGCACTACGTTCGCGATGCGGGGCAACTTCTTTAATCTCTTCGCGAATGATGTCGTTACACAGATCAACACACTCATCGCAGATATACACTGACGGCCCGGCAATCAGCTTACGCACTTCATGCTGGCTTTTGCCGCAAAAAGAGCAGTACAGCAACTTTCCTGAACCGTCTTTGCGCTTATCTGTCATCAGTTAACCTCTTCTAGTTCTCAGGCCATACCGGCGTACGGCGCTGGCCGTGTCGTCACGGCCGAAATTCATTCAACCCATAATATAACCGATATCCTGATAACTATAGCGTAAGGATAAGGGCAAGTTGGGTCTTATTCGCGATGTGTCAGGATAGAATCGACTAATCCATACTCTACCGCTTCACTCGCAGAGAGGAAACGATCACGCTCAGTATCGCGTTCAATTTCTTCCAGCGTTTTGCCTGTATGCTCTGCCATCAGCTCGTTCATGCGCTGTTTTACTTTAAGAATTTCACGCGCGTGAATTTCGATATCACTTGCCTGGCCCTGATAACCGCCTAATGGTTGGTGAATCATGACGCGTGAGTTAGGCAGGCAGAAACGTTTACCTTTGGTGCCTGCGGTCAGCAGGAAAGCGCCCATTGAACAAGCCTGGCCCATACAAATGGTGCTGACATCCGGTTTGATAAACTTCATGGTGTCATAAATAGACATGCCAGCGGTGATAACGCCGCCTGGAGAGTTGATATACAGGTAGATGTCTTTTTCTGGATTCTCTGCTTCCAAAAAGAGCATCTGCGCGACAATCAGGTTCGCCATATGGTCTTCAACCTGCCCGGTCAAAAAGATCACACGCTCTTTGAGCAGACGGGAATAGATGTCGTAGGAACGCTCGCCACGCGAGGTTTGCTCGACCACCATTGGCACCAGCGCATTATGCGGTGCAGTAAATTCACGATCGCCACTGTATGACATTACCGTCTCCTGATTAAATTTCATTGGCAACATTCTGTACCGATTCTACGTAAGACGAGCGGGGAAAACTATGCTCAGTCTCTTTCCGACACCTTCAGGACGGTTAATCAGCCAGCTTAACTGTTTTATTTGCATACTCCCTCTATCTGGGGATGCTGCCCAGTTGTTTCAAGCATAACAATCTTTTCCTTAATCGCTAACCCGGAAAAAGCGATGCGTGAATAATTTGCCGATTAATTAACCGAATAGCGCTAAAGCCTGTGCGCCTGAACGCTAAAAACAAAAAAGCCCGCGACTTTTCAGTTGCGGGCTTAGCACGTCAGGTTAAATCTGGAATCAGGCAGACTGAGTCTGGTTCATCAGATCCTGGAAGTTAGTGGCTTTTTCGGTCACTTTGGCTTTAGCCAGAACCGCTTCAACCGCTTGCTCTTCCAATGCAACGTTACGCATGTTGTTCATCAGCTCATTATTTTTGCTGTAGAACTCGATGACTTCTTTTGGATCTTCGTAGGCAGACGCCATTTCTTCGATCAACGTGCTTACGCGCGCTTCGTCAGCTTTCAGCTCGTGGGTGCGAATCACTTCACCCAGCAGCAGACCTACAACAACACGGCGCTTAGCCTGCTCTTCAAACAGCTCACGTGGTAATTCCAGCGCTTGCTGCTCGTTGCCACCAAAACGCTGTGCAGCCTGACGACGCAGAACGTCGATTTCGCTGTCAATCAACGCAGCAGGTACGTCGATTTCGTTGGCTTCAACTAAACCGTCGATTGCCTGGGTCTTGATGCGGTTACGGATTGCGCCTTTCAGCTCGCGATCCATGTTTTTACGGACTTCAGTACGCAAACCGGCAATTGAACCATCTTCAACGCCGAAACGCTTGATGAACTCTTCAGTAAATTCTGGCAGTTCGCGCGTTTCAACTTTCTTCAGCACGATCTCGAACTTCGCATCTTTGCCTTTCAGGTTTTCAGCGTGGTAATCGTCTGGGAATTTCACGTCGATAGTGAAAGTCTCGCCCGCTTTATGACCCACAACGCCTTCTTCAAAGCCTGGAATCATGCGACCCTGGCCCATTGCCAGCACGAAGTCAGACGCTTTGCCGCCTTCAAACTCTTCGCCATCAACAGAACCGGAGAAATCGATAGTTGCGCGATCTTCCGCTTCGGCAGCTGCTTCAGTTTCGATCCAGTTGGCTTGCTGCTTACGCAGGGTATCCAGCATGGCGTCAACGTCAGCATCAGTCACTTCAACCACTGGTTTTTCAACTTCGATGTTTTCCAGGCCTTTCAGCTCAACTTCTGGATAAACTTCGAAATCGACCGAATAGGTGAAATCCTGGCCTTCTTTATATTCGCCTGGCACGTAGTTAGGTGCGCCAGCCGGATTGATTTTTTCTTTGATGATGGCGTCAACGAAGTTGCGCGTCATCAGATCGCCCAGCACGTCTTGACGTACAGAAGCACCGTAACGCTGTGCCACGATGTTCATTGGCACTTTGCCTTTGCGGAAACCATCGATACGGACTTTTTTCGCCACATCAACCAGTTCTTTTTTTACGGCGCTTTCGATGCTGTCAGCTGCGACAGTGATCGTAATGCGACGGCCCAGGCCTTGAGTGGTTTCTACTGAAACTTGCATCTTGTTACCTCAAAAAATCACGTGCTCGGTCAACTTCAGACACCACACATTGTTAATGCGCCGTATCCAACAACCGGGACGGCTTCCGTGAAGAGAACCTGATCCCTGTTACCAGAAGCGTCCCGAAGACATTCCGGAAAAATAGACGCAGCATTATAGCGGCATCGCTGGAATGAGTCGAGGATGCTAACTCACCACTTTTTAACAGTTTTGTTGATTTTTTGCGCTGGGGATCGCGTTTATGTATAAATCGAAAAGAAAAACGGCCCGCAGGCCGTTTTATTTATAAAGGTTTAAGCGAGGGTTCCGGCACCGCGGCAGTTCGGTGAAGCGAGTACAGTATCCTGTAAGCCTTCCCACTCTTTTACTGTGTAAGTGTGTAACGCCAAGGCATGCACGCTGCCTGCCAGTTCTACAGTCAGTTCTCCGTAAATAGCACGGTGACGAGCCAGAAAACGTTGCCCAGTAAAACAATCACTTACTATCACCACTTTAAAATGGCTTTCAGAACCGGCAGGAACATTGTGTCGATAACTTTCGTCGTGCACTTCCAGATGAGCCGGCTCAAAGGCCAGGCGCAGCTTTTCTTCTATTTGTTCGCGGATCATTGTTTTACTCCTCAATGGCGAGCGCTGTGCCCCATCTGTTTAAATATTAGTAGGTTTTTTGACGCAATATGTAGCGAAGCGCGGAAATATTCTGATAGCACTTTCCGAACACTGGCATCTTAACCCGTCTCGATTGATGCTCAAATGGCTGCAACATCCAAAACGCTGAAAAAAGCCTTTACAATCAATTTCCCCTGATGCGGGGCTTTTTTCACTGCCGCGCAATGCTATGATGACGACAGTTTTTGCAAACCAACCCACTATGCTAACGAGAACAAGTATGTTGAAAAAACTGTTATTCCCGCTGTTGGCTGCGTTTATATTGGCCGGCTGTGCATCCAGCAATAATACATTAACTATCCAACCTAAAATCGAGCTGCCGCAGCAAGATCCAAGCCTGATGGGTGTCACTGTGAGCATTAACGGTGCCGATCAGCGTAGCGATCAGGCATTGGCGAAAGTGAATCGTGATGGACAACTCGTCACGTTGACGCCTTCGCGCGACCTACGTTTCCTGCTTCAGGAAGTGCTTGAGAAGCAAATGACCGCGCGCGGTTATATGGTGGGCCCTAACGGCGCCGTTGATCTGCAAATCGTTGTCAACAATCTCTATGCCGATGTAACGCAAGGTAACGTGCGCTACAGCATTACAACTAAAGCCGATATTTCTATCATCGCCACCGCGAAAAACGGCAACAAGCAAGTTAAAAACTATCGCCAGACTTACAGTGTGGAAGGTGCCTTCAGTGCGAACAATCAGAAGATCACCAACGCTGTAAATTCAACCATGAGCGATGTCATTGCTGATATGGCGCAAGATACCAGCGTGAATAACTTCATCAAGCAAAACGCGCGTTAATTAAACCTGTTTTTCCCCTGCCCGGCACCGCGTCGGGCATCTCCTCAAGGTCAGCATGAATCACTATCTCCGCATCTTTACCCAAAAAAATGCCGCCGTCTTACTGCTGCTCGGCTTTGCGTCCGGTCTGCCGTTAGCATTAACTGCAGGTACGTTACAGGCATGGATGACGGTAGAAAATGTTGACCTGAAAACGATCGGTTTCTTTTCTTTGGTAGGCCAGGCTTACGTCTTTAAATTCCTCTGGTCACCCATGATGGATCGCTATACGCCGCCATTCCTTGGCCGCCGTCGTGGCTGGCTGCTGGTAACGCAAGTCGCGTTAATTGCAGGCATTATCGCGATGGGGTTCATGCAGCCCAGTCGAGATTTAACGTTGATGGCTGCGCTTGCGGTACTGGTTGCCTTTTGCTCAGCATCACAAGATATTGTTTTTGATGCCTGGAAAACGGATATTTTGCCTGCCGAAGAGCGAGGCAGTGGTGCAGCCATCACTGTTTTGGGTTATCGCCTGGCAATGCTGATTTCGGGTGGGCTGGCGTTGTGGCTCGCAGACCGTTATTTAGGCTGGCAGATGACCTATTGGCTGATGGCGTTGATGATGGTGCCGGGCATTATCGCAACGTTTCTGGCTAAAGAACCCGATACGCTTATCTCAACACCCCACTCCTTGCGTCAGGCCGTTATCGACCCGCTCAAAGATTTCTTTCAGCGTAATAATGCCTGGCTGCTGATCACGCTGATTATCCTTTATAAGCTCGGTGATGCCTTTGCTGCCTCACTGACCACAACATTCCTGATCCGCGGTGTCGGCTTTAATGCTGGAGATGTCGGCTTAGTGAACAAAACGCTTGGCCTGATTGCGACCATTATTGGAGCATTGTATGGCGGCGTGCTCATGCAGCGCCTGAGCCTGTTCCGGGCGCTGATGCTCTTCGGATTGCTGCAAGCAGTATCCAACTTTGGCTATTGGCTATTAGCCATTACCGATCAGCGTTTGTGGAGCATGGCCAGCGCAGTATTTGTTGAGAATCTGTGCGGCGGCATGGGAACGGCAGCGTTTGTCGCGCTGCTAATGACACTGTGCAATCGCTCTTTTTCCGCTACTCAATTTGCGCTGCTCTCTGCATTGTCTGCTGTCGGCCGGGTTTATGTCGGTCCCGCGGCTGGCTGGCTGGTCGAACTTTGGGGCTGGCCAACCTTTTACGCTTTTACCGTGCTAGCCGCTCTGCCAGGATTGCTGCTGTTGACCCTTTGCCGCCAAACTCTGGATGCAATGCAAAATAGCGGTGAGTTTTTACCGCGCACCTTATATCGCAAAGGTTATCGCTGGACGCGCCGTTTGTTTACAACGGGCTGCCTGGTTATCGCACTCTGGTTGTGTACGCTGGCATTAAAAGGAGCAGGTTTTGAACGTTTCCCAGACCTTTTACCTCACCTGTTTGAACTCGGGATCGTACTGGTGCTACTGGGCGTAATGGGTGGCGTTATTTTGGATTACTGGTCAATGAAAAAAACGCCAAATCCTGAAACCACTTTTAAGTAAAGTACGCCTAATTTCTGCCGATATTGGCTTATTCCTCATCAAAACCTGCAGGCGTGCTATTTTATCAACGCGTGTTATTTTTTGAAGGAGGAATTCTGGATGAAAATAATATAGCTAAGGGATATTAAAAACCGGGACGCAATTATCTTGTATTAAAGTTATCTCTAAAATGATACAGAATTGTTAAACAGTTGAGTAATTAAAGTAAGGGTTATTCCTTTCCCTGTTTTTTTTACGGTTACTTCCATCGCTTTTTGTTATATTGGAGCCAACTGCTTGTCTGCGTTAATAATTTGTCACCCCAAGCAACATCTGTGACACCCTTAGCAAAAGGTGTCAACACGCATCTGACACATCCTTAAGCTGGTTTACACTGCATAAACCTTCCCGTAAAATGCGCGCACACTTAAACGACAATAGAGCCCTTTGTCATTGAGGTCGTTAAATGAGACTCAGTAAATACAATAAAAGTTTGGGGATTTTGTCATTAATTGCAGGCACTTTATTAATGAGTGGCTGTGATAGTGCATTGTTAAATCCCAAAGGACAGGTTGCACTGGAGCAACGTTCGCTGATACTGACTGCCTTTGGCCTGATGTTGATCGTCGTTATCCCCGCAGTCTTGATGGCAGTGGTGTTTGCCTGGAAATATCGGGCTTCCAACACTAACGCGAAGTACAGCCCTAACTGGTCACACTCTAATAAAGTGGAAGCCGTGGTTTGGACCATTCCGATCCTGATCATTGTTTTCCTGAGCGTGTTGACCTGGAAATCAACCCACGCACTCGAACCAAGCAAACCGCTGAAATCGGATGTGAAACCGGTTGAGATCGATGTGGTTGCGCTGGACTGGAAATGGTTGTTCATTTACCCAGAACAGGGTATTGCGACGGTAAACCAGATTGCCTTCCCGGCAAACACGCCAGTGAACTTTAAAATCACCTCTAATTCCGTCATGAATTCTTTCTTTATTCCGACACTCGGAAGCCAGATTTACGCGATGGCTGGCATGCAGACTAAATTGCATCTGATTGCCAACGAACCGGGAATTTTCGACGGTATCTCTGCGAACTTTAGTGGTCGTGGTTTCTCTGGCATGAAGTTCAAAGCCATTGCAACCAAAGACGATGCGGAATTCCAGCAGTGGGTGGCCAAAGTTAAAGCGGCCCCTAACACGCTGACTACTATGGATGATTTCGAGAAAGTAGCTGTGCCAAGCGAAAATCACCCGGTGGAATATTTCTCTACAGCAAATCCTGAACTGTTCTTGCAGGTTATCGACAAGTTCAAGATGAGCCACGGAAAAATGGACATGCCTAAGCACGAAGGTATGGACATGAGTCATGCCGCTTCCGCGGGAGCCGAGGAATAATACGATGTTCGGAAAATTAACACTGGATGCAGTGCCGTACCATGAACCGATTATCATGGTTACGGTCGCCGGTATCATTTTAGGTGGTCTCGCAGTCGTTGCAGCCCTAACCTATTTTGGTAAATGGCAATATCTGTGGTCTGAATGGCTGACGTCTATCGACCACAAACGACTGGGTATCATGTACATCATCATGGCATTTGTCATGCTGCTGCGTGGTTTTGCTGATGCAATCATGATGCGTACCCAACAGGTGATGGCTTCGGCCGGTGAAGCAGGCATTCTACCGCCGCATCACTACGACCAGATCTTTACCGCGCACGGCGTGATTATGATCTTCTTCGTGGCGATGCCTTTCGTAGTTGGCCTGATGAACATCGCCGTTCCGTTGCAGATTGGTGCACGTGACGTTGCGTTCCCGTTCCTGAACAACCTGAGCTTCTGGTTTACTGCGATCGGTGTGATCCTGGTTAACCTGTCGCTGGGTGTGGGCGAGTTCGCGCAGACCGGTTGGTTGGCTTATCCGCCACTATCCGGCGCGGAGTACAGTCCCGGCGTCGGGGTCGATTACTGGATATGGAGTCTCCAACTCTCTGGTATCGGTACGACCTTAACCGGTATTAACTTCTTCGTAACCATTCTGAAGATGCGCGCACCAGGCATGAGCCTGTTCAAAATGCCGGTATTTACCTGGACCGCACTTTGCACCAACGTCCTGATCATCGCTGCGTTCCCGGTTCTGACCGTTACGCTGGCGCTGTTGACACTTGATCGTTACCTCGGTTTCCATTTCTTCACCAATGAAATGGGCGGGAATATGATGATGTACGTCAACCTGATCTGGGTTTGGGGTCATCCGGAAGTGTACATCCTGGTTCTGCCCGTCTTCGGTGTGTTCGCTGAAATCACGGCGACCTTCTCGAAGAAGCGTCTATTTGGTTACACCTCTCTGGTTTGGGCGACCATCGCCATTACCGTATTGTCGTTCATCGTTTGGCTGCACCACTTCTTCACCATGGGTGCGGGCGCTAACGTAAACGCCTTCTTCGGTATCATGACGATGATTATCGCAATCCCGACCGGGGTTAAAATCTTTAACTGGCTGTTCACCATGTATCAGGGTCGCATCGAGATGCACTCTGCCATGCTGTGGACTGTTGGCTTCCTGGTCACCTTCTCTGTAGGTGGTATGACCGGCGTTCTGCTGGCCGTTCCGGGTGCTGACTTTATTCTGCATAACAGCCTGTTCCTGATTGCACACTTCCATAACGTTATCATCGGTGGTGTGGTGTTCGGTTGTATGGCTGGCGTGACCTACTGGTTCCCGAAAGCTTTCGGCTTTACCCTGAACGAAACCTGGGGCAAACGCGCTTTCTGGTTCTGGATCATCGGCTTCTTTGTTGCCTTTATGCCGCTGTACGCACTGGGCTTCATGGGTATGACTCGTCGTATCAGCCAGGATATCGATCCACAGTTCCATTCACTGCTGGTTGTTGCAGCGTGTGGTGCTGGCCTGATTGCAATGGGTATTATTTGCCAACTGACCATGTTCTACGTCTCTGTACGTGACCGTGAGCAGAACCGCGATCTGACGGGTGACCCATGGGGCGGCCGTACGCTGGAGTGGTCAACCTCTTCTCCACCGCCGTTCTACAACTTTGCTGTTATCCCGCATGTGCATGAACGTGACGCTTTCTGGGAAATGAAAGAGAAAGGCGAAGCGTACAAGCAGCCGGAGAAATATGAAGAAATTCATATGCCGAAAAACAGCGGTGCTGCGATTGTTATCGCCGCCTTCGGTACCATCTTTGGTTTCGCGCTGATCTGGCATATCTGGTGGCTGGTGGGGCTCTCTTTCCTCGGCATGATCGTTTCCTGGATCGTGAAGAGCTTCGACGAAGACGTGGATTACTACGTTCCGGTTGCCGAAGTCGAGAAGATTGAGAAGCAGCACTTTGACGAAATCAGCAAAGCAGGTCTGAAATAATGTCAACTGAAACTCTGACTAAACACCACCACGACGCCCATGCGGAGCATGGGCATCACGATGCAGGAGCCAATAAAGTCTTTGGTTTCTGGATCTACCTGATGAGTGACTGCATTATCTTCGCAACCTTGTTTGCGACCTATGCAGTTATGGTCAATAGCACTGCCGGTGGCCCGGCAGGTAAAGATATCTTTGAACTGCCGTTTGTTCTGGTAGAAACCGCACTGCTGTTGTTGAGCTCCATTACCTACGGCATGGCTGTTATCTCCATGA
Source organism: Pantoea sp. MQR6 (assembly GCF_022761075.1). Taxonomy (NCBI): domain Bacteria; kingdom Pseudomonadati; phylum Pseudomonadota; class Gammaproteobacteria; order Enterobacterales; family Erwiniaceae; genus Pantoea; species Pantoea sp. MQR6. The sequence goes on from NZ_JAKYXB010000001.1 coordinate 2,052,411, forward strand.
ACAAGGAAAACAAAGGCGCCGTTATCGGTTGGCTGGCGTTGACCTTCCTGTTCGGTCTTGGCTTCATCGGTATGGAAATCTATGAATTCCATCATCTGATTGTTGAAGGTTACGGCCCGGATCGCAGTGGTTTCCTGTCTGGCTTCTTTACGCTGGTGGGGACGCACGGTCTGCACGTGACTTCAGGTTTGATCTGGATGTTGTTGTTGATGTTCCAGATCTCCAAGCGCGGTCTGAGCGCCACTAACCGCACGCGTATCATGTGTCTGAGCCTGTTCTGGCACTTCCTGGACGTGGTTTGGATTTGCGTCTTTACCGTTGTTTATCTGATGGGAGCCATGTAATGAGTCATTCTGTTAACGAACATGGTGCATCACACGGTAGCGTGAAGTCATACATGATCGGTTTCATCCTTTCTATCATCCTGACCGGTATTCCGTTCTGGATGGTAATGGATGGCAGTGCATCTCACGGTACCATTCTCGGTGTAGTTCTGGTGTGTGCGATAATTCAGGTGCTGGTTCACCTGGTTTACTTCCTGCACTTAGACAGCAAATCTGAGGGTGGCTGGAACATGGTGGCCATTGTCTTCTCGGCGATCATTATCCTGATTGTCGTTGTAGGCTCGCTGTGGATTATGTGGAACCTCAACTACAACATGATGGCCCACTAAAGAGTCGCTCGTAATGATTAAGCAATACCTGCAAGTAACAAAACCAGGAATTATTTTCGGGAATTTAATTTCTGTCATTGGCGGATTTCTGCTGGCATCTAAAGGCAGCATTGATTACGCCCTGTTTCTCACCTCGCTGGTTGGCGTGTCATTGGTAGTGGCTTCAGGTTGTGTTTTTAACAACGTGATTGACCGCGACATTGACATCAAGATGGAGAGAACCAGGAATCGAGTGCTGGTTAAAGGCCTCATTTCCGCGAAAGTAAGCCTGTGTTATGCCACTGCGCTGGGTATTGCTGGCTTTGCGTTGCTCTATTTCGGTGCTAACCCGCTGGCCATGTGGCTGGCGGTAATGGGCTTCGTCGTATACGTCGGCATTTACAGCCTCTATATGAAGCGCAATTCGGTCTATGGCACGCTGATTGGTAGTCTTTCTGGCGCAGCGCCGCCGGTGATTGGCTACTGTGCAGTGACCAATGAGTTTGATGCTGGCGCGCTGATCCTTCTGGCAATCTTTAGCCTGTGGCAGATGCCGCACTCGTACGCGATTGCGATCTTCCGCTTCAAAGATTACCAGGCAGCGAACATTCCGGTTTTACCGGTAGTAAAAGGCATCTCCGTGGCAAAAAATCATATTACGCTCTACATTCTGGCGTTCATGATTGCTACCTTGATGCTGACGCTGGGCGGTTATGCTGGCTACAAATATCTGGTGGTTGCTGCGGCAGTAAGCGTGTGGTGGTTGGGCATGGCGTTATCAGGTTACAAAACCTCAAACGATCGCGTTTGGGCACGTAAACTGTTCGTCTTCTCTATCGTTGCCATCACCGCGCTGAGCGTGATGATGTCGGTTGATTCAATGGGACCGGCGTCAAAAGACCTGCTGACTTACGTGTGGTAATCAGCACCGCAACAGTATGACAAGGGCGCGATTTCGCGCCCTTTCTTTTTGTTACCCTTACTTAAAAACTATTGTTTTACCCGCCCTGCCCCGCTCCTTAGAATGATTGCAGCACATTAACAGAGGTTGGAATGAACGATAATAAAATGACTCCAGTGGAGCTGCGCGCCACATGGGGCCTTGGCACTGTCTTTTCCCTGCGTATGCTGGGAATGTTTATGGTCCTGCCGGTACTCACAACGTATGGCATGGCATTACAGGGCGCGAGTGAAACGCTAATTGGCTTGGCGATTGGTATCTATGGTCTGGCTCAGGCTATTTTTCAAATTCCCTTCGGTTTGCTTTCTGATCGTATTGGACGTAAGCCGTTAATCGTTGGCGGTCTGTTGCTGTTTGTTTTAGGCAGCGTTATCGCAGCTTGCAGTGATTCCATTTGGGGCATCATTTTAGGTCGCGCTTTACAAGGTTCCGGTGCGATTGCTGCTGCGGTAATGGCCCTGTTGTCCGACCTAACGCGGGAGCAGAATCGCACGAAGGCTATGGCGTTTATCGGCATTAGCTTCGGCGTTACCTTTGCCATTGCGATGGTGCTAGGTCCCATCATTACTCACGCTTTGGGGCTGCACGCCCTGTTCTGGATGATTGCTATCCTTGCGTCACTTGGCATTGCTATTACGTTACTCGTGGTGCCTTCTACTACCCATCATGTGTTGAATCGCGAATCGGGCATGGTGAAAGGCAGCTTCAGCAAAGTCATGGCTAACTCGCGTCTGCTGAAACTGAATTTTGGCATTTTTTGCCTGCATGTTTTGTTGATGTCGAGTTTTGTCGCGTTACCCGGGCAATTTGAGCAAGCAGGTTTCCCGGCGGCAGAGCATTGGAAAGTCTATCTGGTCACCATGCTCATCGCCTTTGCAGGTGTTATTCCGTTCATCATTTATGCGGAAGTTAAACGTCGCATGAAGCGCGTTTTTGTGGGTTGCGTCGGTATGATTGTGGTGGCTGAAATCGTGCTATGGGGCGCAGAAGGCCACTTCTGGACCCTGGTCATTGGTGTGCAGCTTTTCTTCTTTGCCTTTAACCTGATGGAAGCGATTTTGCCTTCTTTGGTAAGCAAAGAATCGCCCGCAGGTTACAAAGGCACCGCCATGGGACTTTACTCCACCAGCCAGTTCCTCGGTGTCGCCATTGGCGGCAGCATGGGCGGTTGGGTGTTTGGGCATTTTGATGCGCAGACGGTGTTTTTAGTGACCGCCATGCTGGCTACCGTTTGGCTGTTTGTTAGCATGACGATGCAGGAGCCGCCTTATGTCAGCAGCTTGCGAATCGTCTTGAGCGATGCCGTGTTAGCCGCACCGAATCTGGAAAAGCGCCTCAAAGCACAGCCTGGCGTTTCCTCCGTATTTATCGTGCCTGAAGAGAAGAGCGCCTACATCAAGATTGACAGCAAAGTCACCAGTCGAGTTGAGCTTGAAGCGCTCATCGCCAGCAATTAATGCAAAACCCGGCTTTCGCCGGGTTTGTCTTTGACCGCGACAATACACGCTTAAGTTGTGTATACAATCAAAGAGATACGGATATTGACTCGCGGCTCCATTACGATAATTACCTTACCGTTTGCAGCATGTTAAAAAAGTCACGCTGCGCACGCAATCAGATGATTAATCGCGGAAGTTTTTAAACTGGAACGGCTGCCCCAGATTACCACCACGGACTACTGCCATTGCCCCCTGTAAATCATCACGTGACTTACCGGTGACACGCAGCGCTTCACCTTGAATCTGCGTTTGCACCTTCAGCTTGCTGTCTTTGATCAGCTTCACCAATTTTTTCGCTACGTCAGATTCAATGCCTTTTTTCATTTTGGCATCCAGACTCCAGCTTTTTCCGCTGTGCTCAATCTCTTCAGGAACTTCTAACGCTGCTCCCTCAATGCCGCGCTTAAGCATTTTCTCGCGCAAAATGTCTACCAACTGCTTGACCTGAAAATCAGATTCACTGAGCACTTTGATGGTTTCATTCTTTTCGTTGAGCTCATAGCTGGCGCTCACGTTGCGGAAATCGAAGCGGGTAGACAATTCACGGTTGGCATTATCTACCGCATTGCGAACTTCCTGCATGTCGACTTCTGAAACGATATCGAAAGATGGCATCTCTTCTTCTCCTGACACTAAAGTGGCATGCATAATACCCGTCTAAGGGCGCTAAATAAAATCACGCGACACACAAAGCTATACTTATGTGTGTCAGTAAATAATAAAACGATAAGCCCGCCAGCGGGAGGCAGTATGAAAATTACCGTGTTAGGGTGCGGCGCAATAGGTCAGATTTGGCTCTCCGCGCTTGCACGCCAGGGACACGACGTTCAAGGTTGGCTTCGTGTGCCGCAGCCTTATTGCTCGGCAAATGTCGTCGATCCTCAAGGCAACGTTTCCAACAAAACCTTTATCGCCAACGATCCGCTGTTTCTGGCTGAGAGCCAGTTATTGCTGGTCACGCTCAAGGCAACGCAGGTCTCACCGGCCGTAAAAAATCTTGAAAGCGTGCTGCCAGACGATTGCCCTATTCTATTGTTACATAACGGGATGGGCACGCTGGAAGAGCTAAAAGGAATGACGCAACCGCTGTTGCGCGGCATCACTACTCACGCTGCGATGCGTGATGGCACGGTGATTAAACACGTCGCCAACGGCATAACGCATATCGGCCCAGGCAATCGCAAAAGTGCGCTTTACAGCAACATTGCCGATACCCTGCATCACGCATTACCGGATGTGGCCTGGCATGACAACATCCGCGCCGCCTGTTGGCGCAAGCTGGCGGTTAACTGCATCATTAATCCGCTTACCGTGGAATATGATTGCCAAAACGGTGCGCTGCGTGCGCACGCTGCACAGATCGAAATCTTAAGCGAAGAGATCAGTTGGGTGATGGAGCGCGAAGGTCAAAGCATCCCCAGTGATAATTTAAAAGAGATTGTTTTCGATGTGATTGAAAGCACCGCAGCCAACACGTCCTCCATGTTACAGGATGTGCGTGCCCAGCGGCTGACAGAGATCGATTACATCACCGGATTCCTGCTGCGCCGTGCTCGCGCGCATGGTCTGGCGCTGCCGGAAAATACCCGTTTGTTTGAACTGATTAAACGCAAGGAGTTACATTATGACCGCGAACGCATCGGTGCTGGTTTGCCTGGCACATGGCAGTGAAGAGACCGAAGCGGTCACCACCATCGATTTACTGGTGCGCGGCGGCTTGAAAGTCATCACTGCCAGCGTAGAAAGCGATGGCGCGCTTGAGATTGTTTGTTCGCGTGGCGTGCGTCTGTTAGCGGATGCGCCTTTAGTGGAAGTGGCAGACAACGACTATGCGGCAATTGTGTTGCCCGGCGGTCTCAAAGGTGCTGAAACCTTCCGCGACAGCCCGTTGTTAGTGGAAACCGTGCGCCAGTTTCATCTTTCCGAGCGTATTGTTGCAGCGATTTGTGCAGCAGCTGGCACAGTTTTAGTTCCACATGATCTCTTTCCAGTGGGCAATATGACCGGTTTTCCTGGCCTTAAATCCACCATCCCAGAAGAAAAGTGGATGGAGCGCCGCGTAGTATGGGATCCACGCGTTAACCTACTGACGAGCCAAGGGCCAGGCACGGCAATGGATTTTGCGTTGAAGCTGATTGATTTGTTGGTAGGAAAAGAGAAAGCGCGTGAAGTCGCTTCGCAGCTGGTATTAGCAGCTGGAATCTACAACTATCAAGAATTTGAGTGATTAAAAAGGCGGCATCGCTGCCGCCTTGTTCGCTTAAGGTCGATAAACCTTAACGTTTTTAAAGCCTTGCTCATGCAGATAAAGCGCCTGCAATCGACTCATCACACCGCGATCGCAATACAACAGCCAGGTTTTATTCTGATCAAGATTGCCAAACTGCGTGCTGAGCTTGTAGAACGGCATCGACTTCACTTCCGTTGCCGAAAGCTGTAGCGGTTTGTCTTCCTGTTCATCAATGGCGCGGATATCCAACACGATATCGTTAGTGCCTAATGACGCCACAGTTTCAACTTCCACCACCTCTTCTTCCGTTTGCTCCGCAATCTCGCGGATATCAACGTTAGTGGCTTCTTCAATCACCTGGTTCAGAATGTCGAAATTGAAATTGCGCTCTTCTGCTTCAATTTTCGATTTCACTGCTTTAACCGTTGGACTTTTGGAAATCACGCCGCAATATTCTGGCATGGTGCTGGCGAAATCTTCCGTACCGATTTCACGCGCAATTTTGATGATGTGCTCTTTGTCGTGCGAAATCAGCGGACGCAAAATCAAAGTATCTGAAGCGTTGTCAATCAAACGCAGGTTAGTCAGCGTCTGGCTGGAAACTTGTCCCAGCGCTTCTCCGGTCACCAACGCCTGCACGCCGTAGCGTTCAGCAATCTGCGAGGCGGCGCGAACCATCATGCGCTTCAGCACCACGCCCATTTGGCCGTCATCCACTTTTTCCAGAATTTCGCCGACAACGGGTTCAAAGTTGATTGCGACGAAACGCACGCGGTGCGAGCGACCGAAGCGGCTCCACAAGTAATAAGCCACCTGACGAACGCCAATTTCATGCGCTGCGCCGCCAAGGTTAAAGAAGCAATAATGTACGCGACTGCCGCGACGCATCAGCATGTAGCTGGAGACGCCAGAGTCGAAGCCGCCAGAGATCAGTGACAGCACATCTTCTTGCGTGCCGACCGGGAAACCACCCAAACCTTCGTAACGCGCAGTGACCAATGTCAGGCGATTCTCTTCAACTTCAAGATTTACCGTCACTTCAGGCTTGTTGAGCTGCACTTTTGCAGTCTCAATGTGCTGGTTCAGACCGCCACCAACATAACGCTCGACGTCTTGCGAACTGAAACTGTGCTTGCCGCGACGCTTCACGCGCACGCAGAAAGTTTTGTTTTCCAGGCTATCGCGATACTGCACCAGCGTCTGTTCGAAAATATTGTGGATGTCGGTATATTCACGGTCTTCGACTGCCAACACGTGATGAATACCTGGGATGCGCGTTAACTCATCGGCAATCGATGTCCGCAGCGACTCATCTTTTGAGCGCACTTCAATGTGATCCCAGTGACGTACCACCGCGATCTCTTCACTGACGGTTTTCAGAACGTTGCGAATATTACTGGCTAAAATCTTAATAAAGCGCAAGCGCACCGACTGACTTTTGATGGTGATTTCAGGAAATAACTTGATGATAAACTTCATGATGGCGACACAGCTTCGTTGGGCAAATAAGTGCTAAAACAGGCAGCACTTAGCTGGTAAAATCACAAAAATTGCGGGCTACGAGGCGCATCCGCATCCGAGGCGCGAGAGTATATCACCTTTGTCCGATGACTGCTTCTGCAACCGCCGCCACATTGATTATTTTGCTAATCATTTCGTCTCAGCTACCATGTCGGATTGCGAGATGATTCTTAACCGCGAGTCGACACCTAATTATGCCGAAAAAAGCCGAAAAGCCAGCCAGCTTCGAAACGTCATTGCAGCAGCTGGAACAGATTGTCAGCCGCCTGGAAAGTGGTGAGCTGCCGTTGGAAGAGGCGCTGAATGAGTTTGAGCGTGGCGTGCAGTTGGCGCGTACCGGGCAGCAAACGCTGCAGCAAGCAGAACAGCGTGTGCGCATCTTACTGAGCGATGATAAAGACGCCGATCTCACCTCTTTCACGCCGGAAAATGACTAATGGATTTTGCCAACATGCTCAGCGCTTATCACCAACAGGTGAATGCTGCGCTGACGCGCTTATTAGATCCACTCCCTTTTCAGAGTTCTCCTCTGGTGAATGCCATGCAATATGGGGCATTATTAGGCGGTAAACGTCTGCGCCCTTTTTTGGTCTACGCCACCGGCGAAATGCTTAATGCCGATCCAGTAAGCTTGGATATTCCCGCTGCGGCAGTTGAATGTATTCACGCGTACTCCCTGATTCATGACGATCTTCCTGCGATGGACGATGATGCGTTACGCCGTGGCCAACCCACCTGCCACATAAAATATGGTGAAGACACCGCCATCCTTGCAGGTGATGCATTACAAACACTGGCGTTCTCTATCCTGGCGGACCAGCCGATGCCTGGCGTGAGCGCAGAATATCGCCTCGCCATGATATCTGAACTGGCTAAAGCCAGCGGTGTAGCCGGAATGTGTGGTGGTCAGGCGCTGGACTTGGCGGCGGAAGGAAAATCCGTTGATTTACCCCAGCTAGAGCAGATTCATCGCCATAAAACGGGCGCGCTGATCCGTGCCGCTGTTCGTCTGGGCGCGCTGGCTGCCGGGGAAAAAGGTCGTCTGGCGCTGCCGGTACTCGATCGCTACGCGGATGCGATTGGCCTCGCATTTCAGGTACAAGACGATATTCTCGATGTGATTGGGGATACCGCCGTGATTGGTAAACGTCAGGGCGCCGATCAAGATTTAGGTAAAAGCACCTATCCTTCATTGATGGGGCTGGATAATGCCCGCATAAAAGCCTGGGATTTGTATCAGGAAGCGCTTAGTGCGCTGGAAATTCTCGCCGCCCAATCCTATGACACCACAGCTTTGCAAGCGTTGGCGAGCTTCATAATTGAACGCGACAAATAACTTCCATAATGAGTCTCTGATGAGTTTTGATATTGCTAAATACCCGACACTGGCGCTAGCGGACACGGTTCAAGAGCTACGCGCTCTGCCGAAAGAGAAATTGCCTGCGCTGTGTGATGAACTGCGTCAGTATCTGTTAGACAGCGTCAGCCGCTCCAGTGGCCACTTCGCTTCAGGTTTGGGCGTCGTCGAGCTGACGGTGGCGCTGCATTACGTCTATAACACGCCGTTTGATCATCTGGTGTGGGATGTAGGACATCAAGCCTATCCACACAAAATTCTGACCGGTCGCCGCGATCGTATTGGCACTATTCGTCAGAAAAATGGCGTGCACCCTTTTCCATGGCGCGGCGAGAGCGAATATGACGTGCTGAGCGTGGGCCACTCGTCTACCTCAATCAGCGCCGGTCTTGGCATGGCTGCTGCAGCCGAGCGAGAAGGCAAAGGTCGCCGCACCGCCTGCATTATCGGTGATGGCGCGATCACCGCAGGCATGGCTTTCGAAGCCATGAACCACGCAGGTGATATCAAGCCGGACATGCTGGTGATCCTTAACGACAACGAAATGTCGATCTCTGAAAACGTTGGTGCATTAAATAATCGCCTGGCGCAAATTCTTTCGGGTAAAACCTATGCGCGCCTGCGCGAAGGTGGAAAGCGCGTTTTAACCGGCCTGCCGCCCATCAAAGAGTTGGTAAGACGTACCGAAGAGCATCTGAAAGGCATGGTGGTACCGGGCACGCTGTTTGAAGAGTTGGGCTTTAACTATATTGGCCCGGTTGATGGCCACGATGTGCTAACCCTGGTGAATACGCTATCCAACATGCGCAGCCTGAAAGGGCCGCAGTTCCTGCACATCATGACCAAGAAAGGCAAAGGCTATGCGCCTGCCGAAGAAGATCCGATTACCTGGCATGCGGTACCTAAATTTGATCTGGCAAACGGCGCACTGCCGAAGAGTGCTGAGGGCTTACCGAGCTACTCAAAAATCTTTGGTAACTGGCTGTGTGAAATGGCGGCTGACGATCCAAAATTGATGGCGATCACGCCCGCTATGCGTGAAGGTTCGGGCATGGTGGGCTTCTCACGTGAATACCCAAATCAATACTTTGACGTAGCAATTGCTGAGCAGCATGCCGTGACGTTCGCAGCAGGTATGGCCATCGGCGGCTATAAGCCGATCGTCGCCATTTACTCCACTTTTTTGCAGCGCGCCTATGATCAGGTGATTCACGATGTGGCTATCCAGAAATTACCGGTGCTGTTTGCTATCGATCGCGGCGGCATTGTCGGTGCCGACGGACAAACGCATCAGGGCGCCTTTGACCTCGCCTATCTGCGCTGCGTCCCTGATATGGTGATCATGACGCCAAGCGATGAGAATGAGTGCCGCCAGATGCTCTATACCGGTTATCACTATCAGGATGGCCCGAGCGCGGTGCGCTACCCACGCGGGACGGGTGTAGGCACCGAATTAACACCGCTGAAAAGTTTGCCGCTCGGCAAAGGTGTTATCAAGCGTGAAGGCGAACAACTCGCCATCCTAAACTTTGGTACCTTGCTGCCTGAAGCTGCTGCTACCGCTGAGGCGCTCAACGCAACGTTGGTGGATATGCGCTTCGTGAAGCCGCTGGATGAAGCCTTAATTACAGAGCTGGCAGGTAAATACGAGGCATTGATTACGCTGGAAGAAGGCGCAATCAAAGGCGGCGCGGGCAGCGGCGTCAATGAGTACGTCATGGCTAAACGTCTGCGTGTACCGGTGTTGAATCTTGGCCTGCCTGATGAATTTATCCCGCAGGGTACGCAGGACGAAGTCCGTCACGATTACCAACTGGATGCAGAAGGTATCCAGCAGCAAATTGAGGCTTGGCTCGCACAGTAATCCCCTCACCTTTCGCTCCCCAACCGGGGGGCGAAACGCCTGCTATGCTTTATGATTCCCTCGAATCATCAGCGACTTTGCGCAGGAGCCATCATGAAAACCATCCAACTGGGTACCACCGATCTGCAGGTTTCGCGTCTTTGTCTGGGTTGCATGACCTTTGGTGAGCCGGATCGCGGCAAACACGCCTGGACGTTGCCAGAAGAGAGTAGCCGCCCGTTAATTCAGCAAGCGTTAGAGGCAGGAATTAATTTTTTCGATACTGCCAACAGCTATTCTGACGGCAGCAGTGAAGAGATCGTCGGCCGCGCTTTAAAAGCGTTTGCCCGCCGCGAAGAGATCGTGGTCGCGACGAAAGTCTATTTTCCAATGAGTAATTTATCCCAAGGCTTGTCGCGCAAAAATATTCTGCAATCCATTGATGACAGCTTGAATCGTCTCGGCATGGACTATGTGGACCTACTGCAAATTCACCGCTGGGATTATGAAACGCCGCTGGAAGAGACGCTTGAGGCGTTAAATGATGTGGTGAAAGCCGGTAAAGCGCGTTACATCGGCGCATCTTCAATGCATGCCAATCAGTTTGCACAAGCGCTTGAGACGCAGGAACGCCATAGCTGGGCGCGTTTCGTTAGCATGCAGGATCAATATAATTTGATTCAGCGTGAAGAAGAAAATGAAATGCATCCATTATGTCTGGATAAAAACATTGCGGTGTTGCCGTGGAGCCCGCTGGCTCGCGGCAAGCTGACGCGTCCGTGGGGTGAAACCACAGCGCGATCGGTTTCTGATGAAGTGAGTAAAACGCTGTACAGCGCAACGGAAGAGAACGATGCTGAAATCGCGAAGCGGGTTGAAACCATTGCAGCGGATAAAGGCGTGAGTCGTGCGCAAGTTGCGCTGGCGTGGCTGTTGCATAAACCCGCCGTAACGGCACCGATTATTGGTGCATCACGTGCGCAGCAGTTGGAAGATTTGGTCAAAGCAGTGGATGTTGAGCTCGATTCAACCGACATTGCTGAGCTTGAAAGTGTTTATCAGCCGCATCCGGCGGTGGGATTTGAGTAACAGCGACCTCAATCTCAATGATTAAGCGGTGTCCAGCACATCGGAGAATTCCCTCTCCTTTCGGAGAGGGAATGCGTCATTAAACAGCCAGCCAGTAATGGCCGACGCCAAACAATATCGCGGCTGAAATGACCCCAGCGATAATGTCATCGACCATAATGCCCATGCCGCCGTGTACATTGCGATCAAACCAGCGAATCGGCCAGGGTTTCCAAATATCGAAAATGCGGAACACGATAAAACCCGCTAAAACCCATTCCCAGCTGTTTACCGGAATGGCCATCAACGTAATCCACATGCCGATAAACTCATCCCATACAATGCTGCCATGGTCGTGAACGCCCATATCTTTGGCTGTGCGGTGACAGAGATAAACACCGACACTGATTCCTAATAACACCACCAGTGAATAGATATCCTGTGGCAGATAGGTCATCAGAAACCAGAAAGGAATCGCAGCGACCGATCCCACCGTTCCTGGCATATAAGGGCTTAATCCACTGCCAAAACCCGTGGCTAACAGGTGCCATGGATTGCTCATCCGCAAACGGCTTTTTGCTACGTCTTTATCGAGCGTCAAAATGGTCAAATCCTTTATGACTGAATTTCGCTGGCTTGCCGTTATCCAGCAGCGTTAAACCTTCTGATTCTGGCGCAATCTGACCGATGCAGGTAAAAGGTACGCCAAGATGGCCGAGCGCCACATCCAGCGCCCCGCGATGCACTTCCGGCACGGTAAAGCAAAGTTCATAATCTTCACCACCGCTTAATGCCCAGCGTAAAACTTCTTCCGGCTCAAAATGATCGCGCAGCGCAGGCGACAAAGGCAATGCGTCCAGATTGATGCGTGCACCGCAGCCGCTGGCTTTTAAAACGTGGCCGAGATCGGAGATCAAACCATCAGAGAGATCGATAGCCGATGATGCCAAAGAACGCAGCGCCTGTCCTTGCAGGATGCGCGGCATTGGGCGCAAGTGACGCTTAATGAGCGCTTCATGAACCGCCGGATCGTTGATACGTTTACGATGCTGTAACAACGCCAGTCCCGCCGCACTGTCGCCCAAGGTGCCGGTAACGAAAATCCAGTCGCCAGGTTTAGCGCCGGAACGTTTCAAGGCGCGGCCTTGCGGCACCAGACCATGAATACCCAGCGTCAGGCTAAGTGGTCCGCGCGTGGTGTCGCCGCCCACAAGCTGCATATCGTAATATTCCAGCAGCTCAAACAGGCTTTCACTGAATGCCGCCAGCCAGGTTTCGTCGACTTCAGGCAAGGTCATTGCCAGCGTCAGCCAGGCGGGATCCGCACCCATTGCGGCGAGATCGCTGAGGTTAACGGCCAGCGCTTTGTAGCCTAAATCTGCGGGATGGATATCACGAAGGAAGTGTATGCCAGCCACCAACGTATCGGTGCTGATCGCCAGCGTCTGTTTTTCTGGCACGCTCAGAAGCGCACAATCATCACCAATGCCGGTTTCGACATCACGGCGGCTGCGCGTTCTGCGATTGAAGTAGCGTGCGATGAGTTCAAATTCACCACAAGACATAGTTGCGTTCCGCTTAACCAATAATGAAAAAAGGCCGGCAAGCCGGCCTTTTTATTTACTTACGATTGGGTCGAATCTGTGGACCCGCTTTATCCAGCACGCCGTTGACAAACTTGTGGCTGTCTTCTGCGCCAAACACTTTCGCCAGCTCAATACCTTCATTGATGGCTACTTTATAAGGCACATCAGCACGCTTGCTCAATTCATACAGCGAGATGCGCAGCACAGCTCTTTCTACCTGGCCCAGCTCTTCCAGCTGACGCGACAGGTAAGGTTTCATCAGACCATCCAGATACGCGCTGTTGGTCGCCACACCGGACAGCAGTTCGCGGAAATAAGAAATATCGACGTCTTTGACGTCTTGTTCCGCCAGAAACTGGTATTCCACATCGGCAATGTCGTTGTTAGACAACTGCCAGGAGTAAAGCGCCTGGACAGCGCACTCACGGGCGCGACGACGAGCAGCAGGTTTCACAAAATTCCCCTTACAAAAATCAGGCTTTGATGGCTTTCAATACGTTAATCATTTCGAGCGCGGTCAAGGCTGCTTCTGCACCCTTATTACCGGCTTTGGTACCAGCACGCTCAATGGCCTGCTCGATATTTTCGGTGGTCAGCACGCCGAACGCGACAGGAATCTCGCTGTTCATTGCAACGCTGGCGATACCGGAGCTGGCTTCACCTGCAACATATTCGAAATGTGCAGTGCCACCACGAATGACAGTGCCCAAGGCGATCACGGCATCATATTTGCCTGTTTTCGTCAACGCACGTGCTGCCAGTGGCAGTTCATAAGCGCCGGGAACCCAAACAACGGTGATGTTCTCATCTTTGACCTGACCGATACGCTTCAGAGCGTCGATCGCGCCATCCAGCAGGCTGTCATTAATGAAGTTGTTAAAACGCGCGATAACGATGGCAACATTGGCCTCAGGCGTAGCAACAGCAGCTTCGATAACTTTCATACTTATCCTTTCAGGGGGTTTGTTTGGCCCCGCGCAGGGGGGCGGATTCTATCATACTCTTCGGCGGCTTGCTCTCGCTTTTCCGCCTGCATTATTGCGGTGTCAAGGTCAGACGCAAATCCGTGCCGACCTGACGGACATCGCTGAATGAAAAGCTTGGTGCATCAGCAAGTTGCTGTAAACCGGGCAGCTGACACAAGCCGCGTCCCTCATCACCTAAAAGCTTAGGCGCGACATACACAATCAACTCATCAACCAAGCCAATTTGCAGCAGCGCACCGGCCAGGGACGCGCCGGCTTCAACCCAAACGCTGTTAATCTGTCGCTTGCCAAGCAGCATCATCATGGCGACCAGATCCAACTGCTGTTCACGCAGCGGCACGCCAATTTGCGTGACGCCTTCGGGCCAGGTTTGCTGATCGGCCGTTTGGCGCATCAGCCACGTTTCGCCCGGCTGCGTAATCAACTTGTGGTGCGGTGTAACGCGATTTTGACTATCCACGATCACGCGTATCGGCTGACGTAGTGTACTTTCATCCAGTAATGACTGGGTATCTGCATTCAGTTCTGACCAACGCACCGTCAGTGACGGATCATCCGCTAACACGGTGGCGCTGCTGCTGAGAATAGCGGAGCTTTGCGCTCGCAGTCTTTGCACATCGCGCCTTGCTGCGGCAGACGTAATCCATTGGCTTTCACCGCTCGCCATCGCGGTGCGGCCATCCAGCGAAGCGCCTAATTTGAGTTGCACCCACGGAAAACCGGTGCGCATGCGTTTCAGGAAACCGCGATTGAGCGCTTCGGCTTCGCTCATCATCAGACCGTGGCTGACGTCAATTCCCGCCTGGCTCAAGCGATGTAAACCGCGCCCTGCCACCTGCGGATTCGGATCTTGCATCGCTGCCACCACGCGGCTGACGCCTGCGGCAATCAGCGCATCGCAACAAGGTGGCGTACGGCCATGATGGCTGCAAGGTTCTAGCGTGACGTAAGCTGTCGCGCCGCGAGCGCGATCACCGGCCATGCGCAACGCATGGACTTCAGCATGGGGTTCACCGGCTCGTTGATGCCAGCCTTCACCCACGACTTCACCATCACGGACAATAACGCACCCTACATTGGGATTCGGTGTCGTGGTAAAACGACCGCGCCGCGCCAGTTCCAGCGCACGCGCCATATAGCGTTCATCGGTCATGGTTTAATCCTGTAAGCGGGCGATCTCTTCGCCAAAATCACGAATATCCTCAAAACTGCGATACACCGAAGCAAAACGAATGTAGGCCACTTTATCGAGCTTTCTCAGCTCATCCATCACTAATGCGCCAATCATTTTGCTGGGGATTTCCCGTTCGCCAGTGGCACGCAGTTGGGTTTTGATATGGTTGACTGCACTCTCGACGGCATCAGCGCTAACGGGCCGTTTTTCCAGCGCCTTCATCATGCCGCTGCTGAGCTTGTCTTCATTAAAGGGTTCACGCACGTCGTTGCTTTTCACTACACGCGGCATGACCAATTCGGCCACTTCAAATGTGGTGAAACGCTCATGGCACACCAAACACTGACGACGGCGACGCACCGACGATCCTTCACTAACCAGACGAGAATCAATCACTTTGGTGTCCACAGCGGAGCAGAATGGGCAATGCATGACGTTACCTGACGCGAGATAAATGGGCCATACAGTGTAGCGCGAACTGCATTTCAACAAAATCTATTCCCGTGCCTTTCCATCGCCTGGCTCACAGCCAGACAACGCGTGCACCTTAGTTATTGAAAAACCACTACGCTTATAAAGCTGCCTTGCAGCACAAGTCTACTAACAATCGGAGGTTTTATGGGTTTGTTTAATTTTGTGAAAGAGGCTGGTGAAAAGTTGTGGGATGCGGTGAGCGGCGGTCACGATGACGACCAAAACAAAAAACTTCAGGACCATATCAACAAATTAGGATTACCGGACAGCGATAAAGTCAATGTGCAGGTCAATGGCGATACCGTTACCGTAACCGGTGATGGCATTACTCAGGAGCTGAAAGAAAAAATCCTGGTAGCAGCCGGAAACGTAGCGGGTATCACCAAAGTTGAAGATAAGGTTACCGTAAGCGACAGCGCACCTGAAGCGGAGCTTTATACCGTGAAGAAAGGTGACACCTTGAGCGCGATTTCCAAACAGGTTTACGGAAATCCTAATGAATACAACAAGATTTTCGAAGCGAACAAGCCAATGCTGTCGCATCCTGATAAGATCTATCCAGGCCAGGTTTTACGAATTCCGAAATAACTGACAAGGATAAATTATGATCAGGACGGTTTGGGCGCCGATGGCGATGTCACTGGTATTTCTCAGCGGCTGTAGCAGCACGCCTTCTACGCCTAAAGTGAATAAGCTGCATCAGGAAGTGAGCCAGCTCAATCAGCAGATGCAGCATTTGACCTCACAGGCCAGCGCGCTGGAAATTCAGGGGCAACTCAATAGCCACTCACAGCAAGGCGCATGGTTAGTTCCGCAAGCGAATACGCCGGTAGAACTCCAGACGCAGCTCGGTACGCTCCGCTTGTCGCTGTCTCGGGTTGAAGGTGAAGCGAATGGTTCACGCGCGAATCTGAACATCCGTGCCACCGGCGATCAGCCGATCCCCGCTCTGCGCGCCACGGTTGTCTGGGGTGAATTGGATCCGGCTAGCGGAAAACCGCTCAACGCTGACAGCCTTAATCAAACCATTGACGTGCCAGCCGCGCTGTTGCCGCAAACGTCGGTTAGCGTGCCATTGCGTTTGAGTGGGATAACGCCTGATCAACTGGGTTATATCCGCGTACACGATGTGGTGGGAGAAAGCGCCGCCCCAACCGTCTCTGCTGCGCAGTAAGCGCAAAAAAAATGGGCTGCCAGTTGGCAGCCCATTTCATTTTATTTGCCAGAATTACGGCAGAATTGAAGGCTGATCGGCGCCCTCTTTCTCTACTTTCTGTACCAGCATATGTTCGCGTTTCATGCCCAGCTTCAACGCCAGCGCTGAAGAGACATAAATCGACGAAACGGTACCAATCGTCACACCGATCAACATGGTCAGCGAGAAGCCTTTCAGCAACGCACCACCAAAGATGAACAGGATCAGGATCATCGCCAGCGTCGTCAGCGAGGTGATCAAGGTACGGCTCAGCGTTTGGGTCAGCGACACGTTAGTGATGTCGTAAGAAGAGCCGCGACGAATTTTGCGGAAGTTCTCACGGATACGGTCAGAAACCACGATTTTATCGTTGAGTGAGTAACCAATTACCGACATCAGCGACGCGACAATGGTCAGGTCGATTTCGATGTGGAACAGCGCCAGCAGGCCGCAGGTAATGATCACGTCATGCGCCAGCGCTAGCACGGTGCCCAGCGCCAAACGCCACTCAAAGCGAATACCGATATAGATCAGAATCGCGATCAGGGCCGAAAGCAGCGCCATCGCACCCGCTTGCGCTAAATCGCTACCCACACTTGGGCCAACGAATTCGATACGCTTCACGGTGGCGCTTTGCTGCGTGGTTTGGTTGATTACCGAGACCACTTTGTTACCTAACTCAGTGCCCGCCGGGCCTGAAACGGGCGCCATACGCACCATCACGTCACGGCTGCTACCGAAGTTCTGCACCAGCGGCTCATCAAAGCTCGCTTTCACCAAATCGCCACGCAGCACCTCGAGATCGGCGGGTTTCTCAAGGCTGATCTCAATAACCGTACCGCCGGTAAAATCGAGACCCCAGTTGAAACCACGCACGCCGACAATGGCAATCGCGGCAACAATCAGTAGCCCCGAAATGATGAAGGCCAGCGTATCCCAGCGCATAAAGTCAACGACTTTACGGCCGTGGTTCAACTGCTCAATAGAATAATCCTGTGCCACAACGCACTCCTCAAATAGACAGCTTGTTGATGCGTTTGCCACCGTAAACCAGGTTAACAATGGCACGGGTTCCAACAATCGCGGTGAACATGGAGGTGGCAATACCAATTGCTGTGGTAATTGCAAAACCTTTGATCGAACCGGTACC
This sequence comes from Pantoea sp. MQR6, assembly GCF_022761075.1. Taxonomy (NCBI): domain Bacteria; kingdom Pseudomonadati; phylum Pseudomonadota; class Gammaproteobacteria; order Enterobacterales; family Erwiniaceae; genus Pantoea; species Pantoea sp. MQR6. The sequence goes on from NZ_JAKYXB010000001.1 coordinate 2,070,107, forward strand.
GACCGCGTAAAGAATGATAACTTTGATCAGCGTCGTTACGTTGGCATCGACAATACTTGAGAAGGCGCCTTTATAACCTTCATGAATTGCCTGCTGAACGGAACGCCCATTACGCAGCTCTTCTTTAATACGTTCGTTTATCAGAACGTTGGCATCAACGGCCACCGCCAGCGTCAACACGATACCGGCAATGCCTGGCATGGTTAACGTTGCACCCGGCAACAGCGACATAATGCCGACAATCAACACCAGGTTAACCAACAGTGCGCTGGTCGCAATCAAGCCGAATTTCTTGTAGAACACCACCATAAACAGAATGGAGGCAAGCAGGCCCCACAAGCAGGCTTCCAGACCTTGGGTAATATTTTGCTGACCCATGGTTGGACCGATAGTGCGCTCTTCAACAATCTGAATCGGCGCGATCAACGCACCGGCGCGCAGCAGCAGCGAGAGCTGACGTGCTTCGTTCGGGTTGTTGATACCCGTGATACGGAAGCTATTACCCAAGCGAGACTGGATATTAGCGACGTTAATCACCTCTTCCTGCTTCACCAGAATGGAACGCCCGTTTGCATCTTTTCTGCCGCTGTCTTTGTACTCCACGAACAAGGTCGCCATCGGTTTACCGATGTTGTCCTTGGTGAAGTTGGACATGATGTTACCGCCCGCGCCATCCAGTGAAATATTCACCTGAGGCTGGTTGTATTCATCCATGCTCGACGTCGAATCAGTGATGTGGTCACCCGTAAGAATCACGCGCTTGTACAGCACAACTGGCTGGCCATCACGCATGTCTTTAACTTCTGAATCACCCGGTACACGTCCGCTAGCCGCCGCACTTGGATCCACGCTGGTGTTCACTACGCGGAATTCCAGCGTTGCGGTTGCACCCAAAATTTCTTTGGCTCGCGCAGTGTCCTGAATACCTGGCAGCTCAACCACGATGCGATCAGAACCTTGACGCTGTACCAGCGGCTCGGCAACACCCAGTTGGTTCACACGATTACGCAGGATAGTAATGTTCTGCTGAACAGCATATTCACGGGCTTCGCTGAGACGTGCATCGCTCATGGTGGCGCGCAATGAATCCGCCCCGCTGCTGTTGATCACCAGATCCTGATGACGTGAGCTTAACCAAGAGACGGCAGCATCGCGGCTTGCCGCGTCGCGGAAACGAATTTCCACACCGTAATTAGCGATTTTATTGACAGTAGTATAAGGAATGTTTTTTGTGCGCAGGTCGCTACGCAGCGTGTCGGCGTTCTGCTCTTGCAGTTTGCCTAATGCGGTATCCATATCCACTTCCATCAGGAAGTGCACGCCACCGCGCAGATCAAGGCCAAGTTTCATGGGCTCTGCTGAAAGCAGAGAGAGCCAACGTGGCGTAGCAGGGGCAAGGTTTAACGCAACAACATAGTTCTCGCCAAGCGCTTTCAGGATGGTTTCACGGGCGCGTAACTGCACGTCAGTGTTAGCAAAGCGTGCCGTGATAGCGCCATTTTCCAGCGCAACGGATTTGCTCTGAATATTATCTTGTTTTAATGCGGACTGAATCTGATCCAACGTTTGCTCACTGGCGGCGCTTCCGCGCGCACCAGTGATTTGAACGGCCGGATCCTCACCATACAGGTTGGGAAGTGCGTATAGCAGGCCGACAGCAATGACGACGACCAGCATGATGTACTTCCACAAAGGATAACGATTTAACACGGCAGTTCCCTTAGGGAAATAAAAATTACAGCGCCTTCATAGTACCTTTCGGCAGGACGGCAGCCACGAAATCACGTTTAACAACCACTTCATTCGTTTCATTCAACGCGATAGAAACGTAACCGGTTTCTGATACTTTCGTCACGCGGCCCACTAAACCACCGCTAGTCAGTACTTCATCACCCTTAGAGATAGAATCCATCAGCTTCTTGTGCTCTTTTGCACGTTTCTGCTGAGGACGCAGGATCATGAAATAGAAAATCAGGCCAAATACCACCAGCATGATCACCAGAGAATACGGACTTCCCTGAGACGGTGCGCCTGCTGCGGCCACGGCGTCAGAAATGAAAAAGCTCATTAAATTTCCCTCATTGATGAATTGTCAGACGTTAAAGGCGGAACTTCTTTGCCCGTCCGTTGGTAGAACTCGTTAACAAAGCGCTCTAATTTACCCTCTTCGATGGCTTGGCGTAAACCCGCCATCAGGCGCTGGTAATAGCGCAGATTGTGAATAGTATTCAGTCGCGCGCCCAGTATTTCGTTACAACGATCGAGATGATGCAAGTACGCACGGCTGTAATTGCGACAAGTGTAACAATCACACTCTGCATCCAGTGGCGAAACATCATCTTTGTGCTTGGCATTACGAATTTTTACCACGCCGTCGGTCACAAACAGATGACCATTACGCGCATTACGCGTTGGCATGACGCAATCGAACATATCGACACCGCGACGAACGCCTTCCACCAAATCTTCAGGCTTGCCGACGCCCATCAAATAACGCGGCTTATCGTGCGGAATTTGCGGACAAACGTGCTCAAGAATACGGTGCATGTCCTCTTTAGGCTCACCCACCGCCAGGCCGCCCACAGCGTACCCATCAAAGCCAATCTCTACCAGACCTTTCACCGAGACATCTCGTAAATCTTCGTAAACAGATCCCTGAATAATGCCAAACAGCGCATTTTTATTACCCAGGCTGTCGAAGCGGTCGCGGCTGCGTTTTGCCCAGCGCAAAGACATTTCCATTGAACGCTTGGCGTAGTCCCAATCAGCAGGATATGGCGTACATTCATCAAAGATCATCACGACATCAGAACCAAGGTCATGTTGAATCTCCATCGATTTTTCAGGATCGAGGAAAATTGCATCGCCATTGATCGGGTTGCGGAAATGAACACCCGCTTCCGTGATTTTACGGATGTCGCCAAGGCTAAAGACCTGGAACCCGCCGGAATCGGTCAGGATTGGGCCTTTCCACTGCATAAAATCGTGCAGATCGCCATGCAGTTTCATGATCTCCTGACCCGGACGCAGCCAGAGATGGAAGGTATTGCCCAGAATGATCTGAGCGCCGGTTTCTTGCACTTCTTCCGGCGTCATTCCTTTTACTGTGCCGTAAGTCCCGACTGGCATAAACGCCGGGGTTTCTACCACACCGCGATCAAAAATCAGACGGCCACGGCGCGCGCGCCCGTCTGTGGTATCAAGTTCAAATTTCACAAAGCCTCCATCGGAGAAACAGTCCGATGCTTATAACCGTCATACTTCAAACTGCCTGCGCGTTGGCTGCTCTTGTCCACCCGAATCACTGACCAGAGTAAGCTCATTGGGATGAACGCGTTTGCCGCTTTCAGGCAATTCGAATTATTTAGGTTATCGCTAATATAATCAGGCGCCGACGATCTCTTGCGGTGCCTGCGGGTTTTTGCTGATAAACATCGCATCGCCATAACTGAAGAAACGATATTGCTCAGCCACAGCAGCTTGATACGCTGCCATGGTGTGCTGATAGCCGGCAAAGGCCGAAACCAGCATAATCAGGGTCGATTCGGGCAGATGGAAATTGGTGATCAACGCGTCGATCACCTGATAGTGATAGCCCGGATAGATAAAAATTTGGGTGTCGTCAAAGAAAGGGGCAATCAATGCCTCCTGGCTGGCTTTCGCCGCACTCTCCAACGAACGCACTGAAGTCGTGCCTACCGCCACAACTCTATTGCCGCGCGCTTTACACGCCAGCACCGCATCTACCACTTCTTGCGGTACTTCGGCGTATTCGGCGTGCATATGATGCTCTTCAATAGTTTCAACGCGCACCGGCTGGAAGGTTCCCGCGCCGACATGTAACGTAACGAAAGCCATTTCAACGCCCTTCTCTTTCAGCGCCTGAAGCAGCGGTTCGTCAAAATGCAAACCGGCGGTTGGCGCTGCTACCGCACCCGGACGTTCGCTGTAAACCGTTTGATAAAGTTCACGGTCTGCCTCTTCATCAGGACGATCGATATAAGGCGGCAGCGGCATATGCCCGACGCTGTTAAGAATGTCCAGCACGGCGCGGTCATCTTCAAAGACGATCTCAAACAGCGCATCATGGCGTGCCACCATAGTGGCTTTTACGCTTTCGTCATCGCCCAGCAGCAACTCTGCGCCCGGTTTAGGCGCTTTTGAGGCGCGTACATGTGCCAGCACGCGCTTGTCGTCGAGCATGCGCTCTACCAGCATTTCGATTTTGCCCCCGCTGGCTTTGCGACCAAAGACACGTGCAGGAATCACGCGGGTATTGTTGAATACCAGCAGATCACCGGGGTTGAGCTTATCCAGCACATCCGTAAATACGCCGTGCGTTAGTGCGCCACTTTGGCCATCCAGCGACAGCAAACGGCAACCGCTGCGCTGCGCCTGCGGGTAATGGGCGATAAGAGATTCGGGCAATTCAAAAGCAAAATCGGCGACACGCATGCAAGACTTCTTTCTCAGGCAAAAACAGGCGGCACAGTTTAGCGGAAAATCGACCAATTCTGAACAACTGGCTGCGCAAAGGCAGTTCAGCCTATAATGCGCCCATGAACTTTCTTGCTCATCTTCACCTCGCCCAGCTCGCCGACAGCTCGTTACTCGGCAATCTGATGGCTGATTTCGTTCGCGGAAACCCGCATCAGCACTGGCCAACGCCGGTCGCTGACGGCATTCTTATGCACCGTCGTCTAGACGTCATGACCGATTCGCTGCCAGAAGTCCGTGAAGCGCGTCAGCTGTTTCGCCCCGAAACCTATCGCGTTGCGCCAATTACTCTGGACGTGATTTGGGATCATTTTCTGGCGCGTCACTGGACCACGTTTCATACCACGCTGTCGCTGGCGCAATTTTCTGCCATCGCAGAAAAAGAGATTATGCCGCAGCTGGCGTCCACGCCTGATGAGTTTAAATCGCTGAACGCCGTAATGTGGCGTGAACGCTGGTTTGAGCATTATGCGCAGCCCGCAAGGCTTGAACGCGTGCTGCATGGCATGGCGAGCCGGCGTCCACGCTTAGCTGCCCTGCGCGACTCCTATCAGGATTTTGTCGATCACTATCCGGCGCTAGAGAAACTTTTCTTTCAGTTTTATCCGCGCCTGATGGCGCTGGCACACCAGCGGCAACTTTAGAATTCGAGACCAATCCGTATAACGTTCCTGGGCTGAGCACCGTAATCTCTGCGGCGACTTTATTTGCGCTTCACCAGGGAAAATCATGCAGCAACATATTATCAGCTGGCTCAAAGAAGCTGGCCTCCAGCATTACACCGATACCGTCGCACTGTTAATTGTGCTGGCGACAATTATTCTTATCTCTGTTATTACCCACGTCATCCTTCATCGCACGCTGATGCCGTTGCTACGTAACCATGCTGAAAAAAGCAGCCGCCAGTGGCCAAAAGCCATGATTCATAATCGCCTGTTCAGCCGTTTTGTCTGGCTGATGCAAGGCGTGTTATTCAAACTGCAAACTGAACTCTTCTTGCATAACAGCGAGCAGGTTTACACCGCCATTATTGTGGTGGCACAAGTCTGGATGATGATTTTTGCGCTGCTGATGTTCTTCTCGCTGGTGGATATTTTGCAGCAGTTAAGCAGCAACAGCGCGCTAGCGCAGCAGATTCCCGTACGCGGCATTATTCAAACTCTGAAGCTTATCGCCGCTATTTTGATGATTATCATGGTAATTTCGCTGCTGTTAGGCAAATCGCCGGGCGTGCTAATCACGGGTTTAGGTGCCATGACCGCGGTGCTGATGCTGGTGTTTAAAGATCCGATTCTGGGATTAGTGGCGGGCATCCAGCTCTCTGCGAATAACATGCTGAAGCTGAATGACTGGCTGGAGATGCCGAAATATGGTGCTGACGGTGCCGTTATCGACATTAGCCTGACCACGGTGAAAGTGCGTAACTGGGATAACACCATTGTTACCATTCCAACCTACGCGTTGATTTCTGATTCGTTCAAAAACTGGCGCGGTATGTCAGAATCAGGCGGACGCCGCATCAAGCGCAGCATTCACATTGATACCACCAGCATCCGCTTTCTCGAGCAGGATGATGTGCAATCGCTGAAAAGCGCGCTTCTGTTGTCACCTTATCTGGAAAGTAAAACGCAGGAATTGATTTCCTATAACGCACAGCTAGGTTGCGATCTCACCTCGCCACTGAATGGTCGTCGTCTGACGAATGTTGGCACTTTCCGAGTCTGGCTTGAAAGCTGGTTGAAAACGCATCCGCAAATTCATAAAGGCATGACGCTAATGGTGCGCCAGCTGGCACCAGGCCAGGACGGTTTGCCGGTGGAAATTTATGTTTTTACCAACACCACGATTTGGCAAGAGTATGAAAATATTCAGTCAGATATTTTTGACCATGTTTTCGCTGTGCTGCCGACCTTCGGTCTGCGCGTTCATCAGGCGCCAACCGGCAATGATATGCGTATGATTGGTAAAGCTAACGCTTAATTGCCTTCTCGAAAAAGTCCGTATGCGGTAAAAAGCGTGCGGACGCACTTCTCCCCTTCTTGCCATCGGTGGCTATCTGCGGCTTAATGAAGCCTTTCTTAACTTTTGTTAAGTCGATCACACAGCCAGACCGCCTGCTCAGGCGTTTCTTCCGTTCGATATGTCTCAAAATCATAAGAGGGAAAGATGTCATCCGCTTCGACTTCTGAAACAGACGCGCGCTACCGTTATGCCTGCGAAATTGCCCGTGCGGCTGCCAGCCGTGCTTATTCCTGGTATCAACAGCGCCAAAAATTAGTGGTGGAACACAAGAGGGATCTCCAGGACGTCGTCAGCGAAGCCGACCGCAACGTGGAAGACCTGATCAAAACGCTGATCGCTGAACGTTACCCGGACGACGCGGTGATCGGCGAAGAAAGTGGCGGTAATACGCAAGGTGCCACCTATGTTTGGGTGGTTGATCCCATTGATGGTACCGCCTGTTTCATTAATGGGCTGCATAACTGGTGCGTTTCGCTGGCCGTGTTATGCGAAGGCGAAGCGGTGATCGGTGTGGTGTGCGATCCCAATCATCAGGAGCTGTTTCATGCCCGTCAGGGACAAGGTGCATGGATGAATGAAACCCGGATTCATGCTCATAACGCCCAGCATTTAAATGAAGGTTTGCTCGGTTTAAGTAATTCCAGCCGCGTTCCCTCAGAAAGCGTCACCTCGCTGATTACGGGGTTAACCGCTCAGGGTGGAATGTTTATTCGCATCGGCTCTGGCGCTTTAACCAGTGCCTGGGCGGCTGCAGGACGGCTAATCGGCTATTACGAAGCGCACATGAATCCATGGGATAGCTTGCCAGGTATCGTTTTAATGCGTGAAGCAGGCGGTGTAACCAATGATTATTTGCGCAACGACGGGTTGAAAAAGGGTAATCCAGTATTGTTAGCCAATGCGGCTATTTATCAGCAAATCAAAGCATTGGTCGATAATAGCGCCCTGCTCGACTAAATACGCCAGGCAGGCACAGGCGCCTAAGATGGCTGCCCACTTTTTCCGCTGGCGAGCAGGGGTATTTTGCTCGCGGCGGCGGGTGACTCCCCCGCTACACGTAGAGGAACAGTATCAGTTAGAAAAAGAGGTAAAGCTGAGTCGTCATGGCGTTCGCCCTCCTATGCGGGGTAATCGCCAGGACACAGAAGCGGCCACGGCCCGGACGACGTGGAGTTTCGCCGACGGTGAATTATCCGGGCATGACTACAGCGCGGTGGTGAATAAAGGACACTGGCAAGGCGAACATTATCGTCATTTAGGGCTGCTCAGCACGGGCTGCCCAACGCCTGATGAGACATATGCGCCCGCCAGCTCACTTCAACGCACCCGCGCCATCGCATAATCATTGGTTGAGGATGCCTTTCCCGGCCACGGCGCAAATCACTCCGTTATTGCGGCTTCTCACAGCCAAAGACGACCTCAGTAATGACGTGTTATACACGGCGCAACGACACGGCATCAGACAAACTGTAGAATAACGCCGGCCAGTACGCTTTAACCTTATCAATTCAGCGCAGAGGCATTCTCTAAGGCGCTGTATTATAAATAAATATACCCCATTAATTACGATACTTCGGTTCTGAATGCTAATAAATAACAGGGTAAAATAAATAAATAGTTCACGTACCATGATTAATTAAAAAATCAGCAAATAGCACAATTCTCATTTCATTACAGAGACTGTTCGGCACTATATTTTTGTATTAGGATAGCGCTGTCAATCATCCCTTTGAATTACTCTCTTTATTTTTTTTGATTTTTTTTCGGCGAATAGTTTCGCCGCTTTTATTTATTCACACAGTAATACAATTAAATTAATCAACCTATTGAAATTAAAAGATAAATAATATTTAAATATAAAAAATACATCAATAAATTTTTTAACGCTTTGCTGAATCCGTTTTAATAATAATCCATCTGTTTTCGCGGATGAGTTGGCCGGGTATTATTCGATTTTTTAAAAGCGATTTAACGCCCGCTAAACTTACACTTCACCGGATTTATTCATTGCCAGCCTAATTACTGACACCCACCTGTTAAGCTATTTAACAGATAGAAAGAGAGCCCCTCATGAAGAGAGGCTCTCTCGCGATCAAGCCTGCTTACGCACCAGTTTATAACCGAGCAGCAGTACAACGATCCACACCATACCGACATACAGCGAGATACGCGTATCCGGGAAATAACCAATCAGGCCGATAATAAACACTAAAAACGCCACGCCCACACCGGCTGTCCAGCTTCCACCGGGTAGCGCAAAATTCAGTTTGCTGGCCGCTTCTTTACCGATTTTGCGACGGAAAGCGATCTGCGACAGCAGGATCATGATCCATACCCAAACCGTGGCAAACGTTGCCAGTGAAGCAATCACCAGGAAGACTTTTTCGGGCATCAGGTAATTAAGGTACACCGCAATCAGCATGGCAAACATCATGACCACCACCGTGACCCATGGAATACCGCGAGCAGAGACTTTCATAAAGATCTTCGGTGCATGGCCCTGCTGTGCCATGCCATGCAGCATGCGTCCCACGCCAAAGACATCACTATTAATCGCTGACAGCGACGCGGTCAACACCACGAAATTCAAGATTGAAGCCGCTGCAGCAATACCAAGATGCTGGAAGGTTAATACAAATGGGCTCCCGGAAGTGCCGACCTGATTCCAGGGGTAAATCGACATGATGACAAACAGCGTACCGACGTAGAAGACCAGAATACGCATGGGAACAGAGTTAATAGCACGGGGAATTGAAATGGCCGGATCTTTGGCTTCACCCGCTGTAATCCCAATAATTTCAATGCCGCCGTAGGCAAACATCACCATTTGTAGCGACAGCAACATGCCAACAATACCGTGAGCGAAGAAGCCGCCATTGGTCCACAGATTGTGGATACCGGTGGGCTGTCCGCCGTTGCCAAGCCCCCAGATAATCATGCCAAAACCGGCCAAAATCATCACGATAATGGTGGCGACTTTGAAAAAAGAGAACCAAAACTCGACTTCGCCAAACACCTTAACGCTCATCAGATTCACGGCACCGATAATCAGCACCACACTCAATACCCAAATCCAGTGTGGGACATCGGGAAACCAGACGCCCATGTAGATACCGAAAGCGGTGACATCGGCAATAGCGACGATCAGGATCTCAAAACAGTAGGTCCAGCCGGTGATATACCCGGCTAAAGGGCCAAGGTAATCTTGGGCATAGCGAGAAAAAGAGCTGGCCTGTGGATTGTTCACCGACATCTCACCCAGCGCACGCATGATGATGTAAGCCACTGCGCCACCGATAATGTAAGCGAGCAAAACGCTCGGTCCCGCCATTTTGATAGCATCAGCAGAACCGTAAAACAGCCCGGTTCCAATCGCCGATCCCAGCGCCATAAAACGGATATGGCGCGTGCTCAGTCCGCGTTTGAGCTTATTGGTTTCTTGCATAACAACCTGTACCTGTGAAAATGAAAAAACCACGGGCAAGCCCGTGGTTAGAGAAAAAACTGTTTACCGTTACGAGTGAACGCTAACCTGTTCGCGCCCTTTCACCCGATCGACCACCGCCGCAATCAGCAGCATCACTAACGACGGTGGCAACCAGGAAAGTCCCTGATCTGCCAGCGGCAAGTGTTGGCTGAAGGCAGGCAGCAGCGCTTTGAACTCGGTGGTTTTGATAGCATCAACAATACCGAACAGCAGGCTAACCAACATGGTCGGCGCGATGATACGGCTGTTTTTGTTCCACCAGTTCAGGGTGAAGCTCAGCACGACCAGCACGATGCATGGCGGATAAATAGCTGTCAGCACCGGAATCGAAATCTGAATCAAATGGCTAAGACCAAGATTCGACACCACCATTGAGAACAGGCCCAGCACAAACACCAGCGTTTTATACGACAGCGGCAAGTGTTGTGCAAAAAATTCTGCACACGCACAAGTCAGACCAACGGCTGTCACCATACAGGCAACGAAAATCAGTACAGCCAGGAAGAGGCTACCCATACCGCCGAAAGTCTGCTGGACATAAGCATGCAGAATAGCCGCACCGTTGGCATTTTGATCAACCAGCGCACCGCTTCCTGAACCCAGTTTGAACAGGCTGAGGTAAACCAGCGTCAGGCCAACACCGGCAATCAGGCCAGCCAGGATGGTGTAACGCGTCAGTAAGGCAGCGCTTTCTACGCCACGTGAACGCGCCGCATTGACGATAACAATACCGAACACCAGCGCACCCAGCGTATCCATCGTCAAGTAACCATTAACGAAGCCGCTTGAGAAAGCCGCACGTTGATAATCTACCGTTGCGGGAATGATATCGCCTGCTGGCCACAGCAGCGCAGCCAGGCCCAGCAAGGTCAGCGCTATAATTTTCAGCGGTGCGAGGAAATGGCCAACGGTATCCAGCAATTTACCCGGATAGAGCGAAACGCCGATCACTAAGGCAAAATAGATCAGGCTATAGATAAACAGCGGCAGCGGGCCGTCACCTGTCAGCGGCGCAATGCCGATTTCAAAGGAGACGGTTGCGGTGCGCGGCGTGGCAAACAGCGGGCCAACCGCCAGATAGCACACGGTCGCCAGCACCAGACCCGCCACTTTGCCGATCGGCGAGCTGAGCGCATCAATGCCGCCGCCGACGCGCGCGAGCGCAACAACGGTGATCACCGGCAAACCTACAGCGGTAATAAGGAAACCAAGCGCGGCAATCCAGACATGTTCACCAGACTGAATACCAACCATCGGCGGAAATATAATATTGCCCGCGCCAACAAACAGGGCAAACGTCATGAAGCCCAGCGCGAGAATGTCTTTCGGAGTTAAACGATGTGTCATACGGCCTGTCACTGATGTTGCGGTGGAAGTTGAGTTTGCGTTGTCCCCTCGCTGCGTCAAAACAACGACTTGCTAGCCAATGTCAGCGCATTATGCTCGTCGTGAGGTAAAGCGCAGGTGATTTAAGCGGCTTTTATTCTGTTCACGGAGGGATGGATCGACAACGGCGCTAAGTAAAACGTTTATAGCGGAGAAAGGCAATACGGGATCGGGAAACCAGACGTTAATCATGCAATTTAAGGCAAAGCTAGAGAATAGCTTCGATATTTAGCCTAAGCACATAAGATGATGTGCTTATTTTTTCCTCAAGCCGTGGGAAGTTTCAGCATTAACCGATTCTTAGATGCACAAAAGGCGCGTTTTACGCGCCTGTCTGCACAACTTTACAGCCTTACCACACCTGATTAGCGATTTCGACCACCAGGCGAATCTTCTGCCACTGCTGCTCTTCGCTCAGGCTGTTGCCTTCTTCAGTCGAGGCAAAACCACATTGCGGGCTGAGGCAGATCTGATCAAGGCTGACAAACTTTGCCGCCTCCGACAGACGCGCTTTCACCTGTTCTGGATCTTCCAGCTCGCCGTTTTTAGTGGTGACTAAGCCAAGCACCACTTGTTGATGGCCAGGCTTGATAAAACGCAGCGGCTCGAAACCACCAGAACGCTCGTTATCATATTCCAGGAAAAATTCATCAACATTCACGGAGCCAAATAAGATTTCAGCCACTGGCTCATAGCCGCCTTCTGAGATCCAGGTTGAACGGAAGTTGCCGCGACAGACATGCAGTCCGATCGTTAAATCGTCAGGTTTACCTTCCAACGCTTTGTTCAGGACGCGTGCATAAATACGCGCCAACTCTTCAGGATCATCACCGCGCTCACGGATTTGGCTTTTCTGATCTTCTGAACAGAGATATGCCCAAACGGTATCATCCAACTGCAGAAAACGGCAGCCCGCGTCGTAAAAGGCTTTGATGGCGTCTTTATAAGTCTGTGCAAGATCGTCAAAGTATTCCGCTAAATCGGGATAGACGTTGGCATCAATCATTTTACGGCCACCGCGGAAGTGCAGCACGCTCGGGCTTGGAATGGTCATTTTCGGCACTGCGTCACCGGCTACGCTTTGCAGGAAGCGGAAATGTTCCAGCATCGGATGATGAGCAAAACCCAGTTTGCCGACCACTTTCACACCATGCGCTTTGGTCTGCACGCCGTTGAACTGGATGCCTTGATCCGCTTCATAGCGCTCGACACCTTCCAAACCGTAGAAAAAGTCGAAGTGCCACCATGCACGACGAAACTCGCCGTCAGTGACCACTTTCAGGCCATTTTCGCGCTGCTTAGCCACAACATCGCGAATCGCTTCATCTTCTACACGGCGCAGTTCAACTGCATCAATTTCGCCTGCAGCAAACTGCTCACGCGCCTGTTTAATGGCTGCAGGACGCAGGAAACTACCCACGGTATCGGCACGGAACGGGGCTGTATGTTGTTGCATGATCACCTCTGACTCACCTGACACATAATTGCGGCAGGGAATAATTTCGCTTGGTTATTTTTGGCCATCTGGATGGCTATATGTCTAACCAAAGAGTGACATGCGAACCCTTCATCTGCAATAGAAGAAATTTCAGTTAACGTGAAAGAAATTCATGTTGAGCGATAATCAGGTTAATTATTTTCAAGCGCAGCGCGCGCCTGCGCGATTTGCTTATCTGAAAGAGGAAGATAACCAGCCTCGCTTACACGACGCTGGCCTTGTGGCGACAGCACCTGTTGTAAAAAAGCCGCGACAAGTGGAGGCAAAGGTTTACCTGGCGCTTTGTTCACATAAAGATAAAGCGGGCGCGCCCACGGATATTGACCGCTGCGAATGGTGTTCGCATCCGGCGCTACCGCGTCACCCTCTGCGTTGACGACCGACAACATTTTTACACCGCTGAGATGAAAGCCGAAGCTGGCATAGCCAATGCTTCGCGGGTTGCCTGCAACGGCTTGCACCACCGCAGCTGAACCGGGAAACTCTGCCACGTCGCTACGGAAATCGCCATTGCACAGCGCCTGCTGTTTAAAGAACCCCCATGTACCGGAAGCGGAATTTCTGCCGTAACGCTGCAAATTTCGCTTTATCCAATCCGCTTGTTGCAGTCCGAGATCGCCCCAGCGAGCGGGCGTGGCGGTTGCGCCGCACAGTCGGGTGATAGAGAAAATCGCGTCGAGCTGACGCGGCTCAATCTGCTGCAACGGATTGCGCTGATTCACCACCACCACCAAAGCATCCATGGCTACCGGTACCGCCAGTGGCGGATAACCGTAGTGCGCTTCAAATGCCTGACGTTCATCTACCTGCATTGGGCGGCTCATTGCGCCCAGTTGAGCAGCACCCGCGGCTAATGCGGTGGGTGCAGTGGAAGAACCGGACGCCTGCACCTGCACATTGACTCCCGGTGCCTGACGGCTAAAGTCCTCGCCCCACAATGTCATCAGGTAGCCCAGCGTGTCCGATCCTACGCTGCTTAAATTGCCGGAAAGCGTAATCGATTGTGCCTGCGTTATGGCAGGCAGCAACAAAAGAAGAGAGTAAAGAAGCGCACGCATGAGGACGTCCATTAACCGTTAATGAACTGCATTCTCCTGCATCCCGATGCTGACAATCAACCTCGGTGCCAGCGTAAAGGTAAAGCAGGTTTCCTGATGAGGAATACTGGTGATCTCCAGCCGCGCGTTTTGGTGGCTCAGCGCATGCTTAACGATAGCTAAGCCCAAGCCGCTGCCGCCTGTTGCTCGCGAGCGGGCTTTATCGACCCGATAAAAACGCTCGGTCAGACGCGGCAAATGTTCTGGCGCGATACCTGGCCCGTTATCGCAGACTTTAAAGATTGCGCCCTGCCGGCTGCGCAGCCAGCTGATATCAATGCGTGTGCCTTCCGGCGTATGATTAACGGCGTTGTAAACCAGATTGGAAATGGCGCTGCGCAGTTGTTCATCGTTGCCAAAGACTTTCAAGTGGGGATCGGTATGGAAATGAATTTCATGCCGCCCGCCGCTCAGCGTTTCAGCCTCATGTTGCAGCAGCTTTAACATCATTGGCACATCGACTTTCTCTTTTAGATCAATGGCGGGTGCGGCTTCAATGCGTGACAAAGTCAGAAGCTGCTTCACTAAACTGTCCATGCGGCGCGTTTGCTCCGACATGGTGTGCAGCGCTTTGCTCCGCGACTTTTCGTTCATCACCGCATCGTTCATCATCTCCAGATACCCTTGCAGCACCGTTAACGGCGTGCGCAGTTCATGGCTGACATTGGCAAAGAAGTTGCGCCTTGCCCCTTCCAGCTGGTGCATTTGCGTGACGTCACGCGCCACTAGCAGCCATTGTCCTTCGCTGTAGGGCATGACGCGGAATTCCATGTGATGCTGATTATTCAGCACTTGGGTCAGCGGCTTATCAAAATCGCGCTGGCGAATATAGCGGGAGAATTCAGGATAACGCAGCAGGTTCAGGATGTTCTGACCATTATCTTCTGGCCAGCGTAAGCCAAGATGCTGCTGCGCCAGGCCGTTACACCAGAAAATGGTGCCCTCTTCGGTGGTGAGAATAACGGCGTCCGGTAGCGACTCTGCCCCGCTGCGGAAACGCTTGATCAGATTGCCTAGCTCTCGCCGCCGCCGCCGGTTACGCAGCTGCATTTGATACAAACCGTAGAACAACGGTTCCCAGCTGGCGCGCCCGGTCGGTGGCGTCATGGTGCGATCCAGCCATAACCAATGCGATAAACGCATCAGGTTATGGAAATGCCACAGCAATACGCCCAACACGCTGAGCAGCAGTAGCCACGGCAAGTAGCCGAACAGCAGGCCAAGAATCAGCGCGGGCAAAGACGCCAGCACCAGTTCCGACAATAATCTCTTCCAGGAGAGGCGTTCCAGCACGGGTAAGGCTCCGTTTAGTAGCGGGCAGAGAAACGATAACCTGTTCCGCGAACGGTTTGAACCATGCGATCGTGGCCAGAGAGTTCCAGCGCTTTGCGCAAACGGCGAATATGCACATCAACGGTACGATCTTCGACATACACATTGGTGCCCCAAACGTGGTTCAACAGCTGTTCACGGCTGTAAACGCGTTCCGGGTGCGTCATAAAGAAGTGCAATAATTTATATTCGGTCGGGCCCATTTCCAACGGCGTGCTTTCCGACATTACGCGATGTGAGGAAGGATCCAGACTCAAGCCCTGAATCTCAATCACCTCTTCCACCGCCATCGGTGAAATACGGCGCATCACCGCTTTAATACGTGCCATTAACTCTTTCGGTGAAAACGGCTTGGTGATGTAATCGTCCGCGCCCACTTCCAGACCGCGCACGCGGTCTTCTTCTTCGCCTCGAGCGGTCAGCATCATCACCGGTATATCACGCGTCATCGCTTCGCGTTTAAGGTGCTTGATAAACTGAATACCGCTGCCGCCGGGTAACATCCAGTCCAACAGAATCAAATCGGGCCAGGGTTCAATCAGTTTACCGACCGCGCTGTCATAATCTTCCGCCTCGATTGGCTGATAATCGTTCTGCTCCAGAACAAAACACAACATTTCACGGATTGGGGCTTCGTCTTCCACAACCAAAATGCGCTTAGCCATTATTACTCCTGCTGATATGACGGCTGTCACTGATGTTCGCGGCGCCATTATGCGTCAGTTTTGTGACACTTTTATGAAAAACATACCCTGTTAAATCAGGCTTTAATACCGAACGTTGACAGCGACATAACATTTTATGATTTGCGTTAAGCGCTGAGGCCAGACGTGAAAATTTATTTAAGCAGGCAGCATTTATAAATTGATAGCCGAAATAATTCGAGCTGCAGGGAGGCGGCAAGCGGATAAGAGCCCGGAGCACGCACGCGCAGCCAACGCATCTGCAGCTTGAAGTATGAGGTATAATCGCCGGGCATTTGATTTTAGCAGGGAGTTCTATGCGCATCATTCATACCGCGGACTGGCATTTGGGGCAGTTCTTTTACAATAAAAGCCGGGCAGCTGAGCATCAGGCTTTCCTTGAATGGCTACTGGCACAGATTGAGCAACATCAGGTCGATGCCTTGATCGTCGCCGGTGACTTGTTTGATACCGGTACACCGCCAAGCTATGCACGTGAAATGTTTAACCGCTTTGTGGTGGCGCTACAGCCCAGCGGCTGCCAGTTAGTGATATTGGCAGGTAATCACGATTCGGTGGCCACACTGAATGAGTCACGCGAGCTGCTTGCCTGCCTGAATACCCGCGTTATTGCGACACCGATCGACGAAGTGCTGGTGCTGAACAACCGTAAGGGCGAACCGGGCGCGCTGCTGTGCGCCATTCCCTATCTGCGTCCGCGTGACATCATGCGCAGCCGTGCAGGTCAATCAGGCCGCGAAAAACAGGTTAACCTGCTGGACGCTATTTCCGCCCACTATCAGCGCAGTTTTGTCGCCGCCCAGGCGCATGCATTGTCCTTGCCGATTATCGCCACAGGCCATCTCACCACGATTGGCGTGAGCAAAAGCGAGTCAGTGCGCGATATCTATATCGGGACGTTAGATGCATTCCCGGCTTCCGCTTTCCCTGCCGCCGATTACATCGCACTGGGCCACATTCATCGTGCGCAGCGCGTGGCCAACAGTGAACATATTCGCTACAGCGGCTCCCCCATTCCGCTGAGTTTTGATGAATTAGGCACGGAAAAAAGCGTTTTCCTGCTTGAATTTGCCCCCCATGGTCTGCAAAGCGTCACACCGCTTACGGTGCCGCAGTTTCAGCCGATGCAGATGCTCAAAGGCTCGCTGGCGCAAATTGAGCAGCAGCTTGCCGAATATCAAACCTATCAGGATGAGAAACCGGTGTGGCTGGATATTGAAGTCACGACGCAGGAATATCTCAGTGATTTGCAGCGTCGGGTTGAAGCGCTGACCGCTGAATTGCCGGTTGAGGTGCTGCTGTTGCGCCGCAGCCGTGAACTGCGCCAGCACAGCCTTGCGCGGCTTGAGAACGAAACGCTGAGCGAACTGAAAGTAGAAGAGGTATTTGCTCGCCGCTTAGCCCTGGACAGCGACATGGATGAAGCACAACTCCAGCAGCTCAATACGCTGTTCCGCAGCACGCTGGCTGACATTGAGGAGAACACATGAAGATCCTCACGCTACGTTTTAAAAACCTCAACGCGTTACGCGGTGAGTGGTTTATCGACTTCCGTGCAGAACCTTTTGCCAGCAATGGATTATTTGCCATTACCGGCGCAACCGGCGCGGGTAAAACCACCTTGCTGGACGCCATTTGCCTGGCGCTGTATCACCAAACGCCGCGTCTTGGTGCCATCTCACAAACACAAAATGCGTTGATGACGCGCGACTGCGCTGAATGTCTGGCGGAAGTTGAATTTGAAATCAAAGGCGAAGCCTGGCGCGCCTTCTGGAGCCAGAACCGCGCACGCGGCACGGCGGATGGCAAGTTGCAGGCACCACGCGTGGAACTGGCACGCTGTGCCGACGATCAGATTGTCGCAGACAAAGTCAGCGACAAGCTAAAGCTGATCGAAACGCTTTCCGGCCTCGATTTCGAACGCTTCACGCGTTCAATGATGCTATCACAAGGCCAGTTTGCTGCTTTTCTTAACGCCAAATCAGGCGAACGGGCTGAACTGCTGGAAGAACTCACCGGCACAGAGATTTATGGCCTGATTTCCATGGCAATCTTTGAACGTCATAAAGAGTCAAAAAATGCCTTAGCGCTGCTGCGCAGCCGAGCGGGCGGTATGGCGCTGCTTGATACCGAAACGCGAGCGGCGTTACAGCAGCAAATCGCTTCACTTACCGAAGCGGAGCAGACGCTAACCGCGCAATATGATAATGCCCATCAACAGCAGCAATGGCAGCAGCAGGCGCAGCAGTTCAGTACTGATGTGCGGCAGATCGCTGACGCCTTGCAACAGGCAGAACAGGCGTGGCAAGCCGCCGAGGTCGATCGTCAGCGGCTGGCTCGCAGCGAACCGGCAGAGAAGCTGCGCGGCAAACTGCAACAGCGTGACGAATTACAGCGCGAACAGCGTGACGTGCTGCAGGCTCAACAGCAGCTTTCGCAGCAGCATCAGGAGTCTCTTGCGACTCAACAACGTGAACAACTTGCCTACACCGACGCGCAGCAGGTGCGCGAACAGACGTTGCACGTGCAGCAGCAGCAGGAAACTCTGTTAACGGAACAGGTGATTCCACTCGATCAGCAAATCGCCACGCTGCATCAACAAGCACAGCAGCAGCAAGGTGAAAAGGATCGGCAACAACGCGTCTGCGAGCAGGCACAGCAAGCGCTGTCGCGTGAAAATGCGCAATTTGAGACGTTGCAAAAAGAGCAAGCCGCTCAGCAGGTGATTTGCGCGCAGTTGGCGGATGTGGCGCAATGGGGCGCATCGCTGTCGCTGTGGCAGGAACGGTTTGCCCAGTTAACCCAGCGTGAAATCGTGCTGGCTGAATTAACCCAGCAGCATCAACAGTTGCAGCAGCAGTTAGCCCAGCAGCAGCAGCAGTTTAGCCAACAAGCGCAACAGGCAGCACCGCTGCAACAAGCCGAACAGCAGGCTTTACAAGTAGTGGTACAGGCGGAGCAAGTACTAACTTCGCTACAGCAAAACGATCCGCCTGAAACGGTGCGTCATTCCCTTACGCAACTGCAAAACAGCCGTGATAAGCGACAGAACTTGACGCTTATCGCCTCGCAGTGGCAACCGCTGCAACAGCAGCTTAATGTACGTCAGCAGCGCCTTGTTGCGCTGGAAAAAGCGCACCAGCAGGGCGAAGCTGAACTGCAAAAGCTGCGTGATGACTGGAAGCGTGAAAATCAGCAGCTAACAGATGTCGAGAAGATTTGCGCGCTGGAACAGCATATTGCCGATCTCGCTGATTACCGCGCACGCCTTGAGGCCGATCAGCCCTGCCCGCTGTGCGGTTCTTGCACCCATCCGGCAGTTGAGGCTTACACCCAACTGGAAATCAGCGAAAACCAGCAGCGGCTGGCGGCGCTTAAAGTTCAGGTCGAGGCGTTACGAGAAGCGGGAACCAGCAAAAAAGAGCAGCTAAATCAGTTCACCCTTCAGCAGCAAACGCTGCGCGAAGAAATCGCTGATTTTACCCGTCAGAATGAAACCCTTACTCAGCAGTGGCAAGCACTGAGCAGTGAGCTGGCACTTACCTTCACGCTTAACGATCAGGCTGATTTAACGCGCTGGCAGCAGCAGCAAAGCGAGCAGGAAACCCGGCTATATCAACTGCTTCAGGCGCAGGACGCCGCTGAGCGCACACGCCAGACCGCGAAAGAGCGCTACATTCAGCAACAGCAGGCTTTACAGCAACATCAGCAGGCGCAGCAACTGGCTGAGCAAACCTTAAAAAATCAGCAGCAAACGCTGGAAGGCGTGCAGCAGCGTCAACGGCAGGAACACGCTAACTGGCAGCAGCTTAACGATGCGCTACAACAGCAACTGACCGATGCCGCGCTAACGTCGCCGTCGCCGGAAGAACGTGAAAATTGGTTAGCGGCTCAGCAGCAGCGTTGGCAGCAGTGGCAAAAGAGCGAGCAGCGGCTCGCCACACTGCAACCGCAGTTGACGCGCGCTGAAAACCAGGTCAACGCTCTTCAGCAGCAGCTTGAAAGCGAGCAGCAACGCCTTAACACTCAGCAACAACAGCTCACGCTGATTACCTCGCAGCTTGACGCACAGCGCCAACGGCGCACTTCACTGTTTGGCGATCGCGATGTGTCGTCTGCGCGCCAGCAGATGCAGGCGACGCTGCAACAAAAAGAGTCACAGCTGGCGCAAAGCTTAAGCCGCTGGCAGCAAGCGCAAACCCAAGTCAGCAGCCTGGGCGGACAGCTGACGGTGATGGATACCCAGTTAACCTCGCTGGCAACGCGCCTGGCCGATGCCGAGCAGGCGTTCAACAGCGCCTTGAGCGCCGCCGCCTTTAGCGATGAAGCCAGCCTGCGCGCGGCCTTGCTGGAAGAACAGGTTGCGCAGCAGTTGCGTCATCACCTGCAACAGTTGGATCAGCAACAGCAGCAGCAACGGGCGCGACTGGCGGAAGTGCAGCAGCGTTTTGCCGCGCATCAACAGGCGAAGCCAGAGAATATGCCGACATCTGCTGAGGCATTAAGTGAGCAGCTAGAAAATCTACGGCTGGCACTCCGCGAAAACGCCAGTCAGCAAGGACAGGCGCAGCAGCAGTTACTTAGCGATGCAACGTTGCGCGCTCAGCAGCAAGAATTGATGCAGCAGATTGAACAAGACGACGTCGCGCTGGCGCAGTGGAGCTTGCTCAACGACTTGATAGGCTCGGCCAGCGGCGACAAATTCCGCCGGTTCGCCCAAGGGCTGACGCTTGATCATCTGGTGGCGCTGGCCAATCGTCAGTTGGATCGCTTACACGGGCGTTATCTGCTGCAACGCCGCGCGCTGGATCTACTGGAACTGGACGTTGTCGATACCTGGCAAGCCGACACTGCCCGTGACACGCGCACGCTTTCTGGCGGCGAAAGCTTCCTGGTAAGCCTGGCGCTGGCGCTGGCGCTGTCCGATTTGGTGAGTCATAAAACGCGTATCGAATCTTTGTTTCTTGATGAAGGCTTCGGTACGCTGGACGCCGAAACGCTGGATACCGCGCTGGATGCGCTGGATGCGCTCAACGCCAGCGGCAAAACCATTGGTGTGATCAGTCACGTCGAGGCGATGAAAGAGCGTATTCCGGTGCAGATAAAAGTGCAGAAAATGAATGGTCTGGGCTACAGCAAACTCGATTTGCCCAGCCCGTGAGGAGATGAGAATGACGAAATGGATCATTTGCAGCGCCTGTGTTGCGCTGCTGGCGGGATGCAGTCAAAAAGCGGCCACGGGAACGGATCCAGAGGTTAATGCGTATCTGCAACAGGTGAATAGCGCATTGATTCAGAACTTCGGCGATAGCACGAAATATGCGGGCAAAACCTGCAAAGTGACGGCACAACGTCGTCCAGATGGCCGATACAATGTG
Source organism: Pantoea sp. MQR6 (assembly GCF_022761075.1). Classification (NCBI taxonomy): domain Bacteria; kingdom Pseudomonadati; phylum Pseudomonadota; class Gammaproteobacteria; order Enterobacterales; family Erwiniaceae; genus Pantoea; species Pantoea sp. MQR6. The sequence continues at coordinate 2,091,508 of NZ_JAKYXB010000001.1, forward strand.
TTGCGCACTGAAGGCGATGAAGCGCTGTGCCTGAAATCCTGGCAAACCGTCAGCAGCATGCGCAATTTACCTTTACCGCCTAAAAACGCGCCTGAAGGTTTGGAGATTATTTTTCCTCAAACCGACGCTAACTAACCTGTAGATCCTGCCGCCACTGGCGTGGGCTGATGCCAAACCAGCGGCGGAAAGCGCGTGAAAAAGCGCTGACTTCTGAATATCCCAGCAGCAGCGCCATCTCTGAGATGGGCAGCTGCTTCTGCTGTAAATAGTGTGTCGCCATTTCGCAACGCACTTTATCCACCAGCGCAGTAAAACTTATTCCCTCTTCGCGCAAGCGCCGCTGTAACGATGCGCCTGATAATCCCAGTTTATCCGCTATCTCTTCCAGCACCGGTTCGCCCTGCATCAGCGAAAGATTAACCTGCGAACGCGTTTGCTCAACAATACTCTGCTGTGAGGCCGCGCTGTTTAAACGTCGAATCGCATCCTGCATCACCATCAATAACATCGGATCGCTTTCTGGCATGCTGCGCATCAAATCGCGCTTGGCGATCACCAGCGAATTAAACGGTTGATCGAACCACACCGGCGCATCAAACACTTTGCAGTGCTCATGCCACTGCTCTGGACGTGGATGTTCGAAATGCACTTCGCGCGGCGCCCAGTTTTTACCGGCAACGTGACGAATCAGGTTCATGAACATGCCCAAGGTTAATTCGGCGTCCTGACGTCGCGTCAGGATTGCGCCGTGGCGCACCTGATAATCGAGCCGCCAGCTGTCGCCTTTGTCCACCAGCCGGGTCAAGGTATCGTGTTGATGCCAGGGAAAAGCATTCACTACATTGTGTAGCGCCTGCTCCAGTGTGGCCGAGCACAACCCGATGTAACCAATCAAGCCTAATGACTGCGGTTTAAACTGCTTGCCGTAGTGCAAACCGAAGTTATCAAACGCAGAGTGACGCGCCGCCTCTTCCATCACGCGACAATAGTTGACCAGCCCCAGACTCAGCGTCGGACTGGCGAGCCGTTCAGGATCGATGCCGCTAATGCCAAATATGCGATCTACATCGCCGCCGCGAGTATGAATAAAGTCGCTGAGGCCGGTAGCTGCCGCCGCCAGCACGCCATGATTGCCCGACCCCGCCGCCGAGAGTGCGGCAAACGCGTCGGGCTGTCTCATCATCGTCGGGTTCATGGTCGCCTCAGAAAGTAGATTAGTGATCTCTCTTTCTGTGCAGCAATTTTCATACCAGCTCAGGATGGCGCGATATCACACCTTTAACGTAAAGCACGCGTAAAAGAAACGAAGCGAGGCACCGCGGCAGCGCATATGCGCTCACCGCTGGTGCATTACGCGCCGACCGGCAGCTGTTCAGTTTCCAGATAGCGGCGGCAAAGACGGACAGAATGCGCAGCCCATTGTGGCCCCAAACTCTGCGCCATTTCAGTTTCAGCATGCGATCCTACCCATGCGGTAAGCTGGATACGGCGCTGGATCAGCAAGGTCGGTACCATCGCCATCTCTTTATCGCTGATGTGCGCCACCTGCTCATAGCCGCGGATCCAATTCTCAACCCACTCTCCGGCGCGAGGATGGTGCTCAACAAAGCTGATCGCGGCGGCCAGATCATGCAGATACCAGCCGAGGCCGCAATCATCAAAATCGATCACCCGCGTTTCGCCTTTGTGCAGCAGCAGGTTAGTCAGGCGAAGATCCGCATGGATCAAACCGTAACGATCCGCGCCTTTACCGAAAGTGTCTAACTGCTGGCCCACACGATCTATCGCCTCTTCAACCACGCCATGATCCGCAGGATCGAGCGCTGGCGCGTCTTGCCAGCGTCCCCAATGACTTTGCGCACTGGTCATGGTGTGGTGATCCCAAATGATACGTTGGAATCCGGCGGGTTTCTGCCAGCTTTTACTGTGCTGATGCAGTCGTGCGGTGATATTGCCCAACTGCTGAAAGGCTTTGGGATCGACATCGGTGGTGGGCATCTCGCCTTCGATCCAGTGAAATAACACCACGTGACGCGCGCCACCTTCGGGCAGCAACAGCGTCAACACTTTTTCCCCTTCATTATCCGCTACCGCTTCCGGCACCACGATGCCGGTTTCCCGCAGCGCATCCAGCCACAGCAATTCACTGACGATGTCAGCTTTCTGATGATAATTGCCACGATGCAGGCGCAGCGCGTAGCGCTTTCCCGCCGCTTTTAACAGAAAAGTGGCGTTTTCGGAGCGACACAGCAAGCTCAGCTCGCCCTGAAGCGCAGCGGGATAGCGGCTTAGCGCCTGCTGCGCCAGCGCGGTCAGTTGGGAATCAGTCAGACTGTCATATTGTTTAGCACTCATCAGTTCGGCTCCAGTAGCTTGCGTGTTATCAGCATGGGACGCCAGCTCCGCAACTGCTTGACCGCAGGCCACCTAAAGTTGACCGCAGCGTGCATCTGGCACCGTTTTTGCCTCTAAGTTGACCGTGGAGGACAAAACTCACCGCGCCCGCGTCAAGTCTTTATCACCCAGGCAGCGGCATTATCCCTTCACTGTAGCGCAAACGATTAAATCGCGGTGTCCATGCCGCTTAGCACCAACAACGACGGGGATAACATTATGACGAGCAAGCTCAAACCCACATTAGGTGCCCTGCATCTTTGGGGAATCGCAGTTGGCCTGGTCATTTCAGGCGAATATTTTGGCTGGAGTTACGGTTGGGGCGTGGCGGGCACCTTGGGCTTTTTAATCACTACCGCGCTGATTGCCACCCTCTACACCTGCTTTATTTTCAGCTTTACCGAACTGACCACCGCCATTCCCCACGCCGGTGGCCCGTTTGCTTATAGCCGCCGCGCCTTTGGTGAAACGGGCGGAATGATTGCTGGCCTGGCGACCTTGATTGAATTTGTTTTTGCACCCCCGGCGATTGCGATGGCAATTGGCGCTTATCTCAACGTGCAATATCCCGATCTTAATCCTAAAACAGCGGCGGTCGGTGCCTATATTGTTTTCATGACGCTGAATATTCTCGGCGTGAAGTTGGCCGCGATGTTCGAATTGGTGGTCACGATACTGGCGGTGATGGAACTGCTGGTGTTTATGGGCGTGGTCTCGCCGGGCTTTAGCCTGACCAATTTTACGTCTCACGGCTGGGCGGGTAGCGACAGCTTTGGCATGCCTGCGCTTTCCGGTATTTTCGCGGCAATTCCTTTTGCCATCTGGTTTTTCCTCGCCATTGAAGGCGCGGCGATGGCGGCAGAAGAAGCCAAAGATCCTAAGCGCACCATCCCGAAAGCCTACATTACTGGCATCCTGACCTTGGTGGTGCTGGCGATTGGTGTGATGGTGTTAGCCGGCGGCGCGGGCGACTGGCGCACGTTATCAGGTATCAACGATCCGCTGCCGCAAGCCATGAAAATGATTGTGGGTGAAAACTCTAACTGGATGCACATGCTGGTGTGGATTGGCCTGTTTGGTCTGATTGCCAGCTTCCACGGTATTATTCTTGGCTATTCTCGCCAGTTCTTTGCTTTGGCCCGCGCCGGTTATTTACCGCCAGGTCTGGCGAAACTCTCACGCTTTCAGACGCCACATCGCGCCATTATCGCGGGCGGTTTAATTGGTATCGCTGCAATTTACAGTGATGGCTTTATTAATCTGCAAGGCATGACGCTGACCGCCGCGATGATCACGATGGCGGTGTTTGGCGCCATTGTGATGTACATCATGAGCATGCTTAGCCTGTTCAAGCTGCGCCGAACGGCACCGGAAATGGAACGCAGTTTCCGTGCGCCGGGTTATCCGATTGTCCCTGGCATTGCATTGGTGCTTTCAGTGGTATGCCTGTTGGCGATGTTGTGGTTTAACCCGGTGATCGGCGCGCTGTTCGTGGCATTTATGGCAGTGGGATATCTTTATTTCCTGGCGACTAAATCACAACGCGACAGCGCACCACAAGACAGCATGCTAGTGGGAGAATAAGTTAACGCGTTACCTGGGTTAAAGAGGTACTCGAGGCCGGTTTATTCAGTCGTGACCAGACGATTTGGCTAAATCGGCCTTTGCTATTAACGCTTTGCTTGCGAGTGATATGATTCCTGCCAAGCCAACACGTGACGCGCAGCAGGAATGTAGATGAAGAAAAAAGAGTTCGTGACCCAGGATCTGCTTAGCAAGATTTATCAGTCCGACGCTGACGGGCCGCGTAAACTCCCACCCGAACGCCAGTTGGCCGAAGAGTATAGCGTGTCACGCTTCACTATCCGTCAGGCACTGGAAAAACTGGTTAGCATTGGCGCCGTACGCATTGTTCAGGGTTCGGGCATCTGGATTAATGCGTCAGTGCGCAGCAATCCACTGGTCTATAACTCGATCACCGAAAAACGCTTTGACCAAATTCACTTCCGCCTCATCAGTTTGCACAAGCGCCGACCCGACAGCGATGAACAGAAGATATTCGACATTGATGACGAGACTTTTATTTGGGCCTTCTGCCGCTTGCGCTATGTTGATGATGTCGCTGTACAGATTGAGCATTCACGTCTCCCGGTGTCACTGTTTCCCGATCTCACCCGCGAGGTCACTGAACGCTCAATGCAAAAATATGTGCTGAGCAAGGGCTATACCATTTCACATATGCTCACCAGCTATCGCGCAATCTGTATCAGTCGTGAACAGGCCGCGTTGTTAGGCTGTAAAAAAGGCAGCCCGGCGATGCACATCATCAACCGGGGCATGTTGCAGGGCGGGCGCGTTTATGAAATTAGCGACATTACCGATATCAATTTCACCTGCACTTACCTCACCCCTTTTAATCACAATAATCTTGAGTATCGTCAGGAAAATCGCTGAGTTTAAGGTGTGTGAATTGTGCCGTCAGGCAAGCGGCTTTGCGTCCATTCATGGGGACGATAAACCAGCGGATGCTGTGCCGCCCGTTCAGCATTGAAGGTGACGCCAATCCCCGCTTGTTGTGGCGGATAAACATAACCCTGCTTCACCTCTGGCGCGCCGGGGAATACGGCGTCAGTTAACGCTGAGCGTGGAATAAACTCCTGAATTGCCGCGTTATGAAAATGAATATTGAGATGGGTATTCACCGCCACGCCGATCGGCGTCATATCGCCCGGTCCGTGCCATGCCAGACGAACCCCAAAAGCCTGACATAATATCGCCAGTTTTATTGCCGGTGTGATGCCGCCAATTTGCGAAATATGACAGCGAATAAAATCGATGCGGCGATTAATAATCAGATCATGCCATTCTGCCGGATTATTAAATAACTCCCCTAATGCCAAGGGAATGCTGCTTTGCTGACGCACCTGTTCCAGCCAGGCGCACTGCTGCGGCGGCAAAATATCTTCAATAAAATAAGGCTGGAAAGGCTCCAGCTGTTTAGCCAGCTGCACCGCCTGCTGCGGAAACAGTCGCTCATGCACATCATGCAAAATTTCCAGCTTGTTACCATATTTCTCGCGCAGCGCACGAAACATCTCAACGGTGTTGGTCATGTACTCTTGCTGAGAATAGTAAGCGCCCTGTGTCGCATCTTGTGGCGAATGCAACGCTTCTGGCGTGCCGCCATAGAAGCCCAACTGACAACGAATATGGCGATAACCTTGCGCCAGTAATTCATCTACTGAGTGAAACAAGGCTTCCAGCGTTTCCCCGCTGGCGTGGGAATAGGCGGCAATCGCATCGCGTGATTTTCCGCCCAGTAACTGATAAAGCGGCATATCTGCCAGCTGACCTTTGATGTCCCACAACGCCATATCGACACCGGAAATCGCATTATTCATGATCGGACCGTTACGCCAGTAGGCATTAACGTTCATCATTTGCCAGAGGTCTTCAATATTATTAGCGTCACGCCCGATTAGCAGCGGATGTAAATACTCATCAACTAACGTTTTTACGGCCAACGGACGCTGTTGAAACGTAGCACAGCCATGACCTGTTACGCCTTTATTGGTTGTAACGCGCACAGTCACCAGATTATGGCGATCCGGACGAGTAATGAAACACTCGATATTTTCAATAATCGTTGGGGTCACAGCATGAGCTCCTGCTTTTTTATCAAAGGAAATAAAATATTCAGGCAAATATCTTCACCTCGAAATTGCTCTGAAGCAAAACGTTTTTTTAACTTTATTTTGGTCAGTTTTCTTTTATTTTTTTGTTAAAAAAACGAACCAATTTAGTCAAACAGCCTTGTTAAGCCCTTTCATTGCTGCAAAGTGTGAGCTTACTCATGTTTTATTGGTTTGTTTTGTTAACACCCATTCATTACCATTTCCTCGCTAATTAAAACAATAACCTCTGTCCGCAGGAGTTTTTATGGGTACGCAAGAAATTGTGAATACGATTATTCAGCTAGTCGGTGGGCAGGATAATATTAATAAGGTTTGGCATTGCATGACGCGTTTACGCTTCGATCTGCTTGATGAGAATAAAGTCGATCATGCAGCGATTAAAAAATTGCCGGGCGTATTAGGCGCGCAGATGCAAAGCGATCAATTTCAAATTATTGTTGGCCCAAAGGTGAATAGCTGGCATGAGCAATTAATTGCCGTACTGAAACCAGAAGCGGTGAATAAAAAACCGCAGGATAAAACACGCAAAAGTCTCGTCTCTCTGTTCATGGATACCGTTTCGGGTGTGTTTGGCCCGATTGTTCCGGCCATTGCGGGTGCAGGTATGATCAAAGGCTTATTAGCCGGACTGGTTGCGCTTAACGTGGTTTCAGCGAAAAGCGATACGGTTATCGTAATCGATCTCATCGCCAGCGGCGTCTTTTATTTCCTGCCCTTTTTCCTGGCGGTTTCTGCGGCAAAAATATTTAAAACCAATGAATACCTTGCAGCTGCGGTAGCGGCCTGTTTGATGTATCCCTCTTTAACAGACGCGGCAAAAGCGCTGGCAACTCATCAGGAAGGTGCCGTCACCGCATTTTGGTTTTTGAATGCTGTGCCGGTCTCAATATTTAATTACGCATCGAGCGTCATTCCCGTGATTTTTTCCATTCTGGCGTTGAGTTATATTCATCGCGGCGTGGACAGAATCATGCCGGATGTGTTGAAAACGGTATTCACGCCAACGCTTACGCTATTTCTTGCCGCACTCGCCGCATTAGTGATTATCGGCCCGATCGGCATTTGGCTGGGCAAAGGTCTGGCATGGTTTATTGAGGGATTATTTGGCGTTTCATCCAGTTTTGCCGGAATTATTGTTGGGGCTATTCGCCCGCTGGCGGTGTTAACCGGTATGCATCACGCTATGACGCCCATTGCCCTGCAAAATTTCAGCGATCGCGGCTATGACATGCTGATGCCCATGATGTTTATGGCCAATATGTCGATTGCAGGTGCTACCTTCGCCATTTGGACCCTCAATAAAGATCGCCAGGATAAAACCGTCACGCTTTCAGCGGCTATTTCCGCCTTGCTGGGCATAACTGAACCCGCGCTGTTTGGCGTGCTTACGCGCTACAAAAAAGCGTTTATTGCCGCCACCATAGCCAGCTCCGTTGCCTCTGCCTTCGTCGGTTTTTTCGGTGTGCGTTTATATGGGTATATCCTTTCAAGCATTTTCAGTTTGCCCGCTTATATTGGCCCTTACTTCATGTTCGCTTTATCTGGCGTGGGAATAGCGCTGGTACTTTCCTACTCATTAACCCTCTTGTTAGTCGGAAAGAGCGAGTCATTACACATCGCTTCGCAAAAGTCACAGTAAGATGTGTAGGGCGTTCGTTGCTTTAAGCTTGCATGGAAGCCAGGGCTGATCCGAGCGTTGATGTTGCTGTTTTGACAACGGCACAATGGATAAATGGGTGCTGGCGAGTTGTGGCCGTAAAGCGTCCGCCATAAGGAAATGGCGGACGAGGCTGCAGGGAACGGGTTACGCCGTCTTTAGGAAACAACCGCCCGTGCCGCCTGAAACACCCTTGGCACTTAACGCCAATATCAGCCCTTCAGCGGCCATAACCAAGCGGCTCCCCGCACACCACTCGAATCACCATGCATGGCTTTCAGCACCGGTGTTTCACACTCTCCGCCAAATACCCACTTCTTCATCAACGCGGGCAACGTGTGATATAGGCGATCAACATTGCTCATGCCGCCGCCTAACACAATGACATCGGGATCAAGCAAATTCACCACCTGCGCCAGCGACTTCGCCAAGCGCATTTCGTAGCGACTCATCGCCAGCTCAGCAACCGGATCCTGCTGCTCCAGTAACTGAATAATTTCAGCCCCTTTACGCGACACACCACTCAGGCGCTGATAATCAATGGCAAAACCGGTGCCTGACACAAAGGTTTCAATACACCCTTGCAACCCGCAATAGCACGGTACTTCTTCGCGATAACGTAATTCATCGGCATCCATCCACGGCAGCGGATTATGTCCCCACTCGCCCGCATTCCCATTGCCGCCAATGCGTGATTCACCCTTGATGGCGACACCGGCACCCGAACCGGTACCAATGATCACTGCAAACACCAGCGATTTGCCTGCGCCCGCGCCATCCACGGCTTCAGAAACGGCCAGACAATTCGCGTCGTTAGCGATGCGCACTTCACGATTCAGCGCCTCGGCTAAATCTTTATCCAGCGGTTGCCCATTAAGCCAGGTGGAATTGGCATTTTTTACGCGCTGGCTATACGGCGAAATCGTGCCGGGAATACCTAATCCTACGGTGCCGGTTTGACCGGTTTTCTCTTCTGCCAATAGCACTAAGTCAACAATTGCCTGTACCGTGGCTTGGTAGTCGTCTCGCGGGGTATTAATGCGATGGCGAAACAACTCCTGGCCTTCATTAGACAAGGCGATAACTTCAATTTTTGTTCCACCCAAATCAATGCCTATACGCACGGTTTATTCCTCATTATTCGTTCAGGTGAGAGATACAGTAGAGGGCGCTTACCGGAAAGGCAATGAAACCAATCCTATGTTTCGCTATCATGCGCGCTGACTCTGTTAGACTTGTGCGCCCGATCGCGCCACGGTAAGGAATCCTGATGTTGTGGTTTAAAAATATGATGGTTTATCGTCTGAATCGTGACATTCCGTTGTCCGCAGACGAGATGGAAAAACAGCTCGACGCCTTTACTTTTTCGCCGTGTGGCAGCCAGGATATGAGCAAAACCGGCTGGGTGCCGCCGATGGGCAATCGCAGTGATGCACTGACTCATGAGAATAACGGGCAGATTGTGATCTGCGCCCGTAAAGAAGAGAAAATGCTGCCTTCGCCCGTCGTTAAACAGGCGCTGGAAGCCAAAATCGACAAGCTGGAAGCAGAACAGAGCCGCAAGCTGAAAAAGACCGAAAAAGATTCGCTGAAAGATGAAGTGCTGCACAGTTTGCTCCCCCGTGCTTTCAGCCGTTTCAGCCAGACCTATATGTGGATCGACACCGTAAACAACCTGATCATGGTTGACTGCGCCAGCGCCAAAAAAGCGGAAGATATGCTCGCTTTGCTGCGCAAAAGCCTCGGTTCATTGCCGGTAGTGCCGCTGACGTTAGAAAGTCCGATTGAGCTGACACTGACTGAATGGGTACGCTCAGGCGATCTGCCCGCCGGTTTTGCGCTAATGGATGAAGCGGAGTTAAAAGCGATTCTGGAAGATGGCGGCGTAATCCGCTGCAAGAAACAAGATCTGGTGTGTGATGAAATCGCTAACCACATTGAAGCCGGAAAGCTGGTGACTAAACTGGCGCTGGATTGGCAGGAACGCATCCAGTTTGTGCTGTCGGACGATGGTTCGGTAAAACGCCTGAAGTTCAGCGACACGCTACGCGATCAAAACGACGATATCGATCGTGAAGATTTTGCTCAGCGCTTCGACGCTGACTTTATCCTGATGACCAGCGAACTCGCCGCGCTTACCAGTAATCTGGTGGAAGCGCTGGGCGGAGAATCGCAGCGCTAAAAATAATGGCCGCATCGTGCGGCCATTTATTTAGTCTTTCAGATAGCGACAGAGATAAGAACTCGGCTCACCCACCTGTAGATGAAACTCGCTGTGGCCCGGTACGTTAAACACCGAACCCGCTTCAAACCATTTCCACTCAGTCTCGCCAGGCAGCAACACTTTCAATGATCCGCTGACCACAGTCATCTCTTCGGGTTGGCCGGTGCCAAATGTATATTCGCCTTCGGCCATTACACCAACGCTGGCACGACCTGTGCTCGCACTGTCAAAACCGATGGATTTAACTTTTCCGTCAAAATACTCACTTACGTTGAGCATAATACTTCCTCACAGCACATTTAGGTGTCTGGCAGTGTAGAAGGGAACTCGCTGATCTGTCACGTGAAAAAACCAGCGATGTAGCAGAGTGTGATCTCACTAAACCTCAGACGATCAGCTCTGCCGCCAACTTCGCCACCAGCACGTTTGAAAGCAACACCGGAATACTCAACTTCTTCTGCAAGAAGTCGCGATGGTGCTGGTGATAACCAATACAATCCAGTACCACCACTTCTGCTCCCTGCGCCAGCAACGCCTCCGCTGCGGCTTGCAGTGTAGATTCATCGGCTAAATAGGGGCTGGCGACAGCGAAACAAGGTGGCTTATTAAGATGACGCCATTTGTTGGCCTGCTCACGAATTTGCTCTTTAACCGGCACCACAATGCCTACCTGATGCTGATGAACAATCGATTTTATCAGCGGCGGAATGATGCGATCTGGCTCCAGCAGTAATGCGCGTTGCGCCTTTAGCGTGCCGAATTCACCGGTGCACAACAGCAGAATAGTGTCGTAACCCGCTTCTTCCAGCGCATCTATCTTTTGCTGTAATCCCTGCTCAACCTTCGGCGCAGCGAGTCGCACCTGTTGACCATTCCGCAAGCGCGACACCAAAATGCTGTCGCCAGGTTCAGCCGCGAACTGCGCTTCAATCTCCGCAACGCTCATACCATCCAGCAAGCCTACATGATCAATGTGATCGGCAGGCAGATGCTCCAGCAGCAGCGGCAGAATATCACTGCGCGGTGACTGACCAATGGTCAGCGTGACCAGGGATTTATTCATATTATGGATTCCGGTTACGTAGATGGCTTAGGCTGCCGTATAACGCGAGCAAACGGGCGTACTCGTCTGCGTCATAGAAGTGACAGGTTTCGCGCCCGAACTCTTTCGCTACTTCAACGGCAAATTTCGCCGCCGCCGCGATATCCACTTCATGGCTCGCGCCCGTTCCGCAACCTGGCACCACCGATTCAGCGGTAATCGCTACACCGACTACCGGAACATCGGTCGCGGTGGAGGGCTGCAAAATGCTGTTCAAATGGTAAATGCCGTTGCCGTAAGGCGTGATGTCTTGCGTGGTGATCGGAAACGTCACTGCAGGGCGGCCACTGGTCATTTCCATAATGCGCAGCAGATCGTCGGAAACGCGCAAAATGTAGCCCTCTTTCACCGTTGGCGATAACGCATAACCTTTGTGATTGATGATGCGGTTACCTTTGGTGGTATCGATCGACAGAATCGCATCCACGCCCTCAACCACTTCATTGTCATTCATGGTGACGTCGTCAATCGGTGAATCCATGAAATCGACGGGCTCATGCGGACGCGTTGGCGCATCCGGGCAAATATGCGTAGTGATGATCACATCGCCCGCCAGCACGTCGCCTTTGGTTTGCATTTGTGCCAGCTTCAGGGCGCTGGTGATGGCCGCTATAGCGCCGTCGGCATCAGACACCAAGCCGATACGCGTTGGACGCGCACCGATCCCCCCCAGACGTCCAATAATGCCCAGTGTAGGCGCATGGCCGCCGTTGGCTTTGCCGTTGCTGCCGGGAATATCGACTCTTACGAAGTCGGTGCGCCCTTTCGGACCGCTAACGCGTTTGAATGTAGCGCGAACACCCGGATAATCAGCAAACAGATCCACGACCTGCTGCCCATCCACAAACGCGCTGTCGAATAATTCAAATACCTGCAAAGTCTGCTGCAAACTCATCGTCGATCCCTTAGTTATTTTTTACTGCTACTGGCAAACAGCGAATGAAAGAAGCTGTACAGAGCGTCACCGGCGATAAAGCCCGCCGCCATGACTTCCATCGGCGAACGACCGCGCTCGCCCCAGACGCGAATAATGACAATACGCAAAGCAATACCCACCACTACCGCCCAACCCGCCATCGCGTTATTAATTAATAAACCAGTGGCAAGCAGAACGCCGAGCTGGCGCTTCGGTCCACCAATGAATTGAATAATCGCGCCGGGAATGGCCCACATCAGCAAATTACCCGCAATGCCAGGTTCGGCTCCGGCCTGAATAGTTTTTGCGTAAACGCGTGCGACCGGCGGTAGCAGGTTCTCAGCAAAGAAAATTGTGTGCGCATACCACACCAGTGGAATCGAGACGACAAAGGCGATCATTGCGGCGATCAACTGAATGCGACGTCCCCATAATTCTTGCTGCATATCCGCGCCGTTACCGCGCAGGATAAAGCCCGCTTTCAGGTCGTAACCCATGTCTGCAAAAGCCGGGCCGGTAGCCGCCGTAAAGCCGCACAGCAGGCAGAGCGCCAGCGGCGGGAAGCCAAGCAAAATACCGACAATCAGGGTAATCAACGCCACGGCAAAGGCCGGGAACCAACCTGAATGCATCGCGGCAATGCCGACAATCAATTCATGTACAAAAGCGGCAAACGCGGCGTAGAGAATAAACAGCAGCAGCATGCCGATACTCATTTCGCTCCACAATCCGCCTGCCAGCGCCAGCAGGGCTGAAATTAAAAGATAGCCGACGCCGCCGAGACCCAGCGCGCGTTTCACTTCGCTGCCGTTACGACTGACCACCAGCGAATCCTGTTTACGGCTGCGAATTACCATCGCTACCTGAATCAACGCCACTAAACCGGCACCCACCATGACACCGTGGGGAATATAAAGCGCATTGATATCAATGCCGGCAATCGGTTGCGCATAGGCCCGAATCAGGAAACCGATTCCTAACATGCTCAGCGCCCATATATTGCCGATAAACGCGGTGCCAAAAGCAGACATAGGAATCTTCAACATGGAGCCGACGATGCCACCTACAATGCCGACCACCAATAACCACGCCTGACGTCCACCGCGATCGCCCGCTTTGATCGCTTCAGCTGCGGCAACACCCGGTGGCCATGCATTACTGGCTGGAAATACGCGCGTATCAAATAAGCGATAGAGTAAATAGGCATCCAGTAACATCGCAGCGCTGACGCCACAAAATAATGGAAAGACTAATTGAGGTTCACCTAACGCCCACGGAACAGCAATGGGCATTAATAAACTGTTTGCCGCACCAAAGGTGGCAGAGGAAATAGCCGTTTGCGCCAGGTTTTGTATTTCAATCGAACGATAACGCCGGAAAGCTTGCAGAGGAATACGCGCTAATAACATCGCAAAGAGCGCGCCAATAATAGAAGTGTTAGGTGTTACGCCGATGGTGGTAATTAGCTGAATGCCAATTATCGCCCCCGCTATTGAAAGTAAAATTAAAACCAGAGCAACGCCAACCTGTTTTACAGGATTTACCCTTTCCATATTGTCCCCGCCAATGAATACCCAGACGAAATGAAATAACGCTTCACGAGCCAAAAGGCTCGCTTACGTCATTTTTTAAATTTCATCCTTGATTTACCTGCAGCGCAAAATACGCTGGGTAAAGTGAAGTAAACAGGCCCGAAGGCCTGAGTTTTCCCGGTGTGGCGAAATATTACGCCGATAAAATCATTTAGAGGTTACGCGCCATATTTATCGGCCATCTCTGCAGCCGTTGCGCGTAACGCGTCTAATAGTGCTGGCGGGTATCCCGGCTCAGCATCCTGCGACAGAAACGACAGGCAGAGCGCCACCGATTCGCCATGATGTTTATTGTTAACAATGACTGATAACGAACTGATTCCAGACAACGTTTCATTACGTGCCAGCGACCAGCCCTGCTGGCGGATCTCAGCCAGGGTTTCGCACAGCGCCTCAACATTCTGCGGAGAATTGGGCGAAACGTTTTGCCAGTTATCCTGATAATACGCCTTCACATCTTCATCGCTTAATAGCGATAACAACGCCCGACCAGTCGACGTGGCGACGGCAGGCATGCGGCTGCCCGGCGGAGTGACTAATTGCGTAAAGTGGCGGCCGTGGAACATGCGCATTACCAGCACTTCTTGTCTGTCCAGCTTAGAGACATATCCCATGCAGCCCGTATTGGCGGCAAGGCGCACCATCGCTGGCGAAACGCTATCAACCAGCGGTGCAGAGAGATAATGTCCTGCTGCCGCCAGCAAGACGCGCCCAATGTGAAAACTACGCGTTTCGGGATCGCGTTCCAGCAAACCCTGACTTTCCATGGTTGCCAGCAAACGCGATACGGTGCTTTTCGGCAGCGTTAGCGCATCGACCACGTCTGTAAACGTCAGCCCGGCATGTCCCTGCGTAATGCCTTTACGCTGAAACAATTTAAGTACGGCGGATGCGTTTTCGAGTGTGGTCATTTAGCAGTTTCACTATATGGAACAGAGTTCCTGTTTCGATGCAGCGAAAGTAAAACGTGACGCTTAATCGGTCAAGCTTAAATTAACCTCAGGGCAAATTTTAGGCAGTTTAATAACGTGTCTGACGTTTAATCACAGGCGTTTTATAGGGTATTGAAGGTAAAAAGCAGGACAGGATGCAGTAATAAATGAGAAATACGAGAAATTAAAGTAAATACGCAGAGGGCAATGACGAGAGGAAACAGTTGACTGGCATCCTTGCCAGTGGAATTGCCTTACTCTTTTTCCACATCTTCATAACGGTCTTTAGCGTCTTGCGCTTCAGCTTCCGATTTATGTTCGCTAATGAGCGTATTGGGTGTGGGATGGTCGGCACGCAATTCATACCAGGTTACCTTGCTGTCTTCTGCGCCTTTATCGACGGGCACAATACGCGCTTCGCGTGGATACGGTGGTCTTGTTGGCATAATCAGTCCCTCTTGGCTAAATAGCATTCCACAAGACAGGCAATTGCCTGTCAGAAAGCAAGTATAGTCAAATGAGAGCAAAGGTAACTAAAACAGGGAAAAATCTGAGGGTTAGATCAGCTCGCGCGTGCCAGTGAAAGTGATTGCAAAATCTCCTCAACAACAGATTCGGGCAGTTGCATGGCGTTCACTTCATGATGTGCGGCGGCGCGATAAAGATGCGCGCGTTCACGTAATACATCGCTCATCTCTTCCGCAATTGGGCGGCCCGTTAGCGTTGGACGCTGCCCCGCTTCTGGCTGGTTTTCCAGGCGTTCAGCCAACACTTCGGGCGGTGCGCTTAACCAGATAACCCGGCCATTTTCGCGCATAAAGCGGCGATTCGCTTCCGCTAACACCATGCCGCCGCCAGTGGCGATAATCGTGCCGGGTGCGGTAACCGCTTTGAGTGATTCACTTTCGCGTGCACGGAAACCTTCCCAACCCTCTTCCGCCACCATTTCCGTTACGCTGCGCTGTGTAACAAGCTGCAAGTGATGATCGGTGTCGCAGAAAGCGTAGCCCAGCGCCTGCGACAGTGCTTCGCCAACGGTGGTCTTGCCGCAACCGCGTGCGCCAATCAGAAAGATGGGTAGTGACATCAGGGCAGTTCCTCCGCCGTGGCAGCCCAGAGCGGCTGTGCGTTCAGCTCAATAATGCGACGCATAATAACCGTATTTTATTATCACCTCCACCTATCAAGCATCAATTGCGTGGTAGATGCAGGAGATTGAGAATAATCTTTTGAAATCGTTAGAATAGTTGATGCACGTTTTGTGCATGAGCACTCAACCCTTACCTTCGCAACATTTACTTACTGACCGTCATTTTACTTTAACCATGCTGGCCCTCATATACTTATAAGAGTCGCAACAGGAGAGTCATCATGCAACGCGAAGAGCAACAACTTATTGATGGGCTGTTTAGCCGTTTAAAACAGGCTGAAAGTCAAACCACAGCGCGCGATGCCGCCGCTGAACAACTGATTAAGCAACATCTACAGGAACAGCCAGGCGCACCTTATTACATGGCGCAGGCGATTTTGATTCAGGAAGCGGCGCTGAAAAAGCTGAATGAGCGCGTCACTGAATTGGAAAATCGTGTTGCTCAACAGCAACAGCAGCCCCAGCAGAGCAGCGGTGGGTTCCTTTCAGGATTATTTGGCGGGCATTCACGCCAGGAACCCCCTGCACAACAGCAGCCGCCAGTCTGGAACAACGCGCCACAACAGCAGCCACCGCAATATGCCAATGCACCGGCAGCACGCGGCACCGGTTTTCTCGGCGGCGCGTTACAAACCGCAGTGGGCGTGGCGGGGGGTGTGGTAATGGCAGACATGTTGACCAGCATGTTCCACCATTCTCAGCCAGAGGAGATTGTGAACATCATCAACGAGCCGCCATTGCCGGACGTGAACAACAATCTCGATACCTTTAACGGAGGCGATCAGCAATCATTCCTTGATCAAAACAGTGGCTGGGATAACAACTTCGCCGACAACAATGATTTTAATGACGTTGGCGGCGATGATTTCGACGACGACAGCTTCGTCTAATCTCAGCGTTTTTGCTGCCTGAGCCAGCTATCCAGCTCATTCGCAAACTGTTGGCGGTCACGCGGACTCATCGCCGCTGGGCCGCCGGTCTGCACACCGCTGGCGCGCATCGTATCCATGAAATCACGCATAGTCAGCCGTTCACGAATCGTTGCTTCTGAATAACGCTCACCGCGTGGATTCAGCGCTGCAGCACCTTTTTCAATAATCTCTGCGGCCAGCGGAATATCAGCCGTGATCACCAAATCGCCTGGCTCTGCGCGTCTCACGATTTCATTATCCGCCACGTCAAAACCGGCGGGCACTTGAAGTGTGCGCAAATAGGGCGACGGTGGTACGCGCAAAAACTGATTTGCAACAAACGTCACGGTGGTTTGGGTTCTGTCCGCCGCGCGGTACAGCACTTCTTTTATGACATTCGGACAAGCGTCGGCATCGACCCAAATAGACATCGCAGTTCCTTATTCTCGGGGAATGATGGAGATCTTGCCGTTCTTCTCCAGAATGGCAAATTTTATTTGATCCAGCCGCTCCAGTCCTTGCGAACTGCGTGCGCTTTGCAGAATGTCGTCTTCACTGATTCCCGCTTTTCGGGCACGCTGGGAAAGTAATTTCCCCTCCTCAACCAGAATCAATGACGTTCCGTCGATCAACATTTCGACGCGGGGAAACCATGTTTTCAACATCCCAAACATAATATCAATCACAATCAGCGTGATGATGGTAATTGATGCACCGGTGATCGAGAAATCATCCCCCAATAACGCCTGCTGGGTAGCTTCACTGATGATCAACAGCAAAATCAGATCGAAGGAGGTCATTTCCATCAAAGTGCGTCGTCCGGCCACTTTTAGCACTACCATCAGCAGCAAATACATACTCGCCGCGCGCAATACTGTTTCCATGTCGCTCTCCTAGGGATAAACCAGTGAAGTCACTTTTACCTGGCTGTGATCGTCGAATTGTACCGTGAGCGGCAGTCGCCCATAACTTTGTGGCTGAACAGTTAACCAAACCGTAGCATCTTGCTGACCAGCACGTCTTTGCCAGCGCAAAATCAATGTATTGGCGCTGCTCCACGCTTCATCAGGTTGAGGTTGAAGCGTCTGAATCGGCAGATCGCCGAGTTGCTCACCGCTCAGGGTGATTTGATAGTGATCGCCCTCCAGTTGATGCAGGTGAAAGGAAATATCCATGTTGCTGTCGCGGCGACCAAATCGCTCATATTCGACCTGCAAACGTTTATCAATGCTGCTTACCTGCTGCTCACTGAGGAATCCCTTTGAAAAAGCGCCGCAGGCTCCTGCAATAACAATCAACACCAACACGGCATACCCGAAACGCTGGATGTGCCATTCAAGGCGTTGCCACAGCATGTCCTCTTTTACTGGATAGTCTCTACTGCGCTGTTCATCGTTCGACATCGTCTCTTCTCTCTGCGGCTGACTTGTTATTAATCCTGGCTGAAGTAAGCTAACACGCTAAGAAAATCGAATATTTCCTAAGGAGACGGCGATGTTAGAGAAGAAAATCGGGTTTATCGGCGGTGGCAACATGGCGAAAGCTATTATTGGCGGGCTGGTGAACAGCGGGAAAATTGCGCCGTCTAATATCTGGATATTTGACCGTAAACCGGAAACCAACCAGGCGCTGGCCGAACAACAGGGCATTAACGCGGCTGAGAGCGCTGAAGCGCTGGCACGCGAAGTCGACATTTTGTTTGGCGCCGTGAAGCCCAACGTGATTCTTAAAGTGCTAAAGGACCTGGCAGGACAATTGAAAAAGGATGCGCTGGTGGTTTCCATTGCCGCAGGTGTGACGCTGGATTCGCTGGCATCTGTGCTCGGTTACGACCGTAAAATCATTCGCGCCATGCCTAATACGCCCTCTTTGGTCAGTGAAGGCATGACGTCTGTAACGCCAAATGTGCTGGTTGAACAATCAGAGACAGATGAAGTGGTCGCGATCTTTGAAAGCTTCGGCAAAGCCGAGGTCGTTAACGAATATTTGATCCATTCTGTGGTGGGCGTGAGCGGATCGGCGCCTGCTTATGTTTTCATGTTTATTGAAGCGATGGCCGATGCTGCCGTGCTCGGCGGAATGCCGCGCGCGCAGGCGTATCAGTTTGCGGCACAAGCTGTGAAAGGTTCTGCACAGATGGTATTAGAAACCGGTAAACATCCAGGCGAGCTAAAAGATATGGTCTGCTCACCCGGCGGTACCACCATAGAAGCGGTAAAAGTGCTGGAAGAGAAAGGTTTCCGCGCTGCCGTTATCGAAGCGATGCAGCAATGCATGGCGAAGTCTGAAAAGTTGAGCCGCGGATAGCGTTTTAAACCGCCGTAAACCTTTTGATATGTGGTGTCAGCAGGGCGCGCAGCCCAGTGAAGTTGCATCACCCAATCGCGCCGTCTCCATATAAAATTGGAGACGGCACGCTGTGGGAAAAAGCATCCACCTGGATGCGAAAGCCAAGGCTCCATAGACGAATTTATGCCGTCTTTACGCAATAGCGTGTCATCACCCTCTGAAACGCACGTTTTGGACGTTAACCCATTTCACGCTACGAGTGACTCTCTTCCAGCAACGCCAACCCTTCCTGCATCGTCATCGGTTGCTGCATAAGCGCAACGAATTTCGCCGATAACGTATACATGCCACATGAACTCACCGCCGCTAATTGCCCCTGCTTCCCGTAAAAGGCCATGAAGTGTTTGTCTTCAAGCGAGCCAACCAATTTATATTCATCCCACTCTTCAGCATGACCCACGTAATCATAGCGGGTGGCAAATTGCGTGGTCCAAAAGAACGGAACACGGTCGTATACGATGGCGTAATCCAGCATATTTTTGGCCGCAATACGGCCTTGCTGATGCGCCACGCGATAGTGCTCAATACGCAGCGGGCCTTGTGCCGAAGGATAGGTTGCGATGTCACCCGCCACCCAGATATTTTCTGCCACCCGTAATTGGTCATCGGTTTGCAGGCTGCCATCTTCCTGTAGCGGTAAATCATGAATAAATGAGGTGGCAGGTTTGATACCGGTGGCAAATAACACCACATCAGCGGCAATAATTTTACCGTCTTTCAAACGCAGACCGGTGACGTGATGCTCACCTTCCAGCGACGCTATTTCGCCTTCAATAAATTTCACGCCGTTGGATTTATGCAGGTTATAGAAATAGTTCCCGATCTCTTCACCAAACGTTTTGGCAAAAGGAACAGAATGACGAGCCAACACCGTTACATCGATGTCGCGGTTGCGTAACGCCGAAGCCAACTCCATACCGATAAAATTATTGCCGATAATCACAATTTGCTGGCTTTCATCCACCTCTTTCAGCAGCGTGTCTGTCTGGCGCCGACTACGGAGCAGATGCACACCGGCTAAATCATTGCCGGGCAAATCGGGTTTAACCGGAACGCCACCACTGGCAATCAACAGCTTATCGAAGCTGAGTTCGCCGCCCTCACTAAAAATCAGACGCTGCTGTTTGCTGTCGATACGCGCAACGTTGGCGTGAATGCGCTCGATATGCTCCAGTACATCGCCCTTGAGCAGTTGAGGCACCTCGTTGATATCCATTTTCCCCGAGGGCACAAATTTGGTCAGCGCAGTCCGATCATAAGGCGCGTCCTCTTCGCGCTCCACTAACACCACGCGCCCTTTGAAACCTTCATGACGCAACGTCCAGAGCGCAGCGCTGCCGGCAGCTCCTCCCCCCAATACCACATAGACCGGCGACGCTGCGCCGCTGCCAATCGGAGCGGCTGGCGACATCGCTTTGGGATTGACTAAGACTTGGCCATTCTCAATGCGCAGCGGATATTGCTTGAGATCGGCGAGCGCCAGGGGATCACACATTTTGCCGTCCGCAATGTTAAACACCGCTTTATGCCATGGGCAAACCAGCTTGTCGCCGCAGAGGGCACCTTGCTCTAACGGTGCGCCAGCATGAGGACATTTGGCTTGATAAGCGTGAACATTCTCTCCGTCACGAATCAGCAGCACTTCGGTTTCACCTAATTTCTTTTTAGTCGGCTGACGTTGCGGCAGATCTTTCAAGGCGACAATAAATTGATAATTCACGACATGGCTCCTTTCGCTGTTTTCATTATTAATTACGCAGTCGTAAGCGAACCGCTGCGTAATACCCTACAAACAGTAAGTGTGGCAAAAAATTCAGCGAGCCATTGTCTGAATATAAAAATCAGCGGCTAATTATTTGTTTATAATGGATTTTTAACGAAGTATGTAATTAATACGTGGCGAATGACGTAGCAGAGGAATACGCTTTTTCAAAATAAAAAACGGCTACCCAGGCAGCCGCTGTTTTTATGACTCAATCAATTCGCGTCGCAGCAAGGCGACACGCTTGAAAAAGATCGTACCGATTAACTCTTTTTCAAACACTGACTCATATACGTTTTGCGTGCTTCACCCGCCAGTTTTTTATCCCCAGCGTCATTATTACAGGATTTCATTTTCATTTGCTGTGGCGTCATGCTGGATAACTTACTCTCTTTTTTCAGACAATCGCTCATAAAGGTTTTACGGGCATCGCCTTTGAGATCTTGCGAACTGGCGTGTTGATTACACATTGTCATTTTTTCCTGCTGCGGCGTTTTTTCTGCCGCGCTGGCAGCCGCGCTCATCAATAAGCCTGCCGTTACCATCGCCATCAAACAGCCTTTCATTATCGTTGCTCCATTGTGAGTAGACTTGATAAGTCTGGCAGGAGATAAGCAAAGCGGAGGGTTTTTAAATAATAATGATGAGAAGATCGCAAAATAGGCAACAGGGTATGCTGTTTGGCATTATATACGCGGATGTTTAAGCAACTTGTCGACGTAATTACGCAACAAAACGGCGTTTTCATCAGAAGCATCAACACCGGCACTGAACATTGCGCTTTCAATACCGGCGGCAATCGACTTTTGCTGATCAAGCTCCATCTTACGCAGCATCGCCGTCACCACAATTTCCAACGCTTCAATTTGCGCAACCAGCTCTTTAGACGCTTCTTCTTTTTCCGCGAGCTTATCCAGTAATTCAGCAATAAGGTATTTCATGCTGTTGCCTCAATGATAAGGAAACGCTGAACTTATCACCCGTCAGATTAAAAAAAAAGCGCTTTTTTCACTGTTTTCTTAGCGCGTTAAAATAAAAAAATATCAAAACAAAAATTTATTTTCTTAATAGATAAGGAGCGAAACGTTTGCTTAATAATAAAGCAGCAAGTTAAACGTTTCGCTCGCGGTTAAAGGTGCTCTATTTACACATTAGCGTGGATCGACAAAACCGCGACCTGGGCCGCCGCCGTGACCACCACCATGTCCGCCGCCCCAACCGCCCCCGCCGCCTGGTGGTGGGAAAATACATCCGCTCAACGCGGTAACCAATGCCACAACAGCAGCCAGCTTAACAATTCGTACCATATCAACCTCAAGATGGAGAAAACGGGCTGAGTGTATGAGCGCGCTGAAATGCCGACAAGAGAGAATACTCTGACTCCCGCCACTATTAATCTTTGCTGACCAGGCTTAACGAATTACTGGCAGTAAAACGACAAAAAGCCAACATCCTACAAAGGGAATACGCATCCAAAACGGCAGAACTTTGCTTAAATCGTTATGAGAAGCGCTTTACAGTGAGCGCAATTTTACGCATTGTGAGCGCAATACATTTACAGGATATTATCATGTCGATTGCTCAAGCTGCTTTTGGTGAAATCATTGCCCGCCGTGATTGGGAGAATCCGGTGGTGACCTCGCTGCATCGACTGGATGCTCACCCCCCCTTTTCTGGCTGGCGTCATGAACTGGCTGCACGCGATGACCTTCCCTCTCTCGCCATGCAAAACCTCAATGGGCAATGGACATTCAGCTATTTCAGCCAACCAGAAGCAGTTCCGCAGAGCTGGTTGCTACAGGATCTGGCGGATGCAAAAACGTTACCGGTTCCTGCTAACTGGCAAATGCATGGCTACGATGCGCCCATCTATACCAATGTGCAGTATCCCATTCCCGTCAATCCTCCTTATGTTCCTAAAGAGAATCCAACGGGATGCTATTCGCTCACATTCAATCTTAACGACGAGTGGCATGGCGCGGGACAAACGCGCATCATCTTCGATGGCGTAAATTCTGCTTTTCACCTCTGGTGCAACGGAAAATGGATAGGTTATTCGCAGGACAGTCGGTTGCCTGCTGAATTTGATCTCAGCTCTGCGCTACAGTCTGGTAAAAATCGCCTTGCGGTGATGGTGCTGCGCTGGAGTGACGGCAGCTATCTGGAAGATCAGGATATGTGGCGCATGAGCGGCATTTTCCGCGATGTCACTTTGCTGCATAAGTCTGAAGTGCATCTGGCAGATGTGCAGCTTGAAACGCAACTCAGCCCGGAGTTCTTTAGCGCCACCCTTTGCGCGCAGGTAAAAGTCGCCCTGCCGTTGGCATCGCATGAAGATTATCACCTGCGTCTGACGCTGTGGCAGGGCGAACAGCAAATCGCTCAATGTGTGCAAGCGCTGGGCAGCGCGATCATTGATGAGCGTGGACATTATCCCGAACGCGCCCTGCTGCGCTTGCGGGTTGATCAGCCGCGCTTATGGAGCGCCGAAACGCCGCACCTTTATCGCGCCACGTTAGCGTTACTGGATGAGAACGATCAGGTGCTGGATGTGGAAGCGTATGATGTCGGCTTTCGCTCTGTCACCCTTGATAATGGCCTGCTGTGTCTGAACGGCAAGCCGCTGTTGATTCGCGGCACTAACCGTCATGAACATCATCCGGTTACTGGCCAGGTCATTGACGAAGCGTCCATGCGCCGCGATATCGAACTGATGAAGCAGCACAACTTCAACGCTGTACGCTGCTCTCACTATCCTAATCATCCATTGTGGTATCGATTGTGCGATCGCTACGGTTTGTATGTGGTTGATGAAGCCAATATTGAAACCCACGGCATGCAGCCGATGAATCGCTTGTCTGACGATCCGCGTTGGTTCGCTGCCTATAGCGAACGTGTTACGCGCATGGTGCAGCGCGATCGTAACCATTGCAGCATCATTATTTGGTCACTGGGCAATGAAGCGGGTCACGGCAGTACACATGATGCGCTCTATCGCTGGGTAAAAAGCGCGGACCCAACGCGTCCAGTGCAATACGAAGGCGGCGGTGCCGACACGGCGGCAACAGACATTATTTGCCCCATGTATGCGCGCGTCGATCAGGATCAACCTTTCCCGGCGGTGCCGAAATGGTCACTGAAAAAGTGGATTAGCCTGCCGGGCGAAACGCGACCGCTGATCTTGTGCGAATACGCGCACGCCATGGGCAACAGCTTGGGCGGATTCGCTAAATACTGGCAAGCCTTCCGCGAGTTTCCTCGGCTACAAGGCGGCTTCGTTTGGGATTGGGTTGATCAAAGTTTGACGCGCTACGATGATCAAGGCCAGTCTTGGCAAGCCTACGGCGGTGATTTTGGCGACAAACCGAATGATCGCCAGTTCTGCATGAACGGTTTGGTTTTTGCCGACCGTACCCCGCATCCCGCGCTGTTCGAAGCGCAGCGTGCTCAGCAGTTTTTCCAGTTCGCCGCGGAGGCGAACAATCCTTTCGCCTTCACCGTAAGCAGTGAATATCTGTTTCGCCACAGCGATAACGAACAGCTTCTGTGGCGCATTGAACAGGCCGGCAAAGTTGTGGCTGAGGGCGATATTGCCTTAGCGATCCCGCCGCAAGGTCAACAACGCATTGAAATCACCCCACCTGACGATTTGCGCGGTGAATGTTGGCTGAATGTCGCGGTGCATCAGATCAACGCAACAAGCTGGGCCGATGCCGGCTGGCGCGTGGCATGGGATCAATGGCCATTGCCAGCGGCGCTGAATTTGCCAACGTCAGATGACATCGGTTATCCGCCAGAGCTGGAATTTAATCACGATCTGGTCTCTGTCAGCCACCAGCAGCAGCGCTGGCATTTTTCACGTCGTAGTGGCGAGCTGGTGCAATGGTTTGTGAATGAGGAAGAGACGCTGCTGTCGCCGCTGCGTGACTGCTTTATTCGCGCGCCGCTGGATAATGATATTGGCACCAGCGAAGCCGATCGCGTTGACCCGAATGCGTGGGTTGAGCGGTGGAAATCGGCGGGCTATGACCAAATGGAAAGCAGCATCGAATCTATGCAGATCGACGCGCTAAAAGATGCGGTGCAAATCGACACGCTACACAGCTGGCGCGCCAATGGGCAGATCGCTTTTATCAGCCACAAGCGTTATCACATTAATGCCCATGGTGAGATGCAGGTCAGCGTTTCTGTGCAGCAGGCCCCCGGTTTGCCCTCGCCTGCCCGCATCGGTTTGCGTTGTCAATTGAGTCAGATGGCTGAAAAAGTGGAATGGCTGGGTTTGGGCCCGCATGAGAATTATCCCGATCGCCAGCTCGCCGCACAGTTCTCGCGCTGGCAGCTGCCTGTAGACTCTCTTTATACGCCCTATGTGTTTCCCAGCGAAAATGGCTTGCGCGGTGGCACGCGGCAGCTCAATGCCGGCAGTTGGCAAATGAACGGCGATTTTGCTTTCTCGCTGAGCCGCTTTAGCCTTGAGCAATTGCGTGAGGCTTCACATCGCCATCTGCTACAACCTGAAACCGGCTGTTGGCTGCATTTGGATGCTGCGCATATGGGCTTGGGCGGTGACGATTCCTGGAGCCCCAGCGTTAGCCCCGAGTTTTTGCTGACTCAGCAACGCTGGCACTATGTTCTGACGTTTCGTCAACAGGCTGCGGTAAATGGGTTTTTGGCCGACGGTAAAAACGACGCAGGAAAATCACATTAATCAATACCACCATGGCGGTGGCAAAGAAAACCCAACGATAACCGGCCAGCGCGGACACCGCTGCGCCGAGCATCGGCCCGGCCACATTGCCCAGATACATAAAAGATTGGTTATAACCGAAGATGCGGCCGGTGATGTTGTCGCGGGAATGACGTACCAACAGCGTCTGCACCGCAGGCATCATTGCGCCATCGGCAAAACCAAGCAGAAAGCGCAATATGCCCAACTGCGTCGCGTTGGTGACAAACGACATGCCGATAAACAGCAGCAGCGAAATCACCATCGTCGCGAGCAGGATACGCTGCGTGCCGATGCGATCGCCGAGTCGTCCTAAACGCGGAGCAGAGAGCAAAGCGGAAATGCCGGGCAGCGCGGCGATGAAGCCGCTGAGAAAAGCGATGTTTTCTGCGCCAGGGGCCAGTTCGCGAACAAACAACGTTAAGATCGGGTTCACCGACCCGTTACACATTTGAATAACCATGGTGGTGAAGAACAAGCAGAGCATCAACTTAGGATTATCCAGCGTGGCAAAAACCTGCCGGGCGTTGAGCTTGTCCTTTTTACTGATGGGTATGTAGCCGGTCTCTTTAATGAGAAATAACGTGACAAAAAAGCTGATCATTAACAGCACGGCGGTGATGATAAAAACCAGGCGCAGGCCCACCCAATCCGCCAGCAATCCGCCAATCAGCGGCCCAAGGATCACACCGCCAATTTGACCGGTTGAGACACAACTCAACGCCCAGCCGCTGCGCTCGCGCGGCACCTGTGCCGCCACCAGCGCCATTGCATTAGGAATGTAACCTGAAGTCAGCCCCATCAAGGCACGCAACAGCAAAAGCTGCCACGCCTGTGTCACAAATGCCTGTAGCAGAATCACCAAACCCATGCCAAACGCGGCGCGCAGCAGCATCAGTTTGCGTCCTTTACGATCCGCCAAACTCCCCCACAGTGGCGCAACGGCGGCGGATACCACAAACGTGATGCTGAATGTCAAACCTGACCACAAACTCAGTGAATCCGCATCTTTGATACCGAGCTGTTCGATATAGAGTGGCAGAAAAGGAATGATCTGGCTGATCGCCAGTCCAGTGAAAAAACAACCAAACCAGACCGAAATCAGGTTTATTTTCCAGGGTTCTAATGAGCGGGGCATGATCAGGTGACTTGCAGGAGATATGAGGAGCCAGTTTAACAACGGCTTAACCGTGCTGAGCGGCAAAACATGGCACGTAATGCAAAACGCGGTTTTCCCCTAAGATTTGCGAATCTGCCTCGTGCATATTTTCTTCCTGTCTGTTTTCTTAGAGAGATTATGTGCAAAAACAATCATTCACTCTTCTGACTATTAATGCCGCAGTCATCACTATGAAAAAATATTTCAGGCTGTTACTGACAATTACGCATGACAGTTCTATGTTTAAAAAACCGCCAGTCTCGTGCGGTGCGTCGGCTATTCTTGCCAGCGCGACGTTCTCATACCGGGTGACGCCAATGTCCCTGCGATCCTGAGAACCCAAGACGTAAAACCGCGTTTATGCGCATCGCGCCCTATCGTGATGTGCATGGCGTTGTCTTAGCGGAGGTGGATGATGAGAGTGCAACCAAACAGCGCCAGCCGTGCTATCACCGACTATTTCAACAGCCCTGACTGGAACGCGCCGCCAGAATCCGATCTGCTGGCTGCCATCCTGCGTGAATTAATGGAAGCCGGACAACCTGCCACTAATAAAGCAATTATTGCGCGCGTTATCGATAAGCTGGAGTTTGAAGGGGACGAAAAGCGCCTGCAAAATTATCGTACTTTACTGGCGCAGTTAATTGAAACGCGGCCACAAGAGTAAGTCGCCGCTGGCAGATTATTTCACGCCGCGAAGGGTATCCGCTTCGCTGACGCTGGCTTTACCGCTGCTGCGTTGATAGAGACACAACTCGCGCCCACGCTGATTATTCATGTGCTGTTGCGGATAACGTCCCTGAAGCAGCAAGGCGCTGTAGCCGACGCTGTCGTCATACTCAATTGCCTTTCCGACTACGCTCACCTGCTTGAGGGTGCTGGCCTTGAGACAGGCTTGCTGCATATCCACTTTACTTTGCTGCCACGCAGCGTCGCTGGCGGCCATCGCCAGCGGACTTGCTAACAGCATTAATGGCAGGATGATTTTTTTCACATTCGCCTCTTCTACCGACATGAAATCGGATAAAAAAATTCCCGCCGGAGCGGGAATAAACAAGACGAGCATTGCATAACGAGAGTGACGAGGAAATCTCTATCGTGCGGAGCTATCCTCGCCCGCAGCCATGACAGCTTTATGACAATACCCGATATTTTTCACGCTTTAGCCGCAGTAAACCCGACTAATGTTGCCACTCTTGTCTGCCATAAAATTCAGGCGATTGAGTTTGAAATCCATGGTTACCGCCGAGTTGTAGGGAATGGCGCGAACCTGATGATCGAATCGTTGGCTATTCAACGAAGATAACGGCTTGCCGACATAGTCTTGATACTGTGAAGCACCGCAAAGATCGCTTTCTGGATCTTGAGCCACCGCAGCGGTTTCGGGTTTACTGGCTGACTGGCATGCCGTTAAGGCAAAGAAGCCCATCACAACCAGCGCTTTTCCATAATGATTCACGTTTGATCTCCTCTTGGACGTGTTAACCCTGAACCAAAGAGTAGCAAAGCGTGCCCGCAAGCGAAAATCTTGACCAGCAGACTTGTCGCGTTCTTTAAAAAAATGAAAGCGGTAAGGAAAGATAAGTCGTAAAAATTTAAGCGGCCGGGATCACATATTTTCAGAAAAATCGCACTTGCAGTCTAAAAACAGATCACCCAGCCGCTAAAATTACTTAAGACTTTTCTGAGGTAATCATTATGGAACTTGCAATCTTTATTGGCTTCGCTGCCTTGATGACGTTTGTCGCCATTAAAGTTCGTTAAGCCTGCTCCCGGTTGTTCTGGGTTGTTCTCTCCAGAAGCGTGCTGAAGGCTGCGAGTGGCATCGGGCGGCCAAGAAAATAGCCTTGCCCTTCTTCACATGACAGTATTTTAAGCTGATTCAGTTGCGCTTCTGTTTCAATGCCTTCGGCGGTGATGGTGAGTGCAAAAGCACGCGCCAGCGCGATAATGCCAGCGACCACCGATTGCGCCTGCTGCGATTCCGGAAAATCTTTCATCCACGAACGGTCAATTTTCAAGCCGTTAAACGGAAAGGTTTTTAAATAACCCAGCGCGGCATAGCCCGTACCAAAATCATCTACGGTTAAACGTACGCCTAACGAACGCAATCCCTGCATCACTTCTAGCGCTTGCTGCGGATGTTCGAAAGTGACGTTTTCAGTTATTTCCAGTTCCAGCCGCGTTGCGGGCAACCCACTCGCTTTTAACACATTGGCTACCCGCTGCACTAAATCGGTGGTACGAAACTCAATGGGCGAAATGTTAACGGAAACATAACGGTCGCCACCCCACGCCAACGCATCTTCACAGGCTTGCTTCAATACCCAATCGCTGATCGTGGCGATTAAACCATTCTCTTCTGCCAGCGGAATAAATCGATCCGGCGTGATCCATTGATCAGGCGCAGTTTGCCAGCGAATAAGCGCTTCTGCGCCTGCCAGTTGTCCGCCAGAGAGTTGATAACGCGGTTGATAATGCAAACGAAATTCATCATTTTTCAGCGCTCGCTCAATGCGGCGCGCCATATCGCGCTTACTTTCGCGCAAGTTAGCCATTTCATTGGCGTACCAAACCCATTGATTGCGCCCCGATTCGCGGGCTTCATTTAGCGCGATGTCAGACATCCGCAGCAACGCTTCAGGATGGGCAGCATCCTGCGGTGCACAGGCAATACCCATGCTGGCGGTTAAATAGTGAACGTGCTGGCCGGTCGTAATTGGCTGCTGAACTTCATGCAGCAGCTGCGCACAGCGTTCATCAACTTTGTCACGATCCCCTTCGCGTAAAATCACGACAAACTCATCACCGCCGAGTCGCGCAGTCAGCTCATGGGGTCCTATACAATTTTTAATGCGCTGTGCCATCTGATTCAAAACCAGATCACCCGCAGCGTGGCCCCAGGTTTCATTGATCGGTTTGAACTGATCCAGATCGATACTGATGATGGTGAGCGGAATATCCATGTTGAATTGTTCAAGATGGCTGGTGAGATACTCTTGCAACTGAAGCCGGTTTGGCAACCCGGTTAACACATCATGACGTGACAAGAACTGAATGCGCGCTTCCGCTTCCATGCCTTGAGTAATGTCAGAGACCGTGCCGCGAAAACCGATGCATCTGCCATTGTGCCAGACCGTTTTAGCCACCAACTGACCAATACGACGATCGCCCTGTGCCGACATAAACTGGCAACGCAGCGGCATTTGCTGGGGTTCCGCTTCCTGACGCATCAGCCAGGTCACTAAAGAGTGGCTGGGATGGGTCAGCAAATGGTCGAGGTGTCTTCCTAGCCAAACGCTAATTTCGTGGCCGGTTACGGTGTTGAAGCGAGACGACAAATAGATCAGCCGCCCTTCTTCATCGGTTTCCCAAATCCAGTCTGAAGCCGCTTCTGCCAGGTCACGAAAACGCGCCTCGCTGCTTGCCAACTCCTGCTGGCTGACCGCTAACATGGCGAATCGGCGATCGGATAATATTGCGTTGTGAAGCGCATGGCGGCTTACCCGACGAGTAATCCACGCGATGATGATGCCCATGATTAACAGCAACGGTAGCAGAAACCAGATCAACCCCATGCCGGGCATTTTTGGCGTCCAGCGTAAGACTAGCGGCTCGCCACCCGGCACCTCTTCCACCATTCGCGGCTCAATTTTGGCATCGACTTCGTTTTTGGCAAAACGCGGACTACTTACGCCAAGCGTGTCGCCTAACGCTTTTAGCTTGGCAGGCGTGAACATATTGACGAAAACCATCACTGATGGTGGCCCCGCTTTTTGCGGCAAGCCGGGCACTTTACCGGTGGTGATTGGCGCGGCGACGATAATAGCCGGCTGTCCATTCACCAGTGCATTGCGTGCTACCGCCGCATTATTCAATAAGCGTGCGTGGGCAATCAGCATCCGGCTGCTTTTTCCTATCCAGGCTTCCAGCGAAACAGAACTCAGCTTACCGTCGATGACTGAATAGGTGGTGTGATCGTTGCCATCGACAACAAAAACGCCTTCATAATGGTATTCCTCATACAAACCCGGACCGAAGTTCTCTTCATCGAAGGCCCAGACTCTATTCATCGTGATGTGCAGATTACGCCAGGCTTCGCCCCAGAAAGCGTAATCGCGGATGTCAGTTATCATCGCCTCTTTACGCCCTTCCCACGCTTGCTGCATCAATATCTGATCGTGTTCAACAGATAACTTGTTTTGATGCTGGGCAATGGTCAGCACCATCAGCATGGAAAGAAGCAATACGCCGAACAACAGCAGTGTAAGCGTGCGTAGACTCCGCCGCGTAAAGCGAACAGTGCGATCTTCTGCTCCGTTTATAAAAGGACGCAGCTGCGGTTGCTGAGGTACAAAAGTCATTAAGAAAGCTCACAACAAAGCGAAAAGTTCGGTTCGGGATTCTGCCTGACAGCAAACTATGCTGACTTACCCGAATTCATTTCCTCAGTTATCGGCTCGGTGTGCTTGCGGTTTAGCCTAATAAGGTAAATTTGCGTACAAATATTGTCTTGTTGGGTGACTCGACAGCGATCAGGCGCGTTGTTACTATGCGCTAACCTTCGCTGGCTGGGTCGCTTATGAACACCAATTCCGACAGAGTGGCGCTGACGCTGTTTTACGTCGGCAGCTTTGTGGTCTATTACCTCGTGACTATGCTTATCACGCTGTTTCCTAATTATGGCGTGCTGCGTAATGACGGCTTATTGGTGCCGGTGCTCTGCCTGTTTGAATTTGCCGTGATCTATCCGCTTTATCGCTTCTATTGTCAACGTCGTAGCGACCTGCCGCTGGGCGAATTACGTCCGCTGCAAACGCTGCTGTTTATTGGCGTACTGTTTATTTTAATGGCGGCGCAAACCCAATTTTTGCAGCCGGAAGGTTGGCTGGTTGAGCAGGCGCAGCAAGGACGTAATTCGCTGCTGATTTTGTTGCTGACGGCGGTGCTGTTAGCACCGGTGTTTGAGGAAGTCCTGTTTCGTGGATTTCTGTTACAGGCATTTTTGCTGTGGGCACCACGCAGTCGCTTTGCCTGCATGTTGCTGACTTCACTGCTGTTCGCCATGATGCACACTCAGTATGTTCACTGGGAAACCATTATCGCGCTGACACTGTTTTCGCTGTTATTATGTTACGCCCGCCTGCGCAGCAACAGCCTGGCGCTGCCCATTTTCCTGCACACGCTAAACAATCTTATCGCGCTGCTTCCTGCCTGGTATTTCTCAGGTTAACGCTTTCACCGCTCAGGGTGATAATGCCTCGTCGACACGTTTGTCTATACTGGAACAGTAAAAGGGATATTAAGCACCACAGTCCGGACCACCAGACCGTGTAAAGGAGTCGAGCCATGTTGATAGGATTTGTATTGTTAGTCAGTGCTTGCGGCCATGATGCCTGTGATGCTTTACCGGTATCGGAACGGATTTATCCAACAAAAATCGATTGCGAACAGATGGCAAATCGCATTCATAAAGTACGGCCTAATGTGGTCCTGCTTTGTGGTGAAGTGCATCGTTAATGCAGGGCCAAAAATAACAAAGCGCAGCCGTTAAGTTGCAAGGTGGCGCTTTAGCGTACAAAATATAAGCTATTGTTCACTATTATCGTTGTGAATCCCATGAAAACATCACGCCCCCGTCGTCCAAACGGACGCTGGGTCTATTACATTTTGTATGACGGCATATTGTGGCCGTGCCCCGTTCGCTGGGAGTGGGAAAGCGGCTACGGCGGCTGGCTGCCTTTTTATTACTCACCGACATTTGAATTTGTGGCGGGCGATCCCAATAAGGCGTATCGCATTGCACGCAGTGACGTCCGTACTAAGCGTCGCGAAACGGAATATGTGTAGAGAGGATTACTGCCATTCCCACGGCAGCCAGGATGCTGTCAGTAAGTAATGAATGAGTTCGAGCAGCAAGACAACCATCACTAATACGCCCAGTTTATGGTTACAAACCCATGATTTTAGGCCCATATCATCGCTGCCCAACGAATCAGCATTAACGCACCGCAGATACAAAGCAGAACCAGCACCATTTTCCAATACTTCTTCGCAGCCAAATATCGCGCCACCTTTATTTTCCTCTCAGCCAGAAAGCAAAAGATGCGCCCAAAGGCGCATCTGTTACGGTCAGTATCAGGACCGCGCTGATTTAGCATAACGCTCACGCCGTTAAAAGGCGACCCGCGTTACAGGCTTAGTTATTCAGGGTGTAGTCGAGAGTAATCTCAGCATTCAGAACCTGTGAAACTGGGCAGCCCGCTTTAGCTTTATTGATGATTTCATCAAATGTTGCGTTATCAATGCCTGGCAGTTCGATGGTGCTGGTCAGCGCCACCTTGGTGATCGCAAAACCTTCACCTTTCTTATCAAGAGAAACATCCGCCGTGGTATCAATGCTTTTCGGCGGAAAACCTGCTTCGCCTAACATCAGCGATAAAGCCATAGAGAAACACGCTGCGTGTGCAGCACCGATTAGCTCTTCTGGATTCGTGCCTTTTTCACCTTCAAAACGGGTTTTGAAACCATAAGGTTGCTGGCTCAGCACGCCACTCTCAGTGCTTACAGTCCCTTTTCCCTTGATATCGCCTTCCCAATGCGCCGAACCTTTCTTATGAATGGTCATGTCATTCCTCCTGTTGGTAAAGAGGGTAAGTATAGACAATACATTCGATTTCGCCGGATCAGCTCACCGCACGCGGGCGAGCAGGTATGACTTGCTCATTGAGCAGCGCATTGGCCTGCACCAGTGAATCGCGGGTAATTTCACCGATCGATTTTGCGCCGGTCAGCGTCATCGCTACCCGCATCTCTTTCTCAATCAGGTTGAGCAGATTCTCCACGCCGCGCTGTCCGTGTGTTGCCAGCGCATAGATAAAGGCGCGGCCCAGCAGTACGGTATCTGCGCCTAACGCAATCATGCGCACCACATCAAGACCACTGCGGATGCCGCTATCGGCCAGAATCGCGATGTCACCTTTTACCGCATCGGCGATAGCAGGCAGCGCACGCGCCGAGGAGAGCACGCCATCAAGCTGGCGTCCGCCATGGTTAGACACCACAATGCCATCCGCGCCAAAGCGCACCGCATCACGCGCATCTTCGGGGTCAAGTATCCCTTTAATCACCATCGGGCCATCCCAGAATTCACGAATCCACTCCAGATCCTTCCATGAAATAGAGGGATCAAAGTTGTTCGCCAGCCAGCCGATATAATCTTCCAGGCCGGTGGGTTTGCCGAGATAGGTAGAAATATTCCCGAGATCGTGCGGACGCCCCTGCATGCCGACATCCCACGCCCATTGTGGGTGCGTCACGGCTTGCCAGTAGCGACGCAGCGCCGCATGGTTGCCGCTCATGCCCGAATGCGCATCACGGTAGCGTGCGCCCGGTGTTGGCATATCCACGGTGAACACCAGCGTGGAACAACCTGCAGCTTTGGCTCGCTCCAACGCGTTACGCATAAAGCCACGATCGCGCAGCACATAGAGCTGGAACCACATCGGACGATTAATTGCCGGTGCCACCTCTTCAATTGGGCAGACGGAAACGGTCGATAAGGTAAAGGGAATGCCTTTCAGCGCCGCAGCGCGGGCGGCCTGCACTTCTCCACGCCGTGCATACATGCCGCATAAACCCACCGGTGCCAGCGCGACCGGCATCGACAACGTTTCATTGAACAATTTGGTTTCAAGGCTGAGATCAGACATGTTTTTTAAAATGCGCTGTCTTAGCGCAACGTCAGCCAGATCGTCCACATTGCGGCGCAGCGTGTGTTCGGCATAAGCGCCGCCATCAAGATAGTGAAACAGGAACGGCGGCAGAATACGTTGCGCGGCGGCGCGATAGTCACTGGCAGCAGAGATGATCATGAGTCGTTTTCCTTACGGTTGCTGAATTCGTTGCCCGGCAAGCGGGTTATGCGAGCCTGCCGCGCTTCATCTTCGTGCAGGCCCTTCATCGTGGTATGAACAAAGCCGAGATGCTGCATCGCCGCTTGCCGCGCCGCTTCAGCGTCACCGGCGAGAATGGCGTTGAGAATGGCCTGATGTTGTTCAGTCAGACGGGCGAAAATCACCGGCTGGATATACATCCGCTGGCGGCTTTGCATCACCGATGATTGCAACAAGTCAAAAAAGCCGCGCATGGTTTGTAGCAGCACCACGTTATGCGAAGCCTCCGCAATCGCCAGATGAAAGCGTACGTCAGCTTGTGCTGCGAGATCGGGATCGTCGCTTTCGGTCATTTTGAGCGTGGCGTCAAACGCATATTGCAGCTTCTCTTTGTCGGATTCTGTCGCGCGTAATGCCGCATGCCAGGCCGTGCTGGCTTCAATCGCGTGACGCGCTTCGAGAATGTCATAACGGTAATCGGGATCGTCCGCCAGTAACTGGCGAATAGGCGCAACGATGCGCTGTTCCGACCACGGCGCAAGCTGCTGACGCAGCCAGGTTCCCCCGCCGCGTCGGCTGATCAACATACCGCTGCTGATCAGCTGCTGGATCGCCTCACGCAGAGATGATCGCGAAACGCCCAGTTCGGCAGATAACTGCCGCTCGGCAGGCAGACGCATGCCGGGTTCCAGCTGATGTTCACTGATATACGCCTTTAGCCGTACCACCAGATGGGCCGCCAGCGGCGGCGAGTTCGCAGTCATGGAATCATCCACGGGAAGATGTAAGCCTGCAGCGTGGTAATGACGCCTACCATGCAGGTAAAGATGAGGCTGTGTTTAACCGTAAAGCGGAACAGATCGGACTCTTTACCGACCAGGCCCACTGCGGCGCAGGCGATGGCGATCGATTGAGGAGAAATCATCTTCCCGGTGACGCCACCAGTGGTGTTGGCGGCAACCAGCAACACATCTGAAACGCCAATCTGTTGCGCGGTAGTGGCTTGTAATGCGGCGAATAGCGCATTTGAGGAGGTATCCGATCCGGTAAGGAAGACACCCAACCAACCCAAAAACGGAGAGAAAAAGGTAAAGGCTTGCCCCGTATGCGCCAGCGCTAAGGCCAGCGTGGCCGACAGGCCGGAATAGTTGGAGATAAAAGCAAACGCCAGCACCATGCCAATCGAGTAAATCGGTAACGCCAACTCTTTTAAGGTCTCGCCGAACGTCTGAATAGCCGCTTTCGGCTTCATGCGCAGGTAAGCAATCGCCACAATCGCTGCCAGCAAAATGGCGGTGCCGGTGGCAGAAATGATGTCGAATTTAAAGATTGCCGGATAGGGCGTGGCACTGTTCACTACCGGTGGCATGCGTTCCACCAGCGCATTCAGCAGCGGCACCGGCACGCTGAAGACCCAATCCGCTAGCGCCCCGCCTTTGACAAACAGCGCTTTGAAGGGCGGAATGCTCCACAACGTTACGGTCGCGGTGAGAAACAGGAAAGGCATCCAGGCGCGGATCACCTGCCCAGCGCTGTATTTTTTGCGGGTCAGATCCTGATCAACCATCGATGCGCCAACATCGTTAAAACGAAAGATGCGAACCGGCTTCCAGCGACGCAGGAACAAGGTTAAACAGACCAGCGACGCCAGCGAAGAGATGATGTCTGGCAGTTCCGGGCCAAGGAAGTTAGAGCTAAGAAACTGAGCAATCGCAAAGGATCCGCCCGCCACCAGCACCGCAGGCCAGGTTTCTTTGACGCCACGCCAACCATCCATGATCGCCATAATCCAGAACAGAACGATGATGGTCAGTAACGGCAATTGACGGCCGGCCATTTGCCCGATGGCGAAACTGTCCAGTCCGGTAACTTGCCCGGCAACAATAATTGGAATTCCCATCGCGCCAAATGCCACCGGCGCGGTGTTAACGATCAGGCATAAACCGGCGGCATACAGCGGATTAAATCCCAGGCCGACCAGTAGCGCAGCGGTGATCGCAACCGGCGCGCCAAAACCTGCAGCGCCTTCTAAAAACGCGCCAAACGAGAAACCGACAATCAGCATTTGCAGCCGTTGATCTGGCGTGATCGATAAGATCGAGGCGCGAATAATGTCAAACTGCCCGGTTTTTACCGAAATTTTGTAGACGAATACTGCTGCAACAATGATCCACGCAATCGGCCACAGACCATATAAAAAGCCATATCCCACCGACGCTAACGCTTGCCCGATTGGCATACGATAAAGAAACAGCGCCACCAGCAGCGCCAGACCCACGGTGATGGTCGCGGCGACATAGCCTTTCAGCTTCAGTTTTATCAGCGCGAAAAAGAAAAACAGAATCGGGATCAGCGCAACCAGGCTAGATAGCCAAATATTGCCGAGCGGATCATAATTTTGTTGCCACATCTGCATGCGGGTATCTCCAGAGGAAAGCCAGAAAATCGTGCGCATAGGTTGTAGGGCGCGCACGCTAGCCTCTTTAACATCTTTTTTGGTCAGACCACATTTAAGATGCTGAGGCTTATTGGCAACAGATGGTTAATGTTTTGTTAACTTCAGGCAATAAAAAAGCCGTGAATTTTCCTGTTCTGTGAAGCAGGAAAATTTTTCGGCTTAATTGGTAGGACCAAAAAATTACTTTTCTGGGAAAGCGTGCGGATAACTGCGTGGATGGAAACAGAGGTTTAACACAATCAACAGCAGCGTCACCGCACCTTGCATCAACCAAACGCTGGCAAAGCTGTGGGTTAATGTATGCAACTGTCCGGCGATAAACGGCATACACCCTGCGATAATGAATCCCACGCCTTGCATAAATGCCACCAGACGTGCCCCCGCATGGGGATGAGACAGATGATCCAGCGCCAGTACCAAGGCTAACGGAAAGGCGCCGCCCAGACCGAATCCCGCTACGCCTGCCCAGATCCACGGTGCGGCCTGCGGGGCAAACAGAAATCCCATCATGCCGCAGAACTGCATGCCCAATGCCAGCAGTAATAATGGCCGACGATCGGCTCCGCGAGCCAGCAGCGGTAGCAACAATGCCCCGGCCACCTGACAGCTGATCATCATAGCAAGCAAGCTGCCGCCCGCCTGCGCGCTCCAGCCCTGTTGATGATAGAAATCGGGCAGCCACGCGACGCAGATGGCATATCCGCCATTGACCAACCCAAAGCTCAGCGCCAGCGTCCACGCCCGCGTTTTGCGCCACAGTGCAGGTATTGCCCGCTGCGTAGATTTCTCCGGCGCGGCAGTGGGAATAAACAGCCACAACAGCATCGCGCACAGCGTCGGTATCGCCCAACTGCTTAACGCACCTTGCCACCCCATCTGTGCGCTCAGCCACGGCGTTAAGGCGGCAGCCAGGCCGCCACCGCCCATCAACGCTCCAGCCCATAATCCCGTAATCGCTGCGCTGCGCTCACCAAAGCGTTGGCGAATCAATCCCGGCATCGCCATTTGCACCACACCAATGCCTAATCCACCCGGAATGGTGCTAAAGACTAATAGACTGCCCTGAGCGATAAACAGGCGGCTGAATGTCGCCAAACTCAGTAACATCAATCCGCCTGTCAGCAATTTACGGACAGCGATGCGCTGCATTAAGGGTGCGCTTAACAGCGCAATCGCTCCCATCATCATCATGGGTATAGCGGGCAGTAAAGACGCGGCTAATGGCGTCAGCCCAATGGTCTGACGTAACTGGCCGAGCAACGGACTCACCGAGGTCATTAAAGGGCGCATATTCAGGCCCGCCAATACCAACGCGATAAGCATCATCATTTCTGTCTGTCGTTTCATCCACAACTCAAATAATTAAAGATTGCCAGCCTGACAGCGCTGGTTACTATTTGGAAATTAAATATTGCTCTAATTGATAGTGGGAAAATGAATCGACAGCCGATGTTTACGCCTCAACAGTTG
This sequence comes from Pantoea sp. MQR6, assembly GCF_022761075.1. Classification (NCBI taxonomy): domain Bacteria; kingdom Pseudomonadati; phylum Pseudomonadota; class Gammaproteobacteria; order Enterobacterales; family Erwiniaceae; genus Pantoea; species Pantoea sp. MQR6. Next base: position 2,129,900 of record NZ_JAKYXB010000001.1, read on the forward strand.
TTAAGTTTTGTTGCCGTTTGCGAAACCACCAGCTTTACCCGCGCTGCCGATCGTGTGCATTTGTCGCAATCCACTGTGAGTCAGCAAGTGCGGCGGCTGGAAGAAATGGTAGGTAAAGCGTTACTGGAACGCTCTTCGCATCAGGTGCAGATTACCGAAGAAGGTGAAAAGCTGCTGGGCTATGCCCGGCGCATCATTGCGCTGAACGGCGAAGCGCATGACGTATTAAGCGACAAATGGCGTGACGGCGTGCTACGTCTTGGTGTGCCGGAAGATTTTGCCGCACCTACCGCAGGATTGTTAGCCGCTTTCAGTCGTCAACATCCGCATTTACGACTCGATGTGATGAGCGGCATGCACGTTGAATTGCGCCGTGCGTGGCAGCGTGAGGAGCTGGACATCATGCTGATCAAACAGCCTTACGGCGAACGTCCACTGGCGGCGCGCCCGGAACCCTTGCTCTGGCTCGACAGCGCCGCCTATCCCTGTTTTGAACAAACGCCAGTGCCGCTGGTGCTGTTTCCTCAGCAGGGTTTGTACCGTGAAGAGATGTGCCAGACGCTGGATGCGATGGACCGCAGTTGGCGTATTGGTTATAGCAGCGCGAGTCTGGTTGCTTTGGCGGCAGCGAGCGCACAAGGCTTGGGGTTAACCCTGTTGCCCGCCAGCTGTCGCTTACCCGAACATCGGGTGCTAGGGCGCGAACAGGGTTTGCCGGAGATCGATATTTTTGAGCTGGCGCTGTTTTGCCGTCATCCCGAAGAGAATTTGCAGTATCAACTGGCGCAGGCTTTGGTCGATTTCGGCCAGCTGAGCTGGCAGTGATTTTTCAAATAGCCAGCAGTGGAAAATAGCGCAGCGGCCGCCGCCAGCTTTTGTCAGATTAAGATTCTCTTTTTTGCAGGAGCCTCTGATGACTATTTCCCCTTCTTCAAGCCGTCGTGAATTTCTTGGTAACGGCGCACGCTGGGCAGCCGCAGGGAGTTTGCTGGCTGCTGGCATGAGCCAGACCAGTTTTGCCGCCAATACGACATCTCACTCGCCAGCTGCTTTGCCCAGTACCGATCACTATTTACTGCGGAATGTTCGCCTTGAAGAAGGCTTTGAGCGTGAAGGCGAAGAGATCGTTGCGACTAAAACTGGGCTGTATGACATCAGCATTCGTGATGGTAAATTTGATCAGTTACACCCAGCCGGTCAGGGTGACGCTTCACTGACGGCCTGGGATGCGCAAGGTGCGCTGCTGCTGCCCTCCACTCACGATATGCATATCCATCTCGATAAAACATTTTATGGCGGCCCGTGGCAGGCACCGCGTCCACGTCAGGGCAAAACCATTATGGATATGATAGCCCGTGAGCAGGTGTTGATCCCGCAGTTACTGCCCACCTCAGTCGCGCGAGCAGAAAGTCTGATTGCCTTGTTGCAATCCAAGGGTTCGACTCAGGCACGCAGCCATTGCAATATCGACCCGGTCAGCGGTCTGAAAAGCCTGGAGCATCTCCAAACCGCGCTGGCGAAGCACCCTGAATTTCCCTGCGAAATCGTGGCATTTCCGCAGCACGGTTTATTGCATTCGCAGGTCGATGGATTGATGCGTGAAGCGATGCAGCACGGCGTGCAGTATGTCGGCGGACTGGATCCGACGAATGTCGATGGCGCGATGGAAAAGTCGCTGGATGCGATGTTCCAGATCGCGCTCGATTTCCAACGCGGCGTGGATATCCACCTGCATGAAACCTCGCCAGCCGGCGTTGCGGCGATTCGCTATATGATCGATACCGTGGCAAAGAACCCGGCGCTGAAAGGCAAAGTGACCATCAGTCACGGCTTTGCGCTGGCGACGCTGGAAGGCGCTGAGCTGGATAAAATGATTCAAGGGTTGGTTGAGCAGCAATTTAGCGTGGCGTCGACGCTGCCGATTGGCAAGCTGACCATGCCGATTCCGCAGTTGCAGACAGCGGGTGTTAAGGTGATGACCGGCACCGACAGCGTGGTCGATCACTGGTCGCCGTTTGGCACCGGCAGTATGTTGGAAAAAGCCAATCTCTATGCGCAGCTCTATCGTGGTTCGGATGAGTTTTCACTGACGCGTGCACTGGCGATTGCGACCAATGATTTGCTGCCGCTGTCAGCAGAAGGTCAACGTCAATGGCCACAGCAAGGTGATGACGCCAATATGATGATAGTTGCCGCGAGCTGCTCAGCTGAAGCCGTTTCGCGCATCTCGCCAGTGGTTGCCACCTTCTCACGCGGCAAAGCGGTGTTCGCACTGCAACACGTTTAATTGCTCCAATGCTCAACGCAGTTACAACGCGAAGTATGACGGGTATGACGCTCAGATACCCTAAATAATTCGTGTTGCAGCAAGGCGGCAAGCGTGTGAGTCCCCGGGAGCTTACGCCGGTAAGTGACCGGGGTGAGCACGTGCAGCCAACGCAGCTGCAGCGCGAAGCATGACGCTCAGATACCCTAAATAATTCGTGTTGCAGCAAGGCGGCAAGCGTGTGAGTCCCCGGGAGCTTACGCCGGTAAGTGACCGGGGTGAGCACGTGCAGCCAACGCAGCTGCAGCGCGAAGTATGACGGGTAAAAATGACAAAGCCTCCCGCAGGAGGCTTTAATCAGACAGACAAAGCAGCAGCGTTACACGCTTTTAGCTTTGCAACCTTTTGACATTAATTCCATTGCCAACGCATATAAACGACGATCTTCCTGATCACAGGGCTCATCTTCCGCATAACACCCGATCATTGAAGCAATCTTATCAGCTGATAAGCTTTCCCCATGAACGTGCAGCGTCAACACGGCGCGGCCCACTATTTTAAGTACATCTTCATGTGATCCCTGGAGACTATTACTCAATGAAAAACCCTCTAACGGTCGTTGTAATAGATGTATGGCGCGCTAAATATAAAGCAATTGTCTTAAGATTTTTATCGGCAACTTAAGGGTAATTTTTTAATGATTAATTGTATTACTGGAGTAAATAAAAAGGATTTATCTGATTAACATAGGAATAAACTTTTCAAATCGGCATGTTATAAAGTTATTTATGGCCTTATTTTTTCTTCGCTCCAGACCATTATCGAAATTTAACGCTTAACTGATTAAAATTTACCAACCATTTTCGAAAAACTTCAGGTTATTCCTAATGCCCTGCACGTTAAAAGATTCACAGCCTTAACCTACGAGGTTGCCGTTGCTGTTGGACGCGCTTTCTGCCAGACTTGCGCGCGCAATAATGCCCTACTTTTTTAGCCTCAGAGGCCGCGCCGTGACTGCTTTTTCAACCCTCAATTCGCTTCCCGAAAGCCAACTCGATAACCTGCGCGAGATGGGCTACACCAGCATGACGCCGGTTCAGGCCGCCACGCTGCCCGCCATTTTGCAGGGTCGCGACGTGCGTGCGCAGGCGAAAACCGGCAGCGGTAAAACCGCAGCCTTTGGCATTGGTTTGCTACAACATATCGACAGCGCACAGTTCCAGACGCAGGCGCTGATCCTGTGCCCAACGCGTGAATTAGCGGATCAGGTTAGCAATGTGTTGCGTCAACTGGCGCGCTTCACGCGTAATATCAAAATTTTGACGCTGTGCGGTGGCCAGCCGATGAGCGCTCAGCGCGATTCATTGATTCACGCTCCGCATATTGTGGTCGGCACGCCGGGCCGTATTCTTGATCACCTCAAACGTGAAACGTTAAAGCTTGAGAATCTGCGCACGCTGGTGTTGGATGAAGCGGATCGTATGCTGGAAATGGGGTTCCGTGATGATATGGAAACCATCATTAAAGCTACACCAGCATCGCGTCAAACGCTGCTGTTCTCTGCGACCTGGCCTGAAGGAATCGCCGCCATTAGCACCCGGTTTCAGCGCGATGCTCTGAGCGTGGTAACAGAAGAAGTCAGTGAACTGCCCTCCATTGATCAACAGTTTATTGAAGCCAGCCACAACGAAAAGCTATCACTGCTGATTGCGCTACTCAGCGAACGCCAGCCCTCATCCTGTGTGGTCTTTTGTAACACCAAACGCGAATGCGATGATGTTGCGGCAGCCCTTAACGATCGTGACATCAGCGCCTTGCCGCTGCATGGCGATCTGGAACAGCGCGACCGTGAACGCGTACTCATCCGCTTCTCCAACGGCAGCGGACGCGTGTTGGTTGCTACTGACGTAGCAGCGCGTGGCCTGGATATTAAGTCGCTGGCGCTGGTAGTGAATTACCAACTGGCGTGGGATCCCGAAGTGCATTTACACCGCATTGGCCGTACCGCACGTGCGGGTGAAGAAGGTGCTGCTGTGAGTTTTGTCGCCGCCGATGAAATGGCTCGCGCGCACGCGCTGGAAGATTTTTTACAGAAGTCGCTGCCGTGGGTCTCTGCCAGCACGCTGAAAAAAGGCAGCAGCAAAGCGTTACCCGCCGCAATGATGACGTTGTGCATTGATGGCGGCCGCAAAGCCAAAATTCGTCCGGGAGATATACTGGGGGCATTAACGGGTGAAGCGGGCTACCGCGCTGACCAAATTGGTAAGATCGATCTGACCCCAACGCACGCTTATGTCGCTATTGAAGCGGCTCAGGCGAAATCGGCATTGGTCAAACTCAAGCAAGGCAAAATCAAAGGCAAAGCCTGCCGCGCGATCCTGTTGAAAGATTGATTTACTAACGCATCCAGGCATGCTGGGCGAGGCGAAACCTCGCCCAATCACTGTTAAGGTTCTTCAATTTCTGTGGCGTGCAAGGTGGTATTTTCACCTTTACCGTGCACTCTACCGCTGATGCGAACCTGATCGTCCGCAGCATACTTCTTACCTTTGAACGCTTTTTCCGGTGCCACAATAGTGATGGTTCCGGTGCTGTCGCGGAACTGATAGTTATCGCCCTGCTCTTTCTTCAGAATGTAACCCTCAAGCGTGACGTAACCGTCCTGCCGAAAATCACGAATCTGATTGATGTGCGTCTGCCCGGTATCCTCAGAACCTTTATAACCTGCATCCTGCTTCGATTGAGGTTGTGGCGCTTCGCCGCCCTCAAAGCCGCCCTTTTCAGCGTAAACACCCGAACTCAACATAACTAACAGTGTCGTTAAAATGACTTTTTTCATTACGCGCTCCTTATTCAGAAAGGTTATCCATTTTTTCAATTCACTGTTAATCCTGGCACAATTATCAGACCGCGTTTTATTTCGCCTCTCTTGCCCTCACCTTTTTCACGTCGCTGCCGATAACTTCATCACACCCCTTTCCTTACCTGCGCTGATGCAGAGGCAACAATGGATAATTTTCAAAAAGAGATAGATGAGAGAGCGAACCTCGCGTTATCGAATAAATTTGAGCTGCTGCTGTTTCGCTTAGGCTCAGATCAGCTAAAAGGAAAATCCGAGCTGTTCGGGATTAACGTTTTTAAGCTGCGCGAAATCGTGCCGATGCCGACAATTACCAAAGCAGCAGGTATGAAATCGCCGCTGCTTGGCATGGCCAGTATTCGCGGTCAGTTTATTCCGGTTATCGATTTACCTGCGGTAGCGGGTTGCGTACCGGAAACGGGACTGAATCTGCTGCTGGTGACAGAATATGCGCGTAATACGCAAGCGTTCGCGGTGGAGTCAGTCGATAACATCGTGCGTCTCGACTGGAGTCAAGTGCATACCGCCGAAGCGGGCATCGGCGGACGTAATATCACCAGCATCGCCTCGCTGGATAATGACAAGCAAAGCAATAATCTGGCGATGGTGCTGGATGTTGAGCAAATTTTGTATGACATCATTCCGTCAGTGCGCGGTGTAGAGCCGGAAGCCGCCAGACCGCGTGCATTTAAATATCAGCCGGGTGCAGTGGCGATTGTTGCTGAAGATTCTAAAGTGGCGCGCCAGCTGCTGGAACAAGGGCTGAAAAGCATGGGCATTCCGGCGCTGATGTACAACACCGGTCTGGATGCGTGGGAAAAAATCAAGCAGATGAGTCAAGAGGCGCAAGCGGCAGGGGAATCGATCCACGATAAAATCGCGCTGGTGCTGACCGACCTTGAAATGCCTGAAATGGATGGCTTCACCCTGACGCGTAACATCAAACGTGACCCAATCCTCAAGCATCTTCCGGTAGTGATTCACTCTTCACTTTCCGGTAGCGCCAATGAAGATCACGTGCGCAAAGTTGGCGCAGACGGTTATGTGGCCAAGTTCGAGCTGAATGAATTATCAGACGTGATCTTCAACGTGCTGGAAGCGGCTCGTTAAGGTAAATCAAAGCAGCGGAAGGCGATTTAAGTATCGAATAGCCAGTGTCGCTTGATTCAGACTCAGCACTTTTTTGCCGCTGTTTGGCGGCTTCTTTTTTACCAACCTTGGAAAAAAATTATGCGCAGCGAAACGTTACCTGTTCAGCAATCAAGTGGTTTCCTTCGTGGTCGTTTACGTCAGCTTAGCTGGCTGGCGATCATTGCCTTTAGCGCGCTCTTTTGGGGTAGCCTGCTGGTTTTCATTTTCTAATTTGTTTGTTATCTAGCTGCTTGCGAGGTCGCCAACAACGTTTGACGACCCGCTTTGTCATTTCTACGGGTTAACCTTTTAAAAAATCATTAGCACTGTGCATTAATCCTTTTTCCCTGCCTGCTTCCGCTTGAATTCCATCAAAAATATTAAAGTTAACGTTTTTAACTCCGATAACTGTGTGCGCTGGATCACCATTTCACCTTGCACCTGTAAAGCTACGCGCAATGTCGGGCTGTGAGCGGAGAAGCAGTAAATATTAACTGTTGGAATAACTGTATTTTAATAAGAAAAACGGGGAAAGAAGACATGTTCAGTATTAAGAATATGAAGGTTGGCATCCGGCTCGCCGCCGCCTTTGGCATTGTCGTCGCGCTATTGATTGTGATTTGCGTGACATCTATCACAAAAATTAACAGTATTAAAAGTGGCATCGCCTCGATCGTCGACGATCGTTATGTGAAAGTGCGCTTGGCATTTGATGTGCGCGATGGCGTCAACGATCAGATCAAATACCTGCGCGGCATGGTGATCGATACGACCCATCCTGATTATAACGTTAAGCGCTATGGTCAACTGGATGAAGCGACCCAGCGTACCAATGTCGCCATGAAGAAAATTGCTGATATTCAAGTTACTGAGATTGGTAAAAAGAAAATTGCTGGCATGCTCGCCTCTGCCGAAGCATTTGAAAAAGTGAAAGGTGATTTGATCGCCTTGATAAAAGCCGGTGATTTTGAAGCTGCCAGCACATATGCACTCAAATCCATGACGCCGACGCAGAATAAGTTTCTCGACGATGCGATAAAGTTTGCCAATTCACAAGATGGACAGCTGCGTGCTGAAGGACAAAGTATTGTCGAAAATGGCTCTTCGGCGATTACCATCACCTTGATCTTCTCAGCGCTGGCCATTGTGGCCGCGATTCTGCTCGGCTTTTTCCTTACTCGCTCAATCGTACGTCCTTTGGTTGCGGCCGTTAGCGTAGCGGAAAGTGTTGCAGCAGGCGATCTTAGCTCGAAAATTCAGGTGACTACGCGTGATGAAACTGGCGTGCTGATGCAGGCGCTGCAGCGCATGAATGACAATCTGCTTTCCATCGTTACCGAAGTTCGTACCGGCTCTGACACCATTGCCGTCGCTTCAAATCAAATTTCCAGCGGGAACCTTGATCTTTCGACGCGTACCGAGCAACAGGCCAGTTCGCTGGAAGAAACCGCTTCAGCGATGGAGCAAATAACCTCCACCGTCAAACACAATGCCGAAAACGCGCGTGAAGCCAATCAGCTGGTTGCGTCCACTTCAAGCGTGGCGCGCGAAGGCGGTGAAGTGATGGGGCAAGTTATTGAAAAAATGGAAGCGATTGCGCTGTCGTCCAAAAAGATTGTCGACATCATCAGCGTGATTGATTCCATCGCCTTCCAGACCAATATTCTGTCGCTGAATGCCGCCGTGGAAGCGGCTCGCGCTGGTGAACAGGGACGCGGTTTTGCCGTAGTTGCTACAGAAGTACGTAATCTGGCGCAGCGTTCTGCTTCTGCCGCTAAAGAGATTAAAGTTCTGATCGAAGACTCAGTGGCGAAAGTTGATGAGGGCAGCAAGTTGGTGACGCATGCCGGATCAACCATCGGCGAAGTGGTCAACAGCGTGAAGAGCGTGGCGAATATCATGAGTGAAATTACGATTGCCAGCAGCGAGCAAAGCAGCGGTATCAGCGAAATCAATCTGGCGATTACCCAGATGGAAGCAGTAACGCAGCAGAATGCCGCGCTGGTGCAGGAAGCTTCTGCCGCATCGCAGGCGCTGCAAGATCAGGCTGAGCGGATGGCACAAGCGATGAGCGTATTTAAAGTAGGAAAGATGTCGTTAAATTAATTCCACTACGCTTTCTTTTTTTTCCCGGCAGGTCGAACTTGCCGGGATATTTTTTACTTCTAACGCGTATCACTTACAAACTACCTTCTACGCCTGACGTTCTATTCCACTTCACTCATCCACATCGTGCTTTCTGGCACGACTTTGCTCTGTTTTGTCAGTCAACATCGCATTATTAATATCACCTCACGTGATAACTAAAATAATAAATGGCGATTAGTCTTATAACTTTGCAACTGCCATTATCGTTCCCACGATTTAACTGCTTTCTTATGAGCAGATTACCCACTACAGCAGAGAATTATTTAATGAAAATGCATGCGATTAACTGGCCAGATGGCTTTTTACCCGGTTTTACCGACAATTTTTGCTCTAATGAAATGATCGTAGCAAATCTGACAACTCAGGATATTTGGCCGCTGTTGAGCAAGCCTGCTGTATGGCCGACTTATTATCAAAACTCAGCAAATGCGCGTTTTTATGACGATAAAGGCCCCGAACTGGAACAAGATGTCCGCTTCTATTTTGAAACCTTTGGTTTTCCAGTTGAGGCTCGCGTCACAGAATATGTCGCGCCTGCACAGGGCGAAGCTGCTCGTATTTCCTGGCATGGTTGGGCGGGAGAAGAAGGCAGTGATGAACGTTTAGATGTGTTGCACGCCTGGCTAATTGAGGATTTACCTGGCAATCGCGTACGTATCCTGACGCAGGAAACCCAAAAGGGTAAACCAGCAGTAGCGTTAGCGAAGGCAAAGCCGAATCCGATGATCAATGGACATCAGGATTGGTTGGATGGACTGGTTAATGCAGCTCTAGCGAATCGCGTGTTATAAAATCCAAAAACTAAAAAGGCCGCCAATCGGCAGCCTTTCAAATTATCGTTTATGCAACAACGCTATAAAGCTCACTTAGCCTTTCTCAGAGGGCGTAAGGCCTGCTCTGATATGCAATCCTTGCCGTGTTAATTTGAACAACGACAGATTTGCAGAAAATGCATTTCGCTCCATGCGGGTTGGCTCTCGTCACATCAAAGTGTGATGTGCGGTACTGTGAGCCATTACAGTGTAGACATTTAAAACGAGTAATTTTAAGTCCTTAGAGACCAACAACGTTTGCAGCAGATGGGCCTTTAGCGCCATTTTCTACTGTAAACTCAACTTGTTGACCTTCATCCAGTGAACGGAAATCAGTACCCTGGATAGCAGAGAAATGGACGAATACGTCCTTGCTGCCGTCTGCTGGAGAGATGAAACCGAAACCTTTCTCTGCGTTGAACCATTTTACGGTGCCGCGGATTTTGTTAGACATGTTTAATTCCTTAATATTTGAGCCTTCCGGCGTAAATGGCCTGAGAACAGATTTTAATCAGAACGTAAGAGAAGACTCAAAAAGAAGGGATGTCTCACGACAAACTTAGAGATGAGAACTGCTTTGGGTACTTACTTTGATAGTGTCTGTCAATCAAACCGACGGATGCATTAGCTCATATTGAGCGAAGTGATGCAAGCGCTTTCTTAACTTAAATCTATTGTCTGAAAAACCGAGGCGTGAATCGCACCCTCATAAAAAGAGTCAATTCGGCGGCAAAAAAAGAGGTTTCTCTCAAACGACTCGATAAAAAAGGCAATAAAACTCAGGCTACCGAGCACAGTTGAGCGTTTTTGTCATACAGGTTTCAGTGACGGTATAGAAGAAAGGTAATGCATTACGCTTCGCCTGATCTTTTGGAGGGATTGGTGATGTGGCTTAGCGATCTGGCGCATTTATGATGTGCTTAATCTACTTCTCACCCTCTTTACTGTGGTGTTTGGCGCTGTCAGATAAAAACCCACCTTAGCTAGCTTGCTTGCTAAAATAGATGTGCCCTGCTCTTTTTTGATTTCCATAAGAGTAAACAGGCAACAAATTATTATCCTGCACTTTAATTAAAAAATAATGAAAACCCTTGTCATTTGCATTATTAAAGAAAGCGAAATCCCTAATGAATGACTGCACCAGAGGCGGATCGGCAGTGTATTCATTCTCTACTCTGACATTGACAAGATCGAGTTAATTTGCAGATAAAAAGCCTTATTAAATAAGTATGTTACAAGAAAATAAGTAATGCGCAAATTAAATAATGACACACAAATGGTTATGATAACGACATTAAAATAAATATCCCTACCAAAATAAGAAAATAATTAAACCCATGAAAAATTGAATGGTAATGAATAACGTCTAATGATTCCGTCAACCCACTAAATAATAACTTATAAAAGCGAAAAAAAATAAATAAGGAAGGATGTGTATCGACAATCCAATATTGCATGATCAATACGGAAGGATAAAACGTGGTGCCGGAAACAGGAATCGAACCTGCGACCTTCGCGTTACGAGTGCGCTGCTCTACCAACTGAGCTATACCGGCATTGTGGTGGGATACTGCGGGGCGTTACGTTAGAAAAAATCACAAATTGAGTCAAGACCGAAACAGCGCGAGTGCCGTTTTTATCGCCATTTGCAAGGGATTTTGCCTGGAAAGCCTTGTTCTATATGACGAAAGTCCTTTCGTTAGTGTTTGGGATTTCCCTCTCAGGCCACATCAAGCGCACAAAGCAAAAAAGGCGAGGCCGCAGCCTCGCCAAAAACGTGCCGATCATCAATCGTAGTAAGCGACCTTGCGGTCAACGCCGTTGATATTGACCAACACAAAGCCCGTTGGCGTCGTTTTATTCGTCGGTGTACCCGCGGTCGTCGCGAGCGTAAGTACACCTTTCTCATTGGCACCAATACCGGCCAATCCATTATGCAAACCGAAGCGTGCCGCCGGTTTCAACGTGCCCATTGTAGTGGTATCGGTCACTACAGAAAGATCAGACTGGAACAGCGAGCAGGAGCCCGTATCAAAGCGCGTCGGCCCCGTATTTTTGAGGTTAAACATGGTGTCACCGCTGTTGGCTTTCAGCTTCACCCATACCACTGCATACGTTGTTCCAACCCGGCCATAGCGGATATCCTGCACTGCTGGCTGCCCCATGTGGCAAGCATCAGCCCACACGGTTTCCAGTCGTTGCAAATTAATCCAGGTTTTACCGGTACCGGAGAGATTCACCGGCGATCCTGCAGTGCCTGAAGGCGTAGTGGCATCCGCTTTACCAATCAGCTCTATCACCCATTGCTGATTTGCGTTGGGGAAAAAGAACTGGCCGAGTCGATACCAGTTATCCGTCGCGGTGTTATTCGTGACTTTATAGCCACTGAAATACCCTGCACGCAGCGAACCCGTCATATAGCTGCCGAAGCTTTCATCGCGGCGGAAACCATATTCAAAGGTGGATAACCATTTACCGGCGACCAGGTCATTACTGATTTTTGCACCGGATTGCAGGTTAATCTGACGCATCACAACACGCGCATTGTTGAGGTTGAAAGCAGAGCTACAGTCCTCAATGTTTAACGTATCGATCGTCCAGCCGCCATCAGAGAGATCGCCCGGGTTACGCGTATGTTCAATCCACACATTGCGCATAATCCCCTGCGTGACGCGTGGCATATACAGCGTGGCGTCACCATAACCGGTCTGGAAATTGGCGTTGCTTAATTCAATCGCGGTTGAGTGATCCCAAACACCGTTCGGCGAGTTTGACCAGCCCACATCAAAAACGCGCGAATAGGTATTCAGCGAATAGATCTGGTCAAACTTGCTGTCGAGCGTATCGAGAATTTTGATGACGGTGCCGCCGGTACCCTGCGCGCGGAAACAGCTGATATTGACCGTCTCTCCTTCTATACAGGTATTTTCGAAGAACGGTTGCACGTTGCTGCACATCTCGGCGGTGATGGTGCTTTTGTTGGTAGTAATATCTGCGCTGGCCTGACCATTCCAGGTAATGCCTTTGATGGCTGTGCGGCGCGCCTTTACCTTGAACACTGGACTGGCACTTTTATTTGAAACAATGGTCGTGCGCGGAAGCGATCCCAACTCCAGGTCATCACCCAACAAGCCAAAAAAGGCAATTTCTGAGGCGCTGAGATCAATGGGCGAAATTAAAAACTTACCACCAGGAAAACGAACCGGGAGATCCTTTATATTGGTGTTGTATGTCTGCGTCCAGGTCAACATACGGTTAAAGGCGTCGGTATCATCCGTTGTCCCATCGCCTTTGGCACCAAAGTGTAGAATGTTCACTTCCGTAGGATCGTTAATTGCACGCTTCCAGTAGAAACCGCTTCCCACCGCCACCGTGCCGCCATCATCTATCAATGTGGTGGTGCCGGTAAAGCCGACGAAATCGCCGCCGCCACGGAAAGTGGAGTCTTTGTCGTAGTAACGTTTTAAAATCGCTACATCACCAGATTTGGTCGGAGCCGTGGTACGCAGTTCTGCAAAAGAGTTAACTTCGATCATGGTATCCTCCTCAGGATGTTTTAGATTAAACGCTGTTTATCAGCGAGTTACTTCGATTTGGCCGCTTGGCCGCATAAGGTGTCCCACATGTCGTTGTGGGTATTGATGGCGCGTACGGTTCGGATGTCTATTTTCTGAGCATCGTCACCGTGGGTATGAATGGGGGGAAAAAAGCACGCAGGCAGAGTCGGTGATGGCCACCGGCTCAGGGTTGGTTGTATTTCGACTGCTGCAACTTGTCGCGAGCAGCAGCGTCATCAAGGTTACTGTTTTCAGTTTCCACACGGTTCGCCTCCTCACGGTTCTGTTGTTGTTGATGGGCAATATCTGCCACGCGCTCGGCTTCTTTATGCGCGCTGTCGACATCGGATTTTGCTTTTTGCTGCACCTTGCCGATTTTCTTACCGCCAAAATAGCTGGCACCTAGCGCAGCGATAATCGCGCCCAGCGCAGCTAACCAGTGCCAACCGCCGCCCAGCAATGTGGAAAGAAAAGTCATGATTTGATCCCCTCCACCTGACGCTTCTCATTCAGCAATGTTTTTTGACGAACAAATTGCGCAATAACCCCCATCGCCACCATGAAAGCGCCGATAAGACCGAGATAGTTATGGGGAAGAATCGACTTAACGTCTTCCGGCAAGGTGTTCCATGCATCCAGCGCCGATGACGGAAAAGATTGCACCCAGGCACTGAGCATTGAGCCAAGCGAAGCCAGCCAAACCGACCAGGTTTTAAATAACAGCCGTGCATGTGAAACAAACTGAAGGGTGGTAAAACGTTGTAAAAGCAAGACGATGATAATGACTGAGAGCACGGCGATAAGAAAAAGTAACCATTTCATAGCAGCCCCCTGTAGACGTCATAAGTGCCGGTACGCATCACTTCAGCATGACGACGTGCGCGTCCTGGAGTTTGACGTGCCCACAAGCTGGTAAGCATGGCGTTAGCCGCCTCAGCAAAGTTCTCTTCAGCAATGGCGTTAAGCATATTTTTGAACTGACTGACGCCATCTACCCCCAATTGATACGCCATGCTTAGCAACACATCTGTTCGCGCCTCGTTGCAATTTGCTAAAGCGCGCTTGATCGGCTCACGTGCCTGCATTTCCTGAATTTTGTTTTCCAGGATGCACTGCTTCCACACATCACCTACGCGGCGCGGCACACGAAACGCATAGTTACTGAGTGATGCACCTTTTGGCCCGATGCGAATTCCCCCGGCGACAGTCGGAAAACCGAGCGTGTCGAAATAAGGGGTATCCACGTAGCCTTCCTCAAAATTCAGCACTGCAATAATCTGACTCATAAAAACTCCTCAATGACGGCACAGGCAACTCAGGCCCTGCGAAACTAAACACATAACAACCACTGATCAGTACCAAAGTAAGCGCAGCAGCAGATAGTGCTGAAGCTGCAGAGGAACTGAAGAGTAGGGAAAAAAATTGCGTCCAGCGAAAACTGGAAAATGGCAGGAGCCGGGTGTTCAAAGGATGAGATTTTTACTGCTCAGCGGACGGCGTAGAGATGAACGTGCGGCAGGCAGCAATTATCAAAAGAAGGTGTTTCTTGGTTTTGCGAACGCGGCGCAGTGATTGCGCGGTCCACGCGAGGTGTAACCTGACGCTGACATATCTGTTCTGCGCGTCGAAGGGAAAGGGTTTCAGGTTCGTAATTCAGCGCCTGGTCGATACTCTGCTTCAGACGGCTGAGAGGTTGGCGTCGCCGATGGCGACGAGTGCGTGCATTGCCCGTAAAAACGCTTTTGCCATAGTGGATAATCGCCATAACTCCTCCTGTGAATGAGTCTTTGGCGATGGGGTGGCAGGCGCGAGCTTTCGGCGTACCGAACGGGCCCGAATACCGCTGTTAACGCTCACACGCTTACCACCTGACTGAATAAACAGTCAGGTGGAAGGCAAGGTAAGGGAAACAGACGGCATCTGACGACGCTGCATTTTGCGCATCCACCCCATCCCAAAGTTCACTGACTTTTGGGTGGTATGATTCGCGCTTGTGCAGCGCCTCAATTGTTTAAGAGCGGCTCATCCCTGAGAAAACAACTTCGTTCGTCCATGCTCAAATTATTAACAGGTTCTTATGCTTTATCAAACACTGACAGTTAATTTTTTATTTACTATTGGTTAAATTTTTGAATTTATGTCGATTATTTTTTTCGACGTCTTATTGGAAAAGCGGGTTTGAGAGTCTGGCTAGCCCAAAATTTGATATTGCCTTGCCTGACTCATGATGACTTTTGCCAACACTTTTAGGCTTTCGACTTCGTCACGGTTGAGATACCAAGTCTCGTAGCGCTTATTGTCTGAAATAACAGCAATTTTGCGATGCTGTAGCTGAAGCCTTTTCAGGTACAGCTGGTCATCCAACGTAAAAATGTAGATACCATCACCGTCGAACCTGCGCACGCTGATATCAACAAACAGCTGATCGCGCGGGGCAAAGGTATCCGCCATTGAGTCGTTATTAACAGCGATCAGCCGAATATTCTCAGCTGGGCGCCCATTGAATAACACCCGCGCCTCATCCTGACCGTATTCGATCGCGTGAATTGTCTCGACAAATTCATCCCGGGCCTGAATACCTGCCGCCGTTTTTTGACCAATATCGAGGCTGTCTACTCGGAAAACATTTTTATGGCTAGCCCACGCGCTTAACGACGGCGGTTCAGGCGCCTGTTCCATGCCAAACTGTAACCACTCAACCCTGACCCCAAGCAGACGGCTGAGTGCCAGCAAATTGCCGTTATCCGGCACTGACTGCGCGTTAAACCACTTCCACACCCCCGGCGTTGATATTTGACAGCCCTGCTCTTTTAACGCCTTAGCAACCTGTTTGTTTCGTCCGTGTCCGACAATGCCAGCGCTTTCGCAAGCGGCGATGAGCCTGGCGGTGAAAGCTTGTCTCGTACTTTCTTTTTTAACCATCAGTTAATAATCAGCCATTGAAGAGGTACTGGATGTTATTTTCATTATTGCTACCAGTTCATTTTATATTACCGTCCGTTTACTACCTAACCGGTTTCTCAAGCATTTCTAATTATCATTATCTCCTTCACCTTTGAGCGCGCCAAAAAATATCACTTAACAGCCGCTACCACCGGGGCTTTCAAGAATGTTCCGTAAGGAATTGCGTAAAATTCATCCGCTGTTCATCCCTCACTGGACGCGCTTAATCGATAAAATAATTTTTAGTTACTAAAGCTCTACAAATAGCTGGATCGAAAATGAAGGCATAAAAAAAACGGGAGCCTGAAAAGACTCCCGTTTTGTTAAGAAAAATGGATGTTAGGCACGCAGCGTGTCGTCGCCCCAGGCAATCCATTTATAGGTGGTTAATGCTTCTAAACCCATCGGTCCGCGAGCGTGCAGTTTCTGTGTGCTAACCGCAACTTCTGCGCCAAGTCCAAACTGTCCGCCATCGGTGAATCGGGTGCTGGCGTTAACGTACACCGCTGAGGAATCCACCTGCTTCACAAAGCGTGTCGCGTTTTTAGTACTGCGCGTCAGAATGGCGTCGGAGTGCTGCGTGCCGTGAGTGCGGATGTGATCAATCGCTTCATCCATATCAGCCACCAGCTTGACGTTCAAATCCAGTGATAACCATTCATCATCATAATTGCCTGGCTGAATCGTTGTGACGCGCGCCGGACCTTGCTGTAATTGCGCAAACACGTTTTCATCAGCGTGCAGTGGGATATCTTCTTGCGCCATGCGGGCAGTGAATGCAGGCAAGAAGCGATCGGCAATCGCGCGATCCACCAACAGCGTTTCCAGTGAATTACAGGCGCTTGGCCGCTGCTTTTTGGCATTAACAATCACGTCAAGCGCTGGCTCAATCTCCATGGTTTCATCAATATAAATATGACAAACGCCAATGCCGCCCGTAATCACCGGGATAGTGGAGTTTTCACGACACAGTTTATGCAAGCCCGCTCCGCCGCGTGGAATCAGCATGTCTACATAGCGATCCAGCTTCAGTAGCTGATTAACCAACTCACGATCAGGATTTTCGATCGCCTGGACTGCTGCAGCCGGTAAACCGTGCTGCTGCAACGCGTTTTGGATTACGCGAACCGTGGCAGCATTAGTACGCCAGGTTTCTTTCCCGCCGCGCAGAATCGCTGCATTGCCGGTTTTTAAACAGAGGCTGGCCACATCTACCGTCACGTTCGGACGCGCTTCATATATCACGCCCACCACGCCTAACGGCACGCGGCGACGTTCAATGCGCAAGCCGCTGTCAAGTTGACCGCCATCCATCAGCTGCCCTACCGGATCGGCTAGCTGGCACACCTGGCGTACATCATTTGCAATGCTGTTCAGACGCTGAGGATTAAGCGTCAGGCGATCAAGCAGCGCGGCGCTCATGCCATTCTGGCGAGCATCGGCCAGATCAGATTCATTGGCTGCCAGAATGTCAGCGCTTTCCGCTTCCAGACGATCCGCGATGGTCATCAGCACCTGATTTTTTTCAGCGGTCGACAGATCGGCCAGCTTATAAGCTGCGGCACGCGCCGCTTTTCCCATTTCTTCTAGCATTGTCCGCTCCTTAACTGACAATCATATCGTCGCGGTGAACCGCCACCGGGCCATATTCATAACCCAGAATTTCACTGATCTGCTGGCTGTGATGCCCGGCAATCATACGTATCGCATCGCTGTTGTAGCGCGAAACGCCATGTGCGATATCGCGCCCCTGCAGGCTGCGAATGCGGATCACTTCGCCACGTGAAAAGTTACCCTGAATGTCACGAATGCCCTTAGGCAATAGGGAACTGCCGCGCTCAAGAATAGCGGAGAGCGCACCATCATCCACGGTGATTTCACCAGCAGGCGGCGCACCAAAGATCCAGCGCTTACGGTTTTCCAACGGAGATTGTTGGGCATGGAACAGGGTACCGACCGGCTTGCCATCTATCACATCAGCGATGACACCGCTGCGGCTGCCAGCGGCGATGATCACATCAATCCCCGCGCGACAGGCAACGTCAGCAGCCTGAAGCTTGGTCGACATTCCGCCCGTTCCTAACCCCGACACGCTGCCACCGGCCAGCGAACGCAGTGCATCATCAATAACATGCACATCGCTGATCAATTCAGCCTGCGGATTATTGCGCGGATCGGCCGTGAACAATCCTTCTTGATCGGTCAACAGCAGCAGTTTATCTGCGCCGCCCAGCATCGCCGCCAGCGCAGACAAATTATCGTTATCGCCCACTTTGATTTCTGTGGTGGCGACCGCGTCGTTTTCATTGATGACCGGCACGATATGGTTATCCAGCAGTGCGCGCAACATATCGCGAGCATTAAGAAAACGCTCACGATCTTCCATGTCCGCGCGAGTCAGCAACATCTGACCAATATGGATGCCATAAATAGAGAACAGCTGTTCCCACAGTTGAATCAAACGGCTCTGCCCCACCGCAGCCAGCAGCTGCTTTGAGGCGATGGTAGGCGGCAGGTCGGGATAACCAAGATGTTCACGTCCGGCAGCCATCGCGCCAGAAGTGACAATCACAATGCGGTGGCCCGCTGCATGCTGCTGCGCACACTGACGAACCAATTCCACCATGTGCGCTCGATTCAACCGGCGCGATCCGCCGGTAAGAACGCTGGTTCCCAATTTGACCACGAGGGTCTGACTACCACTCATATTTCCTGCCGTAGTGAAAAATTTATGCGAAAGGACGTTTTAACAGGAGTCGTTGAGGAAGCCAACAGCCAGTGGGGGAAAAGCACAAATATCCCCGGGCAATGGCGTAGACCACTTGTTCGTGATTAACAAGAAAACCGGAAAAGTGTCATAAAACTTTCATCACTTATCGGTAAAAAGTCCCTGTTTTACAAAACCTTTCACAGCAAGAAAATTTTAATAACCGGGATTGATAGCAAAATGAAGAAAAGTACACTGGCACTGATCGTCTCTGCTCTGGCTCTCTCTTTTACCGCACAGGCCGCTGAGGTTTTTAATAAGTCAGGTAACAAACTGGATTTCTACGGCAAGGTTAAAGCCGAACACTATATGAGCGATAACGACAGCTCAAACGGCGATAAATCCTATGTGCGTATTGGTTTTAAAGGACAAACGCAGATCAACGATCTGATGACCGGTTATGGCCAGTGGGAATACCAATACAACGTTAATAACTCAGAAGGCAGCGATGCCAACAGCGGCAACAAAACACGACTGGGTTTTGCTGGTCTGAAATTCGCTGATTACGGCTCGGTTGATTATGGCCGCAACTATGGCGTGCTCTATGACGTTGAAGCCTGGACCGATGTGTTCCCCGAATTTGGGGGTGACGGAACCGCGCGTTCCGATAACTTCCTGACTCAACGCGCCACTGGCGTAGCGACTTACCGTAACAACAACTTCTTTGGTTTGGTTGATGGTCTGCGCTTCGCCCTGCAATATCAGGGTAAAAATGATGCTGGCAGCGCGAACGCGCGCGGTAGCGCAACAGATACGGCTCGCCAGAATGGCGACGGCTACGGGGCTTCGTTGGGTTATTCGCTGGGCGACAGTGGCGTGAGCTTAATGAGTGCCATCACCTCATCCGACCGCACTAACCAACAGCAAGCCCGCGCTTACGGCAGTGGTGATAAAGCAGATTCATGGGGCGCTGGCGTTAAATATGATGCCAACAGCGTTTACCTCGCCGCTATTTACACCGAAACCCGTAACATGACGCCCATTAGCGGAACGAACCGTGATACCGGTTTATCGGTTGCGGGTGCCGCAAACAAAGCGCAAAACATTGAATTGGTGGCGCAGTATCAGTTTGATTTCGGCCTGCGTCCTTCCATTGGTTACGTGCAAACCAAAGGCAAAGAGATTGAAAACGGCATCGGTGATGTCGATTTAGTGAAATATATCGATGTGGGCGCAACCTACTATTTCAATAAAAACATGTCAGCTTTTGTTGATTATAAAATCAACCAACTGGATGACGATAACGCGCTCTCCATCAACAATGACGACATCGTTGCCGTGGGTGTGACTTACCAATTCTAAGCTTTTGTCGAAGCCGATGCCTTGGGCTGTTATGCACCCCGCGTAGTGTGAAAATGGCATAAAAAAAGGGCGAGCTATTCAGCTCGCCCTTCTCTCATTCATCCCGCATCAGGCACTTAATTTCACGGGTTTCTCATCAAAACCGCTGGCCGGTTCCAGACCCAACTCGTGGTCTTTCAACATCGCTTTCAGGCGAGTGTGGAAATTACGCAAAGTTTCTTCCACTCGTTGCGTGTTTTCTTTGCCTTTAATCGTCGTCACAGACCAGTCACCTTCTTTATCGAACAGGCCGATATGATAGACATAGGTAAAGTGATCGGCGTGGGCTTCTAATTCCATCCACCAGCCCCAAAATTCACGCAGTTCCGGTGCCGGTTTCACATTGACGCAGGCAGCCAGGCAGTCGAAAAAGAAACGCGTTTCTTCGCATTTTCCTTCGCGGATGTACGGTCCCAGCTCGGTAAAACGCTTAAGCAGGCGACTGCGGGGATGACCACTCGGTAACGTCATGCTAAATCTCCATTAGTTTTGACCGCTAGTAGTTGTAGCAAATACTGTAAATTTTGCCAGTTACCTTTTTAACCGCTTCTCAAGCCAGTCGCAAATTTCATTAAGCGCGCGATCAAAGCTGGCCATCATCGGCGTGACGGGAATCAACATCGCTTTTCCATCAGAAGATGAATTCGCGATCAATTTTGCCTCTTCTTCTGGGCTGAAGAGATCTTTTGACCAGTAACCTGCCAGCATTGGCGTAGGTGTGCGTCGGCCCAGTAAACCTTGGGTTTTCAGCGAATAGCGGTTCAATTCAGTGCGCAGCGCGCTATCAGATGTGGATGACATCCCCAGGCGACTGGCGAGCATATCCATGTACATGTCTGGTACTTCATTTTGCAGCGCCGGCTGCGTAAATAAACTGTGCACTATGGGCCCAAGACACGCTACCGCACGCAACCGCGATGCTTCGAGATACGCCAGCCGCACCGCCACATTGGCACCAAAGCGATATCCAAACGCCGCTACGCGGGTATGATCAACCCAAGGCACGTTTTGCAGCTCGCGCAGCACTTGCTGGTGCAAAAAGCTGGTGTCCTGATTCAGCGTCCATTTCACCGAATACCCCACCGATGGCACATCAATGGTCAACATCGCAATACCACGTGGGGCGAGATAATCATGAAACAGGCGGTAGTGATCGCTTTGCAGTGAATCCAGCGCACCACAAAACAGCACAGTCGGATACGGTGCCTGAACACCAGGCGGCATGTGCAGAAAGCCGTTCACCGGGCTGCCACCACTTATTGGAAATGTCAGCGCCTTCAGTTCACCGGGAAGCCGTTGCGTCGCTTCTTCGTAAGCGCGATTGGCCAGGACTTGGGCCTGATCGGCTAATTCATCACCCTTTATATAAGGATAGGCGGCAAGGCTATAGAGATGTGCAGCGTGCAGCCAGTGTTTACCCGCCAGCTGATCGTCATCTTCAGTTTCCTGCGCTTTTTGCTGCCACTGTGCAGCCTGTTTACACCACTCGTAATTCCAGTTGCCGCTGCGATAGCCAATCACCGTATCCAGCAAGCTCTCATTCGTGTGTTCGACGTTGCTGATGGCGATACGCGCCAGCACTTCGCTGATCTCTTGCGGCGTCAGGCCGCGCCATGTCCACATCAGTTTATTGAGCATGCGATACCAGCCGCGCTGACTGTTACCATCAAGGGTGGAATGCACAGCACGCGTGGCGTGATGTTGACGGCGAACCAGTGAAGAGGTTTCGGGGTGTTTGAAGCGTGGCTTGAACAGCTCTTCGCTTAGGTTGTTGCTCGGCATACAACTTTCTCCTGCGGTAAACGCGGCGATGGCTAAGTGTACTGCACGGCATAACAAGGTGCGAGGCGAAGAAAGCACAACGCCCGGAAAACCGGGCGTTGTTTGTGGTAAATCAATCAGCCTTTGACAATCGGCGGCACATAAACCACGCCCATGTCCCACGGCTGCTCAATCCAGGTATTTTGTGGGATGTCGACAATATAGTCGTCCACCAGTTCACGACCGGCAGGTTTAGCAAAGATGGTGCAGAAACGCGCTTTGGGATACATGTCGCGAATCGCCTGAGCGGTGCCGCCGGTATCAACCAAATCGTCAATGATGATAAAGCCTTCACCATCACCTTCAGCACGCTTCAGAACTTTCATTTCGCGCTGATGATCGTGGTCGTAGCTTGAGATACAGACGGTATCGACATAGCGAATACCCAATTCACGCGCCAGCAGCGAAGCCGGTACCAGACCACCACGGCTGACCGCGATAATGCCTGTCCACTGTTCAACAGGAAGCAGGCGCTGAGCCAGTTTACGGGCATGAATCTGCAGCATGTCCCAGGTAACGACGTATTTTTCGCTCATAATAAATAGGTTCCCAGCCAACAGGATTGGCTTAAAAAATATGCAACGGGGAAAAGGTTGCGCGAGATTATAAGGATATGACGCGCTAAAAACCAGCACCCGCGCACTGGTTGCCGGTTTTTAGTGCGTCTGATTGCACACCCAACTATAAACAGTGATATTCTCGGGTCCATCTCGTCAGATTCTCTGACGGCGATCTTTCACTGGAAACTCGCGCCCTCTGGTACATCCGGCGCACTGACACAGGAGACTTGTCGTGTCTGAATTGTCTCAACTTTCGCCACAGCCGCTGTGGGATATTTTCGCTAAGATCTGCTCGATTCCGCACCCTTCTTTCCATGAGGAAGCACTCGCCTCCTACATCGTTGGCTGGGCTAAAGAACAAGGTTTCTGGTGTGAACGCGACGCAGTCGGCAACATCCTGATTCGCAAACCCGCCACCGCTGGGCTGGAAAATCGCAAGCCGGTCGCGCTGCAGGCGCATCTTGATATGGTGCCGCAGAAAAACAACGACACCGTTCACGACTTCACCAAAGATCCGATTCAACCCTATGTTGATGGCGAATGGGTGAAAGCGCGCGGTACCACGCTGGGTGCGGATAATGGCATTGGTATGGCATCAGCGCTGGCGGTATTGGCAGATAACACGCTGACTCACGGCCCGCTGGAAGTGCTGCTGACCATGACCGAAGAAACCGGCATGGATGGCGCATTTGGCCTGCAACCGAACTGGTTGCAAGCGGACATCCTGATCAACACCGACTCTGAAGAAGAGGGTGAGATCTACATGGGCTGCGCGGGGGGTATTGATTTCATTACTACGCTGCCGCTGACGCGTGAAGCAGTTCCCGCAGATTTCGAAACCCTGAAAATGACGCTTAAGGGCCTGAAAGGCGGTCACTCCGGTGCCGACATTCACTTAGGTCTGGGCAATGCCAACAAACTGCTGGCGCGTTTTCTGGCTTCGCATGCGTCAGAGCTGGATGTGCGTCTGGTGGAATTCACCGGCGGCACCTTGCGTAACGCCATCCCACGTGAAGCTTTCGCCACGCTGGCCATTGAAAGCCACAAGGTTGATGCCCTGAAAGCGGCCGCTGCGCATTTTCTTTCTGCACTGCAGAACGAACATGGCGTAAAAGAGAAGAACATTGCATTGGTTACCGAGCCGCTGGCGCATCAAGGCCAGGCGCTGACCGCTGACAGCCGTGATCGCTTCCTGAACTTGTTGAACAGCACACCAAACGGTGTGATTCGCAACTCTGACGTGGCCATTGGCGTGGTTGAAACCTCACTGAACATTGGTGTAGTGACGATGGACGCTGATAAAGCTGAAATCAACTGCCTGATCCGTTCATTGATCGATACCGGTCGCGATTACGTGGTGCAGATGCTGACCTCGCTTGGCAAATTGGCTGGTGCGCAGACGATGCCGAAAGGCGGCTATCCGGGCTGGCAGCCAGACGCAGATTCGCCGATCATGGCGCTGACCCGTCAAACCTACATTGCGCTGTTCGACAAGACGCCAAATATTCAGGTGATTCATGCAGGTCTGGAATGTGGTTTGTTCAAGAAGCCCTATCCAAACATGGATATGGTTTCTATTGGGCCAACCATCACCGGGCCGCACTCGCCAGACGAACAGGTTCATATCGAAAGCGTGGGCCTGTACTGGAAGTTGCTGACAACCTTGTTGAATGTGATTCCAGAAAAGTAATTTCGTTACAAAATAATCAACCAGGCTACGGCCTGGTTTTTTTATGCCTGCGCGTCAGAAGCAGCATAAAACGCTGCGTTAATGCGTCTCCCCACCTTAAATCACCAGCTTACAACGCCCAACCAGTTATAGCCGCCATTATGTCCAGATGTCTGGATGGCTAATAAGATTTTGTGCTAGCTTATGCGCTTTCGACTGTTGCTGCGCCTGATACTTCAGGAAAAAATGCGGCCAGTTATTTCTTATGGAGACTTCCTTCAATGCGCGTGTTAAACCGCCTTGAGATGCGTAACATCTCCATCGCCTTCGGCGGATTCGCCGCGTTGACGCAGGTAGATTTTGTCAGTGAAGGTCATTCCGTTCATGCGCTGACGGGTGCCAACGGCGCAGGAAAATCAACGTTAATGGCGGTGTTGTCTGGCGCACATAGCCATTACAGCGGTGAAATTTTGCTGGATGGTCAGCCGGTGTCGATTCGCAGCCCGCGTGATGCCAAACAGCTCGGTATTCACCTGGTGCAGCAGGAAGTTGATGTGGCGCTGGTGCCGCAGTTAAGCGTGGCGGAGAACATTCTGTTAGATCAGCTGGCGGAGCCGGGACACGCTTATCGCTGGGGTGAAATTCGTCGACGGGCTCGCGCCCTGCTCGCTCAGCTCGATGTGGCGATTGACGTCAATCGTCTGGTTGAGCGCTGTTCGCTTGCTGAAAAGCAGCAGATTTTGCTGGCGCGCGCGTTGTCGCATCACTGCCGTTTCCTGATTCTGGACGAACCTACCGCGCCATTGGACCAACACGAAAGCGAGCGTCTGTTCAACGTTGTGCGCCGCTTGCAGACCAGTGGGATGGGTGTGGTGTTTATTTCCCACCGTATTCACGAATTGAAAGCGATTTGCGATCGCCTGACGGTGCTGCGCGATGGCTGCCTGATCGAAAGCGCTCCAATGGCAACGCTGAGCGGTGAGCAAATCGTCGAAAAAATGTTGGGTCATCAACTCACCGATATATATCCAGCCCGGCGTGAACGCCAGCACCAGCCCGTGTTGCTGGCAATTGAAGGTCTGCATGATGAGCGGTTGCTGCAAGACATTTCGCTACGCTTGCATAAAGGCGAGATTCTTGGCATTGCAGGCCTGGCGGGCGCGGGCAAAACCGAACTGTGCAAAGCGCTGTTTGGTGCCAGTAAAAGCCGCATCACGCGTGGTGAACTGCACGGCAAAGCCTGGAAACCCACATCGCCCTATGATTCCGTGTCGCAGCGTATGGCGCTGGTGCCGGAAGAGCGACGTAAAGAAGGGATTTTTATTGATGAATCCGTCGCGATGAATCTGAGCGTAAGCGCTGACAGTAGCTTTTCCCGCTGGAGCCTGTTTGGTCATCGTCAGGCGTGGCGTTGGGCAGAAGAGATTATTCGCCGCCTCAACGTGCGCACCACCGGCCCGGCGCAAACGCTGCGTCGCCTTTCAGGCGGCAACCAGCAAAAAGTGGCTATCGGTAAATGGCTGCGTAACAACGCAGACGTACTGATTTTTGATGAGCCGACCAAAGGTGTCGACATCAAAGCCAAAACCGAACTCTTTACCCTGATTGATGGCCTGGCGCGTGAAGGCAAAGGTGTTATCTACGCGTCGGGTGAATTTTCTGAACTGGTCGGCTTATGCGACCGCATTTGTGTACTTTGGGACGGACGCATCGTGGCAGAACTGGACACGCGTGAGGTCACAGAAGAGACGCTTTTGCTTTATTCCACCGGAGGAACCCCAGCGTGAGCAGTAAAGAACTATCCCTGAATCCCGCGTCGCCTTCGCTGCGCCATCGCCTGTTCGATTTCCTCTATAAGTGGGGCATGTTACTGACGGTAGTGATCCTGATCGCCGCCTTTGGTCTGGCATCTGACAGCTTTCTCGATCCCAATAACATCATCAATATTTTGCGATCCATTGCGATCGTGACGGTGATTGCTGTTGGCGTATCGATCTCGTTGACCATTGGCGGCTTTGATCTTTCTGTTGGCGCAACCGCCTCACTGGCCAATGCGCTGGTCATCTCGCTGTTCGTTTGGTACGGCTTCAACACCACCGAAGCGATCGTCATCACCCTGGCGCTTTGTACGCTGGTGGGTCTGTTTAACGCTTTTCTGATCGTTATTCTGCGCATTCCAGACATGCTCGCCACACTGGCAACGCTGTTTGTGATTCAGGGCGTGGCGATGACTTACAGCTTTGGCGGCTCGATCACCGAGAACATGGTGTTGCCCAGCGGCGATATGGCGGAAGGCACCATTCCCGCGGCTTTTGGCCTGCTTGGCCAGGTTCCGACCATTGTGATCATCATGTTAGTGGTGACGGTCGTGGCACAGTTGGCGATGTCACTGACTAAGCATGGGCGACGCATGTACGCATTGGGCGGCAATCCTGAAGCGGCGCGCCTTTCCGGTATTCGCACCACGCGCTATCGCGTGCTGGCTTACGTTATTGCCTCGCTGCTGGCAGGACTGGGTGGCATTTTGCTGGCCTCACGTATCGGCTCATCCCAAGTCAATGCGGGTAGCGGCTATCTGATGGATGCCGTTGCGGCAGCCTGGATTGGCCTTTCGCTGGCCGGTTCGGGTAAACCCAACGCCTTGGGCACGCTGGTCGGTGCGGTCATTCTGGGCGTATTGCAAAACGGTTTAGTGATGCTGTCGGTGCCCTATTACGCCATGGATATCATTAAAGGCTTAGTGCTGGCGTTAGCCTTGGCGATGACTTACATGCAGCGCCGCTGAGGCGCGCATTCTTACTGAATTAACGGGCCTAAATTTATCCTTTTGGAGTTAACAATAATGAAAAAAATCACGCTCTCGCTGCTGGCTGTAAGCCTGCTGAATACCAGCGCTGTATTTGCCGCCACCGTGACGCCGGTTCCTGCTGTTATCGCTAATCACGACGGTCCGATCCGCATCGCAGTAATCCGTAACCTGGGTTCCGATGACAACACCACGCAGTTTGTGGCTGGTGCAATTCAGGAAGGTCGCAAGCTGGGCTTTAAGGTCAGTACCTTTCTGAGCAATGGCGATGATGCGCGTTTTCAGGATTTCGTTAATCAGGCGATCAGCCAAAAATATGACGGCATTATCCTGTCGCACGGTAAAGCGCCCTATGCCAACGGTTTGGTGAAGCGCATCGCTGATTCCGGCATCAAGCTTTCCGTCTTCGATACGCCGGTTGATTCGCCGATTAACGGCGTTACCGTGACAGCGCAGGATGATGCTTCTCTGGCACAGTTGTCGCTGGAGCAGGTAATCAAAGATTTCAACGGTAAAGCGAATATCGTTAAGCTTTGGGTGGCCGGATTCCCCGCAATGGAACGTCGTCAGGTGGTGTATGAAAAATTACTGAAAGCCAACCCGGGCATTCATCAATTGGAATCGATTGGTGCGGTTTCTACGGACGTACAGGGCGATACCGCCAATAAAATCGGCGCTATTCTGGCGAAGTATCCAAAAGGTCAGATTGATGCCATTTGGGGCGCATGGGATGCCTTTAGTCAGGGCGCATACAAAGCGCTGCAGGAAAATGGTCGTACCGAGATCAAGCTGTACAGCATTGACGTCTCAAACCAGGATTTGCAGTTGATGCGTGAGAAAGGCAGCCCGTGGGTGCAAACGTTCGCGGTGGATCCAAAAACCATTGGCGCCGTGAATATGCGTCTGGTGGCGAAGAAGATTGCCGGTGAAGAAACGCCCGCGACTTACGAATTTAAAGCCGCTTCGATTTCTCAGCAGCAGCTCAACAGTCAGCAAGGTGCGGTTAACGTGGCTTCGCTGAACAAAATCATTCCGGGCTGGGGCAGCAACGACGATTTCGTTGCACCGTGGTTTGCCACGCTGGAAGCGAAATATAAGAAGTAAGAAGTCGTTTGTCCCTCCCTGGTCTTATTGAGTCCGGGGTCGTTTGTCCCCATCCCGGCCTTCCCCCGTTTTGACAGGGGAAGGAGACGCTGCCACATGCAGCTTAAATACTCACATAAAGCAGCATCTTCCTCCCCCATTTATGGGGGAGGACTGAGGTGGGGGACAAACGGCCTCGCACTTATAGGGACCAAGATGGGAAATAAACGACGCCTAACCTAAAGAGATTAGGATGAGGGACAGCGCGCGCATTCCCCTAAACTACAAACCCAACAGCAACTGCCGTTCAAGCTGCGGATCCACCAGCGTGACGTGCAATCCCACCAGCCGAACGCCTCTTCCCGCCCGTCGCTCGTCCCAGGTTTTACGCGCCACCGCAATCATATCTTCCTTGTTCAGCACCGGCCAAATGTGTTCCTGCGTCGTCTGCTGGAAATCGTTAAATTTTAATTTAACGCCCTGACGAGCGATTAATTTATCGGGTCGGATCTGCGTCAAACGGCGATCCAGTTCCTCATAGAGATAATCGATGATGGTCAGGCAGGCTTCCCAACTCTCAATATCCTCCGCCAGCGTTCTTTCTACGCCCAGCGACTTGCGTTCACGCTCCACCACCACGCCACGTTCATCAATGCCGTTGCTGCGCTCCCAAAGAATGCGACCAAACTTACCGAACCGCTTTAACAGTTGCGCCAAATCTGCTTTCTGCACATCGCCGCAGGTATGCAGGCCCATCTCTTCCAACTTCTTTGCGGACACCTTGCCCACACCGGGAATTTTTGCCAGCGGTAATGTCAATAAAAACCCCGCCATCTCTGGCGGTGTAATCACATATTGCCCGTCTGGCTTATTCAAATCGGAAGCAATCTTGGCGAGAAATTTAATCGGCGCAATGCCCGCAGACGCGGTTAACTGGGTTTCACGATAGATTGTGGCGCGGATATCTTTAGCGATCAGCGTAGCGGAGCCGTGACAGTGCAGGCTGTCGGTGACATCTAAATAGGCTTCATCCAGGGAAAGCGGTTCAATGAGCGGGGTATAACGCAAGAAGATGTCGCGAATTTGCGCTGATGCTTCTTTATAAGCAGCAAAGCGGCCCGGTAACAGGCGTAAATGAGGGCATAATTTCAGCGCCATTCCGGTAGGCATTGCGCTACGCACACCATATTTTCGGGCAGGATAGTTGGCGGTACTGATTACGCCACGGCGTTCACGGCTACCGCCAATAGCGATAGGGATATCGCGTAATGAGGGATCATCACGCATTTCAACCGCGGCATAAAAGCAGTCCATATCAACATGAATAATCTTGCGCATACCCTCCTCCAATACTGGATAAGTATACAGTCGGCAAAAGTAACTGCAATATTTGTTGAGCGAGGCATTAAAGTTTACAAATTTTTGGCCGTATTCCCTTTAGGAAACTGCCATTTTCCAGGACATAGTCTTGCTAAAAAAACAGACAATGTTAATGTTGCGCAGCGGTAGCGGAGTTTTCCGATAATGCAAGCAGAGACGCTGTTCGGCGTCATTGTTCTTCTTCACGTCAAGGTACACACAGCATGGGCAAAATCGCACTCCTGTTTGCGATGATTTTGATGCCAGCCCTCAGCATGGCAATGACACCTGAACCCGTTCAACAACTGGCGCCGGTGAATAAAGAATTAAAGAAACAGTTACTCGGCACGCCAGTTTATATCCAGATTTTCAAGGAAGAACGTACGTTAGAGTTGTACGGTAAAATCGGTAATGAATACCGTCTACTGGACACCTATCGCATCTGTAATTTTTCTGGCGGCCTCGGCCCGAAACGTCGTCAAGGCGATTTCAAAAGCCCGGAAGGATTTTATAACGTTAAGCTGAATCAGCTGAAGCCCGATAGCCGCTTCTATCGCGCTATTAACATTGGTTTTCCGAACCAATACGATCGCGATCAGGGCTACAACGGCAACTATTTGATGATCCACGGTGATTGCAAATCGATTGGCTGTTACGCCATGACCAACGCCTACATGGATGAAATTTTTAATTATGTGGATGCGGCGCTGCGCAATGGGCAACCAGAGGTGAGCATTAGCATCTATCCGTTCCGCATGACTGAAAGCAACATGCAGCGTCATCGTTACTCAACCTACGCCAATTTCTGGCGTGAGCTGCAACCGGGCTATGCGTATTTCGACAAATACCACCAGCCACCCACGGTTAACGTGACCAGCGGTAAATATGTCATGAACAACAGCCCGGTGATAACCAATCCCGAAGCTGCGTCCAAATCATTCCTGGCGCTCTCCAAGGCAGAATAATGCCCATTCACCTGGCACTATCCGGTGCCAGGTTTCATTTCCTGTCAACGGCTGCGTCGCTATCACCGTCACGATATCATTGGCAGTAGTGTGTTCTTGAAAATCAACCTCAACATCCTGATCAAGCAACTGCGCACGGCCAAACGGCGCACGGCGCGTGATCCAAAAGAGATTGGTGGAACAGAACGCCATCAAATAACGTCCGTCTGACAGCAACATATTGAACACGCCTTTCTGCCGCAGCTCGCCGGCTAATTCACCGATATAACGAAATACCGCAGGCCAGTTACCTGGTGTGCGCGGATAACGTGTCGCCAGCTTATGCAGAATCCAGCAAAAAGCCTTTTCGCTGTCAGTTTCACCCACCGGACGGAAAGTGCCGGTTTCCAGCTGACGATAACCTTTGAGTTGGCCGTTGTGAGCGTAGGTCCAGTTGCGTCCCCATAATTCACGTGTAAACGGATGGGTGTTTTCCAGCGATACCTGTCCGCGATTGGCCTGACGAATATGTGCCACCACCGAATGGGATTTGATGGGGTATTCCTGCACTAAGCGCGCAATTGGCGAGTTATAGCTGGGCAGCGGATCTTTAAACGTGCGGCAGCCTTTATCCTCGTAAAACGTAATGCCCCAACCATCTTTGTGTGGCCCGGTTCCACCGCCGCGCTGCACCAGACCGGTGAAGCTGAAACAGATATCCGTTGGTACATTGGCGCTCATCCCGAGCAATTCGCACATAGCAACCGCCTTAGTTAAACGCCTCCCGTCGAGCAGGAGGCAATGCTGTTACTTCACCATCTCTTTTTCAATCAGCAGCATCAGGATATGAATCACTTTTATGTGAATTTCCTGAATACGGTCAGCATAGCCAAAATGCGGCACACGGATTTCAATATCGGCTGTTCCCGCCATTTTTCCGCCATCTTTGCCGGTCAGCGTAATGACTTTCATGCCTTGTGCACGCGCGGCTTCAATCGCTTTAATGATATTGGCAGAGTTACCGGAAGTAGACAGGCCCAGCAGTACATCGCCAGAACGCCCCACGGCTTCAATGTAACGCGAGAACACATAGTCGTAACCAAAATCGTTGCTGACGCAGGAAAGATGGCTGACGTCAGAGATGGCAATCGCCGGATAACCAGGACGATTTTCGCGGTAGCGGCCCGTTAACTCTTCAGCGAAATGCATCGCATCGCAATGCGAGCCACCATTACCGCACGACAACACTTTTCCACCTGCTTTAAAACTGTCGGCCAGCATCACCGCAGCGCGTTGAATCGCATGGATATTGGCTTCATCGCTCAGAAAATTATTTAACGTATCGGCGGCTTCATTAAGTTCTGAACGAATAATGTCCTGGTACATAGGGATGTCCTTTAAAGGGAGGTTTATCGCAGCAAGTTTAACGGAATGGCCGGTCAGCGCAAAGCACCGCACCCTATCCGTCCCCCTTTCCCCGCGAAAATTTGGCGGGACTTCTGCCCGGAAAAAACCGCGCGCAACGATTTTGTGAGGAAGGTCGTAACTGCGATGTAAACGAATTGCTAAATCAAACCAACTGCTCTAAAGATCTACTCATAACAGGTCAGACCTCTTACTACTTTACAGGCGGTTCATTATGATGGTTGTTTCGATACTTGCGACGGTGGTGCTGATTAGCGCCTTGTTTTATCACCGCATTTCGCTGCGGTTGAGTAGCCTGATTCTGCTGCTGTGGACCGGCGCGCTGGCGGCGGCTCAGCTCTGGACACCTTGGTTGCTGCTGCCGTTAGCCATTATCCTGCTGCCTTTCAATTTGCCCGCGTTGCGCCGTGATCTCTTTTCCAAACCGATGCTACAGCGTTTTCAGAAAGTGATGCCACCGATGTCGCGCACCGAGAAAGAGGCGATTGAGGCCGGTACAACCTGGTGGGAAGGCGATCTGTTTCAAGGTAAACCAGACTGGCAGAAGCTGCACAACTATCCGCAGCCGCGTCTGACCGCCGACGAGCAAGCCTTTATCGATGGCCCGGTTGAAGAAGCTTGCCGCCTGGCAAATGATTTTCAGATCACCCATGAAATGGCCGATCTGCCGCCTGAACTCTGGGCGTATTTAAAACAGCATCGCTTCTTCGCCATGATCATTAAAAAAGAGTATGGCGGACTGGAATTCTCAGCGTATGCACAAGCGCGTGTGCTGCAAAAACTGGCTGGCGTGTCGGGCATTTTAGCCATTACCGTCGGCGTTCCGAACTCACTTGGCCCCGGTGAACTGCTGCAACATTACGGCACCGACAAACAGAAAGATCACTATTTACCGCGTCTGGCGCGTGGTGAAGAGATCCCTTGTTTTGCTCTGACCAGCCCGGAAGCGGGTTCGGACGCAGGCGCTATTCCCGATACCGGCGTGGTGTGCATGGGCGACTGGCAAGGCCAGCACGTTCTGGGTATGCGTCTGACCTGGAATAAGCGTTATATCACGCTGGCCCCCATTGCCACCGTGCTGGGGCTGGCATTTAAACTCAGCGATCCTGAAGGATTGCTGGGCGCAACCAAAGAACTCGGTATTACTTGTGCGTTGATCCCCACCCATACGCCAGGCGTTGAAATTGGCAATCGACACTTCCCGTTAAACGTCCCGTTTCAAAATGGTCCAACACGCGGCAAAGATATCTTCGTACCGATCGATTTTATTATCGGCGGCCCAGAAATGGCCGGACAAGGCTGGCGGATGCTGGTTGAATGCTTGTCGGTTGGGCGCGGTATTACATTGCCATCAAACTCTACCGGCAGCCTGAAAAGCGTGGCGCTGGCAACCGGTGCTTATGCGCATATTCGTCGCCAGTTCAAATTACCAATCGGTAAAATGGAAGGAATTGAAGAGCCGCTCGCGCGGATCGCCGGAAATGCTTATGTGATGGATGCAGCCGCGACGCTGATTACCACCGGTATTATGCAGGGCGAGAAACCGGCGGTGCTCTCTGCAATCGTCAAATATCACTGCACCCATCGCGGTCAGCGCGCCATTATCGACGCCATGGATATTGCAGGCGGCAAAGGCATCATGCTCGGCAACAGCAATTTTCTCGCCCGTGCCTATCAGGGCGCGCCCATCGCGATTACGGTTGAAGGCGCGAATATTCTGACGCGCAGCATGATCATTTTTGGTCAGGGCGCGATTCGTTGCCATCCTTATGTTTTGCAAGAGATGGCAGCAGCAGCCAACAATGATGTCAGTGCTTTTGACAACGCGTTGTTCAGCCACATAGGTCATGTCGGCAGTAACCACGTGCGCAGTTTGTGGTTGGGTTTAACCGGCGGCCGCACCAGCGCCACGCCAACGCGTGATGCAACGCGCCGCTATTATCAGCACCTGAACCGCATCAGCGCTAATCTCGCTTTGCTGTCAGATGTTTCGATGGCAGTGCTGGGCGGTAGCTTGAAACGTCGCGAACGCATTTCAGCCCGTTTAGGTGATGTGCTGAGCCAGCTCTATCTCGCCTCCGCAACGCTGAAACGTTATGACGATGAGGGCCGCAACGAAGCCGATCTGCCGCTGGTGCATTGGGGCGTACAGGATGCCTTGCATCAGGCGGAAGATGCCATGGATGATCTGCTGCGTAACTTCCCGAATCGCTTAGTTTCAGGCGTGCTCCGCCTGGTGATTTTTGCCGGCGGCAAACAGTGTCCAGCGCCTTCTGATCGTCTCGATCACCAGCTCGCAAGATTGCTGCAGCTGCCGTCAGCGACGCGTACTCGTTTAGGTCGCGGCCAATATCTGACGCCGAGTGAACATAATCCGGCAGGACAGCTGGAGCAAGCCTTGCAGGATGTGATGGCGGCGGAAGTGATTCACGATCGGCTATGCAAACAGACTAAAAAGCATCTCTCTTTTACCCGGCTTGATGCGCTGGCAACGCAGGCGCTGGAACAGGGCTTAATTGATGTGCAAGAAGCTGAGGTGCTGAAACGCGCCGAAGCGAGTCGATTGCGCTCCATTAACGTTGATGAGTTTGCTGCAGATGCGTTGGCGGTGCCGGCTAAAGCGGCGGAGCAGAAACCGGGTCGTGCCAGCGAAGCCGCTTGATGATCCGATGAATCATTCCCTAACAGGCCGACGCAATGTCGGCCTTTTTTATCCGCTTTTTCAGACAGCCTGGCGAATGCGGGCCAGCAGCGCTTCCACATCCTCAATATGATCGGCGGCCAGAATCAGCGTGCGGCCCAGCGTGATGGCGTTACGAATACACTCCGTGCGCATCGCCTCATCTTTAATGAGCTTCATATCCGCAACGTGAGACATGCCCACAGTACGACGAATCAGCTCGGTACCGCAGTAGCCAATCGTATCCGCCCATACTTTACGTAAAAACGCCTGCGCATAGCCTGGATATGCCATGGCAACATCGGTGGTTTTGGCTTCAGCCAGTTCAAGAAAGCGATGGGCGAAGGCAATCCAGACGTCGCGCACATCGCTTAAACGCTGTTCACGACCATCGGCGGCTTCGCGCGGCGCCAGCAGGCCTGGCAGACCACAGTAGTTGATCAGCAAATTACCCAACGCGGTGCCAACATCAAAGCCAATCGGACCGAAATAACCAAACTCAGCATCAATCGCTTTTAGGCTACCGTCAGCGACAAAAATCGATCCGCTGTGGATGTCACCATGCAGCAGCGCTTCAGCATTGGCAAAGAAACGATGCTTAAGGCCCGCCACCGCAATGCGTAACGCATCATCATGACGCAGGCTGGCGACCAGCGGCTCCAACGCCTCCGGGTATTTATTGCGCTCATGATCGGTGTAGGGATCGTTGAAAAACAGATCCTCGGTGATTTCGCACATTTCCGGGTTAATAAAGCGGGCAACCTCCGCTTTTTTCTGGTGAGGATGCAAAATGAAATCAGAGGTGTGAAACAGGGTTTGCGCCAGATATTCACCCAGCTGACGCGATGCTTCCGGGTAATAAACGCCTTGTACCAGCTCGCCGCGCCAGATACGGTGACTGGAAAGGTCTTCCATCACCATCACGGCCAATTCTGCGTCGTAATGGGTAATCTGAACGGTATGCTGCGGACAATGTTTATAGTGTTCAACCAGCGTTTGCGCTTCCAGACGGGCACGATCCAGCGTTAACGGCCAGGATTCTCCCACGCAACGTACGTAGGGCAGCGCTTGCTTAACCACCACGCGGCTTTTGCCTTGGTTATCATAAATCTTAAACACCAGATTAAGGTTACCATCACCAATCTCTTCCGCACTGACCAGCGTAGAAGGATCGTCCACTCCGCCAAATTGTTTGGCATATTCCACAGCGTCAGCAGCGGTGAAGGTACGGTATTGCGACATTGCCATTCCTTATAAACAAAAGACTTGAGGATCAAATAGCCATAAGCCGTTCAGACGTCTATACATCCGCCAAGCATGTTGGCACAATATCCGCCATTAACGCAACATGGATTTCACAGACAATGCAGAGACTTCAAACCACCAGCCTACAGGTTCGTGACAATCAGCTTTGGATCCTCGATCAGCAAGCGCTGCCGCAGCAAAAAAACTGGCTACCCGCGCACAGCGTGGCGCAGCTGGTTGAACATATTCATGCCTTGCGCGTGCGCGGTGCGCCGTTGATTGGCCTTTCTGCGTCGCTGCTGCTGGCGCTGCTGGCGGAGCACGGGCAAACGCGCGATCAGCTGGCAGAAGCGCTGGAAATCCTGCGCGCGGCGCGTCCGACCGCTGTGAACCTAATGAATAATCTTGATCGCATGAAGCTCGCGCTAGCGCAGGAGACGTTTGTCGACGCGCTTGTAAAAGAAGCGCTGCGTCTGGTGGAAGAAGATAAGCAGCTGTGTGACGATATCGCTGACGCTGGCAGCGCGTTGGTCACGCCTGGCAGCCGCTTGCTGACACATTGCAATACTGGCGGATTAGCCACCGCAGGCGTAGGCACCGCGCTGGGCGTGATTGCCCGAGCGCATCAGCAAGGTAAAGTAGCAAATGTTTGGGTCGGTGAAACGCGTCCTTTATTGCAGGGTGGGCGGTTGACTGCATGGGAACTGGGTGAGCTGGCGATACCCTATCAGTTGATCACCGATTCCATGGCCGCCAGCCTGATGGCCAGTAAGCAGGTTGATGCGATTTGGGTCGGTGCCGATCGCATCGCTGCGAACGGTGATGTAGCGAACAAAATTGGCACCTACAGTTTGGCAGTGCTGGCGCATTACCATGGCATTCCATTTTATGTTGCCGCGCCACACACCACGCTGGATCGTTTGTGTCCGAACGGCGCAGCGATTCCGATTGAACAGCGTGCGGCGAGCGAGGTCACCGGCGTAGCGGGCAGTTTTGGCAATGTTCAATGGGCACCCGAAAATGCGGCTGTTTATAACCCGGCATTTGACGTGACGCCTGCTGCATTGATCAGCGGTTGGGTGTTGAATACCGGTGTGGTCACGCCAGAGCAGGTAAAATTGGGTGCGTTTCAGCCACAGTGATTCCTGCGTTGCGAGGTCGTTTGTCCCCTTCCCGGTCTTCCCCGTTTTGATGGGGAGGGACCGAGGTGGGGACAGTGCACACACGTCAAAACCGCGTATGTAGAGGCCAACATCTAACGCGCAGAGGTCAAATCTCTACGCGCAAAGGCAAAAGCTAATCCAGCCGTGGATAAGCATCGGCAATCTTGTCGCCAGTAAAATTAGCTACCCAACCTTCCTGATTATCGAAAATACGGATCGCAGTGAAGTTTGGCGACGATCCCATATCAAACCAGTGCGGCGTTCCCGCCGGAACGGAGATCAGATCGTTTTTCTCACACAGGATCTGCAAGATCTGTCCATCCAGATGCAGGCAAAACAATCCTGCGCCCTCAACAAAGAAACGCACTTCGTCTTCGCCATGGGTATGCTCTGAAAGAAACTTCTCGCGCAACACGCTTTTCTGGGGATTGTCGGCACGCATGCTGATGACATCCCAACTTTGATAACCCTTTTCGGCGACCAGACGATCAATGGCATGCTGATAAGCGTTAATTACCTTTTCGGCGTCAGGATTCTCACCCAGTTCGCGATCCGCTTCCCAGCGCTCAAAGCGTACACCTTTAGCGTTAAGACGTTCACGGATTGCCTCAGCATCGGTGCTGTGCCATACCGGCTGGCTGGCTTCACTCTCAGTAAAAATGGTCAGTGCACTCATCTCAAATCGACTCCGGGTTAATCTGGGAAAAATTATTGACCTGACGATGACGGCTTTGATTATCCGCGTCGCCACGAATCAACTGCAGGGTTTGCCAACCGGCTTCAGCCGCTGCGTCCAGTTCCTGATAAATATCAGAAAGAAACAGCAGCTGGTCAGCCGGCAGGCCGATTTCGGCGGCGATAGAGTGATAAGCGTTAACCTCACGCTTGGCACCAACGTGCGTATCAAAATAACCGCTAAACAGGCCAGTAATATCACCTTCGTCGCTGTAGCCAAATAACAATTTCTGCGCCGCAACCGAGCCGGAAGAATATACGTAGAGTTTTATACCCTGCTGCTGCCATGCCTTTAAAGCAGGCAGAACATCAGGGTAAAGGTGCCCGGTAAAACTGCCGTTAACGTAACCCGCGCGCCAGATCATCCCTTGCAGCGCTTTTAAGCCGGTGGATTTACGATCCTGATCCATAAAGCTGAACAGGATCTCAGTGATCGTGGCGAGATCGGCCTCCGGCAGTTCGGCTTCGATGCGTACCGCATTCAGCGCGGCAGCAACCTCTGCGTTATCCTGATTTTCGCGAATAAAGGCAGCTAAGTGTTGGCGGGCGTAAGGAAACAGTACGTTGTGCACGAAGCGGATGTCGCTGGTGGTGCCTTCGATATCAGTGACAATAGCGCGGATCATTTGCTCTCCAGCAGGCGACGTTGACGTTCGCATTCAAATAAAAACTCCAACCCTTCAAGATGACGTCGTGCTTCATTGACGTTTTCGCCCCAGCAGGTTAAGCCGTGACCGCGTAATAAAAAGCCGTAACGCAGCGGAAAACGGGCGGCATAATCTTCAATTTCTGACGCCAGCGCAGCGATGTCTTGGCTGTTATCAAATACCGGAATCGCCACGGTATCTTCATGCGTGTGCTGACCCGTCAGGGATTTTTGCATTTCGTAGCCATACAGCAGCAGTGCAGCGCCCTCTTCCACTCGAGACAAGACGGTGGCGTTAACGGTGTGCGTATGCAGAACCGCGCCCGCCTCGGGAAATAGTCGATAGATTAAGGTGTGCAACGCGGTTTCGGCAGAAGGTTTGCGTCCAGAAGGCGCAAGATTAGAAGCAATTTCAACCTGGATGAAGTCATCACGCGTCAGGCCACCTTTGTCTTTGCCCGATTCGCTGAGCAAACAGAAATGTTCATCCTGACGAACCGACATATTACCGCCAGTCGCGGGTGCCCAGCCTTTAGCGCCTATCCAGTGACAAGCGGCGACGAGCTGATCGAGCTGTTGAGTGTCAGACATACAATATCCTGTGCGATGGGTTTATGGCCTTGATAATACCTATTTTAATAGGGCGGCAAACGCATGAATCCCCGGGAGCTTACTCAGGTAAGTGACCGGGGTGAAATGCAGGCAGCCAACGCATCTGCAGCGCGAAGCATGACGGATAGATATCCTAAA